>NZ_JAERJD010000003.1 GCF_018257795.1 Citrobacter sp. JGM124 | reverse complement strand
GGACAGGTGGTGGTGTGATCCCCCTTACGCACTATCCCCAGACCAAAATTAGAGGTACCCTGCCCCAGTGAACTGATACAACTGGCACCCGTGGTTGTTTTATCTCCATGCAGGGCAAGTCCCCGCCCGTAACAGTTCTCACGATACCCCATCATTTACCTCTCCATTGACAAGGCCACTGCCAGTCAGTATCCCCGACACAGCCTTACGCCAGAGCACTGTCACAGGATGCAGCATGATGTATTCATCCTGCTCTTCGCTCAGTACTCGTCCTTCATCATCCATCTCTGCCAGTTGTTCCGCCGTCAATGATGATTGATCCATTGCTGCCAACAGTTCCGGGGTCACTTCATTGTTATATTGACGATCCATTTCCTTTTCCATGTCATGTCTGTCACTGCGTGGCGGCAATACTAACTGATTTGTGATTTAACTTAAATATCATATTTATCATGTAATTATTAACATAAAGGCGACATGGCAGTAACGATGGAGCGGTCTTGACGTATGGATCACTTTAATGATGGATTTATTAATCTGGTTGCCAGAAATTAATCCACTGTCATGATCCGCTGATGGCTCTCTTTACGAGTTATGTTCTGCTTATCGTCTTTATTTGCCCGTTCTGGACAATAATCATTTATCATTGCTGGACTACTGTTATCTTCAGCTTCCAATAAACTGGATCTCCCTTTTCATCCTGATTTATATTCTTTGAAACAAGTTCTATGATGTGTTCCTGATGCCAATACAAGATTGTGGCTTTTAAATCTCTTCTGTTTATATCAGATATGTTGTTTTTGATAGCGTATTTCTTCATCTCACGCGTTATCAAAACATCATATATGACGCTTGACATGAAACCATCTTTCAAAATATCGATTGCTGTTTCAGGATGTTTTTCGTAAATGCCATATATCTCATCACAGTATCCTTGTAAAATGTTGACAATAAGTTCGTTTAGTTCTTTATCATTTTTATTTAATGTAATCTCTTTCATCTTTAATCCTTCTATTATGTTAATGGTTAGTTGTTATATACAATATTAATGATGACAGAACCATATTCCAGATCTAATTCATCAACTAAATCGTTATTGATATGTCGATTTAAAGCATCGATCAAACCCTTATTCTCTATCATGTCTTCTACTGAATATCCGCTCAGAGCAATAAACACATCTAGGCTTTCTTGAATAGTATTCTTTACTTTCGGGGTTCCTTCGCACAGCATACTTGCTACTACAGATATTTTATTTGTTATAGAGCTTTGCTTGTTGCCTTTTTTACGTAATATCGTAGATGTTTCGTTTTTCTTTATGTTGTTTACCATTTATATTTCCCTCTTATTTTTCGGTTAGCCCCTTTCAGGGCAAAATTATTTCTTATTTTCTAAAGGTGTCTGAATACTCAACCAACATGGCTGCGACCATTTTAAAGTTAACCTCATGAATATTGCCGCCATTTCCTTCTTTAGCTGTAAATATCTCAAAGTTGTTCTGAATATGATCTATAACATGGATAATAAATGGACTCATAAAATCCGGGTCATCCAAATAATCATTTGCATCCCCATTGCCATTAACTTCCATGAACATATTCCAGCTTGCGGCAAACGATCTACATGCAAGGTCATAGAACAGTTCGGTTGATTTATTAATGCTTATTTTTTCTTTAGACATATTTATACCCTCATAGTTAAATGCTTATTTTATTCATTGTTCTTATTAGCCCCTTCCGGGGCCAAATATGGTGTTATTAGCTCATACTAAAAAGTAATGCTTGAGTATGAACATATCTCATTTCATGCATGACTTTATCCATATCAACATAAATCAGTCTTTCTCTTTTACCCATTTCTTCCATATGTGCATCAAAGCGTTTTGCCAGATAATCTTTAACATGCAAAAGATATAACTCTGTTCTGTCGCTATCCAACATAATAGCCGTTAACACTTCAAGTTCTTCTTGTTCTTTATATATACGTATTCCTGAGATATAAAGATTTTTTGCCATAGCAGTAAAAATATTGGTAGATGATTCTTTGATATTTTTCATTTTATTACTCTTCATTTTATTTCCTCTTGTTGTTATTAAAATATTTGTTGTTCAGATACAGGACGTGAATCAGAAATGATTTTCTCAATCCATGCATCAATCTCACTTTCTATAAAGGCAATAGACCTTAAACCCGTTTTAACTTGCGATGGAAAGCGTCCTGCTTTAATAAGCGTATAAATCCATGTCTTTCCAAATCCTGTTCTTCTAATCACTTCTGGTAAACGAATAAGACGTTGTTTTTTGTTTGCTACGATTTGAACCATATTTATCTCCTGTTTTGCGATGGAAATAATTGTATGGATAACTCATGTGAGAAACTAGGTTAGTTCACCAGCCCTGAATAGAGGGGAAGTTCAGGACCAGTGAATTTAGGGGATTTTTATGAAAGGTGAATATCGGGGATGTTCAGGATTAGCGACTGTCCCTTGTTTTCTTCTTAGGTTCGGGTTTGTCATTCATGCCGATGACAGCAAGGATATCGGAGCTTTTCACATGTATGTTTTTTATGAAAAAATCATTCAATGACTTGAAATAATTATCATTATTTAAAAAATCATAGGCCAGAGGGTAATCCGTATCTTTGATTTGTTCGCTGCCTCTGGCATAGCGCATATCGGTATGGAGGATACCTGCCAGCACAGGATATGGGATTTTTTGATTGTTGAGTTGTTCCCAACCAATGAGATCCATTAGAGGGATGATTTTGTAATCGAGTATCTTCTGGAAGGTTTTATGACCAAAGCGGAAATCTTTTTCCGGGGGCTTAGATACCTTGAGGTGCTTCTGCCACTCACTGATAAGCACTTTTAGGTGTTCAGCCAAATCATCGCTGCTGGCTTCATCTAAATCGATTTCAATCAGCATCTTGTTAGCAGGGTTCAACCCGCCCTGCTTCAAGTATTCAGATATGTATTCTGAACTCACTGAAACATCATCTTTAGGCGTGTTGTTTTCCAGACGATACATCGCCCTTCCATAGTTGAACAACGAATTCCTTGTCATTGGCCTGACCGCATAGCTGTGTGCGAGCATATGACTGTCAGAAAGCCATTTAGTCTCACGTATAACCTGACCAGAACGGATCAGGGCATCATGGTGTATCGCCAGCAATTGATTCTCTTCACCGGCCGTTTCCCACTGTTGCCTTGCTTTATAAGCAAAAATCCGTCTTTCCAGCTCAGCATAGATTTGTTCTAGGGTTAAATCTTTCAGCACATCATAGCGACTTACATCAAACCATTCGCTTAGTGCTTCTACAATCTCCGTTTTATGCATCTTTTTATTCATTTTTCTCTCTTAACATATGTTTACGTTTAGAGACAAAGTTAACGTATTCAATACGATAGAGAAAGTAAAAATATGATCATCTCTGACTAAATTGCCCCAATATATTAACGTCCCAATACTAGAAAATTACTTAACTAGACCATTTTTCAAGAATTCTAGACATATCTATTTTTTGTTAGGTGTTAACATCGGACATTAACCATGTCTGACACAAATATAATTAAGTTCAAAAATTATTTTATGAAGCAGCAAGATTAACATAAAAGATCAAGAGCTAAATATTAGATTACTGACGAATTTTAAAAATAAAAAAGGCATCACGGTTTCATGATGCCATTTGTACATCACATACCTAAATAATTAGTATATAAATAAGCAAACCCATATCTAGTTTTACTTCCAACCATATACGGCGTTATGATTTTGTTAGCAATCAGTATTTGCTTAAACTCTGAAAGAGTCCCCAATTTAATTACCTCATCATCATCATGATTTCTAATAACTTCTTCTAAGAGTCGATCAAAACTACTTTCATTGAGTACATTTTTTTTAAAGTTAGAACTTACTTTATTATTGGATAAATCTAAACAAAAGTACTTAACAAATTCATTGCCTTTTTCATTCCATAAGTCTTCAAGATATTTTACAACTGCATTTTTCCTAACTTGTTTACTGGTGCAATAAGCTAAACCAATAATAGAATCTTTACGGTATCCTTTCTCATAATCTTGGTCATCCTGTTCTTTAATGGCATTTGTCAAAAGATCAATAAATGGACGAAGATTTACAGTTTTATCTGCGCTTTGAATATTCCTAAATAAATCTTCATATGCGGTACTTAACCTGCCATTTTTTTTAGGCCTTGGAGAACCGAAAAATGCATTTATAACTGGCTGTATGAGATACTTATCTAATGGTAATTGATTGTGCACAACTCCTTTTGTTTTTAGCTTTCTCTGAATTTGTTGTATTAATAGTGGACTCGATAAATAGGTAGATAAGAATGTAAAAAAATTACCTTTAGAATAATTAAATACAATCTTCAAAAAATATGAAAATATTTCATTTTGTGTCCACTCCAGATCAATGATACGTGGAGTAAACGAATTTTTATTTGTTAAGTTACCAAGTCTTTGATATAAGTCTCTTCTTAAGAATAGTTTTGGATGAATGTTTTCGTAAGGAAAACGTATTGCTATTTTAACAAGAGGCGAAACTACATCATTCCATAAGAACGGCTTTACAATATTATCCAATTGATCAAAAGTAATAAGAAGTCGTTTATCATCACTTTTTAATCTCTTATTTATCTCATTCATTTCGTCTTCAATGAGTGAGTATTTTTCCGAATCTTTTAATGTGCTAATTATTGTTTCCGATATTTTGAAATTCCCAAGTTCCATACGCAAAGAAGGGTTTTTACAACCATATTCTCCTCTAGAACAAATTGCATTCCATATGAAAAAAATCCAAAAACGCTTTATGAACAATTCATCTTTATGATATACATCAAACCCATCAAATTCGAAATTATCATTATCGAAATTTGTAATATTTAACACACTATAATTCAATTGTTCTTTTTGTGATTTTGAGATTAACATATCGAAAAAACTATTAATTTGGAGAGCTTTATAGAAAGCCGTCTTTCCTGTCCCTTTGTCTCCTAATAAAATATTTTTTTCAGGTATAAATAAATCTTCCATACAAGGTCTAAAATAGAACAACTCATTTATATAATCATCCGAGTATTCAATATTCTCGGCATAAAGATCAGGAAGTTTATCCCTTAAATCATTTAATACTTTATCTTGAATGGTTTCATTTGATACTTCAGATGATATACTCTGATTTTCTTTTTCATCATATGAAACTTCAATGCCTTCAATCGAATTTAATAACCCTCTATTTACCTCATCTTTAATTTCATTCTTTAATGTATCTTCTTTATTGATCAGTAAAGATTCAGATGTAACCTCATAGATATAATTAAAAAACTTCTGATATTGCGTAGACCCATTTTCCCCATTAATGAAATCATCTAAATCATCTCTGTCCTCCAAAGGAGTACCAATATATTCAAGAGTATTTTGTCTATCAAAATAAAAAACTTCAGTATCAAATGATGCAATACCTTGTATATGATTAGAAAAATTATTAAAACGACGACTGAAGTTACTACTAATTATTGATAGTACGAAACAAGTATTTATATTCATTTCATTCAGAATTTTTGTAACATATTCTATCCCCGGTTGATTTTGGGCATCATCACCAGCTAATACAACAATGTTTTGTGATACTTGTGCTAAGGCTCCAAATGTATTATTGAAGCCAGTCCGAGAATCAACAAGGATTACATCTGGCATAAACTCTGTATTAATATCGGTTATGATATTATCAAAAATGTTAACTAACCTCTCTCCTTGCAAATCTAACTTTGCAAGTCCCTCTAAATAGCTTACCAAGTTTTCATGGTCATGCATGATATTCCCAGCAGACATTAAATTTATAATTCCACTACCAGAATAATTTTTTTCAATGTTATAAACATAATCTTTAATGCTTGAATTTCTATCAAAAGATTTATCATTTAGATACTCTACAATCCCCCCTTTACAGTTATCTGATTGGGCACTATTAAAAAAATTTATCAGTCCCGGGGCTTCAAAGTCGCAGTCAATTACAAAAACATTTTTCCCTTTCCTCGCCAAAAAAGTAGCAGTTAATGCTAGGCTTGTTGTGCGTCCTACGCCACCTTTATAACTGAAAAAAGTTAAAACATTTTTATGTTTATTTTTTCCTTTTTTCATATTAAGTAAAGCGCTCAACGAACGCCTTAAGCCAATCGATACTTTTTCTTTTGTAAATAAATACTCATATTCTTCATCAGAATGTTTATTCTCTGATAGAAAAGTGAAGTTTATTTTTTCATTTTCTAATTCATTGAAACTTACTAAATCAAGGAATAGTTCATCTTTTATTTTAATAACGTCACTAACAACATAAACTTCTACATTTTGGTTTACCATTAACTCAATGTAATAATCTAAAATTAATTTTTGATTAATGTTTTCCTTTAGATCACTTTCTATCCTTTGAATGAAGCTCATTGATTTTAACATTTATTTATCCTTAAATCATCTTTAGGAAGTTATTTGTATGTGAATATAATTCTTTTACTTGCTCATAACTCAATTCAACAGTTGAATATCTTATCTCCGGTGTCCATTCATTAATCAATTTGTTAATTTCATTTTTTTCACTTACGTGGTTTATCCCGCTGACCAATGAATCAAGATAATTTTGTAGTCGATTGAAATTGTGCGTCTTTATTTTTTTCTTGTAATTTATACCAGCCTTTTCACATTCTTCTTCATTAACATCAGAGTGTAAATCGTAGTTTTCTAGTTGAAAAATCTTATATTTAATAGAACACTCAATTATATATCCTGAAAGATAGTAAAGGCTAAGTACTAAAAATTTATATTCAACATCCTCAGCACAGCCATCACCCAAACTATCAAGCTTTTCTTTCAAAACTCGGCAAGCGTGGTTATGTCTTTTCGCTGACGATAGAAACTCCGTGTATTTCATATTGGGGTACCATGAGGGTAAAATAACTCTCATGATAGCAATTATCACATATAATACAATAAAACATTTATGTTCAAAAAATTAACCAACCCATTGATTATACTGTGTTTTTAATTTTTAAGGTATCCGATATATTTTCTCTTTAATGATTTTATGCAATGTAGCAATTCAACGACCGTGTAAGAAACAAGAGCATGACACCGAACTTTGTCCACAGATTAAAGCAGTCTATAGAGTAATATGCAGGTAACTCAGATTATGCTAAGTAGCTGCGCCACATGTCTCTACACCTGCCGTTTACTGACATGTGGCTAAAGCGACGGGCTGCACATCTAAGCGCCGATACAGCGCTGCTATGTAGGGCAGATAATCAACTGGCTTAAGGTTCTCATAAATAGTTAATCCAATGCCCCGCGGACAAAGTAAAAAATAGAGTTATAACATTCATAATAAATTGTTTTTAATGCATTAAAATCATGGAAATACTGACAACATGGTGTTGAGCATAACAGTGCTGCCAGATAGCAATAGACAACAAGATATTGTTATAACCAATTGTTTTTAATTGACATTTTACATATTAAGATTAAATAATGTTGGTAGAAGTGTTGGTATAAATAACATTAAAACTCACAAAACCGCCAATAAAAGGATATACAGATGAAGTTCGAGTCCAGTCAGAGGAGCCATATTAAAGAAAGCAGACGTCCAAAAACGTCTGCTTTTTTGCTTTCTGGCCATTGATTATCACTGTTTTAGATTATCTCTCTTCCTTCCCCAATGTGATTACCGCTATTACTGGCCGTCCTGGTTCGTTTATATCCTCCCTGGCAGCTTAAGAGGGCGAATTGTGTCAGTCACTGCCCCCAAAATACCAGGCCTCTTGAGAAAAATATAAACTGACGGCTGACATTGGTCTGCACCAGTCAGTACACCTTAGTGAGTCTGTATACGGACGTTTGTTTGTTGACCCCACGACTAAAAAACCATTACTGAGTGTGAAATCATTTTTTAATACAGTTTTTATTGATAAACCTCTTAGTGGGCAAGGACAACTACGCCACAGCCCCCCGGAAGAGCGGGCCACCCTGCGTTCATAGCACGGAACAGGCTGAAATCCACAGAGTATGTATATTGCCACCTCGTTAAGAGCACAGAAGCCCGGTAACCAGGATAAAAATCGTCTTTCATACCCGATAGCGTTCCTACGCTATATCCGTCAGAGCACGCTCACGATGTTTCACTCCGGGCCTCTCTCCATTCTTTTACCAGGGTAGTAATCATATCACTGGCAGCCATCTCGCGGGCCAGGCTTGCACCCTGCCCGGCCCAGTGAGCACCAAAGCCATGATCACCTTTCGCTGCAGCGGCAATAGCGAGCGATTTTCCTAAAGCATAAGTCAGTGGATAAGACGGAATATTATTCGACGTCAGGTGTCGCGCCAGCTTACAAAAATCGTTTGATATACACCTTGCCGGGCGACCGGAAATAACCGATGTCATGAGAGTACGGGAAGCATTCTCACTTTTTAGAGCCTGTCGGTATGCTTCATTAGCCGATGATTCGGGGCAAAGAATAAAAGCGGTTCCCATTTGTACCCCTACGGTTCCGAGTTTAAGCATCGATGCAATACCTGCGCCATCCATTATTCCTCCGGCACCGATAACCGGCAATGATGATACTCTTTTGATCGCCTGAACTAACGTAACGGTACTGAGCTGGTGATCATTTTCACGAACATTGAAGACCCCACGATGCCCCCCTGCTTCAATGCCCTGTGCCACAATAAAGTCAATGCCTGCCGATTCAATCAGCAGGGCTTCTTGTATGTTTGTTGCCGTGGCAAAAGTCAGAATCCCACGGTCGCTAAAGCTTTTAATCACCGTTTTAGAAGGGATACCAAAATGGAAGCTCACAGCGGCGGGAGCGGTGCTGAGGAGCACTTCGAGCATCGAAGCATTATCATGGAAAGATTGATAAATCTCCGACAATTCACCCGGCATTTCTGCGCCATAATAAGAAAAAATATCGCGGAACTGAGCTATCCACGCCTTTTCTTGTTGCGGATTTCGCCGGGGATGTTCATGGCAAAACACATTCACACTGAATGGGTAACGTGTGAGTTGCTGCGTTTTTTTTATCATTGCTTCAGCCTGCCAGGGGAGAGAGGCCCCTACGCTGACAGATCCCAGAGCGCCGGCATTACTGACCGCCGCAGCCAGCTCGGGTGTAGAAACACCAGCCATAGGTGCCTGAATAATGGGATAGTCGATATTGAGTCTGTCGCACAGAATGTTGCTCATCGTATTTACCCGCTTGATGTTCTACAGAGGAAAGCCATAAAATCTCCATATGAGACTTAAATGTCAATATCATTTTCAAAATGAGAATATTGGAATGAATCATAGTTCACTGGAAATTTTCATCGTCGTGGCAGAAGAATTAAGCGTGATTAAAGCCGCACAACGGCTGGGGCGCGTACAGTCAAATGTGACAACACGTATTCAGCAACTTGAAGAAGAACTGGATGTACAGCTTTTCATCCGTGAAAACAGAAGATTAAGGCTGTCCCCGCAAGGAAAAAAATTCCTTACTTATTCAAAAAGGATTCTGAGCCTGGCGGAGGAGGCGCGCCAGAGCCTCCACCCCGGGATACCCGAAGGGTTGCTGAAACTGGGCTCAATGGAATCGACGGTGGCCAGTCGCCTGTCTGAGCCCCTTACGGCTTTTAATCTATCCTGCCCTGCGGTAACACTCAGATTGTGCACCGGGCCGACACAACAGCTGACAGAAAAAGTGGTGAATTCCGAACTGGATGCTGCCCTGGTTGCACTGCCATCCGATGTGAATGGCAAAGTGCAATGCCCTGACAGCCTGGAGTATCATCCGCTGTTTAATGAAAAACTCTTACTTATCCTTCCCCCCACAATGAAATCAGTCCAAAAGATTGAAGACATAAATGAGGGCCAGCTCGCCACCTTTATTAAAGGCTGTACTTACCGTGAAATGGCCACAGGATTGTTAGGCCAAATGACCGGCCGCGGAGAGAAAATTCAGATACAAGAGGTTAATTCCTACCACTCGATGCTTGCATGCGTTGCGTCAGGTTCTTCCATGTGCGTACTGCCTGAAAGTGTAATGATGCTCTTACAATTACCCGCCGGGCTTCATATTTTTCCCGCAGGTATGGTCACGACACAGCTAATCTGGCGCAAAGACTTCAGTTCACCCGCCATGGATATATTGCTGGAGAAACTTCAGAATACGTCAAATATATCAGCATAATGTGGCCCCGGCATCGGGCTACTCCTGTGCACGGCGGCCTGTAATACCCTACCGGCGCCGCCTGGTGGGATAATTTAAAGGCCGTATCTTCACGATGTCTCCCTGGTTTTCAAATCAACGCAGACCATGACACCAGCAAGGCACAGGGCAAACGTTGCTGCCATCAGGGATGGATTAAAGGAGTGACTCCATGTGTAAAGCATCCCTGCAACGAGTGGCCCTGCAATCTGACCGATACCATAAGCTGCTGTCATTGCGGCAATCATATTAAAACGAACCACATCAGCCAGACGTCTCGCTTCTGGTAACGCAATAGTGACTGTACCCATAAAGGTGAACCCCACCATCAGCGCACTTGCCAGGCAGAACATTAAATCATGACTAAAGGCCGGTAATATCACGCCTGCCGCCTGAACGAACAGGTTGATCGTAAAACTTCGGCGATGCCCGTAACGCAATACCATGCGGTGCCAGAAAAAGCACGAAGGGACAGCGGCAAGGCCAAATACGGCCCATACATGAACGGGATCAATCCCTGACAGCGAACCGGAGAGAAATAAGGGCAGATAGGTTGCCGTAATAATATAACCAAAGCCGGCCAGCCCATAGACCGCAATAAGTCTCATTGCGGCGGCCGCCGTTTGCGGGCCGCCCTGAGCCAGGGGACGTGATGGTGGCCGGTAGTCAATGAGAGTCTCCGGGGGGCTACTGAGAAGACGAAAAACTATCGTATACAGCACACCAGCACTGACAGTACAAATAATCCATATGGCCTGGCTGGATAAATTCAAACTCTTGCCCAGGGCGATAAATTCAGCGGAAACAAAGATACCCAGCCCAACCCCCGCATACATTAATGGCGCACCATTCGCATGCTTCATATGTTGCAGCAGCCACAGAGAGGCGGATATCAAGCTTACGGCACTGCATATGCCAGCACCCCCGCGCACCAGAATAATACCTGTGGGCGACTGTAACCATACCAATAAGGCCAGACAGACGAGAGTCGACACGACTGACCCCATACACAGTACTCGAGCATCGCCAGGCTTTGCTTTTGCAAGCATCAACGCACCGGCAAGATATCCCGCATAATTAGCCGAAGCAGCAAGATTCCCTTCAGTCAGACTGAGGATATTTTCATGCAGCATGAGGGGAAGCACGCCGGTAAAAGCAAACCGCCCGTAGCCCATACCAATAACCAGAACAATGCAAGCGGCGACAGAAAGCAAGAATGCTCTCGTTTCAGGCCGGTAACGCAACGCAGAAATCATAATCCCTCCTGACAGGTTTCTGTTGGGAACCGTCACCGAACAAAAATCCCATATAGCGAACGAAATTGATATAACATTCACAAAATAAGATTAATGCCAAGTATGGGATCAGACTCAAACACGATGAATAACACCTGCGCGATAGCCCATACCTTCTGAAATACGTCCTGTTATTGAACACCTCACGGCAGTGGCAGGTAAGCCACATGATAATAAACGATGAAAAAACGTGAAGAGCAGAGCAGAACGGAATGACTGATACATTTATCAGGCGTTTTTAATGCTCGCATGTCTGAATCATGGCCCGAAGCAAGAAAGATGGCAGCCAGCATCTGCCTCGTCAATATTTAAATAATCCCGCGCCGGGAGAGGGGCCAGAAACAGTGGGACAGCACTGCCGGGAAAATCAGAGTGTGATATTGCTATCAGCCAGATGCCCCATATTGTGGTAGAGCAGGCAGGCCGCATCAACCAGAGGCAGGGCTAATGCCGCACCACTCCCCTCCCCCAGACGCATCTCCAGTTGCAGATAGGCGGGCAGACCAAGGGCATCCAGTACCCGTTGAGCACCCTGTTCCCCAGAACGGTGTGAGGCAATCAGATACGGGCGCACGCCCGGTGCCACCTGACAAATAGCCAGTGCAGAAGCACAGGAAATAAAACCATCCAGTACCACGGGCAGCCCCAGGGAAGCCGCGCCCAGCATCACTCCCGCCATCGCCACAATATCGAATCCCCCCACTTTGGCAAGCACATCGATACCATCATCAGGGTCCGGCTGGTTCGTTTCCAGGGCCAGGCGCACGACCGCCATTTTATGAGCCAGTTTTTCTTCTGGCAGGTTGGCCCCTCTCCCCACGGTGGATTCTGGGGGCAGCGCCAGCAAAGCGCTCACCACGGCAGAAGCCGCTGTGGTATTGGCCATCCCCAGCTCACCAACGCCGAACAGATTGACACCTCGTCGGGCTTTTTCCCGGGTTAACTGAGCAATCGCCAGGAGCAATGCCTCAGCCTGCTGACGGCTCATCGCCGGGCCACGGGCGATATTCCCACTACCACGGGCCACTTTCATGTTGACCAGCCCCGGCAGGGGATCGCCATCAATGCCCACATCGACAATACAGACATCCGCCCCAGCCTGGGCCGCAAGCAGGCAGACGCCAGTATTATGGCGGGTCATATTCTCCGCCTGAATCCTGGTGACACTTTGCGGGGCGGCACTCACCCCCTCAGCATAAACCCCGTGATCTGCACACATCACCATCATCAGCTTTTTATTGATAGTCAGAGCCGGGTCCAGGCCACCCATGCCACTGAGTTGTAAAGCAAGATGCTCCAGACGCCCCAGGCTGCCTACAGGTTTGATTAAACCATCAAGATGAGCTTGTGCTTTTGACATCGCCTGTTGATTCAGAGGCTTTATTTCGGTAATCAGCGTGGCTAATGTTGTCATTATTCCTCATGTGCTATGCACTGAAAATTACAAAATCACAGTAGGCAGAGCAGAAAAAACAGCTCACCCAACTCTATTGCCGCCCCCAGAGTATCCCCGGTTTGCCCACCTAATGTACGTCGTAAGGCCAGGCCGGATAAGATGATACCCATCGCGCTGGCTGCCAGGGCGATCACGCCACTGCTCCCCAGCAGCAAGGCACAGAGAACCACGCCCCCCAGTAAGGTCCAGCTGGTTTGCCAGCCCGTGACTTTACCGATATAGAGATTCCCCATCCCCTGTTCCCGGGCATAGGTTTGACGATACATCAGTAGCACGACCACACTGCGCCCTGCGACGGATGCCGCAGCCAGGGCTGCTATCATCGGTGTACCTCTTAATGCCAGCTCACTGATGATCAGAATTTTTGCAAGAATCACAAAAATTAATGCTAACCCACCATGGGTGCCAAGACGGCTATCACGCATGATTTCCAGCATACGTTCCTTGCTGCGAGCAGAAAAAATACCGTCGCAGGTGTCTGCCAGACCATCAAGGTGCAGCCCGCCGGTTAAGAGCGCCAGGGACAGTACGGCCCCCAGTGCCGCCAGCGGCAGCCCAAGCCAGCTTTGTAAACTGAAAAAAACCAGACCAGACAGTGTTCCAAGCAACAGGCCAACCCAGGGGAAGGTCACAATGCCACGCACATAATGCTCAATATCGATACCCGATGACCAGCGTTGAGGGACCGGCAAGCGGCTCATAAACTGCAAAGAAGCGAAAAAAAGACGGAAGATCATTTGATTTTTACCTCGATCCCGGACACAAGCAACCAGACAGCTTCCGCTCTGGCGGCCAGCCGTTGGTTAACCCGCCCGGCAATGTCCCTGAAATGCCGGGCAAGGCGGTTTTCCGGCACGATCCCCATACCCAGCTCATTCGTGACGATAATGATCTGGGCAGGACAAACAGCACAAGCCTGTAGCAGTGCATCGATTTGCTGATTGACCGCCCGTTCCAGCACGACAAAATCCCACTCTTCTTCCGGGGTATCCCCCGCCTGGTGATAAAGTTCATTGGTAATCAGCGTTGTCATGCATTCCAGCAGCACTGTGTCTTGTGCTGCCAGTTCAGGAGTGATTAAACGGTCAACATCCCGCCAGGCCTCCAGGGTATGCCAGTGCGCCGGGCGATTTAATTGATGTTCCGCAACCCTGGCTGCCATCTCGTTATCAAAGACACGGCTGGTTGCGATGTACCAAACCCGTTTGCTGCCTTCTGCCAGACGCTGGGCATAGGCACTCTTGCCACTACGAGCACCACCAGTAATCAGCTTCACTGGTCTGCCTCCTGATATTGCCGCATTATTTGATAGATGCGTTGAATATCAATGTGGCGGCGCATTTCAGCTGCCAGCTGATCGAATTGCTGCTGCTTAAACTGCTGATAGTCCACTACCGGACCATCATAGGGAGCGATACCTTTTTGCTGACGTAAGCTATCGAGAAGCTGGCGAGTAAACACTGTATTATCAAACAATCCATGCAGATAGGTTCCCAGTACTGAACCATCGACACTGACGGCACCATCCAGGCTGTCATGTTGTGGCTGCCCGTTACGGCTTTTTAACTGACAGAATGCCTGGACACCAGGCCCCCTGACCGTCTGCCCCATATGAACCTCATAACCACGAATATCCTGCCCGCAATGCTGATCCCAGCCACCGGGTAAACCAGGCTGGATCTCACCACAGGAAACCGTCGTCGTTTTTTGGCGCTCAAAACGGGTGGATACGTTTAATAGCCCGAGCCCCGCCATGGCGCCCTGCTCTGACTCAACCCCGTCATAAAGGAACTGGCCCAGCATCTGATAGCCCCCACAGATGCCGATAATCTTCCCCCCCGCCTGATGATAATCTTGCAAAGCATCACTCAACCGGGTGTCCCGTAGCCACTGTAAGTCATGCAGGGTATTTTTACTGCCAGGGAGGATAACCAGATCAGCCGTTTGTAACGCGTCACCATCACGCAAGTAGCGCACTCGTACATCCGGCTGCGCAGCAAGGGCGTTGAAGTCCGTAAAATTTGAGACGTAAGGCAGTTTGACCACCACAACATCCAGGACTTGTGGCTGTCGCCCTTGATATTTGCCCACCAGAGCCAGGCTATCTTCTTCTTCAAACTCCAGTTCTAGCCAGGGCATCACCCCGAGTACCGGCACACCGGTCAGGGCTTCAATTTGCTCAAGACCGGGTTGTAACAACGCAAGATCACCACGAAATTTATTAATGATGATCCCCTGAACCCGGGGTTTTTCATGCTCCAGTAACAAAGCAATAGTGCCGTAAAGCGCAGCAAAAACACCCCCCCGGTCAATATCCGCCACCAGGATAACAGGGCTGTTAGCGATCTCCGCCATCCCCATATTAACAATGTCCCTGTCACGTAGATTAATCTCCGCCGGGCTGCCTGCCCCTTCCAGCACAATGATGTCATGATCGGCGCTCAGGCTCTGAAACACCTGGCGAATTTTTTCCCGTAACTGGGGTTTATACTGATGGTAGCGCCGGGCATTCATGTCCGTCACCACCTCCCCCATCAGTACTACCTGTGACTGGCTATCAGAACGGGGTTTTAACAAAATCGGATTCATTCGGACATCCGGGGCAATCCCCGCGGCTTCTGCCTGGAAAATTTGTGCCCGCCCCATCTCTTTACCATCGGGGGTAATGCCGGAATTAAGGGCCATATTTTGTGACTTAAAAGGGGCTGTTGCGTAACCATCCTGGGAAAATATTCGACACAGCCCCGCGACCAGGACACTTTTGCCCACATCCGAAGCCGTACCCTGAATCATAATAACTGCCATTATTGCCTCGTTATCCACCTGCCATCATCAATCTCAGTCCGGCGAACAAAAGCAGGGCAAGCGATGAGGCCACCATCATGAGATTAATCGTGCGCGTAATATCGTCACACGCCACTTCCCGGAGGGCGTCACCGATCCAGGGTTTTTCCACCCGCTCACCGAAATAGTCATTCGGCCCGCCAAGGTGAATACCTAAGGCCCCCGCAACCGCCCCTTCTGACCATGCACAATTGGGGCTGCTATGCTGGTGACGATCGCGGAAACCGATCTTAAATGCTTGCCTGGGGTTTTCTCGTAATAACCATGCAGCCAGGCTGATCAACACCCATCCCAGGCGAGCCGGGATAAAGTTGGCCACGTCATCCAGCCGGGCAGAAACCATCCCGATAGCACGGTATTTCTCTGTTTTATAACCCAGCATGGAATCAAGGGTATTAACCGCTTTATAAGCCATGGCCAGGGGCGCCCCACCAAGGAACAGGAAAAAGAGCGGCGCAATTACCCCATCAATACTGTTTTCCGCGACCGTCTCCACCACTGCCCGGGTGATCTGTGGGCGTTCCAGTTGGGAAGTATCCCGCCCGACAATCCATGACAATGCTTTACGGCTTTCTTCCAGGGTACCGTGCTGCAAGGCCTGGTAGACTTCCCATGCTGCATCCCGTAAACACCCCGCAGCCAGTACGGTATAAATCATCCAGACTTCAATGATAAAGCCTAACCCCGGATGAATCGCGCTGGCCAGTTGTAACAGACTCCAGCTAAGACCCCAGGAGCTACCCACCACGATAATCCAGAGCAGGCCCCCACCCATTTTTAAGCCCGGAGTTGAATGACACAGGCGGCGGACTTGCCGCTCCAGCAGCGAAATCAAGTGCCCCATCCAGCGTACAGGATGGGGCCAGTTAGCCGGACACCCCAGCCAGAACTCCAGCAGCGCGGCGCTAAACCAGGCAACAATGGTCATACAGGCCCTTTATTTCTCGCTTATGCCTGCCAGGCAAGCCGATAAAAAAGCCGCCTGACACCCCCCAATATCAGAAGGAGGCATCAGACGGCTTATCACAGTCCATTACTCTCAGGCAGACTTGGCTTCAGTTTTCTTCTGTTCGCCAATCAGTTTCAGCTTCGCGGAAATTTCACGACGCTCTTTTGACAACTCCGCGCTTTTAATAATGTAATCGTCAACGCGGTCATCATAGTCAGTTCTCATGCTGGCGATAATCTCTTGTACCGCTTCGATACTCATGCCTGGCTTAATGTATTCGCTCAGGTTCTCCAGCAGTAACACCCGTTTTTTGTTGTCGCGGATTTTTTTCTCTGCATCCTGAATTTCACGCTGCAGTTTGTTTTTACGACGGAACAGACGAACAAAATCGAGAACGTCCTGAAATGAAGGTTTACTATTTTCCATTTTCACACCTTGGCTAAATTGGCAATCGGACTCATTAGGCTATGACTACTACCTTAAGTTATAGCGCACCTGAATGACAATGCGTTACTGAGAGAATAAACGAACTCAGGCTATCTTAACCCCAATTATGGCTGAATCGAAACAAGCTGATAAAATTTTGCCATAAAATACCTGAGTAAACAGGCAAATGAGAGCACACCCGTTTTTTCTGGTGAAGCCCCATTAAAGCTGCGCTTTCAATACTCCCCCAAGTTATCGCAACCAGGGGGTGATAGTCAGCCCCACCAGCAGCCCTTCCGGGCTAAGTAATCGGGTGACGCGCTGCCCCCATGGCTCATGCTGATTATCAACCAGTAGTTGATACCCTTTATCTTTTAGTACCTGGCTTGCTCCCTCAAGGGAATCCACTTCAAACTCTACCCAGCACTGTGGCACAGGGCTCGTCCCTGGCCATTCGGCATGCCCAAAACAGGATTGTGCCGCCTGTTCCAGGGGCCAGATAGCAAAATGTTTCACCCCGTCCAGGGCCCCGGTTTCCAGTGAAAGATAGCTTTCATTACCGGGTAGCCCTTTTAAGGGTAAACCCAGTGTCTGCTGATAAAAGGCCTGGCTTGCCGGGCAATCTCGGGTAATAGGGCCATACCCGGCAATAAACAGAACACTCAGCCCGGTTGTGACATCCAGCATGTTATGACTCCTGAATCTGCGTGACAGGGATCAGCATTTCCAGCACCCAAATACCGGACTGCTCTCCCTCATGAAGGTAACGTTCATAGCAGGGTTTCCCCGTGAGCCGATATCGGGCGTCTGCTTCGACTTGATCAAACAACTGCTCCCAGGCCTCAAAAAAGGCATTATTCTCAATTTCTGCCAGCCCGACGGCATAAAGCCCCCCAGGGAGAGTGATTAACCGGGCGCCTTCGCTCCCCGCAGGCAGTACAAAGTTGTCCCCGACGGCAATCGCCGTGTCACAACGTAACCGATCTGCTGGCACCTGGTCGGGATCATCATAATAGACCGCCAGCTTTTCCCCCTGGAGCTGATGATCACGAGTCCAGCGGGAGAGAGATTCAAACCCCCTGGGAACCGTTTCTTCCCAAGGGCCTATCCAGTGAAATCCCACCAGATTACGTGCCGCGACCTGTTTCACAGTAAACATATTGCCTCTCTGCCCCCTTGTGATAACCACGATATATTCATATAACCATACCCATCCCCCAGTGGTGGCGTCTGGTTTTTTAGCCAATCTGTGCAGCACACCACCAAATGGCCCCTATGCACCGATTCCCGGCAGGCCGCAGGCAGGAATGTTGTCGCTGGTTAATAAGAATGATAATCTTTACCCTATTATCTTCCGATAGTAACAGGCTGATTTCAGTGACGCTGCAAGATCCCAATGTGTTAGTGCCCGCACAAAAAAAATTCATCTTAATTGAGGATTTTAAACGCTACGGTAAGCGTTACGGCATTGACTATCACTTCCCACAATACCCTAAGGGTGCCACCACCCCTGTGGCCGTACTCCAGGGGGATGTGGAAGAGATGACCCTCGGTTCCGGGATCAGCCTCACGCAATCAGATGTGCTGGTTTTAGAACCTTATGAAACATTCTCAAGCCATGAGTCCCCGCTCTATATGCTGGTGGTGCTGGAGGGGCATGTGGTGGTCTCTCACTATGGCCAGCAGTATAGCATTCACTCAGGCATGACTTTTGCCACCCGTTTATCGAGCCACCACGCAATGACAGTACGCCATGTGGCGGGTCATAAACTCAGAACCCTGTCTTTGGGGGTCTATCCCGGAGAAGCCTGGCACAGTAGTTTACTGAGCGCGTTATTACAGGAGTGGCAGTTTAGCAATACCCCACCTCTGACCTGGCACGTCCCGGATTATTTGCTGGTCGGTTTGGCCAGGGCACAGCATGATAGCGGCACGGGGGTTGCCCGCCAGCTGATTATTGAAGGCCTCATTATGCAACTCCTGGGTCAGGGGTTGCATCAGCAGCAGATTGCCCTGAAACCCGGGGCGCTGGCACTGCGATGTGAACATCAACGGCTGGAAAATATTCGCAAGCTGCTGGAACAGTCACCAGAAAAGGAATACAGCCTGAATGGGCTGGCACAGCAAGCCGCCATGAGTGCCAGTAGTTTACGGAGTAAGTTCCGGCTGGCTTATGGCTGTACTATCTTTGATTTTCTACGTGACTGCCGCCTGGCTCTGGCCCATCGCTATTTGCTGGAAGGGCACAGTGTGCAACAAGCGGCATGGATGTCCGGTTACCAGCATGCCACTAACTTCTCCACAGCCTTCCGTCGCCGCTATGGTATACCCCCGGTAGACATTCGCCGCCCCCGCTAGCCACGGAAATATGCCCCTGACATAACAGTTTGTCATTACGCATATGTAACCTGACATTGCGCATATCTGCTTACCCCTTCAAAAAGGTAATAATTCTTATTAACAATTAGAAAAGGCCTTTGGAGATGTTGATGTTGACTAAAACGCGTCTGGCACTACTGGTGGGCGTCGTCACCGGGAGTATCACTTTACCGGTACTCGCTGAGGAAAATGCCAAAAACGATACCCTCATTGTTACCTCCCAGGTACAACGTGGTGCCACCAAACTGGCAACCCCGGATATTGAAACACCACAAGCAGTTTCAATCATTACCCGGGAACAGTTTGAAGAGCAAGGAGCGACCAGCGTACACCAGGCGGTCACTTATACCCCAGGGGTATACAGTAACCAGATAGGCGCATCAAACCGCTTTGACTACATTGTGATGCGTGGCTTTTCTGACGGCAGCCTCGATAATATTTATCTTGACGGGCTAAAAATGATGGGGGATACCAACTCCCATAGTTCACTGGTCGTTGACCCCTGGTTTTTAGAAAACATTGAAGTAGTACGGGGCCCTGCTTCCGTACTGTATGGCCGATCATCCCCCGGGGGGATTGTTGCCCTGACCTCCCGCAAACCCTCTTTCGATACCGGGGGAGAAATAAAACTGTTTGGGGGAAACAACAAACAACGGGGAGCAATGTTTGATGTGACCGGCGCCCTGGATGACAACGACCGGGTCGCGGGGCGTATTAGTGGTATGACGCGTTACGCGGACTCACAGTTCAGCCCGCTAAAAGAAGAGCGTTATGCCATCATGCCCAGCCTGACCTGGCGAATCACTGATAACACCCGCCTTGATGTAATGGCTTACCTGCACCGGGACCCGGAAGGAGGCAGTCACTCAGGCTTGCCTTATGAGGGCACCGTGGTTCCCCACGATGGCCACAAAATTTCCAACACCTTCTATGAAGGTGAGTCAGACTACGATAAATACGACCGCCGGGAAACCATGGTGGGGTACGATATTGAACACCTGTTTGACAGTGGCTGGGCAGTCCGTCAAAAATTGCGCTATCTGCATACCAAAGTTGAGCTTAATCAGGTCTATGCCGCTGGCTGGCTAAATGAAAATGAGCTAAACCGCGGTTATTCCGGCTCTGACGAACAGATGAATGCCATCACCCTTGATAACAATATCGACGGCAGTTTTAGTACCGGGTTACTGAATCATCGGGTACTGATCGGTATTGATTATCAGGACAGAAGCAATAATACCACCGGGTATTCGGGCCAATTCCCGCCACTGAATGCATTTAACCCTACCTATGGGGCTAACCCCATCAGTATCTCAATGTGGGGCAAGGAACAGCATAAGCTGCGTCAGACGGGTTACTATCTGCAAGACCAGGTCTCATTGGACAACTGGCGACTGACCCTTGGCGGGCGTTTTGACCAGGTTAAGATAACCAATATCAATAAACTGGATAACTCCACCAGCGGGCTGGATAAAAACAACTTCAGTAGCCGTGCGGCCCTGCTCTATCTGTTTGATAGCGGTATCGCGCCTTATGTCAGCTACTCGACTTCCTTTACACCAACCAGCTTCACCGATGAAAAAGGTGATTTGCTGAAACCCATGACGGGGAAACAGTGGGAAGCAGGCCTGAAATATGAGCCTGAGGGCATGAACAGCCAGTTCAGCGCCTCCGTCTTCCGTATTAATCAGAAAAACATTGCCACCAAAGAGGAGCCTGACTCCCCGTATCGTTCTATTGGCGAAATAGAATCTGAAGGGGTAGAACTGGAAGCGGTGGGCGAGATAGCAGAAAACCTGCGTCTGCAGGCGGCCTACACCTATACCGATATCAGTTACAAGAAAAGTAGCCCGGAAGAACAGGGCAAACGCGCCGTGTATGCTCCACGTAATATGGCCAGCACCTGGCTAAGTTATGATGTGGCAAGCGGCCCGCTGGATGGCCTGACCCTCGCCTCGGGTGTGCGTTATGTAAACGGCGTTACCACCGACCGCCAGAACACCCATACCCTGCCTTCCTACACCCTGGTAGACCTGGCTGTCGGTTATGATCTGGCGAAAGTGGGCATTAAAGGCTTAAGCGCACAGCTCAACGTCAATAACCTGACAGACAAGCGTTATGTTGCTGCCTGTAATTCACTCTCTTACTGCTATTTTGGGGCTGAACGAAGCATTGTTGGCAGCCTGTCCTGGAAGTTCTGACCTGACGGCAGCCCTTTTGGGCTGCCTTTAGTTTCCGCTGGCAAAGAAACATTATCTGCTCCGCCCATCATTGAGGATTGACGCCAGGGTTAAAACCGATAATACTGTATATTAAAACAGTATTATAAGGATGCCTCATGTTCGTTGAACTCGTCTATGACAAACGCAATGTTGCCGGTTTGCCCGGTGCCCAGGAAATAATTCTTGAGGAGCTAACCCGCCGTGTCCAACGGGTCTTCCCTGATGCTGCCGTCAGGGTAAAACCGATGCAAACCAATGCGGTGAACAGCGACTGCACCAAGTTTGAAAAAGAACGCCTTAACCGCTTAATTGAAGACATGTTTGAAGACGCTGAATTCTGGCTGGTCAGGGAGTAAGCACCATGGATAACATCATTATTTCCGGGGTGCGGATCTACTTCCCCCGCCCAGGTGAAGGGCTGCCTACCCCCTCCACAGATATCCGTACCTTTGCCATCAAAAATACCATTGATACCCGTTGCTGCCTGTTAGCCTTCCAAAATGGCCAATGGCGAGTGTTATCCTTGCCGGAATACCAGAACACCGGGGCGGCCATCATGGCCGCGGTGAAACAAGGACAAACCCAGTGGCAGTAACTCACCGCTCCTGGCCTGGCAAATAAAAGCCAGGGGCCGCCCATCATTAAGGTTGATAATGCTAAATCAGGCAAAAATGAGTACCCATACACATTAAGCAGCGACCTCTAATAATCTACATTCCTGTTCAAGGTAAATTTCATGTACTGCCTTTTAAAAGAATGTAAACTTACAAATTAAAGTAGTCAGGTCAGTTAACTTCGCATCACCATCAAATAATAAATCAAAGCAGTCAGGTAAGAGATAAAGCTAAATAAAGTCACGATGACTTTTATTTTTATCCATTGAGTTTTTTTTGATGGGAGGCTTTTAATGAATTTTATTTCATCAACATTCATATCTCGTGTATAAAAGCTTTTTTCTTTTGCAAGCAACGCAATAATAAAAAAAGAATCTCGCATAAAAGAAAAAAAGAACCCGGAATGCTGATATATCATTACTTGAGTCGGTAACTTCTTAAACTTATCTTTAAATACTTCACAAGTTTCATTGAAATGTCGCTTTGATATTAAATATTGAATGAAACAAAGCAATGTTGACAATAAAGCGATGGCGATGAGGATAGCCATTACCATTTCCTTTATATCACTGAAAAATTTATTTTCCATATATTTCATATACCTTATTTCCCATTGCTTCACCGCCAACGCTGCCAAGTTCTGAACCAGCATAACCTGCAGTGCCACCAACAATGACAAGACATGCTAATCCGCCTATACCAGCAGTTCCTACACCAATCGCGATACATGCAGGGGCGGCTAAATAACCTGCACCAATACCAAGCCCTGTACCCCCAATAAAACTACTAATCTCAGTATATTTTTTCCTGGTACACTCTTCTTCTCGGGAAACGGAACATGCTTCATTTATTTCATTAATCGAGTGAAGAGCACTAAAACCTATTCCTACATAACCAGTATAACGCATTGCTTTAACATATTTAGCTGCACGTTCGATATGTGTCGCATAACCTTCAATATCGCTGATTCCTGTTTGATTCCATTTATAGGTAATCGAACTTGTCGACAAGCCCAAAGCATTTTTTATTTTTGTATACTCCCCAAACTTCATTCCTTTGTTCAGAAACCCGACTTTAAGTACCTGCTCAAGCTTATTGAACAATTGAGCACGTTTTACATAGAACTGCTCACCAATTAAAGCACCTCGTGTCATATAGGTGTTCTTGTAAGTGTCCTGAATCTCTTTTAGGATTTTTTCTATATTCTCGAAATATTTTCCAACAGGCTCAGCAGCAAGGCCTATTCCCTTATCAGCAATATTGCTAAAATTTGCTATCGTTGCATAATGACTATGTAGAAAATTAGCCTCTTTATTTGTAAGGGGTTCTAATGCTGCATCAATACGCTGCTTAGCTTCCTTCATGTGCGCTACCTGTTCATCATCCTGTTTATCAGGATCAACAATCAGCATGATAGAACCGGCTTTGTATTCCTTACCTTGTCCATTTAATAACAGATAAAGTTCACGTGTCCCCGCTGGCGGGTTGCCTTCAAACAGGTATTTTTCATACGCTTCAGTTTCTGCACCATAAGGCAGAACACAGAAACCAGCATCTACTGGTTCACGTTTGGTTTCATCCTTATGTGGTTTTTTAGCAGTCTGGGCATGTTGAGCTGGTTCTTCAAATTCAGGAGAAGCGGGAGCCACTACCCTACCGATCATCGGAACAGTTTCACGTGTTTTTCCTCCCTGATACGGCCCGTGCTTTGCCCACGTATGCGTTGGAATAAAAAACGCTTTACATGGGCACGTTGAGCGACTGTAGAGTGTACTGGCAGCATAACATCCATGAATGATCTCTCCGGGGTGTCCTCCACCGACACTGTAGGTCCCCGGATGTTTTCCACAGGATACTTTACTCCCATTGACGGCCTGCCGGTTCTGGTTCGGGCCAAATCTTGTTCCCTCAGGGTGTCCCTCCAGAACACTTCCTCCACATGAGGTTTTATCACCTTGAACTATCCAAAAACCAATTGACATTTCCTTTGTTCCTCATGATGTTATCGGCTTCCCGCGATACAATTTAATATCTTACGCCTGTATCATAATTGAGCAAGTACAGTGGCTCTTTAATGATAGAAAGATTTTATTGAAAAAGTTAGTGCCAGATTTACCCAGAAAAGATCTCAGTGTAGAGATATCGTCAATCCAGCTACCTGAACAGAAGTGATATCATCACCTAATAACTCAAACAGGTGACATCATGGCCGGACGTAACAGATGAAATTTCAGCCTCCGGTTCAGACTCGAAGCAACCCAGCTTATGCTTGACCAGCATTAAACCGTCGCAAATACCGCAATGAATATCGGTAAATCAACCATGGAAAAATGGATTTGGTGCATATATGGTACGCAATATGACGTGGGCTCACGTAAACAGTAAACAATTGATAGATACAAAAGAAGACCCAAGAGCGGGTCACTTGTTGAAAAATCAATTTAATAACAGCGATGTAGATAACACAACTGGACGCAAATAAACATTGAATAACTCAGAACAACAACCTACCTTCCTGTTCCACGACTATGAAACCTTCGGCAAGAGTCCGTCATTAGACCGCCCGGCACAGTTTGCTGCGCTGCGTACGGACAGTGAGTTTACTGCGACAGGCACCCCGGAAGTGTTTTATTGCCGCCCGGCGGATGACTATTTACCCCAACCTGAAGCGGTGATGATAACCGGGATAACTCCACAACAAGCACTGGCCCAGGGCGAGAACGAAGCAGCATTTGCCAAACGCATTCATGGGCTGTTCAGCACCCCAAATACCTGTATCGTTGGTTACAACAATGTGCGTTTCGATGATGAAGTGACACGCCATATTTTCTACCGTAACTTCTACGATCCTTATGCCTGGAGCTGGCAGCATAATAATTCACGCTGGGACCTGCTTGATGTCATGCGGGCCTGTTACGCCCTGCGTCCTGAAGGGATCATCTGGCCAGAAAATGAAGATGGCCTGGTCAGTTTCCGCCTTGAACATTTAACCCGGGCGAATGGCATTGAACACAGTAATGCCCATGATGCCATGGCGGATGTCTATGCCACTATTGCCATGGCAAGCCTGGTAAAAAGCCGCCAGCCACGTCTGTTTGATTACCTCTATAACTACCGCAGTAAACAGAAACTGCAAACGCTGATTGATATCCCGCAAATGAAACCCCTGGTTCATGTCTCCGGCATGTTCGGGGCATGGCGGGGTAACACCAGCTGGGTCGCCCCACTGGCCTGGCATCCTGATAATCGTAATGCGGTGATCATGGTTGACCTTGCCGGGGACATTTCCAGTTTACTGACACTGGATGCGGATACCCTGCGCACGCAGCTATACACCCCCAAAAATCAGCTTGGGGATACCGCGGCAGTCCCCATCAAACTGGTGCATCTCAATAAATGTCCGGTACTGGCGGTGGCGAACACGCTGCGCCCGGAAGATGCAGAACGCCTGGGGATCGATCGCCAGCACTGCCTGACAAACTTAAACATTCTGCGCAACAACCCCCAGGTACGGGAAAAAGTGGTCGCCCTGTTTGCCGAGGCGCCTCCCTTTATCCCGGTGGATAATGTTGATGCCCAGCTGTATAACGGCTTTTTTAGTGATGCGGATCGCACTGCCATGGGGATTGTGCAACAGACCCCCCCTGATCAGCTTGGGGATACAGGCCTCACCTTTGTTGATGGCCGTATTGAGCCCCTGTTATTTAACTACCGCGCCCGGAACTGGCCAGAAACCCTGAATGAAGCAGAACAACGTCGCTGGCTGCAGCATCGCCAGGAACAACTCAGCCAGGAGAAGGTACAAGCCTATGTGCTGGAGCTGGAAACCCTGTATAACCAGTATGAAGGAGATCAGGAAAAACTTAAGCAACTCAAAGCGTTGTTTGACTATGCTCGCCAGCTAGTTGGTTAATATTGACTGCTTCAGCAGAGGTTATCTTTCCTGCTACAGACACAAAAAAGGCGCCTTCCGGCGCCTTTTTCACGTGATGCATAGATTTTATGCCACGTCTTCACTGCACTGTGGTACTGGGTTACGGAAGCTTTTAGTCACACAAGCAACATAAACAAAGCCAATCGCTGCCCAGATAAGGCCGAGGATCATGGAACTTTCTTCCAGATTAACCCACAAGGCACCTACCGTCAGCGCACCAATCAGCGGCAGAACCAGGAAGTTCAGATGGTCTTTCAGAGTCTTGTTACGTTTCTCACGGATCCAGAACTGAGAGATAACGGACAAGTTAACAAAGGTAAAGGCCACCAATGCACCAAAGTTAATCAATGCCGCAGCAGTAATCAGGTCAAAATCCAGTGCCAGTAACGCCACTGCACCAACCAGCAGAACGTTAAAAGCTGGAGTACGCCATTTCGGATGAATATAACCAAAGACACGGTTAGGGAATACACCATCACGCCCCATGACATACATCAGGCGTGAAACACCCATATGGGCTGCCATACCTGATGCCAGTACCGTTACGGTAGAGAAGATCAGTGCGCCAACCTGGAACGCTTTACCCGCCACAAAGAACATGATTTCTGGCTGTGAGGCTTCCGGATCAGTGAAACGAGAGATATCCGGGAAGTACAGCTGCAAGAAATAGGTAGAAACGATAAAGATCAGTCCCCCCACCAGCGCTGTCAGCAGAATCGCCAACGGAATAACACGTTCAGCGTTTTTAGTTTCTTCAGACAGGTTACTGATCCCGTCAAAACCCGTGAACGAGAAACAGAGGATCGTCGCCCCAGTAATCATCGGCACAATATGGGCATTTTCAGACCAGAATGGCTTGCTGCTGGTCAGTGTTGCCTGGCCTTCGCCACCGGCGACACCATAAATAACCATACCAATAATGACCGCAATCAACAGGATCTGCAGGGTCACAATCGTTCCGTTAAAGTTGGTGACTGTTTTCACACTACGCAGGTTAGATACCGTCATAAAGCCCACCAGCGCAATAACGAATATCCAGGAAGGCACACCCGGCACGAGCGCTTCAAAGTAGATCTTCGCCAGCAGGATGTTGATCATCGGCATAAACAGGTAATCAAGTAGCGATGACCAGCCCACCATAAAGCCCACTAACGGGTTAATGGATTTTTGCGCGTAGGTATAGGCCGAACCGGCAGACGGGAAGCGACGAACCAGCTTGCCATAGCTCAGGGCGGTAAACAGTATAGCCACTAAAGCAAAAGCATAGGCTGTCGGAACATGACCGTCGGTCATCCCGGAAACAATACCGAACGTATCAAACAATGTCATGGGCTGCATATAGGCCAGCCCCATCATGACTACGGGAAGCAACGTTAAGGTTTTCTTCAAACCCACGCGATTGTTTGTACCTGCGGTGACGTTAAGCGACATGGTTATTTTCCCCTGATACGGTGAAAGCCTGCGCAAAAGCAAAAATCTGCCCCATCTTAATTTCCTCGGCGACACAACTGTCGTTTTTTAAAAGCTAGTATCTATCCGGTACGAAGCCCGGCCTCTTGTTTTTTGGCAAATGCCGTTTGTCTGACTTTATTGGTTGCAAAAAAATAACCGACGTCTCTTAAACGTCGGTTAGTATGCATTTTTTGCAGAACGGCTATTTTGCCCTAACCGGGTGGCAAATGACAAGAGAATAACGCCTGCAAAATACATTTATTTTCAACGAAAACGACGAAAATTTTTTCATCGTTTCTGGTCTGAGCACCCCATAAACACTAGGGGCGCCCGATATGTTAACCACCGGGAAATAATCCATCACCCACCGGGCATTATACCCTTGTTTAAAACAGGGTATTAATCCTTACTGCAAAGGCATCTGCAAAGGGTCCGGGTATTGATAGGCAAACCCCAGCTCACGACAAATAAGACTGCCGTCAATCAGCTTTCCAGGACCGCCGCTGGCATGGGGATCAAACTGGGGGGGGATTAACCCCAACTGCTTTGCCATTTGTGGGTAAAACACCTCGCGTATCGGGTGCTCTGGCGCGCTCAGATTATAGACATGCCCCCCGTGTGGGGTCTGTAACAACAGCGCCAGCGCATCAATCACATCGTCGAGGTGAACGAGATTAACCCCGCTCTGACCATTCGCGACATGGGTTTTGTTCGCCAGAAAACGCCCCGGGTGCCGCCCCGGGCCCACCAAACCAGCAAGACGAAGAATATCCACCTCCGTTCCGGGCAGGCTGTGCAACCAGCTTTCCAGCGCTTTTAACGTCTTTCCACTGGCGGTTACAGGGAACAACGGACTTTGTTCATTCACCACCCCATCACCTTCGCCATAAACTGACGTGGAGCTGGTGAAGATAATACGTGGCACACCATAAGCCAGTGCCGTGTCAACCACCTGCTGCACCGCCTGGAAGTAAAAGTCGTCCCCCTCACCGCTGCGGCGGGCGGGCAGTGTAAGAATCAATGCATCCACATTGAATAACGCATCCAGGGCATCACTGTCACATAACATTTGCGGCTGCAACACCAGGGAATAACTTTCAATACCACACATTTTTGCCGCTTCAAC
This sequence comes from Citrobacter sp. JGM124, assembly GCF_018257795.1. GTDB lineage: Bacteria > Pseudomonadota > Gammaproteobacteria > Enterobacterales > Enterobacteriaceae > JGM124. The sequence goes on along the minus strand of NZ_JAERJD010000003.1, from coordinate 352,613 downwards.
ACCGTCCTCTGTTGTTTTGCTGCCCAGCACCTGGTAACCCCGGGCCATCAGAGATAATGCCAACGGCATACCTAACCACCCTAACCCAATGATTGCGACCTTTTTCATGCCCCGTCTCCTGGTCTTGCAGTATAATATGCTGCGATCACAGCCATGCTTTAGCAAAGGCTACTCCTGTCAGACAGAGCAGACAATTCGCTCATCGTGACAGAATATGAATATTAACCTAAAAAGCCCTTGCACCCATCCGGTAATCTGGTTTAGGTTAGTTTACAGAGACCACGATATCCTAATCACAGAGAATTTTATGACCTGCGTTCAATTAAAAAACCACCATCATCACCATCACCCTGACTAGTCTTTCAGGCGATTGGTGCTGGGAGACGAAATGTTCTTCCAGTGGTGCCAGAACGCACAGAGCCCCCGGAAGAATACTTCCGGGGGTTTTTTTTTGGCTGTCATATTCGAATACACAGGAGTAACAACACATGACCGACAACAACCGTTTACGTATTGCGATGCAAAAGTCAGGACGCCTGAGTGATGAGTCGCGCGAACTCCTTGCACGCTGCGGTATCAAGATCAACCTCCATACCCAACGTCTGATAGCCCAGGCCGAAAATATGCCCATCGATATCCTGCGCGTACGGGATGACGATATCCCGGGGCTGGTCATGGATGGCGTGGTTGATCTCGGAATTATCGGGGAAAATGTGCTGGAAGAAGAGTTACTGAACCGTCGAGCTCAGGGTGAAGATCCTCGCTACCTGACCCTGCGCCGTCTTGACTTCGGTGGTTGTCGCCTGTCACTGGCCACGCCTGTCGATATCCCCTGGGAAGGCCTGACAGGGTTGAATAACAAACGTATTGCCACCTCCTACCCACACTTACTCAAGCGTTACCTGGACAACAAAGGTATTCAGTTTAAATCCTGCTTACTGAACGGTTCCGTTGAAGTGGCTCCCCGAGTCGGCCTGGCAGACGCCATCTGCGACCTGGTATCCACCGGTATCACCCTGGAAGCGAATGGCCTGCGTGAGGTGGAAGTCATTTACCAGTCTAAAGCCTGCCTGATCCAGCGTGACGGGGAACTTTCCGGGGCGAAACAGCAGCTGGTTGATACACTGATGACCCGTATTCAAGGGGTGATTCAGGCCCGTGAGTCTAAATACATTATGCTGCATGCCCCCAGTGAACGCCTGGAAGACATTATCGCCCTGTTACCTGGCGCTGAACGCCCCACTATCCTGCCACTGGCAGGGGAAAAACAACGTGTTGCCATGCACATGGTCAGTAGTGAAACCCTGTTCTGGGAGACCATGGAAAAACTGAAAGCGCTGGGCGCCAGCTCAATCCTGGTGTTACCGATTGAAAAAATGATGGAGTAGCCCCCATGGCGAGTTTCAATACCTTAGTAAACTGGAATACCTGTGACGAGCCGACCCGGCAAGCGCTGCTGACCCGGCCCGCCATCTCCGCGTCTGACAACATCACCCGCACGGTGAGTGACATTATCAATAATGTCAAAAGCCGTGGGGACGAGGCACTGCGTGAGTACAGCGCCCGCTTTGATAAAACCGAGGTTCAGTCCCTGCGCGTAACAGAGGACGATGTTGCGGCGGCAGTAGCCCGCCTGAATGATGACGTAAAACAAGCCATGGCCGTCGCCGTGGCGAACATTGAAACCTTTCACCAGGCCCAGCGACTGCCGACGGTGGATATTGAAACCTTGCCAGGGGTGCGCTGCCAGCAAGTCACTCGCCCAGTGGCATCGGTCGGGCTCTATATTCCTGGGGGGTCCGCTCCCCTGTTTTCTACGGTACTGATGCTGGCCACCCCGGCACGCATTGCGGGATGCCGCAGGGTGGTGCTCTGTTCCCCCCCTCCGATTGCGGATGAAATCCTTTATGCTGCCGCCCTGTGTGGTGTGCAAGAGATATACCAGGTGGGAGGGGCGCAGGCGATCGCCGCCCTGGCGCTGGGGAGCGAATCCATTCCCAAAGTGGACAAAATTTTTGGCCCGGGTAACGCCTACGTGACCGAAGCCAAACGTCAGGTCAGCCAGCGTCTGGATGGAGCCGCGATTGATATGCCTGCCGGGCCGTCAGAGGTACTGGTGATTGCTGACAGTGGCGCAACCCCAGACTTTGTCGCATCAGACCTGCTGTCTCAGGCCGAACATGGCCCGGACTCACAGGTGATCCTGCTGACCCCGGATGCGAAAATAGCCCGCGCCGTCGCCGAAGCCGTTGACCGTCAACTGACCCAGCTTCCCAGGGCAGAAACAGCACGTCAGGCCCTGGCCAGTAGTCGTCTGATTGTCACCGAATCCCTGGAACAGTGCATTGAGATCGCTAACCGCTATGGCCCGGAACACTTGATTATTCAAACACGCCAGGCCCGTGACTTGGTGGACGGAATCACCAGTGCCGGTTCAGTATTCCTGGGGGACTGGTCACCAGAATCCGCCGGGGACTACGCTTCAGGCACCAATCATGTCTTACCGACCTATGGCTATACCGCTACCTGCTCAAGCCTCGGGCTGGCAGATTTCCAGAAACGAATGACCATTCAGGAATTGTCAGAACAGGGCTTTTCAGCCCTGGCGAGCACGATTGAAACTCTGGCCGCGGCCGAGCAACTTACTGCCCACAAAAATGCCGTGACCTTACGTGTTGCGGCGCTGAATGCCCGTCTTCGGGGGGATAAAAAATGAGCATTGAAGCCTTAGCCCGTGACAACGTCCGGAAACTGGTGCCTTATCTCTCAGCCCGCCGGCTGGGGGGAAACGGGGATGTCTGGCTCAATGCCAATGAGTACCCCACAGCGGTAGAATTCCAGCTCACCGCCCAAACTCTGAACCGCTACCCGGAGTGCCAGCCACAACAGGTTATTGAACGCTATGCCCGTTATGCTGGACTCACCCCCGATAATGTTCTGGTGAGTCGGGGCGCTGACGAAGGCATTGAGCTGCTGATCCGTGCCTTTTGTGAACCCGGGCAGGATGCGATTATGTACTGCCCCCCCACCTATGGTATGTACAGTGTCAGTGCAGAAACATTTGGGGTTGAATGCCGCGTCGTTCCCACCCTTGCTGACTGGCAGCTGGATATCCCGGCAATGGCAGCACAGCTTGATGGGGTCAAAGTGGTCTACATTTGCAGCCCCAATAATCCCACCGGGCAGCTGATAAACCCCCAGGATCTGCGTGACCTGCTGGAACTGACGCGGGGCAAAACCCTGGTGGTTGCCGATGAAGCCTATATTGAGTTTTGTCCACAAGGAACACTCACGACCTGGCTTTCGACGTATCCTCACCTGGTTATCCTGCGCACCCTGTCTAAAGCCTTTGCCCTGGCAGGATTACGCTGTGGCTTTACCCTGGCGAATCCTGAGGTCATCAGCCTGTTACTGAAAGTCATTGCCCCTTACCCCTTGTCGACACCCGTTGCGGATATCGCCGCCCAGGCATTGAGCGAGCAAGGTATCGCGGCCATGCGCCAGCGAGTGGCAGAGATGACTGACAATCGTCAGGGGCTGATTGAAGCCCTGCAACAGACCCCCTGTATTGAACAAGTCTTTGCCAGTGACACCAACTATGTCCTGGTCAAAGTAACCCATGCCAGTGATGTCTTTAAATCACTCTGGGATCAAGGCATTATCTTACGTGACCAAAGCAAGCAACCCTCGTTACAGGGCTGTCTGCGTATTTCCATCGGTACCCGTACCGAATGCCAGCGCCTTGTCGCGGCACTCCAGCAACAACCCGGCCCCCAGCCCACGGAGAAGCAATGAGCCAGAAAATCCTTTTTATTGATCGGGACGGCACCCTGATTTCAGAGCCCCCTGTTGACTTTCAGGTTGACCGTTCAGACAAGCTGGCTTTTGAAGCCAATGTGATTCCCGCCTTGCTACAACTGCAAAAAGCGGGATACAAACTGGTGATGATCACCAACCAGGATGGGCTGGGCACCGACAGTTTTCCGCAGGCAGACTTTGACGGGCCTCACAACCTGATGATGCAAGTCTTCACCTCCCAGGGGATTCACTTTGATGAGGTGCTGATTTGCCCCCATCTGCCGGCGGATAACTGCCCCTGTCGCAAACCTAAAACAGCACTGGTGACCCAGTATCTGCAAGAAGGGGTACTGGACAACGCCAACAGCTACGTGATCGGTGATCGTGCAACTGATATCACCCTCGCCAGTAATATGGGCATTCAAGGGTTGCGTTACCACAAAGAGTCCCTCAACTGGACACAAATCAGCCAGCAACTGACCCAGCCTGATCGCTATGCCCATGTCACCCGTAACACCAAAGAGACACAGATCGAGATCAAAGTCTGGCTTGATCGTGAAGGGGGCAGCAAGATCAATACCGGTATCGGTTTCTTCGATCATATGCTGGATCAAATCGCCACCCACGGCGGCTTTCGGATGGAAGTGTCCGCCAATGGTGACCTCTATATTGATGACCACCACACCGTGGAAGACACCGGTCTTGCCCTGGGTGAAGCCCTGCGCCTGGCGCTGGGGGATAAGCGAGGCATCACGCGCTTTGGTTTTGTGCTGCCAATGGATGAGTGCCTGGCACGCTGTGCGCTGGATATCTCAGGCCGCCCGCATCTGGAATATAAAGCAGAGTTCAATTATCAGCGGGTGGGAGACTTGAGTACCGAAATGGTCGAACACTTCTTCCGTTCCCTCTCCTACACCATGGGGGTAACACTCCACCTGAAAACCAAAGGCAAAAATGACCACCACCGGGTCGAAAGCCTGTTTAAAGCTTTTGGTCGCACCTTGCGTCAGGCTATTCGTGTGGAAGGGGATGTGCTGCCCTCCTCCAAAGGAGTGCTCTGATGAACGTGGTGATCCTTGATACCGGTTGTGCCAATCTGCACTCGGTTAAGTCTGCCATTCAGCGCCAGGGCTATCAGCCTGTGGTGAGCCGGGAACCGGATGTGGTTCTCCATGCGGATAAACTGCTACTCCCTGGGGTTGGAACCGCCCAGGCTGCCATGCAGGAAGTGAATGCCCGGGAACTGGTGCCACTGATTAAAGCCTGTACTCAACCGGTGCTGGGGATCTGTCTGGGAATGCAGCTGCTGGGCAGCCGGAGCGATGAGAGCAACGGCGTTGACATGCTGGGGATTATTGATCAGCCAATACTGCAGATGACGGATGTCGGCCTCCCCCTGCCACATATGGGCTGGAACCGGGTCTACCCCAAAGCCGGTGACCGGTTATTCCGCGGTATTGACGACGGGGCCTATTTTTATTTCGTCCACAGCTACGCCATGCCCGTCTGTGAAAATACCCTTGCCCAGACCCACTACGGGCAGACCTTTTCCGCCGCCATACACAAAGATAACTTCTGGGGAGTACAGTTCCACCCGGAACGTTCAGGTGCTGCCGGGGCTCAACTGCTGAAAAACTTTCTGGAGATGTAACAATGATTATTCCGGCACTGGATTTAATTGACGGCGCAGTGGTCCGCCTCCATCAGGGGGATTATGGCCAGCAACGCGATTATGGGCGGGACCCACTGCCACGCCTGCAGGCTTATCAGGAACAAGGGGCGACGGTCCTGCATCTGGTGGATCTGACCGGCGCAAAAGACCCAACAGCCCGACAAATTCCCCTCTTGCGAAAACTGCTGGCAGGGGTCAGGGTTCCGGTTCAGGTGGGGGGCGGCGTCCGCAGCGAGCAGGATGTAGAAGCATTACTCAGCGCCGGAGCCACCCGGGTAGTGGTGGGATCAACGGCAGTGTCTGATCCAGAAAAAGTTCAGGGCTGGTTTCAGCGTTTTGGTGCCGACGCCCTGGTGCTGGCACTGGATGTACGCATTGATGATGAGGGCCAAAAACAGGTGGCAGTCAGTGGCTGGCAAGAAACATCCGGCACCACCCTGGAACAGCTTGTCGAACGCTTTATTCCCTTTGGCTTAAAGCATGTGTTGTGCACCGATATCTCCCGGGATGGCACGCTTAAGGGATCGAATGTGACGCTATATCAAGAGATTTGTGCCCGCTTCCCGCAGGTTGCCTTCCAGGCATCCGGGGGCATTGGCGGACTGGACGATATTGCTGCCCTGCGGGGGAGTGGTGTCAGTGGTGTGATTGTCGGGCGCGCACTGCTGGAAGGTAAATTTACTGTCGCGGAGGCTATCGCATGCTGGCAAAACGGATAATTCCTTGCCTGGACGTCCGTGACGGCCAGGTCGTGAAAGGCGTACAGTTTCGCAATCATGAAATTATTGGCGATATCGTGCCCCTGGCACAACGCTATGCACAAGAAGGGGCGGACGAACTGGTATTTTATGATATCACTGCCTCCAGTGACGGGCGGGTGGTGGATAAAAGCTGGGTGACCCGCGTTGCGGAAGTTATTGATATTCCTTTCTGTGTCGCCGGGGGGATTAAGTCTGTGGAAGAGGCGGCCCAAATACTTTCTTTCGGTGCGGACAAAATTTCCATTAATTCCCCGGCACTGGCGGACCCCACACTGATAACCCGCCTGGCAGAACGCTTCGGTGTGCAGTGTATCGTGGTGGGTATTGATACCTGGTTTGACGAAGACAGTGGTAAATACCACGTCAACCAATATACCGGGGACGAGAATCGCACCCGGGTAACCCAGTGGCAGACCGAAGACTGGGTGCAAGAAGTACAACGCCGGGGAGCGGGGGAAGTCGTCCTGAATATGATGAACCAGGATGGGGTGCGCAACGGTTACGACCTGGAGCAACTGCGTAAAATCCGCGCCCTGTGCCATGTCCCCCTTATTGCTTCTGGTGGTGCTGGCACCATGGAACATTTCCATCAAGCCTTCCGCGATGCGGACGTTGACGGCGCTCTGGCCGCATCCGTATTCCATAAGCAAATCATTAATATTGGCGAACTGAAAACCTATTTAGTTCACCACGGAGTGGAGATTCGAGTATGTTAACGGAACAGCAACTGGCCCGGCTTGACTGGGAAAAAACGCAGGGTTTGATGCCAGCCATTGTGCAACACGCCCAGTCAGGTGAAGTGCTGATGCTGGGTTATATGAACCCGGAAGCCCTGACACAAACCCTGGCAAGCGGCAAAGTGACCTTTTTCTCACGCAGCAAACAACGCCTGTGGACCAAAGGGGAAACCAGTGGCCATGTATTACGCCTGGTGAGCATCACCCCGGACTGCGATAACGATACACTGCTGATCCTCGCCAACCCAGTGGGGCCAACCTGTCATTTGGGTAACAGCAGTTGCTTTGCCGACACCCACCACGACTGGCACTTCCTGTATCAACTGGAACAGCTGCTGGCATCCCGTAAAACAGCCGATCCCGACAGTTCCTATACGGCGAAACTCTATGCCAGTGGCACCAAGCGGATTGCACAAAAGGTCGGGGAAGAAGGGGTCGAAACTGCCCTGGCTGCCACCGTCAACGACCGGGAAGAGCTGACAAACGAAGCCTCGGATCTGGTTTATCACTTACTGGTTCTGCTTCAGGATCAACAACTGGACTTGGGTGCGGTGATCAACAACCTGCGCCAGCGTCATCAGGGCAAAAAATAAAGCAGCAGAACACGGCGCCTGCCCCCGCAGGCGTCATGGCTGGCCGTGGAGGCCAGGAGAGTGTGAATAACCGGGGCGTGCCGACAGGACAGGGCAATATCAGGCACCGCCCGATTAAGCGGATAAGCAAAAGAGCCTGATCAGACAGGCTCTGAAACGATCTGACCACCACCCGGCCGCGCCCCCGGATTAATGGGATTTTTTGTAGTCCCGTAAGGCCTTACGCCCCATCACCACCCCACAGCCAATAAATAACCCCAGTACCCCCCCCAGCATCAGGGAGAGCACCTTTCTTGGGCCATCACGATGAATCGGCAGCGTGGGCTTTAACACATAGCGATAGGCGCTGAGTGTGATTTTGTCGGCATTCAGATCTGTTATTTCAAACAGCTGCTGACGGGTAAGAAAGTAACTGCCCGGGTAGGTCAGTGGCCGCGTGGACTCACGCTCCACCATAGCACTTAAAGCCTCACTGCCCAGTAACAACAGGGTGTCCTGGGTGGCATTCTCCCCCTGACGGATCTGGGGGTAGCTAATGTTCGCCGCCTCAGCAAATTTAAGGGCTTCTTTAATTTGCTCAATACGCAAATCCTTCTGCTCCTGGGCAATTTTTTCCTGGGTGACTAACGAGCTGTTCAGCGTCGTCACTTTCTGCCGCAGATTTTCCTGCAGGTCAGCCAGCAGATCATGGGCTATTTTTTGGTCCGTCTGATCAATATAGGCCGCTAACTTTGCCTGTGCCTCCCGGGCACTGGTAGCCTGATATGACACTTTTAACGGTAAACTCTGCCCTTTCACGGAAGGATCAATAGTGAGATTTTCCTGATGCTGCTGGTTATGCAGCGTATCCGCCAGGGCCGCAAAGGCCACGGCAAAACGGCTAATCGCCCGGGACTCTATCTCCCGTGAATCCGGGGCACTTCTGCCGTCCAGCACACTGATTGCGTGAGTATAACTGGCAATCTGGGCGCTGTCCGGGCGTGTGATAATCGCCACCGAGCTCCATTTTTGTGGTGCCAGACTCACCCACACCCCGCTGATGACCAGCCCCAGCACCACAAACAGTGCAATAACCCCCCTGGAACGCCACAACTGTAACATTAGCTCAATAATATCAATTTCATCCGCATCCCGACCCCGGGGTTGCGTTTTATCGTTCTCTTTCATATGCACTCCATGCATTGAGTTAAACCAGACAACAGACTATCCGTTGTATCAGAAACACGTTTAAACCAAAGCCAAATAAGCCTAGACTAAATTGGCGAAAAAAGGAGGGTGACCACTGCCAACTGATTATTGACTGAGCAGTTTAACAAATTCCCCGCCTGTAGCGCCAGAAGTCACACATAAGTCACCTGTTGCGAATTGGGCAACTCAGTCACACAACGCGCTATGCTAGCTTAAAGCAAGGCTTTTTTTAGCCAGAATAAACCGAATAATTCCAGAAAACGGGCGTTAATCAGCCCCACTCCTGATTTTGTTTATAGGACAGATAGCGGTATGATGGCTGCGCTAAATTTTCATCATAAGGGCTTATCCCCGCAGGCATTGTGATGCCCGTCAATGTGGGCACACACGGCAGGCAAAAATCTGGCCTGTTCGTCCCGGGCCAGCATGGCTGGTAAAACAGCCTTTATGGGATAAGTGCCAAGAATAATATCAGTGTGTAAAGGAGTGGTATGAAATTTCTGGTCACAGGCGCTGCTGGCTTTGTAGGTTCGCAAGTATGCCAGCGTCTTCTCGACATGGGGCATCAGGTTGTGGGTATCGACAACCTGAATGTCTATTACGATGTGACGCTCAAACAGGCTCGTCTTGACGCCATATCAGGCCATGCCTTTACTTTTCATAAAATTGATATCGCTGAAAAAGAGACAGTGGCCGCCCTGTTTGCCGCCGAACAGTTTGACCGGGTAATACACCTTGCCGCCCAGGCGGGCGTGCGTTACTCACTGGAAAACCCGTCCATCTATGCTGAAGCCAACCTGATTGGCCACCTGAATATCCTTGAAGGTTGCCGGCATAATCAGGTCGGGCACCTGTTGTATGCCTCTTCCAGCTCCGTGTATGGCATGAATAAAAAGATGCCCTTTTCCACCGATGATACGGTGGACCACCCCGTTTCGTTATATGCCGCCACCAAAAAAGCCAACGAACTGATGTCCCACACCTACTCTCACCTGTACCAGCTGCCCACCACCGGGTTGCGTTTCTTCACGGTATATGGCCCCTGGGGGCGCCCGGATATGGCCCTGTTTAAATTTACCAAGGCGATGCTGGAAGGGAAGCAGATTGATGTCTACAACTACGGGAAGATGAAACGGGACTTCACCTACATCGATGATATCGTGGAAGCCATTGTCCGCCTGCAGGACGTGATCCCCACACCGGATGCAAACTGGACGGTGGAAACGGGTGCCCCTTCCCACAGCTCCGCCCCTTATGTGGTATACAACGTGGGGAACAGTAATCCGGTTGAGCTGATGGACTATATCACCGCCCTGGAAGAGGCCTTAGGGGTTGAGGCGGATAAAAATATGATGCCTATCCAGGCAGGGGATGTGCTGGAAACCAGTGCCGATACCCGGGCCCTGTATGAGGTGATTGGCTTCAGGCCGCAGACCACCGTAAAAGAGGGTGTGAAGAAGTTTGTTGACTGGTATCGGGACTTTTATAAAGTCTGATGCGAACCGGGGAATAAACATTGCGGGGATAAACTCATGCAGGACGCATGGCGATAACCCCAAATATGTAAACCTGACGCGGTATCCCCAGTACGGTATACCGCTGATTGATTTACACAGACTCAGTCATTGCCAAACAGATCCCGGGTATACACCTTATCCGCCACATCCCGCAATTCGTCTGACATACGGTTGGAAATGATCACATCAGACTGCTGCTTGAATGCTTCCAGGTCACGCAGCACTTTGGAGTGGAAAAACTCTTCTTCCTCCATCACGGGTTCATAAATAATGACCTGCACCCCTTTGGCCTTGATCCGCTTCATGATGCCCTGAATGGAAGAAGCACGGAAGTTATCGGAATCGGTTTTCATAATTAACCGATACACCCCCACCACTTTGGGTTTACGGGCGAGGATCGAGTCCGCAATAAAGTCTTTGCGGGTGCGGTTCGCATCCACAATCGCGGAAATCAGGTTGTTGGGCACGGACTGGTAGTTGGCCAGCAGCTGCTTGGTATCCTTCGGCAAGCAATAACCACCATAACCAAAAGAAGGGTTGTTATAGTGGTCCCCAATGCGCGGATCCAGGCAGACGCCCTGAATAATTTGTTTGGTATTCAGCCCGAGGCTTTCTGCGTAGCTGTCCAGCTCGTTAAAGTAGGCCACGCGCATGGCCAGGTAGGTATTGGCAAACAGTTTAATGGCTTCCGCTTCGGTAGAGTCAGTAAACAGCACATCAATATTTTCTTTAATTGCCCCTTCCTGCAACAAGGCGGCAAAACGTTCCGCACGGGCTGAACGCTCACCAATCACAATACGTGAAGGGTGCAGATTGTCGTAAAGTGCCCGCCCTTCCCGTAAAAACTCCGGCGAGAAAAACAGATTATCAATGCCCAGCTGTGCTTTTATTCCCTGAGTAAACCCCACCGGAATGGTGGATTTAATCACCATCACCGCCGCGGGGTTAATGGCTAACACATCTTTAATCACGGACTCCACACTGGTGGTATTAAAGTAGTTAGTCCTGGGGTCGTAGTCAGTGGGGGTGGCAATAATCACATAGTCCGCTCCCTGGTACGCCTCTTCTTTATTGGTAGTAGCACGAAAATTCAGCGGCTTATTGGCTAAATAAGACTCAATTTCCTTATCCGCAATAGGGGAACGCTTATTATTAAGCAGATCCACCTTCGCCTGGACAATATCCAGCGCCACCACTTCGTGGTGCTGGGCAATTAAAATCCCGTTGGAAAGCCCAACGTAACCGGTTCCGGCAATAGCAATTTTCATTCAGTTCACTTCTCTTGGTTCGGCCCCTGGAATAACTCAGGGTAATTATTTCACTTTCTGTTAAGCTCGCAGACGGGGGTTATACAGCACGCGAGGCGCCAATTAACTGCAGCAGATACTGCCCGTAAGCCGTTTTTTCCATCTGGGCTGCGCTTTCTTTCACTTGCTCTGCCGTTAACCACCCTTTACGGAAGGCTATCTCTTCCAGACAAGCGACTTTAAAACCCTGTCGTTTTTCTATGGTATGAACAAACTGTGAAGCTTCGATCAAACTGTCATGGGTGCCTGTATCAAGCCAGGCAAACCCCCGCCCCAGTAATTCCACATTTAACTGATTCATCTCCAGATACATTTGATTGATGCTGGTAATTTCCAGTTCGTTACGGTGGGAAGGTTTAACCTGACGAGCTAAATCCGTCACTTGATTATCGTAAAAATAAAGCCCAGTCACAGCCCAATTAGATTTAGGTTTGAGGGGTTTTTCTTCTATCGATAGCGCACGGTAGTTATCATCAAACTCAACTACCCCAAAACGCTCGGGTGACATAACCTGATAACCGAAAACTGAAGCCCCTTTGGTTCGCTGCGCGACCATTTCAAGCTTGCCACCAAATCCCTGACCAAAGAAAATATTGTCACCTAAAACCAGGGCACAAGGCCCGCCATTGATGAACTCCTCACCAATAATAAAAGCCTGTGCCAGACCTTCTGGCCGGGGTTGTATCTGATAACTTAATTGAATGCCTAAATGACTACCATCCCCCAGAAGACGCTGAAAAGAAGGTAAATCATCCGGTGTCGTGATCAATAATATTTCCCGAACCCCCGCCAGCATCAGCACCGAGAGGGGATAATAGATCATCGGCTTGTCATAAATCGGCAGTAGCTGCTTGGAAACCCCTTTAGTAATAGGGTAAAGCCGGGTACCTGAGCCACCAGCAAGAACAATGCCTTTCATATTATATCCTTCACATAATATTCAGATGCTAACCCCTGGCGTTCGCGAGCATAAGAGCCGTCTTTAATTCTTTGCCACCATGATGGGTTATCCAGATACCATTCTACCGTTTTTCTAATGCCTGACTCGAATGTTTCCTGAGGGGTCCAGCCCAGTTCACGCTCAATTTTACTGGCATCAATCGCATACCGCTGATCGTGCCCTGGCCGATCGGCCACAAAGGTTATTAACTGTTCAAACTGCGTGATACCAACAGGCTTATCCGTAATAATGTCATCCAGCAAATGGCAGATGGTATGCACAACATCAATATTTTTACGTTCATTATGCCCACCAATATTATAGGTCTCCCCTGTTTGCCCCCTGGTCAGCACCCTATAGAGTGCTCGGGCATGGTCTTCAACATATAACCAGTCGCGCACTTGTCCGCCGTCACCGTAAACCGGTAACGGCTTCCCTTCCAGGGCATTCAGAATAATCAGTGGGATCAGTTTTTCAGGAAAGTGATAAGGGCCATAATTATTGGAACAGTTAGTGACCAGAACAGGGAAACCGTAAGTTCGGGCCCAGGCTCGAACTAAATGATCACTGGCCGCTTTTGAAGCAGAGTAAGGGCTGCTAGGGTCATAGGGAGTACTTTCCGTAAACAACGCACTACTCTGGTCAAGGTCGCCATAGACTTCATCAGTAGAAATATGATGGAAACGAAACCGCTGCTTATCGTTAAGCCCGTTCCAGTAACCACGGGCAGCCTCAAGCAAGGTATACGTCCCAAGAATATTGGTTTCGATAAAAGCAGCAGGACCATCAATAGATCGGTCCACATGGCTTTCAGCGGCCAGATGCATTACTGCATCTGGCTGAAAACGTTGAAAAATATTGTCAAGCATGGGCCTGTCACAAATATCAGCCTGCTGAAATGAATAACGCTTGTTTTCAGCAACCGGGAGCAGTGACTCAAGATTACCGGCGTAAGTCAGTTTATCGACAACCAGAACTTCATCTGGCGTATCATTAATCAGGTAGCGAACCACCGCAGAACCGATAAACCCGGCCCCACCCGTTACAATAATTTTCATACTGCCTTTGACCCTTAACCGTTTATCCTGCCAGCTGATGATAGCAGTTATCTGACATAAACTTTTCGGCATATAATAACAAAAAACCAGTGAGGAAACCCCACTGGTTTACAAGTAAAAAGATGCCGTATCAGTAAGTTGGCTTAGTCTTGCAGCCACTCGGTGTGGAACACACCTTCTTTATCTGTACGCTTATAAGTATGGGCACCAAAGTAGTCACGCTGGGCCTGGATCAGGTTAGCCGGCAGCACTGCGGCACGGTAGCTGTCGTAATAGGTAATGGCGGCGGCAAAGGTCGGCACCGGGATACCATTCTGTACGGCGTAGGCCACCACATCGCGCAGGGCTTGCTGGTATTCATCCGCGATATTTTTAAAATAAGGGGCCAGCAGCAGGTTGGCGATGGCCGGGTTAGCGGCATAGGCGTCGGTAATCTTCTGCAGGAACTGGGCACGAATAATGCAACCCTCGCGGAAGATCTTCGCAATTTCGCCGTAGTTCAGATCCCAGTTATGCTCCTCAGAAGCGGCACGCAGCTGAGAGAAGCCCTGAGCGTAAGAGACGATTTTACCCAGGTAAAGGGCGCGACGCACCTTCTCACTAAATTCAGCTTTGTCGCCGGCGAAGGCATTAACCTGTGGGCCAGTCAGTACTTTAGAGGCTGCCACACGCTGATCTTTCAGGGAAGAAATATAACGGGCAAAAACGGATTCCGTGATCAGTGACAGGGGTTCCCCCAGGTCAAGGGCGCTTTGGCTGGTCCACTTACCGGTGCCTTTGTTAGCCGCCTCATCGAGGATCACATCAACCAGGTATTTACCTTCTTCATCTTTTTTGGTGAAGATATCTTTGGTGATATCAATCAGGTAGCTACTGAGCTCGCCCTGGTTCCACTCAGTAAAGGTGGTGGCCAGTTCTTCATTAGACAGGCCCAGGCCGTGTTTAAGCAGGGAGTAGGCTTCCGCAATCAGCTGCATATCCCCGTACTCAATACCGTTATGCACCATCTTCACATAGTGGCCGGCACCGTCAGGACCGATATAGGTCACACAAGGCTCGCCGTCTTCCGCCACGGCGGCAATTTTGGTCAGGATAGGGGCGACCAGCTCATAGGCATGTTTCTGCCCGCCAGGCATAATGGATGGGCCTTTTAATGCCCCCTCTTCACCACCGGAAACACCAGTGCCGATAAAGTTAAACCCTTCCGCAGACAGTTCACGGTTACGACGTATGGTGTCCTGGAAGAAGGTATTCCCGCCATCGATAATAATATCGCCTTTTTCAAGGTAAGGCTTCAGGGAGTCGATGGCACTGTCCGTCCCTGCACCGGCTTTGACCATCAGCAGAATACGACGTGGGGTCTCCAGGGACTCAACAAACTCTTTAACGGTATAGTAAGGAACCAGCTTTTTACCTGGGTTCTCTGCCACGACTTCTTCAGTCTTGTCGCTGGAACGGTTAAAGATGGACACAGTATAGCCACGGCTTTCGATATTAAGCGCCAGGTTGCGCCCCATAACGGCCATACCGACAACGCCGATTTGTTGCTTGGACATTCTTTACTCCTGTCAGGTGATAGCTTAACTTATGTAAATGAGAAAATTTATAATTACCATCATATACTATATTTTCATAGTGAAAAATATTTATCTAACGTAATTTTTCACTACAATCTATTTGCTATTAAATGTTATGATAGCTTTATTCTGAAAAATCATAGTTATATACTTTTGGTTATATTCTCACTAAAGAATAATAAAACACATCAAAGATTATATTAATTTAATAAGTTCATTTCATCTTCTTGATGAATTTATTTTCATATGAATTAACCTCTTCAATAGAACCATGTTGAAAATAGAGGAAATCATCATCCAAATTAAATGGTCGTATTCGTCCATACCCGATACTCATAAAGTTTATTGATACCAGTTTTCTGTAAAGATACCTAAAATATCTATTTAAAAACAAAGCTTTTGGAAGGAATCTTGCTATAGGATCTACTGCAATAGCAAACTTATACTCAGGGCCAATATCTTGATCTGAATATTTTATATTATGAAGCGCACAAATAAACTCAGGAATAAATTCTTTTTTTATAATAAAAAAAGATTGTTGCAGTGGTTGAGGCGTATTTCCTGGCGAACCGAAAATATATTTCTTATTGTTTTTCTTCATTTCTGCTATTAAAGAATCAACAATCCCCCCTCCAGCTAAGAGAACGTCCTGTTCTACATAAACAAAATATTCAGTATCACAAAGGTATGCATACTGCAAAGCTAATAAAACTGATGCACTCCAGCCACAAAATTTATTGCTCAGTCCCATTTTAGTTGAATGACCCAGATTTGTATTGAAAGATATAAATTCAATCCTACCATCATTCAAATTTAATTCAGGCTTTACTGGTGAATTACTATCAACTATTAATATTTTTTGTGGGTTAGTGTTTTGAATTATACTATTGTACCATAACTTGTGGAAATCCTTACCGCGTATGATATCATCACCATTAGTATTTCTTCCAACATTTTCACCACACCACCATCCACTCCCTATGATATATTTATTCATTATTAATCCTTTTATATAAAGTCAATTTCGCTAGACATAACACTGTCAAACTAGATGCAATTGAACCCAAAATAATTGCCAGCCATGATAAATAACTTGCCATGAATATAGAAATTAAAGAAGCTATAATAGAACCTAAAAGCATATAGAAAAGTCTTTGGTTTTCAAATCCAGAACTATTTAATACATTTAAAAAAGTGAATGTTAGCAACTGAAATGGACATAGAAAGAATAAGCAAATGAAAATATAAAAGCACTCCTTCGGATAAGATATATATATGCCTATTGCTACAGCGCCCCAGATTGGGATCGAGTAGATTAAATATTTTATGGTTTCATGGTTTATTAATTTAACTTCTTCATATAATTTTATTAATGATTCTTCAGCTATCTGATATAGCCGAGCCTCTTTAACACCAGAAAAACTATTTAACATCATTAAAAATACATTGAAGAATCTAAAAGAAATTGCATAATACCCTGCAATTTGTGGCCCGAGAATATTCAGAATTAAAATTCTATCAAGGTTCAAATAACCATTTCTAAAAACAGCAGAAACCATAAAGCTATGACCAGAAGAAAATTGCATTCTCAAAGCTAGAGGAATCATTTTTATTGACGGCAACCTAATTTTTCCCCTCCATAAAAACACCCTAAGAAAAAATGACAACAATCCTACTATTGGGTATGAAAATAACCAAAATCTATATAGATCAATTTTATCTTTAAAGAAAAACATAGAACATGCAGTTAATAGTAAAAGAATAGCTGTTACTATATTTGTCAGTGCATCTACAAAAATATTATTATCATATGCAGAAAGTGCGTACGCCTTAAATAATGAAGGAATAGAAGTGAAAAAAAACTCACCAATAAATATCACCAACAAAACTTTAGTGCTTATATTTAATATAGAATCAAATGATAGTGACAATGAATATAGAATGATAGAAAAAAATATCAATGCTAAAAAAGAATTAACAATATATTCACCCAAGACTGATTCTTTTAATTCACCCTGAGAATTTCGCCGCATAAACAAATTATAATTCCCATATGTACATATACTCAAGAGTATTGCACTAATCGAAATAGATGTTGTAAACTCAGCTAATTCTTCAGTATCTAAGAAGAATGTTAATAAAATAAAATAAAAAAATCTTATTGAAAAAACACCAAGATTCCCACTTAAATATGAAATTAGTTTATTGTTTATAGCCATAGTTTAAGAATAAAGCTCCAAGAATTAGCGATTCAGGATAAGTTATAAAAGAAGCAGGAAGAGCGAATACAACCCAACTTAAAATAAGAACTGGAGTAAACAGCGTTTTTAAATCCCCTGTTTTTATAAAAAACATAGAATATTTCACCCCATAATAAAAACCATATACTAACAGTAGTAGCCAAATAAGTGGCCCATATACTAGTCCTATATATAAATGTTCATTATCAGTAGCTGAGGTATCATCACCAAAATAATCTTTCCCCCATCCAATGGCTGCATATAATGGGCTATTTAGGGCACGAGTGATCATCTGATCTCTTTTTTCAACTCTTAATTGATACGACCCTCTATCTGTTCCTTGTTCAAAAAGGGTCGATAAGTAATATAACCCACCATCTTTGCGACTCAAATCGTTTAAAATATTACTATTTGTAAGGAATATTACTAAAAATAACCCAAATATACTGGCTGGCAATATTAGCTTAGATGGTTTTCGTATAACGAGCATTATTATTATATATGTTATAATAACACCTAATGTAACTAATCCAGTCTGTGACTGTGTAAGTAAAATAGTAAAAAAACCGCAGAGTAAGGCTGCTATTTTTAAAATTCTAGTAAAGAAACCAGTTACTTCATATCTAAAAAAAATAAATATTACACAGAGTAGAGATATTACTGCATTACTATTTGGGCCCATAGAGAACCCAAGGGCTCGTGAATTCAGTAATAATGACTCTTGAAAATGGACCGGTGAATTAAAAATATAGCCAATTATCTGCACTAGAACAGACGATTCTTTGAATAGATACTGGAAGAGACTTACTACAAAATTTGAAATAAGATAAAAAATAATAACATTAAAGGAAATACTACCAGCCTGCCTAAATTTTGGTGCTAGCATTAATATAAACAATAGAGGAACATATCTGAAAATTTCAAAAAAATCGCGAAGATTATCTCCTTGAATAATGAAACGAATTGATGTTCCAATTAACCAATAAAAAATAAACAAAGATAATACTATTAATGCATTGCTCAACCTGATTTTAGAGCCTAATAATAGAATTGCAAGTGGGATGATTACGACAATATGATATAGATAAAAGTAATTAACTGGAAAAAAAAACACAAGTAATAAAAATATACTCATGATTTTTTTTTGCACGTTAGAAATCTCTTCACTCATTTAAAAAAGACTCCATGCATACGATCACTAATAGCATTAATATGTTTATTAAAAGAATGTTTTTTATTGAAAATCTTAATCCATTCCAATGCTATTTTTTCCATATCATAACGTTCACGAAAAGTCATTGACATAATACGAGGAGAATAGTTTTTGAGAGACCTTTCTATTTCGTATGATACATTAGACCTAATTCTTATAACACTATTTTTATTCTCTACTGAATCTCGCTGACCACCCCGATTGTATGTAAGAACATCACAACCAAAATATTGAGCTTCTATCATTCCCATACCAGCAGATTCTGCAGCACCATATTTATTTAAACCACACAACAATAATTTCCTTTTTTGCAATTCCTCATAAATCACTTTCCTTGGTTTTTTACCATGAAAGATAATAGTATTATTTTTTTTCAATTCATTGATTTTTCTAATAATGAAATCTGGAAAATCATCAGTTTTAACTTCAGATTTATTTTGTTCATATAAATTCGTACTCCCATATATATGTAATGGTTCCCTTCCTCCATTTATATAGTAATCGTAATATGCATTTATTACTTCATAAAATCCTTTTTCAACGGAGACATTCCCAACGTAACATATACCACTACGAGAATTATCTGAAATCTTTATTTTTTCTAGAAGTTCGAAATCTAACGAATTTCTTACATAATTATATTTAGAATCAAAACCATACTTATACAGCGAGCTCATGTGGTGGGGAGACACACAAATAATACCAGAAATCTTCTTTCTTTTTAATAAAAAAGAAACACTTTCAATTTTCAAATAATTATGATGCCAGTGATATATTTTACCTTTATTAAATAAAACGATGCTATCCAGAATAGTATGTGCATGTCCAACTGATATGAAAACATCATATTCATTATCACGACACCATGTAATACTTTCTTCTTCATTTGCTTTTATGTATTTAATTCTATCAATTACAGCAGTTTCAGCATTTGATAAAATAATCACCTCATTACCAATTAGAGTCAATCCTTTCGATAAATTAAGCATAGCTAAGACCGTTCCAGATGATGGAATATCCATCAATTCATTATGGTGAACACCGATCTTATCATTATGAAAAAAAACTATTTTCATTAAAAACACTCATTTCATACCATTATAAATAAGAATTATAATTTATTTATAATTATATAGTGAAGATAAAATGATATTTTAAGAACCATGCGAATATTGGTTTTTAATAAAATATCACACATATGGTATTTAAAATAAAATTCAAATATTTTAACTATGTGGTAAGTTATTTAAAGATAGTCATTATATACGTTTAATTGCTCTCCATGCATAATGAAAAAAACTCACGCTAGAATTATAAAAATCCAACCCTTCTAAATCTCTATATATCTCCCATTGCCTCATTGCTTTTTTAAATTTATTTCTAGAAATTGAACCAGGGGTAATTCTATATGATGTGAGAATTTTTTTTAGAAGGTGTGCTTCCTCTCCACTTTTCAATATTTTTAACCAAAATGCATAATCTTGTCCTGTTCTTAATAGAGGCATAGTAAGATCATCAATCGCAGATTTTCTTAACATAACTGTAGAACATCCAAGAGTAGCTCTCTTTTTTAGAATGTCATTATATTTATATGTAGATAATTTATTTTTTATATCAATTTCTTTTCCCGTTTTAATACCATTATTATTAATGATATCATATGAGGTAAATGAAAAATTAATATTTTGATTAGACATAAAAAGAAGCTGTAATTCTAATTTATTAGGGTACCAGAGGTCATCACTATCAATAAAAGCGACATACTCACCATTAATGGATTTAAGGCAACGATTTCTAGAATGAGCAGCACCTAAATTTTCTTTGTTTATTTTAATAGTAACTCTCGAATCTTTACTTGCAATATCGTTAAGTAACGATACTGTTCCATCTGTAGAATTATCATCGGTTACAACCCATTCCCACTTTTCATGTGTTTGATTTAGTATTGATGAATAAACATTTTTTATATATTTTTCAGAATTATATGTAGCAGTAACGATAGAAATGAGACTCATGTTAAACTCCGATTTAAACTAAAAACTCTTTTATTTGACAGCAAACCTCTTCCCTGCTGAAAGAATGTTTAACTCTCTCTATCTTATCGTTCCAATCTATATCATCAGCTTTTCTATCATATGCCATCTTTATTTTATTTGACAAGTCTTCAATTGCCAAACCTCTATTTTCTGACGGGTTAAAGAATCCTAAATATTCATATTCAGGGAAATATTTATTTATTATTTCTTTAGGCCCGAAATCACATTTTGAATATATCACTCTTAAATTCAACGCCAATGCTTCAAGAATAACCAAACCAAAACCTTCAGCATATGAAGGTACTACAATATTTTTTGATTTAGCCATAGCTCCATAAGGATTATCTAATTCACCAAGAAAAATAACATTCGCTACTATTGAGCTTCTATTTATTTTTTCTTCGAGCATCCCTTTCATTGTCCCATCACCAATAATAGCAACTCTAATTTTATTATCCAAAATCCAATCAGATATATAAATAAGAGAATCAATAAACACATCACAACCTTTGACTGTTTCAATTCTCCCTACGAAAATAAAATCAATTTCATCATTGTTGTTGTATGAGTTTATTTTTGACTTTTCATTTATAACATCACAATCAATAAAATTAGGTATTGTCTTTATTTTTTTAATCCCATAGTCAGCTCTTAACTCATCTTCTATACCTGATGATACACATATGACTTTCAAGTCTAAAATAGCGATTATTTTATATGTCAGTTTAATAAAAAATCGATTAATTATGGGTCTTTTACTAAAAGCAGCCCTTGGTGCCGTATGCACTGATGCACAATAATCAACACCTGCTAATAAACACGCCCATAAACCTAAAAAATTAGCCCTTTCAAGATAGCACAAACATTTATCAATATTAAATTCCTTGAATTTTCGCGCCAACTCAAAAAATTTTATTTTTGAGCTAATGTAAACAAGAGATATTCCATCCTTTACAGTTAATGTAGTGGCGTTGTTTTTTTTATTTAAAACAAACAATACTACATTATCATCCTCATTTTTTAACCCCGATGCAGTTTCGATCGCTATTTTCTCTGCCCCACCAACTGTGATCGTAGGGACTAATATACCTATATTCATTTTAATTTAATAATCAAGTAGTGAATGGGAATTAGATGATATCTAAGATATTATCTTGTTGAATCTTTATTAAATCTATTTAATATATGCAATGAATGTTTTTCATGGTGAAGTAAGTCTTCATAAATGATAATCACTTCATCATCGTAATTTATTTATATAGATAATCAATTTCAATATCTTTATATATAACTTTTGTCATGCTACCGCCCCTGGCTCAATAGCTACCAGTGCACTGCATGACTTATGACTGACTGACGCAGCCAGCTTTTCCTGCTCACAGCGAAAAGAGGCGAATATCCCTAAACCTGCACTGATAGTGATACGCTGACTTGCCGATATTAACGCTGTAAATTCACACAAAAAAAAACGGCACCCTGATATCCCGGATAATATTATTCAGGAGTCAGGCTACCGTTATTATTTCATTTGCTGGTAATCTTTTATTGTGATCACGGGGTCATTTCTCAAGCAGGCTCAGTAAGTGTGCTCGAAACTTCTGCCCTTCCTTGCGGTTACGCAAGCCGTACTGGACAAAGGCCTGCATATAGCCCAGCTTTTTGCCACAGTCGTAGCTTTCACCGGTCATTTGCATGGCTTCCACGGGCTGGTGTTTATTCAGTTCTGCAATGGCATCGGTAAGCTGGATACGGCCCCAGGCACCTGGTTGTGTTTTTGCCAGCAGCGGCCAGATATCTTCCGACAGTACATAGCGGCCAACTGCCATCAGGTCGGAATCAAGGGTTTGTGGCTGGTCTGGTTTTTCAACAAAGTCGACAATGCGGCTGATATCCCCTTCGCTGGTGAGGGCAGTCTCAGTTTTAATCACCGAATATTCAGACAAATCACCACTCTGGTGTTTGGCCAGTACCTGGCTGCGCTGGGTGTCGTGGAAGCGGGCAATCATCGCCGCCAGGTTGTAGCGTAGCGGGTCGGCGCTGGCGTCATCAATGACCACATCTGGCAGTACCACCACAAACGGGTTATGGCCGATAATATGCCGGGCACAAAGAATGGAGTGCCCCAGGCCAAGGGGCTGTGGCTGACGTACGTTCATGATGGTGACGCCCGGCGGGCAGATGGACTGCACTTCTGCCAGTAACTGACGTTTCACCCGCTGTTCCAGCAGGGCTTCCAGTTCGTAGGAGGTGTCAAAGTGGTTCTCAACCGCATTTTTAGAAGAATGAGTCACCAGCACGATCTCTTTGATACCCGCCGCGACTATCTCATCGACGATGTACTGAATCATCGGTTTATCAACGATGGGGAGCATCTCTTTAGGAATGGCCTTCGTGGCAGGTAACAGCTGCATTCCCAGTCCCGCTACCGGGATCACCGCTTTTAAATTCGTTGTCATGCTGGCGTGCCTCATCCGGAGAGCCTTTCCGGTCATGGTTGAGCTATATTGTTGTTCACCTGGCTACTGGGTGATTTAGCTCACTCGTTTTTTGTTAATGTAGCAAGCAAACGGACTTGCCTTCGTTGTTTCATCGGGACTTCAGCCAAATGGATGCATGCCCCAGGTAAAGGTAGCCGCTGCTGCCTGCTTTCCTTGGTAGTTTACCTTATTGTAACTTGTGAACGAATGCTTATGAAGTGTATCTGGCATAACAAAGTGACAATTAGATTCTTTTGGTGCATTAATTCAGATAATTGTATAAATTTTACTCTTAATTATTGATTCTATAAGCTATTTCTTCCAACGCAATAGCGTAATATGAGGTGCCAGTAGCTGCCTGTGACCCGGCAAAAATTCGTGTCACCCTTTTTAGCTTTATCTTCAGGGGTAACTTATCACTCTTTTTAGCCTTGCGCGGAAACTATCGACCCGAGTCAGGTTAGCAAGGTGCCCGGGCACTCTCATTAAGGTCTGATGCGATACGATTAATCAGCAGTGAAATATCAAACTTGCTGACATCATCCCCATTGTCTGACCCGATAAACTCATTGGTGTAGAACGGTACCGCCAGGGAGCTGTTGGGCCCCCAGGCAATATTATTCTCAAATTTTTCGTTAAATTTACGATTATTGTATATACAGTATTGCTTAATATTCAGTATTGATGAGAGATGGACAACTGATGTGTCGACAGTAATAACAAAGTCAGCAAATTGCACTAATGCGAATGATCTTGGTATATCTCTGAAAGGGTTCAGCACAATATGCTGATATTTTGATAAATCAATCTCCACACCCAAATCAAAAATCACCGTAATATGACCTGTTAATTGCTCCAGATAATCCAGCACGCTGTATATCTGTGACATAGAAAGAGAGCGAATATTCATTGATGCAAAGGGGTTAACGATTATCAGTTTTTTCCCCAGAGATTCAGCGAAATGCCGGGTATCCGCCATCACCGCATCCTTAAACACTAACAGTGGGCTGAGATTTTCCTGAATACCCAGCAGGGATAACACGCGGGTCATACGTTCAGTGATATGCACCGACTCGGGTGTGATAATGTTGGTATCATAGGTGGTGTTGACCGGGTTATTGAAGCCTATCGCATGCTTGCAATTTATCAATGAGAGTGTTTTTTCCCTCAATACACTGGTGTTTTCAAAGTCAGAGAAGTCAACAACCAGGTCAATGCCCTTCTCCTTTAGTTGTGACGCGATTGTTTTTACATTTTTATGATCAATGACGTAAACGGCATCGGCAGTCAGCATGGAGTCAAACAGTGTGGCGATTTTTTCATTAACCACGACTGAGACATCGAAACCTTGTTGCCTTAATCGGTTAATAAACCCGCTGGTTACCAGTGCGTCACCTATCATTTGGGCGTGCAGGAACACACAGACTGAATGATATTCACTGGCGTTTAGTGTGGTTTTTCCCCGGTAGAATAAACGATACTTAAATAGCCGAGTTGCATTTTTTATTTTTTTTGTTTTTAAATTACGTGCCCGATTTAAGGCTTTTATTTTACGCATCATATATATAACGTACCACAATTAACAAATTGTCAATCAGCAGATACTTCTGAACCTGCCATAAAATCGTGCCGATGACTAACGCATGGCATGCACCTAAAGTTTTTCATTGCAGGTGCAAAATAATGCCTTTTCACAGGCGCAGACCGGCATTCTCTGGTCTGCCGGTGGAAAATCTATCATTTATTTCGGATTTCGTTACCCCCAGACCAACCGGTATTTAAGGCTATCTGTCATGGAACTCTCATAAATTTAAGGAAAGCTACCGCCCCTGGCTCAAAAGCTACCAGTGTACTGAACAACGATTGTTTGGTGATGACAGGGCCAGTTTTTAAGGGGTATCCGCCATCAACAGTGGGCTTATTCCCTGCCCCTCCCAAAATGCCCATCCAAAATAGGCGCTATTTACAAGTCTGGCTACCCTTAACTTGGAAATTGTGCACAATTTTGTCTGTGATAGTGACAATCAGAAGACCAGGTATCAATGTACGGGGAGATAGATGCCCTAACGTCTGCGCATCGGCAACAGGGCCTTGAACCAATAAAACAGGCAATGCCCTGCCTGTAGCCCGGTTTCTTGCCACGGCCCCTGTTTTCCCTGATCACTTGTATTGCGTGCGCGGGCTGGCGGGTAACCGCTGCATTCCCGATCCCGCCGCCGCCTGGGGGAGTATCACACCTGATGATAAAAAGGGCTTTCCGGGCCCGGGGCTGAGGGATCATTGCCATCCGCCCCGGGCGGCCTGGCCGTTACAGGCCATCCAGCAACTGTTTAATATCGTTCACGCCCCGGCGTTCCACATTATTATCCAGCCATTGGCTCACCCGTTGTTTCACATTGTTTTGTAACAAGTTACGCAGGATTTGCTCAATGGGTAAACTGTAGCTTAATTGCTGCCATGGGCCGTAGACCCGTAATGGGATAGAAGCACTTTCCAGTAAACTTATCAGTTTGTTATTGCTGCCCTGCCAGCCGCCGTTCACCCGGATATGAAACTCCATATCACAGACTTCACGTACCAGATTCACGTTACCACTCCCGGTGAGAGACAGCATGCTCGACTGGCCTGACAGGGCGTTCAGGGTCACATTGCCGTTATTTAACCGAGCCTGGGTACTGAGGCTATCCAGGGCGGTGGTATTGTCGTAGTTATTGAGAATGCTAATACCATCAGTAGAGCGGCTTACGGCCTGTTGGATAAGTTGCTGGAAGTTCATCCCTTCCAGGCGGGCCTGATTCAGGGATATTTTTGCATCCCCCTGCCATTGGTTACGGAACGCTGCGGCACTGAGATCATGCCCCGTAAGGTTACCCGTGAGTGACAGTCGGCCATTCACCACCTGGGGATAGTCAAATGCCCCAAGAATGGTTCCCATATCGATATTTTTCAGCTGGGGCTGGAATCGGTATTCTGGCACCGAATTGCGTACATCCAGTGAGCCTGGCAGGGAAAGGGTTCCCGACCCCAGGGTGCCGTTGAGCTGCTCAATGGTTAACAGGCCCTGGTGGTTAGTGAGCTGAGTCTGCAGGCCGGTCAGGTTAAGACCACGCCAGCGCAGGCTGTCGGCTGAAAGGTTGATCACCGCGTTGGTGGTGCGCAAACCCTGGTAGTCAGGTTCCTGATGTTCTGCAACCACTGGGCGGGGTTGATTGGCCACGATATCCGGGCCTTTGCCTTTATCGTTAATCAGCAAGTTATCGATGTTAAGTTTGCGGGCGTGCAGGTTTACCACCAGATCAGCCGTCTCCCCCTGGGTATAACTCACGTCGCCCTGCAGGTCGCTGTCGTTGGCACTGAACTGTGCCACACTCAGGCTCAGTTCAGGGGCACCCTGCCCGTCTTTCCAGTGTAACTGGAATTCACCGGTTCCTTTAATTCCTTCTGCCAGTAACCCGGCCCCCTGGTACTGATAGCTCAGGGAGGAGACTTGAGCATTTAACTGATTAGGGTAGTCACTGAGGTCGAGGCTTGCTTCCAGGGAGAAGCTTAAATCACGCTGGTCACGATTAATCTGGCTACTGAGCTCAATTTGTGCCTGTTTGTTCGCGTCCTGTTGCATATCAAGGTTGATATTGCGAACCGTGATTTGTTCTTCATCCGGACGCTGTAATACCAGTACCGAATCCACCACCTGTAATTTGCCAATATCAAATGACCAGCCATGTGAGCGATGCGGGGCGGGCTGGTTATCTTTTGGAGCGACGGGAGCATTGGCTGATGTCTGTTTCTGGCTCTGGGGGGTGAGCTGTACAACAGCGTCTTTGATCATGACCTGATTAACCCGTAACTGATGGGACAGTAACGGCATTAATGCCACATCAAGGCGCATATTTTCAGCACTGACGACAGGCTGGCTGGCTCCCGGGGCTGTCAGCGACATGCGCCCGGACAAAATGCTCAGTTGCGGCCAGACATGCCAGCGCAGTGGCCCTTCAAGCTTGAGCTGATAGCCGCTGCGCTCTTCAACCTGCTGCACCATATAGGCACGAAAGTCATTGGGATTGACCAATAAAATTAATGCAGAAAGGCCTGCCACTATGACCACCAGTAAAATCATCAATGTGGTTAAAAGTCGTTTCATAGCATCCTCTTCTCATGGTGAGCAGGCTTTAGTCTTTATCGATACGGCTCGCTACAGCCCCTTGCTGATCACGATATTTCGCATCCTGACGGCGATTATAAGGGCGGGCAGCGGGCCCACTCAGGGGTTCAAAACTCAGGGCGCCAATCAGCATACCCGGACGCAGGGCTAACGGCAATTTACCTGAATTATAGAACTCCAGAACAATACAGCCGTGCCAGCCGGGATCAATACGATGTGCCGTGACATGCACCATCAGACCCAGTCTGGCAAGGGAGGAACGCCCGTCCAGCCAGCCAACTAAATCCGCCGGCAGGGTAACGGACTCCAGGGTTACCGCCAGGGCAAGCTCCCCGGGGTGGAGAAAGAAAGCCTCCCCCTCATTAAGGGAGATTTCTTCGCTCATCACCCGTTCCAGAGCGGCACTCACTTCGTCTTTTGGGCCACTCAGATCGATAAATGCGGCGGTATGCCCGCTAAAGGTTCTGAATTTATTCCCCAGACGGACATCCACCGTGGCTCCGTTAATGCGCTCAACAGGTGGACGGGGGGAAATGGTTAAACGGCCGTCGTTCAGCCAGGCCTCGATATCGCTGTCACATAAACGCATGAACGGTTCTCCTTATACAATTCAGTAAGCTATCAGTCATCAGAACTTATCCCACACAGGTTACTGGCACAGGGTTCAGCCCCGGAGGGGGCAAAACGAGGCCAGGAATAACCGTTGTCTGGATAAGTCCCTCACCCCACTACAGGATATCTTATTCAAAAAACTGCGAAATTTTCGCTTTCAGGATATCGATAGCAATACGGTTTTTACCACCACGGGGCACAATAATGTCGGCATACTGTTTGGAAGGTTCAATAAACTGCAGGAACATAGGTCTGACCGTTTTTTGGTACTGAGCCATAACCGAGTCCATTGAACGCCCACGTTCATTAACATCACGCTTCATACGACGCATCAGACAGATATCCAGGGGGGTATCAACGAAAATAGAGAAATTCATCTCGTCGCGCAAACGGGCATCCGTAAGCAGCAAAATACCTTCAAGAATAATCACTTTCTTCGGCACCAGATGGATGCTTTTTTCCATGCGGGTATGTTCCACATAGCTATAAACCGGCAGTTCAATCGGGTGCCCGGCTTTCAGCATTTGTAAATGCTGAAACAGCAAACTGTGATCCATGGCGCTGGGGTGATCGTAGTTGGTTTTTACCCGTTCTTCCATGGAGAGATGGCTTTGATCTTTATAATAGCTGTCTTCTGGTATGACACCGATGTGCTCATCACCTACTTGTTCACGTAACTCTCGGTAGAGAGTACTGGCAATAAGGCTTTTCCCTGAAGCCGATGCGCCGGCTATTCCAATAATGACGCATTGATGAGACTGTTCAGTCATGTTTTTACGGCCTGAATACAAAAAGTTATATGGGAGGGAGGCAAATGCATGCCAAACCTCGCAATTATAGAGTTAACCGCTGACTGATACCAGCCTGAAACATTGCCTATTTACTGGATCCATTGACATAACGCCCGGAGAATTCATTTTTATTTACTGAAACAGGCTATTTTCCCGGTTAACCGACGGTGTGCCGTTCCCGATTCGGCATCATCTTTACCCTATGATATCGGATATTTTTAACAAAAGGTTCGTAGGAATTATCAATAGTTTGTACTAGCATAGTTCAAATTCATTTTTTTTATTATCTTCGCCCTGGGCTATTGCCTGGCGGATGGGCAGTAATGACGCTAAATAAACGACAACAAGAA
The DNA here is from genome assembly GCF_018257795.1 of Citrobacter sp. JGM124. GTDB lineage: Bacteria > Pseudomonadota > Gammaproteobacteria > Enterobacterales > Enterobacteriaceae > JGM124. The sequence goes on along the minus strand of NZ_JAERJD010000003.1, from coordinate 323,584 downwards.
ACCGCACAGCGGGCACGGATACTGTTATTCAGTCTGGGATTATTGAGCTTTATTTTCACTCTCTATACGCTGACCCTGGCAGATATTAACGGGACAGTGACGCCCCTGTGGTTAGTCAGCGCATTGATGATGGCGGCGTTTTATCGTAACCCCATTAAACGGTGGCCTTTTATCGCCTTGTTTTGTGTCGCTGGCAGCTATATTGCGACTTATCTTTGGCACTCGTCCGGTTTTATTAAACTGGCTTTTGACATTATCAACATTATTGAAGCGCTAACTGGCGCCCTCTTATTACGTCGTTTCCTGCCCCAGGAAAACCCCCTGTCCAGCCTCAATGACTGGATAAAAATGATCCTCTGCGGGACGATTATCCCCCCGCTTGTTGGCGGGATACTGGCAACCTTCGTGATGCTTTCCGCTAATATGCCGGCTACAAAGGGGTTCTTTATCTGGTTATCCTCAGGGGCAGTGGGGACCCTTGCCTTGTTACCCGTGGGTCTGCTTTATCAGCCCGGGATACTCTCCCGGCCCGTTGATCGACGCTGGATGGTTGAAAGCTTTTTTACCCTGGTAATAACCTTAGTCCTGGGCTATTTATCCCTGCGCTTTTTACCCTCTCCCCTGACTTTTATCGTGGTGTTCTTAATGTGGAGCGCCATTCGCTTACCCAGACTGCATGCATTTATCCTGTTTTTTGTTGCCTTGCTGGTACTGTCAACCGTGATTTCTATGGGGCATTTTCTGCAGGGGACGTCAAACACTGAGGTGCTGGCCTATACCCCCTGGCTGCCTTTTTTAATGCTGTTACTGCCAGCCAATACCATGACGATGGTGATGTATGCTTTCCGGGAAGAGCGTAAGTTAATCAGTGAGAGTGAGACACGCTTTCGCAATGCCATGGAATATTCCGCTATTGGCATGGCGCTGGTCTCAACCGAAGGGCGGTGGCTACAGGTGAACCATTCCCTGTGTCAGTTCCTGGGCTATTCGGTTAATCAGCTACAGGCGCTGACTTTTCAGCAGATCACCTGGCCGGGGGATTTAAAAACCGACCTGCATAAACTGGGTCTGCTGGCACAGGGTGAGATAAACAGTTACTCCATAGAAAAGCGTTATTACACCAGCGAGGGGAATATTGTCTGGGCGCTGTTGACGGTCTCGGTGGTACGGGATCAGGCCAGTGAGCCTCTCTACTATATTGCGCAAATTGAAGATATTAATGAGCTGAAACACAGTGAGCAGGTCAACCGGCATTTAATGGAGCGAATTACTCTGGCAAACGAGGCCGGTGGGGTAGGTATTTGGGAATGGGATTTAGTTAACAAATCCATGAGCTGGGATAAGCGGATGTTTGAATTGTATGAAATGTCCCAGCAAACGGTTCCCACCTACAAGCTCTGGTTGCAATTGGTCTTGCCGGAAGATCGCCCCAGTGTAGAAAAATTTATTCAGTCTGCCTTAAAAAATAATGAACACTTTAAGCTGGAATTCCGCATCAGGGTAAAAGAAGGCATACGCCATATTCGTTCCTTTGCTAATCGTGTGCTCGCCAGAAATGGGGAAACAGAGCGCCTGTTGGGCATTAATATGGATATGACAGAGGTGAAAGAGCTGAATGAGGCGCTGTATCAGGAAAAAGAGCGCTTACATATCACCCTTGACTCTATCGGTGAGGCGGTCATTTGCACCGATATCCATATGACGGTCACCTTTATGAACCCCATCGCCGAAACGCTCAGTGGCTGCTCCCAGAAAGAGGCCATTGGCCAGCCGATTCAGCGGGTGCTGCATATGACACTCGGGGATAGTGGCCCCGAGCTGACGGATATTTATAGTGGCCCTATTTCTCATGCGCTAAATGAACAGGACGTGGTACTGCATTCACGCCATGGGGCCAGTTACGATATTCATTATACACTGACCCCGCTGACCACCCTTGACGGTAATAATATTGGTTCGGTGATGGTGATTCACGACGTCACCGAGTCAAAAAACATGCTCAAACAGCTCAGTTATAGTGCTTCCCATGACAGTCTGACTCACCTGGCAAACCGTTACAGTTTTGAAAATCAGCTCCGCCAGTCCTTGCAAGAAGCCATCGAATATCGCCAGCAACATGCGCTGGTCTTTATCGATCTTGACCGTTTTAAACAGGTGAATGATTCCGCAGGCCATGCAGCGGGGGATGCCCTGTTACGGGAATTATCTGCCATGGTACTGAGCTTGCTGCGTACCGGGGATCTGCTGGCACGGTTAGGCGGGGATGAGTTCGCCCTGCTGCTGCCGAATTGCTCAGTGGAAAATGCCCGTTATATTTCAGAGTCGATTATTCATAACATTAATCACTATAAGTTTATCTGGGATGGGGAGCAGTACCGCATCGGCGCCAGCGCCGGGATCACACGTATTGACAGTAATAATGCCGTTGCCGAGGAGGTCTTGTCACAGGCCGATATCGCCTGCTATGCCTCGAAAAACAGTGGCCGTGGCCGGGTGACCCTTTACGATCCCCAGCAGTTTAATGCCTCCGGGGGGGATGAGCACCTGCTCGCCCAGGAGCAGCATGATATTATTCACCGAAATCCGATGATGATCGTTGCCCAGCCGATTGCCCATAGCCGTGTCTCGACGGCAACCAGTTTCTATTTTCTTTCTTTGCGATTCTGGCGTAATGACTCAGAAGTGATTAACGAAACCACATTCCGGGCACAATTACAGAACCCAGGTTTGCAGTACGAGCTGGACAAACGGGTGATTAAAGAATTCTTTAATCGATTTGCTACCCCCCTGACCCAGAAAGGTTTCGGCTTTACCTTGCCGATATCAGCTGTTGGGCTGTCCAGTAAAGTATTAATCAATGAATTGTTGAATGCGTTGGCTATTCATAAAATGCCTGCACGTTTATTGCATTTGTGCATTTCCAGTGAAGCACTTTGCCATGCCTCACAACAGCTGAGTGATAACCTGCAGTACCTGCATAAATCTGGTTGTCGGTTACTTATCAGCCATGTTAATCGGGCCCCTGAGATGCTCAATACCCTCAGCAGCCACCTGTTCGACTATGTGATGATTGACTCTGATTTGATGGTGAATATTCACGATAATGTGATGAATGAGATGATGGTCTCGATTATTCATGGCCATGCCCATCGCATGTCACTGCGTTCTATTGCTGGCCCGGCTGAAACCCAACAACAGTTTGATACCCTGTCCGCCATTGGTATTGATTTACTGTTTGGCGAAGCCGTTGCCGCTGCCCAGCCCCTGGATTTGCTGCTCAGTCAGAGTTACTTTGCCATTAACTAAGGCCCCTTTTCAGGGCCTGGCGCGGCCCCGTAATACCGGGCATTTGGATACTCAGGCCACGCATCCCCCCGCCTTCCCTGTCTCACCATGGGGGGAATTTGGCGGGAAATCACGCTGTTACCAGCCCGGAAGACGTTCTGGAGTTGCTCAACGGCGTTCATTCCGCTAAAGTCGCCGCCTTCTCAATGGCATGGGGATGGACAGCAAACATGAATATTGGTTTTGATTATGGTACGGCAAACTGTTCAGTGGCCGTCATGCGCGAGGGTAAGCCGCAGCTTCTTGAAATGGAACAGGGTTCCCCTTTTCTGCCTTCAATGCTTTGTGCTCCAACACGTGAGGCTATCAGTGAGTGGCTGTATCGTCACCAGGGCGTTCCGGCTGATGCCCAGGAAACCCAGGCGCTCTTACGCCGGGCGGTGAGCTATAACCGGACAGAAGATATCGATGTACTGCCAGACAGTGTGCAATTCGGCCTGCACTCCCTGGCGCAGTATATGGAAGATCCGGAAGAGGTCTACTTCGTTAAATCCCCGAAGTCGTTTCTCGGGGCCAGTGGCCTCAAACCTCAGCAAGTGGCGTTATTTGAAGATTTAGTCTGCGCCATGATGGTGCACATTCGCCAGCAAGCGGAACGACAGTTAACGGAAGCCCCCACCCATGCGGTGATTGGACGCCCGATTAACTTCCAGGGTTCCGGTGGTGAGGAAGCCAACCGTCAGGCTCAGGATATTCTCGAACGGGCGGCGCACCGGGCCGGATTCCAGCAGGTGGTGTTTCAGTTTGAACCTGTCGCTGCCGGGCTGGATTTTGAAGCCCAATTACAAGAAGAAAAGCGGGTGCTGGTGGTGGATATTGGCGGAGGTACCACCGACTGTTCTCTCCTTCTGATGGGGCCTCAGTGGCATACCCAGACAGACCGTGCCGCCAGTCTGCTTGGTCACAGTGGCTGCCGGGTGGGCGGTAACGACCTGGATATTATGCTGGCCTTTAAACAACTCAGCCCCCTGCTGGGCATGGGGGGCGAGATGCAAAATGGCAATGCGCTTCCCCTGTTACCCTGGTGGAATGCGGTGGCGATTAACGATGTTCCTGCACAGAATGCGTTTTACGCCAGCGCCAATGGCCAGGCACTGGCAGAACTGCAGTTCAACGCTAAAGAGCCAGAAAAGGTGGCCTTTTTGCATCAGGTATGGCGTCAGCGCCTGAGTTATCGCCTGGTTCGTGCAGCCGAAGAGAGCAAAATAGCCCTTTCCAGCGCGGAACAGGTGGCAACATCGCTGCCCTTCATCGCCCGGAATGTGGGTTGTGATATCACTCAGCATGCCCTGGAAGCCGCCATTAGCCAGCCACTGCAGCGTATTATGGAACAGGTGACACTGGCTATGGAGAGCAGCAATGTCAAACCCGAAGTGATTTACCTCACTGGGGGCAGTGCACGGTCGCCGTTACTGCGTGAGGCGTTGAGTCGCCAGTTGCCGGGTATCCCTGTCGCAGGGGGGAATGATTTCGGTTCCGTGACCCAGGGGCTGACCCGCTGGTCCGAACTGATTTTTCGTTAAACATCCCCGTTAGCCTCATCCTCCCTGTTACACAGGGGGGATTATTTCACCCTCGCCCCGGCGAATAGCCCGCCTCTTAAAAGTGATGCTTTATTCAGTCCCCTGGTTATTGCACAATATCAACCATACAGTACTTCATATTTACTCCATTATTCTGCGGTACTACCTCATTATACTAGCGTTAATCCCCCCTATCGTTTTAGTAAGGAAACAGAGAGTCCTATGGCAGGCAGAAAAATTTCACGCGGACTGTGGCTGACAGGGGCCCTGGTTGTTCTGGCCCTGGCCGCAGCCGGGTTCTGGTATTCCCAACAAGGCACCTCGACAAAACACACTCAGGGCGCTGGCTCAAAAAGGATGACCGGGGCCGGGCCTCGTGGAATGCCCGGCAGGGAGGCTCTCGCGCCGGTTCAGGTAGCCCTGGCGACACAGCAGAAGGTCCCGTATTTTCTGAGTGGTTTAGGCACGGTGACGGCAGCCAATACCGCCACGGTGCGTAGTCGGGTTGACGGGCAACTGGTCGCGATTCACTTCCGGGAAGGGGAGCAAGTGGCTGCCGGCACTCTGCTGGCGGAGATAGACCCCAGCCCGTTTAAGGTGGCTCTGGCCCAGGCGGAAGGGCAGCTGGCTAAAAATCAGGCAACACTGAATAATGCCCGCCGTGACTTGGTTCGTTACCAGCAACTGGCTAAAACGCAGGTGGCATCACGCCAGGAACTGGATGCACAACAAGCCCAGGTTGAAGAACTCATCGGGGATGTTGCTGCCAGTAAGGCCGCCGTCGCCAGTGCCCAGTTACAGCTGGACTGGAGCCGTATTACTGCCCCTATTTCTGGCCGCGTGGGGTTAAGGCAGATCGATGTCGGTAACCAGATTACCGGGAGTGATACCCTTGTGGTTATCACCCAGACTGACCCTATTGATGTGGTGTTCACCCTGCCGGAAAATGATATTGCTACCGTGATCAAGGCTCAGAAGACACAACCTGAATTACCGGTTGAGGCCTGGGATCGTAACCTCCGTAACTTACTCAGCACAGGCTCGTTGCTGAGTCTCGACAACCAGATAGACGCCACCACCGCAACAATTAAACTGAAGGCCCGTTTTGCGAATGAGAACGGGCAATTGTTCCCTAATCAGTTCGTTAATGTGCGTATGCAGGTGGCCACACTCCAGGATGCGGTGGTGATCCCCACCTCCGCTTTGCAAATGGGCAGTGAAGGGCATTTTGTTTGGGTCGTTGGCTCAGGGAACAAGGTCAGTAAAAAACAGGTCACCCCTGGGGTGCAAAATAATCTTTCAGTGGTGATTCAGGCCGGGCTTTCAGCAGGGGCGCGAGTCGTTACGGATGGGGTGGATCGCCTGACTGATGGCGTCAGCGTTGAAATCGTGGCCCCAGCGGATGTGGCGCCCACAGTACCGGCCCAATCCCAGGGAGTGGCTGCCTCATGAGTGCGTTACCTCCCCGCCCGCCTGGCGGCCCTTTTCGGCTCTTTATTATGCGTCCGGTGGCCACCACCCTGTTAATGGTGGCCATTTTACTGGCGGGCATTATTGGCTATCGCTTTTTACCGGTATCCGCGTTGCCTGAAGTGGACTACCCCACAATTCAGGTCGTGACACTTTATCCAGGGGCCAGCCCTGATGTGATAACGTCTGCCATTACTGCCCCGCTGGAACGGCAGTTTGGGCAGATGTCCGGCTTGCAGCAGATGGCTTCCCAAAGCTCGGCGGGGGCGTCGGTCATCACCCTGCAATTTCTGCTCAGTTTACCCCTGGATGTTGCGGAACAAGAGGTGCAGGCAGCGATTAATGCGGCCACCAATTTGCTACCGGATGACCTGCCTAATCCTCCTGTTTACAATAAAGTTAACCCGGCTGATCCACCGATTATGACCCTGGCAATCACCTCCAGTGACATGCCAATGACGGAAGTTCAGGATCAGGTAGAAACGCGTATTGCCCAAAAAATATCCCAGGTTTCCGGTGTCGGGCTGGTCACGCTTTCCGGGGGAATGCGCCCGGCGGTACGTGTCCAGCTAAATCCCCAGGCGCTGGCAGCTCTGGGCCTGACCAGTGAAGATGTTCGCACCGCAATTACCGGGGCGAATGTGAATTCCGCCAAGGGGAGTATCGACGGCCCGGAGCGGGCAATTACGTTGTCAGCCAATGATCAGATGCAATCCGTCCAGGAGTATCGGGACTTAATTATTAGCTGGAAAAACGGGGCGCCAGTACGCCTGGGAGATGTGGCAGAAATTGAACGCAGTGCTGAAAACCGCTGGCTAGGTGCCTGGGCCAATAAACAACCGGCGGTAGTGTTAAATATTCAACGCCAGCCAGGGGCGAATATTATCGCCACGGCGGACAGTATTCGAGCCCTGCTCCCGTCGTTGACCAGTAGCCTGCCAAAGTCAGTCAGTGTGACGTTACTGAGTGACCGCACCACCAATATTCGTGCCTCTGTGAGCGACACTCAGCATGAGCTGATGCTGGCGATTGCTCTGGTGGTGATGATTATTTATCTGTTCTTGCGTAATGTCCCGGCGACAATTATTCCTGCTGTGGCGGTGCCATTATCATTAATGGGCACCTTTGCGGTGATGGTCTTTCTCGATTTTTCCATTAACAATTTGACGCTAATGGCCCTCACCATTGCCACGGGGTTTGTGGTGGATGACGCGATTGTGGTTATCGAGAATATTTCCCGCTATATCGAAAAGGGTGAAAAGCCCCTCGATGCGGCCCTCAAAGGCGCGGGGGAAATAGGCTTTACCATTATTTCACTCACCTTCTCGTTAATTGCCGTTCTGATCCCGCTACTGTTTATGGGGGATGTCGTGGGCCGGCTGTTCCGTGAGTTTGCCGTGACACTCGCGGTGGCGATTCTTATCTCCGCCGTGGTCTCCCTGACACTCACGCCAATGATGTGTGCCCGGATGCTCAGTCATGCATCGCTGCGTAAACAAAACCGTTTCTCTCGTGCCAGTGAAGCATTATTTGAGCGTATTATTGCCGGTTACGGTCGTTTGCTGGTTCCCGTATTGCGCCACCCCTGGTTAACCCTGAGCGTTGCCCTGGGGACACTGGTACTGACGGTGGCACTGTGGATCATGATGCCGAAGGGCTTCTTCCCGTTACAAGACAACGGTATGATTCAGGGCACACTCCAGGCCCCTCAGTCGGTCTCCTATGCCAATATGGCCGAGCGCCAGCAGCAGGTGGCGACACGTATTCTGCAAGACCCGGATGTGGAAAGCATCACCTCATTTGTGGGGGTGGATGGCACCAACCCGTCACTCAACAGTGCCCGTCTGCAAATCACGCTCAAACCACTCAGCGAGCGTAAAACCCGTATCCCGGCGATTATCACGCGCCTGCAACAGAGTGTTGACACCCTGCCAGGGCTGTCGCTCTATTTACAGCCGACCCAGGACTTAACCATTGACACCCAGGCCAGCCGGACTCAGTACCAGTTTACCGTGCAGGCCACATCACTGGAGCAACTCAGTCGCTGGATACCGCAACTGGTCGCGCGGCTTAATACCCTGCCACAGTTATCCGATGTCAGTAGTGACTGGCAAGATCAGGGCCTGATGGCTTATGTGAATGTGGACAGGGACAGTGCCAGCCGGCTGGGTATCAGTATGCAGGATGTGGACAACGCCTTGTATAACGCCTTTGGGCAACGGCTTGTTTCGACCATCTACACCCAGTCAAATCAGTACCGTGTGGTGCTGGAAAATGCCCCCCATTCTGGCGAAGGAATACATGGGCTGGAGGGGATCTACCTCACCAGCAGTGAAGGGAAACCTATTCCTTTAAGCACCATTGCGCATATTGAACAGCGCCTTACACCGCTGGGGATTAACCACTTGGATCAATTCCCGTCGGCCACGCTGTCATTTAATGTCCCGGCACCCTATGCCCTGGGGGATGCGGTGAATGCCGTGCTGGAAACGGAAAAGGCGATCGATTTACCTCAGGATATGACAACCCAGTTCCAGGGTAGCTCACTGGCCTTCCAGGCAGCGTTAAGCAGTTCGGTCTGGTTGATTCTCGCCTCCGTGGTTGCCATGTATATTGTGCTGGGTGTGCTTTATGAGAGTTTTATTCACCCGATTACCATTCTTTCGACCTTGCCCAGTGCCGGGGTGGGGGCATTACTGGCGCTGATGCTGTCGGGGGCTGAACTGGATATCATTGCCATCATTGGTATTATTCTGCTAATTGGTATCGTTAAGAAAAATGCCATTATGATGATCGACTTTGCCCTCGCTGCCGAACGAGAGCAAGGGATGACCCCTTATGAGGCCATTTATCAGGCCTGTCTGCTGCGTTTCCGTCCCATTCTGATGACGACTCTCGCGGCCCTGCTCGGGGCTCTGCCATTAATGCTGGCAACAGGGGTCGGGGCGGAGTTACGCCAGCCGCTGGGGATCGCCATGGTCGGCGGATTACTGGTGAGTCAGGTACTGACTCTGTTTACAACACCGGTTATCTACTTACTGTTTGATCGGCTATCCCTGGCCACTCGTCGCCGCTTTGGCAAGCCGCAACAGGGGGTCTAGGTGAAATTTTTTGCATTCTTTATTTCTCGCCCTGTCGCCACGTTGTTACTGACCCTGGCGGTGACCTTATGTGGGGTGCTGGGGTTCCGGTTATTGCCCGTGGCCCCGCTTCCCCAGGTAGACTTTCCCGTTATTATGGTGAGTGCCTCCCTACCGGGGGCGTCTCCCGAGACGATGGCATCCTCCGTGGCGACACCACTGGAGCGTTCACTGAGCCGTATTGCTGGGGTGAATGAGATGACGTCCAGCAGTTCACTGGGCAGTACCCGTATTATTCTGGAATTTGATTTTGACCGGGATATTAACGGAGCCGCCCGGGACGTGCAGGGGGCTATCAATGCCGCCCAGAGCCTGCTCCCCACAGGGATGCCTGAACGGCCGACCTATCGCAAGATAAACCCTTCAGATGCCCCGATCATGATCTTGACGCTCACCTCAGACACTCTGACGCAGGGGGAATTGTATGATGTGGCCTCTACCAAACTGGCCCAGGCCGTGTCGCAAATCGAGGGCGTTGGGGATGTGGATGTGGGTGGCAGCTCCCTGCCCGCAGTAAGGGTCAATCTCAACCCGCTGGCGCTATTTAACCAGGGTGTGTCACTGGATGCGGTTCGCTCTGCGATTAGCAGTGCCAACGTGCGCCGCCCATTAGGGGCGGTGGAAGATACCAGGCATCGCTACCAGGTACAGACCAATGATGAGCTAAAAAAAGCAGCAGATTATCAGCCGTTAATTATTCACTACAACAACGGTGCTGCGGTTCGTTTAAGCGACGTAGCCAGTGTGGTGGACGATGTTGAGGACGTGCGCAACGCGGGGATGTCTGATGCAAAACCCGCTATTCTGTTGGTGATAACCAAAACCCAGCAAGCCAATATTATTGCCACGGTTGATCGCATCAGGGCAAAGCTGCCAGTGCTGCAACAACTGCTCCCGGCATCCGTTAAGCTGAATGTTGCCCAGGATCGTTCCCCCACTATCCGTGCTTCACTCATCGAGGTAGAAAAGGCCCTGGTGATTGCCGTCGCGCTGGTTATCCTGGTGGTCTTTTTGTTCCTGCGTTCAGGACGCGCGACGCTTATCCCCGCGGTCGCGGTGCCCGTTTCGTTGATCGGGACCTTTGCGGCCATGTACCTTTGTGGCTTTAGCCTCAATAACTTGTCCCTGATGGCGCTGACCATTGCCACAGGTTTTGTGGTGGATGACGCTATCGTGGTACTGGAAAATATCACCCGTCATTTAGAAGCAGCCATGAAACCGATGCAGGCGGCTCTTATTGGGGTGCGTGAAGTGGGGTTCACGGTTTTTTCGATGAGCCTGTCATTGATCGCCGTCTTTTTGCCACTGTTGTTAATGGGGGGGATCTCCGGGCGGTTATTTCAGGAGTTTGCCATTACCCTGTCAGTGGCGATTCTCATTTCCCTGGCCGTCTCCCTGACCCTGACGCCAATGATGTGTGGCCGGCTACTGAAGAGTCGCCCTGCAACATCCCCTTCCCCCCCGAAAGGAGCGGCTCGCCTGCTGGCCGGGTTACAGAAGGGGTATGGGCGTTCACTGGGATGGGCTCTCAATCATACCCGTTTTATTGGCCTGATCTTTTTAGGCACCATTGCCCTGACGGTCTGGCTCTATATTTCCATTCCTAAAACGTTCTTCCCGGAGCAGGATACCGGCCGTCTGATGGGGAATATTCGGGCTGATCAGAGTATCTCCTTCTCAGCAATGCGTGGAAAGTTGCAAGATTTTATGAAGATCGTTCATGACGATCCCGCAGTAGAAACGGTAACAGGTTTTACCGGGGGCTCTCGCGTCAACAGCGGGATGATGTTTATTTCCCTTAAACCCCTGACAGAGCGGCGAGACAGTGCCCAGCAAGTGATTGATCGCCTAAGGGGAAAACTGGCAAAAGAGCCTGGAGCCAGCCTTTTCTTGATGCCTGTTCAGGATATTCGTATGGGGGGACGCCAGGCAAATGCCAGTTATCAGTATACCCTGCTGTCTGACAACCTGACGGATCTGCGAGAGTGGGAGCCTAAAATTCGCACCGCACTGGCCGCATTACCGACCCTGGCCGATGTAAACTCCGATCAGCAAGACAAAGGCGCTGAGATGGCACTGACGTATGACAGGGATGCCCTGGCAAGGCTTGGGGTCGATGTATCCCAGGTCAATAGCCTGCTTAACAACGCCTTCGGCCAGAGGCAAATATCAACTATTTATCAGCCACTTAACCAGTACAAGGTGGTGATGGCCGTGGACCCTCAGTATGCCCAGGATGTCAGTGCTCTGGATAAGATGTTTATCATCAACAAGGCCGGGGCGCCTATTCCTTTATCCCAGTTTGCCCGGTGGCAACCGGCAAATGCACCGCTGTCGGTGAACCATCAAGGTCTGTCTGCTGCCTCGACAATCTCTTTTAACCTGCCAACAGGGGTATCCCTTTCCCAGGCCAGTGATGATATTAACCGTGCCATGACCGCGCTGGGTGTGCCAGCCTCCGTACAGGGAAGTTTTGCTGGTACTGCCCAGCTGTTTCAGCAAACCCAGAACACGCAGGTGATGCTGATCCTGGCGGCTATTGCCACGGTCTATATTGTGCTTGGCATTCTGTATGAGAGCTATATTCATCCTTTAACGATATTATCCACATTGCCTTCAGCAGGGGTCGGCGCACTGCTGGCGCTGGAACTCTTTAACGCGCCCTTCAGTCTGATTGCCCTGATTGGTATTATGCTATTAATTGGTATTGTGAAGAAAAACGCCATTATGATGGTGGACTTTGCCATCACGGCCCAGCGTCAGGATAACCTCGGCCCTAAAGAAGCCATCTTTCAGGCCTGTTTACTGCGGTTCCGGCCGATTATGATGACCACGCTGGCAGCCATGTTTGGTGCCCTTCCTCTGGTGTTAAGCCACGGGGATGGTGCCGAGCTACGCCAGCCGCTCGGGATAACCCTGTTGGGTGGCCTGCTGGTGAGCCAGCTACTGACACTGTATACCACGCCGGTCGTGTACCTGTTCTTTGAAGGCTTACGTACGCGTGTTAAGCCTGGCAAAGTACCGGATTCCAGCCCCGATATACACTAGCTCCCCCGTTGCAGAGCGCTGCAAGCGGGCAGAACCCGAATCACGTCCTCTGTTCAGTGATTCGGGTAAACAGACCTGATAACCACGGGTTCCCCGTCGCGTTAAGGATAGAAGATTGCATGAATGACCTGCCCCCAGGGGTTCGCTGGCAATTGTGGATAGTCGCCTTTGGCTTTTTTATGCAGGCGCTGGATACCACTATTGTCAATACTGCTCTCCCCAGTATGGCAAAAAGCCTGGGGGTAAATCCGTCACAGATACATTCTGTGGTTGTGGCCTACGTCTTAACCGTGGCGGTGATGCTCCCCGCCAGTGGCTGGCTGGCGGATCGAGTGGGGGTACGGAATGTATTTTTTACCGCCATTATTCTGTTTACCTTCGGCTCCCTGTGTTGTGCCGGGGCATCCAGCCTGAATGAGCTAGTGCTGGCACGTATAGTACAAGGGGTGGGCGGCGCCATGATGGTGCCTGTCGGGCGTTTAACCGTCATGAAGATTGTGCCCCGCGCCCAGTACATGGCGGCCATGACCATGGTCACTATCCCTGGTCAAGTCGGGCCTCTGCTCGGCCCGGCACTGGGGGGAGTACTGGTTGAATACGCATCCTGGCACTGGATCTTTTTAATTAATATTCCTGTGGGGATTATCGGTGCAGTGGTGACCATCAGGCTGATGCCGAATCACACCATGCCCACCGGGCGTTTTGATCTTCGTGGTTTCTTACTACTCGCCCTGGGGATGGCGACACTCACCCTCGCCCTGGAGGGGCAGCACGGGACGCCCCTCTCGGACTGGTTACTGGTGTTATTCCTGGTCTGTGGTAGTGGTGCCCTGCTGCTGTATCTGCGACATGCATACGGAAATCCGGGCGCGCTGTTTACGCTCTCTTTATTTAAGACCAGAACCTACGCCATTGGCTTACTGGGGAGCCTGTGCGGGCGTATTGGTAGCGGGATGCTGCCATTTATGACCCCGGTGTTTCTTCAGCTGGGGCTGGGGTTTTCCCCGTTTCATGCGGGGCTGATGATGGTGCCTATGGTGCTTGGCAGTATGGGGATGAAGCGCATTGTGGTACAGGTGGTGAACCGCTTTGGTTACCGTAAGGTGCTGGTCGCCTCTACCCTCGGCCTGGCCTTACTGTGTCTGTTGTTTATGGGAACAGCAATGCTGGGCTGGTATGCATTATTACCTGTCTTGCTGTTCTGCCAGGGAATGGTCAATGCCATGCGGTTCTCGTCCATGAACACCTTAACCCTGAAAGACTTACCCGATGATCTCGCCAGTGGTGGTAACAGTCTGTTATCGATGGTGATGCAGCTCTCAATGAGTATTGGGGTCAGTATCGCAGGGCTGCTGCTTGGGGTATTTGGTCATGCGGCAATCGCCCCTGACGGCGGTATGTTGCACCAGGTCTTTATCTATACCTATAGCAGTATGGCACTGATTATTGCCCTGCCTGCGCTGGTCTTTCTCCGGGTGCCGAACGATGCCACGAAAAATTTTGCCATCACACGACATAAAAGGAACCAACCATGAAACTCTGGCGACCGGGGATCACGGGTAAACTGTTTTTTGCTATTCTCTCAACCTGTCTGATGGTGCTGGCCATTATGCACTGGGGGATCAGGCTCAGTTTTGAATATGGTTTTATTGACTATGTTAAGCGTGGCAACGAACAGCGTCTGGAATGGCTCAGTGATGCACTGGGGGAGCAGTATACCCAGCACGGTGACTGGAAGTTTCTGCGCCACAATGAACGGGTGATGTTTAAGCTATTACGTTCCTTTGAACAAGACAGCATCAATGAAAACCCTTTACCGCCCCATGGCTGGCGCGCGAAGTTTTGGGTACTGGATCAGAAAAGAAAAATCCTGGTGGGCCCCAAGAATGAACTTCCCTCGGACGGCATGCAGCGGGCCATAATCGTCAACAATCACACGGTTGGCTGGGTCGTCTCCTCCTCCATGGAGCGTTTAACCCGTAATGCCGACATTAATTTTGATCGCCAGCAGCAGCGTACCAACTGGATTATCGTGGCATTATCATCATTACTGGCGGCTGCGGTCACCTTCTTTCTTGCCCGGGGCTTGCTGGCACCGGTAAAACGACTGGTGGAGGGCACGCACAGGCTGGCTAAAGGGGATTTTGCCACTCGCGTGACCCCAGGCAGTAATGATGAACTGGGAAAACTGGCCCAGGACTTTAATCAGCTGGCCAGTACTCTTGAAAAAAACCAGCAGATGCGGCACGCCTATATGGCCGATATTTCCCATGAATTACGCACCCCGCTGGCGGTTTTACAGGGGGAACTGGAGGCGCTGCAAGACGGAGTACGGCAGTTTACACCAGACTCACTGACTTCACTGCAAATGGAAGTGGCCACACTGAGTAAACTGGTTAATGATCTGCATCAGCTATCTCTTTCTGATGAGGGGGCTTTAGCCTACCAAAAAGCCTCACTGGATATCATCACCCTGCTGGATGTCGCCGCCGGGATATTTCGCACTCGTTTCGCCGAACGGGGAGTCAGTTTGCATGTGACACTGCCTGAACATGCCAGGGTGTTTGGTGACAGTAACCGCTTGATGCAATTACTGAACAATGTGCTGGAAAACAGCCTGCGTTACACGGACCCGGGGGGTGAGTTACGTATCCTGGGCAATATAATGGATGACCAGCTGATATTACAGTTCACTGATAGCGCCCCTGGCGTGAATGATGAGCAGCTTGCCAACCTGTTTAACCGCTTCTATCGGGCGGAAGGCTCACGTAATCGTGCCAGTGGCGGGTCTGGGCTGGGGCTGTCCATTTGTCAGAATATTGTGACGGCCCATGGGGGAACATTACGCGCCAGCCACTCCCCCATCGGGGGCGTCACAATGACCATCACGCTGCCACTGGAAACCTGTTTACCGAGAATACTATGACTGAAATTCCTGTTGATGACCTGGCACCACGTATTTTAATTGTTGAGGACGAGCCCAAACTGGGGCAACTCTTGATCGATTACCTGCGCGCGGCAAACTACAACCCGGCGTTGATCACCCACGGTGATCAGGTGTTGTCCTATGTGCGCCAGACGCCCCCGGATTTGATCTTGCTGGACTTAATGCTGCCCGGTATGGACGGCCTGAGTTTATGCCGGGAGATCCGTCGTTTTTCCGAGGTTCCGATGGTCATTGTCACCGCCAAGATAGAAGAAATTGACCGTTTACTGGGGCTGGAACTGGGAGCCGATGACTATATTTGTAAGCCCTACAGCCCACGTGAAGTGGTCGCCCGGGTAAAAACAATTTTACGCCGTTACAAACAGACTCAGCCCCTGAGTCTCCCCCCTGAAAATAACCCGTTAGTCATCAATGAAGGGCGGTTTCAGGCAAGCTGGCGGGGTAAAATCCTGGACTTAACCCCGGTGGAATTCCGGCTATTAAAAACCCTCTCTTGCGAGCCTGGAAAAGTCTTTTCCCGGGAAGTGTTGCTCAACTACCTCTATGACGACTATCGCGTGGTAACCGATCGTACTATTGATACCCATATTAAAAATTTGCGGCGCAAACTTGAGGCACTCGATAACGAGCCCTCTTTTATTCGTGCGGTCTATGGTATCGGTTATCGCTGGGAGGCTAGCCCCAGCACCCTGCTCTGAGGCTAGTTTCCCACACTAATACGCGTTACAATCCCCATCCGTTAATTGTGGGAATAACTTCCCTGATAATCCGTCTCACTCGGTGAGGCGGTTCTGACTTGATATCAGACTGAGACCAACATGTTTAAACCTGAACTCCTCTCCCCTGCGGGAACGCTGAAAAACATGCGTTACGCCTTCGCTTATGGTGCCGATGCGGTTTACGCGGGCCAGCCCCGTTATTCATTGCGTGTCCGTAACAATGAATTTAATCACGAAAATCTGCAAAACGGCATCAATGAGGCCCATGCTTTAGGGAAAAAATTCTATGTGGTGGTCAATATCGCGCCCCACAATGCCAAGCTTAAAACCTTTATTCGTGATTTAAAACCGGTGGTGGAGATGGGGCCGGATGCCCTTATTATGTCAGACCCGGGGCTCATTATGATGGTGCGTGAAGCCTTTCCTGAAATGGATATTCACCTGTCTGTTCAGGCAAATGCCGTCAACTGGGCCACAGTAAAGTTCTGGCAACAAATGGGGCTGACACGCGTTATTTTGTCTCGTGAGCTTTCTTTGGATGAGATTGCTGAGATCCGTGCTCAGGTGCCAGAAATGGAGCTGGAAATTTTTGTGCACGGTGCCCTGTGTATGGCTTACTCGGGGCGCTGCCTGTTGTCAGGCTATATCAATAAGCGCGACCCTAACCAGGGAACCTGCACCAATGCCTGTCGCTGGGAGTATAAAGTCCAGGAAGGCAAAGAGGATGATATCGGGAATATCGTCCATATTCATGAGCCCATTGCCGTTCAGAATATTGAACCCACTCTGGGTATTGGTGCCCCTACGGATAAAGTCTTTATGGTTGAAGAGGCCCAGCGTCCGGGCGAGTATATGACCGCCTTTGAAGACGAGCATGGCACTTATATCATGAACTCTAAGGATCTGCGGGCGATTGAGCATGTTGAACGCCTGACTCAAATGGGCGTTCACTCGCTAAAAATTGAAGGGCGCACTAAGTCCCACTACTACTGTGCCCGTACCGCACAAGTTTATCGCCGGGCCATTGATGACGCCGCCGCCGGTAAGCCTTTTGACCCAACACTGCTGCAGACCCTTGAAGGCCTGGCACATCGCGGTTACACGGAAGGCTTCTTGCGTCGTCATACCCATGACAGCGCACAGAATTATGATTATGGTCATTCGATTTCAGACCGCCAGCAATTCGTCGGGGAATTTACCGGGGAACGACGTGGTCACCTGGCCGCCGTGACGGTGAAAAATAAGTTTGTGGTGGGTGACAGCCTCGAACTGATGACCCCCCAGGGCAATGTGGTATTCACTCTTGAGCACATGGAAAACAACAAGTCACAGTCGGTGTCAGTCGCCCCCGGTGACGGCCATACCATGTGGCTGCCCGTTCCCGAAGATATGGATCTGAGTTATGCGTTACTGATGCGCAATCTCAACGGCCAGACTACCCGGGATAAAAAAATTGCCAGTTAGACAAGATGTGCTTTTTATTACTCAATAGTTAGAATTTGATCACATACTGCTCAACAGTCAAGGGTTATTATACTGGGGCTGAAAAATGCTAACCAGAAACAAGCAGCTTTGTTAAAACCACCTCCTTAGTCTGCGCAATCTCCCTTGCGCAGACTCTCTTTTTTCTACTCTTTGTATTTCTTGCCCTACACTTAGAACCTATCTTGTCTGAACAGAGGTGACTCATGGCAACTTATCCCGTTTCATTGGTAATTCTTAATGGTAAGAGTGCCGAAAACGAGGCAGTGCGTAATGCAGTAAAAGTCCTGCGTGACGAAGGGTACACACTGCACATTCGCGTCACTTGGGAAAAAGAAGACACTCCACGTTATGTTGATGAAGCCCTGGCACTGGGGGTGGATACGGTTATTGCAGGGGGTGGGGACGGTACCATCAATGCCATTGCCACCTGTCTTGCCAAACTTGACCCCGGCAAACGCCCGGCACTGGGTATTTTACCCTTAGGTACTGCCAACGACTTTGCCACCAGCGCAGGTATTCCTCTTGACGCAGAACCCGCTTTACGGCTGGCGATAGTCGCCAGCGCTATCGACGTGGATCTTATTCAGGTTAATCACGATGCGTTCTTTATCAATATGGCAACGGGCGGTTTTGGTACCCGGATAACAACAGAAACGCCGGAGAAGATGAAATCCGTACTGGGTAGTCTTTCCTATTTTATTCATGGGCTAATCAGCACCGATACCCTGAAACCAGACCGCTGTGAGATTCACGGGGACGGTTTTAACTGGCAGGGAGATGCATTAGTGATAGGAATAGGCAATGGGCGTCAGGCCGGCGGTGGCCAGCAGCTCTGCCCTGATGCGCTGATTAATGACGGGCTACTGGATTTAAGAATTTTCACTGGTGAGGAGCTCTTGCCCGCGTTAATGACACAGCTGACGGACGTTTCAGAGTTCTACGATGTGACGGAGGCCCGTTCAGCCTGGTTTTCTGTCACAGCCCCGAATGAAATCACCTTCAATCTTGACGGTGAGCCGTTAAGTGGCCGGGAATTTCACCTGGAAGTTCATCCCCATGCCCTGGCGTGCCGGCTGCCGCCGAATTGCCCACTGATCAAGTAGTCTCTTACATGCCCTTCCCCTGCCGGGGAAGGGCATAACACATCAGGCCAGTGTGATTTTTTTGTCCAGGTAGACATCCTGCACAGCGTGGATCAGTTTCACCCCTTCCGGCATGGATTTTTTAAACGCTTTACGCCCTAAAATCAGCCCCATTCCCCCTGCTCTTTTATTAATAACCGCAGTACGGACAGCATCGCTCAAGTCATTTTTGCCCCCTGATGCGCCCCCGGAGTTAATCAGCCCGGCACGGCCCATATAACAGTTGGCTAACTGGTAACGGACCAAGTCTATCGGGTTATCCGTGGTGAGCTTGCTGTAGACTTTTTCGTCCGTGTAGCCAAAATTAACGGCTTTATAACCGCCATTATTTTCAGCCATTTTTTGCTTAACAATATCCGCCCCAATAGTGGCAGCCAGGTGATTCGCCTGTCCGGTTAAGTCAGCACTGGCGTGGTAGTCCACACCGTCTTTTTTAAATGCGGGGTTACGCAAGTAAGCCCACAACACGGTGACTAAACCTAATTCATGAGCCCGTTCAAAAGCGGCTGAAATTTCTTCAATCTGGCGGCGCGATTCCTGCGATCCAAAATAGATAGTGGCACCCACCGCCACAGCACCCATGTTGAAGGCCTGTTCCACGCTGGCGTACAGGGTCTGGTCGTACTGGGTAGGGTAACTTAACGTTTCATTATGGTTAAGCTTTACCAGGAAAGGAATACGGTGGGCATAACGGCGTGCCACCGAGGCCAGAACACCATAGGTGGAGGCCACGCAGTTACAGCCAGCTTCAAGGGCAAGTTCAACAATATTTTTCGGATCAAAATAGAGTGGGTTAGCCGCGAAAGAAGCCCCGGCAGAGTGTTCAACCCCTTGGTCAACAGGCAAAATAGAGAGATAACCAGTGCCAGCCAGGCGTCCTGTATTATAGAGTGTTTGCATATTACGCAGCACGGTTGGCGAGCGGTTATTGTCAACCATCACCCGGTCAACATAGTCGTGGCCCGGAAGATAGAGGCTATCCGCAGGAATCGTCATACAACGGTGTTCCAACAGCTCCGCTGCTTCTTCACCCAGCAACTGTAAAATATCAGTCATCATTCATCCTCGTTGTCTGCACTGTAGATATATGAATTTAATAACCTGAAAAACGTTGGTACCCATAAGGTATCTGCGGGTATCCCCTCTGATATCCTTTAACTGACTCTATTTACCCTAGCACATCATGGGAAAACTGCCGGGCTAATGCAGCCGGCGGCATCATGCTGAGAAAAAATACAGGCCTTATGGTGTTATTTACCCCCGCACAGGTCGGGGTTTTTATAATTAATTGCTATATTTTATGGACTCTGGTTCTTGTCACCAGACAAATAATACGGGCACACTCGTATCAACTTATTATTTAATAATGATCAAAGGAAAAATAATGTCTCAGCCTGTTACGCCTTTTTCCAGCGCGCGTTTTTTAGCGATTAGATTATTACCCGGAGAGGATGTGTTACCCGCATTACGCAAGTATGTGAAGCAATACAATTTGCAGGCTGCTTTTATTGCTGGCTGCGTAGGAAGTTTAACGAATGTTGCGTTGCGTTATGCAGGGCAAAGTTATGCCGGAAAAAAAGGAATCGATTTTCTCACGGGTAAATTTGAGGTGGTGTCATTGATAGGCACGCTGGACGCCAACGGAGAGCACCTGCACCTGGCGGTGTCCGATGAGAAAGGCGTGATGACCGGCGGACATATGGTTGATGGCAGTACCGTAAGGACAACTCTGGAGCTGGTTATTGGTGAACTCGAACAGGTGACTTTTCAGCGGGAAACCTGTGCCTTGTCCACCTATGAAGAGTTAGTTGTTACCCCGCGATAAATTAATCTAATAATAAACTTTATAAAGCTAACTATATTATGAAAACAAAAATATCCAGCAGTACCCTGGTGTTAATAGTCATTTCAGTAGCGATTAATATTATCGGCAGTCAGTTGAGTGATATTGTTAAATTACCCATTTTTCTCGACTCAATTGGTACCATTATTAGCGCATTATTAGCAGGCCCATGGATTGGCTTATTAACCGGCCTATTAAGCAACCTGCTTAGTGGCCTGGTAAGTGGCCCCATTGCCGTTGCTTTTGCCCCCGTCGCGATGGTGATTGGCTTAAGTGCCGGTTTAATGGCCCGGGCTGGTTTCTTCCGCACGTTACCACGTGTCATCCTGTCGGGGGTGGTCATCACGGCGGTATTAACCCTGGTCGCGGTACCCATTCGTATTTATCTGTTTGGTGGTACATCAGGCAGTGGGGCAGACTTCTTTATTGCCTATCTGCATGCGGTCGGTGAAGGCCTGTTTATGTCCGTTTCCTTTGCTGTTATCGGCACAAACCTGGTGGATAAAATCCTCTCAGCGATTGTTGCCTGGTTACTGATCCGCCGCCTGCCACAACGTACACTGCGCCATTTCCCACAGATAGCCCGAGTACGCTAGTTATGCACCCCTTTACCTCATTAACAATTTGGTTATGGGTCTGTGCCAGTTCCCTGTTCCTCCCTCTGGGCTGGCCTCTGGCAGCCTTGAGTGCGGCGTCATTTATCGCCCTGCTTGCCTGGTCCCCGGCACGCTACCGCTGGCGCTTTGTCGCCTGGCTGGTGATCCCAATGGCGCTGGGGTTATGGATGGTTCACAGTGGCTGGCTGGCACACTGGATAACCGGCGCACCGCTGGATACCAGCCGTCAAAATAATGCTCTGGCGCTCTGGCTACGCTTAGTGGTGATCATCAGTGGGGCGCAGATCTGGCTCCAGCTTGTTTCCACCGAACGTTTTATTCGTGCGTTGTTTGCCAGCCGGTTACCTGGGAGTTTCTCCTATTTACTGGCAGGCCCGCTCCTGTTGGTTGAACAACTCGGCCAACAACTCACTCATATCCGTGAAGCACAGATTGCCAGGGGAGTGCCCCTTGATGGTAATGTCTGGCAGCGTTTTGCCTCGCTGCCAGCACTGATACTCCCCCTGGCGGGTCAGGCACTGAGTGAACTTGCGGTACGTGGGGCAGCGCTTGATTTGCGAGCCTTTCGGGCAGTACCGCGGCGCACGACATTACATGCCCCTGCGGATAGCCGCACACAATGCGCGTTACGCTATGGTCTATTGGTACTGATACTCATTGAGGGGGGGCTACGCTGGTGGTGGTAAATCTGCAGCAGTTAACCTTTACGCCGAAGGGGGCAGAAGCCCCACTACTGGGGCCTTTAAATATACAACTTGCCGCGGGCCAATGGCTGGCAGTATTAGGGGGTAATGGCAGTGGTAAAACAACACTGGCCCAGTTACTGACAGGGGGTCTGGGTGGATTACTCCATGGTGAACTGGCTGGCGAAGGTCTGGTACAAGGAGCCGGGCTGGCTGAAGGAACATTGATTGCCTGTGCCGCTCAACGTCAGCTGGTGCAACAATCGCCCCAGTTACAGCTCTCAGGGTGTGCTTTCAGCGTGGAGCAGGAAGTGGCATTCGGCCCGGAAAACCTCGGTTTAGCCCCCCATGAAATAATCGAACGTGTTAACCTGGCGCTGAAACTTACCTACAGTGAGGCATTGCGTTTACGCCATCCTGCTACCCTGTCCGGGGGAGAAGCCCAGCGGGTAGTGATAGCCAGTGCTTTGGCAATGCGCCCCCAGTTACTTCTACTGGATGAAGCCTTTAGCCGTATGACTCCCAGCATGACACAGCGAATACTGGAACAATTAAAATACTACAGTGCCCACCAGGACTGCACTGTGGTGCTGTTTGAACGCACCTTGCTACCGACGGTGACCTGTTGTGAGCAACTCGTATTGCTGGAGCATGGCAAAATCACCGCCAGCGGTACGCTACAGGATGTTTTTGTCCCCGCACTGAGGACGATTAACGCCCCGGATGCCTGGCGTGCCTTGGGTAAACTCGTCGAGCTGGGGGAATGGTCACACCCAATTCCCAAAGATGATCAGGCTTTACTCACCGCGTTTAAGGAACATTATGCTACAGCTCGATAATCTCAGCTACCGCTGGCCTCATACCAGTAATAACTGTATTTCAGACCTGTCATTGCAGCTAACGCCGGGGGAGTGGGTTGCCCTGGTGGGGGATAATGGTGCAGGAAAATCAACACTGCTACGCCTGGCCGCAGGCTTGCTGACACCCAATAATGGTGAAGTACGGTTAAAAGGGCAGCATCTTGCAGATTACAGCGCGCCCCAGCGGGCCAACCATATTGGGGTTCTGTTTCAGGAAGCAGAACGGCAGATTTTCTATAACAGCGTGTTTGATGAGGTCGCTTTCGGGCTGCGCCGTCAAAAACTTCCGTCTTCGGAAGTCACCCGCCGAACCCAGGAAGCACTGGTGATCTGTGGGCTGGAAGATGTGGCAACACAGCATCCACTGGATCTACACGCGGGGCAGCGGCGCATGGTGGCGGTAGCCTGTTTATGTGCCACGGCTCCCTCGATTCTGCTACTGGATGAACCGAGCCGTGATTTTGATGCTTACTGGTTATCCCGCTTTGAATACTGGCTGGAAACCCAGCGGGCGGCAGGCACCGCTATTCTCGCCATCAGCCATGACCTGGATTTTATTGCCCGTCACTTCCCGCGGGTGATCCACCTCGACGCAGGGACGTTGATTGCCGATGGTTCACCCGAACAGGTATTACGTGCCCCAGCCTTACAGCCACCGTCAGTTCTGCCCGCTCCTACACTCTATGCCTTGAGTGAAGCACAGAGCCTGGCTCTGGAAAGTGATCCCCATCGCTGGGCACAACTCTGGCTACAGGCACGACGGGAGCAAGATCAAACCATCCCTGTGGCTTAAGGTTTTCTGGCCCACCCCATTACCACCACTCGTGGAAATGATGCACCGGGCCGATTCCCTGCCCGACTTCCAGACTGTCCGCCTGGGCCAGTGCGAGGGAAAGCCAGGCCTTGGCCTGTTGCAATGTACTGCCCCAGTCGTTGTGGCGTGGACGTAAAGCCGCCAGGGCCGCAGAAAGAGTACACCCAGTACCATGCGTGTTTTTCGTCGCAATACGCCCGGCGGTGAACCGCTGCTCTCCTGTGGGGGTAAATAACCAGTCCGGGCTCTCGGTGTCTGTTAAATGCCCCCCTTTGAGCAATACCGCCTGGCAGCCCAGGGCAAGCAATGCCCTGCCCTGCTCTTTCATCTCAGCCTCGTTAGTGGCATGGGGGGCATCCAGCAAAGCGGCGGCTTCAGGTAAATTGGGCGTGATCAGCGACACCCGGGGCAACAGATGCCGCCGCAGGCTGTCCACCGCTTCCGGTGCCAGCAGAGGATCGCCACTTTTTGCCAGCATCACCGTATCCAGAACCACACTTGTCACACCATAGCGGGCAAGCTGGGCTGCAACGGTTTCAACAATATCAGCCTCAGCCAGCATCCCTATTTTTACCGTATCAATACGCACATCGCTCAAGACCGAGTCCAGCTGCGCTGCAACAAAGGCAGGCTCAATACGATACACTGACTGTACACCGCACGTATTTTGCGCCACCAGGGCGGTTATCACGCTCGTGCCATAGGCCCCAAGGGCAGAAAACGTTTTCAGATCCGCCTGAATGCCAGCCCCACCACTGGGGTCAGTCCCCGCAATAGTCAGGGCATTAATTCGTTTCATGCAGGCTCCCCCATGATGGAAAGAGCATCCAGTAAAGCCACAGCAAAACTTCCCAGGCCCCGGCTGTGTTGTGCAGCATAAGCACCGGCTTGTTTCATCATGCTGCATCCCCCGGCGATATTCTCCAGCCGGTCACCAGGTAAAGCACAGCAAGCGGCTACCACGGCGGATAACGCGCACCCTGTCCCGACAAGCTTTGTCATTAACACGGAGCCCCCGGTCACCGTGAGGGTACGGGCTCCGTCAGTGACATAGTCCACCTCCCCGGTCACGACCACAATGGCCCCAGTCTGTAGCGCCAGCTGTTGGGCTGCTGGCAGGGCACTCGCCGGGCTATCCGTACTGTCAACCCCACGCCCACCATGACTCAACCCTGTGAGGGCTATAATCTCCGAAGCATTACCGCGAATCGCTGCCGGTTTGCGGCTGATTATCTGCTGACAAAAGGCGCTGCGCAGACTGAGCATCCCTACGCCAACCGGATCCAGCACCCAGGGCGTGCCAGCCGCGAGCGCTCCATCAATCCCCCGCTGCATTGCCTCGGTCTGTCGCAGGGTTAAAGTACCAACATTAATTAACAGGGCATCAGCAATGGCCGCAAA
Organism: Citrobacter sp. JGM124; assembly: GCF_018257795.1. Classification (GTDB taxonomy): domain Bacteria; phylum Pseudomonadota; class Gammaproteobacteria; order Enterobacterales; family Enterobacteriaceae; genus JGM124. The sequence goes on along the minus strand of NZ_JAERJD010000003.1, from coordinate 298,547 downwards.
CTGTTGGGCTTCATCCGGGGCGGTGATCATGGCCGGCGAGGCTCCCAGTGCCAGCAGCACATTCGCCGTGAACGTCTGAACAACATCGTTTGTCATGCAGTGCACCAAAGGCGAGCACTGGCGGAAAGTCTGTAAGGTGGGTAAATCGGGCAGGTCAGGTTGCATGGTTTTAAAGCTCCTGTCCGGCGTGAAGAAGGGATACCGGCAGGTATCTGACTTCCCTACGCTGGCATTATCCAGATCAGGTGGTACGGGTATTTCTCAGCCTTCAACGAAGAAGGGCACCCCGAGTCATTTGCTACAAATTAAAAAAATGGGATTAATGGCTCCCATTAATTCCTGATCAGAATAATGCCAGCGGAAAGTCTTGTAAACGGCAAAAGTGGCCCTTTGGGGCGCATGGCTGATTTACAGGTACTGTTAACACATCAGCCACGTGTTCGTGGTGTTCCGCCCCCGGCGATTTGATTTGGTTCGGTTTTGATCTGATCGCCGGGCATGCCCAGCTGTGAAATTGCTGTCTCTGGCAGGCCAGCCAATCCATTATGTCTCCGAGTATGATGGCGTCCCTTCTGCTTCTCTCTTCAGGCCGTCAGCAGCCCTGATATCCTTCATGTGGCCGCCTTTACTCATGGGATCTTTTCACACCACGCTGATTAAGCCTACTGCATTAAAATAATACCAGGGAGACCATTTTTTATCGTATGCCGATCAACGTGAAATAAACCCGACAGCGTTCAGCTACACGATACTCTGCACGCCACTGAAGTCACGCTATGCTGGTGCACTTAATCATCTCACTATCTGCCCGCGGTTTTCCCATCAGGTGCGCTGTTTCTTCTTGTTTAAATACATGTCGTTGTCTGCATGTTCAAGCAACTGACGCTTGTCGGTGCCATGCTGGGGGTAAATTCCGATCCCGAGACTGGGGGCTATCGTCAGGCGGTTACCTTTGAGGGTAAAGGGTAAATGAAAAGCAGCACGGACCCTTTCCGCCACCACCGTCGCCTGCTCTGGCTGTGTTAACTTCTGTAGTAAAATCACAAATTCATCGCCACCAATACGCGAGACGGTATCTGACTCCCCCACACAGGATGCCAGGCGTGCGGCGGTTTCCTGCAACAATAAGTCCCCAATACCATGGCCCAGCGTATCGTTAACCTGTTTAAACTTGTCGAGGTCAATATACAGCAGCGCTAACTGGCCTTGATCCCGCTGCGCGGTAGAGAGCGCGATATCTATCCGGTCGTACAATAGGCCCCGGTTAGGCAGATCTGTGAGTTGATCGTACTGCGCCATGTGCTGCAACCGGGCCTGCATTTGCTGGCGCTCAATCGCGGTGACAATCTGCGTCGAAACAAACTGCAGTAATTCCTGATCCTTCTCCTTGTAGCCGACGCCGTCAAGGTAGCTTTTAATCATAAGGACACCAATAGTGCCCCTGTGGGATTTAAGCGGCACCCCTAACCAGCAGGAGGGTATCCTGCCATGGGAAAGCTGCCGTACTTCCTGCGGGGCACCCGTCATATCCGGTGTGTACAAAAGCGGCTGGCCTGTCTCAATAACCTCAGAGTACAGCGTGCCGGGGAGCAGCGTAAAAGGATCCGGTGCCGTGATAAATTCATCCACATGATAAGGGAAACTGAGCTGACTCGTTTCATCGTCGTAAAGCATGACGGAAAAATTATCGGCGGGAAGCAGCGTGCGGATGATCTCATGAATACGCTGAAATAATTCAAGTAAATCTTCGGTAGAATGGACAGCTTCAGTAATAGAATACAGTGCTGACTTTAATAATTCTGATCGTTTGCGTTCGGTAATATCCCGGGCAACGCCCACACGCAACTGCTCAGTGGGTGACCAGCGGGCTGACCACATAATGTTGACGATTTGCCCGTGTTTATGGACGTAACGATTCTCAAAATGAAACTGGGGATGGCCTGACATTACTTCCACCACGGAGTTTCTCGTCATTTCTCGATCTTCAGGCAGCATCATGTCAAACATGTTTTTACCGATCATTTCTTGCGGCGTATAACCAAAAATACGTTCACATGAGGCACTCACATAAACGATATTAGCCTCGGCATCCACGGCAAAGACGGCATCCAGCATGATATCAATAAAATTACTCAACGCTGCGCGGGGGTTTGATTCCATGGCGAAATTAAAAACCTGAATATAAGTGTGAGTACGGTTTACGTGCAGGAAAGAGACCCGTCGTCCATTAACACACAGAGCAATGCCCTGAACGAATGGTTAGAAGATAGTATAGCAACCAGCGAATATACAATGAAAAAATTGTCTGGCAGATCCCTGATATTCATCAGACCTTTTCTATACAAGCATAATGATAAATAGACTTATGATATTGTTAGAAATAATGTTCATACCAAAATACAGATAACAGTATATTTAAACACCGCTGAATAACGTTTATAACAATAACTCCAGTAACCATTTGATTGGCAAGCAGGCTGACAGCACCATGGGCAATACCATGCCAATCATTCTGGCTGAGTCACGGAGCCAGGAATGGAGCATCGCCCGGTACTGGCCCCAAGGCGGCCCCTGAAAAGAGCCGGTTAAAACTGGGGGCTTTTCACCGGAGATATTCCCCGCCATGCGAAAGACGCGAGTCAGTGCAGGTCTTTAATAAGCGGGAGCGGACGTAACAATGGAGATGGCTCAAAAGTATTTCCGCAACGCTATCGCAATAATTATTTTTACATTTGTAAAATAGAGTATACAATCATGTCAATTTATATGTCTGTATATTTTCAATACAGACTTGCGCGAATTCGGGGCTATAATGGACGTGTTTGTTACTAAAAATACACTGTATGCAATCTCAGGATTATTAGAGATAGACTACGACACCTCCTCCCGTGCGCGCGACTCCATTAATCATATTGTCCGTGAATATTCCACCCTGCATGTTTTATCTGATCCCGAGGTGGAAAGTTTAGTCAAACTCGTTTCCGTAAATGAAATACTTAATACTGAAACACCTGAAAGCATAAAAAACAGAATAAAGAGCAAACAACTCACAGTAGAAAAAAGAACCCGCCTTGTTTTCATACATAATAAAAAAACCTATCACTATTATGATAACTGCCCCAAGTTAGTATCAGATTATCAAAATTTCGTTATTCCAAATGAAATTCCTGAAAACAGGATTGAAGATTACAGAAGATTCTTTCTTGATAACATGTCTCTTTTTAATGAGAAGCCTGATGTTTTTTACTTTAAGGCCAGTGTGGCATTTGGCGTCAGTATCAAGAACATTGAAAAAATGCATTATAAAAATAGTGGCAAAGCTTATACTCAAGACATGTTAAACATACTGGAGTCTGAGAATGACCCCTGTAGCCAGAGCTTTTCTATGGCACTTGAATTATATAATAATAACAAGAAAACAATCCAAAAATTCGGTAGAGCATCACACTTGCGGGGGGAATTTTTAAAAGCCAATAAAATGACTCGTGATGAATATATCATCATTGATGAATGGCATGGGGCAAAAGAGAGAGTGAAAGGTGACATTTTTCAAAAAATAACAAAAATCAATAAAACCAGCGATCACGCCTACTCAAGCAGTATACTTGATGCACTTGGTTTTACCCCATGCAGTACCTGCACTGAGTTGCATAAAAGGCAGGCTACAGTTCAACAATAACAAAGTCACTTTTACTGAAAGAAATTTTTAAAAAAAGTGGTTCAATGCCTTTGCCTACTGATATATTGCCAATGTTCCCGCTTTGAACACCATTCAGTACCCTTTTTTTAAGATCATGATACTCTGATGACTCAAAAAAATTTTCTTTCCGGGTGGTGAGCTCAGAATACGGAATAGCATATATTTTTTTTACTTTCCTGTACCCGGAGGCGTCAACATACCCTAAGGCTATATTGATATTCACCGCCGGGCGTTTAACGGGGGTAGTTATACTCGACTGCCATGCCAGTGTTAAAGTATAAATTTCATCTTTAGCACTCTGCTCAATTTTCTCAAATAAATTATTATGATATTCCTCAGTGAGAAAAGTAATGATATCACCATTGATGATATCTTTTACGATAACAAACCATGCAGAATCTTTTACACTGTAGATCAATAGATGGACTTTCTGTATCCCTGGCTTGGAACCAAGGGTTATATAAATTTTATAATGAATGAGTTCATTGATTTCATCAACAGAAAGAGAAGAACGCTGGTGTAGCCGCAGTTGCGCGTGATCTGTCATTCCAATATATTTAGGCATACTGTCTGTCCTTTTCTTTTTTTTGAAAATATATCAATTAGATATAAAAATCAAATTTATTATGTCATTCTCTACTTAAACACCTGCCGCCATGGAGCACGGTATTCTTTAATTATTATGTCAGATTTTCATAATCGAATGTCAAAATAGAAAACAGGAATGTTATTGCGGTTCATTTCACAGCCTCAACATGAAACGATTTCATATAAATCCCATATGATTCAATGAATTATAGTTGAAAATATTCACAGACATTGAAAGGCAGAGATAACCTCTTGTTTTACTACAGTTTATTGATATAGGATGTTTTTTCAGGCTGGCTCACCACGGGTGGCTATTTTTTAGGAGAGGATCATGAATGGCTTAGTTAAAGGTCAGTATGCAATAATATCTGGTAACCCGAAGTTCCCTGAAAATAATGGTAAAATTGTTAAGTTAATAGATTTTGAAGGTCATGTGCAGTCAACTGACTATGTGATCAACAAGTATTGTGAAGAGTACCATGATATATGGCGTGTTGAAGCCACAACAAAAATGGATACCATTGGCCCTGGCATTAATTGTGGTGATATGTGCAGAATGAGGGCTTGCTATTTAACGCCCCTGATAAATGAAGTAACATCTTATGAAAAAGTTGTATCTGAAACTGACTTTCAGATACCTACGTATATCAGAAATAGAAATAAAGTGTGCTGACACCCGTCATGTCTAAACGAATAAAGCATTCGTGAGTATTATTCGGACGACTATTACCATTCTTAAATAGCTTATAAAATAAATTACTGCATCAGATATAATTCAAGTTGCAGATTGCAACTTGAATTATTCTAAAAATCAATAAGGCTACTGGCTCATCTCTGGGATGGGGGTCACCAGTGTTTTATTTTCCGCCCAGCTCGCGACGTTATCCAAAACCAACTGTGACATTGCCGTCCTTGTTGACCAGGTGGCGCTGGCCATGTGAGGTGTCACAACCACATTATTATGATGCAACAATGCCACGGGCACATTCGGTTCATCGCAGAATACGTCCAGGCCAGCCCCGGCAATAACCCCCTGTGTTAATGCTTCAACCAGGGCGGCTTCGTTGACAACACTGCCGCGAGAGATATTGATCAATACCCCATCGGATCCCAGTGCTTTGAGTACGGGCCCATCAATCAGCGCTTTATTTTCTGAGGTACCTGGTGTACACACCATTAAGAAATCACTTTGTGCTGCCAGGGCACAGATATCTTCCACCCAAGGATAGTCCACCCCGGGGATTTCAATACGGTCACTGTAGGAGATTTTCATCGAAAAACCTTCACAGCGTTGGGCAATGGCCTTGCCTATCCGCCCCATGCCGATAATGCCCAGCCGTGAGCCTGACACTTTACGCGTCCAGGGGAAACCACCTTGTTTCCAGCCACCAGCCTCAATAAATTTCTGGGCGCCAACAATCTGCCGGGATGTCGCCAGCATCAGGCCGACAGCTAAATCAGCCACATCATCAGTTAAGACGCCAGGAGTATGGCTGACCGCAACATGGTTATCCGCCGCGGCAGCAGTATCCACACCGTCATAACCCACACCAAATACCGCAATCATCTCTAGTGAAGGCAGGCTTTCAATAAGCTCACGGGTCACAACCGCTTCACCATTAGTGATCATAACAGTAAATTCTTTCGCCAGTGCTGCAAACGTTTCTGCTGAAAGCGTATCGTACTCACAGATATCATATAACAGTTCAAGTTTTTCAGTGAGCTGATCGGGTAATGATGCCTGTTTGAGAATCTTAGTTTTCATATATTTGTCTTCTTTTAAGATGAGAAATCAGAACTGTTTATTGATGTTGTTTTTTTCGTACGAGCCACGGCTATGCCAATTAGTCCGCCAAGAACAAGAGCTATTGCGACAATAAGCAAGCCATAGTGATAGCTGTTGGTGAGATCTTTAATTTTTCCTAGAATCGGTGGCAATCCCAGCCCGACAAAATTTGCTATGGTGTTAATAAAGGCAATCGAAGCCGCTGCCGCAACACCTGCCAGTTTTTCTGTTGTGACAGCCCAGAAAATAGGGGTCAGCGCGAAATTAAAGCCAACAGTAAGAACTAAAAGAATATATGAGATCAACAGATTATTGCTGTATATCGCAAGGGCTAATGAGACCCCGGCGAGGATAAGTGGTAATCCTAAATGTAATGAGCGTTCCTTAGTCAGATCGGAATGGCGGCCATTGAGATACATAAACAGGCACGCAAATATAAATGGCACTGCGGAGAGTAAACTAATAACAAAATTACTTTGCTCGCTGGCCATGCTCTTAATAATCAGTGGTAAAAATAATGTAATACCTATGGAGCCAAAAGCTTGTAAGAACCAGACCAGGCTAAGGATCAGTACGACTTTATTTTTAAATGAACTGAGCCATGAATGATTTTTCGTTAATACAGCACCTTGATTATCTTGTTGTAAGGTGGATACCAGCCATTTTTTCTCCGGTTCAGACAACCAATGCGCTTTCTCCGGGCTGGAAGGTAATTTCCATAATACAACGATACCCAGGATAACCGCCGGGAGGCCTTCCAGGCCAAACATCCAGCGCCAGCCGGCAATGTTCGCAATGCCATGCATGTCTAAAATAGAACCCGATAACGGCAAACCGATGACCGATGCCAGTACCGACCCCATATAGAAGAATGACATGGCTCGTGCGCGGTTACTCTTTGGAAACCAGCATGAAATATAATAAATGATGCCTGGGGTAAATCCCGCTTCCGCCATACCGAGAAGGAAGCGCATGACATACAGCTGAGTCGGTGTCTGGACTAATGACATCCCCGCGCTCACCAGGCCCCAGGTTATCATTATCCTTGCAATCCAGATTCGTGCCCCAACCCGGGTCATTATAATATTACTTGGGATCTCGAAAATAATATAAGAAATATAAAACATCCCTACCCCAAGGCCATACATGCTTGCTGTCAGCCCCAAATCAGCATTCATTTGTAATGCTGCGATAGAAATATTTGTTTTATCAAGATTCGCAATAAAATAACCAATGATCGCGAAAGGCAGTATTTTAATATTTAATTTTTTTAGCGTAGAAGTATAGAGGGCAATGCTCATAATTTATTACCTCATCACATAACATTTAATATATGACATATGTAATTCACAAGAGAAAAACAGAGATAAAACTAAAAATTAATTAATATTGATTTATCAGTATTTAATTGAATATTACCATTCAGCCACAGCACCATCAGCCAGACGCCATACTGGATTACGCCAGTCAGGTGCTTTTTTGCTGAGTTCAATGACTTTATCTTCATCTATTTCAACACCCAAACCAGGTTTCATTAATGGTTTGAAATATCCTCCTTCCATATTAAAGTCATCTTTATTTTTAACAAAATCAAGTAATTCTGCACCCTGATTATAATGGATACCCATGCTTTGCTCCTGGAATACCGCATTATGTGACACAAAGTCGATATGCAAACAGGCGGCTAAGGCAATAGGGCCCAGTGGGCAATGCGGTGCTAATGACACATCGTATGCTTCAGCCATACCGGCTATTTTGTAGCATTCGGTCAGGCCACCGGCATGAGATAAGTCAGGTTGTAAAATTGCCAGACCACCGGCATCCAGCACGCGTTTAAATTCAAAGCGCGAGAACATGCGTTCACCAGCAGCTAATGGTATTGAGGTTTGTGCTGCCAGGCGTGGATAATATTCTGCCTGTTCAGCTAACACCGGCTCTTCAATAAATAATGGGCGATATTGTTCTAATTCTTTAATTAATATTTTGGCCATCGGCGCACTGACCCGACCATGAAAATCCAGACCAAACTCAATATTATGACCAAACTCTTCTCTGATTTGGGCAACAACATCAACGGCTGCATCTACTTTATGGAAATTGTCGATGATCCCCATTTCTTCACAGCCATTGAGTTTGAAAGTATCAAAACCAATACTCTTTAATTTTTTCATGCCATTAATAACATCTGCAGGACGGTCACCGCCCACCCAGCTGTAGGCTTTAATTCTATCCCGTACGAGTCCACCCATCAGCTGCCAGACTGGGGCATTTAATACTTTACCTTTAATATCCCACAATGCCTGATCGATACCAGCAATAGCACTCATCAAGATCGGGCCTCCACGATAGAAACCAGCACGGTACATGACTTGCCATAAATCATTAATACGCGCGGGATCCTGCCCAATGAGATAGTCCCCCAGTTCATGCACTGCGGCTTCTACTGTACGTGCGCGACCTTCGATAACAGGCTCACCCCAGCCAACCACACCTTCATCGGTTTCTATTTTTAGAAACATCCAGCGGGGCGGTAAACGATAAGTAGTCAGTTTGGTAATTTTCATTGCATTGCCTCTTGGTACGCTTTAGTAAATCTGGCCGCTTGTGTTGCAGTTCGCTCAATAGATTGGCCCGCACGATAAAGGTCGCCCCCCAGTCCGGCCCCTACGCACCCTGCTTTTATCCACTCATGCAGATTTTCAGGTGTCACGCCACCAACGGCAAAAACAGGCACATCAGGTGGGAGCACTGCCTTGAGTGCTTTGATGTAATCAGGCCCAAAGGTTGAGGAAGGAAATATTTTTAGCGATTGTGCTCCCGCATCTAATGCGGTAAATGCCTCACTTGCAGTTGCACACCCCGGGCAGACCGTCATTCCAAAACTTACCGCCCGACGAATAACCTCAGGTTGTATATTCGGGGTCACAATCAGTTTGCATCCCATATCAGCGAGCTGATCGACTTGTTCGGCTTTAAGCACTGTCCCGGCACCAATCAGTGCTTTATCACCATATGCCTGAATAATTAAAGGAATACTTTTTTCCCACTCTGGTGAGTTAAGTGGGATCTCTATTGCGTCAAAACCCGCCTCGATAATCGCACCAACATGTGCGACGGCCTCTTTCGGGGTAATACCTCGTAAAATAGCAATAAGAGGAAGTTTAGTTTGCCATTGCATCTGCAATACTCCTTATACCTGTTTGAAATGCTACATCTCCGGAAACCACTGAAGATTTACGCCCTATTTCGTTAAACGCTTGTTGATAACGATGTGACAGAGAATCCCCAGCAACGATAGTTATCGGTTCGTCAGTCAAGTAATCACTCATGGAAAGAACCTCTGAACCAATTAACAGACCTGATAAAAACTCACTGACATGTTCACGTGGTAATGCACCCAAAACGTGTGAAGCTCGGACTTCAAACAATTTGGGAAGAATGGCTGGGGTTGAAAACCCATGTTCCAGGCCGGCTTTATAGGCCTCTGCACAATGTTCTTGCTCCGGCAAGCCTGCGCCAATTAGCGAGTGTTGCAGAAGCAAATAGTGCAATTCACCCGTCATCACCGTCCGAAAATCTGTGATCTGATCCCCGCAGACCCGTACCCACTTGCAGTGAGTCCCGGGCATGACATACACCGAAGACGGAGAAATGGCATGTGCTCCCATGAGCTGGGTTTCTTCACCGCGTATGACGTTATGATTATCACCCCGGGATACAGATAACCCCGGTACAATCCAGATATTGTGTGCGACAGGCAACAGCTGCTCACTAATGGCGGATAAATGTGTCGGCACAGGAAGATAAGGTGCAACTTTCCAACCCACATTGCTCCCAATCATGCCCGCCATCACGATAAGCGTGTCACTGTCCCACCAGTTTCCTAATACTTCAGCTAGTACCGTTTTTGGGGAACGACCATTGAGCCTGGTCACTCCTGCTTCTGAAAATCGGCTCCCGAGGCATTCATCATTTTGATAAAGCCAGGCGCGCAGATTTGTCGATCCCCAGTCAATGACGATATAGCGTGTTGTCATATTATTTCCTTAAGCCTTCGTGTTGAGCTCGCAATCATATTAAGCGCCGCTTTCTCTGCCGCATCACCATCTTGATGCCGAATCGCATCAAACAGGGCTTTATGCTCTTCGAGTGTTTTCGGCATATTGCCTTCATCACCGCGCCAGGTTCTTTCAAAAACAGCAAGCTGAAGTGAGCTGATTGCAACATTAAGCTGTTGCAGTACCGGGTTATTAACTGAATTCAGTACTGCTTCGTGATAACGTATATCCGCTTCATTAAAAGCAACCCTGTCCTGATTGTTCGCAATCATATCGTTGAGCGCAGCTTCAATTTCAGCCAGATTGCTTGATGTCGCCCGCTCCGCAGCCCAGCGAGCAATCGCAGGCTCGACCAGATTTCGGACCTCACTCATGGCATTAATCAAAGCCGGGTCATCATCACCTTCCAGAACCCATTGCAGCACGTCACTATCAAGGTAATTCCACTGATTCTTTTGTGTGACATAGGCACCATAATATTTCTTCACCATGATTAAGCGTTTTGCCATCAAGGATCGAAAGACTTCACGAATAATATTTCGTGACGTTGAAAACTCTTCACATAAATCAGTTTCTGCCGGTAATGCTGAGTTAGGTAAATACTTACCACTCACTATTTGCTTACCCAGTGTAATAACGATCCGGTCCGTTTTATTGAGAGTCATATGTCATCCTCAGGCATGATATTTACTGCTCAACTTTATCATTAACACCTGAACCGCCTCCACTTTTGTAGTACAAGCAACAGGGCTTTATCCATATCGCTTGAAACATTGTAGTACAATCTATAATGATTGTACTACGATCTGGATCACAAAACAGTTCTGACTCTTTCAGAGAAAAATAAGACGAATAGTGGCATGCCTGCCCCCGTTTACTGAAGAGAGCCCCTTGTGCCGTTATCATGGTTATCTAATTGATATAGTTATAAAAAATGGGGTAATTCATTATGCAACTGTTCAACAAACTGGCTTATTGATCATCGTACTGCCCCTTTGAGGGTGAGCAGCAGCCTGATGTCATCACTGGCTAAACCGCGCCCCGAACACAAAGCCAGAGCGATCGATTTATTGATTTTCAGTCAGCAGTAAAACAGAGGGAGGAACGTCGCTTCCCCCTCTTTTCAACAATGGCGGCATCCTGAATAGCGTTGACGCATTTACTCCAGCCAGCACCTTCGGCAAGACAATCTGGGGTCAGTATGCGCCAAATGCCTCTTGCCCCGAACAATGTCTGAAAGAACGTGAACAGCAACGTGCTGAAGCAGAAGTAAAAGCGCAATTTTTGCCGCTCTTGTGAAAGTCATGCCGGGTTAAGCCAGAAAATAGCAGGCAGGCAAGAAAAAAGGTTGGCGCGTTGGCAGAAATCGACAATACACAGCGAATCCATCCGCCGCTGGAGGGCAAAATGCCCGCTGAAGTTCAGCAGGCATTTGAAGATAAACGCGTCTCAGGGTGGCAGGAAACGCTCGCCTCTTTCACTTGAGTAACACGGTCCCCTGGTCACGGGCGTTACGGTATTCTTCTGGCTACTCTGGCTTAGACGGTTTAATACGTTGTGTTAAGCCTCGTAAGAAATAACGCAGGAACTGGTCGCCACATTCACGGTAATTTTTATGATCCGGATTACGCATCATGGCGGTTATTTCCGGCATAGAAATGCGAAACGTTTGTTCGGTTAAAATATCCAGCACATCGTCTGATTTAAGCTCAAAGGCAATACGCAATTTTTTAAGCACAATATTATTGGTTATTTTACGTTCAATCTTAGGCTCAGGTTTACTCTCATCTTTGCCACGGCGGAAATAAATAAGGCCATTAAGAAATTGCGCCATAACAATATCCGGACAGTTGCTGAACCCCTCTTCGTCCTCTTTCTTGACCCATGTGGCTATCTGTGCGGGTAATACCTCAGTACCAGTTAAGGCCAGGATGGCAACCATTTGTTCGTTATTCAAGTTCAGCATGTAGCGCACGTTACGTAAGACATCATTATTCAGCATGGAGCAAAATCTCGGCATTAAAAACGGGAAGTATATAGAGGTACAGCGGTATTGTAATAAAAACTACCTGATTTTTTATTGTCGGTAAAAGAAGCTGAACAGCGGGGAGCACACCACCCCACTGCTCTTTTGAATCAATTCAGACCGCGCGGAAAGCAATATCCGCCGGAATAACTTCACCGTTCCAGTACAGGCTCGCCGCAACGCGGCCTGCCAGCTGGCGATATAACGCTGAAAACTCGCTTTCCGGACGGCTCACCACGGTGGGTTTGCCAGCATCCAGGTCTTCCCTCAGGGTGATATGGAGCGGCATTTGCCCCAGCAGCTGGGTATGGTACTGCTGCGCCAGTTTTTCTGCACCACCGGTACCAAAAATGGGCTCATGGTGGCCACACTGGCTGCAAACATGCATGCTCATATTTTCTACAATACCGAGCACGGGAACCTCAACCTTTTCAAACATCACAATGCCTTTTTTGGCATCAATCAGTGCAATATCCTGGGGGGTGGTTACCACCACGGCGCCAGTCACAGGAATATTTTGCGCCAGGGTCAGCTGAATATCACCGGTACCGGGAGGCATATCAATCACCAAGTAATCCAGGTCTGGCCATAGCGTTTCCTGAAGCATCTGCATCAGTGCTTTACTGGCCATAGGGCCACGCCATACCATGGCGTTCTCATCCGTCACTAAATAACCAATGGAGTTAGTTGCCAGACCGTAGGCCTGGATCGGTGCCATGTGTTTACCATCGGGCGAACTGGGACGCTGTTGTTCTGTACCCAGCATATTAGGAATCGATGGGCCATAAATATCCGCATCAAGGATACCTACTTTTGCCCCTTCAGCTGCCAGTGCCAGAGCCATATTAACCGCCGTGCTCGACTTACCTACCCCGCCTTTACCGGAGCTGATAGCAACAATATTTTTTACCCCATTGATGCCCGGCTGATTTTTAACTCGCTTCAGAGTGGCAATATTGTGATGGAGTTTCCACTCCAGCGCTTTGGCACCGGTAATACGTAGCAAATCCGGGCCGCACGCGCTTTGTAGCGCCTCAAAACCGCTCTTCCAGGCAAAGGGCATTTGCAGTTCAATGTGCAGGGTGTCGTCCAGCACCGCAACATGGTGTAATGCTTTTAATGCAGTAAGATTATGTTTTAAAGTCGGATGCTGAAAATTAGCCAGTATCCCGGCGACCATTGCCGTGATCTGTTCTGGTAACGCGCTGGCTGGGGATTGTGAACTCATCCCAACTCCTTATGATTTTTATCAAACATTGCAGTGTGCTAATCATATCAGAAAGCGCGGTGGTAATTCATATTCCGATATTCCAGGTTTTGGGCTTACTAAACAATCCTCAATCCGGTAATATCGAAATCCCTTTTCTAATCAGAAGATGCAATTCCGACTATGGCTCAAACCGCGAAAAAAATATTGGTAACGTGCGCACTGCCGTACGCTAACGGCTCAATCCACCTCGGTCACATGCTGGAGCATATTCAGGCTGATGTCTGGGTCCGTTACCAACGAATGCGCGGCCACCAGGTAAATTTCATCTGTGCCGACGACGCCCACGGTACGCCAATCATGCTGAAAGCACAGCAGTCAGGTATCACTCCTGAGCAGATGATTGCCGAAATGAGCCAGGAACATCAAACCGATTTTGCTGGCTTTAATATCAGCTACGATAACTATCACTCCACCCACAGTGAAGAAAACCGCCAGTTATCGGAACTTATTTATGGCCGCCTGAAAGAGAATGGCTTCATTAAGAAACGGACCATTTCTCAGCTTTATGACCCGGAAAAAGGTATGTTTCTGCCTGACCGCTTTGTAAAAGGTACCTGTCCGAAGTGTAAAGCACCGGATCAATACGGCGATAACTGTGAAATCTGTGGTGCCACCTACAGCCCGACAGAACTGATTGAACCGAAATCGGTCGTTTCTGGCGCAACACCTGTCATGCGTGACTCCGAGCATTTTTTCTTTGACCTGCCTGCCTTCACCGAAATGCTCAAAGCATGGACACGCAGCGGCGCGCTGCAAGAGCAAGTCGCGAACAAAATGCAGGAGTGGTTCGAGTCAGGTTTGCAACAGTGGGATATCTCCCGTGATGCGCCTTACTTTGGCTTTGAAATTCCTGACGCACCAGGTAAATACTTTTATGTCTGGCTGGATGCGCCTATCGGCTATATGGGGTCATTTAAAAACCTGTGCGATAAACGTGGTGATACCACCAGTTTTGAAGAGTACTGGAAAAAAGATTCTGATACCGAGCTGTACCACTTTATTGGTAAAGATATCGTCTATTTTCACAGTCTGTTCTGGCCTGCCATGCTGGAAGGCAGTCAATTCCGTAAACCGACCAATCTGTTCGTTCACGGTTATGTGACAGTCAATGGTGCGAAGATGTCTAAATCGCGCGGCACCTTTATTAAGGCCAGTACGTGGTTAAAGCATTTGGATGCTGACAGCCTGCGTTATTATTACGCCGCGAAACTGACCCCGAATATTGATGATATTGACCTGAATCTCGAAGATTTCGTCCAGCGCGTTAATAGCGATATCGTTAATAAAGTGGTTAACCTTGCTTCCCGTAATGCGGGCTTTATTGCCAAACGTTTTGACGGCCAGCTGGCAGCTGAAATCGCTGACCCTGAGCTGTATAAAACCTTTACTGATGCTGCCCAGAGTATTGGGGAAGCCTGGGAATTACGTGAATTCGGTCGTGCTATTCGTGAAATCATGGCCCTGGCTGATAGTGCTAATCGCTATGTGGATGAGCAGGCCCCTTGGGTGGTTGCCAAACAAGAAGGTGAAGATGCCAAACTTCAGGCTATCTGCTCCATGGGTATCAATTTATTCCGGGTACTCATGACCTACCTTAAGCCTGTGCTGCCCTCACTGAGCGAGCGGGCAGAAGCATTCCTCAATACCGAGCTCCAGTGGGAAGGTATCTATAACCCGTTGGTTAACCATAAAGTGAATAACTTTAAGGCGTTGTACAACCGTATTGACCTTAAACAGATTGAAGCCCTGGTTGAAGCCTCTAAAGAGGAAGTCAAAGCACTCAACCAGTCTCTGATCAGTGGCCCGCTGGCGGATGATCCGCTTCAGGAAACGATCAGCTTTGACGATTTCGCAAAAGTTGATTTACGTATCGCGCTTATTGAAAATGCCGAGTTTGTTGAAGGCTCCGATAAGTTGCTGCGTCTGACTCTGGACTTGGGTGGTGAAAAACGGAATGTCTTCTCGGGTATTCGTGCCGCTTATCCTGATCCTGCCGTCTTAAAAGATCGTTTAACCGTAATGGTTGCTAACCTGGCACCACGCAAAATGCGTTTTGGACTTTCAGAAGGTATGGTCATGGCCGCTGGTCCTGGCGGTTCTGATATCTTCCTGTTAAGCCCTGATAGCGGTGCTAAACCAGGCATGTCAGTAAAATAAAACAGACTCAGGACGTTGGGTTCTGAGGAAGGCTAAAAAAGGGAAAACTATTGCTGTTTTCCCTTTTTTATTAGTCCCGCTTCCGTCAGTAATCATGCTACATCTACTGTCGTTCTCTGTTCTTTCCCATTGATTCCCCTGCCTCTGGATTCATCAGCTTAATACAACTAACCAATGATTAACGCTACGCCATGCAGTAAACCTTTATGGCACTATTCATAAAAAACAAATCGTATTTAGTGATGTCTATGTCAGGTAATCAAGTTAATTTGGGAATTAATTAGAAATGAATACAGGCTTTAATACTTCTTCAAGCGCTGTTATCCCCCCTTGCCCAAAAACGCTGCCATCAACGTTATCATTAGAAAGTGCCCGCGGCAGAGATATCGTGTTCATTAATCCTTACTGTGAAGGCGGGGGAATGAAGCATTAGCAAAAAAAATAGTAAATATTGCCTTAGAGGAAGGATGCCGGGTCACAATATCTTCACTGGATGTTTCCTGCCATAATAACAACAGGGAACCGCATCATAACTATAAGAATTATGCCTTACAAAATGAATGCGGCCATAATATTTCCGAGTTTCACAATCCCTTATTTATTATCGCCCTGGCAGGGTTCGCTTGCATTGATAAATTAAAAAAACATATTTATCATATTTGTGAGAATTGCAATTCCCCGAAGAATGATGCCCTCATTATTGAGGGGATGGATGTGTTAACTCATGCAGACAGGGCGTTAAATAATTATGATAACATGTTAATAAACATTGAGTTTCCTCAAGTTTCCGTCAGCCGCCCTGGGTTCAGTGACGTTAGCTTGCCCGGGGCTCGGTCACTACATTAACAGTAAAATTATCGGCACATTACCTTTTTCAAGAACAGTCGTGTCTTCTTTAAGAAAAAAACATGACATGCTGTCTCCAAAATTATCAGATGCGAAAAACATATTTGATAAAAAAATATCATCATATATAGCCAGCCGCTATATTAAATCATTGATTCGTTCCAGCACCGGGAAGTCGTGGCACGCCAGGCGATATATTTATAACAATGGCTAACGCTGGCTCAGGAAGGAAACGTGATACCGGCTAACGAGTTATGTCAGCATCCGATGGCAGGCAACGGATGCTTTTCCCTGGCAGAGGGTTAAGGTACCGCAGCCCCCGTAGCCTGTCCGGCGCGTTTATCTTTAAAAAAGATAAACATTAATCCCAGCCAGAAAAGCCCCCCGATCAGGTTTACAAGATTAAAAAATCCTGTTCCAGCCAGGGAGTAGGTATGCTTACTCACTTCAATACCGACAGTAAAAATAAGCATCTGAAGCATTCCCATGGCTGCCGATACCGTGCCTTTACTTACTTCGCTTGAAAACAGGGTCAAACGTACCAGCCCTGCGTTTGCAATACCAATACCAAAAGCATAGATGCTTAAACCGGCCGTCATCCAAAGATACGCATGAGGTGAAATTAACGTCGCCGTCGCGGCCAATATCAGCCCAGGAACAATCCACCAGCCCCCCATAATAACCAGGCTACGCACGGTACGACGTGCAGTCAGTTTTGCCAGCACCAGGTTACCAAGGATCAACGCACCAAAAATAGGAACTTGCAGTAGCCCATACTCATAGGTGCTCATCTGTTCCCCATTCATAATAATCACCGGTGACTGAGCAATCCAGGTCAGCAGGGGGAGACTCACAAAACCCAGCCCGAGTGAGCCCGCAATAAAGCGAACATTCTTGAGGACCTGTTTGTAGTCATGCCACAGGCTGGTAAATGAGAGCGTCTCGCCAATACGGGTGGCGGTTTCAGGCATCGATTTATGTAAACCGAAAAATGCGATTCCCCCCAGTAATGCAAACATGACAAACATCGTTTCCCATGGGGCGACATGCACCCACACCGCACCAACAAGAGGACCCAGCAATGGTGCTATCAGGGCGACATTCGCCATTAACGCGGTGATTTTAATACAGACTGACTCTTCAAAGGATTCCTGAATGGCGGCATATCCCACGGCCCCAATAAAGCACAGGCTTATCCCCTGCAGAAAACGTAGCAAGGTAAACTGTTCAATATTCTGGGCCAGGAGGGTCGCCATGCAGGTGATGATAAACCAGGCCACACCTACTAGCATTACAGGACGCCGGCCTGTACGATCTGATAATGGGCCCAGCAACCACTGTAAAAACATGCCTCCTGCCAGATAGGCGGTCATTGAGGTAGGAACCCACTCAATACCGGCCTGATATTGTTCGACCACCGCCAGCATACCCGGCTGGATCATATCGTTGGCAATATAGGTAGAAAATTCATACAGAACCAGGCAAAGAGGGAACAGCAATGCCTGACGCCCTAACGATTTGTTAGTTGTCTTATTATTTTGCATTAAAAACTCAGAAGGTAAGCATGCGCAGCGCTTTCAAGCGCCCCGCACAGATTATATAACCCCAATCATTCGAGTCACTCATAGACACAGAGTCCATGTGACGATGATAAGAGGCCGACTCACTGCGTCGGCACACCCGACAAAGGCAACACCCACGACTTGAAGCACGACGGATACAGTCAATTTCAGTAAAAAAACAGTCTATCGGTCAGGGGAGGATAATAACTCATTTCCGTTAAAGATTTCTTAATCTACGACGAATATTCTACTCTCCTCCACCTGCGTGTTGTCGTTTAAGCATAACGTTTGAGGCATCACGACATTGAAACAACTGGAAATAAGAAAACCCGCTTTACCTTAACGGGAGACGCTTCTATATTCAGGGGTTTTGGTATATTGAGGCTGGATACGTTGCCGGGCAGTGCATTGACCGCCCATTTTACACTCGCAATCGTCGGATAAGTACTGTGGTATATCAGTCCAGGTATCTGTCTTTGCGTGTTATTTTTGCCTACTTGTTGAGTAACAGAAGAGATTATGATGGAAACACTTAACCAGTCGCTATTTTTGCTGATCAATGCGACTCCGGATTCCCCGACATGGCTGTTAGAACTGGCAACCTTCATTGCCAAAGACCTTATTTTGCTCGTTCCTGTTCTGGTGGCCATCTTCTGGTTATGGGGCCCCCAGGAGCAGATGAAATCGCGTCGCCAGCTCGTCATTAAAATTGCTATCGCACTGGCAGTCGGTCTGCTGCTATCCTGGCTGATGGGTAACGTCTTTCCGCATCCCCGCCCCTTTGCTGCCGGTATTGGGTATAATTTTCTGGATCATAAACCGAATAATTCATTCCCAAGTAATCATGGCACAATCATCTTCACTTTTGCCTTCGGCTTCTTATTCTGGCATCGTCTGGTGACTGGTATTGTATTACTGATTCTGGGTGTTGCTATCGCCTGGTCACGTGTTTACCTGGGGGTTCACTGGCCACTGGATATGGTAGGCGGTTTCCTGGTGGGGCTACTCTCTTGTGCACTGGCGCAGCTGCTGTGGTCATGGCGCGGAGAGGAGCTTTATCTGCGCCTGCATCAATTACACCGTATTGTCTTCGCGCCTTTTATTCGCAAAGGCTGGATACGCGACTAAGGTATACAGCAACCCACGTAAAAACCCGGTATTCCCGGGTTTTGTCATGTCAGGAGGACACGATGGAAACGCGTCGTAACAGTCGTATGACTCGTCTCATGCAAGAACTGAAGCAGAATGATAAAATACATTTGAAAGATGCCGCCGGGCTGCTCGGGGTATCAGAAATGACGATCCGACGTGATTTGAGTGACAACGCCGGCCCCCTGATGTTATTGGGGGGATATATCGTTATTGAGCCACGGGCTAGTGCAACCAGTCACTATCTACTCAATGACCAGCAAGCCTTAAAAACGGCTGAAAAACGTCATGCGGCAAAACTTGCTGCCGGGCTTGTCCGCCCACACCAGACGGTCTTTTTTGATTGCGGTACCACCATGCCCTATATCATTGAGGCGCTGGATGATGCCCTGCCTTTTACTGGCCTCTGTTACTCACTGAATACCTTTTTGGTATTACAAAAAAAACCCTTGTGTCGAGTGATCTTAAGTGGCGGAGAGTTTCACGCCAGTAATGCGATTTTTAAACCGATCAATTTCCAGGAATGCCTGAATAATCTCTGTCCCGATATCGCTTTTTTGTCTGCTGCGGGGGTCGATGTGCGCCAGGGAGTTACCTGTTTTAATCTCGAAGAGCTGCCAGTAAAACAGTGGGCACTGGCAATGGCGCAAGAACGTGTGTTAGTTGTGGATGACAGTAAATTCGATCAAACCCGTGCTGCCTGTATGGGCCCCTTGACGGCTTTTGACCGAGTAATTACCAATAAGAGACCCGCTGAAGCCTTTGTGGAGTACGCCTCAGCGGAGAATCTCAGTTTATTATGGTGAGGCTGTCAGGAAAACCAGCCACCGAACCAGCTCTGAATTTTCAGTAAGATAAAGTCCCAGATACGCCCCAAAAAGCCCGCTTCTTCAACGGGCTCCATAACCAGTAACGGGCGTTGTTCTATCACGTTACCATTGAGCTGAAAATCAATCGTTCCGACCACCTGCCCTGCTTTGAGTGGCGCAGTCAGCTGGGGTTCACTCAGGGTATAGCTCGCCTTAAGGTTCTTTAGCTGTCCGCGAGGAATAGCAACAGAGCCCCCTTCACCGGCACCAAGGTTAACTTCGCTCTTATCACCAAACCAGACCCGCTGCTGAACAAAGGTAGCTCCGGGTTTAATCGGGGTCACCGTCTCAAAGAAACGGAAACCCCATGTCAGAAGTTTTTCACTTTCATTGAAACGAATACGGTCAGTTTTTGCACCTAACACCACCGAAATCAGGCGCATATCGCCCTGGGTTGCGGAAGCGACCAGGTTATAGCCGGCGCCAGCCGTCGTTCCGGTTTTCATCCCATCGACATTCAGGTTCGTGCTCCATAACAGGCGATTACGGTTAGGCTGTTTAATTTTATTAAAAGTAAACTCTTTCTCTTTATGAATCGCGTATTCATCCGGCACGTCATGGATCATAGCTCTTGCCAGGGAAGCCATGTCTCTGGCAGTACTGTACTGCCCGTCAGAGTCGAGACCATGCACCGTTTTAAAGTGAGTATTGGTGAGCTTGAGTTGTTGCGCGTAACTGTTCATCAGGCTGATAAACGCATCCTGGCTTCCGGCAACATAGTCAGCAATCGCAATACTGGCATCGTTTCCTGACTGAATAATCACCCCTTTATTCAGGTCTTCTACTGATACGTTGTCCCCTGGTTTCAGGAACATTAAAGAAGAACCGCGTAATTCTGGGTTACCGGTAGCCCAGGCGTCTTTGCCGACGGTCACGATATCAGTAAGATGTATTTTACCCGATTTCAGGGCCTGACCTACCACATAACTGGTCATCAGTTTGGTCAGGCTGGCAGGGTCGAGTCGTTCATCGGCACTGCCTTCAGCTAAAACCTGGCCACTGGAGTAGTCCAGTAAGATCCATGCTTTTGCCTCTATTTGAGGAGTGTCTGCCATTGGAACCGCACTTAATGCGGGGGCAGTGACTAACAGTAAGGCCGTTCCCGCAGCAACAACGCGTATTATTGCAGGAATTTGCAAGCTCTTCATAAAATCACCTGAATATCCATTTTAACAATGACGGCACTTGCCGCCGTAAAACCTGTTTCAGGATGTGAGTAATAACCTACGTCCCCGCGAAAAGAAACCTTGTCTTGGTAAAGTTTGTTAAGTTTATGCGCCTACCCTCATTTATGCCTCTGCTACCGTTAATTTTTTATCTCTGATTTTATCAAGGACTTCACCCCCACAGCACGGGGATGTCCCCCTCATCGCCTGGTGACATAAATGTGGCGGGTTCTATAAAAGTACAGATGTTTTCCCTGGTCAACTCAGCCATACTCAAGGCTGACTCATTAATCCCAAAGGAACACTTATGATTACTGTCTGGGGAAGAAATAACTCAACGAATGTAAAAAAAGTACTCTGGTGTCTGGAAGAACTCAGCCTGCCGTACCGCGCCATCCCCGCTGGTGGTCAATTTGGTCTGACCCATGATGCTGACTACCTTGCCATGAATCCCAACGGTCTGGTGCCTTGCCTTCATGATGATGCCCATGGGCTGACATTGTGGGAATCCAATACCATTGTGCGTTATCTGGCAGCCGAATACGGTGCCGGTTCACTCTGGCTGAATAGCCCGTCAGAACGGGCCAGGGGTGAAAAATGGATGGACTGGGTGGTCGGTTCCCTTGCTGAGGCCCATCGTGGGGTCTTTATCAGTCTGGTACGTCTGACACCGGAACAACAAGATCCCGTGCTGATCGAAAAGAGCATAGCTGAATGTAACCGTCTGTTTTCTATTGTTGATATGGAATTGGCCAAACCCCCCTGGCTCGGCGGTGAAACCTTCGGCCCCGGCGATATTGCACTTGGCCCGGTTATCTATAATTTGTTTAATCTCAATATTGAATGGGATGCCATGCCCCATTTACAGCGCTGGTATCAACAACTCACCGAACGCCCGCTATTCCAGAAAATCGTCATGATCGGGATTAGCTAAACATCGATACCAGACTGATTCAGTGGGAAGCAGCGTCCCACTGGGTCGGTACCCATGTCATTACCCCGCCATCAGGTTGTTTATGGCAACCCTTGCCTGTGTTTTTCTGTGGATATAGCTGTCAGGTTGAGGGCTATGTATAATCCCCCCCAATTGTGAGCAATGTATAGAATTATAAAATGGCAAAGATTGGTTTTTTATCGTTAGGTTGTCCGAAAAACTTGGTGGATTCTGAGCGAATTCTCACTGAATTACGGACTGAAGGTTATGAAGTGGTTCCGAGTTATGACGATGCCGATATGGTTATCGTTAATACTTGTGGCTTTATTGACAGTGCAGTGCAAGAGTCGCTGGAAGCCATTGGCGAAGCATTAAAAGAGAATGGGAAGGTCATTGTCACCGGTTGTCTGGGTGCAAAGGAAGACCAGATCCGTGAAGTTCATCCTAAAGTACTGGAAATTACCGGGCCCCATAGTTATGAACAAGTCCTGGAGCATGTTCACCATTATGTTCCTAAACCTCAGCATAATCCGTTCTTGAGCCTGGTGCCCGAGCAAGGGGTCAAATTAACGCCACGTCATTACGCCTATCTGAAAATATCTGAAGGCTGTGACCATCGCTGTACCTTCTGTATCATCCCTTCCATGCGAGGCGATTTAGACAGCCGTCCGATTGGTGACGTGCTGGCAGAAGCCAAACGCCTGGTTGAATCCGGGGTTAAAGAGCTGTTGGTTATCTCCCAGGATACTTCAGCTTATGGTGTGGATGTTAAACACCGTACCGGCTTCTGGAACGGTGCACCAGTCAAGACCAGTATGGTGAGCCTGTGTGAGCAACTCGCTAAACTTGGGGTCTGGACCCGCCTTCACTATGTTTATCCATATCCTCACGTGGATGATGTTATTCCCCTGATGGCAGAAGGTAAAATTTTACCTTATCTGGATATTCCGCTTCAGCACGCCAGCCCCCGGATTCTGAAACTGATGAAGCGCCCGGGATCAGTGGATCGCCAGTTACAACGTATTAAACAGTGGCGCGAAATCTGCCCGGAACTGACCCTGCGTTCAACCTTTATTGTCGGTTTCCCAGGGGAAACCGAGGAGGACTTCCAGATGTTACTGGATTTCCTCAAAGAGGCTCGCCTGGATCGCGTAGGTTGCTTCAAGTACAGCCCTGTTGAAGGGGCTAAAGCCAATGAACTGCCTGATGCCGTCCCAGAAGAGGTGAAAGAAGATCGCTGGAATCGCTTTATGCAGCTCCAGCAACAGATTTCTGCTGAACGCCTGCAGGAAAAAGTAGGACGTGAAATTCTGGTGATGATTGATGAAGTCGACGAAGAAGGTGCCATTGGTCGCAGTATGGCAGATGCCCCCGAAATCGACGGCGCAGTTTACTTAAACGGCGCAACAAAAGTTAAACCGGGTGATGTGGTACGCGTCCGCGTTGAAAATGCAGATGAATACGACCTCTGGGGCTCCCTGGTCTGATTCAGGCCGGCCCTTTCCTGTGCAGGAAAGGGCCGGGCATCATCCTTTCAGTTTCGGGTCCAGAGCATCACGTAGCCCGTCGCCCAGCAAGTTAAATGCCAGCACCGTAAAGAATATTGCCAGACTTGGAAAAATAGCCACATGGGGGGCAATGACCATATCGGCACGGGCTTCGTTCAGCATGGCCCCCCACTCTGGTGTGGGCGGCTGTGCTCCCAGACCAAGAAACGACAAACTGGCCGCCGAAATAATTGACGTACCGATGCGCATGGAAAAATAGACCACAATGGATGACACCGTGCCTGGCAACAAATGACGGAAAATAATCGTCAGGTCTGACGCGCCAATACTGCGAGCGGACTCGATGTAAGTCTGTTGTTTAAGCACTAAGGTATTTCCCCGCACCAGGCGGGCAAAGGCAGGAATACTAAAAATAGCCACGGCGATAATCACATTTGTCATACCGCTGCCCATCACGGCGACCACTGCAATCGCCAGCAAAATACCGGGAAAGGCAAACAATACATCACAAATACGCATAGTAACCCGGTCCCAAATCCCTTCATAATACCCGGCCAGTAAGCCAAAGAAAGTCCCGATCCCGGCACCAATCAGTACTGAAAAAAAACCTGCCGCTAATGAGATACGCGCCCCCACCAGCACACGACTAAAAATATCCCGCCCCATGGAGTCCACCCCGAACCAGTGCGCCAGAGAGGGGCCGGCATTCAGCTGGTCATAGTCAAAATAATTTTCAGCGTTATAGGGCACAATCCAGGGTGCGATCAGCGCAACAACGATCAGCAGTAAAATAAACACCCCCGCGGTTACCGTCATGGGTTGATGGCAGACACGGCGTAAAAAAGTTTGCCAGGGGGTGTTGAGGTGACCTGGTTGTATCACAGGAATAGCACGGGTAATGGCCTGGCGCCGCCAGTTCAAAAGCTTCATCGTTATCGATACCTGATGGTCGGGTTAATGGCGGCATATAACAAATCGACCACTAAATTAATCACAATAAACTCCAGGGAGAACAGTAAAACTTCAGCCTGAATCACTGGGTAGTCACGCATTTCCACCGAATCCACCAGTAATCTGCCCAATCCCGGCCAGTTAAACACCTTCTCAATGACAATAGAGCCACCCAGCAAAAAACCGAACTGGAGCCCCATCATGGTCAGCACGGGTATCATGGCATTGCGCAGGCCATGTTTTATTACCACAATCGTCTCACTAAGCCCCTTAGCCCGGGCCGTTCGGATATAGTCTTCCTGCAGCACGTCAACAAACGATGCCCGGGTAAAGCGAGCCATCACTGCCGCGACCGCGGCCCCAAGCGCCAGTGAGGGTAAAATATAGTGTCGCCAGCTATCAGCCCCGACAGTTGGCAACCACCCCAGATCAACAGAAAAAATTTGCATCAGCAGCATACCTAATGCAAAAGCAGGAAAAGAGATCCCGGAAACGGCAATAATCATGCTCAGGTTATCAGGCCAGCGGTTACGCCACACTGCCGCCACAATACCAATAACCAGTCCAAACAAAGCGGCCCAGGCCATACTGGTCAGGGTCAGTAAAAGTGTCGGCATAAAGCGGCTGGCTATCTCGGTCGCGACCGGACGCCGTGAGACCAATGAGGTTCCAAAATCACCCTGTAAAATATTACCAATATAGTGAATGAATTGTGACCATAGCGGCCTGTCAAGCCCGAGCTCTTTACGCACCAGTTCGATGACTTTCGCATCCGCTTCCGGCCCGGCAATAATACGAGCCGGATCGCCAGGCAACATATGAACGAATAAAAATACGATCACTGCCACAATAAACAGTGTCGGAATCAAACCTGACAGGCGTTTGAGGAAATAGTTAAACAATATCGCCTCTGTTACACAGAGTGGCGGAGCAGCATGCCCCGTCACATATTAGCCAATAATGGATGGCGCTTGACGCCATCCATCGGGAGTGATGACAAACCATCAGTGGCTGCCTACGGATAAGAAATCACTTCAGGTCAGCATCATCAAAACTGAAACCCGTGTCTGGCATGACATAGAATCCTGTCAGATCTTTGCTGTGAGCAGAAACCAGTTTTTCAACGACCAGCGGTACCCACGGCGATTCTTTCCAGATAATATCCTGGGCCTCTTTGTACAGTTTAGCTTTCTCTTCTGGCTGTGTGGTTTTTAATGCCGCAGCCAGGTCACTGTCGACCTGTGGATTGCTATAGAACGCAGTATTAAACAGCGTCGGAGGCCAGTTGGTGGCAGCGAAAAGCGGTGACAATGACCAGTCAGCCTCACCTGTTGATGCGCTCCAGCCAGTGTAAAACATTCTGACCCCGCTTTCTTTCTGCCCTTTACCTTCAACCTCTGCAGCCCGCTGTCCGGCATCCATGGCAGTCAGCTTGACTTTAATGCCTACCTGAGCCAGTTGTTGCTGAGTAAACTGTAATACTTTTTGCGCGGTGCTGTGATTATGGGAAGACCACAGTGTGGTTTCAAAGCCATTAGGGTAACCCGCTTCTTTTAATAACTGTTTCGCTTTTTCAGGTGAATAAGGCCAGGGTTTGAATTGAACCGAATACGTGATGGCTGGTGGCACAACCCCCTCTGCTGGGGTAGCAAAGCCTGCAAAGGCCACTTTAACCAGAGCATCCCGGTTAATCGCATAGTTAATCGCCTCACGGACTTTCGGGTTATCAAAAGGCTTTTGTGTCACATTCATACTGATATAACGCTGCATAATTGATGGGGAAGCGACCAGATCAATTTTGCTATTTTTTTCTAATAAACTCGCTTGCTCGTAAGGAATGGGAAATGCAAACTGCGCCTCACCGGTCTGCAGCATCGCGGCACGGGTATTATTATCCACCACCGGACGCCAGGTGATGGTATCAAGTTTAGGCAGCCCTGGTTGCCAGTAGTGGGCAAATTTTTTCACCTTTACAAAATCAGTCTGATTCCAGGTGTCCAGTTGGTATTGTCCTGTCCCCACCGGATGGAAACCAATATCTTTGCCATATTTTTCCAATGCGGCAGGGGAAATCATCGCCGTTGCAGGATGAGCCAGCACGTTAATAAACGCGGAGAACGGCTGTTTTAAGGTGATTTTTACCGTTTCAGGATCGATCACTTCAGTTTTATCAATCAAACGATAAAGATTATAACGTTTGAGGTGGTTATCCGGGTTACTGGCGCGGTCGAGGTTTACTTTTACCGCCGCAGCATTAAAGTCTGTGCCATCCTGAAACTTAATCCCCGACCGCAAGTAAACGGTATAGTGTAAACCATCCTCTGAAACGCTATAGCGCTCTGCCAGCACATTTTGCAGCTTCATATCTTTATCAAGACCAAATAACCCCTGATAAAAAGACTTTGCCACTGCCTGAGATAACGTATCGTTAGCGTCGTAAGGATCCAGGGTCGTGAAATTCGATCCCACTGCCACGACGACATCTTTGGCAGCAAAAGCCGGGGCGGTGATAAATACAGAGGCAAGCCCCGCGGAAATTAACCATTTATGCGTGCTGCGTATTGTCATTATTTTTCTCCAGGGTTTTTAAACACGATGATCACTACTACCAATGGTGTGTCGGGCCACGAAGTGCCCGGGGGTTATTTCAACTAAGGGGGCGATATGCGGTTCGTCACCCAAACGACGGGCCGCACTGGGGGGAATATCGGGCACAAGTACCGACTGGCGACCACGAAATGCCGGGTCAGCCACAGGTACGGCAGCCATCAATTTTTGGGTATAGGGGTGCTGGGGGTTTTCAAACACCGCGCGACGTGACCCTATCTCAACGATTTGTCCAAGATACATGACGGCGACCCGGTGACTGATACGTTCGACCACCGCCATATCATGAGATATAAACAAAAATGCGATCCCCAGCTCCTGCTGCAAATCAAGGAGTAAATTGATTATCTGAGCCCGGATAGAGACATCGAGTGCGGAGACAGACTCATCAGCAATCACCACTTTAGGGTTCAATGCCAGGGCTCGTGCAATACAGATACGCTGACGCTGGCCACCAGAAAATTCATGTGGGTAGCGTGCAGCGTGTTCAGGTAGCAAACCAACCCGTGTCAGCAATGCCTCAACACGCCGTTCAGCCTGTTCGCGGGGCATAACATTGTGTACCAGTAACGGTTCCATTATCGAGTAGCCAACAGTCTGACGAGGATCGAGGGAGGCATAGGGATCCTGAAAAATAAATTGAATATTCTTGCGTACTGCTTGCATATCCCTGTTAGAAAGATTATCGATACGCTGGCCATCAAAGGTAATCGTCCCCCCCTGGGTTTTTACCAGCCGCAGTAATGAACGCCCGGTCGTGGATTTGCCACAACCCGACTCCCCTACCAGGGAAAGTGTTTCACCGGGGCGCAGGTCAAAACTGACCTTTTCTACCGCATGAACCTCACGCTGAACACGATTAAAAATCCCGCCTCGAATCGGAAAACGCGTTACCAAGTCATGTACTTCAAGAATAGGCCGGGCTCCCGGAGGAATGGTATTCTGCGGCGGGTAAGTGAGATACTTGTCTTCATCAGTAGGGGAAACAACGGGAAATTTCTGCGGCAAATCTTGGCCTTTCATCGTGCCAAGACGAGGAACCGCCGCAAGGAGCCGCTGTGTGTAACGGTGCTGTGGATGACTAAAAATTTGCGCCACGGGGCCACTTTCTACCGCCTGACCTCGATACATGACCAATACGCGATCGGCAATATCTGCCACTACACCCATATCGTGGGTAATAAAAATGACCCCCATTTGCATTTCATGCTGCAATACTCGGATCAACTGTAATATTTGGGCCTGAATCGTGACATCCAGCGCAGTGGTCGGCTCATCAGCAATGAGCACAGCAGGACGGCAGGATAATGCCATGGCAATCATCACCCGCTGCCGCATCCCTCCAGACAGCTGATGTGGGAAACGCTTTAGCATCTCCCCGGCGTCAGCAATACGCACCCGTTCCAGCATACGCCGTGCTTCTTCCATGGCTTCTTTATGCCCTACCTTCTGGTGTAACTGAATGGCCTCTGCAATTTGAACCCCCACCGGGAACACCGGGTTAAGGGAGGTCATGGGTTCCTGAAAGATCATTGCAATATCCGCACCTCGGACACTGCGCATTTGGGCGTTGCTCAAACTAAGCAGGTTTGATACCTGCTGATTGCGTCGCCGCAATAACAGTTGATCGCACTGGGTATGGCTCCCGGTCTCACTTAACAACCGCATCAGTGCCAGCCCGGTTACCGACTTACCGGACCCGGATTCACCAACAATAGCCAGCGTTTCTCCCCGGTGTAGATCAAATGAAAGGTGCTGTACTGCGTGAACAACCTGATCTTGTTGTTCAAACTCTATATTTAACCCACTGACAGATAAGACCTGTTCTGGAGCAAGTGTGTGACTGCCCGCCATCAGTTATCCTCACCACTGTAAATCGCTATTTGAGGCACAGCACCCAGGAAACCGACACCACGATACATGCCTTCACTATTGAAAGGTAAGGCCACATTGCCCTTTCTGTCGACGGCAATCAGGCCACCACTCCCCCCCAGGTCGGATATTTTTTTCATAATCACCTGCTGTGCTGCTTGTTGCAGGCTCAGTTGCCGGTACTCTACCAAGGCTGCAACGTCATAAGCAGCGAGGGTACGGATGAATACTTCCCCGGTTCCGGTACAAGAAACGGCAACACTACTGTTGCTGGCATAGCAGCCCGCGCCAGGTAACGGAGAGTCCCCCACTCGTCCTGGCAGCTTATTTGTCATCCCCCCCGTGGATGTGGCTGCGGCCAGATTCCCAGCACTATCCAGTGCCACCGCGCCGACAGTCCCGAACTTATTCTTTTCACTCAGGGGCGCTCTGGCATCATTATCCAGCCAGACTTGCTGCCCGGCCCTGGCCTCTTGCCATTGCTGGTAACGTTCGGGGGTGGAAAAACAGGCCGGGTCTACCCGTTTCAGCCCCTGGGCTTCGGCAAAGGCCTCGGCGCCATCAGCAATAAGAAGAACATGAGGGCTGTTTTCTAACACTTTCCTTGCCGCCAGCACGGGATTACGAATATGGCTCACACCGGCTACTGCACCAACTTTACGTGTTGCACCATCCATCACACAGGCATCCAGTTCATGAGTCCCGGCCCGGGTATAAACAGAACCGATACCGGCATTAAACAATGGGCATTCTTCCAGCAAACGCACAGCCTCAGTCACCGCATCCAGTGCAGAAGCTCCCTGTGCGAGCATTTTTTGCCCCTGGCTCACCACATCGGACAAGGCCTGTCGATATTTCTGCTCGGCATCCGGATTGAGTCTGCCACGGGACAGGGCTCCGGCACCTCCATGTATGGCGATCACTGCTTTGCTCATTGAGTACTCACCTTTACCCCTGATATCTTTAGCTTAATGCAAGGCATGACACGCCGAATCCGACAATGGGGGTCACTGTGCACGATTAAGTGGCACAAGATATGTGCTTTATTCCGAACCTAAACAGGAATACTCCCCGGGTCAATACCTGTCATGCAGTTTCTGTGTGTCATAACACCCCGCCAGCCATTCATTGTTGATTATGTTTCTGACCCATTGAACAGGGGCGTTATCAATGACGAATGGCGGTATTCAATATCATGGGCATACTGAATAGTGCAGTCCCCTCCGGGGATTAACATACTCATGCCGGGTAAAATGGAATAGAAAATATAAACCGCACCACCGTTCTGATTATTTTCCATTCAATCGACGCCCCCTACGATTAACTCTGTTATTCGCTATACATTAAATAATATCGTCATGATTTTTCAGTAAAAAAATCACATTTCATATGATTTATTGTTATATCTATTTTCAAAAAATGCATAACGTATGCAGCATTAAATACTGGCACAACACAGGGACAGATCATGCTTGTCATCCATAAATAATGACGCGAAAAAGAATCCATATTTCATGCGTAAAAATATCCAATGATGCGTACAAAAATAATCGTGCTGAATATTTTTATAAGACCAGTATCGGTTGAAATAGATATCGCACTGAACTCAGACATGATTGCTACCCAGGAACAGCATTATTACCGGGCGGCCATTCCCCAGGCCACCAGCGGAAACACCATTCCTGATATCCATAGCAAGGTGTTACTCTTTATGCCTGATGCCATGTGCAATATGTCATAATAAACCTTTGCTCAGTCTGCCCGCGAGGAATCAAAGATGGAACACAATGCTGGACTCATCCCCCTGGAAACTGCACTGGAAAAGATGTTATCAGGCATAACAGCGGTCAAAGAGACGCAGACCCTGGGCTTGTTACACGCTGCTGGCCGGGTAACCGCGATGCCGGTTATCTCGCCTCTGGATGTCCCGGGTTTTGATAACGCCGCGATGGATGGTTATGCCGTCAGAATGACGGATATTCAGTCCGGTGGGGTTTTACCTGTGGCAGGCAAAGCATTTGCCGGGCAGCCCTATACCGATACCTGGCCTGAAGGTACATGCATTCGTATTATGACAGGCGCACCGATCCCGGCGGGAACCGATGCCGTCATCATGCAAGAAGAGGCCAGCATTAGCGATCAGGGCGTGCAATTTGTCACCCCGATAACGCCAGGCCAGCATATTCGCCGTCGCGGGGAGGATATTCTCAAAGGGGCCGCGGTTCTTGATGCCGGTATTAAATTAAGCGCCGGGGAGCTGGCCCTGGTCGCTTCCCTGGGCATTAAGGATATTACCGTCTTTCGCCAAATTAAAGCGGCGGTTTTTTCAACTGGCGATGAGCTGCGTTTGCCGGGTGAAACACTGGCTGAAGGGCAAATTTATGATACCAACCGTCTTGCGGTACACATCATGCTGTCCCAGCTCGGCTGTGAGGTCATTGATCTTGGCATCATTCCCGACAACGAAGCCGCCTTGCGTACGGCTTTTCACCTGGCGGAGCAACAGGCTGATGTGGTGATCAGCAGTGGGGGCGTTTCGGTGGGTGAAGCTGATTTTACCAAACAGATTCTGGAAGAACTGGGGGAGATCAGTTTCTGGAAACTGGCGATTAAACCGGGTAAACCTTTTGCTTTTGGTAGACTGAATCATAGCTGGTTCTGCGGTCTGCCAGGAAACCCGGTCTCTGCGGCGGTGACTTTCTATCAGTTAGTTCAGCCTCTACTGGCGCGACTCAGTGGACTACAGGGATGTGCACTCCCGCCCCGGTTGCGCGTTCGTAGTGCTGGTAAATTAAAGAAAACACCAGGCCGGCTGGACTTTCAGCGTGGCATACTGAAAACCGGGGTTAATGGTGAACTGGAAGTTCTGAGCACCGGCCACCAAGGTTCTCATATTTTTAGCTCTTTCAGTCAGGCTAACTGTTTTGTGGTACTTGAACGTGAGCGTGGCAATATTGAGCCCGGTGAATGGGTCGATGTTGAGCCATTTAACGCACTGTTAGGAGGGTGACAAATGGAGGTGCTGAGTGATACCGAAGCGTTGCGTTATAACCGTCAAATAGTCCTGCGGGGCTTTGATTTTGATGGCCAGGAACAACTTAAACGCTCACGGGCGCTGATTGTTGGCCTCGGAGGATTAGGCTGTGCTGCCGCGCAGTATCTGGCTGCGGCAGGTGTTGGACACTTGACGTTACTGGACTTCGATACCGTATCGCTTTCTAATCTCCAGCGCCAGACCTTACACCATGAGACGGATATTGGTCAGTTTAAAGTGCTCTCAGCACGTAACACACTGGCCGACATCAATCCGCACATTCAGATTGACACGCTCCCCTGTCTACTGGCAGAACCCCAGCTGCACCAGCAAATCGCCCGGCATGATATCGTCGTGGACTGCACTGATAATGTGGATATTCGTCAGCAACTCAATCGTGGTTGTTTTATGCATAAAATCCCCCTTGTTTCAGGGGCAGCAATCCGTATGGAAGGGCAAATTAGCGTCTTTACCTATCGTCCTGAAACCCCCTGTTATCGCTGCCTGAGTCGGTTGTTTGGTGATACCACATTGAGCTGTGTAGAGGCTGGGGTAATGGCACCGTTAGTTGGTGTGATAGGTTCACTGCAGGCGATGGAAACCATTAAGCTACTGACCCACTTTGGTACCCCGCCAGAGGGAAAAATAGTGATGTATGACGCCATGACCTGTCAGTTCAGGGAAATGAAATTGCCACAGAATCCACAATGTGAGGTCTGTGCGACCCCCTGATACCTGGCCAGAAACATCAGTTTATTGATTATCAGCGACTGAACGCACTTATGTGCATAACTGCCACCTGGCCGAATTAACCCCTTTTTCAAGGGTGATTCGGCTAACCAGGTTTTCCAGCTGATCAGTGAAGTTAGCCTGCCCACAGACTTTCACTCTAATTTCGATGCGTAATGAGGAATCCAGTTGTTCACTGTGTAACGACAGAATGTGCAGACGACTTTCCCCAAGCTGGTGGCGCATCAAGTCACGAACCTGTGGTTCATCTTGTATCAGGCAGATAATATGAATGTTGTAATACTGTATCGGTTCATTGACTGGGATGGCCGATTGTTGGTGAGAATCTGTCGTCAGATTATGTAGCAGAGTATTGGCACACAGTATAAGCAAGCTCGCTATCGTTGCCTCAATTAATAACCCGGTACTGCACAACACACCAAGCGCCACCGTACAACTTAGGGTGACGATGGTATATAACCCCCGGAGATTCAGGCCCTCTCGTATAATGACCCAACATACAAGCAAACCCACGCCCAGTAATACTCCGGAAACAATACTGAAAGCGTTGATCATCATACCAGGCGTTAACTGAGCTATCAGAGCAAGGAGACAGCTACCAGCGCTGACTAAAGCATAAGTGCATAACCCAATAGCACATTGACTCTGTTGACGTTCACTCCCCGCCAGAACACCCAGCAGCAGGGCCACAACAACGTACAAAAAAAGTATTTTCCAGTCCATGATAAAAGTAATACTCACTCTACAGCATCAATATTGTCCAATATCGGGACAAGTAAAATAGGTCATATGGCCCACCGCAAACGTGGATATCAAAAAATGATATCGTTCTTCACATGTCGCCAAAATTCATCGTCACCGGACTGTGGTTGAGTATCGGGTAAAGGTAAAGTCAATGTGGCTCCCCTCAGGTGTTAAGTCGTGTGTCGGGTGAGCAAGATAAGCTGCTTTTTACAACTCATCTTGCTCGCTAAACTGATTCACATTGCCTTACGGGGTATATGCACTAAATAGTCAGCATCACCTTGGCGATTTGAAAATAAATAATCAGCCCGGTGCCATCAATCAGTGTTGAGATAAAGGGGGCCGAGACAAGCGCGGGATCAATGTTCACTCGACGCAATAACATTGGAATAATAGAGGAAACAATGGCGCTCCAGACGGTAATGGCAACCAGGGTCAAACTGACCACGACCATGACTTCCATACCCACACCCAGTGTCCAGGCGCGTATAAAGCCCGCGGCCCCAATGGTCAGGGCGATTAAAACTGCTGCCGAAACCTCTTTACGTAAAATAGCGCCTAAATCTTTCAACCCAATTTCACCCAGGGCCATAGCACGGACTAAGGTTGACGTAATTTGCGTCCCGGTATTCCCGCCAGTACCGATCAGTAATGGAATAAAGAAGGCAAGCGCAATAGCCGTTTCAAGCTGGTCCTCGAATGATTTAATCACGGTTCCGGTATAAGCTTCTGCCACAAAAAGCAATAATAACCAGACCGATCTCTTACGCCATAAAGTGAAAATACTGTTTTCCAGATAAGGCGTTTCCAGTGGTGATGACGCGCCTTGAAGCTGGCTATCCAGTGTTCCTTCATCTTCTTTTAGTTGGGCTATCTCTTGCGGGCCTAATATCCCTTTTATCTTTCCATTATTAAGTACAGGAATATAATTTATAGCAGCTTGTTTTAAAAAAATACTTGCTTCATGACGTGGTTGATCCATAGTCAGTGAGGCCTTAATGCCGGTCATTATATCGCCAATAAAGGTATCAGGATTCGCATCAAGTAGATTTTTTACTGTCACCAAACCTAAAAGATAACCATCATCATCAATGACAAATATTTGCGGTGCAATATAGTCACTGTTGATATCGGAAAAGAAACGTTCCCGGGTAATCTTCACTGAAGTGGCGGCTGAGAGTGCCAGATAATCTTGAGTCATATAAGACTCAATACCATGGCTATATTGCGTTGTGTTATCAGTTGAACAACGCAGAGACGATCCGTTGTCATGTGCAACGGCAGAATTTGAAAAGGTCATCATTAAAGCTCCCCGATTACTGTTTTTATCTTAAACAGAACTCATCTGGGGCGAAGCAAGATAAGAGAGTGCTAACGCTATCTCCATGTCTCGGTTTTAGCACTGTACAACGTATCCCCTGGCTGGCAGGAGGAAGTTACCTGGGATTACACCTTGACTCGATATAATCTGTCCTAATCTTGGGCGTCTCTCGACGTCGTCAGATCAGTAACCTATGTTTGTACAGGAGCCTCGCCTAACGAGATACTGCAAATCTTCGCGGCAAATTCTATTTAAATTCATCATCTTTGCAACTCAAAACACAGTTCTCGTTTACTATTCATTTATATTTCCAGGTAAACAGTGCATTTGGTGAAAAAACCTAACTGCGGATGGATTTAATATCATGTTAACAACGCAGGGAAGATACCCAGTAATGGACACGAGCTGAACCATACCCCAATGCAGACGCCAGAGGTTTCACTAATTAAACATGGTTAAATGTTATCTTAATGAAACCTCTGCTTTACTATTTTATTAAATGCCTGCTATCAGCGCCTGATATAAATATGGGAACCACCATCGCTATTATAGGCAGAGAACTGAGGGTCTGTGAAACGCAAGCGATTTGCTTTATCAACGTGCCCCAAAAAATTTTGCTGACGTATATTCCTTTCGTTCATATAACCTTGCAGGTCGTTATTTTTCGTGGGGGCAACTTCTCGCCGGGGTTCTTCTTGCCACTTCAGATTAAAATCAGCTTTTCCCGCTTCTCGCCGGGGTTCTTCTTGCCACTTCAAATTAAAATCAGCTTTTTCCGCAGCGAATGAACTGGCTGATAAAAGCAGTATAAATACCATTCCTATTTTATTCATTTTTCCTCCATGTATAAATGATACTCGCCACCTGTTGGCATTCTATTTAACAGGGATAAATAAAGGTTTTTGCATTTTCATTAAAGGATCAGGTTAGTGTCACCTCTTTCTATTAGTGTAATACTGACCTTCAATAAAATAATATATTACGCTTTAATAAAAACTCAAAAAACAATCCCAACGACAGATTATCACAGTGTAATGTTGGTTTTATAATCCATTGTTTTTACTTTTTATTTAATGACACTGTGGTGAAATTACTCTTCCCATTAAATACCTCCTGTTATAGTTATAACGAGGCGCTGGTATTCACCGCCAGTCTAACAGAAAAAATACCGGGCATTAGAAAAATCAGAAAAATCCAAACTACAAAAACACGTCCGCATCACGCCAGAATACTAGACAAAAAATGGCCACCCTTCTCTTTAAGTAAGCATGCTAATAAATAGCATAGATACCAATGGTTAATTAAAGAAAAATCCCATCTGATCGCTTCAGTCAATTAATGTCAAAACAAAGAAGTTATCAATTTATTTACAAAAAAAACTGAAGCTTAACTTCCCGGCTACTTCATTGCGGGCAAGAAATACAAAAAAACATGCTATATCCTTTTTGTTTAAGCAAGATATACACAACTGATGTTATAATATTAGTCACAAAGGAAGTGACACCCGTAAATTTGAAAACCTACATACCTGTCAGGAGTCAGATGAATATAACCCTACCGCCAGATATATATTGCATGACTTGCGTACTAAACTGTAAATTCAAATCAGGTCGCAAGGTAAATGGTTTTGAATGTGAAGAGCAAAAGCTCATTGTCTGGCCATCAGAAAATCATTTTTTCAAAAGAGCCATTCACGAATCTGTCTTTAAAGAAAATAGTTGTTTCCTTCCCGGCGGTGTCATTATCGTTGATTTTTCAAAGAGTAATTTAACCCACTTCCTTAGTGACTCATGGATTAAAAAACTTAACGAAACAGGACTGAAAATTATTCTGTTAACTGAAAAGAGTATGTTGTCTGTCGCTAATTTTTGGAAAAGTAAATACACTGAAATAACAGCAAATATTCTGACCAGTCGCGATCAAAGAGACGTTCATGAGCAGATTAAGAAGGTACTGCGCGGTGCATCTCTCCAGCCATCCAGACGCCCTTGTCTGACTGATGATGAAATGCATATTCTGCAACGTATTCTGAATGGTGAATCAAATCAGAAAATAGCCAGCGATATGCTCTGCGATATGCGGTATGTCTATCAGGCGCAGCAGTCATTACGCAGAAAACTCGGGGGCATATCCCGTCTCAGGGAGTTGCTGACACACTATGCCCCCGGGTACTGATAAGATACGGGATCGACTTAATGCTGAAAGCATCCCGTCCCGAGCTGATGATACCGGCCCTGTGCGACGATGAATTTTTTATTCTGTTTTCTGGCTTCCGCTCCCTGCCAGGTTTCTCCTGGCAACATATAAAACTGGGAGGAGCTTTCATCATCCCCATCACAGCCTTTCTGTAATATCACCCTAAAAAATGTATTTCCCGTATTGCGGATGGTCCCGTTGGCTTCATCTATCTCATATTTCAGTTTTGCATTGCGCGGCCTGACAATGAGCAATGTACTCATGGCGACAACAGGAAAAATATCCAGTTCACGAGATCCATTTCGCCACGGGAGAACAGATACTGGTGTTTCTCTGAATAGCACCCGATAGTAACGCTCGGTATTATCTATAGGACCACGATAGTAAAGCTTAAAATATTCACGACCATCAGGCTGAGTCATAAATTGTAATGGGGACCAGAGCAATTCTTTACCCGCATCGGTGATGACTTCCTCATTACCATTCCCCGGTTTGCGAATTTTCCAGGCCTCCAGCGTATACAGATTTGAACGTTTGGTGTCATTCATCACCGGAAGCGCTGTAAAGGTTTTATCTGCATCCACTTCATAAATGAGAGAGTGCAGATATACAGCCTCCGTGGGCAGTGACAGGACGCAGGAAATTAGCAGCAAGCATCCGTATATTATTTTTTTGATTTTTTCCATAAAACTAACGATCTACCCCCACCCATGTTGCCGTCACTTTCACTTCACCACTGGCTTTCACATTCCCCATCCAGTCACTGCCATCCACGCTGAACAGACTTCGTGAGTCATTCATCGGAAACAGTAGTTTTAATTTGGTGGTAAAAAAGAAGCTGTTATCCAGATTGGCATTCCATGCGGTTTGAGTCCATAAGGCCTGAGTGATATCCACCGCATCTTCTGAGCAGCTATTGCGAGTCTTAACCTCATTACCACTGGCGGAAATCCAGGAAAGATAAGCCGGGATCGGTACTTTCAGGGTGCCGTCATCTGAGGAGAATACACACCAAGGCACGCCATCGAGCTGAGTACTTTCCCCCGTCACCTGCGCGGTGATGCTGTCAGCCTGCCGGGGGGCGGATGTTGTCACGGTGTATTCAAACGTAATCGGCTGATCATCACCAATCTTCCCGGAGGCGCTGGGTGCCGCGCTGCCATCACTGGATATAATGCTGATGCCATAATCTTTGGGAAGAATATTAAGTTGAGTCGAAGGTGTGAATTGATAATAACCCGACTCAGGTGTAATAGAATTATTAAAATCAAAAGTAAACAGTGACTCTTTATTCGTTAAATCAGTACCGGCATTCACAGATTTTTTAAAAAAATCTTTTGACAAAAATACATAAACATATTCACCACCGGTGATGAATATTTTATTATAGAC
Source organism: Citrobacter sp. JGM124 (assembly GCF_018257795.1). GTDB lineage: Bacteria > Pseudomonadota > Gammaproteobacteria > Enterobacterales > Enterobacteriaceae > JGM124. The sequence goes on along the minus strand of NZ_JAERJD010000003.1, from coordinate 260,061 downwards.
TGAGCTACTACTATAATTCGTCCAGGTTGCCGCATCACCACTGTATTTTACTTCGCTCCCAGCAGGAGAAAAACCCAGAGTTGCCGTATCGATAACCATCCGAAATTTGAGCGATGTCGTTAAGGCTTTACTCTGCTGCAGGTCATAGGAAATCATTTTACATATAATACCAGAGACACCGGAAACAATACCGGTCTGACACAATTCTGAACCCTCATGAATACTGGGCGTCCCGTCACTGGCTACCCAAATTTCGGCCATTGCTCCCGTCCCTTTCAGAGTAAGGTGTCCGACTTTTTCCAGAGAAATCGAATAATAACGCCAGTAAGCATTACTGGTGAGATCTTTGCAGCGAGTGCCTGAAGCATAATCATAGTCACCATTAGATGAGCTCATATAACAGAGGTTGAGTTCAAAGACATCAGTGGTACTGACTGACCTGCTTCTGAAATATTCATACGCTGATGGGCTTAGGGTGGCGGCACCATAGCTGCCATTTTCCAGACTACCTCCGGTCCTTGCATGGTAGAATCCGAAGCTGTCAAGCGCGTTCGGGGCAATATAGCCCGATGCCGGGCAGTTAGCTCCCGTCGTCATGCAACGGATTCCGAGAAAAGGTTGTATAATAGGTGAATCGGTGATCCACATATCTATATAACGGTTTGGGTTACTCCAGCCGATATTAGACATATATCCCAGGCTAACTTGTTTTGTTTTATATTTCGTCCAGACATTTGAACCACTGAAACGCGGGTCCAGCGATCCAGATGTAATAAAGTATTCTTTATCGATATTATTCTCGATAAAAAGATAGGTGTTACTCCCTTTACCGCTGCTGGTTGCTTTTAAAGCCAGGGCTGGCAGTGTACATACAGCACTCAACAGAATAATAAATATCGAGTTTCTAATAAACATTGCTGTTCTCTCCCGTCCGAGATGCAACCTGCTGCTGCATTTCACAAGTAATATCACCGAGCCAAACCGCTCCCCTTGCTTTCTGCAAGTCAAGACTGGCTTCACATAAACTGCCGCGGTTATCGATCAACGTAATAATGGGGTAACGTTTATCCACATCCATCGCAAATTCACCATTATCATCCAGGCGAGTTTTACCAATATGATTATGGATATCCATATTGGCATAATAACCACCACTGCCTTTTTTCATCCGGCCAAAGACCGTCACCAGCTGTTTAACTTCAGGGTTCAGTACCGATACATTACCGGGGTATAAAACGATCTGACTACGACGCCCGTTAATAATATCGACACTGTCTTCAGAGTTTTTGTCATTCATTAATTCCACCTTATATTCAGCATAAGCTGGCAGACTGATAAAATTGCTTTTACCCGTCAGTGGATAATTCTGACCATTAATCTGCGCGATCATGGTGCCATTTTCATTAAACCGGGTATTCACAACCACGCCGGCATTCTGTGTACCTTTACCGAGATAGATTTCCTGAGGAGTCCAGGCAACACTGCCCTGTGAACTGAGGCTGATATTTGAACTGTGTTCTGAAGAGTGGCTGGCTGACAGGGTGCCCGCATTATATTTCGTGTCATAACTGGCAAAACCATTTACAGAAACATTGTCTGAATCATACTGATTGCTGTTACTATTTTGTTTTATACGCTTAGAAACAGAAGCACCGACTTGGGTAAATGCACTGTTATCCAGACGTTTACGCAACGTCGCATTGGCCAGCATGTTGCCATTCTGGCTTGAAATCCCAGTACTAAGCCAAGTGCCAAACGGAATAGTGATATCAATATTGACGTACTTATCATTCAGCCTTTCTCTATTATCATACTGATAACTCTGGATGCCTGTACGCAGGGAAACTGACGCATAACGATTCGAGAACAGGCCCTGACTGTAGTCAGCATTGGTATAGGTACTGCCCGTGTAATTATTACGGGTCTGGCTAACGCTCAGGGACCCCATATGAGGCACTATTTTGCCCAGATTCCCCGTCATTCCCAAGGTCCAATAGTCATTCTGCTGAACGGAAACACGGTCACCAATCCGGCTGTACTGCCGCGAACCCCAGAATGAGCCATACCCTTCTGGCAAGCTCAGATTCAGTGTTGAAATACTTTGCCAGCTGCCGTCCGTTGCCAGCATCCCCTGCTGATTAATGCTCATGCTGTCATTGACAGCCAGATTCACTTCAAGCTCATTGACGCCAGTATTATCAAAGCCATAGAGTGTCGATGTCAGGCCAACCCCGGATAGCATCGGCAAACGGGTCGCCACCGCCAGGCCAGCAATCCAGGTATCTTTCTCTCCGTAATTCGTTCGTTCCTGCTTTCGATAATCTTTACGATCATAAGTCAGAGAACCACCAAACACCTGCCATGATAGCCCCCCTGTGACGCTGGATTTTCGGGAAAAGGTTTTATTGATATTGGCAATGCGGCTGCTCACTTCCCGGCCATTCACGACCACCTGAACATTCACATCATAAATACCGAAAGGTAATCGGGAGGTGTCTATTTCGTAGCTACCCATTGGAAAATTCTGGATACTGAGTAATTTACCGTCGCGATAAATATAGACTTCGCCAGCAGCGGGCAGGAATACGGTGACAGGCAGCAGGGAGAGCGTATTATCTTCAATTTGCGTACTACTTTTATTACCGTAACTGACACCGTATATCCGACTGGAACTCAAAGCACTCATACTGGCAATGGATTGCAGGTTCCACGTGTCGACCATACCCAGTGCAAGACGCCGCCCGTGATAATCCCGTTCATACATAGCGCGGTATAAATCGCCCTGCTGGCTGCCTGAGCCAATTCCATAGACAGAACCGTTCAAATTAAGATGATGTTCACGGAGCGACCACGTATTGTCCAGTGTCAGGTAACTGCTGTTGCTGTCATTATTTTTATATTTATTGTAATAACTGCCGAAAGAATAATTCAGTACACTGGACAGTTTTTCCGATGTTGACTCAGCCAGCATGTTCGATCGTGGCAGTAAAGCTGCCTGCATCGCTTCCCGCCGGACAGTCAGTTCAAGATAAAATGACCCGGTATCAAGCGATAAAACAGCATTTGGCCCGAGATTAACCCGCTGGCCATCACCGATACTTTTATCCTGTAACTCAGTTAGCAATTTCTTTATTTCGGGAGAAAGCTCAGTACGTTCAGGAAGCTCACTTAATGTGACCTGATTAATGCGGAACTCACTATCTTTAATAGAGAGGAGCGCATCAGCAATTTTTTGCCGGCTCCGCTGTGTATCGGTATCACCGTCATAACGAATAAATACCGGTACCGTCATTCCCTGATACAACGCATTGGCAAATACGGCAGGAATAGCATAATTATTAATTCTGACTGGCATCCCAGGGTTTGCGGCTTCAGCCTGACACAAGGTTAATAACATGCCTGTAAGAAGTAACTTATTAACACACCCTGGTTTATCCATAATAATTCTCAGTTCACATTAATATATTGCTCACCGTGCCAGATCCCGATGCGTGTTTTTTTATCTGCCAGGTCCGTATGCTTAATTCGGACATGATTGCCTGGCATCAGGTAATAGCGTTCCCGGCAGCCCTGACCTTGTTCTTTTGATTTATCTTTACAGGGGCCATATGAAATAACGCGAAATGATGCATTACCCGTGTTTGTTACTGTATCCCCTTGATGTTTAAAATCGAATGTCTCATCACGTGGGGCAACAACCAGAATGGTACTGATGATCGCGGAAGTCGTTGCCTGTCCTTCTTTTTTCTTGTTAATGGCAGAAAACTCCGTCACCGGTTCATCTGTCCATGACAGACGGTAATAGCGCTCTTTGTGATCCCCCTTTCCTTTATAAAAAAAACGGAAGTACTCTTTTGAATCACCAGGCAAAATAATACTGGCTGGTGTGGAAAGTAATTCATCACGGGATTCCATCGGAATAACAACACCATCAGCCATAGGAGAAGAGATTCTCTCCACATGGACACTCACGAATCGGGCGGTATCAGTCGGATTACTGATCTCTTTTGCCAGACTTAAGGCATCGGGCGGCATCATTGATGTCACCTCGCCGACGTTAATTGCTTGTGATGTGAACGGCCATGCCAGTAATGGCAGCATTGATAGTAATAGTTTGAATTTCATAGCATATCCTTATCTAAAGGAGACCGAAGCCTCCTTTATATGACACGGCTACCGAGCGATCAGCTGGTGGTCCATACCGCGGTAAACTGCACCCGGACATCGCCACTCCAGACGCCATCATCCAGGTCACTGAACGCCACTTTGTTGGTGCCATCACTGGCAGAATCAATGGAGAAATCGAAGCTTCCCTGAGTGCTGACACGGTCAGAGCCTGCATAGGCACTGGCGACAGCCAGGGCATCTAAACCAGCGGAAACCTGGCTGCCGGATTTGGTATTAATCATTGTTACGGGGGTTGTGGTGCTGAGTGCTTCACCGTTCCATTTAACACCAACATCCAGGGTTGATGTGTCGGTAGTACGGCTGAGTGTGTTACTGACAATCTGAGAAGTAAGCTCAAAATCTGTCGCGCCTGATTGCCCCTGAATCGTGATATCAAACGCACCTTTCTGGGTATTAAACGCCTTAATTCCTTCAGCATACTGGAAGTTCAGTGATTTCAGCGGAGTAACGACCAGGCTACTTGTTGTGTCTTTGGTGGCACTGGCATCCCAGCTAGCCGTGGCGGAAGCATTAACGTTGGCCATCGCATTTGCAGAAAGAAATGCCGTGGTAATTGCCGTTGCTAATATAATTTTTTTCATATTTTCATTCCTGAGTTGATAACGTATTTCCATTATTGATGTTGTCACATCATGATATATCGGTTATTAATTTCGATATTTAAAACATGGTACACGTATTCTCGCCCCTCCTTCATGACGTAATAAAAATCACAAAAACAAATTAATACACCGAATTATTTTGAGTGGATAGCTGCTATTTAAAGCCGAATAAATTAGCAGCTCATTAAATATGATGATGAAGATTTTGTTTATGCTTTCCAGTTTTCAGCCTGGTCGCTGCTGCTCTTCTCTGTAACTCATACTATGCATTGTTAACCGTTGTGACAACATCAATCTGTAAACCTGAAAAACAAAAACATCTAATAAAATTCCTAATGAATTTAATGACGAAAACAACATAACTGGCTAATTTATATAGCAATCACAAATAACACAATGTCGTAACATCATTCATCCTTTAAGAATCCTTAGCCAGTCATTGGGAATCATTTGAAAAAAAGACGCTTATTGATTAAAAAAAACAGCACATATAATCAAAATAACGACATCACATAAATTTTGTTGAATAAATAAAAACTTAATGGGGAAAATGTTCTATGCATGACACTGCCACAGGTCAGCCTTCATTCATCCACGCTGGCACAGATAGTTTCTCTACGGCCAGTCTCTCTTCAGATGATGGTAATGATGAATATTGAGTAAAAAATATCTTATCGCCGTATTTAACTGCCCGGCTAAAAAAGTATCCTCATACTGAAAAACTCAGTCGTTATCAGGGTGAAAACACGACAATGGCTTTAGCTGATGAAAACAGCAATATTTTGGCGGAACCCGGCTTACAATTTCGCTATCATCATAAAAACATCGACTGGCAGCACCGACACTGACAAGGGCTGCTGTTTTAAGTGACTAAAGGAAAAATCGTTATGTGGCAAGAAAGACTGGTGCAATTAGTCACAGCCTGTCATTGGATTGGTGCCAAAGGCTGGGCGCCAGCGACAGGTGGAAATATGTCCGTTCGCCAGGATAAAGAGTGGTGCTGGCTCAGTGAGTCTGGCCGTGATAAAGGAGCCCTGACAACCGAAGCATTCCTGCAAGTGGATATAGCCACCAATCTGGCACCTTCCGGGCGTAAACCCTCTGCAGAAACGGGGCTTCATACTTTAGTTTATCGCTTATTTCCTGAGGCCAATGTGGTACTCCACGTTCATACGGTAAATGCCACGGTATTATCCCGCCTCGAAAAAGGTGATGTTCTGAATATCCAGGGTTATGAAATGCAGAAATCTCTGGCAGGACAAACCACCCATCTGGACTGCGTCAAAATAGCTATTTTTGAAAATACACAAGATATTGATGCTCTGGCAAAGCATATTGAACACTATGCTCAACATCACCCACTAAAGTATGGTTTTTTGCTGCGTGGCCACGGTCTCACCTGCTGGGGCAAAGATGTCAATGACGCACGCCGTCACCTTGAAGGCCTTGAATTCCTGTTTGAATGTGAAATGCAGCGTCGTCTTTACGAGCGCGACTGACGTCTCTTTATTGGTAAATAGTGAGTAACCCTTGATGAGTCAGCCCCATAGTGGCTGACTTAAATTATACGCTTTATATTACACGCAGATATTCACCTATTATTATTGTGCCTTAAAATATAAAAACATAGCCTTGGATAAATATACAAAAATAGATTATAGTTATAACATATTCTCATATTACCGTACCATTCCCCCCCACGTTTCAACGTTGCTGATACGTTCTGAAATTAGCAACAGTTTTATTTAAATTATCGTATATTCAAGATAAAATAAAAATAAACAGCCTCTGTGAACACATACCTGATAATAAAAACCAGAGTTAAAGATGAAGACCACATCATTCGCTATATTTCACTCTCATCGCACTATATGGCATAAATTAATGACGACTATCTTTTCATCCCGCCATGATTATGATGTCCTCTTCCTGATAATAAATAGAGTATGAACATGAAAACGGAACATCAACTGGCGGTAATGCACTGGGGAACCTATCGGGTAAGCACCCAGGATGCTGAAATCACTGGGATATCACCTGTTGACTGGGATAAAAACCCATCTCAAATTGGTCAGTCACTGGCGGATGCTGTGACAGGCAACAGCCGTATCCGTCGCCCGGCGGTACGTCTGGGTTACTTAACCCATGGGCCTGACTCCCGGAAGGGACGAGGAAAAGAGCCATTTGTTGAAGTCAGCTGGGAGCAGGCCATAACCCTGATTGCCAGGGAAATGCGTTCAGTTCAGGAACGCTGCGGTAATGAGGCCATTTTCGGTGGATCTTATGGCTGGGCCAGCGCCGGGCGTTTTCACCATGCACAAAGCCAATTGCACCGTTTTCTGAGAGGTTTTGGGGGTTATACCGCCAGCACCAATACCTACAGCAGTGCTGCGGGGGAACGCGTATTACCCCATATTATTGGGCCATTAAGCCCACTGCATCATCAGCACACCCACTGGTCCGTTCTGGAAGAGCACTGCGATGTATTTGTTGCCATCGGGGGACTGCCAGTACGTAATGCCCAGGTCAATGGTGGCGGTGCAAATGATCATATGCTCCAGCATTGGCTAGACCGCCTGGAGAAGAAAGGCGTGCGGTTTATTAATATTAGCCCCGTTAAAAATGATCTCAGTGCCGTGCCCAGTGCCCAGTGGATGGCTATCAAACCCGGTACAGATACAGCCCTACTGCTGGCTCTGTGTCATACGTTAATCACCGAATCACGCCATGATAACGCTTTTATTGAGAGTCATACTGTCGGTTTTGAGCCTTTCCGCGCTTACCTGATGGGGGAAACGGATGGCTACGCTAAAACAGCACGCTGGGCTGGGGCAATAACCGGCCTTGAAGAACAGGCCATCATTGATCTGGCACGAACCCTGTCTGAAAATCGCAGCATGGTGAATATTTCCTGGTCCATTCAGCGGGCACGACAAGGGGAGCAAACCTACTGGGCAACTGTCGCTCTCACTGCCTTGCTGGGGCAAATAGGCACCCCTGGTGGGGGGCTGGCATTTGGTTATGCCTGTACCAACCTGGCGGGTGCCGGGCGGGTGGCTTTCTCGGGCCCTCGCTTACCCGTTGGTCAGAACAATATTAATACGGAAATCCCCGTGGCACGGTTAGCAGACATGCTGCTACACCCTGGGGAAGCGTATCAGTTTGATGGCAAACATTTGCGATACCCGGATATCCGTATGGTCTATTGGGCTGGGGGGAATCCCTTCCATCACCATCAGGATTTAAATCGTCTGGTTGAAGCCTGGCAACGACCAGAAACTGTCGTGGTTCATGAACAGTACTGGACGGCCCAGGCTAAATTTTCCGATATTGTGTTACCGGTGACCACGTCCCTGGAACGTAATGATATTGGCAGTGCCAGCCATGATGGCTTTATGATTGCCATGCGTCGGCAGATCCCCCCGGTAGCGGAATCTCGGGATGATTATGCTATTTTTTGTGCATTAGCACGGGAGTTAGGCTTTGAAGCCCAGTTCAGCGAAGGCCGTAGTGCCGAAGAGTGGTTGCCCCATATGTATGAACAATCACGGGAGCGGGCAGAGCAAGACAATATCACACTACCCTCTTTTGACAGTTTTTGGGAACAAGGCAAACTGGAGTACACCGCCCCACAAAAACCGCAGATCTTTCTCTCTGATTTCCGCCACTCACCGGAACGCTTCCCACTTGCGACACCTTCAGGGAAGATAGAACTCTACTCCGAGACAGTAGCAAAGTTTGGTTATCGGGAGTGCCCGGGATACCCATTCTGGGATGAAGAAGAAGCCCAGTTCCAGATGAAGCAAGCCCGGCAATGGCCACTGCATCTGCTTTCCAGCCAGCCACGTACTCGTCTACACAGTCAGTATGATCAGGGAAGTGTCAGTAGAAAAACCAAAATACGCGGACGCGAACCTTTATGGCTGAACCCTGAGGATGCCAAAGTGCGCGGCATATCAGAAGGCGATATTGTCCGGGTATTTAATCAGCGAGGCGCGATTCTGGCCGGTGTCCATATCAGTTCACAGATTATTCCTGGCGTGGTACAAATTGCCACAGGTGCCTGGTACGACCCTCTGGATCCAACAACACCAGGATCGCTGGATAAGCACGGCAACCCGAATGTATTAACTGAAGACCGGGGCAGTTCACGCCTGGGGCAAGGCTGTAGTGCACAGAGTTGTTGGGTAGAGATTGAGCAGTGGAATGGGGCATTACCACCTATTACTGCATTTAACCCACCTGAGTTTGTTGAAATTTAACAGATAACCTGCTCAATCGGAGAACAAAATGGCACTGGAAAGTGGGATCGCTGAGTTAGTTCAAACCTTTATCGAGAATGGACGTCCCTCTGCGCGATCACAGACAATAGAAGAACGCCGTAGTGGTTATGTCAGCAGCACAGTATTAGCCGGTGAGACAGAGCCCCAGGTTAAGGTAGAGGATCTTGAACTGGATGGTGTGAGACTGCGGATTGTATCCCCACTCAATGCGGCATCACATCTTCCTGCGGTGGTCTATTTTCACGGGGGATGTTTTATCAGTGGGGGATTTTCCACCCATGATAATCAGTTACGTCAGTTAGCTAAATATGGTCAATGTCGGGTTATTGCAGTGCAGTACCGACTGGCACCTGAGCATCGATATCCTGCCGCTCATGATGATGCGGAAAAGGGAGCCCGTCTGGTTTGGAAACATGCTGATAAACTGGGCATCAATCGCGAAAAAATTAGCCTTGCGGGTGACAGTGCCGGTGGACACCTGGCTTTGGTGACAGCCTTGCGGCTTAAAGCCAGCGCCGGCTGGCAACCACGGCAACTGGTACTTATTTATCCCATGCTGGATGCTACCGCACAGTCTGCCAGCTATACACAGTATGGTGAAGACTACGTTATTACTCGTGATGCTCTGTTGACCGGTTATGAGCACTATTTCATAGATACTGACGTACTCAACCCAGAAGCAAGCCCGCTGTGGCGTGAAGATTTTACTGGTCTGCCTTTAGTGCACATCATTACAGCCCAGTACGATCCCCTGGCGGATGAGGGGGAAGTCTTATATCAGCGTCTGTCTGAGCAGAATGTTGCGGTAACACACCAACGCTGGTCAGGTGTTATTCATGGTTTCTTTCAACTGGCAGGCATCAGCCTTGCGGGACAAGAAGTGATAAAAGATGTCGCGCGCAGGGTTGGATCACGGGAAGACTAACATCTGAAATTAAAACAAGGTGGGGCCTTTTCCCGCCTTGTTAATGGTTATACCGCTCCCCAGTAAATACCTTATGGATGATTATTGGAACCCCTGAATTCAATATCTCATGAGTTAATAATCTAGCTATAAAATACAGCAAGAAATACAAAATAAATTAAATATTTATAAAACAATAAGTTAAAGGTTACTAACTGCTGCTCAACATCATGGTAAACAGATACTTAAAAAGCACCCGATCACCAATAACAGTTATATTCACCGTGAGGTTAAATTAATATTTTTTATTGATGATATGAATATAAATAAAGACATTAATAAGAAGGTTATTTAATTAAATAATATGCAAGACACCAACGTAATGGTATAAGACGTATATTATTAATACGGCTATACCCCAGCATTCCCGGCCAATGTCCGGGACACATTTTATTACGGACGCCAGGGTTGATCACCATGCGGAGAATCCTGATATCATCCTGCTGAAATATTATTCCACTTATTCAATTTAATATTATGTGGTTTTTTTCACTCAAAAAAAAAGTAAGTTTATTACGCACAATCAATAAGAACAGTCTTAATGAATAATAAATTAAATTTAAATCAGGTGCTTATTCCATAAACAGCAACATATACATATGATGACCAAAGATTACACAACTTTAGATTGAAACAGCCAAAATCTGATAAAAATTGATTAAGATCATCTTTATTTGTGCTGTTTTTAGTAACATTCACATCGGATTTTTCTTGTAACGAATTTTCCTCCCCTTATATAGGGGAGGTTTTTTTTAATACTAAAAAATCAAGTAATAAGGCCTAAACATAACTGGTTTTAGGATGAATCTTGGTGAAAGTTGTACTACAAATCATTATTTATCATGATATAACATCACATTAAAAATAATCCTAAATAGATTACTGTTATTATTCTTTCCTGTTTTTATTCACATCAACAGATGCCAGAATAATAAACATCCTTATGTTTAGATCATGCTGTTTATAACCCCGGATACTTTTTACCAGGATATTTACTCCTTGTTTATCAAACACAAAGGGGATTATTCATCATCAAACCAGGTCTCAAACGGGTCCGGCAGAGCAAGCCAGCCCCCCAGCCCTGCGCTCATTTCTGAATCCGTTAGCAAGGCATCCGTTAACTGTGCCCGTAGCTGCTGCTCATCCATATCAATGCCGATAAACACCAATTCCTGCCGGGCATCCCCCACCCCATCCAGCCAATTTTCCTGGATCAGTTGCAGGGATTCAGCATCAGTTGGCCAGCGATCTCTTGGCACACTCGCCCACCATATTCCCCCATACCCCTGGCGGGCCACACCCCCAGCCTGGGACCAGCTACCGGCATATTCTGGACGACTGGCTAACCAAAAATAGCCCTTTGAACGCAGCACATTACGCAGGTTTTTTTCCAGCGCAGTGGAGAATCGCTGAGGATGAAAAGGGCGACGAGCCCGGAAGACAAAACTGGCAATACCGTACTCTTCGGTCTCTGGCTGATGTTCACCGCGTAACTCTTTAAGCCAGCCCGGTGCCTGTGCTGCCCGTTCAAAATCAAACAGTCCAGTATCTAATATTTGTTCCAGGGGAACCTGTCCAAAATGCGAGGGGTGAATATTCGCCCGAGGATTCAGTGCCTGAAGAATAGCCATCAGTCGGCTGATTTGTGACGCATCCATTAAGTCAATTTTATTGAGTACGATGACGTCACAAAACTCAATCTGTTCAATCAGCAGGTCGACAACGCTGCGATCATCCCCCTCGCCAAGTGACTCACCACGGGATCGCAGGCTGGCATCAGACTCATAATCCTTAAGGAAATTGAACGCATCGACCACAGTGACCATGGTATCCAGTCGAGCAATCGTCGAGAGGCTCTCTCCCTGATCATCGGCAAAAGTGAAGGTTTCAGCCACCGGAAGGGGTTCTGAAATCCCTGTCGACTCAATGACCAGTTGGTCAAAACGCCCCTCTTTCGCCAGGCGACTAATTTCAATCAGTAAGTCTTCACGTAATGTACAACAGATACAGCCATTGCTCATTTCGACCAGTTTTTCGTCGGTGCGTGACAGTTCAGCCCCACCGGCTCTGACTAATGCGGCATCTATATTCACTTCTGACATATCATTGACAATCACTGCCACACGCCGGTTATCCCGATTGTTTAAAATATGATTAAGCAGTGTCGTTTTGCCGGCACCGAGAAAACCCGACAGTACAGTGACCGGTAATCGTTGATCTCTTTTCGTATTGATTGCAGTTTTCGACATTTACAGCCCACTCTTCTCTTCATTGTTTTACATGACGGATAAATAACAAACAGGCGGTTTCGTCCATATAAAGACATGAGTCCTGCTTTGCAGAGATTGAATCACTCTTTACCGCCATGCGTTATGTTATAACATAACCAATTGTAGCGTCCAGTAACCTAATGTGCGATTTCCCTGGTCGGGATTGAGATATTGAGATAAGGAGAGAAAGCCAGTGTGGTATAGCAGGAGGGCAAAAAAAGTAAAATGGCGATCCAGGGATCGCCATAAGAACGCTAAGACAGGATATAAAAACGTCGTTTATGCACGCTTGCGGGATTTGATACTTTCCAGCATAACGGCAACGATAATAATCACACCTTTGACCACTTGTTGGTTATAGCCAGAAATATTCATCAGGTTCATCAGGTTAGAGATGATACTCAAAATCAGTACCCCGATGATGGTGTTGACCACATTACCGCGCCCACCCGCCAGACTCGCCCCACCGACAACAACAGCAGCAATGACATCCAGTTCAAAGCCCACGGCCAGTACTGGGGAGCCAACACCTGTTCGGGTCGATGCCAGTAACCCCGCCATCCCTGCGGCAAAACCACTTAGCGCATAGACTGCAAATTTATACCAGCCAACACGAATACCCGCAAAACGGGTGGCAGTTTCATTGGAGCCGATAGAGATAACCAGCCGTCCAAATGTTGTGTATTTATAGATAAAATGAGCCGCCACTGCGAAGATTATCAAAATATAAACAGGTTTAGGCAGACCAAAAAGATAACCCGTACCAAAATCTACCAGTGCCATGTCATCAATAAAAATAGGCTGTCCCTTGGCTGCTATCAGCGACAGGCCACGGGCAATAGTCATCATTGCCAGAGTGGCAATAAAAGGGGCAATGTTAAACATCGTGACTAACAGCCCCGACCCCGCGCCGATTATTGCACCAACAAACAAGCTGGCAAACACCGCAGGCCAAAGACCAATTTCAGGAATAAAAATCGCTACCGCAACGGAAATCAGAGCCATGATTGATCCGACTGACAGATCAATCCCTCCGGTTAAAATAACAAATAACAGCCCTAATGCCGCCAAGCCTAGCGGCACGCTCTGGCGCAATACGTTAGTCAGGTTATCGCCGCTGTAAAACTTATCAGATAAGAAACCAGCAACAACCAGCATAAGTATAAAAACCACCAGCGTGGAGTTGTTCACGAGGAAATTGAGGATCCACCTTGATACTGAAGGGGCGGTGGCAGTTTGTGATGTTGTGACCTTTTCCATTATTCTGGGTTCCCCATTCAGACTAAAGCACGTTTAGGAATTGCGTGTTTCATAATATTCTCTTCTGTTATCTCATCCCCGGTCAGTTCGCAGGTAATACTTCCCTCACTCATCACATAGACGCGGTGAGATAAATGGATGACTTCCACCATTTCTGATGAGATCAAAATAATGGCGTAACCCCGTTTGGCCAGCTCATGAATCACGTTATAGATTTCAACCTTGGCCCCGACATCCACCCCTCGGGTAGGCTCATCCAGGATAAGCACGTCGCAATCGGTATTCAGCCATTTGGCAATAACCACTTTTTGCTGGTTGCCGCCGCTAAGACTGGAGAGCGGATCTTCCACCGAGCCCAGTTTAATTTTCAGTTTACTGCGGTACTCTTCTGCCAGTTGCTTATCCTTGCGGTGGCTGATAATGCCCAGTCTGTAGCAGACCTCTTTCAGGCTGGAGATAGAGATATTTTCGCGAATACTTTGTGCCAGGATCGCGCCTTGCTCTTTCCGGCTTTCCGGCACCAGTCCAATCCCCTGTTTCATCGCGTCCACCGGGTGGCGTAGCGTTACCGGCTGGCCATTTTTCTTCACACTGCCGCTCGCCATACGGTCAATGCCGAACAGACAACGGGCAATTTCAGTACGCCCGGCACCCACCAGGCCTGCCAGCCCCACAATCTCCCCTTTACGAACATGGAGATTAATATCCCGTAATAACTTCCGGGTGGATAAATTTTCTACCCGCAAAACTTCTTCCTGCTGGGGTATATTCAGTTCAGGATAGAGATTCTCAAATTTGCGCCCCACCATGGCAGAGATAATGTCATCCTCGGTGCAGGTTTTAGGATCAAGATCCCCCATCGACTCACCATCTTTAATGACACTGATAGCATCCGCTATCATAAAAATTTCTTCCAGCCGGTGGGAAATATATAAAATCGTTACCCCCTGTCCTTTCAGGAGCTTAAGCTGGCTAAACAGAATGCTGATTTCACGTTCTGACAGTACGGCGGTTGGTTCATCAAGAATCAGAAATTCGACATTACGTGCCAGTGATTTAGCAATTTCCACCATCTGCTGATAAGCGACGCTCAGATTGCCCACTTTTTCATCCGGTGGAATATCGAATCCCAGTCGGCTTAATACTTTGGCGGCTTTATGATTCAGCTCTTTCCAGTTGATAATGCCCTTTCCAGAAGTAAGGTCATCTAAAAAGATATTTTCGGCAACGGTAAGATCCGGTGCTAAAGCCAGTTCCTGATAAACAATGCCAATTTTGTGTTCACGACTCTGTCCTGGGGTTGTGAAGTGAACCTCTTCCCCATTAATCTGTAACGTCCCGCCATCTTTAATATAAATGCCGGACAGGATCTTCATTAACGTTGATTTCCCCGCGCCATTCTCACCGACAATGGCGTGAACATCCCCATGTTTAACTTTCAGACTGACGTTTCTCAGGGCGTGAACCCCACCAAAACGCTTTTTTACTTTGTCGATGACAATTGCATATTCTTGCATCAGGCATGCCTCATTGACGCTTTTTTAACATGACGGACAGGGGATCACCCTGTCCGTCATGGCGGATCAGAAAATAGAATCTTTGTTATAAAATTTACTGACGTTATCTTTGTTGATCAAAATAGAAGGGATATAAACGTAGTCAGGGAAATCTTTTGTCCCAGCCTGGTATTTAGTAATAACATCCATAACGGTATTCGTTAAAAGATCCGGGTTATTTGAAGCCGTAGCCTGAATATCACCACGCTGAACAGCTTCCAGCCCTTTTTTGTAGCCATCGTGTGAGAATACTTTCACACCTTGCAGCTTGTTGGCCGCTTTTAATGACAGTACTGCACCCAGTGCCATGTCATCCATTTCACTGTATACACAGTTAATTTTATCACCGTGGGCAACAATCAAGTCTTCCATGGCTTTTAAACCACCTTGCTGGTCCCAGTTACCCCACCCCTGGCTCAGAATGTTTACCTGGGTGTGGTTATACTTACGCAGCTGGGCTTCCATTACCCCACGGAAGAAGTTGGTACGGCGAGCTTCCCCGACCAGGTTGCCTTGGTTACCGCTGATAACGACACAGTTCAGAGGCTTATCACCAAACTGATCAACGGCATATTCACCGATCAGAATGTTATTTTTAGCGTTATTCGCCTGAACGCGGGTAACCACCGGCGCATCGAGCGAAATATCACTGTCCAGCACAATCACAGGGACATTTTTGCTTTTGGCTATCTGGGCAATACGTTGACCCGCTTCAGGATCTTGAGGGTTCAGTACCAGATAGTTGATCCCCTGGGCCAACATGTCTTCAACATCGGAAATCTGCTTATTCAGATCACCACGAGCATCAGTCGTAATCAGCTCATAGCCATGGTCCTTGGCATGAATCTTCATGTATTCAGTCAAGCCATTAAAAAATGCGCCGTTCAGAGTACGGTTGGCGAAACCGACTTTCACTTTGTCATCCGCATGTGCCGTGACGGTAGCGGTAACGGAGACCAGTGCCAGTGTGACGCCCCAAACGAGTTTTTTTATTTTCATCTTGCTTTCCTTTGTAGAGATACAGAGTGTTGCCTGTGGTAAGAAATCGAGATTCAAATCGTTATGATAAAATACGTCGTGCCTCAACCTGTTGACGGTACAGCAAACGCCAGTGTTGTAAGCGGCTCTGCAAGACGTCCCGACGCCCGGCATCAGGTAAATACCGGTGACGTTCAGCTGGTTTCACACACACCAGCGC
Source organism: Citrobacter sp. JGM124 (assembly GCF_018257795.1). Classification (GTDB taxonomy): domain Bacteria; phylum Pseudomonadota; class Gammaproteobacteria; order Enterobacterales; family Enterobacteriaceae; genus JGM124. Next base: position 243,740 of record NZ_JAERJD010000003.1, on the reverse strand, counting down.
TTCATCAGCACCGGTTGCCAGCTGCGCCAGCCGAGCCGCACCCAGTGCCCCGCCTGCTTCACCACCTTCATGGGTGATTATCAATAAATTCAGTGTGTCAGCTATCAGTTGTGCCCAATAAGGGCTCCGTGCGCCACCGCCAACTAAAGAACATTGTGTCAGTGTCGTACCTGCGTCATTCAGGACACGCAAACCATCAGCCAGACCAAAGGTCACTCCTTCAATGACGGCATAACCAAGATGGGCTCGCGTGGTTGCATGATTCAGCCCAGTAAACGCCCCTTCAGCCCAGGGATCGTTATGGGGAGTACGTTCACCCGAGAGATAAGGCAAGAATAACGGGGCATGGTCCCGCTGTTCGGCTGTCAGCTGTTCCACCTCTGTCATCAGAGTGCTTTCATCACAACCCACTAACTGGCAGAGCCAACGCAATGCGCTTGCCGCAGTAAGCATGACACTCATCTGATGCCATCGGTTTGGCAGGGCATGACAAAAAGTGTGGACAGCAGATTGTGGATTAGGGCGATAGCTGTCATTAACCGCAAACAGTACCCCGGAGGTCCCGAGTGAGATAAACGCATCACCACTATTAACCGCCCCAATACCCACCGCACTGGCTGCATTATCCCCACCGCCGCCAGCAATAATCACTTTATCTGATAAGCCCCACTGAGCCGCGATACTTGGTGCTAACAGGGCACTGGCCTGGGAACCCTCAACCAGGGAAGGCATCATGTCACGGCGTAAATCACAAGCAGCCAGTAAATCGTCTGACCAGTCACGCCTGGCAACATCCAGCCACAAAGTGCCAGCCGCATCCGACATGTCACCGACCATCTCTCCGCTCATGCGCCAGCGCAGATAATCTTTTGGCAACAACACATGGGCAATACGGGAAAAAATATCCGGCTCATGTTCAGCCACCCACAGTAGCTTTGGCGCGGTAAAACCCGGCATGGCCAAGTTCCCCGCCACATCATGCAGCTGTGGCGCTTTGCGTGTCAGGGTTACACATTGTTCTGCACTGCGCGTGTCATTCCATAAAATGCACGGGCGCAGAACCTCCCCTCGGGCATCCAGCAGTACCGCCCCGTGCATCTGTCCGGACAGGCCAATTGCACGAATATCAGACCAGCGTTCACCCACTTTGCTACGTAACTGCCCCACGGCCTGGTTGAGTGCCTGCCACCAGGCTTCGGGATCTTGCTCCGACCAGTGTGGATGTGGGCGCTGTACTGTCAGCGTCACCCCGGCGATAGCCACAATGGTGCCATCCTCTTCCAGAACCAGCGTTTTTATCTCGGAGGTTCCTGCATCAATGCCCAGATACATATCCTGCCTCCTCCAGCTGCGCGACCGTTTCGCGCATCAGCTGGGCAAAACGTGCATCTGTCGCCAGTGGGCCAAATAACGTTTCATCAGCGGTAAAACGGTCGAGGGCATCATCGGCAGCCAGCAGGGTATGCATCGCGTCTTCATTCAGTACGCCATCCTGGTAGGTGTAAGGCAACTCCCCACGATGCCAGCGTTGCAGGAATAAAAAGAATAATGCCGGTAAGACTGCTGTCGCACGAGGCTCTGCGCCACGCTGGTAACATTCCACCAACGTAGGGGTAATGAAGCCCGGGATTTTTGATAAACCGTCTGCCGCAACGCGCTGGTTGGTGTCCTGAATATAGGGGTTACTAAAACGGGACAGCACTACATCACGGTACTGTTCCAAATCAAGTGGGCTCGGTGATAGTGAAGGAATAACATCTTCCGTCACGTAGTTCCATGCTAACTGGCGGATGGCGTCCGTTTGGGTACTTTCATGAATATAAGACTGCCCTTTCAGCGTACCAGCCCAGGCAATACAACTGTGGCTGGCATTCAGAATACGAATTTTCGCCTCTTCCCATGGCAGTACGGACTCCACCATTTCCACACCAACATTTTCCAGTGCGGGGCGTCCTGCAATAAAGTGGTCTTCAATCACCCACTGAATAAATGCCTCGCCCATGACAGGGGCCTGATCGTCCACACCGGTTTGTTCCTGAACTCGGACGGCGATATCTGCTGTCGGGCGTGGAGTAATACGGTCAACCATGGTATTGGGTGACGTTGTCTGCTTCAGAACCCACTGATATAAATCCTGATCGTCACTTAACTGTAAAAAGGCCAGGAATCCAGCACGGAAACGTTCGCCGTTATGACGTAAATTATCACAGTTTAACAAGGTAACTGGCTGACCATGCTGCTTCATTCGAGCCCGTAGTATCCGTGCCAGGGCGCCATATATAGTACGGGCCTCACCGGCCAAATCAGCCTGAATATCAGGATGACGTGGGTCAAGCTGGTGGTTAGTATCAAGGTAGTACCCCCCCTCAGTGACGGTAAATGAAATCACTTTGGTATTTTCATCCGCCCCCTGGGCGACCAGGGCACTGAGTTCTTCATCCCATGGCAACACTTTTTTTACGGAAGTAATTGTCTCATAAACACGCTCCCCTTCTGGCGTTACGGTTTCCAGCGTGTAGCGCCCTTGTTGCTTATCCAACGCGTCGAGAAGAGGCTGTGCATCATTGCGAATGTTACCGAGCGCAATATGCCAGCGGTCATCCCCCTGTGCCAGCAGACGATGTAGATACCACGCCTGGTGGGCTCGGTGGAAAGAACCAGCTCCCAGATGCATCCAGTAATACGGTTTTGATGTTGTCATCCTCTTCCCCTTAACACATAGTAAATGTGAGCAATTACTTAATTGACGGGCAATTATTCGGATTTTAATCTAAATGAATAATTGCCCTCTTACTGAGCAATGGATCACAAAATGCAACAATCAGTCACTGGTTAAAGGTAAAATGCGGCTTATAGTTTTCCCATCACGCTCTGCCGTTCCACGAGAGTGGTGATGATGACGCCGGGCAGAGAAAAGAAAATAATGTCGCCATCCCCGACAAAAACTGGATGGTAAGTGGAAAAAATCGAGCCTGTACCAAGGCAATCAACGGGGTGAATGGATGACTAAAAATGATAAAAGACAGGATATGGCGGCCAGGGCAGCCTGGATGTATTACATCGGTGGACAAACACAAAATCAGATTGCTGATGTTCTGGGGGTTTCGCGTCAAGTGGCGCAACGTCTGGTGGCTGCGGCTTCTGAGATGGAGCTCGTGCAGGTCCGGATATCCCATACGGTGGCGCATTGTGCTTCACTGGCTGAACAGATGATGCAGGTCTTTGGATTAACGCGCTGCCAAGTGGTTCCTTCTGCTGGCCTGCCGGCTGAAACTATTCAGCATATGATAACCGTATCTGCTGCGGAGGAGATTGAGTGGGCGGTACAACCGGAACAACCCCAAATTATTGCACTGGGTTCCGGGCGTACGTTGCGTGGCGCCGTGAAAGAGATGTCCGAAATTCCACGCCCGCAACACAGTTGCCTGTCACGGATTGGGGCCATTGCCAGTGATGGCTCCTGTACCATTTATGATGTCTCATTAAGTCTGGCGGAAAAAACCTCAGGCAAATACTTTATTCTCCCCGCGCCGTTATTTGCTGACAGCCCGGAAGATCGTGAAGTATGGTGCAACCATCGTATTTATAAACTGATTATAGAGCAGACCGCACTGGCAGATGCGACATTTATTGGTATTGGGCCTATCTCGTTTGAATGCCCACTGTTCACCGGGGGATTCATTACCCGAGAAGATGTACAGCGTTTGATGGCTGCTGGCGCAGTGGCGGAAATCAATGGTCACTTTATCGATAGTCTCGGGGAACGTCTGCCTGACCAGCTGGATAAACGCTGCACCAGTATTCCACTGGAACGCGCCCCTGTGCGGCAACTCACCGCATTTGCCGGGGGTGAAGATAAGTTTCAGGCGATTCAGGCAGTATTACGAGGTAAATGGATTAATGGCCTGGTCACCGATGAGAGCACCGCCGAGCGCTTACTACTAGAACATTTACCATAAGGTAAAAGCATCGCCCGCAGAATGGCGTATTTTCAGCGGGCTAATGGCATAATCCTGACATGCACCCTTTCCTGTGATAAAACCGATGAAAGATAAAATTCTGGTCAGTGCCTGTCTGATGGGCTTTAAAATCCGCTATAACGCCAGTGCAAAGGCCCGAATCGTTGAAAAACTTCAACAGTGGCAGCAGGAACAACGTCTGATTACCCACTGCCCTGAACTGGCTGCCGGGTTGCCAACTCCCAGAGCCCCCGCGGAAATCCTTAATGCCAATGGCAAGGCGGTGATGCAACAGCAAGCCAGAATCATGGATAACACCGGTACCGATGTCACCCCCCATTACCAACTTGCTGCCTGGATGGCATTGCGTGCAGCACAAGAGGCTGGCTGTACAGCAGCCCTGCTCACTGATGGAAGCCCAACTTGCGGGAGTCAGTTCATTTATGATGGGTCGTTCACGGGACAACGGAAATCCGGAATGGGGGTGGCGGCATCTCTGCTCACCGAACATGGTATCAAGGTTTTTTCTGATACACAGCTCCCCGAGCTGATTGCCTGGGTGGAAGCTCGCGAGCGCAGCCAGGAATAACAATTTCAGGGCACACTATTGATACCGTTAAGGCAGACTAGAAAACTTGACGCGCGAGAGTGGGTTTGCTTCCCCTGCTGAAGCGTTACGGGCTCTGACACCCTGTGCCAAAGCCCGCGGACTAAGACATCAAGACACCATCCCCTTCAGCACAGTGTCTTAATGAATGAACATCAGGGATTAAGCCTTAATGGCCTGATGTTTTTGCTTCGCGGCAGGCCTCAAACAAGAACCAGACACGACGCTCTGTTTCGTCGATCCAGTTCTCAATCAGGCTGGTGGTGGAGTAATCACCCAAAGAGGCAGATAACTCATGAGCCTGTCTGAATTCACTGGCAAGATGTTTATTGTCTTCACAAAGCTCGGCCAGCATATCTAACGGCTCAACATAATCTGCGTTGTTGTCCTTAATTCTCTGCAATTTAGAGATTTCACCGATAGAGTGGAGCGTCACACCGCCAATTTTACGTACTCGCTCGGCAATCGGATCAGTCATCGCAAAAAGCTGGTCACCTTGTTCATCCAGCATCAAATGGTAGTCACGGAAATGAGGACCGCTAATATGCCAGTGGAAATTTTTGGTTTTCAGGTAGATAGCAAAGATATCTGCCAGTATCGCATTCATGGCCCCACTAATATTTTTGGTCGCTTCAGGTGAAAGATCAGTTGGGGTTTTGAGGGGACGAATACGTAACTCGTTAGCTTTACTCATTATTGACTCCTGAGAATATTCATAATGTCCAGTGGTCTGCCACCATGATACTGATTCCCTATGGCGGTAGCCTGTTACGTCAGTTCAGACGATATGCTAAGACTATAGAACAATTTTTTAAGATTTCCACTCTATCAGCAGGTAATGTGTGAAACACTATGCAGGGCATGCTATTCACACGAAATACCCTCCAAACCACCGGCCATTTAGCGTCCGGTCGGGCAATATGTTCTTTATTCTGGCTCTATACTCATATACGCATAAATAAACAGAAATACCTGGCAGCACCAACACAAGGCTGCAGATATTCTGGCTGCCGGCATACGGCTTACCATTCTCGCTATATGACGGAGCATTAATACCGCACACGCCTTATTCTGCATGAGCTTTAAATGATATTATTTTCCAAAAAATCGCCCACTATAAGCCCTGTATTAAGTAACCAGAGGAATAATAACCATAACAATAATCACACAGTGACTCACTGAAAAAAGATTTTTTCAACCGTAGTTTAATCTCTACAGGCAATAACCCTGGCCTCTGTTTTGATCATCACCAGAGCATATAGCATATTCCTCTGCTGTGTTACTCATTATTACGCCAGTAATTTCTGACAAAAAATAAGGTACATCATGCAAAGCTTCACCGGGACAGGCGCATCTCAGAATGCCAGTTTAAACATGACACATCATATTGATAATAATATATTCAGGCCACAAGAGATAAGCTCCCCCCTGTTTTCACAAATGCATTCGGTAGAAAACTCCAGCGATTATTTAATGCCTTCTGTTTTCAATTCTGGCGCTTCTGAAGAAAATGGAAATAAATCCAGAGCTCGTCGAGTGGGGTGGATCGCAGCCCTTGTTGTTGGTGTGACCGCACTCACCGGGACAGGGCTGCTAGTCGCAAGTAATTTCAGGAATGACAACCATGCAGGACGTCCGATAGATACCACACTCACAGCAAGAATCCCTGTATTTTCATTATCACAGAACCTACCCGAGAATGATATTTATGCTCAAAAATACAACACTAGAATAAGTAGTACTGAAAAAAATGCAAAAATAATTGAGCCCTATTCTTACTATAGGATAACCACACCCCCACAGCGAAAAATAAACACCACAACCACCGACACCACTATATTTGTAAAAAATAATAATACGGATATTAAAAAAACAAGTGAAACTTCTTATCATTATGATCAGGTGAAAAAAGAAAATCACCACTCAGCGAGCGAGAAAGTTAATGTTAAATTAAAAAACTTCTATCAAAACAAAATATATACTATTTTATTTTCAGAAGTAAAAAACATAACCAACAAAAATAACCAGAAGAAAGTCGCACTGGAAAAACTGATTGATTTACTTGATAAATGCATGAAAAAATCGGCCAGAATAAACGCCATGCATAATAAAGAACCGAAACTTTCAGCATGTCATCATCAAGAAAGAACTCTGGCACAGAAGAAAATAGAAACTATTTTATTCGTTTCTGAAATAATCATCAGCAACAACAAATTACTTAGTAATGTATTTTTCGATTCAATTAAGGGACCACTCAACAGGATTACATTATCTGATGAAGATATCGTAAAGAAAGAAATAGCCCTTCGTGAATATGTAAAAAAACTCCCTGCCTTAAATGATGTCAAAGAGCAAGAAAATATGCCCACCCACAGGAATAGCACGCTTCACATTATAAAAAGTGACAACATGGAAAACATTCATGAAAACATAAAATGTTATAGTTAATGATAATATTCAACCATTCAGATCACTGTTCTTTTCAATAAACAGTTCATTATACTGGTACAGACAGTGCTATACGACTAAACGATGTTGTATCTGTGGCGAGTTTATATTAAACATATAAAAACATCGCCGTTAATAACATGAGAGATGTCCTTACATTGTAAGGACGTCTCTTTGTGTTAAAATAATACCAGAGTGACCACAGGAGAAAAAAGGTAGTATTTCAGAAATATAAATTTAGCTTAAGTGGGAAATAATACATATTGCAAAAATCACTGCATTGATATACCAGCTCCATATCGAAAAAATCAATTCTTCCTCACGAGCAGGCACACCTATAAAATCAAATCCAGATATTACCGCCCGGCACCAGTGTATGCGACTAAATGCTTTTCTGTCAGAATCCTGGCTGTTAATCTTAGCGCAAAGCAATAGTGCTAATCACTCCTGACCCCAGGCAACTTTTATGAAACAGATAACCTTCAGTGATATGCAACAACAGAGTGCAGCCGCTTCTCATGCTCCCCGTTTACGGGCTCACCGGAATTTCCACCCGGAACTCAGCGACCCAGTACAACGCCTGGCCATTGCTATGGAGCCGGGCACCTATATTCGCCCTCACCGCCACCCCCATACATTTGAATTACTGCTGCCCCTCAGGGGACGTTTCCTGGTTCTGAATTTTGATGACCAGGGTACCGTGACACAGCGTGTCATACTCGGCGAGGATTGTACCGCCCTGGAAATGGATGCCGGTACCTGGCATGCCGTGCTCTCCCTGGATAAAGGCGGTATTATTTTTGAAGTGAAACAAGGTGGTTATCAGCCCGTAGCAGAGCAGGATTCAGCCCCATGGGCCCCTGCAGAAGGTGAAAGCGGCACGGCTGAACTCATGGCCTGGTATGCCCGGGCACAAGTCGGCGACGGTAAGTATACCGGCTGATCATCGTCCTTACCTGAATAAACTGATGATGTCAGTTTATTCAGGTGTTGAATCATACCCAGATGTCATCCCGCTTATAACAAGGGGGCTGGATATCACTTCCGTCTTCCGGGCAGTATTGCCTCTATCAATAAATATTGTTCCCCATAAACAGCAGGTATCCATATCATTAATAGGGTTGAAATTAATTCTATTTAATTCAATTGTGCTGAAACTTCATATTGCTTATCTTGGCGTTATCTGACCTTTTTTATCTGTCAGCCATTCACCCGAAGAGGCCTGCTGAGTTTATGAGAGATGAATCCCATTCCGTGAAAGTGACCAATACGGCAGCCCTGCCTCCGATTCTGCTTATTCAGACAGGAACCCCTCCTGACGGCATCTTGAACGAACAGGGTGATCTGCCCTTATGGTTCGACAAAGCAATGGGGTTAGCACCTGGAGCTCTTCAGGTGGTGCAAGTCTTTAGGGGAGAATCCCTTCCGCAACCTGATCCGACAAGGGTCGCGGTTATCACCGGCTCCTGGGATATGGTGACAGACAAGCTCCCCTGGAGCGAAGAAACTGCCGAATGGATACGCCATGCGATGGAAGTGGGTATGCCGCTGTTTGGCGTCTGTTACGGCCATCAACTTATTGCATATGCTTTAGGGGGAACGGTTGACTATCATCCCCAGGGCCGCGAAATGGGCTGTCTGGATGTCAGGCTGGCAGAAGCCGGACGCAACGATCCGCTTATCGGAAAGCTCCCCAACGTGTTCAAGGCTCATCTTACTCATTTGCAAACGGTAACCGCGTTACCCCCCGGGGCGACATCCCTGGCCTCATCCGTCCATGACAGGAATCAAATTATTCGTTACAGCGAAAAAGTTATATCAACACAGTTTCACCCGGAAATTACACCAGAGATTGCAGCAACAATGATCAATCTGCGCGCAGAAAGTCTGGTTAACGAAGGGTTCGATCCGGCCGTTATGCTTGATGCCCTGGCTGACGCCGTGGATGCCAGAGCGCTGCTAAAAAGATTTATTTCGCTTTATGTTACCCCATACCACGCAGGTCAGTCTGAGTAAAAATTAATCGTAATCACAGGAGTCAGCATGAAAAAACTTGGGCTCATCGGCGGTACAGGCCCCGAATCCACGCTGCTTTATTACCGCAAGTTTGTCTATGAAGCCCACAAACGGCAGGGAGCAACTTTCTTGCCAAACCTGACCATCGAAAGTATCAACGTATTTGACGTGCTGGATATGTGTGGCCGAAAAGATTATACCTCTTTGGTTCATTACCTCTCTAAAGCAGTCAAAAATTTAGTCGCTGCCGGTGCAGAAGTGGTGGCTCTTACTGGTAACACCCCACACATCGTCTTCAATGAACTCCAGGCCAGTTCGCCAGTCCCGCTTGTTAGCATCATCGATGCCACTTGTAGGGTGACAAAAAATCAGGGATTAAAGAAAGTGGGATTGCTGGGAACACGATTTACCATGGAGGAGGACTTCTTTAAACGGCCCTTTATGCAAGCAGGTATTGAGATAGCCATCCCACATGCTGATGAAATCAGTTACATTGCAGATAAAATCTGCGATGAACTAGAAGTCGGCATCATCGCCCCCCAGACGCGAGACAACTTTATCGCTGTCATTAACCGGATGTATCAGAATGACGGCATTGAAGCCATCATTCTGGGGTGCACTGAACTGCCATTGCTGTTTGCGGGTACCGAATTACCGGTTCGCGTGCTGGATACGGTTGATATCCATATTGACGCACTGTTTGACGCTCTTGCTCCCTGAAAATATCTATTCATTCATTGCTCGTCTTTAACATAACCGTATTTTCATGCAGCCCCGTGCGGCATGAAAGTACGGTTAGTCGCTGGCGTTGAGCACCATTTTCTGATACGCCCCTACGGACGTTATCCCCTTGATTCGTCAAGGCTCCTGATACTGTTAATGCCAACTAAGACAACGGTTGTCGCTGCCACCAACGGCGTGTCGGTTCACTCTGACGACCATAGTGGCGCTGAACCCAGCCAGCCACCAGTTCAAGGGCAAGGCAGAGGATAAAATAGACCCCGGCAATGAACAGAAAGATCTCCGTGGGGTGGACCATGCTACGATTATTGACCTGGGTCGCAAGAAAAGTGAGTTCCCCAACACCGATGATATAGGCCAGTGAAGTATCTTTAATTAAGGATATCCACTGATTAATAAATGACGGGATCATCATCCGCAATGCTTGTGGCAGCACGATATAACCGAGGGTTTGCCAGCGTGTTAACCCGAGTGATAACCCTGCCTGACTCTGCCCGATACCAATAGCCAGAATCCCTGCTTTCACGGCATGCGCCAAATAAGCAGAGGAGATCAATGCGAGGGCACACACCACAGTAGTGATTTCCGGAATATCAATACCAAACAAAATGGGTAAAAGAAAATAACTCCAGAAAATCAGCATAATCACAGGAATCGCTCTGAAAAAACCCAGCACAGCGGCTAATAAGGCCGCTGGAATCCCCGTTGAAACGGCAAGAAGTATACCCAGCACGGTGCCCAGGATAGCTGAAGCTATTCCGGCTAACAGGCTGATCACGACCGTGAGCGCCGCCCCTCCTAAGGGGCCATCAGGCCAAGTGCCGATAAGCAGATAGCTCAGGTTATCCTGTATAATACTAAAATCCATGGCTTACCCCCTGGCAACCTGATGACGTTGCTGACGCCACATCCCCCAGCCCTCCAGCACGGCAATAATCAACACATAGAGTATTGTGGCAACACCAAAAGCCTGGAATGTGCGTAGTGTTTCCGTTTCCACCTGGCGTGACGCATAGGAAAGTTCAGCCACACCAATGGCCATCGTGAGGGATGAATTTTTTATTACATTCATGTACTGCCCCAGCAGGGGTGGAAAGGCAATATGCAGTGCCTGGGGTAAGATAACGTAACGCATTGACTGCCACCCAGTGAGCCCGAGCGCCCAGGCCGCATTTTTTTGTCCTGGAGCAACCCCCCGGATCCCGGCACGGATCTCCTCGGAAATAAATGCCGTGGAGTACAGTGTCAGCCCGATAAAACCAGCAAGAAACTCAAATGATGGCCATGAAAATGGTCCCAGCTGATGCGGGCTATTCAGCCACTGCATGAGGCTGGCTGGAAATAACTGCCCGGCAGCAAAGTACCAAAAAAATAACTGAACCAATAATGGCGTGTTACGAAATATCGAACTGTAACTAATGGCCAGTGTCCGTAACAGCCCTATACTGCTGTCACGCATCCCAGCAACCAGAAAACCCAGCAGTGTTGCAGCCACACTGGCACAAGCCGAAATCAACAAGGTGAGTAAGAAACCCTGCCATAGCCAGCCCAAATACAATGGACTCAGCCATTCATCCCAATTCATGATTACTTCCTGTCAGAAACAACCAGCCCGGGAGGATATCCCCCCGGGCTCTGTATTGATCACGCTTTAGGCTGATCAGCCAGGGGCGCAATATGGAAATCCCCTCGCGGTTGTGGTGCTTTGGTATCAGGACCAAACCAGCGATCATAGATAACCGTCGCCTGGCCATCTTTTTCAAGTTCAAGCAGCGCGGCATCAACCGCATCAGTCAGACGCGTTTCCCCTTTCCCAATTCCCACACCTTGATACTCTTTGGTCAGGCTGAAAGGTGAGACTTCAAAAGCATCACGCTGTTCAGGGGGCAGGTTACCTAATAATCCCACCAGTTTAGCATCGTCCTGGGTAATGGCCTGAACATTACCGTTACGCAGGGCTACAAAAGCCAGTGGGGTATCGTCATAGGAGATAACTTTGGTATCAGGATAGCGCTCACGAAGGGTGATTTCCTGGACTGTGCCTTTATCCGCACCAATACGCAATGGACGAATATCATCGGGCGTTTTCAGCACACCTTTGCGGGCAATAAATTTCTGCCCGGTTGAAAAGTAAGGCACACTAAAGTTAACGGCCTTGGCACGCTCGTCCGTGATGGTGAAGTTCGCCGCAATGAGATCCACTTTATTGGACGATAACAGAGGTATTCGGTTTGCCGGGTTCGTCGCCCGAAGTTCGACTTTGGTCCCTAACGCTTTACCAATCGCTTCCGCAATATCCACATCATAGCCAACCAGTTTTTTAGTCTGAGGATCGACGTAACCAAACGGTGGGTTACTGTCAAACACCGCGATACGCACCACGCCGGCCTGCTTAATATCATCAAGTTTATCCGCACTGGCCGTGGCGGAAAACAGACCTGTCAGACTGGCTATCAATGTCAAAGTGGCAATATGCTGCTTCATGTACGGCTCCTGAAAGTGATTTATTCTGTATACATTCAAGCTACCAGCAACAGATTCATATTAATAAATAATATAAAAGGCTATATATATAACAATAATATATAAAAATTACATGCTTGTTTTATAAATAACATTTCTGCTGGTATTCTTCGTACCGGAGCCACATTATCACAATGAAAATAAAGAAAATTTTTAATTTCTCTGCTACACCAATTACCCCTGAATAGCGATTAAGGGGACCGTCCTGACAAGACACCTTACCCTCATTTATGGGTGCCAGATTAAATAGTCACGACCCTACCTCCCCCCCCTGCAGATGCTCCCGCAGGAACTCAATAAATCGTTGTGTCTTCGCTGGCATCAGGCGGGTTTCAGTCATGGCATATACCGGCTGGGGAGTACCCTGCCAGTCGGGTAGAATACGCTTTAGTTTCCCGGAGATTAACGCCTCAGCAACGATTTCCTGGGGCAACAGGATGATCCCCATGTCAAGAACCGCCAGCCGGCGTAACATGCCCACACTGTTCAGGGAAAAACGCCCCGAAACGGGAACGGTTGTGACCTGTTTCCCGGAATGAAGCTCCCATTCCCCCCCTCGCAGTATATTAATACATTCATGTTGTGCCAGTTCTTCAGGTTTACCAGGCTCACCGACTCTTGCCAGGTAGCCAGGTGAGGCATATAAGTAAGGGGTTAAGGTCACCAGCAAGCGCGAAATCAGCTGTGAGTTTTCAGACCCGCCCATACGAATGGCCACATCATAAGGTTCACTCACCAAATCGACCCGGCGTGGAGCCAGATCAAAATCGAATGTGATCCCCGGGTATTGTTGAGCAAATTCGGCAATAACCGGAGCCAGGTAAGTGATAGCAAAGTCTACTGGCAATGATACACGTAACACGCCACTGGGCTGGGCCAGCATATGACCTAACTGTTCATGCGCCAGTCGTGCTTCGTCAACAATACGTTTACACCGCTCAAAATAGACCTGCCCGGCCTCGGTGAGTTCGATCTTACGGGTTGTGCGATGAAGTAACCTCAGTCCAATCGACTTTTCCAGTTCACTTATCCGTCGTGACAGTGTTGAATTCGGAATGCCAAGCACATCCGAGGCACGTCGAAATCCCCTGGCTTTAACAACCTCAACGAATAAGGCCATGTCTCTGAGATAGTCTTCCACTATGAGTGCTCCATTTTTGGATCAATGTTATCCAAAATACCATCTTTATCCTGATGTGGAAGCGAACGATGATAGTCGCATGATAATTTGGGGAATGTGACATGGAACGAGACAAAAGTATGACGCTGCAGTACCACCACGATGCAGGCATAAAGGTAAAAGGTTTGCAGATTGCCATTATTGGTGGCACGGGAGGCATCGGGCGCGCACTGAGTCAGCATCTCGCTTCATTGGGTGCTTCTGTGACTGTTGTTGGTCAGACATTTCGTGATGCGGGGGCGTCAGGCATTAACTTCATCCCGGCGGATCTCAGCCTGATGCATGAAGCACAGCGTGTTGCCACTGTGCTACCTGCTGAACATCTGGACATGGTTATTTTTACCACAGGTATATTTGCAGCACCACAACGACAGGAGACAGCTGAAGGTATCGAACGCGATCTGGCGGTCAGTTTTCTGAATCGATTAGTCATATTAAATGCCATAACATCCCGCCTCGGCATTCAGCGTCCAGTCGGACGAGGAAAACCTCGTGTGTTCCTTATGGGCTATCCCGGCACAGGTCAAACAGGCAATGCGGACGACTTGAACGCGGAAACGTCATACAACGCATTACCGGTTCACATGAATACGGTGGCAGGTAACGAAATACTGGTTATTCATGCTGCCAGCCAGTATCCCCGAGTGGCTTTTTTCGGTTTAAATCCGGGTCTTATAAAGACGAATATCCGCGATAATTTTTTTGGCAAGGACACAGTGAAAGCCCGAGTAATGGAAACACTCATTGGCTGGTTTACACCAACCGCTGACAGTTATGCCAGGCGTATCACACCACTTTTAATATCGGACGACATAGAGCAATACAGTGGTGGTCTTTTCAATCGCAAAGGGCAAGCCATTCTGCCATCCCCGGGATTAACCAAGCCTTACATGAGCAAATTTTTGTCAGCGTCGGAAGCATTGATCTCCCGGACTGGCATGATGACAAGATGACGTTAGTTTGCGCCCCCTCCCCAGATAACGCATGAGGAGGATGCTAACAAGGCAACTATTTATGATCGCCAGTTACCTCCTGCATGCAGCCTGATAATGGTGCCAATGATCCACCACCAGGAACGTATTGCTGGCACGCCAGGCTCCCCAACCGGCATGATCGTTCACGTGAATCGGTTCTCCCGGATGTCGGAGCGGCTTTGTCAGCATACTGAAAACAAAATACTCCGATAAATGCCCCAGCAGAATGGGGCTATTAACAGTACGCGATGGGTACAAATGCCTGGACACATAGATATATTGCCCCGGGACAATATTGCTCATCTCGTTTCTGGGGGAATGGCAAGTTTTTGTGGTATGTGATCACCCAGAGGCGAAGCAAATTTATATCGAGGAAAAAACAAAAAACCCCAAACAGCATTGCTATTTGGGGTTTTTATTTGGCGGAAGCGAAGTCCGCCACCCTCAAGTCCATGGCAATCTAATACAACCCATAACCATATTGATTTGTAGACATTTTTTTGAATTAGGTTTAATTCATTCCGACCCAAACCTGTAGTATCTCAGTATAAATGGCACAACGCTTTTGTTGTGCCAACAGATAATGAAATGAGGCTCCACATGGCAATCCTGACCGACACCAAAGCACAGCATATCAAACCCGGCGACAAAGCCCTGCCTCACGGTGGTGTGGATTGGGCTTACACTTAATCCAACAAGGGCAACCAAAGGCCGGGTTATTGGGTCTTTCGTTACGTTAGCCCTGTGACGCTAAAGCGACGCCAGCACAGCATCAGGATCTATCCAGAAATCAGCATCGCAGAGGTAGAAAAAATAGTCTCAGCAATACGTGAGCAGTTGGCAAAGAACATCGCCCCTCTTGAAGAGAAGAGTATCCAACAACAGCATGAGAAACGGAAAGCATCCATCCCGACATTTCAGTCAGCCGCAGGAACACTTCACCCTACTCTGCTTCCGGGATGGAAAAACGTTAAGCATGGAAAACAGTGGATAACCACATTACAAACTCACGCTTTTCCCATTCTGGGAGTCAAAACATTAGATACCATCAAGACTGCTGATATTGCTGAAACTCTCTCTCCTATTTGGCTCTATCATCCGGCAACGGCGAAAAGAGTAATATAGTGGCTAGCTTGATCCGAGTAATACAGTAAATTAGCTGGCTTCCCAAGCCATCGACAGGGCTTTACATGTCAGAGCTGATCGAGAATAAACTGGGCAGCTTCGAGGCGAAACGCCGGGCTAAAATTACGTCTGTTACGCCGGTCATAATATCACCTGTTTTTGATTGTGAGTCGATGATGTCACCTCTATTCAGATGGCAAAATTCAGTGTCCACAGCAAAACACAATCGAGTTTCAGTGCATTTCTGGACATAAAAGTATCGGCATATTGATACGGTATAGCCACTTTGAAGCAAATTTTACAGTAGGCTTCATGGGGTAAAAAACACCACGCAGGGTGATATTTTTTGCTGTAAATCAATCGCTTGAATTATTTTACTAAAAATATCGTGCTGAATTTCTATCCTGAATATTCGCTACAAACGTTAACCGAATCTGGATCATTAATTAAAAATTGGTGTTGATACGTGCAGATACTCCAGCATGCTCTTTTAAGAGGTAAAGAAGCCCGCCTCCATCAATGAGTTCGATTGGTTTGTCTTCGCAGAAACGATATGCGTCTTTACCGTATTGACTTGTACACACCAGAATTCCTTTGTTAGCACCTTCATTCATCATTGTTCCATAAAGATCTCTAACAAAACTGACACCGACAGTGTCTTTATATCTTTTAGCCTGAATAACCACTTTGCCACCGAGGATCGGGCGAGTGTCGAATGCCACCGCATCAACGCCGCCGTCTTTTGTACCTCTGGTGAGTTTGGTGTCCAGCCCCATCTGAGTGAAAAGATTTGATACTAACACCTCAAATTCTGATGGTGAAAGTTCCATAAGGTTTGGGCGTGTTTCAAGAGCAGATAAAGCATCACCTTGTTCAATGAAGCGTTTATCAACCATGTTAAATTCTATAATCGGTTTTACTGCCTGGAGCTCATCTGGTCGCCCTGAAACTTGTGCACCTAAACTTCTAAGGCATGCTCTCTTTTCGACCCTTTCCAGGTTTATTTGCATGAAATCGTCCTTGTGAGCACGGACAGATACTAATGTGACGTTGATATCATGCCCGCTTGTAGGATCGATAGTTTCGATTACACCGTTAAACAGAACTGACGTTAAAGCAGATGCCTTGTCAGCCTCGAAAAGCTCATGCATTGTACGGAGCGTGATCGCGGCGATTATGTTCTGATAGAGTTCTTTGATATCGCCAATTTTTCGAGCCTTGGTATCAATGGCATCTCTTGTCTTGACATATTTGTATTCCAACTCGCGTGGTACTACTGCCATTTCAGGTAAGTTGTATTCAACCACCAATTCTTTACTGTCAGGTAAATAGGCCAACCTAAATGTTTGGGGAAAACCGTTTTCAGGATATTCAGACCGTGTCAACACCATTTCGCAATAAGCCAACACACTGTCAGGCTCACAGTTGAGATAGTCTTGCTCAAACTGGTCAATTTCGGCATGCTGACTTTTTATTTCTTCAAGATAAGCAGTTCTTCGGGCCTGATAATCAGCAACTAGAGCATCAAGCTCAACTTTCTGACTTGAAAGTTTAACTGAATGCTCTTCTTTACTTTTACTGAAAGATTCTTCTGCACTCTGCAATTCTCGATAATATTTGTTTTTTACCCACGGGAAAATAGTCGTCCATGCGGCCGGAACATTCACGACTTTCATCTCTGGCTCAGGGTCTGGTAAGAGATGTTTCGGTGTTTTGAAATCTTCGAATTTTGGAAGTTTTTTCAATGCCGAAAAATCAATCGAATCGTCAAATTCGAGGGTATGCTCCAGAAGTGTAGAAAGCGCTGTGATATTCTCGTTAAGTTCAGCGTTTAGATCGAAAACTTCATCTTGGCGCTCTTCCAAATACATGATTTTTGTTAATTTATCAGCCTCTTTTTGCTCGCGAAGTCTCTGAGCATTATCACGTTTTATTTCGCGTTCTATACGGCGAACTTCGGCAAAATGGTGACGTTCTGATCTCTTACGCTCACGCTCTGCTGCTGCAATGGCTCTGCCTGTAGCACGTATAAAACCTTCAAATCCTGATCTCCGTCCCATTCCAGTCCCCACAGCCTCCAACCGAAAATTCAGTCTGTAACAAGTGAAGTTGCCTTAAGCAACCATCCATTTAATCAAGCTGCACTTAATTTACTCTATTACCATAAAACCAACCTATAACATTTGAGAAAAGCAATCCGTTCATATATCAAATATGCAGGTTTGTTGCATCCTGACAGGTCTAATAATGAGATAGGTTAAAGATTAACCTCATGATGATAAGTCGAAGTGCGCAAGCAACAGCATAGAATATATAGCGCTTATGGCCTGTCCAACTTTGCATTAAATATAATGTCTGTTACGAAAAAGGAGCATACCCAGGCCATAAAGAGAACCTATACCTACCGTTCTTTAAGATAGAATGGCCTGTTTTTACGGGACGCTTACCCCTAAAAATACTGAGGTCCGCATGATCCCGCATAATAACTTCAGTTGATCGAAAGGATGGACATACATAATCATCGCCAGAGACTATTCGAAGATGCATCAACATGGGCTAGCTTGCATCGTTCATCAGATGCAAGCTAGCCTGGAACACTCCAGACTAAAGATAAATGGCACGACAGGAACTGTATAAAACAAAAAACCCCAAACAGCATTGCTATTTGGGGTTTTTATTTGGCGGAAGCGCAGAGATTCGAACTCTGGGATGGTTTCCCATCGCCGGTTTTCAAGACCGGTGCCTTCAACCGCTCGGCCACACTTCCAACGAGGCGCACTATAAACATAGCCATTCGTCATGTAAAGCACCAATTGGTTCAATCGTCTTAAATTTAGCCGCTTTTGTCTTATTTGGTTGAAAGTGCAACAAGATGGTGAGATTACCAGCATGTTGCGCTTCACTGTCAGGGGTATTTCCCCTGCCGAGGCTCGATTTTATGTATTACGCACAACCACCGAACAACCCGGCACCTTTTGTCAGACTCATATGGTGTAATAAAAAGATATTTTTCAAAAAAATACCTCACATTACCGTCGGCAGCATGCCTGCCAAGATAAGAGGTAAAGATGGGTAAAAAAACTTTTTTACAAAATAGCAGGGCATTATGCTCGTTGATTATAAAAAACCTGCAAAAGAGAGAGTTTAACAATGGATCGCATTATTACCTCCTCCCGTGACCGCGCGTCATTGTTGAGTACCCATAAAGTCCTCCGTAATACTTATTTTCTACTGAGTTTAACCCTCGCATTTTCTGCGCTGGTGGCTACCGCCAGTACCGTATTACAGCTGCCCTCACCGGGTCTGATTCTGACCCTGGTAGGAATGTATGGCCTGATGTTTTTGACCTACCGTCTGGCAGATAAACCATCAGGGCTGATAGCCACCTTCGCTTTTACCGGTTTTCTCGGCTATATCCTCGGCCCCATTCTGAATAGCTATCTGTCTGCCGGTATGGGAGATGTGATTGGTATGGCTCTGGGCGGTACAGCTCTGGTCTTCATCTGCTGTTCAGCCTATGTGCTGACCACCCGTAAGGATATGTCTTTCCTTGGCGGTATGCTCATGGCGGGTATCGTTGTCGTCCTGGTCGGCATGGTGGCCAATATCTTCCTGCAGCTGCCGGCATTACACTTAGCCATCAGCGCGGTATTTATCCTGATCTCTTCGGGGGCTATCTTGTTTGAAACCAGCAATATTATTCGTGGTGGTGAAACAAACTATGTACGAGCCACCGTCAGCCTGTATGTCTCTATTTACAATATCTTCATCAGCCTGTTAAGCATCCTTGGGTTTGCCAGCAAAGACTGATCCCCGGCAATACAAACGACTGCATCCCAAAAGTGGCCTCCGGCAACTGAGTAAGGTGCAGTTTTTTATGGCCCATGAAATTTGTTATACTGCCGGGGTTATTACCCAAATGCCGAGTCATCATGCTGATTTTTAACGGGCAAGAAATTGCCACGGATAGTGCAGGCTATCTGAAAGAGAGCCAACAGTGGAGCGAAGCTTTAGCAGAGGCCATCGCCGCCGGGGAAGCGATATCCCTGACACCGGAACACTGGGAAGTGGTGCATTTTGTTCGCAATTTTTACCTGGAATTTAATACCTCCCCGGCGATTCGTATGCTGGTCAAAGCCATGGCGAATACGCTGGGTGAAGAGAAAGGCAATAGCCGTTACCTCTATCGCCTGTTCCCTAAAGGTCCAGCCAAACAAGCCACTAAAATCGCGGGCTTACCAAAGCCAGTAAAATGTATCTAATAATGGACTGAAAATTGCGTCCAGGTTTGCTCGGGCTGACAGGCTGTGGAAAACACATTGTCAACCCGGGCACTGCCAGGGCCCCCGGCATTGATCCAGAGCAGTAATTTTTCAAGCTGTTCAGGAGTACCACAGGCTAAAATTTCTACGCTGCCATCATCAAGATTCCGCACATAACCGGTCAAGCCTAAGCGTTTCGCCTCACCCCAGGTGCTGTAACGAAACCCCACAGACTGAACTTTGCCATATATCCGATGCTTCACACATTGTTGCTGATATTCTGTCACTAACCTGCCCCCCATTTACCAGCCAGTGGTTGATATTACCCGGCGCGGATTGATACGTGCTTTGACTAATCTGTGCTAACCTACGCGCCATTTTATTTTAATAACATCAGGCTGATTTGTTATCCAGCCCGCATCCTTGTTTTGTCAGAGGTTTCTCCACATGTCTGAATCTACCCTTAACCATTATCCCCGTTTGGTGCTAGCCAAAGGGCGCGAAAAATCACTCTTGCGTCACCACCCTTGGGTCTTCTCGGGGGCAGTGGCTCGCGTTGAAGGTGAAGTCAATGCCGGCGAAACCCTGGATGTTGTCGATGCCAACGGAAAGTGGCTGGCTCGGGCTGCTTATTCCCCCTCATCACAGATTCGGGCCCGTGTCTGGACCTTTGACCGCCATGAAACCATTAATACTGATTTCTTTGTCCGCCGTTTAGAACAAGCTCAAAAATGGCGGGACTGGCTCGCCGTTCGTGACGGTTTAAACAGTTACCGTTTAATTGCCGGCGAGTCAGATGGCCTGCCGGGTATCACCATTGATCGCTTCTCTCATTTTTTGGTATTACAACTGCTCTCTGCTGGTGCAGATTATCAGCGCCCTGCTTTAGTTGCAGCCCTACAAAAACTCTACCCAGACTGTTCCATTTACGAACGTTCTGACGTGGCGGTGCGCAAAAAAGAGGGTCTGGCTCTGACCCAGGGTTCGATCAGCGGTGATATCCCCCCAGCCCTGTTACCGATAGAAGAGCATGGAATGAAACTGCTGGTAGATATCCAGCAAGGCCATAAAACAGGTTATTACCTTGATCAACGTGACAGCCGTTTTGCTACTCGGAGCTATGTTGCCAACAAACGAGTCCTGAACTGCTTCTCTTATACGGGTGGTTTCGCCATCTCAGCGTTGATGGGGAATTGCCGCCAGGTCGTTAGTGTTGATACTTCACAAGAAGCTCTGGATATTGCAAAGAAAAATGTTGAACTGAACCAGTTAGACCTCAGTAAAGCTGAGTTTTTACGCGATGATGTTTTTAAATTACTACGCAAGTATCGTGATAATGGTGAAATGTTTGATGTCATCATCATGGATCCCCCGAAGTTTGTTGAAAATAAAAACCAGTTGTCTGGTGCCTGTCGTGGGTATAAAGATATTAATATGCTGGCATGCCAGCTTCTTAACCCAGGGGGCATTCTCATGACTTTCTCTTGCTCGGGGCTGATGACGACGGAATTATTCCAAAAGATAATCGCAGATGCCGCCCTTGATGCGGGGCGTGAATTACAGTTTGTCGAGCAGTTTCGTCAAGCTGCCGATCACCCGGTTATCGCAAGCTACCCGGAAGGCTTATATCTGAAAGGCTTTGCTTGCCGGGTTATCTGACTTGAAAAATGGAAAGGATGCCATACATCTTTGACAATATGATGTTCATGGAGGTGAAAATGATTGTCAGCAAATTTGGTATTGGCCAGCAAGTTCGACATGTTTTACTGGGCTATTTGGGCGTAGTGGTTGATATTGACCCTGAATATGGACTAAGTGAAACCCATGAAGACTATCTGGCAATGAATCGCTCTATGCGCAGTGCCCCCTGGTATCATGTCGTGATGGAAAATGATGATGGCAAAGCAGTACATACTTATCTGGCGGAAGCACAGTTGAGTGGTGAAAGCGAACAGGAACACCCGGAGCAATCCTCCCTGGATGATCTGGCTGCATCAATCCGTAAACGGCTGCAAATCCCTTGCCTGCGTAACTAACTGTTATAAAAATCAGCTCAGGTCAGCGGGCCTGAGCTTTTTGGCCGGAACCATTCCATGGGTGAGGCAAGCTATTTCCCCAAACCCAGGCGTGGTATCTCTATGGCCGGGCACTTATCCATCACCACATTGAGCCCTGCCTCTTTCGCAACACGCGCTGCCTGCTCATTAATGACGCCTATTTGTAACCACAGTGTTTTAGCCCCAACAGTAATCGCCTCATGCGCAACGCCAAGTGCCGCCTCAGCATTACGGAATACATCAACCATATCGATGCGTTGTGGAATATCGGCAAGCGTGGCATATACCCGCTGACCTAATAATTCTTGCCCGGCAAGCTTGGGGGAAACCGGGATCACTTCATATCCTTGTTGCAACAGATAAGCCATCACCCGATACGAGGGGCGGTCAGATTTTTCGCTGGCACCAACCAGGGCAATGGTATGGGTAGTACGCAGAATTTCTTCAATATTCACGATGGTCATCCTGTTTTATTGAAAGGGTTATTGGTGTCATTGGGCTACCTGTAATACCTGATATTGTACCGCTGACACAGGTATTTTTGTTTCCAGTCTGTGAAACAAGTGTGGCACCTTTTCAGTACTGGAACAGGGATGAAATAAAAACAACACTATCATAGACATCAAGCCGCTTTTTTAATCTCTTTCTCTTGCAGCATCCTGCTCTTCTAGTAAGCTGGTGGCGTTCAATTTCATCCAGGAAAATACTATGCATCAGACCATTCGTACCCTGCCAGAAAAAAAACATATCGCCCTGGTCGCCCATGATCATTGTAAAAGTGCATTACTCGCGTGGGTTGAGCAACATAAATCTACCCTTGAAAATCATACCCTGTATGCCACAGGCACAACGGGGAATATGATTCAGCGCGCATCAGGGCTTGAGGTCAACGCCATGATGAGCGGCCCAATGGGAGGGGATCAGCAGGTAGGTGCCCTGATAGCCGAAGGGAAAATTGATGTTCTGATCTTTTTTTGGGACCCACTGAATGCGGTGCCCCATGATCCTGACGTTAAGGCATTATTGCGTCTGGCCACGGTGTGGAATATCCCGGTGGCGACCAACCTCTCAACGGCAGACTTCATCATTCACTCACCCGGGTTTAATGCTCAGGTCGAAATCCAAATCCCTGACTATCAGCGTTACCTGACTGACAGGCTATAAACATCAGGGGCGATTAAGTATCGGTACTCCGAGCTGTTTTAATGCCTCAACAAATGTGGATGGCTGTTGTTTGCTGAACAGCAGCCAAACACGATGGCGTGCCCGGGTTAAGGCAACGTAGAGTAAACGTCGTTCCTCCGCATCCTCGAACGCTTCTTGCTGCGGCAATAAAACCTGTTCAAAGACAGACTCTCTGGCCTGGGCCGGAAAACCTTCTGGCCCTGACTGTAAACCAAGCACAATCACAAAATCCGCTTCCTGCCCTTTGCTGGCATGAATGGTCATAAAATCAATGTTCAGTTTTGGCCAGCGCGTACCTGCATTACTGAGACAAACAGGACGTAAATAATGATAACGTGCCAAAATAAGTATCCGTTGCTCAGGCAGTGCGTAACCACTCAGTTTATCCAGTAGTCCTTCCAGTTTGTCATCAACCAGTAGGCATACGGATTGCTTATCGCCCTTAACGTGGCTATGCAGTCCCTTTCTCTGTTGCAACGGGTTCTGTTGGACCCATTGGTTTGCTATCTCGCCAATACGGCTATTAAAACGGTAGGTAGTATCCAGCATACAGATTTCACCGGAGCTAAAATGCTCACTAAATTCGCTGGTCAGCGTCGTTTGTGCCCCGGTAAATCGGTAGATAGCCTGCCAGTCATCCCCGACAGCATAGAGTGACGTGTGGCTATTTTGCTTACGTAAAGCTGCCAGCAATGCCGCTCGTTGTGGCGAGATATCCTGGAACTCATCCACCAGAATATGTCGCCATGGGCTCACAAACCGTCCCTTATCCAGAATATTAATGGCCTGATGAATTAACCCGGAGAAATCAATTTCACCGGCGCTGCGCAGGGTACTTTTCCAGCATTTAAGCAAGGGAGCCATTAGCTTAATACCGCGAGTAAAGCGGGGTTTAAGTTCGTCAGGTGCGGTGGCTATCATCTCTGCTTGTGCCCCGCCCTGCATGCGTATCAGCATCAGCCAGTGGTCCAGCCGCCCGCCCAGGCGGGCGATTAACTTTTCATCTTCCCAGAATGTCGTCTCCGGAATGCTCCACCCCAGTTCTTCTTCCAGCCACTGACGCCACCCCTTTGCCATGGCTTTTTTCTCACGACACTGCTGTTGCCAGCAAGCTATCAATAATTGCTGGCGCCCCCGGGTATCACTCTCCAGCCCACTCACTTTGGGTACTTTTTTACTCCCCTGAGTAATAATAAACAGTGCCAGGGCGTGGAAGGTTTTGACATCCAGTTGAGTATCCAGCCGCTCGACTAACCGTTGCTCCATCTCCCTGGCTGCCTGGCGACCAAAAGCCAGTAACAATATTTGATCTTCGGCAACAGCGGAATACTTTAATAACCAGCCAGCCCTTGCGACCAGTACTGAGGTTTTACCGCTACCGGCACCAGCCAGAACCAGCAACGTCTCTTCATTGTTAACCACAGCCCGGGCTTGGGCATTATTCAGTGGGCTACTCTCAATATGCTGAAAAAAATCGCCATGCTGTTCGAGCATCTGGCGAGTATAACGATCATTACATTGCTGCCGAAAAAGGCTGCCTTGTTCCAGGACTTGCTGGCAGTCATGCCAGGCTTCACGGCACACAGCAAACGTGTCCAGACGTACTGTAGGCAGGGGTAAAGCACTGCAAGCTTCTCTAACCCCCTGCTGTAACGCCATCAGTTCCCGACACTTAAGCCAGTGCCCTTGCTGAGTAGCCCCCTGGATCTGACTTTGTTGTTCAGCAAGGACTTGGGCTGCAACATGGCTCATTTCTTCGCTCCATCCTTGCCATGCTCGGGACAAATAAGCAAAAAATCGCTTTGTCTCTTGCCACTCAGTCCCATGCAGCCGGACGACTTTGTGGTCCGGAAGAACGAACTCCAGCTCCCCCCACACTAAACCTCGTTTACAGTTTATTTCAATTAACTGATTGAAAGGAATAAGATATTCATGATTATCTCCTTTAACCTCAACCCCTGCAGGTAACAATTTCACCCGATTGTAAGGATGCTGTGCTAAATGTTTTCCAAGGGAAGTCGCTCTAAGTTCCATGATCTTGCCTTATCCTGAACAATGGGGGGACTATCGCAGTTTAACTGCCGATGAGATAACGCTCCAGGGTAAAAACGCGCTACTATTCTACTATTATTGTAGTTTTTTATTCTGTGTCGTTATAACAACAGAGAGTGATTATGCGTACTGTTCTTAATGTATTAAATTTTGTATTGGGTGGTTTTGCAACAACGCTTGCCTGGTTATTCGCAACCCTGGTCAGTATGGTACTGATTATTACCCTGCCACTCACAAGATCCTGCTGGGAAATTACCAAGCTTTCATTTATACCATACGGTAATGAAGCGATTCATGTTGATGAGCTCTACCCTCAGGATCAAAGTGCACTCGCCAATACCGGGGGGACACTGCTCAATATTCTGTGGTTCGTCTTGTTCGGCTGGTGGCTTTGCATCATGCACATTTGTATCGGCATAACCCAGTGTATTTCTATTATTGGTATCCCCGTTGGACTGGCAAATTTTAAAATTGCGGCCATTGCTCTGTGGCCGGTAGGTCGCCGCGTTGTTCCCGTCGAAGTGGCTCAGGCAGCACGCATGGCTAACGCACAGCGTCGATTTCGATAAGGTATATTTGTGTTAATTACCCCACCGTTATTACGGCGTTATACCTGGAACAGCGCCTGGCTTTATAACATAAGAATATTTATCGCCCTGACGGGGACTGTAGTACTCCCTTGGTGGCTGGATGATGTTCGCCTCACCATCCCCTTGACCCTGGGCGTAGTGGCAGCAGCATTGACAGACCTGGATGATCGCCTGACCGGCCGTTTGCGTAATTTAGTGATTACGCTGGTCTGCTTTTTCATTGCTTCGGCATCGGTTGAATTGCTTTTCCCTTACCCCTGGCTCTTTGCCTTGGGATTACTGCTCTCTACCTGCGGGTTTATCTTGCTGGGTAGCTTAGGCCAGCGCTACGCGACAATCGCCTTTGGTGCCCTGCTGATTGCCATCTATACCATGCTGGGTATTTCACTTTACACACACTGGTACCAGCAGCCTGTTTTACTCCTGGCAGGTGCGGTGTGGTATAACCTGCTGACCCTTGCGGGGCATTTGATTTTCCCCATTCGACCTCTGCAGGACAATTTGGCACGCTGTTATAACGATCTGGCTAACTATCTCGATCTCAAGGCTGCACTCTTTGACCCGGATATAGAACAAGAAAGCCAAACCCCGGTGATGGAGTTAGAGCTTGCCAGTAGCCAGTTGATGAACGCCCTGGAGTTCACCAAAGTTTCAATTCAAACACGTTTGCGTGGTGACAGGGGCCTCAAAGGCACACGTCGCGCACTGCATTACTATTTGGTTGCCCAGGATATTCATGAGCGTGCCAGCTCTTCCCATGTTCAGTATCAAAAGTTACGGGACAAATTCCGCTACAGCGATATCATGTTTCGTTTTCAGCGCTTGCTGACCATGCAATCCCAGGCTTGCCAGCAACTGTCACGCGCCATTCTGCTGCGTATACCCTATCAGCATGACGTCCGTTTCGAGCGCGTCTTCAATCATCTTGATGCAGCAATGGACAAGATCAGCCATACACCAGGCGCCGCCCCGGAATTAAAAGCCTTAGGTTTTTTACTGACGAATCTACGGGCGATTAATGCCCAGCTGGCAACCATTGAGTCTGAACAGTCCTTAGAAAAAACAAGTAATGAAAGGGAGACGAGCCTTGCTGACGATAAACCCACCGGGTTTGGTGATACCTGGAAAAGATTGTCTCTCAATTTAACCCCTGAATCAGCCCTGTTCCGTCATGCGGTACGTATGTCAGTAGTGCTCTGTATCGGCTATGCGTTCATCCAAATCACAGGCTTACAGCATGGCTACTGGATCCTGCTCACGAGCCTGTTTGTTTGCCAGCCAAACTACAACGCAACTCGCCATCGCCTGGCATTACGTATTATTGGCACCTTGGTTGGGGTTGCTGTGGGATTGCCGGTACTCTACTTCGTCCCGTCACTGGAAGGGCAACTGGGGCTACTTGTCATTACCGGGGTTTTATTCTTCGCCTTCCGTAACGTGCAATATGCCCATGCAACAATGTTCATTACGTTGCTGGTATTGCTCTGCTTTAATTTATTAGGTGAGGGATTTGAAGTCGCTCTGCCAAGGATATTTGATACCATACTGGGTTGTGCTGTCGCCTGGGCCGCGGTCAGTTTCATTTGGCCTGACTGGCGTTTTCGCCGCTTGCCCTTGGTACTGGAGCGAACGTTTAACGCTGATTGTCGCTATCTGGATGCCATTCTTGAACAATATCATCAAGGGCGTGATAACCGTCTTGAATACCGGATCGCCAGGCAGGATGCTTACAATAAAGGTGCGGAGCTGGCATCCGTGGTGTCAAACATGTCAAGCGAACCCCATATGAGCCCTGAACTTCGCGAAGGTGCCTTTCGCCTGTTATGCCTGAACCACTCACTCAATAGCTATATATCCGCACTGGGGGCTCATCGTGAACAGCTCAGTAATGAGGCTATTTTGCGTTTGCTGGATGATGCAGTCTGTTACGTTGATGATGCACTGCACCATCCACCAGTGAGTGATGGCCGCCTGCAGGCGACACTCAAGGATATTACCCACAGAGTGGCACACCTTGAGGCGCGCCCAGAGACTAAAGAGCCACTTGTGCTGCAGCAAATAGGGTTGTTAGTCTCCCTATTACCAGAAATATCCAGTCTACGGCAGCAAGTGTCTCTGTTGTCAGATTAACGGGAGTGGCGTTGCTCATAGCAACGCCACCACTCCATTAATTCCTGGCGAACTTCAGACGGTAAAACCGCCTCATGCACCCCACGGATAGCCCCGGCAAGCGCCAAAAGCACTTTCACACCGACCACCTTCTTAAGGTTCTTCAATTTGAGCCAGGAACGCTTCGCACCAAAGGACTTGAGTGTCTCTGAGTCAGTGATGCCAGCCTCACGCAGCATCATCTCGATATTAAGAGTAATATTAGGCAAATCTTTCAATCGATTAAGAGACTTACGCCGCGCTTTCTCCCGCTGTGCACTCCTCAAAGCACTTGATGACAACTGAATTAACTGGCCCGTATTTTGCCAAAGTTCATTATCGACTCGGTAGTAGTTGAGCTGGACAGGCAGTCCTCGTTTAAAATACTGTAATGTTGGTGCCGCTTTTTTTGTAAAATAATCAGTACATTGCTCACACGCACGCAAGTAAAGCTCGCCATCGGAAACCATCGCAAATATGACGCCATCAACAAAAAGGCTATAGCCACCAAACAGGGGGCGATAGCCAATATCTCCCAGTGTTGAAAGGTATTCCTGAGACTCACGAATTCGAGTATACGTCTGCTCTTTCATTAATTTCCCTTATATATCAATGAGTAAAACATCCTGATTCTACCTTTCACACTAATATCAAAAAATAACCCATCTTCCTAACAAAAAATAAATAACGTTGTGAATCCCAGCAATGACATTCTCATGCTGAATGAATTTACATAAAAGAATTGAGAGACAACCCGAAATTTTGGTTGATCTTTATCCGCACCAGCATTACTGTATATGCATACAGTAATGGCGCAGCGTGAGACCCGACTATGCATTCACATGACTTTCCGGCTTTTTTTGCCCCTTCTGCGACAGCAGTCCCTTTTGCTGAAAAGCAGCCGGCCTTCAACAATATGCCTGGCCTAATCAGTGAAATCGTCTATCGTGAAGACGAACTCTGGGTAGCACATTGCATTTTGTTACCGCTATTGCAGCAGCTAGGGCATCAATCACGCTGGCAGCTTTGGCTGACTCCTCAGCAAAAACTGAGTCGCCAATGGTTGCAGTCTGCTGGCTTACCACTAAATAAAGTCATGCAAAGCCGTCAGTCAACAGCGCACTGTACTATCAGTGCGATGGAAAAAGCATTGCTGACAGGAAACTATAGTGTGGTTATTAGCTGGCTGGATGAGGATCTTACTGAGGAACAACATCGTCGCCTGACCCGGGCAGCAGAGTCAGGTAACGCACTGGGATTCATCATGAGGCCACAACATATCTCTGCCACAAGACCACAAAGTGGATTAAAAATTCATTCTAGTTTGTATCATTAAGTAAATTTAGGAGAAGTCCTGGAACTTTTTTTTATTTTAGGTTTTATGAAGCATAATATTTTACAAGCAACTGAAAAATAAAAAAATAAAACTAACAACCTTGTTAAGAGGTCGCACAATAAATCACCAAACCTATAAAAAAATGTGTGAATTTACGCTTTTTTTTTATCATGCACCCAGAGTTCATGCTTGTAAGTTTTCTACTACGTTGTAGACTTTACCTCGCCAGGGAGCTCTTTCATAATGCCGATACATCGGCTGACGTTACAATTTGAGCTTATCCCAGGTCGAAAGATTTTAACCGCAAGTTTTA
The DNA here is from genome assembly GCF_018257795.1 of Citrobacter sp. JGM124. Taxonomy (GTDB): domain Bacteria; phylum Pseudomonadota; class Gammaproteobacteria; order Enterobacterales; family Enterobacteriaceae; genus JGM124. Next base: position 214,224 of record NZ_JAERJD010000003.1, on the reverse strand, counting down.
AGGCAACTTAAGGCTTGCGGCCATTTTGGATGATAATGAGGCGCATGAAATGAAAAAGACAGCTATCGCAATTGCTGTGGCACTGGCTGGCTTCGCTACCGTAGCGCAGGCCGCTCCAAAGGACAACACCTGGTATGCAGGTGGTAAACTGGGCTGGTCACAATACCACTCTACCGCTACTGCATTTGGCGGCGAAGGTAGCCTGGACAACGACGGTTCCACCAGAAAAGACGCCCTGGGCGTTGGTGCATACGGTGGTTATCAGGTTAACCCATATGTTGGTTTTGAAATGGGTTACGACTGGTTAGGCCGTATGGCTTATAAAGGTAGCGAAAACAATGGCGCATTCAAAGCTCAAGGCGTTCAGCTGACCGCTAAACTGAGCTATCCTGTACTGAACGACCTGGACGTTTATACCCGTCTGGGCGGTATGGTATGGCGTGCAGACTCTACCTTCAGCAACGGTGACGAGCGTATTAAAAACAACGACACTGGTGTTTCTCCAGTATTTGCTGGTGGTGTTGAGTGGGCTGTTACCCCTGATATCGCAACACGTCTGGAATACCAGTGGGTCAACCACATTGGTGACAAAGACACTGTAAACGCTCGCCCGGATAACGGCATGCTGAGTGTTGGTGTTTCTTACCGCTTTGGTCAGCAGGAAGATGCTCCAGTTATCGCTCCAGCACCGGCTCCAGCTCCAGCTCCAGAAGTACAGACCAAACACTTCACTCTGAAGTCTGACGTTCTGTTTACTTTCAACAAAGCTACCCTGAAACCAGAAGGTCAGCAGGCTCTGGATCAGCTGTACAGCCAGCTGAGCAGCCTGGATCCAACTGACGGTTCTGTTGTTGTTCTTGGCTTCACTGACCGGATCGGTTCAGAGCAGTACAACCTGAAACTGTCTGAGCAACGTGCACAAAGCGTTGTTGACTTCCTGATTGCTAAAGGTATCCCAGCTAACAAGATCTCTGCTCGTGGTATGGGTAAAGCAGATCCAGTAACGGGTAATACCTGTGCAAACGTAGCACCAAAAGCTAAACTCATTGAGTGCCTGGCACCAGATCGTCGCGTAGAGATCCAGGTTAAAGGTATCAAAGACGTTGTTGTTCAGCCTGCTGAATAAACCTGCTTCTTTTGAAAAAACCCGCTAATGCGGGTTTTTTTTATGGGTATCACCCTGAAATAAAATAGCGCCCTGTTGGCGCTATTTTATTTATTGAGCATGGCCTGAAGATCGTGTTTCAACGTTGAGATTTTGGTTTCCACCTTTTCTTTATGCTCCGCATCTTCAATGAGCTGTACAATGGTCTCCGACAATGTCTTATTACGTCGTTGAGCCAATCCCGCCAGTCGCTGCCAGACCAGATACTCCAGATCAATGGATTTTTTGCGCGTATGCTGATGCTCTGCGTTAAAATGCCGTTTACGCCGGGCACGGATAGTCTGCTTCATACGATTTTCCAGTGCCGGATTCATATGGAGTTCAATCCAGTCCTGCACGAAAACCGGGATATTTTCCAGAGCCAGTAGTTTTTCTACAGCTTCATGTGCTGCGCTGGTTTCAAGATGTCGTGTGATTAACTCACCCTCACGATGCTTCTTCACCAAATACTTCCACTTCCAGCCGCTCTCGAGATTTTCCAACTGTTGATATTTCATTGTTGTCTCAGTGTGACCGTTTCACTGTCCACCAGAATAGCAGTTTTTTTTACATTCCCTGAACTGAAAATCAACGATGTGATAAGGAAGGCGGATGTTGCTGCTTTATCCGTGTGCTATTTTGGGGATTCTTGTATAATCACGCCTTTGAAATCTTATTGATGAATATATAGCGACTTTGACGACTCACCGACTCGACTGGCATGCTCTTGTTCTTGATACCAATAGTTATCAGGAAGTTTTTGCACAGCCTTATGACAACGACTTTGCACCATTCTCGAGTGTTCAAGCCAGGTTAAGCTATGGCATTGAACAGTTTCATCTTTCTGACTCTTCAGCCATTATGCTGATTAAAGCCGCCGAAGAAGCTGAGTATCTCAGCCTCATCGCTGCAGCCATCGAGGAGACACGCACCCAAGAAGATGCCCTGGCCGGTGGTCATTATAGTATAGAGGGAAATCAGGTCACGTTACGCGAAGCCACAAGCCCGGAAGATAACTTTGCGTCACAAGGTGGGGTGATCAGTGCCAACTGGATAGAGAGCGAACAGCTTTTTGGTTGTGTGCGCCAGTTTGCGGGAGAGATTAGCCTTGAACCCGGGCTGATACATCAGGCTAACGGAGGGGTATTAATACTGTCATTACGCAGTATTCTTGCGCAACCACTGCTTTGGTTACGTCTTAAACAAATGGTGGTTCAAGGCCGTTTCGACTGGATGTCCCCCGATGAAACACGTCCTTTACCTATTAAGATTCCCTCTCTGCCACTGAATATCAAACTGGTTCTGGTGGGCGAACGTATTTCACTGGCTGATTTCCAGGAAATGGAACCCGAGCTGGCCGACATGGCAATCTACAGTGAATATGAAGACAATCTGCAGATCTCCGACCATGAAGATGTCACACTGTGGTGCCAATGGGTGGCCGGTATTGCACATGACCGATCCCTGCCCTTCCCTTCCCGGGATGGCTGGATACCTTTGCTACGTGAAGCCACTCGTTTTACTGGCGATCAGGAAATTCTCCCGCTCTGTCCTTCCTGGCTCACTCGTCAATTGCGTGAAGTTGCCCCCTTCTGCGAGCAGCCACAATTCACAGCAGCCGAGCTGGAACAAATGCTTGAGCAGCGAGCCTGGCGTGAAGGGTTCCTGGCTGAACGTATGCAGGATGAAATCCTGCAGGAGCAAATACGCATTGAAACCGAAGGTGAAATGGTTGGGCAAATCAATGCGCTGTCTGTCGTTGAGTTTCCTGGCCATCCCCGTGCATTTGGTGAGCCTTCCCGTATTAGCTGCGTGGTACATGTAGGCGACGGTGAGTTTACCGATGTAGAACGGAAGGCCGAACTGGGAGGCAATATCCATGCCAAAGGCATGATGATTATGCAAGCCTTCTTGATGTCGGAATTACAACTGGAACAACAGATCCCCTTTTCAGCATCAATCACCTTTGAGCAGTCTTACGGTGAAGTGGATGGGGATAGCGCTTCCATGGCTGAACTTTGCGCTTTAATTAGTGCACTGTCTAATGTGCCGATTTATCAGCATATTGCGATCACAGGATCAGTTGATCAATTTGGTCGTGTTCAGCCTGTGGGGGGACTGAATGAAAAAATTGAAGGCTTTTTCCATATTTGTCAGCAACGCAATTTTACCGGGTTACAGGGAGTCATTATCCCAGCGGCTAATGTGCGTCATCTGAGTCTTCACAAAGAAGTACTTGAGGCCGTTGAGCAAGAGAAATTCTCGATTTGGGCCATTGATGATGTTGCTGATGCATTACCTCTATTGACGACGCTTCCCTGGGATGGTGAAGGCCGAAATACGCTAATGCATGCGGTACAAGAGCGAATTGCTCAAATAATCACTCCAGATGTTCAGCCTCGTCCATGGGCATTACGTTGGTTAAACTGGTTTAACCACAACTGATCGGACTTGTTGAGCGTACACGTGTTAGCTAATCTGCGTACTTCATTAAAATAAGGCATATTTTACACATGGTAGATAAACGCGAATCTTATACAAAAGAAGACCTTCTGGCCTCCGGGCGCGGTGAATTATTCGGTGCTGAAGGCCCACAACTGCCTGCACCAAGCATGTTAATGATGGACCGCGTGGTGAAAATGACCGAAGGCGGTGGTAACTTTGATAAAGGTTACGTTGAAGCTGAACTGGATATCAATCCTGACTTGTGGTTCTTCGGTTGCCACTTTATTGGCGATCCAGTAATGCCTGGTTGTCTGGGGCTCGACGCCATGTGGCAGCTGGTTGGTTTCTATCTCGGCTGGCTGGGCGGCGAAGGCAAAGGTCGTGCATTAGGGGTGGGTGAAGTTAAATTCACCGGCCAGGTACTGCCCACTGCGAAAAAAGTGACTTATCGTATTCACTTTAAACGCGTTGTTAATCGTCGTCTGATCATGGGACTGGCTGATGGTGAAGTTCTGGTTGATGGCCGCGTTATTTATACCGCTAACGACCTGAAAGTGGGTCTCTTTAAAGATACCTCAGCATTCTAAATCACGGATTCCATCCACAGGGTATTTACTGAATACCCTCGACTATTTCAAGAAGGCATTCACTGAATGCCTTCTTTTTATATTGTAGCCGACGCTTATCCCTGAGTATCATGGCCAGGCTCATACCTTGCAGACACAATGCCAGGGCTACGGCCGCCAGTAAAGCATGATTAAGCTGTGGCAGCCCTGATTTCCATGGCCTCCCGCCAGCCTCCTAACCAATAAGAACGCTGATTGAGAGTTTGATAGGGACATATCTCTTTAGAACGTCCGGTGATACCGGCCTGATAACCACGTTGATGAGCCCGCTCCAGACGATCTCTTTTTTGTCTCTTCATGCTTCGTTTCCCTCATTACATTGATATTTATTGGTGGAAAAGAAAACAACAATTGCTCGATTAGCAATCAGTTTTAATGAATAGCGTGAAATTACCACCCAGTCAATGGATAAAATTCATACAAATGTAATATTCATCCTATTCTGAAATGGTCTGCCATAACCTGTTTTACTAATGCCCGGGAATCAAAGAGACAAAAAAAGTGGCACAAGATCTGTGCCACTGGAAGGGATACCATTTTATGCTGTCAGCAGGAAGCTACTGGCGGCGTAGCAATTCTGCCGCGATACTCTGCGCTTCTTGCTGCCAGGCTTCGGCCAAAGTTTTCACCATTGCATCATAACCATCAGCTTGCTGATTAAGTTCAATACGGAAAGGACGAGTGATGATTTCCCCCTTTTGCCTCAGTAACCATTCACCACTCACTATCACCTTGCCATCATAACGCCCATGGAATCCGGTGATATTCATGCTTAAAGCACTTTGCTCTTGCCCCAAAGGCTGAGAAGCCACAATCCAGCCTGGCAGAGCACGGGCCAGATTCGTTGTCAGCGTATTGCGTAATTGCTGATCCAACGGACTCGCCCAGAGATTATTACTGGCAATCACGTACTGAACATCCGATGTCTGATAAACCATACCGTTAGCACTAAGAAAATCCGCTAACGTTATCTGATCAATCCACAACAAATGATGGTCGCCCTGGCTCACAGCCTGGCTTGCAGGCTGCACTGTGGCAGGTAACTGGTAATAAGCCTTGCCATCATTGTTACTGCTGCCACAGGCAGTCAGCACCAGTGTGGCAATGATAATTAGCCATTTTTTCATTATTTGGCCCTTTTCGGCTGTGGATCGGGTTTATCTTTGGCCTCAAACACGAGTGCATTACTCTTGTTATTCAGCGTCCGTAATACGGGTTGCAGCTCACGTAACACCTGATCAAGACGCTGCATATCCGTCACCATCTTGTTATAGGCAGCGGAACCCGGCTGGAAGCCCTGCATACTGCGATTCAACTCTTTCAGTGTTTTCTGCATATCAGCCGGTAGCTGTTGCATAGACTGGCTGGAGGTCAGTGTATTAAGGTTCTCCAGTGTCTGCTGCAAACGCTTCATGGTCTGCTGGCTTTCACTGAGTGTCTTAGTTGCCTGCTGAATCATTGGGGTCAGAGGCAGGTTATTCACTTTATCCAGAGTATCCAGCAATTTCTGCTGAATTTGCGCCAGTCCCACACTGATAGTTGGGATCACAGCATAGTTACTGATCATGGCCGGTTCTTTTTCCAGTTTCTGATTAGGATAAAACTCTAAATCGATAAACAGAGCCCCTGTGAGTAAGTTACCGGTCTTCATCGAGCCACGTAGCCCATTCTTGATAAGACCTTCGATATTATTGGGAATGTTTGTATCCGGCCCGATAATGTTCTTCAGTCGCTCAGGTTCAATACGAATCAGTACTGGAGTACGGAAGTTATCGTCCAGTTGCTGATGCATCTGGTCGGTAAAGAAAGGAACTTGTGCAACCGTACCCAAGCGAATACCACGGAACTCAACCGGTGCGCCAGGCGATAATCCGCGAATGGAGTCTTTAAACAGCATCAGGAACTCAATGCTCTCTTTATATAAAGAATCCTGAATACTCTTTTCATCATCAAATAGTTGATAATCAGCACCCGGTAAGGCTGGCTCCCCTCTATCCAGACCTTCAGGTACATCAAAGCTGACCCCACCAGTAAAGAGTGTCGCCAGAGAGCCCATCTGTATACTCAATCCCTGGGAAGAGAAATCAACGGCAATCCCGCTATCTTTCCAGAAACGAACATTACTGGTGATCAGCCGATCATTTGGTGCCCCAATGAATAACTGATAAGTGATCATGCGCTTATTCGTATCAAAGTGGCTCGTTTCCACCGTGCCCACTCGATAGCCACGGAACAGCACCGGATCCCCGGCACTGAGTTGCCCTGCTTTGTTACTGTCCAGAGTGATACGGATCCCCTTCGCATCAGGGGGGGCTAAAGGCGGGGCATCCAGCAATTCATACTGTTCTTGATGCGTGCCCTGGGAACCCGGCTGCAGCTCAATATATGCCCCTGACAGCAATGTCCCCAGCCCGGATACACCATCACGTCCAATTTGCGGTTTGACCACCCAAAAAACTGAATCCTGCCGTAACAGCTTATCCATACCCGCATTCAGGCGAGCAGTAATTTTAACATGATGCAAATCATCACTGAGCACCGCTGACTCGACCATTCCCACGTCAACACTGCGGCTTTTTATTGTCGTCTTTCCTCCCTGAATGCCTTCTGCATTGGTGGTGATAAGAACGACTTGTGGCCCTTGGTGGCTAAAATGATAAAACAGGATCCAGGCCCCTATCAGGGCGGTGACAATGGGAAAAATCCAAACGGGTGACCAGCTTTTGATCTTCTGGATCTTTGCCTCACCTTTTTTATTCTCCATTTGTGGAGGACTCCTCTTTCATATCGTCGTCTCTGCTATCCCAGGACAAGCGTGGATCAAAATTAGCGGCTGACAGCATGGTTAAAATGACCACCAGAGCAAACATCAACGCCCCAATATCAGGGTGAATATTCATAATTCCCCCCATTCTTACAAGTGCAGACAAGACGGAAATGACAAAAACATCGATCATCGACCAGCGACCAACAAACTCAACCACTTCATAAATCGCGTGCATACGTTTTCGGTCTTTCTTTTGTGGCTGTTTTGCATCCCAGCATAGCCAACCGATGGCTATCATCTTCAAAGTAGGAACCATGATACTGGCAATAAAAATCACCATTGCGACAGGATAAGATCCCTCATTCCAGAGCAAAATAACCCCCGCAAGGATCGTTGAGGCAAATTTGCTCCCCAGAAAATCCGTCACCATGATAGGTAATATATTGGCGGGAAAATAAAGAATAATGGAGGTCACTAAGAGTGCCAGTGTCCATTGTAAACTATTTTTACGGCGCGCATGCCCGCGCCCCTGGCAACGAGGACACTCCCACATATCTGCAGGCAGAATCGCGGAGCAACAGTGGCAAGAACGCAAGCCCTGTTTTAACCCACTCTTACCGACAACAAGTGGCTGGCTCAGTACTGGTAGCGGTTGAATATCGTCCCACAGCCAACGTCGGTCTACATACTGAAACGTTAACAGCTGCAGCACGCAAAACAGACACCAGGGAATAAAGCTACTACCAATCCCAATACTCCCGTAGGCCATCAGCTTAACGAAACTCACTAACACGCCAGCAAGAAAAATTTCTGCCATCCCCCAGCTTTTCAGCTGGAACAGAACCCGAGCCATGGACTTTTTAAGCACTAAAGGCAGCCTGACACGGTTTACCAGCAGTAAAATAATGACCAACATGAGTATCGGCACTATCTGGACGAAAATCAGGAAAAAGGACCCCAGGCTTGAGTAGTCTTCGTCAAAAAGTACATTCGGTATTTGCAGTAACGTAATCTGGCTTTTAATCCCTGCCACGCTCATATGAACGAAGGGAAACAAGTTAGCCAGTAGCAACATAAATAGTGCGCTCAACGCATAAATCGTGGGACGTTTGCGTGGGGCGGACCACTGGCTAACCAGTATCGTATCACAACGTGGACAGCTGGCTTTTTGTCCATCATCCAATGCAGGCAGGGCCACCAGCAGATCACATTGGGGGCAGAGAATATGCGAGTGCTGATGGTGTCCTGTGCACATTGTTGTTCTCCTGGTCTTATTCGCCGTCTCTGAGTGACTCGAGGTATTCCCAACGCTCGAAAGCCTGTTCTAAGGCTTCTTCTGCCACCTTGAGGTCAGCAAGAACTTTCTGGGTGACATCATGAGGCTGATTAAAGAAATCCACATCACTCACTTTTGTCTGCAGTTCTTCCAGTTCAGCCTCGAGCTGTTCAAGTTTTTTCGGTAACTGTTCCAATTCACGCTGCAAATTATAGCTTAGCTTGCCCGACGCCCGCTTAACAGTTTCTGGCTTACTTTCGACATTTCCCTGGGTTTTAGTGGGGGCAGTAGTGCGCAAAGGCTGTACAGAACCCTGCTGACCTTTTGCATCAAAATAGCCCCCTACATAGCGACCAATCTTACCCTCACCTTCAAAAATCCAGCATTCTGTTACTGTGTTATCCACAAATTGACGATCATGGCTTACCAACATAACGGTTCCCTGATAGCCTTCAATCAGCTCTTCCAGCAGCTCCAACGTTTCTACATCAAGATCATTGGTTGGTTCATCAAGTATCAGTAAATTACTTGGTTTCAGGAATAACCGCGCCAGTAACAGGCGATTACGTTCACCACCAGAGAGTGCTCGTACCGGTGTCATTGCCCGTTTCGGGTGAAACAAAAAGTCCTGAAGATAGCCCAGTACATGACGCGGCCGGCCATTGACCATCACCTCTTGCTTGCCTTCTGCCAGGTTATCCATCACCGTGCGATCTGGATCCAGCTCTGCCCTGTGCTGATCAAAATAAGCCACTTCAAGCTTGGTACCACAATGAATACGCCCGCTGTCAGCCTCAAGCTGGCCGAGCATTAACTTCAGCAGGGTCGTTTTACCACAGCCATTTGGCCCTACCAGAGCGATTTTATCACCGCGCAATACCTGGGCACTGAAATCGGTCACCAGCTTCTTACCTGCAACCTGGTAATTTACATGCTCCATTTCAAAGACAATTTTACCGGAACGGCTTGCCTCTTCGACCTGCATCTTGGCACTGCCCATAACTTCACGGCGCTCGCTGCGTTCATTACGCATCGCCTTCAGAGCACGAACCCGGCCTTCATTACGCGTACGACGCGCTTTAATTCCCTGACGGATCCACACTTCTTCCTGGGCAAGCTTGCGATCAAACTCTGCATTTTGTAACTCTTCAACACGTAATGCTTCTTCTTTAGCCAGCAAATAGGTGTCGTAATTTCCAGGATAAGAAACCAGTTTCCCGCGATCGAGGTCAACAATACGGGTGGCCATATTACGAATGAAGGAACGGTCATGGGAGATGAAAATAATACTCCCCTGGAACGTTTTCAAAAAACCTTCCAGCCAGTCAATGGTTTCAATATCTAAGTGGTTAGTCGGTTCATCCAGTAACAGGACGCGGGGCGAACTCACCAGAGCACGACCCAGTGCCGCTTTACGTAACCAGCCCCCTGACAAAGAGGAAAGTTCGGTGTCTGCACTCAGGCCAAGCTGTTCGATAACTTCATTAATCCGGCTGTCCAGCTGCCACAGCCCCTGATGGTCAAGGATTTCCTGAATACGCGCCATTTCATTGAGATTCTTCTCACTCGGATCACCCATCACTTTATGGGAGATATCATGATAAGCCTTCAAGTATTCAGCTTGCTCTTCTACACCTTCAGCCACAAAGTCATAGACTGTGCCAGCCACATTACGTGGCGGATCTTGTTGTAAACGAGCAACGATCAGATCTTGTTCGTAAATCATACGCCCATCATCAAGGGGGAGTTCACGATTCAGGATCTTCATCAACGTTGACTTACCAGCACCGTTACGGCCCACCAGGCAGACACGTTCATTTTCTTCGATATGTAATTCGGTATTATCCAATAATGGTGCATCGCTGAAAGACAACCAGGCACCGTGCATACTGATTAAAGACATACTATGACTTCCGGGATTCGTGAGTGATTAACCAGCAATTATGGATCTGGCGATTACGTGCAAAGTCCTGCGACTGAGTTTTTTGGGTAATTTCCTGGGCTGCAAGCCCCAGTTCAGCAAGACCCGTGAGATTCATTTTAAAACCGCGTTTGTTATTAGAAAACATAATGGTGCCCCCTGGACGCAGCAACCGCTTAAGATTGCTCATTAAATCCAGATGGTCACGCTGAACGTCAAAGCTCTCTTCCATACGCTTTGAGTTCGAAAACGTGGGAGGATCGATGAAAATAAGATCAAACTGTTCAGTGCTTTCTTGTAGCCAGCCTAAACAATCAGCCTGGATCAGGCGATGAGCGCGCCCGGTTAAACCATTAAGGCGCAGATTACGTTCAGCCCACTCAAGATAAGTACGTGACATATCCACCGTGGTGGTGGTCCGCGCCCCTCCCAGACCAGCATGTACAGTGGCACTCCCCGTATAGGCAAACAGATTGAGAAAATCTTTTCCCTGACTCATTTGCCCCAGCATACGGCGAGCAATTCGGTGATCGAGAAACAGGCCAGTATCCAGATAGTCGGTCAGATTAACCCATAAGCGTGCGTCATATTCGCTGACTTCCATGAAGTCGCCTTTCTCACCCATCTTCTGATACTGATTTTTACCCTTTTGACGCTCACGGGTCTTCAGCACCAGTTTATTGCCCTGCAAGTCGAGCACGCTTTGCGTGGCGGCAATAACATCAAACAGGCGCTGACGCGCTTTTTGCGGTTCAACACTTTTAGGTGGAGCATATTCTTGCACCACAACCCAGTCACCATAACGATCCACCGCCACATTGTATTCTGGCAGGTCAGCATCATAGAGGCGATAACATGTGATCCCTTCCTGACGTGCCCATTTATCCAGTTTTTTGGCATTTTTACGTAGGCGGTTAGCGTAATCCTCGGCGACCTGGCTGGTGGTTACCCTGTGGCCTTCTGCATGAACAGCAAGGTTGTAGTTTTTTTGCACGCAGTCCAGAGGACCATTCTTCGCTTTAAATTGGCGTTCTGCACGCAATTGCAGGCAACTTAATAGCTCTGGAGACGCGCTGAACAAGGACAGATGCCAGCCACCAAACTGTTCTTTAAAGCGACGCCCTAATAAGTTATGCAAAGCAATCAATGCGGGTTCACTTTCCAGACGCTCACCGTAGGGAGGGTTACTGATCAGCGTCCCTGTCGGCCCTTCAGGCAACGGATTGGTCAGTCTGGTGACATCCTTTACCTCAAATTGGATCAAGTCTGCCAGACCAGCACGACGGGCATTCGCACGGGCACGCTCAATCACCCGGCTATCGTTATCAGAGCCATAGAAACGAGCGCCGTACTGCCGCGCACCTTCACGGGCTCGGCGCTGGGCGTCTGTCACCACTGCTTTCCACACTTCGGGATCATGCCCGGCCCAGCTCAGGAATCCCCAGCGCTGACGATGCAGACCAGGCGCACGATCAGTGGCTATCATCGCCCCTTCAATAAGCAATGTGCCAGAACCGCACATAGGATCGAGTAACGGCGTCCCAGGCTGCCAGCCTGAGCGCATGACAATCGCCGCTGCAAGGGTCTCTTTAATAGGAGCTGCACCGGTTTCATCCCGGTAACCGCGCTGATGCAAACCTTCGCCACTTAAGTCCAGAGCAATACTGGCGGTCTCTTTGTTCAGCCAGACATTAATGCGCAGATCCGGCTGTTCGCGATCAACATCAGGACGAGGTAAGTTTTTACGGGTAAAGGAGTCGACAATCGCATCCTTAACCTTGAGTGCACCATACTGACTGTTACGGATCGTGTCGTTAAGGCCACTAAAATGTACCGCAAAGGTAGCATTTGGCCCAAACAAGGCAGGCCAGTCAATAGCCTGAACCCCAAGATAGAGATCAAGGTCGCTATAGACCTTACATTCCGTCAGTGGTAGCAGAATGCGTGATGCGAGCCGGCTCCACATCAGGCTTTGGTATAGAAGAGGTGAATCCCCTTGGTAATGTACGCCGCCCTGCACAATTTTGCAGTTCAGCGCGCCTAAGCTTTCAAGTTCAGTTTTTAATAGCTCTTCGAGACCACGCGCCGTGCTGGCAAACAGAGAATTCATATCGTCACTTATCAATAAAGAAGAAAATTGTGCCGCATTATAGCTAATCCGACACACATGTCATAAAGTTGCCCCGGTTAATTTTTCGATACCCCAAATAATTCGTACAGTTTGTCAGCACAGAGCTGAAGATTATCGAGCAAATAACGCTCCTGTCATTTAAATAACTGGGCGAAAGCAATGCAAAGTGCGGTGGACAGAGGACTCATGATTAATTTATCCCAGCTTCATATTTACCCGGTAAAATCGATGCGTGGCCTTGGGCTTTCTCATACCCAAATATCAGCAAGTGGGGCTGCTTTCGACCGTATTTTTATGATAACAGAACCCGATGGTACTTTTATCACCGCCAGGCAGTATCCGCAAATGGTGCTCTTTACCCCAGCATTATTGCGTGACGGACTTTATCTTACTGCCCCCGATGGTAGTACCGGGACAATCCGTTTCGCCGATTTTATCTTAGCCCCGGCACCGACAGAAGTATGGGGCAATCACTTTACTGCCCTGATAGCACCTGCTGAGATAAATGACTGGCTTAGTGGTTTTTTCTCACGTCCGGTGCAATTGCGCTGGGTTGGTGAAGACTTAACGCGCCGGGTGAAACAACACCAGGACGTCCCCCTCTCCTTTGCCGATGGTTTTCCTTATCTGCTCACCAATGAAGCATCATTACGTGACTTGCAGCAACGCTGCCCGGCCAGTGTCAAAATGCAGCAGTTTCGCCCCAATCTGGTGGTGACAGGAGCCGTGCCCTGGGCCGAAGATGGCTGGCAGGTTATTCGCATCGGGGGGGTGACGTTTGATGTTGCCAAACCTTGTAGCCGGTGTGTTTTTACGACGATTAGCCCAGAACGTGGCCGTCGCCACCCTGGTGGCGAGCCTTTAGCTACATTACAGCGCTTCCGTACTGCGGTAGGCACAAACGACGTTGATTTTGGCCAGAACTTACTCGCTCGACAGAGCGGTATTATCCGCGTCGGAGATGAGGTGGAAATACTGGCCACCAAGCCCCCCCAGCCTTATGGTGGCGGTGTCGTGGTGGAAAGCCTTCCGGAGCAGACCAGCCTTAACCGTCAGGTGACGATTGACTGGGACGGACAACAGATCAATGGAAATAACCAGCAGGTATTGCTTGAACAGCTGGAACACCATGGCATCAAAGTTCCCTATTCATGCCGGGCGGGTATTTGCGGTAGCTGTCGTATTCGCTTGCTGGGTGGAAAAGTACATGCGCTAAAGAAAGGGGCTATCGCCGATGACGGTACCTTTTTATGCTGTAGCTGTGTGCCAGAAGGGGATATCAGTATCGCCCCGCGCTAAACAGCATATTCCAGGCCAAAATTTTGTGCGGCGGGCTGGGGTTTCAGCCTGTCGTTCATGATTTTAATTACATCGCCAAGTTGCATCGTTCGCCCCGCCAGGGTGAGTTCAGTCTGGGCAAGCAGGCACAACGTCGCATTATCACCTGTTTCAATCACCAGTAAATTCACCTGTTGCCAGTTTTCATTTAACCAGGCGTTGGCAATGGCTCCGACTTCCGGCAACCAGGCCTCTGAATGACTCACAAAATGCCAGCTTTTGGGCATCTGTGGTTTCAGAAAGCGAATCGCCACCAGTGCATTGAGCACGAGTTCAGCACGCTGTTCATCACTGAGTGACAGATAACGGCTGGCCTCTTCAAAAGAAAAATACAATGCGGCATCATCAACACAAAACCCTGAATTTTCAAAGGCATCTGGTGTTAACATTTTGCGAGAAAAACGCGAACGGAACAGCATGCCATTAGCCAAATCGAGCATCATTCGATCATGCTCTTCATCAAAATACCATAGCCAATTATCGTCAGGTTTAATTCGCATTGTGTTTTCCTTTCTACTTATTTAGTCCATTCCTGGTGCTGTTTGCATATTCATCCTTAATAAAAAACCAGGGTGTTTAAATAATCAACAGACGATGAATATAAATCAACCAGGACTAAAAATAAAGTCCTGGTATCAAGGAAGATGTAATAATTTAAAGATGCGTGACTATTTCTTTAATCAATGGCGGACCTTTATAAATAAATCCAGAGTATATTTGTACCAAAGAAGCCCCGGCAGCCATTTTTTCCCGTGCTGAAATGACAGAATCAATACCCCCCACACCAATCACAGGTAGCCGGCCTTTTAATTCCTGAGATAAACGACGAATAATTTCAGTGCTCTTGAGCTGTACTGGACGCCCACTGAGTCCCCCTGTTTCATCACAATATTTCATGCCCTGAACCAAACTTCTATCCAGTGTGGTATTGGTGGCAATAACACCATCAATATTATGGCGAACCAAACTATCGGCTACCTGAATCAATTCTTCTTCAGAAAGATCCGGCGCAATTTTTACGGCTACCGGAACATATTTATGATGATATTCCTGGAGCTGCTGCTGTTTCTTTTTAATACTACTGAGCAATGAATCAAGTGCCTCACCATATTGTAGTGAGCGTAACCCTGGGGTATTTGGTGATGATATATTGATGGCAATATATCCCGCATAGGGATAAATTTTATCCATACAGGCCAGGTAGTCATCTTCACCCTGCTCTACCGGCGTATCTTTGTTCTTTCCGATATTAATCCCAATGATGCCATCAAAATGGGACTTCTTGACATTTTCCACGAGATTATCAACGCCATGGTTATTAAACCCCATTCGGTTGATCAAACCTTCAGCCTCAGGTAGCCGGAAAATTCTGGGTTTATCATTTCCTGGCTGTGGCCGCGGTGTTACCGTGCCGATTTCAATAAAACCGAAACCAAGTGCGCCGAGGGCATCAATGCACTCACCATTTTTATCCATCCCTGCAGCCAGACCCAGTGGGTTTTTAAAGGTCAATCCCATGCAGTTCACTGGTTTGGCAGGTACATTTTGACGAATGAGCTTTTCAAGAGGCGTACCACTGATACGACGAAGTTGTTGAAAAGTGAGGTTGTGCGCACGTTCAGCATCGAGCTGAAATAACGCCTGGCGAACGAAGGGGTAAAACATGACTTCTCCTGGATTCCCGGTATGCAGACCGGGGCGGTATTATTCCCTATCTCCTGATGGAATGGAATTGACAAAACGCAAAAAAGCGTGAATCAGTACCATAAACTCAGCTCTTGTCTCAGATAACAGGCTATTCAGCCTCGCATTATCCACCAGGCCCGCTATTGCCCCACAGGAATAAGTCTATTTTCTGATTTTCACTACCAAAAAAGTCATTTAGACAAATGACACCTCTCTGCCAGTATCTATCAGGGCAGGATACGGGAGTGACAGAAAAGGCTATCGGGTAAATCACTCACCGTGACAGGCCTCAGGAATGAGAAAACACCTGTGGCTGTCCCATAAAAAGGGGCGGCTTTTGAGCGGATTACTGGGTTATGAGGAGAAGTTATGCGAGTCATCACACTGGCCGGAAGCCCTGGCTTCCCGTCTCGTTCCAGTGCATTACTGGAATACGCTCGTAAGCAACTGAGCAAGTCAGACATTGAAGTTTATCACTGGCATCTGCAAAATTTTGCCCCAGAAGACCTGTTAAGTGCACGTCTTGATAGTCCCGCTTTGCTCGCCCTGGCAGAACAACTCTCCTGTGCGGCGGGCATTATTATTGCCACCCCCGTCTATAAAACGTCTTTCTCTGGAGGACTGAAAGCGTTGCTGGGGTTACTCCCGGAATATGCCCTGGATGAAAAAGTTGTGCTGCCCCTGGGCAGTGGCAGGGCGATAGCACACCGTTCAGCCCTGGCCTACACCCTGAAGCCTGTATTAAACGCATTGAAAGCAAAAGAGATCTTACAGGGTGTGTTTGCTGATGATAGTCAGGTTACTGAGTATCAGCACAAACCACTTTTTACAGCGGATCTTAAACAACGGCTGGATGGCTCATTAAGCCTGTTTTTACAGGCAATACAGCACCAAAACAAGGGCTCCGTGCCCCTATATTCCTCACCGGTTCCCCACATTACTGTCATATAGTTACCTGGCAAAAATCCCCCCACGTCCTGTCACGTGAGGGGATTTCTTTTAGGCTAAAGCTTTGGCAATTTTTTCGTACAGATCACCAGATAAATTATCCAGCCCTTTAAGTTGCTCCAGGGCGACACGCATCATCTGCTGACGCTCTGCATCGTAACGTTTGAAACGAATTAACGGCTCAATCAGGCGTGAGGCTACCTGAGGGTTACGGCTATTAAGCTCAGTGAGCATCTCCACCATAAACTGATAACCACTGCCATCTTTCGCATGGAAGGCCGCAGGGTTATTCATCGCAAAAGCCCCTATCAGTGCACGGGTGCGGTTAGGATTGCTCAGGCTAAATGAACGGTGGTTTAACAGCTTGCGAATACGGCTCAGTGTATCACTCGCCGGGCTGGTCGCTTGCAGCATGAACCATTTATCCATGACCAGGCCATCCTGGTGCCATTTATCATCATACTGAGCCAGCAAGTCGTCCCGGCAAGGCAGATCAGCTGCCACGGCGGCAGAAAGGGCGGCAATAGAATCGGTCATATTATCCGCTTCCTGATACTGACGACGGACCAGTGTTTCCGCCAGTGCCTTCTCACCAAAAGCCAAATAACGCAGGCAGGTATTACGCAACGCACGACGCCCAATGTCCTCATGACTAACCTG
Organism: Citrobacter sp. JGM124; assembly: GCF_018257795.1. Lineage (GTDB taxonomy): Bacteria > Pseudomonadota > Gammaproteobacteria > Enterobacterales > Enterobacteriaceae > JGM124. The sequence continues at coordinate 197,282 of NZ_JAERJD010000003.1, read as the reverse complement.
GTAGTGATCCAGTTTATGAGCGTTATAGACCGCCAGTAATTCATCCGCCAGTTCAGTGGCCAGCGTATGGGTTAATGCACCGTGGACTTTCGCGATAGCCTGCGGGTTGATTACCGGGAACAGTTCTGCCATTTCATTTTGTGATGGCATCGTCAGGATTTCACTCGCCAGCGCAGGGGAAATCTGTTCATCCAGCAAAATGGCCCGGAAAGCATCAACCACATGCAACGGGAGTGAAAGAGGTTGCCCTTGTTCACAACGGTTCACGTTAATTTTGATATACAGCGTCAGTAAGCTTTGTGCCGCATCCCAGCGAGAGAAATCATTACGGGCATGGCGCATTAAAAACACCAGCTGTTGATCACTCCATTTATATTCCAGCTTGACCGGCGCTGAAAATTCACGCAGCAATGAAGGCACAGGCTGGAAATAGACATTATCAAAAACAAAAGTCTGTTCTGCCTGGGTGACATTCAGTACTGAAGGCACGGGATGCCCGTCTTTTTGTAGAGGGATAACCTTACCCTCGTTGTCATAAAGTTCTATATCAAACGGAATATGCAGGGGCAGTTTTTCTTGTTGCTCTGCCGTTGGCGGAGTCATTTGACTGATAGTCAGGCTATACTGCTCAGTTTGCGGGTCATAGTCATCACGCACGGTGACAACCGGGGTACCTGCCTGGCTATACCAGCGACGAAACTGTGACAAATCAATGTTAGAGGCATCTTCCATTGCCTGCACAAAATCATCACATGTGGCAGCACTGCCATCATGGCGCTCAAAGTACAGTTGCATCCCCTTCTGGAAGTTCTCTTCTCCCAGCAGCGTATGCAACATACGAATCACTTCCGCCCCTTTTTCATAAACGGTCAGGGTATAAAAGTTATTCATTTCAATAACTTTATCCGGGCGAATGGGGTGTGCCATCGGGCTGGCATCTTCAGCAAACTGCATCGCTCGCATGGTGCGTACATTCTGGATACGATTCACCGCCCGTGAGCCAAGATCAGAACTGAATTCCTGATCGCGAAATACCGTCAACCCCTCTTTCAGACTGAGCTGGAACCAGTCCCTGCACGTTACACGGTTACCCGTCCAGTTATGGAAGTATTCATGACCAATCACACGTTCAATATCAAGATAATCTTTATCCGTGGCAGTTTCAGCACGAGCCAGCACATATTTGGAGTTAAAGACGTTCAGGCCTTTATTCTCCATCGCGCCCATGTTGAAGAAATCCACGGCAACAATCATATAAATATCGAGGTCATATTCCAGCCCAAAGCGGCTTTCGTCCCAGGCCATTGATGCTTTAAGCGAGGTCATTGCCCAGTCGGCGCGATCCAGATTTCCACGATCAACAAACAGCTCCAGAGCCACATCCCGACCTGAACGAGTTTTAAAACTGTCACGCAGAACATCAAAATCCCCCGCGACTAAGGCAAATAAATAGCAAGGCTTAGGGAATGGATCTTGCCACTGCACCCAATGACGTCCCCCTTCCAGTTCACCCTCAGCGATACGGTTACCATTGGAAAGTAAATAAGGATATTTTTGTCTATCGGCAATAATTTTAGTGGTAAAACGCGCCAGTACATCCGGACGGTCCAGATACCAGGTAATATGACGGAAACCTTCCGCTTCACACTGTGTGCACAAGGCTTCGCCGGACTGGTAGAGACCTTCCAGTGCCGTATTTGCTGCAGGACTGATTTCATTAACAATGGTCAGATTAAAAATTTCAGGCAATGATTCAATGAGTAATGCCCCTTGCTCCTGACGATAGTGAGGCCATGCCTGCCCATCAACCGCGATAGAGACTAAAGTTAAGTCTTCCCCATCAAGACGTAGCGGTGTGCTGGCATCACCCTGACGCACGACACGGCTGATCGCTGTTACCTGAGTACGGTTGGCATCAAGGACAAAGGTTAAATCAATATCTGTAATGGTATAATCTGGTGCACGGTAATCGTGACGATATTTGGCTTGAAGTTGTTGTGTCATAAAAAACCTTCTTAGTCAGCCGCTAATTAACGGCACTGTGTTCCTGTTGCAGCAATGTTACCACGCAGAATCTTTATCCAGCCAATGAAGAATACTCGGCTCGTTCATACCCAATAATGCCATTGCTGCCAGCAATAATTTTTTGCTCGCGTCTTTATTATTATGCTGCATAAATACAGTCCATAATGCGGCTATAACAGCTGAAAACAGGGGAGAAATATAGCATGCGGCACGAATTGCCATCGACCCTATATGCCAGCTGTGTTGTTATCATGCTTCTCTATACTAATAATCAAGGTATACTCCTGCCTTATTGTATGCCTGTATTCGATGGAAACGCTCCTGTGAGAGGATGCTGAAACGCGCCATGACTCGACACGCTTCCCAAATTTTACAATCGCTGCTGGATACGGATGCTTATAAACTCCATATGCAGCAAGCTGTTTTCCACCTTTATGACGAGGTTATCGTCACGGCGGAGTTCCGTTGCCGTGGTGATGATCTGTTAGGCCTTTACGCCGATGCAGTTCGTGAACAAATTGAGGCCATGCAACATCTGGTACTCAGTCCTGAAGAGCTGGAATGGTTGCAAAGCTTGCCTTTCTTTAAAGCAGACTACCTTGACTGGTTACGCCAGTTCCGTTTTGACCCTTCACAGGTTCAGGTCACCAATCATCAGGGGCATTTAGATATCAGGCTCACAGGCCCATGGCGTGAGGTTATCCTGTGGGAAGTACCACTCCTGGCTGTAATAAGTGAAGTGGCTCATCGTCATCGCTCACCAGGGGTGAATGTGCAAATGGCACTCGACCATCTGGAAAATAAGCTCAGTGACTTTAACCGGCTAGCTCAGAATGTCGATATGAGTGCGTTTCGTTTGATGGACTTCGGTACTCGCCGTCGCTTCTCACGCGACGTACAACAGGCCATTGTCACTCGGCTGCGGGATGAACCCTGGTTTGTCGGCACCAGTAATTACGCCCTGGCTCGTACGCTTCAGCTGACCCCGATGGGGACTCAGGCACATGAATGGTTCCAGGCCCACCAGCAAATTAGCCCGACGCTTGCTAATAGCCAGCGTGCCGCACTACAAGCCTGGCTGAATGAGTACCCAGACAGATTAGGTATTGCCTTAACCGACTGTATTACGATGGATGCGTTCTTACGGGATTTTGACCATAATTTCGCGACCCGCTACCAGGGGTTACGCCACGATTCAGGCTCTCCTTTTGACTGGGGCGAAAAAGCCATTGCCCATTACCGTTCGCTGGGTATTGACCCTATGAGCAAGGTACTGGTTTTCTCCGACAACCTGGACTTAGCCAAGACCCTTGATCTCTACCGTCACTTTTCGGAACGGGTTCAGCTCAGTTTCGGTATTGGCACCCGCCTGACCTGTGATATTCCGCATGTGAAACCGCTGAATATTGTGATCAAACTGGTTGAGTGTAACGGTAAACCGGTTGCTAAATTATCCGACAGCCCGGGTAAAACCATTTGTCATGATAAAGCGTTTGTGCGTGCTCTGCGCGCAGCCTTTGACCTGCCTAAAGTGAAGAAAGCCAGCTAAATCGACTTGACCCTGGGGACGCACATCCCCATCGTCAGGTAAACTATGATTTCTTCGCATTCAAAAGCGAATTCTTCTTGTCTGTTGACTCGCGGCAAGTAATATAGATAGCCCCTTTAGGGCTAATTTTTTATTGACTATTAAATAGAGAGAAAACTATGAGCGTTGTGCCTGTAGCCGACGTACTCCAGGGCCGTGCCACCGTTGACAGCGAAGTCACCGTGCGCGGATGGGTACGTACTCGGAGAGATTCAAAAGCTGGTATCTCCTTCCTTGCCATTTATGATGGCTCCTGCTTTGATCCTGTACAGGCTGTTATTAATAATTCTCTGCCCAATTATAATGATGAGATCTTGCGCCTGACGACCGGCTGTTCCGTCGTAGTAACGGGCACGGTTGTTGCTTCCCCTGGTCAAGGACAGAGCTTTGAAATACAAGCAACTCAGGTAGAAGTCATCGGCTGGGTTGATGACCCGGACACTTACCCGATGGCCGCTAAACGCCACAGTATTGAGTATTTGCGTGAAGTGGCCCACCTGCGCCCACGAACCAACATGATTGGGGCTGTAGCTCGTGTTCGCCATACGCTGGCCCAGGCCTTGCATCGTTTCTTTCATGAGCAAGGTTATTTCTGGGTATCTACCCCACTGATCACCGCTTCAGATACAGAGGGTGCCGGTGAAATGTTTCGGGTCTCGACTCTTGACCTGGAAAACCTGCCCCGCACCGCAGAAGGGAAAGTCGATTTTGATAAAGACTTTTTCGGAAAAGAGGCCTTCCTGACCGTATCAGGTCAGCTGAATGGCGAAACCTATGCTTGTGCATTGTCCAAGGTGTATACCTTTGGTCCCACTTTCCGTGCCGAAAATTCCAATACCAGCCGTCACCTGGCTGAATTCTGGATGCTGGAGCCAGAGGTGGCCTTTGCCAGTTTAGATGATGCAGCCGCCCTGGCTGAAGCCATGCTGAAGTACGTCTTTAAAGCCGTGCTGGAAGAGCGTATGGATGACATGAAGTTCTTTGCTGAACGCGTGGATAAAGAAGCCATTGAGCGTCTGCAAAACTTTGTTCAGGCAGATTTTGCACAGGTGGATTATACCGATGCTGTTGAGATCCTACTGAACTGCGGCCAGCGCTTTGAAAATCCAGTTTACTGGGGTGTTGACCTCTCCTCAGAGCATGAACGTTACCTGGCAGAACAGCATTTCAAAGCTCCTGTGGTGGTGAAAAACTATCCGAAAGATATTAAAGCATTTTATATGCGTCTTAATGATGACGGGAAGACTGTTGCGGCCATGGATGTACTGGCCCCGGGTATTGGTGAAATCATTGGTGGTTCCCAGCGTGAAGAACGTCTGGATGTATTAGACGCCCGTCTGGCTGAAATGGGACTAAATAAAGAAGATTACTGGTGGTACCGTGATCTGCGCCGCTATGGCACCGTTCCTCATTCCGGTTTTGGTCTGGGCTTCGAGCGCCTGATTGCCTATGTCACTGGCGTGCAAAACGTCCGCGACGTGATCCCTTTCCCGCGAACTCCACGTAACGCAAACTTCTAATTTCCTGCCTCTGGTAGCATATAAAGAGGGAATTGATTTTCCCTCTTTTTCTTCCTGATACAGCCCCTTTCCTGTATGACTCCCTGTTTTTCTGCCCGATGTTCTTTCTGGCATCTTTTGGTAACCACATTACCACCGCGACATCAGCTGTCTTGCGATAAAGGGCATTTTGTTAATGAACATTAATTTAATGTCAGTTTCAACCGTTTTGATATGTGTTCAAGTTACAGGTTGTTTCTTACAAAATTACATAATTGACAAAAATCAGGTGTTTTATGACCTTTTTTTTTACTGAGGAATAACGCACTTTTTGTCACGTTTCCCCACCAGCCATTGTCAATCCTGGTCTCCCTGTAAATAAAGGATGATCAACGCCTAATCCGCGATAATTGCTTTATACAAATTAAACATAAGCAATTCATATATATACAATAAGAAAAAATTGCCTCACCTACTAATCAGTCGAAGTTTGAATTAGTTCACAAAGTTCCATCAAATACACATTAAGTTACACATATTTTCCATTTGTAACTTAGTTTGGACATTTGTAGCACTTTCAGGCTGGCGAAACCCGGTCATGGATGGAAAGATGCCTTCAGACACAGAAAGACACCAAACTCTCATCAACAGTTTTGTAAGAAATTGTTGGCGGCAGTGGCAGGTGTTCATAATACTAATGAGGGTAATAAATAATGATGAAGCGCAATATTCTGGCAGTGATGATCCCTGCTATTCTGGTAGCGGGCTCTGTAAATGCTGCAGAAATCTATAACAAAGATGGCAACAAATTAGACCTGTACGGTAAAGTTGTTGGTGAGCGTGGCATCAATCACCAGAACAAAGACAAAGCAAAAGGCACCAAAAAAGGCAGCACTGACTCTTCTTATGCGCAGATCGGTTTTAAAGGCGAAACTCAGATCAACTCTGACTTAGTCGGTTTCGGTCGTTGGGAATACCGTGCTAAAGCAAGCAAAGCTGAAGGCGACCAGGACAACGTGACTCGTCTGGCATTTGCTGGTATTAAAGTTGCTGAAGCTGGCTCACTGAGCTACGGTCGTAACTACGGCATCATTTATGATGTTGAGTCCCTGACTGATATGTCCCCGTCTTATTCTGGCGAAACTTGGGGTGGCAACCCTGATAACTTTATGACCCACCGTGCGACAGGTGTTCTGACCTACCGCAATACCAACTTCTTTGACCTGGTTGAAGGCCTGAACTTTGGTATCCAGTACCAGGGCAAAAATGACCGTACCGATGCAGCGACTGCAAACGGTGACGGCTTCGGTTACTCCCTGAGCTATGACTTCCTGGAAGGTTTCTCTGTAATTGGTGCGTACAGCAACTCTAAACGTACCGACAAACAACGTAACGATCACAATGACTCTGCGCGCGCAGAAGCATGGGCTATCGGTGCTAAATACGATGCCAACAACATCTACCTGGCCACTGTTTACTCTGAAACACGTAACACCAGTGTACTCAGCAACTCAGGTACAACAAGTGCATCAGGAGAAACCACCGGTGTTGGCTTCTTCAACGCGGCCAAGAAAACTCAGAACTTTGAAGCTATCGCTCAGTACCAGTTCGACTTCGGTCTGCGTCCATCCCTGGCCTATGTCCAGTCTAAAGGTAAGCGTCTGTCCAACGATGAAAATGGCGACGATACCTTCTCTGCAGACCTGGCTAAATATATTCAGATCGGTTCTTACTACTACTTCAACAAAAACTTCAACGTTTATGCTGACTACCGTGTAAACCTGCTGAATACTGACACTGCAGAAAAAACTGGCGGCGGTTGGGTTGGTTCAGACAACCAGGCAACCCTGGGTGTAACTTACCAGTTCTAATCTTCGACACGCTGTTGTCTGAAGTTTAAAAAACAGGGCGCAAGTCCTGTTTTTTTATGCCTGAAAAGTGCAGTAAACCCGGTGTTGTACCCGCCTGACTCTTTTTTTTGCAAACGGTTGGCATTTCGTAAAACAGCGGGTAACCTGATATTAATTTCTCCCTGCCTCTCTATGGAATCCGTTATGTTTGAGAATATTGTTGCTGCGCCCGCCGACCCCATTCTGGGTCTGGCTGATCTGTTTCGTGCCGATGACCGTGCCAATAAAATTAACCTCGGTATTGGTGTCTATAAAGATGAAACCGGCAAGACCCCGGTTCTGACCAGTGTGAAAAAAGCGGAACTCTATTTACTGGAAAACGAAGTCACTAAAACCTACCTCAGTATTGACGGCATTCCCGCTTTCGCCCACTGTACCCAGGAGCTGCTGTTCGGAAAAGGCAGCCCGATTATCGAAACCAAACGTGCCCACACTGCCCAGACACCTGGTGGTACTGGCGCACTACGTGTCGCAGCAGATTTTATCGCGAACAATACTTCAGTCAAACGTGTCTGGGTCAGTAATCCAAGCTGGCCAAACCATAAGAATGTATTCCAGTCTGCGGGGCTGGAAGTGTGCGAATACAACTACTATGACGCTGAAAACCACAGTCTTGATTTTGCCGGGCTGATTGACAGCCTGCAAGCCGCACAGGCAGGTGATGTGGTGCTTTTCCACGGTTGCTGCCATAACCCAACCGGTATCGATCCGACCTTTGAACAGTGGGAAATCCTGTCTGCCATGTCGCTGGAAAAAGGCTGGCTTCCCCTGTTTGACTTCGCCTACCAGGGTTTTGCCCGTGGTCTGGAAGAAGATGCTGAAGGCCTGCGCCTGTTCGCCGCCACGCATAACGAATTGATAATCGCCAGTTCGTACTCCAAAAACTTTGGTTTATACAATGAGCGTGTGGGTGCTTTCACTCTGGTTGCCACTGATGCTGAAACGGTGGATCGTGCCTTTAGCCAAGTGAAGTCGACCATTCGCGCTAACTACTCTAATCCACCTGCCCACGGTGCAGCCGTGGTGGCGACTATCCTGAGCAATGAAGCATTACGCACGCTGTGGGAACAGGAACTCACCGAGATGCGTCAGCGTATCCATCGCATGCGCCAACTGTTCGTCAATACGCTGCAGGAAAAAGGCGCAACCCGTGACTTCAGTTTTATTATCAATCAGAACGGCATGTTCTCTTTTAGTGGTTTAACGAAAGAACAGGTACTCCGCCTGCGGGAAGAGTTCGCGATTTATGCCGTTGCCTCAGGTCGTATCAATGTGGCCGGACTGACGCCTGATAATATGTCACCTCTGTGTGAAGCTATTGTGGCAGTGCTGTAATGTAGCCCGTGTCATTCTGCTTTCGCTGGTAAAAAAAACCGCGGGTCACTTGTTAAGTTGACCCGCGGTTTTTTATTGAAAGAAAAAATATAAAAGCGCCATCATGGCATTGTTATAACGCTACCAGACGGGTAGTTCGTCTTGTAAAAAAGGGTTATGTCGTCGTTCGTCACCTAACGTAGACAACGGCCCATGACCCGGTATAAAGGTGATATCGTCCCCTAACGGTAGCAGTTTGCGTTTGATTGAATCAATCAAGGCTGCATGGTCTCCCCGCGGGAAATCACTGCGGCCAACGCCGCCTTTGAAGATAACGTCCCCTGAAATCAGTAAACGGGATAGCGGATCAAAAAAGACCACATGCCCGGGGGTGTGGCCAGGGCAGTGCAACACGTTAAGCGTTGTTTCGCCCACGGTCACCTGATCCCCCTCTTCCAGCCATTGATCCGGCGTCAGGGGGAGACACTCCTCAAGACCAAACATTTGGCTCTGCTGGGGGAGTCCCTGCAGCCAGAACTCATCTTCTTTTTGTGGGCCAATAATGGGCACACTTAGCCAGTCTGAAAGCTCTGCCGCTGCCCCGACATGATCAAGGTGCCCGTGTGTCAGTAAGATTTTTTTGACCTGCACACCCGTCTGCTCAATATTCTGTTTAATACGCGGAGCATCGCCCCCCGGGTCCACCAGCGCGGCCTCCATAGTCACCGGGCACCAGATTAAAGAGCAGTTTTGAGCAAAGGCGGTGACAGGAATAATATGGTATTTCATGCGACTCCATTACCGGTGAAACATACCGGCCTACTGTTTTACCAAGTCCTGACTGGCCCGGTATCAATATGCACAAAGTTACTACGAGGGTAATACCCTACACCACCGGCACGCATTGACAATGCCGCCTTGCGGACGTTATTAAGTGCGACACCATCAATATGGAAATCCATCGCCTGGCCCTTGGTATGGTAACTCTTTTTTGCCACTCCACGATGGTGGGCGCGCATTCCATTATTGGTATCAACAGAGCGGTATCCAGAAATGAGCTGCACCGGTTTACTGGTATCAAGCAGTACCTGCAAGCGATACAGCTGGTCAAACAGAGCCGGATCGATGGCGGTGACTTTATTCGCCCGGTAATCACGGAAAAAATGGTTCAGCCGGGTCAGCTCATCTTTGATATAACCTTTACCATCAAAGAATTCAGTTTTTAGTGACTCACCCGTATTGAGATTACTCAGTGTCAGAATACGCGGACGTGGGGTAGAAAGCGTAGCAAATGCGGGAAATGGTAACAGTGATGCACCGAGAGCCGCGCCTCCTAAAGCCAGCAGCCTGCGGCGATAAGCGTTAAATCTATCCATTATTCCGGGCCTAAAAATAGAGTGATTGTTTATTTAATGTGCGCTTTTGCGCTAACTTGCCAAACCTTAACCCGCCATGGTTCAAGCGTCAAGGCAGTCAGGTCTGGCATTTCTGTTTTAGCCACATCCTTTACAAAAGCAGTAAACGGGCTTTACTCACATTTTGCGCTCCGGCGCGGGCTGCACTGTCATAATTGTAAATGTCAGTACGAAATGCGATATGCCCATCTCCTTCGCTAAATGCCGTCAGGTAATACAGCATCACAGGTACATTCTGACGTATAGAAATGTATCTGGTATCCCCCTGCGCAACGGCACTTGAAATACGTGAGGTATTCCAGCCCACATCCTGCAAAAGCATATCCGCCAGCTCAGAAGCTTTATTGACACGGACACAACCAGAACTTAATGCCCGGGACTCCCGGCGGAATAAGTTATGATTCGGCGTGTCATGCAGATAGATAGACTCGGAGTTAGGCATGTTAAATTTGTAACGTCCCAGTGCGTTGTTCTGCCCTGGCTTTTGCTGAAAACGAAAGGGCAAATTTTTCTCGGTGATCATCGACCAGTCAACCATCCAGGGGTCCACACTTTCTGCGTCATTACTCCAGCCCCGAAAAATGCGGTATCCAAGACGATCCAAATACCCCGGGTCCTGGCGTACTTTGGGCAAAATATCTTTACGTGCCAGTGACTGGGGGACATTCCACGGGGGATTCACCACCACATTATTCAGCGCACTGCTCATCAGGGGGGTCTTTCTGTCGGGACGCCCGACAATCACCCTTGACTGTAACGCTTCATGGCCATTGAGATAATAGACCAGCGAATAGTCAGGGATATTGACCATGATCCCGGTATCAACCTTTTCCGGCAGTAATCGCAGGCGCTGCATATTTAATGCCACAATTCCTGCCCGTTGCTGAGGTGTCGCATTGAGCCAGTAACGTGTTTGAGCCCCAATAACACCATCAGGCTCCAGCCCTTGCTGGCGTTGAAACTGCTTAACACTTTCCACAAGGTCTAAACCATAGACTTGTGTCTCAGGCACGGTATCGCTACTGGCTGGCATATTGAGGCTGCGGCTCAGGATCTGACGCAAGGCCGGGACATCACGGCTATTTTCACCAGGACGGAGCGTGACATTATCCTGTAGTTGTGGCCAGGCTGCCGTCGGTTGCATCAAAGCATGAAGGGACTGGCGCAATGAATTATATTGGGAACCGTTTGGCTCTAACGAAGCGATAAAAGCCAGGGCATCTCCCTGGTTAATAGCCGCCTGCCACTGGTTGACTATATTTTGTGGGGGGACTTTCGGCTGATAAACATGGCCCCCATACAACCAGCGAGCGCCTTCAGCAGGAATGCTGGAAATATAATCCAGATACCCAAGCATCGCATCCGACAACATAATATCCCGTCCTAAGCCCTGAACGGTAGGTTGTGTGAGTTGTTCTACCCAGTGTGCAAATTGTGGCTGGATACCCGCAATCGCGACCTCAGCGAGTTGCCGGGAAAAGGCATGTACAGCACTGTTTTCCTGCCACATGGGCTGCATATCTCGTTTGGCATAAAGCTCAGATAAGCTATTGAGATACACTGGCGTATAATCAACAGGCAAGCTCGCCAGGATTTTCGCCCGGCTCTGTTCAACGGACAGCGGTGCTACGTGCTCAACCTCGGTCACCGCAGGGTGATTATTTTCTGCCGTAGTCAGATCATCAGCATGGGCCCGGGTAACGAACCCAAGTCCGACGATAAAACTACAGCCAATCACTATCAATTGCAGACTCTTCATTTTTGCCAACAACATCCAGTACCCCTTTGATGATATTTGCCCGACATTTTGCGCAATATATATCTTCAGTATATAAACAGTTAACGCCGTTTGCCCGTTTAAAACACATCCTGACGAGAACATATTCTTATCATGCTGTCACTTGGTGGCCTGCGAATGTGCTAAACCGTCATTTTTTTTTGAAAAAAAAACGGGTTTCCCCGTTTTTTAGTTTACCTGTCAGTGTTGATGATCAGGAGGCATCCTGTGACTCAGATTCAGGCAATGCCTCAGCTGCCACTGGGGGGGCAAACCCCCGCAGACCAACCACATGGACATGTTCCGTATTCTGGAACACTTTACGCACCAGCTTATAGGTGGTGCCTTTTTCCGGGCTAATATTTTCCGGTGCCGCAATGATTAACTGCATTTGTAGCCGTTCACACAACTCAAACAAGGTTGCAATGGACTTCGCATCCAGACGGGCCGCTTCATCAAGGAATAACAGTCGGCAAGGGGAGATATCTTTCCCACGTAAGCGGCTGGATTCCTCTTCCCAGCTTTGTACCACCATCACCAGGATGGACATCCCCGTACCAATCGCTTCCCCGGTAGACAGTGCACCACTCTCTGCACGTAACCAGCCATCAGACCCACGGTTAACCTCAACTTCCATTTCCAGATAGTTGCGGTAATCCAGTAACTCTTCACCAATGGTTTGTGGTGTACGCTGCCCCATATCAACCTGTGGATTAAGACGTTGATAGAGTTTCGCCAAGGCTTCAGAGAAAGTCAGACGGTTACTGTTAAACAGATCCTGATGTTGCTCATGCTGTTCAGATAACACCGTCAGCAGTGTGGAGTGAGCTTCACGTACATTCACATTCAAACGTACACTGTTCACCTGACCAAAGGAGACACTTTGCAGCCCCTGGTTAAGCATACGTATCCTGTTCTGCTCCCGCTGTATAGTTTTGCGAATAATATTGGCCACACTGCGAGAACTGATAGCCAGTTTCTGTTCACGGGAAGTCAGCTCCTCGGTCAGACGGCTGAGTTCAATCTCCATCTGCTCAATCGCTTCAACCGGGTCATCAGTGCGAATAATATCCTGACGAATACGTTCACGCAGATGCTGGTAGACGGCGACAAAGAACTGAATTTTCCTTTCAGGTCGTTTAGGATCTTCTGACAGGCGTAACACGTCACGCAGATGTTCATTATCGGCAACAGCCAGGCGCAGTGCTCCCAGCGCTTTATCCGACATTGATCGCAATTCATCCGCAGACTGGTAAGCCAGCTCACGGCGATGTAAGCGACGCTCGACGCCATTATCTTTCACCATCCGCATGACCGCACACCAGCCTGCTTTCGCAGTGACGACCTGTTCACGGATTTCCAGATAACTGCGTTCCAGCTGCTTCAGCCGGCGCGTGAGGTTACTCATCTCCGCTTCACAAAGCGCGGTCTGTTTTTCCAGTTGATTGCGGCGTGAGCGGTTACTGTTCAGACTGGCATGCAACTCATCACGGCGGATGCGTGCCCGCTCTTCAGCCCCGTTATCGGCACGAACACCAATATCCTGTAGCTCTTTATAGAGCTCTTTCAGTAACTCATTTTTGGTGTCAAAAGCACTTTTCAGCGACGCCAGTAACTGATGATACTGCCCCAGTTGCTGAGAATGCTGACGCAGGGTATCCCGGGCACGGGCACGGTCGCTTTCCGCCTGAGTCAGACGCTGACGCAATTTCTCATTCAGGTCACTGTTTCCATCCAGCATGGCAGCCGAATCGCTATAACTAAAGTGAGCACGGCGTTGTACGACTTCGGTTAATGAGAAGGCTCGCTGACGGGCATCCCGCTGCATCTGCTGGGCATGGGCATAATCGTCTTTCAGCTGTTCAAACTGCTCCGGATCACTTTGCAACACACTGGCAATAGCTTCCAGTTTCGTCAAAGAATGACCCTGTTGCTGAATAAAGCGTGCGGCCTCTTGGGCCTCTTCAAAATGCGCCTGGATCTCTTCACAGCGATCAATCAGTGTTTCATCACTTAATACGCCAAGGCGTGGTAACAGGCGGTTGAGCTGGCTGACCCCTTCTTTGGCCTGTTCATACTGCTGACGTTGGTGCTGTGTGGCATTATCATGCTGGCTGATAGCCCGCTCAAGCTCCCCACGACGGCTGTTAAGCTGGCGCAGTTCCACTTCAGGATCATCATCAAAAGCAACACCCAAATGCTGGCCAATGAAACGACTGAATGCCTGGTGGAGGCGCTGGTTTTTCTGCACATCGAAGGAAAGTGTCGCAAAACGTTCTGCTAATGATTCCCGTTCAGCATGCAACGCTTCAATGCGGTTTTCCCGGGCTGCACGGCCAAAGAGTGGCAGCTCCGGTAAACGCGAATAACGCCACTGCCTGTCAGCGGTCTTAACCAGTACCGCGCCACTCAGTTCCTCGACGCTGAAGACACTGTCATCAAAGGCTGACGGGTCCCCTTCAATCAAATAGAGGTCTTCCGGGCACTCTTCCAGGCTCTCAAGATGCTCCCGTACCAGTTTGAGATCGGGTACGACAATAGCGTGCCGGGACGGGCCATAAAGAGCAGAGAAATAAGGCGCATCATCAAGACTGATATCATCATAGATTTCTGACAACAGTACACCACCGAAACGTTCAGCCAGGGCGTTAAGGCGTGGATCACCTGCCCCTCCAGGCTGACTTAACAGTGTTATCTCTTCATCAACCAGACGCTTTTTATTCCCCACCTCGTCACGTTCTACCGTGGACTCACGCTCAAGTTCCAGCAACTGCTGCATATACTCAGTCACTTGCTGGCTGGTTTCAAACTGCTCATGACTTTGTTCACAAAGCTGATTCAGGCTGGTTTGAGCAGCAATCCAAACCGGTGCACGTAAACTTAAGGTTTTAACGCGTCCCTGGAGCTGTTCCAGTTCCTGGCGTAATGCCGCGCGCTGCTCACTGGCCTCAGAAACTTGCTGTTGAAGGGTGGCAATGCTCGCCTCCAGCTCATCATGCAATGCTTCAAGGTCTTGAGGGTCAATAATTTTGCCCTGGCGCTTACAAAATTCCGTCAGTAAACGTTCAGCTTCTTGCTGATCACGACGGCGCTGCTCGAGCTCATTAAGGCGCATACGTAAGGGCTGCACCTGGTCCGACAAATGGCGCTGGTTATGACTGTCACGGATCAATTCACGTGCCGTGTCCCAGGCATCGGCACGGTTTACCGGCCCATTAATTGCGGTCAGCAATTGATAAGCTTGTTCAAACTGACTATGTGCCGCCTCAGCAACACGAATTTTCTGTTCCAGTGACAGCAAGGTATCAGTGGCTTCACTCTCTTTCGCCTGGAAAGTTTCCAGCCACTCTTCAGCACTGTCGAGGGTCAAATCTGGCAGATGGCATGAAGCACGCGCGCGTTCCAGTGCTTCGAGAGCTTGCTGATACTGAATCGCCCGCGTCTGCTGCACATCCAGAGCTTGCTGATAATCTGCGAGCTGGCTTTTCAGCTCATCCACTTCCTGGTCGGTTGCTTCTGCCCGAGCTTCATTTTCTTCTTGTTGCTCAATCGCTTCGGCAACAATTTCACTTTGCTCTTCAAGACGGTGCTGCAGCTCTTCGAGATCCGTTTCATAGCGCTCGATTTTCTCTTGCTGACGAATAGCCGTTTGCACCAAATTCAGGTTATCGCTGGCAGCCTGGTATGCTGCTTCCAGGTCCTCTTCCGCACCACTGTGCTCGGCCAGTTCCCGGGCCATATCCACATGCTTATATTGCTCAGTGGCCAGTTGCTGGCGGCTGGTAAAGAGTTCCCGACGCCACTCCAGGGCTTTGTCCAGATGTACCCGGCGTTCATTCGCATGACGCATGTAGTCTGCCGCCACATAATGAGTGGCTTCTGTTATCAAATGCTTAAACAGGTCACGGTCAGACTGGGTGACACGAATCGCCTCCAGTGTTAAACGGTTTTCCCGTAATGCAGCCTCCATATCCTGGAAGGCTTTACGCACCCCACCATTTTCTGGCAACAGATAATCACGCAGGGAACGGGTAATCGCACTGGATATACCACCGTACAGTGACGCTTCAATCAGGCGATAATATTTACTGCGATCAGACGCGGTGCGCAGACGACGGGCAACAATCCCCAGATCAAACATCAGGGCATGATATTCAGTGATGGAGCTAAACTGCTTAAACTGAACGCCTTCAATCGCCTCAACGTTATCTTTTAATTCATTCAGGCTCAGTACCCTTGCCTGACGCTCATTCAAGGTTTCGGTAAGCAGTTGGGTCGGCTGGTATGAGGTTGGCAGTCCCTGAATCGCAAAGGGTTTGATATCCACTTTACGGTCACGGCCTGCGACTTGTTGCAGTCTAACCCCGACCATTACTCGCTGGTGACGAGAGTTCATCACATCCAGCACTGCATAACAGACCCCGGCTTTCAGCTTGCCGTGCAAGCCCTTATCCCTTGAGCCTGAAGTGGCACCAGCCTCGGTGGTATTACGGAAATGCAGCAGGGTCAAATCAGGAATAAGCGCGGTGACAAAAGCCGCCATGGTGGTTGACTTACCGGCCCCATTTCCCCCCGATAACGTGGTAACCAGTTCATCGAGATCAAAAGTTCGGGCAAAAAAGCCATTCCAGTTAACCAGTGTGAGTGAGCGAAACTTGCCGCGTTCAATCATTCCTGTTCATCCTCCGCGTTACTTAAATCGGCTGCCGCCTCTTCTGTTTCGTCGTCCAGTTGCAGGCGACTTTCTATCGCCATGGCTTCCCCATCCCTAATCATACGCAATTGTGCTTCCCGGGCATCGTCACCACTGCGTACATCAGCCCCAAAACGAAATACCGATTCAGTGATACGAAATTTACTGCTGTCATGTCCCATAAACCAGACCATGCCCAGACGACGCAGACGAGCCAGTGAAGCCCTTACTTTTTCCTGAAGTTTTTGACGATCCAGGTCAGAGCCGGTAGAGCGATTATTCACAAGCTTAAGTAGCTTACTTTCATCCGCCAGCGTTAGCAGTTCGTCATAGAGTTCTTGCTGAGTAAAAATGCCCTCATTAGCCAGTCGTTCTGGACTGAGATAGAGATAGCAGAGAATTTTACCCACCATCATGTCAAGTTCTGACAGAGTAGAACGAGGGATCAGCGTGGTTGATCGTGGACGCAAATAGAAGAACCCTTCAGGGGCACGGAGCAGCTCCACATTATAACGCGCATAGAAACTCTCCAGATATATCTGGAAGTCCATTAAAAAGGCATGATTATCCAGCTCATCCTGGCTGATATGGCGTCCGGCACGCAACTGGCTATCGAGTGCAGGAAAGAGAGGATTCGCCAGCGCCTGTGCCAGTTTAGCTGGCATCACGTGTTCAATATTTGTTGATGACATGCGCTTGTACCTTGGCTCCATAATCATTAATTGTTTGCCAGTAAGCTGGCAAGCCGGTGAAGTCAGCTTCTGCAACCCCTAAACGTACCGCCTGGTCAACCACAATACGGGCGACATCAAAATGACGAGCGCGTGGATATTGCACCAGGAACTCTTTCATTACCAAGCCTAAATCCAGTGGAATCTGCTGGGTTTTGTAAGTCTGGAGTGCAGCTTCAATCAGCGCCGCTAACTGTTCACGTATTTCATTAAACTCTTCAAACTCCAGGTTATCTGGAAGCTCTCCCATCACTTCGTCATTGCGTAGCGTCATTTCCTCATCACGCATATCCAATAAACGATCTGCACTGGCGTAAGTCAGTGTCCAGGGGGCATCGAGATAAGTTTGCACTGACTTTCGCAGTCGCTGGGCAAAAACACGATTTTTATCCATATCAATGGCAGTACGTATAAATTTATGCACATGGCGGTCATAGCCGATCCATAAATCGATAGACTGCTGGCCCCAGCGAGTAATGCGATCCAGCTTCGCCTGGAGATCAAACACCAGGCGGTCAATAAACTGTAAATCCTCATGACCTACCGTCGAATCTTGAATGCGCAGCAAGCTGGTTTGCATTTTATCTCCGGCGGCTTCCAGGGTGTCCTGTAACTCCCGCAGGGTGCCAGAAGTTTCTGACAGCAACAGTTCACAACTGGAAATAGCAGCCCGCCAGTCTTTATTCAACAGCTGGGCGATTTCATCTTTAACTTGCTGCTGCTGCTCATCCATAATGCGTTGTGTTAAATCGATACTGTCGAATATTTCCGCTACGGAGTATTTCAGGGGGGCATAAACTTGGCGATGCCAGTGAATTTCGTCGCCCTGCTCTTCTGCCGCATCAGCGGCAAGCTTTAATTCGCTGGCCACAATTGAAAGCTGCATCGACAAACGCAGGGTGGAAAACTCACGCTGGCGAATATAATAATCAGAGATCCCCATACCCAATGGCGTCAGGCGATAAATCGCATTACCTTCTGAGACCTCACTGACAAAACGGTTAATCAGGCGCTGGCGCACCAAGTCATTGATGGCATTATTAGCTCGTGCGGTAATAGTCTCACTGGTTTGTTCAAAACCTTCACTGACAAAACGAAACGCATCAACCAGTTCACCTTCACTTAGCTCGCCATCCAGACGCTCACCATTCAGGGTGGCAATCGCCAGTAAGAAAGTAAGACGTTCAGTGGGCAGCGAGATGGAGAAATCATTTTTCCTGGCCCAAGTCACGAGTTCCGGTACGGTCTGGGAAAAACCATTCATAATTTATCCTTGGCTCTGCGGCTTAACCGCGGTGACATGAATATAACGGCCAAGGCTAATATAAGGCTCTTGCCGGCAATAACGCGTCTCAAGCGTTAGCAAATCGTCAAATTTTTCTTTTTGATGGTGTTTATTACGCAAGTAATCATGAAACACCCGTACTCCGGTTTTACCGGTGATCTCCCAGCCAATTTGCTCCAGCCAGTGATAAACCTGTTCTGGCTGCAGCGGATTGTTGGGTGAAAGCGTGCGCTTTTTCTTCTTTGGCATTCCCTGCTCAACATATTCAAGATTGCCAACCACCATATTATGCATCAACAGGCCATTGGCATTGTAAAACATTAGCGATAAGGTACCGCCAGGACGCAGACAGTGCCAGAGTGACTCCAGCACTCCGCGCGGGTCAGCGACCCATTCCAGTACCGCGTGGAATAATAGCAGATCTACCGGATGCGCCAAATGCTGAACCATTTCCTGGGCAGGGGCATGAATAAAGTGCATCTTGTCACTCAGTCCTTGTTCTGCGGCCAGGGCTTTTGCCCGATTTAACATCTCGCCAGAGAGATCACATAACGTCACCTGATGACCACGCTCGGCAAAGCGAAGTGCCGTTTGACCTTCTCCGCCCCCCGCATCCAGTACGCGCAAACAGGCTGGCTGACTGGCAAGATACAAATCTAAATCCTGCCAAAGGATAGCCTGTCGTAACTGGCCTTTTGTCGTGCCATAGATGTTGCGCGAAAATTTTTCGGCGATATCGTCAAAATTACGATCGGCCATTCAATGAAACTCCGTGGCGAAAAGAGGCGTCAGACAAAACACTTATTTTGGCACAGCCCGGCAGATAATGAACCCATTTGGTGTAATATCGCCAGCGATTACCTGTCACATGGTTAAAAAAGGAGCCAGAGTTCATGTTTTTTACACTCAAGAAAGTCGTTGGTGGCCTACTGTTACCCCTCCCTCTTCTGTTATTACTGATGGGGCTCGCTATCACACTACTCTGGTTCACTCGCTGGCAGAAAACAGCTAAAAGCCTGTTGACGGCAAGCTGGCTGATATTATTACTTTTAAGCCTGCAGCCAGTGGCAGATGGTTTGCTAAAACCCATAGAAGAAACCTATCCAACCCGGCAGCAAAATGACGGGGTTGATTATATAGTGGTGCTGGGTGGGGGGTATACCTGGAACCCGGAATGGGCACCAAGTTCAAATCTGTTCGCCAATAATTTACCTCGTGTGACGGAAGCCGTCCGGCTCTGGCAAACTCGCCCTACGGCAAAACTCGTCTTCACCGGAGCTGCAGCCATAGGAAACCCTGTCACCACGGCAGATGCGGGTGCCAGGGTAGCAGAAAGTCTGGGGGTTCCTAAAGACAATATTATTACTCTGGACAAGGCCCGGGATACAGAAGATGAAGCCAAGGCTGTTGCTGAATTGATCGGGAAACAGCCTTTTATTCTGTTAACCTCTGCCTCACACTTGCCGCGCGCCATGGTCTTTTTCAATCGAGCAGGTATGCACCCACTCCCTGCCCCGGCGAATCAGCTCGCGATTGATTCACCGCTGAATCCATGGGAAAAGGCATTTCCGTCGCCGACTTGGTTAATGCACAGCGACCGGGCTGTTTATGAAACATTGGGTAGCCTGTGGCAAAAAGTGAATACGCCAAAAGAGACCACGAAGAACTAGCCCATAGCCATCCTGGACGGGTGGTGAGCATGCCACCCCCCAGCAATTCACCAGTAATATATTGGAAATTAGATCCCCATCATACCAGGATAATGGAATTTTTTTTTTATTTTGATAATCTAAAGCGAGATAAATTTCAATCATCAGGATTTCTTTATGGCTTCACATCCCACTCAATTATCTATTCTGCAAGACGAAATTCGTAAACGTTATGATGAACTGAGTAAACGTCTGAAGCAGGTTGCCAGATACATTCTGGATAATAGCAACAGCATTGCTTTTGACACCGTGGCTTCCATTGCCGAACGGGCAGATGTCCCCCCTTCTACTCTTATTCGTTTTGCCAGCGCTTTTGGTTTCAGTGGGTTTAATGAAATGAAACAAATCTTCCGCCAGCATTTGATGGAAGAAACCGTAAGCTACACCGAACGAGCCAGGTTATTTCGCCAGAACGCAAATAGTGATCCCACGGCTGCGCCTGAAAAGCCCCAGGAAGTACTGAACATGTTTACGATGGTTAACGTCCAGGCACTTCAACAACTTCCAGGACTGGTAAAACCTGAACAGCTTGATGAAGCTATTCGCTTACTGGCCAATGCCGAGAATATTTACGTCATTGGTTTGCGCCGCTCTTTTAGTGTTGCCAGCTATCTTACCTATGCTCTGCGCCACCTTGAACGCCGCGCATTCCTGATTGATGGATTGGGGGGAATGTTTTCAGAACAACTCAGTATGGTGAGTCCCAAGGATGTGGTGATTGCTATCAGTTATTCGCCTTATGCATCGGAAGCCGTTGAGCTGGTGGAGCTTGGAGCCAGGAAAGGAGCCAAACAAATCGCTATTACCGATAGTCAGGTCAGCCCGCTGTCTGCATTCAGTGATGTCTGTTTTGTGATGCATGAAGCTCAGATTGATGGTTTTCGATCTCAGGTTGTCTCCATGTGCCTCGTGCAGGCTTTGGCGGTTTCCCTGGCGCTGAATAACGCTAAATAATATCGGCACAGCCCCTCTTCATCAGTACCTGTTTCTATTTGCCGGGAACCACCGCGCCCACATCCCTCTCCCTGGAAATTTGCCAACGCAATGACCAGGGCGTCCCCGGTAAACCGGCCATGTCAGGGTGCACGCGCATCTGCCTTTTTCCTTCTTTGTATTCCACGCCTGAACGCGAGATAAAACGCCGAAAAAAGATTTGTATTTTTCGTTTTTAATGTATATTGAAATTAATATTCCATTTATTAAATATCCTTACCAGGAGTCTGTATGTTAAATATCGCTTTACTCGGCGCAGGACGAATCGGACAGATCCATGCTGCAAATATTGCTGCTCATCCGGGCTCACACCTGTATGCCGTTGTTGACCCGTGGAATAATGCAGTACAGGCGTTAGCAACGCAGTACGATGCGCAAGTGATGACCTTAGAGCACGTACTTAATGATCCCAATATCGATGCGGTAGTCATCGCCTCTGCAACGGATCAACATGCTGATCAGATAGAGCTCGCTGCCCGTCATGGTAAAGCCATTTTTTGTGAAAAACCGATACATCTCAATCTGAAACGTGTGGCGGCTTGCCTGGAAACTGTCGAAGCACACAAAACACCACTTTTTATCGCCTTTAACCGCCGTTTTGACCCGGATTTTCACCAGCTAAAAGCACAGTATCAGGCAGGCCAGATCGGCAAAGCTGAGTCGCTGCTCATCGTTTCCCGGGATCCAGCCGCCCCGCCTGCCGATTACATCAAGGTTTCAGGTGGGCTTTTTCGCGATATGACGATCCATGACTTCGATATGGTCAGATTTATTATGGATGAAGAGCCAAACTCTGTGTATGCCTATGCCAGTAACATTGTTGATCCCGCTATCGGTCGCGCTGGGGATGTGGATACAGCGACCATAGTATTGGGCTTTACGTCCGGGACACAGGCCACCATCATTAATAGCCGACGCTCAGGCTACGGCTATGATCAACGTATTGAACTTCATGGTGAGAAAGGGTTACTGAGAACGAATAACGTGCTGCAAAACCGCGTGGTTTGTTTAACAAAACCTGGAACCATTCAGGCAAACCCACAAGACTTTTTCCTGGAACGTTATGCTGATTCTTACAAAGCAGAGTGGCATCATTTTGTCACTGCACTGCAACAAAATACGCCATTAAATTGTACAGGTATCGATGGTTTACGGGCACTCTGGATTGCGGATAAAGCGTATGAGTCACTGGCAACGGGTTGTGCTGTCTCATTAGTCATGTAGTTGTCTTGGGTTGTTCGCTGTCAGTAGTCATCTTTACTGACAGCGATACTGAATGATTACAATGAGAAAGCCTGTCTGAAACGTGACATTGCTTCTTCAGAATCACCAGAGGCCCAGGCTTCCATTCCTACAACACCACGGTATCCCGTCGCTTGCAGGGCTCGGGCAACCGCAGGGTAGAAAATTTCCCCCGTGCCAGGTTCCTTACGTCCAGGAACATCAGCAACCTGAATTTCACCGATCCACGGTGCGGCCCGCTGTACCAGTTCGATCAGATTTCCCTCACCTATTTGGGCATGGTACAGATCAAGGTTCATCTTTAACCAAGGACTATTCACTGCCGCAACCAGAGTGAGGGTGTCCTCAGCCCGGGCAAAAGGACACCCGGGATGATCAACGGCGGTGTTCAAATTCTCTAATACAAATATCTGCTGGTGCTTTTCACCTAACTCGGCAATACGGCACAAGGTTTGATACGCTTTGATCCACATTGCCCCCGTCACGTTTTCAACAGGTGCCACAGGAATCCCCCCTTCCCCCAATCCCGTACCATGAAGGTTAAGGCTAGGGCAACGCAGTTTCTTCGCGACAGGAATACTTTGCTCGGCTGTAGATAACAGACGTTCAATCTGTGGATCATCAAGTAAATTGCCTTCAATATACCCAGTCATGGACGTAAATGTTGCCCCTGTGGCAACCAGGCTATCAATATCTTTTTGTGTCCAGTCCCAGATTTCAACGGCAAAACCTGCTGCATGAATACGTTCTACTCGCTCAATAAAAGGTAATTCCTGGAAAACCATTTCAGCACAAATAGCCAGCTGGAAGGGAGAGACTTGTCGTTCAGACATAATAATTCCTTTACATTTTTACGTGATAAAATCACAGTGATGCGAGGTTCTGGCTTATATTCCCGCGGTTTCGCGTAAATATTTCCTGGCTTTCAGTGCATACTCCAAAGGATTCGCTTTTGCCGGATCTTGTTCGGCTTCGACCACCATCCAGCCTTGGTATGCCATCTTATCGAGGTAATCGAAGATCGGTTTAAACTCGATAACACCGTCACCCGGCACGGTGAACATTCCCCTTCTTACACCATCAAGAAACGAGAGTTTCTCTGTATCCACACAGGCTAATACTGTGTCACGGCAATCTTTGAGGTGAACGTGAAAGATTCGGGGCAGGTACTTTTCCAAAATAGCCAGAATGGCCGCCTGATTGCGTTCTGAGCAATAAATATGGCCGGTATCAAATAGCAGACCGACTTCCGGGTGAACAGACTCCATGAAACGATCTATCTCCGATGGCGTCTGAATTGCCGTTCCCATATGGTGATGCAGGCAAACTCGCATGCCTTTTTTACCGGCGCGTTCGGCGAGTAAGTTATACCCTTCAACGGTTCGCTGCCATTGAGTATCGTTGAAGTGCACTTTGTCCGTAGAAATGGGGTTTGGCAGGCCTTGAATGCTACCGCTTTGCTCAGAACAGCCAATAACTTTCGCCCCCATCTCATGAAGAAAATCGAGTGCAATATCAAATTCCTGCAGAGTCTTTTCTTTCTGTCCATCAGCAAAGTAGGTGCTGAACCAGGCATTACAAATCTGCAGTCCACGCATTGCCAGTGCGGGTTTTAACCGGGCAGGATCACGTGGATACTGGCTACCCACCTCACTACCCTGAAACCCTGCTAATGCCATTTCACTAATACACTGCTGGAAAGTATTCTCTTTGCCAAGCTCAGGCATGTCGTCATTTGTCCAGCCAATAGGGGCGATAGCCAGTTTTACTTTGTCTGCATTCATGAGAGATTCCTTAAGGAGCAAGATGAGTATCAAGAGTGGACGTCAGGCTCTCGCGAATAGCCCAAAGGGCAAGCGCATGATCATCCGCCGACGGTAAACCACTGACAGTCACGGCACCAATCAGCGCGCCTCCGGTCAGGAAAAGAGGAAAACTCCCCCCATGGTCACAGTATTCTGGCTGTTCAATCCATGGCATTTTATCCATGCGTAAGCCTTCAGCTTCGTATTTAAACCCCATATACAGGGAAGAATGGGCCATGCGCAGGACTGTATTACGTTTACGCTTCATCCAGGCAAGATTATCGGGGGCGGAGTCTGGTAGTGCGGCAAAAAATACCGGCTGACCGAAAGCGTAAACTTCTACCGCGACGGGGAGCTGCTGCGAAACAGCACGCTGATACAAGGTTTGCCCGATTTGTAATGCTCTGGCAAAAGAAAAATGGGTAAAGTGGCTCTCTGCTTCTTGTTGTAGTAAGAGATCCAGCGAAGGTAGGGTCATATGTCATCTCCAATGTGTTTATCGTGATATGACAAAATTATCATTTAAAAAAAATTTTTCAATTGCATTTAAATTGAAATTTAATAACCAATCTCTTTATATCTATATGTTTAATATGAAAATTATATCGAAATGAATTGCATCTTTTCTTTTTACATCGCGGATTTGTGAGTCCTGTCACTTAAAATAACCGTGGATAATCGTTGTTAATTCCATTTATTTCGTTCACTTCACATCAGTGAAATTTTCTTTATTACTGATAAAAAAAAGTGATATTTTCATTTCATTTAAAGGGCAAAAAAAATTTTTCTTCGCCGCCAGAAGCTGTAGCCAACAGAATGAATCAATTAAAATAAGTTAAAAAAAAAGCAGCCCGAGGGCTGCTAACGATACGAAAAAATTAACTGCGTAGTAGACAGCTTATTCCTGTTGGCGAGGGTATTGATCGCTATTAATCCATGCGTGATCTTTCTCCCAGGTGAACAGCCACTTTCGCTCAGGACCCGCCATAACATTTAAATAGTAATTATCATAACCGGCAATGGTGGCAACAGGGTGATAGCCCCGCGGAACTTTAACCACATTCCTGTCATACACCGCCATACATTCATCCAGGCTCCTGTCATCGGTATAAACACGCTGGAGCGCAAATCCCTGAGGAGGATCGAAACGATGGTAGTATGTCTCCTCCAGATAAGTTTCCACGCCTTTCACTGGTGTGTCGTGTTTATGACTTGGGTAAGAGCTGGTGCTACCTTCAGCGGTATAAACTTCCACAACTAACAAACTGTCAGCGGGCTGATCATCGGGTAAAATATTATGAACTAATCGCTGATTACGCCCCTTTCCTCGAAACTCTATCCCAACATCTGATGGCGAAATAACCCTGACAGGCAACGAACCAAAACCTGGTGCACTACAAACAGCAAGCTCAAGTGCACTTTCAGCTATCACCTCTGCTGAGGTGTGATGAGGTAAGTAAACAGACCAAGGGGCTATACGCTCAAATGGGCTCATTCGCTGACCAAGGTGTTCAAAATTCTCATCCGGGGTTTTAACATTTGCCAGTCCAGAAACCAGTACCAGGCAACGTTCTTTGCCGTCAGATGGAAGAGAGATACGTTCTCCCTTCTCCAGTCGATAGACATCAAATCCTACATATTCCCATTGCGCATTTTCCGCAGTGATATGCTGGATCTTTCCATGACCAAGTTTCGCAGGACGACTGAGTAAATTAGTCATAACATCTCTCCTGTCAAGTTAACCCAGGGTTGGCATACTGAATTCTGAAACGGTTTGCTGCCCTGCTGGCCAGCGCGTGGTGACAGTTTTCATGCGAGTATAGAAACGAACACCATCCGGACCATGAACATTAAGTGCACCAAAGATAGAGCGTTTCCAGCCGCCAAATGAGTGGAATGCTACAGGTACGGGCACCGGGATATTGACGCCTACCATGCCAGCTTCCACACGCTGAACAAATTCTCGCGCATAATGTCCATTGGTGGTGAAAATAGCACTCCCGTTACCAAATTCATGCCCATTGAC
Organism: Citrobacter sp. JGM124; assembly: GCF_018257795.1. Lineage (GTDB taxonomy): Bacteria > Pseudomonadota > Gammaproteobacteria > Enterobacterales > Enterobacteriaceae > JGM124. The sequence continues at coordinate 171,270 of NZ_JAERJD010000003.1, read as the reverse complement.
CGTTGCCAGAGCGCTTTCAAAATCAGTCGATCTCACAATGCCTAATACCGGGCCGAAAATTTCTTCACGGTAAATAACCATGTCAGTCGTGACATGATCAAACAATGTGCCTCCCACATAGAATCCTTCAGGATGCCCGGCGACTGAATAGTTCCGACCATCAATCAGTAAAGTGGCCCCCTCTTCTTCACCACGATCTATGTAGCCACATACTTTTTGTTGATGTGCCCGGGAAATAACCGGTCCCATTTCATTCTCTTCTTTGCCTTTAACAGACCCTGGACCAATACGTAATGCTTTAACGAGTGGTGTCAGTCTGGCAATCAGTTTATCCGCTGTATCATCACCCACAGCAACAACGATAGGCAATGCCATGCAACGCTCACCGGCGGAACCATAAGCGCCCCCCATGATTGCATTAACCGTAGCATCCAGATCCGCATCAGGCATAACAATGGCATGGTTCTTTGCCGCGCCAAAAGCCTGCACACGTTTACCATGAGCGCTTGCGGTCGCATAAATATGTTCTGCGACAGCCGAAGACCCGACAAAACTGACTGCCTGAATACGCGGGTCCGTTGTCAGCAAACTTGCAGCCTCATTTCCGCAATGAACAACATTGAACACACCGTCTGGCAAACCAGCCTCTTTGAGTAATTCAGCCAGGCGCAGCGCGGCAGAAGGCACCGGAGCTGGCGGTTTTAAAACAAAAGTATTCCCGCAAGCTAAAGCAACAGGGAACATCCACATAGGAACCATTGCCGGAAAATTAAACGGTGTAATACCGGCGACCACCCCTAACGGTTGCATTACAGAGAAGCAGTCAACCCCTGTTCCTACATTAGCGGAATATTCTCCTTTAATAAGGTGCGGGATTCCACAAGCAAACTCCACCACTTCCAGCCCACGTGTCAGTTCGCCCTGGGCATCGGAAAAAACTTTACCGTGCTCACTCACAATCAGTTCTGCCAGCTCATCCCGGTGCTTTTCAAGCAATGCTTTAAAAGCAAACAAAATTCTGGAACGACGAAGTGGCGGGGTTTGAGACCAGGCTGGAAATGCAGAGTGTGCGGCCGCGATGGCCTGCAGCATCTCTTCCTGAGTACTCTGTGTTACCTGACGGATGACATGTCCGGTCGCCGGGTTTGTAACAGGTAAGGTGTTTTTGCTGCTGCTATAGCAGCGTTGACCGTTGATAAAATTTGCAACAATTTCCATTTTCCCAACCTTAGCATAAACGTATTCGCCTGGCGGTATGCCTCTGACGTCTGATTAGTTCCGATGACTGAATCCTACTCTTTTTGAACTAAACATTTCAAATAATATTTATTGGAAATATTCTTTTTGTGACGAAAGGCATGAAAATTGAGTCTGAACACGTCCTCTCATTTATCAATCATTACCATCATCAAAATACAAATCATTGTTTTAAAACACATTAAATGAACTAAGAATTAAATCAATGAAAATGAAATGGGGAAACAGAAAACGGAATATTCATTTTTTATGATCACCATTGCATTTTTAAAAAACAAATATGGTATAAAAAATTCATTACGAATATTTTTGAATAAATTGATTTGTTCGGAGCAACCCGCTCTGACGTAATGCTTAACTACACTGTGTAAACAGAGGGAAAAATCATGTCTTATGAACAAAAGTTTAATGCGTGGTATGTCTACATGCTTTGTTGTTCGGCTGCACTGGGCGGTATTATGTTTGGGTATTCAACAGGCGTCATTGCTGGAGCAGTAGGCTCCATACAAAGTGCCTTTGGTCTCACCCCCTCTGAAGTGGGCTGGGCAGCCTCCAGTATCATTGTTGGGGCAGTTATTGGGGCTTTAACAGCGGGGGCAATTGGCGATAAGCTGGGGCGTAAACGTGCGTTACTGGTATCAGCCATTATTTTCATTGTCACCTCATGGCTTTCAGCAACCACGCCTTCCTTTACCGTGTTTAACCTGGCTCGTATTGCTTGTGGTTTTGCTGTGGGCCTGGCGGGTACCGTTGCCCCTATGTATATGTCAGAGATCTCACCGGCTAAAATTCGCGGTAAAGCATCTGGCATTTATAATCTTTCCACGGTAACCGGGCAGTTGATTGTTTTTATCGTTAACTTCTTCGTTGCTAAGGGGATGACCGAAGCATGGATGAATGATGAGGGCTGGCGAATGATGATCGGCCTGCAAATCGTTCCATCCATTATTATGCTGCTCTTGACGTTATTCCTGCCAGAGTCACCCTACTGGTGTATTAAAAACCAGCGCTCTACAGATGCCGTTAAAGTCCTAAAACGTATTTATCCGGAATTCAACGAAGCGGAAGCAAGTATCCTGTTTAACCGTCCAGTTCCCAGGACTGATGAAAGCAGTGCGCTTAAATCATCCCCGGTAAAATCTTCCCCTGTCATGAAATACATTCTCGTGGTCGGCATATTGATAGCAGTGTTGCAGCAATTCACTGGTATTAACGTCATGAACTACTATGCGCCACTGGTTTTACAGAACGAATCAACAACGCAAGATACTATTCTATTCCAGACCATCTTTATTGCTCTGTTTAATGGTATTGGCGGTTTGATAGGTATGAATCTCTTTGACCGTTATGGTCGCCTGCCGGTCATGAAGATAGGCACCATAGGTTCCATTCTTGGTTTACTGATTGCGTCATGGGGCATGTATACCCATGATTCCGGATATATCACTATCTTTGGCATACTCTTTTTCATGCTGCTCTTCGCTATGGGATGGGGCGCTGGTGCCTGGGTCCTGATTTCTGAAATATTCCCAGAGAAGATCCGCGGTATAGGTATGAGCCTGGCAGTCAGCCTTATGTGGGTTGCCAACTTCCTTATTACCTTATTATTTCCTATCGTCAATGATAACACCTGGCTACAGGCAAACTTTAACGGTGCGTTTTCAATGTGGATCTTTGTTGTCTTCAACATAATTTGCTACATATTCTTATCAAAATATGTACCTGAAACGAAAGGGGTCGCCTTGGCTGATATTGAACGAGTTGCTGCTGAAAAAATGCATAAAAAAAGTGGTGATCTCGTAAATTACGCTGAAAAATAACAGTTATGGCACCTGCCGGAGATATTGCTTCATCAACAAATAAAGAGGTTATTATGTTATTACGTCGTTTAGGACAAACAGGGCTATCTATCCCTCCTTTAGTATTTGGCGGTAATATTTTCGGCTGGACAGTCGATGAACAACAGAGCAGGAATTTATTAGATGCCCTGCTTGAAAGAGGCTTCAATACGATTGATACCGCTGATGTCTACTCATCCTGGGTTGATGGCAATATTGGTGGGGAGTCTGAAACCATCCTGGGGCGCTGGTTTGCGGCACATCCAGGGATTCGCGATAAAGTCGTGTTGTTTACTAAAGTCGGTTCTGACATGGGTAGCCCTGAGAAAAAGGGGCTATCTGAACGCTGGATTATTAAAGCAGTAGAAGATTCCTTACGTCGGTTACAAACCGATTATATTGATCTCTACTTCTCACACTGGCCAGATGACACAGTCCCTTATGAAGAGACCCTGGGTGCTTATCAGAAGCTACTGTCTGCCGGGAAGATTCGCGCCATCGGTGCCTCTAATCTGAATGAAACTCAGCTAGCTCAATCCCTGGAAAGCGCGAAGGCTGCCAATCTACCCCACTATCAGGTTCTACAGCCCGAATATAATTTGTACGATCGCCAGGGTTTTCCCGCCCCGCTACGCGAGCTATGTTTGCAACAAGATATTGGTGTTGTGACCTATTTTAGCCTGGCATCAGGGTTCTTGAGTGGAAAATACCGTAGCGAAAATGATTTATCGAAAAGTGCTCGTGGTGCAGGTTTGAAGCATTATTTAACCCCCAGAGGACAAAAAATTCTCACCGCACTGGATAGCGTCGCCGCAGCACACCAGGCACAACCCGCTGAAATTGCGCTGGCATGGCTTCAATGCCAGCCTGATGTCACCGCGCCCATTGCCAGCGGAACCACATTGCAGCATATCGAAAGCTTCGTGCGCGCCAGTGCACTCACTCTCAGTGCCGATGATCTCACCATGTTAAACACAGCAAGTCAGCCCTAATTCATAACCTTTATGATTCCATCCACCCGTTCTGGTGGATGGAATAATCCCTGACATACCGTCCCTCTGTTTACAGGGCTGGGGGACATTTACGTCAAAAATACCCATTGATATTTTGGAGATAATCATGACCCAGAAAATAGTAAATGTAGGTTTAATTGGCTTTGGTTTTTCCGGTAAATATATTCACTCGCAGCTGATCATGGCCAATAACACGCTAAATTTAAAAGTGGTTTGTGATCAACAAGCATCCGTTGAAGGGGATCATCCGTTCATACTGACCCGCGATCCTGACGCGATTTTTAACGACCCAGAGATTGAACTGGTTGTCATTTCGACCCCCAATCTTACCCACTTCCCCTTAGCTCAAGCTGCATTGCTGGCAAATAAGCATGTTGTTGTGGATAAACCTTTCACGGTCACCCTTCATGAAGCAGAAACCTTAGCCGCCCTCGCCCGACAACAGGGTAAAATTATTTGCGCTTTTCAGAACCGTCGTTGGGATAGTGATTTTCTCACTGTCCGTAAATTACTGGAAGAAAAGACTCTGGGCCAAGTCACCTATTTTGAGTCTAATTATACGTTTTATCAGCCCACTGTTCGTGATGGCTGGAGAGAGAAAAATCAAGCAGGTGCTGGTGTCTGGTTCGATTTAGGTGCCCATTTGATTGATCAGATGCTGCAACTCTTTGGCGAACCACAAAAAGGCTGCGTCAATTTTGCAATGCAGCGCGAAAATGCACACAGCCCGGATTTCTTTCATGCCATCTTTATCTACCCGACTCTCCGTGTAGTACTACAAGGAAATTTACTTAGCGCAGCTTCCCCTGCCCGTTTCCATATTAATGGCACAACAGGAAGCTTTGTAAAATATGGGCAAGATCCCCAAGAGGATGCATTAATTGCTCACCAGGACCCTAATGGTGAAAACTGGGGTAAAGATAACAATGAAGGAATTATTACATCCGTCAGTAACGATCAACCAGAAATGCACGCTTACCCTAGTGAGCGGGGTAACTATCCTGAGTTTTATCGTCAGCTTGCCAATGCCATACGTGGCCAAGGTGAAGCCCCAGTGAAAATTGCAGAAGTACTCAGTAGCATGCGTATTATCGAGCAGACACCTCGCCTGGACTAATATTTTTCCTTCAATGAAGCAGCTTCGCACAGGCAGGGGCTGCCTTCATTCCAGTCTCCATCAGCCCCCTTCCCTGTCTGCTTATGTTCGCTGATGGCTTGAAGATGGATTGATCAACAGCGTGAGCAACAAAATACCTAATAATGCCGTACCAGAAGCGAAAAGGAACAGACTACGATACCCCCCATAAATAGCCAGTAATCCTGCAAGGGGGCCTGCCAGGCCGTAAGCCAAATCTTGAAACGCTGAATACCCACCTAAAGCGGTGCCTCGCACATTTTCGGGAACAAGACGGACGAGATAGACACCCAATGCGGGAAAGATCAATGAACAACCACAACCGGTTAGTGCCGCCCCCAAAAGCGCAAACATGGGATGGGGAGAAATAGCTATCAGTAATAGCCCAACCGCTTCAATAAACAATGAAACACGTGCCACACGCAGGCAATCACTGCGATCAGGTAAATGTCCAAACAGTAAACGAACCAGGATAAAAGCACAGCCAAAAGCCGTAAGTGAGAACCCCGCCAACGACCACTCCTGTTCCCGGAAGAACAACAGAGTAAACGTGCTGAGTACAGCAAAACCAATACCTTGTAGTAATAGCCCAACACCGGGACGCCAGATAAAAGCGATAATACCTGACAGCGGTAAACGTTGCCCCAGTGCTCGAGGGATTGCTGGCAGTCCCGCATCAAGCAGCCAGGCAAGTAATGGAAGTAGCAGAGTTAATCCCCCCGCAGCCCCTATTCCTGCCGTTTCATAAACCAAGAGACCCAGAGGCGCTCCTGCGGCTAATGCGCCATAGGTCGCCATTCCGTTCCAGGAAATCACTGTCCCCACTCGATTAGCGCCAGCCAGATAAGTCGCCCAGGTCAGATTACCCGTCAATAGAAAACTTTCGCCTATCCCGAGTATCACTCGACTGCTGAGTATCAGCATAAAAAGGCTATGGGTATCCAGGGTCATTTTGTCATAACAAATCAGTAGCCCAATACCCGAGGCACTGCATAAAGCGAATCCAATGAATGTTGCGCCGCGAGCCCCCTTTTTATCAGCCCAGCGACCCGCATAAGGACGGCTAATGAGAGTCGTTAGAAACTGCAATCCGACGGCCAGCCCAACGTACATATCATTGAGTTGCAATTGTTGATGCACAAAAACAGGAATGACACCCAGAGAAAAACCAATGGTTAAATAAGCACAGAACATCGCACCACTCATCCGTAGTATGATTCTGTTCTGCTTATGCAGTATGCTCATTTTATGATCCCAGGACGAGATGACCAGTGAAAAGAAAAAACCGTGTGAGAGGCTCCCACACGGTCAGTAACAGTTAACAATTAAATCCTAAATATTGAGCGCAGGCCGATACTGGCGCCAGTATGAAATCAATGTCAGATAACGTTGTTTTACTGCATCAATTAGCTCTTGATCATTAATTGCCCCCATCAGCCACTGACGGGATGGCTCGCCAAAAATGGTTCTTCCCACGGCAAACCCCTTAACCCAGGGCATATCTGCAGCATCAGAAAATCCTTTTTTAAGGACCTCTTCCGGGGCATCAAGACCTAAAATAAGCACGCCCCGGCATAGCGGATCATACTGTTCAATTTTTTCGCTGACAGTTTTCCAGCCCGCAGGGCTCATCGCAGGCAGCTTCCACCAATCTGGCTGAACACCTAATTGATAGAAACGATCCATGATTTGTGCATAGTAACGCTCATCTTGATCCGGGTTATCTGCTGGTAGTATCACTTCCAGTAAAAGCTCGTGCCCAGACTTACAGCATGAACGATAAACCTCGCTGATAAGTTTTTCCTGCTGAATTCGGAGCGTTTCAGGATCTGCAGGGTGATAAAAAACCAGGCACTTCACAACATGCTCTAATGGCCAGTCAATAAGTTGTGAACCAATGTTCCCATGTTCCAGCTCCAGTGGACGGGAACCAGGTTGCTCTATAGGACGCCCAATCCACCATCCTTGCCCAGTGATGGTATTGAGGGCTGCCTGGCCATAAGTGGTATCAGCCAAAATACCACTTTTGCCTTTCAGGCCAGCTTCTGTGGCCGCGGCCTGAGCACCTTCCAGTAATAGTGTTTTCAGGACAGGAATACGGGACTCTTCAGCGCCAACAGAATGAGCTATATCAGCCAGCTGCTTACGATGATCAAAGGCAAAAACGCACAATTCAGGCCATTGTTGCTGGCGTGTTGTCACGCGGTGTAAGTGGTTCAGGCGAGCATCCTGATCCGGCCGTGGAACGTCTTGTTCACGCAGGAGATAATCGTCCAGCTCCTGTTTAGTCGGCATCGCTGGAGCACAACCGTGACGGGAAACGACTAGCGCCCCGCAAGCATTAGCATAGCGACAAGCCTGATCCCAGCCTTCATCATTCAGATAGCCTCGTAGCAGGCCTGACATAAAGGCATCACCGGCCCCGAGAACGTTGAGAACATCGACGCGAACCCCAGAATGAAGTTTAACCTCACTCCAGCTATCAGGGATTTCCCCGGTAAAGACAGAACATCCAAGCGCACCGCGTTTACATACGAGTGTCGCAGGGGTCAGTTCCCGTACACGACGTAACGCTTGTAATGTATCAGTACTGCCTCCTGAGATGTGGAACTCCTCTTCGGTGCCGACAATCAAGTCAAAATGGTGTAAGACTTGTTGCATCTGTGTGGTGACAGTTTCAGAAGTGATAAAACGCGTTTCGCCATCACCTTTTGAGGTCAGCCCCCACAGTACTGGTCGATAATCAATATCCAGTGCCCGGCGTAAGCCATGTTTTTTGGCATAGTTGAGTGCTGTCAATACCGCTTCGCGCGTATCAGGGTGTGAAAGATGAGTCCCTGTAATAGCAAGAGCACGAGCAGAAGCGATGTACTCCTCATTAATATCATCAGGGACTAATGCCATATCAGCACAATTATCACGGTAGAAAATCAGTGGAAAAGTTTCACTATCTTTAATACCCAGTAGAACCAAGGCCGTTAAACGCTCTTTATCGGTAATCAGGTATTGTGTATCAGAGCCAACACGCTGCAGTGTTTCCCGCAGAAAGCGCCCCATATGTTCATCCCCGACCCTTGCCAGCATTCCAGATCGTAGTCCCTGGATAGCTGTTCCATAGGCCACGTTACCGGAAGATCCCCCCAAATACTTGGCAAATGTTCCCATATCCTCAAGCCGAGCGCCAATTTGCTGGCCATAGAGATCCACAGCAATACGGCCAAGACAAATCACGTCCAACTTTCGTTGCGAGTTTTTCATCATCAGTGTCCTCATCAAAAAACAGTCTTGTTATTCGTTATGTTAGGGTTTAATAATTTCATTTTCAACGAAAATAGAATAAATCTTAGTATTTGAATGTGACTTGAATCATAGTATTGAAAGAGTACAACCTGATGAAAGCTCATAGTAAATCAACTTAACAATCTGTTTTATATTGATAATATTTATATTTTTTGATTCAAAAAAAAAGTGAAATTTATTTTCTTATTATGAAACTAATTATTCATTTTTTTGATCTCCTTCCCAATAGTGAAATTATTTTTTGATTTTAGTGTGATGTGAAATATTGTTCCCTTATAGTCGTTCACATCGCATCAACCCCTGAGACTGGGAACAGTAGACAGGCAATAACTATTCATAGGTGAATGAAATGAACAACATTCGATTGACAACCGCGCAGGCGCTTGTTCGTTTTTTAGATAACCAATACATCGAAGTAGATGGCAAAGAGATCAAATTCGTAAAAGGTATTTTTGCGATTTTTGGTCACGGTAATGTACTGGGTCTGGGCCAGGCGTTAGAAGAAGATAGTGGTACCATGAGCGTGCATCAGGGGCGTAATGAGCAGGGAATGGCACATATAGCAACAGGCTTTGCCAGACAGTGTTTGCGTCAGCAAATTTTTGCTTGTACTTCTTCAGTTGGTCCAGGTGCCGCTAATATGATCACTGCGGCAGCAACAGCAACAGCAAACCGTATCCCTTTACTTCTCCTTCCTGGAGATGTGTATGCTTCTCGTCAACCCGATCCCGTGTTACAGCAAATAGAACAAGAAACAGATCTCAGTATCAGTACCAATGACGCATTCCGGGCCGTCAGCAAGTATTGGGATAGAGTGAGTCGGCCTGAGCAGCTGATGAGTGCGTGTATCAATGCCATGCGAGTACTTACAGACCCGGCACTTACTGGGGCAGTAACCCTTTGTTTGCCACAAGATGTGCAGGCAGAAGCCTGGGACTATCCCCTTTATTTCTTTGAGAAGCGAGTCCATCGTTTTGAACGTTATTCAGCCACAGACGCCATGATCAGTGACGCACTAGTCCGTATACAACGGGCCAGACGTCCTCTGTTAATTTGTGGTGGAGGGGTAAAATATTCCCAGGCGGGGGATGTTTTACAAGCGTTTGCCCATCGCTATGGTATCCCTGTTGCTGAAACCCAGGCCGGGAAAGGGACAATCAGTTCAGCATCAGCGATTAACGTTGGCGGAGTCGGTGAAACCGGCAGTTTAGCGGCAAATATGCTGGCACAACAGGCAGACCTTATCATCGGTATCGGTACTCGCTATACCGATTTTACGACATCATCTAAGGGACTGTTCAAAAATGAAGATGTTGGTTTCTTGAATATTAATATCAGTCGTTTTGATGCGGGCAAGCTCGACGGGCTCATGGTCATCGCTGATGCCCGCCAGGCACTGATACAGCTGGATAATGCTCTAGCAGAAACACAATATCACGCTGAATGGGGGGATGATATTGCCGAAGCCCGCCACCAATACCATACAGAAGTAAAGAGAGTCTACAGCATCGAATATCAAGATGAAAACTTCACACCAGAAGTGGAAGACGGCCTCGACAGAGAAAAGGTTTACAAGGAATTCAATGAATTAACAGGATCCCTGCTTACACAAAGTAAAGTCCTTGGTGTACTCAATGAGACACTACCGGAGGATGCAATCATCGTTGCGGCAGCCGGTAGTCTGCCTGGGGATTTGCAGCGTGTCTGGCAGACCCGTGGGACCAATGACTATCATGTTGAATATGGTTACTCCTGTATGGGCTATGAAGTGAATGCAGCATTAGGAGCCAAAATTGCTGAACCTTCCCGGGAAGTTTATGCCTTCTTAGGCGATGGCTCATTCATGATGCTGCATTCTGAACTCGTCACATCACTGCAAATGAATAAAAAAATCAATGTGATACTTATTGATAATATGACTAATGGCTGTATCAATAACCTGCAAATGGGCCACGGAATGGGCAGCTTCTTCACAGAGTTTCGTTATCACGCAAACGAAAATGCCGTTCAGGAAGGGGGACTTATTCCCGTCAACTTCGCGAAAATTGCTGAAGGTTATGGCTGTAAAAGCTATCAAGTCACCTGTTATGAAGAACTTATAGCAGCTCTGGCTGATGCCAGAAAACAAACAATATCCACTCTGATCGATATTAAAGTGCTACCAAAAACGATGGTACATGGCTATTTCAACTGGTGGCGAGTGGGTATCGCAGAAGTTGCCAGGAGTAACATCATTGAAGCCAATGCCCGACAAATGGCTGAAAAAGTAAAATCAGCACGGCAGTATTAAACCTAAATCAGACAGGCTGCCCCATGGCGGCCTGCAACCTTCTGTTTCTTTTAAGTGTGAAGAACTCCGGGCGTATCGCCGAGAAATTTTTTAAATAAAATGAAAGGAATACATTATGAAGCGATTAAAGACACAAACTGCTGATTTTCACCTGGCTACGCTATATGCCCCAGTGACTGGTGAGACATTAGCATTAGAGCAGGTTCGTGATGTTATTTTTTCCGAGAAACTGGTTGGCGTTGGCATAGCCATCATTCCTGACGTTCAGGATATTATTAACATTCTGGCGCCCGCCGATGGGATAATCTCTTCTATTCTGCCGGGAAACCACGCATTTTTTATGCAGACTGATGATGGTATCGAAGTCCTGGTCCACGTTGGTTTAAATAGCGTGTCTCTGCAAGGCAAGGGGTTCTCTCGAATGGTGAATGAAAACCAGTCTGTTAAAAAAGGGCAAATTATTCTCCAGGTTCAAAGTCATGTTCTCGCAGAAAATAATATATCACTCGTTACCCCTGTGATTATCACCTCCCCAGAACTGTATGAAGTGAAAGTAAATACAGGCGGGGTTCAGGCTGGAATAACAGCGCTCATTCACGCCCACCGAATTTGATCGATAGCCGAGTATCCTCGCTCTGCGTTCGCTCAGAAAATGGATATTCGGTTATCTCGGTCATTTGCTATTTTTCATTTGTACATTCAGTGATACCAAAATAAATCTGCCTGCATACCATCTCATTGATATGAATACGTCAGCCCAATGACAGCCTTGGCAGTGCCGGGTTTGATTGCTTCATCGGTTTTACGAACATAACTAAAACCAAATGTCGTGCTGATTGGGTTATTTCGTGAGGAATAAGCAGAACCCGAGTTCTGAATGAAATACTTCTGCTGCCCTGGAACACCTGTCGCTGACCCATCAGGACCAAATACAAGGCGTTTCCCTTGTGGCCCTGTTAAAGCGAATCCAACCCCGGTAGCTGTCGAATCGGCAGTTAGCGTCGCGGTATCCGATGTGTTTGTGGGATCGGATAAATCAACAAACGAGATGAAGACGTTAATATTGGGATCACATTGCAAAGAAAATACAGATTGCTTAGTTCCAATAAGAGTGGATGAATCTGCATTTTCAATTTTGCTCTGTGCTATTTTATCCATATCAATAACTACAGCATTACTTGCCGGCGTACAACCAGTTACTGCCCCATTAATAATAATAGGATTAAAGATAAAATTATAAACTTCCTGAGTTGTATCGTTGCCATCCTTACACAAGTAGCGGTACATGAGTTGCTGCGGAATAATTGTCGTTCCTGTGAATCTATTTTCATCTTTATACAGATAGAGTCCTGACATTACCCTGTGCCCATTTGTAATACGCCTTGCATTTTCAGTGTAGCCACTCCAGACCGTTTTACTATCGGTATATAAAGGCAAAAAATACTTCGGTGGCCCATCATCAATGTTACCCCCCATGGGTGTTAAAGCAAAACCAGTAACACCAGACTCGAATAACGGAATGGGAACATGTGCGGAAGTCGCCTGGTAGGTACGCCCACTCCAGGTGGCAACTGGCTCATAGACAACTTTCTGAAGGTTATAATTCAGATCACTACTACTGCATATTTTATTGGTTGAGGAACCAGTATTCATAATGACCGACCCAAACGTTAACCTGTCTGCTGGCCCCGAAATTTCAAGAGTAACATCGTGGTTATTAACATAATAAGAAAACTCTGGGTAAGCATATACCTGATGGGCATGGAATAACATTATCACCATGGCTACTAATTTCTTTTTGATACCTTTCATATTAAACAATTCCAAATCAAGCCGTTAATTTAATTGAATCAATAACATCATTATATTCATCATAAAAACTCACCCATGCATCACATTTAGTATTTATATTCTCAATCATCACTTGTTTTTTTTCATGAGGTGATAAATTTATTATTTTGGCACGTGTGTCATATCTATCTCTGGATACTGATACTGTAAAAGAAAAATTAGAGTCGTTATCAATGATGCATCTATCATTCTGATTCCTTAGCTTTATTTTTTTAAAGGAACTGCTTTGCAACTCAGCATGGCGGTAAATTATCTTAAAATGATGCCTTACTGCTAAGGATACTGTATTATATTCATTATTGACGGATGATCTTGGAATGCTTGTTAACGTCAAGTTGAATGTTTTATCGCTATGGTATTCTTTTTTTTCTTTAAGAATTACAGTAATAATACTGCTATTATTTTTAGGAAGTAAGAAAAGAGGTGGAGATATAATGAAATCCTCATCATCCAACACACTTTTAACCAAGTAGTCACTTTCATTATCATTAGTGACTTTTATATTAAGATGTTTCATATCACTATTCATGATAAACCGAGTACCGATAACAGTGATACCACATATACCGTGGATGGAATATAAAAAAACATATAGCAGTAACATTATTCTAGTCATATGCGATTTCAAAGTCAGCAATCGCTGTGACTTTCCCGGCAGCAGCAGTTTGATTTACCCTGACATAATAAATGAAAAAATTAAATATATTAGTTGTCAGAACCGGATTAATAAGCAGAGTTTCCTCATTATTAGTGATATCAACATTTACATTATTTGTATTATATAAGCCTAATGCGACCCCCTGTGCGGCAGCATCAGTCCCATTAACATTTTTGAGTAAATTACTCATTGATGAGTCACTTTCTCCTGAGAATTTTAAATGTGCTGATGATAGATTAACAGGACAATCTATCAAATTAATTGAAAAAGATGTCTTACCAAAAGGAACACCTATATCACTTTGCCTCAAATCCCCACCCTGCAATTCAATCTTTTGGTTCAATGAATCATTCGAAATAGTACAAGTTCGTTCAAGTACGCTGGCATTTATATTAATAGTAACTCTTTCACTAAAACTTAATTCAGAAAAAAACAGTAGTATTATAAAGAAAATTGGTTCCATCTTACTCATAATAAATATCCAGATAAACAACGGCAGATGCATCACCGGAACTGACATTATTACTTACTGCTTTGTATCTAAAGTAAAAATCAAGACTATAGGTTGCACCGGTAATAATTTCATTTAATGCTTTTTTCGTATTTAGGGCTACTTTTTTCTTATCCCTGTCTAATATCTCAATAGCCAACCCAGTGGCCAATGGAGTATTTTCACTCACTGACTTCCCTGTTATTTTTAATAGTGTGGAATCAGCAGCATCTGCGTCGCCAGAAAACTCATATGCCACATTGTTAACTTTTCCCGTACAGTTTTCCAGGAATATAGAAACAGGCTGTTCTGCACTTGTAGCTCCAGCCTGACTAAAATCACCTGGATTAAGATCAGGAAAATTGATATTTTTAATTAAATCCTGACTAGAGATATTACAGCTTTGAGTCAGAATACCCCCGTTCAAATTAACAGTAACATCCGCAGCCGAGACTGAAAAACATAACAAGTAAAACAAAAGAAACGTAACATAGTTATTCATATAGTATCCTTTGTTATTTACAATCTAAATTAGCATTGTTAATACTTTTCATATTGTTTTTATCATCATAATTAACAGAAAAGCGACAAATCGTATCTTTATTAATTCTTACTGTATAAGATGATCCTGAAAGCACACCGGTTAAGTATACCGTACTGTCATCATTAATAATGGATGTAGTATCCTCTGTATTATTAGTAACCACCGCACCAAATTTTACAGGCTTATTTTTATACTTAAGCGCCACTAAAAAATTATACCCTTTCCGCACATCAAATATAACTTTACTTATCGCTCCACGCGTTGGTGAAACTTTAAAAACTTTTCCATCAATATCATATCCTGCACCGAATGTTTCAGGTGATAGAGAAACATCATTATAATGGTAAGCCGTGGCATAAGGAATCAGAGCATAACCACTATTGTTAATTTCTATATTCTCTCCCGCTCTGTCAATTTTTGCTCCTGGCGCACCTTTAGCTTCGACTAATATAGCTGTATCATTGGCTTGCCTGGAAAATAAAATGCCCCCTTGATGCACCAGTACAGAGCCTGTCAGCCCATAATCAAGTTCAGTAGAGTTATTTGAAAATGCGGTTCCCGCACTCACTGTAGCTGCATTCGCTTTATAGTTAAGATTCAAGTTAGATCTGTTTTGATTATTATTGCTGACAGTTTGATAAATGTTATAGCCCAGTTTGTTATCCAATGCATTACCGTACATGCTGGTTGTATTATTATATGTTGAATTATTATAACTAGTGCTATTTGTCAGATACATTCTGTTTTTATCCATACCATTAGAGAGTGGCATAGATATAGAAAAATAAAACATATCATCCGTCATTTGTCGGTATTTATTTTTATTATAGCTAACCGACAGCATGACATTATTCAACTGAGTAAATGTTTTATTCCAGCCTAGCTGAATATTTTGGGATTTTGAATCACTTCCCCAATATGTGTTCACATTACCCCATAAATATAGCTGCCCATAATTTGACATATTTTGTGATATATTAACTTGATAACTGTTTTTTCTATGCTCATTTCTTAATATAGTGCTGACATCATTACTGTCATTCTTTGAATTATTTCTATAACTTGCTTCGGAAAACGTATAATAATTTGATGTAGAATAGCGATAGCCTGTTAATTGAATATTAGTTCCAGTATTACTGAAAGATTTTGCAAATAAAATACGATAAGAATTACCAACATAACTCTTATTATCTATCTTGGCCTTGGACTCTATCATGTCAAATGATAAAGCACCAACATTGCCAATGTCTTTGCCCAACCCCATGCCCAGAGCTAAATAATCATTCGCAAGCTGATACCCTGAATACAATGTTGTATCATAGGGTAATCCATAACCAAGTGAACCTTGTGCAAAATGACTTTTATCTGCTCCAGATATATCTAACTGCCCCAAAGAAACAGAATAATTATAACTCCCCTGGCGTAATAAATTTGGTAATGAAGAATATGGAACTGTATATTTTGTCACCACACCTTCGTCTGATGTTAATTCAACTTCATAGTCACCACTGGTTCCTACTGAGTTCAAGTTGTCAATGCTATAAGGGCCTGGATTAATATATTCTTGGTATAAAATATTACCGTTCTGCCTGATCGTTATTCTTGATCTGGAGTCTACAATGCCTTTTATTGTTGGACTGTAACCTTTTTCACTTTCTGGCAACATCTCATTCGATGTAGCAAGTGAAATACCAATATAGGGGTTAGAGTCAAACAATATTGAGCCTAAAACATTCTGGCCAACCGTGAGTGTTGATTTTATGGTATTAATATCTCTGGTCACAAAAATACTGTTAGAGTTAAACTCTTGGGTTGATACATTACCCATATTACTCTGGTTATAATAAGAGCTTGAATTAAAACGCCATGGGCCAATATTCAACCTGTTATTTAAACTGATGAAAGTAGATGTATAATGGTCCATATCTTTATTTTTTGAATAAGAACCATTGATATTATAGTTAGTCATCAGTGCTGTTATACCGTCATCCCAGTCAGACTCATTGGCAAGAGTTGAACGCACTGATTTGAGGTAAATTTGTGGTATTAATAAAGTAAGCGCCAGCTTAGATAAATCAATACTATAGCTGAAGTCATTAATTGCATCATTGATATCAATACATTGATCATGTTGTGATAGTGCATCCAGTTTATTTAATGCTTCCTTATTGAAAGGAATCTGATCAATGATCTCTTTTGTAAAACAAGCGGTGATTTTCTTCTCTTTGTTTTCTTTAAATCTGACATTAATGTTTTTAATGAAAGCATCACCAACATTCAGACTTAAAAAATAAACCCCAGGAGTGACATTATTTCCTGCAGAAAGATAGGATAAGTCACCTATAGAATCAACATCAGCCCCTAAGAATAGGGGGTTAAAATAATCTTTTGCGTAAGAGTGAGTCACATGCAAACATAAGATTAATAGAAAATGATTCTTCCTGATTAACATTTATTAACTTCCGGTATTAATTAAAGTTACACTTTTTATCTTTTGCCTGAACACCATAATCATTAATGAAATTAAAAATTAAATTTCTACTTTTGTCATCTGTGTTCAATAACACACTGCTTCCAGGTGCAATAGTTTCTGCTTTTGATATTTCCTTACCCTTCACTCTTAAGGATGACATATTCATGTAAAATGGTGTTGGATTATAAACTTTCAACTTACTACTTTCATAACTACACGTTAAATTTTTATAGGAGTCAAAAGAGTCCTCGTTAAGATTAACAGGCCTTGTAAATAATTTTATTCTTGTTGTTGTAGAGATCAAAAGTGCATTATCCATTTTTTGTTCTTCTTCTGTCAAAGATGGAATAACTTTAGTATTAAGGAAATATATTTTCTCTCTATTTTTTGGTAATTTATTTTTATCGCCAGTATAAACTATGTTAAGTAAACTATCCGAATCAGCATTAATAATAAAGAGTGGTGGCGTAACAATAAAATCTGTTACTTTATTATTATTTTCATCAGTAACCCATGACTGAACAAGATAATTACTAGTTTTGTCGCTATTATATATTTTTAATGTAACCTGATTTTTATCAATTGGATAAATCAAGCGTGTTGCACCTACCGATACCCCTCCTGCATATGCAGCATGGCTACATAAAGAAACAAAGATAATTAAAGCTATTTTTTTTAACATAGGACCTCAATAGAAGTAATTGGCCATCTACTACCAATTACTTCCAGGATTAGAATGAAATAATTAATTATATGTCAGGGTGAAGTTTGCAGCGGACTGAACTTTACCAGCAGTCACTGCAGCACCCGTTGATTTATAATCCACAGACAGAGGAATAGTTGTTGTATCAACCAAGTTAACACTGGAGCTTAATGTACCAATATTTAACTCACTGCCATCTGGGTTGAACAGTTGTAAGCCAACATTTGACGCAGAACCCGCACCTGCGGTATTCGCAAGAACACCAGGTTTACCCGTAACAGTTTGTCCGCTGAATGTGATTTGCACAGTCTTAATGGCATCTGTTGAACAATCCAGCAGGCTAATCGTGAATGGCTTCTTGGCATTGGCCAATTGGTCTGCCGCTTTAAAAATTGATGCTTTAACAGTGTCAAGAGTAACAATTTTGTCAGTGTCAGAACCGGATACAGCACAAGCTCCTGATGAAACTTCACCATTAAATGTGACCTTACCACCATTGACCGTTGTTGATGTGGTTTCAGCCATTGCTGCGCCACTGAAGATAGCTGCAACGATAACAGACAGCAGTGTAATTTTTTTATTAATATTCATTTTTATGTCCTTTTTATTAATGATAGAAAATAACGACGGTAGTTCCAGCACATGTGATAATTAAAGAGAAAACATCAAAAAATTACCACATGTCATGATGAAACTAACGATCAAATATTCATGGTGAAGCTCACCTCGCTCTATAATAAAATAATCACGAGCCGGAAAATTACCCACAAGAGACAACCTTCACTAAAATATGAATCATTCAGAATAGATACATAAATCAATAAATCGCACATTAATAACTTTTAAAAACCCGAAAAAATTCTGATAATGGTGTTGAGAAAAATCAATCCCAAGCAGGCGCTGTCATTCAGAATAACTGAATAGACTATTTAAATTAATGATCCCAACATCAAGGTTTCCCTGTTCTTTATTCACTTAAATCATGATTGGTTTAGATTATGTATCCTGTTAACTTTTTTTCTATTATTAGTGTTCATTTATCTAATACATCTTATTGCTGTTGATTATTACCGATTATGTTCCCTTCCCTACACTTCACTTTATCCGACACGCCTTCACTTCAGTGGTCACTACTTTATCCCCATAAAAAAATTATGGTTAATTGTATTGAAATGTACTAAAAATAAAGTTTTTAACTCTAAAATACAAATAACTACAAGCAAACAGCAGAATAAAAAACCTTAGTTTTCGATATTTGCATTTTTTCAAACTGTATCGTTTAAGGAAATTACCAGAAAGAGCAGGCTCCGGTCGTTGATGGATGTATCAGTATCATCCACCGAGTTCGGGATAACTCCTGATCTTTCCAGCTTTTCGGCTACCGGTGGTTACTTTTAGATGACAGAATCAGCCCCTGCACCTGAAACGAGATAATCATGATCCGCCTTTTAATAAAGTAAGCGTAAAAGTAACGGCAGTGGCAGCATCAGGATACTCATCTGGGAGGCGCAGAGTGGCAGAGTTGGTCATCTGGAGACATGTGTGGTATGTATTGCTGCTTATAACAATCTATTCAAACCTTCTTACTGGGATAATATGATGTTTGGCTATCGAAAAGACTCAGGGGCCGAATGGCTGATTTGGGCAGGCTCAGTGAAACTCCATGTTTGAAAACGCTGGATGCATCCTTCCAGGATGATATTTTCTTGTAGAAAATGATCTTGCGATTCCTCTTATGCCAGAAATGCTGTATTCATTAGTTAAAATCGCACACCTATAAACCACTTAATAAGTATGTGTATTGACGAATTCATCTTTGTCGTTAATTGATTTGATTTACATACGCATTGACAAAACTGAAATTCGTAATATTTTATTCTATTGGTGAGCGGCATTAAGTACAAAAATTTGATTAGACACAATGATAGAAAACGACTTGCTATAAATTCAGCAAGACGTGTATTAAAAATCTTGTTACCATAAAAAACCAGTTATTGAGAATCAATTTGTCAGTGACGCGTATTAAAACTTTATATGTTACCGGTTGTCATTAGGGTGAAACATTTTAATGAAAGTTTTTATTATCAATCTACCCGAGTCGATTGAGAGAAAGGAACACATGCTTGCACAGTGTAAAGCATTATCTCTGGACGCGGAGGTTTTTAATGCTATTGCAGGTCGAAAGTTAACGCCTGAAGAAGTTTCTATGCATACCCGGGATTTATCTGAAATAACGACACCCGGTGAGCTTGGTTGTGCATTAAGTCATATTTCTATTTATAGAAAAATAGTTGAGAATAACATACCTCATGCTCTTATTGTTGAGGATGATATTACTATGAATGAAAGTCTGCCGCTTATATTGCATAAGATCACTGAGTTAATCGGTAAAAAAGAAATTATTCTATTAAATCAAGCCAAGCAATACCTCAGTAAAGTTGTACGTACTCTACCCGGTCACCGTGTTCACCCCGCCGCTGAAGCTGACCTGACATGTAGCTATATTATTACCCGGGATGCCGCTGCCAGCATGTTGAAGCTACTTTATCCTGTATGGTTATTGGCAGATCGCTGGCAGTTAATACGTGATTTTAATGTGGCTGATATTAACTGTTTAGTACCCCCTGCTTGTACACTTAGCGAACATGCACAAACAACCACTATCGCAGGTCGATATAGTTCTGAGGCGGAGATCCAACAGTCTGAATTGATGTGGCAAAAAATAAAAAAGGCACGGCCACTGAGTGTAAAAATTCGCAGCGTACTATGGCGTTTGTACTCTAGAAAATATTACAAAGTGATAAAACATGGTGTTCAGTCATGACTAAAACCGCCCGGGGATACTTTAAATAGCTGACATTGTATTATTGTCGCGCACTTTTTGGTTCCCATAATAATATTTTTACCCGTGTGTGGAGCAAGATAATCGCATCTGTGGATGCGATTATCTCGTGATCATTCGGACGTGGGCGCATTCACCCTCCGGGGAATTATCTGCGTGTCTACCGTCCTGTCGTCCGAACTATTGCTGACGCATTCCCAAACGTACTCGTTCTAAATCTTCCGGCGTGTCAACACCAACGCCCGGAATAGCTTTGGCAACAGCAACATGAATTTTTTCACCGTGCCAAAGCACGCGCAGCTGTTCCAGCATCTCTATCTGTTCTAATGGGCTAACGGACCAATCAACATAACGGCGAATAAAACCCGCACGATAACCGTAGATCCCTATGTGACGTAAAAAATGTGCACCAATTTCCTCATGGCTATGAGTGAAACGTTCACGATCCCATGGAATAGTTGCCCGAGAGAAGTAAAGTGCATAGCCCTTCGCATCCATCACCACTTTAACCGCATTAGGATTGAAAGCTTCTTCTGCAGAAGTAACGGGGACCGCCAGGGTCGCCATACCCGCTTCGCTGGCAGCAACGTTGTCAGCAACCTGTCGGATAATAACCGGCGGGATCATCGGCTCATCCCCCTGAACGTTGACAATGATGGTCTCATCGCTAAAGCCGCACTTTTCGATAACTTCTGCCAGACGTTCTGTGCCGGACTGATGATCCGGGCTCGTCAGGCAGACTTCTCCTCCTGCCGCTTCAACAGCACGCGCAACATCAACATGATCAGTAGCGACAATAATTCTGTCTGCGCCTGACTCTCGTGCACGTTCCAGTACATGAACAATCATCGGTTTGCCGTTGATATCTTTCAAAGGCTTGCCCGGTAAACGTGTAGATGCAAAACGCGCTGGGATAATGGCAACAAAACTCATGGATGAATCTCGTCAGAAGTGAGCGTCCGGGCTTCGTTCTCAAGCAATACAGGAATACCGTCACGAACAGGAAAAGCAAGCCCATCAGGCTTACAAATGAGTTCTTGTTTGTCATGACTAAAATAAAGTTTCCCGTTGCACACAGGACAGGCAATAATTTCAAGTAAACGACTTTCCATAATGACTCCAGAGGGTATTTTCACAACACCCATAGATATAATAAGTTACAGTCTAATGACTTCAATTCGCCTTCCGGCATCCTGTATGGGTAGCAGCAGATCAGGTTAAGTATGACGGGTATCAAGATGCAGAGCAATTGCCCAGCCAGCCCCCCAGACCCTGCGAAAACTTTCCGGTACACTGCTTAAACGGATTTGTGAAGCAGACTGCCATTGTGCAAACTCTGTCAACGCCAGTTTTAATCCGTTCAGTAACCCATTCGTCAGCTTTAAACCGACTTCAGGATAAAGATTAATAACCTCCAATACACCCTGTTTGCGATGCATCCTGGCATCAACCCTGCCAACCAGTTGCCCTTTATGCAGCAGGGGTAAAACAAAATAACCATATCGACGCTTTTCCGCCGGCGTATAACACTCCAGTCGGTATGAGAAGTTAAACAGCTGTTCAGCTCTGCGTCTGTCCCAGACTACAGGATCAAACGGCGATAGCAGGGTACTGTGTGTTGCTCTCAGTTGATCCAGCAATGCTTTTTCCAGCATAGTGTAGCTACTATGATGAACCAGCATCGTTCCCAGAGACTCGACATCTACCTGACGCAATTTTCCCGCATCTATCTGCGTTGTTAGCCAGGCGTTTAAATGAATATTTTTTAATCGATAATAGTCTGCCAGCCACTCAGCACGAAAAATACCCAGGCTACGGGCACTGTTATCCAGCATGTGTTGTTCTGCCTGCTCCTGGCTAAGGCCGTGCCGGGCATCATCCCATTCTGGTATCACCCGCTGAGTAATATCATACACTCGCTGGAAATTACGCCGCTCTACCACCATGATTTTACCCGCCGTAAACAGGCCTTCGAGGTGTTTTTTTTCAGGCTTCCATGCCCACCAGCCATTGCCACCGTGACGTCGGGATCCAAGTTCAGCTGACCGTACTGGGCCATGTTGCTCAATATGCTTCAGTAGCAGGTCTATTTCTGTAGCATGTTGCCTCATCCACTCTGGCTGGTATTTCCAGCCCATATTTTCAGGGTTCAGCATGCGATGACGTATCAGTTTAAAATCTTGTCTTGGTAAAAAACAGGCTTCATGGGCCCAGTACTCAATCAGTTCCCCCCGGGCCAATGCCTGATCGAGATATTTCTGTTGGTAACAACCCAGGCGACTGAAAAGCACCAAATAAGGGCTACGAGCAACAATATTAATCGTGTCAATTTGCAATACCGACATGCGCGAGATGGCATCGAGAATAGCCCCAGGCCCTTTTCCTGTACTGGGCCTGTGCAACAGGCCTTGGGCAGCTAAATGCAGATTACGCCCAGCCTGAAGCGAAAGAACAGGAATCGTCATACAGGATCGCTTATGCTCACCGCTCTTCGGCCAGCTTAACCAGATGATTAATCAATGCGAGCCCCTCGGCAGAACTGAGGTGGGCATCAACGGGTAAATACCACCAGTCTGATGTGGGTTGTGCATAGAGACGATATTTTACCGCATCTTTTTCCGTCATGAGTAAAGTCTGGCCCGGCTGCACCAGGGCGGTTATTTCTGCCTCGCTGAGCGCCTGGTGATCGGCCAGAGGAATACTGCCAGCCAGAGTGACACCCGCCTCAGCAAGGGTATTGAAAAAGCGTGGAGGGTGGCCGATACCAGCCATAGCAACAACGCGGGAAAATTGCTTCAGAGGCTTACGTCTGCCGCTGTACAGATGAATAGCCTCGCCTGGGGACAACTGCATTGCAATCTCCCCTTCCTCAGCCACTCCCCCATTCACGATGATGGCATCCACACTTTTGAGTCGCGATGCCCGTTCACGCATGGGGCCTGCGGGTAACCACCAGCCATTACCGAAACGTCGGATACCGTCAATCACCACAATTTCTTTATCCCGGGCAAGGGCATAATGCTGTAGTCCGTCATCAGTAATGATGATTTGGGGAGGTTCTGAGGCCAACAGAGCTTTAACCGCATCACTACGCCTGGGGGCCACCGCAACCCGGGCACTGGTTCGCTGGTAAATCAGTACGGGTTCATCCCCTGCCTCGGCAGGTGACGTGTCCGTTGTCAGCACGACAGGATAAGAATCAGCCTTTCCACCATAGCCACGAGAAACAACCCCGACCTTAATCCCTCTTTGTTGTAATTGTTCCACCAGCCAGATAACGACTGGCGTCTTACCATTACCTCCAGCGGTAAGATTACCCACTACGACCACGGGAATCGGTGCGCGCCAGGCTTTGCGCAGGCCAAGACGGTAAGACAGGCGGATAGCAGTAGTGATCAGGCCATATAGCCAGGAAAAAGGAAGCAGCAGCAAATACAGCAGCGACTTCCCTGACCAGATACGCTCAATCATTCGCCAAACTGCATTTTATGAAGCTGGGCGTAGATTCCCGGCTGACTCAGCAAGACTTCATGTGAACCCCGTTCAACGATACAGCCATCTTCCACTACCACAATCTCATCTGCTTTTTCAATTGTGGACAGGCGGTGAGCAATCACTAGTGAGGTACGATCTTTCTGCAACTCGTCCAAAGCTGCCTGAATAGCACGCTCAGACTCGGTATCCAGTGCTGAAGTCGCTTCGTCCAGAACCAGGATCGGGCTGTCGCGTAATAGCGCGCGCGCAATAGCAATACGCTGCCGTTGTCCACCAGACAGCATGACACCATTCTCGCCTACCATGGTATCAAGACCTTTTTCCATCTTATTGATGAAATCCATGGCATGGGCCATGCGTGCGGCTCTTTCAATATCTTCCCGGGTGTACTGTTCAGTACGCGCATAGGCAATATTGTTAGCGATAGTATCATTGAACAGATAAACATGCTGAGACACCAGAGCAACCTGGTTACGCAATGAATTCAGGGTATATTCCCGAATATCATGCCCATCAATCAGGATTTCCCCTTCCTGAGCATCATAGAAGCGGGTTATCAGGCTAGCGATAGTGGATTTACCCGAGCCCGAGCGTCCCACCAGTGCCACCGTTTTGCCAGCTGGAATAGTCAGGTTGACATCACGCAATGCGGGCACGTCTCTGCCTGCATAGGTAAAGGTAACATGACGAAATTCAACATCTCCTGTTGAGCGTTCGATTACACGTGTCCCATTGTCCTGTTCCTTCTCTGAATCGAGTATAGAGAATAAGGTTTGGCAGGCAGCCATCCCACGCTGGAACTGCGCATTCACGTTCGTCAGCGATTTCAATGGGCGCATTAAGGCAATCATTGAAGAAAAGACCACCGTGATGGTCCCGGCTGTCAACGTATCCATCACACTAGGAAAGCTCGCAGCATACAGAACAAATGCCAGCGCCAGGGAGGCGATAAACTGAATCACTGGATCTGAAATAGAAGACGCAGAAACCAGTTTCATGCCTTGCTGGCGCATACGGTTACTGACGGTATTGAAACGTTCAGTTTCCACTTCCTGACCACCAAAAATCAGCACCTCTTTATGCCCTTTAAGCATCTGTTCGGCACTGGTGGTGACATGCCCCATGGTGTTCTGCATATTTTTGCTGATATTACGAAAGCGTTTTGAAACATACCCAATCGCTAAAGAGACAATGGGAGCCAGCACAATTAAGATTAGTGACAACTGCCAGCTGTACCAGAACATCAAAATAAACAACCCAATAATTGATGCACCTTCACGTACGACCGTCACTAATGCGCCGGAAGAAGATGAGGCTACCTGCTCAGAGTCATAGGTAATACGGGACAACAACGTGCCCGTTGATTGCTGGTCAAAGAAAGAGACCGGCATGCCCATCATGTGGCTGAACAGGCGACGACGCATATGCATCACCACTTTACCAGACACCCAAGAAATGCAGTATGACGAAACATAACTCGTAATACCGCGCAGAACCATTAACCCAATCACCACTAACGGCATCCACTTCAGAACGGATGACTCCGTTTTACCAAAGCCGTCATCCAGCAGGGGTTTTAGCAGTGAAAGCATGAAAGTATCACTAGCCGCGTTAAGCACTAACGCCACAGCTGCCACAATCAGACCCGTTTTGAATGGAATAATCATCGGCCAAAGCCGACGGAAGGTCTGCCACGTGGAAAGATCTTTATCGTTAAGCATTAAATCGAACCAGCCTTATATGAAATAGCCGTACATTCTACTCATTATCAGTGATGACGCCAAACCACTGATGATACCAACGGGGAACTATTTGCTCCCTGAAGCCATTAATTTCCCATTTTTTATGGTCGATTGCGAGTGTAAGCTGACCTGAGTGGGGTGTATCGTACCATTGATAACCTCTTTCTTTATAACGAGTCACCACCGCAGAAGAGGGTAAATGCCATTGATTATAGCGTGAGGTTGAGGCAAATGCCGCCCGCCCGGCAACCGCTTTTAGAAATGTTTCTGTCGATGATGTTCGGCTACCGTGGTGAGGCACCTGGATATAGTCCGCCTGCAGGGACATATTCTCCTTTCTCAATAGCGCAAACTCTGCACTTGCCTCCAAGTCCCCTGTTAAAAGTAAACGGTGGTAACCATCGGAAACCCGGATAACACAAGAGTTATTATTTCCCCGGAGTCGTTCTTCCGGTGGTGGCCAAAGAACATCAAATTCCAGCCCTTGCCATTCCCACCGGGTACCGCGATAGCAAGGTAAATGGTTATCCCAACCCAGAGAACTACGCACACTGACGCCAGGCAACCAGCGTTGCAAGCTTTTCAGCCCACCTACATGGTCAAGGTGTTCATGGCTCAATACAATGGCATCAAGTGTCAGGTTATGCCATTTTAACCACGGGATAATGGTTTGCTGGCCCGCATCACCGCCAGCCCATATGCCCCCGGTATCGTAAAGCAGAACCCGGTGGTCACGAATAATAGCGACGGCTAACCCATGACCAATGTCCAGCATCGTCATCTGCCATACTTGGGGTGGGGTGACGCCACGCTGGTGACTGAGAGCAACCCCAGTAACGGCCACCAGTAAGGCTGCTTTATAATGCTGCCATGCTCCTGTACGCCACCATATAACACCCGTCCACCCGATAATGCTCGCCCACATCCCCCTTTTCTCTACGTTCAGCCAGCCTTCGGGTAAACATGCCAGTAGGTAGAACAGGAAGATTAATACGCGATCAACCACCCACCAGAGCCATGCCCCTGACTGACCGATATCATTTATCAATAGCGCGACAAGTAGCAGCGGTACAACAATAAAAGAGATAAGAGGAATAGCAAAAAAGTTCGCGACCAGAGCACTGAGACTGATGCCGTGGAAAATATTAATTTGCAGGGGTAACAGTAACAACATGATACCGAGTTGCAGGTGGAGTAACTGAACTGGATAACGTAAGAACCATGGGTACCTTCTGAACTGACTGTTCAACGGCATCCATTGATACCAAAACAGCAGTGAGGCCACAGCCAGAGCAGAAAGACAGAAACTGTCGGAAAGTAATACTAATGGATTATGTAATAAGATACCTGCAATGCAGAGTAGCCAGACATCCCATGAAACCCATTTCCGCCCACTGAGGCGTAGTACAGACCAAATAGTTAATGCAAACATGGCCCGTAACGCGGGGGGATTGCAGCCTGATAACCAGGTATAACCCAAGGCCAGTACCAGGGAACATAACAGCGGAAATCGATAGCCGATACGATGTGACGGTATCATCAACTGACAGGCTCTGCCAGCCAACCAGCCAAGCCCCGCCGCCAGGGAGATATGCATCCCTGATATCGCCATTAAATGGGCTGTACCCGTCTGATTAAGGAGCTGTTTCTGCTCTGCAGACAGCCCAAGACGTTCACCAAAGGCCAGAGCGATAATAATACCCTGCATCGGTAAGTCAGCGGTTCGGTTCAGCACCGCCGACATCCAGCTGGATTGTAAACTACAGCCATCAGAGAGTACCCGGGCACTCAACACGTGCCCGCTAAACAGTAAATTCTGCGCCAGGTAAAAACGCTGACTATCGAATCCCCCCTCATTTAGCTGTCCGTGTAATGGCCGTAATTTAATTTTTAGTCTCAAACGTTGTCCGGCACATACTGGGGATGGCAACTTGGTGCTGTGAATTCTTACACCTGGCTGAGGAAATAACAGCCTGCCAGAAAGGCGCACTATTTTCACCTCATGATATTGCTCCCCGTCACTGCGCACGACGATGACATCCGCACTGACTGGCGTTTGAGGAATATGTTGAAAAAAGCTCAGGATTTGAGTCGCAAACAGGCATCCCCAGCAAAAGGAGAGTAGTAATAGCCCCCCTTTTTGATAGCCTTGCCATTGGCGCGAGAGCAGCACCAGGGCCAGGAGAAGCAACCCTACTAGCCAGGGCAGTGACGGGATGCCCGGCAACCAAAGCAGTGGCAGAAGTCCGGCGATAAATATCAGGCAGGCTGAGCGAAGCATGGATGCACTCTTATTGCTTTTACTGCCTGAAGCGTGCGCTGTTCGCAAACCGATGTCTGGTGAAAAAACAGTATTCTACGACAGGCTACCGGGGAAATTTATCGATTATGCAGCCCAGTCATCCTTTGTGAGCGCTCTCTCTCAGTTCATAGATGACGGGCAAAAAAAAACGACACCCTGAGGTATCGTTTTTCGTCATTAATGCCGAAACATTAATTACCATAGATATTGGCACGGTCACGTAGCTCTTTACCAGGCTTAAAGTGGGGAACGTATTTACCTTCCAGAGAAACTTTATCACCTGTTTTTGGGTTACGACCGGTGCGAGGTGCACGATAGTGTAAGGAAAAACTGCCGAAACCTCGGATTTCAATACGTTCGCCTTGGGCGAGCGTAGAGGCCATATGTTCCAGCATCTCTTTAACTGCATCTTCCACGGATTTCGCTGGAATATGCGAGTGCTGGCTTGCAAGTCTTTCAATTAATTCTGACTTGGTCATGATTCCTCCAGTTTTTATTAAAATAAACTTACAGCTATCAACCGAACCAGGGCGACCGAAGTCGCCCTGTTATCTACCTTACATAAGTATAGGGTAGATTATTCGCCTTTAGCTGCTTTAAATGCTTCAGCCATAGCGTTAGAGAAATTGCCTTCTTCTGGTTTGTTGTTAACAGAAGCAATTGCATCTTTCTCGTCAGCTTCGTCTTTAGCACGTACAGACAGGCTAACAATGCGGTTTTTGCGATCAACACCGGTGAATTTAGCTTCTACATCGTCGCCAACATTCAGAACCAGAGTTGCATCTTCAACGCGGTCACGTGACGCTTCGGAAGCACGCAGGTAGCCTTCAACGCCATCAGCCAGTTCGACTGTAGCACCTTTAGCATCAACTGCGGTCACTTTACCGTTAACGATAGTGCCTTTTTTGTTCAGTGCAACATAGTTGTTGAACGGATCTTCAGCCAGTTGCTTAACGCCCAGGGAGATACGCTCACGTTCTGCGTCAACTTGCAGAACAACAGCGGCGATTTCATCACCTTTTTTGTATTCACGTACTGCTTCTTCGCCTGCAACGTTCCAGGAGATGTCAGACAGGTGAACCAGGCCGTCGATACCACCGTCCAGGCCGATGAAGATACCAAAGTCAGTGATAGACTTGATTTTACCTTCAACACGATCGCCTTTGTTGTGGGTCTCTGCAAACTGCTGCCATGGGTTAGATTTACACTGCTTCAGACCCAGGGAGATACGACGACGTTCTTCGTCGATATCCAGAACCATAACTTCTACAACATCACCCACGTTAACCACTTTAGATGGGTGGATGTTTTTGTTGGTCCAGTCCATTTCAGACACGTGTACCAGGCCTTCTACGCCTTCTTCGATTTCTACGAAGCAGCCGTAATCAGTCAGGTTAGTCACGCGACCAGTCAGGCGAGTACCTTCTGGGTAACGTTTAGCGATAGCAACCCATGGATCTTCGCCCAGCTGTTTCAGGCCGAGGGAAACACGAGTACGCTCACGGTCAAATTTCAGAACTTTAACAGTGATTTCATCGCCAACATTTACGATTTCGCTTGGATGCTTAACGCGTTTCCATGCCATATCGGTGATGTGCAGCAGGCCATCAACGCCACCCAGGTCAACGAATGCACCGTAGTCAGTGAGGTTCTTAACGATACCTTTAACTTCCATGCCTTCTTGCAGGTTTTCCAGCAGCTGATCACGTTCTGCGCTGTTTTCAGACTCGATAACTGCACGACGGGAAACAACAACGTTGTTACGCTTCTGGTCAAGCTTGATGACTTTAAATTCAAGCTCTTTACCTTCCAGGTGCAGAGTGTCACGGACTGGACGAACGTCTACCAGTGAACCTGGCAGGAACGCACGAATGCCGTTCAGCTCAACAGTGAAGCCGCCCTTGACTTTGCCGTTGATAACACCGGTAACAGTTTCAGCATCTTCGTAAGCTTTTTCCAGCGTGATCCAAGCTTCATGACGTTTAGCTTTCTCGCGGGACAGCAGGGTTTCACCGAAGCCGTCTTCTACTGCATCCAGAGCAACGTCAACTTCGTCACCGACCTGAATTTCCAGTTCGCCTTGGGCGTTTTTGAACTGCTCAGCCGGAATGGCGGACTCAGATTTCAGACCGGCATCAACCAGTACGATATCTTTATCGATAGCAACAACAACACCACGAACAATGGAACCCGGGCGGGTTTCGATTTCTTTCAGGGACTCTTCAAAGAGTTGAGCAAAAGATTCAGTCATATTGATAATCTTCAGGATTCTTCAATTTAACGTCCATCTAGCATCATGCCGGATGGGGTTGTTTCACATGCCTGCTCACAATCCATTGCAGCAGGTATTCGGAACTTGATCGTTATTTCAAACGAGCGCCAATTTATTTTTGGCGTATTGTAGTGATTTTTCAATCACTTGCTCGATACTCATACTGGTTGAATCCAGTACTAAAGCATCTGCAGCTGCCACTAATGGTGCGACAGGGCGGTTACGATCTCTGTCGTCCCGATCCTTTATCTCGACCAAAAGGCGCTCAAAGTTAACACTAATACCTTGCTCCTGCAACTGTCGCATGCGTCTGTCAGCACGTTCTTCTGCAGAAGCATCAAGAAAAATCTTTACCTGAGCGTCCGGGAACACGACAGTTCCCATATCACGCCCATCAGCAATTAAACCCGGTAACTCGCGGAACGCCCGCTGACGACGGAGCAATGCTTCCCGTACGCGAGGGAATGCGGCAATCCTGGAGGCGACTTCAGCCACTTCCTGAGTCCGAATTTCAGCACTTACATCCTCCCCCTCAAGAATCGTTGCGACCCGCATTTCTGTTGAAACAAATCGAACATCCAGATGCGCCGCGATCGGCACCAACGTCTCTTCAGATGTGATATCCACATGATGATGTAACGCCGCTAACGCCAGTACACGATAAATCGCGCCTGAGTCGAGCAAATGCCATTGCAACGCTTTAGCTAAAGCTTTACAAAGGGTGCCCTTGCCCGCACCACTTGGGCCATCAACCGTTATTACTGGGACAGTCGCTGTCATCATTTTCCCCTTTCGCCAGACTCACGGAATATCAATTCCGGGCATTATAGCCTCCCAATGCCCGGAATCGTTATTTTTCATCAGAAATATCCTGCCTCAGCGAGCCAAATGCCGAAGAATCACCCAATATTTCTTTTCTGTGCATTGAATCAACAGGCAAAAGAAAAGGAAACACGCTGTTTCCTTTTTCGTACTGATGAGCAGGTCAGAGACAGCGCAGAGAATTCACTCAAGAAAGCGTGCTGATGCCCGCCAGTTGTTCAAAATAATCCGGGAAGGTCTTGGCGGTACATTTTGGGTCAAGAATAGTGACAGGCGTATCAGAAAGCGCCACCAGTGAAAAACACATGGCCATACGATGGTCATTATAAGTACCAATTTCAGCAAATTTAAGACGAGCTGGTGGCGTAACCCTGATGTAGTCTTCTCCTTCTTCTACCTCAGCGCCTACTTTACGCAGTTCTGTTGCCATGGCACTCAGGCGGTCTGTTTCTTTAACACGCCAGTTATAGATATTACGTAAGGTTGTAGTGCCCCTGGCAAACAGTGCAGTGGTCGCAATGGTCATGGCGGCATCAGGAATATGATTCATATCCATATCAATGGCGTTTAACTCACCACGCTCACAAGCAATAAAGTCATCGCCCCAGGTGATTTTCGCCCCCATTTTTTCCAGTACATCGGCAAAACGGATATCGCCCTGGACGCTGTGACGACCGATGCCGGTTACCGTCACTTTGCCACCTTTAATTGCAGCTGCGGCAAGGAAATAGGAAGCAGAAGAGGCATCCCCCTCCACCAGATAATGTCCTGGTGACTGGTACTGTTGCCCTCCTTTTACCAGGAAGCTCTGGTAATTACGGTTTTCAATCGTTACACCAAAGGTTGCCATCAAATTCAGTGTGATATCGATATAAGGTCTGGAGACTAAATCACCTTTAATCGTAATTTCAGTCTCTTCTTTAGCCAGAGGGGCGGCCATGAGCAGCGCCGTAAGGAACTGGCTAGAAACACTGCCATCAACCGTCACTTTACCGCCGACATACCCACCATGCAGGTGAATCGGTGGGTAATCCACTTGTTCCAGATAATCGACTTGTGCCCCACCCTGACGCAAGGCATCAACCAGATGTCCAATAGGACGCTCTTTCATCCGGGGTTCACCGGTCAGTACGATATCATTGTTGCCCAGGCACAATGCTGCGGCCAATGGACGCATAGCGGTACCGGCATTACCTAAAAAGAGTTCATGTGGCCCTGCAACCTGCAGGGGTCCACCGACACCAGTGACTTCACAACGTCGACGATCGGCGGAGAGCGTATAAGTCACTCCCAGGGTACTTAACGCATTGAGCATGTGTCGAACATCATCACTGTCCAGCAAATTGGTCAGCACCGTGGTGCCACTTGCCAACGCTGCCAGCAATAATGCGCGATTAGAAACGCTCTTTGAACCAGGAAGATTAATGGTTCCGTCAACCAGACTGATGGGTTGTAATGTCAGGGATTCCAGCATGGAAAAAATACTCTCAATACAGACAAAATAAAAACCCCACAGGTCCGACTATGGGGTCAGGTATGATTAACCTCTGCGACGCTCGAAGTCTATCATAAAGTCGGTCAATGCTTTGACACCTTCCAGAGGCATAGCATTATAAATAGAGGCTCGCATTCCCCCGACGACGCGGTGGCCTTTCAGGGCATGTAATCCTGCATCAAAAGACTCCTCGAGGAACTGTTTGTCCAGCGTATTATCAGCAAGCTGGAACGGGATATTCATGCGTGAACGGTTGCTGGTAGCCACATCGTTACGATAGAAATCACTGTTATCAATCACGCTATACAACAAGTCAGCTTTAGTCTGATTAATTTGATCCATGGCTGCCACTCCGCCCTGGGCTTTCAGCCACTTAAATACCAGGCCCGCCAGGTACCAGGCAAACGTTGGCGGCGTGTTGAACATGGAATCATTCTGATCCAGTACGGAATAGTCAAGAATGGATGGGCATGCCTGATGTGCTTTACCCAACAGATCTTCACGCACAATCACCAGGGTCAAACCTGCCGGACCGATATTTTTCTGCGCCCCGGCATAAATCACACCGAAACGACTAATATCCAGTGGGCGGGATAAAATAGTGGACGAAAAGTCCGCGGCCACAATGGTGTCACCAAAATCAGGTGTCTCATCGATAGCAATCCCATCAATGGTTTCATTGGGGCAGTAGTGCAGATACGCGCTGTTTTCAGAAACTTGCCATTCACGCATTGGCTTGATTGCTCGCTTCCCTTCTACTGTAATTTTTACGTCATGGGAAACAGGCTGGCAGTACTTCTTCGCTTCTTTGATGGCACTGGCTGCCCAGTAGCCGCCATCAAAATAGTCAGCAGTGGTTTTATCCCCCAGCAGATTCAGTGGCACACCTGCAAATTGCCCACGCCCCCCCCCATGGCAGAATAACACTTTATAGTTGGAGGGGATTTGCAACAGAGTTCGCAGATCTTTTTCCGACTCCTGCGCAACCTGAATAAACTCTTTACTGCGATGACTTATCTCCATCACCGAGGTGCCCAAACCCTGCCAGTCACATAAATCTTGCTGTGCACGACGCAGAACTTCAGCCGGTAACATCGCCGGTCCAGAACTAAAATTGTATATCTGTGTCATTTCCCCTCACCACGCCTCAACCAATAAGTTTGATAACCTTATCGGTTTTATCACTCACCGATAGCATGATGCAACGGTTAATCCGCACCAAGGAGAGAACAGGCATGAAACCCAACCATACAATATGCCATCAGTGGGGAAAAGTGCCGAGTTTATATCGGCAAAACAGTAAGTAAGCCAGGGCTAACCCTATAAGCCACCAGGATAAAACCCCATTGTTGTCATGTTAAAATTGTGCTTCTGGCTGGGTTTATCCTCGTCAGGGGAAGATAGCGTCCTGTCGGCAAAACACGTATTATCGGACTCTTTCGTACCTCCAATAGTGAAAGCCATGACCCAAACCTTTATTCCCGGCAAAGATGCCGCACTGGAAGACTCGATTGCTCGCTTCCAAAAACAACTCACTGACCTCGGTTTTAACATCGAAGAGGCCTCATGGCTGAATCCTGTTCCTAATGTCTGGTCAGTCCATATTCGCGACAAAGATTGTCCTTTGTGTTTTACCAACGGTAAAGGTGCCACCAAAAAAGCCGCGCTGGCTTCAGCATTGGGTGAGTACTTTGAACGTCTCTCTACTAACTATTTCTTTGCCGATTTCTGGTTAGGTGATGCCATCGCTAATGGCGAGTTTGTGCATTATCCCAATGAAAAATGGTTCCCTATTCCAGAAGATGATCAATTACCTGCGGGTATTCTTGATGAAACCCTGCGCGCATTTTACGATCCTGAGCAGGAATTAACCGCCGGTATGCTGGTTGACTTGCAATCTGGCAACGAAGATCGCGGAATCTGCGCTCTTCCCTTTACTCGTCAGTCAGACCAGAATACCGTTTACATCCCGATGAATATTGTCGGCAACCTCTATGTTTCTAACGGCATGTCTGCGGGAAATACTGCCAACGAGGCCCGTGTTCAGGCGCTGTCTGAAGTCTTTGAACGTCATATTAAGAACCGTATCATTGCCGAAAGTATCAGCCTGCCAGAAATCCCGGCTGACGTACTGGCTCGCTACCCAGGCGTACTGGACGCGATCAGTACCCTGGAAGCTGAAGGCTTCCCTATCTTCAGCTACGATGCCTCACTGGGTGGGAAATACCCGGTTATCTGTGTGGTGCTGTTCAACCCAGCTAACGGGACTTGTTTTGCCTCATTTGGCGCTCATCCAGATTTTGGTGTTGCCCTTGAACGTACCGTTACTGAACTGTTGCAAGGCCGTGGCCTTAAAGACCTGGATGTGTTTACTGCCCCCACCTTTGATGATGAAGAAGTGGCTGAACATACCAACCTTGAAACACACTTCATTGACTCAAGCGGTTTGATCTCCTGGGATATGTTTAAACAGGATGCGGATTATCCCTTCGTGGACTGGAGTTTCTCCGGAACCACTGAACAAGAATTTGCCACACTGATGGCCATTTTCAGTAAAGAAGGCAAAGCGGTTTATATCGCGGATTATCAGCACCTTGATGTCTATGCCTGTCGTATCATTGTCCCGGGCATGTCAGATATCTACCCTGCTGAAGATTTGTTACTGGCCAATAATAATATGGGCAGTCATTTGCGCGATACCTTACTGTCCCTGCCCGGCAGTGAAGCGGAGCCCCAGGAGTATCTCGATCTGATTACACTACTGGATGAAGAAGGTCACGATGACTTCACCCGGGTACGTGAACTCCTCGGTTTAGCAACCGGTAAGGATAACGGCTGGTACACCCTGCGTATTGGCGAGTTAAAAGCCATGCTGGCACTGGCAGGTGGTGATTTAGAACAGGCGCTCATTTGGACGGAGTGGACCATTGAATTCAATGCTTCCATTTTCACACCAGAACGCGCCAACTACTATCGTTGCCTGCAAACGTTGCTCCTGCTAGCCCTGGAAGAAGAACGTGAACCACTGCAGTATCATCACGCCTTTTCCCGGATGTACGGTGCCGGAGCTCTTGAAGCGGCCAGCGCAGCAATCAGCGGCGAAGAACCATTTTACGGCTTACAACCAGTGGATAGTACACTGCTGGCGTTCCCTGCTCATCAGGCATTGTTAAACGCTTATGAGAAATTACAACGCGCTAAAGCGCGTTACTGGAAAAAAAATTGAACTGATATTTAAGGCGTATTATTAACGCCACAATATCATTATTATTTAAAGGGGCATTCAATAATGCCCCTTTATTATTTCCGGCACTGTGTTTTATTTGGTACTTTTCATTGATTTTCTGTGAAATATTATTTTTTTAGGCTATACATAAACGTAACATTAAATAGCCTTTCTGGCAGGGAAGAAGAGTAGCCAGCAACATCCATCAATTTATTTTGTAAAATTTAAAAACTTTTTTGCTATAATTTTCAGTTAGTTAAATGAAAATTAAGTAAAACCTCGCGAGTAAAGTGGCTATTAGCTGGGGGCGACATGATCTACGTCAATTTTTGCTGCATAGCGCTTTGTTAACATTACATGGCCGAATAAAAATTAAGAGAGAGTTAGTGTGAAAGCTGACAACCCTTTTGACCTGATACTTCCTCCCGAGGTGGCGAAAGTCGCCGAAAATACGGGAGTATATAAAGCCACAAAACATCCATTAACGACGTTTTATCTCGCCATTACTGCCGGTGTTTTTATTTCTATCGCCTTTGTTTTTTATGTCACAGCCACAACGGGCGGATCTGCGTTACCTTTTGGGATCGCAAAACTGGTTGGGGGGATGTGCTTTTCTCTCGGACTGATTCTCTGTGTTGTCTGTGGTGCTGACCTTTTCACCTCTACCGTACTTATCGTGGTTGCCAAAGCCAGTGGACGCATCTCCTGGATGCAACTCCTGAAGAACTGGCTCAACGTATATATCGGTAACCTGGTCGGTGCGTTAATGTTTGTGGTGCTGATATTTTTCGCCGGGATGTATATGACGGCGGACGGTCAATGGGGTTTAAATTTATTAAATACCGCTGACCACAAAATGCACCATACTTTCATCGAGTCAGTCTGCCTCGGTATTCTGGCTAACCTGATGGTCTGTCTTGCGGTATGGATGAGTTATTCCGGTCGCAGTTTAATGGATAAGATGTTTGCCATGATCCTCCCCGTCACCATGTTCGTGGCGAGCGGTTTTGAGCACAGTATTGCAAACATGTTCCTGATTCCAATGGCCATTGTTGTACGCGATTTTGCCAGTCCGGAATTCTGGACTGCGGTGGGGTCTTCTGCTGAAAGTTTTCCCCATCTGAATGTAATGAGCTTTATCACTGATAATCTGATCCCTGTCACCATCGGCAACATCATCGGCGGTGGTTTATTGGTCGGGTTAACGTACTGGGTAATATATCTGCGTGACGGTGCTAAACATTAATTTTTGCACCACAGGCAGGATGAAGAACTCCACACTTAGAAGGTAGGTGCTACATGTCCGAGCTTAATGAAAAATTAGCCACTGCATGGGAAGGCTTTGCAAAAGGCGACTGGCAGAATGAAGTTAACGTCCGTGACTTCATCCAGAAAAACTACACACCGTATGACGGTGATGAGTCTTTCCTTGCAGGTGCTACAGACGCGACAACCGAGCTGTGGGACTCTGTAATGGAAGGGGTGAAGCTGGAAAACCGCACTCATGCCCCTGTTGATTTTGATACCGACCTCGCTTCCACCATCACCGCCCATGATGCGGGTTACATCAATAAAGACCTTGAAGCCATCGTCGGTCTGCAAACAGATGCCCCACTGAAACGTGCCATCATTCCATTTGGTGGTATCAAAATGGTTGAAGGTTCTTGCAAAGTTTATGGTCGTGAACTCGACCCTATGCTGAAGAAAATCTTCACTGAATATCGTAAAACACATAACCAGGGTGTCTTTGACGTCTATACTCCGGACATCCTGCGTTGCCGTAAATCTGGGGTAATCACTGGCTTGCCAGATGCTTACGGTCGTGGTCGTATCATCGGTGACTACCGTCGTGTTGCCCTGTACGGCATCGACTTCCTGATGAAAGACAAATTTGCTCAGTTCACTTCATTGCAGAGCAAACTGGAAAACGGCGAAGAGCTGGAAGATACCATCCGTTTGCGTGAAGAAATTTCTGAACAGCATCGCGCACTGGGCCAAATTAAAGAGATGGCGGCTAAATATGGCTATGATATCTCCGGCCCGGCAA
This sequence comes from Citrobacter sp. JGM124, assembly GCF_018257795.1. GTDB lineage: Bacteria > Pseudomonadota > Gammaproteobacteria > Enterobacterales > Enterobacteriaceae > JGM124. The sequence goes on along the minus strand of NZ_JAERJD010000003.1, from coordinate 133,475 downwards.
CAACAGCGAAAGAAGCCGTTCAGTGGACTTATTTCGGCTATCTGGCAGCAGTAAAATCTCAGAATGGTGCTGCGATGTCCTTCGGACGCGTATCAACCTTCCTCGATGCTTACATTGAGCGTGATCTGAAAGCAGGCAAAATCACTGAGCTTGAAGCTCAGGAAATGATTGACCACCTGGTCATGAAACTGCGTATGGTACGTTTCCTGCGTACTCCAGAATATGATGAACTGTTCTCTGGTGACCCAATTTGGGCGACTGAGTCTATTGGTGGTATGGGGGTTGACGGTCGTACCCTGGTCACTAAAAACAGCTTCCGCTTCCTGAATACCCTGTACACCATGGGGCCATCTCCGGAGCCAAACCTGACTATTCTGTGGTCTGAACATCTGCCACTGGGCTTCAAAAAATACGCCGCTAAAGTTTCTATCGACACCTCTTCTCTGCAGTATGAGAATGATGACTTGATGCGTCCTGACTTCCACAACGATGACTACGCTATCGCTTGTTGCGTCAGCCCGATGATTGTTGGTAAACAAATGCAGTTCTTTGGTGCCCGTGCTAACCTTGCGAAAACCATGCTGTATGCTATCAACGGTGGTATCGACGAAAAACTGAAAATGCAGGTTGGTCCAAAAGAAGCGCCTATCATGGATAGCGTTCTGGACTATGACACTGTACTGGCGCGTCTTGACCACTTTATGGACTGGCTGGCAAAACAGTATGTCACTGCACTGAATATCATCCACTATATGCATGATAAATACAGTTACGAAGCATCACTGATGGCTCTTCATGATCGTGACGTGATTCGTACTATGGCTTGTGGTATCGCGGGTCTGTCAGTGGCTGCTGACTCCCTGTCTGCGATTAAATATGCAACAGTAAAACCAATTCGTGATGAAGATGGCCTGGCTGTTGATTTTGAAATCGAAGGTGAGTATCCACAGTTTGGTAATAACGACCCACGTGTTGATGACATCGCGGTTGACCTGGTTGAACGTTTCATGAAAAAAATTCAGAAACTGACAACTTATCGTAACTCGATTCCAACCCAGTCTGTACTGACTATTACCTCTAACGTGGTTTACGGTAAGAAAACCGGTAATACCCCGGATGGTCGTCGTGCAGGAACTCCGTTTGGTCCTGGTGCCAACCCAATGCATGGCCGTGACCAGAAAGGTGCTGTTGCCTCTCTGACCTCAGTGGCTAAACTACCATTTGCCTACGCTAAAGATGGTATCTCTTATACCTTCTCTATCGTGCCAAACGCACTGGGTAAAGACGACGACGTTCGTAAGACTAACCTGGCAGGCCTGATGGATGGTTACTTCCACCATGAAGCCTCTATTGAAGGTGGTCAGCACCTGAACGTGAACGTGATGAACCGTGAAATGCTGCTCGATGCGATGGATCACCCAGAGAAATATCCACAGCTGACCATTCGTGTATCAGGTTATGCTGTACGCTTCAATTCTCTGACCAAAGAACAACAGCAAGACGTTATCACCCGTACTTTTACTAAGAGCATCTAACTTCCTTGCTTGAGTAAAAAGACCTACAATGAGGGTTCTGTAGCACTGGAACCCTCAGTAACTGAAGAGGGAAAAACCATGTTTTTCCCTCTTTGTATTTGCGTCACTCAACAGGCCAACTTAACTAGCCTGCTTTGTTGATTATCTGTCTGACAGGTCATCAGCAAAATAGACTTATAACAGACTCAATAATGGGTCATAGCTGGAGATACGCCGCAATGTCAGTGACTGGACGAATCCACTCTTTTGAATCCTGTGGCACCGTAGACGGCCCGGGCATCCGCTTTATTACCTTCTTCCAGGGCTGCCTGATGCGCTGCCTTTACTGCCACAACCGTGATACCTGGGATACACATACTGGTAAAGAAATCACGGTAGAAGAGCTTATGAAAGACGTAGTCAGCTATCGCCATTTTATGAATGCCTCCGGTGGGGGAGTCACGGCGTCAGGCGGTGAAGCCATTCTCCAGGCTGAATTTGTTCGTGACTGGTTCCGCGCCTGCCATAAAGAAGGGATCCATACTTGCCTGGATACGAATGGTTTTGTCCGTCGCTACGATCCGGTCATTGATGAATTACTGGATGTCACCGACTTGGTCATGCTTGACCTGAAACAGATCAATGATGAAATTCACCAAAACCTGGTCGGTGTTTCTAACCAGCGTACACTGGATTTTGCTCGTTACCTGGCCAAAAAAAATATCAAGGTCTGGATCCGTTATGTTGTGGTACCGGGCTGGTCTGATGATGATGACTCCGCCCATCGTCTGGGCGAATTTACCCGGGATATGGGTAATGTCGAAAAAATTGAATTACTGCCCTACCATGAACTGGGCAAACATAAGTGGCTTGCCATGGGTGAAGAGTACAAACTGGATGGGGTACACCCACCGAAGAAAGAGACAATGGAGCGCGTCAAAGGGATTCTGGAGCAGTACGGTCATAAAGTGATGTACTGACCCCGTTATCTTGCCCAAAGTGGTGAGAACAACAAAAGGCGCCTTCATGGCGCCTTTTATTTTTCAGGCATGGGCCACCGGGGTTGAATGCTGCCCGGTTTCCCGTAATAGCAACATTAAATACACCAGGGACACCGCAGCAATAACAATAAACAGTAAACTGTCGGAATAACTTTCCATCAATGCCGCGGTGAGCAACGGCCCCAGTAAACTGCCAATGGTATAACTCAATAATAGGGCCTGGTTCATGGCAACCACTTGATGATGTGTCACCTTCTCACAAGCCCAGGCCATAGCCACTGGGTAAAGCGTAAACCCAGCAGCGCCCAGGATACACAGTGCGGGAGCCATAGCGGCGTGACTGAACATGCCGATACTTCCCACAATAATGGCAAACACTTGCCCCCGCAGAATAAACAGGCGCCCATATTTGTCCGCCAGGCGGCCAATCGGCCATTGCCCAACAACACCGGCGCTTATCATCACCGCCATCCAGAAACCGATCTCAGAATCACGTAACCCCTGGTGGTTAAGGTACAGGGGCATTAAGGCATACAGCGAGCCAAGAACGATGCCTGAGATAATACAGCCATGCACGCCAAGACGCGCATCCCGCAACCGCAGCATCATGGAGACAGAAGCATTGTCCTGTTGAGCATGGGTTTGATTGTTGTTAACAATTTTAGTAAACAACAAGGGAAGAATGGCGGCCAGTACGATCCCCGTAGCCCAGGGAAGGACGCTCACTAGCGCAGTGGGGAGCTGACTGACGGCAAACTGCCCCAGTACGGTACCAATATAGGTCACCATCATATAGGCAGCCAGTAAACGACCTCGATTATGGTTGGTTCCACTACACATCAGCGCACTTTCAACCACGACCCAAATCATGGCACACCCCACACCACCAATAAACCGGCACAGTGTCCAGCTCCAGGCATCCACCACCAATCCCAGGCTACCACAGCCAAGGGCAAAAAGTATCGTTGCCAGATAATAGCTGCGGTTAAAACCAAAGCGCTTAATGATGCCGCCGGTCACCATGGCACCGACCAGGTTACCCGTAAAATAGGAAGAACTCACAATCCCAACCTGCCAAGTAGGGAGGTTTTCATGCGCTAACCACAGCGGTACCAGTGTATTAAGAACTGCAGTAACCAGGGTCAATAGCAGAAGCCCACAAAGCAAAAGCAATATGGGCCGGGTATAGGTAGCCATGGGGAAAAAACCATCAGGAAGTAAGCAATTGAGCGCATCATGCCACCGAAAAAATGATTGTCAATCCAGTGAAAACAGGGGCCAGGCGCGATTTACGGGTAACGATTTAAAAAATTAATCTTAGGCTTGATATACATCAAAGGAGAAAAAGCTATCTCTCTGTTTTTAATATGATCGAGTAAAAATAAATCGTCATTGAATGATGAAATATTTCATGGATCTTTATGCAATGTTTTCTTGTCACTGGTAATAGATTAAAAAAAAGGAGGAAACAGAATTTCCCCCTTGCAAGATGCCAATCTTATGAAAGATTAACCGATGTAATCCAGCCCTTTCATATACGGGCGCAGAACCTCTGGGATTTCAATACGGCCATCAGCTTGCTGATAGTTTTCCAGTACCGCTACCAGGGTACGACCCACTGCCAGCCCGGAACCGTTCAGGGTGTGTACCAAACGGGTTTTCTTGTCGGTCTTACTGCGGCAACGTGCCTGCATACGGCGCGCCTGGAAATCCCACATGTTGGAACAAGAGGAAATTTCCCGGTAGGTATTTTGCGCCGGTAACCAGACTTCCAGGTCGTAAGTTTTACGGGAGCCAAAACCGATATCACCGCTACACAGCAGAACTTTACGGTATGGCAGACCCAGCAGTTGCAATACTTTCTCTGCGTGCCCGGTTAACTCTTCCAGAGCATCCATAGAGTCTTCAGGACGCACTATCTGCACCATTTCAACTTTATCAAACTGGTGCATACGAATCAGGCCCCGGGTGTCACGACCGTATGAACCCGCTTCTGAGCGGAAACATGGGGTATGAGCCGTCATCTTCAGTGGCAGAGATTCTTCTTCCAGGATCTCATCACGAACCAGGTTGGTCAATGGAACTTCAGCTGTAGGGATCAGAGCGTAATTGCTGGTATCAGCTTCTTCATCCAGTGGACGGGTATGGAACAGGTCACCACCAAATTTAGGCAATTGCCCGGTACCATACAAGGTATCCTGGTTAACCAGGTACGGGACGTAGTACTCACTGTACCCATGCTGTTCAGTATGCAGATCAAGCATAAACTGACTCAGAGCACGGTGCAGACGCGCCATTTGCCCTTTCATTACCACAAACCGTGCCCCGGTCAGTTTGACTGCGGAAGCAAAATCCAGTCCATCAGATAATTCACCCAGGCTCACATGATCGCGAATATCAAAATCAAACGTCCGGGGTTCACCCCAGCGGCTGACTTCAAGGTTTTCGCTATCATCTTTCCCTGATGGGACACAGTCATCCGGAATGTTTGGCAGGGTTAGTGCAATATCACGGATTTCCGCCAGCAGAGCATCGAGGTCAGCTTTCGCCGCATCTAACTCTTCGCCCAACTGGTTAACCTGGACACGCAGTGGCTCAATGTCTTCACCACGTGCTTTCGCCTGACCAATGGATTTCGACTGCGAGTTACGTTCAGCCTGCAGGTTTTCGGTTTTCACCTGCAATACTTTGCGACGCTCTTCGAGCGCGCGTAACTTTTCTACATCCAGCTTAAAGCCCCGGCGTGCCAGTTTTTCAGCGACTGCGTCTGGCTCTGTACGCAGCAGATTGGGATCGAGCATGCTTATCCTGTGCTTATCGAATTGAATTAGGGGAATGCGGCCACAGCCTGCGACCGCTTGATAATCTTGGTAACCTTACCGCAACGCCTGCATTAGCGATAGCGTTTTGTGGGGCTTTTCTGATCCAGCTCAGTTAACCAGGTTAGCTTTTCGCCAATCTTACCTTCAAGACCCCGATTACTTGGCTGATAATAGCGCGTTTGTGCCATCTCTTCAGGGAAATACTCTTCACCTGCCGCATAGGCATTAGTCTCATCATGGGCATAACGATAGCCCTGCCCATAGCCCATCTCTTTCATCAGCCTGGTGGGGGCATTACGTAAATGAACCGGCACGTCATAATCCGGGCGTTCACGGGCATCAGCCATTGCCGCTTTAAATGCCTTATAGACCGCATTACTTTTTGGCGCACACGCCAGGTAGACAATCGCCTGGGCAATCGCTCTTTCCCCTTCTGCCGGCCCAACTCGGGTAAAACAGTCCCAGGCGGCAATCGCCACTTGCATCCCCCGAGGATCAGCATTACCTACATCTTCTGATGCAATAGCCAACAAACGGCGAGCGACATAAAGCGGGTCACCACCAGCGCTAATAATGCGTGCATACCAGTAAAGCGCGGCATCCGGGGCTGACCCGCGTACCGACTTATGAAGTGCGGAGATCAAGTCGTAAAAACGATCCCCTTTATTATCAAAACGAGCGCTACGTTCCCCAGCCACTTCAGTGAGTAAACTGGCTGGCAACCTGCGTACCCCTTTAGCGTCAATTTCCGCCATATCCGCCATCATTTCCAGGGTGTTCAGAGCACGCCTGGCATCCCCGTTAACTAACTGGGCTATGGCCAGGCGAGTATCATCGGGCAGGATAATTTTCTGATCCCCATAACCACGCTGTTTGTCGCTCATCGCCTGGTCAAGCACCTGCTCTATCTCTTTTTCGTTCAGTGACTTTAATAGATAGACCCGGGCCCGTGACAGTAAAGCAGAGTTGAGTTCAAAGGAGGGGTTTTCAGTTGTGGCACCAATAAAAGTCACAGTGCCATCTTCAATATGTGGCAAAAAGGCGTCTTGCTGACTTTTATTGAAACGATGAACTTCATCAACAAATAAAATCGTGCGTCGACCTGCTTGACGATTAAGTCGGGCACGCTCTATGGCTTCACGGATTTCTTTGACCCCGGAGGTCACTGCCGAGAGACGTTCAACATCTGCATTAGCATAGTGAGCGATCACTTCCGCCAGGGTGGTTTTACCGGTACCAGGGGGCCCCCAGAGAATCATCGAGTGCAGTTGACCGGCTTCAATAGCCCGGGGCAGCGGTTTACCCGCCCCCAAGAGGTGTTGCTGACCAATATACTGAGCGAGATTTTCTGGCCGCATACGGGCAGCCAATGGCTGGAAGCTATTGTCAGAAAAATCGAGCGACAGGTTACTCACGCTATCCCCTACTTACGCTGATCGTCTATCGTCACCCCAGCTGGCGGAGTGAAGGTGAATTTGCTGGCATCAACAGATGTTACCGGCTGGGCTTTTAAGCTATAACTACTACGCTGATCATCCTGCTCCACCGCACTGAAGCTATGGATGGTGCCGTCACGACCAACATTGATAGTGAACTGCTTCAGGTTTCCGGCACCATCTTTCGGCGTCAGAACGAAATCGTCCCCATTTTGTTTGATATTATACTGACCCCAGTCTGATGCCTGGTTTCGCGCAATCAGCATAAAGGGCGTATTGCTGGTGACATCTTTCAGCCAGTTGGCGCTCACCTGCTCCACAAAGGGATTATAGAACCACAGTGTTTTACCATCAGAGACGAGGATGCTTTCGTCCGGCTGCATCATATGCCAGTTAAACAGGTTAGGACGTTTTACCCATAAATCACCCTGGCCTTCCTGTACCGTAGCACCACTACCATCAGTGACTTTTTGGGTAAAATCGGCATGGAAGGTGCTGACTTTATCCAGGCGCCCCTGTAAGTCCCCGGCGGCATCGGCCAGGGCTGCACTGCTGCCCATAAAACCCAACAGTACACAGGCAATGACTACTTTTTTCATGATATATCCTCTGGATCTTGTGGCCATCCGGTGATGGTTTCTCTGTTGATGACTGTAGAGGGTTTCTTCACTGTGGCAACAGAAGAAGAAACCGAATCTTCAGTATTTACGCTTCTTTGCATCATCACGTGGTCGTCACCCCTGAGGGGGGACTCAGCTATTCATAGGGTGGTGGTGCCAGCACTTCACGGTTTCCATTATGTCCTTGTGGGCTGACAATCCCCTGCGCTTCCATTTGCTCGACAATACGCGCGGCCCGATTATAACCAATCCGGAACTGGCGCTGCACACCTGAAATAGAGGCTTTACGCTTTTCAACAACAAAGGCAACTGCTTGATCGAACAGAGGATCTAACTCTTCATCCCCGTCCAGCCCACCACCACCTTCTGCCCCATCTGATGAGGTAATTCCAGTGATGTATTGCGGACGTCCCCGGGCTTTCCAGTCCTGAACCACGGCATGGACTTCCTGGTCCCGGACAAAAGCACCATGAACACGAACCGGAGTGGTTGAGTTAGGGGCTGAGTAAAGCATGTCCCCCATCCCTAACAGGGATTCAGCCCCCCCCTGATCGAGGATAGTACGGGAGTCTATTTTGCTGGAAACAGTAAAAGCGATACGGGTCGGAATATTGGCTTTAATCAGGCCGGTAATCACATCAACCGAAGGACGCTGAGTGGCCAGTACCAAGTGAATACCTGCAGCACGGGCTTTTTGTGCCAGTCGTGCAATCAGTTCTTCCACTTTTTTACCCACTGTCATCATCAGATCCGCAAACTCATCCACCAGAACCACAATATAGGGAAGTTTCTCCAGCATCGGATGACTCACTTCCATACTGTCGCCCGGTTTCCAGAATGGATCAGGGATCGGACGTCCCATTTTTTCGGCTTCCAGTACCCTATCGTTATAGCCCGCCAGGTTCCTGACCCCGAGGGCAGACATGAGTTTATAACGCCGCTCCATCTCATTAACACTCCAGCGCAGCGCATTGGCGGCATCTTTCATGTCGGTGACCACTTCAGTCAGCAGGTGGGGAATCCCTTCATAGACAGAGAGTTCAAGCATTTTCGGGTCGATCATAATAAAGCGCACCTCTTCTGGGGTCGCTTTATAGAGCATACTGAGGATCATTGCGTTAACCCCCACCGACTTACCGGAACCGGTCGTCCCCGCCACCAGCAAGTGAGGCATCTTGGCCAGATCAGCGACGACAGGTTCCCCGCCAATATCTTTACCTAGCACGACGGTTAATGGAGAGCTGCTGTCACGAAAAGCAGGGCAGTCCAGCACTTCACGCAAGTAGACGGTTTGCCGTTTCTTATTGGGTAATTCCAGACCAACGTAAGGCTTGCCAGGAATCACTTCAACCACACGTACCGCAACGGTTGAGAGTGACCGCGCCAGATCACGGGAAAGATTTGAAATACGGGCAGCTTTAACCCCGGGGGCTAAATCCAGTTCAAAACGGGTGATCACCGGCCCTGGTGAGTAGTCAACCACGGTGGCTTTAATACGATAGTCCGCCAGTCGGGCCTCAACCAAGTGTGCCAGCTGCCGCATCGCAAATTCATCAACCGGTTCGATGGTCGCGGGAGGCGATGCCAGCAAGTCTAATGACGGTAGTGGCGTGGTCGGTTTTTGTAATGGCCGGCTGTCACCATTCCGCATCAGGAAGGGGTGAATTAAACTCTCTTCCGCTACGGGTCTTGTGGGCACCGCTGCCTCTTCTGGCAGAGATACCGTTAAGGGAGGCGCTGGCCTGTGAGATGACGACTGAGCAGGGACTACGTGATCAGGGGCGCCAGGGGGTGCAGCAGCCCCCGTTACGGATTCCGCTATGGGGGTAAATAACGGTTCCATAGGGCCATCGCTCACCAGTTCCTTCATCGGTGAATGGAATTCAAAATCATCCAGTGAAAATGGTGCCGTACTGGCGGAGTCAGCCTGGTGCGTCTGATGATAACGTTGCTGCTGTTGGGCCGCGAACTGGCGAGATAACTCCGCCTCAGCAGCAGCATCTTCAGCCGTCATATCCTCTTCAGCTTCAGCAGAATATTCACCATAACGCGCTTGTTGCTGGGCAGCAAACTGGCGTGATAATTCCGCTTCAGCAGCAACATCCTCATCCAGCTCAGGCCTGTCACTATAGCCTTGCTGTTGCTGGGCAGCAAACGTGTGTCCCAGCCCATGTTGATGTAACTCGTTCCCTTCATCCACGGGATTCTGTTGCTGAGTAAGATGCTCAACACGAGCCCGGGCTTCAGCCATACGCTGTGATGGCAACTTAATACCGTAAGAGGCCAGCTCACGACGGGTCGGTACCCGCACACGATTCGGGCGGGGCAGCTGTGGGCCTATGCCCTCTTTAACCTGAGGGCGTGGCGTATCACTGGCAATACTGAATACCGGGCTCACTGTGCTGCTGGCTGCCGCCACGGGGTTGGCGACTGACGCGGCAGAAGTCACAGACACTGCCGCATTAGACAGGGTACTCCCTGCCGTTGAGGAAACCGCACCCGTGGCAGCCACACGTCCAGTGCTTTCCGCGCGTTCAGATGCTGGCGATGAATATTGATAAGGCTGAGGCTCTTCTGTTGGCTGGTACCAGGCAGCCAGTTGCTCGCGCTCACGGGCTCGTTGTTGTTCCACCTCTTCAAAATGATAAAGCGGAGGGCGAACGTACTTAGCCTCTTCTGAGGGTTCTGGCGGGCTCATGGCAGGCTCTTCCCTGACATCTGTTACAGAATAATCTGGCTCAGGTGAAACGGCCACCGGTGAGTCATACACCGGTACTGACGACACAGCCGCCGGGGGCCTGTGGTCGACAGGGACGGGCTCTGACACAGTCCGCTGAGGAGAGGACACTGCTGCAGGACGAGGTTCCGGTTCAGGTGTATTAAACGTTGCCGCCAGGGGGGCTACAGGTGCAAAGTGCCCCCCTTCTGAAAGTTCAGGCTCATGAACAGGTGAGGCTGCGACAGTATCAGGCGCTGACTGACCATTAAAAAGAGGATCATTTTCATCGTGCACTGACTGGCCACTAAACAGCGGATCATCAGGCAGCGCTTCATCAGTGACTGAATGACCGGAAAACAGGACATCATCCGCATCGCCATGCGCGACTGGCGCCCTGACCTCTTCGTCATCTTCATCATCCATTCGCTTGCCAGAAAACAGGGCTTTATCAACGTTAGTCCCTTGCTGGGGTGAAAATTTTTGCGAAAGTTTCTGTCTGCGCGATAACGCCCCTCGCAGCATGCGTGTGCCACGAGCAGGTTTTTTAGCAGGTTCCGGGTCGGTTTCAGGCTCGTCGAGATAGTCGTCGTCCTGCCAGGTGTTATCCCTGCGTGTATGGTGGCTGGCAAAAGTGAGAATGCTGAGAGTAAAGCTACCTATTTTTTCAGCAATGCTGACCCAGGACCAGCCGGTAAAAAGTGTCAGACCTGCCGCCCAGACACAGAGTAAAATAAGGGTGCCACCACTGCTGTTCAGCTGGGGCTGCAGGGCCGTGCTCAGTAGGCTGCCGATGACCCCGCCAGAAGCAAAGTACCAGATATCATCCGCATTGATAGCTGCCAGCCCACAAGAGGTGAGAATCATGGCCAGCACGCCAATCAGACGAAGTGAAACAGCAAAATAGTCGATGAAATACTCTGCGTCACGCTGTTTCCAGGTGAACCAGCATCCCCCGATAAGAATCACCGGGATAGCATAGGCGATAACACCAAAGATGAAGAACAGCGTATCCGCTAGCCAAGCCCCGGGAATGCCCCCCAGATTGTGAATGGGTTCATGCCACGCAGTTTGCGACCAGCTAGGGTCTGAAGGATTAAAACTCAGTAGTGACACCATCAAATAGATGGCAAACAAGGCCACGAGCACCAGCAACGCTTCAAGTAACCGGCGTCCGCTGCTCAGCTTCTTCAATGTAACTTCTTTATCTTCGGTATATTCCTGGCTCAAGAAAGGCTCTCCAGGGTCTAAAACTCAATGGGAACAACAGAACCGGGCGTTACCGGAACTGTTGCTGTATGTATTCCCAGGAGTGTAACCAAAATATGCTAACTTTGCACCTGGCCCGTGTGTTACCGGGTTTTAATGACCAGGCGGTTACTCTGTTTGACTTCTTCCATAACCACGTAAGTACGGGTGTCATTGACCCCCGGTAAACGTAGCAGGGTTTCACCCAACAGCTTACGGTACGCAGACATATCAGGCACTCGGGTTTTCAGAAGATAGTCGAAATCCCCGGAAACTAAATGACATTCTTGAATCTCTTCAAGTTTCTGTACTGCCGCATTGAATTGTTCAAACACATCTGGTGCGCCACGGTTCAGTGTAATTTCAACGAATACCAGAAGTGATGCGTCCAGATAGTGAGGGTTCAGCAACGCTGTATAGCCCTGAATAAAACCCTGACGCTCAAGACGACGCACGCGCTCAAGGCACGGCGTAGGTGAAAGACCCACTCGTTTTGAAAGTTCAACGTTAGAAATACGTCCGTCTTTTTGCAATTCATTAAGAATATTGCGATCAATACGGTCGAGATCTTTGCCAGGGCGCTTTTTGCTGTCTACCATTATTATTGTCTCTCTCTAATTCCTTCCTTCACCTGCCATAACCCTGATGAGGCTGCTACTCAGGGTGTACGTAAGAAGACCGATGCCTGATGGCTGTATTGCTATCACGCATGGCGCCTGTCCACGCCATGCGTAAATATCAATGACTCGGATAAAAATGCACAGGATGAATGAAAAGCGGGAAGTGCTTCTCACACCTTAACTATTTTCTTCATCGAATGTTTTCGCAAATGCTCAGGGGATTGTCAAAGCAAAACATCTATTTTTAGTGAAACGTACCAAGTAATCTATTTTGCTAATGATTTTTTTGTTTTTCTTGCCGTAATCACGCTGCTGATACAATGATTTTTTATGCAATAATGTCGAAGTATTCATATTTCTTATAGCCAACAGCAATGACATTAATTGCTGCCAACCTGGTTCAGTGCTTTTTTTACCGTCACGAATTCCCTACAATCAACGATAAATATCGGCAAACGTTCAATGAGGTTGTCATGGGCACCGCTAAACACAGTAAACTTCTTATTCTTGGATCCGGCCCCGCGGGCTATACCGCCGCGGTATATGCTGCACGGGCTAATTTAAATCCGGTATTGATTACCGGCCTGGAAAAAGGCGGTCAGTTAACTACCACCACTGAGGTTGAGAACTGGCCTGGTGATCCTGATGATCTGACCGGTCCAGGGTTGATGGAGCGTATGCACGCACATGCAACGAAATTTGATACCGAAATTATTTTCGATTCTATCTCCAGGGTTGATTTACAAAACCGCCCATTCCGTTTGACAGGTGATAACGGTGAATACACCTGTGATGCTTTGATTATCGCGACGGGCGCTTCAGCACGCTATCTTGGGTTACCTTCCGAAGACGCCTTTAAAGGTCGTGGTGTTTCTGCCTGCGCAACCTGCGATGGGTTCTTCTACCGTAATCAGAAGGTGGCCGTGATCGGTGGTGGGAATACTGCAGTAGAGGAAGCCTTGTATTTATCTAATATCGCTTCCGAAGTGCATTTGATCCATCGTCGTGACAGCTTCCGTGCAGAAAAAATCCTAATCAACCGTCTGATGGATAAAGTAGAGAATGGCAATATCATCCTGCATACCCACCGGGTACTGGATGAAGTGCTGGGTGACCCGATGGGGGTCAATTCTCTGCGACTGCGTAGTGTTGAAGAAGGGGGCGCAGAAGAAATCCTTGACGTGGCAGGCCTGTTCGTTGCCATTGGCCATAGTCCGAATACGGCTATTTTCAACGGTCAGCTGGAACTAGAAAATGGCTACATCAAAGTGCAATCAGGCACTCAGGGCAATGCAACACAAACCAGTATCCCTGGGGTGTTTGCCGCCGGTGATGTGATGGATCATATTTATCGTCAGGCCATTACTTCCGCCGGCACCGGCTGTATGGCCGCCCTGGATGCGGAACGTTATCTCGACGCCTTAGCCATACAAAGTAAATAATTTTAATAATTTACAATAAAGGCGGCCTTCTGGGTCGCCTTTATTCATCCTGCCATGTAAGATTATGCGCTAAAATTGTCCGGGAATTCCTCCTTTTAACTGCAATCTGGCACGCGATGAATAAAACCCGTCAACAAGAAATTAGCCGCTGGCTAAAACAACAAAGTATTATCTCCCGCCGTTGGCTCGCTCTGTCACGTCTGCTTGGCTTGATAAGTGGCCTGCTGATTATTGCTCAGGCATGGGTCATCGCCCACCTGTTGCAATATATGATTATGGAAAACATTCCCCGTGAAGCATTGCTGCTGCCTTTTGTTTTGCTTGTTAGCATCTTTGTGCTGCGCGCCTGGGTGGTGTTTATCCGTGAAAAAGTCGGGTACTACGCGGGGTTATCTATCCGCCGCACGATTCGTAAAAAAGTCCTCGATCGCCTTCATCAGGCGGGTCCTGCATGGATAAAAGGTAAGCCAGTTGGCAGCTGGGCAACACTGATCCTTGAGCAGATTGAGGATATGCATGATTACTATGCCCGCTACTTGCCTCAGATGGCATTAGCCACCATGATCCCGTTATTAGTGGTTATCACTATCTTCCCTATTAACTGGGTTGCTGCCTTAATCTTATTAGGCACTGCGCCGTTGATTCCACTCTTCATGGCGATGGTCGGTATGGGGGCTGCTGATGCAAACCGCCGAAACTTCCAGGCTCTCGCGCGTCTGAGTGGCCACTTCCTCGATCGTTTACGTGGCATGGAAACGTTGCGTTTGTTTGACCGGGGCGTAGCAGAAACCGACAGCATTCGTGAAGCCAGCCGTGATTTTCGCCTGCGGACAATGGAAGTGCTGCGTATGGCTTTTCTTTCCTCGGCAGTACTGGAATTTTTTGCATCGCTCTCTATCGCCCTGGTGGCGGTGTACTTTGGTTTTTCTTACCTGGGTGAGCTGAACTTTGGCCACTATGGCACAGGGGTGACGCTATTTGCTGGTTTTCTGGCATTGATACTGGCACCGGAGTTTTTCCAGCCACTTCGGGATATGGGCACGTTCTATCATGCTAAAGCCCAGGCCGTGGGTGCAGCAGACTCACTGATGACGTTTATGGATGCACCTCTTCAGCACCCTGAACAGGGTCAGCAAAACTTATCCCAGACTACCGCTATCAGTATTGAAGCGGAAGATCTTGAAATTCTCTCACCAGAGGGACACCTGCTCGCCGGACCACTGACCTTCTCCGTGGCAGCAGGAAAACGTGTGGTACTGGTTGGACAAAGCGGGGCAGGAAAAAGCTCTCTGCTTAATCTGCTGTCAGGGTTTTTACCTTATCGGGGAAAATTACTGATTAACGGTATTGAGCTGGCACAGATCGCCCCGGACAGCTGGCGCAAACAGCTGAGTTGGGTAGGTCAAAACCCACAACTCCCGGCAGCAACACTGCGTGAAAACGTATTACTGGGTGATCCAGACGCGGACAATGACAGACTACAAGTGGCCCTTGAACGCGCCTCCGTCACGGAATTTTTACCCCTACTGCCCAATGGCATTGATACGGTTCTTGGCGATGATGCCGCCCGTTTGTCCGTCGGTCAGGCACAACGCGTCGCCGTCGCCAGGGCATTAATTAATTCTTGTGGTCTGCTGCTGCTTGATGAACCAGCAGCCAGCCTTGATGCCCACAGTGAACAGCGGGTAATGGCCGCCCTGAGCGATGCGTCATATCAGCAAACCACAATCATGGTGACGCATCAGTTAGATTATATCAGTGACTGGGATGAAATTTGGCTGATGCGCGACGGGCAACTTATTCAGCAAGGGAATTATCGGCAGTTAGCCGCCGAAGATGGTCCCTTTTCCGCCCTACTGGCACATCGCTTGGAGGAGATCTGATGCGCGCCCTGTTGCCTTACCTTGCTTTGTATCGCCGCCATAAATGGCTACTGTCAATGGGGGTGTTCTTAGCCATCGTCACACTGCTGGCCAGTATTGGTTTATTAACGCTGTCAGGCTGGTTTTTATCCGCTTCTGCCGTCATTGGAGTTTCCGGCATCTATTTTAACTATATGCTCCCGGCTGCCGGTGTTCGGGCTGGGGCTATTATTCGCACTTTGGGGCGTTACTGTGAACGTCTGGTTAGCCATGATGCCACCTTCAGGGTGCTGGAACACTTACGTGTCACCACCTTCAGTAAGTTGATCCCCCTTTCCCCTGCTGGACTGGCGCGTTTTCGTCAGGGAGAACTGCTCAACCGCATGGTGGCGGATGTTGATACTCTTGATCATCTCTATCTACGTGTGATCTCACCCGTCGTGGGTGCTTTTGTCGTGATAGTGGTTGTTACCCTGGGTCTGAGCCTTCTGGATCTCCATCTTGCGCTAACATTAGGCGGGATTTTATTGGCCACCCTGATTTTACTTCCTCCCTTATTTTACCGGGCAGGTCGGCCCAGTGGTGAACGACTTTCCTCCGAACGTGGACAGTATCGCCAGTTGCTCACCGCCTGGCTTCAGGGACATGCGGAACTGACTATTTTCGGTGCGACTGGCAGAGCACGAGCTGAACTGGAAGTCGCGGAACAGCGCTGGCAAGAAGCCCAATATCATCAGGCTTCTCTCAGCGCACTCTCTCAGGCCTTAATGTTGTTTATTAGTGGACTAACGGTGACCACCGTGCTCTGGATGGCATCAGCAGGCGTCGGTGCTAATACGACACCAGGCGCACTGATTGCGCTGTTTGTCTTCTGTTCACTGGCCGCTTTTGAAGCCCTTGCCCCAGTCACCGGAGCCTTTCAGCACCTTGGCCAGGTGATTGCATCAGCCCTGCGTGTTAGCCAAATTACCGGCCAGAAGCCTGAGGTGGTATTCCCGGATGGGGACATCATTGAACAGCCTCAAGCCGGGCTGGAGATCCGCCAGCTTACTTTTACTTATCCAGGCCAGTCCCAGGCGGTCCTGCACGATATTAATTTGTCTATTTCCCCAGGGCAGCATGTTGCCATCCTGGGCAGTACAGGTTGTGGGAAATCCACACTGTTGCAGTTACTCACTCGCGCATGGGATATGCAGCAAGGTGAAATTGATCTCAATACCCTGCCCATCAGTACCTTTGATGAGAGTACTTTGCGTGCTGCCACCAGCATGGTTCCTCAGCGAGTTCATCTGTTCAGTGCCACCTTGCGTGACAACTTGATACTGGCAGCACCGGACGCTCACGATGACACCCTCAGGGCGATCCTGGAACGTGTTGGTCTGGAGAAGCTCCTGCTGGGCGAAGGCCTGGATGGATGGCTGGGTGAAGGAGGACGTCAATTATCCGGGGGCGAACTACGCCGACTGGCGATTGCCCGGGCACTTTTGCATCATGCTCCCCTGATGCTGCTTGACGAGCCGACAGAAGGCCTGGATGCGGAAACCGAGCATCATATGCTGGAATTACTTGCTGAGGTGACTAAAGATAAAACGGTTCTGATGGTTACTCACCGTTTACGCGGGTTACAACGTTTTGACAGCATAGTGGTGATGGACAATGGCCGTATTGTTGAGCAGGGACATCATGATGAATTAATGGCCCTGGGTGGCCGTTATTATCAGTTTCATCAGCGTGTCTGACACCCTTGGGTAGTGGCTTAATCTCATTCCAGTTCACGGAGTTATAACGTTATGCAGCTGACGCAGCTTTATCCTGATTCAACTGCCTTCCCTTCTCCAGAAAAAGCCTTGCGCGACCCCAACGGGCTATTGGCTCTTGGGGGCGATCTCAGCCCGGCACGTTTAGTAATGGCATATCAGCGTGGTATTTTTCCCTGGTATTCCCCGGGTGACCCCATTTTATGGTGGTCACCCGACCCCAGAGCGATACTGGACCCACAACAGTTCCACCTGAGCAGAAGCATGAAGCGTTTTCATAAAAATACGCCCTACCATGTGACGATGAATCACGCATTTGAACAGGTGATTGCTGGTTGTAGCCATGACCGTGATGATGGCACCTGGATAACCGCGGATATCATTGCCGCTTATGTCCGTTTGCACCATCTGGGGCATGCTCATTCCATTGAAGTCTGGCAAGACAGTGAATTAGTGGGGGGATTGTATGGTGTCGCACAAGGGGCTCTGTTTTGTGCTGAGTCCATGTTTAGCCGCCAGACAAACGCATCAAAAACGGCTTTACTTGTTTTTTGTGAGCACTTTATTCATTATGGCGGCAAGTTAATTGACTGCCAGGTGTTAAACCCTCATACCGCGTCATTAGGTGCCAGAGAAATTTCACGTCGCCACTACCTGAGCCAGCTGGATTTATTGCGGTCAGAGCCCATTAATTCCCAATGCTGGCATAAACAAAATCTGACGTGATAATGTTTCGGCACATTTTATTTGAGGGTGTTATAATCAGCGACGCCAAGTGAATTTTGCCTGGTGTCCCCGCTGCCTTTAGGATGAGTAATTAAAGGGAATACCCTCGATATTTATTACCTCAACATTCTGATAAGCCACTTGATGTGGCACTCATTGGTTTGCGGGTGGCAGGCAAAATATACTTTGCTGGTGAATTCACCAACAATTCTTTACATGATAAGAGAACTTCGGCATTATCTTGCCGGTTCAAACTATGGTAGCGATACCTCAGAGGATTAGATGGCCAAAGAAGACAATATTGAAATGCAGGGTACCGTTCTTGATACGTTACCTAACACCATGTTCCGCGTAGAGCTGGAAAACGGGCACGTGGTCACCGCTCACATCTCCGGCAAAATGCGTAAGAACTACATTCGTATTCTAACAGGCGATAAAGTTACCGTTGAGCTGACCCCCTACGACTTGAGCAAAGGCCGCATTGTCTTCCGTAGCCGTTGATCGTATTTCCTGTCGCTACGCTTAACGTGCTGCGATAAGAGCCCAGATTCGAAATAATTCGATTGCGTATATGCCCAGAGTAATTTGAGTTAAGGGAAGACGGCAATGGAGTGTATCCCTGGAGCTTACTTGCGTAAGTGGCCAGGGACTACCAGAGCAATCAGTCAACCTGCGGTTCAAGCATAAGGGTATAGACAGATGATATGGCCTGGCGAATATCACTCAAGTAGTCAGAGTATGGCGGGTATATTAATACTGCCAGTGAGGCTCCCAGGAGTGCCGCAATAGATAATATTGCGGCACTTTTTTTAGTACGCACTATTTACTGTTTTTACCTGCCGGAACAGGCATCGGAGTGACGCGAGTGACTACCGCATTCTGCCTGTTTTCCCAAAGCAGAGTTAACCCTCTTTGTAATGCGATAAAAATAAATAATAAAATACCAATTGCGATTTTGGTCCACCAGGAACTGAGTGTCCCGTCAAAATTAATGTAGGTCTGAATCAGCCCTTGAATTGCCACACCAAATAACGTTCCCAGTACCGTGCCGACACCCCCACTCAGCAACGTGCCACCAATAACAACAGAAGCTATGGCATCCAGCTCAACACCAATGCCCGATAAGGCGTAACCCGCCTGGGTATAAATAGAGAACACAATTCCGGCCAGTGTTGCCAACCCCGTTGACAGCATATATATCCGAATCGTTACACTGCGTGTTGATATCCCCATCAAATTAGCCGACGTCGCACTGCCGCCCAGGGCATAAACCTGATTGCCAAAACGGGTACGATGGGCCAGGAAGATACCTATAACAACGATCCCCAGCATCAATAACCCCAGAATACTCAAACGACCACCACCTGGAATTTTCCATGCCAGTGTCGAAAGTGTGTCATAGATCGGGTTATCAATAGGTATCGACTCTTCAGACATTAAGTAGCTGATCCCCCGGAGGAAAAACATGCCTGCCAGAGTCACAATAAATGCCGGAATTTTAAGCGCATCGATCAATAACCCCATAAATGCGCCAAACATACAGCCCATAACCAAAACAACCGGGAAAGCAATTAATGGAGACATGCCCCATAAGACAATGGCTTTTGCCAGAAATACGCCAGTAAATGCAATCACTGACCCGACAGACAGGTCAATACCCCCTGAAATAATCACAAAGGTCATGCCAACAGCAATAATGCCCAGAAAGGCATTATCTGTAAGAATGTTGCAAATAACGCGTGTCGATGCAAAAGCAGGAAACTGTATCAAGCAATAGATGTAGCCCAGAATAAAAACGCTAATGGTAATAATCAGCGGTAGATTACGTTTTATCATGACTGCACATCCTTTTAATGAAGGAGATAAATCGTGGAGACTGAGCGATAAGCACACACAGCACGACGACAGCCTTAACAACCTGATTCAATTCTGGCTGAAACCCTGACAGCAGGATCCCCGTGTTCATCCCCTGAATAATAAGCGCCCCCACCACTGAAAGTGCTAAGTTAAACCGCCCGCCCATTAATGATGCCCCGCCAATAACGACAGCCAGGATGGCATCCAGTTCTAGCCACAGCCCCGCATTGTTTGCATCTGCCCCACGAATATCAGCCATCACAATAACCCCGGCAATCCCTGCACAGACTCCACTCAATACGTAAGTAAGGCACACCACTGATTGTGTACTTACCCCGGCATTCTTTGCCGCCCGAATATTAATGCCGGTCGCCTCAATGAACATGCCTAATGCGGTTTTACGAATGAACAGCCAGAATATAATCAGGGTAACCAGTGTGATAATTATCGGTGTAGGAAAAAATAAAAATTGTCCACTGCCTATCCAGGCCAGGGAGGGAGAGGTAAAAGTGACAATTTGCCCGGAGGTGATCAACTGTGCAATACCGCGCCCCGCCACCATAAGAATCAAGGTGGCGACAAAGGGCTGAATTTTAAGCACAGAAACCAGTATGCCGTTCCATAACCCGGCCAGGGCACCGACCCCTAAAGCCGCCAATAAAACCACGGGCAAGCTGTATCCCGCTACCGTCATTGATGCCGCTGTCGCACCCGAAATGGCCATAATGGCCCCCACGGAAAGATCGATCCCCCCGGTGGCAATAACGAGCGTCATGCCTATCGCCAGTAGCGCAACCGGGGCGGCGCGGTTCAGAATATCAATCGGGCTGCCGAAGAGCCGACCATCTTGTAAAGTAATATGAAAAAAATGGGTTGAAACCAGACTGTCAGCGATGAGTACCAGCAACAATGCAATGATCTGCGGTGTTCCCTTGGGTAAAGTGAATATCCGGTTATGCAACGCAGAGTGGAAGAAAGTCTTCACATTATTCTCCTCATGCGGCTATGGCATTCATAATGGCGGTAACAGAAAGCGATGCTAAGGGGATCTCGGCAATCTGTTTAAGATCACGCATGACGATAACCCGATCCGCATATCCGACGAGCTCTTCAAGCTCGGATGAAATAACCAACAAGGCCAGCCCGTCAGCACAGAGTGACTCGATCAAACGAATAATTTCAGCATGGGCACCCACATCAATACCTCTGGTGGGTTCATCAAGGATCAAAAACTGTGGCTTGGTCAGTAGCCATCGAGAGAGCAGAACCTTTTGCTGGTTTCCCCCGGATAAAAGTTCTATGGGTTGTTCTGGGGTGGGCGTCCGGATACCTAGCTGTCGAATAAAGCGCTCCGCAATGGCCTGTTGTTCTTTGCGCGCAATAGGTTTTAACCAGCCTCGTTGTGCCTGCAATGCCAGGATAATATTTTCTCTGACAGATGCGGCCCCGATAATACCATCGGTTTTACGGTCTTCAGGGCAAAAACCAATACCCACGTGGGATGCACTGGCAGGGGACCCTATACTAACGAGTTTACCCTTTATCCTGGCGCTACCACTGTCAGCAGGCTTAATACCAAAAATCACCTCTGCAGTTTCTGTGCGCCCTGAGCCTAATAGCCCCGCCAGCCCAACTATTTCCCCGGGTTTAACTTGCAGATCAAATGGATAAACAGTGCCCCTCTTGCCAAAATCTTTAAATTCCGCGACAGGTTTATCGCTCAATAAGGTTCGCCCTGCCCGCTGTAATGCTTTTGTATCAAGCTCACGTCCAAGCATCATTTTGACCAGTTCTATCTGAGGTAAATGTGCCGTTTCATGGCATCCGACAAACATCCCGTTACGCAGTACCGTTATACGGTCACTGACTTCATAAACTTGATCCAGAAAGTGCGTCACAAAAATCAGGCTCACGCCCTGATCCCTCAGTTGACGCATCAGAGTGAATAACATCTCCACTTCTTTGCTGTCCAGGCTGGCGGTAGGTTCGTCAAGAATGAGGACTTTAGCAGAAAGATCAATCGCACGGCAGATAGCAACAATCTGTTGCATCGCAACCGAAAAACGGTTCAGGGGCTCACGAACATCCAGTGAAAAACCGTAATCCTCCATTAATTTCGTTGCCTGTGCTTCCATCTGTTTTCGACAAATGAAACCAAAACGTCGAGGTTCACGCCCAATAAAAAGGTTGTCCGCAATGGACATATTCGGCAACAGATTCACTTCCTGATAAACCGTTCCGATGCCGAGTTTTTGGGCATGGGCCGTGTCACGTGGCGCAATGGTGTGCCCGTCAAGCCAGATTGTCCCGTGACTGGCATGGTACACACCCGTCAGCGTTTTAATCAGTGTTGATTTTCCAGCACCATTTTCCCCGAGCAAGGCCATAATTTCGCCCTTTCGCAGGCTGAAATTGACATTACTCAGCGCATTGACACCGGGAAATAGTTTACTGAGCCCCTCAGTGCGCAGAATCTCGCCATGCTTATCCACCGTCATGTTATTTCCTCTCTACAGAAAGCCCCCTCCTCAGGAGAGGGCTACGTATTTAATACCCCATATTCTTCTTTTTCTTTAATTCTTCTGTAGCGGTATCAGGTAAATGGAGATTTGATTCTGTAATGATGAGTTTTTCAGGTGTGACGTTTTTATCTTTAAATTCCACAAGGGCATCAAAAGCAGGACCAGCCATATTAGGTGTTAATTCAACACTGACATTTGCTTCTTTGTCTAACATTGCTTTATAAATATCAGGAACACCGTCAATTGAACCGGTAAGAATATCTACTCCAGGTTTTAAACCTGCTTCCTTGATAGCCTGAATAGCCCCTATAGCCATATCGTCATTATGTGCGTAGACCATGCAGATATTCTTGCCATTATTTTCAGCTTTAATAAAGCTTTCCATGACCTCTTTCCCTTTACTGCGAGTAAAGTCACCGGACTGAGAGCGAATGATTTTAATATTAGGTGCGTTGGCAATAGCATTCGCGAAGCCTTTTTTACGATCAATCGCGACACTTGCCCCTACAGTTCCTTGTAGTTCAACCACATTACAGGGCTTACCATCCATTGTTTTTATCAGCCATTCACCGATCAGCTTGCCTTCCAGCTCATTATCAGCCCGGACGGTGGTCATATAAAGCGACGGATCTTTCACATCAATTGAACGATCGAGCAGAAATACAGGAATTTCAGCATCTTTTGCCTCTTTTAACACCGGATCCCAGCCCGTTGCCACAATAGGTGCAATGAAAATGGCATCAACGCCCTGGGCGATAAAAGAGCGTACCGCTTTGATCTGATTCTCTTGTTTCTGTTGCGCATCTGCAATTTTTAACGTAATTCCCCGTTTCTGAGCCTCGCTTTTCGCAACACTGGTCTCGGCGGCTCGCCATCCGGATTCAGATCCTACTTGAGAGAACCCTACAGTAAATGGCGCGGCGATAACCATAGATGACATTGCTCCGGATACTGCAGTAACTAACATCAGGCGTTTCCACATAATAAATCCTCATTAAAGATGATTAATATTGGCTCATGCGTATTTGACGAATAAAATGTAAACAATAAAACAAACTAACTGATTGCGTTGTGTCACAAATCAGAAAAGTTAATAACAATTAAATAAGAAACTATTAACTTGTCGGCTAACAAAATCAAAAAATGACTATTTATATGGATTATCATGTCATCATGTATCATTGTTCATATACACTGATATTTCATTCAAACCCTTTCTGCTAATTAAAAACATTATCAAAGGTATATTATGGCTGTCAGTTACTGATCAAATGATAATTAAACATCAAACGCATGAATATTTAATAACATTATTCTTCGCCAGAGAAATTCATTCATCATATGATAAAGGCCTCTATTTTTACCCTATCCTCCCAGCTAATCACGTCATACGCCGTAAGAAAAAACCGGGGCGGGTACAGAGTGCATGAACCTATTGGGTGAAGCCTGAGCAATAATGACCTGGAACTAAAGTCACTTTGCTGAAATACGCGCTAAATGGCCTGTTTTGCTTTCTGCTTGTACCTGTCAAAAATAACCGCAGCAAGGAGGATCAAGCCACGTACAACATACTGGGAAAAAGGTGAAATATTGAGCAAGTTCATTGCATTTTCAACCGTGCCAAGAATAAGTACCCCGGCAACAACATAGGATATTTTGCCAATCCCACCTTTTAGTGACACGCCCCCCAGCACACAGGCAGAAATCACAATCAGCTCATAACCAATAGAGGTCATTGGCTGCCCACTGGTCATGCGCGAGGCAAGAATGATCCCTGCAGCTGCCGCAACCAGCCCGGACAGAACAAAAATGATAATTTTGGTGCGTACCACCGGGACACCCGCCAGTCTGGCGGCTTCTTCATTACCACCAATGGCTAAGGTATTACGACCAAAGGTCGTTTTATTCAGCAAGAAACCGAAGACTATCAGGCAGGCAACCGTCAACCAAATGGGAGCAGGTAGCCCTAGCCAGTTAGCATAGCCCAGGGCAAAAAAACGTTCGTCTTCAATCCCTACAGCTTTGCCATCAGAGATGATATAAGCCAATCCACGCACGATTTGCATCGTCGCCAGTGTGGTAATTAACGCATTAATTTTTAAACGTGCAATCACAAAACCATTCACAAGCCCACTCAACATGCCCAGCAATAGTCCTGCGGATATACCAATCCACAAGCTTTCTGTCATATTGATAACCACCGCAGTGGTCACACCTGCACAAGCGATAACGGAGGCAACAGAGAGGTCAAAATCTCCTGATGCCAGGCAAAATAACATGCCACATGCCACCATTCCCGACATAGAAACAGCCAGACCGAGCCCTTTGATATTCACAAAGGAGGCAAAATTAGGCACAAAAATTGCGCAAACAATAAACAATACGGCAAAGACGACCAGCATACCGTAGTTATCCCAGATACGGCTGAAGCTGAAGACGGATTTACGGCTAACCGAGGTCGATAATGTAGACATTTTCTGCTCCTTAATCATACTACTGGCTCACTTTTTTTCGGCATCGCAAGGCTCAGAGCCTGCTGCTCGGTACCCTGGGAATGTAACAATTCACCGGCTATTTCCCCTTCACGCATGACAATAATACGGTCTGCAAGGCCGAGGACTTCAGGCAGATCGCTTGAGGCAAATAACACCGCAATACCCTGCTTCGCCAGTTCGTAAATAACGTTATAAATCTCGTGTTTAGCCCCAACATCAATCCCCCGGGTAGGCTCATCCAGTAAAATGACTTTCATCTCCTCCGACAACCAGCGGCCTAAAATCGCTTTTTGCTGATTTCCCCCGGATAAATTCATGATCAACTGTTCCGCTGAGGGAGTTTTAATATTCAGTGCCCGTATATGTTTATCTGCATTATCCGTTTCCCATTGGTTATTAATGCAGAACCCCGCGAGGATAGACTTTCTCCTGGCGCTGATATTGATATTGTCGCGTACTGAATGGACGGGAATAATGCCGTCCGCTTTGCGATCTTCCGGGCATAGCATCATTCCTGCATGGATGGAATCTGCCGGTTTGGTAATATTGACGATGCGGCCATCAATATAAACTTTCCCTCCTGTAATACGTGTGCCGCCAAATAGCCCTTTCATTAATTCGCTTCTTCCGGCGCCCACTAAACCAAACAAGCCGACTATTTCACCACTTCTGACACTGAGTGAGATGGGAGTACGTACCCCTGGCGCTTTTACATTTTCGAGTCTCAGACGTTCAGCACCCTGTTCCCGTGGTTGCCAGCCATAGATATCCCCTATATCACGCCCCACCATTGCCTGTACCAGCCGGTCATGATCGACCTGTTCCATATTGTCGAATGTTTTTACATAGCGCCCGTCTTTGAACACCGTAATAGCATCACTGAGGGCAAAAATTTCCTCCATACGGTGTGAGACATAAATAATGACGCGCCCTTCGCTACGCAGCTCACGAATCACACGGAAAAGATTGTCAATTTCCCGCCGCGACAGTGAACTGGTGGGCTCATCGAATGCGATGACCTTCGCATTACGCGCCAGAGCTTTCGCAATTTCCACCATCTGCCACTGGCCAATGGACAGGTACTTGAGGGGCGTTTCTGGATCAATGTCTAGCCCTAAATGTTCAAGCTGTAAACGAGCCTCATCATTCAGCACAGAGTGATTAACTACCCCGCCCTTGTGCGGAATCTGCCCAAGGTAGATATTTTCAGCCACCGTCATTTCAGGGATCAAATGCAATTCCTGATAAATAATCGCCACACCAGCGTTAAGTGCTGCGGGCGTATCAGCAAATGTTACCTCTTCCCCACGCAGAATGAGGGAGCCCTGTGTGGGCGAGTAGTTGCCACTAAGAATTTTTAGCAGGGTAGATTTCCCAGCACCGTTTTCACCCATCAGGGCATGGATTTGCCCGGCATAGCAGTCAAAACTAATATCCTGCAATGCTTTTACGCCCGGGAAAGTTTTGCCAATACCGCGAAATGAAAGATACGGTGTGTGGGGGGATTGCTGTTGCATAATGCCTCCAAATTTAAGCCATCGGCGGGGATTCACCCCCCCGCCGGCCCAACCGTTAATCTGAACCCTACTTACCACCCAGCCCTTTCTTCGCCAGCTCTTCTTTAAAGTTGTCCCGGGTTATCAATACCACGTCTGTCACTTCGGTGAATTTCGGCGGTTCGACTCCTTTTGTTACCCAGTCATAGAGCATTTCACTGCTTTTATAACCATGTACATCCGGGCTTGGCAGCAGAGAACCGTAGAAACCGGTAGCCTGACCTTTAGAAAGCTCACTTACCGCATCCACACCATTAATGCCAATCCCGACAACATCAGGTGCCTTAAATCCCTGGCCTTCTGTCGCGCGAACACCGCCCAGCACCGTGTTATCATTCATGCCCACAATCAGCCAGTGTTTCACCTCAGGGTGCTGCACCAGCATCGAGTTGGCGGCATCGAACGCTCCGGGGATATCATTTGATTTGGTAGGGACTTTATAGATCTGTTTTTCCGGGAATCCTGCAGTTTTCAATGCATCCATCGCACCTGATGTACGACGCCTGGCAGTATCCAGCTCATCTGCGGTGATCGCCATGACGGCGGTGTCTTTCACATCCCAGCCACGTTTTTGCATCTCTTTATACAATTCCAGCCCCTGACGCTCACCTATTTTCGTGGCTGCCATCATCACTAATGGCACCGTGTCCATCGGTTTGCCTTTGGCTGTAACAAATTGATCGTCTACGGCGATGACTTTCATGCCATAACTATTGGCTTTAGCAAAAATGGCGGAACCGAGTTTGGGGTCAGGTGTACAAATTACAAAACCTTTTGCACCACTTGCTGCCAGGCTATCGATCGCATTGAGTGTTTTTTCTCCATCAGGCACCGCTATTTTAATCACTTCAAATCCAAGATCTTTCCCTGCTTTATCGGCAAATTTCCATTCAGTCTGGAACCAAGGTTCCTCCGGTTGTTTGACCAAAAAACCGAGCTTCATCGTTTCTGCAATAGCGGATTGTGACATAACAGCGGTCAGGCCAATAACCGCCAGCGCTTTAGTAAATTTGTGCATGGCATGCTCCAGCTTATTTTTAGATGTCTTAAAGTAAGTTCGATTCAAAACAATACGTTAGCACTTATGACAATAAGTACATGTGCTGGAGATAGTTTTAACGGAAAATTATTCGTCCATATTTGAGCAAAGTCACATGGATGAAATACAGTAATTCAGTGCATGAATTCAGCGATTATTGCCATAAAAAAAATATTAATAATTGATAAATAAGTTACGTCCTGATTGAATAGTCCATATGACCAGCAGTTTCAACACGTCGCGGGCTATAAATTCAACTCAGAAAATAAAAATATCAAAAAAAGATGAGTTATATCCTGAAAAAAATAACATGATCTCTGATTGATAACCCCTTTATTCCTTATTTTATATATGGGTATAAACGTGGGGCTATTTTTTAACATTGAAATTTGATGCAATAATTTTTGCAACCCACAGGCCTGTTCAGAGAGAATGCCTGGTGAGTAAGGGCTGCCAGTGTCACTGTAGCCCGAACACAGCTCGCATCACTACGCACCACAGGAAGATTCATTCCCCGCACGGAATTCACTGGGACTGGCCCCAGTAGACTTTTTAAACACCCGGGAAAAATAGAGCTGATCTTCAAAACCCACATTCCTTCCAACACTGGCAATGGGCATACGTGTAGTGCTAAGTAGCAATTTTGCCTGACTGATACGCTGATCTTCACGCCAGCTAAGAATACTGACCCCCAGCTGCTGGCGAAAAAGATGAGAAAGACGCGATGCAGAAAGGCAGACATGCTGGGCCACACGGCCGATGTCAAAATCACTGTCTGCCAGGTGCTCACTAATATAATGGCAGGCATCCCGCACACGGCTATCCATCGGAGGATGCAGGGTGGCATTTAACATCTCCATACGACGTAACAATAACTGTTCAAGCAGGTTAATCGCCAGTAACTCGGCATAGCGTCCTTTCGCCTGGCCTGCATCAATAATCTGCTGAAAAAAATGGAAAAAATCATCTATTCGCTGTTCTTCAGGGCGATAAAATCCTGTCTGGGCAAAGATAAGATCCCAGTTTAACCACTCCTGCCAATAGGCCCGGGGACGAAAATAGACCCATTGGTGATACCACTCTTTACTTTGTGGCACTCGCCCATAGTGATGAATCTCTCCAGGCGGGAACAACAAGATATCTCCTGGCTTACAGATAAAACTCTGATCCTGGTTATTAATAATACCTTCCCCACGAATGGTGAGATTAAGAATATATCCTTTCATTCCGAGGGGACGATCAATAAAAAAATCCAGTGGTCCGTCCGCTTCTATTGGTGTTAATCCGGCAACGAGATGGGCATTAAATGAGTAGCCCGGTAATAAAGGGTCGTTCTGTATCTCAGCCATATTAGGGTTCGCTCTTGAAGAGAAATAGAAACAATTTGTCCATATCCACTTTGTGCACTGCTGCGGGATACAATAAAAAATCAGAAACACCTTTATTTCACCATAATACCGTGATTCATCTATTACGGTGCTTCATCACGAATATAACGACACTGTGAAAGGATAATTAGTTTTACTATATTATCGGCGAATAAATCCATATCGAATATTTGCACAACATCACAGTTTCTTTATTAACAGCAATTTCATCCATAAGTTCAGCGGATCACGCCTGACTCTTTTTAGCTACAAAACTTACTGTCATGACATGTCTGTTTACTGTGCTGGAGTATAAACATGTCAATTGCGCTGGGTCTCGATTTTGGCAGTGATTCTGTAAGGGCATTAGCCGTTGATTGCCAAAATGGTACTGAACTGGCTGCCAGTGTGGAGTGGTATCCCCGCTGGAAAGAAGGACGCTACTGTGATGCTGTTAATAACCAATTTCGCCATCATCCCCTGGACTATATTGAGTCCATGGAACGCGCTCTGGTTTCAGTACTGTTATCCCTTTCTAACGAACAGCGAGCCACCATTTGCGGCATTGGTGTGGACAGTACAGGGTCAACACCCGCGCCGGTAGATAAAAACGGTAATGTGCTGGCCCTTAATCCAGAATTCATTGATAACCCGAATGCGATGTTTGTCTTATGGAAAGACCATACTTCGGTCGAGGAAGCAGAGGAGATAACCCGCCTGTGCCACCAGCCAGATAAGACGGATTACTCTCGTTATATTGGGGGGATCTATTCCAGTGAGTGGTTCTGGGCAAAAATTTTACATATTACTCGCACAGATGCCCGTGTTGCAGAAGCCACCGCGTCATGGATTGAACTCTGTGACTGGATCCCCGCCCTGCTTTCCGGCACAACCCGGCCCCAAGATATTCGCCGTGGGCGCTGTAGTGCCGGGCATAAAAGCTTATGGCATGAAAGCTGGGGTGGATTACCCCCAGCCTCTTTCTTTGATGATCTTGACCCCTTAATTAACCAACATCTCAGCTACCCACTCTTCACTGACACCTGGACTGCGGATATTCCTGTGGGTCACCTGAGTTCAGAATGGGCAACACGTTTAGGGCTGCCTGAGAATGTGATTATTTCTGGTGGTGCCTTTGATTGCCATATGGGTGCCGTAGGGGCCGGTGCACAGCCAAATACTCTGGTGAAGGTTATCGGCACATCAACCTGTGACATTCTGATTGCGGATCCGCTCACCGTCGGTGATCGGGCAATCAAAGGGATTTGTGGACAAGTGGATGGCAGTGTTATCCCCGAGTTCATCGGACTGGAGGCGGGTCAGTCAGCCTTTGGTGATATTTATGCCTGGTTTAGCCATATACTTTGCTGGCCACTGGATCAACTACGACTTCAGCATCCAGAACTCACTGAACAGATCAACCTCAGTAAAAAAAACTTACTGCCTGCCTTGACTGAAGCCTGGGCAAAAAATCCTTCGCTGGATAATTTACCTGTAGTGCTCGACTGGTTTAACGGGCGCCGCACCCCCAATGCTAATCAGCGTCTGAAAGGCGTGATTACCGATTTAACCCTCGCAACCGATGCGCCAGCACTCTTCGGGGGACTCATTGCCGCGACAGCCTTTGGGGCGAGAGCCATTATGGAGTGTTTCACTGAGCAGGATATCCCCGTCACCAATGTCATCACGCTTGGGGGTATTGCACGAAAATCCCCCACCATTATGCAAATCTGCTGTGACGTTCTGAATCGCCCGGTACAGATAGCCGCCTCTGATCAGTGTTGTGCCCTGGGTGCGGCGATATTTGCGGCGGTTGCTGCTGGCAAGTATGCCGATATTTCCGCGGCGCAGAAAGTAATGGCCTGCCAAATCGAGCAAACCCTGCAGCCGGATCCCCTGCGCGCCCAACATTTTGAATGGCTCTATCGCCGTTACCAGCAATGGGCCGTCAGTGCCGAGCAACACTATCTCCCTTCACTTCCTGCATTTTCTGCCAACGCAGACGATCAGGCCGTGTCTGCCCTTTAAGGATAAAACCATGAATATTTTTAATCAGTATGAAGTGTGGTTCGTGATTGGTAGCCAGCATCTGTATGGCCCGGAAACACTGCATCAGGTTAATGTGCATGCCCAGCAAGTGGTAAACGCTCTGAATACCGAAGCGAATTTACCCTGCAAGTTGGTATTGAAGCCACTGGGTACACGTCCTGATGAAATCACCGCCATCTGCCGGGATGCCAGCCACGATGAAAAATGTGCTGGGTTTATTGTCTGGTTGCATACCTTTTCTCCCGCGAAAATGTGGATCAATGGTCTGACGATCCTGACAAAGCCGTTATTACAGTTTCATACCCAGTTCAATGCCCAAATTCCCTGGAACAGCATTGATATGGATTTTATGAACCTGAATCAGACCGCCCATGGCGGGCGAGAGTTTGGCTTTATTGGTGCCAGAATGCGCCAGCAACACAGCGTGGTAACCGGTCACTGGCAGGATCACCATGCTCACCAACGTATAGGGGCATGGATGCGTCAGGCTATTTCCGTGCAGGACACACGTCACCTGAAAGTGGCGCGGTTCGGGGATAACATGCGAGAAGTCGCCGTCACCGACGGGGACAAAGTGGCCGCCCAGATTAAATTCGGTTTTTCTGTTAATACTTGGGCCGTGGGCGACTTGGTTCAGGTGGTGAACGCTGTCAGCGAGGGGGAAATTAATGCACTGGTTGATGAATATGAATCCTGTTATCGCCTGACTCCCGCCGCCCGGATTAACGGGGATAAACGCCAGAATGTGCTGGATGCTGCCCGCATAGAATTGGGGATGGAGCGTTTCCTGCGGGAGGGAGGCTTCCATGCGTTTACCACGACCTTTGAAGATCTGCATGGATTAAAACAACTCCCCGGCCTCGCAGTACAACGTCTTATGCAAAAAGGATATGGATTTGCCGGGGAAGGTGACTGGAAAACAGCAGCATTGCTGCGCATCATGAAAGTGATGTCAACCGGCCTGCCTGGTGGCACCTCTTTTATGGAGGACTATACCTATAACTTTGAGACCGGCAACGATATTGTGCTGGGCTCCCATATGCTGGAAGTCTGCCCCTCTATTGCCACCGATGAGAAACCACTACTGGATGTACAGTTCCTGGGGATCGGCGGTAAAGCCGATCCTGCCCGCCTGATTTTTGCAACTAAAACAGGGCCCGCAGTGAACGCCAGTCTTATTGATCTGGGGGATCGCTTCCGTCTGCTGGTGAACTGTATCGATGCGGTAGAAATGCCGCACGCGCTACCGAGACTGCCTGTGGCAAATGCCCTGTGGAAAGCACAGCCTGACCTACCCACAGCTTCTGAAGCCTGGATCCTGGCCGGTGGAGCACACCACACGGTTTTCAGCCAGTCACTGAACCTCGATGACATGCGGCTCTTTGCTGAGTTACACGATATTGAGATTGCCGTCATTGACAATGAGACACACCTGCCTCAGTTCAAAGATGCCCTGCGCTGGAATGAAATCTATTACGGCTTTAAGCGTTAGCCAAATATCCTCTGTTAAACAGGGGATACAGTGCGATGGCAACCTGAGATCAGCACGGAATAACGAGAGTTACCACAAAGAGAGGAAGACTCCCGTTATTTCTCTCTTTGTTCATACACTGAAGCTCCTCCCTGAGAGAGGCTTCGTTTTACCTTGCGGAGAAAATCATGCTTGAACACCTAAAACAGCAGGTTCTTGAAGCCAACCAGGCGCTGCCTGGACACCATCTTGTCACTCTGACATGGGGGAATGTGAGTGCTGTTGACCGCGAGCATGGGGTGCTTATCATCAAACCCTCTGGGGTCGACTATAAGACGATGAAGGCTGAAGATCTGGTAGTGGTCTGCCTTGAAACAGGAAAGGTCGTCGAGGGTACCAATAAACCCTCCTCAGACACACCCACCCATCGCTTGTTGTACCTTCGTTTTCCACATATCGGGGGGATCGTTCATACCCATTCTCGCCATGCCACTATTTGGGCCCAGGCCGGGCAATCCATACCTGCGACCGGGACAACCCAGGCGGACTATTTTTATGGGGCGATCCCTTGTACCCGTAAAATGACAGACGATGAAATTAACGGGGAATATGAGTGGCAAACCGGCGAACTTATTGCCAGCCTGTTTCAGGATAATGGACTGGATGCGATGCAAATACCCGGTGTTTTAGTCCATTCACATGGGCCTTTCGCCTGGGGAGTCAGTGCCGAAGATGCCGTGCATAATGCCATTGTCATGGAGGAAGTTGCGTACATGGGGATCTTCTGCCGCCAGCTAAACCCTGAGCTTCCTTCAATGCAGCAGACACTACTCGATAAACACTACCTCCGTAAACACGGGGCAAAAGCCTATTACGGGCAATAGTATCCTGGACGGGATAACATCCCCCCCTTAAAACCAATAAAAAAGCCGCAACGGAGGAATATCCGCTGCGGCTTATCAGTACAGGTATTCGCCTGCACCATTATTGCCTATTAATGGGCAATTTCAGGCTTGTGCTTCTGAGCACTCACAAAATGATAGGTTAATTGCTGCTGTTTCTTATCCAGTTTCACCGTCACCTGCCCGCCTTCAACCAGACTGCCAAATAGCAGCTCATTAGCCAGGGGTTTTTTCAGGTAGTCCTGAACCACACGTGTCATAGGTCGAGCACCCATGGCACGGTCATACCCCTTTTCTGCCAGCCAGTTACGCGCTTCCTGACTCACTTCCAGGGAGACGCCTTTCTGATCCAGCTGAACCTGAAGCTCAACAATAAACTTATCAACAACCTGTTGAATCACTTCACTGGAAAGGTGATTAAACCAAATGATGTTGTCCAGTCGGTTACGAAACTCTGGTGTGAAGACCTTTTTGATCTCTTCCATGGCATCAGTACTGTTGTCCTGATGAATAAGACCAATTGATTTACGCTCTGTTTCTCGTACCCCGGCATTGGTGGTCATCACCAGGATCACATTACGGAAATCAGCCTTACGACCATTGTTGTCCGTCAGGGTCCCATTATCCATAACCTGCAATAGCAGGTTAAAGACATCCGGGTGGGCTTTTTCTATTTCATCAAGTAAAAGCACTGAATGGGGATGTTTGATCACCGCATCAGTTAACAACCCGCCCTGGTCAAAACCGACATAGCCAGGAGGCGCACCAAGCAAACGGCTTACAGTATGACGTTCCATATACTCTGACATATCAAAACGCAGTAACTCGATACCCAGAGATTTGGCAAGCTGTACCGTAACCTCTGTCTTACCTACCCCGGTAGGCCCTGCAAACAGGAATGACCCCACTGGTTTATTCTCATGCCCCAGTCCTGCACGGCTCATCTTAATCGCTTCAGTCAAAGCCTCTATCGCTTTGTCTTGACCGAATACCAGCATTTTAAGACGATCACCTAATACTTTCAGCGTATCGCGATCACTGGCAGAAACACTCTTCTCAGGAATACGGGCAATCCGGGCCACCACGGTTTCAATGTCTGAGACATTTACGGTTTTCTTGCGCTTACTCACTGGCACCAGACGGCTACGGGCCCCGGCTTCATCAATAACATCTATTGCCTTGTCAGGCAGATGACGGTCATTGATATATTTAACGGCCAGCTCCACCGCCGCACGAATGGCTTTCGCACTGTAACGCACATCATGGTGAGCCTCATATTTTGGCTTCAGACCATTGATAATTTGAACCGTTTCTTCAACCGTAGGCTCTGTCACATCTATCTTCTGAAAACGACGGGCCAGTGCCCTGTCTTTTTCAAAGATATTGCTGAATTCCTGATAGGTTGTAGAGCCAATGACACGGATTTTACCACTGGAAAGCAGGGGTTTTATCAGGTTAGCGGCATCAACCTGGCCACCGGAAGCGGCGCCGGCCCCGATGATCGTGTGAATTTCATCAATGAACAGAATACTGTTTTTATCCTGTTCCAGCTGTTTAAGCAGCGCTTTAAAACGCTTCTCAAAGTCACCACGATATTTCGTGCCCGCTAACAGAGAACCGATATCCAGTGAATAGAGTGTGCAGTCCGCAATGATGTCAGGCACACTTCCCTGAACAATTCTCCATGCCAGGCCTTCAGCAATCGCTGTTTTACCAACACCAGATTCCCCCACCAGTAGTGGGTTGTTTTTGCGGCGGCGGCACAACACTTGAATCGTGCGTTCAAGTTCTTTATCGCGCCCAATCAGCGGATCGATCCCCCCGACACGAGCCAGTTGGTTGAGGTTGGTGGTGAAATTCTCGATACGTTCTTCGCCACCAGCAGGCTCCTCACTGACGGGATTTTCATGCCCGGAAGCCTGATCCGATTCATTTTTACGGGTGCCGTGTGAAAGAAAATTCACCACATCAAGACGGCTGACTTCATACTTACGCAATAAGTAGGCCGCTTGTGATTCCTGTTCACTAAAAATAGCGACCAGGACGTTGGCTCCTGACACTTCATTGTGTCCGGAAGACTGAACATGGAATACTGCGCGTTGCAAAACGCGCTGGAAACTAAGCGTGGGCTGTGTTTCACGATCATCCTGGCTTTCAGGTAACACAGGCGTCGTTTGTTCGATAAACGTCTCCAGCTCTTGTCGCAAGGCGAGAAGATCTACCGAACAGGCTTCAAGGGCTTCACGTGCCGATGGGTTACTCAGCAATGCCAGTAACAGGTGCTCGACAGTCATAAACTCATGCCGACGCTCACGCGCTCTGGCGAAAGCCATATTTAAACTGAGTTCCAGTTCCTGGTTGAGCATAGACACCTCCCCAAATATTGCCTGTTTCAGGCCTTTTCAAGCGTACATAACAAAGGGAACTCATTGTCCTTCGCATACTGATTCACCAATGCGACTTTGGTTTCTGCTACTTCTGCGGTAAAAATGCCGCAGACAGCTCTCCCTTGATAGTGAACCGTGAGCATCAATTGCGTCGCACGCTCTACATCATAAGAAAAGAACTTTTGCAACACGTCAACCACAAAATCCATTGGCGTGTAATCATCGTTCAATAAAATGACTTTATACATAGACGGCGGCCGCAATTCTTCACCTAATTTATCTTTTGCTACCAAGTCTACTTTTAACCAGTCTTTCGTCTTACCCATTCCAGATCTTCATCATTTGTTGAAGCCCGATAGCAATACCAGGCAAAGTTTAATATGGAGTTTACTACGCTTTAAACAAGACATCGCCGGGTAAATATTTTGTTTTCCCTCTCCCATCCCCCTCCTTTGTCTCATTTAACCAATAGCGTTAACTGATTCAAACTTTGGGACATTTAACCGATAACGACACTTGACGCAGTATACTATTTGTTCACATAGTAGCACATTGAGTAAGTCATTTTTTGAACAACTTATTCGTGAGTTAATTCATTCCTCTCTCTATTACGTCTTATGAAGGATGCAGAAGTATGGGAACGGGTACCGTTAAATGGTTCAATAATTCTAAAGGGTTTGGGTTTATCAGCCCGGAAGATGGCGGTGAGGATATCTTCGCTCACTATTCTACCATTCAGATGAATGGATACAGAACGCTAAAAGCAGGACAGGCTGTTAAATTTGACGTCCACCAGGGGCCGAAAGGAAATCATGCAAGCCTGGTCATCCCTATAACGACAGAAGCTATTGCCTGACACTTTTCTTCGCCCCGCTGCCGGGTACGACAGGACGGCACAGAGGAAGACATGCCCCCTGTGTCATCCATTAGTCAGTTACTCCCTTGCCAGGGCATCAATGGGATTCAGGCGGGCAGCATTACGCGCAGGAAGCCAGCCAAACAAGACACCGATGGCCGTTGAGCAACCAAATGCCGTCAGTAACGCCAGCAATGAAAAACCAATCTGCCAGCCTGGTAAAAAATATTGTAACGTTACGGCGACCAGCAAAGAGAACACAATGCCCAGTGTCCCCCCGACTAAACAAACCAGCACAGCCTCAATTAAAAACTGCTGCAGTACATCACTGGCCCGGGCTCCCACTGCCATGCGGATACCGATCTCTTTGGTTCGTTCAGTGACCGAAACGAGCATAATGTTCATCACACCAATGCCCCCAACCAACAGGGAAATAACCGCCACCAGCGTTAAGAACATTTGTAATGTGCGTGTGGTCTTCTCTGCCGTTTTCAACAAGCCATCCATGTTGTACGTGAAGAAATCTTGCTGCCCGTGGCGTAAATTAAGAAGTCGGCTAAGTTGCTGCTCCGCTTCATGGCTGTCATACCCATCTTTCACCCGTACGGTGATGGAGTTAAGCCAGTTCTGCCCCATTACCCGATTTGCCATCGTGTCATAAGGCAGCCAGACGCGTAAAACTTTGCTGCTGCCAAACATGGACTGCTTCTCACTGGCAACACCAATCACGGTGGCGGGAACGTTGCCAACCAGAATAACTTCACCGACCACTTGCGTTTTATTTGGAAATAACTGGCGCTTACTGTTCTCATCCAGCACCACGACCTGAGCCCGTTCAGTATTTTGATCGTGGCTGAACCCCGAGCCCTGGTTAATTATCATGCCATAAACATTAAAGTAGTCACCACTCACCCCGCTGACACTGGCAGCCACATCAACATTGCCATAGCGTAATCGGAGATTACTGGAAATTGATGCAGTTGCAGAGCTCACCCAGGGCTGTTTAATAATCGCCGCCAAATCCCCCTCTTTTAGTGCCTGTCGATATTTGGGATCATCGTCCCCAAAATCTTTACCGGGATAGACGTCTATCGTATTGGTACCTATCGCCCGAATGTCAGCCAGTACTAACTCTTTTGCCGCGTCACCGATCACAACGATTGATACAACAGAAGCGATACCAATAATGATACCCAGCATGGTGAGCAGGGTACGCATTTTATTTGCGGCTAACGCCAGCCAGGCCATACTTAATGCTTCCAGAAAACGACTGACGACTTGCTGAAATGATGAGTTTTCCGCCAGCACAGGTTTTGCACTAAAAGAGGTCTCCGGCGATATCTGGGGGGGCGGATTACGAAGAATTTCCCCGTCGCGTATTTCAATAACGCGCTGGGCCTGGGCAGCAACGGCAGGATCATGGGTAACAATGATAACCGTATGCCCCTGCTGGCATAGCTGCTTAAGCGTCGCCATCACTTCTTCGCCTGAATGGCTGTCCAGAGCGCCGGTTGGTTCATCAGCCAGAATAACCTGGCCGCCATTCATCAGCGCCCGGGCAATGCTGACGCGCTGCTGCTGGCCCCCTGACAGCTGTGAAGGACGATACTCGACTCTTTCCCCTAACCCCAGCCGAGTGAGTAACTCTTTCGCCCGCTGTTTGCGCTGACTCCGTGTTGTCCCAATATAAACCGCCGGCACTTCGACATTTTGCGAAGCATTAAGGTGTGACAACAAATGGTAACGCTGAAAGATAAAACCAAAATGTTCCCGTCGCAGGGTCGCCAGCTCATCCTCGTCTAAGGTTGCCGTATCAATCCCGGCAACCTTGTAGCTACCACTGCTGGGCTTATCAAGACAGCCAAGAATATTCATTAAAGTCGACTTGCCCGAACCCGAAGCCCCGACAATGGCCACCATTTCACCCGCTTCGATATTAAGAGTGATGCCTTTTAATACCTCAATTTGCCCTTCACCAGAAGGATAACTACGACGGATGTCCTTCAGCTCGAGTAAGGCACTCATTGCTCGCCCCCATCACTGAGTCGGCCTGTCACGACTTCTTCCCCCTCTTCAAGGCCCTTAATAATCTGCACCTGGGTATCGTTACGGGTGCCTATAGTGACCTCCCGGACTTTCGTTTCACCATTACGTAATACAGTCACGTTATAACGATTTTCGCCGACAGGCTCCCCTAATGCAGCGACGGGAATAGTAATAATATCTTTGATTTCAGCGAGCTGAATATGCACCTGGGCGGTCATATCGAGACGTAATAAACCATTCGGGTTCGGCACTTCAAAACGCGCATTGTAGAAAATGGCTTCATTCACTTTCTCTGGGGTGGGTAAAATATCCTTAATCACCCCCTCATAGCGTGTTGTCTGGTCTCCCAGCACGGTAAACCACGCTTTCAAGCCCGGTTTGATGCGTATTACATCGGCTTCAGAGACCTGTGCTTTCACCAGCATCGTACCTAAGTCAGCAAGGGTGAGAATATTCGGGGCTTGCTGGGCCGCTATCACTGTTTGCCCCTGCAAGGTCGTTATCTGGGTCACTTCCCCGCCCATTGGCGCAACAATGCGCGTAAATTCGAGGTTGGTTTGTGCGCTACTCAATGTCGCCTGATTACGCTTAATCTGGGCATCAATGGTCGCAATCTGGGCTTGTTTAACCGCCAAATCTGTTGTTGCAATATCCAAATCCTGGCGAGAAATGAGCTGAGTTTTAGCCAGTGCCTGCTGACGCATAAGTGTCTGTTTCGCCAGCTGGCTTTCTGCCACGGCTTGCTGACGTTGAGCCCGTAATTCCATTAAGGTGGCATCCACCTCTTTAATTTGGTTTTCAGCCTGTTCGGGGTCAATAACGCCCAAAAGCTGATCTTTTTTTACTTTGTCACCAATACTGACCGACAGTGTTTGTAACTGCCCACTCGCCTGAGCCCCCACATCAACTTTCCGTAATGCGTCCAGCTTGCCTGTGGCCAGAACGTTCTGCTGCAACACGCCTTTATGCACGATCAGCGTTTGATACTGAGGAGTAGGTTTATTCAGTACTGACCAGAGCCAGAAGATCCCTATGCCAACTAACAAAAGTAACAGCCAGTAGATTTTTTTAAAATTTTTCTTATTTTTCATAATGTTCCTTTTAACACCTTGGGCATTAAACGTGCTAATTAAAAGACAAACAAAAAACAATCCTCTGCCAGAGGTTCCCCCTGACGATTGAACCCCAGTTTAAAAACCCTGTGATTTAATGCCGCCTACTTCGCTGCTCCTTGGGTATTCTATTATGTCAGATATCGATGTTTCATCCGCCGCCAGGCCTAAAAATAGTTGGGCACTTTTTACTTCATTAGCCCAAGGAAAATGGCGACCTGGCCATTCATGGGAAAACCCTGCTTATCGTTGCAAATTTATCTTACGTTCGTTAGCGATGCCATTCAGTACTGCAAAATTAATGAAAAACCTCGTCCGTCAGCCGCACCTGTTATCCATGCTCAGGGCACAACCCGGTTTACCTTGCCGCCTGCACCGCCCCTACCTTGCACTTAATATTGCACGATCAAAAACTCTGGAAACAATCGCTTATCACTACAAAAACATCTCAGAGATTCTGCCGGCAGCAATGCTGCAGGACTATTTTACCGAACAGGGCTATTGCCTGGCGGAACTCAAAGGGAAAAATGATGCCTGCTTTTTTATCTCATGTTCCGCCTTTGACTCACAGGGTAAGGAGGGTGAAGTGATCTTAAAATGTCTCGATGAACAACAAGTTATTCTGGCGAAACTTATTTTTACGCTTTGCCCAGAAAACGGGAAAAAAACTTTCTTGATTGGTGGGTTACAAGGCGCACAGCACGGGATACCCCATGAACGCATTCAGAAGGCCACCAAAGCCTGTCACGGTTTATTCCCTAAACGCTTAGTGTTAGAAGCTCTCTGTTTACTGGCTAAACAATGGGGCGTCGAGCAGATCCTTGCGGTGGGCAATGGTACTCATATTTTTCGTTCCTGGCGTTACGAAAAGAAGAAAAAACAGCGGATGTACGCAGACTACGATAATT
Organism: Citrobacter sp. JGM124; assembly: GCF_018257795.1. Lineage (GTDB taxonomy): Bacteria > Pseudomonadota > Gammaproteobacteria > Enterobacterales > Enterobacteriaceae > JGM124. The sequence goes on along the minus strand of NZ_JAERJD010000003.1, from coordinate 93,144 downwards.
TCTGGCTATCGATGAACGCAGCCCAACGCGAGGACGGGCTGTTTATGTTGCAGGCTGATATAACACGCAAGTCACTGGAGGAAATCGCCAGTAAAAAGCGGGCTGAGTACCGTCGACGCTATGTGCTTCTGAATGCGCTCGCCCATAGCATCCACATGCATTTTACTGCCTCACACTGCCCTTAGTCAGCCCGTCCTCTGGCAAGCCACAGTACGCGTGAAAACATTTTTTTCAATAATGACGGGATGGCATTTTCACCACGTCGTCCCGCTTCCAGAGCGACTTCAATGGCAAGATCGGGCTTTGAGGTACGGCGAATCGCTTTAACAATTATCCGGCGCATATTCATAGGGACATTGGCAGGCAACTGAGCGACCCGGTGAAAAACATCAGCAAATCCCTGGCGATACATAAAATGCTCCATATCCAGTGCCGGTAAAGCCGTCAAATGGTCACGCAGATGCTGACTATCATCACCTAAGACCGCTTTTACGGTGGCGGCATACTTCTTGCCAGCTTCATCCCCGTCAACCAGTACATGCCATTCAATACCCATACGGCGGGCAAATTTAATCAGGGGTTTTAAACCTGACTGGGCAAATTCAATCACTTTTACGCCTTCCGTCTCAAAGTGATGGCCACATTGCCGTGCCAGCTCATTCATAACCCACACTTCGGTCTCCCCCTCCACCAACAGCCAGCAACGGGCGAACAGTGAAGAAGCACGGTTAAAACGAATATGAAAAGCAATACGCCGACTATCTTCGGCGTTCATTCCTTCCGCTCCCAGACGCCAGGCCGAAACTTTTGATGACTCTCTGACCAGGCGGCAGACTTGCTCCACAGGGGTCAGGGACAATAATTCCCCTGAATTGGTGGTGGTGATTTTTTGCAGGGGCAGAACATTCAATAAATTCCAGGCAACGGACAGCATAATCGGATGCAGACGAGTCTCAGGATCTTCAATCAGTAACAACGGTTGCGCATCTTTTCCCAATACCACGCTTCCCTTCGCCTGGAGTAACGTGGCAAACATTCCCAACAGGATCATTTTATAAGCGCGCGAATTCGGCTTATCTATCATTCGGTTAATCGCATCCAGATAACGCCAGCCACTTTTCTCGTCATAGGCATGGTGACGTAGCAAACGCTGCCGGGCAGGCGCATTCTGCTCAGAGAAATAGTGTTCCAGCAGCTGAACCATAGCAGAAAGCCCTTTACGCACCTGTAAATCACTGAGATTTTGAGGGTTTGAGACCAGCTCCCGAGTTAAAAAATCCAGCTGGCGTGCCGTAATTTCCGTGTCTGGCATCGGTGGTACGGAGCTACTTTTCAGACGCCGTAAATAGCGGGCATCCCGTAACCGCAATACAGGCGTCAGGCTGATTAATTCTTTGGCGAGTGCATCGATGTCATCCAGTTTTAAAGGGTGCCCATGTTCATCAAGGAAAGATCGTAGGGTAAGGACTGTACCCTCTGCCCCTAACTCACCCTCAAGGCGGTAGAAAATACGCTGATATCTATCGTTATCAGCCACCCATACAGGGGCCAGGCCACGACATCGACGATGACGGCTGTTCCCTTCCTGTTGTTCACGAAAGGTTAAAATAATATGCAGGTGGTTTTCTCGCCCCTGTTGCTCACCAGGGGGGAAGTAGAAATCACTTGGAGTGAACTCATATAACGTATTATCGGCCGCAAGCAGCAATGTGAGTGCATCCAGTAAACTCGACTTACCCCAGGCATTCTCGCCGATCAGGACATTATTTTGCTCAAGCATTAATGACAATCGGTTAATACCGCGAAAACCGACAATTTCTACCCGTTCAAGAAACATATCTACTCCCGCTTAAAAAACTGTCTTCAGTATAACGGTAAGCCAGCACGCCTAGTGACTTTTACTGTTAATCCCATCGATAAACTTTTCGATAACCCGCGACTCCATAACATTTCATTTCATAAACAGGGTTGGATAGCCTGGTGATTAGCGCCAGGATAAGGTTCCTGCTGGTGTTAGTCATTCGGCACTTTCTGGTCGCTTACCTGTCGAATATACCAGTAATCAATCCTGTCACTTTGCGCTGTCACGGAAGATGTCATCCAGAGCCAAGTGAAAGTGCATCACTGGAATACTTTTCAGAAACTGGACTAAACTTCTTAAGATTTAAACCCATGGAGAAGGAACACTATGAAACAGAATGTCGCAACCTACCTGGCAAAAACATTGGAAAGTGCGGGTGTTAAACGCATTTGGGGGGTCACCGGAGACTCACTTAATGGCATCAGTGATAGCCTGAATCGCATGGGTACCATTGAATGGATGCCCACCCGGCACGAAGAAGTCGCTGCCTTTTCTGCGGGGGCTGAAGCCTGGCTCACGGGTGAATTAGCCGTCTGTGCCGGTTCATGTGGCCCAGGTAACCTTCATCTTATTAACGGGCTCTATGACTGCCATCGTAACCGGGTGCCAGTACTCGCCATTGCCGCACATATTCCATCCAGCGAAATTGGCAGTGGTTATTTTCAGGAAACACATCCCCAGGAGCTATTCCGGGAATGTAGCCACTATTGCGAACTCGTTTCTAATGCGGATCAAATCCCTCAAGTTTTAGCCATAGCGATGCGTAAAGCGGTACTTAACCGTGGCGTATCCGTGGTAGTACTGCCGGGGGATATCGCTCTGCAGCCAGCCCCAGATAACGCCAGTACCACTTGGTACCCTGCACCACAACCGATAGTGACCCCTCCAGCGGAAGAATTACAGAAATTGGCTGAACTGTTAAGCACTCAAGCCGATATCGCACTGATGTGTGGCAGCGGTTGTGCCGGGGCCCATGCTGAGTTAATCCAGTTAGCGGAAAAACTAAAAGCACCGATAGTGCACGCCCTGCGGGGTAAAGAGCATGTGGAGTATGATAACCCCTATGACGTGGGGATGACGGGGCTAATTGGTTTTAGCTCTGGCTATCACACCATGCTGAATGCCGATATTCTGGTGCTAATCGGCACGCAATTTCCCTACCGGGCTTTCTACCCAACCAAAGCTAAAATCATCCAGATCGATATTAACCCGGGCAGCATCGGGGCCCACAGCAAGGTCGACATGGCGATTATTGGTGATGTTAAAGCCACCCTCAAGGGCTTATTACCCCTGCTGGAAGAAAAAGGTGATCAACACTTTCTGGACAAAGCACGGGAGCATTACCAAAAAACCCGGGAAGAGCTGGACGACCTGGCCCAGCCCACTGCCGGTAAAGCGATTCACCCCCAATATCTGGCCCAACAAATCAGTCAGTATGCTGCCGAAGATACCGTCTTTACCTGTGATGTCGGCACCCCAACCGTGTGGGCTGCTCGTTACCTGAAAATGAACGGTAAGCGTCGGCTACTGGGCTCCTTTAATCACGGTTCGATGGCGAATGCGATGCCACAAGCCTTGGGAGCTCAAGCCGCATACCCTGGCCGTCAAGTGGTGGCCATGTGTGGTGACGGGGGCTTTAGTATGCTGATGGGCGACTTTATCTCTCTTGCACAGCTGAAATTACCGATAAAAATCGTGGTTTTTAACAATAGCGTGCTGGGATTTGTCGCGATGGAAATGAAAGCTGGGGGCTACCTGACGAATGGCACAGATTTACACCCCACTAACTTCGCCGCTATTGCTGAAGCCTGTGGCATTAAGAGTTTCCGGGTAGAAGAACCGGAAAATCTCAACAGTGCCCTGGAGCAAGCTTTCGCCACCGAAGGCCCGGTCTTAGTGGATGTCGTAGTAGCGAAAGAAGAACTGGCAATGCCCCCTGAAATTAAGTTTGAACAAGCCAAAGGATTTAGCTTGTACATGATGCGTGCCATCATTAATGGGCGAGGTGACGAGATTATTGACTTAGCAAAAACCAATTGGTTCCGCTAATACAACCCGTTACTCTGAACACCTGAACCTGTTTCAGGTGTTCATCCCTATTAAAGGACTCCCCATGATAGATCTACGCAGTGATACCGTGACCCGCCCAAGTCGTGCCATGCTGGAACGTATGATGACAGCCCCCACCGGGGACGATGTTTATGGCGATGACCCGACGGTTAATCAGTTGCAGGAGGTTGTTGCTAAACTGAGCGGTAAAGAAGCGGCACTTTTCTTACCTACCGGAACCCAGGCCAATCTTGTGGCCTTACTGACGCATTGTGAACGTGGAGAAGAATATATTGTGGGTCAGGTCGCCCATAATTATCTCTATGAGGCGGGCGGAGCTGCAGTGTTAGGCAGTATCCAGCCACAACCGATTGATGCCAGCCCGGATGGTACGCTTCCACTGGACAAGGTTGCGGCAAAAATCAAACCCGACGATATTCATTTCGCCCGGACAAGATTACTCAGTCTGGAAAACACCCATAATGGCAAGGTGCTGCCACGGGAGTATTTTCAGCAAGCTTTTGAGTTTACGCGTGAGCATAAACTCGCCCTGCATATTGACGGGGCCAGGTTGTACAATGCCGTCGTGGCTTATGGCTGCTCGCTGGAAGAAATCACCCGTTATTGCGACTCCTTCACACTCTGTCTCTCTAAAGGCCTGGGGACCCCAGCGGGTTCCTTGCTGGTGGGCAGTCATGACTACATTCAGCGGGCTAATCGCTGGCGTAAAATGGTCGGCGGCGGTATGCGTCAGTCGGGTATTCTGGCCGCCGCGGGTCTGTATGCGCTGGAAAATAATATCAACCGCTTACAAACTGACCATGACAATGCACTCTGGCTGGCGAGTGAGCTGAAAGAAACAGGCGTCCAGGTCATTCGCCAGGATACCAATATGGTATTTGTTCGTATGCCCGCCGGGGATGTAAAAGCCTTTACCCAGTTTATGAGTGAGCGCAACATCATTATCAGTGCCAATGCCAATATGAGGCTGGTGACACATCTTGATGTCAGCCGAGAACAGCTGGCAGAGGTTGTGGCCCACTGGCGTGACTTTCTGCGGCAGTCATCCAGGTAACTGATGATGTCAACATCGAAACGGATTTTGGTATTGGGTGCCAGTGGTTATATTGGCCGATACCTTATTGCCCGGCTGTCAGGTGCCGGGCATCAAGTAATAGCAGCCGCCCGTCATATTGATGCTATCAAAAAACAATCCACGGCTGGCGTTGAATACCAGAGAGTCGATCTGCATGATCCTGTGTTTCCCCTGAACTTACTGAAGCAGGTGGAAATACTTTACTACCTGGTGCACAGCATGGGAGACGGGGACGATTTTCTCTTACGTGAACAGCAGGCGGCTACCCGGCTCAGGGAAGCACTCAGACAATACCCAGTAAAACAAATTATTTTCCTCAGTTCGCTACAGGGCAAAACGTCTGATCACTCGGCTCATTTACGGGCACGACAACTGACGGGAGATATTTTACGCGACACCGGCATTCCTGTGACGGAACTCCGAGCCGGGATTGTTATTGGTTCTGGTTCCGCCGCATTTGAAGTCATGCGGGATATGGTCTACAACCTGCCGGTATTAACCCCCCCTCGCTGGGTTCGTTCACGTACCATGCCGATCGCACTGGATAACTTACTTTATTATCTGCTGCATTTGCTGGATAACCTTGGCCCCACACATCGTATTTTGGAAGCCGCCGGGCCAGAAATACTCAGCTACCAACAACAGTTTGAGCGTTTTATGGTGATAAGTGGTCGCCACCGCCCCTTGATCCCACTGCCCTTCCCGGTCCGCTGGATTTCAGTAAAATTTCTTAGCCTGATAACTTCCGTACCCCCGACCCTTGCCAGGGCGCTGATTCAAGGGCTGAAACATGACTTACTGGCGGATGATCAGCAACTGCGTCAGTTGATCCCACAATCCCTGATTCCTTTCGATGAGGCGGTTCGCTGTGCGCTGAATGACCAGTATAAACTCTCTGATGCGCTAAACTGGGGGAATGATCCCCAGGCGATTAATCGCTGGCAGCCTGATTATGGTTTCTTTCCCAAGCAGGCCGGTTGCACGCTGACCACCAGTGCCAGCCTTGAGTCTTTATGGCAGGTGATTAATCAGCTGGGCGGTGATCACGGCTATTTTTTTGGTAATACATTATGGAAGATTCGTGCGCTAATGGACAGAGTACTGGGTCATAAACTGCCTACCGGGCGCCCGGACAGGAGCTCACCCTGCTCTTTGGCATGAAAGCCCCCGGGTTGGGGCGACTCACCTTCCGCCTTACCAACCTGGGAAAGCAGCGCCAGCTGGATGTACGTGCATGGTGGCATCCTGCAGGCATGCCAGGACTGCTCTATTGGTTAGTGATGAGCCCGGCACATCTGTTTATCTTTAGAGGAATGGCACATAAAATTATCTCTTTGGCGGAAAATAATTCTGCTGCGAAGATAAAATAGCCACGAATCTTTCAGGATTTTGATTGCGTACTGGGTTATTTCACGGAAAAATAACCCTCGTTAATTTTCCCCATCTAAGTTGAGCAACATGAAGGTACTGGTCACGGGCGCCACCAGCGGTTTAGGTCGTAATGCGGTGGATTATTTATGCGCAAAGGGTATTAGTGTACGGGCAACCGGGCAAAATAAAGCAATGGGCCCCCTGTTACAAAAAATGGGCGCAGAATTCATTCACGCTGACCTGACGACACTCATTTCATCACAAGCCAAAGCTCTGCTTGCTAATGTTGATACACTTTGGCACTGCTCAAGTTTCACGTCCCCCTGGGGAACCCAGGAAGCCTTTGATTTGGCGAATGTCCGGTCAACCCGACGCCTGGGAGAATGGGCCGTGGCCTGGGGCGTACAAAATTTTGTGCATATCTCCTCCCCCTCACTCTATTTTGACTATCATCACCATCGCAATATCCAGGAAGATTACCGGCCTTTACGTTTTGCCAACGCTTTTGCCCGGAGCAAAGCCAACAGTGAGGCTGTCATTCAAGTCCTGGCCCAGTCTAACCCCGGTACGCGTTTTACCATTTTACGGCCACAAAGCCTGTTTGGCGCACACGATAACGTTTTTTTCCCACGGCTGGTCAACATGATGCGTCACTACGGTAGTGTGCTTTTGCCACGTGGAGGAGAGGCGTTTGTGGATATGACCTATGTAGAAAATGCCGTTCATGCCATGTGGCAGGCCACAAAAATGAAGCAGTTGCCGTCTGGCAGGGCTTACAATATTACCAATAACGAATCTCGTTCCCTGCGCAGTATCGTGCAAAAACTGATCGACGAGCTGGCTATTCCTTGCCGCATTCGTTCCGTGCCCTATCCAATGCTGGATATTGTTGCCCGTAGTATGGAGCGCTTTAATAACAATTCGGCCAAAGAACCGGTTCTGACCCATTATGGCGTCTCTAAACTGCACTTTGACTTTACTCTGGATATCACACGGGCAGAAAAAGAACTCGACTATCAGCCTGTGGTCTCTCTGGACGAAGGGATCCGGCGCACGGCATTATGGCTCAAGGATCACGGCACCCTGCACCGTCGTTAGTGATTAGCCCTTACCGTACTTCTCTAGTAGTGCTCGCACCACTGCCTCAGATTCAGCATCTGCCTGACCACTGTAGTTCTGCGGGCGGAAATGCATCTGAAACGCGGCAATAACCTGCCGCAGCTGTACTGGCGTCATTCCTGGTTCAACCTGATAGCCATAAGCTGTCAGCAAATCAAGAAGAGACGCTTGCTCTACTGGCTCATAAGGTGATCGCCCATTCAGGTAAAAAGCCACACGCTGTGGATCAGGCCAGGCACCAATACCTCGTTCCGCCAGCTGCCGCCAGGGAAATAACGGCCCAGGATCAACTTTACGCTGGGGCGCGATATCACTGTGCGCCACCACGTTTTGTGGCGGGATTTGATAACGTTCGATAATCTCTGGCAGCAATGTTTCCAGAACAGCTATTTGGGAAGGTTCAAAAGGGTGAAACCGCTTCGTTCCCGCTTCCTGGGTAAAACCCAAATTTTCCAATTCAATACCGACTGAAATATCATTAATGCGCTGCTGACCACGCCAGAAACTCACCCCAGCATGCCAGGCAAGCTGCTGTTCAGGAACCAGTTGCCAAATAATGGGTTTACCCGCCAGCCGAGGGGGCTTTGCAGGGATCAGGTAATGGGCACTGACATCTTGTCCCGTCAGGGTTTTTAATGACCTCTGGAAGTCATCCGCAGTATAGTGAATCACGAGCATTTTAATTCGGGGGAAAGCCGCTTGTGCCCCCTGACGCTGGTCAACTTGGTAAGCGCCTTTATCGATAATGCCAGGTCGCCCGACACACCCCACCAGTACAAACACAGCACACCATAATATCTTCCGTGAGAACATACCTGCCTCTTTCTTATCCAAATACCATGATCATAAAACGCCCCTTGCCCCTTTCGATTATGGCTAAGTAACCGGTGATGGATGCAATCAGCATATAGCGGGAACGATTCTGTGTTGTGACATGGGCGCAGGGCGTGAATAGCCTCAGCAACCAGACACCTGCCCTGACTGTAAATTATTGGCCCACTATCGTAACGTTCACCTGAAAAAGGGACCGATTATGATTAACAATTTTACCCGGATTCCCCAACATCAGCCGTTATTTTGTGCTAATTTTAAGAAAGAAAATCGGTTTATTTTAAGATTTAACGCGCAAAGATTGCATAACTATTCTGTTAAAGGTACCCTTTTCTACTTCAATGAGCTATTCAACCGCAAACCGCAATCCATGAGTATTCAACTAAACGGCATTAACTGCTTCTATGGTGCCCATCAGGCGCTATTTGATATAACACTGAACTGCCCGCAGGGTGAAACACTGGTGTTGCTGGGCCCAAGTGGCGCGGGTAAAAGTTCCCTGTTGCGCGTCCTTAATTTACTGGAGATGCCACGCTCTGGTACCTTGAGTATTGCGGGTAACACCTTTGATTTCTCCAAAACACCTGGCGATAAAGCGATTCGCGAGTTGCGTCAAAATGTAGGGATGGTTTTCCAGCAATATAATCTCTGGCCACATCTGAGTGTACTGGATAACCTGACTGAAGCCCCTTGCCGGGTGTTGGGCCTAAGCAAAGAAAAGGCTCGTGAACGCGCGAATAAATTACTGGATCGCCTGCGTCTGACGCCTTATATCGATCGTTATCCACTACATCTGTCGGGTGGGCAACAGCAACGCGTCGCGATTGCACGTGCGTTGATGATGGAACCCCAAGTGCTGTTATTTGATGAACCGACGGCGGCACTGGATCCTGAAATTACGGCACAAATAGTCAGTATCATTAACGAATTGGCAGAAACCAAAATTACTCAGGTCATTGTCACGCACGAAGTGGAAGTTGCACGCAAAACAGCCAGTCGTGTTATCTATATGGAAAATGGCCATATTGTTGAACAAGGTGATGCGAGCTGCTTTAGTCACCCGCAAACCGATGCTTTTAAATCTTATCTCTCTCACTGATGTTGGACGGGAAAACGACAATGAAAAAAGTTCTGTTGGCCACACTGTTAGCTGCCGTGACGTTCTCAGCAACTGCTGCGGAAACTCTGCGTTTTGCAACTGAAGCCTCATACCCTCCGTTTGAGTCTATTGATGCCAATAACCAAATCGTGGGTTTTGATGTTGATTTAGCGAATGCACTGTGTAAAGAGATTGATGCCACCTGTACTTTCAGCAACCAGGCATTTGATAGCCTGATCCCTGGTTTGAAATTCCGTCGTTTCGATGTGGTTATGGCGGGTATGGATATCACTCCTGAGCGTCAAAAACAGGTGCTGTTCACCAACCCTTACTACGACAATTCAGCCCTGTTCGTTGGCCAGAAAGGCAAAAATGCGGATATCGCCTCATTAAAAGGCAAAAAAGTGGGTGTTCAGAATGGAACAACCCATCAGAAATTTATTACCGATAAGCATCCGGAAATTAAAACCAGCCCTTACGACAGCTACCAGAATGCCAAACTTGATCTGCAAAGTGGCCGCATCGATGCCGTATTTGGTGACACGGCGGTAGTCACTGAATGGTTGAAAGACGGTTCAAATCTGGCCCCCGTAGGCGATAAAGTTACCGACAAAGATTACTTCGGTACTGGACTGGGCATTGCGGTACGTCAGGGCAACACGGAGCTGCAAACTAAACTGAATGCGGCACTGGCAAAACTGAAACAGGATGGCACCTACCAGGCTATCTATGACAAATGGTTCCAGAAGTAATCTATTCGATGAATGAATTTTTTCCATTAGCAAGTGCCGCCGGTATGACCGTCGGCCTTGCCGTTTGCGCGTTAATAGTGGGCCTGGCACTGGCAATGTTTTTTGCTGTGTGGGAATTAACAAAATGTCGCCCGCTTGCCTGGACGGCCACGGCGCTGGTGACTGTCCTGCGCGGCCTGCCTGAGATTCTGGTGGTCTTGTTTATTTATTTCGGCTCTTCGCAAATATTACTGATTCTTTCTGACGGATTCACCGTCAATCTGGGGTTCGTTACTTTCCCCATTCAGATACCTATCAGCAATTTTGATGTCAGCCCATTCCTGTGTGGGGTTATCGCACTCTCTTTACTCTATGCAGCGTATGCTTCACAAACTCTGCGTGGTGCACTGAAAGCGGTTCCAACAGGACAGTGGGAATCAGGCCAGGCTTTGGGTCTGTCTAAATCAGCTATTTTCTTTCGCCTGGTCATGCCACAAATGTGGCGTCATGCACTACCCGGGCTGGGTAATCAGTGGCTGGTATTACTGAAGGATACTGCTCTGGTTTCGCTGATAAGCGTTAATGACCTGATGCTACAAACCAAAAGCATTGCTACCCGTACCCAGGAGCCTTTTACCTGGTATGTGATTGCAGCGGCGATTTATCTGGTGATTACCTTGCTGAGTCAGTACATTTTAAAGCGCATTGATTTACGTGCGACTCGTTTTGAACGGAGGCCCAGCTGATGCTCGAGTTTTTACCTGAGCTGATGAAAGGCCTGCATACCAGCCTGACACTTACCGCAGCGTCGATTGTTCTGGCATTGCTGTTGTCGCTGGTATTCACGGTGATTCTGACCTTAAAAACCCCCGTTCTGAGTTTGCTGGTGCGTGGCTATATCACGCTCTTTACCGGGACTCCGTTATTGGTACAGATCTTCCTGATCTACTACGGTCCAGGCCAGTTTCCGTCACTTCAGCACTATCCGTTAATCTGGAGCTGGCTCTCTGAGCCATGGTTATGTGCCTTAATAGCCTTGTCATTAAACAGTGCCGCTTATACTACTTTATTATTCCACGGGGCGATTCGTGCCATACCAGAAGGTCAGTGGCAATCCTGTAGCGCACTGGGAATGAGCAAGAAAAGTACCTTAGCGATTTTGTTACCTTACGCTTTTAAACGTGCGCTATCGTCCTACTCTAACGAAGTCGTGCTGGTATTCAAGAGCACTTCACTGGCTTATACCATTACCCTGATGGAAGTAATGGGTTATGCCCAGCAACTGTATGGACGAACCTATGATGTTTCCGTATTTGGCGCCGCAGGAATTGTCTATTTAGTGGTTAACGGGTTACTGACCCTGATGATGCGCTTAATTGAACGCCGAGCGCTGGCATTTGAACGCCGTAACTGATTAAGAGACATACCCACGCAAAAGAACGAGGATAAACGCCTCGTTTTTTTTTACCTTAAAATAAATAATAATACATATTTATTGCATATAAATTCATTTGCTGGCATGGTTACATAACGCCTGAAACGGTGATTAAATCATCATACCTATAGACTGGAGCCCCCATGAAGAAGTTACTGTTAGCCGCCTTATTAGCCACAGCCGCCTTCAATGCTAGCGCAGCTGACAAAATCAACTTTGCTTCCTCCGCAACCTATCCCCCTTTTGAATCTCTGGATGCCAGTAACCAAATCGTCGGTTTTGATATCGATTTGGCAAAGGCGCTATGCAAACAAATGCAGGCTGAATGTACTTTTACCAATAACCCATTCGACAGTCTGATCCCTGCCCTGAAGTTCCGTAAATATGATGCAGTTATTTCGGGGATGGACATCACCCCAGAGCGTGCCAGGCAAGTCTCTTTCACTGCCCCTTATTATGAAAATTCAGCAGTCGTGATCGCCAAAAAAGGGGCATATGACTCTTTTGCCGCCTTGAAGGGTAAACGTATTGGTCTGGAAAATGGTACAACACATCAGAAATTTATTCATGACAAACACCCTGAAGTGAATACTGTGGCCTATGACAGCTACCAGAATGCTTTTATTGACTTAAAAAATGGCCGTATCGATGGGGTATTTGGTGATACTGCAGTCGTGAATGAATGGCTAAAAACCAACCCTCAGCTGGGTACTGTCGGTGAACATGTCACTGATCCAGAATACTTTGGCACCGGTCTGGGCATTGCCGTTCGCCCAGATAATCCAGCGTTATTAGAAAAACTGAATAACGCCCTGGCGGCCATTAAAGCTGATGGCACCTATCAAAAAATTAATGATAAATGGTTCCCGCAATAATCCCCCGGGTAAAATAAGAGAGTGCATTCCCCTGAAGAGGGGGATGCACTGTGTTACCCCTTGTCATGACGAATCAATAGCACCAGCACTTCGTAGTGGGCGGTGTGCGGGAACATATCAAATAATTGGATCCGCTGGATATGATAATCAGGCAACATTCTGAGATCCCGGGCCATCGTTTCAGCATTGCAGCTGGAATAGACAATAAAGGGTGGACGCATTTCACTCAAATAGTCACACAAAGCGGGGCCAATACCACGACGAGGCGGATTCACCAGTACCAGATCCGGCATATTCTGCTGCTGTCCGGTAGCAAAAGCCGTGGAATCCAGCGCCTGAAATTGAATATTTTTCAGCCCCAATAAGGCCGCTGAACGCTGGGCACAGGCAATAGCTTGCGGGGCAATTTCAATACCTGTGAGTTTCATTTCAGGGGCGGCACAATGCAGGCCAAAGCCTCCCACCCCGCAAAACAGATCCCACATATGTTTTACAGATAGCTCCCGAACCCAGTCTCTGGCCGTCGCATATAATGCTGAAGCTACGTGCGGATTCGTCTGGAAAAAACTTTGTGGGCGAATAAATAACGGCACACTATTGAAATTTTCTGCAAGGGCCTGTTCTGCTGTCAGCGGAATTTCCAGTTCCCCTTCCATAATAGCCATATGCACGGGCTGAATATTGACGGAAACCGTTTTGAGCTGGGGTAGCCGGGCCTGCAATTCAGGTAGTGAGCGCTGTAAAGCCTCAACCTTTGCTTCGGAACGCAAGACAAAGCGCAGCATGATCCCGCCATCCAACTGGCTCTCTGTTATCAGTATATATTTCAACTCACCCCTTTTTCGCGCAACGTTATAAGGTGTCAGCCCCACACGTGCAATGAAAGGTTTAAGCTCACTGAATACGGAAGCAAAGGAAGGTGGATACAGGGGGCATTCGGTCAAATCTTCAGGTGTGCCATTACGATGCAACATACCAAGCAGTGGCCGTTCAACACTGCCACTGACGACCATTTTAGCTTTGTTACGAAACGCACGTTCTGGACCACTGACCGGGGGATAGTTGTGCGTTATCGCCATCCCATGGAGTAGCTGATGAAGATTATCCATCTTCGCGGCGAGTTGATCGGCAATGGGTTGTTTCAGCCATTGACAGGAGTGACAGCGATCCGCGTCATAAAGCGCGCAATCCATAATAAAACCCTGACAAAAAACGAGGGCGTGGATTGTAACACTCTGTGCTTATTGCCGCCTGAAAAAAAGCCGGGCTCGCGAGGGAACAAAGAGGAGGAACAACACCAGTAAATCAGGTGTCTTCTGAATAACCAATGAACGAAGAATTTCTTGCTGTGTTTCACCTGCAATACTGAAGAGTTCCGGGTAACCAAACCCCAGTGACGCGCCCCACAGATAACCTACCGCAATAACTTGTGTGCCAAGAAAAACCCAGCGACCCCAGTTATATCCCTTGATGATGGAGACAGCACAATAAAATTCGACGACCAGCATAACAAGGCTGCTAAAGAATATCAGTCGCAACGCCCATGTCTGCATACTCAGGTACAGGAATTCGGTCAGTCCAGAAACCCCGAGCATATTACACAGCAACACCAAATCCAGGCAGCGAGTCGTGATGATCCCGATGGCGGCTATCAGAACAAATGTTGGAATATTAAGCCTGGCATGCAGGCAATTCTTCTTTTTTATCATGTCCACAGACTTCAGCTCCTTGCATTGAAGGTCGGCAATAGATAAAGACAACACAGCAGATACCGTGTTCTAAATTTTAAATGGCATGAGTACAATTTTGTACACCACCCAATAGATCTCCATCACATTTATATGGAATGAGCGTTTAGTGATATTTATTAACCATCCATAGCTAAATATCATGTATCACTGACCGCCGACAAGTCTACGACCTTAACGGTTTATCTCAGAAACTAGTGCAGGAAATGTATTTTTTCTTCGGCTTCACCCTCTTCTTCCGTCGTAAATAACAGCTGATTGGCATTAGCTTCCAAAATAACCATGGATATTTGCTCCTCGCTCTGCTTCAAGAACGCCGCAAACTGGTGCGGTGTAATACCCACCGAGGCGTTTAATGACTGACAGACGACAAGCTTGGGTAGGTTATCATCCTGGATATCCAGAAACGCTTTTACCGTCAGAGAGCTGGCATTAATCGCGGAAATATCTGCCGCCAGTGGTAACAACGCAGTGGGCTTAACCTCAGCCAGAGCTGAAAATAAAATAACATCGTCCAGCAGATCGATTTTTGCATCATAGACACCATCAAAGTTCTGCATATGGGGCAAGTGCAGTGCCTGGCAGGTGTCACACTCAAAGAAACTCACGCCGTTATCATCCAGCCAGCGACGTAATATATCCAGAGTGGGAATAACAAGTGAATCCATAACAGCAAAAACCTCATGACCTGTATAATATTTTACGCATCATGGTACGCAAAAATCGGCATTCTTACCACGAATAAGCAGTAATTGGTTCTTATCCACCCGTTTTGAGGCGATAATCAGGTTGTGCTTGCTGCTCGACCCACTCGATCATCAGCTTCGCAATATCAATCCCGCTGGCCTTTTCTATCCCTTCGAGGCCGGGAGAAGCATTGACCTCCATTACCAGCGGGCCACGGTCAGCCCGTAAAATATCCACCCCGGCAACGTCCAGCCCCAGAGTACTGGTCGCTCGCAGGGCAATCTCCCTTTCTTTTTCGGTAATGGCGATTGAACGTGCTGTACCACCCCGGTGCAGATTCGAGCGAAAATCACCGGCCTTTGCCTGGCGTTCAATCGATGCAACCACCCTGTTGCCCACTACCAGGCAACGAATATCCCTGCCTTTCGCTTCTTTAATATACTCTTGCACCAGAATATGGGCATTGAGTCCGCGAAACGCGTCAATCACACTTTCCGCTGCCTGACGTGTTTCTGCCAGAACAACCCCAATCCCCTGGGTGCCTTCCACCAGCTTCACTACCAACGGAGCCCCACCCACACGGTTAATTAAATCATTAGTGTCATCAGGGGAATGTGCAAAACCGGTAACAGGAAGATCAATCCCCTGCCTTGCCAGGAGTTGCAACGAGCGTAGTTTATCCCGCGCTCTGGTGATGGCGACAGATTCATTTAACGGGTAGCTTCCTAACATTTCAAACTGCCGCAGGACCGCTGTGCCATAAAATGTCACCGCTGACCCTATTCTGGGGATCACCGCATGGTAATGGGGTAACTGCTGGCCTTTGTAGTGCACAGAGGGGGCGGTGGGATCGATATTCATATAACAAGACAAAGGATCGATTACATCCACCAAGTGACCCCGTTGCATTGCCGCTTCACGTAATCGCTTACACGAATAGAGTGCTCTATCCCGGGATAAAATAGCGATCTTCAATCTGTACCTCTGCGCAACAAAACTGATCCGATATTGTTCGTATCATAGCACTCCCATTTACATTCAACGACCGGCTAACAAACCAGATGTGGTCAGACACATCAATTAATTGTCGAGGGGAAAGCGCATTCAGGGGATAATGCTGTGGGGACCGAAACAGCCTCCTGATGGGAGGCTAACGCGTGGCCCATCCTTGACGATGAAGGTAGTCAAGAATAAAAGGACGGCTCTCTTTTGCCAGTGTCCGCTTAATGTGCTCGCTCCAGTTATCGGTTCGGGCATGGGTGGTACGCTGATGATAATATTCGGCCAGTGTGGCGTCATACTTTTCCAGTTGCTGTCTATTTAATGGCTGATACTGGTTTTCATGCACTAGCATTTCTGCCGGCATGCGCGGTTTCTGGCCTGGCTCTTCTGCTGGCCATCCCAGACATAAACCAAACAGGGGCAGTACATATTTGGGGACCTTAAGTAATTCCCCTACCGATTCAATATGATTACGGATGCCGCCAATATAAACCGCCCCCAGACCTAATGACTCGGCGGCAACAACTGCATTCTGTGCCAGAATTGCCGTGTCGACGACACCAATCAACAGCTGTTCAGCCAGCTCCAGTTCAGCCTCGGGGCAAATTTCAAAATTACGCTGAAAATCGGCACAAAATACCCAGAACTCTGCCGCTTCAGCGACATGTTGCTGCCCGCCCGTCAGGGGGACCAGGCTTGCTCGCAGCGCAGGATCAGTGACCCTGATAATCGAGCTACATTGAAGAAAGCTGGAACTGGACGCCGACTGCGCACTGGCGATAATCGCCGCACGCTGGGGTTCCGTGATGGCCTCGTCGCGAAAGCGGCGAATAGAACGATGTGAGCAGAGTAACTCAATAGTGGGTGTCATTAAATTTTCCCGGGTTATTAGTCAAGTCATACTGAACAGCAATAGCGTCAGTCCGTCTGCCCCCCCTGATTCAGGGCTCAACCGCCAGCAGGCGAGTCTGTGATATAACGAATCAGAGGCGATTACCCTCTTTCGCCCGGCAACTGTAGTGCCAGGATAGACTACGGGTATCAAACTAACAGGTAAAGCCTTCTTGGCAAACCCCGTCTTAGGCGGCATCATAGGGGTCATCTGCCGGTTTGTATCGGCGAAAAATAGAGGAAATATCATGTTTGCTGTAATTTTTGGACGTCCTGGCTGCCCGTATTGTGTCCGTGCTAAAGAGCTTGCTGAAAAGTTGACGGCTGAGCGCGATGATTTTAGCTTCCGCTATGTTGATATTCATGCTGAAGGCATCACCAAAGCAGATCTTGAAAAGACTGTAGGCAAACCGGTTGAAACCGTGCCACAAATCTTCCTTGATGAAAAACATATCGGCGGCTGCACCGACTTTGAAGCCTATGCGAAAGAGCACCTTAACCTGTTCAAAAGCGCTGAATAATGTTATCCCGGGTGAATCGGTAAGCCTGATTCACCCTTCTTTATTGCCCGCCCACACAATCACCCTGCTGCAACCTGCCTGATCGCAAAAAATTTCATTTGCTGTGCATTATTCTCATTGGTTACTGGGATATATTAAACTAGACTGTCTGACAGGGTTACCTGCTATGTACACCGTTATGATATCCGCCGATAATCAGTCGTCGCTCCATTGTATCGATAAGATACACAAACCATTCTTTTCAATCAGATTGTGCAATCATAAGTAAAAATCGTGAATATAAATGTGGCTGAACTATTGAGTAACAATTACATTTTGTTACTGTTTGTCGTGCTGGCTTTAGGCCTTTGCCTGGGCAAGCTTCGTCTGGGGCCAATACAACTAGGCAGCTCTATTGGCGTCCTGGTCGTCTCTTTACTCCTCGGGCATCAGCACTTTACGATAAACACGGACGTACTCAATCTCGGCTTTATGCTGTTTATTTTTTGCGTCGGCATTGAAGCGGGTCCTAACTTCTTTTCCATCTTTTTCCGTGATGGTAAAAACTATCTTATCCTCGCCCTGGTCATGGTTGCCAGTGCGCTATTTATTGCGCTTGGTCTCGGGCATCTATTCGGCTGGGATATCGGCCTGACCGCTGGCATGCTGGCGGGTTCAATGACGTCAACCCCAGTACTGGTCGGTGCAGGTGACATTCTGCGTAACTCCAGTATGCCCAGCAGCCAGCTTGCCTCACAGCTGGATAACTTAAGCCTCGGTTATGCTTTGACCTACTTAATCGGTCTGGTCAGTTTGATTCTTGGGGCCCGCTACCTGCCCAAATTACAACATCAGGATCTGCAAACCAGTGCCCAGCAAATCGCCCGTGAACGGGGTCTGGATGCCGACTCAAGCCGTAAGGTGTATCTCCCGATCATTCGTGCTTATCGCGTAGGCCCGGAACTGGTGGCATGGATAGACGGCAAAAATTTGCGTGAGCTGGGGATTCATCGCCAGACGGGCTGTTATATTGAGCGGATTCGTCGTAATGGTATTCTCGCTAATCCGGACGGGGACGCGGTCTTACATATTGGCGATGAAATATCACTGGTTGGCTACCCCGACGCCCACTCACGCCTTGATCCCAGCTTCCGTAACGGTAAAGAAGTCTTTGACCGGGACTTACTCGACATGCGGATTGTGACGGAAGAAATCGTGGTAAAGAACCATCATGCGGTGGGGCGCCGCCTGGGCCAGATTAAGCTAACAGATCAGGGCTGCTTCCTTAATCGTGTGATCCGCAGCCAGATAGAGATGCCCATTGACGACAACATCGTGCTGAATAAAGGTGACGTGCTGCAAGTCAGTGGCGATGCCCGACGGGTAAAACGGGTAGCAGAGCGGATCGGGTTTATCTCAGTTCATAGTCAAATAACTGATTTACTGGCATTTTGTGCATTTTTCATTATCGGACTGATGGTCGGTATGATTACCTTCCAGTTCAGTACCTTTAATTTTGGGATCGGTAATGCCGCAGGCTTGCTCTTTTCTGGCATTATGCTGGGTTTTTTACGTGCCAACCACCCGACCTTCGGCTATATCCCCCAAGGGGCACTGAATATGGTCAAAGAGTTTGGTTTAATGGTATTTATGGCAGGCATTGGCTTAAGCGCAGGTAGCGGTATCAGTAATGGATTAGGGGCCATAGGGGGACAAATTCTGATTGCTGGTTTGATTGTCAGCCTGTTACCGGTGGTTATCTGCTTCCTGTTCGGTGCCTATGTATTACGCATGAACCGTGCCATGCTATTCGGTGCCATGATGGGGGCCCGTACCTGCGCCCCTGCCATGGAGATTATCAGCGATACCGCCCGCAGTAACATTCCTGCTCTCGGCTACGCTGGCACCTATGCTATCGCGAACGTGCTACTCACCCTGGCAGGGACCCTGATCGTTATTATCTGGCCTGGTTAGCCTTAAGTTGCCAGGTAAATAAACAAATACTTTTTTTTATTTTCCTGCGAACTTTTTACCCGGTTATCAGTCTTAATTAGTGCCACTGCTTTTCTTTGATGTCCCCAATTTGTGGAGCCCGTCAACCCCGCCCATTCGGTTCAAGGTTGATGGGTTTTTTATTGCCTGTTATTCTGCCCATTCATAATCAATCACTTAGAAACCACCCTATTTCTTCATGGCGACAAAATGGCGACAGCGAAATTTTGACGGCGTACTAAGGGGATACTATTTGATACTCTGAGGCAGGCACATGGAGGAAATGCACTTTGTTTATATCAATGCTAATGCTCGAATTGCTGCTCACTCTCTAATCAATATCAGTCGCAGCGAACATCATATTCAGGGGATTTGTACTCAAAGCCACTCAGTTAAAACTTACCTAATGGGGAGTGGACAATTGCACCTTGACAGTGAGGATGAGTAGTTAAAATTTCGGGGTATGTATCCACAACTATCTGTGCATATTTTGACTTCATCTTCATAACCAAAGACACTGCATCTTCCTTGCTAATGGTGATGTCGCTTAGCGAAGGAATAATAGCCTGAGCATCATTCCCTGTTAGCCCAATAGCTTTTTCAAGCCTAACTATCTGTGAATTAGTAAAATAACCATAAAGCATGGATTTCATTTTAGATATAGTTTGTTGCCTTAAATCATAACCATACCCAATAGTGACACCACTCGCGCTACTACCTTTCGGTACATAAGGGGATTTTTGATAACCTTCGGCTTTTAGAATTAAATTCGCTGATTTTTTGATATTCTATAAATACCTAAGCTCGTATCAAAATCGATCGTATCACAATATCTTTCAGCTACGGCATCAAGAAACACCAGCGGATGCAGGTGCCACGGATTTTCCACCATCCCCGCCACACGGTACATCCAGCGGATGTCCGTCAGGAACTTCATGCTGTAGGCATACCATTCCGGTGCATCTCTTTTCAGCTGTGGCGTAAAGAACGCTTTCCACACTGGAGTTTCCGACGAGTAGTACCAGGCGCTGGGGTGCTTCACGCACAATCTGTACAGGCGATCGTGCATTGACGGGTTCTGCACCGCACGCCGGTACTGTTCCGGGTTATACCGGGGAGATCACATACCATTACGGCCAATCAGCCAGTGTCCTGTAGCCTCGCCTTCCAGATGCGCCAGCATCTCTTCCAGGCTACGGAACTCCCCGCCCCGCTTATTCGGCACCGGCCAGCGAATGGCCGGGAGCTGCGGGCCGTTTTCCGGCTTCGGCATAATAAATCCTTTTAATTTCTCTGGTTAAATACCGCCCCATCATACACAGAGAGAAACTTAACCGAAATTCCACTTTGGATTAAGATGTTACCGAATAAATAAAACGACCTACTGACAGAAGGAACTACCCCATGAATCGGATAATCATCATACCTGCTTTCCTGCTGGCACTCTCATCACATACCAGTGCTGCTGAAAGTTACTCCGCAGATTACAAAATCTGCATAGATAAAAGTGAAGGTGTGACATCCAATATGCTCAACTGCAATCAGGATGAGCTAAAGATGCAGGATGCCCGGTTGAATAAAAACTATAAGCGGGCAATGTCCGTGCTCACCGCCAAGCAAAAGATAAATCTGCGGGATACACAGCGTCTGTGGCTCAAATACAAAGAGGCTAATTGCGGTATGCAGGCCACATTGACAGGGGGAACGATCGATATGTTGTTCAGCTCTGGATGCGAGCTGGATATGACTCGGGAACGAGCGGATACACTGGAGTGGCTAAGCAATGTTGGGAATTAACTGTCTTGATTTAACATAACGGCACTATTACACGCCCCCTCTCAGAGCGTTTCTGCGTCCTGATGGTCGTTTCCAGTACCTTTTCCCGGCTGTAACCGCGAAAAATGCGCCTGATAAGTTTTAATCATCTGCATGGCTATGCACGGAATTGCATGAGGGGCGGTAACAGCGTAAAGACGCAGTGAACGCCCAAGAAGGGACATTCTAATCACGCAAAACTGCTTTGCCAGATAACGATCACTGCTGCGGCGATGCTAAACAGCGAGCCGATGATATCCGGTACCACGTTAACGTGGCTTAAAAATTTAAAGTCCATGTAAACCTCCACTAAAAAAGGACGATGCGTGATGACCAGTTGACTATCACGACAATATTTAGTGGGAAAAAATTAAGCCTCTTACATGAATCCGGGAGCTAAAAGCACAGCTCCTGAAACAATGAACGGACGCGAAATTTTTTCGCGTTCGTGAGGCTTTGGCGGGGTGTCGGGACGCAGCCCTGACCAGGGTATTTGTGATACCGTCGCATGCGCGGTATTACAAATGCACATCCTGTCCTGAAAAAGATAGCTCCCACACTGCCGTTCGGGCATTTTTTGGGGTCAGTATTCGCCATCGGCGACCGCGAAGCGGCTCAATCTTGACGCTCAAAATTGCCTACAAAACTTGTTCGAGATGGTTGTTATCACTCACACCTGTTAAGCCATTTTTGACTTTGTCCTGGCTTTTGACTCGTAGAGTCTTTGGGATATCAGGGCCCCCAGAGCACACCGATGCAAAAAAACTTTTTAGTTTTGTCTTCAATCGGTCTCGTGCCTTAGTTTTCCTGCTGATGTTTACACCAAACAAGCCCATTTACACAAGGAAATCAGGTGGTATAAGGCATATACGGTAAATATTACAGCGTATACAGACCATGGCTGAAAAGACTTTGATCCTGAGCTTTCGGATCACTCCAGAGTTAAAAAAGAAATTGGCAACCCGAGCATCACTTGAGCAAAAAACACTGACTGAAAGCCGAAAGACAGGCGCAACACTGCCGTGATGAACGTGACAGCGTCATTAATGTGACCTCCTCGCTACGGGAAGCCCTCCGTGAACGGAATAATCTGACGCTAAAGCAGGAGCCCGCTCCTGACCAGAAAGCCGTCCATGACAGCACCTTCGATTTTGAAAAAGAGCCTGAAAAATTCAATGGGCTGATTCACGATGCCCTGAAAGAGATACAGAACGACATTGACCTCCAGTTCCTGATTAATGATTCAATGACAGAATTTAAGGGCATTCATCAGGAGATGATGGAGCAACAGGCGCGAATTGCTCCTGCTGAGCAGCAGCGAAAATATGAACAAGCTCTTCTGCAACGCACCGACGGGCTGAAAATACAGAAACCACACCGTGGGTGGTCACGGTAAGCAGAGCCTATTCTATGAGCGATGAAATTAAACAGATTACCGCCCTTGTCGGGCATCAGCAGGTGCAGGAAAAGCGAGGCTGGACAGTGCATCAGGCACTGGTCAGCGTTGCACTGCGTCAGGTTGAAAGTGACCTGAAACAGGCCGGCCGGGGCAGATCAGCAGAAACCCGCTGTCAATGCCCTGAATCAGATAGTCAGCACCGCTCAGGAGTCGGTATATACCCTACGCCGAGAAATGTCGCGCTATATATGGAAATCCGCCAATTATCTCGTGTTGACTATCATCTTCGTTATGGCCTCCTGTGTGGTTTATTGACGATGGCTACGAACAGATAGCGCTGATGCAGATGAAAAAAGCCGAATGGGAACAAAAAGCCCCGCTCGCCAATATCACTACCTGTGATGGAGAGCCTTGTGTCCAGGTAAGAGGCGACAAATACACGAATAAAAATGGCGACGTTTTTTATCAGATTAAACCGGTTAAATAATAATCCAGATAGTTTTTACAGGGAAAGATATTCCTCGCAGAAAGAAAGGTTGTTCTTGAGATCCTTTCTTTCTGCGCGTCTGTTCATAATACGTGTGAAATGTTGGCGTAGTCCGTTCTTAGTGGAAATGGTTCAACAATACGACCGATATCGACACGGGATTAACCTTTATGCCGTCGTGGTTCTCAACCAAAAATACGGAAAAATACAAAACGGATATTGTCGTCCTTCTTCAGGAAAGGAAGGCGGCATGGCAACGCGTCATATATCGCAATACAGTTTCCTTAATTTCTGCTTCCCTTTTTTGAACTCCCTGCGATGATCATAGCGTTAGCGATTTAACTTAAGGAAAGATGATGAACATACGTTATCCGGTACGGAAAGCCGACGGACGGGACTATAAGAACTATGACGAGCTGCTGACCGACATCCGCAAAAACGCCCACGGTTGGTGGTTACTTGGCGTGAATCGTTACTGGCACGGGGGGATCCACATCGGGACGTCATCATCTCCGGCCTCGGTACTGAATCAGGACACGCCGGAAAAATCCGTGCCGCTCCAGTTCATGATGGACGGCGAGGTGGTTGCATGGCGGGTTAACCGCGATTACGCGGCTATCGAGTGTTATCAGGAACGTCCTTTGCGCCAGTCCGGCACCTTTGTTCTGGTCAAATCGCTGTACAAGCCCGACGAACAGGATGAATCATCGTGGCTGACGCTGTACCAGCTTTACATGCACATCGCGCCATTGTCAGAATTCCCGAAACGCCCGCTTTACCGGGTCACGCAGAAAGGCCACGGCGTGCGAATGCGTAAACACTCCCGCCACGATGACAGCCGTGAAATCGCGCCAGACGTACTGGCAAACAAACACGGCCACACCAGAACGCTCGTTCAGGGCGACACGCTTGCCGTACTGCAACAGCAATCGTTTCTACTGGGAAAACAATCGGAGTCGTTCGCCCTGGTGCAACGTCTTCGGGACGGTAAACCCGCAGGTGATCTGTTCTGGGTCTCGGTGCGTCCGGAATATCTGGAGCCCGATGGCATGTGTTACGTGTGCCTGCCAGAGTGGATGCACAATGCACTGAATCACGGCGTGTTTGATGATGTGGTGGTGCCATCTGTGCCGCTGAAAGTGACGGTGAAGGCAGGGGATGCGGTCGGGTTCCTCGGTGCTCAGGATCTGGCCGACGAAGATAACTATCCGCAGATAATCACCACGGACTATAAAGCCCATATCGAGCTGCTGAGTCTCGACGCGCATGTGCCGGATGTTGTAGCCAATGTGAAGGGCATCAAAACGGGCAAACAGTTTATTAAGCTGAAGCTGAAACGGCCACTCTACCTGCGAAATGGGGAGGGGGAGGAAAGTGCCTTTGAGCAGATAAGCGCCATTACCCGTGTCGATGCCGGAAAAATTATTCCACGTGACGTCACATACCCATTTACGGATAAAACCGGGGTCACATACTTTCAGATCCGCCCGCATACGTGGATGCACCAGGACGACGTGGAGCAGCTCAGTCAGCATGATTTAGCGGAGCTAAACTTTCACTGTATTGAGGCTGAACACACCACCGATTTTACCCGTACGCTGGATGAATGCTGGCTGATTGACGCCCTGAGAAGCATCAGCTCGCACTTTGATGGTGAAAAAGGACCACAAAGCTCACAGGCCAAAATATTTTATGACAGCCTGATCCGCAATGCTGAAAAACGAATATCGCCGAGTCCGTATCCCGATAAATCTCAGGATGAATTACTGTTTGGCGCGTTGCATACGAACCAGATGAACATTCCGGAATATGCGCGGCGGCTGATAGTGAAACATGACAGCGACTGGCACAGTATCCGCGATGATACACGCTGGTCATCGGTATTTAAGGGCAGGCAAGAAAGTCCTGTTGTGCAGTTGGCCAACAGGGGATTTTTGGATGCCACGCGCTGGATGGATAAGGTTCCGCCGTTCGCCAGTCAGCGGTCAGTATGGCATTTTCATCCGCTTGAGTTTTTATATGTAATGTCCGGTGATGATGATATGGATATAAAATGGTTAACTGTACCTAAAGGTCAGCTAACATTTGATGCTGAGGGTAATGATAATAACGACAGTCCTTATTTTAGTCGTCATATTCATTGGCCAGGAGGTGTTTCGGGAATAACAATTGGTCGAGGATATGATCTAGGGCAGCAAAATGACCCATCATCAGATTTTGACTCTATTGAATTAAGTCAACCGTTAAATAGTTGGCTTCTAGAATCAAAGGGATTGTCTGGTTTGGATGCTGAAAACCGTTATAAATCAGCAGATAACAGCATTAGTGGTTATGAGATAACAAGGAAACAGCAACACGATCTTTTTGTTATTACTTACAATAGGTTAGAGGATGATGTAAAAAGAATATGTCAGAGGCCTGATACAATTAGGGTGTATCATCCGAATCTAAATACCACACCAGTACAAGCATGGAATGATATTCCAGAAAAAATAAAAGAGGTGCTTGTAGATCTTAGATACCGTGGGGATTACACGCCCCATGCTCGTTCTTTAATTCAGCGGTACGCATATTCTGGTGATTTATCTTCACTCGGTCAGGTATTGTCAAATAGAACTCAATGGTCAAACGTTCCACAAGATAGATTTTTAAGGAGAGTTAGATCTTATGAAAGTTAAATATATTTTGTTCGCTTTTTTTGCTTCATATTCTGCTGCAAGTGTTGCCACATTTTCTGAGGAGGAAAATAGCCAGCTTGCGAGCATTAATCAAAAAAAAATAGGGGAAGTAAAAGCAGCATTAGATAATTTGAACAAATCTGTTGATGCACAAATCAATAACAATCCAGAGTATAACTTACTGATTACTGAGCTAAAAAAATCATGGGGGGAAATGATTGATAAAAAATGCCAATTGGAAACGATTGATTCGAAAGGAACTGATGCTGAAACAGCTGAAGTGAGCGATTGCCTTGTAAGAAGCTACCAGGAAGAAATGAAGTATTTCGATGCGATGCTTCCGTAACATAATCTCCAGACACGCATTTTTTCTGGGATTCTGTGCCGGAACCGTCGAAATTTCCGGCGCAGCTAATTAGTCTATTTTTTAAGCATATTTGGCAGGCGATGACGTGTACGTTTAGGGGGCTGAAGTCCAATAGAACGAAAACTTACGTTAGCGAAGTAACTGTATGATATATCAAAATATTATAGACAGTAAAAAATGAGCCTAAAACGGTGTATGTTAAATAGGGGTCAGTTTGGATATCCATCCAAGGCCATTTTGATTTGTTTGTCTTCCTTAAACCGAAAACGTAATGCGATCACTTTGCGTCCTTTTTTCACTGTCTCAACGGCCGCTTTTTTCGTTAAGTTCGGCGATGGCGGGCTTGATTAGGTCTCGATTAAGTATCTTGAAGTCGGCATATTTATCATCGAGATCTAATGGAGCG
This sequence comes from Citrobacter sp. JGM124, assembly GCF_018257795.1. GTDB lineage: Bacteria > Pseudomonadota > Gammaproteobacteria > Enterobacterales > Enterobacteriaceae > JGM124. Next base: position 66,705 of record NZ_JAERJD010000003.1, on the reverse strand, counting down.
GAAATCATCAAGCACGATGATTCTATCGCCAGTGCTTCGCGATTAAAGTCATCCACAACATTGAAGGGTCGAAATCGTCGTCCACAAGTCAGGGCATCATGCATAAAATCAATCGACCGGCTCTGGTTAAGCGCCTCTGGTGTCGCCAGCGGTGCCGGATTACGCACCGGCAAACGTTGTTTTCCTTTACGGCGAAAATTCAGTTTTAGCAGGCAGTAAATACGGTGAACACGCTTATGGTTCCTGATGTGACCCTGCCTGCGAATCACCTGAAAAGCTTTTTAAAACCATATCGCGGATAGCGTTCAGCCGCTTCCGTCAGTGCCTGAATCACCGGCTCGTCACGCCGGGTATCGGACTGATAGAAAAAAACTGTCCTGCTCAGTGATAACGTCCTGCATGCCTGACGTACGATCATCGCAAACTGCGAGACCAGATAGCTGGCGAGCTCACGCTTTATCACTGTTTTTAAAGCTTTTTTCAATGACATCTTTCAATGCCCTGCATTCCAGACTCAGGTCAGCAAACCTCTGTTTGAAACGCCTGTTTTCATCTTCCAGATCTTTGATTTTCTTAATGTCAGACGCTTCCATCCCACCATATTTTGCCTTCCAGTTATAATAACTGGCTTCTGAAATAGTGGCCTCACGGCAAACATCTTTGACTGTTCGGCCAGCTTTGACTGATTTCAGAACGGCGATAATCTGGTGTTCGGTGAATCGTATTTTACGCATGGCGATCTCCTTCTGGGGACATATTCAGTCTGTCGGAAGATCTCTAAAAGTGAATGGTTCTTTTTGCAGGGATACTTACACGCCCTCTCTGACCAGCTAAATAGGCCCATGCCAGTGTTCAGCCACTCTTATTATTGGCAACAAGCCTGATAAAGAGACCGTCAATTAACAGCCTGGACATGACTATCGCCAGGCAAGGCATCCGCCGCAATATTCATATGCTCAAGCACCGGACCAATAATTTTGCCGAAAACAGGTGCAGCAACCGAACCACCAAAATGCGTACCCGCTTTGGGATTATTGATAACCACGACAAGGGCAACAACCGGATGTTCCAGCGGGGCAACCCCCGCGGTATAGTTGACATAACCCGCATCATATTTACCACTATCACCTAGTTTTTCGGCTGTCCCTGTTTTTATTGCCAGACGGTAACCCGGAACCGCTGCTTTAACACCACTCCCCCCGGGCAGCATATCGCTTTCCATCATATGCAGGACCGTATTAACAATATCCGGGTCGGCAACAGGATCACCATCAACAGGAGGTGTAACCTTGGTAATAGAGAGTGGGCGATAAACACCATATGCCCCGAGAGTCGCATAAACACGGGCGATTTGCAGTGGTGTTGCCCGTAGACCATAGCCGAATGAGAACGTAGCACGTTCTATATCAATCCATTTCTGCCGGTGTAACGGAAAATAGCCGGTACTTTCTCCAGGTAAATCTAATTTAGTGGGTTTACCCAACCCGAAGCGCTGATAGATATTAACCAGTGCGTCAGACGGCATAGCCAGTGCAATATGAGACACACCAATGTCGCTGGATTTCTGCAGGATCCCCGTGGGAGTCAGGCGCGGCCAGTGGCCGACATCGCGAATAAGATGTCCATTAACTTTAAATGGCGTAGTATCAAGCAACGTGTGGGCAGTAATAATATGACGTTGCAACCCCTCAATAATAACCAATGGCTTGACCGTTGAACCGGGCTCAAAACTGTCATTAATGGCCACATTGCGCATTTCTGCAGCCTGTACTGCCTGCATATTATTCGGATTGAATGATGGATAAGAAGCCATCGCAAGGATTTCGCCGGTATCTATTTTTACCAGCACTGCGGTACCTGAGTCGGCATTATTTGCCAGAACGCCATCCCGTAGCTCACTAAAAGCGGTGTATTGATCGTATTTATCAATACTGAGCTGAATAGTAGGTGCCGGTTGCGGCGCTTCCTCATTCAGGACACTGACAATGTCACCATGAGCATCCTGACGATACGTTTTTTTGCCAAGATGCCCCAGAAGCAGGTGATTAAAACTGTGTTCAATACCGCTCAAACCGCTATTGTCGATACCCACGAGGCCGATCAGTGGTGCCGCAGCCTCTCCCATGGGATAGAACCGACTGTAATCACTGGTTTCACTAATACCAGCCACATGCAAGGCGCTAATATCATGCGCTATACCTTGTTCAACCTTCCGCTCAAGAAACAGAAAGTGACGCCGGTCATTATGATAGATTTTTAACTTCAGTTGCTCTGGAGTAGTATTCAGAGCGCCTGCCAGATAGCGCCATTTGGCATTATCGAAATCAGTCTGATGGCTGACAATATCTTGTGGATTGGCCACAATATCCCGGGAGGGGACGCTCATTGCCAGAACCTCACCATTACGATCTGTCAGTGTGCTGCGTGCCGTTGGCAATACAATGGTTTTGAGTGAGCGTAAATTGGCTTCATGAACCAGCATTTGTTGATTAAAAAACTGTAAATCGGCAACCCGCCCTAAAAGCAGAACCACACAAGCCAGTATGCAAAATAGCAGAATATTATAGCGGGACAGGAAAAAACTTTTTTTGTCGGACTGCTTTTTATTTTTGATGTTATTTTTCATGTGTTCAGGTTTGAGTGTTCTTCAATAGCACAACAAGGTCGGCGTTAGCGGCAATACATTCACATAACGCCCCAGTCACCAGTACCGCAAACTCAGTACATCGATTCCTCTCTGGCTTTGCCGAAAGTCAATGGATGTATGTAAACGTAATAATAAATAATACGTTGTGCTGTTCCGTGCTGAAAATTAACATATTTTTAAAGCGAGGAGCGTGTGGAATTCTTGTCGTTAGTAACAAATCATTTTTGCTCAACCACTGAGTAGAAAAATGTCTCAATAACCAGGCAGATGATACGACGGATACACGTCAATGTTAGCGTCAACCGGGGCGGGTTACTCATAAGCATATGAGCACTTTTTGAACCGCTCACAGAAAGGGCTATTTTTTAAACCGGTGTTTACTGCCCTGAGTCTTGAGAGGCACGCGTTGAACATGTGTTATTGAAATAAGCTTTAAACCCAGTAATAAAAATTACTGGGTGGAAGTACCAAATCGGCATTAGCTTTGACTGAGGATGCTACGCCCCCCTCTAAAGATAAAAATACCGAACGTCGATGACTGAAAAAATCACTCACGGCTTATGATCCGCAGTTCACGTTCACCAACCGTTTGATAATAACCAAGACCTGATCCCGGCTTAATGGCTGTGTATCAGTCACACAATGCAAGGTCATCCCTTCGATAAATGCATCCAGTCCCCTGGCCGTCAATGGATCAAAAAACAAGCTGAGTGACTGCTGACTACGTGCCATCCAGTCCTGCATGATCTTTTTTAACTCAGGGCGGCAACTAGCACAGGCATAGAGCTGGAACATTACCTGCATATTATAAGGGGAAGCAAGTACCCCCCCACTGATCATATCCGCAATAGCCTCGCAGGCTTTGTCGTGATTATCCGCTTGTAACAGGCTTAAATGGAATTGTTCGGATATTTGATAAGTAAACTGTTCAAAAGCCTCACGAATTAAAGCATCTATACCGGTAAAATAATAGGTCATTGACCCTAAAGAGACATCTGCCGCCCGGGCTATTTTTCGGTGGGTAATATTGCTGATACCGTGCTCAACCAGCATATCCAGTGTGGCCTGTAAGATGCGGGCCCGGCGTTCTGAAGCCACGGAAAGAGATTGAGTACGCATAAAAAGACCTTGGTATGAAAGTGAGTGCAGTCTAGCTCGTTACGTGTACAAATGTACACATTCTTGCTAATCTGCATACCTACTTCCCTTTCTACTGGTCATCGTTCATGTCAGCATCGCAGAGAAAATCCTTACAACTGCGCACTTGGGCTCTATTTACCTTTTTCTTCCTGCCAGGCCTGGTTATCGCATCATGGGTGACTCGAACCCCCGCCATTCGCGACACGCTGAGTGTTTCAACATCTGGCATGGGTATCGTGTTATTTGGTCTGTCGATTGGCTCCATGAGCGGTATCTTGTGTTCTGGCTGGCTAGTGAAAAAGTTTGGTACCCGCACCATTATTCGTAGTGGCATGATAATGATGGTGGCAGGCATGCTGGTGATGAGTCTGGCTTTATTCTTCGCCAGCCCACTGCTGTTTGCCTTTGGTCTGGCGATATTAGGGTCTGGACTGGGCTCTTCTGAAGTCGCCATGAACGTGGAAGGGGCCATCATTGAAAGCCTGATGAAAAAAACAGTGCTACCAATGATGCATGGTTTTTTTAGTCTGGGGACGCTGGTTGGTGCCGGCATCGGCCTGAGTCTTACAGCCTTGAATATTATCTCCTGGGCCCATTTATTGGTGATTGGTCTGCTGGTGATCGTGCCAATTGCCATTGCTCTGACGGCGGTCCCCCACGGAACAGGAAAAGATGAACCGTCTGACGATCATGTAAAAGACATCATTCCCCACCGACCATTTTATAAAGACAGCCAGCTGTTATTAATCGGTTTTATTGTACTGGCCATGGCTTTTGCCGAAGGGTCCGCTAATGACTGGCTACCATTACTGATGGTGGATGGTCATGGTTTCAGCCCGACATCAGGGTCACTTATCTATCTTGGTTTTACGCTGGGAATGACCATCGGACGTTTCACTGGGGGATGGTTTATTGACCGTTATAGCCGTGTTGCCGTGGTACGGGCGTGTACCATTATGGGCATACTGGGTATTGGCATGGTGGTCTTTATCGATAACGATATTCTGGCTGGCGTTTCTGTTTTGCTATGGGGTCTGGGAACCTCTCTTGGCTTCCCATTAACGATTTCTGCCGCTGGCGATACCGGGCCTGATGCGGCGACCCGTGTCAGTGTCGTGGCAACCTCGGGATATATCGCCTTCCTGGTTGGCCCGCCACTGCTCGGCTTCCTGGGTGAGCATTATGGACTTCGCTACGCAATGTTAGTCGTTCTGAGCCTGATGATCATCGCCTCTCTGGTTGCTAAAGCCGTGGCAAAACCACCTGTCACTGACACCGCTGAAGAGAAAATGTCATGAGCATAAAACTGATTGCCGTCGATATGGACGGCACTTTCCTCGATGATAACAAAAACTATAATCGTGCCCGTTTTGCCGAGCAATACCAGCAAATGAAGACACAAGGTATTCGTTTTGTGGTTGCCAGCGGTAATCAGTATTTCCAGTTAATATCATTCTTTCCTGAGATTGCCTCTGAGCTGTCCTTCGTGGCGGATAACGGCGCCTGGGTCGTCAGTGAAGGGGAAAGCCTGTTTAATGCCCGGCTAAAGCCTGAAGATTTTCTGACCGTAACGGAGCATCTGCTGGATCAACCCCATTTACAGGTTATTGCCTGCGGTAAAAAGAGTGCTTACATTCTGAATAGTTGTGATGATGACTTTAAACAGACAGCAGCTCGTTTCTATCATCGTCTGGCTCACAGAGAGAGTTTCACCGGCATCGATGATTGCATGTTTAAATTCGCCCTTAGCTTGCCAGACAGCCTACTGGATGACGCGATGGACTCTCTGACCCATGAGCTCAAACGGATTATGGTTCCGGTTACCAGTGGTCATGGTTCTATTGACCTTATCATTCCTGGCGCACATAAAGCCCATGGCCTGAGTATTTTGCAACAAAAGTGGGGAATTAACGACAGCGAGGTAGTCAGCTTTGGGGATGGTGGCAACGATATTGAGATGCTACGTCAGGCTGGGTTCAGCTTTGCCATGGGTAATGCACCCGAAAAAATCAAACAAGTAGCACGCTTCCAGACTGACCACTGTAATCAGCAAGGTGTGCTCAACGTGATTGATAAAATTTTACAAAAAGAATTCCCTTTTAACTTAGATAATCATCATTGAGATAAAGTATGGTTAAGATCACGCCAGCGACAGTCAATAACTTTCCAGACTTGATAACAATTTGGGAAGCCTCTGTGCGAGCCACGCATGACTTTCTGAGCGAGCAGGATATAGCCACCCTGCGGGAGCAAATTTACAATGTCTATTTTCCTCAGCTGCCACTCTGGATAGCCACCCATCACAGTGGAAAGATACTGGGATTCATCGGCTGTCATGAGGCTCGGGTAGAAATGTTATTTGTCTCGCCAGAAAATCGTGCCACCGGGGTGGGTAAAGCATTACTTAATTATGCAATTACTGAGCTGGCGATCAGCGAGGTAGATGTTAATGAGCAAAACCCACAGGGTATTGGTTTTTATCAACACTTGGGATTTGTGACCGTAGGCCGTTCAGAACATGATGGGGAAGGTAATCCCTTCCCATTGCTGCATTTAAAACTGAAGCGTGCTGGTGACGCGATATAAGTTCCGTATAGTGGCTATCAGAATGCGAGGCCTCGCCAATCTGATAGCCAATTGCTTACAGGGATAAATCGATCAGCCGATCCCCCGCTCTTCACTGAATTTACGAAACAGCACCAGCGTTTCTTCACTCACATGGTGTTCCACGCCTTCAGCATCAATACGGGCTGTTTCAGGACTGACCCCCAAAGCGATGAAGAAGTTTTCCACAATACGGTGTCGCTCCCGGCTCTGTTCAGCCAGTTTTTCACCTTCAGGAGTCAAAAATACCCCACGCCATGGGATCTGTTCAATGAGTCCTGCGGATGCCAGCCGCTTTAACATTTTAGCCACTGTCGGTTGGGATACACCAAGACGTGCCGCCATGTCCACCTGTCGAACTTCACCCACTTCGTTGATCAGATCTGAAATCAATTCAACGTAATCATCTATCAACTCACGACGATGAGCCTCACGCACCTGCCGGAAGCCCTCAACGTGCTCCTCAATATTGGGTAATGGCATCACTTTATCGTTATTTTTCTGCCCTGCCCTACGGCTCATAATGCTTCCTCTTCCAGTCACTTCGTGTCGTCGTATGACAACATAAGCCACCATTGTAAACCAGCATCGCATATCTACAAAAAAAACCAGAAATAGCCATAGCTATAAAGTATAGCTCGTGCTATACCTGTATATAACACAGTCATCCAGTTGCGATGATTAGGATAAGAAAGTCAGCCCACAATCACTCCGGGGGCACTTATGAACACAGTAAAGAGGCATTTAAGCATGTTTATCAACTCACCTTTCCAAAACAGACTGATGTTATTGACCGCAATCTGTAATTATCTGTCTCAGAAAACCCCTCGCCAGCAGGATGAGGAACAAGCATAACACCGGGCTGAATTAGCCCGGTGGGCTCCTGTCATGAGCCTGACGTTTTCTGCCTGACCATCACCCCTGCCTGTAATTAATAGCCTGATCCTGCCATAAGCCAAATTCAGTTATTCTTGTCGTACCAATACCAGCATACCCTTTACACTTTGAGTAAAAAGAATGGTTGTTAGAAGACCTGAGCAAATGCCTGACATAAAAAAACACCCTGTAAACAAAGCGTTTACAGGGTGTGAAAATTATTTTGTTATCCGCATCTCTGCGGCGTCTTCATGCCATCGTTAAAGATGAATTAGAAGCTATAGCCAGCACCGACAACCCAAGTACCAACGTCAGTATGATGTACACGGCTCTGCTCATAGGAGAAGTCCAGTGCAACGTGTTCCATTGGGTTGAACTGCAAACCAGCACCGTAAGAGAAGCCGTAACCAGTGTCAGAGTGGTGTTCAACGACATCTTTCACAGTCTGGAATTTGCCGTAACCCAGGCCGATAACACCATAAGCACTTACCCAGTCATTAATACGGTAAGCAGGGCCACCGGTGAAACCGTAGTACTGGCCTTTGCTGTAAACATCATTGCTGGTGTCGTGTTTTTCAATATAGGTAAAAGAACCGATATAACCCAGTGGGCTTTCGTTCTCATAGCGATATTTCAGGTTGAAGCCTTTAGCTTTGTTTTGTTCCCCTTTCATGTCGCCTTGAGCATAACCACCGGTAACGGTGCTAGTGACAGCGGAAGCAGTACCTACGGAAAGAGTTAAAACACAAGCCAGAGCTGAAAGACATGCAATTTTTTTCATAATGACCTCAAAAAATCCAAATTAGTCCATACAAAACTTAGTACTAAATATAGCAAATTTTTTTGAGAAACTCTTCGTAATTTGTGTTGTCTAACGCCTCCCATCATGTAACATAACATTTCAACTAACAATTATGTCACTAAATTTCCGGGATTTTTTTCCTTTTTGGTTCATTATTTAATAATAACTGGCATCTATCATTCAGACGAATCTGAAATCATTCAGTATAAAATACGAACAAAACGAACCGCTCCAGTGACACGAAAAAATATCATGAATTAATCCCATCAATTCCGGTTTTAATCATTTAAAATGGCTAAAGTTTTTATTATTTCCTGACAATAGATTTAACAGGATCACCATGATCTTCACGACAAACAGAATGCCCCGCTGGTTACCAATAGTCTTACTCTTTATCTCAATGATTTCAATTCAGGGAGGAGCAGCCCTGGCAAAAACCCTCTTTCCACTCGTGGGCCCCCAGGGAGTCACTGCAATACGCCTTGGGCTGGGTACACTTATCCTGGTGATCATTTTCAAACCCTGGCGTTTGCGTTTTCAGCCACAACAACGTGTACCACTCCTGTTTTACGGCCTGGCACTGGGATCGATGAATTACCTTTTCTATTTATCACTAAAAACGATCCCACTGGGTGTGGCTGTCGCCCTGGAATTTACCGGCCCGCTAGCCGTTGCCCTGTTTGCATCCCGCCGTGCGGTGGATTTTATCTGGGTCATTTTAGCCGTAGTCGGGTTGTGGTTTCTCTTACCCCTGGGGAACAATATCACCCATGTGGATCTCAGTGGCGCGGCTTATGCATTAGGGGCTGGGGCATGCTGGGCTATTTATATTATCGCCGGACAAAAAGCCGGGGCTGAACACGGCCCCGCCACCGTGGCGGCAGGCTCCCTGATTGCTGCCATCATATTTGTTCCATTGGGAGCATTTGAGGCCGATAGTTCAATATTCACCTGGGCTATTTTCCCCCTGGGTCTGACCATTGCCATTCTGTCGACTGCACTTCCATACTCCCTGGAAATGGTGGCACTGACCCGCCTTCCTACACGCACCTTCGGAACACTCATGAGTGTGGAGCCTGCCCTAGCGGCCATATCCGGCATTCTCTTCTTAGGTGAGCATCTTACTTTTATTCAATGGATCGCTCTCTTTTTTATCATTGTCGCTTCCGCAGGTTCAACGCTAACAATGCAGCGTGAATCCCGCATTACCGAAGTGAATGTCAATTGAGAATTACAGATAATCAGCCTGGGGTGATAGCAGGCTGATGGTTCGGTTCAGACAATCAATAATGAAAGGCAATGAATTAACAGGCTGCTTTATTATCCGATCACATACATGCCATGAGTAAACTGAGCTGGTATTTATTACCATTAATTAACGCACAGACATAAAATAGCCGGGTTGCAAAACCCAGCCACACAGGCAATACACTCAGGCTGGCTGTGTGCCGTGGCAGTGAATGAGGAAACCGATGTCGTGCAGTGTGCTATCATGGACCGTGACGGTTCCATTTCAGGGCATTAACCCATTTTTATCATGGTGGAATATGCTGCTGAATATTGTCTGTCAGGACAATATGAGCATGATACTCTGGATATTATCCAATATATAAAATCAAAATTGAACAAATATCAGCCACCCGTTCATGATGTCACCCATTTTGATGAAATAAAAAGCGCACCAAAACAGTGCGTTCGCGGTGGGTTTAATTTAGCTTTTGTTAAACATTTGTAGCAATGACTTCATAAAAACGTCAAATATAAATTGTTTTCCCCCCTCATTTCGGGGTAAAACTAGTTTTAACCCTGTTATTCAGTTTATTGCACCAATATGTGGCACCATTTCAGTGCATCATCATGAGCTTGCAACCTGTATAGTACAATGTTACAAATTCGCATCCTTGCAAAACAGCAAGTTGTAAATCTGGCACGATTATTTCATGGTGTGCAGGCTTACGTAAGGGGATAGCCCCGTGATTAACAAAGGAAATGCTATGAAGTCGATTTTGAAAGTGTCTTTGGCTGCACTCACACTTGCCTTTGCTGTCTCTTCCCATGCTGCGGACAAGAAATTGATCGTCGCGACAGACACCGCCTTTGTTCCTTTTGAGTTTAAACAAGGCGATAAATATGTCGGTTTTGATATCGATTTATGGGACGCTATCGCGAAAGAATTAAAAGTAGAATACAGCCTGAAACCTATGGATTTCAGTGGTATTATCCCCGCGCTTCAAACCAAAAACGTTGACGTGGCCCTGGCGGGTATCACCATCACTCCAGAGCGCGAAAAAGCGATAGATTTTTCTGACGGTTACTACAGAAGCGGTCTGCTGGTAATGGTTAAAGAGAACAACAATGATGTTAAAAGCGCAGCGGATCTGAACGGTAAAGTTGTCGCCGTCAAAAGCGGTACAGGTTCGGTAGATTACGCAAAAGCGAACATCAAAACTAAAGACCTGCGTCAGTTCCCGAACATTGATAATGCTTATATGGAACTCGCAACCGGTCGTGCTGATGCGGTTCTGCATGACACACCAAATATTCTCTATTTCATCCAGACTGCTGGAAACGGCAAGTTTAAAGCCGTTGGCAATTCTCTGGAGGCACAGCAGTACGGTATTGCGATGCCAAAAGGAAGTGATGAATTACGTCTGAAAATTAACGAAGCACTTAAAACCATTAAAGCTAACGGAACCTATAACGAAATCTATAAAAAATGGTTTGGTACTGAACCAAAATAATAATAATTTATTAAGTAGCACCTGAGGGGCGTTTTTCGCCCCTTATCATTTGAACTACGGTAGAAAACAGGAATACATCATGCAGTTTGATTGGAGTGCCATCTGGCCGGCAATTCCCATTTTACTAGAAGGTGCCAAAATGACCCTTTGGATCTCCATCCTTGGGTTATGTGGCGGTTTAGTAATAGGTTTGGTGGCAGGCTTTGCTCGTATCTATGGTGGCTGGATAACCAACCATATCGCCCTCGTATTTATTGAAGTAATCCGTGGCACACCCATTGTTGTGCAAGTTATGTTTATCTATTTTGCCTTACCAATGGCTTTTGCAGATCTACGTATAGATCCAATAAGTGCTGCTGTGGTAACCATCATGATAAACTCTGGTGCCTATATTGCGGAAATAACCCGCGGTGCAGTGCTCTCAATTCATAAAGGTTTCCAGGAAGCAGGCCTTGCATTAGGCTTATCAAAGCGTGAAACGATTCGCCATGTCATTATGCCACTGGCCCTGCGGCGTATGCTTCCACCATTAGGAAACCAGTGGATTATCAGTATCAAAGATACCTCACTGTTTATTGTTATCGGTGTGGCAGAACTGACTCGTCAAGGACAGGAGATTATTGCTGGTAACTTCCGCGCCCTGGAGATTTGGAGTGCCGTTGCGGTCTTCTATCTGATTATTACTTTGGTACTGAGCTTCGTGCTGCGTCGCCTTGAAGGAAGGATGAAGATCCTGTGATTGAATTTAAAAATGTCTCTAAGCACTTTGGTCAAACGCAAGTGCTACATAATATTGACCTGAACATTAATCAAGGTGAAGTGGTGGTTATTATCGGCCCCAGCGGTTCCGGTAAGTCTACTTTGCTGCGCTGTATCAACAAACTGGAAGAGATAACCAGCGGCGATTTAATCGTTGACGGCTTGAAGGTTAACGATCCCAAGGTAGATGACAGGCTGATCCGTCAGGAAGCGGGGATGGTATTCCAACAGTTTTACCTGTTCCCACACCTGACAGCACTGGAAAACGTTGCTTTCGGCCCGCTTCGTGTCCGTGGTATGAGTAAAGCTGAGGCCGATAAACTGGCAAAAGAGCTACTGGCTAAAGTGGGTCTTGCTGAAAGGGCTAATCACTACCCTTCTGAACTCTCCGGGGGGCAACAACAGCGTGTCGCGATTGCCCGTGCGCTGGCAGTGAAACCTAAGCTGATGCTGTTTGACGAACCCACCTCTGCCCTTGACCCGGAACTGCGTCATGAAGTGTTAAAAGTCATGCAGGATTTGGCGGAAGAAGGCATGACGATGGTTATCGTTACGCATGAAGTTGGATTTGCGGCTAAAGTAGCTTCGCGTTTGATCTTTATTGATAAGGGTCGTATTGCTGAAGATGGTGACCCGCAACAGCTTATTGATAATCCTCCGAGCCATCGCTTACGTGAGTTTTTACAACACGTGTTGTAGACCCGCCCATTTACAGCAAGTCTGCTGACTTGTTTTGGGCAAGATGGGTAAAACGACAATAGTCTGCTCACCCATCAATGTCTTGCTGACTAGTCCTGATTTAAGTTAGTACTTATTCAGGGCTAGTCGCTGATACGATTCGACGCTTCGCCCAGCGAACACGTTGCGCATCATCCATAAAACTCCAGGCAATAAAGCGACTCTGTTTTTGCCCTTGGGCCATCTCTTTTTTGACAACCTTGACGACCCCCGCTTCCTGCATCGCACGGTACAGCACAGGGAGATGTTCCCCTTTAGAGACCAGTGAAGTAAACCAACGAACCTGGAGACCGAAGGAACGACTCTCATTAATCATCTGACTAATAAAGGCGACTTCCCCCCCTTCACACCATAGCTCTTGTTGCCGACCACCAAAATTCAGGCTGCCCTGCACATCCTGTCCAAGATGACGCCGTTTGCGTTCACTTCCTTCCCTGGCACTTTGTTCAGAATCATGGAAAGGGGGATTGCACAATGTCGCATCATAGAGATCATTTTTATGAATAATACCCGCAAATATTTGCTGACTGTTCTTCTGACGTCGCAGACGGATCATGCGTTGCAATTCAGGATTCGCTTCCAGAATACGGGATGCATTTCGTAATGCGTCAGCATCAGTTTCTGAACCGGTAAAACGCCAGCCATACTCATGCTGTCCAATCAACGGATAGATACAGTTAGCCCCTGTACCAATATCCAGTATCGATGCCTGGGAAGGAATAACCCCCGCACTGTCTTCCCCGAGTAAATCAGCCAGGTGATGCAGATAATCAGCACGCCCGGGAACGGGGGGACACAAGAACCCTTCTGGAATATCCCAGGCACTGACTTGGTAAAAATGAGCCAGCAATGCCTGATTAAGTGCTTTAACCGCAAGTGGGTTAGCGAAATCAAGCGTAATTTGCCCGTGAGGCCCTGGACGTAAAAAGTCCGTCAGTGCGGGATTAGCCTGCTTCAGTTCGGCAAAGTCATAGCGGTTACGATGGCGGTTGCGGGGATGCAGGCCGGGTTTAGTCGCAGCGGGGGTTTTCATTAAAAGCTTCTCCTGGTTGGGTCGCGTAAGATACCCCGCTCTTGAGTTCGGGTAAATACATCGCCGATGATTAAGCCATAATTAAGGCTATTCTTCCCATATACTGATGCCTTTTCCCATACCGGACATCTGCTATTCTGACTGCCCTGACATGTGCTCTCGTTATCCCGGCATTCCCCAAAGCAGAGTCTTAAACGCCGCCGGGATTATGATGTCATTTAACTGCCCTGAATCAGACAAACAGAGAGTGAATGAGAATACACATAGCCCGCAGGCTCCTTTCCGATAGTCTCGCCAGTCAGTGTATGATGATCTGACAGGATATAGCCCCGGCCTTTTATATAGCCTTTGCTTATCAAATTCATAATATGCCCCGCCACTGCTGATCGGCTGATCCCCAGAACCTCAGCAATTTCCTGCTGCTGAATTAATACATTGTTTCTAAGAAGCTGCAGTATCTGCTTTTCTCTGTTAGTCATATAAATTACATCCTTGTATTTAATGCTGTTCTGTTAATTAAATACTGTAATTCTTTACTCCCCGGAATAATGTCATTACAGATAAAAAGGCACACCTTAACAGGTAAGGGCCTGTTATGATTGTAAATAGTCATAAAATTCATTTGTAGTAAAAAGTATGATTAACACCCTGCCGCACTAGAACTCTAATTTTATTTAACCATAAAAACATGCCAACAAAAAACAGGATGACTTAATGATATAAAAAACAATCTAATACAGTACCAATTGTCACTCATAATGACCTGTCTATTTAAGCCAGGTTCTACAGGTGTTGTAAATTATGCTGAGTACACACCGAATAAATAATACCTCTTATATTCTACTTTATGATAATTTACAACCCCGACACAGTCTTCATTAAATAAACATGCTGTAGAGACTAATAATTCTATTAATAAAAAACACATGCTGTCTGTCACTTAACGATTTTGCCCTGTTTTACCCTGCCTTAAGCCCACCAGCACACTCTCCGCAACCTATAAAAAAAACACATCGCCAACCACAAAGAATAATACATACAATAGCTTAAATAATCACCTCATGCGTTAAAGCAAATTTAACTATAGTCTTTGGATATATTTTATATTCATTGACCAAACTCCCGAGCACTAATATCAGGACGGATAGTAGTGCATGATTTAAATTAAATGCGTAACAATAAAAATGCATATAATACTCTTATCCCAATATACTGATTTACTCATAGTACCCCGCCTGGTGGACTCACGCACAAAGCAAAACCGACAAGCGTTGTAAGCAATGGCGGTGATTATACAGTCAGTTATCAAAAAAAATTCCCATTAAGGTTACCTTACCCTACGTGCTTTAATTATTGTCTTCCCCTACAGTATTAGCCACGTTACCGCAGCCCTTTGCTGCCCACTTTATTTGTCACGCGAGTTTTTCATTTCAGGTATTTTCATATAGCTATGGTATGTTTTTCATCACACTCCATGTGCCCTTATCATATAACTTTTTAGTGTTACTATTTCTATGTCAGTTAAATAAATAAAAACTCACAAATCTGTTCAAATAAAAAGATTACCTGACATTCAAAAAAACTGAATCATGACATCAAATATATTAGATTTCGGGCGCACTTATTTAATGACATGATAACCACACAGACGAAATACAGCGTCACCTAATTTCAATATATGATTACAGAAGGAATTGATAATGAAAACTATGAAATATACCGTCGCAGCCTTGGTGCTTTCCGTTGCTTCATTTGGTGCCATGGCTGCTGCACAGCCGGTGACTTCAGCCCAGGCTCACAATCTGCATGCTATTGGTAGCGTTGCCGCCACTGACGCCTCAACCCTTGATTCACTGGAAGCCAAACTGGCCGCAAAAGCAGATGCCGCAGGCGCCAAAGCATATATGATAACCTCCGCAGATACAGACGGAAAAATGAGCGGCAGCGCGGTTATTTATCAGTAATGATGTTCCACCCTTAAGGCCGTCGACTGATGCTCTTTAAGGTTTGCCCTACCCCGATATACCCTTGTTAACCACTGTTATTTTTATTGCCCATATTCATGATGACTATGGGCTTTTTTTTATCTGCACTCTTTAAAACGTTTCCGCTACCCGGGCCAGCCCCTGTTCCAGGGTTTCCACCTCACCCGTCGCCACCAGACAACAAGCTAATTGTTGTTTTAATGAATCCGGTATAACTTCCACCCCTGCAACACATCGTTCAATCCAACGAGCAGTGATATGGGGATCTTTGCTTTCAGGCAGGCTAATATCCTGGGGATTAAAATTCGTTAATTTTTCACTTAAAACAGCGATACCCTGCCCGTCAACCAAATTGATTTGTGGGCAGCGTAATGGATTGGCATAAACCTCCCCTTCGGTGCCTTGCATCAGTAAAGCCCGCCCTCCTGTATGCATGAAAAAGGCACCGACTTTTGACAAGTATTCCGGGTGCGAAACACTGCTGAGTTGTAATGCCGCATCACCAATAAATGGAGTCGCTAATTTTACCAGTGTGTGGGCACTATTGCGGACCCCCATTTTCCAGCGTAACGCCAACTGGTGCTCCATGGGGGGGCAGAATACACTGACAGGAATATAGACAGGATGTTTGGCTTCAAGCCCGGCCTGGGCCTGTCCCCCATGCTCGACAGGATGAATACCTAACAGCCTAAAAATAGTTTCCGTCAAAACACGGGTTTCATCTGTACTGATCCCATGGACCACAACTGGGTACCCTAGCTGACTCAGTAACATCGCCAGTAGTGGGGTTAGATTGGCTTGCTTACGGGCGCCATTGTAGGAAGGGATAACAATCGGCATTGGTCTGTCAATCGGGGGAGTCAGACTGATAACCTGCTGCTGCATCGCCGCATAAAAACCTCGCAGTTCTTCTTCACCTTCCCCCTTGATGCGCAACGCAATCAAAATAGCACCTAATTCAAGATCAGGAACCTCCCCACCTAGCATCTGGCTGTAGAGCTGTTGTGCAGTAGCAAAGTCGAGATCCCTGGCATGATTCTTTCCACGGCCTACTTCTTTGATTATTTTACGGTAGTCCATGCAGACTCTCCTTTTATTTTTTCTTTGCATCTTTTTTATGTCGCTCACGATGCTTTGATGACGGGGTTATCGCTATCTGTTTAACGCCGGGTACTGCCGGGCGCATAATCGGAAACACTGGCAGTGCCGCCAACAGCCTCTCACCATAACGTTTACTAAGTAAACGATTATCGTAAATAACAACCTCACCATAACAGGTGTGACTACGAATTAAACGCCCCACCTGCTGAATCAAGTTAAAAGAAGCACTGGGTAAGCTCTGCACTTCAAAAGGATAACGATTAAGGCTTTTTAACCATTCACCTTCGGTGAGGACCACAGGGCTGTCTACTGGCGGGAAAGCTATTTTGTGAATATGTACCTGGGTTAACAAATCACCTTTTAAGTCAAGACCTTCGGCAAATGATTGTAGCCCAATCAGCACACTGACTTCCCCTTGAGCAACACGCTTACGATGCAGCTCCACCAGCCGGTAACGAGGCTGATCACCCTGAACCAATAACATCAAGCGGAGATCCGTCACATGAGTGAGAAATTGTTGCATGGCGCGCGCGCTGGCAAACAATACCAGCATTGCCTTGTGTTCACCTTTAGTCAGTTCCGCACGAAAGAAAGCGGCCATTTCTGCAATATGTTCAGCTTCATGGGCCATCACGGGTTCAAAACGCATGGCCGGGATCACTATTTTTCCCTGTTCAACATGGTTAAAAGGGGAATCAAGGGCAATAAAACGGTCCCCTGCTTTTTCAGCCAGCCCACTCATTTCTTGCAGACGATCGAAACGGTTGAGGGATCGTAACGTTGCCGAGGTGATAATCACATGTGGCACTTTGCGCCAAAGTAATTTTTCTAACTGGCTGCTGACACGAATACCCACGCAGTGAAACAGCAAATGATACTGGCTATCCCACTGCTCCCGCGTTAACCATTTCGTTACCGGCGCACCAGAAGCCTGTGTCATTGCCGCCAGTTTCCAGAGTTTACTTTGTGCTTCAAAGTATCCCAATGCCCGGTTCATCTGTAACAACGCACGATAGAGGCGCGCGATATCATGATGCGCCGTTCTTTCACTTAAATCATTAAGCAGAGCCTCAGATAAGCTACGTAAGCCTTCCATCAATTTAGCCAGCCGTAAACAGATATCCATTAACGCTTCTGGCAATTGCCCCATTTCAAAGCGATATTCACCTGCTTGTCCGTCAGGCAACCACAGCGCGATGTGAGAATTAAACTCTTTTAGCAGCGCGTTAACCTCTTCGCAGTGCAGTACCAGACGGTCACTTCTCGCCAATGGAGGGGGGCTTTTCGGACGAAATTGTGCCATGCAGGTTTCAACCAGTTTACTGAACAGATCAAGCTGCAGATGGCTATAACCTGCGGTGATCTCGGCACTCATTTCCAGAGCGTCTCGCGCCACGTCAGCAAGGTGATGCCCTTCATCCAGTACCAGTAGCATATTTTTTGCTTCAGGCAGGACCGCGTCACTTTCCAGGGCCGCCATGACTAAAGCATGGTTAGCAACGATGACTTCTGCATCATCTATTTCCCGGCGGGCCAAAAAAAATGGGCAGGATTTAAACCAGAGACAGTTGCGCCCTAAACAGCTGGCTTTATCCGTGCTGAGTTTACGCCACAGTTCGTCACTGATCACACCATCCGTATGATCACGCAAACCGTCCCATTTCCCCTTATCAAGGCTCTTCTGAAGTTTTATACAACGCTGTTGCTCTTCCTGACTACTCGGTGCAAGTTCGTCATCAAGAAAAGCGAGTAAATCACCCGAAGCCTGATTATCTGCCGCCAGTGCGGAGAGATTCCTTGGGCAGACATAACGCCCGCGTCCGAAAGCGGCGGTAAATTTTAACCCTGGGATGATCTTGCTCAGTAATGGTAAGTCTTTGCTAAAAATCTGATCCTGCAGCGCCACATTGGCGGTACTGATCACCAGCTTTTTTTGCTCTGAACGCGCCACGGCAATGCCAGGGATCAGGTAAGAGAATGTTTTCCCAACCCCCGTTGGTGCCTCAATCGCTAAGTGTCGGCCTTCATCACCCGCCAGCGTCTTAGCCACTTCCGCTATCATTTGGCGCTGGGGGGCTCGAGGAATAAAATCCGCGATTTGCTGTTGTAATGCCTTATACCAGGCACCAATTTGCGCTTTTTGCGCAGATGATAAAGCCATGAACACCACGTTTACTGTATAAACAACCACTATTGTTTCATTTTTCTGCCTGAGGCTGTAGCTTTTTTTCTTTGTCTCGATACTCAGCCTGTGGCGGCATGATGATTCCTGCCTTGACCCACGACAAAGCAAGGGACCGGTTCCCCCGTATAATGGTTCTCTTTTACACACAGGTCACCCACCGTGGATTATCAACTTAACATCGACTGGCCCGCGTTTATGGCTACTTACTGGCAGAAAAAGCCGGTTATTCTCAAAAATGCACTACCCAATTTTGTTGATCCTATCAGCCCCGATGAACTCGCAGGGCTGGCAATGGAAAACGAAATAGACAGCCGTCTGGTGAGTTTTAAAGAAGGAAAATGGCATGCCAGCCATGGACCTTTCACGGAGTTTGATAACCTTGGGGATAGCCATTGGTCACTACTGGTTCAGGCAGTTAACCACTGGCATCTGCCCGCCGCGGAGCTGCTCTCCCCTTTTCGAGTCCTACCAGACTGGCGTCTTGATGACTTGATGATCTCGTTTTCTGTCCCTGGTGGCGGTGTAGGCCCCCATATTGATAATTATGATGTTTTTATCATTCAAGGGATGGGGAGCCGACGCTGGCGAGTCGGGGACAAATTACCTTTAAAACAATTTTGTCCTCACCCGGCGTTACTGCATGTTGAGCCCTTCACGCCAATTATTGATGATGATTTACAGCCAGGAGATATTCTTTATATTCCACCGGGATTCCCCCACGATGGTTACAGCCATCAGGCATCACTTAACTACTCAGTGGGCTTTCGTAGCCCAAACAGTCGGGATTTGGTCAGTAGTTTTGCCGACTATGTACTGGAGAATGACTTGGGAGGTAATCACTATGCAGACCCTGAACTGGCCAGGCGTGAACACCCAGGAAAAATTGAAGCCAGTGAAATAAACCAGATACGTAAACTGATGCATGACTTGATAGAACAACCCGAAGCTTTTAATCAGTGGTTTGGTAGTTTTATCACCACCCCTCGCCATGAGCTGGATATCGCCGCCGCGGATCCTGCTTACGACACTAGCGAAATTGCTGCAGCCTTGCAGGAAGGTGAGACCCTGGTTCGTCTGGGTGGATTGCGGGTTCTGGAGGTGGGTGAACACTGTTTTGTTAACAGTGAACCCCTTGAAATCAGCGATAAAAAAGCAGCCACGGCCTTGTGCCATTTTACCCGTCTCGGGGCCGCTGAACTGGGGGATGCCGTCACCGACCCTCAATTTATTCATGAGCTGACGACCCTGGTGAACCAGGGGTACTGGTATTTTGATAATTAGTCAGTTCCTGTAACCGACAACAATCCGGCGAATTTACTACCCTGGCACGAAGCATGGCGTTGAACACAGCAGGCGATATCATTCGGCATGCTTTGCTAAGGTAATAATGCCCGGACAATGGCCAGTTTCAAACATTTAAAGATTCATTAATGTTGCCGTTTACCTTTATAATCGCCTCCATCACAAGATGGAGCATAAAATGAAATTGTCAAAAATCGCCCTGGTTGGTGGAATGATTGCGATGGCTGTCGGCGGGATCGGTGGTGTCATGCTGGCCGGTTACATCGTTATTGTGCATGCCATATAAGTTTATGACGTGGGCCTCTTCCAGGCTCTGATGCCAACGCCTGCCTCATTCTATCGCCCCCTGTTCGGGCAAAAGACGTGGTGAGTCGTTTTTTATTTTCAGCATAAAAAAACGAGGTGAAAACTGTGTTGCACCTCGTTTATCCGTTAGTCATATTTGCTCCGTGCCCCGTCATCGTTCATGGCGCAGGCGTCCCTGTGGCGTGAACGATTTAAGGTGTACGGATCTTACTGCAAGGTAAACGTTCCCTGCTTCAGATCTTGCGAGTCGAGCCCCATAAAGACATTAAATTTCCCCGGTTCTGCCGCAAACTGCATTTTGGCATTCCAGAACTTCAGCGCATTAATATCGATAGGAAAGCTTACTGTTTGGCTCTCACCCGGTTTCAGGTTTACTTTTTTAAACTCTTTCAGCTCTTTGACCGGGCGACTCATTGATGCCGTCACATCCTGCAAATACATCTGCACCACGGTTTCCCCTTCTCGTTTCCCAGTGTTCGTCACCGTAACCGATGCTGTAACACTGCCGTCCGCAGTCATCGTCGGTGAAGACATACTCACCTCTGAGAGGCTAAAGGTGGTGTAACTCAGACCGTAACCGAAAGGATACAATGGGCCGGTAATATCATCAAAATAGCGTGAAGTATACTTATTCGGTTTTGCTGGATCGAAAGGCCGTCCAGTATTCAGATGGTTATAATAAGTCGGGATCTGCCCAACCGAACGCGGGAAGGACATGGGCAGTTTTCCCGATGGGTTATAATCGCCAAAGAGAACATCCGCAATGGCATTCCCTCCTTCTGTTCCGCTATACCACGTTTCCAGTATGGCATCAGCCTGTTTGTCTTCTTCAACCAACGCCAGTGGACGACCATTCATCAATACCAACACCAGTGGCTTGCCTGTTTCTTTGAGTGCGGCAATCAAATCTCGCTGGCTTTCAGGGAGGGTCAAATCAGTACGACTGGATGCTTCATGGGCCATGCCTTGTGCTTCACCCACCACGGCCACAACGACATCCGCTTTCTTCGCTGTCTCAACCGCTTCGGCAATCATCTGTTGCTCTGAACGAGGATCAACCGTCACTGCAGGTTCATACTGATTAAGAAACTCAACAATGGCTTTGTCGTTGGTGGTATTTACCCCTTTGGCATACAGCACCTTGCCCTGAGATCCTACGACATTTTCAATCCCTTGCAACGCGGTTACCGACTGAGCAACCACCCCCGCTGCGGACCAGCTCCCCATCACATCACGCTTGCTGTCAGCCAATGGCCCAATAACTGCCACAGTCTTATTTTTAGCCAGGGGCAATGTCTGTTGCTGGTTTTTCAACAATACCATTGTTTCCCTTGCCACTTTTCGCGCATCCTGACGATGCAGGCGGCTTTCCGCATTGGTATCTTCCGGGTCTGATCCTACGGGGCCAAGGTGGCTGTAAGGGTCGTTAAATAACCCCATGTCGTATTTTACATTCAGTACATGCCGTGTTGCATCATCGAGATCGGCCATAGAAACATCGCCGCTCTTCACTAATTCGGGGAGATACTTGCTGTAGTACTCGTCACTCATGCTCATGTTGACGCCAGATTTCAGCGCCAGACGTACCGCATCTTTAGGAGAACTGGCAACACCATGCTTAATCAGCTCTTTGATAGCACCATGGTCAGAAATAGTGATCCCAGTAAAGTGCCAGTCATCCCGCAGAATATCTTTCAATAGCCAGCTATCCGCTGAGGCAGGCGTGCCATTTAGCGAACTGAGGGCAACCATCACGCCACCACTCCCGGCGTCAAGAGCCGCTTTGAAAGGGGGGAGATAGTCATTGAACAAACTCTGCAGACTCATATCAACGCTGTTGTACTCTTTTCCGCCTTCAACGGCACCGTATGCAGCAAAGTGCTTAACGCTGGTCATTACGGAATGACGGTCAGCCGGGCTCTTGCCCTGCATCGATTCAACCATGGCACGGCCCATTACCGAAGTGAGATAGGTATCCTCACCAAACCCTTCGGAAACACGACCCCAACGCGGATCCCGTGAAACATCAACCATTGGAGCCCAGGTCATATTCAGACCATCATCTGCCGCCTCGTAGGCGGATATACGACCAACGGTTTTAACAGCATCGCGGTTAAACGATGCCGCCAGCCCAAGACTGATCGGGAATACGGTACGCTGCCCATGGAGAACATCATAAGCAAAGAATAGAGGGATCTTCAGGCGACTGAGTGCCATGACCTGATCCTGCATGACACGAATATCCTGACGTGTGACGGTATTGAAAATCGCCCCCACCTGACCAACTTTAATCATGTCTCTGATCGCCTCTTTCGGCGTATCAGGCCCTACGCTAATTAAGCGAAGCTGACCAATTTTTTCATCCAGGGTCATTTGTTTGAGTAGCGCGGACACAAAGGTATCACGTGCTTCTGGAGTCATTGGATGCTGGGAAAACATCTCACTGGCTAAGGCTGGCTGAATAGCCAGACTCACTGCAAAACCTACGGAACAGAGCCATTTCATCGGGTTTATTCCCTTCTATTCATCGGACGCTAAGTGCTGTAGTGTGCCACATCACCCACTGGGTAAGAAGAGCAAAGCAGTGACGCCCCCATGGTTTTTCGAATGATTTGGCGTTACATGCGGTTTTTTCAGAGCTATGCTTACTTATCATATCTATGCCACCACAAGGAGTGGATACATGTCTGTTCTAAGCACAACTGATAATAAGACATTGATCAACGATCTTACCGCTCAGGTAGGTTCACAACATGTATTAACGAACCCGGCCAAAACGGCACGCTATCGTAAAGGCTTCCGATCTGGTCAAGGGGATGCGCTGGCGGTAGTATTCCCCGGCTCATTACTGGAGTTATGGCGTGTACTTAGCCTGTGCGTGGCGGCGGATAAAATCATTCTAATGCAGGCCTCCAACACCGGGCTGACTGAAGGCTCGACCCCCAGTGGCAATGATTATGACCGTGAAATCGTAATTATCAGTACCCGCCGGCTGGATAAGCTCCACCTGCTTGATAAAGGTGAGCAAGTTTTGGCCTTTCCTGGTAGCACGCTTTATCAGCTAGAAAAAGCCTTAAAACCACTGAACCGTGAGCCTCACTCAGTAATAGGCTCCTCCTGTATTGGGGCATCGGTCATTGGCGGGGTATGTAACAACTCCGGTGGTTCACTCGTGCAACGCGGCCCGGCATATACCGAAATGGCCCTTTATGCACGTATTGATGAGCAAGGTAAATTGACCCTGGTTAATCATCTGGGGATCGACTTAGGCGAGACCCCTGAACAAATACTGGGGCGTCTCGACAATGATCAGATCAATGCTGAAAGTGTGCACCACGATGGCCGCCATGCTTCAGACAGTGATTACGCGACACGAGTACGCGATGTGGAAGCCGATACCCCGTCACGCTTTAATGCAGACCCAGGACGGTTATTTGAAGCCTCTGGTTGTGCGGGCAGACTGGCTGTCTTTGCAGTACGCCTTGACACCTTCCCGAGTGAGAAACAGAACGAAGTTTTCTATATTGGCACCAATAATCCCGACGTACTGACTGAAATTCGCCGCCATATTCTGGCAAATTTCAAACACCTGCCCGTGGCTGGTGAATATATGCACCGGGATATGTACGACATTGCTGCTGTGTATGGCAAAGATACCTTTATGATGATTGATAAACTCGGCACGGACAAAATGCCCCTGTTTTTTAATCTTAAAGGCCGTATGGATGCCTTGCTGGAAAAAGTCCCCTTTGTTAAGCCCTATTTTGTCGACCGTGTGATGCAGCGCCTCAGCACGCTATTCCCGGCCCACTTACCCGCGCGGATGAAACAATATCGGGATAAATATGAGCATCACCTGATGCTGAAAATGTCCGGTGATGGTATTGCTGAAGCCCGCGACTGGCTGAATGATTATTTCCAGCAGATCCCACAAACAGAAGGTGGATATTTCTGCTGCACACCACAAGAAGGTGCCAAAGCGTTCCTGCACCGTTTTGCTGCCGCCGGGGCAGCCATTCGTTACCATGCGGTACATGCAGATGAAGTGGAAGACATTCTCCCCCTTGATATTGCTCTGCGCCGAAATGACACGCAATGGCTTGAACAGTTACCCCCGGAAATCAGCGATAAAATCAGTTATCGACTCTATTATGGGCACTTTATGTGCCATGTTTTCCATCAGGATTATATCGTTAAGAAAGGGGTGGATGCTCATGCACTTAAGGCACAGATGCTGGCATTATTAAACGAGCGTGGTGCCCAGTACCCGGCAGAACATAACGTTGGTCATTTATACCAGGCACCGGAATCTTTAGTGCAGTTTTACAAAAATAATGACCCTACCAATAGTATGAACCCTGGGATAGGTAAGACCACAAAATATAAAGGCTGGGCAGAGTGCGGCTGCTCCCATGAGCATGGCACGGTAGATAAACCCGCTCAGTAATTAACGTCGCCGGAATAATGACTGGGGTGCAGTTCATGCCAGGCTCTGCTTTGTGAGGGCTACATCCAGGTCATTTGCTGATGGCGGGTATAAAGCGGAAATAAAAAAGGCGGGATCATGACCAGCTCCCCGCCTCTCTCTGCAAGGCTACCCCGGTTCAGGAGCCTTTTAATAATACGGCTTAATAACTGGCAGTTTGTAGACTCCTGGCACGCTTATAATTCAGCGCTTCCTGAGGAACCGCTGTCACTTTTCCGGTTTCAAGCCAATTACGCAGCCGGCTTGCATCAGCAAAATGGGTTTGTTTACCAAAAGCATCCAGTACCACCAGAGCCACCGGACGATGATTAATCACGGTACGCATCACCAGACAGTGCCCCGCATTATTGGTAAATCCGGTTTTTGTCAGCTGGATATCCCAGTTATTACGGAACATCAAATGGTTCGTGTTACGGAATGGCAGAGTATAAGAGGGGTTACTGAACGTGGCCGTTTCTTCACGGGTAGTGCTCAGTGCGCCAAGTAACGGATAGGCTTTTGATGCCACCAGTAATTTGGTCAAATCTCGTGCCGTTGAAACGTTCTGTATCGACAAGCCAGTGGGTTCAACAAAGTGGGTTTTGGTCATTCCCAAACTTTTGGCTTTAGCATTCATTGCACGGATAAACGCATCATAGCCACCAGGGTAGTGGTGAGCCAGGCTGGCCGCCGCGCGGTTTTCTGAAGACATCAGCGTCAACAGCATCATGTCTCTGCGGCTAATTTCACTGTTTAAACGTACCCGGGAATATACGCCTTTCATTTCTGGCGTCTGGCTGATATCAACTTTCAGTTTCTCGTTCATCGGCAGCCCGGCATCCAGTACCACCATCACCGTCATCAGTTTAGTGATAGAAGCAATAGAGCGAACATTGTCCGGATGGCTGGAGTATAAAACTTTATTAGTTTGTAGATCGATAATCATGGCGCTACCAGAAGCAATTTCCTGCTCAAGGCTGGCTTTCTGGACAGTGGCTTTAGCCGCCTCAACCTGTGGCGTGAATGGCACAGATATCATCAGGGCAAGGCTAAATAACGATAAACGAAGTTTTGTGGGCATAATGACACTTATGTGAAAATGTTAGCAAAGTAACTCCCCGCTCAACCATCACCGAAAGGATATGTTGTACGGTGCGGGAAGATAATACTCTGACACTCGTCGGGGTCGCCAGTTAAGAATCGGTCTGATGCCAAAAACCCGATGTTTTTTTTGTATATCTTTGTATATCACGACATTCAGCCCGTTCGCCCTGTCATTTGGCCTGAACCCGATACGGAAGAGAGTGGGTCTGAAACGGACAGTAAGCTACAATGAGTAGCCTGTTAATCCCCTTTTTTGTTTATCGAGGAAACCCATTTCAATGGATATTAATGGACTTGTTGCACAGTATGGTTACCTCGCCGTTATTATCGGCAGCATTGCGGAAGGTGAAACCGTTACCCTATTAGGGGGAGTTGCTGCACATCAGGGGCTGTTAAAACTTCCGTTGGTTATCGCTGCTGCGGCTTTTGGCGGTATGGTCGGGGATCAGGTACTCTTCTTTATTGGTCACTACTTTGGTCAACCCATTTTGGGCCGCTTTACTCGCTATCAGAACAAAATAGAGCAAGCCCAGTCCTTGATTCGACGTCATCCTTATCTGTTTGTGATTGGTTGCCGTTTTATGTACGGTTTTCGTATCATCGGCCCGGTTATTATTGGTGCCAGCCGGCTTTCACCAGGCATATTTATTGGGCTAAATATTCTGAGCTCCCTGCTCTGGGCATCATTATTTGTCACATTGGGCTATGTCGGCGGGGAGCTTATCACCCCCTGGCTTGCTTATTTAGAACATCACCTGAGGTACGGTGTTTGGGTCATTATTGTGCTGGTCCTGGTCATCGGTGGCAAGTTATGGTTAAGATCACGGGGCAAATCCCAGAAATAGCGTCTGGCATGCGTTCAGTACCGTCCTTTCGACTGAAATCGGGTTATTATATGCATCGCCAGGCAACATGAATAACCCCAGGATCGGATGTACGAATAAGAGACATTAATGACCATTAAAGAACATGATTTTCGCAAAATCGATTTAAATTTGCTGATTGCTTTTACGGTACTGTTTCGTGAGCAGAGTGTTTCGCTGGCAGCGGACAAGCTCCACCTTGGGCAACCGGCAGTCAGCGGCGCACTCGCGCGTTTGCGAGAAATGTTTGATGATCCCTTATTCATCCGTAGTGGTCACCGTATGCAACCCACTGCGCGTGCCTGTGAGCTGCACCGCGAATTAATGCCGCTGCTGGAGCAGCTACAAAGCACACTCTTCCAGCCGACTGAATTTAGCCCGAGTGCCGCGAGTACCAGTGTGACTCTGGGAATGAGTGACTGGCTGGAGATGTGCCTGATGCCAACCCTGCTGCCAGCACTGAAGCAACTCGCCCCTGGGCTGCATGTTCATGTAGTGACCAGTACCCCAGTCACCGATATGCAACAACTGGAAGGGGGAGAGCTGGATATGGCCATTAGTGTGGCCCGGCATAGCGCTCGCTGGCTGGAACGAAAGCATCTTACCGAAATGCCACATCAGGTGATTTGGCACCCCCAACAGATCAGTCTCGAAGCCCCATTGACTATGGATGATTATATCGCCGCGTCACATATCCAGCTAAGTAATCGGGAAGCCACCAGCAGTCTGTTAGACCGGGCTTTAGCGAAGCAGGGGAAAAGCCGCCACATTGATTATACCACTGCTCACTTCGCTGCCCTGCCCGGTTTGCTACAACAGATGCCACTCATGGCAACGGTGCCCGCAGGTTTGGCCCGTCAGTGGCAACGCGGTTTTGCTTTTTGTCGTAGCCCATTACCCCTGGGATTAGCCCCACTCGAGGTATCGCTACTCTGGCATCAACGCCATAATAGTGATACCACGCTCATGTGGCTGGCTGACACAATAGAACAGCAGCTTATAAAACAAATTGAAGATGGGGTTACAGTGCCCCAATAACGTGGGCTATCTCTTCCGCACGCTTGAGCGTACGAATTTCCGTAAAGAGATCTGTTGCTTCGGTATATTCTTTACGGAGATAACCCAGCCACTGCTTAATACGTGCAACATGGTACATTCCCGTATCCCCCTGTTTTTCCAGCTGGCTATATTTTTGTAGCAGTGTGACCACCTCGGGCCAGGGCATACGTGGTTCATTATATTTAATGACACGACTTAAATTGGGTACATTAAGCGCACCACGACCAATCATCACCGAGTCACACCCCGTTGTTGCCAGGCAATCCTGGGCACTTTGCCAGTCCCAGATCTCCCCGTTAGCCACAACAGGTATAGTTAAACGCTGACGAATTTTACCTATCGCTTCCCAATTAATGCGTTCGGCTTTGTAGCCATCTTCCTTAGTACGTCCGTGAACAACAAGTTCAGTCGCACCGGCCTGCTGCACCGCATCGGCAATTTCAAACTGCCGTTCGCCACTGTCCCAGCCCAGACGAATTTTTACTGTGACAGGTAAATCAGCCGGAACGGCGGCGCGCATCGCTTTAGCCCCCTGATAAATCAGTTCAGGATCTTTGAGTAAGGTTGCCCCACCCCCACTACCATTAACCAGTTTTGACGGGCAGCCGCAATTCAGATCGACTCCCCATGACCCCAGTTCCACCGCCCGGGCGGCATTTTCTGCCAGCCATTGTGGATACTGGCCAAGCAGTTGCACGCGCACCAGGGTTCCTGACGAGGTTCTGCTCGCCTGATTGAGCTCGGGACACAATTTAACAAAAGATTTGACTGGCAACAGTTGGTCTACCACCCGCAGAAATTCGGTGATGCAAAGGTCATAATCATTGACCTCAGTCAGCAACTCCCGCACCAGTGAGTCAAGAACACCCTCCATGGGGGCCAACAGTACGCGCATGAAATTAATTACCCGACAAAAAACAGGAGCCTGACAGGCTCCTGGGGATGATGACAAACTTCAGTCATCACTGATTAAACAGAGATTACCCAATAAAAAACCGGGCTAATCAATTTTGGCTGTTCATCACAAAGGAGCCATACTGGCTCCTTAGATCAATGAGAGCCTATCAGGCTGAAGCAGGTTTACGCGGTGCTCGGCGGCGCGAGCCGTTGCCAGCAGGCTTTGCTCCGTCACTGGAGCCGCTACGACGTGGAGCATGCTGACGCTCGCCGCTGGCATTACCGTTACCACCAGCCCGAGGACGACCACCTTGAGGGGCACCACGACCGCCCTGGCCGCGCCCACCGCCCCGCTGCTGACGACCATTCACAATAGGTTCAGCCGGAATTGACGGGTCCACATCGAAACCAGGTAAAGCCATGCGCGGGATCTCTCGTTTCAGTAAACGTTCAATGTCGCGCAGCAACTTATGCTCATCAACACAGACCAGGGAAAGGGCTTCCCCTGTGGCTGCCGCACGCCCGGTACGACCGATGCGGTGTACATAGTCTTCCGGCACATTGGGTAATTCATAGTTAACCACATGGGGTAACTCTTCAATGTCCAGGCCACGGGCAGCAATATCGGTTGCTACCAGTACGCGAATACCGCCGCTTTTAAAATCAGCCAGAGCACGGGTACGGGCCCCTTGACTCTTATTACCGTGAATCGCTGCTGCCGTAATGCCATCTTGCTGTAACTGTTCAACCAGATGGTTAGCGCCGTGCTTCGTTCGGGTAAATACCAGCACCTGTTGCCAGTTACCGGCACCAATCATCTGTGACAGCAGTTCCCGTTTGCGTTTTTTATCAACAAAATGAACATGCTGGGTAATTTGCTCAGAAGCCGTATTGCGACGGGCGACTTCCACCTCTTCTGGGTTATGCAGTAACTTTTCAGCCAGGGACTTAATATCATCAGAGAACGTGGCTGAAAAAAGCAAATTCTGACGACGCGCAGGCAATTTTGCCAGTACACGACGAATATCATGAATAAAGCCCATATCCAGCATACGGTCTGCTTCATCCAGCACCAAAACTTCTACGCTGTCGAGTTTCACCGCATTCTGGTGTTCCAGGTCAAGCAAACGACCCGGGGTCGCGACCAGGACATCGACACCGCCGCGCAGTTTCATCATCTGTGGGTTGATACTCACCCCACCAAAAACAACCAGTGAGCGAATATTTAAATATTTGCTGTATTCACGCACATTTTCACCAACCTGAGCAGCGAGCTCACGGGTGGGAGTGAGGATCAGGGCTCGTACCGGGCGGCGTCCCTTCTGTTGCGGCGCACTGTTCAACAAACGCTGCAACAAAGGAAGGGTAAAGCCTGCCGTTTTACCGGTACCCGTCTGGGCACTGGCCATCAGATCACGGCCTGATAGTACTACCGGAATTGCCTGACGTTGAATTGGCGTAGGCTCACGATAGCCCTGCTCTTCAATCGCACGCAAAATATCGGCATTCAGGCCGAGAGAATCAAAAGACATAGGAACTCCAGAACCGCCCTGACCGCCTTCACGGTGTAGTTTCCAGGGGGAACATCAAGCGCCAGCGTTGAGCTGGCCAGAGAAAGGGGCACAAACCACGGTGCCGACTGGAGGCACTATAGCATTTTTTGTTTTCTTCCGCATAAATTATGCTGTCTTAATGGCGATCAAAAGAAGCATCATTCGTGTTGGACAGATAAGATAAGTTTGCTTAGGCTTATTGAATCAATTTCTTGATTTTTAAGTAATCGGCATGAAAGAACCGCTTTCATCTACCCGAGCTTCCGACACCGACAATCTGTGCCTGGCATGACGGAAATGACGAGGGGTATAAATCGGGCCTGTGCCACATGTTATTAATAAATAACGTACCGTCAGAACAAGCTGAAAAAATAATGTTCAGGTTATCTGCCTGCCAAAGGAAAGCACGAGATGAACAATAAGAAAGCGATTGGGGCCATCATTGTAGTTGGGGTCATACTGGCCGCCGCTTTTGGTGGCTGGAAAGCCTACCAAAATCAGCAAAGCAGCCATCTCTCGCTCTATGGCAATGTGGATATTCGCAGTGTGAATATGAGCTTTCGTGTTGCGGGACGGCTAGCGGCACTGGACGTGGATGAAGGGGACACAATAAAGTCCGGGGAACCGCTGGGTCTTATTGATAATGCCCCATATCAAATTGCGGTACGTCAGGCCCAGGCTAATGCCGATGCTGCACAGGCTCAATATGATTTAATGATAGCGGGCTACCGTAACGAAGAAATTGCCCAGGCTGCCGCCCAGGTAGATAGCGCCCAGTCCGCTTATGATTACGCCCAGAGCTTCTATCAAAGACAGCAAGGGATGTGGGCCACACGCGCAGTATCTGCCAATGATTTACAAAATGCCCGTGTTGCCAGTGAACAGGCCCACGCCGCACTGACCGCAGCAAAAGATAAATTACGTCAGTACCGCAGTGGTAACCGTCCCCAGGAAGTCGCCCAAGCGCAAGCGGTGCTCCAGCAGGCTAATGCAGCCCTGGCTGAGGCCCAGCTGAACCTAAAGGACACCACACTACTGGCTCCGTCTGATGGCACCATTCTGGTGCGTAGTGTCGAGCCTGGCACCATGCTCAATGCAGGTAGCACCGTTCTTACTTTGTCACTCACCCACCCGGTGTGGGTACGGGCTTATGTGAGTGAACCGAATCTGGGGCAAGCACAGCCAGGGCGAGAAGTGCTTATTTATACCGACAGCCGCCCTGACAAACCTTATCACGGCAAAGTAGGCTTTGTTTCTCCGACCGCGGAATTCACACCCAAAACGGTTGAAACACCGGACCTACGCACAGACTTAGTCTACCGCTTACGCATCATCGTCACCGATGCGGATGACATGCTGCGCCAGGGTATGCCAGTAACCATTATTCTGGATGACGGAACCCCTCATGGTCAGCAGTGATCAATTGATTCGCCTGATGGGAGTCGTCAAACACTTTCCCGGGCTGGAAAACCCTGCTGTTGCCAGCCTTGATACGGAGATTCGTGCCGGGGGGGTTACAGGTCTGGTCGGCCCTGATGGTGCAGGAAAGACCACTCTGATGCGTATGCTGGCTGGTCTGCTGATACCTTCTGAAGGGCAACTGTCCGTGGCTGGTTTTGATCCTCTGACAGAGGATCGTGCTCTGCACGCCATCCTCGGTTATATGCCACAAAAATTCGGGCTCTATGAAGATTTAACCGTGATGGAAAATCTGACCCTCTACGCAGAGTTACGCGATGTGGAGGGACAAGTCCGGGAGCAAACCTTCAAACGACTGTTGAAATTCACCTCACTGGAACCCTTTACTGACAGGCTGGCCGGGAAGCTATCAGGGGGAATGAAACAAAAGCTGGGACTGGCCTGCACACTGGTCGGGCAACCGAAAGTATTATTGCTGGATGAACCGGGTGTTGGGGTTGACCCCATATCCCGGCGTGAATTATGGCAGATGGTACATGAACTCGCGGATGAAGGGATGCTAATCCTGTGGAGCACCTCTTACCTGGATGAGGCGGAACAGTGCCGGGAAATACTGTTAATGAACGGGGGAAAGTTACTCTATCAGGGCGATCCCAAAACACTGACTCAGCAGGTCGCCGGACGTTCCCTGTTGGTCAGCCACCCAGGAGAAAGCAACCGTCAGCTAATGCAGCGTTTGCTGAAACTTGACGTTGTGAGTGATGCCGTTATTCAAGGCCATGCAATACGCCTTATGCTGGCCAAAAATAGTACCGTTGATAGCCTCTCCCGGGCCATCAACCTCCCGGGGTTGAAGATTAGCGAAACCACGCCCCGCTTCGAGGATGCTTTTATCGACCTGCTTGGGGGAATGGCCATCGTCGAGTCTGCACTCGGTAACATGCTACATACCCTGCCCCATAATCCTGATGAAACCGTGATTGAGGCCAGAACACTGACCAAAAAATTTGGTCATTTTGCCGCCACGGACCATGTGACATTTGCCGTTAAACGGGGCGAGATTTTCGGCTTGCTGGGCCCAAATGGTGCGGGTAAATCCACCACATTTAAAATGATGTGTGGATTAATGGTACCCAGTTCGGGGGATGCATTAGTGCTGGGTATGGATCTGAAAAAAAGTTCCGGCCAGGCACGTCAGCACCTGGGCTATATGGCACAAAAATTCTCCCTCTACAGTAACCTGACGGTCATGCAGAACCTGCGTTTTTTCTCCGGTATTTATGGGTTAAGCGGTAAAAAGCAGGGGGAGAAAATTAACGACATGTGTGAAGCCTTCGCCCTGCAGCCAGTCATGAACAGTGTCACAGACTCACTGCCCCTGGGGTTTAAACAACGTCTGGCTCTGGCCTGCTCAATGATGCATGAACCAGATATTCTGTTTCTTGATGAGCCGACGTCAGGCGTTGACCCCATCACCCGCCGTGAATTCTGGCTGCATATTAATAGTATGGTGAGCAAAGGGGTTACCGTGATGGTGACCACCCACTTTATGGATGAAGCGGAATATTGCGACCGTATTGGGCTGGTTTACCACGGCAAACTTATCGCTACGGGGACTCCCGACGACTTAAAACAGCAAGTGGTGGATAGCCAGACTCCCGACCCGACAATGGAACAAGCCTTTATTGGCCTGATTAGCCGATGGGATAAGGAGCATAGCCATGAGCCATCATAACCCGTTACTGTCATGGCGACGCCTGCGAGCTCTCTGTGTGAAAGAGACGCGGCAAATCATTCGCGACCCCAGCAGCTGGCTTATCGCCGTCGTGATCCCGCTTTTACTGCTGTTTATTTTTGGCTATGGGATAAACCTTGACTCCAGTCGCCTGCATGTTGGTGTACTGGTGGAGCAGCAGAATAGTGATGCGATTGATTTTACGCATACCATCAGTGCCTCCCCCTTTATGCAGCCCACCATCAGCGATAATCGCCAGCAACTGATCCAGTTGTTACAGGCGGGTGAAGTGCGCGGCATTGTGGTTATCCCCCCGGACTTTAACCAGAAGATGGCCCGTCCCGGCGATACAGCACCGATCCAGATAATTACCGATGGTAGTGAGCCCAATACAGCAAACTTTATTCAAGGTTACATGGAAGGAATTTGGCAGATTTGGCAACAGCAGCATGCCGAGGATCGCGGGGAAACATTTGAGCCATTAATTGAAGTACAAACCCGCTATTGGTTTAATCCCGCCGCTATCAGCCAGCATTTTATCATCCCTGGTGCTATAACCATTATTATGACGGTTATCGGGGCCATTTTAACCTCGCTAGTCATCGCCCGTGAATGGGAACGCGGAACCATGGAAGCCCTGTTATCGACCCAGATAACCCGCACCGAACTGCTACTGTGTAAGTTATTACCCTACTATGTCCTGGGCATGCTGGCGATGGCCCTGTGCATGGTCGTCACAATATTCATTCTCCACGTTCCCTGGCGCGGTTCCCTACTGTTACTGGTGTTAATAAGCAGCCTGTTTTTACTCAGTACACTCGGCATGGGATTGCTGATCTCAACCCTGACACGTAACCAGTTCAACGCTGCCCAAGTTGCACTGAATGCGGCCTTTTTGCCGGCGATAATGCTGTCGGGTTTTATTTTTCAGATAGACAGTATGCCAGCCATTATTCGGGTGGTGACTTATGTTATTCCTGCCCGTTATTTTGTCAGCACCTTGCAGAGCCTGTTTCTGGCAGGGAATATCCCGTCAATCATGATCATTAACACCCTGTTTCTGATGGCGGCGGCGGTCATATTTATCGGTCTGACAGCGCTAACCACCCGACGTCGACTCGAGTAGGAGAAGAGATGTTTTATCGCTTATGGACATTAATCCGTAAAGAGCTGCAATCGCTCTTACGTGAGCCACAAACGCGCGCGTTGTTGATCCTGCCTGTGTTGATTCAGGTCATACTCTTCCCTTTTGCGGCGACTCTTGAAGTGACACATGCCACCATTGCTATCTTCGATGAAGATAACGGCAGTCACTCGGTAGAGCTCACACAGCGTATTGCCAAAGCCAGCTCTTTTAGCAACGTTCTGCTGCTCAAGAGTTCCGAAGAAATCACACCGATCATTGATAACCAGCAGGCACTTTTAGTCATCCGTTTCCCGGAGCATTTCTCTGCAAACCTGTCACAGCACCGTCCGACAGGCATCAATATCATGCTGGATGGGCGGAACTCGAATAGTGCACAAATTGCGGCGAATGATATCCAGCAAATTGTAAAAAATTATCAGCAGCAATTATTAAGCGGGCAAACGAAAATCAACAACAGCGAGCTGATTATTCGTAACTGGTATAATCCGAATCTGGACTATAAATGGTTTGTGGTTCCCTCATTGATAGCCCTGATAACCACCATCGGCATCCTGATTGTGACCTCCCTTTCCGTAGCCCGGGAGCGTGAACAAGGAACCCTGGATCAACTGATTGTTTCCCCCCTGGCGACGTGGCAGATATTCATTGGTAAAGCAGTACCAGCCCAAGTTGTGGCACTGGCACAGGCCACCGTCGTCCTGGCGGTGGGAATTTGGTGCTACCAGATCCCCTTTGCAGGGTCATTATTGCTGTTCTACTTCACGATGGTTATCTACGGATTTTCTCTGGTCGGGTTCGGGCTGCTTATCTCCACCCTCTGCTCCACGCAGCAACAGGCGTTTATCGGAGTGTTTGTCTTTATGATGCCGGCCATCCTGCTTTCCGGATATATTTCGCCGGTCGAAAATATGCCCGTTTGGCTGCAGAACATAACCTGGGTGAACCCCATTCGGCACTTTACCAATATCACGAAGCAGATTTATTTAAAAGATGCGGATTTTACGATTATCTGGCAGAGTTTGTGGCCGCTTTTGGTGATAGCGGCCACGACGGGATCAGCGGCGTACTGGCTGTTTCGACGAAAAATCACCTGATTTATCTTTGGCTATCAGGGAGTAGATAGCCGGCCCGGCTATCGCAACCAGCCCGGCAATAGTCAGCACTAAAGGGCTTTGTACCACACGGGACAGTAACCACAAGGCTATCATTGCCGAACCAAAATACCAGGTTGTCGTTAACTCTTCGAGAAAATCACCAATGTCCCGGAGTCTGCCACTACGAAAACGCTGAAAGGTGAACATCAATACCACAGTGAGGATGTAAAGAAGACACAGTCCAACCCCAACCGGGACCAGAGAGGCCGTTTTCCAGCCAACCAGCAACGCACCGATAACCGCAAGGTGCAGCATAATCTGCCAGCAACTCAGACCGGTCGTCACTCTTATACGTTGTTGCCACTTCATATTCTTTCTCCTGGGCTCTTTCGTCCTTTATTCAGAGTACGCAAGTGTACGAAAAAATCATCCTTATGCGTCTCTTTTGTGACAAAAATTACATTTTATTTACTAAAAAAGCGAAAACTTTGGTCTACTCCACAACAAGACAGATAACGTTCCCTGCTTATTTCATCACGATAAAAACAAATAATTACCGGTTACGGTGATTCTTGATTAAAGCAGTCAGGGGGGGCTAAACGTGTCCGGCAGGCATAAACAGGGGGTATGATTCTGCACGCTTCCCCCCCGGCCAGCTTAAAAGATGACAGGCAGGAGGGGTAACCATATTAACGATTAACGACGGTTGCCGAAAATACGCAGCAACATCAGGAACAGGTTGATAAAATCAAGATACAGGGTCAGGGCTCCGACGATGGAGTACTTACGCATCATCTGGGTATCACGGGTATCAATTTGCTCCCCAATGTTTTTCAGTTTCTGCGTGTCATAGGCCGTCAGCCCCACAAACACAATCACACCGATATAGGTAATCGCCCACATCAAGGCATCGCTTTTCAGCCAGAAATTAACCAGTGATGCAAGAACAATACCGATCAATGCCATGAATAACATGTTACCAAAACCGCTGAGATCGCGCTTAGTCGTATAGCCATAAACACTCATTGCGCCAAACATCCCTGCCGACACCACAAAGGTACTGGCGATAGAAGACGCAGTATAGGCAAGGAAAATACTGGATAGCGTCAGACCGGTCAGCGCTGAGTACAGCATAAACAGCGAGGTCGCGAGTCCGGGGCTCAGTTTATGGATCATGCCAGAAATCACAAACACCAACGCCAGCTGGGCAATGATCAAGCCAAAGAAAGTGATATTACTCGAAAAGACAAGTTCCATCACTGCCGGGGTATTCGCGGCATACCAGGCAATAAACGCAGTGAGCAACAGGCCACAGGTCATCCAGCCATAAACTTGTGCCATAAACGCCTGAAGGCCGGTATTAGCCCCCTGAACAATTGAATCATTAGAACGTGGAAATCTGTCCATGATACCTCCTCTGAATAATAAGGTCTGAGTCCTGGCATAAGCCCGGATCACGGGGATAATTTGGTCACAACATAAAAAACTGGGGTTTCGTTTTCCCAGTCCATGTAACCTGCAAAGAGAATGATAATGGTCGTAAGATTAACACATATTAGCCGTAATAGTGCTTACCAACGTTGGGCAGCATGATCATCACTCTCTTTTGCGTCAATCCAGCGCCCCCCTTCTTCAGTGGCTTCTCGCTTCCAGAAAGGTGCACGGGTCTTAAGATAATCCATAATAAACTGCGCCGCCTCAAAAGCGGCATTACGGTGTGCCGCACTGACCCCAACAAAAACAATGTGCTCCCCTGCACGCAACTCCCCGACTCGATGAATCACCGTCACCCGTTGCAATGGCCAGCGGCCACGTGCTTCGCTGATAATGTCAGCCAGGGTTTTTTCCGTCATTCCTGGATAGTGCTCCAGGGTCAAGCCACTGACTTTATCCCCCAGATTATGATTTCGGACTTTACCGGTAAAGGTGACGACAGCCCCGTCATCATCGCATTCTGCCAGCCACTGATATTCATCCCCGACCTGGAAATTATCCGGGCCCACGATAATTCGCGTATTATTCATTTATCCTCCAGTAACCGGGGGGAAAAATGCAACCTCATCACCCTGCTTTAATGGCGTATCAAAACTGACTAAGGTTTGGTTGACCGCAGCAAGGAGTTTGCCTGACTCAAGCGCCAGTGCCCAGCGGCTCCCCTTTTCAGCAAGAGCAGCCCGCAGTTGCTCCACATCCCTATAGATGGGTTCAGCCTCTAGCCGATCACAACCGACTAATTCACGTACCTGAGCAAAAAAGAGAACGTTAATCATAGGACGCCACCTTAAAATCACCGGATTTACCGCCGCTTTTTTCCAGCAGGCGTAATGGGCCAATGACCATATCTTTTTGGACGGCTTTACACATATCATAAATAGTTAACGCGGCAACCGAAGCAGCGGTTAATGCTTCCATCTCAACGCCGGTTTTACCACTAAGACGACAGACTGATTCAATACGTACTCGGGACTGTGCAGTCTGGGCTTCCAGTTTGACTTCAAGATGGCTTAAAAGTAGCGGGTGGCAAAGCGGGATCAATTCCCAGGTTCTTTTCGCTGCCTGGATACCGGCGATACGGGCAGTGGCAAAGACGTCCCCTTTATGGTGCTGACCAGTAACAATCATCTCCAGCGTCTGGCTGTTCATGGTGACAAAAGCCTCTGCTCGGGCTTCACGGACGGTTTCTGCTTTGGCGGAAACATCGACCATGTGAGCCTCACCGGCAGCATTAATATGAGTCAGTTTTGACATAGCTTAGTTCTTTATATGGGGATGGAAGTTGCAAGGACGCTGACGGGCATCAAGTTGCTGCATGATGATATTTTCCCAGGCAGTACGGCAGGCATTGGTTGAACCTGGCATGGCAAAAATCAGGGTACGATTCGCCATACCCGCGATAGCACGGGACTGTAACGTCGAAGTGCCAATGTCTTCGTAAGAAAGCATACGAAACAACTCACCAAAACCGGCGATTTCACGGTCAAAAAGGGGTTGTAACGCTTCTGGTACTTGATCATTTTCAGTAAAACCAGTGCCACCGTTAATGAGCACCACCTGAATACGACCATCCGCAATCCATTGTGATACACAGGCACGAATGGCATAACGATTCTCTTTTGTTATCACCTTTTCAAGCACTTCATGCCCGGCATCTGTCGCCGCATCGCGCAGATAATGCCCGGAGGTATCATCCTCTTCAGTGCGACGATGTGACACCGTCAAAATGGCAATACGGGCAGGAACAAATTCAGCACTGACCTGACTCATTAAGATTCTCCTTGTCGTTCACACTTAACCGCCAATGAAAGATAAATTCTGAGTAATACCCGTGTTCCCATCAAGCAGGAAGTGGGTCTGTTTTTTATGATTCAGCGCATGACTGATACGTGCCTCCAGCGCTTCCTGCTGGTCGTCCTGTACGAGTAAATCGCGTAAGGCAACCCCTTGTTCCCCAAACAGACACAGGTGCAGATTCCCGACCGACGATACCCGTAGCCGATTACAGCTACTGCAGAAATCTTTTTCATAGGGCATGATAAGCCCTATTTCCCCTTGATAATCTGGGTGACAGAAGACCTGTGCCGGGCCATCGCTACGCTTGCGTAATTGGTGAACCCAGCCACGTGATAATAGAATATCACGCACCACTTTTCCGGAAACATGATGCTTTTGAAAGAGGGAACGCCCTTCCCCGGTCTCCATCAGTTCAATAAAACGTAACTGAATGGGCCGGTCTTTAATCCAGTGCAGAAAGGTGTCTAACTGATGATGGTTCACATCACGCATCAGGACGGTATTGACTTTGACCCGCTCAAAACCGGCTGCCAATGTGGCATCAATACCCGCCATCACTTGGTGAAATTTATCTTGCCCGGTAATGGCATGAAACTGGCGGGCATCCAGACTATCAATACTGACATTTATCCCGGTCAACCCCGCCTCACGCCAGGTTTTGACATCCCGCGCCAGGCGATAACCATTTGTGGTCACCGCCAATTGACGGATTTCAGGGTTTTCACGAATGGCAGCAATGATGTCGCTAAAGTCACGGCGTAAAGAAGGCTCTCCCCCAGTCAGGCGTACCTTTTCGGTTCCCATACTGGCAAACGCACGCGTCACCCGGCGAATTTCATCAAGACTGAGGAAACTTTTGTTCGCCACACCATGGGGTTTGTAACCGTCAGGCAGGCAATAACTGCAACGAAAGTTGCAGACATCAGTAATAGACAGCCGCAAGTAATAAAACTTGCGAGCAAAAGCATCGGTAAGTTGAGTCACTGAGTACACCTTTCCAAAATACGGGAGATGCAGTCATTTCTTCCTGCACCCTGGTGGCGAGTAAGGCCACGGCCAGTGCACCTTATCTTCAGACTTAGGTGCCAAGGCTTGAGTGTGTCTTTAAGATAGTACCCCGACAGAATGTCTTGCGCTATCTTATATTTCGCTATATAAATCTTTATATAACGTTGAATTTGCTCAATTTAACCATAAGGTAAACCAAAAACTATCAGCCCGGATTGATATACGTCATTAAGCATAGTAGAGAGATCGTCTTTTTCACGCTTTTACGCTACCTTAAGCGCGTTATGCCTTAATAAGGATGGATTATGCGTAATCGTACACTGGCAGATCTCGACCGGATCGTTGCCCTGGGTGGGGGACATGGATTAGGTCGTGTCATGTCCTCCCTGTCATTTCTCGGTTCACGACTCACCGGCATTGTCACAACCACGGATAATGGTGGCTCAACAGGTCGAATTCGTCGATCAGAGGGGGGGATTGCCTGGGGAGATATGCGCAACTGTCTGAATCAGCTAATTACTGAACCCAGTGTTGCTTCGACCATGTTTGAGTACCGTTTTAGCGGTAATGGTGAACTGGCCGGGCATAACCTGGGTAATCTGATGCTCAAAGCCCTTGATCATATGAGCGTACGCCCTCTCGAAGCGATTAACCTCATTCGTAATTTGCTCAAGGTCGATGCTCAGTTGATCCCCATGTCTGAGCATCCTGTCGACTTGATGGCAACAGACAGTCAGGGTCATGATATCTACGGGGAAGTGAATATTGATAATTTGTCTGAACCCCCAGCAGCGTTAATGCTTTACCCCAAAGCCCCCGCGACACGGGAAGCGTTGGAAGCCATTAGTGAAGCAGACCTGATACTCATTGGTCCGGGCAGTTTTTACACCAGTTTACTGCCCATTTTACTGCTCGAAGAGATGGATCAGGCCTTGCGGCGTACCACAGCCCGAGTGGTTTATATTGATAATCTGGGCAAAGAACTCAGCCCAGCAGCAGCACTCTCACTGGGTGAAAAACTGGCTATTATGGAACAGCATATTGGTAAGCGTGTAATTGATGCGGTTCTGGTCAGCCCACAAATCGACGCCAGCCCGTTGCAGGGCAGACTCGTGATTCAGCAACCACTGGAGGACAGGGATGTTAAATATCGCCATGACCGCCAGTTACTGCGTGATGCTCTGGAGCAAACGTTACAACAGCTGGGCTAACCATTACGAGGTGCTGATAAACAGCGCCCGAAGTTGCTGTAATTTATCACGCACCTGGGCTGCCTCTTCAAATTCCAGATTTTGTGCATGTTTCAGCATCTGTGCCTCCAGTTGCTGAATTTTTTGCTGTAGCGCTTTTGGCGTCAGTACGACTTCATCATCTTCAATGACACTACGTGCTTTGGTTTTCGCTCTCCCTTTCGTTTTAGCCATCCCCTCGCCAAGCTGGAGCACATCAACCACTTTTTTATTCAGTCCCTGGGGGGTAATACCATGTTCCTCATTGTAGCGTTGCTGTTTCTCACGACGACGCTCGGTTTCACCTATCGCTTTTGCCATTGACGGGGTGATTTTATCCCCATAGAGAATCGCTTTGCCGTTGATATTACGCGCAGCGCGGCCAATGGTCTGAATTAATGAGCGTTCGGAACGCAGAAATCCTTCTTTGTCCGCATCAAGAATTGCGACAAGCGACACTTCAGGCATATCCAGCCCTTCACGTAATAAGTTAATCCCTACCAACACGTCAAACTCACCCAGGCGCAAATCCCTAATGATTTCCATACGTTCGACGGTATCAATATCTGAATGCAGATAACGAACTCGTTCCCCATGCTCCTCCAGGTATTCAGTTAAGTCCTCCGCCATGCGCTTGGTCAAAGTGGTTACCAGAACACGCTCATCAACGTTAACCCGCTGGCGAATTTCTGAGAGTAAATCATCAACCTGAGTCGCAACGGGGCGCACTTCAATAATAGGATCTAACAATCCAGTAGGCCGTACCACCTGGTCGATAATCTCACTACCTGATTTTTCCAGTTCATAGTGCCCCGGTGTGGCTGAAACATAGATTGTTTGCGGGGCAAGGGCTTCAAACTCTTCAAATTTTAAGGGGCGATTATCCAGTGCTGAAGGCAAGCGAAAGCCATATTCCACCAGCGTTTCTTTGCGTGCGCGGTCTCCCCGGTACATGCCGCCAATCTGCGGGATTGTCACATGGGACTCATCGACGATTAACAGGCCATCCGCAGGGAGGTAGTCAAACAGCGTGGGGGGTGGCTCGCCAGGACCACGGCCAGAAAGGTAGCGCGAATAGTTTTCAATCCCTGAGCAGTATCCTAACTCGTTCATCATCTCTAAATCGAACTGAGTACGCTGGGTGATACGTTGCTCTTCCAGCAGTTTGTTCTGTTCCAGTAAAAACTGCTTACGTTCTGCCAGCTCAACTTTGATCTCTTCCATCGCCTGAACAATGCGCTCCCGTGGGGTCACATAGTGTGATTTAGGATAGATAGTAAAACGCTGAATGGTCGACTCAATGTGTCCTGTAAGAGGATCAAATAATGAGAGTCTCTCAACTTCCTCATCGAACAGTTCTACCCGGAGAGCCAAATTGTCTGATTCTGCCGGGAAGATATCAATCACCTCCCCGCGCACTCGGAAAGTGCCCCGCTGAAATGCCTGATCATTACGGGTATACTGCAGCTCCGTGAGCCGACGTAAAATAGCACGTTGATCAATAATCATGCCTTTGGTTAAGTGCAGCATCATCTTCAAATACAAATCCGGATCACCCAGACCATAGATGGCGGACACTGACGCCACCACCACCACATCTTTTCGTTCGAGTAATGCTTTGGTTGCAGAAAGACGCATCTGCTCAATATGTTCGTTTACCGAAGCATCTTTCTCGATAAAGGTATCTGAACTGGGAACATAAGCCTCAGGTTGATAGTAGTCATAGTAAGAGACAAAAAACTCCACGGCATTTTCAGGGAAAAACTCTTTCATTTCCCCATACAACTGTGCGGCCAGGGTCTTATTCGGTGCCAGTATCATGGTAGGACGCTGTAAATCAGCAATCACATTTGCCACGGTAAAAGTCTTACCTGATCCGGTAACACCCAATAGCGTCTGATGGGCCAGACCATCTTCCAGCCCTTCTTTTAGGCGTCGAATCGCGTCAGGCTGATCCCCCGAGGGGGTAAATGCGGAATGAAGTTTGAACGCTTTACTCATGAAGAGGCTACCTGCTGAAGAAATGCACGGACTGATAAGTCATTCTAACGGTCAGAGGGATTTTTTCCAGAAAAACTGTATATAACACCAGCCCTCTTTTATCAGACCACGACAAAGATTGATTCTGGTCTCATTTTAGCTGTTTTAAGAGAGTGGGAGCATAAAATTCTGGCGTTGACAGGTTATCCCCAATTTTTTTTGTCTTTTAACATTTGTCAATAGACGTGACTTAACGACTGGTGGTTTGGTGACAGTTTTATTACAGTTATTGATTTTATTTAACGCATTGAATTATATGAATAATAGAATAAAGATGGCTTTCGCAGCAATTTAGAGGAAACCCGCACCAGCACTCGCTTCCATCTAGTTTTCTAACTCTAATGCACAAGGTTATCCACAGGAATAGTGGATAACTGTGGCAAGCCCTTATCCC
The DNA here is from genome assembly GCF_018257795.1 of Citrobacter sp. JGM124. GTDB lineage: Bacteria > Pseudomonadota > Gammaproteobacteria > Enterobacterales > Enterobacteriaceae > JGM124. Next base: position 23,188 of record NZ_JAERJD010000003.1, on the reverse strand, counting down.
CCGCAGGCTGTGAATCTTTCCAATTTTTTTATCCAGAGGCAAAAAAAATTTTTCAGTAATTATTTTCACTTTTACAGATTCGTTTAACGCTAGTTTGAGCCGCATTCACCATGGTTTTTCCGACATGGATTCTCGCCACAGTGAAGCCACTGGCCGGTGATTCTCACCTCACAGGATAACCCCCGTCGTTCTCCACAGGATAAATGAGGGATTCTGACACAAAAGACTCTCAACCGGCTAACCACAGAAATTATTGATTAAAGTAATCATACCCACCTGAAAAAGAGAGTGAAGGCTATGGATAAAATAATCATCTTCTTTATAATTACATGATTTCGGAAAAGATAAAAATATTTCCCTGAAGGCCACACATGTTCTCAAAATGGTGTCATCGTTAATGGACACCTTCAGATCCCTCTCCCAGAAACGCTTAAAATAAATACAATTTTAAAAACATTTTTTGATATAAAAAAAAACCTATATAAAACATTATTTCAATTGATAACCCAGAGGACCAATCATTATAAAAGCATAGAGAGTTTATTATGATAGATAGCACAAAAAACAACCATTCATTTATTTCAGAGAAAACATTTCATACTCAAACTCAGGTATCCAACAACAACAGCACCCCTTCAATTAAAATAGAAAGCATAGCAAACCAACAGACTGAATTAACCAGACTCCCGGTTGAAGTAAAACAGAAAATTGCATTTAAACTCGATCTTGAGAGTTATGATAATTTACGCTTAACGTCTAAAAAAATGAGTGAAGACTTACCCGCAACAAACGAAATACTCACCCGTTTACAAAGTACCCGCCCTGGTGAGCTAAAAGAAGTATATAAAAAACTGACAAATGAGAAAATATGTATAGATATATTGTCAGAAAAAGGAAGCCAGGAAACATATCAAACATTTAACAACATAAAAGCCGTTCAGCACATGTATTTTAATGATGTGACTTTTTTAGGCACTAATTACTTTTTAGATAAAAACCTTACATCACACTGCCCAGAAAAGCATAATTCTGAAAATGGAAAAACAGGCTTAAGCGATGATGAAATATACTGCAATATATTCATCAAACTGGATAATTAAATAAAGAAACACACCGATAAAAAAATGATAATCTATCCTATGGTACAGGATAATAAATCTCGTTATGTTAGTGGTCCCAAAAGGGCAAGCCTATTCATTTTTAAAAATAGCATCACCCCAAAAATACTTGACATAATATTTAAATCATTCGACTCACTCTTAAATGAAAGAAATGAAAAAGATCGGTTTTTGATGGCTATTTGTGCAAGCAGGCTAAAAGAATACTGGCAGGATAACCTGCCAGGAACGATAAATAAAAACGACCTTGATAATTGCGTATTAAAATACCCATCACTATTTTATTTAGGCAAGGTCATTAGTGAGCAGTTATCAAGAAGAAACCCATACTCTGATATATTATCAAATGACTACTTTAGTGATGATAATTAAAGGATAGTACGGTTTTACATAGCCGCAGATGACACGCTGCAATAGATATTTTCACTGAACTAATGGTGCCAAATTAAGATAATCCCCTAAGGGGATGGCAGTACTCATATGCTCAAACCAAGGAATTTCTCCCAAAAGTGGGGCTGGTAAGCGTTGCTTTAGTGTTTCAATGTACTGGGTATGCCATTTCCCTTGGGGCTGAATATCATTGGCAATCCAGCCCATCAGTGGCAAACCTGCCGCCAGAATAGCCTGGGCGGTAAGCAAGGCGTGGTTGATACACCCCAGTTTGATACCAACCACCAGAATCACGGGCAATTGCTCTGCCACCACCCAATCCGCAAAGGTGGTGGTTTCAGATAATGGGGTAAACCAGCCTCCCGCCCCTTCGACTTGAACCCAGTCGGCCTGAGTACTGAGCCGTTCCAGCCCCTCTGACATTACCGAAAAATGAATGGGGCGCTGTTCATAAGCACTGATGATATGAGGTGAGGTCGGTTCAATAAAAGCCAGCGGGTTAATCATTTCATAGGGAATATTCAGCGTACTCGCCTTCTGTAAAGCCAGGGCATCGTCATTCCGAATACCACTCGCCGTCATTTCACTCCCCGATGCGACAGGTTTATATCCTGTCGTCCTGTACCCCGCCGCGGCCGCCGCGTGCAATAAAGCACAACTGGCAACTGTTTTTCCCACTTCGGTATCGGTTCCGGTAATAAACCATTTTTTAATCACGTTCAATCACTCCAGAAATGATATTCCAGCTCAACGGATAACCTGCTGGCTGCTTAGGCCATGTAGTGGCAAGATGTTGTAACTGGCGTCGGGTTGTTAATTGCTGCTGGCGCCCATGATGTAAATGGGTCGCTCCGACCCCTTTTAGTGAGCGCATAGCACTCATGACATCGGGAAACCATTGTTGTATCCGGTGACATTGCACAACGCTGCGCCAGGGGCGACAAACCTGCTCGATATCCGTGAGTGTCAAAAATCTGTTCACCGGCTGCCGGCCATCCACATCTCGCCAGGCCTCTTGTAGCTCATGCAATGAGCCTGATGCCAGGGTGGTAAAAGCAATGCATCCCCCGGGTTTGGTAATACGATAGAGTTCCCCCAGTGCCAGACGGATATCAGCACACCACTGTAATGCCAGGTTACTCCAGGCGAGATCTACTGTTTTATCCCCCAAAGGAATGGCTTCAATATCTGCCTGAATAAATCGCTCCGCTGACTGCTTTTGCTGGCAGGTTGCCAGCATTGAAGGGGACAAATCGAGTGCAATAACATGGCTGCCACGCTGTCGCCAGATCCGGCTATACCAGCCAGTACCACAGCCACCATCCAGTACCCACCCAGCCGGACGCATTTCAACCTGTTCTAACAGCAAGTCTCCAGTTAAACGCTGCAAATCAGCAAACTGCTCATAATGATGTGCCGCGCGGCTAAAAGCCGCCGCAATGGCAGCTTTATCAACTTGCTGCGTCATAAAGCGTCTCCAGAAGGCGGTCTATGTCCTCTTCGTTATGGCTGGCACTCAGTGTGATTCGCAGACGCGCACTGCCCAATGGGACGGTAGGGGGACGAATAGCAGTAAGCCAAAATCCTTGTTCACGTAACCGGTTTGCCAGCATCGTAGTCATTTGGTTTTCCCCCATGATTAGCGGCTGTATAGCGCTATTGCTGGGAAGACGCTGAAACGGCAATGCCTCGGCCCCCTGGCAGAAACGCTGGATATTACTCTGTAATCGGGCGCGTAAATCATCTGCGTGACGAATAACCTGAAGTGCGGCCCGAAGTGTGTAAGCCTGAGCGATGGGCATCATGGTGCTATAGATTAAATGACGGGCGTATTGCACCAGATAATCCGCGGTGTTCTGATTGCATAATACTGCCGCCCCGCTCACTCCCCATGCTTTGCCGAACGTGACTACCAGAATATCCGGAGTGACCTGTTGCGCCTGACAGCTACCGCGCCCTTCATCCCCAACCACCCCGGTGCCGTGAGCATCATCAACCATAAACCAGGCCCCTGCTTGCCGGGCCTGATGTGCCAGCGTGGCTAGCGGCGCGCTATCCCCATCCATGCTGAATACCCCCTCAGTCATCAGCAAGGTTTCCCCCATTTCACGAGGGGTTAACAGGCGGTTGAGCGCCTCTGTATCATTATGATGGAAACGCTTAAGAGAGGCGGGTGAATGCATGGCGGCCTCCAGCATAGAGGCATGACACAGTTTATCTGCAACCAGTAAGTCCTGTTTTTGGCCCAGCGCACTGATCACCGCCTGATTTGCGCTGTAACCCGAGATAAACAGCAATGCGCGATCAAAGCCGAGCCAGTCTGCCAGCTCTTGCTCAAATAGCTGATGTTGCTGACTATAGCCAGTGATATGTCCCGAGCTGCAGCTTCCCACGCCCCACTGTTCAGCCCCCTGCTGCCAGGCCGCGATCAAGGCTGGGTGCTGGCTTAAACCGAGATAGTCATTGCTGGAGAAATTAAGATACTGTCGGCCATCAAAAGTGATTTTTCGTCCTTGATGCTGCTGGTGTGCCTGACGTTGACGAAATAACCCTTTTTCTTGTTGCACCCCAAGGGCCTGATCCATACGTTGCTGCCAGCTCATTATACCGCCGCATTGTAGTAGTGTTCAGTATCCGCATTAGCCAGCTGCCGCGAGATCTGTTGCTGTTGCTCATTATCCCCCAGTTCAGTCGCCCTGTGCTGAGGGTTTATCCCAAGCTTACGGAACAGACGCAAGTCGCTATCTTCCTCCGGGTTTGTGGTCGTCAGTAACTTACAACCATAAAAGATCGAATTCGCCCCGGCCATAAAACACATAGCCTGGGTCTGTTCGCTCATCTGTTCACGTCCGGCAGAGAGTCGGACATAAGATGCGGGCATCATGATGCGGGCTATTGCAATCGTGCGAATGAAATCAAAAGGATCCACGTCATCATTGTCAGCCAGTGGTGTGCCTTTAACTTTGACTAACATATTAATCGGCACACTTTCTGGTGGAGTCGGCATATTGGCCAGTTGCAGTAAAAGACCGGCACGATCGGTGACAGACTCCCCTAAACCGAGGATGCCACCAGAACAGACTTTGATCCCGGCATTACGGACTTTATCCAGGGTATCAAGACGTTCTTGATAGGTACGTGTCGTAATAATATTGCCGTAAAATTCTGGCGAAGTGTCCAGATTATGGTTGTAGTAATCCAGCCCAGCCGCCGCCAGACGCTCTGCCTGATCGTGGTCAAGAGTGCCGAGTGTCATACAGGTTTCCAGCCCCATGGCGCGTACTCCCTGTACCATCTGCTCCAGATAAGGCATATCACGCTCATGCGGGTTTTTCCAGGCTGCGCCCATACAGAAACGTGTTGCCCCCGCGCTACGGGCTTTACGGGCCGAATCCAGTACCTGATCCACTTCCATCAGACGTTCTGCTTCCAGCCCTGTTTTATAGCGAGCACTCTGCGGGCAGTATTTACAATCCTCCGGGCAAGCACCCGTTTTTATCGATAACAAGGTACTGACCTGAACCTGGCGGGGATCAAAGTGCTGGCGATGCACTTGCTGGGCTTCAAACATCAGATCCAAAAAAGGTTTTTCAAATAAAGCGGTGACTTGCGACATTGTCCAGCGGGTGGTATTAGCCATGAGGCTTCTCCAGGGATGTTAAAAATCATCAATTGTGGTTATACTTGTAAACCTAAATGTTTTTTGTTTGGTTTACAAGTTACCCTATGACACCTGCTGATTTATCATTCGATCAACGCCATATTTGGCACCCCTATACCTCCATGACTCAGCCATTACCGGTTTATCCGGTGATATCGGCTCATGAGTGCACCCTGAAACTGAATGATGGCACACCATTGGTTGATGGTATGTCCTCCTGGTGGGCGGCCATCCACGGCTATAACCATCCTCGACTGAACCAGGCAATGAAGCAGCAAATAGACAGTATGTCGCATGTGATGTTTGGTGGAATAACCCATCCTCCGGCGGTTGACTTGTGTCGTAAGCTGGTGGCTATCACCCCCGAAGAACTGGAGTGTGTCTTTTTAGCCGACTCAGGTTCGGTGGCGGTTGAAGTTGCCATGAAAATGGCACTGCAGTACTGGCAAGCACGGGGGGAAAAACGTCACCGTTTTCTGACGCTGGGTGGCGGTTATCACGGTGATACTACCGGGGCAATGTCCGTCTGTTGTCCTAAAAATTCAATGCACAGCCTGTGGCAAGGATACTTAGCCGAACAGATATTTGCCCCTGCTCCAACGTGTCGTTTCGATGATGAATGGAATGAGCATGATATCGTCCCCTTCGCCCGTTTAATGGCAGGAAACCGTCAGGATATTGCGGCGGTAATTCTGGAACCTATTGTGCAAGGCGCTGGCGGAATGCGTTTCTACCACCCTCAATGGTTACGCCAAATTCGTCGAATGTGTGACCGGGAAGGGATCTTGCTGATCGCCGATGAAATTGCTACCGGTTTTGGCCGTACAGGTAAACTATTCGCCTGTGAACACGCTGGTATCACTCCGGATATCCTGTGCCTGGGTAAAGCACTGACCGGCGGTACCATGACACTTTCAGCCACCCTCACCACCCGCCACGTTGCGGAGACGATCAGTGACGGTGAGGCCGGTTGTTTTATGCACGGCCCGACCTTTATGGGGAATCCACTGGCCTGTGCCGTCGCCAGTGAAAGCCTGTCACTACTGGAAAATAACGACTGGCAACAACAAGTGGCACGTATTGAACAGCAACTACAGGCAGGGCTAACCCCCCTGGCAAAAGAACCATTAGTGGCTGATGTTCGTGTGCTAGGCGCGATTGGCGTGGTGGAAACCCACTACCCCGTAAAGATGGCGGAACTACAGCGTTTCTTTGTCGAACAGGGAGTATGGATCAGACCTTTCGGGCGACTGATCTACCTGATGCCCCCCTATATTATTAGTACTCAAGAACTGGATAAGCTCATTGCCGCAATCACGGCGGCGGTAACTCACCCTGAGTTTTTCAGCCAATAATTCACTATTTTTTTAATTAATTCCTCACATAAATCCGCCAGCAGGGGCAGAAACTCGAGAGGTATCTGTTCCTGTGCAGCCTGACTATCTGCAGTGACTGACAAACCACCTCCTGCAATGAGTCCCCTTTATCAAGGTAAAACTCATCCATAACCAGATAAGTATTATGCTTACCTGGCTAAAGGCGCTTTCATCCTGAGCAGTATCAAGGTATTTTATGCGCGCACAAGATTGTGACTCAGGCTGGCACACATGCCACACATCAAAAAGATGTCTTCACCGTGAGTCGCTGGCATTGATTGCCCAAAACGCATCATCGACTGCAACCCTTTTATTGCGCTACGCCTGCTGGTTACCTGACAGCGGGCCTTAAGAACCGCCTTTTTTGCGTATAGCAAGGAGCAACCTTGAACAGATTTTCTTTTTCTCGTCATGCCGCGGTATTCGCTTTTACAGCCGTACTGACAGCCTGTAGTTCTACCCTGCCCGAAGATAAGCCGTCAACGCAGGTCGCGCCAGGAACACAGTCACGCCCTATTCTTACCTCGGGAGAAGCACAGAATTTTGTGGCAGAACGTTATTTTGCCTCAATGAATCCCAATGAAGCCCCGTGGACTCCTGTAGCAATTCGTCTTCCTCAGCAGCCCGATTTTATTGTCGGCCCTGCCGACAATACGGAGGTCACGCACCACTCCATTCAGGCGGCTGTAGATGCGGCGGTCAGTAAGCACAGCAGCCAGCGTCAATATATCGCTATTCTGCCAGGGGAATATGAGGGTACCCTCTACATTCCAGCAGCATCCAGTAGCATTACACTTTATGGCACCACCTCTAACCCTGCGGATGTCAAAATTGGCTTGTCACTGGATTCAGAGATGGACCCCGTAACCTGGCGCAAAACAGTTAATCCATCCGGTAAATATATGCCAGGTAAACCCGCCTGGTATATGTTTGATAACTGTCAAAATCATAAAGGCGCAACCGTTGGTATCATGTGCTCTGCCGCTGTCTGGTCACAGAATAGTGGTTTACAGCTCCAGAACCTGACGGTACAAAACACCCTCGGTGACAGTGTTGATGCAGGGAATCACCAGGCCGTTGCACTGCGCAGTGATGGGGATAAAGTTCAGTTGAACAATATTCATATTCTCGGTCGTCAGAATACATTTTTTGTCACCAACAGCGATGTTCAAAACCGTCTGCTGAACGATAAGCAGCCCCGTACCCTGGTGACCAATAGTTACATCGAAGGTGATGTTGACGTCGTCGCGGGTCGCGGTTCTGTCGTATTTGAGAATACCGACTTCCGTCTGGTGAGTAGCCGAACACAGGAAGGTGCCGTCTTTGCTCCAGCCACCCTGCCGAATCTCTACTTTGGTTTCCTGGCGATTAATAGCCACTTCAGTGGGAATGGTAATGCGCTGCTGGGACGTTCATGGGATATCGAAACTGCCGGACAAAGAGCAAATGGCCAGGTGGTGATCCGTGACAGCGTGATTTCTGAAGGCTTTAACCAGGCTCACCCTTGGGGTGATGCCCTCGGTTCCCAGCGCCCCTATAGCGGTAATATTGGTGCTAAAGATGATCAAGGGCAGTTCCAGCGTGACCTGAATGCCTCTGATGCGAATCGTCTGTGGGAATATAATAATCGGGGCACGGGTAGCACGGTTATTAACGAGTAATCGCCGAAAATGTTTTGTATCTTAAACCTCGCCTGATAAGCGAGGTTTTTTTGTCCCTCTTAGTGAGCGTAAATCGCCACCCACATCGGTCCCTGCCCTACAGCATAGCGCCCTTTTTCTTCCAGTAACCCTTGTTCAGCATCAATGCTATAAACCGCCGCATGGTGGGATTTCTGGCCAACTGCAATCAGATATTTACCACTGTCATCAATATTGAAGCCACGTGGCTGCGCTTCCGTTGGCTGGTAGCCGACTACCGACAACACACTGCCATCTTCTGATACATCAAAAATGGTAATAATGCTGGCCGTGCGGTCACAAGCATAAAGATGGCGACCATCAGGAGTGATATGAATATCGGCAGCCCAGCGCACGTCACTGAAATCAGATGGCATCATTTCTGCTGTTTGTACGCACTCAATAGCCCCGTTCGGATCACGCAATTCCCAGACATTGACGGAACTGTTCAACTCATTGACGCTATAAGCATATTGCTGGTTAGGATGGAAAACCATGTGACGCGGACCAGCGCCTTCCACCGTGGTAACAGCGGGTGGATCCTGGCTCACCAAATGCCCGTCATCGGACAGGGTATACAGACAAATTCTGTCTTGTTTTAGTGCTGCAATCCAAAGCGTACGATTATCCGGGGAAATATTTGCTGAGTGGCAACCTTCCAGCCCATCAACAACATCAACTGTGGCGCCTGGCAGGCCGTCATTTTCCAGGCTAATCACACCCACGTTTCCTGCGTTATACGAGGCGCTGAACAAAAAACGTCCACTACGGTCAGTAGAAATATGCGTCGGGCTACCAGGCAAAGGTGCCTCGCCAGCTTCGCTGAGTCTACCGTCATCCGGCTCGATACGGTAAGCTATTACTCGAAATTCCGGGCGTACACCAACATACAGGAAGCGTTTATCAGGGCTGACGACCATAGGCTGAACCTGACCCGCCACATCCACAACTTGTAAAAGGGTTAGCGTGCCATTAGCGTGAAGAGTCCAGACATGAATCTGCTGGCTCTCCGGGCTTGCGGTATAGACTGTCTGTTTCATCGTTTATTCTTCTCCATACGTCGTAAGTCATAGTCACAAGATTAGCGTGTTTTTAGAGACTGGGAGTCATTTTGCACCCTATTAGGGGTGGTGTAACATCGGTATCCTCTTTTTTAATCATAACAGGAACTTTTAATGCGTTATCACGTAATCGCTCTTGATCTCGACGGCACTCTGTTGACACCACAGAAAACTATCTTACCTGAGTCACTGGCAGCCCTGCGTGAGGCACGCGCCGCCGGGGTTAAGGTACTGATTGTCACGGGTCGCCACCATGTAGCTATCCACCCTTTTTATCAGGCTCTGGCGCTGGATACACCGGCAATTTGCTGTAATGGTACCTATCTCTATGACTACCACGCCAAACAAGTACTCGCCGCTGACCCGGTTCATCCCGACCAGGCCAACCACTTAATCTCGCTCATTGAAACCCATCAAATTGAGGGATTAATGTATGTTGATGATGCGATGCTTTATCCCACGCATTCGCAAAAAATTCAGGCTCATGTTGACCGTATCCAAACCTGGGCCCAGTCCTTACCTGCCGCACACCGCCCGGTATTTAAAGAAGTCTCTTCACTACGCCAGTCTGCCACTGAGGTCGACGCCATCTGGAAATTTGCACTGATAGACTCTGATTTGCCAAAACTGCGTCAGTTTACCGATGCCGTAGAGTCTGAGCTGGGACTCACCTGTGAGTGGTCATGGCATGACCAGGTGGATGTCACCCAGAAGGGTAACAGTAAGGGCGCACGTCTTGCACAGTGGGTGACACAGCAAGGACTGTCAATGGATCAGGTTATTGCCTTTGGTGATAATGACAATGATCTGAGCATGCTAGAAACAGCAGGTTTAGGCGTAGCAATGGGCAATGCAGCAGAAACCATCAAAGCACGTGCCAGACTGACTATCGGTAACAATGAACAGCCAAGTATTGCTGACACAATTTATCGCTACGTTCTGTAGTCAGGTCAATATAGCCACGCTCTTAATTTGAGCATAGAGCCAGAGCCCGGGTTTTATTGCCAGTTCATCCCGGGCCCATGGGCTGATTCTGGCCCACAGGATTCGAGTCCCTACTTCTAACTGGACTTCCACCTGCCCACTCTCTTCCAGACATTCGACCACACGGGCTCGCAATACATTACGAATGCTACTTTTCACCGGGGGTTCCAGCGCCAATGAGATGTCTGAAGCCTGGATACGAATACGCAAAGCTGTACGGGGCGGTTTATCCAGTTTGTTGACCCACAGATGCTGACCATCAAGCGCCAGAGCCGTCATGGCATAATGAGGATGGTGCTCCACTACCGTGACATTAAGCACGCTGCTTTGTTGATCTTTTGGCAGCCAAGGGTGCATCACACTGCTACCCCATACGGTTTCCAAATCTCCAAAGGCTTTAACATTGCCACCATCAAGCACAAGGACTTTATCGGCCAGATGGAGGATCTCATCCAGTGAGTGGGTCACATAAAGCATCGGGATATTGATCTCCCGGGCCAGCCGCTGCAAATAAGGGATCAGTTCCCGCTTACGCGGTATATCCAGCGATGCCAGGGGTTCATCCAGCAGCATTAACTCCGGTGCAGTTAATAATGAGCGGCCGATAGCAACACGCTGTTTCTCTCCCCCGGATAAACTTGACGGGAAACGATCCAGCAGTTCGCCAATCCCGAGTAATTCAACCAGCTTATCAAACTGGCCAGCCATACTTTTGGCCATGCCATACTTTAAATTACCCCGAACCCGGTAATGCGGGAACAGGCGCGCATCCTGAAAGACATAGCCAATACGGCGCTTTTCAGGGGCAAGATACAATGACTGTTCCGCATCCATCAGCACCCTGTCATTCAGCACAATACGCCCAGTCTGAGGACGTGTCAGCCCACTAATGGCGTTGATCAGTGAGGTTTTCCCTGCACCTGAAACACCAAATATGGCAGTGATTCCCCTTTCTGGTAACGTTTCCGCGAGGTGTAATCGATGTGTGCCCAGGGTCTGGGTAAAATTCAGTTGTAACATTAATTAACCCCCTAAACGCTTACGGCTAATGCGAGCCAGCCATTCCGCCACCAGCAGTGAGATCATTGCCAGTGCAATGGCTATCACACATAAACGCCAGGCGGCATTTTCCCCGCCAGGGGTCTGAATCAGGGTATACATTGCTGAAGGCAGCGTTCGTGTTTCACCGGGGATATTAGAAACGAAAGTGATAGTGGCACCAAACTCTCCCAAAGAGCGGGCGAAAGCCAGTACTGTGCCAGCAATAATTCCCGGCAGTGTCAGAGGGAGCGTAATGGTAAAGAAAACACGCCAGCGTCGCGCTCCCAGCGTCCGGGCAGCTTGTTCGAGGCGTAAATCAACCCCTTCCAGCGCCAGCCGAATAGCACGCACCATCAGTGGAAATGACATCACGCCAGCAGCCAGTACAGCACCTTTCCAGTTAAAAGCAAAAGTAATACCAAACCAGTCGTGGAACCAGGAACCTATCACCCCACGGCGACCAAAACCCACTAATAACAGATAACCCACTACCACTGGGGGAAGCACCAGGGGAAGATGAATAAGGCTATCCAGGAGTGCTTTACCCGGGAACTGGCAACGCACCAGTACCCAGGCGACGAAGATCCCTAAAGGGAGGCTAAACAGCACCGCAACGGATGACACTTTAAGGCTGAGCAGTACCGCTTGCCACTCGGGATCAGTCAGTATCATTATTTGGTCGTAAATCCATATTGTTGGAAAATTTTAGCGGCTTCAGGCCCCTGCAGATACTGATAAAATGCCTGAACCACAGGCGTATCATGGCCTTTAATTATCCCAATCGGGTATTCAACTTTTTGATGGGTGTCCGCCGGGAAAACACTGACCACTTTAACCCCTTTGCTGGCTACAGCATCGGACCCATAGACAATACCTAATGGCGCCTCATCCCGCTCAACTAATGCCAGGGCGCTGCGCACATCTTCCGCTGGAGCCAGTTTGCCGGACAGACTCTCCCATGAGCCCAGTTTTTGCAATGCTTCTTTGGCATAGATACCTGCGGGAACATGGTCCGGATCACCAACGGCCAAACGTCCCCCATCAAGCAGTTTCAACCAGTCAGTTTTAGCACTGATAGTCACATCACCCTGTTTGCTCTCTTTCGGCGCAACCAGCACTAACGTATTCTCAAGCAGATTAGCACGTGTATTTGGCTGAATACTGTCTTTAGATACCGCGTAATCCATCCATTTTTGGTCTGCAGAGATAAACAAATCTGCCGGGGCTCCCGCCTCGATTTGCCGTGCAAGAGTAGAAGAAGAGGCAAAAGAAGAGACGACGTCAACCTTATGTGTATGCTGATATTGTGTGGCAATATCCTGTAAGGCATTCGTTAAAGAGGCAGCAGCAAATACGGTCACCTTATTACCGTCAGCAAATGCCTGACCAACCAATGCCACAGAAAGTGCACCACCGAGAACCAGACGAGCCCAACCCTTGTTCATACTTTATCTCCGTTTATTTCGTTATGTATTTTAAAATATAACGATTAATAGCATAAACCTACAAATATTATCGACCAGACGCGTTCACACTTTAGGTCGTCTGGCGGTAAACAATGAATAATAATTGTCTGTCACAGGAGGGTTACCGTCAGAAAAGCGCAACCGAGGGAAGAGGCGAAGGCTCAAAAATGGAGATTATTCAGATCAGTATGAAAAACATATTCCCCTGACCAAAAAGAAAACGCCCGGCAAAGCCGGGCGCTGATAAATCGGTGGGGCCGTTGTTATAGGTCCCGATGCCCTATTTTTGAGAAAGCGTTAAAGATTTCTCCTAAACCGTAAATAAGGCCAAGGATCACTGCCATAACTACCGGCACCAGTACTGCGGCTAAACCTAAACTCTTCAGTATTTCTATCATGTTGCCTCCAGCAAAAGTGCACCCGCGTATTCTAGCCTGGGTAAGCAGTAATGTACGATCCTTTTGTGCCATTTGTACATGGAGTGATTATAGTAGCCATCTGCTTTCCTGAAATGGAGATATTTATGCACGCTGAAATTCTGTTGACTCTGAAATTAGAACAACGGCTCTTCGCCGATCCCAGACGAATCAGCTTACTTAAACAAATCAAGCAAACAGGTTCCATCAGCCAGGGGGCAAAACTTGCCGGTATCAGTTATAAAAGTGCCTGGGATGCAATTAATGAGATGAATCAGCTTGCTGAACATACCCTGGTTGAACGTGCAACAGGTGGTAAAGGCGGTGGGGGCGCACTGGTGACACGTTATGGTGACCGTCTGATTCAACTTTATGATTTATTGGGACAAATACAGCAAAAAGCCTTTGATGTATTACAAGATGATGCTCTGCCATTAGATAGCCTGCTGGCCTCTATTGCTCGTTTCTCATTACAAACCAGTGCCCGGAATCAACTGTTTGGCACCGTGGTTAAGCGTCATCATGAGCAGGTACAGCAACAGATAGAAATATTGCTCACTGATGGTAAAACCCGCCTCAAGGCCGCGATTACCCAACAAAGTGCTGATCGACTGACCCTGCATGAAGGGAAAGAGGTGCTGGTACTAATCAAGGCTCCCTGGATTGCACTCACCACACAGCCTGAAACCGTGCCAGCCTCAGATAACCAGCTAGCCGGGGTCATCAGTACTATTGAGCAAGGTCAGGAACAGAGTGAAATCCTGATTCAATTAGCAGATGGGCAGATATTGTGTGCCACTGTACCAAACAGCCATGTCCAGCAACAATCGCTGAAACAGGGCGCAGAAGTCACAGCATTTTTTAATGCTGATCGGGTGATTATCGCCACACTATGCTAAAAAACTGCAAACGATTGACATTGGGGCTGGTAACTCGTATTCCTGTCATTAATCGCTGCAATAAATGGAATAAAACATGTCTTCGTTGCATATTTCGCAAGGTACGTTTCACCTTAGTGATACAAAAACGTTTACGCTTAATGATCTGACCATTCGTGACGGAGAAAGCTGGGCCTTTGTCGGTGCTAACGGCAGTGGTAAGTCAGCCCTTGCTCGCGCGCTGGCTGGTACCCTGTTGCTACAAAAAGGCCAGCGGAATTGTGACTTTTCCCGCATCGCCCAACTCTCTTTTGAACAATTACAAAAACTGGTTCGTGACGAGTGGCAACGTAATAATACCGACCTGCTCGGGGCCGATGAAGATGATACCGGGCGTACTACAGCAGAAATTATCCAGGATGAGGTCAAAGATAGCACCCGCTGTCATGAACTGACGACATTGTTTGGTATCAGCCACCTATTGCCCCGCCGTTTTAAATACCTTTCCACTGGGGAAACTCGCAAGGCTTTACTGTGCCAGGCACTCATGTCAGAGCCTGACCTGCTGATTCTCGACGAGCCTTTTGACGGTCTGGATGTGCAATCCCGTCAGCAATTGTCCCAGTTACTGGCGGAGCTAAATGCGCAGGGATACACCCTGGTACTGGTACTCAATCGTTTTGATGAAATTCCCGACTTTATCCAGTATGCGGGGGTTCTGGCCGAGTGTACCCTGATCGAGACAGGTGAAAAACAGAGCCTGCTAGAACAGGCCCTTATTGCCCAACTGGCTCACAGTGAAACATTACAAGGCCTCACCCTGCCAAAGGCAGACAATACCGATCCACAATATGGATTAGCGGAAGACCAGCCACGTATTGTCCTGAAGGATGGCGTGGTTGAGTATAATGAGCGCCCTATCCTTCACCGTCTGTCATGGACAGTGAATCCAGGGGAACACTGGCAAATTGTCGGCCCGAATGGCGCGGGTAAGTCCACCCTGCTCAGTTTGATTACCGGCGACCACCCTCAGGGATACAGCAATGATCTGACCTTGTTCGGGCGCAAGCGTGGTAGCGGCGAAACTATCTGGGATATAAAAAAGCATATTGGTTATGTCAGCAGTAGCCTGCATTTAGACTATCGCGTAAGTACAACGGTGCGTAATGTCATTTTGTCTGGCTACTTTGACTCTATCGGCATCTATCAGGCGGTTTCTGACAGTCAGCAAAAGCTGACCCGTGAATGGCTGAATATTTTAGGTATTGATGAAAAAACTGCCGATGCCCCGTTTCATAGCCTTTCCTGGGGGCAACAACGACTGGCACTGATAGCCAGAGCTTTAGTCAAACACCCCACATTGCTAATTCTCGATGAGCCGTTACAGGGCCTTGATCCACTGAACCGTCAACTGATCCGCCGCTTTATTGATATTTTAATAACGGAAGGCCGTACTCAGTTATTGTTTGTTTCACACCATGCGGAGGATGCCCCCGACTGCATCACCCACCGTCTGACCTTTGTGGCTGACGAAGACAAATATCGTTATCAACTAGAGACCCTCGCCTAAGAAAACAAGCACCACGGGCTGCTGGGTACTGTCATCTGGCTACAGAAGGTCTCTACAGCCCATAATGCGCCGTCTCTCATTCAGGGCACATTTTGCCCTGAATGTCGCAGTGCACAGAGGCATTCCTCTCCGCCCTTCGATAAACTATCCTTAAGGGTATTACCTCAGGCACCGGTACAGGAAGCCTGTTTGTAACCGCTAACATCTCTTGTAAATGGTTACGCTTCCCTGTTTTTTCCCGTGTTATATTGTAGTTAAGCCATTCTATATGGAGAGATTAAAATGCAGGTTTTAGTTACTGGTGGCATCGGTTACATAGGGAGTCACACCTGTGTACAACTACTGCAAAGCGGACATGACGTCATTATTCTCGACAATTTATGCAACAGTAAGCGCAGTGTTATCACAACCATTGAAACGCTGGGAGGGAGGCAGCCTGCCTTTATCCATGGTGATATTCGCGACGGTGCTCTACTGGCTGAAATTTTTCATGAACATCGCATTGATGCGGTGATCCACTTTGCTGGTCTGAAAGCTGTGGGTGAGTCTGTCATAAAACCACTGGATTATTATGATAATAATGTGACAGGAACCCTCTCCCTGCTTTCAGCGATGCGTGCGGCGAATGTGACGAATTTTATCTTTAGCTCTTCTGCCACCGTTTACGGTAATCAGACTGTTATCCCTTATGTGGAAAGCCTTCCTACCGGGATCCCAGCCAGCCCCTATGGCTATAGCAAATTAATGGTGGAACAAATTCTTACCGATTTACAGCGCGCCCAGCCAGAATGGAGCGTTGCCCTGTTACGCTATTTTAACCCTGTCGGTGCACACCCATCCGGTGATATGGGGGAAGACCCTCAGGGGATCCCGAATAATCTGATGCCTTATATTGCCCAAGTAGCGGTGGGGCGGCGTGAATCGCTGGCTATTTTTGGCAATGATTACCCCACTCCAGACGGCACCGGAGTCAGGGACTATATCCATGTCATGGATCTTGCAGATGGGCACATTGCAGCCATGCAAACACTGTGCGACAAACCGGGTGTGCATGTCTATAACTTAGGTGCGGGTGTCGGCCACAGCGTGCTGGATGTGGTTAACGCTTTTAGTCAGGCCTGCGGTAAACCTGTTAATTATCACTTTGCACCGCGTCGTGAAGGGGATTTACCCGCTTACTGGGCTGATGCCAGTAAAGCAGATAAAGAACTGAACTGGCGTGTTAGCCGTACGTTACAACAGATGGCTGACGACACCTGGCGCTGGCAATCGCGTCACCCAGAGGGCTATCCAGGTTAAAAGCATTGTATGACACAGCATAACCCCACGGGCCTTCCTGACTGGCAGGAGGGTATTTACAGAACCGTGGGTTTTGGTGATCACTACGGCATCAGGCATCTCTCGTGGGGGATATTGTCTTTCAGCGGCGATTCCGCCCGATAGTGAACAAGCGATATACCAACACCGGGGCTCGATATCACGGCGATTATCTGGCCACCAGTGAACCGGGCAACCCACAGCCCCACTCCCCGAAATGATGCCGGGGCGTAACCATCAAATGGATGGTATTGGAGTCTTCTTGAGTCCCCATTCAGGTCACTTTAGCGTTTTCCGTGGAATGAATAAGCATAATTTTCCACCAATGTGCTGATTTTAGCGCCACAGTGAGCTAAAAATAGTATTACTCTCAAGAACTGTCTTACGCTCAGGCTGCTTTTTAGCTATGTTATAGGGTAAATATCACTGAATAGTTCGTTCGCGTTGCTTCAGGCACCAGACTCCGATAACTATGTGCATATAAATACTCGACTCAGAGACAATGGCATGCCAGACAACGCGATGTATGACAGAAATCGTTTTGCTAATAGCGCCACAAGCATTAGCAAACCATGAGGATTGTTATTTTTCATTTCAAGCTCAATAGGAGTAGATTATGGCTGTAACTAAGCTGGTTCTGGTTCGTCACGGTGAAAGTCAGTGGAATAAAGAAAACCGCTTCACCGGTTGGTATGACGTTGATCTGTCTGAAAAAGGAAGAACCGAAGCTAAAGCTGCTGGTCAGTTACTGAAAGACGAAGGCTTCGCTTTCGATTTTGCTTACACCTCCGTGCTGAAACGTGCCATCCACACGTTATGGAACATCCTTGATGAGCTGGATCAAGCCTGGTTGCCGGTTGAAAAATCCTGGAAACTGAACGAACGCCATTACGGTGCTTTACAAGGCCTGAATAAAGCTGAAACCGCTCAAAAATATGGTGACGAGCAAGTTAAACAATGGCGCCGTGGTTTTGCCATTACCCCTCCAGAATTGAGCAAAGATGACGAACGTTACCCTGGGCATGATCCTCGTTACGCTTCACTGAGCGAAGCTGAACTGCCAACGACTGAAAGCCTGGCACTGACCATCGAACGTGTCACCCCATTCTGGAATGATGTCATTCTGCCTCGTATGAAGTCAGGTGAACGCATCATCGTAGCCGCTCACGGTAACTCACTGCGCGCCCTGGTTAAATACCTGGACGATCTGAGCGAAGATGAAATCCTCGAGCTGAATATCCCAACTGGTGTTCCTTTGGTTTATGAGTTTGATGAAAACTTCAAACCAATCAAACGTTACTATTTGGGCAATGCTGACGAAATCGCAGCAAAAGCAGCGGCAGTGGCTAATCAGGGTAAAGCGAAGTAATTTCGATACCTGCTTTTCTGGCCAGTCATGGACTGGTCAGAACAACGAGCAACTGAATTTTAACTGCCCTGTTATGTAAACACCTGGTGTCCTGCACCGGGTGTTTTTTTATGGGGCAACTGGACGCAGGGGCTGATTCTAGCCATGCTCTGATACGACTCCGGGTCTTCCCATAAGAAAAAGGAGAGTTAAATTGTATCATCCCCCCTTTAGCCCATTTTCCGTATCAAAGCACAGCATACAGCCCCTCATCTGATCGGCTGATAATCGCCTCAGTGAGTACCATATTTACTGCAGATAATCGTTCAATTAATGCTCCCCGGCTCAAACCGGCATAATCAGCCCAGAACTTCTGCCCAACAAACCAAATGGGGTCCACGCAAACCCGGTATCAGAAAAGTCAGCAGGATAACCACCATCATCTTGATACAGCTATTTCAGTACCCGTTCATTCCCCCCACCAGTAAGCGACCCAATTAGCAGGGATTATCATGGTGCCAGTGACATACCCCGGTACTGGGTATTTATACGCGCGACATTCAGAAAGCGCATAACTCACGATTCGGTTGCTTGCAGGCCAGGACAATCGCTGTCAGCAAGAGATGATTGTGGGGCCATATTCTCAAACATGATGCTCTCCCACTGTTTCACAAAATGGTTTATGTTATTGTGAAATTTATCAATTTCGGCCATGTTTACTGTCATCAGACACAAGACATCCTGGCATTCCAGATATCTTCATTAATAAGGATACCCCATGCGCCACAGAACCATTGTCTGCCCCGTGATCCAAAATAATGGTGCCTATTTACTCTGTAAAATGGCTGATGATAGAGGTGTTTTTCCCGGACAATGGGCACTACCAGGCGGGGGGATGGAAGAGGGAGAAACGATGGAACAAGCTCTCAGGCGCGAAATTACAGAAGAGCTAGGAAATCAGCTGGAAATAACGACGATAACCCCCTGGCGTTTTCGGGATGATAAACGTGTCAAAACCTATGCCGATAAGCCTTCTGAAGAAATTTACATGATTTATCTAATCTTTGACTGTCAGAGTGCCAACCGTAAAATCACATTCAATGAAGAGTTTCAGGATATTGCCTGGGTATTGCCAGAGGAGTTAAAAACCCTCGACTTAAATACCGCAACGCGGGTGACTTTTGCTGAGAAGGGCCTGATATAGCGCAGTCTCTTCTCCCTGTCGATGGATACAGGGAGAAAAGACACTAACAGGCTAACTGCGACGGGCTTTCACTGCTGCCGCCAGTTGACGCAGTGCAATTTCAGTATCTTCCCAGCCAATACAGGCATCGGTGATACTCTGGCCGTAAACTAAAGGTTCGCCATTTTCCAGACTCTGATTACCTTCAACTAAATGGCTCTCAATCATTACACCGACAATCGCCTTTTCACCTTTCGCGATTTGCTGGCACACGTCGTCACAAACCGTCATCTGCTTTTTAAACTGTTTACTGCTATTAGCATGGCTAAAATCAATCATCAGCTGAGGTTCAAGGCCCGCTTTGATAAGCCCTTCTTTCACTTCAGCAACATTCCTTGCGCTGTAGTTTGGCTCTTTACCACCGCGTAAAATAATATGGCAATCTTCGTTACCACTGGTGCTAACAATCGCCGAATGGCCCCATTTGGTTACTGACAGAAAACAGTGAGGTGCACCGGCTGCATTAATGGCATCAATAGCCACTTTAATCGTGCCATCAGTACCATTTTTAAAACCTACCGGGCAAGAGAGACCTGAGGCCAGTTCACGGTGTACCTGAGACTCCGTAGTCCGTGCACCGATCGCTCCCCAGCTCATCAGATCGCCAAGGTACTGAGGGGTTATCATATCCAGAAACTCCCCCGCTGCCGGCAGGCCCGTATCGTTAATTTCCAGCAGTAATTTACGCGCAAGACGTAAGCCATCATTAATTTGGTAGCTGCCGTCCATGTGGGGATCATTGATCAATCCCTTCCAGCCAACAGTGGTACGTGGCTTTTCAAAATAGACCCTCATGACAATTTCTAAAGAATCCTGAAGCTCTTCGCGTAGGGCGAGCAAACGCGCACCATATTCTTTAGCTGCTTTTGTGTCATGAATTGAACAAGGACCAACCACCACCAGCAGGCGATTATCACTACCGTTCAGGATATTATGAATCCCGTTACGCGCCTGTGATACGGTAGTAGCCGCTTTCTCTGTTGCCGGAAATTTTTCCAGTAACGCGACTGGGGGCAGCAGTTCATTGATCTCTTTAATGCGTAAATCGTCGTTCTGATAATTCATAATCATTCCGTAGAAGTTCTGGGATAGCTTTTTATTACAGTCCTTCCAATCTAACGCGCAGCACTGAGCGTGTAAAAGGAATTTTACACCACCAGGATTAATATTTTTTATTCATAGATCTTGCTTTGTGAATAAAAAGTAAAAACACTTCCTCATCACACTCGATATATCAATGAGAACGCGGCCAGGCAGGAGAAAAAAGAGATATCATCCCATTGTATAACAAGATGATATCCCTGCTGGCAATTAAGAAAGAAGACGTGAGCCATGCTGGCGAGCACTTTTACGCCACATACGTGTCCCATTCAGTGCAATAAACAGCAGTAACAAATACTCAAGTGACATCGCGTAGACGCCCTGGAGGGCAAAAATAACGATACTTATCACATTGACAATGGTCCACAGGATCCAGTTTTCTACATATTTACGGGTCATCAGAATCATTGCCACGATCGACAGCACCATCATGCAAGAGTCCCAGAATGGAAAGGCGTCAGGTTCCAGCACCGGTTGGGCGACATTCAGCCCCAGGCTCTGCATAGCGGAAACGGCAACATGTGTCAGGAAAGCAAAGACCGGGTCGATATAAACCGTCATCAGCCCAATGGCGATAACTATTGCCACCAGCCATCCAATCGCTTTAGGCAACGTTAACCAGCGAATCTGTAATACCGCCTGATTATCCTTGCCTTGCCGCGACCAGGCATACCAGCCGTAAATATTGGCGCCAAAGAAAAAGAGCTGTAAAAGCAGGCTCGCATAAAGTTGGATCTGGAAAAATATAATCGCGAACAATGCAACGTTAATGATGCCAAAGAGATAATTGCTGATCTTTTCCAGACTTGCCAGCCAAATGCATAACAATCCGGCAACGGTGCCTATTGCTTCGATCCATGATAAATCGTAGCCCCCTGCACCAACAGGAATGTGTACGAGTATGTTCTGTGTACTAAGAAAATCCATGGTGTCCTCAATGCGTACGGGTTTACGCGTTACCTTTAACAGAAAGACGCAGCTCAGCTGCAAAATTGAGCATGCGGTTCAATGGCTTTAAAGCCTCTTCTCGCAACTTTTGATCAACCTGTATTTCATAGCCCATACTTCCCTGCTCCAGGCTATCAGAGATGGCTTTGAGGCCATTCATCGCCATCCAGGGGCAATGAGCACAACTACGACATGTAGCCCCTTCCCCCGCGGTGGGTGCCTCCAGTAATGTTTTTTCAGGACATGCCTGCTGCATACGATAAAAAATGCCACGATCCGTTGCGACAATCAGTTGCTGATGCGGCAGACTTTTAGCGGCCTGAATCAACTGGCTCGTCGACCCCACAACATCAGCCATTTCGACGATCGATTGCGGAGACTCTGGGTGTACCAATACCGCAGCATCAGGATAGAGAGACTTCATGGTCGCCAATGCTTGTGTCTTAAATTCATCATGTACAATACAGGTGCTTTGCCAGCACAAGACATCAGCCCCCGTTTGCTGCTGCACGTAGTGACCAAGGTGCCGATCAGGAGCCCAGATGATTTTTTCCCCCAGGCTGTCCAGATATTCGATTAACTCAACGGCAATGCTTGATGTCACAACCCAATCAGCGCGTGCTTTAACTGCCGCTGAAGTATTAGCATAGACGACTATGGTGCGATCGGGGTGCTGGTCGCAAAAAGCGTTGAACGCCTCAATCGGACACCCCAAATCCAGTGAACACTCGGCTTGCAAGTCAGGCATCAGAATGGTTTTTCCTGGGCTGAGAATTTTCGCTGTTTCCCCCATGAAACGAACCCCGGCAATCAGCAGTGTTGAGGCTTCATGCTCTGCACCAAAGCGAGCCATCTCCAGTGAGTCAGAGATAATCCCCCCCGTTTCTTCTGCCAGCGACTGAATTTCAGGGTCAGTATAATAATGCGCAATGAGCACCGCATTACGTGCCTTCAGCAGGCGTTTTATGTTCTGACGGTAAAATTGTTTTTCATCCTGGCTCAACGCGGCAGGTTTAGGGGGGAAAGGATATATCGCAACATCGGGGTCAAATATGGCTGGCATAGGATCATCTCGTTTTATCAGCTTAACAAATTTGCTTGTTTTTAGCTGAATCATGCAATAAAAAAACAATTTTGTTTTGCATGCTAAACAAAATGATAGATTAAGCAACAACTATTATTATATTTCTATACATGACAGCAGATTATTAATGATGAATACATATTTAAAGTCGTACCTCTCATGCTCCGCCCAAAAAACGGGACAAGATACTCCGCCAGAAGATGACAAGATGGGGGAACAAAGCACGACCGTCACAGACAGCAGAAAGGCGCCTTTCTGCACTGGTGGCTCTGCGGGATGATTTGGACTGTGGTCTGCCCTGCGGGGTGCGGCTAGCTAAAGTAACACTGTTCCGCTGCGCTAAACTCGACCCTGCAGCAGGCTTAAACCCGGCACAAATTTATATTATGCTCAGACGGCAAAAAGGCGCCTTTAGGGCGCCTTTTTACACTGGTGGGTCGTGCAGGATTCGAACCTGCGACCAATTGATTAAAAGTCAACTGCTCTACCAACTGAGCTAACGACCCG
>NZ_JAERJD010000039.1 GCF_018257795.1 Citrobacter sp. JGM124 | reverse complement strand
CACTGCTCTTTAACAATTTATCAGACAATCTGTGTGGGCACTCGCAGGATTGATATCTACAGTACCTTCGGGTACATAAAGAAATATCAAGTCTTGAAGAGTGAACACTAGTTTTATAAACAGTTTTAATTCTTTGAGCATCAAACACTTTTAAATTGAAGAGTTTGATCATGGCTCAGATTGAACGCTGGCGGCAGGCCTAACACATGCAAGTCGAGCGGTAACACAGGAAGCTTGCTTCCGGGTGACGAGCGGCGGACGGGTGAGTAATGTCTGGGAAACTGCCTGATGGAGGGGGATAACTACTGGAAACGGTAGCTAATACCGCATAATGTCGCAAGACCAAAGAGGGGGACCTTCGGGCCTCTTGCCATCGGATGTGCCCAGATGGGATTAGCTAGTAGGTGAGGTAATGGCTCACCTAGGCGACGATCCCTAGCTGGTCTGAGAGGATGACCAGCCACACTGGAACTGAGACACGGTCCAGACTCCTACGGGAGGCAGCAGTGGGGAATATTGCACAATGGGCGCAAGCCTGATGCAGCCATGCCGCGTGTATGAAGAAGGCCTTCGGGTTGTAAAGTACTTTCAGCGAGGAGGAAGGCGTCG
>NZ_JAERJD010000038.1 GCF_018257795.1 Citrobacter sp. JGM124 | reverse complement strand
GAAGCAGAGTGGGAAGCGAAAATCATCGAACTGGCTGGCTTCCTGGATACCTATATCCCAGAACCAGAGCGTGCTATCGACAAGCCGTTCCTGCTGCCAATCGAAGACGTATTCTCCATCTCTGGTCGTGGTACCGTTGTTACCGGTCGTGTAGAACGCGGTATCATCAAAGTTGGTGAAGAAGTTGAAATCGTTGGTATCAAAGACACTGTTAAGTCTACCTGTACTGGCGTAGAAATGTTCCGCAAACTGCTGGACGAAGGCCGTGCTGGTGAGAACGTAGGTGTTCTGCTGCGTGGTATCAAACGTGAAGAAATCGAACGTGGTCAGGTACTGGCTAAACCAGGCACCATCAAGCCACACACTAAATTCGAATCTGAAGTGTACATCCTGTCTAAAGATGAAGGCGGTCGTCACACTCCATTCTTCAAAGGCTACCGTCCTCAGTTCTACTTCCGTACAACTGACGTAACCGGTACTATCGAACTGCCAGAAGGCGTTGAGATGGTAATGCCTGGTGACAACATCCAGATGGTTGTTACCCTGATCCACCCAATCGCGATGGACGACGGTCTGCGTTTCGCAATCCGTGAAGGCGGCCGTACTGTAGGCGCGGGTGTTGTTGCTAAAGTTATCGG
>NZ_JAERJD010000037.1 GCF_018257795.1 Citrobacter sp. JGM124 | reverse complement strand
GCCGGCCACCCAGCCCGGCATACTCACCCGGAAGTCCACCCGGCGGTACTCCGTGCCGTTCACCGTCAGCTTTCCGGTCATCACCGGCTGCCCCGTGCCGACTGACTCCAGAAAGGCCAGACCGCGCCCCACCCTGCCGGACGCAAAAGCCACATCGGCCACCATCCCGCTGGCTATCGCCCGGATTTGCATCAGCGCCTCACCCATATCTTCCTGGCTGTTGGTATGCCACGCCGGCAGGGCTTTAATTGCCCCGTTCGGGATACCAAAACAGGTCCGCCGTAGCCAGATTTCAAACGCCGTGCTGCGCAGCTCACTGGCCCCATAGGCCAGTGCCATACCTGACAAAATAAGCAGTGTCGCCAGCCCTACCGGCCCCAGCCCCATAATATTGAAACTCTTCGTTTCCACTAAGGCAAAAACACCGGCCTTAGCCCAAAAACCACTTACAGCGCCACCAATAATAATGATTGCTGCGGAGCTAATATAAACAGCACTAGCGAATATATCTCCCTTACGCCAAGCATCCCATGCATGAAATCCATTCCTGACCCCATCAATAACCGAGGCTATCCCGGCCAGCACCCCACCAAACTTCACCAACCCTGGAACCTGCTGCGCTTCTGTCAGCACCACCCAGTTCAGTTTCAGCGCCAGCTTTGAGGCAAACCCTGATATCTCCGCCAT
>NZ_JAERJD010000036.1:663-776 GCF_018257795.1 Citrobacter sp. JGM124 | reverse complement strand
GCCGACTCAGAAGCAGCATCCCAGGCAGAGAGCTGCAGCGACGCTTTCAGGTTGCTGCCGACGGTCGTGGCCGTATAGATACGCTGGTAGGTGCCCCCGCTATTTTCCGTCCA
>NZ_JAERJD010000036.1:0-653 GCF_018257795.1 Citrobacter sp. JGM124 | reverse complement strand
AGCGACGCTTTCAGGTTGCTGCCGACGGTCGTCGCCGTATAGATACGCTGGTAGGTGCCCCCGCTATTTTCCGTCCAGCTGCTGCCTGGCTTCGCGGTGGCATGCTGCACGGTGGTGGTGTCCGCCAGGGAGCCTGCCAGGCCGCTCACGCCGTTGCCTTCCGCATCCCTGAGGGTCACCGTGACCGTCATGTCCGCACCGGCCTCATAACTGGTGGCATTGGTGGTGATGGTGCCGCCCGTCTGTACCGGTGCCCCCTGGGTGATGGCGTAGGCCGCCGACTCAGAAGCAGCATCCCAGGCAGAGAGCTGCAGCGACGCTTTCAGGTTGCTGCCGACGGTCGTGGCCGTATAGATACGCTGGTAGGTGCCCCCGCTATTTTCCGTCCAGCTGCTGCCTGGCTTCGCGGTGGCATGCTGCACGGTGGTGGTGTCCGCCAGGGAGTCTGCCGCGCCGGTCACGCCGTTGCCTTCCGCATCCCTGAGGGTCACCGTGACCGTCATGTCCGCACCGGCCACATAACTGGTGGCATTGGTGGTGATGGTGCCGCCCGTCTGTACCGGTGCCCCCTGGGTGATGGCGTAGGCCGCCGACTCAGAAGCAGCATCCCAGGCAGAGAGCTGCAGCGACGCTTTCAGGTTGCTGCCGACGGT
>NZ_JAERJD010000035.1 GCF_018257795.1 Citrobacter sp. JGM124 | reverse complement strand
ATCAGTTCACTGGGGCAGGGTACCTCTAATTTTGGTCTGGGGATAGTGCGTAAGGGGGATCACACCACCACCTGTCCCAAGTGTGGTAAGCGTGGCCTGATCACAACGGGTGAAGAAAAAGCCCTGTATGGTGGAAAAGCTGCCGCCGTAGACAGGTCGCTGGTTAAATGTGGTTGCCCGGAAGGAACGAATAAAATCATAGCGCCTGCCGATCAGTGGTTGGGTAATGGTCCCTCACCTGAACAGATTGCGAAGGAAAAATATGCGGCAATGCTGCTGGTCCGTAAAGCTGAAAAAGAAGCCGAAGAGAAGCGGCTGACAGAAGAACGTGACCGCAATCGAGTATTCGCCAAGTCCTGCCTGCGTGGTGAGGGCTGTAATGATGCGGGGGAAGAGCGGGAGCCTCACACCAATTTCTCCTCAATGGCATTTTATCAGGCGATTCCTCCTGTTGATCCTGCATCAGATAATGATGTGGCTCAGCATGCCCAGACTGCCAAGAAAAAGAAACCAGTCGATGACATTCCAGAACCCAAGAAGCGAAGTACCCTGTATAAATGGTGGAATGGCAATCATGAGGAAATGGACTATCAGGCCGCAAAAGCGGCTGCAGCCAGTGCTGCTAATGCTCAGATGGCGGTCGAGTGAGCCAGTGTTCTGGGACTGGTTGGCGGCAGTGCTATTACGTCAGGAACATGGGCAGTAAAACTGGGTGAGATGGCAACCGGAGCGGGAAGAATAGCCGCCTCAGGTCCCGGTGCTCCCCTCGCAGCCATCGTGATGGGAATGATGCCCGGCAGGCTCAATGACGGTGAGCAGGATTTTATTGACCGCATGAGACTTGAGCAAATGAGTGAAGCACCAAGCCGGGTGCGTTATACATGGGAAGAAGATGATGAAGGTCATCCGGTTCCTCATGGCTGGCATACTCCACCGGGCAGGGATAAGGTGCGAGTGCGTAAAATGGAGTGGGATAATAGCCGAAAAGCCTATACGTTCCTCACAGAGGAAGATCCGCGTATAACGATTATCTGGACACCCGACAGTTCAGGT
>NZ_JAERJD010000033.1 GCF_018257795.1 Citrobacter sp. JGM124 | reverse complement strand
GTCCCTTGCGGACGGAGCTGAAGCCAGTCGAAGATACCAGCTGGCTGCAACTGTTTATTAAAAACACAGCACTGTGCAAACACGAAAGTGGACGTATACGGTGTGACGCCTGCCCGGTGCCGGAAGGTTAATTGATGGGGTCAGCAGCAATGCGAAGCTCTTGATCGAAGCCCCGGTAAACGGCGGCCGTAACTATAACGGTCCTAAGGTAGCGAAATTCCTTGTCGGGTAAGTTCCGACCTGCACGAATGGCGTAATGATGGCCAGGCTGTCTCCACCCGAGACTCAGTGAAATTGAACTCGCTGTGAAGATGCAGTGTACCCGCGGCAAGACGGAAAGACCCCGTGAACCTTTACTATAGCTTGACACTGAACATTGAGCCTTGATGTGTAGGATAGGTGGGAGGCTTTGAAGTGTGGACGCCAGTCTGCATGGAGCCATCCTTGAAATACCACCCTTTAATGTTTGATGTTCTAACGTAGGTCCCTAATCGGGATTGCGGACAGTGTCTGGTGGGTAGTTTGACTGGGGCGGTCTCCTCCCAAAGAGTAACGGAGGAGCACGAAGGTTAGCTAATCACGGTCGGACATCGTGAGGTTAGTGCAAAGGCATAAGCTAGCTTGACTGTGAGAGTGACGGCTCGAGCAGGTGCGAAAGCAGGTCTTAGTGATCCGGTGGTTCTGAATGGAAGGGCCATCGCTCAACGGATAAAAGGTACTCCGGGGATAACAGGCTGATACCGCCCAAGAGTTCATATCGACGGCGGTGTTTGGCACCTCGATGTCGGCTCATCACATCCTGGGGCTGAAGTAGGTCCCAAGGGTATGGCTGTTCGCCATTTAAAGTGGTACGCGAGCTGGGTTTAGAACGTCGTGAGACAGTTCGGTCCCTATCTGCCGTGGGCGCTGGAGAATTGAGGGGGGCTGCTCCTAGTACGAGAGGACCGGAGTGGACGCATCACTGGTGTTCGGGTTGTCATGCCAATGGCATTGCCCGGTAGCTAAATGCGGAAGAGATAAGCGCTGAAAGCATCTAAGCGCGAAACTTGCCCCGAGATGAATTCTCCCTGGGTCCTTGAGACCCCTGAAGGGACGTTGAAGACTACGACGTTGATAGGCTGGGTGTGTAAGTGTAGCGATACATTGAGCTAACCAGTACTAATGACCCGTGAGGCTTAACCTTACAACACCGAAGGTGTTTTAGAGATAATTTGAGAGATTTTCAGCGAGTTCCGGAAT
>NZ_JAERJD010000032.1 GCF_018257795.1 Citrobacter sp. JGM124 | reverse complement strand
GCACAGTGCTGTGTTTTTAATAAACAGTTGCAGCCAGCTGGTATCTTCGACTGGCTTCAGCTCCGTCCGCAAGGGACTTCACCTACGCGCCAGCGTGCCTTCTCCCGAAGTTACGGCACCATTTTGCCTAGTTCCTTCACCCGAGTTCTCTCAAGCGCCTTGGTATTCTCTACCTGACCACCTGTGTCGGTTTGGGGTACGATTCTGTGTTACCTGATGCTTAGAGGCTTTTCCTGGAAGCAGGGCATTTATCACTTCAGCACCGTAGTGCCTCGTCATCACATCTCAGCGTTGAATAAGTGTCCGGATTTACCTGGACACTCCGCCTACCTGCTTAAACCGGGACAACCGTCGCCCGGATGACATAGCCTTCTCCGTCCCCCCTTCGCAGTAACACCGAGTACAGGAATATTAACCTGTTTCCCATCGACTACGCCTTTCGGCCTCGCCTTAGGGGTCGACTCACCCTGCCCCGATTAACGTTGGACAGGAACCCTTGGTCTTCCGGCGAGCGGGCTTTTCACCCGCTTTATCGTTACTTATGTCAGCATTCGCACTTCTGATACCTCCAGCAGACCTCACAGTCCACCTTCAACGGCTTACAGAACGCTCCCCTACCCAACAACACATAGTGTCGCTGCCGCAGCTTCGGTGCATGGTTTAGCCCCGTTACATCTTCCGCGCAGGCCGACTCGACCAGTGAGCTATTACGCTTTCTTTAAATGATGGCTGCTTCTAAGCCAACATCCTGGCTGTCTGTGCCTTCCCACATCGTTTCCCACTTAACCATGACTTTGGGACCTTAGCTGGCGGTCTGGGTTGTTTCCCTCTTCACGACGGACGTTAGCACCCGCCGTGTGTCTCCCGTGATAACATTCTTCGGTATTCGTAGTTTGCATCGGGTTGGTAAGCCGGGATGGCCCCCTAGCCGAAACAGTGCTCTACCCCCGAAGATGAGTTCACGAGGCGCTACCTAAATAGCTTTCGGGGAGAACCAGCTATCTCCCGGTTTGATTGGCCTTTCACCCCCAGCCACAAGTCATCCGCTAATTTTTCAACATTAGTCGGTTCGGTCCTCCAGTTAGTGTTACCCAACCTTCAACCTGCCCATGGCTAGATCACCGGGTTTCGGGTCTATACCCTGCAACTTAACGCCCAGTTAAGACTCGGTTTCCCTGCGGCTCCCCTATACGGTTAACCTTGCTACAGAATATAAGTCGCTGACCCATTATACAAAAGGTACGCAGTCACCCCATAAA
>NZ_JAERJD010000031.1 GCF_018257795.1 Citrobacter sp. JGM124 | reverse complement strand
AAGTTATTCGTGGCATTGGCGATTTTGCTGACGTCAGTGCCCTGTAGCGCCACACTCACCACATGAGCGGTGGCGATATTCGCGATAAAGCTTACTTTCTCATCAGCGCTCACACTGGTGGTGTCACCCACGCGGGCACTGACGGTAATATCGGCCACTGCGACGTTGGTGCTGGTCAGGGTGATGGTTGCCAGGCCTGTTGCATCAGTGACACTGCTTGATGGCAGGACCACACTACTGCCTTTATCCTGTGACCAGCTCACGGTGATCCCGGCTTGTTTTACCGGGTTATCATTAGCATCAACCACCTGAGCCGTATAATTAAAGGCATTGATACCGTTAGCGACTTTGTTTACCTCTGTGTCAGTAAGTGTGACTATTTTCACTTTTGCCGTTGCGTTGTTGGCAATGAAACTCACCACTTCCTTTGCGTTCACACTTGGCGTATTGCCGACCTGAGCACTTACGATAATGTTATCCACTGCCTTAGTGCTGCTGGTGAGCGTTATGATTGCCTGACCGTTAGCATCCGTGGTTCCGTTAACAGTGACTGAGAGATCAGACTGATTCACCATAGGAGCGACAATTGCGCCTTCCACGGGATTATTATTGGTATCAGTGACGGTCACGGTATAAGTAAAGAAATTATTTCCGTCGGCAATTTGGCTGGTTATGGTTCCTACCAGGGATACATCACTGACTTTCGCCAGTGAACTGTCGGCTGTAAAGTTCACCGCCTTGGCATTCACGCTGGGGGTTGCAAGATACTGTGCACTGACCTGTATATTGCTCACCGCTGTTGTGGTACTGGTCAGTGTGATGGTTGCTTGTCCTGCCGCATTAGTAACACTGCTTGATGGTAGTGTCACAGCACTGCCCTGGTCTTGTGTCCATTTTACGGTTAATCCCGCTTGCTTCACTGGGTTACCATTATTATCAATGAGCTGTGCGGTGTAGTTAAACGTATTTGTGCCGTTAGCTACTTTGATCTGCACGTTGTCATCTAATTCAACGGTACCTACTTTCGCCGTCGCGCTGTTGGCGATAAAGCTCACCGTCTCATTTGCGTCCACTTGTTGGGTATCGTCCACTTGGGCTCTGACGGTAATATCGGCGACTGCGATGTTGGTGCTGGTGAGGGTGATGGTTGCCTCACCGCTGGCATTGGTGACCCCGTTGGGGATTGCCGGTAGTCCGGATTTATCCGCCGTGGCGGTGACGGTCACGCCGGGTACCAGGTTGTCGTTACTGTCCTTCACCGTTACCGTATAGGTGAAGCTACTGGTGCCGTCTGCAATTTTACTGACATCGGTGCCCTGTAGCTCCACACTCACCACATGAGCGGTGGCGATGTTGGCGATAAAGCTCACCTGCCTGTCGGCATTCACACTGGCGGTGTCACCCACACGGGCCATAACGGTAATATCGGCCA
>NZ_JAERJD010000030.1 GCF_018257795.1 Citrobacter sp. JGM124 | reverse complement strand
TGAGAGAACCGCGGCCATAACAGCGGAATGACACCGGTAAACCGAAAGGCAGGAACAGGAGAGCGCACGAGGGAGCCGCCAGGGGGAAACGCCTGGTATCTTTATAGTCCTGTCGGGTTTCGCCACCACTGATTTGAGCGTCGGATTCTGTGATGCTTGTCAGGGGGGCGGAGCCTATGGAAAAACGCACTGGTGGGGCGTGGCCTTACCGCTCTTGTTCTGGCTTCTCGTTACGCTTACCGTCTAGGTTATTTGTCTTTTAGTAAGATCCGTCCGCTCGCCGCAGATAAGTGACCGAGCGTAGCGAGCGAACGGTCGAGGAAGCGGAAAATAACCGGAGATCACTTGGAGCACTGACGCTGTGATGACGAAACAACACAAAACGGCACTGAACATGGCGAAATTCATTCAGGCGCAATCCCTGCTTTTGCTGGATAAGCTCAACGAACTGGATCTCGATACTGAGGCTGACATGTGTGAAAAACTTCATGAGGATGCAGAGGTGCTCTGCAGGACTCTTTCGGTGCAGTTAAACGCTCTACAGGATGCAGTTAATGGCAAAAATATCGATCAGTGAGGCCGCACGGCTGACAGGGAAGAGCCGTACAACATTGCACAGGTTGATTAAGACAGGTGAGCTGTCCACCTGTCATGGTGCAAGGAATGCTAGATTGGTCGATGTTTCGGAGCTTATTCGTGTTTTTGGTCCTCTTGAGTATCGCCCATTTGAACATGTGTCTGCGCAGGTATTAGAACAGCCTGGTACAGGTATCTCCCAGCAGAGTGAACAGGTAATTGCACAGCTGAGGCAGGAAGTGGAACACCTTAAAACGTTAGTTTCCGCCAAGGATTCGCACATCGATAGCCTCAAACAAGCGATGCTGCTCATCGAGCACAAGCATACTGGGGATTCACCCTGGTGGAAGTTCTGGAAACGCTGAGAACGCCTCAGTTGCCGGCGTGGCTTGTCTGATTTACTGAATGACTTAATCCAAACCTGTTTTTCTAGCCTATCCACACAGCCCGATCGCCGCTCTCTGCCTTCAGGGTCAAAACATCACACCCCACGCAAGACTTCGTCTTGCAGATTTTTCACTTTAAATCAGTTGCTTAATCGTAAATATTTCAGGCAATTTGCATGTGTCCGGCAAAATGTCTCACATTTGTCGGATACACAGGTGTCGGTACCGGCACTGTCATATCGCCGGATTGTGGCTATCGCTATTTATCAGTGCCTTACATGTCACACAATCCGACACCAGTGCCGGTACCACACACCTGTATATCCGCGAGCAGTGCCGGATCCGCCCACATGATATTTATCCAGGTGGCCGGATTGTGTTACTGATTTATATCCAGTGTGGTGCCGGATCCGGCACTGTGGCTTGCCGGCATTTTCAGGGTATTTTCATGGCTTCAGTTTTTTTGAGGGTGTCAGCGCCACGGGACAGGATGTGCATTTGTAATACCGCGCACACGCGGCATGGCAAATGCTCCTGTCAGGGCTCGCCGCCCCGACACCTGGCGAGCGTTTCACGGTCACGCAATAAATTGCGCGTCCGTTCACCACTATCGGTTTTCCAGCCCGATTTTTCGCATGCGAAAAATCACCTTCATCAGGGATGCACGCTGTCGCGGTCGTAAAGTGTGAAAAACACGGCTTACGGGGTGTATCCGGCGCCAGAATCAGAACCATTCACCTGGGCGCATAGCCATTCACTGTGCCAGAATTCATTCCCTGCGTTTCTGGCGGCTTTTCGGGTGGTTTGTTGCCTGTTTTACCGTTCTGCCGTCAGAAGCGCGCTCAGGCCGCCTGAGCGGTGCGCGTAATGCGACGTTATGTTAAAACCAGTGCTGAAGTTATTTACGTTTCTTCCG
>NZ_JAERJD010000002.1 GCF_018257795.1 Citrobacter sp. JGM124 | reverse complement strand
AAAACGAAAGATGGTGTTCCGAAAACTATGTTTAAACCTAAAGATGGAATAGGTTATTGGGAGAAACAAAAATGAGTCGTTCACTGCATTTATGCCCTTGTTGCCATAAATATGAATTTTCGGAAGTTGGGAGCTATGAAATTTGTCCGGTTTGCAATTGGGAAGATGATCCTGTTCAAGAAGAAGAACCAAGTTATGGTGGTGGGGCTAATATCATGAGTTTGAACGAAGCCCGTAAAGCCTATGCTGAAGGACGTAAAGTCAAATAACAATTGACGCTGATTTAATTAGGCAGCACAACATATCATGAGTGCTGCTTCGTTCCTTATCCCTTCGAACATCCAGCAAAGGCACGCCAACAGTGGTATTTCATCGCTCATCACTGACATCAATCAATTGATATAGAAGATCGATATAATCTTCTGGAATTTGAACGTTTATGTGAGCATCCTGATGGTTCCGACCTTATTTATTATCCAAGAGAAGGCCGCGATGATAGCCCTGAAGGGGGGCAAAGAATTGCGTCATGCTAATGGTAAGTCGGGTTTCAAGAGTCAATTCTGATAAAAATTAGATACGTTGCCGTACATCAGCGCAGTATTTTAATAAATGTTTTTCTAAATATTATTAATTACTATGATATTTACATTCTCTATATTGATATGAATTACAGACTTGTTTTTTTAGTCTAAATTTAGTCATTATTTTTTATTATTTTAAAATGGATATCTTATTACGTATCTTGTTTGATTTCTCACTATCTGATGCAAGAACCAAAAGCTGCTCAAGATTTTTTTCAACAGAACACTGAAATGCCAGAGCTGCTTCTGCGTTGTTTTACTACCAGAGCAAAAATCTCAGCATCTGTTTTTTCTGAAATAGCTTTATGGTAGATCATACGTTCATGCATGATATCAAAATTACCGGATGATTTAGCGGCTGTTGGTGCCGTTGAGCTGATTATAGGATTGAGCTCGATGGACAAAATTTTCTATCAGTGATTGTCTCTTCTTATCCAGTCTGCGTAGTTCACTATGAGCAGATCTATATTTATCAACTTCAGTGCCAAAAGGATTATTTTCACGAACTTTACGATAGCCTTCTAAATATTCACCCATTGATGATTGCTGTTTTAGCTTTCCTACAGTTTCAAAATAGGTTCATTCGTGGGTAGCAGCATTTTTTGGCGGAAGAGGGTGAACGTAAAAGAGAAGTAATTTCCGGAAAGCAAGAAAGCAGACGTTATTAAGCGTCTGCTTTCTTTAAATTGGCTCCTCTGACTGGACTCGAACCAGTGACATACGGATTAACAGTCCGCCGTTCTACCGACTGAACTACAGAGGAATCGTTTGAACGAGAGAGATAGTAGCCTCGATGATTAAAACTGTCAATACTAAAACTAACATATTAATTACTATGATTAATTTTAAAGCGTAATGGTGGGTTAATGTGCTATTTATCACTTTTAGTGGCAGTGTTTAGACTGATTAACAAACGTTGTAATGGATCTTGCTGGTAGAACTGACAAAAACGCCGATAAAGTGAAGCAAACCTGGGTGTAAACAGTTGTGGAGCGCTAAAAAAATATTCGGAAAGCACGGCAAAACATTCAGCAGGATCTGTTGCCGCATAGGCATCAATGCTGCATGCCGCTTCGCCTACAAGGTCTATTTCATCCTGGATATGGCTCATGGCACCATGAAGATCCTGTTCCCAACTGGCGATGTCACGCAAATGGGTCAAGGGAACACCACTGGCATAGCCCCCGTTACGCATATCGAGCTTATGGGCGACTTCATGAATGATCAAATTAAAGCCAGAATCGTCAAAAGAGTCTTTAATATCGATCCAGTTCAGAATAATTGGCCCTTGTGGCCAGCTCTGCCCGGATTGGACAGAAACTTGCTGGTGAACCAGGCCGATATCATCCTCCCATTCATCATCAATAACGAAGGGCTCGGGGTAAATCAGGACTTCGTGAAAGCCGTCGAGCCATTCGATACCTAATTCCAGAACCGGTAAACAAAACAGCAGTGAAATTCGGGATGATGCCAGACCATCAAGGTGTAAACCCTGCAAGGGAACCAGGCGTTTTTGTTGCAAGAAGCGTTGTGCCAGCAGTACCAATTTTTGCTGTTCCGTTCCACTTAATGAAGCCAGTAAGGGGATAGCCAAAGCATGTTGCCAGGGGAGGGGGGCATCTGGTACTGAATCACGTCCTTTCCATGGCCACTTGTTCATATCACATGCTCACTCAGTCATTATTAGGGGAAATGGCCAGAGAGTTGTGTAACTTGAGAGACAGAAGAGAGCAATATAAAGGCGGTTACGCCTCTCTCGGCAGGTGATTATTCAATCACTTGCCGGGGAGAGTTTCAATAATGCATATCACATTTGTGAGCACTCAATCGGACTGAGTCACTCACAGGGTGGGGGCATTTACGGGCTAAGAGAGGCCGAGGATCCAGACACTGGATAACAACATGCATATCAGGGCGATTATCCCACCTGAACGCGTAAATTCCATAAAGGAGATTTTGACCCCGTACAGTTTCGCTTGCTCAACCACGATAATGCCAGCCAGACTACCAAAGACAAAAAAGTTACTGGAAAAGCCTGAGCCCAGGGCCAGGGCCGCACCCAGAGCATTGGCATTCTCTTCGTGTTTTAAGTAAGGAACTAACAACATTATTGCCGGGTTGTTACCGACAATGATGCACAACAGCCCGGTGATTAAAAAGAGAATAATAGGGTTATTCAGGTCGATCCCATGGTGATGCATACTGAGCAGGATATCACCAGGAATACCGGTGTTTGATAAAGCAGCATTGACGACAAACAGCCCCATAATCAGCAGTAACAGGTTACCGTCAACTAATTTGAGCATATCGTTAGAGGAGATAGAACGGTTCACCAGCAGAAGACCGGCGGCCGTTAAGGCGACAATCTCTTTGGGGATTTCGGTAAAAATAAAACAGAATATAATAGCAAGGGTGATCACGCCGGCTTTGATGGTCTCCCAAGTATCCAGTTCTATATCCGTAGGTGAAGCTGTCATTGCGGTACTCTGTGTGGCCTGAAGCTGGTCTTCAGGCAGGTACCAGCGTTGGCGGTATAGTAGTACCACCACTAACCAGATGACTACCAATGAGAGTAGCGCGGGAAGGCCTGCAGACTGTAATAATCCCATAAAAGATAAATCCAGTCCTTCCGAAATAATCATGTTTTTCGGGCTGCCAATAAGCGATCCCGCAGAACCATTATTGGCTGCAAAACAGAAGCCGAGCAGGAAAGGGATTGGATTAAGTTTACGTGCCAGAGTAATGGACACCAGTAATGGTGTCATCGCCACGATCACGACATCATTGGTCAGTAAAGCGGAAAGTATGCCACCGACAGCAATTAATACAGCAAGCAGTGCCGGGGGGGTGACATGGAGTGTCGCCACTTTTTTTACCGTCCAGGCATAAAAGCCGGAAACCACAAACGAAGCTGAGACCACCATCAAGCCGAAAAGCATGCCAATAGTATCATAATCAATCGCTATCCAGGCTTGGGCGGGAGAGATGCTTTCAATGGTCATCATCGCCACCGCACCTACAATCGCCGCGCCGGTTCTGTCTATTTTAAAACCGGGCAGGGAACCAAAGCCCATCGCAATATAAACCAAAAGAAAGACAATAACAGTCAGGTCCATCCCAGAATCACCATAATAATAAATTTTACAACAAGTTAACGCCCGGATTGGGTTAAAGCAAGCCGGGCACCGGTAGGTCATTGACACTGTTGGCGCTAATTTTTGATACAGGAAAAAAGTTAATTCACGACTTTTGTTGTCAAAGAACAGGACATGCCCGTTTTTGATATGGTCAAAAGCCCTTATCGATTTTATCTGATAATAACCGTGAATTGACATTTTTTTGTATTGCTCTGGCGGCAAATGCTAGCATCATAAAAATATGATGTATTATTGGATGCCTGTCATTTTTCTGCTTTATTTTTAGAGTATTGCATAAATTTGTTTTGAAAATATTAATGTCTGTTTTACTGAATAATGGCGTCCATAAGGGGGAGCCGATTGTTTCCGTTACCAGCAGTCAATCCCGTCAGCCAGGGAGTCAGGTTCCAGTGTCGAAAAAGATTTTTCAGGAGCGTAGTTAATGAGTGATCGCATACAGGTGGTGAAAGGGGATATTACAAAAATTAATGTCGATGTCATTGTTAATGCCGCCAACCCACAATTAATGGGGGGAGGGGGCGTTGATGGTGCCATTCACCGGGCAGCCGGTGAAACACTGCTCGACGCCTGTAAAGTGATTCATCAACAACAAGGGGACTGTGCCCCAGGGCATGCGGTGATCACTGAGGCCGGTAATCTTGCCGCTAAAGCCGTTATTCATGCCGTAGGGCCGGTATGGCAAGGTGGGGCACATCATGAGGCGGAACTGCTGGCACTGACCTATCGCCACTGCCTTGATTTAGCCGCTGCCAATGGGTATCAAAGTATCGCTTTTCCGGCTATATCCACGGGGGCGTATGGTTTCCCCAAACATCAGGCTGCCCGTATTGCCTGGGATACCGTTTATCCCTATATCGGTATACGTCCGTTACCGGCGTATGTGACGTTTGTCTGTTTCGATGAAGAAACACGGCAAATTTACCAGGCAATAGCGGATACCCTGTAGATCACGGTGCCAGGTGGAGCATGCTGTGCCGCCATGACAAGACGGCACAGCATGGTGACTCAGCGTGACTTCGGGTCAGACTTGTTCGGTGATTTAGGCTTGCCCGATAACAGGAAACGCAGTAGCGGGATCCGCAGGTGAATTTCATAGAGTATCAGTGCAATACCCACGACAAATACCAGCCCCAGGAAAAAGCCCAGCAAGTTGGAACTGATAAGGGGGGTAATATAGGCACCAAAAAACAGTGTTAAGGGATGATGCACCAGGTACAAGAATAGTGAAGCGTTAACAAAGTAAGTTATCCGTGCTGACTGAATATTCAGTAAGCGATAACCTAATGAGAAAACCACATTAACCATCCACAGCCCCATCATCATAGTGATACAGCTCTCAGTCTCATACATCCACGCATCACCATCCCCGTAACGTTGGTTAAGGATATAAGCGATTAACGCAAAGGCTGCGCCCAGCGTGCACCCAACCGAAGGGGCAGTAAAAAGTGCTTTCAAGGACTCCTGTTTAAAAATGAGGGCCCCCAGAACAAAAAAGGGCAGGTAAAACAGGGTTTGCATCACGACGAAATTGAACAGGCCATCACTCAAAAGTGCAGGGTAAAAGATCAGTATGAGCCGACGCAAACCCGCATACAGGACGCCAAACAGTAAAAAGAGCAAAGAGAGCCTGACCAGGCTTGGTGTTTTTGTTACCTGCTGCTTTTTTTCACCGTGCGCTTTATCAAGGTATTTAAAGAGTGCCATACCCAACGTGGTGAGTACGATCAGTACTAATAAAAACCACAGGTGTGATATCAGTTCCCAGACCAGGGTATTGTATTTTTCATAGCCACTTAACAAATGCCAGCCTTGTGCCTGGCCCTTAACCGACAGCAGCATCAGAAATTGGGGCAGGGTCAACAACGGAATGGCTGCCAGCATAGGAATGCCCACCCGTAATACACGCACTTTCCACCAGCGCTTTATCGGATAACGCTGGAATAACATGTAGGAAAAATAGCCTGAGATAACGAAAAATACCTGCATGCGAAACGCATGGATAAAATCATTAAACAGCGTCAGCCCGGCTGAGGTTGTCACGCTGTTGACGTGCCATTGATGGCTGGAGTAAATCAAGGATAAGTGAAAAGGGATGCCTAATAGCATCAACCATGCGCGGATGGAATCGAGAAAATACTCTCGCTGTTTTGGGGGGTTACTCATATTACTCCGGACTTTTCCAGATAGTTCGTCTTACCGTTAAACCAGGGGCCTGTTAATCTTTATAACTGGTCACAACGTCGTTATCCGTGGCAACCCTACACTAAGCATGTCATCCTGTCTCCAGGTGGCATTCTTAAAATCAGCTCAGGCGCTCTTTTTGCTTAATAGGTGAGCCAGTGAATAGAACAAAGCGGGGATTCAGTTGTCGGAAACCGGGAGTTTACATTAAAATGATAAGATTGATTCGAGCACACAAAGGGGGATGTGCTGGTTAATATGAAACATAAATCTAAAATGATGCAATTAAGCTGGTTGGGTGCGGTGGTCATGTTGTCTCTTTATGCAACGTCCACTTGGGCCTTCACAATTAACGATGTCGCAGAACAGGCAAAAAAATTAGCGAGTAAAAGCTACGAAGCACCAAAGAGTAATCTGCCGTCACAGCTGCGTAATATGAAATACGCAGATTACCAGCAGATCCAGTTTAAGCATGATAAAGCTTACTGGAGCGATATAAAGACCCCGTTTAAGCTCGAATTCTACCATCAGGGTATGTATTTCGACTCACCGGTAACCCTGAACGAAGTGACGGCTACCAGTGTGCATAAAATTGGCTATGATCCTGATTATTTTGATTTTGGTTCCTTAAAAACGGACAAGGATTCGTTAAAAGATCTTGGCTTTGCCGGGTTTAAGATCCTCTATCCTATCAATAATAAGGGTAAGGATGACGAAATCGTCAGTATGCTTGGTGCGAGTTATTTCCGGGTGTTAGGCTCCGGGCAGGTGTATGGCCTCTCGGCACGTGGC
Organism: Citrobacter sp. JGM124; assembly: GCF_018257795.1. Classification (GTDB taxonomy): domain Bacteria; phylum Pseudomonadota; class Gammaproteobacteria; order Enterobacterales; family Enterobacteriaceae; genus JGM124. The sequence continues at coordinate 463,523 of NZ_JAERJD010000002.1, read as the reverse complement.
CTGGCGATTGATACAGCTTTGCCTTCGGGCGAAGAGTTCCCCCGTTTCCGTGAGTACTGGATAGAACGTCCTAAGCCTAATGAAAAAACGCTAACCCTCTATGCGTTACTTGACTCTCCTCGTGCCACCGGGGCGTATCGTTTCGTGATTATTCCCGGGCGCGATACAGTTGTCAGAGTACAGTCGAAAATATTTTTGCGCGAGAAAGTGGGTAAAATTGGTATTGCACCGCTGACCAGTATGTTCCTGTTCGGGCCGAATCAGCCTTCACCCACGACTAACTACCGCCCTGAAATGCATGACTCGAATGGTTTGTCTATCCATGCTGGCAACGGTGAATGGATCTGGCGTCCGTTAAATAATCCTAAACATTTAGCGGTCAGTTCCTATGAGACAGAAAATCCTCTAGGTTATGGTCTGTTACAACGTGGTCGCCAGTTCTCTCGTTTTGAAGATTTAGATGACCGGTATGACCTTCGCCCAAGTGCCTGGATTACACCGAATGGCGACTGGGGAAAAGGTCGTGTTGAACTCGTCGAAATTCCGACAAACGATGAAACCAATGACAATATTGTTGCTTACTGGACACCAGATACCCTGCCAGACCCGGGTGTTGAGATGAACTTTAACTACAGTATTACGTTCAGTCGTGATGAAGATAAACTTCATGCGGCAGACAGTGCTTACGTTACGCAAACCAGACGTTCATTGGGTGATGTCAAGCAGGCTAACTTAGTGCGCCAGCCTGACGGTACTACCGCATTTGTCATCGATTTCACTGGCGTTGATATGAAAAAATTGCCAGCGGATACCCCTGTGACAGCACAAACCAGTATTGGTGACAACGGTGAAATCGTTGATAGCCAGTTACGCTATAATCCCCTTATCAAGGGATGGCGTTTGACACTGCGTGTGAAGCAAAAAGATGACAAAAAGACCACTGATATGCGTGCGGCGCTGGTCGAGGGCGATCAGACCTTGAGTGAAACTTGGAGCTATCAGTTACCTGCAAATGAATAAGTCTACTGTTACTACCTCTGATTATATCGCGGCACTAAAACTGTCGGACGCAGAGCGTGCACAACTGCCTGAAGATTCTCTTCAGGCAGTACATGAAGCACTTGACGTACATGGTCATCGTTATCCGCGTGCCGATGATTCGCCCCTGGCTTCGGTATCGTCACGTCTTGAAACTCAGTGGCCAGACTCATTGGGTGAAGGGCAGCTCATTACTGATGATGAAGGTCGTAGCCAGCTTCAGGCCATGCCTGAAGTAACTCGAACGTCAATGCATCCTGAGCCCTGGCGGACAAATCCCATTGGGCGTTTCTGGGATAGCGTCAGAGGGCGTTCAGCCCATACTCAGGACTACCATGAAGATAATTCAGCAGAGCAGAAATGGCGTACGGTGGGAACGATCCGTCGCTATATTTTGCTGTTGCTGACCCTGTCTCAAACGGTCGTGGCCACCTGGTATATGAAAACCATTCTCCCTTATCAGGGGTGGGCTTTTATTAACCCACTCGAGATGGGAGGACAGGACCTGTGGGTCTCATTTATGCAGCTCCTGCCGTACGTGCTGCAAAGCGGCATCTTGATCCTGTTTGCTATTCTGTTTTGTTGGGTATCAGCAGGTTTCTGGACTGCGCTGATGGGTTTTCTCCAGCTATTAATCGGAAAAGATAAGTACAGTATTTCCGCTTCCACGACCGGGGATGAACCTATCGACCCTGCCCACCGTACCGCACTGATTATGCCTATCTGTAATGAAGATGTGGCACGTGTCTTTGCAGGGTTACGGGCTACGTGGGAGTCAGTTAAGGCGACAGGCCAGCAGCGTCATTTTGATGTCTACATTCTTAGCGATAGCTATGATCCGGATATCTGTGTCGCTGAACAGAAAGCCTGGATGGAGCTCATTGCTGAAGTCCAGGGAGAAGGGCAAATCTTCTATCGCCGCCGCCGCCGCCGTGTTAAGCGTAAGAGCGGCAATATAGATGACTTCTGCCGTCGTTGGGGTAAGCAGTACAGTTATATGCTGGTTCTGGATGCTGACTCGGTGATGACGGGCGAATGCCTGACGAACCTGGTTCGCCTGATGGAGGCCAATCCCAAGGCAGGTATTATTCAGTCCTCCCCAAAAGCGTCCGGCATGGATACGCTCTATGCACGTTGCCAGCAGTTTGCTACCCGAGTATACGGGCCACTGTTTACGGCCGGGCTACACTTTTGGCAGTTAGGCGAGTCACACTATTGGGGGCATAATGCCATTATCCGTGTGGCGCCCTTTATGGAACACTGTGCTTTGGCACCGCTACCGGGTGACGGTAATTTTGCCGGCTCGATTCTGTCCCATGACTTTGTAGAAGCCGCCCTGATGCGCCGTGCTGGCTGGGGGGTATGGATTGCCTATGACCTGCCAGGCTCCTATGAAGAGTTACCACCTAATTTACTGGATGAGCTTAAACGGGATCGTCGCTGGTGTCAGGGTAACCTGATGAACTTCCGACTGTTTCTGGTGAAAGGGATGCACCCAGTACACCGGGCCGTATTCCTGACAGGAGTGATGTCGTATCTGTCGGCACCACTCTGGTTTATGTTCCTGGCCCTGTCTACAGCGCTTCAGGTTGTTCACGCATTGACTGAACCGCAGTATTTCCTCCAGCCTTATCAGCTCTATCCGGTATGGCCTCAGTGGCGTCCAGAACTGGCGATTGCCCTGTTTGCCTCCACCATGGTATTACTCTTTCTGCCTAAGTTGCTGAGTATCATCCTTATCTGGTGCAAAGGCAGTAAAGCCTATGGTGGTTTCTTCCGTGTCACCTGCTCGCTGTTACTGGAAGTGCTGTTCTCGGTCTTGCTGGCACCGGTACGGATGTTATTCCATACCGTCTTTGTGGTCAGTGCATTCCTTGGCTGGGAAGTGGTATGGAATTCACCGCAACGTGATGATGACTCCACGCCCTGGAGCGAAGCCTTTATGCGGCACGGTTCACAGCTTCTACTGGGGCTGGTTTGGGCAGTAGGCATGGCATGGCTGGATTTACGCTTCCTCTTCTGGCTGGCTCCTATCGTCTTCTCGTTGATTCTGTCGCCCTTTGTGTCCGTATTCTCCAGCCGTACCAGTATTGGCCTGCGTACAAGACGCTGGAAGTTGTTCCTGATACCGGAAGAGTACTCACCGCCACAAGTGTTGGTTGATACGGATAAATACTTGCAGCTGAATCGTCGTCAGGCGTTAAGCGACGGTTTTATGCACGCTGTATTTAACCCGGCGTTGAATGCCCTGGCATCGGCAATGGCGACCGCAAGACATCGGGAAAGTCATGTGCTGGAAATCGCTCGTGATCGTCATGTTGAACAGGCATTAAATGAAAACCCTGAAAAACTGACCCGCGATCGGCGTTTGGTATTGTTAAGCGACCCCGTTACAATGTCGCGTATGCACTACCGTATCTGGGCTAATCCGGAACGCTATTCATCCTGGGTGTCACAATATCAGCAGGTTGAGCTTAACCCGCTGGCGTTGTCGGCGAAGGAATAGCAGGGCGCAGGTTGGGGCGAGGTTCTGTCCTGAAACACCGCAAAAATACCGACTGACAAGTCGGTATTTTTTTGTCGGTAACCTGTAACAATACCAATAAAGTCAGCAGGATATAAACATGGTAAGAATTATTGTGGTTCTACTGCTCACCGGCGCATTAACCGGATGTGGCAGTATTATCAGCCGGACTGTTTCTGGACAAGGACAGGGTAATCAGTATTACCCCGGTGTTCAGTGGGATATGCGTGACAGCGCATGGCGTTATCTCAGGGTGCTGGATTTACCATTTTCTTTAGTCTTTGATACTCTGCTATTACCGATTGATATCAGTCATGGGCCATACGAATAATGCTTAAGGGTTAGTCCTCCCACTCGTCGGCGGCGCTTTGCCCCTCTTCCGTATCCAGGGGGGGCTCAAGCTGAAATTCGCCCTCATCCCATTCATGCAGCGTATTTTCCTCCTGCCACTCCTGGCTAATTTCCACTTCATCATAGTCGCCGTCAAACACACTCTGTGCTGCTTCACCACTGAGTAATGGCAGACATTCACCCTGTTCGTCATCACTGGCAAAAAACTCGGCCTGCCACATGATTTCACCCTCCTGCATCACATATTTCTGCAGACTGAATTGCTCAATGTCAGCACTCTCTTCATCAAGAGACGGGTTATCGGCAAGAAACAGTTCACGGGCAGCCTCAATGGCCTCCTCAAGGTTGGCATATAATGTCATTACTCTCTCCATATTTGGGGGCTATTAACCAATCATAGACCAGAATTTTGACCCGGCAGGTTTCAGACAGAAAAAGTTATCCACGGTGATTATTTGCTACGGGACCAGTGGCAGATGAATGACATTACTCTGTGATTGGGGAGCGACTTGAAGAGGTTCACCGACCGTCAGTAGCCAAATACCAGCCAGGCCTGTTTGACGGTCAGCGATAATTTTCGATGATTTACTGATAACGATCCGGCATTCCTTCCGGGCGGGTTTTAAAGCGCCGGTGCAACCACATATACTGTTCAGGTGCCATATTGATACATTGTTCAACAATGGTATTCATCCAGCGGGCCGTCTCTTCCGGGCTTTCAAGGGGAGGAGTGCGTTCAGGATGCAGGATGATTAATTCATAGCCTTTACCCTGTGGCAGGCGGCGCGGAACAAAAGGCACAATACTGGCCCCTGATAGTTTTGCCAGGGTATAGGTACCTGTGGTGGTCGCTGCCTGTTCAACGGCGAAGAAGGGCATAAAGACACTGCCACGCGGGCCATAGTCATGGTCCGGTGCATACCAGATGATATTACCCTGCTTCAGGGCACGGATCATTCCCTTCAGATCTTTACGATCCAGCATGCTCTTATTAGAGCGCATTCGCCCTTTGGTCTGTATCCAGTCAATTAACGGATTATTATTGGGACGATAGACACCGATCCCGGGTGTTTTAATCCCAAAGATACGTGCCCCCAGCTCCAGGGTCAGAAAGTGTATACCTATCAGAAGTACCCCCTGGCCTGAATTGATAATTTCCTTCACTTTATCCGCGCCTTCATAGTGGCACCAGCGGTTAATCCGTGAATCAGGCCAAAACCACGCCATACCGGTCTCAATCAGTCCCATGCCGACAGACTCAAAATTGGCCGTCACCAGTTGCTCACGCTTATCCAGGGACATCTCCGGGAAACAGAGTTCAAGATTGCGGCGTACAATATTAACGCGACGCTTCATCAAACGTTTTGCGAGACGACCTAATCCACAGCCGATGGGGAAAAGAACGGGATAGGGCAGCTGTACCAGAAGGTACAATAAGCCAATGCCAAACCAGGTTCCCCAATAGCGGGGATGCAATAGAGCGCGTGAAAATTGGGGTAAGTTCGTCATTTCAAACCTTTCAGACGTCAGTTGGTATTCTGTTTCGTCATCTATTGTGACATTTTTTGCTCTGAAGCCAAAATTTGCCGTGAAAAATGTCTTACGGAACATGTTCTTTCCAGCTATTACATAAAATGTAGTGCAAAAGGCATGGATGTAAATTGTCGCTTTTTACTTTATTATGCAGTCCCTTTTTTATGATTGCCGAGCGAACACCATGCCAGTGTTACACAACCGCATATCGAATGAGGCACTCCGTGAGCGCATGCTGGCCGAAACTGAGCCGCGCACCACAGTCTCATTCTACAAATATTTTACCCTTGAAGAGCCCCAAATTGTGCGTGATGCCCTGTATTTGGCGTTTACGCAACTCAATGTTTTTGGGCGTGTCTACCTGGCTCATGAAGGGATTAACGCACAGATTAGCGTCCCCCAGAGTCAGTTTGAAGCGTTTAAGGCCCTGTTGTACCGTTTTCACCCTGCGCTTAATCAGTTGCGTCTCAATATTGCCCTGGATGATGACGGTAAGTCGTTCTGGGTGCTCCGTATGAAAGTGCGCGAACGTATCGTGGCCGATGGTATTGATGATCCCACTTTTGATGCCAGCGATGTGGGTGAGTATCTCAGTGCGGCACAAGTCAATACCATGCTTGATGACCCGGACGCTGTATTTGTGGATATGCGTAACCACTACGAGTACGAAGTCGGTCATTTTGATAACGCTATGGAGATTCCGGCAGATACCTTCCGGGATCAACTACCGAAAGCGGTTGAAATGCTGCAGGACGATAAAGATAAGAAAATTGTTATGTACTGCACTGGGGGCATTCGTTGTGAAAAAGCGAGCGCCTTTATGCGTCATAACGGTTTTGAAAATGTTTATCATATCGAAGGGGGGATTATTGAGTATGCGCGCCGGGCGCGTGAACAAGATTTGCCCGTTCGTTTTATTGGTAAAAACTTTGTATTTGACGAACGCATGGGCGAACGCATATCTGATGATGTTATTGCCCATTGTCATCAGTGTGGCACGCCTTGTGATAGTCATACTAACTGTAAAAATGATGGCTGCCATTTGCTGTTTATCCAGTGTCCGGCTTGTGCTGAGAAATTTTCTGGTTGCTGCAGTGAGCTCTGTCGGGAAGAGCTGGTGCTCTCACCGGAAGAACAGCGTCGTCGCAGGGCGGGAAGGGAAAATGGTAATAAAATCTTTAATAAATCACGAGGGGCGCTGAATACCACATTAGGTATCCCGGACCCGGAGTGATCAGGAGTGCTCTCACATTTACGTGAGAGCACGGCTGGATTACTGCTGAATGCCTTCCACGGAGATGATGATTTCCACCTCTTCTGATTTCGGTCCCAGGTCGCTGTTGATGGCAAAATCCTTCAGCTTAAAGTGACCTGTTGCCTCAAATCCGGCGCGTTTATTGCCCCATGGGTCATCACCCTGGCCAATCAGCTTCGCTGTCAAGGCGACGGGTTTCGTCACACCATTAAGCGTCAAATCACCGGCTATTTTCAGGGCATCACCTTCTTTTGTTACCCCAGTTGACACGTAGGTTGCCTCAGGGAACTTGCTGGTGTTCAGGAAGTCTTTGCTGCGTAAATGTTTATCACGGTCAGCATGATTCGTGTCGAGACTGCCAGTTTTAATAGTGACATTAATTTTATCTTTTGCTGGATCTTGTTCGTCGTAGCTGAATGTACCGCCAAAATCACGGAACGTACCGTATAACCAGCTATAGCCTAAATGCTGAATACGGAAATTAACAAAGGCGTGCTGGCCCTGATCATCAATTTTATAATCTGCTGCAACAGCAGAACCCGTAGTAAATAACAGAGCAGCTAAGGTTGCACCCAACAGGCTTTTTTTCATTGCAGTATGACTCCATAGTTAATTTGATGCTTTACCCAACATACGTTTGAGGGTGGCATCTTTATCAATAAAGTGATGTTTTAACGCTGCCAGGCCATGCAACAGAGAAATAATCACCAGGCTCCAGGCAAGCCACAGGTGAATATCTCCAGCAAAATCAGCCTGAGTGGCACCATCACTTAATAATGCCGGTATTTCGGCGAAACCAAACAGACTGATACCTTTTCCGTCCGCAGTGGAAATAAAATAACCACTGAGCAGAATGCTAAATAACAACACATACAACAGGACATGCGCGGTTACCGCGGCAATACGGGTTAGTGGTGAATAGCTTTTTAATGACGGTGGTGGGGGGGAAATAAAACGCCAGATGACACGAATCACCATGACCATCATCAACGTGATACCAATACTCTTATGTAAATCAGGTGCCTTATGATACCAGTCGCTGTAATAACTCAGCGTCACCATCCATAAGCCTAATGCAAACATACCATAGACGGTTATTGCCACTGACCAGTGTATTAACACTGATAGTGAGCCATAGCGTTGTGGTGAGTTTCGCCATTGCATAATATCGTACCCAGTTTGTCGATGATTAAACGAACCATAGACTATCCGTATTATTTAAAGCAACTTAAAATGAATGTTAATTAAATATAAATATTTTTTTTCATAAAATTTGACTGAGAGACCATATTGTCTTTCTGTTTTATAGAGAAAGTGTAGTTGTTTATTGTATTTAATGGGTTTATTACTGTTTTTATTAATCTTATTTTTTGTACATATTTATATTTATTTGTATTTTATTGTCAATTTGCGGCTATACAACAATACTGAATTTTCACAGATAAAATTGTCATATGAATAGTTTTTTATAGTAAAAGACAGTACTCATATTTATTAAAAGTGGCGAAAGAATCGCCACCTCAAAAAATTCTGTATTATTTAAAACGGGACAAGGAAAAGGGGGACTGATCGTAATCAGAAGTTTTGCCGAGTGCGAACTGACAGGCAATTTCCCCCAGGACACTGGCAAATTTAAAACCATGCCCACTGAGTCCGGAAATAATTAAGGTATTATCCTGTCCTGGCAGCGTGTCAATAATAAAGTCTTCATCGGGAGTATTGTCATAAGTGCATGACGCACCATGCAAACAGCAGCCAATACCGGGCAAAAATTCACGCAAGAAAGGAAAAACTTCCAGCCCGTCTCCTGCAACATGACCAAAGGGAAGGCGCTGCTCTGGCTGACTAATGACTTGCCCGCCATTATGCCTGGCCACCTTCAGCTCATTATCTTCTGATGGAAAGCCATAGTATTGTTGCCCATCAGGTGTTTCGGCCGTGAATGCCGGGAAGCGATTATTCTCACTGTAGCGGCCGTCAGCCTGATGCCAGGCAAAAATCTTACGTACCGGGGTAATGGGGAGCGTCGGCAGCAATTTTTTCACCCAGGTACCTGCGCTGATCAGCAGCCTGGTACCAGTATAGTTGCCGTCATCCGTAATCACGGTGACATGATCATTCTGATACTGAATATCATTCACCTGGCAGTTAAACCGCTGTGTTGCCCCACCTTGTTTTGCCAGACGAATATACGTCTCGACAGCAATCTCACTCTTAAGAACACCAGAATCAGGCTCAAAAAGACCGATGTAATCTTCAGGGATGACAAGTTCTGGCCAGCGAGCCTTAACGTCTGAGGCACGCATTTCTTCAAGGGGTAAGTCGTATTTCAATGCGCTATTTTTTATATTTTTAATAAACGACGAATCAGTCGGGCCGACATTAATCACCCCAGTCCGATGGAACAGCTTTGCACCACTGATCTCTGCCAGAGCATTCCACAGGGTTTGAGCCCGTAAAACGAGTGGCACGTACTTTTCCCCTTCACCATAAGCATGGCGTATCAGGCGTGTATCACCATGATGGCTGCCCTGGGTATGAGGAGGATGTGCGCTGTCAATCATCAGTACTTTCAGGCCAGAGTTGGCCGCATAACATCCTGCAGCAGCTCCCACGGAACCGCTACCAACGATGATAAGATCATATGTCATGGTGTTCTCTCATATTTAGGGTAATGCCTGTCATGCTTGACGTTATCAAGGGGACTCTTCGTCAGGTTCAGCACACCGCCGTGACGGGATGTCGGGCAAGCGTCACGAAGAACTTGATTTCTTTAAGGGACAGAGGGTAATTAATTCATCAGGCGCATGCAATTTATGCAAGGATAAAATAGCAAAGGAAGATAAAAATGATGCGGGTATGAGGGGACGGTCAACGCCCCCTCAAGGGACGAGTAAAGTGAGTTTTTACTTAATGGGGACTCTGATACTTAGCGTAATCGGCATGGTAAACATCAGTGCTTACGATAGTCACTAACCTGATAATCACTGGACTCAATCTTTGCTATCCCTGCTTCAAGGATAGAGATAAATTGCCTGGCGACATCAGTAGTCAGCCATAATGTTTGCCCGATTTCTGTTTCATCTTGCTTTTGATTATCAGATGTCAGGTAGTGCAGGCGTAGCATCATAGCGTCATAGCTGTCTACCGTACTGATATCCCATCCGATAAGAGGATGAGTTTGAATCACATCTTTATTCTTTTCCATCATAACCCCTTATAACGTGTAAAAAGACAACGACTAGTGAGGTTCATGCAAGATAAAAGTAAACGTACTAAGTATATCTCTTCTCGAAAATAACCGCAGGATAAATAAATTCCCGACAATACTTTCTAACATTATTCACGGCCTGCATACAAATTAATTTATGCCACCTGGCTGTTTTTTATACTAAAAATAAAGGAGAGGAGAATAATAAAAAACGCGGGAAAACAGGGCGGGCATAGCCGCAATGGATAATTTAAATTCAATAGAATAGCGTGAAGACAAACACAGGGAGAGGCAGCCCCCCCCTGAGAAATAACCCAGTGCCACTGGACGCGGTGCTATTCGGCACTGAACCAGTCATCAGCACTTTCCCATGTTTCCTGAAGGATTTCGCTAATACGGGTTTTATCTTCTTTCGCGCCACCAAGCACGGATAACTGATTGCTGGTGGCAAGGCGTACCTGTACCTCGGTTGGGACATCCGGGTAAGCATGTTGGATCCGCCGGGATAATTCCCCTGCCAGCGCTTCAACAGCACCAGAAGGTAAAGGGGTAGTTTTGGCAATGGTGACGTCAATATGCATAATGGCCTCCAATAATGATACTGTATATGTATACAGTATCATTATTCATGGCACAATAGGCACAAGAAAAAATTACGCGTTGACCGACCAGCGCACCGTTTCTCCCGCCAGGAAAGGCACAATATCACCGTCAGGGCTGCTGATTTTTTCGGGTATTTTCTCAGCGGTACGAACTAACTCGATGGTGCCCTCATTAACAGGCAGGCCGTAGAATGCCGGGCCATTCAGTGAGCAGAACGCTTCCAAATGAGCCAATGCATTCATGTCCTCGAATACTGTCGCATAAGCGCCCAGGGCGGAAGGGGCATTAAAACAACCGGCACAACCACAACTTGATTCTTTACGTCCTTGAGTATGCGGGGCAGAATCCGTACCAAGGAATACACGTGAGCATCCACTGGCGACCAGCTCGCGTAACGCCTCCTGATGAATGCTGCGCTTCAAAATAGGCAAGCAATAAAGATGCGGGCGAATACCGCCCACGAGCATATGGTTGCGGTTAAACATCAAATGCTGTGGCGTTATTGTGGCACCAATCAGCGAGTTTCCCTCTTTAACATACTGGGCCGCATCTTTAGTGGTGATATGCTCGAAGACGACTTTAAGAGCCGGGAGTTGCTGGCGTAATGGCTCCAGCACAGTCTCAATAAAGCGCGCTTCGCGGTCGAAGATATCAATATCAGCATGGGTCACTTCCCCATGAATCAGGAGTGGCATACCGATTTTCTGCATTCTTTCTAGGACCGGCATGATGGCTGCGGTACTGGTTACTCCGTGGCTTGAGTTGGTTGTCGCATTGGCCGGATAAAGCTTGGCGGCGGTGAAGACCCCTTGTCTGAACCCTTGCTCGAGCACATCCGGCTCCAGCGTATCGGTCAAATAACAGGTCATCAGTGGCTCAAATTTATGCCCGGCAGGTACAGCATCGAGAATACGCTGGCGATAATGTATTGCGGCTTCAACGCTCGTGATGGGGGGCATCAGATTGGGCATCACAATTGCGCGGCCATAAACCTGGCTGGTATAAGGCACCACGGTTTTTAGCATATCACTGTCGCGTAAATGGATATGCCAGTCATCGGGACGGCGAATTTTTAATACCTGGGGAAATACAGTCATGAATGTGCTCCGGCGCAAGAGGGGGGAATATCAGACATTTACAGGGTTTTCTGCCGGGATATAAGGATAAGGGAAAACGTTTCCGTTTGCATCAACTATACACGTCATAGTTCAAGCCGCAGGTGCGTTGGCTGTCCTCGCTCACCCCGGTCACTGACTGATGTCAGCTCCCGGGGATTTGCTGCGTTGCCGCCTGCCTGCAATGGCAGGGCGTTGAATTTAATCAGTAAATGGAATGATAATTTCCCCCGGTCGAACCTCAATGCCTTTCGCCAGTTTTTTGGCCAGAGACTCAGCCTTGCTGCGATCATTACTGAGCTCATAAGCGGGATTCTGATTAAAGTAACTGCGTAATGACTGGCTCAGATAAGGCATCACCATTTGCAGAATATTTTGCATCTTTTCAGGTTCTATCTGGCTGTCAACAATCTCTATTTCCCGCAGATAAATCGCCCCGGTTTCTTTATCAAAAGCGGGCTTAGTTTTCATCTTCAACTGAATCGTTGCTTTCTGGGAGCCGAAAAGAGAGGAAATATCCAGGTTAGCCTTACCGCTTAATATCACCGTATTCGGTTCTTCACGCCCTATCTGACTGACGAGATCAGTGAGTGTAACCTGGGCATCAGCGACGCCGGGGATCCCGATACTTTTTGCAAAGTGGTTGTGTTTTTCCAGCGCCTGATTGATAGTGTTTTCACTGACCTGGTACTGAGTGAGTGGGTTACATCCGACAAGTAAAGATCCCAATGCCAATATGGCGGTTAAAAAAAACGTTTTCATCTACATCCTCGTTGACTGCATCACCATGAAAAGGCTTTATGCAAGACTTTCATGACCCAGATAACTGGTATTATCCATCGTTGTTAACGCTAAAATACCCTACCTTAACAGACCATCTCCCCGATGTTTTGTTCAGCTTTGGCATTTTTATCCGATACCCGTGATGATTTCGCGAATCTGCGCATCACCGGCACCTGTGGCAACGCAGCATCGACAACCCATTCAAATTATTCTGAAGCGCGGGGCCCCAGAAAAAGAAAGGGGAATGACAGGATTATCCAAGTTTATCTGTTTCCGTTACTGGTGACTTTACATGCTCAGGCAAGAATTGCCACCACAGCAGCATTAGCGTCATGGCACCAATGATCCCGAGTATCGCCCAGGGCAGTTCGGGTTGGTTAAAATCGTGGCCCACATCAAATAACCAGCCGCCACCGGCATAGCCCAGCGCACCACCAAAGGCAAGGCCAAGACGGCTAAAGCCCATGTAGCTCCCCCTGGCGCGGGAGTCAGCCAGTGAGGCGCTGAGTGTCTCACGTGCAGGCTCTGCAATAATAGCCCCAAAATAGAAAACACAAATCAGGGAAAACAGTTGCTGCAGTGAACTGCTTAAGCCCATTGGTACCATGCTGACGGTCATCAGCAATAATCCTGCCATCAGGCGTTGTTCAAGACTAAAACGTTGCTCACTATAACGGGCAATGGGATAAAGCAGCGTGAGGGAAAGGGTAGCTTCAATAGCATACATCCATTTTACCGCCGCAGGGGTGCCGGCGATATTATTCACCATAATTGGCAGCATCAACATCACCTGCACCGCCAGCATATAGTAGCCTGTGAGTGTCAGAACATAGGTAACGAAACGTTTATCTTTCAGTACGATAGCCATCCCTTCACGTACCGGTGTTCTGATTGTTGACAACTTATATGCGGGAAGTAGCCAAAGGTTGAACAAGGCACAGAGAATAAAAATGACCGCACCGATGGCACACACCAGGGAAAAATTGAACTGCAGTAACCAGCTACCAAGCAGGGCACCTGTTACTGCGCCAGCGCTGTCCTGCATCATTAACAGGGAAAAAAAACGACCGCGCTGGGCCGGGCGTACCAGCTTAATCACCAGTGCTGATCGTGGCGGATCAAACAATGTGCCACCGACCCCCGAAATGATGCAGGACAGCCAGAGCAACCAAGGGGCATCAGCGACAGCCATTGAAGCAAAACCCGCCGCCCGTAGTAGCATCCCTGTTATGATCATTGGTTTTGCACCGAGCCGGTCAGCAATCGCGCCGCCAAAAATTCCCAGCCCCTGCTGGACTAACTGCCGTAAACCAAGGGCGATACCTACCACCAAGGCGGCCCACCCCATCTGATCAACAAAGCGAATCGAAATTAAGGGAAAAACGACGAAAAAGCCAAGCACGACCAGCATGTTATCCATCAAAAGAAAACATTTACCCAAACGCCTGGCTTGCGATATACCCGACATTTCCCCTCCCGGGAATATTCATTATTCAAAGACAGATATTTTCGCGCGAACCCTATGTTTTTAATATGGAACACAAGATAATATTTTTTTATCGTTCGGTGGGATTGATTCAAATTTTTCATCGACAACTCAACGGAAATTGACGGAAGCTTGCTACCATCAAGCGACAGGTTAACGGCAGTATCACGACGTGAGTCCAGGTCAGGTGAAATGAAAGGGTGGAGTAATATGTTTGGCTATCGCAACAACGTGCCTAAAGTGCGTTTATTGACTGAAAGGCTGGTGGTTCGACTCGTGTATGAGCGCGACTCATGGCGGCTGGCGGACTATTATGAGGAAAATCGGCGATTTCTCAAACCCTGGGAACCATATCGTGATGAAAGCTACTACTCGAACTCAGGCTGGCAGGCTCGCCTGGCAATGATAGAAGCGATGCACCAGCAACACAGTGCCTTTTATTTTGCGCTAATGGATACGGATGAGAAAGAGATCCTTGGCGTTGCAAACTATTCCAATGTGTTGCGCGGGGCGTTCAATGCCTGTTATCTCGGTTATTCCCTTGGGGAAAAATATCAGGGGCAGGGATTCATGCATGAAGCGCTTACTGCCACTAACCGTTATATGCAGCAGGCACAGTCATTACATCGTATTATGGCCAGTTACATGCCGCACAATCAGCGTAGCGGAAATGTGCTGGGCAGCCTCGGATTTGAAAAAGAGGGCTACGCCAAAGATTATCTACTGATTGATGGGCAATGGCAGGATCATGTCTTAACCGCACTGACGAATAAAGCGTGGCGTTCAGGTCACTAAGGACAAAAAATGAAACATCAGTTCTCTGCTGTAGAAGCTCGTGTTATTGGCAGTCTGTTAGAAAAACAGGTCACCACACCTGAACAGTACCCTATGTCACTTAACGGCATTGTGATGGCCTGTAATCAGAAGACAAATCGCGAGCCAGTGATGACACTGAGCGAACGAGAGGTTCAGGACACGCTGGATGAACTGGTGAAACGTCACTATTTACGTACGGTGACGGGGTTTGGTAATCGAGTGACCAAATATGAACAACGTTTCTGTAATTCAGAATTCGGTAATTTAAAATTTTCTCCGGCAGACGTTGCCATCATTACCACATTGTTATTGCGCAGTGCCCAGACTCCGGGAGAACTCCGTGGGAGGACTGGCAGAATGTTTGAATTTAATGATATGGCACAACTGGAAGCGTCGCTGGAACAGCTTGCCCATCGGGAAGACGGCCCCTTTGTTGTGCGGCTGGCCCGTGAGCCGGGTAAGCGAGAGAGTCGATACCAGCATCTGTTCAGCGGTGCTGTGGATGTGGAAAACGAGGCCCCGGATACGGGGACAGTACCGCCGCAGACTTCAGAACTGGAAGCACGGGTGATAGCCCTGGAAGCGGATGTTGCTGATTTAAAGCAGCAGATTGAAGCCTTGCTGAACCGCCCGGAGGCGTAATTGTGCGTAAACTGCGGATCGGTATTGTTGGCCTGGGTGGCATTGCACAAAAGGCCTGGTTACCTGTGTTAGCCGCTTCGGGAGAGTGGCAAGTCGTTGCCGCTTTTTCTCCGACAGAAGCCACGGCACGACCTGTCTGTGAAGCGTACCGTATCCCTTATGTCACGTCTTTATCCAGCCTTGCGAGCCAGTGTGATGGGGTATTTGTGCACAGCACCACCGCCTCACACTTTGCGGTAGTACGCGAATTGCTGAACGCAGGGGTGGATGTCTGTGTCGATAAACCCCTTGCGGATAACCTCCAGGATGCAGAACAGCTACTCGCACTGGCCAGGGCGAAAAAGCGGACCCTGATGGTTGCCTTTAATCGCCGCTTCGCCCCTCAGTATCAGCGACTGAAACAGCACATACACTCCGCATCATCCCTGCGAATGGACAAGCATCGGTTAAACAGTGTTGGTCCCCATGATTTACGATTCACCTTGCTGGATGACTACTTACACCTGGTTGATACTGCCTTATGGTTGGGGGGACAGGACGCCAGCCTGCAAAGTGGCGTGATTGAAACCAATGACCAGGGGCAGTTGTTATATGCAGAGCACCATTTTCGGCTGGAAAAATTAATCATAACCACCAGCATGCATCGCTGTGCTGGTAGTCAGCGGGAATGGGTTCAGGCGGTGACCAGGGGGGGGCTGTATGAGGTGGTCGACATGCGCCAGTGGCGAGAAGAGTGTGGGGCGGGCATTCTTGAGCGTCCGACGCCTGCATGGCAAAGCTCTCTGGAACAACGAGGTTTTGTTGCCTGTGCCCGCCATTTTATTGATTGTGTTGCTAATCAAACGGTTCCCGACACGGCGGGTGAGCAGGCTATTCTGGCACAACGGGTAGTTGAGAAACTATGGCGAGACGCAATAAAAGAATAAAACTGTAACATCTCTGGCAGTAGCATTTCAGGCGCGTATCGGTAGACTATGCCGCGATAACGTTATCTGTTCGGAAAACATAAAGAGTATTTGTCCGTTAGCGGCTGGGCATGTCTGTGATGTAAAAGAATCCACGACCTGTTACCAGATTACCCGATGCCTGCGATTCAGGCTGATTGCTTGTGGAATCACAAACTAAATGAATTTATTAAAATCACTGGCGGCGGTCAGTTCGATGACCATGGTTTCTCGCGTACTGGGATTTGCTCGTGATGCCATTGTTGCCAGAGTCTTTGGTGCCGGAATGGCAACCGATGCCTTTTTTGTCGCCTTTAAGCTGCCTAATTTATTGCGGCGTATTTTTGCTGAAGGGGCTTTTTCCCAGGCGTTTGTGCCGATACTGGCGGAGTATAAAAGCCGTCAGGAGATGGAAGATACCCGCCTGTTTGTTTCTTATATTGCCGGGTTACTGACGCTGGTACTGGCGGTCATTACCGTTTTAGGCATGCTGGCTGCGCCCTGGGTGATTATGGTCACAGCCCCGGGGTTTACTGATGACGCGGATAAATTCGCGTTAACCAGTAGCCTGTTGCGAATCACCTTCCCCTATATTTTGCTGATTTCAACGGCATCACTGGTCGGCGCTATATTAAATACCTGGAACCGATTTTCGGTGCCGGCATTTGCCCCGACCCTGCTGAATATCAGTATGATTATATTTGCTCTGCTGGTGGCTCCGCACATGAACCCGCCCATATTAGCGCTGGCCTGGGCGGTCACCGTGGGTGGGGTACTACAACTGGCTTACCAGCTCCCTTATTTAAAGAAAATTGGGATGCTGGTCTTGCCGCGGATCAACTTCCGGGACAGTGGATCGTTACGGGTCGTTAAGCAAATGGGGCCGGCAATTGTGGGGGTCTCCGTTAGCCAGATTTCACTGATAATTAATACTATTTTCGCCTCATTTTTGGCGTCTGGTTCGGTTTCCTGGATGTATTATGCTGACCGTCTGATGGAGTTCCCGGCGGGCGTTCTGGGTGTAGCCCTGGGCACAATACTGCTGCCCTCACTGGCTAAAACATACTCAGCAGGTGACCACGAAGGCTATAACCGTTTGATGGACTGGGGATTGCGACTCTGTTTTTTACTGGCGCTCCCTTGTTCGGTCGCGTTGGGTATCCTGGCTAAACCGCTTGTGATCTCACTGTTTCAGTATGGCAGTTTCAGCGCGTTTGATGCACTGATGACGCAGCGGGCGTTAGTGGCTTATTCCATTGGTCTGTTAGGCCTGATCGCTGTAAAAGTATTAGCCCCGGGGTTTTATTCACGACAAAATATCAAAACACCGGTAAAAATTGCTGTTGCCACTATTATTCTTACTCAGCTGATGAATCTGGCATTTATTGGTCCACTGAAACACGCAGGATTGTCGCTTTCTATCGGGCTGGCGGCGTGCCTCAATGCGGCGTTACTTTACTGGCAGCTACGTAAGCAGGATATTTTCAGACCACAACCAGGCTGGAAGCTGTTCCTGTTACGCCTTATCATCGCCGTGGCGGTGATGTCGGTGGCCCTGATCGGCATGCTGATGCTGTTACCTTCCTGGGATACGGGGTCGATGCTCTATCGTCTGTCGCGCTTAATGCTGGTGGTGGTGGTGGGCGCAGCCTCTTATTTTGCGACCCTGATGTTGCTGGGCTTCAAATTAAAAGATTTTGCTAAACGTACAGTATAATAGTCTGAAAAGCAGGTGGGCATAACCAGGCGGTGTTTGCCCACGATTCATATACAGTAAAGATAAATAAGCGCGTTAATTAGGTGGTAGCACAATGAATGGAACAATCACAACCTGGTTTGAAGATAAAGGGTTCGGATTTATTAAAGACGATGAAGGCAACAACCGTTATTTTCATATTATCAAAGTGACGAATCCTGAATTGGTTAAGAAAGGTGCGGCGGTGACTTTTGAACCGGGCACCAATAATAAAGGGTTATCCGCCTTCGGGGTTAAAGTACTAGCCGCCAGTAAATATATTTTTATTGCAGGTGAACAGATTAAAATTACCGCGATTAAATCCTTTCGGGTTTACAGCGAAGAGGTTCCCGCTGAAGCCAGGATTGACAAAGAAAATACGGTATTATCGGTAGGGTTGCTAATGAATAATATTCGCCCCAAAGAGGGAAATCAGCCTGGCGAAATGCGCAACATGCAAAAACTGTCTGTCACCACGTTTCAGAACCACGAGTTTATCTTTTCAGAAGATGAGATAGATATTGCAGAGACGGTAAAAATCCTTAAAGCACTGTAAGCCAGGTTAACGGAGGCTGGTCGCAGATTGTGACCAGCGCCATAAGGGCGAGGCAGAGTCAGTAGGGGAATTTTTTATTACCGTGATTGACACCCGACTTGGCCTGGCCATCGGCACCATAAAACTGGGGTGCCTGATGCGGTTTGAGAATAGCCAGAGCCTGCTCAGTATGTTCTCGCTGGGATGCAAGTAACCAGCCACTGTGTTGGTTGATATTACTGAGTCGTTTAATTTGTTGCCCCATAGCCAGCCATCTTGTTTCCTGCTCAGGGGGGAGCGTGCCATGGGATTTTTGTTCCTTCTGGCGTAACGTGTCGAGATAGTCGAGCGTCGCCAGGAGCGAGCTTTTATCTTCGGTAATTCGCTGCAGTGTGCTGCCATTAATTTGGCCTGCACAAAGCTGTTGCTGCTCTGCATTCATCACCGTTTCCAGTGAATCCAGTACGCCAGCCATCTGGTTCAGGATCTCTGTCAGACGTGTCACGATTATTTACCTGACAGTGTATTACGAGCTTCCTGCAACAACGCATCGGCAATCTTACCGGTGTCCATCTTGACTTCACCATTACGGATTGCTGTTTTTAAGGCTTCCACACGGGCCAGATTAATATCACTATCACTGGGTTGCATCAGCTTCGCCTGGGCATCGCTAATCTGCACATGGGTACTGTTTGTTGACGTGGACTTCCCCGGACGGTTCTGTAGTGTCGGGTGATCATTGGTTTCACGCTGTTGTACGGTGCTGACCGGATTTAAAGGAGATGTACGATCAATGCTCATTCTATTTTCCTCACCGAGGGTCTTGCGGCTTATAGCCAGTTATTATCTGTACTGGGAATACTATCGGCAACAGCTGTGTAATCTTTAAAAAGATTACAGATTAATCAGAATATTCCCATCAGTATCTACTTTCCCGCTCACAATCTGTCCAGAATCCATGCGCACACGGCCATACTGGCCCACGGCAACATTGTTCAGTGCCCGGCCTTCGCTATTGACACTGAAACCATCACCATTGGCAATAACCCTAACTTGTTGTCCTGCTTTCACCCGCCAGGCCTGACGTATCATTGATCGGGTTAAGGGCATGCCAGGCGTAATATCGCGCAGAGCCACCCCGTTAACGGCTTGCTCTGTGAGGGTAATCGTTTGGTTAGGTAATGTATCGAGACGCCCGCGGTTTAACGTTATGCTCCCGATATCTAATGGCGTGCCGCGCAAAATTGAACGGGTGGCGACCACATACTGACCCATGGCGGTAACCTGAACCTGAATAAAACGTTTTTCACTGCCACAGCGCATCATCACACTCATTAAACCCCACAGTCGGCTATTGCCAGGGGTTGAAAACTCAGGGGATGCACAACTCAGCAGATGGGCCGGGTCCGTTTTGAGCTCAACACGCACGTCATCACTGACACCCGCTAAACGTTGCTGAAAATAAGGTAGCAGTAATGCATTAAGATCAGCTGAAAAACTGATCTGGCTGACCATCATCGTGGCAAAAACAATCCCGAGTTTCAGGTAGCGCATTATCATTCTCCTTTTTCCGACAGAGTGATTTTACCGGGCAGTTGATTTTGCCAATGCAACAAATAGCAGGGTATTTTGCGTCTATTCTTCCCATCGTGTAGGGGGCAGGCGCTTTAAGCTTTGGCATATTCCTTATTCTGTGAAAAATGGAGGGAAAATGCTCGATAAACTAGACGCCGCACTCAGATTCCAACAAGAGGCGCTTAATTTGCGTGCCCAGCGTCAGGAAATTCTCGCCGGGAATATTGCTAATGCCGATACGCCAGGATTCCAGGCGCGTGACATTGATTTTGCCAGTGAGATGAAAAAAGTATTAGCCCGGGGGCGTGTTGAAGGGGGCGGTCTTGCTCTGACAACCACGGCTGTTGGCCACATTCCTGCTCAAGCCCATTCGTCTCCTGCGCTGGATCTTCTCTACCGCATTCCTGACCAGCCCGCACTGGACGGTAATACCGTCGACATGGACCGTGAGCGCACACAGTTTGCAGATAATACAGTGGGTTATCAATCTAACCTGACAGTACTCGGCGGGCAAATTAAAAGCATGATGTCGGTGCTGCAACAAGGATAACCCATGGCCTTACTGAATGTCTTTGATATTGCGGCTTCAGCCATGACCGCACAGTCCAAACGTCTGAACGTGGCGGCGAGTAACCTCGCCAACGCGGACAGTGCGACGGGGCCTGATGGTCAGCCTTATCGCGCAAAACAGGTGGTTTTCCAGGTTGATGGTGCGCCAGGTGCAGCCACCGGTGGGGTTAAAGTGACGCAGGTGGTGGAAAGTAATGCCCCCGATAAGCTTATCTACCAGCCGGGTAACCCATTGGCGGATGCGAATGGGTATGTGCGTATGCCAAATGTGGATGTGGTCGGTGAAATGGTCAACAGCATGTCGGCTTCCCGTAGCTATCAGGCCAACGTAGAAGTGCTTAACACGGCCAAAAGCATGATGCTTAAAACACTGACGCTGGGCCAATAAAGGATACGTAAATGTCTATTTCCGTGAAGGTCAATGATACCGCGGCTAACGGTACCCAAGATGTGACTGGCGCGAGCAGTATGGTTGGAAATAATGCTGCCGATTTACAAGGCAGTTTTTTGACCCTGCTTGTTGCACAGTTAAAGAACCAGGACCCGACCAATCCAATGCAGAACAACGAGCTGACCACCCAGCTGGCGCAAATCAGTACGGTCAGTGGCGTTGAAAAACTCAATACCACCCTTGGCGCTATCTCCGGCCAGCTAAACAATAATCAGTCAGTTCAAGCCAGTAGCCTGATTGGTCACGGGGTGATGATACCCGGTGACAAAGTGCTGGTGGGCAAAAGCACAACCACGCCTTTCGGTGTGGATCTCGTGCAGGCGGCAGATAAAGTCACAGCCACGATTAATGATAAAGATGGAAAAGTGGTTCGCACCATTGAACTGGGCGGCCTCAGTGCGGGGGTCCATACCTTTAACTGGGATGGATCACTGGACGATGGTTCTGCAGCAGCTGACGGGGCTTATACCGTTTCTATCAATGCAACCAATGGTGGCAACCAATTAGTGGCACAGCCACTGAACTTCGCCATGGTCAATGGTGTGGTTCGCAGTGACGGCAATGTCCTATTAGATTTAGGGACTTACGGTAACAGCACGCTAGACCAAATCAGGCAGATTATTTAAACCTTTAACTTTAGCAGGAGCAAGACATGGCGTTTTCTCAAGCGATAAGCGGCCTGAATGCTGCAGCCGCAAATCTCGATGTGATTGGTAACAACATAGCCAACTCCGCCACCTATGGTTTTAAGTCCAGTTCAGTGGCTTTTTCCGATATGTTTGCTGGTTCAAAAACAGGGCTGGGCGTAAAAGTTGCTGATGTCATGCAGGATTTTAATGACGGCATAACGACCAATACCGGCCGGGGCCTGGATGTCGCCATTAGCCAGAATGGTTTCTTCCGTCTGATGGACAGTGCCGGGCAGGCACTCTACAGTCGCAACGGGCAGTTCAAGCTCGATGAGAACCGTAACCTTGTTAACATGCAAGGCTTACAGTTAACTGGCTACCCAGCCACCGGGGTTCCACCGACGATTCAACAGGGGGCGAACCCTGTTGCGCTCTCCGTGCCGAACACCCTGATGCCAGCGCGTTCGACAACAACGGCAGAGATGCAGATTAACCTTAACTCCATGTCCCAAATACCAGACATTGATAAGTTTGATCCGACGAAAACTGACAGCTTTAACAAAAAGACATCCCTTACTGTATTTGACAGTCAGGGTAACGTGCATGATATGAACCTCTTTTTTGTTAAAGATAAAACAGCTAATAGCTGGAATGTTTACGCCCTTGATAGCAGTGTACCGAATAGCGAGCCGCAACTGGCGACAACCCTTAAGTTTGATAATAACGGTAACCTGCAAGATGACGGCAGCATTGGAAACATCACCACGGGCGTTACGGATGGTGCTAATGCAGCAACCTTCACCCTGGATTTCAGAAATTCAATGCAGCAAAACACCGGTGATAACTACGTGCTGGGGGCGAGTCAGAATGGCTACAAGCCGGGCGACCTTGTCTCTTATCACATTAATAATGACGGTTCGTTAGTGGGGCAGTACTCCAACGAACAGAGCCAGTTACTGGGGCAGATTGTTCTGACCAACTTTGCAAACCCGGGTGGTCTGGAGTCCAAAGGGGATAATGTCTGGGCGGAAACACGTGCTTCAGGAACCTCGTTATTGGGCACTGCAGGTAGCGGCAACTTTGGTTTACTGACCAGTGGTGCACTGGAAGCGTCCAACGTTGATCTGAGCAAAGAGCTGGTCAATATGATCGTTGCCCAGCGTAACTACCAGTCTAATGCTCAGACTATCAAAACGCAGGATCAGATCCTCAACAACCTGGTTAACTTACGCTAAGGTTCTGACGGGGAGTCTCAATGGATCACGCTATCTATACAGCCATGGGGGCGGCAAGCCAAACCCTCAATCAACAGGCTGTGACAGCCAGTAATTTAGCGAATGCTTCTACCCCTGGGTTTCGCGCGCAGCTCAATGCATTGCGTGCGGTACCTGTGGAGGGGCAGTCATTACCGACACGAACGCTGGTAGTTGCCTCAACGCCTGGAGCGGACATGACACCAGGACAGCTTGACTATACCTCGCGTGCGCTTGATGTGGCGGTACAGCAGGATGGCTGGCTGGTGGTGCAGGGACAGAATGGCCAGGAGGCTTATACCCGCAACGGTAATATTCAAGTCAGTCCCGGCGGGCAGCTAACCATCGCTGGCCGGCTGGTGATGGGCGATGGAGGCCCTATTGCCGTACCAGAAGGTGCTGCGGTGACAGTTGCTGCGGATGGAACCCTCTCGGTACTGAATGCCGGTGATGGCCCGGAAACAGTAGGTCCTGTGGGCCGGCTGAAACTTGTCAGTGCCAGTGCCCAGGAAGTGGTTCGTGGGGATGATGGGTTATTCCGGCCGAATCAGACAACCCAGGCGACTCGTGGTGCCGTATTGCCAATGGATGAAACGGTACGCGTGCTTTCTGGTGTGCTGGAAGGGAGCAACGTGAAACCCGCGGAAGCCATGACCGATATGATAGCCAATGCCCGGCGCTTTGAGATGCAGATGAAAATCATCTCTGGGGTGGATGAAAACGCCCAGCGTGCCAATACGTTATTGTCTGTGACCTGACATCAGGCTAACTAATACAGGATTACTATGATCAGTTCTTTGTGGATTGCCAAAACAGGGCTTGATGCACAGCAAACCAATATGGATGTGATTGCCAACAACCTGGCAAACGTTTCCACCAATGGTTTTAAACGTCAACGTGCCGTGTTTGAAGATTTGCTTTATCAAACGGTACGTCAGCCAGGGGCGCAGTCTTCTGAGCAGACCACCTTGCCATCCGGCCTGCAGATAGGCACCGGTGTTCGTCCAGTGGCGACCGAGCGTCTGCATAGCCCCGGTAATTTGTCACAAACCAATAACAGCAAAGATGTTGCCATTAAAGGGCAGGGCTTCTTTCAGATTATGATGCCCGATGGCACTGCGGCCTATACCCGGGATGGTTCATTCCAGATGGATCAAAATGGTCAGTTAGTGACGTCCAGCGGTTTTCAGGTTCAGCCCGCGATCACTGTGCCTGCGAATGCGTTGAAACTGACCATTGCACGGGATGGTATCGTGAGTGCGACAGTGCCAGGTCAGACATTGCCGGTGCAGATTGGCCAGCTGAACCTGACGACTTTCGTCAACGATGCCGGGCTTGAAAGTGTCGGTGAGAACTTATATGTGGAAACCCAATCCTCGGGTGCACCGAATGATACTACGCCGGGTTTAAATGGCTCAGGGTTGTTGTATCAGGGCTATGTTGAAACGTCTAATGTCAACGTAGCAGAGGAACTGGTGAACATGATCCAAGTACAGCGTGCTTATGAAATTAACAGCAAGGCGGTCTCCACCACTGACCAAATGCTGCAAAAACTGGCACAACTATAAGCTGTTAGCCAGGGTGAATTTGCCCTGGCTGCCGTGACCTGAAGATGAGAGTAATGCAAAACACGATGGTGTTACGTCCCGCAATATTGAGTCTGCTGCTCGTGGGTGGCTGTGCTTTTATTCCCCAAAAACCACTGGTTGAAGGCGCGACCACTGCACAACCTGCCCCGGGACCCGCCCCGATAGTGAACGGCTCCATCTTCCAGAGTGCGCAGCCCGTCAACTATGGATATCAGCCGCTATTTGAAGACCGTCGCCCACGTAACATTGGCGATACGTTGACGATTCAGCTACAAGAAAATGTCAGTGCCAGTAAGAGCTCTTCAGCGAATGCCAGCCGCGATGGTAAAACGAATTTTGGTTTTGATACCACCCCTCGTTATCTTTCGGGACTGTTTGGCAATGAGCGTGCCGACGTGGATGTCTCCGGGGGGAATACATTCAATGGTAAAGGTGGGGCCAATGCCAGTAATACCTTCAGTGGCACACTGACTGTCACAGTAGACCAGGTGCTGGCGAACGGTAATTTACATGTGGTTGGTGAAAAGCAAATTGCCATCAACCAGGGAACGGAATTTATTCGTTTCTCTGGGGTAGTTAACCCACGCACCATCAGCGGCAGTAATACCGTCGCTTCTACCCAAGTTGCGGATGCACGCATTGAATATGTCGGTAACGGATATATCAATGAGGCTCAGAATATGGGCTGGCTGCAACGTTTCTTCCTTAATGTATCACCGATGTAAGTGAGGATCTCCATGGTTAAATATCTGCTCGGACTCATGCTCTTATTGCTGGCCTCTTGTGCGTTAGCCGACAGAATCCGCGACCTTACCACGGTGCAAGGGGTTCGTGATAATGCCCTGATTGGCTATGGTTTGGTGGTCGGGCTGGATGGCACGGGTGACCAGACAACGCAGACACCTTTTACCACCCAGAGCTTGAATAACATGCTCTCTCAGCTGGGCATCACTGTACCCACCGGCACCAACATGCAGCTAAAAAATGTGGCCGCGGTGATGGTGACAGCAAAATACCCTGCTTTTGCACGTTCGGGACAAAATATTGATGTTGTGGTCTCGTCCCTGGGAAATGCCAAGAGCCTGCGCGGGGGAACCTTACTGATGACCCCATTGAAAGGGGTGGACAGCCAGGTTTATGCCCTGGCCCAGGGTAATGTGCTGGTCGGCGGTGCCGGGGCATCCGCTGGGGGAAGCAGCGTCCAGGTTAACCAACTCAATGGGGGACGTATCACCGGTGGGGCGATTATTGAACGCGAGCTACAGAGCTCCTTTGGTCGCGATAATACCCTGAATCTGCAGTTAAACACGGATGATTTCACCCTAGCACAACAGATAACTGACACCATTAATCAGGCCCGGGGTTATGGCAGTGCGACGGCCCTGGACAGCCGAACAATTCAAATTCGCGTCCCGAGTGGGGGGAGTTCCCAGGTGCGTTTCCTGGCGGATATTCAGAATCTACAAGTGAATATGCCGATTCAGGATGCCCGTGTGATTATCAACTCTCGTACCGGTTCCGTTGTGATGAACCGTGAAGTGACCCTCGATACCTGTGCGGTGGCACAAGGTAATCTGTCGGTGACGGTGAATCGTCAGGATGTGGTCAGCCAGCCGAACACGCCATTCGGTGGTGGACAGACGGTAGTCACCCCCCAAACCCAAATTGATGTGCGTCAGAACGGTGGTTCTGTCCAGCGAGTCAATGCCAGTGCGAACCTGAATAACGTTATCAGGGCGTTGAATGCGTTAGGGGCAACACCCATCGATCTGATGTCGATTCTACAGTCGATGCAAAATGCGGGTTGCCTGCGGGCGAAACTGGAAATTATCTGATGCTAAATGATACCGGGCTGATGACAGGGGCGGCGTTTGATGCCACTGCACTTAATCGCTTAAAAAACCAGGCGGGCCAGGATCCCCAGGGGAACCTGAAAGAGGTTGCCAGGCAGGTTGAGGGGATGTTTGTGCAGATGATGCTGAAAAGTATGCGTGATGCGCTGCCCAAAGAGGGATTATTCAGTAGTGAATCAACACGCATGTACACCAGTATGTACGATCAGCAAATAGCCCAGCAGCTCAGTGAAAAAGGGTTGGGCTTTGCGGATCTTCTGGTGAAGCAAATGTCAGACAGTTCCGGTGACAGTGCTGGTGATAGTACCCCGGGCACCGAAATGGAACAACAGATCCCCCAGCGTTTCGAGCCGCAAAAGGTGAGTAACTATCAGTCACAAGCGCTGGCGCAGATTGTCCGTCAGGCTGTACCGCGCCCGCCGGGTAATGATATGCCACTCAGCGGCACTAGCCGGGACTTTCTGGCACAGCTTTCACTACCGGCGAAATTGGCCAGTGAGGCCAGCGGTATTCCCCACCACCTGATTCTGGCACAAGCCGCGCTGGAGTCCGGTTGGGGCCAGCGTCAGATTCGTACCGAGCAAGGTGCACCAAGCTTTAATATCTTCGGGGTGAAAGCCTCAGGGGAGTGGCGTGGGAAGGTGACGGAGATTACGACGACAGAATTTGAAAATGGTGAGGCGAAGAAAACCAAAGCCCGTTTCCGGGTTTATAACTCATACCTCGAAGCGCTTTCCGATTACGTTAATGTCTTGACTCGTAACCCTCGTTATAGCGCTGTGACCAATGCGGCATCGGCAGAGCAGGGGGCTCATGCCTTGCAAAAAGCCGGTTACGCGACTGACCCGGATTATGCCAAAAAACTGACGGGTATGATCCAACAGTTAAAGTCGATGAGTGACAAGGTGAATAAAGCCTATAGTACGGATTTATCAAATTTATTCTAAAACACTCAAGAACAGCATTTATCTGCCGATAATTGTCGTCAGAACCTGTGACACTCCGCGCGTAAGGAATTTTCATGTCCGGCTTAATTAACAGTGCCATGAGTGGCCTGAATGCTGCCCAGGCGGCGCTGAATACGGTAGGTAATAACATTTCCAACTATAACGTGGCTGGCTATAACCGCCAGACAACGCTTCTTTCCCAGGCCAAAAGCTCCCTGACTGCGGGTGGCTATGTGGGGAACGGCGTATACGTTAATGGTGTACAGCGGGAGTATGATGCGTTTATCACAAACCAGTTGCGTGCGGCACAGACGCAAAGTGCAGGGCTGACAACCCAGTACCAGCAAATGTCTAAAATTGACAATATTCTGTCTGGCACCACGAGTTCCCTGGCAACAAATATTCAGGACTTCTTCAAAAGTATTCAAACACTGACCAGTAATGCGGAAGATCCAGCAGCCCGTCAGACCCTGCTGGGTAAGTCTGAAGGCCTGGCGAATCAGTTTAAAGTTAACGACCAGTTCCTGCGTGATCTTGATAAACAAGTCAATATTTCAGTCACCAGTAGTGTGGATCAAATTAATTCCTACGCCAGCCAGATAGCTAATCTGAACGATCATATTTCTCGCCTGACGGGGATTGGGGCTGGCTCCCAGCCAAATGACCTGATGGATCAACGAGACAAACTCGTCAGTGATTTAAACAAAGTCGTCGGTGTTGAAGTCAGCCTTCAGGATAGCGGGACTTATAACGTTTCTATGGGAAATGGCGTGAGCCTGGTGCAGGGCAGCTCCGCGTTTAAGCTTGCTGCTGTGGGTTCCAGTGCGGATCCGAATCGTCTTACCCTGGCCTATGTTGACGCAGGAGCCGGTAACGTTGAAATCCCTGAGAGCCAGGTCACCAAAGGATCACTGAGTGGTTTGCTGAAGTTTCGCTCCGAAGATCTGGATAATGCCCGTAATCGCCTGGGGCAAATGGCTCAGGCATTCGCCACCTCTTTTAATGACCAGCACACGAAGGGTTTCGACGCGAACGGGGAAGAGGGGAAGGACTTTTTTGCAGTCGGGCCGGTAACGGTATTGAGCAACAGTAAGAATACGTCACAGGCGACGATGACGGCATCCCGAATAGACAGCACGGCGGTTCAGGCCAGTGACTATAAAGTCGAATTTAACGATGGTGACTGGACAGTGACCCGTCTGTCTGACAATGCCAAAATCCCATCCGGTAAAGTGACCGGGGATAATGGCAGCGTGAGCCTTAAATTTGATGGCTTAAAAGTCGATGTCAGTGGCGAGCCCCAACAGAATGACAGCTTCACTGTGAAACCTGTCGCTGATGTGATTGCGACGATGGGGGTACGGATTAAGGATGAGAGTCAAATTGCCTTAGCCAGTGACCCGAAAGCCGGTGAGAGTGACAACCGCAACGCCCAGGCTTTGCTTGATTTACAGAGTGCCAAGGTGGTGGGGGGGAATAAAAGCTTTAACGATGCTTACGCCAACCTGATTAGTGATGTGGGCAATAAAACAGCCAGCCTGAAAGTGATCAGTACCACCCAGGATAATGTCACTATTCAGCTCAGTAACCAGCAGCAGTCCATCTCTGGTGTCAACCTCGATGAAGAGTATGGGAATTTGCAACGTTTCCAGCAGTACTACATGGCGAATGCCCAGGTACTGAAGACAGCCTCAACATTGTTTGATGCACTGCTTAACATTCGCTGATAGGGAGCATTAACGATGCGTATTAGTACTCAGATGATGTATGAACAAAATATGCGCGGTGTGACCACCGCCCAAAGTTCCTGGCTGGCCTCCGGTGAGCAGCTTGCCAGCGGTAACCGGGTAAATCGCCCCTCGGATGACCCTATTGTGGCGGCCCAGGCCGTCGTGTTGTCCCAGGCGCAATCGCAAAACAGCCAGTATACGCTGGCCCGCTCATTTGCCACCCAGAAAGTATCACTGGAAGAGAATGTCCTGGGGCAAGTGAGTAGCGCCATTATCAGCGCTCAAGGCAAGATCGTAAACGCCAATAATGCCTCTCTCAGCGACAGTGACCGCGCTTCCATTGCAACGGATCTTGAAGGGGTTCGTAACCAATTACTGAACCTGGCTAACAGCACCGATGGTAATGGACGTTATATTTTTGGTGGATATAAAACCGAAAGTGCGCCATTCGATGACCAGACCGGTGGGGTAAAGTATGTCGGTGGGGATACCTCTATTACTCAGCAAGTCGACAGTGCACGTACCATGACCGTCGGTCACACTGGGGATAAAATTTTTACCGTCACGGACAAATCGAGTGACGATGGTTCCAGGACCGATTCCAGTCTGTTCGACATGCTCGACAGCGCGATTAGCGCCCTCAAAAAACCGCTCGACACACTCAATGATTCTGAGCTCGACGCGGTGAATAAAACCAGCCGTGGCCTGAGCAAGTCCCTGGATAATGTGCTGACAGTACGTGCAGAGTTAGGCACCCAACTGGCCGAACTGAGTAGCCTGGATGACCTGGGGAGTGAGCGTGCACTGGGACAGGATACGCAGATGAAAACCTTGACTGGGGTTGACTGGAATTCGGTAATCTCTGACTACATGATGAAAAAAGATGCCTTGCAGGCCTCTTATAAAGCCTTCAGTGATATGCAAGGCATGTCATTGTTCCAGATGAATAGCTAACGCTATTGCTCAATTGTGGGTTGTTCTGACTGGGAGTGCCCCGAAGAGGGCGTCTCCCGTTAGCCAGCAAGCAAATCACTGATCCTGTTTTCAAGACGGCCTATGCCGGTTATCTCAATCGTCACGAGATCACCGGGCTTGAGGAAACGTGGTGGGGTGAAGCCAATACCCACCCCTTCAGGTGTACCTGTGGCAATGATATCGCCGGGGTGTAGCGTTATCCCTGCTGAAATTGTCTCAATCAGTGTGGGCAGGTCGAAAATCAAATGACGGGTATTTGAACTCTGCCGTAACTCACCGTTGACCCAGCACTTGAGGTCAAGATTATTCCCCTCGATTTCATCGGCGGTAACGGCCACCGGCCCCATCGGGCCGAACGTATCAAAGGACTTGCCCAGGTGCCATTGTTGATGACGTTTTTGCCAGTCCCGGGCTGTGACGTCGTTGATAATGGTGTAACCCCAAATGTGGCTCATGGCTGCTGATTGAGTGATGCCCCGTCCCCCTTTACCGATGATGACAGCCAGTTCAGCCTCATAATCCAGGGCTTCACTCACCCCTGAGGCATTCCAGATAGCGTCCCCATGGGCGATGACGGTCTCGGGTGTTTTGGAAAACACGATAGGGCTGGCTGGGACAGCATTAAGGTCCGTCTGGCCGGCATCGAATCCACTGTGGGTGAATTCCCTGGCATGATCCGTATAGTTCTTACCCACGCAAAAAATATTACGGGCGGGTCTGGGAATAGGGGCGAGCAGTCGTACTGAAGCCAGATTCAATGCCGGGGCAGAGGTTTTGAGTGTGGCTAAAGGCACTTCACTCGCGATGAGTTCAACGAGATCAGACACTTTACGATTGTCCGGGTAGGAGAGGGGGATAACGGTATCTTCACCAGACAGTTGCCCCACACGAGGCAGGCCGGATTTGTCGAGATAAGTCAGTAGTTTCATCTTGGGTCCTGTTTAAGTCTCGTATGACTGAGTCATTCCACCGCAGGCATATATTTGCCTCCGGACTTTCCCTGATGCCGTGTATAACGCAATAACAGTGTATACCGGTTTGTGTCCGCGCCTTCTGTGCGCGGACAGCGGTTTCAAGCCTGCGGGCGATCCCCACCCGATGACCGATGAACTAAATATTTGAACTCTCTCAGCCTTTGATGTAAATAAGAATCATTATATAAATGAATGAAAGGGATTCTGTGAATTACGCCTCTGTCACTCGTCGTCTGACGCTGCTGTTTTTTAGTTTCGTTATGGTTGCAGGTTCGCAGGCCAGTGGAGCAGACTGGCCACGTAGTATTACCGACAGCCGGGGCGTTCACCAGCTGGAAAGTCAGCCTGAACGTATTGTCTCCACCAGCGTGACGTTAACAGGCTCATTATTAGCCCTGGGGGCACCGGTGGTTGCAAGTGGTGCCACAATGCCGAATAACCGCTTTGCTGATGGGCAGGGGTTCCTGCGTCAGTGGGGGGAAGTCGCCAGGTCTCGGGATCTCACTCGTCTTTATATCGGTGAGCCCAATGCAGAAGCCATCATGGCGGAAATGCCGGATCTTATTCTGATCAGCGCTACAGGTGGCGATTCGGCATTAGCACTGTATGACCAGCTTTCCGCCATCGCTCCGACCCTTATCGTCAATTATGATGATAAAAGCTGGCAAACTTTACTGACTGAACTGGGTGAAATTACGGGCTATGAAGCCCAGGCCGCGCAGAGGATCCATGAATTCGACCTTGAGCTGGCCAGGCTTAAACAACATATTAAGCTACCTCCTCAGCCAGTTAATGCCCTGGTCTACAGTCCGGGGTCCCACCGGGCGAATTTATGGACTTCGGAATCAGCTCAGGGTCAGCTTCTTGAGCAGATAGGCTTCACTTTAGCCCGGCTTCCAGAGGGTATTCCAGTACTGAAAAGTCAGGGAAAACGACAGGATATTATTCAGCTAGGGGGAGAACAGCTGGCCTCGGGGTTAAACGGGCAAAGCATGTTACTGTTTGCCGGGGATGATAAAGACGTGGCGGCCATCTACAGTAATGCGTTGTTGTCCCAGTTACCGTCAGTGGAGAATAAACGAGTATGGGCCCTGGGCGTGGAAACTTTCCGCCTTGATTATTATAGCGTCATGCTGATACTGCAGCGCCTCAATGCGTTATTTGGTTAGTGTTCTGCCAGCCCGGAGCTGGTCTACTTTTGTCATGTAATACGTGGTAGCATAACTAAAGAAACAATTATCATTATCGAATACTGGACCGTGCTATGTCTACGCCAGCTCCGTCAGGTCGTCCTTTGGCTATAGCCGGATTACTGTTGTTGTTTGTGATTGCCGTTGCATTAAGTTTACTGGTGGGGGCCCGGCAGCTCCCTCCTTCAGTGGTGCTGGACGCCTTGTTCAGCCAATGTCATAGCCCGGACTGCACGATTGTGCTGGATGCCCGTTTACCCCGGACTTTAGCTGGCATCCTGGCCGGGTCTGCGTTGGGCGTCTCCGGGACGCTCATGCAAACGCTGACGCGTAACCCCCTGGCTGATCCTGGTCTTTTGGGGGTAAATGCGGGGGCCAGTTTTGCTATTGTATTAGGGGCTGCGGTATTTGGTTTTGCTACCCCACTGACCCAGCTTGCGATGGCGCTATGTGGGGCTTTGGTGGCAGCCGTACTGGTGACGTTTACCGGTAGTCAGGGGGGCGGGCAATTGAGTCCGGTACGCCTGACCTTAGCTGGGGTAGCGCTGGCCGCGGTACTCGAGGGGCTATCCAGTGGTGTTGCTTTACTCAATCCGGATGTTTACGACATTCTACGTTTTTGGCAGGCCGGTTCCCTGGACATTCGGACGTTTACTACCCTGTACATTGTCACTTTACCCATTGTTTTATCCTTAATTATTGCTTTACTGCTGTGTCGTTCACTGAATAATTTGAGCCTCGGTGTTGATACGGCCAGTGCGCTTGGAAGTGGGGTATTACGTACCCAGCTCTTTGGCCTGCTGACCATTACGCTATTATGTGGCAGTGCCACCGCATTGGTCGGACCGATTGCCTTTGTTGGCCTTATGGTGCCCCATGTTTCCCGCTGGCTGGTGGGGGCTGATCATCGGTGGAATTTACCGGTGACGTTGATTGCCACCCCGGTTTTGCTGTTGTTTGCCGATATTATTGGACGAATACTGGTTCCCGGGGAGTTAAGAGTCTCCGTCGTCAGTGCTTTTATCGGTGCTCCCGCGCTAATCTTTCTGGTTCGTCGACGTAACAAGGCCCTGTCATGTTAACCCCTTCATCCCGTCTGCTGCTTAAATCCCTGTCACTGGGGATGATGGGGTTGCTGCTTGCCCTGTGGAGCTTACGCAGTGGCACGGTCACTCTGAGTTTTGAACAGGTTTTTCAGGCTCTCGAGGGAGAGGGGTCCCGCAATATTACGATGCTGGTGACGCAATGGCGTCTGCCCCGAGTGACCATGGCCATTGTTATTGGCGCAGCCCTTGGGATCAGTGGCGCGATTTTTCAATCCTTGATGCGTAACCCCTTAGGGAGCCCCGACGTCATGGGATTTAATACCGCGGCCTGGAGTGGCGTGCTCGTGGCCATGGTCTTTTTTAATCAGCAAGTGACGGCGGTATCTCTTGCAGCCATGGCAGGAGGGATAATCAGTGCATTGCTGGTATGGATGCTGGCATGGCGCAATGGTATTGATACATTTCGGCTGATTATTATTGGTATTGGTATCCGTGCCATGCTGGTCTCATTTAATACTTGGCTACTGCTATACGCCTCTCTGGAAACCGCACTTTCCGCCGGGTTATGGAATGCAGGTTCGTTGAATGGCATTACCTGGGGCAAAACATTGCCAGCTGTTCCTGTGATTCTGGTGGCGATGATTGCCGGGGCCTTGATGGTAAGGCGCATGCGGTTACTTGAAATGGGAGATGATAGCGCGACAGCTTTGGGGGTGGGGGTTGAGCGTTCACGGATGGTGCTGATGCTTATCGGGGTTGTTTTAACCGCTGCCGCCACGGCGATAGCGGGCCCTATCTCATTTATAGCTCTGGTTGCACCTCATATCGCAAGGCGGGTCAGTGGCACCGGGCGGTTTGGGCTGACGCACTCAGCCTTGTGGGGGGCCTTGCTACTGCTGGCCGCGGATCTCTGTGGTCAGCGACTGTTCATGCCTTACCAGCTTCCTGTCGGGGTTATTACGGTGAGCCTTGGCGGGATCTATCTCATTGTTTTGTTGATTAGGGAGTCACGTAAAAATGCCCCATAGTACCGCACGTTTAACGGGGGAAAACCTGAGATTAGGTTATGGGAAGAGCATCATCGTCAACGGATTAACGGTGACGATCCCTGACGGGCATTTTACCGCTATCATCGGCCCCAACGGGTGTGGTAAATCCACCCTGCTGCGGGCCTTAAGCCGCCTGATGAAGCCCCTGGCAGGACAGGTGTTACTGGATGGCACCTTAATCTCCAGGCTCCCGGGTAAGGAAGTCGCGCGACGGGTGGGGATACTTGCCCAAAGTGCTACCGCCCCGGGCGATATTACGGTTCAGGAGCTGGTGGCCCGGGGACGTTACCCCCATCAGCCGCTGTTTAGCCGCTGGCGGCAGTCTGATGAAGACGCAGTAGTACGTGCAATGCAGGCCACGGGGATCCAACAACTGGCCAGCCAGTCTGTTGATACCCTTTCGGGTGGGCAACGGCAGCGTGCATGGATAGCCATGATCCTTGCCCAGGAAACGGGGATTATGTTACTGGATGAGCCCACCACATGGCTCGATATCAGTCATCAGATTGATTTGATGGAACTGCTCTCGGACCTTAATCAGACGAAGGGTTATACCATAGCGGCGGTACTCCATGATTTAAATCAGGCCTGCCGTTATGCCAGCCATTTGATCGCGCTACGTGACGGGAAGATTGTTGCTGAGGGTGCGCCTGAGGAAATAGTCACCTCACAGCTGATTGAGCAAATTTATGGTGTTAAGAGCATGATAATTGACGATCCTGTTGCCGGCACTCCCCTGGTTGTCCCCCTGGGCAGGCCAAGGGGAGAATAGATTTTGCTCATGTGGGAAGCGTCAGCCCCATTTTCAGCGGGATGATAAACTGGCAGCCTGTACCCCCGAGGATTGCCAGAGGGTCATTAACCCTGCGGTTAGCCCCCCACGCCAGCACAGGGCATCATGCCCGCCTTCGATCTCGCAGCTGATCCGTTGTTTAGCGTGTGCCAGTAGCGGATATAGCTGTCGGTTCACGTGTAGAATAAGGGGTTCACGCCTGCCTGCCTGGAGGACAATTCGTAATCCTGAGGCAGAAAGTTTCCCCTGACTGAGCGCCTCGATAAGCTGCCCCTGATGCTTCCCTTGCCGGTCTGGCCACCAGAATGATCCAGACTGGCTCAGTACACAACCAAAACGTTCAGGCCAGTTCAGGCCTGCATACAAGGCCGCTAACCCCCCGAAACTTTGTCCGGCGACCAGGGTCTGCTCTGGTTTATCCGTAAAGGCGACTGAGGATTTCACCAAGGGGAGCAATTCTTCCTGTACAGCCAGCCAAAAATCGGCATAGCAAGGGAGCTCAAGACTACGATGGGCTTCATCAATCACATCAATGAGGATATATACCGCGGGTGGCAGATGCCCCGTTTGTGTCAGGGTGGTAATGGGCTGCCATATGGGCATTGACTCAGCCCAAAACTGGCCATCCAACAGAATAGCGAGGGGTTTATCCTGTCCTGTATCTTCCCCCGTGGTGTAGACCCAAATACGCCGATGATTCTCCAGGCGCTGGCTATGCCATACAAAACACGCTGGGGGCTGACAGGAGGGGGCATTATCGTCCCAGCCGGGCTGGGGAGGGGCATCGGGTAAGGAAAGGCCACTAAAAGGATGTCCCCGACCGCCTGACCAGCTGAGGGAATTCAGGGGATCGGCAATCGCCTGCGGAAGCAGTTTTTTCCAGCCTTGCCTGATGGCCAGCGGGTTAATATGTGGATCACCGGGCACGTATTGACCAAAGTCAGAGGCCTGTGATGACGGTATAAAGCAATAGCTTCCCCGCCACTCAGCAGGGAGTATGGTTTCCCACCGCCACACATCAGTACCGCTCACCCTTTGCATACACTGGGGTGGCGTGTCGTGATGATGGTCTGTTACCCCGGTGATATAAAGCCATACTCGTATGGTATCCGAAGTTTTTTCAGAACCTTGAGGATCTCGCCACAAAAAGGTGACTCGATAACCCTGCTCTTCCCGCACCCAGGCTGGCCCTTGTTGTTTTTTCCACCATAATTCGCTGCCGAATTCACCTGCTGTCACTGTCCTCTCCTGATGATGGGATACGGTATAAAATATAAATATCGGCTGTGGTTCCCTGCATATTTTGCCGGGCAGGTCTCAGTCAGTGGGCGTTATACCCTCACTATTTATTGCATCTGTCCCCACTCGGGTCAATCAAACAGCCTGCTGCATTGTGTGGGGTAACAATACATCAGGTGCTGGAACATGGTACACAGAGGCCCGCCGGTGATCATTATCGCCGTAGCGGATAGTATCATCATGTCAGAGCACAGATCAGGTTGTGGTGATACGGCTATTTCAGAAATAAAAAAAACCGGTCACTTAACATGACCGGTTTATCAGGAGGATTAAAAATTAATCCACTTTTTGAGGGCGGGTTGCCGGTGCAGTAGCCTGATGGGTTGCGCTATTACCACCGGCGGCACCTTTACCGTTAAAGATAAATGCTGGTCGCACCCAATCACTTTGCTGTACTGCATCCGAAGTGTAAGCCGGGGCAGGGGCACGAGTCATAGGCGCTGTTGCATGGTTCGTTGCTGCGCTTGTCACTTGCTGTGCTGCTGGTGCCACTACGATGGCAGACTCTGGC
The DNA here is from genome assembly GCF_018257795.1 of Citrobacter sp. JGM124. Classification (GTDB taxonomy): domain Bacteria; phylum Pseudomonadota; class Gammaproteobacteria; order Enterobacterales; family Enterobacteriaceae; genus JGM124. Next base: position 426,518 of record NZ_JAERJD010000002.1, on the reverse strand, counting down.
TCAGGTAATTGAACGGGTTCTTCAATCGGTTCCGGGCGAGTGGCTGGCGCAACAGCGACAACGCGCTCTGTCACCTGCACAGTTTCTGTTGCCACAGGTGCCGGTTCTGCTGTTTCAGCCACGGGCAGTTCAGTGGTTGCTTCAACAGCAACGGGTACTGGTACTGCTTCATGTGCGATTGTCGCCACTTCAACTGGAACAGGTTCAGCGACGACATCAACAGGTGTGGCTTCACTTGATACGGTGGTCACGTCAACAGCATCTGGCTCAACAGGGGCAGATACGTGAGCCTCGGTTGTCTCGCTGGTAACACTGACCGGTGCCGCGGCTTCCACTGCGACTACTTCAGTGGCCACTGGCAGAACGTCAGCTTCTACAACAGGTGTCTCTGTGCTCACTGGTGCTTCATTAACAACCGGAGCAACCGATGTTACCACGGGTTGTTCAACGGCTTCCGGTCGTGCTTCTTCAACCTGTGGTACGTGATTTTCAAGTTGATCACGGCCCCGGTTGATCGGGTAATGAATACATACCTTGCCTGACGCCAGCTCTGGAGAGGCGCAAGCCATCGCTAAAGGCATCGGTGAAACAGTAGGATAACGCTCATCACGATAACGGCGACGACGCTGGCCACTCACTCGCAGATGGCGAGGAGAACGGCGTGAACGGCGTGGCATATTATTGTTTTCACGGTTATCACTGTTTTCTTCTGCTACAGGCGACGTCACAGGGGCAGGGGTATTAACGACTGCCGGCAACGGTGCCTCAACAGCAGCCGGGGTGGCTACGGCTTCAGCAGGAGACTCTGGCGATTCATAACGAACCTTCTGAGCCAACTGACGTGGCTGGCGGCGGGTAAGAACAACCGGGGTACGTTCTTCTTGCTCGGTCTCCGCTTCACTCACTTCCACATCGCGTTGCAGTGATTTGACTTCTTGCTGGGCCTGACGTTTATCATCCGCACGACGACGGTTACGGTCATTGCGGCGTGGTGCTTGCCCTTCCCGTGGTTTAGTCTGTTTTTCCGTCTCGTCAGTTACTGCGTCACGAACAACATCCTGGACTTCCTGCGGAGCATTGGCACGACGATTATTACGACGGTTGTCCTCACGGCTTTCACGAGGCTCACGTGTATCATTATTATTACGGTCTTCCCGGGTACGGTTATTACGTTCCCCACGATCCCGGCGATTGTTAGGGCGACGAGCATTGCGGCGATCGTTACGAGGCTCACGTACTGCTGTGGTTTTCTCTTCTGGCTGCACTTCTTCAACCACGGCTTCTTTATCAGCGGAGAAGAATTTTTTCAGTGCCCCCATCAGGCGAGAGAGTAGACCAGGTTCCGCATTGGTTGCTGAAGCCACTGGTGCAGGTTCAGTTTTGAGCGTCGCTGTTGCTGGTGTTGTGGCAGCCAATGGCATTGGCGGAACTTCCGGCATGGCAAAAGTCGCCAGCGCAGGTTGCTCAGGGCGTTTACGTTCAGCGTATTCCTCTTCAGATGGCAGGGCCATCTCCTCTTCATGCAGTTTGGGCAGCATGTAACTGAGGGTTTTTGTTTCTTCGCCTTTACGTACACGCAGAACAGAATAGTGCGGTGTCTGCATCTGATCGTTTGGCACGATAATGGTACGCACCCCACCTTGACGAGTCTCAATGGCGTGAACGGCTTCGCGTTTCTCATTCAGCAGGTAAGAAGCAATGGGAACGGGAACAATGGCATGAACTTCCTGGGTGTTCTCTTTCAGGGCTTCTTCTTCTATCAGACGTAAAATCGACAGAGAGAGGGATTCGTTATCCCGAATCGTCCCGGTACCGCTACAGCGTGGGCACACATGGTGACTGGATTCACCCAAAGATGGGCTCAGGCGCTGGCGTGACATCTCCAGCAGACCAAAGCGTGAAATATGGCTGATCTGAATGCGAGCACGATCCTGGCGAACGGCTTCACGCAGGCGGTTTTCAACCGCACGCTGGTGGCGTACCGGGGTCATATCAATAAAGTCGATGACAATCAGACCACCCAAGTCACGCAGGCGCAACTGGCGGGCAATTTCATCCGCCGCTTCGAGGTTGGTATTGAACGCTGTCTCTTCAATATCGCCGCCACGTGTGGCACGTGCTGAGTTAATATCGATGGCAGTCAGAGCTTCGGTGGTGTCGATAACAATCGATCCCCCTGAAGGCAGGCGGACTTCACGCTGGAATGCTGACTCAATCTGGGATTCAATCTGATAGTGGCTGAATAACGGGATTTCGCCCGTATAGAGTTTAATTTTACTGCTGAAATCCGGGCGACCGAGGGCGGAGATATGCTGACGTGCCAGTTCAAGAACTTGTGGGTTGTCGATCAGAATCTCACCAATATCCTGGCGCAGGTAGTCGCGAAATGCGCGAACAATGACGTTACTTTCCTGATGAATCAGGAACGGGGCAGCGCGGTTTTCAGCCGCTTTTTGGATAGCTTCCCAGTGTTTCAAACGGAAGCTTAAGTCCCACTGCAGTGCTTCGGCGGATTTACCCACACCAGCGGTGCGAACAATCAGACCCATGCCATCGGGTAATTCCAGAGATGACAGCGCTTCTTTTAATTCAGTACGGTCATCACCTTCGATACGACGAGAGATGCCGCCGGCACGTGGGTTATTGGGCATCAAAACCAGGTAACTGCCCGCCAGACTAATAAATGTGGTCAGCGCAGCGCCTTTGTTACCGCGTTCTTCTTTGTCAATCTGGACGATAACTTCCTGACCTTCACGAAGTACATCTTTGATATTAGGACGACCGTGTGAGGCGTAACTGGCTGGGAAATATTCGCGGGCAATCTCTTTGAGGGGAAGGAAACCGTGTCTTTCTGCGCCGTAATCAACAAAAGCCGCTTCCAGACTGGGTTCAATACGGGTAATTTTGCCTTTATAGATGTTTGCTTTTTTCTGCTCGTGTCCCGGGCTTTCAATATCCAGGTCATACAGACGTTGCCCATCTACAAGGGCGACACGCAACTCTTCTTGCTGAGTGGCGTTGATTAGCATTCTTTTCATCGTAACTTACTCATTATTCTTACATTAGTATTAGTGCTGTGGGCAAAAGTAACGCTAACCGGGAATGAACCGATGGCCTCGTGACTGATCGCGTAGTCGTCAACCTCACGGTTGTCGCCGGCTGAGAGGCGCAAAGTGTCGGTAGCCTGTATTTTCATACGGAAATACAGCGCAATTATCGTGGGAATAACCTTAGAAAATTAATTAAAAGTTAACTCCATTTACCGGTCAGGCTGCAACCCGCAGCCCGCTAACTGCCTGAAAATACGATACGTCTTATGCCATTGCTGCGCAGGTGAACGTTCAGGCAAAACAGGTGTTCCGTAAATTTCTTGTAAATCCAAGTTTCAACAACGGAAAACAGACACATTATTCCATTGCTACCCTGGTTATAGCAAGATGACTTTTTCCAATACTGGTCAGTTTGTTGCCGTTTTAACTGACTTTTTTCTCTTCGTGTGGAAACGACAAAATAAAGTGCTGTTAAGCTGCCCCAAACAGATCAGATAATAAGTTAAGCACATAAAAATGAGTGGCGCTATGCGTCCGGGCTATTTAGAATCGCCGATCATGAAAACAGAGACTCCAGCAGTAAAAATTGTTGCTATTTCAGCCGATGAGGCGGGGCAACGTATCGATAACTTTTTGCGTACCTACTTAAAAGGGGTTCCGAAAAGTATGATTTACCGCATCTTGCGTAAAGGTGAAGTGCGGGTGAATAAAAAACGTATCAAGCCTGAGTATAAACTGGCTGATGGTGATGAAGTGCGTATCCCCCCGGTACGGGTTGCAGAACGGGAAGAGGATGCAGTTTCACCGCACTTGCAGAAGGTCGCTGCACTGGAACAGGTCATTTTGTATGAAGATGACCATATTCTGGTACTGAACAAGCCTTCGGGCACTGCCGTGCATGGTGGCAGTGGTTTGAGCTTCGGTGTGATTGAAGGTTTACGCGCCTTGCGTCCGGAAGCCCGCTTCCTGGAGCTGGTTCACCGCCTGGACAGGGACACGTCAGGCGTGCTCCTGGTTGCCAAAAAACGCTCGGCATTACGTTCCCTGCATGAGCAATTGCGGGAAAAGGGCATGCAGAAAGACTATCTTGCTTTGGTACGTGGTCAGTGGCCGTCACACATTAAAAGCATCCAGGCACCGTTACTGAAAAATATTCTGCAAAGTGGTGAGCGCATCGTCCGGGTAAACAGTGAAGGTAAGCCCTCTGAGACCCGTTTTAAAGTTGAAGAGCGGTATCAGGTCGCCACGTTAATGCGCTGTAGCCCGATAACGGGACGCACACATCAAATCCGTGTTCATACCCTGCATGCCGGACACCCCATCGCTTATGATGATCGTTATGGTGAGCGAGAATTCGACAAACAACTGGCTGGTACCGGACTTAACCGCCTGTTTTTACACGCAGCGGCTCTGCGTTTCACCCATCCGAATACCGGTGAAGTATTACGCATTGAAGCACCGCTGGATAACCAGCTGAAGCATTGTTTAAAAGTCCTGCGTAATACAAAGTGAGTTTACCTCCTGTCGCTAACCCGCCTGGCGCTGGTTAGCGTCTTTTTTGTGGTTTACCCGCAAGCCACAGATTATTGAGAAAGCGAATCCTGTAGTGGGTTACACCCTTCATTGCGAAGCATCGTGCAAAGACGGATTAACGGCAGCCCGATTAGCGTATTGGGGTCCTTTCCGCTCAGTGAGTCAAATAAGGTTATTCCCAGCCCTTCACTTTTAAAACTTCCCGCACACTGTAATGGCTGCTCTTTCTCAATGTAGTTGCGGATTTCTTGTTCGGTGAGCTGACGAAAATCAACGCTGAAGGTTTCACAACAGCTCTGACACGTTCCCGTTGCGCTATTCAGCAGCGCGAGGCCAGTATAAAAAGTTATCCGTTTTCCCCTGGCCGCCAACAATTGTGTGACCGCGTTTTCGACCGTGTGGGGTTTGCCCACGATCTCTTTATCCATGATGCAGACTTGATCAGAGCCAATAATCAGGTGCTGTGGATAGGCGATGGCCAGAGCCCGGGCTTTTGCTTGCGCCAACCGTATCACCAATGCTTCAGCTGCTTCACCCGCAATAGCGGTTTCATCAATATCCGGTGCGACGGCAATAAAGGGCAGGGCGAGTTTTTGTAATAAGCTTTGACGTGCGGCTGAACCGGATGCAAGAACAAGAGATTTCATATTTTTTTCATTAAAGATAGCGAATTGGATAAAGGCATTTTAAACTGTGTCACCGCGAAGTGTGCGAATAAATAGCAAAGGCTTCCCTGAAAAGCCTTTTTCTTTGACTCTATGGCATTACAAAGTTAATATGCGCGCCCTATGCAAAACGTAAAATTACCCCTGACGCTTGATCCGGTTCGTACCGCCCAAAAACGCCTTGATTACCAGGGTATTTATACCCCCGATCAGGTTGAGCGTATAACTGAGTCTGTTGTCAGCGTGGACAGTGATGTAGAATGTACGATGAGATTCGAGATCGATAACCAACGCCTTGCCGTTTTAACCGGTGATGTGAAAGTGACGGTCACGCTCGAATGTCAACGATGCGGGAAACCGTTTGTTCACCACGTTCACACAACGTATTGTTTTAGTCCTGTACGTTCTGACGAACAGGCTGAAGCACTCCCGGAAGCGTATGAACCAGTTCAAGTTAATGAATTTGGTGAAATCGATCTGCTGGCGTTGGTTGAGGATGAAGTTATCCTCTCTTTGCCTGTGGTTCCGGTGCATGATTCTGAACACTGTGAAGTGTCCGAGGCGGACATGGTGTTTGGTAAACTGCCTGCAGAGGCAGAGAAACCAAATCCATTTGCCGTATTAGCCAGTTTAAAGCGTAAGTAATTGAGGAGTAAGGTCCATGGCCGTACAACAGAATAAACCAACCCGTTCCAAACGTGGCATGCGTCGTTCACATGACGCTCTGACCACCGCTACACTGTCCGTAGATAAAGTTTCTGGTGAAACTCATCTGCGTCACCACATCACTGCCGACGGTTACTACCGCGGTCGCAAGGTTATTGCTAAGTAATCTGGCAATATCTTGAGACGTCTAACCCTTGCGTTAGATGCCATGGGTGGGGACTTTGGTCCCTCCGTGACAGTGCCTGCAGCATTGCAGGCACTGGACTTCGACCCTACGCTCGAACTTCTTCTGGTCGGTTCTCCCGACGCAATAAACCCATTACTTGCAAAAACTGATTTTGAGCAACGTTCGCGTTTGCAGGTTATCCCTGCTGAGTCAGTTATTGCCAGTGATGCCAGACCCGCACAGGCGATCCGCCACAGTCGCGGTTCTTCAATGCGTATCGCACTGGAGCTGGTAAAAGAGGGGCGGGCAAGTGCCTGTGTCAGTGCCGGGAATACAGGGGCACTGATGGGGCTGGCAAAATTGTTGCTTAAGCCCATTGACGGTATTGAACGGCCCGCACTGATGACGCTACTCCCGCATCAGCAGAAAGGCAAAACGGTGGTGCTGGATTTAGGCGCTAATGTGGATTGCAGCAGCACGATGTTGGTTCAGTTTGCCATTATGGGTTCTGTGATGGCAGAGGAGTTACTGGAAATTGCCCACCCGCGGGTGGCATTACTTAACATTGGCGAAGAAGAAACAAAGGGGCTTGCGAGTATTCGGGATGCCTCAGCAGAATTAAAGACGATGCCTTCTGTTAACTACATCGGTTATCTTGAAGCGAATGAATTGCTAACGGGAAAAACGGATGTTCTGGTCTGTGACGGTTTTGTAGGAAATGTCACATTGAAGACAATGGAAGGTGTGGTCAGAATGTTTCTCACTTTGCTTAGATCACAGAGCGAAGGGAAAAAACGATCGTGGTGGCTTATTTTATTGAAGCATTGGCTGCAGAAACGCCTTTCCAGGCGATTTAGCCATCTTAACCCCGATCAGTATAATGGCGCCTGCCTGTTAGGATTGCGCGGCACGGTCATTAAAAGCCATGGTGCCGCTAATCAGCGAGCGTTTGCTGTTGCGATTGAACAGGCAGTGCAGGCGGTGCGGCGGCAAGTTCCTGGCAGAATTGCTGCCCGCCTGAAATCTGTATTACCCAAGAGTGACTGAACAGACATGTATACGAAGATTATTGGTACTGGCAGTTTTCTGCCTGAACAGGTACGGACTAACGCTTGTCTGGAAAAGATGGTTGATACCTCTGACGAATGGATTGTCTCCCGGACAGGAATTCGCGAACGTCGTATCGCCGGGCCAGACGAAACCGTTGCCACTATGGGCTATGCTGCGGCCACCCGCGCGCTCGAGATGGCAGGTATCGATAAAAACGATATCGGTCTGATTATTGTTGCAACCACGTCTGCGGCCTATGCTTTTCCGAGTGCGGCTTGTCAGATTCAGGCTATGCTGGGCATCAAAGGCTGTCCGGCATTTGATGTGGCGGCAGCTTGTGCAGGTTTCACCTATGCCCTTAGTATTGCGGATCAGTATGTGAAATCCGGGGCGGTAAAGCATGCCCTGGTGATCGGTTCGGACGTATTAGCCCGCACCTGTGATCCCACTGACCGTGGCACCATTATTATTTTTGGTGATGCCGCAGGCGCGGTTGTTCTTGGACAATCCCAGGAGCCTGGCATCATTTCAACACATTTACATGCAGACGGCAGCTACGGCGAATTGCTGACTTTACCCAATGCTTCTCGTGTCGATCCTGAAAGTCCGATTTATCTGACAATGGCGGGCAACGAAGTCTTTAAAGTTGCCGTGACTGAACTGGCGCATATTGTTGACGAAACGCTGGCCGCCAATAACCTCGATCGTGCAGCAATTGACTGGCTGGTTCCTCATCAGGCTAATCTGCGCATCATTTCCGCAACGGCGAAAAAGTTGGGGATGCCGATGGATAATGTTGTCGTAACGCTTGACCGACACGGGAACACTTCTGCGGCTTCCGTTCCCGCAGCGCTTGATGAAGCGGTGCGTGATGGCCGCATTAAAGCGGGACAGTTGGTTCTGCTTGAAGCCTTCGGTGGTGGTTTTACCTGGGGTTCTGCACTGGTTCGTTTTTGATTAAAGGAATGACACGATGACTCAATTTGCAATGGTGTTTCCAGGACAGGGTTCTCAGGCGGTTGGTATGCTTTCTGAACTGGCAGCCAGCAACCCGATTATTGAACAGACATTCCAGGAAGCGTCTGACGCGCTGGGCTACGATTTATGGGCATTAGTCCAGAATGGCCCGGCAGAAGAGCTGAATAAAACCTGGCAGACGCAACCGGCGCTATTAACCGCATCGGTAGCTTTGTGGCGTCTTTGGCAGCTGCAGGGTGGAAAAAAACCTGCATTAATGGCTGGACATAGCCTTGGTGAGTACTCTGCACTGGTTTGTGCCGGTGTTATCGATTTTGCGGATGCCGTTCGTCTGGTAGAATTACGTGGCAAACTGATGCAGGATGCCGTTCCGGAAGGTACTGGCGCGATGTCTGCGATTATTGGTCTGGATGACGAGTCAATAGCCCAGGCTTGTATTGCGTCAGCACAGGGGCAGGTCGTTTCCCCGGTTAACTTTAACTCACCAGGGCAGGTCGTGATTGCCGGCAATAAAGAAGCCGTAGAACGTGCCGGCGCTGCTTGTAAGGCGGCGGGGGCCAAACGTGCACTGCCGTTACCCGTGAGTGTGCCATCCCATTGTGCACTAATGAAACCGGCGGCTGACAAACTGGCTATTGCGCTTGAAAATATTACCTTCAGTGCGCCCGCCATACCGGTGGTGAACAATGTTGATGTAAAATGCGAAACCTCCCCGGAAGCGATTCGTAGTGCTTTAGTTCGTCAGCTTTATAGCCCGGTACAGTGGACCAAGTCCGTGGAATTTATCGCCACTCAGGGCGTTGACCGCTTAGTGGAAGCGGGACCTGGTAAAGTATTGACTGGATTAACAAAACGTATTGTTGATACGCTAACGGCAACGGCAATTAACGAGCCGGCGACTTTGTCAGCGGCGCTTTTGCAATAACACGAGGAATACCATGAGTTTTGAAGGAAAAATTGCGCTAGTGACGGGTGCAAGCCGCGGTATAGGCCGGGCTATCGCTGAAACACTGGTTGCACGGGGTGCAAAAGTGATCGGCACTGCAACCAGCGAGAGCGGTGCACAGGCCATCAGCGACTATTTGGGTGACAAGGGTAAAGGCTATATGCTGAACGTTGTCGACCCGGCCTCTGTGGACTCGGTACTGGAAAGTATTCGTAAAGAATTTGGTGAAGTGGATATTTTGGTGAATAATGCCGGTATCACTCGCGACAACCTCCTGATGCGTATGAAAGACGATGAGTGGAACGATATTATCGAAACCAATTTGTCATCGGTCTTCAGACTGTCAAAAGCGGTACTGCGCGCTATGATGAAAAAACGTCATGGCCGTATTATCACTATCGGTTCTGTGGTGGGTACCATGGGAAATGCGGGTCAGGCCAACTACGCTGCGGCGAAGGCTGGTCTGATCGGCTTCAGTAAGTCGCTGGCGCGTGAAGTGGCGTCACGCGGTATTACAGTGAATGTCGTTGCTCCGGGCTTTATTGAGACGGACATGACACGTGCGCTATCTGATGATCAGCGTGCGGGTATTCTGGCGCAAGTTCCTGCGAGTCGCTTAGGTGACGCAAAAGAAATCGCCAGCGCTGTTGCATTTTTAGCCTCTGACGAGGCCGGGTACATCACTGGTGAGACCCTGCACGTCAATGGTGGAATGTATATGGTTTAACCAGGATGAAAAATATTTGCGTTATTTGGGCGAAAAGCCACAAAATAGCGTAAAATCATGGTTTGACCAGCAGAGATTTGGTTGCATCTTTTTCAACATTTTATACACTACGAAAACCATCGCGTAAGCGAGTTTTGATAGGAAATTTAAGAGTATGAGCACTATCGAAGAACGTGTTAAGAAAATCATTGGTGAGCAGCTGGGCGTTAAGCAGGAAGAAGTCGTTAACTCAGCTTCTTTCGTTGAGGACCTGGGCGCTGATTCTCTTGACACCGTTGAGCTGGTAATGGCTCTGGAAGAAGAGTTTGACACTGAGATTCCAGACGAAGAAGCAGAGAAAATCACCACCGTTCAGGCTGCCATTGATTACATCAACGGTCACCAGGCGTAAGTGAGCATCTCCAGGCGGTCATTCGACCGCCTGTATTTTATCTGAATTATCTCACTAGTCATTAATCCCTCCCTGGAGGACAACCGTGTCTAAGCGTCGTGTAGTTGTGACCGGACTGGGCATGTTGTCTCCTGTCGGCAATACCGTAGAGTCTACCTGGAAAGCTCTCCTTGCCGGTCAGAGTGGCATCAGCCTGATCGACCATTTTGATACTAGCGCCTATGCAACGAAATTTGCTGGCTTAGTAAAGGACTTTAACTGTGATGACATCATCTCACGCAAAGAACAGCGTAAGATGGATGCCTTCATTCAATATGGAATTGTTGCGGGCTGGCAGGCCATGCAGGATTCTGGCCTTGTAGTAACGGAAGAAAATGCATCCCGTATCGGTGCCGCTATTGGCTCGGGTATTGGTGGCTTAGGCCTTATCGAAGAAAACCACACGGCATTAGTTAAGGGTGGTCCACGTAAGATTAGTCCGTTTTTCGTTCCCTCTACCATCGTTAATATGGTAGCTGGCCATCTGACAATTATGCTTGGTCTGCGTGGGCCGAGTATCTCTATTGCAACCGCTTGTACCTCTGGGGTGCATAATATTGGTCAGGCTGCTCGGATCATCGCTTATGGTGATGCTGATGCGATGCTGGCCGGTGGCGCAGAAAAAGCCAGTACGCCTTTAGGTGTTGGCGGTTTCGGTGCGGCTCGTGCGCTGTCTACGCGTAACGATGATCCGCAAGCTGCCAGCCGTCCCTGGGATAAAGACCGTGATGGTTTTGTCCTGGGTGATGGTGCCGGTGTTGTGGTCATAGAAGAGTATGAACACGCGAAAAAACGTGGTGCAAAAATTTATGCTGAAATCGTCGGTTTTGGCATGAGTAGTGATGCTTACCATATGACTTCACCACCGGAAGACGGTGCTGGCGCAGCATTAGCAATGGAAAATGCATTGCGTGATGCGGGTATCGATGCCGGAAAAGTGGGTTATGTGAATGCACATGGCACCTCAACTCCAGCAGGCGACAAAGCAGAAGCCCAGGCCGTTAAGCGCGTCTTTGGTTCTGATGCCAGTCGTATTCTGGTGAGTTCAACCAAATCGATGACCGGACACCTGTTAGGTGCCGCAGGGGCGGTAGAGTCTATCTTCACTGTCCTGGCCTTGCGTGATCAAGTGGTTCCGCCAACAATCAATCTCGATAACCAGGATGTCGGTTACGATTTAGATTTTGTTCCACATGAAGCACGTCAGGTCAACGGTCTGGAGTACACCCTGTGTAACTCCTTTGGCTTTGGTGGTACCAACGGTTCCCTTATCTTTAAAAAGATATAAACCGTATCAAATAAAAGAGTCCGGGTGCGGACTCTTTTATTCCAACGCTCCCTTCTTTGCCCCCGCGGTATTCTCACCCTCGACTAAAGGTCATGTATGCATCTCATTAATGGTCAGTGGCAGAGCAGAATTGATGTCAACGATCGCGCGGTCCAGTTCGGCGACGGGTGCTTTACTACCGCACGGGTTGTGGCAGGAAAGGTTCGTTACCCTCAGGCGCATTTGGAACGTTTACAGCATGCCTGTGAAGCATTGCTGATAACCCTGACGGACTGGCAGGCCCTTGAGCAAGAGATGGCCCAGCTTGCCCGCGAAGTGACTGACGGAGTTCTGAAAATCATTCTTTCCCGTGGTGCCGGTGGACGGGGCTATAACCCCCTGACTTGTACTGCCCCAACGCGCATACTTTCTCTTTCCCCGCGGCCAACGTTTTATGACGCGTGGCGGGAGCAAGGGATTTGCCTGGCCCTGAGCCCGATTCGGCTCGGGTACAATCCAATGCTTGCTGGAATTAAGCACCTTAACCGGCTCGAACAGGTGCTGATCCGCTCCCGGCTTGAACAGACGGATGCCCAGGAAGCACTGGTTCTTGGCAGTGATGGGCGGCTGGTAGAATGTTGTGCGGCAAACCTATTCTGGCGTAAGGGGCGGCAGGTTTTTACTCCTTATGTGGATCAAGCCGGGGTCAATGGTACTATGCGCCAGCATATTATGGCCTGTCTTGAAAAAAGTCCCTGGCATTGTGAAGAGGTGGCTGAAGGTCCGGAAACCCTCGCGAATGCGGATGAGGTTATTATTTGCAATGCCCTGATGCCGGTGATCCCTGTCAGGCAAGCCCAGGCATGGCACTATGATATCGGTGCGTTGTACCATTATTTAGCCCCATTATGTGAGTAACTGATTATCTATGAAAAAAATCTTTCTCGTCTTTGTGCTTATCCTGATTGTGCTGGGAATAGTCGCAGGCACAGGCATAATGAAAGTTCGCCAATTGGCTAACAGCCCGATAGGTATTCAGCAAGAGATCCTGTTCACCCTGAAGCCGGGTACTGGGCGGCAGGCCCTGGGCACTCAACTCTATGAAGAGAAACTGATTACACGTCCACGGGTATTCCAGTGGTTATTACGTGCTGAACCAGAACTGGCGCAATTTAAAGCCGGGACATACCGCTTGACGCCTGGTATGACTGTCAGCACCATGATGCAATTGCTGGCCAGCGGCAAAGAAGCCCAACTCCCGATTCGCTTTGTTGAAGGTATGCGGTTAAGTGATTTGCTAAAGCAAATACGTGACACCCCCTATATTCAGCACACGCTAAAAGATGATAGCTATGAGACCGTTGCCAGCGCGCTGAACATTGAAAACCCGGATCAGATAGAGGGCTGGTTCTATCCCGATACTTGGATGTATACCGCCAATACGACTGATCTGGCACTCTTAAAACGAGCCCACCAAAAAATGGTCAATACGGTGGCGGAGACCTGGAATACGCGAGCGAAGGGGCTACCCTACAAGAACGAAAATGAACTCGTGACTATGGCCTCGATTATTGAAAAAGAGACCGCCCTGGCGCAAGAGCGGAAGAATGTGGCTTCGGTATTTATGAACCGTTTGCGTGCAGGTATGCGGTTGCAGACCGACCCGACGGTTATTTATGGGTTAGGGGAAGGGTATAACGGCAGGCTGACACGTAAAGACCTCGATACACCCACACCTTACAATACCTATGTGATTAGTGGCATGCCACCAGGGCCGATAGCCTTGCCGGGTAAGGCTTCATTACAGGCTGCCGCGCATCCGAATGAATCACCTTACTACTATTTTGTGGCGGACGGAAAAGGCGGTCACACCTTCAGTACCGATCTGACGAACCATAACAGGGCCGTTCAGGTTTATATCAAATCACTCAAGGATAAAAATGGACAGTAAATTTGTTGTTATCGAAGGGCTGGAAGGCGCAGGTAAAACTAATGCCCATAATGTGGTGGTAGCGACCTTACAAGAACTCGGTATTAACTGTCTGGCGTTTACGCGTGAGCCGGGGGGGACACCATTGGCAGAACGCCTGCGTGAGCTGACACTGAACAATCGTGGGATTGGTGATGAGAAGGTCACCGATAAAGCCGAGCTGTTAATGTTTTATGCGGCCCGTGTTCAGTTAGTGGAAACGGTGATTAAACCCGCCCTCGAAAAAGGCCAGTGGGTCATTGGTGACCGCCACGATCTTTCAACCCAGGCTTACCAAGGTGGCGGTCGCGGTATTGATAAAAACTTACTCACCGCATTACGGAATACGGTACTGGGGGACTTTTACCCGGATTTGACCCTCTATCTGGATGTGACACCAGAAGTTGGGCTGAAACGTGCCCGTGTTCGTGGAGAACTGGACCGGATCGAACAAGAGTCTCTGGATTTCTTTAACCGTACACGCAAGCGTTATCTGGAGCTTGCAGAAGCAGATAGCAAGATTCGAGTGATTGACGCCACCCAGTCGCTGGAACAGGTTTCACAACAGGTTCGTCAGACAGTGATTGACTGGTATCAGGAGCAAATCTGATGAAATGGTATCCCTGGCTACGTGCGCCTTTTGAACAGTTGATCAACCAGTACAAGTCAGGGCGTGGGCACCATGCCTTGCTGGTTTATGGACTGCCAGACATGGGGGATGATGCCCTGGTGTACGGGATCTGCCGCTGGCTTATGTGTCAGCATCCCCAGGGGTATAAAAGTTGTGGCGAGTGCCATAGTTGCCAGTTAATGCAGGCGGGCACCCACCCCGACAGCTACTTTATTGAACTGGAAAAAGGGAAATCGACCCTGGGTGTGGATGCCATTCGTGAGATAACAGAAAAACTGTACAGTCATTCACAGCAGGGGGGCAGTAAAGTGGTGCGTATTGCTCAGGCCGATAAACTGACAGAAGCGGCAGCAAATGCATTACTGAAAACCCTTGAAGAGCCTCCTGCCAATACATGGTTTTTTCTGAACTGCCGTGAACCGGCGCATCTCCCGGCGACGTTACGTAGCCGCTGTTTAACCTGGCACCTGGCGATACCGGATGAGTCATTTTCCCGTGCCTGGCTGGCCCGGGAAAGTAAGCGTTCTCCTGAGGAGCTAACGGCGGCGCTACGCTTGAGTAGTGGCTCCCCGGCGGCTGCATTGAAGTTACTGGAACCAGTATGGTGGACGCAACGAGAAAAGCTCTGTAGCAGCCTGGAAAAGGCCTGTGATTCAGGCGATATGCTGTCACTATTGACGGAGCTGAATCATGATGATGCCCCCCGGACAGTGCAATGGCTCTGCTTTTTGCTAATGGATGCCGCTAAATACCAACAAGGTGTCAGGGAAGGGCTAAGTCATAGTGATAAACTCCCCCTGGTAATAAAGCTGGCCCGGCAGGTATCTCCCGCCATACTTCACAGCCTGCTGTACACCTGGTTCCACTGTCGGGATACCTTACTTAACGTGGTCGGGGTTAACCGTGAACTGATCCTGACAGAGACACTACTCACCTGGGAGCGTCTGATGCAACCCGGCACGCCGCTTCCTTCACATTCTATTTAAGAGTAAATATATGTTTTTGGTCGACTCACATTGTCATCTCGATAGTCTTGATTATCAAACACTGCATAAAAACGTGGATGAGGTGCTGGAAAAGGCCGCTGCCAGAGAGGTTAAATTCTGCCTTGCAGTGGCGACGACGCTGGAAGGATACCAGGCCATGCGTCAGCAAATAGGGGATCGCGATAATGTGGCTTTTTCCTGTGGAGTACATCCACTCAATCAGGATAACGCATACCCGATAGCGGATCTGCGTCGTTTAGCTGCCGAACCCGGCGTGGTGGCCATGGGGGAGACCGGGCTGGATTATTTCTATACGCCAGAGACTAAAGCCCAGCAGCAGACCTCATTTCGCTACCATATTCAGGTTGGCCGCGAGCTCAAGAAGCCGGTAATCGTCCATACCCGTGATGCCCGTGCAGACACATTGTCTATCTTAAAAGAGGAAAAAGTGTGGGACTGTGGTGGGGTGTTACACTGTTTTACCGAAGATAAAACCACGGCGGAAGCCTTGCTGGATATGGGGTTTTATATCTCTTTTTCTGGAATTATCACGTTCAGGAATGCTGAGGCACTGCGTGAAGTGGCCCGTTATGTACCACTCGACAGACTATTAATTGAAACGGATTCACCGTATCTGGCACCGGTTCCGCATCGGGGGAAAGAGAACCAACCAGCAATGGTGCGGGATATTGCAGAGTATGTGGCCGTCCTCAAGGGGGTATCCACGGAGCAACTGGCTGAAGCGACGACGCATAACTTTAGCCGCCTGTTCGGTGTCTCTATGGCGCATTTGCAGTCAGCCTGATAATGAATTATTTTACGCAGCGTAATAATTAATAAGTGTACTGAGCAGGCTGATCGCTGTTTCACCCGCGGGCTTTGCTCGGTTTTTCGTCAGTTTAGCCTCTAATCTATTCATTTATGGTTGTTTTTATCTGGCCTTAAGAAAAAGTGTGACGCCCATCAAACAATGACGCCGCTATTTATTTTACCCTTCGTAATAAATACAGGGGCACACAGATGCCCTGCAAAAAAAAGCAGTTATATCCTGCTTTTTTGCATTTCTATACTAAAAAAGTTCACTCAGGAGCACTCTCAATGATGTTTAAACATGCATTTGCCAACCTGCAAAAGGTGGGTAAATCGCTTATGCTGCCCGTTTCCGTGCTACCCATCGCCGGGATATTGTTAGGCGTAGGTTCTG
This sequence comes from Citrobacter sp. JGM124, assembly GCF_018257795.1. Taxonomy (GTDB): domain Bacteria; phylum Pseudomonadota; class Gammaproteobacteria; order Enterobacterales; family Enterobacteriaceae; genus JGM124. The sequence goes on along the minus strand of NZ_JAERJD010000002.1, from coordinate 410,250 downwards.
CAAATTTCACGTGGTTACCGCTTGTTGTCTCCCATGTTATGGCAGAGGCCGGGGGATCTGTCTTTGCCAATATGCCCCTTATCTTCGCTATAGGTGTGGCATTAGGCTTCACCAATAATGATGGGGTTGCTGCCCTGGCTGCGGTCGTCGCCTATGGCATTATGGTGAAAACGATGACTGTCGTTGCGCCGCTGGTCATGCATATGCCCACCCATGAAATCGAATCTATGCATCTGGCGGATACCGGGGTGCTTGGGGGGATCATTTCGGGGTCGATTGCCGCGTACATGTTCAATCGTTTCTACCGCATTAAGTTGCCAGAATATCTGGGCTTCTTTGCGGGCAAACGCTTTGTGCCGATCATCTCCGGTCTGGCTGCCATCTTTATGGGGGTCGTGCTCTCCTTCATCTGGCCACCGATTGGTACTGCTATTCAGAAGTTTTCTGAGTGGGCGGCTTACCAGAATCCGGTTGTAGCATTTGGTATTTATGGCTTTGTTGAACGCTGCCTGGTGCCTTTTGGCCTGCATCACATTTGGAATGTACCTTTCCAGATGCAGATTGGTGAATATACCAATGCGGCGGGGCAGGTGTTCCACGGTGATATCCCACGCTATATGGCGGGTGATCCTAAAGCCGGCATGTTGTCCGGTGGATTCTTGTTTAAGATGTATGGTTTACCGGCAGCAGCTATTGCTATTTGGCACTCCGCCAAGCCTGAAAACCGTGCCAAAGTTGGCGGCATCATGATCTCTGCGGCACTGACCGCATTCCTGACAGGGATAACTGAGCCGATTGAATTCTCGTTCATGTTTGTCGCCCCAATCCTGTACTTCATTCATGCGGTGCTGGCAGGACTGGCATTCCCTATCTGTATTCTGTTAGGCATGCGTGACGGGACTTCATTCTCACATGGTTTAATTGACTTTATTATCCTGTCTGGTAACAGCAGCAGACTGTGGTTGTTCCCGATTGTGGGCGCCGGTTATGCGGTGGTTTATTACACCTTGTTCCGGGTATTGATCAAGGCCTTTGACCTGAAAACTCCGGGTCGTGAAGATGCGACGGCAGAAAGCAAGGTTGCTATGACCGGTGAAATGGCACCGGGCCTGGTGGCCGCATTTGGGGGGAAAGACAATATTACTAACCTGGATGCCTGCATAACCCGTTTACGTGTAAGCGTCGCGGACGTGGCTAAAGTGGACCAGGCTGAACTCAAAACATTAGGGGCAGCAGGGGTTGTGATTGCAGGGTCGGGAGTGCAGGCAATTTTCGGCACCAAATCTGATAACCTGAAAACTGAAATGGATGAGTGGATCCGTAATAATTAATCCACCATGATGCTCAGGAGGGGGTAACCTCTCCTGAATCAATCCCCATATTTGACCTTTCTCGCACACGTATTATCTCTCTCCTTTAACGCTCAGTGTTATCTGCGCCATAACTGATATTTTTTATACGGAAACGGCGCTTCAGCTAAAGAAAATGTGACTGGAGGTTGAGTCATTACTCGCCCTCGCTCATACTCTTGGCATCGCTCTTTTAATTCAGGAACCTCCCATGGCCGAAGAAACTATTTTCAGTAAAATTATTCGCGGTGAGATCCCCGCAAATATTCTTTATCAGGATGACCTGGTGACAGCATTTCGTGATATAGCCCCCCAGGCTCCAAGCCATATTCTTATTATTCCCAACGTGCTGATTCCAACGGTGAATGAGGTAACGGTTGAGCATGAGGCTGCTCTGGGGCGGATGATCACGGTCGCGGCGAAAATAGCTGAACAAGAAGGGATAGCCGAAGACGGATATCGTTTGATAATCAACTGTAATCGTCACGGGGGGCAGGAAGTTTATCATATTCACATGCACCTGTTGGGTGGGCGGCCACTGGGCCCGATACTTGCGGCAACAGCGTGATACCCGCATGCGTAAAACTCTGGGTATTTTATTGCTTGCATTACTGATGAGTGGTTGCTCCTCGCGTCCCGGTATTCCGGTGAGTGATTCACAATCCCTGGTGATGGAAGGCGCTGTTCTGGCAGGCGGTATCCGTGCCAGTAATCCATCATTGTCATATCAGGATGGGGCCACGGTTGCTTATAGCTCATTGTTTAATGAGCAGTCACATCCAGTGACCCTGTACTACCGTTTTTACTGGTATGACGAAAAGGGGCTTGAGATCCATCCCACGGATAACGTTCGGGCGTTAACGCTCGAACCACAGTCGGGGAAACGCGTTCAGTCCACAGTATTTTATCCTAATGCCAGCAAAGTCCGCCTTTTTCTCTCGTTAAGGAGTGAATTTTGATAATCGGAAGATATCGTTATCTGACTGTTGCCGTCATGGCTCTGGTGCTTAGTGGCTGTTTGAGCACCCAACCCCCGGCCCCCGTTGATGAAACTCATCCCACGGTGGAACAACCACCGGTAACGCCGCCACCAACCGTGCCACCTTTACCGGATATTTCAACGGGTCCTGAGGCTGAACCGACTATTCCGGCCGTGCCGAGAGTACGCACCTACGCCTGGAGCAGCGCGGTGAATCCTTTAATCAGTAAAATGCTCCTGACGGATGGCGTCACTGCAGGCGGGGTATTGCTGGTTGATAGCGTAAATAACCAGACTAATGGTAGCCTCAACGCCAACAGTGCCACTGAAGCCCTGGTTGATGCGTTGTCCCATAATCGCACTTTCGTCCTGGTTTCTGCCCAGCAACTGGCTGTTGCGAAACAACAACTTGGGCTTTCTCCTCAGGATAGCCTCGGGAGCCGCAGTAAAGCTATCGGCATTGCCCGCAATGTTGGGGCGCAGTTCGTGTTGTATAGTAATCTGAGTGGCAATGTGACAACCCCCACCCTTAAGATGCAACTCATGCTGGTGCAGACGGGTGAGATTATCTGGTCCGGTCAAAGTGTTGTTCAGCAAACCGACTAGTACGCCACTTGATGTGGTAATTGGACGATACCTTCCGGCGGCTGATGTCGCCGGTTCTCTTTCTGCTCTCAAAGGACTTAGCGGGACCAGTTTTCGGCTGGATACTGAGCAAGGGCGGTTTAACGCTCGAAAGTTACCTGAACAACGCCTGCCGGGGTTGTCCCTTCACCGCTATCACAAGATCCTGAAACAGCTCCCTGCCCATATGGGGCCACAACCTTATGCCCTGGTTGAAGGCTGGCTGCTCAGTCACTGGCTGGTGGGGGAAACGTGGTCTGGGCCATTGCCCACCAGTGAGCTGGCGGTATTATTGTCTCGTTTGCATCGACAGCCCCTGTTTGGCTGGCGGGTGAGAATCGCGCCACTACTCAGCTATTACTGGCAGCACAGCGCCCCTGATCGGCGTACGCCATACTGGCTCAGAATGCTGAAGCGACTACTGGCGCGGGGAGAACCTTCCCCTTTACGTTTGGCACCACTGCACATGGATGTACATGCCGGGAATATTATCCGGCAAGGGCAAGGGCAAGGGCAAGGGCAAGGGCAAGGGTTAGGGCTGATTGACTGGGAGTATGCAGGGGATGGTGATATTGGCCTCGAACTGGCGACCTTACTGGCGGGTAATGAGTTTGATAGCCCCGATTTTTTACCCTGCTATGCCCGCTGTGCCCATATTGGTATTGGCGAACTGTCTCGTCAGGTAGCCCACTGGCAGCCCTGGGTTACACTTTTAATGGCCTCATGGTACGAGTGCCGCTGGCAACAAACACATCAACCACACTTTGTCACGCTGGCCAGTCAGGCGTGGAAGAAGATGAAACATCAGGAGAACATATGGGTCCGGTAATGTTGGACGTGGCAGGTTTTGAACTGGATGCGGAAGAGCGTGATATTCTTGATCATCCATCAGTGGGTGGGTTGATTCTGTTCACCAGAAACTATCATGATCCTGAACAACTACGTGAATTAGTGCGCCAGATTCGTGCCGCATCACGACAGTCACTGGTCATTGGGGTGGACCAGGAAGGAGGGCGCGTCCAGCGTTTTCGGGATGGTTTTACACGTTTACCTGCCGCCCAGTCATTTGCTGCCTTATTAGGCGTGGAGGCGGGAACTCAGCTTGCCACCGAAGCCGGCTGGTTAATGGCCAGTGAAATGATTGCCATGGATATTGATATCAGCTTTGCTCCGGTGCTGGACATCGGTCATATTAGCGCGGCCATCGGGGAACGATCCTACCATGCTGATCCACAGAAAGCCCTGCAAGTTGCGACGGGTTTTATTGATGGCATGCATGCTGCAGGTATGTGTTCTACCGGTAAACACTTTCCCGGGCATGGCGCGGTGAGTGCTGACTCCCACAAAGAGACCCCCCGTGATCTGCGTCCAGAAACGGCGATCCGCCAACATGACATGGGCATTTTTTCTGCTTTAATTAACGCGAATAAGCTGGATGCGATCATGCCGGCACATGTTATCTACCCGGAAGTGGATGACAAGCCCGCCAGTGGTTCAGCCCACTGGTTAAAGACGGTTTTGCGGGGGGAACTCGGCTTCAAGGGGATCATTTTCTCAGACGATTTGTCCATGGAAGGGGCTGCCGTTATGGGCAGCTATGCTGAACGGGCCCGGGCCTCTTTGGATGCGGGGTGCGATATGGTACTGGTCTGCAATAACCGAAAAGGTGCGGTGAGTGTGTTAGATAACCTGTCGGTGGTCAAAGTAGAGCGTCTTGCAAATTTGTATCATAAGGGTTCACTTTCGCGTCAGGCGTTACGATCATCCGCGCGCTGGAAGCACGTGAGCCAGCAGCTGGAAGCCCTGAATGAACAGTGGCAAACAGCGAAAACAAGCGCCTGATTGCCTGATCAACGGTCTGTCATTATGCGGTGGAGATGCAATGATTATTTATTTACACGGTTTTGACTCAAACAGTCCTGATAACCATGAAAAAGTAATGCAACTGCAATTTATCGATCCCGATGTGCGACTGATTAGCTACAGCACACTGCATCCAAAACATGATATGCAGCATCTGTTAAAAGAAGTGCATAAAATGCATCAGTTAACGGATGATGAGTGCCCATTAATCTGTGGCGTTGGTTTAGGGGGGTTCTGGGCTGAACGTATCGGCTTTCTTTGTGACATGCGCCAGGTGGTGCTTAATCCTAATCTCTATCCCCATGAAAATATGGAAGGGAAAATAGATCGCCCGGAAGAGTATGCGGATATTGCGACTAAATGCGTGAATAACTTCCGGGAGAAGAATCGTGATCGCTGCCTGGTCATTTTGTCCAGGGAAGATGAGTTACTTGATAACACGCGTTCAGCACAGGCTCTCCAGCCTTTTTATGAAATCATCTGGAATATAGATCAAGGGCATAAATTTAAGCATATCTCACAGCATCTGCAACGCATCAAGGCTTTTAAAACACTCGGATAATCTGGTAAGTCAGGGTTGTTTTTTAACCTGAAAAAATACCTCAGGGCTCGTTGATTACGAGCCCTTTTTTTATTTTCAGCAATAATAATTTGATAAAGATCAATTTTGGTGTGACCATTTTCCCCTTCGTGTTATTCTTCTGTCGACAGGGTAATAACCATTATAACCCATTGTTAAATAAGGGCTATTACGATAACTTTTAATTAACAATTGGTTAATCTTTTGGGGGTCAAATTGACTACTTCATTGAAAAAAATAGTGATTGTTGGTGGTGGGGCGGGAGGCCTTGAGTTAGCGACACAGTTAGGTAAAAAATTAGGCCGTTCCAAGAAAGCTGAGATCACGCTGGTTGATCGTAACCATAGCCATTTATGGAAACCTTTGTTGCATGAAGTGGCCACCGGGTCGCTGGATGAAGGCGTGGATGCGCTGAGTTATCTGGCTCATGCGCGTAATAATCACTTCCATTTCCAGTTAGGTTCAGTCACGGACCTGGATCGGGAAGCGAAGATGCTGACGATTGCGGAACTGCGTGATGAGAAAGGTGATCTCCTGGTCGGCGAACGCCAGCTACCTTATGACACTCTGGTCATGGCGCTTGGAAGTACCTCTAATGACTTTAATACTCCGGGTGTTAAAGAAAACTGTATTTTCCTTGATAATCCACACCAGGCACGACGTTTCCACACAGAGATGCTGAATCTGTTCCTGAAATATTCAGCGCAGGGAAATACGAGTGAAACCGTGAATATCGCGATTGTGGGTGGCGGGGCCACTGGGGTTGAACTCTCAGCAGAGCTGCACAATGCGGTTAAACAGCTACACAGTTATGGCTATAAAGGGCTGACCCGTGATGCACTCAACGTCACCCTGGTTGAAGCGGGTGAGCGTATTTTGCCTGCTCTGCCGCCGCGTATTTCAGCTGCCGCACACAGTGAGCTCACTAAACTGGGTGTGAACGTATTGACACAAACCATGGTCACCAGCGCCCAGGCGGATGGTTTGAACACCAAAGACGGTCAATTTATCAAAGCGGATCTCATGGTCTGGGCTGCGGGTATCAAAGCACCTGACTTTATGAAGGAGCTGGCAGGGCTGGAAACCAATCGCATTAATCAGCTGGTAGTTGAGCCCACCCTGCAAACAACCCGTGATCCGAATATCTATGCGATTGGTGACTGTGCCTCTTGTGCGCGCCCAGAAGGGGGATTTGTTCCTCCCCGTGCCCAGGCTGCCCACCAAATGGCCTCACGTGCCCTGAGCAATATCATTGCCGGGATGAAAGACAAGCCGTTGAAACCGTATGTTTATAAAGATCATGGATCACTGGTTTCTCTGTCGCGTTTCTCCACAGTCGGTAGTCTGATGGGTAACCTGATGAGTGGCTCGATGATGGTTGAGGGGCGTATTGCTCGTATGGTTTACATCTCTCTGTATCGTATGCACCAGATAGCATTGCATGGTTATATTAAAACCGGGCTGATGATGGTGGTGGGGAGTATTAACCGGGTGATCCGTCCTCGTCTCAAACTGCACTAAGTTTTTACTTCTGCAGTGTTGCCGGCCAGGGATATTTCCCTGAGCCAGCACATTATTACCCCACTTTTCCTGTGACTTCCGCCCGATATCCGGGCGTAAATCTCACTCGAATGCCCGGCTTAAGCCGGGCTGGATGTTTTAACATCACTTTTACCCCGCTGACCATCTGTTTTATTCTCTGTTTTCAGAAAGTTAAGATTTGCTCCGGTGCTCCACTGTGTATCGGGGATAAAGTAATCAATGGCCCCCTCTACCCCGTATACCCGACGCTTACTGTCAATGACACTGATGGTCAAATCGGTGTTTGATTTAACATCTTTATCTGAAATATTATAGTAACCAGCGACTTGCGTGCGCAGGTTATCGCCGGTGTAACGCCAGCCCAGTTTGCAGGAGTCAACCTTGATCCCCTTAAGCTTGGTTCCACCAACAGTAACACTGTCAAGCAGCGGGAGTTCAGGCTTTCAGCAACCGCACGAGATTAATTAGAATCGTTACGATTACAGCGCGTGTTATGCCGCCAGTGACCACAAGAATAATTATCTATGTGAGAATAATTATTCTGCCGATAATGTTTCTCATTATCAATAATGCTTGTTAGAATTGATAACATAAAGTTAATAAATATGTTTATTAGCGGTAATAACTTGACATAGAGCGGGGGTATTTTATTTGGCCCAGTTTTATCCAGGTATTGAGCTGATTAAATTAACGGCATATCCGTAGTGAAAAATAAAAGGTAAGAAATATCATGGCTGGAGTTCAGGGCTATCGCCTGTTTAATGTTCGACTGGCACGTAAGTCAGTAGTTTCCCCTTCGCTGTTAAGTTTAGTCTTCACCGGCCCTGAGGTGCGTCACATGAAATGTGACTCTCCTGACCAGCGTATTAAACTGCTCCTGCCCTCACTGGATGGTACCCCTTCGGCCCTGTCCAATGACGACCAGTGGTACGACAGGTTGCAGTCCATGGATAAAGAGAAACGTCCCATTCTGCGTACCTATACTTTGCGTCAGGTAGACCGCGCCAGACAAGAGTTGACGGTGGAGTTTGTGAGCCATGGTACTGAAGGGCCGGCATCGGCATTTGCTGTGATGGCGGAACCCGGTGCTGCGCTACAGATAGTGGCGCCTGATGCGGAATACCCTGAAGACAGTGGCGGTTATGAGTGGTCTCCTCCGGCAGATTTACGCCATGGACTCATTGTGGCGGATGAGACCGCGTTACCCGCCGCCCGGGGTATTCTGGAATTGCTGGCAAAACGCCAGAATCCACCCCAGATTCAGGCTTTTTTTGAAGTTCCGGAAGCGGGTGACTGTGTTGATTTGGATGCCTTTCATTTTGCCAAAATACACTGGTTACCCCGTGCTCCTGTTGCAGCCAGTCATGGTGACTGTCTGATTAACGCAGTAAAAGAACGAATTTGGTTGCCGGAAGGTTTGCAGAACAATGTGCTTCAGGAAGAGGCGGAAGGCGAGCTGCTATGGGACAAAGCCACCTCGGATAATCGGGAGTTTTATGGCTGGGTCGCTGCCGAGTCTACAGTGGTGAAAATGCTGCGGCGTTATTTGATTGGCGAGCGGGGTGTGGCACAAGAAACGATAAACTTTATGGCTTACTGGGCTCGAGCCAGGGCGCGTAACTAATGGCTTAACACAGTCGTGTTTCGGTGTGGTGGTGGCGGAGTCAGTTATTTTTAATGAGCTGAGGTAACACTCCCATGGTTGTTTTTACCAGACTGAATAATGCGTCATAACTGACGCCATCCCGGGCAGATACGGCCATGCCACAAATAAAACAGTCCAGGTATTTTGCCAGATGGACAGTGTCACAATCAGAGGGGATTTCACCTTGTTGCTGACGTTGTTGCAAAAATGCTGTCAGTGTTTGATCCTGTATTGCATGCTGGTCTTTAAGCACATCGGCAATATGTTGTGAAGATGCCCCAAGTCCTGAAGCCGTGCTCACAATAAAACAACCCGCTGGTGTGTCTTCCCCGGTAAAGCATCGGGCTATGCTGGTCAGAAAGGCTTCCAGTGCTTCTGGAAATGTGGCCGATTTATTCTGCAAACAGGCCTGGTACTGTGCCGTAAAGCGGGCGATATAATGCTCCAGCACCGCACAAAATAGCCCCTCTTTATTGGTGAACTCAGCATAGAGCGTGGGGGCTTTTGCTCCCGTGGCGGCAACCAGGTGGGAAAGGGATGTGCCCTCATACCCATGCTGCCAGAAGAGATTCATCGCTTTTTCCAGCGCGTCTTCCCGATCGAAGACTTTAGGCCGACCGCGAGTTTTCTTCTGGGCACCGATGGCAGTTGTCATATTCCCTTTCACCTTTCCCCACATGGGTAATGAATGACCATTATAAAAATAAAACTTCAGAGTATCCAGTGGCTTGTTATACCAGATAGGGGGTGTTATTCAGCAGGAAGTGGTCTGCGAGGCCCCTGACTCCTGTTCGTGAATAAAAATTGACGGGTAATTTTTGTCGGGATTATAATTAACTTATCGATCGTTAATTTAATTGTTAAAGCGATTCAAATTTTCCTGGAAATACGGTAATGATCCCACTTAAGACGTTTTTAATCCCCATCCTGTTGGGCTATGTCGCCTGCATGAGTATTGCTGAAGCCAGTGCCGTAACCCTGCAAAATCAACAACAAATCGGTATAGTTGGTGCTACGGCAGACCCGGGCCTGTGCGCCCTGGAACCGCGACTTGCAGAAAAAACAAGCCGCCTTGCTGTGAGCTCCCCGCGCATGGCAGCAACCCCCGGAAACGGTCAGTCATCGGGAGTTGCGGTTATCTATCAGTAAGCCGTGACATGGAAGGTAACGCCATGGTGGATTAAATTTGCTCTGGCAGGGGGGCGTGGGTGCTGACATTAACCGGCATACCAGAGCGGTGTCCCATGGCTTGCTCCATGACGTCAGTGTCGGTCTGTGCCCCATTACGGAACTGCTTTATCCCTTCAGTTAAGGGGATCGGAAGACGCTGGGGATCGTCATTGATGGACTCGGATAACGGCTGGTGTACTTCAACCAGACGGGAACCATCCGGTTCAATGGAGGTTTTAATCGGCTCATTGATAATGCGTACGGTTGTCCCCACAGGGACATTCTCGAACAGCGCTTTAATATCCCCGTCCCGCAAGCGAATACACCCCGAGCTGACGCGCATACCAATACCGAAATCGGCATTAGTGCCATGGATCAGATAGACACCGCCATGTGCGGCGAGACGAATAGCATGATGTCCCATTGGATTATTGTCCCCCGCAGGAACCACTGCCGGTAGCTTAATGCCCTGGGCAAGGTATCGGGCACGGATATTGGCCGTAGGGGTCCAGGTGGGGTTAGCCCGTTTGTCGGAAATTTTTGTGACCATTGTTGGGGTGAGGGTATCACCGCCTAATTGACCAATACCGATAGGGTAAACGGTGACACTGTTTTTACCCGCCGGGTAGTAGTACATCCGCAGTTCGGCCAGATTCAGGACAATACCCTCCCGGGGAGCATCTGGCAGTAACATTTCCGTCGGGATCGTCAGGACATTACCTGCACGCGGCACGTAGGGATCGACACCGGGGTTGGCTTGTAACAGTGCGAGGAAACCCACATTATATTTTTTAGCAATGGCTTCCAGTGAGCCCCCGTCATCCTTAACCACATGATACTGATTTTTACCAATAAGCTTGCTGTTTGCCCCTGGTAAAGGGTAATCCTTAGCGGAGGCTGGGGTGATGGCAAAGGCTGTTGCTATCAGCACCGTCAGTGCGGCGAGCTTTCTGGAGTATGGGGCAATACGAGATAAAAGCATAGGCGTTACCCTGTGTCTGATATTAGCGAATGGTAAATTTTCACCCGTTGATTATCAGTGATCCTCTTGTCGTAAAGCGCTGGGGAAATGCAAAGAATATGTAAAGATTAGTGTGTACCCCGTAACCAGACGGTTACGGGGTAGTTACTCAGGCGACGGCGTGTTCTTCAAGCTCATTCATAAACTGACGGACCCAGTCGATACGGACTTTACGATCAGCTAAATCTTGGGTGAATTTAAGCCGGGTTGGGCCATCCAGACGATAATGCTGGGGCCGCTTTTGTAGCAACCCAATAAGCCAGACTGGGTCCACATGGTTTTTCTCAGCAAATTCAATGACTCCCCCTTTTTCATGGGCTTCAATTTTACGAATTCCCAGTTCTTGAGCCTGCTGACGCAGTGCTGCGATATCCAACAAATAACGTGCAGCGTCAGGTAACAGCCCAAAGCGGTCAATCAATTCGACTTTCAATTCTTCCAGCTCGCGGGACTGTTTTGCACTGGCAATCCGTTTGTAAAAAGAGAGGCGGGTATTCACATCCGGGATAAAATCGTCAGGCAGCAGGGCGGGCATCCGTAGCTCTACATCCGTCTGACTATGGGTTAAATCTTCCAGTGAGGGTTCACGCCCCTCTTTCAGAGCATCCACGGCGTTTTCCAGCAGCTCCATATATAAGGAGAAACCGATGGTTTCCATTTGCCCGCTTTGATCATCCCCCAGCAGTTCACCGGCTCCACGGATTTCCAGATCGTGGGTCGCAAGCGCAAAACCGGCACCTAAATCTTCCAGTGAAGCAATGGCTTCCAGTCGCTTCTGTGCATCGGTTGTCATGGCTTTGGGATGCGGTGTTAACAGCCAGGCATAGGCCTGATGATGGGAACGACCTACTCGCCCACGTAACTGATGTAGCTGGGCCAGCCCAAAGTGATCCGCCCGGTCAATAATGATGGTATTGGCAGTGGGGATATCAATCCCGGTCTCAATGATTGTGGTACAGACCAGGACATTAAACCGTTGGTGATGGAAATCATTCATCACACGTTCCAGTTCCCTTTCACGCATTTGACCATGACCAATGGCAATGCGGGCTTCCGGTACCAGTTCCGCCAGCTTGTTGGCTGTTTTCTGGATATTTTCAACATCATTAAAGAGATAATAAACCTGACCGCCACGCAGGATTTCACGCAAAATGGCTTCACGCACCATTAGGCTGTCGTACTCGCGTACAAAGGTTTTCACCGCCAGACGGCGGGCGGGTGGGGTAGCAATAATCGACAAGTCACGCATGCCACTCATGGCCATGTTGAGTGTCCGCGGGATAGGCGTCGCTGTCAGTGTCAGGATGTCCACATCACTGCGCATTGCTTTAATACGTTCTTTATGACGCACGCCAAAACGGTGTTCCTCATCGACAATGAGCAGGCCGAGATCATGCCAGTGCACATCGGCCTGGAGCAGTTTATGTGTGCCAATCAGAATATCAATTTTGCCTTCTCGGGCCTGTTCCAGGATCTGGGTCTGTTCTTTTGCACTGCGAAAACGAGAAAGCATTTCAATACGAACCGGCCAGTTGGCAAAGCGGTCGCGGAAATTATCGAAGTGCTGTTGTGCCAACAACGTTGTGGGGACCAGAACTGCCACCTGTTTGTTGTTTTCAATCGCCAGAAATGCGGCTCGCATCGCCACCTCGGTTTTACCAAAACCGACATCACCACACACCAGCCGGTCCATTGCTAATGGCTGGCACATATCGCTGAGTACGGCGTTAATAGCCTGGGCCTGATCCGGTGTCGTTTCAAACGGGAAACCGTCGCAAAACAGCTGGTACTGCTCTTTATCATGTTTAAACGCAAAGCCTGCTTTAGCCGCACGCATGGCATAAATATCCAGCAACTCTGCCGCCACATCCCGTACTTTTTCAGCCGCTTTTTGGCGTGCACGGGACCAGGCATCGCTACCCAGTTTGTGCAGCGGGGCGTTATCATCAGCACCACCGGCATAGCGGCTAATTAAATGTAAAGAGGACACGGGGACATAGAGACGGGCATCACCCGCATAGGTCAGCATCAGATACTCAGCGGTAATCCCCCCGGCTTCCAGAGTGGTGAGCCCGGCATAGCGTCCGACACCATGCTCGAGATGTACCACTGGCTGGCCCGGGCTCAGTTCGGCCAGGTTACGGATCAAGGTATCAGGGTTAATGGTACGCCGGCTGTCCTGACGGCGGCGGCTAACTCGCTCCCCTAATAGATCGCTTTCGCAGATCAATGCCCGTTGGCGTAAGGTATCAATAAAACCGTGTTCACTGGCCCCCAGCATTAAATAGCTGCCCGGGGTGTCAGCCTCTTCCAGGCGATGAATACGCTTCGGTGCGACTTTAATCCGCCCTAACAGCTCACCAAGGGCCTCCCGGCGACCTTCACTTTCGACAGAAAAAATGACAGGGCAGTTAGTGTTTTCAATAAATTTACGCAGATTATCCAGGGGGGATTTATTCTGCGTTTGAACGGCCAAATCCGGCAGGGCCTGATAGCCGAGGTTGACGTTGGCTGCTTTAGGGGGCAGTTCGCTGGTTTTTAGCTGAACACGTGGCCAGGCTTTCAGTTCCCCCATCAGGGCATCGGGACGTAACCAAAGTTGCTGGGGCTCAAGCAGCGGGCGCATGGGGTCCACACCACGATTATCGAAACGTGCTTCTGCATCTTGCCAGAAACGTTCGGCGCTGCTTTCTATATCACCGGTATTGACCAGTAACGTGTTGGCGGGAAAATAGCTGAACAGCGTTACCAGGGGTTCATTGAAGAACAGGGGTTGCCAGTATTCAATACCGGCCGGTAACGTCCCCTTACTGACCTGCTGATAAATATGTTCAGCATCACGTTTTACCTCGAACTTATCACGCCACTGGCTGCGGAATAGCTCAATGGCATTCTTATCTGTCGGAAATTCATGGGCTGGCAGCAAATTAATGGCTTCGACTTCATCCAGTGTGCGCTGAGAGTCAACATCAAAAATGCGTAAACTGTCGATTTCGTCATCGAAAAAGTCGATACGGTAAGGCTGGTCACTGCCCATCGGGTAGAGGTCTAACAACGCCCCCCGGGTAGCGAATTCACCATGTTCCATCACCTGATCCACGCTTCGGTAACCAGCTTGTTCCAGCTGGCCGCGGAGATTATCTCGCGATAGACGCTGGCCTTTTTTCATAACTAAGGCATGACCACCCAGATAGTTGTGTGGACACACACGCTGCATCAGGGTATTGACCGGCAAAATCAGAACCCCACGTTGCATGCCGGGCAGCTGGTAGAGGGTTGCGAGCCTTGAGGAGATGATCTCCTGGTGGGGGGAGAAGCTATCATAAGGCAGCGTTTCCCAGTCAGCCAGACTGATGACCATTGCGTCGGTAAACTGCGTAATTTCGTCACGCAGCCGTAAGGCGTTTTGCATGTCCTGGGCAATCAGCACCACGGGGCCTGGATGCCGCTCAGTCATTTCTGCTACTTCAGTCGCGCAGGCCGAGCCAACGAGCTCGCCGAGAACACGTTGTTCGGCAGCTTTAGTGGGTAAGGAATAGCGATAATTTTCAGGCATAGAAAGCGTCAGAATCTCGTAAGTTGGTTACCGCGCTGGGGCAGAAAGCCGGGCGGGGATAGGCGTGCCAAAATAAAGTCATGGCATTATTATCTCCCATCGTTGGCTATTAGCAACCCGCAAAACAGCCTCTCTTAGACCTCCAGGGGCATGCTACCCGTCAAAAGCGGTCCTGTTATCCCCGTCCGGACGGGTGTTTGACGAAAATAACCCCAAAATGGTGAGTGCGATGAATAATTTAAGGTATTGAATTCATTTGACCGGATGGCTGTCGTATACTTAACCTCTTTGGCCAAAGCCACCGCAACCAGACGGATTTTATGTATCAACCTGTCGCGTTATTTATAGGCCTGCGTTATATGCGCGGGCGAGCTGCAGACCGCTTCGGTCGCTTCGTCTCCTGGCTTTCTACCATTGGTATTACGCTTGGTGTGATGGCCCTGGTCACCGTGCTATCGGTGATGAATGGGTTTGAGCGTGAACTGCAAAATAATATTCTGGGTTTAATGCCCCAGGCACTGATCACCTCGCCCAGTGGTTCGATTAATCCCCAGCAGCTCCCCGCTGCCAGCCTGAAGTTACAGGGTGTGACCCGGGTCGAGCCACTCACCACGGGGGATGTGGTGCTACAGAGTACACATGGTATTAGTGTGGGTGTTATGCTGGGGGTTGACCCCCATCAATATGAGCCATTGACACCCTATCTTACCGGCGTGACGCTCTCCCAGTTAGTGGCAGGGAAGTATAACGTTATCCTCGGGGAACAGTTAGCGAATACCCTGGGCGTCAAACGCGGGGATACGCTGCGTATTATGGTGCCTTCCGCCAGCCAGTTTACTCCCATGGGGCGGATACCGAGTCAGCGTCTGTTTAATGTGATCGGGACCTTTGCTGCGAACAGTGAGGTGGACGGTACCCAGCTGCTGGTCAACCAGCAAGATGCCTCACGCCTGATGCGCTACCCTGCTGGCAATATCACTGGCTGGCGACTGTGGCTTGATAGCCCACTTAAGGTGGATACACTCAGCCAGCAGTCCTTACCCGCCAACACCGAATGGAAGGACTGGCGTGAGCGTAAAGGGGAACTGTTTCAAGCCGTTGGGATGGAAAAAAATATGATGGGGTTACTACTGAGCCTGATCATCGCTGTCGCGGCGTTTAATATTATTACGTCACTTGGCTTGCTGGTGATGGAAAAACAAGGCGAGGTGGCTATTTTACAAACCCAGGGGCTCACGCGTCAGCAAATTATGGCTGTCTTTATGGTGCAGGGCGCTGGTGCTGGTGTGCTGGGCGCGCTTTTTGGTGCTTTGCTTGGCGTGTTACTGTCCAGCCAGCTGAATACGTTAATGCCAGTATTGGGTATTTTACTCGATGGGGCCGCGTTACCGGTTGCTATTGAACCTTTACAAGTCGTCACTATTGCCTTGGTGGCGATGGGGATTGCGCTATTGTCTACGCTTTATCCTTCCTGGCGTGCCGCCGCCACTCAACCCGCTGAGGCTTTACGTTATGAGTAATTCTATCCTGTTGCAGTGCGACAACTTGTGCAAACGCTATCAGGAAGGCAGTGTGCAGACAGATGTGTTGCACGATGTCAGCTTTAACATGATCCCGGGTGAGCTTATGGCCATTGTTGGCAGCTCTGGTTCAGGTAAAAGTACCCTGCTGCATTTACTGGGGGGGCTTGATACCCCCAGTTCCGGGGATGTTATTTTCAATGGTCAGGCCATGAGCCAACTTTCCTCCTCTGCGAAAGCCGAATTACGCAACCGGGAGCTGGGTTTTATTTATCAGTTTCACCATCTGTTGCCTGACTTCAGTGCGCTGGAAAATGTGGCTATGCCTTTGCTGATCGGCAAGAAAAAACCTGCCGAAGCCCAGCAACGAGCGCTTGAAATGCTGGCCGCTGTAGGGCTGGAAAAACGCAGCCATCATCGGCCATCGGAACTGTCCGGAGGGGAACGTCAGCGGGTTGCGATTGCTCGTTCGCTGGTGAATAACCCACGATTAGTGTTAGCCGATGAACCGACCGGTAATCTGGATGCCCGCAATGCTAACAGTATTTTTGAACTGTTGGGGGAGCTCAACGTACGTCAGGGGACGGCCTTTTTAGTCGTCACGCATGATTTACAGCTGGCAAAACGCATGTCCCGTCAGCTGGAAATGCGCGATGGGCGTCTGACCCAGGATCTGACGTTGATGGGGGCGGAGTAATGGCCTTGCCTTTATCGTTGCAAATCGGCCTGCGTTTTAGCCGTGGCCGGCGGCGCAGTGGCATGGTCTCGCTGATCTCTGTTATCTCTACCTTGGGTATCGCATTGGGTGTGGCGGTATTAATTATTGGCCTGAGTGCCATGAACGGCTTTGAGCGTGAACTCAAAGATCGTATTCTGGCTGTGGTTCCTCATGGGGAAATTGAGCCCGTCAATCAGCCATTTAATGACTGGCAAAGTACCCTGAACCGGATTGAAAAAGTCCCGGGTATCCTGGCCGCTGCGCCTTATATTAATTTTACCGGGTTAATTGAGAGCGCCAACAATTTACGGGCGATACAAATTAAAGGGGTGGAGCCCAGCCAGGAATCCCGCCTCAGTGCTTTACCGAATTTTGTTAAAAACCATGCCTGGTCTCAGTTTGAGGCTGGCAAGCAGCAGATCATCCTTGGACAAGGGGTGGCGGACGCCCTGAAAGTCAAACAAGGTGACTGGGTATCCCTTTCTATCCCCGATAACGATGAAAGTAACCGCCTGTTACAGCCGAAGCGAGTGCGCTTACAAGTGGCTGGCATTCTGGCGCTGAGTGGTCAACTTGACCACAGTTTTGCCATGGTTCCCCTGAGTGATGCCAGTAAATATCTGGATATGGGGAACAGTGTTACGGGGATTGCGATTAAAGTTGACGATGTATTCAACGCACAGCAGCGCGTGCGTGATGCAGGTGAAGTCACTAATGCTTATGTTTATATCAAAAGCTGGATTGGTACATATGGTTATATGTACCGGGATATTCAGATGATCCGCGCCATCATGTACCTTGCCATGGTTCTGGTGATAGGCGTTGCCTGCTTTAATATTGTGTCAACGCTTATCATGGCGGTTAAAGACAAGCGTGGTGATATTGCGGTTTTGCGTACCCTGGGAGCCAAAGATGGTTTGATTCGTGCCATTTTTATCTGGTATGGCCTGCTGGCCGGCCTGCTGGGAAGTGTCAGTGGGGTGATTATTGGTGTTCTGGCTTCCTGGCAGCTGACTCCTATTATGAATGGCATTGAAAAATTAGTGGGGCATCAATTCTTATCCGGTGATATTTATTTCATCGACTTTCTCCCGTCAGAGCTACACTGGCAGGATGTCGTCTATGTATTGATCACGGCGCTGGTACTGAGTTTACTCGCCAGTTGGTATCCTGCCCGTCGTGCCAGTAAAATAGACCCGGCACGGGTATTAAGTGGCCAGTAACCAGGACATATAACGGGGATTTTGCCTGAACCAAGGAGCAGCATTGCCATGTATTACGGCTTTGATATTGGCGGCACTAAGATTGCATTCGGCGTTTATGACCCAGAAAAAGTATTACTATGGGAGACGCGGGTAGCGACGCCTCATACGGACTATCACAGTTTGCTGCATACCATCGCCACACTGGTACATGAAGCGGACTCCCGATTTGGCACTCCGGGACATGTTGGTATCGGCATTCCCGGCATGCCGGAAATCGATGAAGGCAAACTCTATGCCGCCAATCTTCCGGCGGCGTCAGGCCACCCTCTCAGGGCTGACCTTTGTACTCTGTTGCAACGTGACGTGCGTATCGATAACGATGCCAACTGCTTTACCTTGTCAGAAGCCTGGGATGATGAATTTCGTTCCTACCCCGTCGTTATGGGGCTGATCCTCGGGACAGGCGTAGGAGGGGGAATTGTTATTAATGGCCGTCCTGTCACGGGGCACAATTTCATCACGGGGGAGTTCGGACATACCCGTCTCCCGGTCGACGCCTTGCAGATCCTTGGGCGTGATTATCCCTTAATTCCCTGCGGTTGTGGGCAAACAGGCTGTATTGAAAACTACCTTTCTGGTGGTGGTTTTGCCCGTTTATGGCAGCACTTCTACCCAGACTCGCTTGATGCACAACAGATTATTGCACGCTACCGGGCTGGTGACGCACAGGCGCAGCAGCATGTGGCTCGCTTTGTTGAGTTACTGGCGGTTTGTCTGGGCAATTTATTCACGACTCTGGATCCCCATTTACTGGTGATAGGAGGAGGGTTATCCAATTTTACGGAAATCTGTACGCTGTTAACCATGCGTGTGTCGCAATATCTCTTGCCACTCGCCCGTGTACCCCGAATTGAACCTGCGCGTCATGGTGATGCGGGGGGGATGCGGGGCGCTGCATTTCTCCATCTGGTGGAGTAAATTATGTTGTCACGTCGTCAACAACGACTTAGTCGCTTTCGGAAGAAGAAACATTTGTTACGCCATCGTCTGCGTCAGCGTAACTATTTCGGAGAACAGATTATGCAGGCTTTGACCAACCCTCCCAGGGTTGTCGTCCTTACCGGGGCAGGGATTTCTGCTGAGTCAGGGATCAGAACCTTCAGAGCGTCCGATGGATTATGGGAAGAGTGTCGCGTGGAGGATGTGGCGACACCGGAAGGTTTTCAGCGTGACCCACAAGGTGTCCAGCAGTTTTATAACGCCCGTCGTCGTCAGCTACTGCAGCCAGACATTCAGCCCAATGCGGCGCATCGGGCGCTGGCCAGACTCGAATCTGTGCTGGGGGATAATATGCTGTTGGTGACGCAAAATATCGATAATTTGCATGAACGTGCAGGCAACAAGCGGGTGCTGCACATGCATGGTGAACTGTTAAAGGTTCGCTGTGTCCGAAGTGGCCAGGTACTGAGCTGGCATCAGGATGTTATGCCAGAAGACCGTTGCCATTGTTGCCAGATAGGCGAAGTGTTGCGCCCGCATGTGGTGTGGTTTGGCGAGATGCCATTAGGGATGGATGAAATCTATCAGGCACTGAGCGAAGCGGACTATTTTATTGCCATAGGGACGTCAGGCAATGTCTACCCGGCGGCGGGGTTTGTCCATGAGGCCCGGTTGCAGGGGGCGCATACGGTCGAGCTTAATCTGGAACCTAGCCTTGTTGGTAATGAGTTCGAGGAAAAACATTACGGCCTGGCGAGCCAGAAGGTGCCTGAATATGTGGAAAATCTCCTGACAAGCCTTCTCTGATTAAAGCCCCTCAATCTGTGGTGTGTATGGATTGAGGGGCTTTAAATTAACGGCCTGTTTTTAGCTTCTGATAGTAGGACTCATAGATAGCGCTGGCATCACCGACATCATTTTGCCATTCTCCTGCCTGGATTACGGCATCATCAGGGTAAAGCGACTTATCGCCGGATACCTCAGGGGGTAACAGTTTTCGTGCGGCAAGGTTAGGAGTAGGGTAGCCAATAGTCTCTGCAACTTGTTTGGCAACTTCCGGGCGCAGCAGGAAATTGATCAGTTGCAGTGCACCGTCGACATTTTTGGCATTTGCGGGAATCGACAGGTTATCCATCCAGAAAATCCCCCCTTCTTTTGGCCAGACGATCTCCAGCGGTGTTCCTGCTTCACGAGCCACATAGGCCGAACCATTCCACACCATGCCAACATTGACTTCCCCTTCCATATAGGGGTTCGCTGGATTATCTGAGTTGAATGCTGCCACATTAGGCATCAGCTTCTGTAACTCATGATAGGCAGCTTCAATCTCTTTGGGGTCCGTACTGTTACCGGAATACCCCAGTTTACGTAATGCCATCTGGAATACTTCGCGGGCGTCGTCCGTTAATAACAGGCTCTGTTTGTATTCCGGCTTCCAAAAATCTGCCCAACTGGTGATGGTTTTTGGATCGACCTCATCGGCGTTAACTCCAATCGCGGTAGCTCCCCAAATATAGGGGATGGAATAGTCATTGCCAGGGTCAAAAGATTTGTTCAGCATCGCCGGGTCAAGGTTATTGAAATGGGTCAGCTTGCTTTTGTCTATCTTCTGAATCATGCCCTCTTTGCGCATTTTATCAACAAAGTAGGTGGACGGTACGACCAGGTCGTAAGCGCCATCTTTGTAGGTCTTCAGTTTGGCATACATGGTTTCATTCGACTCGTAGGTCGAATAGATAACCTTAATCCCGGTCTCTTTCGTAAACTGTTCCAGCAGACCCGGAGGGACATACTCTGTCCAGTTATAGAAGTAGAGTGTTTTATTATCGTTAGCGTGGGCGCTTCCCATCATTAGCGCCAGAGCGCCGGCGGTAAGCAGGTGGCGTGACCATTTTTTCATTTTAACGTCCCCTGGGTTTTAGTCTTATCACGAAGGATCAATTGGCTGGCTATTACCATTACCAGTGACAGCAACAACAGAATGGTGGCCAGTGCATTCACCTCGGGTGACACACCGACTTTCACCATCGAATAGATTTTTAATGGCAGAATCTCGTAGCTCGGGCCAGTGACAAACGAAGAGACGACCACATCATCCATCGACAAGGTAAAGCTCAGTAGCCAGCCAGCAGCCACTGCCGGCATGGCGAGAGGCAAGATTATTTTGCGCAGGATGACCAGTTCACTGGCCCCTAAATCACGTGCCGCTTCAAGCATTTTTACGTCAAACCCCTTAAGCCTGGAATAGACTGTGATCACCACAAAGGGCAGGCAGAAGGTAATATGTGAAAATAACAGCGACCAGAATCCCAGGGAAACACCCAGCAGCATAAACAGTACCAGCAGGGAAATCGCCATCACGATATCGGGTGACATCATCACCACAAATAGCATTCCCCCCACAAAGGGTTTTCCACGAAAATGATAGCGGTAAAGCGCTACCGCTGTCAGCGAACCAATAACCGTTGCCGCCGTAGCAGAAAAAATGGCAATGGTGAGAGAATGCTGGGCTGACTGTAGCAGGCTGTCATTATTCATTAATAAACCGTACCAGTCGGTGGTAAAACCTTGCCAGTTAATACCAAAACGCGAGCGGTTAAACGAATTGATGATCAGCAGAATAATCGGAATGTAGAGGAAGGCATAGATAACGGACATAAACCCTGCTCTGAGGAGACGGCTTCTCATATCGTCTCCCCCTTTTTATTCAATAAGCGGGAAGTATGCCAGTAAACCAGTAACATTAATCCCATCACCAGGGTTAACATAATGCTGGTCGCAGCACCGAAGGGCCAGTCACGGATGTTAAGGAACTGGCTTTTAATCACATTACCAATGAGCAGGTTCTTCGCGCCTCCCATCAAGTCTGAAATATAAAATAGCCCCATGGCGGGCAACATAACCAGTAAGCAGCCCGCGATAATGCCCGGCATTGTGAGGGGAATGACGATGCGCATGAACGTTTGTAGTTTACTGGCACCAAGGTCACGGGCTGCTTCAAGCAAAGGTTTATCCAGTTTTTCAATGCTGGAATAGAGCGGCATCACCATAAATGGCAACAGAATATAGACGAGACCAATGATCACTGCACTGGGGGTATACATAATACGTATTGGTGTATCAATCACCCCGGACCATAGCAGAAACTCATTGAGGTAACCTTTAGTGCTGAGAAACAGTTTCAGGCCATAGACTCGAATCAATGAATTGGTCCAGAACGGGACTATCAATAAAAATAGCAACAACGGGCGAATCCGGGAGGGCAGGCTGGCGAGAAACCAGGCAAAGGGATAACCCAAAAGCAAGCAGGCGAGGGTGGCAATCAGCGCCATGTTTAAGGAATGGATCAGTACCTCTGCATAGAGAGGATCCACCAGCCTGGCGTAATTGTCCAGGGTGAAGACCATACTGACAAAATTTGCATCATCCCGGGTTAAGAAACTGGTGCCGATGATCATCAAGTTGGGCAAGAAGACAAATACCAACAGCCAGCCCACCGCCAGCGTAATGATGAAATGCTTAAACTTAGGTGAGTTCTTCATCTGTCAGTACGACCTCCCAGCTTTCAACCCACGTCACGGCCATTTTTTGATTTAATGAGTGGTCAAAGTCGGGATCGTCTTCATTGAAGAACTCACTCACCATCACTATTTTGCCATTCTCCAGCTCAACACTGGACTCCAGCGTCATGCCTTTATAGTTACGTTCACGGATATAACCAATCAGGCCATCGGAGTCATGGTGATCGTTTATCTCTTCAACACGTAAATCTTCCGGGCGTAGCAGTACTTTTAATTGTTGCCCCGGTTGCACGGGTTGGCTGGCAAAAATATGACATTCCCGACCTTCTACTCGAGCAAGAACGCGCTGCTCATCCACGCGATTAATGACCTGTGCATCAAAGATATTGATTTCACCGATAAAGCTGGCAACAAAAAGATTTTTTGGCTCTTCGTAAATTTCACGAGGGGTGCCATCTTGCTCAATTTTGCCATCACGCATGACGACAATGCGGTCAGACATGGTCAGGGCTTCTTCCTGATCATGGGTGACAAATACAAAAGTGATGCCGAGTTTACGTTGTAATGCTTTGAGCTCGTTTTGCATCTGCTTGCGGAGCTTATAGTCAAGGGCAGACAACGACTCATCAAGCAGTAACAGGCGGGGTTTATTTACCACGGCACGGGCAATCGCCACGCGTTGTTGCTGGCCCCCGGAAAGCTGGTGAGGTTTACGCTCGGCAAAGTCTTCAAGCTGCACCATTTTTAGTGCTTCAGTGACGCGAGGCTGAATTTCACTGGCGGGTGCTTTTTGCATCCGCAGGCCAAATGCGACGTTTTCAAAAACACTCATATGAGGAAACAAGGCGTAGCTCTGGAAGACGGTATTGACATGGCGATTCTCAGCAGGAATATGCGTGATATCCTGACTGTCCAGGGTTATCACCCCACTGTCGACATTTTCCAGGCCGGCAATTAACCGGAGTACTGTGGTTTTACCACAGCCTGATGGGCCAAGGAGTGTCAAAAATTCACCATGGCCGATGGTGAGTGAGAAGTCAGAAATGACGGTTTTGCTATCAAACTTTTTTGTTAAAGCGGTGAGCTCAACAAGCGGCGATAGCGAACGTTGCTGTTTATCCAATTTTTGCACTGTCCCATAAATAACGTATCTCTCTACACAGATACGGGGTTTGTGATTAACCACCTTGAGGTTTAACACCTGAGTAAGGGCTGGCATTCTACGGTAAACCGCGGGTGTCGCCAATGATTGATCCTGTAAAATCGACCGATGAAATCAGCTGATCACTTCTGGTCATATCACAGAGTATCTGAGTAAGTGATTTCATTGCACCCCCCATAACTATGATATGACGCAATACTTAGCATCCCAAGCTTATCAATAATGACCAAACCGCTAATCATAAGGTGAAAGCAATGGACCAATTACTTGATCGCTTTCTGCAATACATTTCTTTTGATACGCAGTCCCGGGCTAATTCAAAGCAAACACCCAGTAGTCATGGTCAATGGGATTTATTGCAATTATTGCAGCAGCAGCTTACCGATTTGGGTTTGACGGACATAAATTTAAGCGATAAGGGGATTCTGATGGCAACGCTGCCCTCCAGCGTTTCCCATAAAGTACCGGTTGTTGGTTTTATCGCTCATGTGGATACCGCCCCAGATTTCAGTGGCAAGCATGTACAACCTCAAATCATTGAAGGCTATCGCGGTGGCGATATCGCTCTCGGTATCGGGGATGAGATTTTGTCACCCGTAATGTTTCCAGTATTGCACCAGTTAATAGGGCAAACCCTGATCACGACCAACGGTAAAACGTTACTGGGTGCGGATGACAAAGCCGGTATTGCTGAAATTATTACTGCCCTGGCCGTGCTTAAACATGCCAACATTCCACATGGTGATATTAGGGTTGCTTTCACACCGGATGAAGAGATTGGCCGGGGAGCGCTATTTTTTGATGTGGAGCAGTTTGCGGCTGACTGGGCTTATACGGTGGATGGTGGTGGGGTCGGTGAACTTGAGTTTGAGAATTTCAATGCCGCAGAAGTGAAAATTGAGATCGTCGGCAACATGGTACACCCGGGCTCGGCAAAAGGCGTTATGGTCAATGCACTGGCCTTGGGGGCTCGTATACAAGCGCAGCTACCGCCTGAAGAAACCCCTGAATGCACTGAAGGCTATCAGGGTTTTTACCACCTGCAGAGTGTGAAAGGCAATGTAGAACGGGCAGAAATACACTACCTCATCCGGGACTTTGACACTCAGCAATTTCAGCAACGTAAAAAAAGGATGATCCAAATCGCTGAAAACGTTGGTAAAGGATTACCGCCCATGTGTTATATCGAGTTGGTGATCGAGGACCGATATTATAATATGCGTGAAAAAGTACTCGCGCATCCCTATGCCCTGAATATTGCCCGTCAGGCGATAACAGCATGTCAAATTGAACCGATTCTGAAGCCTGTGCGGGGCGGGACGGATGGCGCGCAGTTATCCTATAAAGGTCTGCCTTGCCCCAATCTTTTTACCGGGGGACACAACTATCATGGTAAACATGAGCTGATCACGCTGGAAGGAATGGAAAAGGCCGTGAATGTCATCGTGCAGATAGCCAGGCTGACCAGCGAAGTCACGACAGCACAGTGAGGACATAGCGGTAGCCCCATGAGGCTACCGCTTGCTGACTAGTCTTCGAAATACCAGTAGCCGTTATTCACCAGAGCTGTCAGTAACAAAAGGAATGCCGGATCTTCCAGGGCATCAGCAAAGTGTTCGGCGTGTAATGCCAGATGAGTCGCCAGGGCTTCCAGTGCTTGATGATGCGGGCTATCCAGTTTTTCACCGTTCACGTAGACGTCATTGGCAACGCGCAGTACACGCAGCCCTCCCGCACGTGTCAGAATATCCCCTTGCTGTAAGGCATCAGCGATTTCATCAGCCTGATAGGGCGGTTCGGGTGGGGCGATATCCAGCTCATGGCGAGACTGGCTGATAAATTCACCAAACCAATGATTAAATGTTTCTGGCTGATTAATCAGGCCTGTCATCATGTCGCGCAGTTTATCCAGCTCTTCTGGCAGGATATCCGCAGGATGTTCACGGGCAGGCACCTGAGGATCGCTGTAACGTACACTGCCCAGTTCACGTTGCAGGACATAGTCAGCAAAACCGCTAATCAGCTCTCGTCCGCTAGGTGCCCTGAAGCCTACTGAGTAGTTGAGGGCATTTTCCAGTGCATAGCCCTCGTGCGGGAACCCCGGTGGGATGTAGAGAATATCTCCGGGCTCCATCTCTTCGTCAATAATGGCATCGAAGGGCTCCACCTGTAATAAGTCCGGGTGTGGGCAGTGCTGTTTCAGCACGGCCTTTTCACCAACGCGCCAGCGACGGCGACCGAGCCCTTGAATAATAAAGACGTCATACTGGTCAAAATGAGGGCCGACACCCCCACCAGGAACCGAAAAAGAGATCATTAAATCATCGATGCGCCAGTCAGGTAATGCCCGAAAAGGGGTCATCAGCGCACTGGTAGGCTGATGCCAGTGGTTAACAGCCTGAACCAGTAAAGACCAGTCATGTTCGCCTAAGTGATCATAGGCCTGAAATGGCCCGTGGCTCACTTGCCATTTCCCTTCGTTATGACTGACGAGACGACTGTCTACTTCATTTTCCATTGCCAGACCAGCCAGTTCATCGGGTGAAATGGGGTCAATAAAATTCTTAAAGGCATGCTTCAGAATCACCGGACGTTTTTGCCAGTAACGTTCGATAAAGTCTGGCCAGTTTATATCAAGCTGATAGTCCATAGTGGTTACCTTGGAGGGATGAAACAGAACTGTCAGGGATTGTAACGGATGACGATGCATCTGGGCGCATATTTTTACTCTGTTTCCGGGATGATTCGCTGATGGGCAAAAATAATTTCCATACGGGCTCCCCCGAGTGGGCTCACCCCAATAATGATATTACCGTCATACTGGTCGAGAATATCCCGAACGACGGAGAGGCCAATGCCCTGACCAGGACGTAAGGTATCTGCACGCTGACCACGGTGGAATACGCGTTCCCGCTGGCTTTCCAGAATGCCGGGGCCGTCATCTTCAACAATCATATGCAAGGTGTCATCATTATGTTGTATGGAGACTTCGACAAACTCCAGGCAGTACTTGCAGGCATTATCCAGTACATTTCCCATGACTTCCATAAAGTCATTTTTTTCGCCGACAAAAATGGTTTCCGGAGAGATGTCCAGCGTAATACTGACCCCTTTGCGCTGATACACTTTGTTAAGAGCTGAACATAAACTGTCGAGCAACGGTGCAACTGAGTGAAGCTCCCGGCTGAGTAAATTGCTGTTGCCCCGCATATTGGCACGATGCAGGTAGTAGCCAATTTGCTGGGAAATACGACTAATCTGCTCCAGCATTTCAGGCTCTGCCTGATCAAGGCTTATTTTGTTGCCACGCAGAGATCTGAGTGTCGATTGCAGCACGGCGAGCGGCGTTTTTAAACTGTGGGTCAGGTCTGTCAGTGTTGTGCGGTATTTATCATAACGTTCGCGCTCAATGTGCAACAGACGATTAAGATTTTGTACCAGGTAAGTGAGTTCAGGCGCGGTTTCCGGATTAAGACTGTCGCGGTCACATTGTTCGAGTTCCCGGACTTCTCGTGCCAGTGCCTCAATTGGGCGTAAACTCCACCAGGCAGCCAGTAATAACAAAGGCACAACTAATAACACGTTGGCTAACAGAACATAAATGAACCAGCTCCACACCATATAGGAGCGTTTAAGCTCTATTGGTATCGTATCCACCATAACGATACTGACTTCAGGCATGCGATCCGTAGCAGGATAATGATTAACCGCGACAGAGTGTGTCACCTCATAGTCATCATCCGCTTCGTTGTCGTACATGACTTTGAGCTCATTGATTTTGTCTTTATCATCTCCCAGTAATGCGCTGCTGGTGGCAAAATTGGCCTCCAGCTCATAAAAACCGTTACCATTTAACCATTCTTTACGGATCTGGTTGAAAATAAAAGGAACATCGCGCTGGCTCCATAACAGATTTCCCTTAGAATCATAAATAATAGCCAGGGCCGGACTTTGCATATTTAAGTCGGGGGTTAAGGCAACATCCAGTTTCTGCTCTTTCCAGTTGGCCAGGGTATAAATGAGGTTGCTTTCCCCGCGCAGCAAACGAAAGGTCGTTTTATCAAAACTGACGCTGTAACCCACCAGTGCGACCAGTCCATAGGCCAGTGACAACACCATCACGACGGCAGCTGTCGCTAATAAAAAGCGAATACGCAGCGACAGGGGCAATATAAGGCGAAAGAAAGTTCTCATGACGGGATATCAAACCGATAGCCTTGCCCACGTACCGTAGTTATCACGTCGGGGGCATATTCAGCCTGAATTTTTTTACGCAAACGCCCCATGAGAACGTCAATAGTGTGGCTTTCACGCAGTTCAGCATCGGGGTACAGCTGTAGCATCAGGGAATCTTTGCTGACCACCTTCCCGGCATTACGAATGATGGTTTCCATGATGGTGTATTCAAATGCAGTCAGTTTGATAACCTGGCCATTAATCGACAATTCCCGACGGGACAAATCCACCTGAAACGGTGGCAGTGAAATAAGCTGTGAAGCCAGGCCACTGTTACGACGCATTAATGCCTGCATACGGGCAACGATTTCTTCAAGGTGAAAAGGTTTGGTTACATAGTCATCAGCCCCGGCACCCAGCACTTCTACTTTATCCTGCCAGCCTTCCCGGGCGGTGAGTACCATAATGGGAATGCTCACGTTATGGCTGCGCCAGCGACGAATTAAGCTCATGCCATCTTCATCAGGTAGCCCCAAATCGATAATCGCGATATCGGGGGTATGCTCATTCAAGAAATAGTCTGCCTCTTTGGCATCTTCCGCGGCATCAACTTGATGGCCTCCCTCGCGCAGCTGTACCGCAAGGTGGTGACGGAGCAAAGCATTATCTTCGACAACCAAAACGCGCATAGCTCATCCTCATATAAGAAATAACTTATACAGTCTAACGCGTATTTTGGGGAAGCAGGAGATTGACGACGAATAAATCACGAGAAACCCCCGAAAAACGGGGGCTCTTAGTTGATGATATTACTTCAATTCATCAACCATTTTGATGGCACGACCAAGATAGTTCGCCGGTGTCATCGCTTTCAGGCGAGTTTTTTCGTCTTCAGGCAGATCAAGCCCGTCGATAAACTGCTTTATGCCTTCGGCATCAACACGTTTGCCGCGAGTCAGTTCTTTCAGTTTTTCGTAAGGCTTTTCTATCCCGTAGCGACGCATGACAGTCTGGATCGGCTCCGCGAGCACTTCCCAGTTGCTGTCCAGTTCAGCCAGCAGCTTGTCACGGTTAACTTCAAGCTTGCTTACCCCTTTCAGTGTTGACTGATAAGCAATCAGCGCATAGCCAATACCCACACCGAGGTTACGCAGGACAGTCGAATCCGTTAAGTCACGCTGCCAGCGTGAGACAGGCAGTTTACTGGCCAGATGTTGCAGTAACGCATTCGAGAGACCGAGATTGCCTTCTGAATTTTCAAAGTCAATCGGGTTGACTTTGTGTGGCATGGTGGAAGAACCAATTTCCCCGGCAATGGTTTTTTGTTTGAAATGGTTCAGTGCAATGTAGCCCCAGATGTCACGGTCAAAATCGAGTACAATGGTGTTGAAGCGGGCAATGCAGTCGAACAGTTCAGCAATATAGTCGTGTGGTTCAATCTGGGTGGTGTATGGGTTCCACTGAATTCCCAGAGAGGTAACAAAGCTTTCGCTAAACGCATGCCAGTCCACTTCGGGGTAGGCCGCGATATGCGCGTTATAGTTGCCAACCGCACCGTTAATCTTGCCGAGGATTTCCACTCTTTCCAGTTGACGACGCTGTCTTTCCAGACGGTAGGCCACATTGGCCATCTCTTTGCCCAGGGTTGAAGGCGTTGCTGGCTGGCCATGGGTCCGGGAGAGCAGAGGAATATCACGATACTGCGCTGCCAGCCCTTTAACGGCGTCAATTAACTGCTGCCAGTAAGGCAGGATCACCTCTTGACGGGCAGTTTCCAGCATCAGAGCATGGGACAGGTTATTAATATCTTCAGAAGTACACGCAAAGTGAATAAATTCTGATACTGCATGCAGGGCGGGAATATGGGCCACTTTTTCTTTAAGAAAGTATTCCACCGCTTTGACGTCATGGTTAGTGGTGCGCTCGATAGTTTTAATCCGTGCAGCATCGGCTTCATTAAATTCAGCCACAATCTTATCGAGGTAACCGTTTGCGTCGTCGTCAAAAACCGGAACTTCCGTGATGGTTGCCTGCGAGGCCAATTTCTGCAACCAGCGTACTTCGACCTGTACGCGGAATTTCAGTAAACCGAATTCGCTGAAAATAGCGCGCAGAGCGCTGACTTTATCGCCATAGCGCCCGTCAACGGGGGAAACAGCGGTCAGTGCGGATAATTCCATAACAACTCCTGGGGATTAGCAATGAGCAAGAATTTGTTTGGCCTGTGCAGACAGGCGACCACGAGAAAACATTAACTGTAAACGTCCACCACCGACTTGATGCCACAATACCGCGGCACGAATACCGGCCAGCAGTGTCGCGCGGACTTTACTTTGAATCTGTGAATTTTGCAGAACAGCAGGGGCGCCTGTCACCTGGATACGTGGGCCCAGGGGACTAATGACATCCACATAAATCCCCGCCATGGCATTGAGCAAAGGATCGGACTCAAGACCAAAATGGTCCAGCTGACGCTGCAGGCCCTGGATACTACTACCCAACTGATGCATCGCCTCTTTGTTGGCACTGAGCTTACGCTCAAGCACCATCAAACTGAGGGTATAACGCGTTAGTTCCGCACTTAACCCCTGGCGACTACTGGCGTTGAGCACACTGAGCAGGGTTTCAAGGCCGAGTTTAAGATTCGCTTCTTTACCGCCAAAAACACCTAAAGTCGAACCCGGGTCCTGGTCTATGACGCTATTCAGTGATACGCGAAGGGCATCGTTATCGGCTTGTCCTTGATGCGCGAACTGCTGCACCAGAAGGGCAGACTGGCAAATACCCGCCAGGGCGAGTGTGATGTCGTAGTAGTTTTTAGCCACGCGGCCCTTGTCCTTGTATCGTTTCGTTAGTTAACGAGGGGTATACGTTCTTCAATCACGCCGCCACCTAAACAGACCTCTGCACAATAAAAAACGGCAGACTGGCCAGGTGTAACGGCAGCAACAGGCTCGTCAAAACGGACCTCTACACGCCCATCAGCAAGTGGGGTAACGGTGCAGGGAATATCCGTCTGACGATAACGTGTTTTTACTGTGCAAAGCAGCGGGGCACTGAGTGGTTCACGGCTGACCCAATCCAGCTGCCCGGCAATCAGCCCGGTTGACATTAAACGTGGGTGGTCATGGCCCTGGGCAACAACCAGCAGGTTTTCTTCAACATTTTTGTCAACCACATACCAGGGATCTTCCGAACCTTCTTTGGTGCCGCCGATACCCAGTCCTTTACGCTGCCCCAGGGTATGGTACATCAGCCCCTGATGCTCGCCGATTATTTCATTATCGACGGTAATTATTTTCCCTGGCTGGGCGGGAAGATAGCGCCCGAGGAATTCGCGAAACTTACGTTCGCCAATGAAACAGATCCCCGTGGAGTCTTTTTTCTTTGCCGTTATCAGATCTAACTGCTCGGCAATTCTACGGACTTCAGGCTTTTCCAGCTCGCCAACCGGGAATAAACTCTGTGCAATTTGTTCATGGCTCAGTGTATAGAGGAAGTAGCTCTGATCTTTATTGCTGTCCAGGCCACGCAATAACTGACTTTTCCCATCAATGTCTCTGCGACGGACATAGTGACCTGTGGCAATGTAATCCGCCCCCAAATCTTCAGCGGCAAATTCCAGGAATGCTTTGAATTTGATCTCTTTATTACACAGGATATCAGGGTTAGGCGTTCGCCCGGCTTTATATTCCTGAAGGAAATGCTCAAACACATTATCCCAGTATTCAGCCGCAAAATTGACGGTGTGTAACTCAATGCCGAGTTTATCACAGACAGCCTGAGCATCGGCCAGGTCTGAAGCGGCGGTGCAATAGTCTTCACCATCGTCTTCTTCCCAGTTTTTCATAAACAGGCCTTCCACTTGGTAGCCCTGTTGCTGGAGCAAATAAGCGGAAACGGAAGAATCAACACCACCGGACATACCGATGATGACTTTTTTCTGGCTGTTATCAGACATAGCATACTCACGACATTGAATTTCAAGCGACGTATTCTAACACGCACTCTTTTACTTGACACCCTCTGTAAATGGCCAGTTAAACGCATTGAGCACAGAAAGTGGATATCGGACATTTTTTTGGTAGCAACGCACACTTTCGGCAACCAGTAATGAACGTAAGTTCTTTGCTTCAAGGATTTGTTGGGCTGTAACCCAGTGGCAGCAGTCAATATCGCTGTCATGAGGGTGAGTAGCCACGGTTTTGTCTAAATCAATGGCAAACAAAAAACGCAAAAATGGCGTTTTATCTGGGGCTATCCACTGGTGGAGTCCCAAAAACGCCTGGGGAACGGCCTCGATCCCGGTCTCTTCCCACAGTTCACGGCTTGCTGCCTGAATAAGGGTTTCATCGGCTTCCAGATGCCCGGCTGGCTGATTCCACAGTGCTTGACCCTTAATGGTTTCTTCAACCACTAAAAATTTGTGTTCTGCCTGTACAACACAGGCCACAGTAACATGGGGTTTAAACATGGACACTCCTTATAACGTGGGCGGTGAAACCTCTTGCCAGTCGCCAGGAGCCAGTCCCGCGAGGGTGAAAGGCCCCATGGCATAGCGGATTAAACGCAGGGTAGGGAGCCCCACATGGGCTGTCATCCTCCGTACCTGACGGTTACGTCCCTCATACAAGGTTATCTCTAACCAGGATGTGGGAATGGATTTACGCTCGCGAATCGGGGGATGCCGTGGCCACAACCAGGCAGGTTCTTCAACCAGCCGAACCCCGGCAGGCAAGGTTAAACCATCATTAAGCTCAACTCCCCGACGCAGTGCCTCAATGGCAGAGGCTTCAGGTATTCCTTCTACCTGTGCCAGATAGATTTTGCCAGTACGTTTACCTGGCGCCGTCAGACTTGCTTGCAGCGCCCCGTCATTGGTGAGAATGAGCAGGCCTTCACTATCACGATCAAGACGCCCCGCGGCGTAGATACCCGGCAGCGGGATATAATCTTTGAGCGTTAAACGGCCTGATTCATCAGTAAATTGCGTCAGTACATCGTAAGGTTTATTAAACATTACGATGCGTTTTGGCCCTTTATCATAATTTATTTTCGGCGATCTGTTTGAGCTGAATCGTTTAGTTCTGTGATTTTTGCTGGAAGTCTTGTTCATAGTATTTTCAGAAAGTAGAGATTGGCGCATTATAGCGGAAATCATCAGCGATTGGCGCGGGCGCGATATTGCAGTAGTATGTGCCCGCACATTACAAATGATTAACATAAAATCAGTAGCCACCAGAAGCGCTCGAAGGAGAGGTTAATGGAAAGTAAAGTAGTCGTTCCGACGGAAGGTAAAAAGATCACCCTACAAGATGGCAAACTCACTATCCCTGACAACCCCATCATTCCTTTTATTGAAGGTGATGGTATTGGTGTAGATGTCACGCCAGTGATGATCAAAGTTGTTGATGCCGCCGTTGAAAAAGCCTACAAAGGCGAGCGGAAAATTTCCTGGATGGAAATCTACACCGGTGAAAAATCTACCCAGCTGTATGGGGAAGATGTTTGGTTGCCGGAAGAGACTCTCGACCTGATTCGTGATTACCGTGTGGCTATCAAAGGCCCTCTGACGACGCCAGTCGGTGGTGGTATTCGCTCCCTGAACGTAGCCCTGCGCCAGCAGCTTGATTTGTACATTTGTCTTCGCCCTGTTCGTTACTATGATGGCACCCCAAGCCCAGTCAAGCATCCTGAACTGACCAACATGGTTATCTTCCGTGAAAACTCAGAAGATATTTATGCAGGAATTGAGTGGAAGGCAGACAGCGCTGAAGCGGAAAAAGTGATCAAATTCTTGCGTGACGAAATGAACGTCACCAAAATTCGCTTCCCGGAACATTGCGGCATCGGTATTAAGCCTTGTTCAGAAGAGGGAACCAAACGTTTGGTTCGTGCCGCCATTGAATATGCGATTGCCAACGATCGTGACTCAGTGACGCTGGTACACAAAGGCAATATCATGAAGTTCACCGAAGGGGCCTTTAAAGACTGGGGTTACCAGTTGGCTCGTGAAGAGTTTGGTGGCGAGCTGATTGACGGTGGCCCTTGGGTTAAAATTAAAAACCCGAATAACGGCAAAGATATTGTCGTTAAAGATGTGATTGCCGATGCCTTCCTGCAACAGATCCTGCTGCGCCCGGCTGAGTATGATGTTATTGCCTGTATGAACCTGAACGGTGATTATATTTCTGATGCTCTGGCCGCACAGGTCGGTGGTATCGGTATTGCCCCAGGGGCAAATATCGGTGATGAGTGCGCACTGTTTGAAGCCACCCACGGTACTGCACCAAAATATGCAGGCCAGGATAAAGTGAACCCAGGTTCCATTATCCTGTCTGCTGAAATGATGCTCCGTCATATGGGCTGGACGGAAGCGGCTGATTTGATCGTCAAAGGCATGAGCGGCGCCATCAACGCCAAAACCGTGACTTATGACTTTGAACGTCTGATGGATGGCGCTAAACTGCTGAAATGTAGCGAGTTTGGTGACGCAATCATCGAAAACATGTAATACTGTTTTCTGTTGAAAAATAAGCGGGAGCCTGATGGTTCCCGTTTTTTATTATTAGCATGCGAACGGTTAGCAAAAAGTTTGCAAAATAAGTTAGCAAAACCCCCCTTAAAAACTCCGTTAAAGTGCGACTGTCGTCCAGTCCTTTCCCCGGTCATCGTTGTATCTGTCGGTCTGTTTTTGTGACTTATGGCCAAGCAACTTCCTCGTATCGATTCCTTGTTCCTTATAAAGTCGTTCAGCTAAAGATCGTTGCTCATGAAATGTAGCCGGCGTCCCATCACCCCAGTCGATTTCTGCTTTATTTCTGGCCTTGGTGAAGTTAGTTGTGAGTGTATTGCCGCTGACCTGAGCACCTCTTTCTGCTTGTGATGTTGAACGGAAATAATGAACGAGATACGGACTGATCGCGTAATCTCGACACCGGGATATCACTTCTTTTAAACTCCAATTAATCACATTAAGTCGCAGGGAAAGTGGGATAGCTATTTTACTGCCCGTTTTCTCCTGGATAATATGTAAGTGATCATCCCAAATATCGCTAAATTTCATATTTGAAATATCCCCCAGTCTCTGACCAGTAACGAGTGCCAATAGATGCTTCGGTTTATTGCATCGTTGATATCGACATGCGTATGTTGCAACCCGCTGAACTCTATCGCGCTCAATACGGTACATTCTTAATCGAGACTATCGTGGCGTGAAGTCTGCCAAGGACAAGCTGGTAGCTCGTTGCGTCAATGCGGTACCGGTACCACCACCATTTGCAGAGGTTCTGGTACCGGAAAATTTTCCTGAACTCTGTCAATCGAAAAAAAACTGCAGCATGAAGTACAATTCCATTTCAATCGAGATAGTTCTCTGTTTAAAATTAATACGGGATTAAAACTTACCGAATTACTCGTGTGATTATGAACTATGAGGTTTTTGTTCGATCCACATAAAATTTAGGGATGGTATCTGATGGATTCTGGAGTTGCTTCTGTTATCGCCGCAATCATAGCTGCGGCTGCTGCAGTAGTA
This sequence comes from Citrobacter sp. JGM124, assembly GCF_018257795.1. Classification (GTDB taxonomy): domain Bacteria; phylum Pseudomonadota; class Gammaproteobacteria; order Enterobacterales; family Enterobacteriaceae; genus JGM124. Next base: position 375,083 of record NZ_JAERJD010000002.1, on the reverse strand, counting down.
GGTTTAGTTATAACAAAAGAAAATAAAACATCTGAATTTCGGCAAAATTGGATAGATGGCCTCAGAGAGGAGCTTGCTGAATTGATGGAATGTTTTTTACGTTTTAGAACTTGCAGTTCAAAAGACCGTCATAGCGTGAGAAGCAGAATCAACTTTCTTTCGGCAAAAATTAGGCTCCGATTATCTAGTGATTCGCCATCAACTGACGAAACCAAGCTTCTTATAATTATAAACAGTAACATTCTTAACCCTGAACTGAATATTGATTGCACGGAAATTGTTAACCAATACTTTATCTCAAGCGCGAGAATTTTGAAGGCTGAGTGGAAGAGAGTGAAACGTGGAGAAATAAAATATAGGATAGCAGTAGCTATTGCATATTTAATTTTATCTATATTTGCGTCTTATTACGTATTTGAAACAATTTATTTTGTAAGTCAAGCTATTGATACTTTATTTTAGGCAAAAATTTATTTTCCATAATCACCTGTTCATAATGCCGTGTCATCCTGAACAACTGTGACACTCGATTCCCGGTGCCATGGAGAACTCTGTGGAGCAGTTGTAACTCATTAAGCATTTTTTAGGGATCCTACCCCCCGAAACTGTGGAGGCCATTGGTTTTCTACAAGCAAAAATTAAGTTCTATGCTGTGTTGATGGAGTGCTTCAAACAAGAACAAAAGTCAATTATTTAACTTTCTTTGAAGAAGAGCTTCAATAAGCGTATTTATCATTTCTTGCTCTTCTCCCGTTAACTCCTCAAAGCGAGGATGAGTATGATTGGTAGAAGTAGACATCTCTGTTGGAACCATTAATTCAAAAGGCCGTCGTTCAAATGCATCAGCAATAGTAGCGAGAGTACCAATTGTGGTACTGGATTCTCGGCTAAGAACACGCTGTACCGTTGCCTGTGCAATGCCAGCTTTCTCACTAACTCGTTGCTGTGAGCTCAGAGAACTATTATTATCCATCCATTGGCGTAGGTTCTCGGCAACAATTCCGCCAATATAACCGCGGATTCCATATTCATGCGATTCTATATCCTTACTGATTGGTATGTAGTGGATTTTGTCTAACCAGAACTCAGGATGATTGGATGCTTTTTCTATCCTACGCGCTGATGCAGTACTGATATTACGATGTCCTTTTATCCATCGACTTACGACGCTTTGTTGTACTTCCATCGCTTCCGCTATATATGTTTGTTTGTTATCGAAGCATCTACGAATGATTTCAATCAAATTATCTCGGCGTATATCAGAAATGCTCTTCATGAGAGAAGCCTTTAAAACAGTTGATCACTTTATTAAATTATAAATAAATTACTGAAATGGCAATGCGGTAAATAGTAAACAGTACGATACCTTTTACCATGGCACTGGTAAGGGCAAATTTACCGGAACTTTTCGGAATGAAGGTATAGCCAGTATGAGCTATCAGGAAAATCGTAACTAGCTGAAAATAAGAATAAACCCCTAAAGGCTCTTCGAAGTCTTTTTGTTTGCATTCCCAAAAGAACCATCAGTGTCAGCATAGTTGTCATCCCCTCTGAAAAATCAATCTGAGGGCATGGAGTGACCGGTAAGTGCCAAGATAGTTGTCACCCCCGGTTAATTTAAGCCGCCTGTTTTTCCCGTTCCGGATTCAGGGTGACTGCCCCTTCAGGCTGCCAGTTTCTCGTTTTACCTGACCACCTTTCAGGATGAACTTGTCTCGCGCTCCGGTACAGTTCATCACGCTGTTTCAGAAGCGCATGATCTTCACCACGATGTCGCTCTGACGGAGTCACATAGCGTATTCCGCTGTGACGGTGCGTTTCGTTATACCACCGGGTAAATTTATCCACCCACTGACGGGCATCCGACAGTGTCCTGAACCCCGATGACGGCCACTGTGGCACATACTTCAGAGTCCGGAGCAGTGACTCTGCATACGTATTATCGTTATTCACCCGCGGACGGCTGTGGGACGCCGTGATATTCAGTCCGTGCAGTTTCATCTGTAACGTCTGTGATTTCATGGCTGCGTCGTTATCTGCGTGTAGTACCAGCGGATGCCGCCAGCAGCCTTCACGCATGACACTGCGCTGCATTAAGGCAGCAGCCTGTTCACCGCTTTCTGTCTGGTAATCCCCCCATTTTTAACGGAGGCGATAAGTAGAATCAGTTCAAGCACTGAATATGCTGCAATACAGGCATTTTGCTGCGGTTTTCCAGGCTGAATAAAATTGAGTCGAATACCTTGCGTTTTAGCCCATGCAATCAGTGTATTACCTGCATACTCCGGACCGTTATCACAACGAATTGAAGACGGTTTACCTTTCCACTCAATGATCTGCTCCAGCGCTATTACAACCCGTAGTGCCGGAAGTGAAAAATCAACCTCAATGGCCAGTGCTTCACGGTTAAAGTCATCGGTCACATTGAGTAAACGGACAGAACGACCATCCGACAGTTGATCGTGCATGAAACCCATAGACCAGCTTACGTTGTGGCTTGCCGGTACAGACAGTGGCTCAGGCTTTTCACGTTTTAATCGTTTTTTAGGCTTTATTCGCATGTTAAGAGACAGTTCGCAATAGATACGATAGATCCTTTTGTGGTTCCACCTGAACCCTTTCACATTGCGTAAATATAGCCCGAATCCCCAATTTTTTGGCTGTCCGTGATCCGAATAAGCCAGTCAGCAATATTACTGATTTTTGATGTGAAGAACTGGGGTATAGCGATAACAACATTCACTAATAGCAAAAATCTGACATGCCTGCTGAATACTGACTCCCTGAAAGGTGACTGCATGCTGCGCCATCTGCTTCCGGTCTGACGGCTTCACCACTTTTTTGCCATCGCTTCCTGAATAATTTCGGACTTCAACCGTTCTTCGGCATACATCTTTTTAAGACGACGGTTTTTCTCTTCCAGCTCTTTTAGCCGGGACATAAGGGCAGTATCCATCCTCCCGAATTTTGAACGTCACTTATAAAAACTGGCGCTACTGATACCGTGCTCCCGGAAACGCTCAGGAACAGGTGTTCCGGCTTCCGCTTGTTTAAGAATGGCGATGATCTGGCTGTCAGTAAAACGTGATCGTTTCATAGAAATCCCGCAAAGGCTATAGCGTGGGTATTACAACAGGCATTCACTGAGAGCCTGTGATAATAGTGTCTCTGAAAATCAAGAAGACACGTACCGCCATTTTATATGATTTAGTATGGTGAAAAGGTTTGTAATTAGAGCACTTATGAGTAAATCTAACGTTTACTTTTTGAAGTTAGATTAGATAAGAAATTTCCAATATGGATATAAAAACAGTTAAATATTTAAGCTCAATATCTGCAAACGACATAGATAGACAGTTCTATGTCGACTCTTGTACAGGTGAAAAAAAGTTATTTATACATATTTTGGAGGAATTATACCCAAAGTTACTTTAACTGGAAAACTGGCTGATAGGGCATCAGCGCTTTCTTTGATTCTTAGGGATCTAGAAAGTGCGCGTAAATGGTATGCGATGGCGATTGAGCTTATTCCTGAAGACATTCTACCAAATGTTGATAGAACAGGTAATCATCACCTAGTAGAAAAAGATATCGCAGATAAAATAAGACCATTAATGATTGCTAGTATCATTTTTTATGGCAAAGCATTTACTACTGCTGATGGCCGAAAATTGAAGGCTGAAAAAAATTGGCTTTCTGATGAATATACAAGCATGCATGATTATATTATGGATGTAAGGAATAATTTTGTAGCTCATGGTGGTGTTGGAGATTATGAAAAATCTGAAACAGTTATTTTATTGGTTCCAAAAAATAAAAAAGAAATTATTTATTTCCCTACTAATACAAGAGGTCAGATGAACATGTTTCTAAGTGCTGATGGAGGTGCCGATGTTTTAAAACACTTTGATCATGCTATTTCTATTGTGAATGATAAATATCATGCGTTATTTCCTCGATTAGTCGAGATTGCAAAGTCTAGGTCTCTAGTTTTTTGGATGAGTGCGGCACAAGCGGGGGAGGCGATACAAATTGATAATTTTAAAAAATAGCTAATAGTGTCTCATTTATATCAGTTTATAGTTTAGTATAAAAAGGAAATACTAAGTTTCTCGTTGTTTGGTACCACCCCGATACCAAATCTAGCCTTGAAATTAGCCGACTTTTTTTTCAAAATAACTACGTGGAGACATGAGGTGATCTAATAACTGTGCACTGATTGCCCTTGTGACTTAACAATGTAGTCAGTTGGCAAAAAAATACGCGATTAAGGTGCTACTTCTGTAGCTAACCTTGCATGTGACCATAACCGATTGGCATAGCCTAAATAATTTCGCCGATCTCGACTAGTTGTATTTGGAATGATCTAATTGCTAATTAAATGCATCAATTGATATCGATTGTCATTTGCAAAGGTACTCCCGGAGGGGGAGGCCTACCACGGGGCAGGTGGCTCGTGGGAAACGGCTCGTTTTTGGATTCTCATGCGGACACCACCAAGTCATGTAACTCATTGACCTAACGATTAAAACAACAAAATGACCTGTCCTTTTTGCAAATAAAGTGGACAGTTGACTATTGGTTAACAATATGTTTTAAATAAAAAATAGGCATTTTAGCTGGTGTGAGGAATCGGCAATGTCAAACATCAGCAATATTGGAGACGTATATAGCTGGAGTATCGCAAAAATAGCCAAAGCATTTGGCATGGATCGCAAAGCCGTTAAACGACAGTTACTGGAGGCCAACATACCCATCGCCGGAACTGTCCGAGGTAATGCTGTCTACGCGAATCAAAGATGTTGGTCCTGCTTTGTTTGGTATCGCCCGTAGTTCTGATCCTGATGAAATTCATAACCCATCTCTGATGAAGCCTAAAGAGCGCAAAGACTGGTTTCAGTCCGAAAATGAGCGGGTAAAACTAGAGCCCTCTCTTAAACAGCTTGTTCCGGCCAGTGATGTACACCGCGAAATGGCGTTGATACTCAAAGTTGTTACCCAAGTCCTGATTTGATAGTCAAAGGCATGAGCGGCGCCATCAACGCCAAAACCGTGACTTATGACTTTGAACGCCTGATGGACGGTGCCAAACTGCTGAAATGTAGCGAGTTTGGTGACGCGATGATCGACAATATGTAATCCATTTTATTGGGTCAGATGATAACGGGAGCCTGATGGTTCCCGTTTTTTTTGGGCCGGGAAGGAGTCAACATGGGAAGGTTTCAGGGGAAACGAGTACTGATCACTGGCGGTACCAGTGGCATGGGGCTGGCGGGTGCTCTGCGCATTGTGGCTGAAGGTGGCCACGTAGCCATTACGGGGCTTAATGATAAAAGGCTCGAACGTGCACGTAGCCTACTACCTGCGACATCGCTTATTTTAAAAAGCGATGCTGCAAGCGAGACTGATATAAATGCGCTCGGGAAAGCGATTGGCGACTGGGGTTCACTTGATGGGCTATGGCTTAATGCCGGTTCCGCAGAGGTAGGCTGCCCGGAGTCTGTAACGGCTGATTCGTTTAATCGCCTGATGAACGCTAATGTGCGTGGCCCGATGCTCCAGCTGGCAGCACTCGCCAAATCACTTAATTCAGGCGCATCCGTGCTGGTCACGTCTTCATCCTCGGTCTATGAAGGTGCGGCGATGACAAGCTTATATGCAGCGACGAAAGGTGCTGTTATCGCTATGGTCAAAAGCTGGGCATCTGCACTGGCCGAACGTGGTATCCGCGCCAACACGTTGGTACCAGGCCCCATTGAAACCAACTTCAGGCACTTTATGCCAGAGGAGTCGCGTCAGCAGTTTGAAGATTTCGTGATAAACCAGGTTCCTTTGGGGCGTGCAGGAACACCAGAAGAGGCCGCTGCGGTTGCACTTTTTCTTCTCTCCGATGACGCTTCCTATGTAACTGGCAGTCAGTATGCTGTGGACGGCGGACTGGTACATTACTGATCGTTTACTAAGGCTCACGAAAGCCATTGCAATTAATCCAGTGAAGCCCGCCTTGTACCAGTGGCGGAAGTTGCTGGATCGTATTAATGACCGGGGGCCAGTTACATGGCTGTTTCTGTCTCGCCGTCACTGCAAATATTCACCAGAATTTATACCAGGGACGCGCTTTTATACTGTTTAGTTGTAATCTTTCAGAACCTGAGGCCAGTGTGTCCTTGCTGTTTTCGATTATGGTTGCACAAAGCTTACCGATGGATTCGGTCAACGCTGTTTCAAATTCTCGGCTTACGTCATCATAACCTGTATCTGCATGAATAAATTCATGGATCAGTACACCAGAGAACTCATCAACAGACGAAAGACACTTTCTGGAAATGATTACACTACGAGTTTGTGGGTCCCAGCAACCCAGTGTTTCTACTGTCGATAAAATATCCGGCCGCAGTGTCTCTGAAATTTTAATATCTAATACACTTGCAGGAATACCACCAAAGAGATCAATTACCTTATCTTTTAATAAAAAAACGTTTCGCTCTCGAGCTGTCAAATTAATTTCATTTACAAATTCAAATCGAAAACTTTCGTTATAATTCTGAACATAGTGTGTAATATCATTGATTGAATTACCTTCATCATCCACCTTGTCGGTCAGTCGCTGACGAAGATTATCTGGTATTGTTATTATTTTTGTACCATTCTTTATTGCATCATCCACAATGTTAGGATGTAAAATACTTTCAGTAGCCGTAATAAATACGACATTACCGTTTTTATTTAATAATGTAATTGCATGCTCCTGGACATCAATCCAGGATAGTTCATCATGCATGGTGCCAGTGCTAAATCCGGACATATCTTCGGCAAGCAAATCTGCAACATATTTATTTGATGAAGATAACAATATTTTCTTCACTGCATCCGTGTAAGCACTTCTGCCAACGTGGGTTCGTTCACGGTTGATCGCTTTCTTCAACTGCGCATTCATTTGGGTAATGTTAAATGAAAACAGAAAATTATCTTCCTGAGCAACGAGAACGCCATTGATGAATATTTTTCCGGCACCCGATGAATGACTGACGATTTGCCCGTACTTGGTTGTGTCTATGATGCTATCGTTGCTGAAAGCAAGAAACATGTCCTTTGCCGCTTGTATTTCATCATCTGAGATGCCTTCTAAATAAATGGCTGTACCTTCAAATGTGGTATCAATCGCATCTTCAATCACGGCATGCAGTGTCGTGACATCACCAAACCCCTGTTTGGACATTTTACTTGTAGTGATTTTCCCGTAACGAGACTGAATCTGGCATTTGACGCCATTCCGCTCAAAGGTTGCTAAAGCATCTTTTAACCCGATGCCGAATCGTCCTATGACTCCGGGTGTTGTAAGTTTTTCCTGATTCTCGTTCTGAGTTAAATGTGCATATCTAAGTCCCCGACCATAATCTCTTATTAGCCAGTGACCATCGACCTTCTGGATGGATACTGCCGCAGTTCCAGTAATAAGTTGCTCATCCAGAGCATTTGCAATAATTTCCCTTACTGCATGCCGAACTTCCCAGTTTTCCAGTATTTTTTCAATGTTGAGATCAAATGCTTTGACTGACATACCTAAACTCCTAATCCATCAATGGATAAACATAGAACAGTCAAGTGGGTATGCTATCAGTCTAGCAAAAAAAGTGGTGGGTAATATTGAGTGGTGGAGAATCCATCGATGATCACTACCGAATAATGGCGAATTAGCAATACTACTGATCTTATGGTCGTCAGCCTTGATCAACAATAGATTAGTCAGACATACCCGAAACGCCTGCAATGCGCGGTCAGTCGACATTGGCCTGTAAATCAGTCTGCTTTGTGTCTGAAGCGGTCCTTCGTAATCATGACGCAGGTGCTATTGTTGTTCACAATACTGTAAACAGAAGTCGCCTGAGCAGCCGGACGAAATTGAGATACAGCGATGGCAACGTGACGGGGTTCAAAGCCTCTTTTATTCCTTCAAGAATGACTCAACAATGCTGGAGAATCGTTCTGGTTGATCAAGCATAATGAAGTGAAAACTGTCATCGACCCGTGTGAAATGGATATCTGGTGCAGAGGCATAGGCTTGATGATACATTGCATCCACGTCGCTTACAGGTATCCCGAATAAGGTGTCATAAGCGTACACGACCTCAATTGGTGCTCTGATGTGGACAAGCTCGGGGCGTAAGTCGGTCATCATCATTTCATACACAGCATTCGCCACGGTTTCGCGATCAGAATGGATTCCTGCAGCCACAAGGGCAGGCCTCACCGCCTCGTTCTTGGCTAAACCGGCGATGGATGTCTTCTGAAACGCGACCCTTTGCTCCGGTGACTGCCCCAGCAACCAGTCCCGCGTCGCAGTAGCATGTTTGGCGGCTGTTTTGCTGGTTGCCGCAGGGTCAATCATCAATGTATAGAACGGCAACGCATCGACAATCATCAGTCTATTGACTTGGTCAGGGTAGCGGGCTCCCAGCATCAATCCAATGACGCCCCCAAGAGAATGGCCAATGATCACCGGTGATTTGATGTGCCGGGTGCGGATATATTCAGCGATGGCATCGGCCGCTGGAGTGATGACCTTTCGCTCTGGTTTGAAAATGGCAGGAGTACTCGCAAAACCCGCAATTTCTACAAGATGAACACGGTGGTTCATACGTAAACCTGAGGCTAAACCGGTCCACACTTCGCGGGACGAGGCCAGACCAGGGATCAATATGACATCTGTTCCTGTGCCCTGTACTTGTACAGAGACTGGCTGCGAGCCCGGGAGTTCTGAAGCTTTTGGCAGCGAGTGAGCTATGGACACCGAAAATAAGGCTGACATGAGTAACAGAATCCCTCCGATTATTATCCGAATATTTACGGTGTTCATCAGCTCTCCCTGTTCAGACTGAGCTGTTTGAGTTCGGCAAGCGCCGCGCCTGGGGCAAGTCGTCATGTTGTTGTTAAGAAAGCGAGTATATCATTAGCACGATCTGATTAACTGACCAATTACAGATACCGTTGAGAGGGTTAACATTGGCAAGACTGTCTGCTTATTACCCTCAGCAGGCATGGCGTCACTCATGAGTATGCGAATGCGGTGCACGCGCTGTGTGGCGTTACCCCTTCAGCCCCTTTCCTAACGACCATGAGCGGAACACCGCAGCCCCTGACGGATGTTCTGCATCACTTGACGACAGGATATACAGTTCATGTGTGTCGGGTTTTATAGCAAGGTTAGCGGTGCGTAAGAACTCGCCTTTATCCCGCCCGGGTATAGTGATCTGGCCGATTGGTATGGCGTTGCCATTCAGTACAATCACCCGGCCCTGGCCATGAAGCGCAATATAGAGATTTCCTTTATCATCGGCCTTCATGGAGTCGGGAGCCGGGCTGTTAAACCGGTAGGCGACTGTCTCGCCAAACGGCTCAATTTCACTGGCATTTTTCATGACCAGTCGGTGCAGAACGCCGGCGGAGAATTCAACCACCCAGAGCGTGCCACCGTCCGGAGACAGGGCGAGCCCGTTAGCCCCTGACAGGTGCGTCAGGACCGGTGAAATCGTTTTTGTACCGGGTGAAATACAGTAAACCCCTCCGCTGAGGTCCCCACTGTTCCCCCGTGCATCGGTAAAGTAAATTTCCCCCTGTTTGCCTAAAACGATATCGTTGGGCTGATAATTTTTGTCTGCGGGGAGAATGACCCGGCGGTTCTGACCCTGTTCGTCAATGCTGAAAATTTCACCACCGCTACCATCCTTGTGCCCTGCGGCAACATAAATACGACCATCCGGTGCGACGGCGGTTGCGCTGGGCGTCAGATTCGCATCTTCAAACAGCACCAGCTGACGGCGTTGTGGATCAATTTTTATTATCTGACCTCTGAACACATCTGTCAGAAGCAGGTTTCCTGCGTGATCGAATGACGGCCCCTCAAGCACAGTTGCTGCGTCAGTCACCTGTAACCATTTCTCAGCATCCACCTTCTGCAGGCCGCGGTCGGCTTCCGGAATCTGATAACGTGGGATATCCTGCAAATGTGCCGGAGGAGCGGGCCAGGCTGAAGCACTTGCCATCAGAAAAGCACCAGTAATAAGACATTTTTTAAAATTCATAACATTACCTTCTTAGAACGTTAGCTGGCATGAGAACGGATTATCATGCTGTTATTTTTCTGGCAGACACTTCCATCCCAGAATTAACCACGCGACGATAAACACCATTGCGATGTAACAGACCACCCTGAGTTCACCAATAAAAACCAGGGAAGTGGCACCTGAAAATATCGCACCGAAAAGCGCAATGCCCACAACGCCACCCATCTGGCGTGAGCAGGAGAAAAATGCTGAAGCGGCTCCCGCATTCTTAGGCGATACTTCCGAGAAAATAAGCCCTGCCAGTCCAGGCACCGCCAGAGACGTTCCGACACCCATTAAAATCATGGGGAGCAGCAGTTGCCAGATTGTCCAGTCAGCACCCACAGCCGACAGCCAGCCAAATCCTGCAAAACAGCAAATGCCCCCGGCGATAACCACGTTCCGGACACCGTAATGTTTTCCGAGACGACTGGCGTTATAAGTGGCCAGCGCCACGCTTAACATCATGGGTAAAAAGGCGAAGCCCGTATCTGATGGCGACATGCGCATTGCTTGCTGAAAGTACAGGCTCAGAATGAACACTGCGCCGTAAAAGACCAGTGTGCAGAGAAAACCGATAACGGCTGAACTGATGATGAAACCATTCGTTCTGATTTGGGTGGGCAGGACAGGCGTGCTGCTGAAACGCTCGCGTAAACAAAAAACCATGAAAGTGAGCCCGCCTGCCAGTAACAAGCAGAGGTTCATAACATCATCCCACCCTCGGCGGCCAGACTCTGTCAGGGTGAACGTGATCAGGCCCAGCGCAAGTATTATCAATAACTGTCCGGGGATATTGAGGGATCGATCCTGCTTCTGACTGGCTGGTGCAAATCGCAAAGCGATAAACAGGCTGATCAGTCCCACAGGGATATTCAGCAAAAAAATACTTCGCCAGCCTAAATACTGAATAAGCAAGCCCCCGATAACGGGCCCCGCGGCCAGTGCCATGCTTCCGGAAGCCGCCCAAAAACTGATGGCACGTGTACGGGCATGGGGTTCAGGATAGTAATGACTTAGCAATGTCAGGGACGTGGGGACGATAAATGCGGCTCCTATACCCTGTATGGTCCTGGCTATTTCCAGAATAATCAGCGTCGGCGAAAGTGCACAGCACAGGGAGCCAGCCATAAAGACGAGCACGCCAAATAAGAAAATATTTTTAGCGCCGAAGCGATCAGAAACCGAACCGGAGGAGAGCAGTAAAGCGGCAAACATCAAAGAGTAACTGTTAATTACCCACTCAAGATCGGCAATGCGGGCGTGATAAGCTGCGCTCAGTGCATTGAGGCCAACATTTACTACGCTGACGTCCAGCTGGACAATGACAAAGCCCAGGCATATGGCAACGTTAAAAAGGATGCCATTGCTATTTTTATGATTGTGCATTTTAAGGTGAAACCGATAATCGCGTTATTAAAAGAAAGATGTTCAGAAACCGGGAACAGAGACGCATTTCCGCAAACAGCCTGATTTAATGCATATCCCTGAGGGTAAACTGCGGGCCAGTCATATCCAGCCTCTGCTGGTGGAGATAATCAGTGACAAGCGTGGCGATTTGCTGATTATTTTTGTCTGTGAATGCAAAGTGCGTGTTTCCATGAATACCGATGTCTGGCAGATTAATCAGTCTGGCATGGCCGCCGTGACGGTTAATCGTGTCAACAAACTGTTGCGCCCGTAGTTTATTCACCCGCCAGAGTTCAACACCAAAAATATTGCTCTCTTTATTCGTGATGTTATCACCAATAATGACCAGGATGGGCACGCGGGTAAGTGCAGCAAACTGGTTGGCGGATACGCCCTAGGGGGTATTGGCCCTGGCCACGAAATCCATCTGCGTGGTAATATCCGCGGGCATATCATCATCCGGGAAAGCAAATTCACCCGGCTCAAAGGCAACAATTGCTTTGACCTGTTCTGGTGCCGCCATAGCCGTTGCCCAGCCGTATTGTCCGCTGAATGAGTGGGTCATCAAGATCGCAGGGCCGGTATCATGCAGCAACTGTGCTCCTGTTTTGCCCATAAAGTCACGGGTGGCCTTATCCGGAAAAGGTTCCTCACCCGTGTTAGGTGTTTGCCAGCGCATGAACTGATCAACTGCAGCAGGCTCCTGAGGAAACTGCGAATTATGGAACACGCTCGGCTTACCTGGAGGGGGCCAGGGGCCAATGCGGAATGTATTCCAGGCCATGGATTCTTTATGGTCTGTCGGCACCGTGGATACAGTGATAACCGAATCGGTTCTGCCAGCACGGCCACGGCGGGGCTGATCGATAATGACAACGGGCCAACGGGCACGGGTGAATATTTGCCAGAAACCATCCCGGCCGTCGGCGGTTGTTTCCCAGCTTTTGCCTGACTCACCGCCACCATGCCACATAATTACCGGGTATCTTCGGCTCTCTGCCGGGATGTAATACTGAGCATAGCCATGATCGCCATGGAAGGTATCCCTCTCAGCGTCAATTTTGGTTGTTCCACCAAACATGAAGCTACCCATATCATTCAGTACTATCGGTGCGTTATGTTTCGCCACAGCCCGGGCCGGTTCTGCTGACCAGCCTAATGACATCGGCAGACTTATCGCGAGCACGCAGAGCAGAAATCGGTCTGTTTTCATCGTAAATCCCAAAGATAATGTTATAGAGATGAATCACTTCAGATATCGAAGCGGATACCTGCAATATTTTTGATGCGTTCAGGATCTGTGTGTGAATGGAAGCAACTCGTGCCTGTATCCAGTGCCTCAATAAGACCAACCTCGGATGCATTTAACTCAAAATCGAAAACATCAATATTCTGTGCCATTCGTGCGGGATTCACGGATTTTGGTATAACGACAACGTTACGTTGTATAAGCCAGCGCAGCACGACCTGAGCAACACTTTTTCCATATTTTTCGCCTATGTGTAGCAGGGAAGGTGTCCGGAACAGGTCGTTTCGCCCTTCCGCGAACGATGCCCATGATTGCGGCTGTATGCCATTCTGCTGCATGAAGGCCACATTCGCATCTTGCTGATAAAAGGGGTTGATCTCGACCTGATTGACAGCAGGAGTCACGTGGCTGAATACCGTCAGATCGGTTAACCTGTCGGGGGAAAAGTTACTGACGCCAATACTGCGCAGGATCTGGCTTTCGTACTTTTCCTCCATTGCGCGCCAGCTGCCAAAAATGTCGGAATAGGGCTGATGAATAAGATACAGATCCAGATAATCAAGCCCGAGGCGTTCAAGAGAACGATCAATCGCCTCCAGGGTCTGGGTGTATCCCATATCCTGCACCCACACTTTTGTTGTAATGAACAGCACCTCACGTGCTACACCACTGCGTTTGATGGCACGCCCGACGGCTTCCTCATTCTGATACGCTGCGGCAGTATCAATAAGGCGATATCCGGCATGAATTGCGGTAAGAACAGCGTCCTCACATTCACGGGCATCATTTATCTGGTAAACGCCAAAACCAAGCTGTGGCATACGCTTACCGGAATTGAGAGTCAGGTAATTCATGGTATGTGATCCTCATCGCTGAGATGGGTGACGGACAGGTGAAATAAACAGGGCATTACCTCTTCAGGCTGCTGGTGCTGTAAAAATCAGCAGAGCACACGGTTGTTCCCCTATGAATAGTTGCTATGGTAAACCTTTAATGGTAGATAATTAATAATCAAAAAACGCATTCACTTTATTGAAAGTCGCATGGACCCTTTATCAGATGTATTAAACCTGCTTTCAGCAAAAAGCTATACGACCTCCGGACTCAGGGCCCCGGCAGGATGGGGGCTGCATTATCCAGGTTTCGATGGCCTTAAGTTTTTTGCGGTTCAGGAAGGTTCTGCTCGTTTTCGGGCTGATGGCAGTGATGAATGGATAGAGCTCCAGAAGGGGGATGGCATTATCCTCACTCGTGCGTGCAGTTTTTCTGTCACGACATCTGACGGAACCGTACAGGCTGAGTCAGAGGATACCCCCTTTGAACTCAAGGAAGGGCTGGCAGATTACGGGGGCGATGCACTCATCATGATTGCCGGGAAAATGGAAATTGATAGAACGTCGGCCAGTTTATTGCTCAGTGAACTACCGGTTGTCATCCGGATATTTTCAGATAATGACAGTACGTCAGTTTTCGCCTGGATAATGAACTATATCAAAACAGAAAAAGCATCACAGCTTCCGGGGGCCGCGATCGTTACCGACTACCTGATGCACCTGATGATGATTGAAGGTATACGGCGTGGTGTGGCGCAGTCCATCGGGACAGGGCAAGGCTGGATGAACGCATTCGGTGATCAGCGAATCGCACGGGTGCTGACCGCGATGCACCAGCAGCCAGGCAACGGCTGGCGTTTGCCTGAGCTTGCCAATATCGCTGGCATGTCCAGGGCCGGTTTTCTACGACGGTTCGCCCAGTTAACGGGTACCACACCGCTAAATTATCTGACTGAATGGCGGATGCACGTTGCCAGTAAAGCTCTCAGAACGACCCACGACGCAATCAAAGTGATAGGTCTGTCCCTCGGGTATGGTTCAGAAAGTGCCTTTAGCACCGCGTTCAAGCGGGTTTACGGATGTTCCCCTATAGAACACCGCAGATTGCATGATGAACGTAAATAAACGTGAGCCTGTAAACCTGCCGTGGCGCTGAGAATCATTCTGGCATGAGCGGCGTTCGGCACTCGTCAACGGGGAATGGCCCAGCCGCAGGCTTCTCGGAATACCCAGAAGCACCGTCATGCTGGCGGTCTGCCAGCTGTTCACCGTCGCTGATTTTCCCGTTCGCAAATCACTGGGCTATGCCTGGGGGGGCCGCAGGCGTTTTAGGCGGAAATGCCATGGAAAATAGCCAGTCTCATGATGGCCGTAATATTCATTGAATGAATGCAGTATGCCGCTGAGGGGAATGTCCTGTTCTGTATACATAGCAGGCCAGTTGCACGTCACCTCGGCCTTAAAAGTCACTTTGATTTTGGGGTGGCAGTGACAGGGTGAGCCCTCAACCCAGCAAGACTGCCCTATCTTTCATGGACGGAGGGCCTGACCAGGCTATGTCGGGCGTTTAGCCAGTTTTTTTTGAAGCACTATGACGATGACAGGAAAGACGACGGCGGTTAATGCACTGACAACCAACAGCCTGTTCAGATTTTGTATGGTTATTCCCTGGTCAGGCAGCAATAAGGAAGAAAGAAAGAAGGCTAACGTTGTTATCAAGGACATTATTGCTGCCTGTAGCGAAGAAAAACTGGCCCGTTGTTCATCCGCCGGGTACTGGATAGCAATCAGCGATGCGCAAACCAGGCGGCTGTATGAGGCGCCAATAAATAATGCCATGAATAGAAAGGCATTATGATAACCCAGTACAGGGATCAGTAAACTTGCGACGAAGCACAGCGTTGACATTGTGGCCAGCATAAGAACAGGCAAGCGTGATGTCAGAGCACCTGTAATTTTTGTTGCCAGGTAGCCGGCGATCCCCCCACCTAAAAATAATAAAGATAGCAGACCTTGCCGGGCACCCAGGTATTGCGTCATTAACGGGATCAGGATGGGAATAATCAGCATCGGGCTAAATTGTACGAGTGCGGAACAAGACGCAAAGAGCAGGGTTTGGCGATCAAAAGGCAGGCTGGTCTTGACGTTTGATGGTGCCGCGTCCTGGGGGAGAGTCACGATTATTAATGGCAGCGATAACAGACACAGTGCACTTATAGCCCATAGCGCAATATGCCAACCATAGTGTGTACATAAAAATAATATGACCGGCATCCCGACAATACTGACCATTGAAAATGAGGCAATCACTGTTGCCAGTACTTTTCCTCGCAGGTTTACCGGGACCGTGTTTATCAAAATACTTGTGCCAACCCCCATTGTTGTTCCCCCAACCAGTCCGGCGCAAAAGCGTAGCGCCAGAAGGGTGCCAAAATGGGTCGTGAGTGTAGAAAAAAAGGTTAACGCCCCCAGCAGTACCATGTTCTTGATTAAGAATTGTTTCTTATTAACTCGTTCGATCCAGTAAAAGGCGGCAATTCCAGAAAGGACCGCCCCCATAGTGTACATGCCAGAGACATAGCCGGAAAATGAAACGGGCACCGAAAAGCTGCCTGCCATAAAAGCAAAAACTGGTGTTAACGCCATGTACTCCAGAGCATTAGTGAACTGAATAAAAGCCATCACAATGGCTATCCGCATGAATATTTTATGATTAAATGTCTGTGTAAACAGTGACATAGCAAGCAACCTGTGGATTAAAGATACCCGAGTTTAACTGCTATCAATGTTGTTTATTATATGGTAAAAATGGCAATTATTATTATCATATGTGGGATAATTCATGCGGTCGGCTCTTGATTTTAATAGCCTGAAAGTGTTCGTGGCGGTGGTTGAAAGGGAAAGCTTTGTCGGGGCGTCGAAAATCCTTGAAATGCCCACATCAAATGTCAGTCGTTGTATTTCCCAGTTAGAAGCAAAACTGAATCTTCAGCTCATTGAGCGCAGTACCCGACATATGAAACTCACCCAGGCCGGGCAACTGCTCTATACCCGAGCAAAGCCATTACTGGATGCGCTTGAGCAAACTGAGACGGAATTAACGTTGCGGCAAGTGCAACTCAAAGGGCCGTTACGTATCTGCATTCCCAATGAGATAGGACCTGCATTGTTAGGATCTGCGATTGCTGATTTCGCCTGTCAGTACCCTGACGTGGAGATTAGCTGCGTGACAAACTTGTCCGGTCTCGAGTCCCTGCGGGATGATCTGGATTTTGCGATCATTATTACCCGTGGTCGGATGGATGACAGTGACTACATCGCCCGTCACCTGATGACTATCCCTTGCACCGTTGTTGCGGCGCCTTCCGTCATTGAGCGTTATGGCATGCCTTCCCATATCCAGCAATTTGAAGAATTACCCTGTATTACAACGGTCAGTGCTTTGAAAGGCGCACCCTGGCAGTTTGTTAATACCAAAGGGGAATTCGAGACGATTAAGGTCAAAGGACATTATCGGGTCAACAGTGGGGAGATGGCAGGGCGGGCTGCCGTGTCTGGTGTTGGTTTTGCCATTCTGTCAAAACAGGCCTGCCAGCCATACATTCATGATGGACGGTTAATCGAGGTTGAGTTTGAGCAGCCAGCTGCCCCATTGCAATTGTTTGCGCTTTATTCCAGCCGGCGTTACTTACCGGCTAAAACGCGCGCGCTTATTGATTTCATTCAGCAGACACTGAGCAATATAGCTTCAGCAACCTGAAACGGTACTGAATCGTTACAAGGCCTTCGTGGACACTGCGCGTTCTGTTTACCCCGGATACCAGTCGTTCGTTCATTGCTGATAATCAGGGCATGTATAGATAGGGCTATCAGACTCCGCATGGATGATGGTTAAGCCCTGGCCTTTGCTACGATGCGCAGGCCGATATCCGGGGTCATTAATCAAACAGGTCGTCTTCTGCGGCCCTGACCAGCGTGTCCACGACGTAGCGGATTTTAGGCAATAACTGGCGATTTTTCGGCCATAGTGCGCTGATGGGCACTTCACCACCAGAATATCCGGCCAGCACTTCCCGTAACGTCCCGGCAGCCAAATCCTTACTGACCAGCCAGAGAGGAAGCTGCGACAATCCGCCTCCCGACAGGGTGGCGGCGAGCATAGCGTCACCATCAGCAAATTCATGTGTCGGTGGCGGGGTAAAACGGCGCATTTGTCCCCCGGGTTCTTTTAACAGCCATGAAACCGGCTGATTTCGTCGGAAACCAACCACGCACCGATGCTGATTCAGCTCCGCTATGCTGACGGGTTCGCCATGGTCCAGCAGATAATCAGGAGAGGCGCAAATCACCAGCTTCTGTGTCGTGAGCTTCCTGGCAACCAGGCCACTGCTGTCTGTCAGTTCACCAATACGGATGGCAAGGTCGATCCCCTCGTCAATCAAGTCAATGAACCGTTCGCTGAATGTTACGGTGAGTGCCAGTTCAGGATAGCGACGGGTAATATCAAGCAGAATGGGGAGAACCCGTTGCCGTCCGAAGGCCGCAGGTAAATCTATCCTCAGGCGTCCGGCCGGTTGGCTGGTGTATGATGTCAGTTCGGCCTCAGCCTGTTCCAGAATATCTATGGCGTTCTGACAGCTAGTGAGAAAACGCTCCCCATCCGGCGTCAGGCTGAGTCGTCGGGTAGACCGCTGAAACAGTTTTATTCCGAGGCGGCTCTCCAGGCGGCTGACACTTTTGCCGATGGCCGACTTTGTCAGGCCCAGTTTTTCAGCAGCAGCGGTGAAACTCCCACGCTGGGCTGTGGTAACAAAAGCAGTAATACCGCCCAAATGATCAGTGGTTCGCATAATTATCCATCAAGTATTTCCCGACGTAATACCCTTTGCCTTCCGCAGCGTGAAGCAAAATTCAGTGAGGCTGATAGCGAATTTGTGGCACTGGCCGTGGTGGTCATGACGTATTTCCTGACCAGACCGTGCAGGCGACCCCGACGAAAACGGAATTTCCGGCGGTCACTTTCCAGAATAACTTAAAACAGTCCCTTCATTGTTGAATCTATGTCCATATAGAGTCAAATGAAATGGTATTTATCATGTATAAAAAAACAATCATAGTCATCTCATCAATTATCGTTCATCTGCCCGTACCGAGAAATGACTATGAATACCACGAACATCCCCTTGTCATTGCTGGATTTAGCTCCCGTCACTGAAGGCCATTCATTGACCGATGCTATTACCAACAGTGTGCGTTTGGCACAAGCGGCGGAAGCCGCCGGTTATCAGCGATTCTGGATGGCAGAACATCATAATATGGTTGATATCGCCAGTGCGGCGACAGCTGTTCTGTTAAGTCATATTGGCGCTAAAACACGAAAAATTCGTATTGGTGCAGGGGGGATTATGCTGCCCAATCATGCCCCGTTGGTGGTCGCAGAGCAGTTTGGCACACTTGAAACACTTTATCCGGGGCGTGTGGATTTAGGCCTTGGCAGAGCGCCGGGCACGGATTATGAGACGCTGCAGGCGCTACGTCGTGAAAGCCGCGCGAAAGGGCTGGCGTTTCCTGAGATGCTCAATGAACTTCAGTACTATCTGTCTGTACCTCGCCCCGGGCAACGAATCATGGCTGTTCCCGGGGCGGGACTCCATATTCCATTATGGCTGCTGGGTTCCAGTACCTTCAGCGCACAGCTTGCCGCCGAGAAAGGCTTGCCCCTGGTGTTTGCTTCCCACTTTGCTCCTGACGCGATGCTGGCGGCTGTCGATACTTACCGGTCAGGTTTCATGCCTTCAGAAACCCTGGAACAGCCTTACGTTATGATCTGTGTAAATGTTGTTGCCGCTGAGACCCAGCAACAGGCGGACCATCTTGCCACAACCGAATTACAAAAATTCCTCAACCTCGGGCGTGGGATTGAGAAAAAACTGCCCAAACCGACCAGTGCGATGGATTCCTTATGGCATCCGGCTGAAGCCCGGCGTGTACTTAATCAGCTCAGAGAGTCTGTGTGGGGCAACGCTGAGGTCGTCCGTGCCGGGCTTAACGATCTCGTTCGTCGGACCGGCGCTGATGAAATCATGGTGAATTCCTGGATCCATGATGCAGAGGCACGTATCCGCTCGCATCAGATTATTGCCGACTGCTGGTACAACTAAGGTGGATGGTGTGAACAAATGTTTTACCCGTTACCGCCAGAACGTCACTGTTCGTCGTTTTATTCGGAGTGACGCAGCATAAACGGAGATTACCATGCAGCACGTTGCCGTGGGATTCATTGTGCCGAAGAAGCCCAGTGGAAGCGTGCCTCATATTCAATTCCTGCCTGACAACATGCGGGACACGCAGGCAGAAAGACGTATTGGTGATGGGCTGGTTTATCTCGCACGATACCGGGTTGGGCAGGCCCTTATTACCCGTACGTTTAAACACAAAAATAATGCAGAGGAGAAGAGGATGACATCCATTAACGGTTTTAAACATGTGGGATTTCTTACGCGTAAAAAAGGCCAGAGCTTTGATGATTTTGTTAAACACTGGGATGAAGTGCATACTGCCATCGCGCTCAGGCTTCCTGGGTTAAGGGGCTATGTGCTTAATCCTGTCGACCGGGAAAAATACCCGGAGTCACCTGTTGATGGTTTCTCTGAGTTGTGGTTCGATTCCATTGAGGACGCCATTGCAGCGTTTAACTCACCTGTAGGTAAAGAGGCCTTTGATGATGTGCCCAATTTCGTTGAACACGCGGCAATCACTTACATTACTGAAATCAGAAAACGCTGACGCTTTAATCGCCTGAAGCCAGCGTAGTCAATGGCTTCAGCTCGTCTCTTTTGGCCGCCGGATGGCGGCTCAGTGCGAGGGGACAGGCAATAAATCATGAACCTGTACTTATGGACGAGGTATTATTCCTCAGTTTCAAATACCGCATATTCCCGGGTGATGGCACGGGTTTTATTTCCCCATTCTGATGCCTTGGTCCTGTCCTGGTGGGCATCAAAGGTAGCCTGGTCGTGAAATAACTCTTCAACGGTCCAGATCAAAGGGTCTGCTGTTTCAGTGACGTCAAAAGAAAGGCACCCGGGTTCCTCTGCTGTCAGCCTTTTATGTTCAGGAAGATACCGGCGGACAAGCTCTGCCTCATCGTCACTGGCGCACACCAAACGGCCGGTTAATTTAATCACGCTTATTCCTTACTCTGGTTGGTATTCTATCGCTTTCCCGGGCAGCAAAACGCCAGCTATAGCGCTAAAAGCAGCGGTTTACACCCCAAGATATACAGGATATCAGTGATTATGGTCTCTCAGGAAAACGGTCAGTACATCTTTTGGAGGGACAGCACCACATTCAGAAATTAACCAGCCGATGGCCCCACGATGATAGGCTCCGTGAAAAAGCACATGGTTCAGCATATCAATGGCTGTCATCTCACCATTGCCACCATCAACAAAAGTAAACGTAATGGTTTTTTCTAAATCAGCGGGTGCCATTGTGTTCACGTGCTGAATGTACCAGTCGGTACTGGCGGCCACGTTAACGGCAAGATCATCCACCGAGGGGGTTTCTGGTGTGTTCAGCGCGGTATAGCCATGCGGCTGTCCCAGAATATTTGCTTTGAAAATCATATCAACAACATAAATATGATTCATTAGCCTTAACATGAGGTGACGTTTTTCTGCACAGGAGGGGGCACTGATCCCTTTGATTGTTTCTAGCGTTGCGGAGTCGATCCAGCGCTTGTACTTCAACAGAGTAACTAGCGTGTCTTTGTTCATCATATTCTCCTGACGGGGGATGCCCTCAATCCAACACGGGCAGAACAGCATGCAGACCAGAAAACCGGAGCCGTTAATGGGTGATTAATACGTTAATTTTCTTCCGGGTTAACCCGGGTATTCATCAGAATGTATTCAGCCTCCTTACGTTTATATTGATCAATCAAGGGGACAAGCCGTCTGAAATGCTCACTCGCACAATGCGCGTCAAGTGCCGCCTGGTCCGGCCATTCTTCTATAAAAATAAAGTGCCCCGGGTCTTTCTCATCAATGTATAAATTATAATCGATACACAGGGGCTCTTTTTTGGTTGCGGATACGAGTGCGAGGTAAAAGGGCATAACGGTATCAATATGCTCAGGTTTGATAAAATCTTCGGCAATGACTTTTAGCATTCCAGTTTTCCCAGGAAAAAGAAACATTCACCAGATGAATTGTCCGGGTGCCTGTTGTTATTGAACTCAGACAACAAAAACCAGGGCGGCCTTCATCAACAATCCATCAAGTCAATTTGAGCTGGGTGGTATTCTTGCCAGTGAGTATAAAACGTCAGTGTTCCCGCATTTTGACTCAAGGCCCGCCCCAGAGCAGCCTTTTTTCAGCAGCGTGGCAGTAAGCGATTTTCAGCATGAGGATACGCACTTTTGAGACACTAACATAAACCAGAAAAATAAAATGATCTCGAATGCAGCTATTTATCAACTTGCGAAATATACTTAAAAATTAGTCAGTAATCTATATAGCCTTACTTTCACATAACGAAGAAAGGCAAGTGATGAAGGTAGGGGACGTTAGTTGTGTAGAAATGCTTAATACTAACCACTAAAAAGGCCGCCCATGTTAACGACGTTGATTTACCAGAGCCAGTCAGAGGCCGAGTTTTCAGACCTTGATTTAATCAACCTGACCATCGCCGCATGTAAAAAAAATAAAGCGATTCAGGTCACGGGCATACTGTTATTCAATGGTTCGGAGTTTTTTCAGGTTCTGGAAGGGGAAGAGGAGGTTATTGACTTACTCTTTTGCCATATCAGTGAGGATCAGCGCCATACGGATGTTGTTGAGTTAATGCGTGATTACTCGGCATACCGACGATTCAGTGACATTGGCATGACGTTCTTTGACTTACGCATAGCAGACAAAAACACACTGGTTGATGAGATCCACCAACTGGATCACGTTCAAAACCACCACTTACACGACGATAAGATCTTTCGGTTAATAAAACGATTTATTGCCCAGGGCGCATGGCACAGGCCCTCTTGTGGCTTGAAGTCTGCTCAATGGGAAATGGTCAGTAAGAAAGAGTCACGGCAGGATAGACTATGGCAAACAGAAAAAGGGGTTCTTTATACCTTTGCCCTGCAGCCGATAGTGGAGCCGATGAGTGGCCGAATAGCTTCATTTGAGGCACTGATCCGTGATGCAAAAGGGCGGTCACCAGGGGCGATATTTTCCGCTATTCCGTCGGATTCACTGTATGCTTTCGACCTGCAAACCAAGGCTATTGCGCTTGAACTTGCGGGCAAGATACTGCGTGATGATGAAAAAATTGCCATCAATCTGTTGCCTGGGTCGCTGCATACTATCCCTAATGCAGTTGCACAGCTTACAGCCCAGATAAGCCAGGCAAATTTGCGACCAGAACAGGTGATCATTGAGCTGCTCGAAACTGAAGTGATTACCAATACGGTGGATTTTCATAAAATTCTGAAAGATATTCGGGCCGCAGGCATCGGGTTAGCGGTAGATGATTTTGGCTCAGGATATTCCAGAATGTCATTCCTTTCTAAAATTCAGCCTGACGAGATTAAAATCGATCGTTCACTGATACAGGACATTCATAAAATGGGCGGGCAGCAGTCGGTGGTGGTTGCCATTGTCAGATATTGCCAGGATATGGGTATCAATCTTGTTGCTGAAGGGGTTGAAAAGCTCGAAGAGTGGTGCTGGCTCCAGTCCATTGGGGTAAACCTCTATCAGGGATTTCTCTTTGCGAGGCCCTGCGTTGACGGTATCGGTGAAATACAATGGCCGGTAAAAAAGCATCATATTTGAAGCCGTTAGTACATCACTTCACCCATGCTGGATACCAGGACGGCTACGATTATATTAGCCGCGTAGCGCCATGGGTAAACAAGATAAATACCACCGGCACCACGATTTGAAAACACTGTGCTTATTTATCGTATTAAGAAAAGCCTGTTTTGTAAATATGAGCCTCCATTAATACAGCCAGGCATGCGACTGAATCACTTTATCGTGTTTTCAGCCCGGACAGTGCAGCCTGAATGGGCCTGTTTCGGGTGTTTAATCAATAATCATTATTAATATTTTTGTTATTACTGCGAGTGACCCTGAGGTAATGAAGATCCTGATTATGCATAGCGACAGGGTGTCTCCCCTGACCACCTTCCAGCATCATTGTTGATGATGCTGGCAATCTAATGAATGAACGGAGCCGCTCGACTCGCCCTTATGATTAATCCCCTCCTTACGGGAAGTTACTTTGTGCCGCTTCGTCGGGCTGGTATACGCCCGGGCTGTTCTGTGAACAGACATTCGCTGTCAGGCAGGGGATGGATACATTGAGTTTGTATATCTATGAGGTGATAAATCAAAGAATAAATTTGTTATTCAAATTTATTTAATAGCAATATTTCTGTGAATGAAAATCAAATAAGATATAACTTATTATAAAACGGGTTGAATAAACGGGAAGAGAACCCGACAAACGTCGGGTCACCACAAGGCTATCATCATTAATATTATAGGGTGCACAACCGAATCATTTTATAGTGGTTTCGGTGCCTCCAGAGGAGGAATAAATCGGCATATACGGAAAATGGAATAAGGGAGACTCCATGTTACCGCAGACATGAAATTATCCTTACTTACGTTTATTAGCAAGTGACAAATGATGATTTTTTTAAAATTATTTTGAGATATGGTGCTGATAAGGAAACAATCTATTTTTAAAATTTATTATTATTTTTAATTTCCAGATATTTCATCTTATTTTCATTTGTAATTCAGAATGTTTCAGTTTTACAATCCGGAAGACAGTTAAAACACAGCACTTATCCCTGCTGGTCGCACGCTTTTATCCCAATGCACATTGATCGCCCAGGACGCCCCGAAAAGGTGCGTCCTGCCGTTTTGACTTCATCACGAGGATCAGTGTGCCAATGAACGCAGGTAGTCGGCCAGCACCAAAGCATGGTTTTGCTGCGTATCCCGGTCAGCGTAGAGTAATGTGACGGTTTGAGTTTTGCTCAAACTGGCCAGCGCCTGGGCTGTGGGTTGCTGGCAAGCCAGTTCAGCCAAATAGCGGTGAGTAAACTCAGTAAAGTCGATAACGTCACTATGGAGTTCCGTGCGCAATTCCCGGGAGGGGGTTAACGTTTTTGCCCATTCATCATACGGCAAGTCGGCTTTTTTTATCCCGCGTGGCCAGAGCCTGTCAACCAGGACCCGATAGCCATCATTTGAATCAGGGGTGTCGTAAACACGTTTGCAGCGGATCATTGTCGCTTCCTTGATAGTATTTAACCTGAAAAAAATGCGTCAGGTGTCTGTCTGTCAATAGGTGAGTGTTACCTGTCCTGTTATGTGAGTATAGCAGAGCCTGCCTGGCGCGCTGATGATTAAGGCAACAGAAATTGACTTGCAGGGGATAACGAAGTCCCTTAATCTACTATTCCTTATGTTGTTCTGTTAACCATGCACATAAGGAGCATTCATCTCATGACGCCCTCTTTACAGCCCTCTTTTCGTATCGCTCTTGTGGGTGACTACAACTCAGCGGCGATTGCCCATCAGGCGATCCCCCTGGCATTAGCTCAGAGCGCCGCAGCACTGGATCTCGCTATCACCTGGCACTGGGTATCGACCACGGCGATCCATCATTCTGATGATCTTGCCGGTTATGATGGTATCTGGTGCGTGCCCGCCAGCCCTTATAAGAGTGAGCAAGGCGCGTTGTCGGCGATTCGCTATGCCCGTGAAAACCAGCGACCTTTTTTAGGCACTTGTGGTGGCTTCCAGCACGCAATTATTGAGTATGCCCGTCAGGTACTGGGCTGGCAGGATGCAGGCCACGGGGAAACAACCCAGGAAGGGCGCTTAGTGATCGTGCCACTGGTATGCTCCCTGGTGGAAAAATCAGATGCTATTAAGCTAAAACAGG
The DNA here is from genome assembly GCF_018257795.1 of Citrobacter sp. JGM124. Taxonomy (GTDB): domain Bacteria; phylum Pseudomonadota; class Gammaproteobacteria; order Enterobacterales; family Enterobacteriaceae; genus JGM124. The sequence goes on along the minus strand of NZ_JAERJD010000002.1, from coordinate 349,521 downwards.
ATTCACTGGCGGGAAAAGCTTATGGCTCAGGGGAGATTTGCGAAGGGTATCACTGTAATTATGGGATTGATCCGGTGTTTGCTGCCGAGCTTAATGATGGCCCACTGACGGTAGTCGGGTGGGATGGTCAGGGCGAAGTTCGGGCGATTGAACTCCAGGGGCATCCCTTCTTTGTGGCCACATTATTTCAGCATGAGCGCCGGGCGCTGAGTCATCAGGCCACGCCCTTGGTCATGGCCTTTCTGGCTGCGGTTAAACAACAAACAAAACGATAAAGCCCGCTGGTTCAGTGGACGGCGAACACCAGGCGTCAGACACATGACGCCTGTGTTGTGTTATTGGATTTGAATTTGACGGGCAGCGAAAGTACCGATTATCGCCATGATAACAGCCAGTGCGGCACACAGGGCTAAAGGCCCAGACCAGCTGCCTGAAAGGTCATGAATTTTACCCATCAATGGCGGGCCTGCAGCGGCAAACAAGTACCCCACAGACTGCGCCATTCCTGAAAGGGCGGCGGCCTGATGTGCGGAGCCCGTGCGCAAAGCAACAAAAGATAACCCCAGAATCATTGCCGCGCCGGAACCAAACCCACCCATGGCTATCCACAACATTGCCAGTTTGGGGAACCACACCATGCCTGAGAGCGAAACAGACCAGAATAGAGCCATCAGAATGGTGATACCCCGATGATCCTTCAGACGACTAAGGATAAGCCCCACCACCAGACCCGGGAGAGCCGTTGCCAGTTGCAGTGCGCCATGCAGTGAGCCTGCCTGCTGTTCACTGTATCCAAAGCCAGTCAAAATAGAGGGCAGCCAGCCAATAATAACGTAATAAATAAACGAGTTAATCCCCAAGTATAACGTTACCTGCCATGCCAGGGGGGAAGACCATATCCCCCGATTTTTTAAGGCGGGGTTACCAGACAGCGGCGCGTGTGTCGCACGACGTAAATGTGGAAGCCAAAAGATCGCTGCCAGTAGTGGAAAAATCATTAACGAAAGTAAGGCGCCAGACCAGCCAAAACCCGCCAGTGCTACCGGCACGACCATGGCCGAACCGACTGCGGCCGCGATACCCATAGTCAGGCTATAAGCGCCAGTTAATTTAGCAATATCATCAGGATAGTCACGTTTTACCATACCTGGTAGCAGTACGTTCCCCATGGCGATACCACAACCAATAAGGGCGGTGCCAAGATATAACAAGGGGGCGCTCCCGCCTGAACGGATGGCAATACCGCAACAGATGATCACCATTGCCACCAATAAACTGCGTTCAATACCAAAGCGCCCGGCAATACTGGCTACGAAGGGAGATACAGTAGCAAAAGCCAGGAGGGGGATGGTGGTCAGTAGCCCGATTTGCGCGGTCGTCAAAACGAAGCTGTCTTTCACCATATCCAGCAACGGGGCGATACCCGTAAAAGGCACCCGTAAGGTACCGGCTATCATCAATATACCAATTAACAAAAGAGCACGATTTTTTTTACGCGTCGAAATGGTCGTGTTCATGTTCTTCATCCAAAATGCTGAAATACCAGAATACAGGTTTCAGCCCGGCAATAAATCAAGATAAAATGACAAATTATCTCTAAATTCGGACAAGTTATGGAACGAGACTTAACTCTCGGTGGCTTTGATCCTGATAGCTGTACTGCACTGGCACAGGCTTTCAGAGTCAGGGCCGCGGAGAATGACCAGGAGATTCCGTTTCACTCCCACCGTAAAGGGCAGCTGATCCTTGCATTACATGGTGGTATCACCAGTGAAGTTCAGCAAGCTATGTGGATGGTTCCGACACATTATGCGGTCTGGATACCCAGTAACATGCAGCACAGTAATCGTGTCACTCACAATGCCCGGCTCTGTTTTCTGTTTATTGAGCCGGGGAGTATGGCGATGCCGGACACGTGCTGCACGCTGAAAGTTTCGCCGCTGGTCAGGGCACTCGTCCTGCACCTGGCGGATGTTCCTTATGCTGATATTAACCAGCCTGCTGTGCAACGTCTTATTCAGGTTCTGTTTGATGAACTCCCTAAACAACCGGTTAAGCAGCTGGATGTGCCTATTTCTGAAAATGCGAAAATCCGGGTGATGGCGGACGGAATGATCCGTAATCTGCAGGGCAGACGCCCACTTTCCGCCTGGGCTGATACTTTTGCCATGAGCGAACGTAATTTAGCCCGTCTGATTGTCAAAGAGACCGGGCTAAACTTTCGACGCTGGCGTCAGCAGATGCAGCTCATTATTGCTTTACGGCTGCTCGTCGGGGCCAGAATGTACAGCAGGTATCAGCGTCACTCGGTTATGACTCTACGACTGCATTTATTACAATGTTTAAAAAAGCGTTAGGCACAACTCCGGGGCGTTATCTTAAGAATCTGGCTGATGATATGACGCAGCCCACGATGACTAACCCTGACGATGAAATGTCACCAACGTGGGCCGGGCAATGCGCAAATAGTCTTCGCTACGAAGAATAATCGAGCTTTCCAGTGAACCTGCGTTAAACGCAATTTCATCGTAATTTTCAAATAGATAAGGGTCTGCAATGAGTTTGAGTTCGGGATGAAAACTAAAGGGGGGGATGGCACCAAACACGCAGCGCGTTAGCGTGTCTACTTCCAGGGGGCTGGCCAGGGATGCTTTGCTGGCAGAAAAATAGTGGGCAACCTGGGTCAAATCGGCTTGTTTCTCGGCAGAAAGTACCGCCAGTACATGCTGTTTCACGCCTTGTCCCTTAATTTTGCAGACCAGGGCTTTAGCGCCTTGACCTAACGCCGTGCCACGAAGCAGAGAAACGTCCTCACACTTGCCTGCGGTAGGGTGCTGCATCAGGCGATAGCTGGCACCTTCCTGATTCAATAACGCCACCAGCTGCTGGTGGATGGAAATAGGTTGATTATCAGTGGTCATCATCTTTTCTTATGTTGTCGTTCATTATCTGGGGAGCTTGCCCCAGATACCTGAGTCGTCTATGGAAATATTTCCCTTCGGTACAGGCAAGGGGGCAGGGTTAATCGGGAACATCATGCAATTGCTTACGGAAAAGCTCACGGAAGACTGGGTAAATATCATTCTGATCACGAACAGTCTGTATCGCAAAATTATCGTAGATGGTCTGTAATTTTTCATACTCTTGCCAGAGGCTCTGGTGAGTTCGGCGTGTTATCTCGATGTAACTGTAATACCGTACCGCGGGCAGGAGTTTTTCCATTAAGATCTTTCGGCACAGGGGGGAGTCATCAGCCCAGTTATCCCCGTCAGAGGCTTGGGCCCCATAGATGTTCCACTGGGTAGGGTCATAGTGTTTTTCAACCATCTCAGCCATGAGTTTCAAGGCACTGGACACAATCGTGCCGCCGGTCTCTTGTGAGTAAAAAAACGTCTGTTCATCCACCGCTTTTGCCTGGGTATGATGGCGAATATAGACGACCTCTACATTTTTATAACTGCGGCTGAGGAACAAGTAGAGTAAAATATAGAAACGTTTAGCAATGTCTTTGGTGGCTTGATCCATCGAACCGGAGACATCCATCAGGCAGAACATCACGGCCTGACTGGATGCTTCCGGGCGTTTTTCATAATTTTTAAAGCGCAAATCAAATGTGTCAATAAATGGAACCCGCGCAATTTTTTCGCGCAGTTCAGCGATGTCTTTGCGCAGCTGTTCCTCGGCTAATAACGAACACGGCTCAACGTGTCCTGCCGCCTCAAGATTATTTTCCATTTCATGAAGTTGCCGACGTTTTCCTGCAGTTAACGCTGTACGACGGGCAAGGGAATTTTGCAGTGAACGCACTACGCTGATATTGGCGGGAACCCCATTGGCAGTATAGCCAGAACGGTGAGTGCTATACTCTGTCAGCTGACGGTACTGGGTCCGTTTCAGGTTAGGCAGGGCAAGATCTTCAAACAGGAGATCCAGATATTCGTCTTTGGATATGTGAAAAATAAAATCTTCACTGCCTTCACCGTCTTCGCCTGCGTTCCCATTATTACTGCCGGTGCCGTTACCCTCCTGACCCTGTGGGCGTGGGATACGATCACGTTCAATAAAATGGTCATTTCCCGGGTGTACTCGATGACGTATCCCCCCGATCCCCTGATGAAACATGGGTTCTTTGATGGTCTCTTTAGGGATAGTCACCGACTCGCCCTGATCGACATCGGTCACTGAGCGTTTATTCATCGTCCCGGAAACGGACTGTTTAATTTGTGCTTTATAACGGCGCATGAAACGCTGGCGGTTCACCGCACTCTTATTTTTTCCATTGAGTCGCCGGTCTATAAAATAGGTCATAGCTCCCCCAAATAGTTGCTGCAGGCCCGTGTCAGCCAGGAAGAGAGAGTCTCATCCTGACGGCTCAGGTTGCCAACATCGCACAATACATGGATGCTGCATGTTTTGATGACCGTGGTTATTATTGTCTTGCACCCCGGTTTTCATCGCATGCGACGTTTATGACGATTTACGTACCCGTAAATACCACTCACATAACAGACGTACTTGTTTACGGGTGTAGCCCTTTTCCATCATGCGGTGAACAAAATCATCATGTTTTTTCTGCTCATCGTTTGATGTTTTTGTATTGAAAGAGATAACAGGTAGCAATTCTTCAGTATTGGAGAACATCTTTTTTTCAATCACAGTGCGCAGTTTCTCGTAGCTGGTCCAGCCTGGATTTCGCCCATTGTGGTTGGCTCTGGCGCGCAGCACAAAATTCACTATCTCATTACGAAAGTCCTTCGGATTACTGATACCCGCTGGTTTTTCGATTTTTTCCAGTTCAGCGTTTAATGATTCTCTGTCAAATAACTGCCCGGTATCAGGATCACGGTATTCCTGATCCTGGATCCAAAAGTCTGCATAGGTAACATAGCGGTCAAAAATATTCTGCCCATACTCAGAATAGGACTCAAGGTAGGCCGTCTGGATCTCTTTGCCAATGAATTCGGCATATTTCGGGATTAAATACCCTTTCAGATATTCCAGGTATTTCTCGGCCAGCTCCTGGGGAAACTGCTCCCGTTCAATTTGTTGTTCAAGAACATAAAATAAATGTACCGGGTTGGCGGCCACTTCAGTGTGGTCAAAGTTAAAGACCCTGGACAGTATTTTAAACGCGAAGCGAGTCGAGAGGCCATTCATCCCTTCATCGACTCCGGCATAGTCCCGATATTCTTGATAGGATTTTGCTTTTGGGTCGGTGTCTTTTAAGCTTTCCCCATCATAGACGCGCAGCTTTGAGTAAATACTGGAGTTTTCCGGATTTTTAAGCCGCGATAAAACAGAAAACCGTGACAGTGTTTCCAGCGTACCAGGGGCACAAGGTGCCTGGGACAGTTCACTGTGTTGTAGCAGTTTTTGATAAATTTTGATCTCTTCAGAAATGCGCAGGCAATAGGGAACCTTGACGATATAAACACGGTCAAGGAAGGCCTCATTATTTTTATTATTTTTGAAGCTGACCCACTCGGACTCGTTAGAGTGCGCCAGGATAATACCGTTAAACGGCAGGGCGGAGAGGCCTTCAGTGCCGTTATAGTTTCCTTCCTGAGTAGCCGTCAGAAGGGGGTGCAGCACTTTTATCGGTGCTTTAAACATCTCGACAAATTCCATAATGCCCTGATTTGCACGGCACAGTGCACCAGAATAGCTATAAGCATCAGGATCGTTCTGGGCAAAGTGCTCCAGTTTACGAATGTCCACCTTGCCAACCAGTGCAGAGATATCCTGGTTATTTTCATCACCAGGCTCTGTTTTCGCTATCGCGACTTGTTCCAGTATCGAAGGCCAGACTTTTACAACGGTAAACTGGGTAATATCCCCCCCAAATGCTTTCAGACGCTTGGCGGCCCAGGGTGACATAATCGTTTCGAGGTAGCGAGGGGGGATACCGTACTCAGCGCTCAGAATATGCGCATCTTCCTGTGGGTTGAACAAGCAAAGTGGGTGGTCATTGACTGGGCTATGTTCGCCATTGGCACTGAGCACATAAATGGGAACATGCTGCATCAGAGCCTTAAGGCGTTCTGCCAGAGACGATTTACCGCCCCCGACGGGCCCCAGTAAATAAAGAATTTGTTTTTTCTCTTCAAGGCCTTGAGCAGCATGCTTCAGGTAAGAAACAATTTGCTCGATGGCATCTTCCATGCCGTAAAAGGACTCAAACGCGGGATAACGGGCAACGACACGATTGGAGAACAGACGTGATAATCGAGGATCCGTCGCGGTATCCACCATAACGGGTGTACCAATGGCTGTCAGTAAACGTTCTGCAGCATTGGCATAGGCATTTTTATCCTGACGGCACAGAGTTAAAAACTCCTGCAGGGAAAATTCTTCGTCTTTGGCTGCTTCATAACGCTGGCGATAGTGATCGAATATATTCATAGTCTGTCGTCCTTTCGTTTAGCACAGAGGAAAGAGCTATTGGCGTTAATATTTATCGTCGCAGCTCCCCTGGAGATGAATAAGCAATACCTGTGCCAGCTTGTTTACTGGCGAAATTAAACGGGCACTTCCCTGTAACACGGCCTATTTTCAGTTTTATCTGTATTGACTATTTTCGACTCCCCATTCTGAATCCGGTAAGTCTTTGGGCATTGAGCCCATAGCCATCATCCTGTAACTCAACTTATTTTGGTGTATACGTAATAAAGGGTAGATGCCATTTAAAAAAATGCTTTCTGTTAAGATGACCTTTTATTGCGATAGTGATAATTAATCTATCGAATATAACGTATGTGATAAGCATTCCAGACTATCAACAAGTTTATTACTAAAGTATACTTTTCTGTATAGTGGAAATAATTTGTGATGGTTATTGCGGAAAGTTACACTAAGGCATGATTAACGGTTGATTGAAAGGATTGAATTATTGTGAGCAAAGTTAAACTTCTTGTATTAGGTGTATTGATGGCCTCCTCTGTTTCTCTGGCTCACGCTGAAGGACCATGGTCTGTCGGTGCCGGGGCATTAGTGACACCGAACCCTTATAAAGGCGATCAGGATCGTGTTTATCCAGTCCCGATAATCGGTTATGAAGGTGAAAACTTTTATATCCGTAGCCTGAATGCGGGCTACTATCTGTGGAATGATGATGCAGACAAGCTTGCTGTGACGGCTTATTATTCTCCTTTACGTTTCCGTCCAAATGACAGTAATGACAATGGAATGCGCTCACTGGACAAACGTAATTCTACCGTGATGGCGGGCCTGTCTTATGCCCACTTTACCAATTACGGTTTCTTGCGTACGGTACTGGCCGGAGACATTCTGGATAATAGCAATGGTATTGTCTGGGATACGGCATGGCTGTACCGTTATAACACCGGTAGCCTGACACTGACCCCGGGTGTTGGTGTGGGCTGGAACAGTAAGAATCAGAACAAGTACTATTACGGTGTGGGTGGCAATGAGTCACGCCGCAGTGGGCTTGATCAGTATAATCCTAATAGCAGTTTCTCACCTTATGTTGAACTGTCTGTTGATTATGCCCTGACCGATGACTGGACGCTGTTCGGAATGGGTCGTTATGTCAGACTGTCTAGCGAAATCACCGACAGCCCGATGGTTGACAGCCATTGGACTGGGGCATTGCTGGCGGGTGTGACTTATAGCTTCTAATCGGTAGTCCGGCAGTCGATAACCCTGTTATCGGCTGCTGTCCGTTGCTGGAAACAGCATCTTCGTTTTGCTCCCCTGTATGACACGCGATATCGTGGGTCTTTACCCCCTGCCGTGGTATTGATTTCGCTGCCATCCGGTGCTTACCCCCCACTGACTCAACCAGTAACTGTGTGCCCACGTACTATTCTGCCCGGCTTATTGCTGCCCGCCGCAGGCAAAAAGGCTTAATCACGTCCAGGCATAGAGGCACTAAATAAATATTTAAAAAGACATATATTATTTTCACATATTAAGAAGTAACAGGGCGATACCGTGAATGGCAGTTCCGGTAGCAATAATATATTCAGTCCCCACACCGGTAGAAAATAGCGATTATTCCCTGCAGCAACGTATTAATAGCAGCAAGATATACAGGTGTTCAGGCAAATTCAGCCATGTCTGTAATAACTAAAAAACGATCCTGATTAACATATATGATATACAACAGGACCTGTTTTCTGACCTGCAGGCAGTAAAAAGTTGAAACCCAAATTGATACAATAAGTTACCTGATGGCTGGTGGCGTTATATTATCAACGGGCTATAACGGGACGGGGGAATATCAATGAACAAACGGGGATTACTGCGTCATACGTCGTAATACTGTTGCGCTCGTTATGCAAGCGCAACAGTCGGTTTCATTTCGATAAACGAATAGTCTGTCCAAGACGGGCAGGTTTACCTGCTGTCGCTGTTTGTGTTTCAGTAACACAGGCGGTCTCTACACAAACAAAGGTTTTATAACCATCGTCGGTTAAATCACGCATGGAGACTGACAACGCTGGACCTGGATTCCATGCCACGACATTATGATGGTGGTGATGTATCACATTGATTCGACGTTGCAAGCCACCATCATGGATAACGCTGCACTCTTCAGGGGCAAGGTAGACCCTGTCCGTACGGTCAGGAAACGTCTGTATACCGTCCGCCAATTCACCCCGGATACCGCCCAGCACCTTATCAATGTATGTCGGACCAAGGCCGCTGACGCTAACATCAGCAATATCACCCACAGTGAAGTAGCTGTGTAAAGCAGAAGTGACCTCAAACTCACCGTGTGCTTCAAGCTCTATTTCACAGGACTTACCCAGTTTAAAGCGGGCATATAGTGTGAACTCATGTGGCCAGAGTTTTAGCGTTTCGGCCGTGTTCTTCAGTTCAAAGGTGAGCACGACACCATCGGCATCTTCGTTATGTGCACTCAGTGTCCAGGGTAGGTTACGGGCAAAACCATGGGCGGGTAATGAAGCCTCTTCTGCGGGGCCAAACCACGGCCAGCAAATAGGCACGCCCCCCCGTAATGCGCTGCCTTTGTGGAACAGGGTATTATCACTGAGCCACAGTACTGGTTGTGCGCCTTCTGGCTGCCAGGCAAATAAATGGGCACCTTGTAGTGCAATAGCGGCATGAACCTTGTCATGTTCAATGACAATGACTTCTAACTGGTCTTGCTGACGCACAGAGATAGCCGGTGTAATTTGCTGAATAACCGGCAGAGCAAAAATTTTAGTTATCATTCACATGGCCTCTATAATCGAAAGCAATAAAAAAGGGCGACAACCGTCGCCCTCTAAGGATTAATTACTCATTACAACTTATTTAGAGATATGAGCAATCAGATCCAGAACTTTGTTAGAGTAACCGGTTTCGTTATCGTACCAGGATACCAGTTTTACAAAGTGATCGTTCAGTGCGATACCGGCTTTAGCATCAAACACTGAAGTGCAGACTTCACCGTTGAAATCGGTAGAAACAACGTCATCTTCGGTGTAACCCAGAACGCCTTTCATAGCGCCTTCAGAAGCGGCTTTCATTGCCTTTTTGATCTCTTCGTAAGATGCTGGTTTTTCCAGACGAACGGTCAGATCGACAACAGAGACGTTAGGGGTAGGAACACGGAATGCCATACCAGTCAGTTTGCCATTCAGCTCAGGCAATACTTTACCTACCGCTTTAGCTGCACCGGTAGAAGATGGGATGATGTTCTGTGATGCACCACGACCACCACGCCAGTCTTTGTGAGACGGGCCATCAACAGTTTTCTGTGTTGCGGTAGTTGCGTGAACAGTGGTCATCAGCGCTTCAACGATACCGAAGTTGTCATTGATAACTTTAGCCAGTGGAGCCAGGCAGTTAGTGGTACAAGATGCGTTAGAAACAATATCCTGACCTTTATAAGTTTCAAAGTTAGCACCCTTAACAAACATTGGGGTGTCATCTTTAGAAGGACCAGTCAGAACAACTTTCTTAGCACCTGCGGTGATGTGTTTACGCGCTGTTTCGTCAGTCAGGAACAGGCCAGTTGCTTCAGCAACAACATCAACACCGATTTCGTTCCACTTCAGGTTGGCTGGGTCTCTTTCTGAAGTGACACGAATAGTTTTACCATTAACCACCAGATGGCCGTCTTTAACTTCCACAGTACCGTTGAAACGACCGTGTGTAGAGTCGTATTTCAGCATGTAAGCCATATACTCAGCGTCTAACAGATCGTTGATACCAACGATTTCGATGTCAGAACGTTCTTGAGCAGCACGGAAAACAATGCGACCGATACGGCCAAAACCGTTGATACCTACTTTGATAGTCATATATTCCACCAGCTATTTTTTAGTGAATAAAAGGTTGCCTGTAAAATTACAAAAACCTTACGCATCGTCAAGCGGAATCGTGTCAATCAATGGTACAAATCAATTTTTCGTCCATTGAGTGTACGACAACCTCCACTCTGGCCCCTGAATTGGCAACCTTGATATGGGGGTGCCTGGGATGATGTTAAACACATACTCTGCAAAATTGCGACGTTCGTCTCGTTTTTGACTGAGCCAATAAATTCTTGTTTAGTTTAGAACAAAAAGCAGCGTGGTGCTGTTAAATTTTTGTTGTAGTATGGGGTTTGAGACACATTGATTGACCCGTCCGAGAGATTTATTTATGTCAAACACGTTACCTCCTGATCAAAAAAAGAAAAACCTCAACGAAATGCAATATCATGTTACGCAAATGCGTGGCACCGAGCCGCCTTATTCCGGGCGACTCTTGCATAACAAACAGGACGGCATCTATCACTGTCTGGTTTGTCAGGCCCCTTTATTCCTTTCCGAAGCAAAGTATGACTCTGGTTGTGGGTGGCCAAGTTTCTATCAGCCAGTGAGCCCTGATGCCATTCGTTATCTGAGTGACAATTCCCATGGTATGGAACGTATTGAGATTCGTTGTGGCCATTGTGATGCGCATTTAGGGCATGTCTTTCCTGACGGGCCGCAGCCCACGGGGGAACGTTATTGCGTTAATTCAGCGTCACTGAGCTTTACTGATGAGCAGAATGGAGCCCAGACTGAAGGGTAGAGAATCGATTCAGCAAATTATTCCGCAGCAGGATGAAAATAATGGACGATCTGGATAAAATAGTGGCCGCAATGACCCCTGAAATATATCAACGCCTGGCAACGGCTGTTGAGCTGGGCAAATGGCCTGATGGCGTGGTTTTAACCCCGGAGCAGAAAGAGAACAGCCTTCAGTTGGTCATGCTCTGGCAGTCACGGCACAATACGCAGCCCCAGCACATGACCATTGATACGGAAGGGCAAATGGTGATGAAGAGTAAACAGCAGCTAAAAGCAGACTGGGGTATTGGTGCTGATGCCATCACCACGATAAAAATTCACTGAAGGCTTACCCCGCCACCCGGCGGGGGTAAGCCTGGCATGAGCCAGGCCGGTCGTTCTGCCTGGCGAATTCCCGGTCAATGTGCGCTTATTGTGACTGGGCCGCGAGTTGCGCCCTGAATACATCAAGCGTCATCAGCGTTGCCCCACTTTCAGCCATTTTCAGCAATGCCTGTTCACTGTCCTGGGGCTGTAGATTAACTCCCCGGCAACCCTCTGTAATGACGGTGACCTGGTAACCCAGGGATAATGCATCCAGCACGGTAAACTTGACACAATAGTCAGTGGCTAATCCCATAATCACCAGGCTGCTGACGTCTTGCTGACGCAGCCAGTCATCCAGGCCGGTATGATGGCGATGACCATTGTCAAAGAAAGCGCTATAGCTATCAATCTCCTGCTGACAGCCCTTCAGGGCAATATGATCAATAGCTGCAATATTCAGGTGCTGATGAAACTCAGCGCCATAGCTGTTCTGAACGCAATGATCTGGCCACCAGGTTTGTGGCAACCCATCAAGAATACCTTGCAGAAATGGCTCACTGTCCTGGACACGGGCAAAGCTTCCGTGATCGGCCGGATGCCAGTCCTGGGTGGCGATAATTTTGCAACCACGGGACGTGAAGAGGGGGATCAGCGAGTTGGCAATTCGGACGGTCTGCTCCCCCTCTGGCACAGCAAGGGAGCCATCAGCACAAAAATCATTTTGCAAATCGACTAATAATAACGCTTGCTGGGACATAAAATACCTTAATCATCTGGTGTGAGCTCACCACGCAGATTGCGTGACATGGCAGCGCGTATGGTGGGGACATCATGGCCCTGACTCAGTAGATAATGCAGTTTCGTTAAGGCGGCTTCAACGGTCATATCCTCGCCACTGATCACCCCTGCCTCTGCCAGGGCGTTACCTGTTGCGTACCCTCCCATATTGACTCTGCCAGACATGCATTGTGTCAGGTTAACGACAATGATCCCCCGATCGCAGGCTTCACGTAATTCCTTAATAAAATCCCCTTTCTGTGGTGCATTCCCCACACCGTAGGATCGTAAAATCAGTGCTTTTACCGGCTGAAGCAGAAAGTTTCTTACGACATCAGCAGATATCCCCGGGTAAATCGTGACCACGCCGATCGGCTGAGGGGATACGTGGTGAACGATTAACGGCCCCTGACTCTGTGGTGCCGGAGGGGTATTCAACCGACGAATGTGGATACCGGCTTCCAGTAATGGTGGGAGGTTGGGGGAGCTGAACGCAGCAAAACCATCCGCATGGGCTTTGGTTGAGCGGTTACCCCGATAAAGTCGATTGTTAAAAAACAAGCTGACTTCATTAATCGGATAATTAGCAGCGATATAGAGCGAGTTGAGTAAATTTATTTGCCCATCAGAACGCAGCTCTGCCAGGGGGATTTGTGACCCGGTGACAATGACCGGCTTACCTAAGTTTTCCAGCATAAAGGAGAGCGCGGAGGCGGTGAACGCCATCGTGTCCGTCCCGTGCAAGATAACAAAGCCGTCATATTTATCATAATTGGCTGAGATATCATCGGCAATATGCTGCCAGTCCGCTGGTGTCATATCCGATGAGTCCATCAGTGGCTGGTATTCATGAATAGAAAAGTCAGGCATTTCAGGACGGTGGAACTCGGGCATCAGGGCGAGTTGCTGCTGGAGGTGGCCAGAAACAGGTATGTAGCCTTGGGTTGAGCGCTGCATGCCGATGGTTCCGCCTGTATAGGCAACATAAATAGATTTCTTTTGCATAAACATCGCTCAGTCGGTGTAGTCGTTAAGAAGTGGCAGAGTATAGAGCGACGGAAGAAAAAAAAAAGCCCATCCGGGATAAGAAAAGGGTATTGATTAAATTCAATACCCTTTTAACGTGTGGAACGACTGGCTGATGCTGAGATAAGTCGGTTCGATACTCAGCATCAGGGAGCGTTTACCCGCCCGGGACCCGGGCGGGGGAGGCGATTACTTTACGTCTCCGCAGGTCAGACAGAACGCATAGCGATTTTGCGGGTCATTCATTAGCGCAAATTGATCGTTTTGTGCTTTAACTGCCATGGCGGCATCAGCCAACGGTGCGGGCAAATAAGCTTGCAACGCCTGAGGTAACGCCGCGCGTACCGAGCCGGTTACTGAGTCAAACACACGATCTAATAATGTTGATTCTTCCTGCCAGAAACTGAGATGCCACTGTTTCAGCTGTGCCAGTTCAGCGGCTTTTGCCACAGCATCATCAAAGTCTCCCAACGCATCAACTAACCCTTTCGCTTTAGCATCTTCACCCGTCCAGACATGGCCCTGGGCAATCGCGTCAACCTGTTCCGGTGTCATCTTACGGGCATTTGCCACCAGGTCGATAAACCGTTGATAACCATGTTCAATAGATAGCTGAATCATCTGCTGAACTTCAGGCGAGAGTGCTTTGGTGACGGCCAGATCAGCCAGTGGTGATGTTGATACCCCATCGGTATACACGCCTACTGAGGCCAGCGTGTCTTGCACGGTATTAATCACACCAAATATACCGATAGAACCCGTCAGGGTACTCGGGTTAGCGATAATATAGTTCGCGGGTGTAGAGATCCAGTATCCACCAGACGCGGCCATGCCCCCCATAGAAACCACAATCGGTTTTCCAGCATCCCGGGCTGCCATCAGTTCACCACGAATCAACTCAGAGGCGCTCACGCTTCCCCCCGGGCTGTTGACCCGAAGCACGATGGCTTTCACCGTTGGGTCAAGACGTGCGTCACGGATTTGTGCCGCAGTGGTGTCTCCGCCAACTTGCCCCGCGGTTTCAGGACCATCCATTATAGCCCCATTAACAAAAATGACAGCAATCGCGCCACCTTCAGATGATGCAGGCTTCAGGCTATAGTCATAAATACTGGTGTAGTTAAAGTCTTTATTTTCCTGGCTCCAGCCAAACTGCTTGATCAGTGCCTGATCAACTCGGGCATTGGGTGCCAGCTCATCGACCAGTTTGTTATCCAGCGCGTACTGAGCCGTATCACCGTTGAGTTTTTTAAGATTATCCAGCATCACTTGTGCGCCAGGGAATGCCTGTTGCACTGTTATCTGGCGGTTTGCTGCAATGGTGGTGATAAAGTTCTGCCACAATTCCCCTATCCACAGACTGTCTGCTTCCCGCGCGGCAGGTGACATGTTGTCCCGCAAGTAAGGCTCAACAGCTGATTTATAGGTTCCTACCCGGAATACGTAGGTTGAGACTTTCAGTTTGTCCAGTAATGTCTTGTAATATAAAGTATTGGTGGCAAACCCGCGCAGTTCGACATTCCCTTGTGGCGAAAGCCAGATCTTGTTGGCAAAGCTCGCCAGATAGTACTGGCCTTGGTTGTAGTCATCACCTCGGGCATACACAGGCTTACCTGTATCACGGAATTCACGCAGGGCTTTACCTATGTATTGCATCGAGGTCTGATCTGCGCCGGCAAAATCTTTCAGGTCAAGCACAATCCCGGTAATGTTACTGTCGCTTTTGGCCTGACGAATGGCATCGACAATATCAAATAATGAGTTTTCTTGTAGCCGGTTAGAGTTCGCTCCTAATAGCTGGCGACCAATGATACCCAGCTTGTCATTAACGGAGGGCTTGTCAACGATGACCCCCTTGATATTGAGTAACAGGGCGCCTTGAGGCGGTTCCGCTGAATCGCTTTTGGCCTGTAACCAAATACCCACACCCACGAGTACTATTAAAATAAAAAGTACATTCAGTACTAACTCGCGAATAAAATTGAGCAGACGCCATGTCCACTTAAAAATACCCGTAATTAATCGCCCAATAATGCGCATATTTTCTCCATAACTGCCACTTGGATGCTCTCACGTCGGAATGTTGAACGCTAAAATGCTGAGCGTGCCGATTATCCTAAAGATCCGATGACAAAATGTCAGTAGCCAATCGGTGTTGCACTGTAATAAAAGTAGTGGTTATGTTAGTTTTGTGAATAGAAATCATTTAGGGGAAAACATTATGGATGCTCTTGAACTCCTTATTAACCGTCGCAGTGCGTCCCGTTTAATTGAACCGGCACCATCGGGTGAGGTGCTGGAAAATATCCTGCGTGCGGGTATGCGTGCGCCGGATCATGGCACACTGCAGCCCTGGCGTTTTGTTATTATTCAAGGGGAAGGGCGTGAGCGTTTTGCCCAGTTGTTGGTCAAAGCAGCGACTGCTGCAGGGTTTGATGATAAGGCGCTTGAAAAAGCCCGCACTGGCCCATTGCGGGCCCCACAAATTATTGCGGTGATTGCGCACTGTGATGATAACCATAAAGTGCCGGTCTGGGAGCAAATAGCCTCAGCCAGCTGTGCGGTGATGGCTATGCAAATGGCGGCACTCGCCCAGGGGTTCAACGGTATCTGGCGCAGTGGCCCCTGGACGGAAGATGCCTCAATCTGTGAAGCATTAGGGGGCCGGGCACAGGATAAAGTCGTGGGCTTTCTCTATTTGGGAACGCCACAGCTTAAAGCATCGGCAACATTTACCCCGCCAGATACCGCACCATTTGTACACTATTTTTAATTAAAACAAGAAAAATGTCTGGATTACGTGTAATAAGACGCTAATCCAGACAAGCAGACTTATCAGAATGGCATTTGAGCGTTACCATATCCCCAATGGTGTGCATCGATGACAGGAGAGACTGATGAGTGAGCAACAGGTTAGGCTGACACAATATAGCCATGGTGCTGGATGCGGCTGCAAAATTTCCCCCCAGGTATTAGAAACAATTCTTCATAGTGAACAGGCTAAATTTATTGACCCCCATTTGCTGGTCGGGAATGAAACCCGGGATGATGCGGCGGTTTATGACTTAGGGAATGGCACCTGCATCATCAGTACTACCGACTTTTTCATGCCGATTGTTGACTCTCCGTTTGACTTTGGCCGTATCGCTGCCACGAACGCTATCAGTGATATTTATGCCATGGGGGGGAAACCCATTATGGCTATTGCCATCCTCGGCTGGCCGGTGAATACCCTTGATCCTGCTATCGCCCGGCAAGTGATTGAAGGCGGCCGTTTTGTCTGCCAGCAGGCGGGCATATCCCTGGCAGGGGGACACTCGATCGATGCCCCGGAACCAATTTTTGGCCTCGCAGTGACCGGTATCGTCCCCACTGAAAAGGTAAAGAAAAACAGTTCCGCCCAGGCCGGTTGCAAACTTTATCTGACCAAACCACTGGGTATTGGCATCCTGACAACGGCAGAGAAGAAATCGCTCCTCCGTCCGGAACATCAGGGCCTGGCGGCTGAAGTAATGTGTCAGCTTAATGATGCTGGCGCTGAATTTTCTGAGGTAGCAGGCGTCACGGCGATGACGGATGTGACGGGCTTTGGTTTGCTGGGGCACCTTAGCGAAATGTGCCAGGGCGCTGATCTGCATGCGGTGGTTAATTTTACGGCGGTACCCAAGTTACCCGCAGTGGAAAGCTACATTGCCCAGGGCTGCGTTCCCGGTGGTACAGGACGAAACTTTGCCAGTTATGGTCATTTAGTCGGTGAGATGCCGGCAGCCTGGCGCGATTTACTCTGTGATCCCCAGACCTCCGGGGGACTGCTGCTCGCAGTACGGGATGATGCCCGGCAAGCCGTTCTCGACATCGCCGAGCGTCACGGAATGACGCTCAATGTGATGGGAGAACTTTATGAAAAACGCCCCGGGCAGCCCATGATTGAGGTTCGTTAATTTTATGCGGTTGTTTATTGCCGAAAAACCGAGTCTTGCCCGAGCGATAGCCGATGTCTTGCCAAAACCTCATCGACGAGGGGATGGTTTTATTGAGTGTGGCAGTGGGCAGGTTGTGACGTGGTGTATTGGTCACCTGCTTGAACAGGCGCAGCCCGACGTCTATAACGAACGCTATGCGCGCTGGAATCTTGCTGACTTGCCGATTGTGCCTGAGAAATGGCGTTTACAGCCACGCCCCTCTGTCACCAAACAGCTTAATGTGATTAAACGTTTTCTGAATCAGGCCGCTGAAGTGATACATGCTGGTGACCCTGATCGTGAAGGTCAATTACTGGTTGATGAAGTCCTGGACTACCTGCAGCTCGCGCCTGAAAAGCGCCAACAGGTTCAGCGTTGCCTGATCAACGATCTTAATCCTCAGGCCGTGGAGCGGGCCATCGCCCGACTGAGGCCTAACAGGGAGTTTATTCCCCTTTGTGTTTCTGCCCTGGCTCGTGCCCGTGCAGACTGGCTATATGGTATCAATATGACCCGCGCCTATACCCTGTTGGGGCGCAATGCGGGCTATCAGGGCGTATTATCTGTTGGCCGGGTTCAGACCCCAGTGCTGGGGCTGGTAGTACGCCGGGATGAAGAAATAGAAAACTTTATCCCCCGGGACTATTTTGAAGTCAAAGCACATATCGTCACTCCGGCGGATGAGCGTTTTATTGCACTCTGGAAACCCAGTGAGTCTTGTGAGTCACACCAGGATGAAGAGGGACGCTTACTGAACCGAAAACTGGCGGAGCATGTGGTTGCCCGAATCACCGGGCAGCCAGCGACAGTGACGAGTTATCAGGACAAACGTGAATCAGAAATTGCACCTTTGCCTTTCTCGCTATCCAGTTTGCAGATTGATGCTGCCAAACGCTATGGCTTAAGTGCGCAGACTGTCCTGGATATTTGTCAGAAGCTCTATGAAACCCATAAATTGATTACCTATCCACGTTCTGACAGCCGTTATCTTCCGGAAGAGCATTTCGCCGGGCGCCAGGCCGTGTTGAACGCCATCGGTATTCAGGGGGATTTTGATCCTTTCCCGGCCATTGATGTGTCAATACACAACCGATGCTGGGATGACAAAAAGGTCGACGCCCACCATGCTATTATTCCCACGGCTCGCAGCAGCAAAGTCTCTCTGACGGAAAATGAGTCCCGTATTTATAATCTGATTGCCCGTCAGTATTTAATGCAGTTCTGTCCTGATGCTCAGTTTCGGAAATGTACCATTGAGCT
The DNA here is from genome assembly GCF_018257795.1 of Citrobacter sp. JGM124. Lineage (GTDB taxonomy): Bacteria > Pseudomonadota > Gammaproteobacteria > Enterobacterales > Enterobacteriaceae > JGM124. The sequence continues at coordinate 331,160 of NZ_JAERJD010000002.1, read as the reverse complement.
GGATATTGCCGGGGGAAAATTTATTGCCAAAGCCCGTTTTCTGGCCGAAGCAGGGTGGCGGGCTTTGCTGGGCAATAAAGAACGTGATGAAGACAATGACGGTACTCCATTGCCGGTTGTGGCCAATGGTGACGTCTTGCTCTGTGAACAGGGTGAGGTGGTTGACCGTCAGACCCAGCCTCCGCGGCATTTTACCGATGCCACCTTACTGTCTGCGATGACCGGTATCGCTCGCTTCGTTCAGGATAAAGAGCTCAAGAAAGTACTGCGGGCAACGGATGGTTTAGGCACCGAGGCGACCCGCGCAGGTATTATTGAACTGTTGTTCAAACGTGCATTTTTGGAAAAGAAGGGACGGGCTATTCACGCCACACCAGCCGGGCGGGCTCTTATTCACGCATTACCGGAACTGGCGGCCCGCCCCGATATGACCGCAAACTGGGAAGCGACCCTGACACAAATCAGTGAGAAAAACTGCCGTTATCAGGACTTTATGCAACCCTTGATTGACACACTGCATTCACTAATCCATCAGGCCCGGAACACAAGGGTACAGGATACTTTTCAGGGGATCAGTGCTCCAGCCACGCCCCGGGCGGGCAAGGAGCGAAAGAAAAAAGCAGGAAAAGGAAATGCGGGTATTAACACGCGAGGACGACGTTCTGGTGGGACTCCGCCCGTAGCCCAACGCCCCGGTGACTAACGGAATGGTTTTTTTTACTGTACTGTACGGTTATGAATAAAAGGCTACCGATTCGCACCGGGTAGTTTCATCACTAAAACGTGTTTACAGGGGGGATGATGGAGTTAAAAAACAGGCCAGTAAAGAAGGTCTCAATAAAATGCGTGCTTGCTGCGGCGCTGCTCAGTTTGCCACTGCTGGCCACCGCAAATAATGGTACCGATCTGGGGGTTGTTATCCCCCCTGAAGTATTTACCCAGCAAGGGACGAATCAGCAATCTGTGCCTTGTTTGCAGTGCTGTATTTATGGCAATAAAAATTACACCGAGGGGGCGATTATAAAAATGGAAGGTATCCTGCTTCAGTGTTCAAGAGACAGTCAGGTCATCAGCACCAACCCACTTATTTGGCAGCGTATCCAGCCTTAAGTAATCAAACCGGGCGGTTGCTTATTCCTTACGGTGTCAGCAAGCCGCCTCCTGGTTTACCGGACACCGGGCAGGACTGTGGTTGCACCTTAACGCAACGGGCAGCGTTCAATATCTTTGGCGGCCTGATCCAGAATATCGATGATTTTATAGAGTGCCTCCTGCGGAATGTCGTCCGTGCTGAGTTTGGTATTGAGAGCACTCCTGAAGTTATGAATGGCCCGTTGTACTTCAGGAATACGACGATTATCCCCCAGCACCCCCAGTGATGTCAGACGTTCAATGATGGCATTAACGTCATCTCGTTGCCGGGCCAGTGATGTTCTGCCCTCATCCGTCAGCTGCCAGGCTTTTTTACTGGACTGACTGTCCGTCCCCTGGATATATCCCATCTCTTCGAGCAGTGTCAGGTTTGGATAAATAATTCCCGGGCTTGGCACATACTCACCCTTGGCTAGCGCTTCTATCGATTTAATCAGCTCATAGCCATGGGCGACGTTTTTCTCAAGAATATGCAGAATAAGCAGACGAATGTCGTTGGCATCAAACAGCTTTTCACGGCGGTGACGTGCCTTGCCTTCCTGGGTTCGGTGTTCCTGACGCCCGTGGCCTTTGGCCCACCTTTCATGGAGATCGTGTTTTTTACCGTTCAGATGATGGTGTCGCATATTCACTCTCCTATTTTTTATGCCAGTACGCTGCGGCGCGCACATAGTCGGTGTCAAGGCCGTGGCTTGCCAGCAGATTATCGCTGAGTTGTTTTACCTCTTCACCTTCACCGGTGATCCAGACAAAGTAGTCTTCTGCCGGGATGGTAAGCGAATGGAGTTTCGCCGCGATTGATTTGCTGTCCAGCCATTCAATACTGGCATGAGCACACTCACTCAAATAGGGCTGGGTTTGTGGCTGGCTACAGTTGACCAGTACTTGGGGCGTTATGTTGTCTGGTAATGAACGTAAGCGGCGAAGCACGGCCGGTAAACCAGTCTCATCGCACACGTAAAGCTGCCAGGCATAATCAGTAGGGATCACCAGTGACCCACGTGGGCCGCCGATCATCAGGGTATCACCCACCGTTGCCGCTTTTGCCCAGTCGCTTGCGATCCCCCCATCGTGAATGAAGAAGTCGATAGTCAGTTCATTACGCTCGGCATCGAAGGCCAGCGGGGTATAGTCGCGCGAAGCCGGGCGCGGTCCCTCAGGCCAGACAATGCCTTCATCCGTCATTTTGGGTAATGCTAATGGCTTACCCGGCTCAGGGAAAAATACCTTCACATGATCGTCAAAGCCTGATGATGAAAACCCGGCAAGTTGTTCACTGGTCAGAACAATACGATAAAAGCAGCTGACGATGATTTCCTTACTTTTAACGACTAATTCTCTGAATTTCAGTTCATTCATTACACGTTCGGGGCGTTTGGGTTTGTTTTGTTTGATGGCCATTTTATCGTCTCTTTTATGTCGTAAGATATATCATAGATATGTTTTATCACGTGACGATGATTCTGTCTCTATCAAAAAATGTTTTTTTTAACGCGTCTGGCGGAGCGGCGGGGAAAGACAGATGAGTACGGTCATGAGAGGCGGGGCGGAAGGCTCGCCCGCCACTTTCGGTTATTTACCGGGGGAATGCTGCATGCCCAGGGGACGGTGTGACACCGCTACCATGCGGCGCCCCTGGCCATTTATTCAGACGCGCTTCAGGTGTGTATGCTTACCCATAAAGGGTGCAGGCATGCCAGGAACGGCGTGGATAGCGCTGACCGGGCACAGGGATGTTAAAGGGTTAAAAACCAGCTTTAGCGTTCGGTGCTGTTCACCGCCCGGTGTTTTATAAAAGCCATGAGTAGCGGAATATCAGCCGGGGCCAGCATTTGGTTATCCGCATACTCTTGAGCCTCAGTCAGTGAGCACCAGACCAGCTCGCTATGACATAACGGCTGGGGAATACCCGTAAACTGGCAGGTATGCCAGGCATGTAACACAATCAGTCGATCGGCTATTTGCCACTGCTGGCTGGCAATGTAATGGCCAATTTCTGCATCAATACCCAATTCTTCCCTGAGCTCACGAGCCAGGGCTTGAGGCTGAGTTTCTCCCGCCTCCATTTTACCGCCAGGAAACTCCCAATAACCTGTCTGATCCCCGGATTCTGGCCGGCGAGCAAGTAAAATTTTTCCGTTATATTCAATAATTCCGGCAACAACATCTAAAGGGGTAGTCATGTAACATATTTCCCGAAAAAAGGCATGGAAGAGGGAACTTAGCCGCTTTGGGTGCCAGTCTGTCACCCTGTCGGAAGTAAGTACCCTGAGTCCGGGGGATGATCCCGCATCTATTTAGCTAATTCTGGCGTCCCGGCGCAAGAATCAGTAATTTTTTCACCTGCATCTTCCAGGAAACCAACATACTGAGAAAGCACTCTCTCTGGCATTGGTGTTTTTTTGTGGACATCGCAGCTTGACTGATATGCCTTAAGACACTGGTAACTATAAATCAGGTCACTTCTTTCATTTTTTAACGCAAAAAAATGTTTGTTCCTTTCTCCTTTATTTGTCATTTCACCAATGCGCTCATTTAGTGCTTTTATTTTTTCAACGACGATATCGCATTGCGCATTACGGCTATTCAGTGCAGCCAGAGCCTCAGTTTTAATCTGGTTAAAATCATCACTTCCATACAATATTGCTCTTTCTGGCTGTGAAATTTTGGTATAGATATGCTGTGGAAGTTCTGGTGATGACACAAAATCACTAAAATCGGGCATCCATTCGTGTTGATCTTTTTTCTTCATCGATGCTTTCAGCGAAAAGGTCAGGCTCTGGTTTGCTTTTACTGGCTGGGTCCACAGAGTATATCGATTGTTATTCAATAGGATATCATGTTTTTTCTTTTCATAAATATCATCAGTAAAGTGATATTTCCCCCGGATAATATATTCTTTAAGCTGGTAATTCAGTACGTCAGCTCGGTTTCGTTCTGTACCACTAATATCATTATCATCAATCTGAGTTATAGTGATGCTATCAACAGCACCCAGCTCTTTAGTATTATTAAAAATGTATTTTTTTATCTGGGTTAATGTGGGCGCCGCATCATTATCGGTGCTGGTGATGGTACTCTGATTCTTGTCTGTTTGGTGATGCTGGGGCGCTGCGGTATTTTCTTTTGCAGAATCATCACACCCGGAAACACTCCCTAAGAAACCACAAATAATAAAACCAATAATAATTTTTTTCATTTCATTACCGCCAATTTATCTGACAATTGCCTTATGACATAGATTGATTACCTTGGCTTAACTATAGATGATGTCTGGCCCTTGTCGCAGAAAAATACCTGTCAGATAAAGGGAGAGGTGACGAACTAAACCGACAAGAAAAGAGAACCGGAGGCCCGCAGTGAGGAGTGCTTCTTCTATGGCTGTGCGCTTTTAATGACGGGCCTTCATTGCATTTTCTTCGTCATCTGAGCCACAGAGTGCAGCATTCGCCGTCTAATCAGACCGCTGACTGGCCTGATTAAATACCAGTAGGGGGCAAATTTCCGCCGTGCGGTGTTATCCAGACAGAACACGCGGGTTTCTGTAGTCAGACGAGTATGAGTGTCATCTAACTTCTCAGCATAATAGCTGAGTACCAGTTTTGCGGTTTCCGGTTCATTAAATAATTGAAATGCTTTGGCATCGACGACAGAGACTTGCCCATAGTCAGGCTGCCAGAACTTACCCGCGAGTCCAAAAACGATCTCATGATCGTCGTTTCGTTCCAGAAGGGTAAAATTTTCGAGGCTAAAAGCCGGCCTTGATACCATGGTACGGCCTCGTAGCTTGCCAAACAGGCGTACTGGTATTTCACGCAGGGCGATGGCAGCCCGGAAAAATTTGTCATTTTCAGGGCGATATGCCTGTACTGCCGCCATAACCACGGCCTGGGGGGCTGCAATGCTCAGGGCATGTTTTTCGCTAAAGTGAAACAGGGGCAGATACTTGTTATTGAGTGGCAAGGAAGCACCTCCAGAAACCAGAGAGCAATATCCTGTGTGATGTAAGCCATGACTCAGATTCACTCAGGACGTGATTTATTGACTGATTTTAACAGCCAGCGTGACACCAGCGGCAGTGCCCCTAATAATAAAAAAAGTAACAGGATCTTGGGTGAAAGGATGTCTTGCATGCTCTGAATTTGACTCAGTTCGCGTCCGGTGCTGATGTACAACACAATCGAGGGTAAAAGACCCACCAGGGTTAACAGCGCATAGCGTAAGACCGGGAACGGGGTCAGCCCCATCAATAAATTAATGACTGAGAAAGGCAAAACCGGCACCAGCCTCACAGCAAACAGATAGTAGGAACCATTGTTTGCCATTCCCTGATTCACTTTATCCATCATGGTACTGAAACGTCTTTGCACCCAGTCGCGTAACAGGTAGCGACTCAGTAACATGGCAATGACAGCACCGCTGGTGGCGGCGGTGGCGACCAGCGTAGTTCCTTCCAGTAAACCAAACAGGGCCCCGCCCAGTAGGGATAATATCCGCGTCCCGGGGATAGACAGGGCAGAGATCAGGAAATAGGTCAGGAAAAACAATCCTACCGTGGCCTGAGGATGGTCATTTTGCCAAAGTTTAAGCTGCCCCTGGTAATGCTGCAGTGTCCCGAGACTTAAGGTTCCCGGGGGGATAGAGAGATAAATCACCACAAACAGAACGACAAACAGCGCCAGTATTAGACTACGTCCCATAAGGGAGCCTTCTGCTGTAATTCATCGCCATATTGTCGTTCTCCTCGGGTCAGACAGCCAGAAAGATATGAGTATTACAGGCTAAATTCAGCCCAAACAGGCGCATGATCGGATGGCTTTTCCATACTGCGAATATGGTAATCGATACCGGTAGCAGAGCAGTGCGCAGCCAGGGGCTGACTGGCCAGCAGCAGATCGATACGTAGCCCACGATTATCATCAAAGCCTTTAGAACGATAATCGAACCAGGAGAACTGGTCTTTTACTTCTGGGTTGGCAGCACGGAAGGTATCAACCAGCCCCCAGTCAAGCAGCCGTTGCATCCATTCCCGTTCTTCAGGCAAGAAGGAACATTTGCCCGTTCTTAGCCACCGTTTACGGCTGTCTTCGCCGATACCTATATCCAGATCCGTCGCACTGATATTCATATCACCCATGATAAGCACGGGGTTTTCCGGGCTGAGGCTGGTTTGCAGGTAGTTCTGTAAATCGAGATAAAATTTCGCTTTAGCGGGAAACTTTGTTTCGTGCTGGCGACTTTCTCCCTGAGGGAAATAACCATTAATGACCGTCAGTGGCCCTAATGGTGACGGGATCTCAGCCATGATGATTCTGCGCTGGGCATCCTCTGCATCACTTGGAAAACCGCGAGTGACGGAAAGGGGCTCCTGCTTAGTCAGGAGTGCGACACCGTAGTGACCTTTTTGACCATGATAAAACACGTGGTAGCCCAGTTTTGCTACCTCTTCCAGGGGAAACATATCGTCATGAACTTTGGTTTCCTGCAGGCCAATCACCTCAGGTTGATGCTGTTCGACAAGGGCCTGAAGTTGATGCGGACGAGCACGCAGGCCATTGATATTAAAAGAGACAAATTTCATGATGTTAACCAGATGATCAGATTCAGTATTGCCTGATAGTAACAGAAAAAGCGGTTTTGTGCTGGCAGATCCTCGCACTGTGCCTGTCTGGCTGGGGGGGATCGTTGATGGTTTGATAGCTGGTGTACAGGCATCGAACTTGTCGGTGCAGTCGTGGTGTGAGGCAGATTTCGCGCCAAAATGAGGCAGATGCACCTTAAAGAGGCGTAAAGGCATATATAAATCCTGAAGATGATCACAAATCCAGAATAATATTTCATTTATGCATAATATTTCTTTTTCCTGAGCATGACCTCACTCTTCACGGTGATAATATGCATTTTTCATTCACTTATAATGCATAAAGTGAATCTGTAACCTGTTGATTTTTCGCAATGTAAGTCAATGTATGCATTTTTATCACTGGCAGGCACAGATCCTGCAATCTACATTAGCAGTCATCAGGTACATTTATTTAACATAAATTAAACCCTTTGTTTACCTTGTGAGGCTATTATGTCGCAACCCATTACTCGTCAAGATTTTGATGCATTGATGATGCCAGTGTATGCCCCTGCCGCCTTTATTCCCGTAAGGGGACAGGGGGCAACACTCTGGGATCAGCAAGGTAAAGATTATATCGATTTTGCCGGGGGTATTGCTGTGAACGCCTTAGGGCATGCTCACCCGGCATTACGTCAGGCCCTGGAGCAACAAGCGGCAAAATTCTGGCATACCGGAAATGGCTACACCAATGAGCCTGTATTGAGGCTGGCGCGTCAATTGGTGATGGCTACTTTCGCAGACAAAGTCTTTTTCTGTAACTCCGGTGCGGAAGCGAATGAAGCCGCCCTGAAAGTAGCCCGCAAATACGCACATGATCACTTCGGGCCAGAAAAAAGTGGCATTGTGGCCTTTAAAAATGCGTTTCATGGCAGGACTCTTTTTACCGTCACAGCCGGCGGGCAGCCGAGCTACTCACAAGATTTTGCCCCGTTACCCCCGGATATTCATCACGCCATTTTTAATGATCTCAACTCTGCCGCTGCCCTGATTGACGATAATACCTGTGCCGTCATTGTTGAACCGGTGCAAGGTGAAGGGGGGGGCTTGCCCGCGGATGGGGAATTCCTTAAAGGCCTGCGTGAGCTTTGTGATAAGCATCATGCTGCGCTTATTTTTGATGAAGTACAGACCGGGGTTGGGCGTACTGGGGAACTCTATGCCTATATGCATTATGACGTGGTGCCAGATCTGTTATCCACAGCGAAGGCGCTAGGCGGTGGCTTCCCGATGGGCGCGTTGTTAGCCAAAGAATCCTTTGCTGATGTGATGGTCCCGGGGACTCATGGCACCACCTATGGCGGCAACCCGCTGGCTGGTGCGGTGGGGCACCGCGTACTTGAGCTGATTAATTCCCGTGAGGTACTGGATGGTGTTAAACAACGGCATCACTGGTTAGTCGGGCGCCTGCACGAAATCAATCAACGATATGGCCTGTTCAGTGAAATACGTGGCCTGGGCTTGTTAATTGGCGGTGAGCTGCGTGATGAGTACCAGGGAAAAGCGAAGCAAATTCTGTCACTTGCCGCTGAAGAAGGGGCAATGGTGCTCATTGCAGGTCCCAGTGTTATTCGCTTTGCGCCATCACTGATTATCACTGAAACCGAACTTGAACACGGGCTTCGTCGTTTTGAGCGCGCCTGTGAACGATTTCTTGGGGAGGGGCTGTCATGATGGTAATTCGTCCCATTGAGCATAACGATCTTCCGTCGCTTCTGGCTCTGGTTGCTGACACGGGGGGAGGGTTAACCTCATTACCCGCGGATGAAGAAACACTCGCCGGGCGTATTGACCGTTCAGTTAACACCTGGCAAGGCCACTTGCCTGTTTCTGAACAGGGGTATGTCTTTGTCCTGGAGGAGCCGATAACCGGGCGGGTCGTCGGGATTTGTGCCATCGAGGTGGCTGTTGGCCTGAATGATCCCTGGTATAACTACCGGGTTGGAACCCAGGTGCACGCGTCAAAAGAGCTTAATATTTACAATGCACTACCGACACTGTTTCTGAGTAATGACCACACTGGTAGCAGCGAGCTTTGCTCACTGTTTCTTGCGCCTGACTGGCGTAAAGAAGGGAACGGTTACCTGCTATCCAAGTCACGTTTTTTGTTTATGGCGGCATTTCGTGAGCGATTTAACCACCGGGTGGTGGCTGAAATGCGTGGTGTCATCGACGAGGATGGCTATTCGCCCTTCTGGCAAAGCTTGGGGAATCGCTTCTTCTCCATGGCGTTTTCCCAGGCGGACTATCTCTGTGGGACGGGTAAGAAGGCGTTCATCGCTGAACTGATGCCCAAGCACCCCATCTATACGGATTTTTTATCCCCTGAAGCACGGGCCGTAATTGGTCAGGTTCATCCACATACCGCGCCAGCACGTCATGTGCTGGAGTCGGAAGGCTTTCGTTTCCGTGACTACATCGACATCTTTGATGGTGGCCCGACCCTTGAATGTGACCTGGACCAGGTACGTGCCATTCGTAAAAGCCAGTTACAAACACTGGTCATTGGTCCTGCGGTGGATAAGCAGCAACCACTGTGCCTGGTTGCTAATGAAAGCTATCACCATTTTCGTACTGTGCTGGTACATGCTGATCCAAATGCTGAAGTTCTGACCCTGGATCCGGCAACAGCAGAAGTACTGAAATGTGAAAACGGTAGCACCCTACGTGTGGCGCGATTGTATCCTCAGGAGAGAGTAGCATGAGTCATTTCATTAAAGGTGAATGGGTAGAAGGGCAAGGTGAGCATCTCCTGAAGCATAACCCCGTTTCAGGTGCCTTGCTTTGGCAGGGGACCACCGCCAGTGAGGCGCAAGTTGTTCAGGCTTGCTGTGCTGCCCGGGGCGCTTTTGCCGGCTGGGCGAAGCGCCATTTTACTGAGCGGCAGGCGCTTATTGAACGCTTTGCCCGATTACTTGAGGCCAGTAAAGAACAACTCACCGAGATTATCGCCGAAGAGACCAGTAAGCCGCGCTGGGAAGCGGCCACTGAAGTCACGGCAATGATTAATAAAATTGCTATTTCAATTAACGCTTATCATGCCCGTACTGGGGAAATACAAACCCCGATGGGGGAAAGTGCCTCGACGCTACGTCATCGTCCCCATGGTGTGCTGGCGGTATTTGGCCCTTATAACTTCCCAGGACACTTGCCCAATGGTCATATTGTTCCAGCTTTACTGGCCGGCAATACACTGGTATTCAAACCCAGTGAGTTAACCCCCGGAACAGGGGAGCGAGTGATGCAGTTATGGCAACAAGCCGGGATCCCTGCGGGGGTGCTGAACTTGCTACAAGGAGGAAGCGCTACGGGACGCACCCTTTCTCAGCAACCGGAACTGGATGGCCTGCTCTTTACAGGCAGTGCGGGTACCGGGTATCAGTTACATCGCCAGTTTGCCGGGCAGCCAGAGAAAATTCTGGCTCTGGAAATGGGGGGGAATAATCCCCTGATTGTGGACGACCCCGGGGATATTGATGGCGCTGTTCATATCGTTATTCAGTCGGCCTTTATCACAGCCGGGCAGCGTTGTACCTGCGCCCGTCGTCTACTGGTGAGGCAAGGCGCGAAAGGGGACGCGTTGATCCAGCGACTGGTTGAGGTAGCGTCCCGCATACAACCCGGAGAGTGGGATGCCAGCCCCCAGCCTTTTATGGGGGGAGTGATAACCCCACACGCGGCGGAGCAAGTGCTGGCCGCGTGGCAGCGTCATACCGTGCGTGGTGGCAAAGCATTGCTGGTTCCTCAACAGGTAAATCCGCAGAGCTCACTCCTGTCACCAGGAATTATTGAACTCAGTGGTGTTAAATCAGTTCCGGATGAAGAAATTTTTGGACCCTTACTGGCGGTTTATCGCTATCGTGACTTTGACGAGGCGATTACCATGGCGAATGATACCCGCTATGGGCTGGCCTGTGGCCTTATCTCTCCTGACAGGGATAAATTTGAGCAACTGTTGCTGGAAGCGCGAGCCGGGATTGTTAACTGGAATAAGCCGCTGACAGGGGCGGCGAGTACCGCACCCTTTGGCGGTATTGGCGCATCCGGTAATCACCGTGCCAGTGCCTGGTATGCGGCAGACTATTGTGCCTGGCCTATGGCGACACTGGAAAGCCCGGATATCGCTTTGCCCAATAACCTCGGACCCGGGCTGGATTTTAGCCATAAGGAGAAGGCATGAAGAAAGCGTACGAGGCTAACTTTGACGGGCTGGTTGGGTTAACACATCACTACGCAGGTTTATCCTTCGGGAATGAAGCCTCAGCGCGTCATAAACATCAGGTTTCTAACCCCAGGCTGGCGGCACGGCAAGGACTGGCGAAGATGAAAGCCCTGGCGGATGCGGGGTATCTCCAGGGCATTATTCCCCCCCAGGAACGCCCTAATGTGGCGCTTTTGAGGCAAACCGGATTCACTGGCAGCGATGTGCAGATCATTGAGAAAGTCGCTAAACAAGCACCCTGGTTGCTCTCAGCCGTTAGTTCAGCGTCTTCTATGTGGGTGGCCAATGCAGCGACGGTTGCCCCCTCGGCAGACACACTGGATGGCAAAGTACACCTGACGGTCGCCAATCTTAATAATAAGTTCCATCGGGCCTGCGAGGCGCCAACCACCGAGCGCCTGTTAAAGGCTATCTTCCGTGATGAGAAAGTTTTCTCGGTGCACAGCGCCTTGCCTCAGGTTGCGATGTGGGGAGATGAAGGCGCAGCCAATCATAATCGTTTAGGAGCGGAATACGGGGCTGCGGGGGTGCAGTTGTTTGTGTATGGTCGGGAAGAGGCGAACCCGCAGAGAGCACCACAACGTTACCCCGCCAGGCAAACTCTGGAGGCCAGCCAGGCAGTGGCACGGCTGAATCAAGTCAGGCCGGAGCAGGCTATTTTCGTTCAGCAAAACCCCGGGGTGATTGATCAGGGGGTATTCCATAACGATGTCATCGCCGTGACTAATCGGCACGTTCTGTTTTGTCATCAGCATGCTTTCCTGAACCAACAAATACTGTATGCCCACCTTCGTGAAAGCGTTCCGGGATTTATTGCCATAGAAGTCCCGGCGGATCAGGTGTCCGTCAGTGATGCGGTGAATACTTACCTGTTTAACAGCCAGTTGTTAAGCCGGAACGATGGCACTATGGCCCTGGTCTTGCCTGAAGAGTCTCGCCAGCACCCAGGGGTCTGGAGGTATCTTAATCAACTTTGTGCGGCAGATAACCCCATTGAGCATTTACAGGTTTTTTCGCTACAGGAGAGTATGGCCAATGGCGGGGGACCGGCCTGCCTGCGTTTGCGTGTGGTACTGAATGAGACGGAGTTGGCGGCGGTCAATCCCGCAGTAATGATGAATGAACAGTTATTTATCCGGTTGAATTCGTGGATCGACCGCTGGTATCGCGATCGTCTGACGGTGGCTGATTTAGCGGATCCATTGTTACTCCAGCAAGGGCGCGATGCCCTTGACGAACTCACACAAATACTTGACTTAGGTTCGGTCTATCCTTTTCAGCAGTAGCAGGGGGCATCATGGTCAGTTTTTTAACGCAAACGCTGGTGGGACAACGGCCATCCGTGACCACCGGAGGCAACAGTCACGGGGTATGGCAGTGGTGGGAGGAAGGCGTGTTAACCTTTACCCCTCATAAGGCGGTAGACCAGGCGTTACTGCTATCCACCGGAATTCATGGTAACGAAACGGCCCCCGTTGAGTTATTGATGCCCTGGGTGGACAATTTACTGTCTGGAAAGACCGGGGTGGCCTGGCGTTTGATGGTGGTGTTAGGCAATCCCGCAGCCCTGCGTGAACAAAGGCGCTATGTGCATACGGATATTAACCGCCTGTTTGGGGGGCGTTGGCGACAGCATCCTGACAGCACGGAAAGGGAACGTGTTCAGATCCTGGAGCAGATGGTTCATCGTTTCTGGCATGCCGGGGCAGAGTCTCGCCGTTGGCATCTGGATATGCATACCGCGATTAGAGACTCCTTTCATCCTCGTTTTGGGGTATTGCCGTTTCGTGCTGATACTTATGATACTGAATTTCTACGCTGGTTGGGCAGTGCCGGGCTGGAAGCGTTAGTCTTTCATCAGCAGCCAGCCGGAACCTTCAGTCATTTTACCAGCGAGCGCTTTAATGCCAGTAGTTGTACCCTGGAACTGGGTAAAGCCCGCCCGTTTGGTGATAATGACCTGACGGCGTTTACTGAGACACACCATGCCCTTGAAGCATTACTGGCGGGAGCACCTATTCCTGATGTGGCCACTGAACCTCAGCGTTATAGGGTGACGCAACAAATGATTCGCCAGTCACCTGACTTTATTTTACACATGGCGGAGGATACGTGGAATTTTACCCCCTTCATGAAAGGCACCTGCCTGGCGGAAGATGGGGTGAGGCAAAACTGCGTTGAAAAAGAGGAGGAGTATGTGCTATTCCCTAATCCCAATGTGGCATTAGGATTGCGGGCGGGTTTAATGCTTGAAAAAATCTGAGTATGGTGAAATTATGCGCCATTGCGTTTTTATCGGCACAATGCCGCGCTTTGTGTACCCACGATTATCTGCATGTTGTTGCAATTATCTGCCTTTTTATCCTTATTATCTTCACAATTCTTCCGAATTTAGTTTTTTATTTTCAATGCTTTACCTTGCCTTCCGTTCTGCTGACGCTTTATCCGTTAGAATGATATTCGACAAGCGGCATCATGCTGCACAGATAAATGAACCGAGAAGGATAAAAAGATGAAAAAGTTAACCGCTATCTTTATGGCATCGACCCTGGCTCTGGGAGCCGTTAATCTGGCACATGCAGCGGATAACATGCCGCCAGAAGGTGCGCCAATGCATCATAAAGGTGGGCGTGACGGTGGCCATGAACATATGTTTAAAGGGCTGAATCTGACTGATGCACAAAAACAACAAATTCGCACAATCATGCAGGAAAAGCATGGGCAGATGAAGGACGCCCGGAAAGATGAAAAACGGGCCCTGCATGATTTGGTGGCCAGTGACAGCTTTGACAAAGCGAAAGCCCAGGCTCAGGTGGATAAAATGTCTGAGAATTATAAAACCAGAACGTTATCACACCTTGAGACTCAGAATAAAATCTATAACATTCTGACCCCTGAGCAGAAAAAGCTGTTCAATGACAAGTTTGAGAAACATCTGAAAGAAAGTTCTCAGCGTCAGGATAAAATGCCACCACAGTAACAACAAACTGACAAAATTTAAGACCGTCACTGCTGTCCACGCCGCGAAGTTTGCTGTGGACAGCCGTGGCGGTTTTTTCATTCTGCTCCTGTAGTTCCGCTCTTTTCCTGTGCTTTCCCTACCCAGTTGACATGACATTCCGCCAGATACTGATACTTATCAGCAATGGTCGGTTCGCGGGTTTCTCACCTTGCCAATATCTGGCATTATAAGTTGGTACAGTTTGCAATAATTATAAATAATAACGGCATGGTGCCGCGGTTGGCGGCCATAATAAAAAATTCACACCTGCCGATAAACATGATTATAGCCTTGCTCATTAAAGGATATTCACCAGGAGTGATGATGGATTTTTTTGACCTACAAAAAGTACCGGTTAGCCTTTGGCGCAATGGTGCCGGAGAAACCCGGGAAATTTGCTGCTTTCCCGCCACGGGAAAAGATTTTAACTGGCGTGCCAGTATTGCTTCTATTGCCAGCAGTGGCGAATTCACTGTTATCCCTCAGATTGATCGCGTCATCACCATGCTGGAGGGCAGTGAGGTCGTGCTTGATGGGGGGAGCGCATTCCGTCATACATTGAAGCGATATCAGCCCTTTGCTTTTGCGGGTGAACAGCCTGTAAAAGCAGAGCTGAATCAGGGGATGTCGCTTGATTTTAATATTATGACGCGCCGTGACCGTTGCCGGGCGCGAGTCAGGGTTGCAGACCGCACATTTAAAACGACGGCCTCACGTGGTGGCGTTATTTTTGTCCTCAGTGGCGAATGGCAGCTGGGAGATAAGCTATTAAGGCGGGATCAGGGGGCCTGGTGGGGAGAGGGGAGCCATACACTGCGTTTACTGAAGAGCGAAGGGCAACTACTGTTTAATGAAATAACCTATCTTTAATGGCCATGCCCCGGCAGCACGCCAGAGACCCTCACCGGCGTTAATCAGCGGCCACTCTCACCCCGTCATCAACAGGACTACAGAGTGGCGGCCAGAAAAATACCCGATACCCGGCACATAATAAATCCCCACGGGTTAAATCAGCTGGTGTTGTTATGGCTCCTGGGGCTGACTGGGTGATGCACTGTAATTGCGCGTTGCCAGCCAGCAAATCAGTGATCCGCCCACCACCATCATAACCCCTTGCCAGAATGGCAATCCAGGGCGCAGACCAAGCCACAGACTGGCGATGAGCGCCGAACTCACCGGGGTAAAATAGGATGTTGTTGCCAGCAATGTCATATTGCCCCGCTGTATTCCCAGGTTCCATGCAGAGTAAGCCACTGCCGTTGAAATCCCCATAAACAGTAACTGGAGTGTTGCGCTGACAGAAAAGCTAATAGGGGGCTGTTGAGTCACGGAATATTTTATCCATAACACGATGGCTGTGGCGCAAAAGAATAAGTTAACGCCACTGTGACCCTCGCTAATACGGCGTGTCAGATTACAGTACAACGCCCAGGCGATTGCCGCCGTAAAGGCTAAACTATAAGGCAGTGGGTTGCGTTCAATATTGTGCCACATTGCTGGCAGGGAACCGCCGCCGCTATCCTGCATCACCAGCATAACGCCTGCGAGGGTCAGTATCAGTCCGGGCCAGAGCCAGACACGACTACGCTGACCATTAATAAACAGCGACATCACAATGGTCAGGCAGGGCCAGAGATAATTAATTAATCCCAGCTCCAGTGCCTGAGCTCGCGTTTCGGCCAAACCTATAGCCAGAGCGAAGCAGATCTCATAACAGACAAAGAGGATCCCACCAGACCATAAATAACGCCGTGGGATTATGCTGATTTTTGGCAGTCCCTGGGAAACAGACAGGCAGATGGCACTGACCGTATAAATCAATGCAGCACCACCAGTTGCACCAAAGTGTTCACTGATGCTGCGTAGCAGACCGACTGACGTACTCCACAACAGAATAGCGATCAGACCAATCGCCGTGGAACGAGAAGATGAGCTCATAATTATCTCTAAAACAACCAGTAAGGCAGAACGGACACCGCACAGACGTTTTTTTCTGTATTTTAACTGCCCCGTATTCACGGAGCCGGTTACCAGAACACTGGGGGGGATATCGGTTATTCAGATGAAGGTTGCCCAAGGCTGATAACAGACTTGGGCAAACAGAAAATTTATTTCTTCCAAAAATCATCAAAAACGGTGATGGGCAAACGGCGCTTATGTTCCGTTTTCAGATACCAGTTTTCAATAGTTTTTTGACTGGCTGCATCCAGTTGCTTACCTTCCAGGTAATCATCGATCTGTTGATAGGTGACACCCAGGGCCACTTCATCAGGCAGTGAGGGTCTGTCATCTTCCAAATCAGCCGTGGGCGTTTTTAAGTAGAGGTGCTCCGGGCAGAGCAATGTTTTCAGCAGGGTTTTACCCTGGCGTTTATTCAGGCGGAAAATGGGATTGATATCGGTGCCCCCATCGCCATATTTGGTATAAAAGCCGGTAATGGCTTCTGCGGCATGGTCAGTTCCGACCACCACACCTTGTTTCATACTGGCAATGCTGTATTGCGCTTTCATTCGTTCACGGGCTTTTTCATTGCCTCGCGCAAAATCACTCAGCTCAATACCTGCATCGCGTAGCGCCTGTTCACTGGCGAGAACGGCGGCTTTGATATTGACCGTCAGTACGTTATCGGGCTGGATAAAATTGATGGCATCCTGGCAGTCGCTTTCATCAGCCTGGATACCAAAAGGTAAACGTATCGCAAAGAATTGATAGCCAGTGTCCCCGGTTTCAGCGCGCAGCTCACTGATAGCTATCTGGCAAAGTTTACCGGTAAGGGTTGAGTCCTGACCGCCACTGATACCAAGCACCAGTGATTTGATAAACGGATAGGTGGTCAAGTAGGACTTTAAGAAGTTCACGCTCAGACGGATCTCTTGGGCGCTATCTATCTCTGGCTTAACCCCTAATGCCTGAATAATTGTCTGTTGCAGACTCATTAATACCTCCGGTTGCGGATTACCTGCAACGTGCAGGTATAAACCTCCGAACAGTAAAGCTACCTGTTTGTCACTAAAACGACAAGCTGCAAGCGGTTAACGCCGCCCCTCGGCGTTATTTTTAATATGTTTCAGAACGAAAACTTATATGTTGTGCACGGAATTTATACTTATCAGCACCAATAAGTTGAAAAATAGCCTTTTCTATTCCAGGCTAATAAGCAGTTTTTACGTAACAGACCAACAGAATAAGGACATATCATGAACAAGAAATTTGCTGCTTTGATCGCAAGTGCTGCATTGGTTAGCCTGCTGGCAGGGTGTACGGCCTATGATCGTACCAAAGACTTAGTCACGGAACCGGTGGTCAAAGATGTGAAAAAAGGCATGAGCCGTGATCAAGTCCTGCAACTTGCAGGGAAACCTGCATCAGAGGTGACACTGACTCATGCCCGGGGGTCTTGTCAGACGTATATCCTTGGTGAACGTAACGGCAAGATTGATACCTACTTTGTCGCGCTGAATGATACCGGGCATGTGATGAACTCAGGCTATCAGACCTGTGCTGAATATGACACTGATCCACAGGCGAAAAAGTAGTCCCCGAAATACGCGACAACGGTCACCCAGTGGGTGGCCTTTTTTGTGCCCGCCACTCTGACTGTAGCGTGAAACCATGTGATTATTCCTGGCATGATCGGGTAAGGCGCATCACGCAGAAAATGTATTGAGACACCGCACTTCAAGGACGGCTCATTTCCCGGTATTATAGCCATGTCGTTTCCTGAACTTATTAAATCATTGTTACTTATGAAACCACTACGCCAGGCAAGCACTCGCCCAGTTATTAGCTACAAGCCACGAGTTGAACCCAGCCCGCCAGTTCATGCACAGCGGCTGGAAGGGTATCAAGATGTGTATCAAATACGGGGGCAGTATGTGGCCTTTGTATTGTTGGGGGATACGTTCAAACAGTCCCCTGTTTTTGCGTATCCCGAATCAGCACAACGCTGGGCTAATCAGACAAGGCAGGATGGCGAGGACTGGTAATTACCCATACGGGTTACTGTCAGAAAATAGCGTTAATGCAGTAAGTGCTCGTCAGATGCATTGATTCTTTATTACCATTCCCTTTGTCTAACTGTTGTTTTGATTATTCAGGCAATGCTGAGGGTGGGGTATTGACCCACCGTTTTCCTGTTCACCCATAATAAGAATACCTCGTCCAGGAATATGGAGATTGAACGAGCGAATTATGTAATCATCTCATTGGCTGTACTTTTTAAAAAATAACATTCGCAGCGAAGTATATTTAATTTCAGGACCAGTATGAGATATCAGTATTCAGATAATGGCGATTTTAATAAGTAATTCCCCCTGACTCCACCTATATTATCTCCATCACACATCTGTGACGATAATTGATAATAACGTGATATTGTTTCAAGGAGCAGAGCTATGTCATTTAGTGTTGGAAGTGGTTTCCTCAATGCAGAAATTAGCCTTGAACGATTACATAATATAAAGGAAAACGCATTACCACCAGAGATGAGTCTATGGGAGAAAATCAAACACTTTTTTTGTTCAACTCGCCAGGATGAGGCACTTAACTGTATCTACCGGCTCTACCATCATGAACAGTTTCAAATGTCTGAACAAGATATCAGAGAGACGTTTATTCAGTTGAAGCAGTTAGCTTCACCAGGGTGCAGGAATAGATTTATTATCGACAGAAATAACGATAACGACATCTATAAAATTAATGAAGAGGTCATTCTTTCGCGACCCAGAACTGACGATATTCATCGTACAACCCAGAATGATTGGAGCGATTGTGACGAAGTGGATGATGACTGGCATGACTGCACTGAAACTGACGACGTTTGGCACGACTGCATGAATGAATATCCGCCAGCACCACCAGAGCAGCAGAGCATTTCAGTCAGGCATCAGGCCATTTTAGTATCAGAAAGTATTACCGCCGAACAGAAAAAAAAATTACTGGACAACCATTATTTTCATTCGGTGATCGATCTGTTAGACAGGATGCAGGTGAGAGTGGAAACTATCGGCAGGCATAAAATCATTGCTAAAGTTGGATATTTTAAATCCATTTCATTAGCAACAACAGGTGCGCGGATCATGGCTAATATCAATTCACCCAATGCAAATATCAACAGTCTGAGAAAAGATATTGCCACCGTGCTGAATGCCCCCGGCGTATTAGATATTATTCCACCAGACATCATTAATGAACCTGAATTTAATTTTATTAAACACTACAGTATGCAGGTGCTAAATAGCGAATTTCGACAGATGGTTTGATTTAAGATAAAAAGTGATTTTTTTAAATACTAAATAACCCCCCTGTCAATACACTATTGGCAGGGGGGATTAATGGCTGTTTCAGATATGGTGGCTTTTATTCTTATAAAACCACCATTCCACTTAACATGATGAATGCCAATTAGCGCTGAACCAGTTCGACATCATCTTCACTGTTAAGAATCGATTTATCTGTCTGGCGCATTAACTGACTGGTGATCGTGCCCGCAGTCATCGAGCCACTTACATTAAGTGCGGTTCTGCCCATATCAATTAATGGCTCAACAGAGATCAGTAAGGCGACCAGCGTAACGGGTAACCCCATAGCAGGTAAGACAATCAGCGCTGCGAAAGTCGCCCCCCCGCCAACACCGGCCACACCGGCAGAACTGATAGTGACAATACCGACCAGGGTGGCAATCCACAATGGGTCTAAAGGGTTAATTCCCACCGTAGGGGCAACCATCACCGCCAGCATTGCCGGGTACAGCCCGGCACAACCATTCTGACCAATAGTGGCACCAAAAGAAGAAGAAAAACTGGCGATAGATTCAGGGATACCTAAGCGACGCGTCTGGGTCTCAATATTCAATGGAATACTGGCGGCGCTGGAACGACTCGTGAAGGCAAAGGCCAGTAACGGTCCTGCTTTACGGAAGAATTTGAGTGGACTCACACCAGTGAGGGCCAGCAGTAATCCGTGAACCACAAACATGATGCCCAGGCCAAGATAGGATGCTACAACGAAACTGCCCAGTTTAATAATATCTTCAATATTGGAACTGGCAACCATTTTGGTCATCAGTGCCATAACGCCGTAAGGTGTCAGCTGCATCACCAGACGGACCAGTTTCATTACCCAGCTCTGAATCACTTCTATTGCCATTAAGGCGCGTTCACCTTTTGGTGCATCATCTTTGAGCAGTTTAAGTGCGGCAATACCAAGGAATGCAGCAAAAATGACGACACTAATAATCGATGTCGGGTTGGCTCCCGTCAGGTCGGCAAACGGATTCTTCGGCACGAATGACAGAATCAGCTGTGGTAAGGTTAAGTCAGAAACTTTCGAGATGTAATTAGACTCAATGGCTGCCAGGCGAGCATTCTCAGCTGTGCCTTGTACCAGGCCTGATGCGGTCAGACCAAACAGATTGGTCACCAGAACACCAACCAATGCGGCAATCAGGGTGGTAAACAGCAGTGTTCCTATGGTCAGAAAACTGATCTTACCCAGTGACGACGCATTATGTAATTTTGCCACCGCACTCAAAATAGAGGCGAAGACCAGTGGCATGATGATCATTTGCAGTAACTGAACATATCCATTACCAACAATATTAAACCACTGAATAGACTCTTTGATTATCGGGCTGCCAGCACCGTAAATAACGTGTAACCCAAAACCAAACAATACGCCGATCACTAAACCGACCAGAACCTTTTTTGCCAGGCTCCACTGTTTCTTGCTGCTTTGCGCAAGTAACAATAGCAAAACGACGAACACCGCAATGTTCGCTATAAGCGGAAAGCTCATCCCAATATCTCCTGATTTATTGTTATACAGCGGAATATCATGCTGTATTTACATGATATATTATCAGAAGCAAATGGCCGGCTATATACTCAAAAGTAATTGATTATACCCAAAAGTGATAGTTTATTTTTCACTCAAATCGTTGGCTTAATAAACTATTAAAGGTTGTCTGCAATGAATTAATCATTTGGGATGACCAGCGTACAACATGGTTTTCTGGAACATTATGAGGCATCCAGACGGCAAAACTGAATAGAGCCATGCATAATACACGTTCCAGCTGGTTCCCTTTTTGCGGCCTGATAATCGGGAAACGAAAGCGCCAGCGGCAGGGCCATAATAATGGAACCCCAGCAGGGGTAAGCATGTCGGCGATGATGTGGCTGACATAACCCAGCACCATCCCCTGCAGGGCATCAGCGGGAATAATACCGTTGTCAGGGACATTAATATAACATAAAGCCAGCCCCGCGAAGAGGGCGAGCAGGCTATGGGTAAAGCCACGATGCCCAAACATTCGAGCCACCGGCTTTGATATCCACTTTACTCGTTGCCCAAGAAATGATTTAGGGTGATCGATATCAGGCAGCAGGCAAGTCAAAATGGCTGAAGGAATGATGTGCCACCAGTCTCCATGTGCCAGGACAGGCGTCAGTTCAGCATTTTTAGCAAATACCGCAAGTGAAATCGAAAAAAGCAGGTGGCCTTCCGCCGTCATAGTACAACCCAAACAAGAACTGTCGATTCGTCCAGTATAGGGTTTTTATACAGTATACGAAAGAGGTGACGCTGTAACATTTCATTTGAAAGGTGCCAAATAACAAAGAGTAAGTTATTCCAGGGGCGCCAACGATCACCAGGCAGAAAATAGCAGAAATACTGTTTTCATTTTTCCGGTCTGAAATGGGGTGACCAACACCCCGTTCCTTATATTAACCGGCTAAATCATTAGCAGAGAGTTGTTCCAGTGAGTTGAGCTTGATCTCTGCCAGGCTCCAGCGAGGATCATTACGGCTTTCAGTAACGGGGACCACAATGGATCGCATGCGGGCGGCTTTACAGGCAATCATGCCATTAACTGAATCCTCCAATGCGACACAATGCAGAGGAGAAACTTCCAGTTGCGCGGCGGCATTCAGATAAACTTGTGGATGGGGTTTACTGTAGGGGAGATGTTCGGCGGAAGCGAGAGTATCAAAATAGCTGCGCAGCTTAAAAATATCTAATACCCGTTCCAGCATCGGCAGCGGGGAGGCTGAAGCCAGGCCCACCTTCAGTCCCTGTTCTTTGCAGAGAGTCAGGGCGTGTTCTACACCGGGCAGGAGCGGGCGTCTTTGTTCCACTAATTCAACGACTCGCTGGATAACACGGGCGGTGACTTCCGCACAAGAAGGACCGCGCCAGGGGGCCAGGTTAAACCACAGATCAACCACCACATCAATACGCAACCCCCGGGTCTCTGAGAGCTCATGACGTCTTGAAACATCAACCCCTAAAGTAGACATGATTTCGTATTCAGCTAATTCCCAAAGTGGTTCAGAATCAATCAGTAAGCCATCCATATCAAAAATTGCTGCATGGATCAGGTGCGTGCTTGCCATCAGAGATCTCCCTTGGTCAATATCATTCAACGTTTTTTAAAATTCAGCCCTCAGACAATACAACACTCTGTCACTTTTGCGAATTTAACCTGTAAAGCCTGGGCGAAAAGAGGGATACAAGGTAGAATTCAACTGACATGTTACGTCTTTAATAAAGGGGAGTTCATGACGTATCAACAATCTGGACGTATTGCCTGGTTAAAACGCATTGTTGGTTGGGTGATTTTTATTCCTGCGTTGCTTTCAACATTAATTTCTGTAATGAAATTTATGTATGCACACAGCGAGAAACAAGACGGCATCAATGCGGTAATGCTGGACTTTATTCATGTAATGATTGACATGATTCGTTTCAATACACCGTTCCTGAATGTATTCTGGGAAAATTCACCCGCAGTGGATTTCCGTCATCAGGCTAACATCACTTTTTGGATCGTTTTTGCCTTGATTTTCATTGGTCTGGCGCTCAAAGATTCGGGCGCAAGAATGGCAAGACAGGCAAAATTTTTACGAGAGAGTGTCCAGGATCAGCTGATTATTGAGCATGCTAAAGGTGAAGAGGGACTGAGCAAGCAGCAACTTGATGCGAAAATTAACGCCCCTCATCACACTTTTTTGGTACAGATCTTCCCGCTCTATATTTTACCGGTCATTGTGCTGGTCATCGGCTATTTTTTCTTCCGTTTGCTGGGCTTTATCTGATAGTTAACGGGACAAAACCTGCCGTAGTTTTTCCTGGGCAACCGCAATATTCGTCCCGCCAAAAACGACAGCCCGATTTATCAGCGTATAAAGCTGATAAATTGGCTGTCTTTCAATAAATCCCGGAGGCAGGGGGGAGACAGACTGGTAACCATCATAAATATGTGGCGGCTGGGCAGGGGACAAGGGCAGCATCGCTAAATCACACTCTCTGTCGCCCCAGTAACAGGCAGGATCGTAGATAAAGGGTCCATCAGGCCCTTGAGCACAATTGTTGGCCCACAAATCGCCATGCAGCAAAGAGGGTTGCGGCTGATGCGAGGCAAGGGCCTGTTTTATGTTATCAACAATGGTGTCTATGTCCCCGAATTCGATACCTTTTTCAGCAGCGATTTCCAGCTGCCAACCGATGCGTTGCTCGGCAAAAAAGGTCGACCAACGGCGTTGCCACATATTCGGCTGTAACGTTGTTGACAACGCATTGTCGAAGTCGAGACCAAACTGGGGCTGATCACTCCACTGATGAAGGTGTGCCAACTGCTGTCCAAGTTGATAGGCACTGTGGTGATCTAAAGATTTTACCGGGAGATATTCCAGCAGTAAGAAACTGTTATCCCTGTCGGAACCTGTTGCCCAAACAGCAGGCACTCTGACGGTGTTACTGCGAGCCAGTAGAGAGAGTTGATCCGCCTCAGCAATAAATAGCGGTAACATCTCATGGCTGTCACTTTTGACAAAAATTTCATGCTGTCCATAATGCAGGTGCCACGTAGTGTGGTTCTGAGCTCCTGGCACCGGCGTTGGCGGTAAGGCCCTGGCTTCACCTAACTGTTCGCCTAATAAACGATGAATGGCTTGCCACATGTGGAACACCTCTCGAATGACCAGATTATCAGCAGATTATCGTGCTTAAGCCGGGCTAACCGCGACAGAACGCACAGTTATCATGATTTATATCATACTGATTGTTTCATTACGGTGGCGCAGAACAAACCCGTGCATTCTATTCTTAAAGCATGGAAGCACAAGGCATCCAGACATTGTCTGGTTACCGGAGATAGCCATAGACATAATAACGGTAAAAGCTGACTGACAGGATGGTTAGCATAAGAAGTAATAAGTACATATCCACATGAAAATAAACAATTTTTAAATCACCCTGTGATAAAAATTGTTATGAAGATCTCATTGCTAAGTGCCCGGGGCTTTTTTATAATCGCTCTCCTTCCCCGCGCCATCATCCGTGGCTCCTGTGAAACATGCCGAATATTTACGGTTATCTTTTTCGTGTTGTATGGATTAATAAATGAAGCTTTTAAAGACAGTACCGGTAGCACTCCTCCTGACTGGAGGAACGTTTTTAAGTCATCTTGCCTGGGCAGATGATTCCGTGTTTTCTGTCATGGATGACCCGGCCACAGCGAAGAAGGATTTTGGCGGTAATATTAATGCGGGCTATCTGGCTCAATCAGGGAACACCAAAAGTTCCTCATTGACCGCTAATACCAATATGACGTGGTATCAACAAGTGACGGCATGGTCACTATGGGGGAGTGCGAGCAATACTTCTTCTAATGATGTCCGTTCTTCAGAAAAATATTCTGTTGGTGGGCGTGGTCGTTACAATTTGTCAGACAGTAACTACCTTTTTGGTCAGGCCAGCTGGTTAAGTGATCGTTTCAATGGTTACCATGCACGTGATATTTTTACTGCGGGTTATGGTCGCCAGGTTTTGGCAGGGCCAGTGCATTTCTTGCGTCTGGAAGCCGGTCCTGGTGTTCGTTATGACGAATATGTTGATGGTGGTCATAAAACGCAGGGGCTGGGCTATGCGTCTGTTATCTACAATTGGCAGTTTACTGATAATGCCAAATTTACCCAAGGGGTCTCGTTCTTTGGGGCAGATGACAGCACAGTGAATACCGAAACCGCTGTTGATGTGGCTATCAATGAAAACTTTGGGCTGAAAATAGGGTATTACATTACCTGGAATTCAGAACCCCCTGCATCCGCACCTGATCGCACTGATAAGCGTACTCAAATTACGCTTGGGTACAAAATGTAGTGACGCTAAGCCGGAAATATTCCGGCTTTTTTAGCGAGTAAATCTGGCCTGTTATTTTTTATTATCTGCCAGCGGTTGGGCTAACCCTGTTATTGGCTCTTGTATCATGGGAAAGCGTCGGTTAGGTTGAATATCGAGAGATCTGTTGAACAAATAATTCGTACTGGTTTGCATTATTGGCACCAGGGGGAAAAGACGCGGGTAACATCAAGGGGATGACATGCAGATTAGTTTTCGCAATAACGGTGTTTTTTTAATCACAGCAATACTAAATAGTCTGGTATGTTCAACGTTTTTTGGCGTTATTGGTGCAGTGTTTGGCGTGATCACTGTACTTTTCACGCATATTATTTATGAGGCAAAATCTGAAGAAGGAAATGTATTTTATATTTGGTGCCTGCTACTGCTGGTCCTTGCAGGGGCTGCACTGGGCTTTTTGTTAAAGCTCTCGGTTGGCTTTTATTTTTATCTGTTCTGCGTATCCTGTATTTACTATATTGTCTACAACAAAGATCTTTACTTTGATCGTACCGTGCCTTTTTTGATTATATTTTCCTGCCTTGGTACGACATTATCCAGTGCGAGCATTGATCTGCCGCTGGCCTATATTACGGGTATCACCATTAGTTTGTCCTGTCTGGCACTGTTAAAACGCAAACATTTTGATACCAGTGCATTTAGAAATGGTCTTTTTGCCAGACAAATTTATACCGGGGAAAAACATATTCTGTTACGGGCTGTAGTCTATAGTGCTTTTCTTTTTTTAAGCCTGGCACTGCCTGATTCCCTCAATCTGTATCGCGCATACTGGGCACCTCTCACTTTTATTGTTCTGTTAAGACCGAAAGAGCTGGATATTTTAAAAACGACTTGCCTGAGATTTATCGGAAGCATCCTGGGGGCGTTATTTATTATTGTGCTGTTTAATCTGGTAAGTTTCACCCATATTACACTTTATTTCTTTATTCTGGCTGTAGTGGTGTTTTTACTACCGAGTTTCTTAAAGCTGAACTATACCGCGAAAACTTTCGCAATTACTGTGTTCGTATTACTACTTCTTGAAGAGACGGAGTTTCTTCATGACCCAACCTATTTACTGCCCTTCTCGCGAGTTTATGAAACGATGATTGGGGGCAGTGTGGCGATCATCGCGAGTGTTGTGCTAAAAATGATGAGGCCAGAAAAAACAGATAATGCTAAAAGGGCAGAGAAGCGTCAGGAAACGTGAATCCCTGCGTCTCCTTTCTGGAATACCCATAGACATCTGCGTACTCAAAACTGAGGACTGAATCGTCTATGGGCATAAGGTTAATTAACTATCTGAAATTAAAAGTTATATTTAATGCCCAGGTTGAGGGTGTTATTGCTATAACCTTTGTTACCTGCTTGTGTGCCAATATGGCCCCACAGGCTCACTTTAGCGTTGATATTCCCCGCAATACCCACTTTGACTTCAGCGGTATTTCGAGAACCGGCCTGGGTTGCCTGAGCATCGTTGAAAGTGGCACTGAAATCATGAGTGTTATGTATCCAGTTGATTTCAACAAAAGGTTCGAATTCGCGGTGTTTACTCCGGTCCATCGCGTGCTGCCCTTTTAAATAGGTTCTGACACCCAGACGGGTTTGAATATTATCTTTCCCCTTGCTGATTTGCATATTATTCGTATCACGGTGCGCATTTGCCTTAACCCCCATCCAGGTCACTTGAGCCTGAGGCTGAATAAACCACTGCTTAAGGCCTTCCTGTTTTTTGGTAAGTTCACGTATTTTAAGGGTATATCCCGTTTCAATAGAAGCAGTAAAGCCTTTGGATTTATACTGGCTTTTGCTGAGGTTTTGCCCATCCACGTGATTGGTAAACCAGCCATATTGCAGCCAGCTGTCGACATACAGGCCAGACTTGTCTGTATCATTAGCAAACCATGTCCCGTACCCCCCAACACTGTAGCCATGAATCGAGCCTTTTGAAGAATCGGGGCTCATTGAAGACGTTGTCTTATTATGACTTTTTCCATACCCCGCCATTAAACCAATATGCCCGTGACTGAAACCATCGGAGCCCCATTGCAGAACATCTCCCCCTAACTGTGTGACGTAGCTATTGCTTTGGGTTGCTAGCTGATCATGAGTATCGCGCCAGCGGCTATGACGGCCAGTTTGACGTAACCATAAGCTGGAGATTTTTTTCTCGCCGGTAAGGGCATCGGTATACTGTGCTTTACCTGTGCGATCATTCATTGTGGTGATAAATAGCGTATTGGCTGCATTTAAGTTGGCAATATAACTGGCCGTGACTGGATGCAGTACCAACGGGCTGGTAAGGGCAGACTTTGGCTGAACGTATGGCACAGTGTGTTGCACCATGTCCGGTTTGGCGACGGGGTGATTATTGCCATCGTCCGCCACCGTTTCCCTGCCATTGGCTGGTGGATGATCATCCGCGCCTGTTGTCGGTGCCATAAGCGGCTCATGGCGTGGAAGGATAGCTTCATCGCTGCCAGGCTGCTCTGGTGCATCATGTGACGAATGGAACGGAAGAATGGCGTCATCGCTGCCGGACTGCTCTGGTGCATGATGTGGCGCATGGAATGGAAGAATGGCGTCATCGCTGCCAGGCTGCTCTGGTGCATGATGTGGCGTATGGAATGGAAGAATGGCGTCATTGCTGGCAGGCCGTTCTGATGTGGCATGGGGCACATGGTGAGGCAAGGGATTTGATAAGGCGTCGTTGTTGATTAAACGCCCGCTCCTTGCAGTCGATGGTGTGCTGATATCGTCGTTGATACGCAGTGTTAATGATGGGCGTAAGGCAGAGGTTCGCGGTCTGGGTACTGTGCTTGAACCACCGAGGTGTTGTTCAATTATTGCCTTCTTACGTAAGAAGCCCTCCGAAGGCTTCTTTTTATGTTGAGGTGCATTTTGCGCCTGAGGTTCAGTTTTTGCAGACAGCCCGTTGGCAATAGATTGCTCACTGAAGCGTTTTTCCAGACGTTCCTTCGTTACTTTTACAGGATTACTTGGCGTGGCAGTTTTCGAGCTACTCTGGGATGATACGCCGCCATTATCAACATTATCAACATTATCAACATTATCAAGCATTGGGTGAGTATGCCTTGCGTCTCCCAGGATGGAACCTATATCACCCACGAGGCGGGGCTGTGTCTGATATGAATTGGCTGCTCGGGAAGTCGTAGGGCGTTCTGAGATTGCAGAATTATCTGAGGTTTCAGGACTCTCTGAAGATCCAGGGACGTAAATAGGTGGCGGCGGCGGTGGCGGCGGTGGCTGTACGGCATGGGCTGATACCATAGTTAATGTGAATAAAGGTGTTAAAAAAATAGACAACCTATTTTTTTTGATATTTTTAATTTTAATCATAAGAGTAGTTTCCACTACATTTTAAATATGTGAATTAATAAACACTTGATTTTATTTTCTGTGGATAGCGATGATCGAGAGTAAATAGATGACGGATCATTATTATCTTCCAAGTGTCATATCACTTTCTCGTTTTTTCAATTAAGATACGCTAATTTTTATGGCATAGTGAAGATCTCCTTTCTTACACATGTTTTTTTGATACTTAACCCACATTGGGGAACTGATATTATTTAATGTGACTACTGACATTAAATATAAATCAGCGGCGAACTACCCTGACCATAGGGTAGAAAATTAGTAATGGGTCAGACGAACATAAATAACAGTGAAAATATCCATTTGTGGCGGTGTATGATGATGGTCGTTATTCAGGCTGACCATTTTTTTGACATTCTCGCATTGCTGAATTATGCCGATGATATATGAAGTGGCATATATAGTTATGCTTGTGACTAGACATTAGGATCTCAGTGATAAAAAGATTGTGTTTTACATTCAATAATTATCCTAATAAATCAGGCAGTAACTCAAGCGTGAAACAGTTACATGTGTTTCAAACTATTAACCGGTAAACTAATTTGAGCAGTCAATGTGAGTAAAACTTAAAAATATTCACGTAACGAGTTGAAAAATATAACTAAGAAGTGAGTTTTCATTTTCCGCTCTTATTGTATGAGAAATAATAGGAACTATTTTACGCCTTATTATGGAAGTCGGCACGTAAGTCATAAGCTATTTTTCAGAAGCATAAAAAGGAACATATTTTGCTGTGGGACGGTATTCAGGATAGCAGGGAGCGTTGTTAACATGAACACAGTCGGCACGCTGCATCAGGACAATTTATGGTATTAAATAACCTGTTCATCTGGGGTAACATTCTGGAGATGGGCTGCTGATGTTCACAGATTTTAATCATCCGGGAAGGGTAATACATAGCTGGAATGTTATTCTGCCATTGCCGCATAAACGGGGAACTTCAATATATTTGTTCTGCCAAATAAGTGGGTATTTCGCCCGGAGCCGATTCCCGGACGTGTAATGGTATCGACAGAAATCGGCAGATATTCAACAAAAACGCTGCAATGAAGAAGAGACCGTTGAAATAGCCCCGACGTACTCACAGGACCTGAATCAGGACGTTTAATCTGTGAGTACGGGGGTAATCTGGCTGACTACGTTGATCTCCCAGGAATTAAAAGTTGTACTTTGCCCCTAATGATAGCGAAGTGTTGTTATAACCTTTATCGCCTGTCTGGGTGCTGATGTTCCCTGTCAGGTGAATATTTGAACTAATATCACCGGACATACCAATTTTTATTTCACCGATATTACGATCGCCTGCCAGAGTAATACGATTACCATCCATGGTGGCACTGAAATTACGGGTGTTATGTAGCCAATTTGTTTCAATGAAGGGTTCAAATCCGTGGCGTTTATCCTTATCTGTTCCATGACTACTTTCCAAATAAGCTCTGACACCAAGGCGTGTCTGAATATTGGCCTGACCACTACTGCTGACTCGTGTATTGTTGATTTCACGGTGGTCTTTAGCTTTTACGTTCATCAATGTTGCCTGGCTATGAGCTTGTGTAATGATGTGTTTTTGTCCCTTTTTCTTGTCATCCAAATTAGCCATTTTCAGGGTGTAACCCGCCTCAACTGATGCGTTTATGCCTTCAGACTTGTAATGTTCTTTTGTCAGTTCCTGGCCATTTACTTGGTTATTAAACCAGTTGTATTGCAACCAGCTATCCACATAAAGACCGGTTTTATTATTGTCATTGGTAAACCAGGTACCGTAAGCCCCGATGCTGTAACCGCTGATGGAGCCCTTTGAATGGTAATGGGTCACTGAAGAACGGGTCTTACTCTGACTTTTACCATAGCCTGCCATGAGGCCGAGACGGACACGGTTAACACTGTCAGGACTCCACTCGCCGATATCGCCACCTAATAGAGTAACATAGCTCGTGCTCTTGGTTTTTAGCTGGTCGTCACTGTCATGCCAGCTGTTATGGTTACCGAGCTGGCGTAACCACAAACTACTCATTCTTTTTTCACCTGTGACACTATCCCGGTATTGTGTTTTAGCAGCACGGTCATTCATCGTAGTGAGAAACAATCTGTTAGCGGTATTCAGGTTTGTAATATAGCTTGCTGCCTCCGGTCGCAGGGTATACATCTCTGCCTCAGGATGTTCAATATGTGCATCAGTTAGCCCAGTGAGTGTATCAGTTAACACAGTTTGAGCCGCAGAAGGTTGACTGGTGAGATACCAGTTTTTAGATAGACTTTCTTTTCCACGAACCAGTGAATAATCATAAGCACCAGCAACAATACGGCCTGATTGTTTAAAAATACCATCAGAAAGCCCCCTTACTGAGATGATCTCAATCCCATTGACTGTGGCGTCTCCAGTGCCCCCGATATTATTGATCCTGACGGTGGTGATACCGGAAGTATCACCAAGAATAGTTAATTTATCTGATATTGAAGTATCATCTGCTAATTTTACATTAAAGGTAAGCAAGCCATGATTTCCAGTGTAACTATTTCTGATGAGTAATTCATTAACGGCGGAATTTCCCTCTGAGAGTAAAATATCACCAGCGTTATTAATATTCTCCACATCAGAGTTCTGAGTCATTTGCCAAACCGAATGTGGCGCTAAATCTATATTAGTTATATTCTTTGCATAGCCATCAAAAGCAGCATTCTGATCGAGATGTAAAGAAAATTCCGCCCCTGGATCCGATTTTATGCAACCTGAAATCGTGCTGTCTGTAAGCTGCATACTGACTGGCAGATGGCTCATTGAATGTGCAACAAAATGGTTATCGCTAATAACCCGTGCGTTATTACGTAGTATAATTGTTGTGCTGCTGTCCAGATGTTCGCTTGTCGTATCATCTGAATATTCGCTGGCTGTTTCCTCCGAATTATCACTTTCTGTATCATTTGAATAGTAACTTATAAAACTGTTTAATGACTCTTCATCAATATCCACCCATGCATCATTCATAGAGTAGTTATCAAAATCAATATCATCATTTTCATTCGGGTCACTGGAGTAAATTGCTATAGCCGCATTATATTTTGAATAGACTGTAGAATTATCGATGATCACATGATTACTGATATATTTTCCGGCTTGTTCATTAACCAGTGTCAGACCCGGGTGGCTATTATTACCATAAATACCTGAATCACCAGAGACCACAAGTTCCCCACCATTAAAAATCATACCGGAATAACTGGCGCTATTGATTTTAGAGTTAAAAATATGCATGTTGCCATCAGTGATGTACGCACCATTACTATTTGAACTCACCGTACTGTTACGCAGTACTGCAATACTGTTTTTTGCATCCGTAATACTACTGTGGTTCATATAACTATCTGAACCATAAAATCTTCCTGTGCTCGGCGATGACATGCCGTTTACAGTCGGCTTTATTAATGTAATACCCGTTCCTGTATGGTTCTCTATCCGGGAATTATTAATAAAGACGCTACTCTCTTTTACTGTGATCGCAGAATTATGGCTATTGCCTGTAATATTCGCGTCTTGAATATTAAGTGTTCTCGTTAAGGGGTAAAATACATCATCATCTAATGAGTGTAAGATAACATTACCTTCGATAGTGCTGCCATTTAAATAGACCTGAGCATGTGCACCGTAAGCCTCGATATTACCCCGAACGAGCCCTCCTGGGTGAATGTTAAGATGCCCGTCAGAAATTGTAATATTATTGACTTGATTGTCGATGTGTGTTGTTTCACCGGCATGGATAGTCAGCATATCTTCTGGTTTATTGTCCTTTATTGCCACGTTTCCCTTCTGTTCTTTTGGCACAGGGGTTGCGTCGGCGCTTATGGTGCTGAGAGCCAAAAAAGATAAAATGGAGAAGGATATTTTACTCTGTCTAAATATATTTTTCGTATTCATAAATGTGTTTTTTGATATATATGATATTCATTGAGACAGGTGAGCTTGTATTTTTACATTTTACTGTTCGACCATTCCGAATGGTGCCAGAAATGAAAATATCACTCACCGAATAATTATTATTGAAAGTAAATTATTATAGCGATTGCATAATTGCTCTCCGATTACCCTGGGAAGGAATTCAAGTCCATCACTTAAAATAAGTGATTCATCATGGTGCTGTGTTTCTGTCTGAAGCGATTTAATTGGCGTTTTTTAGTATTAATACCCTGATGTTCAGATTAATTGAGACTTCCATTGTTTGATTGAATAGTGCCTGATGCGATTGGTTTATTGCTGAGGTCAGTATTTTCGTCAGTATCACGGAATTATCCTGCTGAAGATAAGGGGTTAATATTATGCAGACATGCCTGATAATTACATTATGGATTTTATTCATTGATCACCCTGTTGTGTACTCATGGTATGTTGCGATCAGGTATGGGCAATGAACAGCCGTCTTTACCTATTGATGCTCCTTTTTGGTTGTTTTGGCATGAAAGTCATCAATGATATTCATTGATATTATTTTTAATACAAATAAAAGGTTTTACTGTTTGTCATACACATTGACCGTTAGTGCCGTATTACATGACACACGGGGGCAGGCCTGCATTATTGGTAATACAGTAAAATATTCCCGACGGGAGCGGGGTCATAAAAGGAGGTGCAAATTGAGGGGGAGGGGAGAAGACAAGAACGCGGTATCCTCTGCTGTCTGAGCGGATAACCAGCCTGGGTTATTTTTAGTCCAGTCGATGTCGGGTTTGAAACGCTTATCTCCTCGTTACATAACCGGGTCTCCGTCGGTTACCTGCCCAGGGATAATGGGCAACGTCCTGTTGGAAATGCGGTTCTTATATAAAATATTCATTCCCCCTGGCGTTAGTGCTAACATTATGGCTGTCAGATGCAGTAACTGGGGCTTCTCCCGGCATTGCACTCATATACCAAATTGTGTACCAATTTAGCGATTGTTGGTTAAATGGTTTCGCAATTTATTGTTATAAAACAAATTTATAGTTTGTATGTGATCTTGCGTGGGGGTCACCACTGCAAATAAGGATTTTAAATGCCTGTTATTACACTTCCTGATGGTAGCCAACGCCATTACGAACAAGCTGTTAGCCCGATGGATGTCGCAATGGACATCGGCCCGGGTCTGGCGAAAGCCTGTATTGCCGGACGCGTCGATGGTCAACTCGTCGATGCCTGTGATCTGATTGAGCATGATGCACAACTGGGTATCATTACAGCGAAAGATGAAGCT
Source organism: Citrobacter sp. JGM124 (assembly GCF_018257795.1). Lineage (GTDB taxonomy): Bacteria > Pseudomonadota > Gammaproteobacteria > Enterobacterales > Enterobacteriaceae > JGM124. The sequence continues at coordinate 297,360 of NZ_JAERJD010000002.1, read as the reverse complement.
GGGATCGAAATAATCCGCCACTCTTGTGCTCACTTGCTCGGACATGCAATCAAACAGCTCTGGCCGAATACGAAAATGGCGATCGGTCCGGTCATTGATAATGGTTTTTATTATGATATTGATCTGGACCATACCCTGACACAGGAAGATCTCGAGCGTCTCGAAAAGCGGATGCACGAGCTTGCCGAAACAAACTACAATGTCATCAAGAAAAAGGTGAGCTGGCAAGAAGCCCGAGATACATTCGTCAATCGTGGTGAAACCTACAAGGTTGCTATTCTTGATGAGAATATCAGCCATGATGATAAGCCGGGTCTGTACCATCATGAAGAATATGTTGATATGTGCCGTGGCCCACATGTGCCCAATATGCGTTTCTGCCATCATTTTAAACTGCAGAAAACCTCTGGGGCATACTGGCGTGGCGACAGTAGCAATAAAATGTTACAGCGCGTTTATGGCACGGCCTGGGCTGACAAAAAGCAACTGAATGCTTACCTGAAACGTCTGGAAGAAGCCTCCAAGCGTGATCACCGTAAAATCGGTAAGCAGCTTGATCTCTATCATATGCAAGAAGAAGCACCGGGTATGGTGTTCTGGCACAATGATGGCTGGACTATTTTCCGTGAACTGGAAGTTTTTGTTCGTTCTAAGCTGAAAGAGTATCAGTACCAGGAAGTGAAAGGGCCATTTATGATGGACCGTGTACTGTGGGAAAAAACAGGCCACTGGGATAATTATAAAGATGCCATGTTTACGACTTCGTCTGAGAACCGTGAATACTGCATCAAGCCGATGAACTGCCCCGGTCATGTACAGATTTTTAATCAGGGTCTGAAGTCATACCGTGATTTGCCGTTGCGTATGGCCGAATTTGGTAGCTGCCATCGTAACGAACCATCAGGTGCGTTGCACGGCCTGATGCGTGTGCGTGGTTTCACCCAGGATGATGCTCACGTTTTTTGTACCGAAGATCAGGTACGTGACGAAGTGAACAGCTGTATCCGCATGGTTTATGACATGTACAGCACCTTCGGTTTTGAAAAGATCGTGGTGAAATTATCAACCCGTCCTGAAAAGCGTATTGGTAGCGATGAAATGTGGGATCGCGCTGAAGCTGACCTGGCGGCAGCCCTGGAAGAGAACAATATCCCGTTTGATTTACAACCGGGGGAAGGGGCGTTTTATGGTCCGAAAATTGAGTTTACCCTGTATGACTGTTTGGACAGGGCCTGGCAGTGTGGTACTGTTCAGCTTGATTTCTCGTTACCAACGCGTTTAAATGCGTCATATATTGGTGAAAATAATGAGCGCCTGGTTCCGGTGATGATTCACCGCGCTATTCTCGGCTCCATGGAACGTTTCATCGGTATTCTTACCGAAGAGTTTGCCGGTTTCTTTCCAACCTGGCTTGCTCCGGTGCAAGTGGTAGTGATGAATATCACTGATGGCCAGTCTGAATATGTCAGCGAATTAGCACGAAAACTCCAAAATGCGGGCATTCGTGTAAAAGCAGACTTGAGAAATGAGAAGATTGGCTTTAAAATCAGAGAACACACGTTGCGTCGTGTCCCTTACATGTTGGTCTGTGGCGATAAAGAGGTAGAGTCCGGTAAAGTAGCCGTGCGTACCCGCCGTGGCGTTGACTTGGGAAGTATTGACGTAAACGAATTGATTGAAAAGCTGCAACATGAAATTCGCAGCCGCAATCTCTCTCAACTGGAGGAATAAAGTATTAAAGGCGGAAAAAGAGTCCAACCGGCGCGTCCAAATCGTATAAATAGAGAAATTCGTGCTACTGAGGTTCGTCTTACAGGTCTAGACGGCGAGCAGATTGGTATTGTCAATCTGAATGAAGCTTTAGAAAAAGCCGAAGAAGCAGGTGCTGATCTCGTTGAAATCAGTCCCAATGCCGAACCGCCTGTTTGCCGTATAATGGACTACGGCAAGTTCCTCTACGAAAAAAGTAAATCTTCTAAGGAACAGAAGAAAAAACAAAAAGTTATCCAGGTTAAAGAAATTAAATTTCGACCTGGGACCGATGATGGCGACTATCAGGTAAAACTCCGCAGCCTGGTTCGCTTTCTGGAAGATGGAGACAAGGCCAAAATCACACTGCGTTTCCGTGGTCGTGAAATGGCACACCAACAGATTGGTATGGAAGTGCTTAACCGCGTCCGTGACGATCTGAGTGAACTGGCAGTGGTCGAATCCTTCCCTACGAAGATCGAAGGCCGCCAGATGATCATGGTGCTTGCTCCTAAGAAGAAACAGTAAGGCCATCAAGTAACATTACTGCGGGGTGTGAGCCCCGCAGTGTTGTTCGCCTTCTGGTTCGTTTATTTAACAATGCGAAGTGGAAATAGAAATGCCAAAGATTAAAACAGTACGCGGCGCCGCTAAGCGCTTCAAAAAGACTGCTTCTGGCGGTTTTAAGCGCAAGCACGCTAACCTGCGTCATATTCTGACCAAAAAGTCTACTAAACGTAAACGTCACCTGCGTCCAAAAGGTCTGGTTTCCAAAGGGGATCTGGGTCTGGTTATCGCTTGTCTGCCGTACGCATAAGTTTACTTTTAATTTTTTCAGAATATAAAACAGGAGAGCTAATATGGCTCGCGTAAAACGTGGTGTAATTGCACGTGCTCGTCACAAAAAAATCCTCAAACAAGCTAAAGGTTATTATGGTGCGCGTTCACGCGTTTACCGTGTTGCCTTCCAGGCTGTTATCAAAGCTGGTCAGTACGCTTACCGTGACCGTCGTCAACGTAAACGTCAGTTCCGTCAGCTGTGGATTGCACGTATCAACGCCGCTGCTCGTCAGAACGGTATCTCTTACAGCAAATTCATCAATGGCTTGAAAAAAGCTTCTGTTGAAATTGACCGTAAGATCCTGGCTGACATCGCTGTATTTGACAAAGTAGCATTTGCTGCTCTGGTCGAGAAAGCGAAAGTAGCACTGGCGTAAGCCCGTTATCAGAGGGAGCATTGCTCCCTCTTTTATTTTTAACTGGCTGGTTTGATTGATTCTTCCCGGGTTAATTGCTCAATAGTCTTAGCCTTTAATGATCGTCTGAATAAGGTAACTGCAAGCATGAATGCTGCTATTTTCCGTTTCTTTTTTTACTTTAGCGCCTGACTTTGGGGGGCTTTGCGCGTAAGAGAAGAAACGAAAAACAGCGCCGAAAGCCTCCTCCGGGAGGCTTTTTTTTGCGTTTCGTTTCCGTGTCAGACTAACTAATCCGGCAATTTGCCGGCATATGAGGAATACCATGCCACATCTCGCAGAGCTGGTTGCCAATGCCAAAGCAGCCATAAACGATGCCCAGGATGTTGCCGCGTTAGATATTGTACGCGTCGAATATTTAGGGAAAAAGGGGCACCTGACCCTCCAGATGACCACCCTGCGTGAACTGCCCGCTGAACAGCGTCCGGCAGCTGGTGCGGTAATTAATGAGGCCAAAGAGCAGGTTCAGGAAGCGCTTAATGCGCGTAAGTCGACGCTGGAAAGTGCCGCGTTGAATGCGCGTTTAGCCGAAGAGACGATTGATATCTCATTACCGGGGCGCCGTATAGAAAACGGCGGGTTGCATCCTGTCACCCGGACTATCGATCGTATTGAGAGTTTCTTCAGTGAGCTCGGTTTTACAGTGGCAACTGGCCCGGAAATCGAAGATGACTACCATAACTTTGATGCATTGAATATTCCAGGCCACCATCCGGCCCGTGCTGACCATGACACTTTCTGGTTTGACGCAACACGCTTACTGCGTACTCAGACTTCTGGTGTACAAATTCGTACCATGAAAGATAAGCAGCCGCCTATTCGCATTATCGCACCAGGCCGTGTATACCGTAATGATTACGACCAGACGCATACCCCTATGTTCCACCAGATGGAAGGGTTGATTGTTGATACCAATATCAACTTCACTAATTTGAAAGGGACGCTGCATGCTTTCCTGAACAACTTCTTTGAAGAGCATCTGGAAATTCGCTTCCGCCCATCCTATTTCCCGTTCACTGAACCTTCTGCAGAGGTTGACGTAATGGGGAAAAACGGTAAATGGCTTGAAGTATTGGGTTGCGGTATGGTGCACCCAAATGTGTTGCGTAATGTAGGCATCGACCCAGAAGTTTATTCCGGCTTTGCTTTTGGCATGGGGATGGAGCGTCTGACCATGTTGCGTTATGGCGTTACCGATCTTCGCGCTTTCTTCGAAAATGACTTACGTTTCCTCAAACAGTTTAAATAAGGGCGGAATATCCAATGAAATTCAGTGAACTCTGGTTACGCGAATGGGTAAATCCAGCCAACAGTAGCGATGAACTTAGCAGCCAAATTACGATGGCAGGACTTGAAGTTGATGGCGTTGAACCTGTCGCCGGTGCTTTTCATGGTGTCGTTGTGGGTGAAGTTGTTGAGTGTGGACAGCATCCTAACGCCGATAAATTACGTGTGACTAAAGTCGACGTTGGTGGTGACCGTCTGCTTGATATCGTCTGCGGGGCACCAAACTGCCGTCAAGGGTTGAAAGTGGCTGTTGCCACCGTGGGTGCTGTTCTGCCCGGCGATTTTAAGATTAAAGCAGCGAAATTGCGCGGTGAACCTTCAGAGGGAATGCTTTGTTCTTTCTCTGAGCTGGGGATTCTTGATGAAAGTAACGGAATCATTGAGCTACCCGCTGATGCACCTATTGGGTGTGATATTCGTGAGTATCTGCAGCTTGATGATAATACGATTGAGATCAGCGTGACGCCAAACCGTGCTGATTGCTTAGGTATCATTGGTGTGGCCCGCGATGTTGCTGTTTTGAATAAGCTGCCATTAAACCAGCCGGAAATTCATGCAGTAAATGTGGAAATCACTGACAGCTTGCCAATCCGCGTGGATGCCCCGGCGGCTTGTCCCCGTTATCTGGGACGTGTTGTTAAAAACATCAATGTTAAGGCCAGTACTCCTCTGTGGATGAAAGAAAAGCTGCGTCGCTGTGGTATTCGTTCTATTGATCCTGTGGTTGATGTCACTAACTATGTGCTTCTGGAACTGGGGCAGCCAATGCATGCTTTTGATCTGAATCGCATTGAGGGTGGCATAGTGGTGCGTATGGCAGAAGAGGGCGAGGCTCTGGTACTGCTGGACGGTAATGAAGTCAAACTCAATGCTGATACCCTTGTCATTGCAGATCACACTAAGGCACTAGCTATGGCTGGTATCTTTGGTGGTGAGTCCTCCGGGGTGAATAGCGAAACGAGTGATGTGTTGCTGGAATGTGCTTTCTTTGACCCACTGGCGATTACCGGGCGTGCGCGTCGTCACGGCCTGCATACGGATGCTTCTCACCGTTATGAGCGTGGTGTCGACTCTGCCTTACAGTATCAGGCAATGGAACGTGCGACAGGTTTACTGATTGATATTTGTGGCGGGCAAGCGGGTCCAGTAATTGATACCAGTAGTGAACGTGAGTTGCCTGTTCCTGCTACTATTACTCTGCACCGTAACAAACTTGATCGCCTGATTGGTTACACTATTGCAGATGATCACGTCACTGATATTCTGCAACGTCTGGGTTGCACCGTTACTGTTGGTCAGGATCAATGGGTCGCCGTCGCCCCAAGCTGGCGTTTTGATATGGCGATTGAAGAAGATTTGGTTGAAGAAGTGGCCCGCATCTATGGCTACAATAACATCCCAAATCAGCCAATTCAGGCCAGTCTTATCATGGGTGAGCACCATGAAGCTGATTTGTCACTTAAGCGTGTGAAAACCATGCTGGTTGATAAAGGGTATCAGGAAGTTATCACTTACAGTTTTGTGGACCCCAAAACCCAGCAACTTCTGCACCCGGGTGAAGAGAGCCTGCTGCTGCCGAACCCGATTGCCAGTGATATGTCCGCCATGCGCTTATCGTTGCTGACCGGATTGCTGAATACTGTGGTCTATAACCAAAATAGACAACAAAGTCGTGTACGTATTTTTGAGTCTGGGTTACGCTTTGTTCCTGATACTCATGCTAATTTAGGTATCCGTCAGGATCTAATGTTGGCAGGTGCTATTTGTGGAAGTCATTATGAAGAACATTGGGACCTGGAACGCAGAACGGTAGACTACTACGACCTGAAAGGCGATCTGGAATCTGTGCTCTCTCTTAGTGGCAAACTGGATGATATCGAATTTCGTGTCCAAAATAATCCGGCCCTCCATCCAGGGCAAAGTGCAGCACTGTATTTAGCGGATGAATATATTGGATATATTGGTGTTGTACATCCGGAGCTTGAGCGTAAACTGGATCTGAATGGTCGTACTGTCGTATTTGAAGTCTTATGGGATAAGCTGTCAGACCGCATTATTCCTCAGGCTAAAGAGGTTTCACGCTTCCCTGCAAACCGCCGAGATATCGCTGTTGTAGTGGCTGAAAACGTTCCCGCAGCAGACGTTTTACTGGAATGTAAGAAAGTTGGCGTAAATCATATAGTTGGCGTAAACTTATTTGATGTGTACCGTGGCAAGGGCGTAACCGATGGTTATAAGAGCCTCGCCATAAGCCTTATCCTGCAGGATTCAGGGCGTACACTCGAAGAAGAGGAGATTGCTGCTACCGTTGGGAAATGTGTCGCAGCATTAAAAGAGCGATTCCAGGCCTCATTGAGGGATTGAACATATGGCGCTTACAAAAGCTGAAATGTCAGAATATCTGTTTGATAAGCTTGGTCTTAGCAAGCGAGATGCCAAAGAGTTAGTGGAACTTTTTTTTGAAGAGATTCGTCGCTCTTTGGAAAATGGGGAGCAGGTAAAACTCTCGGGTTTTGGTAATTTTGATCTACGCGACAAAAATCAACGCCCTGGGCGTAACCCAAAGACTGGTGAAGATATCCCCATCACGGCCCGCCGTGTGGTGACATTCCGCCCCGGTCAGAAACTGAAAAGTCGGGTTGAGAATGCGTCGCCAAAAGACGAGTAATCAAGCATAATTAAAAAGGCCGCGCATGCGGCCTTTTTCTTTGCCCGGCCATTTCCTCTAATACCATCGTAATTATCCCGATAAGGACCGCCCAGGCCAGATGCTTACTTTTGTTGCCGAGCAACGCCGATTCGAGCGTCGCTGGATTTTTGCACTTACACTTGCCATGTTGACGACCTCTGTTCTCGGTTTATGCGTCGGCGATATTTGGATACCGCCAACCCGCTGGCTGACTGATGAAGGGCAGCTTTTTATCTGGCAAATTCGTTTTCCTCGAACCCTGGCTGTTCTCTTAGTGGGCGCCGCGCTTGCGCTGTCGGGGACAATAATGCAGGCCCTGTTTGAGAATCCGCTGGCAGAACCGGGTTTACTTGGCGTGTCGAGCGGGGCTGGGGTGGCGTTAATTGCTGGCCTGTTATTGGGGCAAGGCTTGCTACCCGGTTGGGCACTGGGTTTGTGTGCGATTGCGGGGGCTTTCATTGTCACCCTTATTTTGTTGCGATTTGCTCGTCGTCATCTGTCAACCAGCCGGTTGTTACTGGCTGGTGTAGCCCTGGGGATGATTTGCAGCGCATTAATGACCTGGGCTGTGTACTTTAGCTCAAGCCTTGATTTACGCCAGCTTATGTACTGGATGATGGGTGGGTTTGGCGGTGTTGACTGGCGCCAGCTTTGGCTGATGGCGACACTGATCCCGGTCATTATCTGGTTATGCCGCCAGTACCGGCCTTTAAATATTATGGCATTAGGGGAGAACTCTGCTCGTCAGCTCGGTTTGCCTATATGGCTATGGCGCAATATTCTGGTTATTGTCACTGGCTGGTTAGTTGGGGTCAGTGTTGCTCTGGCAGGGGCTATCAGCTTTATTGGGCTGGTAATACCCCATTTGCTGCGTATTGTCGGACTCAGCGATCATCGCGCACTTTTACCCGCCAGCGCACTGGCGGGGGCAACAGCCCTGGCGGGGGCCGATGTGGTCGCACGCCTGGCATTAGCGTCAGCTGAACTGCCCATCGGGGTGGTGACAGCAACACTTGGCGCGCCGGTATTTATCTGGTTATTATTAAAAGTCGGTCGTTAACTTTCTAAGGAATAATGTAATGTCACAGAGCATCTTAAATAACGAAGTGAAAACCATTGATGGTGAGGTAACGACGCTTGCTCCCTGGCAGGGTAAGGTTCTGTTAATTGTTAATGTGGCCTCACAATGTGGTTTAACACCGCAGTATGAACAACTGGAAGCATTGCAGGAAACCTATGAAGATCAGGGCTTCACTGTCCTGGGATTCCCCTGTAATCAGTTCCTGGGACAAGAGCCCCTGGGTGAGGAGGAAATAAAAACCTTCTGTAGCACCACATACGGTGTCACTTTCCCGATGTTCAGCAAAATTGAAGTGAATGGCGAGGGTCGTCATCCACTGTATCAGCAACTGACCTCAATTCAGCCGAAGGCGGTTGCCCCCGAAGGCAGTGGTTTTTTTGAACGGATGAGCAGCAAAGGGCGGGCACCAAAACACCCGGGGGATATTTTGTGGAATTTTGAAAAGTTCCTTGTTTCCCGTAATGGTGAAGTCATCCAACGTTTTTCTCCGGATATGACACCAGACGATCCTATTGTCATTAAGGCTATAATCGACGCGCTGGCGTAATAGCATGGCCATTTTGCAGTTGTGTCATGTTGCCGTGGCCGGGCGACTGGAGCCTGTCAGTGTTGAAGTTCATGCGGGCGAGATTACCCACCTTGTCGGGCCAAATGGAGCGGGGAAAAGTACCTTGCTGGCCCGCATGGCGGGGCTGAGTGATGGCCCGGGTGAGGTTCTGCTCAATGAGAGGCCGCTTTCTGAATGGCTGGCGGCGGAACTGTCCCATCACCGGGCCTGGCTGACTCAATATCAGACCCCACCTTTTGCTATGCCTGTCTGGCACTATTTGCAGTTGCATCAGTCATCGCCGGGAGCAGATGAGGTGATGATACGACTGGGGAAGGCGCTCCACCTTACCCATAAACTGACAAAGCCAGTGAATCAACTCTCTGGGGGGGAATGGCAGCGTGTGCGTCTGGCCGCTGTCTTTATGCAGATAGACCCACACATCAATGCCAGGGGGCAATTATTATTACTGGATGAGCCCATGAATAGCCTGGATATCGCCCAGCAGACTGCTGTGGACAGGCTATTACACTATTTCCGGGAGGCGGGGATAGGGATAGTCATGAGCAGCCATGATCTGAATCATAGTCTGGGGCATGCGGATCAAGTCTGGCTGTTGCGCAATGGTGTGATGCTGGCTAAAGGGCGTAGTACAGACGTGCTTTCTCCGCGGTATCTGGATGAAGCTTATAATATGTCATTTCGTGTATTATCAGTGGAAGGACACACTATGCTGGTTCACTCAGCATAGCCGTGGTGACGCGTAGTTCATTCATTAAGCTGATGAGGTTTTTAGAATGCGTGTATGGCTGATTGCAACATGGTGCTTGATCCTGGTTGGGTGCAGTAGTCATCGTGCTCCACCACCGAATTCCCGCCTTTCTGACTCAATAACCGTCATCGCCCAGCTTAGTGATCAGTTACGCACCTGGCATGGTGCGCCCTATGTTTATGGTGGCATGAGTCGCCGCGGAATTGACTGTTCGGGATTTGTTCTGACCACCTATCGGGACATATTTTCCCTGCAACTCCCCAGAATGACCAGCCAGCAAGCTAAGGTTGGAACGCGTATTGATAAAGCAGAGTTATTACCGGGGGACCTGGTCTTTTTTATCACCGGGGCCGGCGAGAGTGGGCTACATGTGGGGATTTACGACACGGATAACCAGTTTATTCATGCGTCCACCAGCCGGGGTGTCATTCGCTCTTCGTTGGATAACGTTTACTGGCGGGATAAATTCTGGCAGGCGCGCCGCATTTAGCTCACTCCGCACTTTTATTCTTTTGCGGGGGCGGAACAATCCATGCTGGCGTCAATTTAAGGCCTTTACAGGCTATTACTTTCATAAAGATACAATCTTAAGCACAATTTGGATGGAAATTATACTTTGTGCACCATATTATACTGATGCTTATATTGTGTGTCTTTCTTGGTTCAGCACTGACAGCCTCTCCCGGCAGGTATGCTTACCCTGGTCAATTCAGGCATAAATCGCGGTACAAATCCGAACCTACGGGGTTTGTGTTGCATGTCGGGGGGTAAACAGCAATGCCCCTCAATGAGATAGATGCTCATGCCCCTGTCATTTATATCAGACCACTATTTCAGGGCTCTTTATTTAACGCTGTAATATTCGTAGCTTATATTGCGGGCCGCAAGACAGATGGCTCGGGATATATTTGTATTTCAAGGTACTGGAGCCAGTACTTTGTTATTTCGGTCACTATGCCTAAGGATGGGAAAATGATTAACTTGTTTACTGATATTGGTTCTCCCCAGTATGTCTTTGTCCCTGTCCGGAATGCCCATAACCATCTGCTTGGGGTTGAATTAGCCCGCCATGAAGCTAAAGAAAACGCCGTTAATTCTGGTTCGACAGGATGTGACGATGCACAGCAACTAATCACTTTTCATGAAAAAATAACGCTTATAGAAAAATATAAACAGCTGTTATCTTCCTGTGAAATAATCGTCTGGGTGAATGTTAATGATATTATTCTCACTGAAATAATGCAGGACCATAATTGGGTCACACGCTTACAGGAATTACCCTTTTTAACGTTGATGGTTGATGAGTCTTTTTCAGGAATATCCTATGGACGAAATAACTTACGGTTAATTTGGCTGGTAGAAAAGTTTCCGTTAGCACTGGCTAATTTTGGCGGTGGGAACAGCTCAAATCGCGCCGTGTTCGATGGCCTGTTCCGCCATGTGTTTCTGGACAGAGATTTTGTCCGTAACCAGTCACAGCGTTTTTCCTTCATCCCATTTGCCAATGCGATTATTCGGCAGGTCGCCCCATGTTGTCAGGGGCTGATGGTATCAGGGATTGATAACTCGGCGCTTTACAACGAAGTGAAAAAGCTCGAATTTACAGGGATGAGTGGCAGTTTATGGCCAGCTGTTACCGCTGATAATTTACCCACGCTGCTTAATATGGGTAAACACACGTCACCGTAATTCCCCTGGTTTTCGGCGGTATTTAAATTCTTCGCCAGGGACTACACTGTGAGGCGGAGGATCTATGACAAATACTATCGCGTTTCAAAATAGCTGGCATGATGAATTACCGGGTTTTTATACGGCCCTCTCCCCGACGCCTTTAAAAGGGGCGCGTCTGCTCTGTCACAGTCAACAACTGGCCCAGGATTTAGGTCTGTCAGACTCTCTTTTTGATGCGTCATCCTCCGGTTTGTGGAGTGGTGAAACTTTGCTACCCGGTATGCAGCCCCTGGCTCAGGTTTATAGTGGACACCAGTTTGGGGCCTGGGCCGGGCAGTTAGGTGATGGTCGCGGTCTGTTACTGGGAGAGCAACTGCTGGCTGACGGGCGAAAAATGGACTGGCATCTTAAAGGTGCAGGTTTGACTCCCTATTCCCGAATGGGGGATGGTCGCGCGGTGTTGCGATCCACGATTCGTGAATTTTTGGCCAGTGAGGCCATGCATGCCCTGGGTATCCCCACCACTCGTGCACTCACGATTGTGACCAGCGATACGCCAGTACATCGTGAAACCATTGAACAGGGCGCGATGCTGGTTCGCGTTGCGCCAAGCCATCTTCGTTTCGGTCATTTTGAACACTATTACTATCGTCGCGAGCCAGAGAAAGTGCGTCAGCTCGCCGATTACGCTATTGCACACCACTGGCCACATTTACAGAATGAGGCCGATGGCTATGCGCTCTGGTTTACTGATGTGGTCAAACGTACTGCCGGGCTCATTGCGCACTGGCAGGCCGTTGGCTTTGCCCATGGGGTCATGAATACGGACAATATGTCTCTGTTGGGGCTGACCATGGATTATGGCCCTTATGGCTTTCTTGATGACTATCAGCAGGATTTCATTTGTAACCACTCAGATTACCAGGGGCGATACGCGTTTGATAATCAGCCCGCTGTAGGGCTTTGGAATTTACAGCGTCTGGCCCAGACCCTGTCGATGTTAATTACGGCGGACAGGCTTAATGAAATTTTGGGTGAGTATCAGCCTCTGCTCATGCAGGCCTTTGGCCAACGAATGCGTGCTAAGTTGGGCCTGTTTACCGCCCGGAAAGATGATAATGCCATCCTGAGTGAGCTGTTTGCGCTAATGAGTAAAGAGCGTAGTGATTACACCCGCACTTTCCGTATGTTGAGCGAAACCGAACAAGGGAGTGCTGGCACGCCTTTGGGGGATGAATTTATCGATCGGGCTGCCTTTAACCAGTGGTTTGCACATTACCGGCAACGGTTGCAGGATGAACAAATTGAGGATGCCGAACGTCAGCAGTCAATGAAAGAGGTAAACCCCTCACTGGTACTGCGTAACTGGCTGGCTCAGCGTGCCATCGCCGGGGCAGAGCAGGGGGATACTGGGGAACTTGAGTCACTGTATCAGGCGTTGTGTCAGCCATTTGCGGACAGGGATGATGATTACAGTCAGCGACCACCTGACTGGGGGAAAACACTGGAAGTCAGTTGTTCCAGTTAAGAACGTAACCCCGCAATAGCGGGGTTTCAATTATTGTTCCAGCAACACCTGGGGAACCGGGTGATCCGGGTGGCGGAGAACCCGCAGATCAGCCTGGTACCAGCGCTGCAAAGTCTGCTCGTCCAGTACGTGGTCAGGCGTGCCGTCAGCCACGACGCGCCCCTTGTGCAACAGGATAATACGATCTGACCACAGGGCAGCCAGATTGAGATCGTGGAGCACGACGCAAACAGAAAGTGCACCCATTTTCGCGAGTCGCTTTAGCAGGCGTAATATATGCTGTTGATGATAGAGGTCCAGGGCGGAGGTGGGTTCATCAAGAAAAAGCCATCCCTGAGGAATGTCATCATGCCATAGCTGGGCCAGTGCTCGGGCTAACTGTACTCGCTGTTGTTCCCCACCAGAAAGACGGGAAAAATCCCGCCCCTTAAGGGCATCACACCCGGTTAACGCCATCACTTGGTTGACCACGTGATTCGTGTTATCAGAGGGCCATGGGGCACGCCCCATGGCAATGACGTCTTCAACACACCAACTGAAAGCCATGGTACTTTGCTGACGCATTACCGCCCGTAAGCGTGAAAGGGACTCACTTGACCAGCGTGTGAGATCTTTGCCCTTCAGCAAAACCTGCCCACTTGTTGGGGGCTGGAATCCGGTCAGGGTTCGCAGAAGCGTCGATTTTCCCGCACCATTAGGGCCGATGAGAGCCACGACTTCCCCGGGGTGCAGGCTGACATTGATATTCTCAAGCAACTGCTGATGACCTATTTTTAACGATAAATTCTCAGTATGCAGTTGTGCTGGCATCAGCCCCTCCCTTGATTACGGAAAATCATCCACAGGAACCATGGGCCACCAATCAGGCTGGTGATTAACCCGACGGGCATTTCTGCCGGGGTTACCAGGGTGCGGGCAAGCGTATCCGCAACCAGGAGCAGTAATGATCCTATCAGTACCGAACCCGGCACCAGCCAACGGTGGTCGGCCCCTAACCACATCCGTGCCAGGTGTGGTACTACCAGACCGACAAAACCGATAACCCCACTGACGGCAACCGCGGCTGCAACGAGCAGAGCACTCAGAACCAGTAACTGACGTTGGGTGCGTTTAACATCAACGCCAAGGTAGTGTGCTTCCTCATCGCCAAGCTGGAGCAGGTTAAGACGCCGTGCCAGTAATCCGATACCCCATATGGCTGGGATCACAAACGAGGCGGCAGCCAGTAAGGTCGGCCATTGTGACTGCCCCAGACTACCCATGCCCCACAGGGATAATTGACGTAACTGGGTGTCGTTACTCAGCCAGGACAGTATGCCAACCGCTGCACCACATAAGGCGTTGATAGCGATACCGACCAGCAGTAGCCGTGACAGATTATGGCTCCCCTGGCGACTGAGCAGAAAAATAACAAAAGTAACCACTAAACTGCCGATGAATGCGGCAAACATGGGGGCATACAGTGCCAGTATGGCTGGTAAGGCAAGAGGAAAGACGACGGCCAGGCCAACAAACAGTGCCGCGCCGCTACTGATCCCCAGCAGGCCTGGATCGGCAAGGGGATTGCGAAACAGGCCCTGCATTACGCATCCCGATAGCGCCAGAGCCCCACCGACCAGGATGGCAAGCAGAACGCGGGGGAGGCGGATATGTAGCCAGATATGACGCATAGCATCGTTATCAGACTGCCATAATACCGCCAGAGAGAGCTTCATGGCACCAAGATTGGCTGCAATGAGCACCGTCGCTATCAGGATGGCCCCCATTAGCCACAATGTGTGGCGAGGCTGGGGACGTCGTATCACGGAAGCTGCTCCGCTTTATGCCGAAGGTCAATCACCTGCTGTGGTGTATGGATACCAAATCCTAATAGTGCCATATCATCCACAACCATTAGCTGTTTGTGCTGACCCGCAGGCGTTTGTGCAAGGCCCGGCAAAGCCCAGACATTCTCCTCGCTACCTAAAGTTTTCACACCATCGGTAGTGACCAGAATAAGGTCTGGCTGACTGGCGATAACGCCTTCCTGAGACAGCGGCTGATAACGGGTGAATCCTTGCATCGCATTTTGCAGGCCAGCGGCACGGATCACGGCATCAGCCGCCGTTTCCTGGCCAGCTGCCATTGCTGTGGTGCCACCATGACTCATAATGAACAACACTTTCTTGGCCAAAGGCTTTGTCGGCAAGGACGCCAGCTTTTGTTTCAGCTGTGCCCGGAGTTCATTTCCTTGCGATTCTTTATCAAGGGCTTTTGCAACGGCTTCAACCTTGGCATCAATCACGTTCAGGTCATTTGCCCCAGGGATGGTGACCACTTTAACATTCGCATCCTCCACTTGTTTCAGTGCCAGTGAGGGTTGCGCCTGAGCGCTTGCCAGAACCAGGGTCGGACGCATGGCAAGAATACCTTCAGCGTTCAACTGACGCATATAACCCACATCCGGCAATTGCGTTACCGCCGGGGGCGTAAGGCTGGTGCTGTCTCGTGCGACTAAGTCTTTATTGGCGCCCAGTGCCCAGACAATTTCAGTGACATCGCCACCGATAGAGACCAGGCGTTCGGCCGCACCTGCCATGACTGGCAGGGCGAGAAGGGCGAGCAGCAGCCGTCTCATGCAGTTAATCCTTTACTGAGCAGGGTATCGATTTGTTTACGCCATTGCTGTTGCTCTGGCTCCCCTTCAGTACGCTGGCCATACAGTTGGGCAATCTGAGTACCATCAGCAGCATAGAGCTCCAGGCTGGTAACATGACCATCTTTGGTTGGTTTACGTGTCACCCAAGTTTCAGCAATTTTGTCTGACATCAGGTGCAAGGTAAACTCTGGGTTAAACACGTTAATCCAGTTTTCCATTGGCATCAGCTTATGAATTTCACCGGTGAATATTTGCACACAACCACGGTTGCCCACGAAAATCATGATCTCGTTTTGATCTTCTTTTGCCAGATCAAGCAGGTCAGACAGGGCGTGATTGTCCACCTTGCAGGCTAAATCATCACTTACCAGACGGAATGCTTGCTGGCGAGTCAGCTGATAGCGTTTCAGCAGAATAAAGAAGTCATGCACATCAGTGAGTGCCCGCCATTCTGCTTCAAATTTCGCGGCATCAACTACTGGTGTGGCTTCGGTTGGAGCCTCAACAGGGGTTATCACCAGATCAGGGTTTTCAGTTTGCGTAAATTCCGTAACAACTTGATCCCAGGCAGCAAAATCTGTTTTATCCGTGGTATAGACTTTTAATACAGCATCACCATGACGATCAAAGAACTGAATACTCTGACGTTCGCCACGTGCAGTGGTTTCCCGAATATAGAACGCATGCACCCACTGGCTAAAGAACAAACGCAGATCCAGAGCCCGTGGATTAAGTATCAGGCCAGCGTGACCGTCCAGCTGCTGATTATCAAAACGTCCTACCTGCTCATGTACCGCATACTCATTACGGCAGATACATTTGGTCTCGCCCACTGCTTGCAACGCTTTTAACAGGGCTTTGGCATCACTTTTTAAACGCCTGGCATCATGACCAACACGGGCGTGGGTCAATTCGGCTTCGCTAATGTGCATCAATTTAGCAATATCCCGGGCATATTGCTTCGGATGCTCTGCCTTCAGCTGTAACCAGGTTTCATAACGCTGACTCATGTAATGCTCCTTTACCATTGATAGCTCACAAAAATTTTCCCATTCCGGCCATCCTGTGGGATTCCCTGAGGTGACCAGTACTCTTTATCGAAGGCATTGCCCAGCACTAATGAGGTTGTGATACCGCGGAACTGCTGCTGCCCCGTATAACTGATGTAGAAATCGTTAACACCATAGCCTGCTTGCGCCTTAGTCGATGGTGCAAGATCTCTGTAGCGATCAACAAATGTGCCGACCCAGCCGACAGAGAAACCACTGTTTGAGACAGGAATATCCAGGGTGGTGACAACCGTGTCCGGGTTTACGGTAGCCAGCCAGTCATTGGTACCTTCTTTCTTCCCTTTCGTTCGGTTGTAAGACACACCCAGACTGAACAAGTCGCTGGTGTATTTGCTCATAACATCCCAGCCCCATATTTTGGCTCTGGGAATGTTGTAAGACATGGTGGTGTTGTTATCCATGTCGACAGTGGTATCGATATAGTCTTTGGCTTTGGTATCAAAGTAACTGGCTTTAAACTCCAGCCCATCATTAGCCATCAGTAAATCGTCAAAACGCAAACCGAAACCGTATTCCTGGGTTTCATTGGTTTCTGGGCGCAGGTTAGGATTAGGTACCCAGTAGTTTGTTCTGCCTGGGTACAAGGTGAAATGTTTTGAGTCGTTATACATTTCAGCCATAGTGGGGGCCCGGAAGGCTTGAGCCCAGGAACCGAATAGCATCAGCCATTGTGTCGGGGTCACGGATACCGCACCACGAGAGGACCACTTACTGGCATCAACATCATCGTAACCATGGCTGCTGCCTTTGTAGTCATCATACCGGGTACCGATAAGGAAACTAACAGGGAGGTCACGCAGGGTGATTTCATCTTGCAACCAGCCTGATTTAAAATCGATGGTCGCCTGTGGGAAACTTTCCGTCTGACCACCCGGGTGCTGCTTCTGGCGATAATATTCACTACCGTAGGTAAAGGTGTGAGCCGCCGGGCTGTCGCTGAATGCGTCACTGCGATTCTCAAGCTTAATGCCATTGGTCGTCTGTTTACGGAATTCCCCTTTGAAGTCATCTGTTTGCGCATTGATACGAACTTCTGACCAATAAAGAGTAGCGTCAGCATTTAACCAGTCACTATTCTGCGGGTCGACGTGGTATTTAAGCTCTGCATCACGCTGGATCGTTGAGCGGTTCACCATAGGATTGCTGGTTGTCGGCTCGGTGGTTTGGGGATTTTTGGGTTCGCGAGCACTGTTGTTATAATAGCGAACGGATCCAGTAAGGGATTGAGCATCATCAACAAACCATGTGCCTTTGGCGAGCATATTGCCAATCGTTTCGTCATTGGGCGCGGTCTGACCATCACTTTGGCGCAGGTTGCCACGATCCCGGGCAGACCAGGATACGATCCCATCAAGATTATCCGTGCGACCAAATGCACTGGCACCTATGCCAAAACTGTGATCGCCTGTGGCCGCATTTGAAAAGACACGATAGCCGCTATTCTGCCCGTCATAGAGTAAATCGGCTGCATTCACGGTCTGATAAGAGATAACCCCCCCCAATGCGCCACTGCCGTACAGTAACGCAGAAGGGCCACGAACCACTTCGATACGCTTAATTAATGCCGGGTCGAGGAAGGTACTATTCAGGTGTCCAGTGTCGGTGCCCTGGCGAACCCCGTCAACTAAAGTAACAATCCCTGAGCGGCTATAACCGCGCATTGAAATATCCTGGCCATTAACACGACCAGAGCCTGAAACGGAAACACCAGGTACGCGGCGTAGCATATCGGCGGCAGATGCAGCGGTTTCACTTTCGGGGGTATTGCCGTCGATGACAGTGACCATCATAGGGGCTTCAAACGTACTGCGCTGATTACCTGTGGCAACGACAGTCATTTGATCATTTTTGGCAAAAGCAGGCAGAGTACTGAAAACGACCAGGGTAATGACAGACAGGCGAAAGCCTGCCGATTTAATGCGAGGCATGCAAGATTCTCCATAGAAATCAGAAAATGCTGGCTGCCTTGGTCATAAAAACCTGGGTGGCTGGCTTTAACTATTTATGTTTTAAAACTATTTTGTCAGGATTAGTTTTCCTGCCTGAGTCTGTCGTAAAAGGTACTGTTGACCTTCATGCACGATAACCACTTTGCCTTCAGGTCCCAGTAATTTTTTACTGTCAATTTGCCGAGGCATTTCTGGGGGAAGTGGGCTAGCAGGGGAATATGATTTATTCATGCGACTCATTCAACTCATAAATGGCAATCACAATAACAATAACAATAACAATGATAATCATTATCATGAAAAGTTAAGGACGCTGCAAGTTTTATTTAGGCAAGAGCAGCTGAAGTGTAAGTCCTGTGTTAAAAATATAACCAAAGGGGATAAAAAAACATCAGTAAGGTCTGTCACCACCAGAAAATCGGGAGATGACAGAACCAGAACATAATAAAACACTATATATTATATAGAGATAATTACTGGAAGCGTGATTCAACAGCTGTAGCTAATTTATCCAGTAACGTAACAGTATCTTCCCAATGAAGGCAGGCATCCGTAATTGACTGCCCATAAACCAGAGGCTTACCAGGGATCAGGGGCTGCGTCCCTTCTTTAATGAAGCTTTCCGCCATAATACCAACAATAGCCTGCTGCCCATTAATAATTTGCGCACAAATATCATCACAAACCATTAATTGCTGGCGATGTTTTTTCTGGCTATTCCCGTGACTGAAATCCACCACTAAGTGAGGCGCTAATTGATGCTGCTCGAGCATTTCGCATGCCCCCGTAATATCCTCTGAATGATAATTAGGCTTTACCCCACCACGCATTATTACATGCCCATAAGGATTACCACTGGTCTGGTAAATTGTCATTTTCCCTTGTTTATCCGGGGAGAGAAACATATGACTGACTTGGGCTGCCCGGATGGCATCGATAGCAATACGAATATTTCCGTCAGTGCCATTTTTAAAGCCAATCGGGCAGGACAGTGCCGAAGCCATCTCCCGATGGATTTGGCTTTCCGTCGTACGCGCTCCAATAGCTCCCCAACTAATTAAGTCAGCAATAAATTGCCCCGTTACCATATCGAGAAATTCCGTAGCGGTAGGAATTCCCAGCTCATTAATGGTCAGAAGTAAACGACGTGCTTGTTCCAGGCCGTGATTGATACGGCAGCGGCCATTTAAATCAGGATCGGAGATCAATCCCTTCCAGCCAACGACAGTACGAGGTTTTTCAAAGTAGGTACGCATCACAATTTCCAGCCGGTGCTGGTATTTATCACGTATTGCCGCCAGGCGCCGGGCGTAATCAACGGCGGCCTCCGGATCATGGATTGAGCAAGGGCCAACGATGACTAACAGGCGATCGTCATGACCGCTGAGGATCTTCTCTATTCGTTTGCGGGAGTCGGTCACATGTTGCGCAACAGAAGGGGAAAGGGATAAACGAGTAATTAATTCAGCGGGTGTTACCAGGCTTTCAATAGGCGCAGTACGCAATTCATCTGTCTTATGCATGATAGTCTCAAAATATTAGCGTTCTTAGCCTTTGCCAGACTAAGAAGTGATGGGAGTCACAATAAACGAAATCAGCATGATTTCAACGCATGTTTTAACCAGTGTAAGCCGTAAGCATGTGTCCCACAGAATTAAACATACTGTATCACAGATGAATGATCTTTTGTACTAGCATATTAGTACATGCGGCGATTCAGTCCCATAATATCCAGAATCTTTGTCGCCATCTCTTCAACTGAATAGTTGGTACTATTAAGATAACGAATCTTATTCTTGCGAAAGAATGCCTCAACCTCAGCCACTTCCAGACGACACTGGCGCAGTGAAGCGTAACGACTATTCTCCCGGCGTTCTTCACGTATTGCCGCCAGACGCTCTGGGCTAATCGTCAGACCAAACAGTTGCGGCTGCAGTGTTTTCAGTTCCTGGGGCAACTGCAGGTTGTCCATATCATCGGCAATGAAAGGGTAATTTGCTGCCCTGATCCCGAATTGCATGGCTAAGTAAAGGCTGGTGGGCGTTTTACCGCAGCGAGATACGCCTAATAAAATGACCTGTGCCTGATCAAGATTACGCATAGAAATCCCGTCGTCATGGGCAAGGGTATAGTCAATAGCAGCGATGCGTGCATCATACTTAATGATATTACCGGGGTTAAGACCGTGGGTTCGATGGGCGACGGGCGTTGGGTCTATCCGCAGCTCATTCTGTAGTGGGGCCACCAGTGCCTGGACGATATCCTGACAAAACCCTTCACTCTGGATAATTATCTCACGAATTCTGGGAATAACGATTGAATAGAAGACCAACGGACGGACGCCGGTTTGCCGATAGATACGGTCTATCTGCTCTTTTACGTCATAAGCCCGGGTTTCATTTTCTACAAACGGGAGTGTCACACTGTTAATGGACACTGGAAATTGCGACATAACAGCATGTCCCAGTACCTCTGATGTAATGGCTGTGCCGTCTGAAATATAGAAGACGTGGCGATCGACTTTGCTATCCATAGTTAACCCTGTCGTTGTGATCTTGAATGACAGCATAAATGAAAAGATGACAGATGGCAGGGTAAATGATGTTGAACATCGATGATGAGTTTTTGGTTAAAAAATTCATGAGCCAGTGCCTTTCATTCACACTGAAAATAATACTTTATTGATTTATTCGGGTCACTATTTGGCTTTTTTTTATATAATTCATTATTAATCATTGGATTAACTCTCATACTGATTTATATGAAAAATTAAAAAAAATTTTTTGCTTGAACGATTCACCAGGTTCATTCTTATCGCGGAATATGCAAAGCTTATTAAGAAGTCTGGTATTTCTTATACCCATTCATTTTAAAAAAGGATTGCTTTGATGCCCAATACTGATTCTTCACCACTGGTACTTTGGTATAACCAACTTGGTATGAATGATGTAGACAAGGTCGGGGGCAAAAATGCCTCCCTGGGAGAAATGATTACAAATCTTTCAGGTATGGGCGTGTCTGTACCTAATGGTTTTGCGACTACCGCCGACGCGTTTAATCAGTTTCTTGACCAAAGTGGTGTGAATCAACGCATCTACGCGTTACTGGATGTGACTGATATAGATGATATTCATCAACTGACGAACGCCGGGGCACAAATCAGGCAATGGATCATCGAGACACCGTTCCAGCCTGAACTGGAAACCGCGATCCGTGAAGCCTATCAGACGCTTTCTGCGGATGATGATCAGGCCTCATTTGCTGTGCGTTCTTCCGCCACGGCCGAGGATATGCCTGATGCTTCATTTGCCGGGCAGCAAGAAACCTTCCTGAACGTTCAGGGGTTTGAGGCGGTGCTGGTAGCAGTCAAACATGTGTTTGCCTCGCTATTTAATGACCGGGCTATCTCTTACCGCGTACATCAGGGCTATGACCACCGGGGGGTGGCGTTGTCTGCCGGTGTTCAGCGCATGGTGCGTTCCGATTTAGCCTCGTCCGGGGTGATGTTCTCTATTGATACTGAGTCGGGTTTTGACCAGGTGGTCTTCATTACTTCCGCCCTGGGGCTGGGTGAAATGGTTGTGCAGGGAGCGGTTAACCCGGATGAGTTCTATGTACATAAACCCACTCTGGCAGCGGGAAGACCCGCGATAGTGCGCCGCACGATGGGATCAAAAAAGATTCGTATGGTCTATGCCGCAACACAAGAGCATGGTAAGCAAGTTCGCATCGAAGAGGTACCCGACGTTGAGCGTGATCGCTTCTCTGTCACGGATGAAGAAGTTCAGCAACTGGCCCAGCAAGCGATACAAATTGAAAAACACTATGGCCGTCCGATGGATATTGAATGGGCCAAAGACGGGCATACGGGAAAACTCTTTGTCGTCCAGGCTCGTCCTGAAACGGTACGTTCTCAAGGGCAGGTAATGGAACGTTACCAGCTTCACGCCCAGGGTAACATCCTGGCGGAAGGGCGTGCGATTGGGCATCGCATTGGTGCCGGTGTGGTGAAAGTGATTCACGATATTGGCGAGATGCATCGCATTGAACCGGGGGATGTGCTGGTCACTGATATGACAGACCCGGACTGGGAACCTATCATGAAAAAGGCGGCCGCCATTGTGACCAACCGGGGCGGGAGAACCTGTCATGCGGCGATCATCGCCCGTGAGTTAGGCATACCTGCCGTAGTCGGTTGTGGTGATGCAACTGATCGCATCACCGAGGGGCAAAGTGTCACCGTCTCTTGTGCTGAAGGGGATACTGGATATGTCTACAGTGAGTTACTCGACTTTAGTGTCAAAAGCTCTACGGTGGACAAAATGCCAGATTTACCGCTAAAGATCATGATGAACATAGGTAACCCGGATCGGGCTTTTGACTTTGCCTGCTTACCGAATGAAGGGGTCGGGCTGGCCCGGCTTGAGTTCATTATCAACCGCATGATAGGCGTTCATCCCCAGGCGCTGCTTGAATTTGACCAGCAATCTCCCGAGCTGCAAGCAGAAATACGTACCCTGATGAAGGGCTACGATAGTCCGACTGAATTCTATGTGGGGCGTTTAACCGAAGGCATTGCGACCCTTGGTGCTGCTTTCTGGCCGAAGCGTGTCATTGTACGTCTCTCGGATTTTAAGTCTAATGAGTACGCCAACCTGGTAGGTGGGGAGCCTTACGAGCCAGAAGAAGAGAACCCGATGCTGGGCTTCCGTGGTGCAGGTCGTTATGTGGCTGACAGCTTCCGTGACTGCTTTGCGCTGGAATGTGCCGCCATGAAGCGGGTGCGCAATGACATGGGCTTAACTAACGTGGAAGTGATGGTGCCCTTTGTGCGCACGGTTGCCCAGGCGAAAGCGGTGGTTGAAGAGCTGGCACGCCAGGGGCTAAAACGTGGTGAAAATGGGCTGAAGCTGATTATGATGTGTGAAATCCCGTCTAACGCATTGCTTGCGGATCAATTCCTTGAGTACTTCGACGGGTTTTCTATCGGCTCTAATGATATGACCCAGCTGACTTTGGGGCTTGATCGTGATTCCGGGGTTGTCTCGGCGCTGTTTGATGAACGTAATGACGCGGTCAAAGCATTACTGTCGATGGCGATTCATGCAGCGAAAAAACAAGGGAAATATGTCGGGATTTGTGGTCAGGGCCCTTCTGACCATGAAGATTTTGCCGTCTGGCTGATGGAACAGGGAATTGATAGCCTGTCGCTGAACCCAGACTCGGTGGTGCAAACCTGGTTGAGTCTGGCAGAACAAGCCCGCTGATTTTTTTCGCTGATAAAACAAAACGGCCCCCGGAACGTGGAACACCCACGCCGGGGGCTGTTCTGTTCAAACCTGTGGTATTTAAGCGCAAAAAAAAGCCCATCAAAGATGGGCAAAGACTACACAGCAATTTGTCCCGGGGGAGGTCTGAGCAACCCATGGGGGATGAGGTTGTTGCACGAGTTTATTCTTTGATATTAGATACTCACCTGTGCAGCGTCATTCGGATTCATCCCAATCGTCAGTGAAGGAAAAAAGAGTGTTAAGGGCATCACAGAAAACAGGCGATATCCTTCCCACTCAGTCGCATCACTTATTTGTCACTGGCTTCCTGATGCATATTTTCTTCTATCTGCTCTATGACTTTATGGGGGGCGTCATGAGGTTCAGGGACTTCATCCATCCAGACAAGCACCAGACGGTAGGAGACAGCCAGCAGCATTGGGCCAATAAACAAGCCAATCAGACCAAAGGCAATTAAACCGCCGATAACACCACACAGAATCAGGACCATTGGCAGATCAGCACCCATGCGGATCAGCACCGGGCGGATAACACTGTCCATGGTTCCTACCACACAACTCCAGATCAGTAGCAGCGTGCCCCAGGTAGCATCACCACTCCAGTAAAGCCAAATAATGGCGGGTACCAGAACCAGTAATGGGCCCACCTGAACCAGGCAGCAAAGAATCATTACCACCGTGAGCAATGAGGCAAATGGAATCCCCGATATTGCCAAGCCAATACCGCCCAAAATCCCCTGTGCCAATGCGGTGACCACAACACCCAGAGCTACAGCGCGAATGGCCTGAGAGGCGAGAATGACTGCGGCATCACCGCGTCTGGGAGCAAGACGTGCAGCAAAATGACGGAGACTGAAGCCGATACTTTCCCCTTTGGCAAACAGCACAATACTGAATAACAGCATCAGGCCTAAATGGATGAACAGGCTACCAATTTGTATTGCCTGGTTCAGAAACCAACTTGTGGTCATACCAATATAGGGCTTAACACGGTCAAACAGGGCATTGCCACCACTGTTTAGCAGGCTATTCCATAAGTTATGCAATGAATTACCCACCACGGGGATGTCATGAAGCCAGTCGAGGGTGGGCAGAACAAAATGGCCCTCTTTCGCCCATTCAATCAGCGGGGCACTGTTTTGTACCAGGCTGCTGGCAAGTAATGAGATAGGAATAACAAAAATCATGATTAGCAGGAGCATCATGGCGATGACGGCAAGAATACGTTTTCCCCATAACAGGCGTTCTAGCTTGATAAGCAGAGGCCAGGAAGTGATAACGATGGTACCGGCCCATGCCAGCCCCAATAAGAAAGGGCGGATTATCCAGATACAGGCGACGATCATCACTGACATACATAAAACAGAGAGGACTATCCGCAGAAGATCCTCGGGCTGATTGGTTTTAACCATGGAATAATCACCTTAAGAAACAGCAAAAATGTGTAAACAACGTTAACTGAAAACAGAATCATGGTGCATGTTGTCGGTTTTTAACAAGGCTACTGAGCGTCTTATTATCTTAAATAACTACCGCAACTTTTAATGAAGTATGATAAAAAAAGAGACGCAAACGATAACTTACAACGATTATAAACAGGGTCGGCGAATCAATGATCCCACAAATTTCTCAAGCACCTGGTGTGGAAAAAACGGTGCTCAATTTTTTAAAAGCGCTGGAGCAGCAAGGTTTTACTGGAGATAGCGCTACGCGCTATGCCGATCGTCTAACCATGGCAACGGACAACAGTATCTATCAACTGTTGCCTGATGCGGTAGTTTTTCCTCGCTCTACCCAGGATGTGGCGTTAATCACTCGGCTTGCCAGCGAGCCTGCTTTCACTTCGCTGGTTTTTACGCCACGTGGTGGCGGTACCGGGACCAATGGCCAGGCTCTGAACCGTGGCATTGTGGTCGATATGTCCCGCTATATGAACCACATCCTGGAGATAAACCTGGAAGAAGGCTGGGTGCGTGTCGAAGCGGGGGTGATTAAAGATCAGCTTAACCAATACCTTAAACCCTATGGGTATTTCTTTGCCCCAGAGCTCTCTACCAGCAACCGAGCCACCCTTGGAGGCATGATCAATACGGATGCCTCCGGGCAAGGATCACTGGTTTATGGCAAAACATCAGACCATGTCCTGGGGGTAACCGCGGTTTTAATGGGCGGAGAGACTCTTAATACTTACCCGATGCCTACTGCACTTGCCGAAGCCAGGGGACAGGAAGAGGGGGTTGTGGGGCGCGTTTACCATCAGGTACTGACCCGCTGCCGTGATCATCGTGCACTGATCCTCGAAAAATTTCCAAAGCTGAATCGTTTTCTGACAGGCTATGATTTACGCCATGTGTTTGATGATACGCTTTCTCAGTTTGACTTGACGCGCATTCTGACTGGCTCAGAAGGGACGCTGGCATTTATTACCGAGGCAAAACTCGACATAACTCCTTTGCCAAAAGTGCGTCGTCTGGTCAATGTAAAATATGATTCGTTTAACTCTGCCCTTCGCAATGCGCCATTCATGGTCGAGGCTCGTGCCCTGTCTGTTGAAACGGTGGACTCCACAGTATTAAACCTTGCCCGGGAAGACATTGTCTGGCATTCGGTGAGCCAGTTAATTACTGATATCCCCGGGAAAACCATGCTGGGCCTCAATATTGTTGAGTTTGCTGGTGATGATGAGACGCTAATCAATCAGCAGGTGGATACCCTGTGCCAACGTCTTAATGACCTGATAGCCAATGCCGAAGGCGGGGTGATTGGCTGGCAGGTTTGCGATCGACTCATTGATATAGAAAGAATTTACGCAATGCGTAAAAAAGCAGTCGGTTTGCTGGGTAATGCGAAAGGGGCGGCGAAACCGATCCCCTTTGCCGAAGACACCTGTGTGCCTCCACAGCATTTGGCTGATTACATTGTTGAGTTTCGTGCCCTTCTTGATAGCCATAATCTCAGCTACGGCATGTTCGGGCATGTGGATGCCGGGGTGCTGCATGTGCGTCCAGCGCTGGACATGTGTGATCCACAGCAAGAAGTACTCATGAAAAGCCTTTCAGATGAAGTGGTTGCATTAACTGCAAAATATGGGGGCTTACTGTGGGGGGAGCATGGCAAAGGCTTCCGGGCTGAATATAGCCCGGCATTTTTTGGTGAGGTGCTTTATGAGGAGCTTTGCCGTATTAAAGCCGTCTTTGATCCGGATAATCGCCTTAATCCGGGGAAAATATGCCAGCCCTGGGGCAGTCATGCCCCAATGATGAAAGTGGATGCGGTGAAGCGTGGTACCTACGATCGCCAAATCCCGGTCACTGTCCGCAGTGCCTGGCGAGGCGCAATGGAGTGCAATGGCAATGGCCTGTGTTTCAATTTTGACGTCAAAAGCCCCATGTGCCCCTCCATGAAAATTACCCATAACCGGCTGCATTCACCTAAGGGGCGGGCAACCCTGGTACGGGAATGGCTACGGATGCTGTCTGAACAAGGCGTTGACCCACTTAAACTGGAGCAACAGTTGCCTGAATGGAATACCAGCCTGCGTTCATTAATCGAGCGCACACGTAACAGCTGGCAAGCCCGTAAAGGGGCTTATGATTTCTCCCATGAAGTGAAAGAGGCAATGTCAGGATGCCTGGCTTGTAAAGCGTGTTCCACACAATGCCCGATAAAAATTGATGTTCCTGCCTTCCGTTCTCGGTTTTTACAACTTTACCATACACGATATTTGCGCCCTGTTCGGGACCATTTGATGGCGAATGTAGAACAGTATGCCCCTGTGATGGCTCAGGCGCCGAAAATGTTTAATTTCTTCATGCGCCAGACGTGGATGCAAAAATTGTCAGAAAGACATATTGGGTTAGTCGATTTACCGTTGTTATCCACGCCCAGTTTAAAACAGCAATTGGTCGGGCACCGTTCTGCTAACACCACGCTGGAACAGCTGGAGAGTTTTAGCCCTGAGCGTCGGGCTAAAACGGTGCTGGTGGTGCAGGACCCCTTCACCAGCTTTTATGACGCCCAGGTGGTGGCTGATTTTATCAAACTGGCGGATAAACTCGGTTTTGAACCCGTGGTATTGCCTTTTTCACCGAATGGCAAAGCCCAGCACATTAAAGGATTCCTGAAACGATTTGCCCGCACGGCCAGTAAAACGTCAGAATTGCTGAATCGGATAGCCCGATTAGGCATGCCGTTGGTGGGGGTCGACCCAGCCTTAGTGCTCTGTTACCGGGATGAATACCGGCAGGTACTGGGAGAGACGCGGGGCGAGTTTCAGGTGCAACTGGTACATGAGTGGTTACAGACCGTCCTGGAAGGCACAGCAAGACGATCCTCGGAGGATGAAGCCTGGTATCTTTTAGGGCACTGCACTGAAACCACGGCATTACCGACCAGTACCGGGCAGTGGGGGGCTATTTTTGCCCATTTTGGCGCAAAACTTGAAGGCGTGAATGTGGGATGTTGTGGTATGGCGGGTACCTATGGTCACGAGACACTTAATCACGCTAATTCCAAAGGGATTTATGCCCTGTCCTGGCAGCAAGCCTTACAGCGTTTACCACACCAGCGTTGCCTGGCAACAGGTTATTCATGCCGTAGCCAGGTCAAACGAATGGAAGGCCAGGGGGTTCGTCACCCGCTCCAGGCCTTGCTGGAGATAATCTGATGCTATGGCGACGTACAGCAAGCCTGGAACAGCTCAATGGCATGAGCCACCACACCCTGATCGCACACTTAGGTATTGAGTTTACACGGATAGGTGCGGATGAGCTGGAAGCCACGATGCCTGTTGACCAGCGAACCAGACAGCCTTTTGGGCTGTTACATGGTGGGGCTTCTGTGGTCCTGGCGGAAACGCTGGGATCGGTTGCCGGCTATTTATGCTGTGAAGGCGAACAGAAGGTGGTGGGGCTCGAGGTGAACGCCAACCATGTGCGTTCAGCAAAAGAGGGGATTGTCAGGGGAGTCTGTCGTGCTATCCATGTGGGGCGGCATAATCAAGTCTGGCAAATTGATATCTACAATTCACAAGGGCAGCTCTGCTGCAGTTCGCGTCTGACAACCGCCGTTCTCTGACAACTCCGCGTCGACCCGGGAGACTGAGGTGTTCTTCAGGGAGGATGGAGATTGTTTTTTCTGTTACTACTTTACATCCTTCCAGTAAGGGCCTTAAACGGCCTTCAGGACGTTAACCGTCATTAAAGAGGGTAGTTGCAGGGCTGACAGATGGAAAGCGTTTAGCGAGCGGCTGAGAGGCTTAAATGAAAGGCAAAAAAAAATGGCGCACAATGTGCGCCATTTTCATCAAGCTACTCTTACTTACGGTAAGAATGAGCCAGATTATCCAGACGCTGGTTAGCACGAGCTGCGTCGTCTTTAGCTGCCTGAACGTCAGAACGAACTGCGTTCACGTCGCTGCTCAGCTGATCAACTTTAGCGTTCAGAGTCTGAACGTCAGAAGACAGTTGATCGATTTTAGCGTTGCTTGAGCAACCAGCCAACAGTGCAGAACCCAGGATTACCGCGCCCAGTACCAGTTTAGTACGATTCATTATAAATACCCTCTAGATTGAGTTAATCTCCATGTAGCCTTGTAAGTATTACACAAAGTTTTTTATGTTGAGAATAATTTTTTCAGGATAATGCATTTAAAGTTGATCGTTCGCTCAAAGAAACATCGAATAGTGGAAAAAAATAAAAAAAAATGGTGTCCGGGATCAGATGTTTCTTATTTAAGGTCCTTGCCATAAATAAAAAAAAGACGTTTTTATTTGCCGACTTAAAAATAAAAAGAGAAAGAGAGCAAATGGCTTAACTTTCCTCGTCGGCTGACAGGGGATCGCTGACAATAAAAAAGCGCCCGCAGGCGCTTTTAATCATCAACGACGGGGCGTTAATTACAGAACATGTACTGAAGCGGTATTGGTTGTGCCGCTGGAAACCAATGCGCCGGAGACCATAACAACAATTTCACCTTTCTTCGCCAGGCCACTCGCCAGGGCGGCTTCTTTACCTTGCAGGTAGAAATCATCAGTCGAAGCAATCTCTTTCACCAGATTGCTCACAACGCCTTTACTTAGTTGTAACTGACGAGCGGTAATTTCATTGGTTGTCAGTGCCAGGATGGTTGCGTTCGGGAAGTATTTACGCACAGCTTTAGCGGATTTGCCCCCATGGGTCGCCACAACAATCAGGACAGATTCCAGTTTTTCTGCTGTTTCCACCGCACCACGACACACAGCTTCAGTGATACGCAATTTACGGTTATCAAAGCTGCTATCAAGACGGCTGTTCATTACACGGTCGGTACGCTGGCAGATAGTTGCCATAATGGTAACGGCTTCCAGGGGATATTTACCTTTGGCAGACTCGCCAGAAAGCATAACGGCATCGGTACCGTCCAGAATGGCGTTAGCCACATCGCCCGCTTCCGCACGTGTTGGGCGTGGGTTCTTGATCATTGAGTCAAGCATCTGGGTCGCGGTAATCACGACTTTGCGTGCGCGTACACATTTTTCGATCATCATTTTCTGGGCGAAGATGACTTCTTCAACCGGAATTTCAACACCCAAGTCACCACGTGCAACCATGATGCCATCAGAGGCTTCAAGGATCTCGTCAAAATTATTCAGACCTTCCTGGTTTTCAATTTTAGAGATGATATGAATATTTTCACCCCCGTGAGCTTTCAGGAATTCACGAATTTCGACAACATCAGAACGCTTACGAATGAATGACGCGGCGACGAAATCAACGCCTTGTTCACAACCGAAGATAAGATCCTGTTTATCTTTTTCGGCCAGCGCGGGCAGGGCAATAGAAACGCCTGGAAGGTTCACGCCTTTATTTTCACCCAGCTCACCATTATTCAGAACCTTACAGACCACATGCTTACCATCAATACTGATGACTTCCATGCCAATCAAGCCATCGTCAACCAGTACTGTGTTGCCCACGCTTAAATCATTGGTGAAACCTTCATAAGTGACAGCAACAATTTCATTGTTACCGACCACGGTCTTATCGGTGGTAAACGTGAAGGTCTGTCCTGCTTTCAGGCTGACATCATTGCCGCCTTCCAGTTTAATCGTGCGGATTTCCGGGCCTTTGGTATCCAGCAGTATGGCAGCAGGTTTACCGGTTTTGGCAACGACGTTGCGCAAATTTTTAATACGTTGACCATGTTCTGCATAGTCACCGTGGGAGAAGTTTAAACGCATAACGTTCATGCCAGCGTCCAGCATTTTGGTCAGCATCTCTTCAGATTCAGTTTTTGGACCGATAGTACAAACAATTTTAGTTTTTTTCATAATAAGCTTATCTATAAGTTGAGGAGGATTGTTAAAGTCTGATCCCGCGGGACTGAACCCACGAAACTTAAATGTGTATGCGTGTTGCGCAAAGAGTACTTATTAAGGATAGGTGACAGAAAAGAAGCGTGCAGAAGAAAATGTGCTAGTGGTTCAGCGGACGGTGATGAGGATGATTTTTGTTGTATTAAGAAGGAGTCCAATGGGCTGAAACCTTTCAAGTTAAGAACGCGCGTATTATAAAGATTTATTCTCGTGAAGGGAAAGAAAAACGGCTGACAGATGAAGAAAGAGTATATTTATCCGCGGGCTTGCCTGGCAAAGGGCAATAATATGAATATTTGTTCAGTAGCAGGGATAAAAAGGGGCGGAATGTGGCATGGGCAGTAGATAAAACTGGTTTTGCGCAAATTGTAAAAACTTTGTTTTACTGACCAGAATATCAGTGAAGTTCAACGGCAAAACGGCTGCCACTGGCGCAATATTTATTTTATTTGAAATTGTACTGGAAAGTACCGGGTGCCATTTAACGTTGTTAAATGGTGCGTCCGAGTGGACTCGAACCACCGACCCCCACCATGTCAAGGTGGTGCTCTAACCAACTGAGCTACGGACGCACTGAGCAAGAAATGGTGCGTTCAATTGGACTCGAACCAACGACCCCCACCATGTCAAGGTGGTGCTCTAACCAACTGAGCTATGAACGCATTGTGTCTTTGTGACAACGGGGACGAATATTAACGGCACCGTTGCCACCTTGCAAGGGGAAAAATACAAATTTCTGCACTATTTCAATCAACTGTCGAGACTCTGTGCAGAATGCTGCTAAAACAACCGCCTCAGCCAGTGCGTGAATGGTGGATCAAGACCGTTACCGGGCCGCCCGCTGTAAAATGAGTGTTGCAGGCTGACGCTGTAGCCAGCGTACACGCAGTACCATCAGTACCGCTGCGGAGGTCAGGCCAACAATGAAGCCTATCCAAAAACCAGCAGGCCCCATAGGAGCTCCTGCCCAGTGGGTCAGGGCGAGAATATAACCTGAGGGTAATCCGAGGAGCCAGTATGCGGTGAAAGTGATGTAAAAGATGGCCCGAGTGTCTTTATAGCCTCGTAATATACCGCTTCCCACGACTTGTATTGAGTCTGAAATTTGGTAAATGGCTGCCAGTAGCATTAAATGGGTTGCCAGAGCGACAACCGCAGGGTCGCTGTTATAGAGTAGCGCAATCGGTTCGCGGAACGTGATAGTAAACAGTGCCGTCATGACAGCCATGCAAACACCAACAGCAAAACCAGTACGGGCCGCCACTTGAGCATGGGCTGTGGAACCCTGCCCAAGGTAGTAACCGACACGAATAGTTACGGAAACGGCCAGGGAGAGCGGTAAGACGAACATTAACGAACTAAAGTTAAGGGCTATCTGGTGCCCGGCGACATCCACAATACCAAGAGGGGATACCAGCAATGCGACCACGGCAAATAAGGTTACTTCAAAGAACAAGGCAAGGGCGATGGGCAAACCTATCTGCGTTAAACGTTTGAGCACCATCCAGTCAGGTTTACTAAAGTAGAGTGGGTTTTTAATATCACGCATTGACCCCGCTCTTCGGATATAAGAGGTCATACAAAAGAACATGGCCCAATACACGACCACGGAAGCAACGGCACAGCCGACGCCACCTAATTCAGGCATGCCTAAATGACCGTAAATAAAAATATAGTTAATGGGAATATTGACGAGCAAGCCAATAAAACCGACCACCATGCCGGGTTTTGTTTTAGATAGCCCCTCACACTGGTTACGCCCCACTTGATAGAATAAATAACCCGGTGCGCCCCATAATAAGGTACGCAAGTAGTCAACGGCTTTATCTGCCAGTGCCGCATCGACATTATCCATAGCCCGGATAATATATCCGGCGTTCCAGAGCACCAGCATGACCAGGACAGCAACAAAAGCCGCTAACCAAAAACCCTGACCCACCTGATGGGCAATCCGATGGCGTCTTGCAGAACCATTAAGCTGGGCAATGGTTGGGGTTAATGCCAATAACAAGCCGTGACCAAAGAGAATAGACGGGAACCAGATTGAGGTTCCTATCGCCACTGCCGCCATATCCGTGGCGCTGTATCCTCCCGCCATGACCGTATCGACAAATCCCATTGAAGTGAGCGCCACCTGGGCAATAATAACGGGGATAGCCAGGGAAAGAAGCTGCTTCGCTTCGGTAAAGTACTTCTGCATACACCTACCTGATTATTTCTATTTATATCGGTAAACCCTATGGCGTATTCGCACCCAGGGCTGCAAACAGTCTGAATGGCATGGGGTATAATTGGAGACTAAAAAAACCGCAATTGCTGGCGGTTATAAGATGTAGTGTTTCTTAATCAGGTCTATTGTAGCGAGAGAATATTTATAAACCAGTGAAAAATAGTTCACTACAGATGATTGCTGGCACGCTTTTTTTTCAGCTGATAGAGTGTGTCACTATTAATAGGCTTTAAATACGATAAATCCTTATGTATCGTCAGGAGTTTAAGCATGTTTACAGGTATTGTGCAGGGTGTTGCTCCCCTGGTATCTATTGAAGAAAAATCAAACTTCCGCACCCATGTCATTGAATTACCGGAAGAACTATTACAGGGGCTTGAGACGGGGGCATCGGTTGCTCATAATGGCTGCTGCCTGACGGTAACCACCATCGAAGGAAATCGCGTAAGTTTTGATTTAATCAAAGAAACCCTGCGCATCACTAATTTGGGTGAGTTAAAGGTTGGCGACAGCGTTAACGTTGAGCGTGCCGCGAAGTTTAGTGATGAGATTGGCGGTCATTTGATGTCCGGGCATATTGCTACCACGGCCGAAGTTGCAAAAATTTTAACCTCTGAAAATAACCGTCAAGTCTGGTTTAAAGTTCTGGACCCGTCATTGATGAAATATATTTTGCATAAAGGTTTTATTGGTATTGATGGTATTAGCCTGACGGTGGGAGAAGTAACCACAACACGTTTTTGTGTACATTTAATCCCGGAAACGCTGGAGCGTACTACCCTGGGTAAAAAGAAACTTGGCCAACGGGTAAATATTGAAATTGACCCGCAAACTCAGGCAATTGTGGATACCGTTGAGCGGGTTCTGGCAAGCCGTGAAATTAAATTGCCCGCGATCAATGCGGAAGAATAATTTCAGCATCAGTATTTCCACCTGAGCCATCAAATGTGATGTGCTAAAAAAAGCCGGGCAGCTCAATCAGCCCGGCTTTTTTTTATTAGGCAGGTGGTTGCCTGCTGATATAAAAGTCACCACATCGCGTGTTAGCGAGCGACCCGTAGTCCATCCGTCACCCCGTGGCTGAAGACAACCTGCCACAGCTGAATATCACGCGCCCTGAAAGCACCCGCGCAGGCATAAAGATAATAGTTGAACATACGATAGAAACGATCATTGTAATGATCACTGATCTCAGGCCAGCTCTTCTGGAATTTTTCAGCCCAGGCCATGAGTGTTTTATCGTAGTCTGCACCAAAATTATGCCAGTCTTCCATCACAAAATAGGGCTCGCTGGCGGCAGCGATTTGATAAACAGACGGCAGACGCCCATTCGGGAAAATATATTTATTGATCCATGGGTCAACATTATCATCAGATTTATTTGAACCGATGGAATGCAGTAAAAAGAGGCCGTCAGGTTTGAGATTGCGGTTGACCACATCAAAGTAGGTGGCATAGTTCTTGGGGCCTACGTGCTCAAACATACCAACGGAAACGATACGGTCAAACTGTTCGTTAAGGTCACGGTAGTCCTGAAGCATGATTGTGACATCAAGTCCCTGACAACGTTGCTGCGCCATTTTCTGTTGTTCTGCCGAAATGGTCACACCAAAAACTGAAACACCGTAATTCCGTGCGGCAAACTCTGCGAGACCACCCCAGCCGCAGCCGATATCAAGGAGTTTCATTCCCGGTGCTAATTGCAGTTTTTCACAGATCAGTTTGAGCTTGGCATCCTGGGCGTCAGACAGATTGTCTGCATCTTTCCAGTACCCACAAGAGTACTGCATGTGCTTGTCTAACATTCGCTGAAATAGATCATTACCCAAGTCGTAATGCTCTTTTCCGACGATCCATGCCCGCTTTCTCGATTGTAAATTGACTAATTTAGCTGCAGCAATACGTAATGTATCTTTCAAATGGTGGGGCAGCTGATTTTCGAGTCCGGCATCCAGTACTTTAGTAAAAAAAATGTCCAGCCGTTCACAATCCCACCAGCCATCCATATAACTCTCGCCAAGACCAAGAGAGCCTTCTTGCAGGACGCGTTTAAAAAAATCTGAATTATGTACCTGAATATCAAAAGGATTGGGGCCATTCAGCGTAATGCCTGCTCTCCCCAACATCTCACTCGCAATACGGTACCACTCATTATCCCGTAAGTTTTCTTCTTCTATACACGATGAACTCATAGTTTCTCCATCACTCCATTGTGATCAGAACCCCTGAATATTGTAGTCACTATTCTGGTCGTCGTGAAAAATTTCACGAAACGCCCGTGAGCCTGAAATCCGGAGTTTAAAAAAGAAAGGAGGAAGATCTCCTTACTTAACGTCTTTTCTAAGAAACAATATAGACTCAAACTGATTTGACGCCATTATTATAAACCCTGCAAACAAAATCAGCAGCAACTGTAATGATTATCGAAACTGATTCATAATATGCAAGATTATTATGCATTTTTGTTTGGCAGGGGCATTGTTAATGTGTGCGGGATAGGGTAGAGCGTCTGGTGTTGTACTGTAACAGATAGCCTGCACTGGCAAGCACGATAGTGCCAAGCATCACGCTGGTGGTTGTGAGCAGTGGTGTCATGACCAGCCATGAGACGACCAGACTCGCGAGGAAGCAGAGCCCTAATTGCAATGTGTTCTGCAGTGCAGCAGCCTTGCCGCTGGCATGGGCAAAGGGCAGTAAAGCCGCCGCCACCACAATCGGATAAATAGCACCGTTCGCCATGGCCATAATGCAGAATGGGATCAGTACCAGGGTTAAGGTCGCATGACCACTGATGGCAATGAGCCAAGTAGCGACAGTACTGACCCCGTAGAGCACTAATAACCATGGCAGTAATGTTTTGCCCTGAAACTTCAGCAATGCGCTGCGACAACCATAGCCACCAATCAGAAAGGCTATCGTTTGAGGAACATAGCTCAAACCAATTGCTCCCGCGCCGTAACCCATTTCACTAATAATAAAGGGCGATCCTGTTAGCCAGGCAAAAAAACTGGCCGAGCAAGCGGCGTACATTAATACATTGCCACTGTAGGTACGGGAACGGAGCAGAGAAAAAAAACTGACCTTTTCCTCTGTTTGGGCAGGGATAAATTTAGCTGGTTGTGGTTTGAGAAACAGGGCTGGCACCATAAGTATTAGCGTGATGATAAACAGCACGGCAAAAATAGCTTGCCAGTCGTAGTGATTAAGTAACCAGCTGCCTAATAACGGTGCCAGTGCAGGGGAAAGTCCCACCAGTGGCATAATTGTGGCAAAAATACGCCCCGCACGCCGGGCCGGATAGTGGTCGGTCACTAATGCCTGCCAGCTTACGGCGGCGGAACAAACCCCTATCGCCTGAATAAAGCGCAGGACGAGGAGTTGAGTGACGTTTTCGACCCACAACATTCCCAGACAGCTGATAGCAAAGATACTTAATCCCATCAGTAGAACCGACTTCCGCCCGTATTTGTCAGACAATGGCCCCCATGCCAGCTGGGCAAAAGCAAAGCCAGCAAGAAACAGACTCAGGCTGGCACTGATCGCTGAGGCATTACTGCCTAAGTCATGCTGGATTGCGGGGAAAGCAGGTAAATACATGTCTGTTGCCAGGAAGCCAAGTACGCTCAGGCCAGCCAGCCATATAAGAAATCCCTTTGATGGTTGCATATCTTTCTCTTGTATTTAGATGTAATAAAAAGCAGGCGAATGTGGCAAAAGTCTACGGAGTGGTAATATTGTTGTAAAACGCTAATATTTGCTTATTGCATTCAAAAATTTTGCAGGCAAAGCATGTGGTCTGAATATTCACTGGAAGTCGTTGATGCTGTGGCACGTAACGGCAGTTTTAGCGGTGCGGCGCAAGAGCTCCACCGTGTGCCGTCGGCAATCAGTTATACCGTGCGTCAACTGGAGGAATGGCTGGCGGTACCGCTGTTTGAACGTCGACATCGGGATGTTGAATTGACAGCAGCCGGGGCACTTTTTTTAAAAGAAGGCCGTTTTGTTATCAAAAAAATGATGGCAACACGCCAGCAGTGTCAGCAGATAGCGAATGGCTGGCGGGGAGAGCTGGCTATTGCCGTTGATAACATTGTCAAACCTCAGCGTATCCGTCAGTTGGTTATTGATTTTTATCGTCATTTCCCGGATGTCGAACTGCATGTTTCCCGTGAGGTCTTCAACGGTGTATGGGATGCACTGGCTGACGGAAGAGTGGAGCTGGCTATTGGTGCCACACAGGCTATTCCTGTCGGGGGGCGTTATGGTTTCCGGGATATGGGGACGCTAAACTGGCAGTGTGTGGTTGTCTCGACACACCCGCTGGCGGAAATGAACAATGGGCCATTGAGTGATGAATTATTACGCGACTGGCCATCACTGGTGCTGGAGGACACTTCGCGTTCCTTACCAAAGCGTATCACTTGGCTACTGGGTAACCAACGGCGGCTGGTCGTGCCTGACTGGGCATCCGCCATCGACTGCCTCAATGCGGGGCTGGGTATTGGCATGATCCCGGCTCATATTGCCAGGCCGTTTGTGGCGTCCGGCCGCTGGAAGCCATTACAGCTAGAGAACCCTTTCCCCGATTCTTCTTGTTGCTTAACCTGGCGACAGAATGATGCCTCACCAGCCTTAAACTGGCTATTAGACTATTTAGGTGACAGTGAGACAATGAACCAGGAGTGGTTACAGGAGTCAGATGCAGCCACTGACCCCTGCAAGAGTTAACGTCGGTAGTCAATAAAGGGGCCGTCCGCCACAGAGCGACGTTCAACAATTCGGGGATGAACCTCAATGGTCTGTGATTCTTCGCGCTTATTAATGATGCGGTCAAGCAACATATTAAGCGCGGTTTCACCGAGACGTTCTTTAGGTTGATGAACAGTCGTTAATGCGGGGGAAAAATAACGCGAATTTCTCACATTGTCATAACCAATGATCGAGATATCTTGTGGGACACGTAATCCCATCTCATCGGCGGCGCAAATCGCCCCCATGGCCATAACATCCCCCCCACAGAATACGGCTGTGGGGCGATGGGGCTGCCCCAGGAGTTGTTGCATGGCACGATACCCTGACTCAGGTTCAAAATCCCCCTGAACGATCCAGTTATCAGGAATAGCGAGGTTTGCTTCTTCCAGCGCTTTCATAAAACCAGCATGGCGACCACCGCCGGTATTACGTTCCAGTAGACCGGGAATGGCACCAATATCACGGTGACCCCGTTCAATTAAATAACGACCCGCCAGGTAACCACCATGAAATGCGTTATCAATCACGGAGTCAGTAAAGTCTGCCCGGGATTCTCCCCAGTCCATAACAACCATAGGAATATTACGGTACTCTCCCAGGGTCGTCAGCAAGTCCTCCGGGTATTCTGAACACATCACTAATAACCCGTCGACACGTTTTTGCGCCATCATTGACAGGTAGGCTTTCTGCTTTTCAAAATTGTTATGGGCATTGCCGAGGATAAGGGTGTAGCCCTTGGCAAAACAATGGTTTTCCACTGCTTCGATAATTTCGGCAAAGTAGGGCGCTTCACTGGATGTTGCTAACAGGCCAATAGATTTGGTGTGATTGACCTTCAGGCTTCGTGCTACGGCGCTGGGGGAGTAGTGGAGTGCTTTGATAGCTGCCCAAACAGCATTACGCGTCTCCTCTGCTACAAATCGCGTCTTATTGATTACATGCGATACCGTGGTAGTGGAAACGTTTGCGCGCTTCGCTACATCCTTAATTGTTGCCATTAATTGTCACTCCAGACCATATTGTAACCTCCTGAGGACTTGATGTTAAACGTTTGCCTCCGCCCAATCCAGACATACTCAACCGGATGGGCCTGTCGGAGTACGACATGAGATGTGGAGGGGTGTTATCAGGCGATTAAGTAGCAGAGGATTTTGGACGATCCTGATAAAAAGTGGAAGCAGAAAAAAACGCTTATTATAAGAGATAACATGATTTTTACGCACAACTGTGGGAAAATCAACGAAGCCTCAAACTTTGTAAGGTATTAAAAGGAGAATAGTGATGAACACTGATCTGAAATTATCCCTGATGACGACAGTTATCGCGTTGGCTTTGATTGTTGTGGCGGGGTTTATCGCGGCACTGCATTAATCATAAGCGTCCTCTGGTCATGCCAGAGGACGCTTATTGTGCCAGTACGCCGTGGTTAACGGTTTTCCGCCGGGACATTAACGCAGATTTTTTGCTGTCATTACACGGCGGGCGCCCACGTAATGACGCTGCCAGTAGTCCTCACTGAGTGAGGTTATCTGAATATCACGACCCGTGCGGGGGGACTGAATAAACTTACCATTCCCTACATAGACACCCACATGGTCAGCTGTTCCCCGGCCCTGAATGCGGAAAAAAACCAAATCACCACTCTCAAGTTCGCCCATTTTCACCGCAGCAGCATCTTCAAGATGATACATTTCATTAGCTGTTCGTGGGATACGGAAGTTAACCAGGTCTTTATAGGCGTAATAAACCAGCCCGCTGCAGTCAAAACCCGTTACCGGAGAGGTACCACCCCAGCGATAGGGTTTCCCCAATTGCCCCATTAATTTATGCATGGCGGTCTTTTGTGCTTTTTGTACCCGGATTCTGTGCGCCTGGGCTAATGACTGATTTTTCTGCGCTTTGAGGGTACAAGGATTTTTGTACCCTTTTTTAGTTGTGCATTTTGCAGAAGCTGACGCGGTTTTAGTTAAGGTTGCGTGCACCACTCTGGCCGTGTTTTTTTTATGCGCTGTACGTGACGGTTTAGTGGTTTTAGCTGCTGGCTGGGATTTATGGATAGTTCGTGCTTTGTTAGTGCTGGTACTGACTTGTCGGTGTGAGCTTTTTTGGGGGGCGTTTTTTTTGCTGTTTTGTTGCCGGGACTTCTCTTTGCTCTTCTTGGTTTCGCTGGTGACGGAAGCCTTGGTTAACTCAGTCGAGCGAGTTTGTTGAGATGCCTGAGTCAATGGTGTAAAGGACAATGCCAGTAGCAGAGTACAGAGAGTAAGAGAACGTGTTTTTATCCGTGCCACTCGTCAATCCTCTGGTGGAAGAAAACATGATGACGACATCGACATCACCATGGGCGGTAATCTATTAGGAAAACTCGTTATCCGCTGTTCAGTATTAGCGGAATTCGTTAATACTAATGCATAAACCCTGTTGATGTTAATAGCTTTAACTGATGAAAAACGCATAATGTTATCCACTGCAAAAATTTTAAACAGTCTGAGTAGTTAAGTCTTATTCTAGGGTATTTTGCAAGGTTAAAAAGTTCGATGTTTTGCAACCATTTGTAGCAAAGGCGACACAGATACAATCCCGTATAAAAAATGTTGTTTTCTGATAGGGGCTCTACTGGCTACAATAAGCAACTAAAGCGCTATAAAAAAGTCTGAGGAAGCATGCAATGAGCACAATTGAAAAGATTCAACGCCAAATTTCAGAGAACCCTATTCTTCTCTATATGAAAGGCTCCCCTAAATTACCAAGCTGTGGTTTTTCTGCTCAGGCGGTACAAGCGCTGTCTGCTTGCGGTGAGCGTTTCGCCTATGTTGACATTCTGCAGAACCCTGATATTCGCGCAGAGTTACCACAGTACGCCAACTGGCCAACTTTTCCTCAGTTATGGGTTGATGGGGAACTGGTCGGGGGCTGCGATATCATTATTGAAATGTACCAACGCGGTGAACTGCAGGCGCTGATTAAAGAGACAGCGGCTAAATACCCGACCCCGGAAGCATAAATACGCAGTACAGGCTTAAGAAAGGCGCCTGTTTAATCATGACCGGTAGGGGCATTCCCCTGTCGGTCATTTTTTTGCCTTCGCTCGACAGGTAATCCTTTCTGCTCTCAGGAACCTGACAGGCAGATATCTGCCCGGACGGGCCCTATGGGTATTCGTGTGAACGACTGGGGGGACTACTGTTACCACGTCATACCCTGTTGCCGTGATAACAATAGTCAATCCGGGAACGGATGATGTGGCACTTAATCAGCAGCCGATGCCGAATCTTCAGGCAGGGCTAACGGCCAGCCGCCAAGACGTTTCCAGCGGTTAACGATTTCGCAAAACAGCAAAGCTGTTTGTTCGGTATCGTATAATGCGGAATGGGCTTGAGTATTATCAAAGTCCAGCCCTGCGGCGGTGCAGGCTTTTGCCAGGACTGTCTGCCCCAAAGCCAGGCCACTCAGTGCGGCGGTATCGAAGGTGACAAACGGGTGAAAAGGGTTACGTTTCAGGGAGGCGCGTTCGGCAGCAGCCATCATAAAACTGTGATCAAACGTCGCATTATGTGCCACCATAATCGCCCGGCTGCATTCAGTCTCTTTCATACCTTTACGCACGGCCTTAAAAATAGCATGCAGGGCATCATATTCACTGACAGCACCACGTAACGGGTTATGTGGATCTATACCATTAAAAGCGAGCGCTTCAGGCTGTAAATTTGCACCTTCAAAAGGCTCAACGTGAAAATGGATTGTCTCGTCAGGCAGCAACCAGCCATCTTGATCCATTTTTAGTGTAATAGCGGCTACTTCCAGTAACGCATCGCTTCTGGCATTAAATCCTGCGGTTTCAACATCAATAACCACTGGGTAAAACCCACGAAAACGGTCGCATAAGCCATGCAATTGCGTGTTGTCTGACATCTGATTCTCTTAATACGGGGAAAGTGCAGGGCGCATTATGGCAAATTTTAGCGAGGGATGCAGTATTGGGCGTAAGATACGCCCAATAGGGTATATCAGTGGCCTAAGCCTTTACCGGCGTCTTTCTCTTCGATAAGCTCGATTTTATAACCATCCGGGTCTTCAACAAAGGCAATCACAGTGGAGCCACCTTTGACCGGGCCAGCTTCACGGGTTACATTCCCGCCATTATTGCGGATGCGCTCACAGGCGTCGGCAGCGTTATCAACACTTAACGCGATATGCCCATAAGCATTACCAAGTTCATAACTGTCAACACCCCAGTTATAGGTTAATTCAATGGCGGCGGCCTCACTTTCCGGAGCGTAGCCGACAAACGCCAGAGTATATTTGTATTCCGTGTTTTCACTGGTACGCAGTAAGCTCATACCCAATACTTTGGTATAAAAATCGATAGAGCGTTGTAAATCACCAACACGTAACATGGTATGGAGTAGGCGCATATTGTCCTCATCAGATTAAACAATGTGTTACAGGAATTGTTGAGTATAACGGCGATTACCCGCCGCTATCAATGATTGCCCGTTATTCAGACCACGTAGGGTAGTCGGTATAACCTTCAGCATCGCCACCGTAGAAGAACTCAGGCCGTTGTTCATTCAGCGGGCGCTGATGCTGGAATCGCTCAACCAGGTCAGGGTTAGCGATATAATCCCGGCCGAAAGCCACCGCA
This sequence comes from Citrobacter sp. JGM124, assembly GCF_018257795.1. Taxonomy (GTDB): domain Bacteria; phylum Pseudomonadota; class Gammaproteobacteria; order Enterobacterales; family Enterobacteriaceae; genus JGM124. The sequence continues at coordinate 254,851 of NZ_JAERJD010000002.1, read as the reverse complement.
TCAATCAGCCCTTTATCAATCAGTGTTTCTGCTTTTTCAAGGGTATAAGCCCCGGCACCAATGATCACACCATTAAAGTGTTCACGTACCGTGCGACGGAAGACGTCACTATAAGGCGCACCACCAACCCAGTCAGGTTCAGACAGATGAATATAGGCGATGCCACGTTTATTGAGTTCATCAATTAAATACAGTGCATCTTCTTCAGCATCAGGGCCGTTATCCACATTCTGGAAACTACCAATAGGTGAGAGACGAATACCAATACGATTCGCTCCCCACTCAGCGCAGACTGCATCAACCACTTCCAGAAGCAGGCGGGCACGGTTCTCACGGCTACCACCATACTCGTCTGTACGCTGGTTTGAAGCAGCAGACAAAAATTGATGCAACAAATAGCCATGCGCTCCGTGGAGTTCCAGAAGATCAAATCCGGCTTCACGGGCACAGGCTGCTGCATGACGAAAATCAGCAACAATACCCGGAATTTCACTCAGTTCCAGGGCGCGTGGGTCGGAAGTATCAACACGGATAGCCTGACCATTTTCATCCCGAAGGGAGGTGCGGGTTCCTGAATTGATTGCGGAAGGAGCTACCGGCGCTTGCTGATCAGGCTGAATGCTGGAATGGGAAATACGACCTGTGTGCCAAAGTTGTACCGCAATGTGTCCCTGATGCTGATGCACCGCATTAGTGATGATTTTCCAGGCTGCGATTTGTTCATCAGTATGCAAACCCGGTGCGCCAGCATAGCCTTTTGACTGGAAAGAAATTTGCGTCGCTTCGGTAATAATCAAACCAGAACTGGCGCGTTGCTGATAATACTCCGCCATTAATGGGGTTGGAATATCCCCCGGTTCAATGCTACGCAGGCGGGTGAGGGGGGCCATAAAGATACGATTAGGGACGGTGATCGCTCCAACAGTTAATGGGGTAAAAACTTTTTCACGGGACATGTGCACCTCAAATAGACTGGTCGACTAGTGAATGGACAAATAAAATACCTGTCAGGGGACAGGCACAACAAGCAAGGTCTTAATATGTGCCAGAGCATTTTCCAGGGGGGTGGCTTTACGGGATAGTTTTGCCTGCAAGCTGGCCCCTAGCCATAATGTATAAAGCACCTGAGCCAGGGCTGGTGCTTCACCGGTGAAATAGAGCTCTTTTTCAGCTCGAGCCTGTTCGAGAGAGTGCGCCAGTAATTCCATCATTCTGGTTGCACCACAGTCAAGAGCGGCACGCATATCTTCAGAGAGATCGCAGACCTCGGCTGAGAGCTTGACTGCCAGACAGTTGGTCAGATGACCACTGGCAAAAAATTCATGCAATGAATCCTGGTACCAATTGAGCAATCGTTGACCACGGGCCCCGGGTGGGGCTGCAAGCTGAGTTTCAAATTGTTGATTAAAACGGCGATAATAATCCTCAAGCATCGTCACACCAAACGCCTCTTTAGAACGAAAGTAGTGGTAAAACGATCCCTTTGGAACTTCCGCGGTACGCAACAATTCACTCAGCCCCATTCCCGTAAAACCGCGGGCGAGGCAAAGCTGTTCACCAGTGGCAAGCAGATGCTTGCGAGTATCATGCTCAGGATTTCTGTTCATCATGTCAATATAATAGACCATTCGGTCTAATGCAATATCCGGGTCATAATTTCTGGCGTAATTGCCCCAACAGCCAGCATGGTGACGCTCCCCCCCTGCTATTTTTCCTTTCAGACACAACCAGAGTTGTGACACCGTCACTTTTAATGGTGCCTGTCAGCTAACGTTTTAATCAGTGAGAGCACATTATTTGTCTTAATGACTTGCAAGAGTCGGTTGATAAGACTTCAATAAGTTTATGATTAAATCAGGGGTTGTGCCTTGTCAGAGCAGCTTGAGTTTTTTCCATTACAAAGTCCGTGCCGTGGTATCTGCCAGTCAGATGATCGCGGTTTTTGTCGTGGTTGCTTCCGAAGTCGGGAAGAGCGTTTTAACTGGCAGACGATGAATGACGGTCAAAAGCAGGAAGTTTTACGATTATGTCGGTCACGTTTGTTACGTAAACTTCGGGGGGCTAAAACCCGTCAGGATGAAGAGCCCGAGCAGCCCTCCCTGTTTTAATTGAATACGACCCGGGTTCTTTCTTAAAAGGCGATAATATTATGATGCAACGCATTAAAACAGCTCCCCAGGGCCCCGAATTTTCACGTCTGGTAATGGGATACTGGCGTTTGATGGAATGGGGAATGACATCCCGGCAGCTGGCTAGTTTTATAGAAGAACATGTTGATCTGGGGATTACAACGGTAGACCATGCGGATATCTATGGTGGTTACCAGTGTGAAGCGACTTTTGGTAAAGCCTTGCAGCAGCTTGGTCATGTGCGCAATAAAATGCAGATTGTGACGAAGTGTGGCATTGCCACCAGGGCAAAAACTGAAAACAAGATTGGTCATTATATTACCAGCCGTGACTATATTATTCACGGTGCTGAGAATTCGCTGAAAAACTTGGCCACAGACCGGCTTGATTTACTCCTGATCCATCGCCCTGACCCGTTGATGGATGCTGATGATGTTGCGGAAGCGTTTATTCACTTGCACCAGAGCGGCAAAGTTCAGCACTTTGGCGTGTCAAATTTTACCCCGTCACAGTTTTCTTTACTGCAATCCCGATTACCATTCACTCTGGCCACGAATCAGGTTGAAATATCCCCAGTCTGCCAGTATTCGCTACTGGATGGGACTCTGGATCAGCTGCAGCAACTGCGTATTCACCCGATGGCATGGTCCTGTCTGGGGGGAGGGAGTCTGTTTAAGGATGATCAATATCAGTCTTTGCGTAATGAGTTGCAAGATGTGGCCATTGAGCTCGGGGCTGAGAACATTGAACAAGTCGTTTACGCCTGGATCATGCGGTTACCCTCACAACCGTTACCGATTATCGGCTCCGGTAAAATTGAACGGGTTCGTTCCGCCATTCACGCGCTGTCACTGGAGATGGATCGTCAGCAATGGTTCCGTATTCGCAAAGCGGCGCTGGGTTATGATGTCCCTTAAATACGCCAGACATACGGGAACGAACGCCTGGGGTTGAAACGGAAGATTGCAATGAGTAAGACAACTCATGTCTGAATAGTAACTTGTTGTTATCTTCCGGTATTTTTTCGGTTTTTGGCAAACGACTAACAACGTGTTAGATTGATTTTGTGAGAGGTTCATCGGTTGTTCCCCACTCGCTGTTGTGCCAGTGTTTTCAGGTTTCAGACGCTAGCGCCTGGCTTGTCGGATGCGACTCATCGCACATCAGACAGATTATTTCTGAAGGGCAGCTAACAGCTACATTTAAATCGTTAGTGTTAAAATGTGTCTTTTGACGTGCTATTTTCAGCCTCAATCTGGGCGATTTTTTGTACATCGATTGCCTTCAAAAATACAACATACCATCTGCACCGATACGTTTAACGTACACCTTTTCATCTGACAGATTTTATCTCTGCACGATAATAAGGAGGAGTAGAAAATCAGAATATTGGGCTGGTTACTTATCAGTAAAAAGTAAAATTACCGTCAGTAAAACCTCTGAATTGTAAAGTGTACTTTTCATTTTTGTTAGTTTGTAGAATATTGAAGTGGCAAAGAGTGAGTAAACTTTATCAAAATAAGGGATTCGGTTTTGGCATTTAATGTCTGGACATGACATTAGGATCGGCAAATTAAGTTAGAAAGCTAATTATAAGGAGGTGAAATTGGAATCGCCATTAGGATCGGACTTATCCCGTTTGGTGCGTCTCTGGCGCGCATTAATCGATCACCGATTAAAGCCTTTGGAATTGACACAGACCCATTGGGTGACATTGCATAATATTCATCAAATGCCCCCCGAACAGTCTCAAATTCAACTGGCTAAAGCCATTGGTATCGAGCAACCTTCTTTGGTCCGTACTTTAGATCAGTTGGAAAAGAAAGGGCTTATTGCTCGTCGTACCTGTGCCTACGATCGTCGAGCCAAACGAATTACGCTAACAGAAAGTGCCGGAGTAATTATTGAACAAATGGAACATGTCATCGGCATGACACGTTGTGAGATTCTTTCTGGTATCAGCTCAGAAGAACAAGAACAACTCATTAACTTAATCAGCCGACTGGAAACAAATATCACCCGATTACAGGGCGGTGAGGTGTAGCATTCATACTTCTGCGACGGTCCATACCACTGCAGTATTATGCCTGCTGCGCGACGGCTCGGTTTATGTTCAGCCATAACAGTATCCCAGTACTGTAGGGTGAAATAAACGACGGTGGGAATAACAAAAAACCTGTAAATATAAGGCCTACCTGAATTATCAGGTGAGGCCTTTAGTTATATTAACGTGGAGCAACTGAGACCTGGTTGCCATTCCCTATCAGTGAAACACGTTGTCCAACAGAGAAGCGTGTTGCATCCTGTTTTTGCGTCACAACGATAGTTCTGCCACTGTCTTCACGAATTTCCATTTGTACGCCATTGGTTTTATTCAGTTCACCCTGTACACCCTGACCTGCTAAACCACCTGCGATAGCTCCCGCAGCGGTAGCCAGTGAACGCCCCGTACCGCCGCCGATAGTATTACCCAGGAAACCGCCCAGAACGGCACCGCCAATAGCACCAACGATGTTTTCATCGCTACCACCCTGAATTTGTACTGGACGTACTGACAGAATGGTCCCGTATGTCACGTTTTGGACTTGCTTCGCTTGACTGGCACTGACCACATCACCAGAAAGTGCATTGTTGTTAACACAACCCGCGAGGGTTAAACCTACCAGTGAAACTACCAGAACACGTGAAATCATTTCTATCTCCAATCATGACGAGACGCTCAAATGAGCTTCCATGAGTACTCATTATATAGGGTAAATCGATCTGATACTTATCTTGTTACAACATCAACCGGTAAAATATAAGCAGATCTAAACTAATAATACCTAAACGGATACTAAAAAAATATCGGATTGCTGCATTATTACACGATTAACACTTCATCGAATTCAGAGCAAATCAGCGTCGCCATTCTGCGGCTGAAAGCACAATATTTATGCTATGCATGATCTCGATGAGAGGGTGAATATTGAGACTGTCATTTTATCGAACAGTTCACTACAGGGAGCATGCCGCTCAGGGATATTGGCAGTATTTAGTATTAAACAGGAAATAAGCCAGAAATTAAACGTCAAAGCCTGAACATTGCTGGTATCCAAAAGATTGAGATTTTTGGATACGGGGAGCACAATAGAACTCATTCAAAAATAGTGGGTGTAACATCATGTCTGATAACGATTCTTTGCAGCAGATAGCCCATCTTCGGCGGGAATATACGCAAGGTGGATTACGGCGTCAGCAGCTCACCGAAACGCCATTACCGCTATTTGAGCGCTGGCTGGCACAGGCTTGTGAAGCAAAACTGGCTGATCCTACGGCAATGGTCGTGGCGACAGTGGATGAGCATGGACAACCCTACCAGCGTATTGTTTTGCTTAAACATTACGACGAAAGAGGGATGGTGTTCTATACCAACCTCGGCTCACGCAAAGCGCAGCAAATTGAGCATAACGCGCGTATTAGTCTTCACTTTCCTTGGCATATGCTGGAACGTCAGGTGATGGTCCAGGGAATAGCTGAAAGGTTGTCGACCCTGGAAGTATTAAAGTATTTCCATAGCCGCCCACGTGACAGTCAAATCGGTGCCTGGGTTTCTAAGCAGTCCAGCCGTATTTCTGCACGAGGCATTCTTGAAGGGAAGTTTTTAGAACTCAAACAAAAATTCCAATCTGGAGAAGTTCCGTTGCCCAGTTTTTGGGGAGGATTCCGGGTGAGCATTGAGCAGATGGAGTTCTGGCAGGGGGGGGCCAATCGCCTCCACGACCGTTTTCTTTACCAACGAAACGAAAATGGCTGGAATATCGACCGTCTTGCCCCATAAGCGCAGGAATTTCTTGTTAAGCGCTGGTACTGTGGATGCGAGCGCTTTATTCTATGCATCCAGACAATTGATGTTGCAGGTTTTGTAAGTTCAGACTCATAAACAGGGCTGTGACATGGAAGAATGGGGCGTTTAGCGCTTAATAAAGAAACTTTCGCCAGTGGGCGAAAAGCCGTGTACCGGTAAAGGTGCAGTCGTATAGAGATGGAGAATTTGATGTCAGGCATCAATTTGATAAAACAATTGCAAGAGCGGGGCCTGGTGGCCCAGGTTACGGATGAGGATGCGTTAGCAGAGCGACTGGCGCAAGGGTCAATCGCACTCTATTGCGGCTTTGATCCGACCGCTGATAGCTTGCACTTGGGCCATCTGGTTCCTCTACTGTGCCTGAAACGTTTTCAGGAAGCAGGTCATAAGCCGGTCGCATTAGTCGGTGGGGCAACCGGGCTTATTGGTGATCCTAGCTTTAAAGCCGTAGAGCGTAAGCTCAATACTGAAGACACTGTTGAAGAGTGGGTAGAAAAGATTCGTCGCCAGGTTGAGCCTTTCTTAAGCTTTGACTGTGGTGAAAACTCCGCGATTGCTGCCAATAACTATGACTGGTTTGGCAACATGAATGTACTGACTTTCCTGCGTGATATCGGCAAGCATTTCTCTGTTAATCAGATGATTAATAAAGAAGCGGTGAAGCAGCGCCTTAATCGTGATGATGTGGGAATCTCTTTTACCGAGTTTTCCTATAATTTATTACAAGGTTATGACTTTGCCTGCCTGAACAAACTGCACGGGGTGGTATTGCAGATTGGTGGTTCGGACCAGTGGGGGAATATCACTTCAGGGATTGATCTTACCCGCCGTTTACATCAGCAACAAGCTTTTGGGTTAACGGTTCCTCTGATCACTAAATCCGACGGCACCAAATTTGGGAAAACTGAGGGTGGCGCCGTCTGGCTTGATCCGAAAAAAACCAGCCCATATAAATTCTACCAGTTCTGGATCAACACCGCCGATGCGGATGTCTACCGTTTCCTGAAATTCTTCACGTTTATGAGTCTCGAAGAGATAAACCAACTGGAAGAAGAGGACAAAAATAGCGGTGCAGCACCTCGTGCTCAGTATGTTTTGGCAGAGCAAGTGACACGCCTGGTTCATGGTGATGTGGGCCTGACTGCGGCCAAACGCATTACTGCCAGCCTGTTTAATGGCAATCTCAGTGAACTGAGCGAGGCTGACTTTGAACAGCTGGCACAGGATGGCGTTCCTATGGTTGAACTCGATTCCGGGGTTGACCTACAACAAGCCCTTGTTGAGTCAGAGCTGCAACCTTCCCGGGGCCAGGCACGCAAATCTATTGCTCAGAATGCGATTACCATCAATGGCGAAAAGCAGTCTGATCCTGAGTACCGTTTTGTCCCGTCAGATATTCTGCATAATCGTTACACGCTTCTGCGTCGTGGCAAGAAGAACTACTGTCTGATTTGCTGGAAGTCAGTCTGATAAACTAAGAGCGTAGCGCAAGCTACGCTTTTTACTTTTGGCCGGTGTTCCCGTCCGGCATACCTGGTGAGTAAATAGTCAAAAATGAAAAACATCCTTGCCATTCAATCCCATGTGGTCTTTGGTCACGCGGGAAACAGTGCGGCTGAATTCCCCATGCGTCGTTTAGGTGCCAATGTCTGGCCATTGAACACCGTACAATTCTCGAACCATACACAATACGGACAATGGACGGGAAGCGTGATGCCTGCCAGCCATTTAAGTGACATTGTGCAAGGTATCGCCAATATTGATAAGCTCAAATATTGTGACGCAATACTTAGTGGTTATCTGGGGTCAGCGGAACAGGGTGAGCATATTCTGTCTATTGTTCGTCAGGTTAAAGCAGCGAATCCAGCAGCAATCTATTTTTGTGACCCCGTAATGGGGCATCCAGAGAAAGGCTGCATTGTAGCGCCTGGGGTGGCGGAGTTTCATACTCGCTACGCACTGCCCGCCAGTGACATTATCGCGCCCAATATGGTGGAGCTTGAGATCCTGTGTGGGCACAGTGTGAATTCCGTGGCCGATGCGGTGGTCGCCGCTCGGGAGCTGATTGCGACAGGGCCACAAATTGTGCTCGTCAAGCATTTGGCGAAAGCGGGATTTCATGCAGAAAACTTTGAAATGTTGCTGGTAACGGCGGATGAGGCCTGGCATATTCATCGCCCGCTTGTGGATTTTGGTGAGCGCCAGCCTGTTGGTGTCGGGGATGTGACCAGTGGATTGCTACTGGTGAAACTCCTGCAAGGAGCCTCCCTGCGTGAAGCCTTTGAGCATGTTACTGCCGCAGTTTATGACATCATGCTGAAAACCCAGCATATGCGGGAATATGAACTGCAACTGGTGGCTGCACAAGAGAATATTGTTAATCCAGAACACAGATTCACGGCCGTAGCCCTTGATTAACACGATGATGGGGAAGTGGCTTCCCCATCATCGAACGTCATACCAGGTTAAATATTACTGGGCTTCAGCCGCCAGTGCTGCCGCAACAGCAGGGCGTTCTTTCATTCGTCCCATAAAGGCTGCCAGATGGGGCAGGTGCTCTATATTTAGCCCCAGAGCATAAGCCCAGCGAGCGACAGTAAACAGATAAGCATCTGCCACACTGAAACGTTGCCCCATCAGCCACTGCTTACCCTCCAGCACGGTATCAATATAAGCAAACTTCTGCGCCAGCTGCTCACGGGTGGCTGTTTTGTTCTCTTCAGGTGTGTCTGGCTTGAACAGGGGAGAGAAGCCTTTATGTAATTCGGTGGCAATATAGTTCAGCCATTCCAGGGTGTGGTAACGAGTCAGACTGCCCAAAGGCGCCAGTAGTTGACGATCAGGCACTTTATCCGCCAGGAACTGCACAATAACGGCCCCTTCTGTCAGCAATTCCCCATCATCGAGCAGCAGGGCGGGTACCTGGCCTTTCGGATTGATTGCCAGATAATCTTCATTATGCTCTGTGCGCTTAGTGGCTAAGTCGACCTGGACGGTTGAAAAATCCAGTCCGGATTCGCGCAGAATGATATGAGGAGAAAGGGAACAGGCGCCGGGCTTGATATACAGCTTCATGAGTCACTCCTTAAAGGGGAACTAACAGATAAGTGAACAGTGTGGCATAACGGCAGGGTAAATGATTCAGCCTTATTGGCATAAGTGGTTCCTGCTTATGCCAATAAGGTCTCCTCAAATTAGCATCAGAGGAGACCTGAATGAGGTTATGGACCTATGATGCTGTTACGTCCTTCGCATCCGGGTTCATCATACGGTTCAGTCTTGGGGCCGTGAATATCATCAGCAGAGCAATAACTGCCGTCACGATACCAATTTGCAGGAACACGCGTCCGTATATTTCCAGTGACTGGAGCGGGTTATTAATATTGCTGGGCACTGCCATCATGGCCGCCACCTTTCCGGCAATAATAGCAGCACTTGCAGAGGTCAGGAACCAGCTACCCATGATGAAACCCATCAAGCGCTGTGGTACCAGCTGGGCAACCATCGCCAGACCAAGGCCGGAAATCATCAGCTCGCCAATACTCTGCATGGCGTAGCTCAGGATTAACCAGTTAGAGGAGACGATCCCCGCCGCGCTGGCAAAGCTAATCCCCAGGGGCAGCACTAAGAACGATAAGGAGCAGAGCACCATACCAATGGCAAATTTATGTGGCATTGGCATTTTGTCGCCAAGCTTGTTATAGATTGCCGCCAGAATTGGGCTGCCAACGACGATCCAGAATGGGTTCAGCCCCTGGAATTGCTCCGGCTCGACTGCAAAACCTAAAATGCTGTGTTCAACATTGCGAATAGCAAAAAAGTTCAGTGAGGTTGGCATCTGATTATAGAGGACAAAAAACACGACTGCCTGTAGCATCAGGATAAAGGCCACGATCATTTTGCGACGTGCCGTTCCTTTCAGCGAGAAAGTCTCTTTCGCAAAAATAAAAATAACCCCTATAGCTACCAGCGCCAGCATCAATCGGGCAATCCCCTGGAAATGCAGTAACCAGGTCGCAGCGGTAATCAATACTGCAACACCGATCAGAGTTGTCAGTAGTTTTCCTGCATGAAGCGGTTCAAAATCAGGTTTTGAGCCGTGATTTTTAACCCATTTGCGACAGAATAAAAAGTTAACAATAGTTATCAGCATGCCCACCACACTCAATGAGAATGCAGCGCTCCAGCCATATTTGGCAGCCAGCCAGGGGGTCGCCAGTGTAGAGAAGAAAGAACCGATATTAATTGCCATGTAATACATGGTAAATGCCCCATCGATACGGGGATCGTCCTTTTCATAACAAGTAGAGAGTAACGATGACGGGTTAGCTTTAAACAGGCCATTACCGACGGCAACGGTGGCTAAACCAACATACAGGATACCACTGTCATGACCTGAGGTGGCGATGGCTAAATATCCCAAGGCCAGCACAATGGCGCCCAGCATAATAACGCGTTTAGTCCCGAGGATTTTATCCCCCAGCCAGCCACCAATTGACATCATGCCGAACATTAGGGCACTGAAGGTGGCATACAAGGTTACCGACTGCTCCTCCGTCAGCCCCAGCATTTTGACCAGGTAGACAGTCAGAATAACTTGCAGGCCGTAGTAGCCGAAACGCTCCCAGAGTTCGATCGAGAAAATCAGATAGAAGGCGCGTGGCTGTTTAAAAACATTTAAGCTAACGCTTTCATTGGGTTGTTTGTTGTTTGTAGTTGACACATAGACCTCTTTACACATCCCGTATTAGTACGGTTTTTATATAATGCCTTGCATGATCTTCATTCCACTTGCTACCCATTATTCAGTCATTATCTGAGTCTGGCATGACCGGCAGATGGAATGTTTCCAGGCAAGACATTTAATTTTTATTATCAAAAATTAAAAAACGGCGGGTAATGTTCCTTATCCTTACCCATTCGACAAGTGATTTGACATATTTGGTTACATATAATCTTCACCAGCATAATACACTATGATTAAAAAAGGATGAAGGTGTTAAATTTCACTATCGCTCTCAATTTCCTGCAAATACTCTGCAATTATGTGGTTTTAAGGAGCGAGCGGTGTTATTCCCTGCATTATGTCACCAGGCTGGTGTGATGAACTGCCTTAATGGTAATTATCCAGCTATTTATAGGGCGAGAGCGGCTCCGGCATGCTCTGGTAAATAGAGTGAATAATTGTTTTTTACATTTTTTTAACTAAAAACTCACTAATAAATCATACGTTTCAGCAGGCTAATCTTTTTCCCTTTATGGGGCCCAAAAAATCCCGAACGCGTCAAATATCCTAATCAATGCTCCTGATGATAACCGCAATAGTTACCGGAGAAACGGCAGGGCATTATGCCTATAATCCGCACTCAGGATTCAAATACTGGTTTTTTCTTTATATTCACACAAGTCTTCAATCAGGCATGAGCCACAGCGAGGTTTGCGTGCAATACAGGTGTATCGACCATGGAGAATTAACCAGTGGTGACAGTCCACTTTAAAGGCTGCAGGAACGACTTTCAGTAGTTTGGCCTCGACTTGTTCAACATTTTTGCCAGGCGCAAATTGCGTCCGATTACAGACACGAAAAATGTGAGTGTCCACCGCAATGGTAGGCCAGCCAAAGGCTGTGTTAAGGACCACATTCGCTGTTTTCCGCCCGACACCAGGGAGTGCTTCCAGTGCCTCCCTGTTTTCTGGCACCTCACCCTGGTGCTGATCCAGCAAGATACGGCAGGTCTTTATGATATTTTCAGCTTTGCTGTTAAACAGGCCAATGGTTCGGATGTAGGCTTTAATCCCGTCAACACCTAATGCCAGCATCGCCCCTGGTGTGTTTGCCACGGGATAGAGTTTAGCCGTAGCCTTATTGACACTGACATCTGTCGCCTGGGCTGATAACAGCACCGCAATCAATAGCTCAAAGACAGAGTTGAATTTAAGCTCGGTGGTTGGATGGGGATCGTTCGCCTGTAAACGCTGCAGAATGAGCAACCTTTTCGCACTATTCATCAGGCCTTTTCCACACTGGCATCTATTATGATTTCCGCAGATTTCCCTTTGCGCGCTTTCATCCGCTCATCAATCAGATATTTTACTGCCAGCATTAAACCAAGGCCAATAAAGGCGCCAGGGGGTAACATGGCTAACAGAAAAGGGGTATCGGTATGGAAAATTTCAATACGGATGGATTTGGCCCACTCTCCCAGCAGGGCATCAGCGCCATCGAACAGGGTACCATTACCAATAATTTCACGTAATGAACCCAGAACAAACATTGCACAGGTAGCCCCGAGTCCGGTGGCAAAGCCATCAAGGGCAGCCAGGGGAATGCTGGCTTTGGCTGCATAGGCTTCTGCCCGGCCAATGACGATACAGTTAGTCACGATCAACGGGATAAAGATCCCCAATGACTGGTAGAGACCAAAAGCATAAGCATTGATCAGCATCTGAACCACACTGACGACCGACGCGATGATCATCACGTAGATAGGGATACGTATCTCTGCGGGTACCCAAGAACGAAATGCCGACACGGAGGCATTTGTCAGGGTGAGTACCAGCATTGTCGCCAATCCAAGTCCCAGAGCATTCGTTGCGGTTGAGGTTACGGCCAGCAGTGGACATAGCCCCAGTAGTTGCACCAAAGCCGAGTTGTTCCTCCAGACGCCGTCGCCCAGAACACGTTTTGCTTCGTTCATGACTGTTCTCCGCAAGCACTAAGTTGATTAAGCATAGGTGGCAAGGTCCGGGCAAACAGCCCGGCGCGTTTCACCGCATTGACCACCGCGCGTGGTGTGATAGTTGCACCAGTAAACTGGGTGAACTGCCCGCCGTCTTTCTGTACTGCCCAGTTCGGATCCTGGTCATTCTCAATGTGTTTATGGGCAAAATGTGTGATCCAGTCACTGAGACGCAGTTCAATTTTATCACCCAAGCCCGGTGTTTCATGGTGTTCTGTTACTCGGGTGCCAATGATTGTGCCGTCAAAATCGGCGCCCACAAGTATTTGTATAGCACCAGAATAACCATCTGGCGCGGTGGTTTCCATCACAACCCCGATGGGGGTAGGCCCTTTGCGTGCGATATAAATTCTGTGTTCCCCTTTGCCTAGAGGGGAGTCTTTTACCAGTAAACAGCTATGCTGAATATCATTATCATAGAGATCATGATCGATAACCTGATCGAATAACTGCTGTTGCTGTAAAGCGGTTTGTATTGCAATAGTGGGCTTAGTGAGCTCATTCACGAGAGCGGTTAATCCCGTCAACAGAGCGGCAAAAAACGCCAGTGTGACACCATGTTTTCGCATTGTCTTTAACATCGTCTTTCCTAACGGTGGCCATAAGGGCGGGGACGGGTATAATAGTCAATGAGCGGGACCGTAATATTGCCTAAAAGTACCGCAAAAGCGACACCATCTGGATAGCCTCCCCAGGTACGAATTAACCAGACCAGTAGCCCGACCAGCCCGCCGAAAATAAGTCGCCCGCGATCCGTGGTTGAGGCAGTAACCGGGTCTGTCAAAATAAAGAAAGCACCGAGCATGGTGGCGCCAGAAAATAACATGGTCAGTGGCGGCAGGCATTTATCAGGTGCAATCAGCCAGCCGAGACCAGAACAGAACACCAGCATGGCCAAAAATGCCACGGGCATATGCCAGCGTATAGTGCCACGCCAGAGTAAGAAAAGGCCGCCAGCCAGATAAGCAAGGTTTACCCATTGCCAGCCCACTCCCGCCAGAGCACCAGAGAAAAGAGGCATCTGGAGTAAAGACTCCGCTGACTGCCCGGAATGCAGACCCGTTTTAAATGTATCCAGGGGGGTCGCCTGACTAATACCATCAATATCCAGTCGATATTCCTGCAATGTCTGACCACTTTGAGTCACACCATGGAGGATCAAGTTCATGCTATCCAGTGTGTCCGGGGTGGACGCTGCAAGCACATTCGGGGGTAACCATGTGGTCATCTGTACCGGGAAGGCGATAAGCAGCACCACATAGCCTATCATTGCCGGGTTAAACGGATTGTGTCCCAGCCCGCCATATAATTGTTTGGCAATGATAATGGCGAAAGCGGTACCCAGAATAACCATCCACCAAGGGGCGAGTGGTGGAATACTGATACCAAGCAGCAACCCCGTCAGCAACGCAGAGTTATCATTCAGATAAGCCCGGGGGGATTTTTTACGCAGCTGCATAACCAACGCCTCGGTAAAGAGTGCGGTGGCAACAGCCAGCAATAACTGAATCAGGGTGCCGGCCCCAAACCAGTACCATTGGGTTACAATCCCGGGTACCGTGGCGAGGCAAACGAGCATCATAATCCGCGAGGTATTGCGCTGATTATGGGTAAAAGGTGAGCTTGCGATTTTAAAAACCATTTATTCCTCTGAAGGCATCTGAGCGGCTTTCTTTGCCTGGGCCCGGGCAATGGCGGCCTCAACCGCCGCTTTCCGTGGGTCGACAGGCTCCGCAGGGTGCGCGGTTGCCGCCGTATCGGCCTGCTGCTTACGGGCTTTGGCCCGGGCAATGGCGGCCTCAACTGCCGCTTTTCGTGGGGCGACAGGCTCCGCGGGGAGTTCGGTTACCGCTGTGTCGGCCTGCTGCTTGCGGGCTTTGGCCCGGGCAATGGCGGCCTCAACTGCGGCTTTTCGTGGGTCCATATCAGCAGCTAATTCAGACGTCTGGTTTTGACGGGGCATGCTCGCGCCTGAATTATCATCAGCACGATTTTTCTCGGCCTGGCGTGCTCGGGCAAGGGATTTACGGGCCTCACGACTGGCAATTACGGCACTATTGTCTGGCACGGCTCCAGGTGTGATAACCGTGGACTGTTTGTCCCCGTTTATTTTGCTTTGTACGCGTGCCAGAGCAGCCTGAATTGCGGCACTGTCCTCACGACTGGGTTGCGCGGCGGCGGCTTTATGTTTTTCCTGGCGTGCACGTTTGTCGCGATCCAGTCGTTGCTGACGGGCTTCAAAGCGCGCTTTTGCTTCCAGGGTCCGTTTTGCTTCGAGCTCGATTTCACGTATCTCGGCTTTTTCCTGACGGAAATACTGGATCAGGGGAATGTTACTGGGGCATACCCAGGCACAAGCCCCACATTCGATGCAGTCAGACAGGTTATAACTTGTGGCTTTATCATGCTGTTTCCCCTTACTGAACCAGTATAGCTGTTGGGGTAACAGGTCAGCAGGGCACGCATCTGCACAAGCACTGCACCGAATACACCCTTGTTCTTCTTGGGGCGGGGCTATCTCTTCACTTGACGGTGCAAGTAAGCAGTTCGTGATTTTAACTACGGGGACATCAAGCTCCGGCAGGGTAAAGCCCATTAATGGCCCTCCCATGATGACTTTTTGCTCGGCGCTGGTTCGGAAGTGCGCAAACTTGAGCAAATGACGCACCGGCGTACCTAAACGAGCCCAGACATTACCTGGCTGAGAAATGGCTTCACCTGTCAGGGTGACCACACGTTCGGTTAACGGTTCCCCATCAATAACCGCTCGCTTAATCGCATAAGCGGTGCCAACATTCTGCATTAAAATACCGATATCTGACGAGCGTCCCCCATGGGGAACTTGCTTACCGGTCAGAATTTGTGTCAGCTGTTTGGCTCCACCAGAAGGGTACTTAGTCGGAATGACCCGCAGTTGCATATCATGGCTTTCAGCCAGCACTGCACGCATCATTGAGATTGCCTGAGGTTTATTATCCTCAATCCCAATCAGGATTTTCTGGGGCTGCAGAATATGCGCCAGGATGCGAATCCCCTCGACAATTTGTGCGGCACAATCCTGCATCAGGCGATCATCTGCAGTGATATAGGGCTCGCACTCGGCAGCGTTGATAATCAGGGTATCAATATTATCACCACCACCACGCAGTTTTGTTGCGGTAGGAAATCCCGCGCCACCCAGGCCGGCGACGCCAAACTGATGGATACGCTCAATCAGCTCGGTTCGGGAGCGCTGGGTATAATCACTCCAGCCCTCTCTCTCAAACCAGCGATCTTCACCATCAGCAAGCAGAATGATGCAAGGCTCCGTCAGGCCTGAAGGGTGCGCTGTAATATGATGTGTGATCCTGTCAATGGTTCCAGAGGTCGGAGCATGAATCGGTAACATGCGTCCGAAGCCGCGTGTTAACGGCTGACCACGCAACACCTTATCCCCAACGTTGACGCACAGTTCACCTTCATCCCCGATATGCTGTTTCAGTGGGATTACCAATGTTGGTGGCAGCGGAACCTGACGCAGAGGCGTGCCATTAGATTGGGTTTTCATTTCAGGGGGGTGAATACCACCGTCAAAATCCCAAATTCGATTTGCATTAAAACGTTTTAAAAAACTAAACATGATTATCTACCGGGATATTGCGTACTGGGATGCTGTTTAAATCCCATTTCCAGCTTTCAGTTGTCACAACTACAGGGCGCAGTTCGATACAAAGGGTTGGACAAGGGGCAACACAGAGATTACACCCGGTACATAAATCACTGATAACGGTATGCACGGCCCGGGTCGAACCGATAATGGCATCCACCGGGCAGGCCTGAATACATTTGGTGCAACCTATGCAGTTTGCCTCATCAATGATGGCCAGCATACGTTCCGGCTCTGCCTGATTATCACCGTCAAGGGGGAGGGGATCGACATTGAGCAGGGTAGCAATTTTGTGCATCACCGCTTCACCGCCAGGGGCGCAGAGATTGATTTTAGCGCCCTGGTTACCTACTGCCTCGGCATAAGGACGGCAGCCAGGATAGCCACACTGCCCGCACTGACTCTGTGGCAGTAATTCTTCAATACGTTCAACAATGGGGTCCTCGGTGACAGCAAATTTACGCGAGGCATACCCCAAAATCAGGCCAAAGACTAACGCCAGTAACGTCAGGGCGATAATCGCCATCCAC
Source organism: Citrobacter sp. JGM124 (assembly GCF_018257795.1). GTDB lineage: Bacteria > Pseudomonadota > Gammaproteobacteria > Enterobacterales > Enterobacteriaceae > JGM124. Next base: position 237,959 of record NZ_JAERJD010000002.1, on the reverse strand, counting down.
AGGGTACTCATCAGAACTTCACCAATCCGCTGAAGCCGAGAAAGGCCAGTGACATCAGACCTGCGGTAATTAAGGCAATGGCATTACCTTTAAATGGGGCGGGAATATCTGCGACGACCAGGCGCTCACGCATAGCGGCAAACAGGACCATCACCAGCGAAAATCCAACCGCAGCAGAAAAACCGTACAGAGCCGATTGCAGGAAGTTATGGTTAAGGTTGACATTAAGCAATGCGACCCCCAAAACGGCACAGTTAGTAGTAATCAGCGGTAAGAAGATCCCTAACAGGCGATAGAGCGCCGGACTGGTTTTACGTATAACCATCTCAGTAAACTGAACGACTACCGCGATAACCAGAATAAACGAGAGGGTGCGTAAATAACCCACGTCCAGAGGTATCAGGATAAGCTCATTAATTATCCATGAAAAAATGGACCCAATGGTCATCACGAACGTGGTGGCAAGTCCCATACCTATGGCACTTTCCAGCTTTTTGGATACACCCATGAAGGGACACAAGCCAAGGAACTTCACCAATACGAAGTTATTGACCAAAATAGTGCCCACAAAAAGCAGCAAGTAATCTGACATGATTTGACCTAAAACGAAAAAAGCCGCCTATTATCGACTAATCAATCGATGGCAGCAACAGGCTGATTGTAGGGTTATTACGGATTTATAAAAGTTTCTTTAACCCTTTTAGACCGTTTTAAGTAGGGAACTGCTAACGCCGCAGCCAATAATGGGAACATCAGCTGGCGCAGGGCGAGACTGTCACTGACGGGGGACAGAGCAAAAGCCTTGATGGCCAGAATCAGGGACAGCATTAGCCACAAAATATAATGACGGACGACATTGCGGCGGCGCTTAAAGAATGCCACCGTCAGCCACAGGGTATAGCACCACATAGCTAATGCGCAAATAACTGAGAAATACCATAAAAACAGCATGTTATTTCCTTGCGCGGCCATCATCTGATGAGTGTCAGGGGCCAGCAGCATCATCCCGTAAATAGCAACCGCCAGGGAGCTGCTAATCAGTGACATTAAAAGCCAGGCCAAAGGTGCAAGTAACCAGCCAGCAATACGTGGGGGTTTAACCGTCATAAAAAATCCCGAACCACCGAAGATAAATAAAGTCCGTGATTATAAGTGTTTTTATCATGAATGCTACCGCTACGCTTGTTTGGGGTAATTATGGTCTGGCTGTGTTATCCTGGTCATACACGTTATAGTTCAAGCCGCAGGTGCGTTGGCTGTCCTCGCTCACCCCGGTCACTGACTGATGTCAGCTCCCGGGGATTCGCTGCGTTGCCGCCTGCCTGCGACTCGAACTATTTAGTGTATGAATGTGATAGTTCAAGCCGCAGGGGCGTTGGCCGTCCTCGCTCACCCCGGTCACTGACTGATGTCGGCTCCCGGGGATTCGCTGCGTTGCCGCCTGCCTGAGACTCGAACAATACCATCGTCCAACTGGGCCACACCCATAAATGAGGAATGCCAATGAGTGAAGTTATTCGTGTCGGGCTTGTCGGTTATGGTTATGCCAGTAAGACATTTCATGCCCCGTTGATTGCGGGAACCCCGGGAATGGTGCTTGCTGCCATCTCAAGCAGTGATGCAAAAAAAGTGCATGCAGACTGGGCACAAACCCCAGTCGTTTCGAGTCCACAGCAGCTTTTTGATGACCCGAATATCGACTTGATTGTTATCCCAACTCCTAACGATACGCACTTCCCGCTGGCGAAGTCTGCGCTGTTAGCGGGCAAAAATGTGGTCGTCGATAAGCCCTTTACTCTGACCCTTGAGCAAGCGTATGAGCTGGATGATCTTGCCCGGCAGCAAGGTTTATTGTTATCTGTATTTCATAATCGTCGCTGGGACAGTGACTTCCTGACTCTCAGGCAACTACTTGCCGGGGGAAGCCTGGGAGATGTTGTCTATTTTGAGTCTCACATTGACCGCTATCGCCCTGTTGTGCGCGATCGCTGGCGTGAGCAGGCCACTGCCGGGAGTGGTATTTGGTACGACCTGGGGCCACACCTCATCGACCAGGCGCTCACCTTGTTTGGTCAGCCGACCAGCATTACTGTTGATTTAGCACAGTTACGTAACGGGGCAAAAGCAACAGACTATTTTCATGCACTGCTGACATATCCCGGGCATCGGGTTGTCCTGCACAGTACCGTTCTGGCTGCTGCAGAAACGGCACGTTATATCGTCCATGGTACTCAGGGCAGCTATGTTAAGTTCGGTTCAGACCCTCAGGAAGATCAACTCAGAGCCGGGGCCCGATTGCCTCAGGATAACTGGGGTCTGGATACGCGTGATGGCGTGTTGACCCTGGCGAAGGAAGATAAACTTGAGTCACACCCTCTGCCAACCGAGCCGGGTGATTATCCCGCTTACTATGCGGGTATTCGGGATGCCTTGAACGGCATTGCTGAGAATCCGGTGACAGCGAAGGATGCGATTGCCGTGATGGAGCTGATTGAGGCGGGTATTGCCTCTGCCCGGCAAAATAGGACAATTGACGTTATTTAGCCTGTTATCGCTACCGGCAGGGTTTGGCAGTATTGGAACCGTGTTGCCGTGATGCGAAGAACCGCTGGCACGTCGTGAAGGGCGGCAGAGCATAGCATATTCGCCACGGTGTGGTGGGCACGCACACCGTGGCGTTCGATTAACAGGCGCTAACTTTTTGTATCAGTGCCTGTTTTTCCGCAGCGGTTAAAAATGCAATTTCCAGCCCGTTTTTCTGGGCAGTACGGATATGCTCCGGGCTTAATCCTGCCAGAGGGGCAGCAACCTGATATTCATGAATGATATCAATCCCCTGAACGGCAGGGTCATCAGTGTTAATGGTTGCCAGGATGCCATGATCCAGGAATCTCACTAACGGATGTTTATCCAGGGTGGCTATTGTGCTGGTCTGAATATTGGATGTCAGGCAGGACTCAATGCCTATTCTCTGTTCGGCGAGAAAATCCATCAACGCAGGATCTTCGACAGCTTTCACGCCATGTCCAATACGTTCAGCCCCCAGTTCACGAATGGCCTGCCAGATACTTTCCGGGCCGGCGGCTTCGCCTGCATGTACGGTAATATGCCAGCCAGCATCACGAGCCCGCTTAAAATGCTCGAGAAATAAACCGCCAGGAAATCCCAGTTCATCCCCTGCCAAGTCCAGGGCCGTAATCTGATCCCGGTGAGCCAGTAAGGCATTCAGTTCCGCTTCACAGGCCGCTTCACCAAAGGTACGGCTCATTATGCCAATAAGGCGAGCCTCAACGCCAAAATGGCGGCATCCCTGAGTGACACCCTCTATCACGGCTTCGACAACACCCGCCACTGGCAGGTTATGCCTCATCGCCATATAACCTGGAGAAAAACGCAGCTCAACGTAGTGCAGACCATTACGGGCGGCATCTTCAATATTTTCCCAGGCGACACGGCGACATGCCTCCAGCGAGCCCAGTACGTTGACTCCCCAGTCCAGTTTTTGCAAAAAACTCACCAAATCAGGGGCGGTTTCTACCACTTGCACGTGTGGGCGTAAGGTTTCCAGCGTCTCTGCTGGTAGGCTGATGTTGAACTCACGACCAAGCTCAAGAATGGTTTGCGCGCGAATGTTACCATCAAGATGGCGATGCAGATCGGTTAACGGCAGGCGGGTATCAAGCATAGGGCACTCATTATTACAAAGAAGAAGTGCGTCATATTATAAGAATATTTGCCAATAAAATGCTACGAAACTCATTCTGTTGCGCAACAATAAATTGCCGAATGGCGGTTTGACAGCCTGGTTTGGGGAGGCGAGTGGGACGACGGTCGTCGTCAGAGAGGGGATGTAGGTCGCGAAAAACCGGAAGCACGGGGTGCTTCCGGTTTGCTGGTAAGCCTTATGGCTGTGGTGCTTCTTCTGGTGCGACTGAACCCGGAGCAGCTTGAGGTTCTGACACGGCCGGGGCTTCTCCCTGACCTTCATCGCTTTCCAGGCTAAATGGTAAGCTACCAAACAGATCACGTAATGGAATCGCTTCACCATTGAGCGTGGCTTTGTCATTAGCAAAGGTCAGACTGGCAGTAATGCTGTTGTTCTCAACTTTAGTGATATGGAACATTTGTCCCATTGCGGCCAGGCCTTTCACTTGTTGATTTGCCAGTTTTTCAGCTTCTGCAGGGGAGGCACCTTCCAGTTGCGCAACCTGGCTCATCAGCTGGATAGCCATATCAAAAGGGATCACCAGACGGGTATCGAGGTTAGTGATATATTGCCCCAATGCACCTTCTACAGAGTCGGCAGGCGCACTGGCAGATTGGGGATCCTTCAGCGCCAGTGCCAGATTAAAGGTTGCTTCACCTTTACTGTTTTTCCAGCTTAATGGTGAAACACTGATGTTTGGATTACCTTTTAACAGCTGTGGGAAGCTGGCTACTAAGGCTTCAACCATCTCTTTACGATACAATTCAGGATCCTGCATGATGTCAGGATCTTGCAACAACCTTTGTGATTCCTGGGCATAAGCCTGGCTCACGGCACTTAAGGCTTCTGCATCCAGGTTGTCCAGCTTAATAGCCAGTTTGCCGCTACCGAAATCGTGCCCCTGCGCCTTCAGTGCATCCAGACTGTAGTCAGTTTGAATGGCAATATTCTTTTTATCTGCCTGTAGTTCAGTATTCGCGGACAGCACCAAACCATTTAATGCAGCCAGCTCTTTATCCGCCACATTGAGTGACAGGCTTTTTAAACTTGCTTTCTGAGTGCCTACACGTAAATCAGCAACACTGTTTTGTGAGTCAGAGGTGATGTTAATGCCATTGAAACTGATTTCAGTTGGCTGTCCGGCTTCATTTTTGGTTTTAATACTGCCACTGTTAGCATCAAGGCCAAAGGTCATTTTGTCCCCTTCGGCGTCAACATCCGCGTTCATTGTGCTACCACTGAAAACAAAATGTGTGTCGTCTTTAGTATAATCAACAGGGATTATAGAGATAACAGATGACGTGGCACCGTCAAATGCGACACGAGTCACCCCATTAATCAGTGATTTGTCTTGTGTCATGTCAAACAATGGTTGAGTGGTTTCGTTTTTCGCCAGTTCGGAATGAACAGAAGCCATCCCGGGGATGAAATTGAAATGTGTTAAACCCGGGAGGGGGCCGTGGGAGATGGTTTCATTGAAGATAATATTCTCACCAACAGGCAACAGAGGGCTTTTGGCGTCGGCGGTAGTCTTAATGACTAACTGCATTTTGCTATCCAGCAGCCCGCGTTGATAATTTTCATAGCTCACGACGAGCCCTGAATCAGGTAATGCCTTGGTGAGTTCTTCATTGGCTTTTTGAACCATATCCGCCATACGAACTTCGACTTCTTTACCAACATACCAGGATGATCCCGTCCATACCACACCCAAAGCGATAATAACACCAACCGCAACCAGAGATTTTTTCATTGTATTAAGTTCCATATTAAGTACCGGTAGTCGCCCCTACCGGGTGGATGAAAACGCCTGTAAACAGGCGCTGAAACGGCTAACCAGACGGAAAAAAGCGGCTTTCCTTGCTGTCTGGTAATTGTTTAATACCATAACTCAATATCGTCAGTACCCGACGCTAAACGTTTCTGTACTGTGGTTTGAGCGACCAACTGACAATAAGCGTAGCAAATTATAGCAAAAAAGAGTTTGTTAAACTTTGTTGTAAACACGAGCCAGCCGCCCATGGCCACTGATACTGACGGAAGGTTCATTAGCGGCAATGAACGCTGACTCACCAGCGTTAAGCACTAACTGCTGCTGCGCGCGGGACAGTACAGCTTCTCCTTCAATACAAAAAACGATGGCGGCACTTCGTTGCACAAGCGGCACTGCCTCGGTACGCAATGTATGGATAGAGAAAGCAAAATCATCAACAGGGATCGGGAAGTCCAGACTGTCACCGTGCTGTTCAGGTTGCATCAGCAACTGATTCGCCGGTTTGGCTATAAACTTAACATTAGCGATAAGTTCAGGAATATCAATGTATTTTGGTGTTAGCCCTGCACGTAACACATTATCTGAATTCGCCATGACTTCAAGAGCGACACCATCAAGATAAGCGTGCGGCGTCTCTGCAAACAGGAACATTGCCTCACCAGGTGCCAGTTTTACCACGTTCAATAATAATGGTGAGAAGAGGCCCGTGTCATTAGGATAAAACTTACTGATACTGCGAATGGTATCCCAGGGCTCACCTTGCTGACGGGAAAGGGCTGATTTTAAGACCGCAAGGGCCTGGTTTTTTGGTTCGCCCTCCAGGGCCAGTAAACCTGCAAAAAGCTGTGATAGTTGTTTTTCATCTGGCTGTTCAAGGAAATGACTAATCAAATCATGTGCTTCAGAAACTGGCTGCAGTAGTGTCATTATCTCTGAAAACTCACGAAAACCGTTCATTGCTAAGAAGGGGGTCAGGGCATAAACCAGCTCAGGTTTGTGATTTGGATCTTTATAATTTCGCTGGGGGGAGTCCAGCGGAATACCGCGTGCATTTTCTTTGGCAAAACCATCCACGGCGGCTTGCTTACTTGGGTGAACTTGTATTGACAAGGGTTGTGCGGCACACAGTACTTTGAACAGGAAAGGGAGCTCACCAAAACGTTCTGCTACCGTTTCCCCCAGCAAAGCCGACTTCGCCCCGTCAATCACATCTCGTAAGACGCGTTCATCACCGTCTTTATCGACTAAATATGAACTGCTCTTTGGGTGAGCGCCCATCCACAATTCGGCCATAGGCTGATTGTCAGGATTCGGGTAACCATAAAGCGCTGTTAAGGCGTTATGGCTTCCCCAGGCATAATATTGGATAGAATTGCGCAGCTTTTGCATGGTAGCTCCCTGGATAATATGTTGTGATACCCCTCATACTTCAAGTCCGCCAGGTACAGGACGATAACGAGCATCGATTGCAGCCCATTGATGCAGCTTCGACCGTACAGGGAAACGGCTTGAACTATTTAGGTTATATGTCCTTATTAAAGCAATAAATCGCCAGGAAGTAACCTTGGCAATAAAAAGTCGTATCAGTCGCAGTTTTTGTTAAAAAATTGTGTAGCATATTATGACTTGTTTTTAACGCGGCGCAGGCGTTTGCGCCGAACAATAATATTAACGTTGCTGTTGTCGCAAGTGAGATAAAATGTCGAATAAAGCGTTTCATTATCAAGAACCTTTCCCGCTAAAGAAAGATAAAACGTCGTACTACTTACTGACCAGTGATTATGTCTCGGTTGCCCATTTTGACGGCAACGAAATAGTAAAAATTGACCCTCAGGCTCTGACCTTGCTGGCCCAGCATGCTTTCCATGATGCATCATTTATGTTGCGTCCGGCCCACCAGCAGCAGGTGGCAGACATTCTGAGTGATCCTGAGGCCAGTGAGAACGACAAGTATGTGGCTCTGCAGTTTCTGCGCAACTCAGAAATCGCTGCTAAAGGCATATTACCAACCTGCCAGGATACTGGCACTGCGATTATCATGGGTAAAAAAGGCCAGCAGGTATGGACCGGTGGCGGTGATGAAGAGGCCTTATCTCTCGGGGTCTATCGCACGTTCACTGAAGATAATCTGCGTTATTCCCAAAATGCGGCCCTGGATATGTATCAAGAGGTTAACACGGGCACTAACTTACCCGCGCAGATAGACCTCTACAGTGTTGATGGTGATGAATACAAGTTTCTCTGTATTGCCAAAGGGGGAGGTTCTGCCAATAAAACCTACCTTTACCAGGAAACCAAAGCGTTACTCTCACCCGGCAAACTTAAACATTATTTGGTCGAAAAAATGCGTAGTATCGGTACTGCGGCTTGTCCTCCGTACCATGTTGCCTTTGTGATTGGTGGCACATCAGCAGAAGCCACCCTGAAAACGGTTAAGCTGGCTTCCACCAAGTATTATGATGAATTGCCCACCGTCGGGAATGAATACGGTCAGGCATTCCGTGATCTTGAGCTGGAAAAAGAGTTGCTCCATGAGGCGCAACGTCTTGGTTTAGGCGCGCAGTTTGGCGGGAAGTATTTTGCCCATGACATTCGCGTTATCCGCCTGCCACGCCACGGCGCATCTTGCCCTGTCGGTATGGGGGTTTCTTGCTCGGCAGATCGTAACATTAAAGCCAAAATTAATAAGCAGGGTATCTGGATAGAAAAGCTGGAAAATAACCCCGGGAAGTATATTCCAGAGTCATTGCGCCAGACCGGTGAAGGTGAGTCCGTCAAAGTTGATCTGAACCGCCCCATGTCTGAGATCCTGGCACAACTCTCCGCCTATCCTGTGTCCACCCGACTCTCGTTGAGTGGCACCATTATAGTGGCCCGTGATATTGCCCATGCGAAGTTAAAAGAGCGTATCGATAACGGTGAAGGTTTGCCGCAATATGTGAAAGATCACCCCATTTATTATGCAGGGCCGGCTAAAACCCCGGAGGGTTATGCCTCAGGCTCGTTAGGCCCGACCACCGCGGGGCGTATGGACTCTTATGTTGATATTTTACAGGCCAACGGAGGGAGTAAAATCATGCTGGCGAAAGGTAACCGTAGTCAGCAGGTTACTGATGCCTGTCATAAACATGGTGGGTTCTACTTGGGTAGCATTGGTGGGCCGGCTGCCGTACTGGCTCAAAACAGTATCAAAAGTCTCGAATGTATTGAGTACCCAGAATTAGGAATGGAAGCTATCTGGAAGATTGAAGTGGAAGATTTTCCGGCATTTATTCTTGTTGATGATAAAGGGAATGACTTCTTTCAGCAAATTCTGTCCTCCCAGTGTTCAGCATGCCTTAAATAACCGGGGAGCCGTCCGGTAGTGTTACCGGGCGGTTTTTTTACGTATTAACATGCCATGGCAGGGCGAGTACCGTTGCATACAACCAGACACCAGGCCACTTAATGCTGACAGTAAAGGTGCAGTCTGGGGATAATCATTTCCAGTGGCTGGGCATCAGGTTTATGGCGGTGGTGAATATTGTCCGCGTCATAGTCCAGGAGCTCACCTATCTGAGGAATCGCCTCCCCCTGTTTCCGCTGACAGAGGATCAGTAGTGGGGAAGGGCAAGCATACTGTACTTGCTTCTGAATTTGCTGATACCACACCCTGGCAACGGGTTGTACTTTTACTGGTCGTTTGATTTTCAGTCTGCTTTCTTCGGGTAATCGTGCAATGTCGTTGATCTCTTGCGTCAGACGGCTGGCCCACTGTTCTTTAGTCCAGGGGGGAACAGCGCGGCAAGCTTTCAGACTTTTATTCAGCCCCTCCAGCACCTGCTCGCGGGTGAGATTTTTAATAACGTGCTTATTGGCCCAGCCAAACCGGACCGTGTCCGGTGCCTCCAGTAGCGTAATCGTCCGGTAAGCATTCAGAGTAATAAGACCGGGTATATAACGATGAACCCATTCAAATCTTTGCGCAGAAGCCAGCCCGGCATCAACCGTGATGATTTGTTCCAGCGCCTGTTTCAGCGTGTTGATTAATGATATTTGTTGGGTTAACTGCTGGTGCTGCTTTTGAGTTACGTTGTAACAAATTGCGCCGGGTAATCGCACAGCAGCCTTGCTGCTGATATTTTCAGACTGCTGCTGAATAAACAGGTGTGTTAAATGCGTCAGGCTTGCCTGATGCGCCGCCTGTCCGACACTCTGACTCACCGCAATACGGGAAACGGGATCATGCTCTTTAGCTTTCGGGATCTGCGGTAGTACAAAAACGCGCCCGGCAAGCAGCTCAGACTGCTCCAGCCCTTCACGAAGTTGCAGCAAAGCCTGTTCAAGAGTACGGAAAGTTGACGTCATGCGTTCAACTACGTCATAAGTCGCCATAAGCATCTCAAAATAGTTACAACATACTTTTATTTTTAGCACAAGTGCCAGGCATCAGCAATGGGAACCGGCTCGCCTGGCAGGAAGAAGGGGATTAGCTTGTTACATGGGGGGCCACCGGCCAGGTAAAGCAAATGCTGGCACCGCCCAGTGGACTGCTTGATATGCTCACACTCCCACGCATCGCGACGGCGATAGAGTGTACAATCGCGAGCCCGAGTCCACAGCCCCCGGTTGCCCGATCACGGCTAGGGTCAAGGCGAACAAAGGGTTCCAGCACCCGGATGCGATCGCTTTCCGGGATACCCGGGCCATCGTCCTCAACTTGCAGGTAGGCTACCTCTCTGTCGCGCCATAGACTGACCCGCAGTCGTTGCTTGCCATAACGCAGGGCATTGTTAATCAGGTTATCTGTGACACGTTCCATCAGGCGTAAATCCAGCGCACCATAGTCTACGGGAACCAGGGTTTCTGTTTCGAGATCGATCGTTTGTTGGGGATTCATCAGTCTGACATCTTCCACATGACTTACCAGCCACTGGCTAAAATCAGAGGAAGTGAGATGCAATTCGGTTTGTGGCCGGTCGAGACGTGCATAGGTCAGGAGTTCATCAATAAGGGACTCCAGCTGGCCAATGTCACGGTTCAGCATCAAAGATTCTTCTTCACTGAGATTATCGCTGATTGCCAGACGATAGCGCAGTCGTACCAAAGGGGTACGCAGCTCATGAGCAATGCCATCGATTAACCGCTTTTTACTGCTAATCAGCGTATTAATATTATCCGCCATTGTGTTGAAAGTGACTCCCAGACGCGTAAAGCCTGAGGTATTGTCAAAATGGACACGCTCTTCAAGATGCCCTTCACCTAGCCGTTGGGCGGCATGTTCAAGTTTGAGCATGTCTTGCCAGTGTGGACGTATCCAGATAAACACAGGTAAGGCGAGAGAAAAAGCAATAAAGGCAATAAAGGCGATATCCATCAACCGCATTTGATGCAGAAAAAACAGATAAGGTACCGGGCCAACGACCAGCACATAGTGACTACGAGGAATACGCTGGATAAAGGTGTACTCCTCGTCGAGGGCGACTATCTCACCATTACGCAGATGCTTCATACTGACTTCATCAAGGTCAAATTTATTCAGAGGATGGATATTCAGTTTAAACGAAAGGTTCAGATCCAGTTGGTGAATCGTTTTGTTCCAGTCGCGTGGTGGAGTCTCACGTAGCTCACTGCGCATGAGATATAAGGAACTTTTCATTAAATCATCAAGGGTTTGCCTGCCTGCGCGTTCCGCCGTAAATTTATAAACTAATCCGACCAGCATTGTCATTACCAGGAAGCAGACAAAAAGCAGCAGATAGAACTGAATAAATAATTTCTTCATCAGACATCACTTTCCCAGGCATGGGGTGCAAATAAGTAGCCTTTGTTACGAACTGTTTTGATGCGAAACGGCTCAGTTGCACTGTCGTACAGTTTTTTACGCAAGCGTGATATCGCCACATCAACACTGCGATCCATGCCGTCATAGCTCACACCACGCAGGTTTCTCAGCAAGGCATCACGGTCCATAATTTGGCCCGCATGGGTTGCCAGTTCCCATAGAAGGTCAAAATCGGCAGTGGATAAGATAATATTTTCATTAGCCAGGGTAACCTGTCGGTTGACTGGATCGATTGACAGTGTGCCAAAATGGATGGCTTTATGTGGAATTAATGCCTGATTACGATCATCACTGACCGCTGGCCTGGCGGGAAGATTCTGACGCAGATGTAAGCGTAACCGTGCGAGGAGCACTGCTGGCGGCGTCGTTTTTAACAGATAATCATTGGCACCCATTTCAAGGGACAGAATATGATTCATATCGCTGTCCAGGGCGGTTAAAAGAACTATTGGCCCATCCCAGTGGGGGCGTAGGTCCCGACACAGGGTCATACCATCTTTACCGGGTAGCATAATATCCAGTAATACTAAATCAGGCTGCTCGCGAAAAATGACGGCTTCAGCCTGGTCTCCCCGGCCTTCTACTATTACGTCAATATCATGTTTTGCCAAATAGGCTGCAATTAAACGTCCTACTTCGGGATCGTCTTCGACAAATACGACTTTATTCATTATTGATAACACCGGGTCAAAAGATTGGATCCTGATTGGGTCACTATACCATGGCACTAAATTAACGCAGAGGGCGTCCGCCATCGACACCATGTGTACGGCCAGTGACATAGCGACTATTCAGGAGGTACTCAACCAGACTGATTATCTCCCCTGGGCCGGGTTCAATTTTCATCAGGGATTTATCCAGCGCCTGATGCCGGTAAACGGCGTCATCGTGCTCGTTAAACATGATCATTGCTGGGGCAATGGCATTGACTTTCACTGCCGGCGCCAGCTTGCGGGCGAAAGAACGTGTCATATTATCGAGAGCAGCTTTGCTGGCTGCATAAGCAATATGCTTATCGCTCCCTCGTTCCGCAACATAATCCGTCAGATGAATAATATCGCCACCAGCCAGGCCCGACTGACTTAATAGCGGGGCAAGTTGATGATTTAACAGATAAGGGACTTTAACATGAATCTGCATCATTTTATCCAGGGTACTGCCGAGTGTCTGAGCCGAGCCTTCTGCCTGCCAGTCACTGGCATTATGGATAACAGCACGTAATACAGGAGTGATTGCCATAACCGCGGTAGCAAAATCCACAATTCCCTGGTCAGTTGAAAAGTCTGCGTAGAGGCAGGTGACCCCGGCCTGCTCTAACTGTGCTATCGCCGGGTAGTAGCTACGGTAGCTAATAATAAGCGGTTGCTGTTGGTCAATAAAGTGTTGTGCCAGGGCCAGGCCAATGCGTTTCCCGCCGCCGGTCAGAACAATGGGGCTTTGTGTCATAAAATTTTTCCAACCTCAGGTCTTGAAAATAAAAAGAGAGTCAGCAGGCAAGAAAGTGGCACCTCACCATTGGTCAGATATTCACATCAGAGTCTCACACAGATGATAACGCGCTCTGGCTACACAGGTAGTCTATTATCTGTAAGAGACCATTAAAAAAAACAGACTGGGATAAAAAAGCGTCAACGTGAGGCGAAAAATGGCGATATATGCATCTGTTTTTTCAGCTGGCGAAAAAAAAGACAGCCCAGGCTGTCTTTTTTATCAGCACGGTGGTTATTTATACAGGTCAGCACTTACTGTAAGGTTACCGCCATTTTCCTGCCACTCACGCGTGATGTGATAGTACTTCGCGCCTTTCTTGGCTGCACGTTTAGCCACCTGGTAAGATACTTCCGTGGTGTTACCGTAGTTACCCGTGAATTTGACACTGTCAAAGGGCACCATTTGCGCTGCGGTGACTTTGTTAACTTCTTCAATTTTTGTGCCGTCAGGCAAGGTAACGCTATAGCGTCCGCCTCGGGATGTTTGTGTTTCAAAGAAACGTCCCACATCACTGCTTGGCATTTCAGAAGAAGCAACTCCCGGGATTTCAACGCGTTTAGCGGCCTCACCACCTTGCGCCAGCGCCACTTTTGCGGCTTCTGAATCAGCAGGGATCACATCCGGGCTCTGGACTACGCGCTCTTTAGCATCGGCTTTATAAATATAAGCCGTAATACGCTGGTTACCACCCTGGTTGGCATCAATTTGGCGAACGATAAAGAACGCGGCGGCTCCTTTTGCTTTTGCTGCTTTCGCAATGGCTTCGTTAACATCAGGCTGGTTACGATAGAATCCCTGAATTGTTACTGTGTCGAATGGCTCTAATTTATAAGCACGATCTTTAGGTAATTCAGTGACCCCTGCGATGACACGATCTTTGGGGGCAGCTGCAGCAGGCGCATCCGATTTATAAACTGCAGCCACTACACGCCAGTTACCGCTATTCCCTGTATCACTGGTGTCCTGGACATAAAATGAGGCAGCGCCGATGTGGTCTGCGCGACGAGAAACAGCGGATACAGCATCACCAATGGAGTTAAAATGCCCGGTCACCACAACCGTATCATAAGGTTGCAGAGCGGCAGCTTGTTCTGGTGTCAACTCTGTTGCCGCCTGGACGGACAGCGAGGTAACTGAAAAAATAGCTGACGCCAGAATAGTATTCTTGAGCTTCATAAAAATGATCCTTCGCCTTGCGCAAAATGAGTACGGGTGCTGATTTCTAAGGCCAGCACCTGTTAGGCCTCGATTATGGCATTGAAACAACACAGTTGTCTGCGCCATTTTTGCTCCAGATATTATCTAAGTGATAACCGGCGGCAGTCTGAAGTGATAATTTCAGAAAATAGACACGTTAATCGGCAGAATAGATAAAAGTAATCACTATTTTAGTTAATGCATTGTTAAAAAACATTATGTTGTGGTTCAGAATCATGTTTTTATTGCACCGATAAGTGAATTATCGGGTCTTAATTGTTGATTTAAAATCAAAATGACTGGTTTAACACCGTAAGTGGAAAGTTTTACCGCTATCCAGAGTAAATAGTTATAGCCATATCTGGATCACAAGCGTTATTTTCAGTAGGTTATAAAAGATTACCAGAGAAATATTTTTGTAACGGGTGATGAAGTCGTGGTCTGCATGCCACAGTAAAAACAACTCGCTTATGCTGCTGTGGCAAAGTCTGACAAACCACAATAAAAACAGATGGAAGGGAATAGTATGCGTATTGGTATACCCAAAGAGAGGTTGGCCAATGAATCCCGCGTCGCTGCGACACCGAAAACGGTAGAGCAGTTACTTAAACTGGGATTCACCGTCGCCATTGAAAGTGGTGCCGGCAAAGAGGCAAGTTTTGATGACGAGGCGTATGAGCGTGTTGGCGCCAGCGTGACAGAGACAGCTGATGTCTGGCAGTCAGATGTCATTTTAAAAGTGAACGCGCCACTGGACAGTGAGATACCGCTGACACGTGAAGGATCGACGCTGGTCAGTTTTATCTGGCCCGCACAGAACCCAGAGTTACTTGAAAAATTAGCTGCACGTAATATCACCGTCATGGCGATGGACTCGGTGCCACGTATTTCACGTGCCCAGTCTCTTGATGCGTTGAGTTCGATGGCTAACATTGCCGGATATCGTGCGATTGTTGAAGCTGCACATGAGTTTGGTCGCTTTTTCACCGGGCAAATTACTGCCGCGGGTAAAGTTCCACCTGCAAAAGTGATGGTCATTGGTGCAGGTGTTGCTGGCCTTGCCGCTATTGGTACCGCTAATAGCCTTGGGGCGATTGTTCGTGCCTTTGATACCCGCCCTGAAGTGAAAGAACAGGTCCAGAGCATGGGCGCTGAGTTTCTTGAACTGGACTTTAAAGAAGAGGCTGGCAGTGGTGACGGTTATGCAAAAGTGATGTCTGATGCCTTTATTAAGGCTGAAATGGCTCTTTTTGCTGCCCAGGCGAAAGAGGTGGACATTATTGTTACCACCGCACTGATCCCTGGTAAACCTGCACCGAAGCTTATCACCCGTGAAATGGTTGACTCCATGCAGCCGGGGAGTGTCATTGTTGACCTCGCCGCACAGAATGGGGGGAACTGTGAGTATACCGTAGCGGATCAAGTCACCATTACGCCTAACGGTGTAAAAGTGATTGGTTACACGGATTTGCCCGGGCGTTTACCTACACAGTCATCTCAACTGTATGGCACAAACCTGGTAAACCTTCTGAAATTGCTGTGTAAAGAGAAGGACGGCAATGTTGTCGTTGACTTCGACGATGTGGTTATTCGGGGTGTGACGGTGATCCGCGACGGTGAAGTGACTTGGCCTGCGCCACCTATCCAAGTATCAGCCCAGCCTAAGCCAGCAGCGGCGAAAGTGACAGCACCTGTTGAAGAGAAAAAACCTGCGTCACCATGGCGTAAGTATGCCCTGATTGCGCTGGCTATTATCCTGTTCGGCTGGCTGGCGAATGTTGCACCGAAAGAGTTTCTTGGACACTTTACCGTCTTTGCACTGTCCTGCGTGGTGGGGTATTACGTGGTGTGGAACGTATCACATGCACTGCACACCCCATTAATGTCGGTCACTAATGCCATTTCAGGTATCATTGTGGTTGGGGCATTACTGCAAATTGGCAGTGGGGGCTGGGTCAGCTTCTTGAGTTTTATTGCAGTATTCATTGCCAGCATCAATATTTTCGGTGGCTTCACCGTGACTCAGCGCATGCTGAAAATGTTCCGGAAGAATTAAGGGGTAATATATGTCAGGAGGATTAGTTACAGCTGCATATATTGTTGCCGCTATCCTATTTATTTTCAGTCTTGCGGGGCTGTCTCGCCATGAAAGTTCAAAACAGGGTAACCTGTTTGGCGTCATCGGGATGGCTATTGCCCTAATCGCCACAATCTTTGGGCCTGAGTCAGGGAATGTGGGTTGGGTTATTGTCGCCATGGTATTGGGCGGGGCAATTGGTATTTATCTGGCGAAAAAAGTCGAAATGACGGAAATGCCAGAGCTGGTTGCGGTACTGCACAGTTTTGTTGGGCTGGCGGCAGTTCTGGTTGGTTTTAACAGCTATCTGGAACATCAGCCTGGCCTTGATTCGGTGATGGAAAATATCCATTTAACTGAAGTTTTCCTGGGGATCTTTATCGGTGCGGTGACGTTTACCGGGTCCATCGTGGCCTATGGTAAATTGCGTGGCAAGCTCTCTTCCCGCCCGTTGATGTTGCCCCATCGCCATAAACTGAATCTGGCAGCACTGGTGGTTTCATTGCTGCTGCTTATCATCTTTGTGCGTACGGAAAGCACCGGTGTTCAAGTACTGGCTCTGTTGGCAATGACCATCATTGCGCTGGCTTTTGGCTGGCATTTGGTCGCCTCTATCGGTGGTGCTGATATGCCAGTTGTTGTCTCCATGCTGAACTCTTACTCAGGTTGGGCGGCGGCGGCGGCGGGTTTTATGCTGAGCAACGATTTACTTATCGTCACTGGCGCGCTGGTGGGGTCCTCGGGGGCTATTCTGTCTTACATTATGTGTAAGGCGATGAATCGTTCCTTTTTCAGTGTGATTGCAGGGGGCTTTGGTACGGATGGTTCTTCTTCCGGCGAAACAGAAGAAGAGGGTGAACATCGGGAAATCACTGCGGAAGAGACTGCTGAGATGTTGAAAAATTCGACCTCAGTGATTATCACCCCAGGCTACGGTATGGCCGTTGCCCAGGCGCAGTATCCGGTCGCTGAAATTACAGAGAAACTTCGTGCCCGTGGTATTAAAGTCCGTTTTGGTATTCATCCGGTTGCCGGGCGTTTGCCTGGACACATGAACGTGTTACTGGCTGAAGCACGCGTACCCTATGATATTGTGCTGGAAATGGATGAAATCAACGATGATTTCACTGATACCGATACGGTGCTGGTCATTGGCGCCAATGATACCGTCAACCCGGCTGCACAGGATGATCCTAAAAGCCCGATTGCGGGAATGCCGGTACTGGAAGTCTGGAAGGCACAGAATGTCATCGTGTTTAAACGTTCAATGAACACTGGCTACGCGGGAGTGCAAAACCCGCTGTTCTTTAAAGAGAATACCCAGATGCTGTTTGGGGATGCGAAAGCCAGCGTTGAAGCGATTCTGGGAGCATTGTCAGACAAGTAACGAGGTGTTCTGACCCCATGTTTTCAACATGACAGATCAAAGAGGGAGCAAGTCTGCTCCCTCTTTTTTTACAGCCGTCCTTTGAATCAATGACGATCACTCATCCTCATCTTCTTCGTCATCATCGTCCAGTTCAACAGAGCTTTTGAAGTCGTCAGGTTTGATAACCAGTAAGTCACAACGCAGACTGCCAATGACTTGTTCAGCTGTATTGCCGAGGAAAGCTGCCGACAGACCCGTCCGGCCGACAGTACCCAGCACGACAATGCCGACATCAAGTTGGTCTGCCAAGTCAGGGATAACCTCTTCCGCCTGTCCCTTAACAACATGAACCACATCTTCATTGATCGAAAATTTTTGCCGCAGTGCCTTCATGGCAATGAGATGCTGGGCACGGATTGCATTGTTATAAGTGCTGGAGTCGAAGTCAGGTAATTCAATGGCAATACTGATGGGCGTGATGGGGTAAGCGCCAACCAAATGAACTTCAGTTTTGTTAA
Organism: Citrobacter sp. JGM124; assembly: GCF_018257795.1. Lineage (GTDB taxonomy): Bacteria > Pseudomonadota > Gammaproteobacteria > Enterobacterales > Enterobacteriaceae > JGM124. The sequence continues at coordinate 220,003 of NZ_JAERJD010000002.1, read as the reverse complement.
TTTTATCTGCCAGTAGTAGCGTTTCCCGTACTAACTTTTCGTTTAGCGGGTCATGGTGGGACTCTTCGCTGGTTAAATTAACAGCAACCAAGGCCTTGCCACCCTCAGGCCAGGGTTGATCATTGACTATCCAGACCGGGCACGGGCATTTACGCAGCAGGTGCCAGTCAGTTGGTGTGAACAGTATGGCACTTAAACGATCATACTGGTGTGCCATTTTCAGCACCAAATCGTGTTGTTCTGCGATGACTTCCTGAATAATGGCTTCAAAAGGGCGATTATGCCAGACGACCTTTATCTCAATAGGAACCCCTGCATCGAGATAGGCCCGGGCCTGTTCTTTAAGCCATGCGGTTCGTTGACTGATAACCCCTTTACGCATCGCTGTGCGCTCATCAGGTGATAGCAGGGTCGTCATTTCATAAGAAAACTCATAAATTGGCAGAAAGGCTTTAATTTTGCAGCCGATACGATGATGCAAGTAAACTGCCCGGCGCAGGGCAGGTTGGTCGTCCTGGCTTGCATCAATGGCTACCAGTACATTTTGATAGTTTCCCATACCGTTCTCCTTACAAAGCGAACCAACGCTGGTGTAATTAGAGTACATTAAAGCGTCGAAGGAAACAGCAGAGTGATGATTGCCGGCTGAAATAAATGCACACTCACCGGCAATGGGCAGGAGGGTTAACTAGCGAACGGCTGCGATTTGTGGCTGCCCTGCGAGTTCCGCGAGCATTTCACTGTTTTCAATAGTGATGTATTTGCCTTTAACGGCTAACATTCCACTTTTCTGGAAGCGGCCCAATAAGCGACTGATGGTCTCAACGGTCAAACCGAGGTAGTTGCCAATATCACCGCGAGTCATGGTAAGTCGGAACTCCCGTGGTGAAAATCCGCGTTGAGCAAAGCGCCGGGAGAGGTTGTAAATAAAGGCAGCGAGACGTTCCTCAGCATTCTTTTTCGACAACAGCAGAATCATCTCCTGATCGTTTTTAATCTCACCACTCATTAAACGCATCATTTGCTGGCGCAGGCTCGGCACTTTGCCCGATAAATCGTCAAGCGTCTCGAAGGGAATTTCACAGACCATTGAGGTTTCCAGCGCCTGAGCAAAGCTCGGATGGCTGCCTGCACCTATAGCATCAAACCCGACTAAATCCCCCGCTAAGTGGAAGCCAGTAATCTGCTCATCACCCTGTTCGGTAATGGTATAGCTCTTAATGGTACCGGAACGAATGGCATACAATGACTTAAGATCATCGCCAGCTTTAAAAATAGTCTGCCCCTTCTGAATGGGCTTTTTGCGCTCAATAATATTATCGAGTTGATCTAATTCATGCTCGTTCAAAGTAAATGGAATGCATAACTGACTGATGCTGCAGTCCTGGCAATGAATTGCACAGCCACCAGACTGAATACGTCGAATAATGCGCTTTTCTGGAATCATAAATAAGCTCTCGGCGTAATTGATATTGATCAATTTTAACATCTTTTCGGAGTGCAGGTAAGCATAACGAAGAGCTGTTAAAATAATATAAGATCAATACTTCCAGTAACCTTTACTATCATTATGAATTATAACGAGTTGATGATTTCATTTGCGCATTTTTTGATAAATATTTTTTTGCTATTCTTCGTTTAAAAAACCTTCATGCCGTAATAACCAGGCTTTCCTTGCCACCCCACCGGCATAGCCCGTCATGGAACCGTCACGGCCAATTACACGATGGCAGGGCACAACAATACTCAGGGGGTTCGCACCATTCGCTGCGCCAACGGCCCGTGCTGCGGTCGGACGCCCTATTTGTTGAGCCAGCTGTCCATAGTGGAGTACCTGCCCGCAGGGAATGGTGCGCAAAGCTTGCCAGACATCGCGCTGGAACGGTGTTCCCATCGTTGCGGTAGGCAGATGAGTGACCGCATCCAAATCACCCGCGAAATAAGCATGAAAAGCATCACTTAACCCGCCAGGATTGTGACTGAAACCACGTGTGATGCCCATTTTCCCATAGTGGATATCGAGCAGTTTCTCCAGACGCCAGCGGTGTTCTTCCCACTCGACAGCCCGAAGAGTGAACTGGGTATCACATAAAATACACAGCTCCCCAAGGGGAGTATTAATCTTGTCTTCTAAAAAAGTTAGCATTGTCGCCCCATTGAATGATTTCATGCCGTTATTTATACACCACGCAGGCTGATTAAAGCGGGTGAATACTATAAATAAATCGTATCAAAAATAGAGTGCTTTATGGCAACGGGGCATGCGATCAAGGGGTAGTATCACCCTTCATGGCGTTGAGCCTGGAGGGGGGCAGCGTTATAGTATTCGGGTTAATTATGGGGGAGGCTATCATGGATTTTGCGGACAAGTCATTGTTTTTGGAAGCAATGGGTGATGTGACCCCGTTGAAGAATGGTGAAAATCAACAATGGCTAAAATCACAGAAGACACCGGTGAGACAACCGCCAGACCTTACGCAGATCGATAACTTCCTGACAACGGATTTTTTAGAAATAGTGCCGCTCAATACTCCGCTTGAGTTTAAACGGGAAGGGGTGCAGCAAGGCGTTCTGAATAAACTGCGATTAGGGAAGTACCCCCAGCAAGCGAGCCTGAATCTCTTGCGGCAGCCGGTTGAGCAGTGCAGGCAGATGCTCTTTAACTATATTATTACCGCCCGACAAGAGGGATTCCGCAATATTCTTATTATTCATGGTAAAGGTCGTGAGGATAAGTCACACCCCAATATTGTGCGTAGTTTTCTTGCCCGCTGGCTGGTTGAGTTTGAGGACATTCAGGCTTTTTGTTGCGCGCTACCACACCATGGTGGCAGCGGTGCCTGTTATGTGGCGTTGAAAAAATCCCCGGAGGCCAAGCAAGAGACTTGGGAGCAGCATGCCAAACGCAGTCGCTAAATGGATTAGCTGCCCTGTACAGACTTGCGAATCAAAGAGATAAGTATCTGTACCCCAGTCGAAGGTGCGGTATCGACGCGGGTTAAAATACCGATAGGTTCAGCATCACATGGTGTAATGACGGGCAAGGCAGTCAATACCCCTTGTTGTAAATCGTCTTTTACTGCCCCTGAAGGTACAAACCAGACATAGTTATAATTCAGGGTTAACTGGCGCGAGAGTGAGGCTGAGAGTGTTTCAACACAAGCCGCCGGTAGCTGACAACCCTGGGCGGCAAGTAGTGCTTCGGCATTTTGCCGTGGTGCTGTGCCCCGGGGCGAAACCACAACCGGCCAGTTCATCACCTGGCTCATGGTGATATTTTCATACAATAATGGGTGATTAGGGCGTACAACCAATTTTAAAGACTCAAGGAATAGTAGTTCATAGTTGAGTCCGACCATCAGTTCCGGGTCGGATATCCGCCCAACGCCTAAATCCAGTTCACCTGACTTGAGCCCGGAGAGGATCATGGTGTTATTCATGGTTGCCACTTGTAATGTCACATGGCGTTGTTGTTTGTGAAATGGGCCAAGAACCGTGGGTAATATTCCCAGGGCTGCGGTTGGCAGTGCTCCGATACGTACCCACTCTGGTGGTGTTTCTGTTTTGTGGTTAAAAGACTGCCCGGCCTGATTAAGGGCATCAAGGATTTTCATTGCATGCCCAAGAAACTGTTCACCGGTTAATGTGAGCTGCGCGCCCAGACGGCCGCGTTCAAATAAGCGTGTCCCAGTGAGCTGTTCCAGCTCAGTTAATGTTTTAGAAAGGGCTGGCTGGCTCAGATTAAGTGTTTCTGCCGCCCGCCCCAGTGTGCCTTGCTGCGCAACCGCCAGGAAAGTATGCAGATGGCGCAAGCGAATGCGCTGAATGAAGAGACCATTTTTTTCCATACGGAATGTTAAAAAATAGCCCTCTACTGGACAAGGGCTATTGTTTGAATTTGATAACCTGATTGCAAAATTAAATTAACATTTACCGACAGATCACAACATCAGCCGCGCGGAACAGGCAAAATTCCGTGAGCGGAGAGGAATGGACTAACGATGTCCGGCATTCATCTCCACTGGGATGTCAACATGCCAGAATTTTGTGTTCACGTGGGATCACAAAACGAACATTCTTCTCACATTAATCCAGGCCAGGCACTAGGCTTTCAGCAGAACGCATTAGAGAGTGACGATTATGCCGAATATTATCTCAGCCGATGACATCAGAGAAAGATTTTCACAGGCCATGTCGAGCCTGTATCAGACTGAAGTTCCACAGTATGGTGAACTGCTGGACTTGGTCGCTGATGTGAATCTTGCTGTACTGGAGTGTCATCATGATCTTTACCAGAACCTTGAGAATAACGATCAATTATCCAGACTCAATGTTGAACGCCACGGAGCCATTCGGGTGGGTAAAGGAGAAGAGTTGGCCACCTTAAGGCGTATTTTCCAAATAATGGGAATGTATCCGGTGGGGTACTATGACTTATCTCAAGCAGGCATACCTGTACACTCGACGGCATTTCGCCCCATAGAGGAAAGTGCCTTAGGGCGAAATCCATTCCGTATCTTTACCTCGTTATTGCGACTGGAGTTGATCGGGAATGAAACATTGCGTAACAAAGCGGCTGACATTCTCAACACGCGGGATATCTTCACTCCTCGCTGTCGGGCATTGCTGGATCTCTATGATCAGCAAGGCGGTTTTACCCTTTCTTTGGTCAACCAGTTTATCCCTGAGGTTCTGGAGACGTTCCGCTGGCACCAACAGGCCATAGTGGACAAATCAACCTATCTGGCCCTGCATAATGAACACCGGCTAATTGCGGATGTGGTCTGTTTCCCGGGCTGCCATATTAATCATCTTACGCCACGAACTCTGGATATCGACAGAGCACAATCCTTAATGCTGGAGTATGGAATGCATCCCAAAGCCATTATTGAAGGTCCTCCTCGTCGTGAGGTGCCGGTTTTATTACGCCAGACGAGTTTCAAGGCACTTATGGAACCGGTGTTCTTCACCGATCAGCAACAAGGTACCCACACGGCCCGTTTTGGTGAAATTGAACAGCGTGGTATTGCTTTGACCCCCAAGGGCCGGGCGCTTTATGACGAACTACTGTGTGAAGCCGGGCTGGGAGCCGATAATTTCCAGCATCAGCAGCAGTTATGTCAGGCATTCAGCCGCTTTCCGGACAGCGAAACTGTATTGCGGCGTCAGGGGCTGGCCTATTTTCACTATCGTCTTACCCTGGCGGGGGAACGCCATCGTCAGGAGATAACCCCGGCAGATGATCCTGAAATATTGATCGAACGGGGCTGGTTACAGACGCAGCCCATTATTTATGAAGACTTCCTGCCTGTGAGTGCTGCGGGTATTTTTCAGTCCAACCTCGGCGGGGAAAATATCACGCATCAACAGGGGGCAGGGAACCAGGCTGCCTTTGAACAGGCCCTTGGTGCTGTACCGGCCAATCCGTTTATGCTCTATCAGCAAATGGAAGCACGTAGCAAGTCCCGGTGTGGTTTGTTGTCGTCATGTACTTATCCAGTGACGATGAGTTAACGGGCCGTCAGAGTGTTAATGGGAAGATTAACGGGAAGCTTTTTCTGTGAATGTCTTGTGAGCGGAAAGCCGGCCCCTTTTTATGGGAAAAGTCTGGTCATTTTTCTCTAGAGTGTTCCATTGAAACAGGGCAGAATCTGGGTATTGCGCTGCGCTATCCCGGCAGTATATTCCCAGAAATGAGGACAAGTTTCCAGGCATGAATCGTAGACGTTTTCTTAAAGCCTCCATGGCGCTTGCAGCCGCTTGCGGCACCCCGGCACTGGCCACTTTGTTTTCCCGGGCAGCTTTTGCCAGTGGGGTTGATATTGCCGACGGTCAGTCGACCAAATTTGACTTCACTGTGTTACAAAGTATGGCCCATGATTTGTCAACTCAGCCCTGGCGTGGCGCACCAGGACCACTCCCTGACACTCTGGCGAATTTGACACCTCAGGCCTATAACAGCATTCAGTATGATGCTGGCCACTCCCTGTGGAATAACCAGAACGATCGTCAGCTGGATGTTCAATTCTTCCATGTGGGTATGGGGTTTCGCCGCCGTGTTCGTATGTATTCGGTTGACCCCGCGACCCATCTGGCGAGGGAAATTCACTTCCGCCCGGAGCTGTTTAACTACCATGATGCTGGTGTTGATACTCAGCAGCTACAGGGCAAGTCTGATCTTGGTTTTGCTGGGTTCAAGGCATTTAAAGCCCCGGAAATTGCACGCCGTGACGTGGTCTCATTCCTGGGAGCCAGTTACTTCCGCGCCGTTGATGATACTTATCAATATGGCCTGTCTGCACGGGGACTGGCGGTTGATACTTATGCCGGTAAACCGGAAGAGTTCCCTGACTTTACTGCCTTCTGGTTTGAAACCACGAAACCCACAGACACCACATTTGTGGTCTATGCTTTGCTCGACAGCCCAAGTGTCACAGGGGCTTATAAGTTCGTGATTCATTGCGAAGAAAAACAGGTCGTGATGGAGGTGGACAGTCACTTGTATATGCGAAAAGCGGTTAAACAACTGGGTATCTCGCCAATCACCAGCATGTTTGCTTGCGGCACAAATGAGCGTCGTGTCTGCGATACGATTCATCCGCAAATTCATGATTCTGATCGGCTGGCTATGTGGCGGGGTAACGGTGAATGGGTGACCAGACCCTTAAATAATCCGCAAAAGCTACAGTTTAATACCTTTATGGATGATAACCCGAAAGGCTTCGGTTTATTACAGCTTGATCGTGATTTTAACAGTTATCAGGACGTTATTGGTTGGTATAACAAACGTCCAAGCCTGTGGGTTGAACCGCGCAACAAATGGGGTAAAGGTAGTATCGGATTGATGGAAATCCCCACCACAGGTGAAACGCTGGACAATATTGTCTGCTTCTGGCAACCAGAAAAACCCGCTAAAGCAGGGGACGAGTTTGATTTTAAATACCGGCTCTACTGGAGCGCATTCCCACCAGTAGAAAGCGCGCTGGCTCGCGTTTATGCAACCCGAACCGGGATGGGTGGCTTCCCGGAAGGATGGGCACCGGGTGAACATTACCCGGATAAATGGGCCCGTCGTATTGCTGTTGACTTTGTGGGTGGGAATTTAAAAGAGGCCGCCCCGAAAGGGATAGAGCCTGTCATTACGTTATCCAATGGTGAGGCAAAACAGGTAGAAATACTCTATGTTGAACCATTTGATGGCTATCGTATCTTGTTCGACTGGTACCCTACCAATGACTCTACTGACCCTGTAGATATGCGGATGTTCTTGCGTACTCACGATGAGACATTGAGTGAAACTTGGCTGTATCAGTACTTTCCACCGCCAGCAGAACAACGTCAACATCATGATGATCGCATAATGTATTAACAGCAACCCACTCCCAGGTGAGCATGGGTGCTGACAGTCCAGGGATTTTTCCTGTGGTCATCCACGGAGTGTCGTGAGGTTTCTTCAACGACTGAATCCCTTCTTTTATGATGGATAACACGACAGAAAACTAATGATGACAACCCATTCTGTGACAGATTACAGCGCAAAATATGGCCTGACCGCCACGCACTCCGAAGTCATTGCGGCGCTGGGGACCGTTCTCCCCGGTAATGCGCTTGATTTAGGCTGTGGGAACGGACGAAATAGCCTCTATTTGCAACAGCAAGGCTTTAACGTGGTGGCCTGGGATAAAAACCCGATGAGTATCGCCAATCTGAATAGCATTATTGCCAGTGAAGGACTGAGCGGGATCACCACGGATGTTGTCAATCTTAATGGACTTACCTTCGATGGTGAATATGACTTTATTCTCTCCACCGTTGTGATGATGTTTCTTGAACCAGCGACCATTCCAGGGCTTATAGCCAATATGCAGCGTTGTACGAAACCTGGGGGCTACAATCTGATTGTGGCCGCCATGGATACCCCGGACTATCCCTGCACGACAGGATTCCCGTTTACCTTTAAGACCGCAGAATTGGCCCGTTATTATTCCGGCTGGACATTGTGTAAATACAATGAGGATGTCGGCCAGTTACATAAGGTTGACAGTGAGGGCAACCGTATTTCCTTGCGATTTGCGACGTTATTAGCCCGTAAAGCGGTTTAATAACAGAAGGTAACTGAGGCTGACAGGAGAGTCTGTGGCCTCGTTGTACTCTGTAAGATCCAGATTCAGGATGACATTCCCCGACGCAGTGACAGCAGTGTATAACTGGCTCCACCCGCGACCAGCCCCCAAAAAGCAGCCCCTACCCCTGCCAGAGTGATACCTGAAGCAGTAACCAGGAACGTAATAATTGCGGCATCACGCTCTTCCACATGGCTTAATGCCTGGTACAGGCTGCCGGCAATGGTGCCAAGTAGTGCCAAACCAGCAAGGGTTTGAATAAAAGCCAATGGCAGGGCCGTCAACAGGCTGGAAATGGAACCGCCGAACAGCCCCGCTAACAGATAAAAGCCCCCAGCGGCGGCGGCAGCTATCCAGCGTTTACTTCTTTCACTATGGGCATCCGGGCTTTGACAAATCGCGGCAGTGATTGCAGCGATACAAACAGAGAACACCCCGAAGGGGGCAAGGAGCAGGGCAATCAACGCTGTGACGACAATCAGCGGCGATACAGGAACGTTATAGCCAGAGGCATTGAGCGTGGCAATGCCAGGGGCATTCTGAGATGCCATGGTAACCAGAAAGAAAGGGATACCGATGCCGAGTAAATCAGCCCAATGAAACTCCGGCGCAGTCAATTCGGGCATGACTATATTGATGGGGTCGGCAGCAGGGGAAAACTCGCCGTTAAGCATACAGACCGCCAGCCCGACCACCAGGGCTGCAACCACGGCATAGCGAGGTGCCAGTAATTTCAGTAATAGCCAGCTTATCAGCATACTGAATGATAAAAAAAAGTGACCCTGTAACGAAACGAATGCATCCAGTCCAAATCGTAGCAAAATGCCGGCTAGCATCGCTGCGGCCAAAGAGTGTGGGATAATCCGCATCAGACGTGCAAACAAGCCACTGACACCACAGATAAGGATCAGGAATGATGAAAAAATAAAGATGCCCACCGCCTGGTGCACATTGCTTCCTGCTAAACTGGTTGCCAGTAGCGCCGCTCCCGGAGTTGACCAGGCCGTGAGGATTGGGGCCCGATACCAGAGCGTTAATGCCAGGGTACTTATTCCCATGGCGATCCCTAGCATGGTGAGCCAGCCCGCTATTTGTTGTGGTGTGGCTCCGGCAGCCGCGGCAGCCTGCCAGATAATAGCGGCGCTGCTGGCGTAACCGACCAGAACGGCAATAAATCCGGCGAGGATGGCGGGGAATGGAAGGGTAGACAGACGCATTCAAACAGTCTCTGTGCGTTATAGCGTCCGGTGACTCTATCATTGTACGTTATAGCGCACAAGGCGTTATACTGTGCAAGTCAAGGAGAATACATCATGGATTCGGCACACTATCTGGCTATTACACTTAAGCATCTTCGCCATGAAAAGGGGATGAGTCTGGCTCAGGCGGCAGAGCGGACGGGCGTCTCTAAAGCAATGCTTGGGCAAATTGAACGTCATGAATCTAGCCCGACAGTGGCAACACTCTGGAAAATTGCGACAGGTTTTAATGTCCCGTTTTCACGGTTTATTGCCCCGGCTTCACCCTTGATAAAACCGCGTTATAACCCGCCATCACAGGATATGCAGGTTGAGCCACTGTTTCCTTTTGATGCAGAACTCAGGTTTGACCATTTTTCGATAAAGCTGGCCCCCGGCGCGCTTAGTGAGTCATCCGCACATGATACGGGGGTGGTAGAACATGTGGTAGTGATCAGTGGGGTGCTTGACCTTAAAATTGACGATCAATGGCAGACATTACAGCCAGGAGAGGGGCGGCGCTTTGCCGGGGACAAAGCCCATAGTTACCGTAATCGTCAATTGGAAGAGGTGCATTTCCATTCATTGATTCACTATCCTGTTCCTGAGTTATAAATCCCCTGTTTTTGTGCGGGGGATACGACTACAATAGTCGCCTTTCGTTTATTATTACAGAACTCGATAAATATGCGCCTGCACGCAAATCAACTTGAATTACTCAGTCCTGCTCGTGACACGTCTATCGCCCGTGAAGCGATTCTTCATGGTGCGGATGCCGTGTATATTGGTGGTCCTGGTTTTGGCGCTCGTCACAATGCGGGTAACAGCTTACGAGATTTAGCTGAACTGGTGCCTTTTGCACACCGCTATGGGGTGAAAATATTCGTTGCCCTGAATACCATCCTGCATGACGATGAACTGGAACCTGCCAGACACCTGATTCATGACCTGTACCAGGTCGGTATTGATGCCCTGATCGTGCAGGATATGGGGGTACTGGAAATGGATATTCCGCCGATTGAACTTCACGCCAGTACCCAGTGTGATATTCGCAGTGTAGAAAAAGCTAAATTCCTTTCCGATGTGGGTTTCTCGCAGATTGTTCTGGCGCGTGAATTGAACCTGCAGCAAATCGCTGGCATCCATCAACAGGTTGATGCCACGATAGAGTTCTTTATTCACGGCGCATTGTGTGTCGCTTATTCCGGGCAGTGCAATATTTCCCATGCACAGACCGGGCGCAGTGCTAACCGTGGTGATTGCTCCCAGGCGTGTCGTTTGCCTTATACCCTGAAAGATGATCAGGGGCGCGTCGTTGCTTATGAAAAGCATCTGTTATCTATGAAAGATAACGACCAAAGTGCAAACCTGGGCGCACTCATTGATGCCGGGGTGGGATCTTTTAAAATAGAAGGGCGTTATAAAGACGTCAGTTATGTAAAAAATATTACTGCTTACTATCGCCAGTTACTGGATGAGCAGATGGAGTCCCGAGGGAATTTACGCAGAGCTTCTGCCGGCGTCTCGTCACATTATTTTATTCCTTCACCGGATAAAACGTTCCACCGAGGCAGTACTGACTATTTTGTCAATGAGCGTAAAATAGACATTGGTGCGTTTGACTCACCAAAATTTATCGGGCTGCCCGTTGGCGAAGTGCTGCGCGTCAGCAAGGATTACCTTGATGTGGACGTCACTGACACCCTGAATAACGGTGATGGTCTCAATGTTCTAATCAAGCGTGAAATTGTTGGTTTTCGTGCCAATTCAGTCGAAAAAACGGGCAAGAATCAGTACCGTATTTGGCCAAATGAGATGCCCGCCGCGCTAAAAAACCTTCGCCCACGGCACCCCCTCAATCGCAATCTTGACCATAACTGGCAACAAGCGTTGCTGAAGACGTCCAGCGAACGCCGCGTGGGGGTGGATATGGCCCTGAGTGGTTCAGACCAGGAGCTGGTATTAACCCTGACAAGCGAGGAAGGGGTTAGTGTGACCCAGCGGTTAGCCGGCCCTTTTGCTGCCGCCAATAACCCTCAACAGGCTTATAACAACCTGCGCGATGGACTGAGCAAGCTGGGGCAGACCCTGTACCGTTCACGGCAGGTGGATATTCTGTTACCTGAGCCGCTATTTGTCCCTAACGGTGCTCTTAACCAGCTCCGTCGAGATGCGGTCGATACGCTGAACGCAGCACGTTTACAGAGTTACGTCTCTGGACGTCGTAAAGCGGTATCTGTACCCGCCCCCGTCTACCCCCATACGCACTTAACGTTTCTGGCTAATGTCTATAACCATAAAGCCCGCGAATTTTATCAGCGTTATGGTGTGCAATTAATTGATGCCGCCTATGAGGCTCATGAAGAGAAGGGGGATGTGCCGGTAATGATCACCAAACATTGCCTGCGTTTTGCATTCAACCTCTGTCCTAAACAGGCAAAAGGCAATATTAAAAGCTGGAAAGCGACGCCAATGCAGCTGGTACAAGGGGATGAAGTACTGACGTTAAAATTTGACTGCCGCCCCTGTGAAATGCATGTGGTGGGTAAGATGAAAAGCCATATTCTGAAAATGCCGCTACCCGGTAGCGTGGTGGCCAGTATTACGCCTGATGACTTAATGAAAACTTTACCAAGTAAAGCATTGCGCTAAATGGTGAGACGGGTGCATGAATACTGGGCTAATAATCATATTCATGTACCAGTAACAGGGAGTGAATCTGATGATATAACAAGCAAAAGCAAGAGGTTGCTGAATAATTAACCTCTCTTTTCTTATGCTCACTGTTATTTTCTTAAGGTCGAATTAAGCATTTTCTGTTAAATTCACGTGGTGAAGAAAAATAATTAGATATCTAAACCCACATTCTATAAAACGTTGTCGTTCTATTGAGTCTGTGTGAACCATTATTCGGTCTGTTTGTCGACATACAGCGATTATTTTAAGGAATCCATGTAATGAATGATTTTCTGCCATTTTCACGTCCTGCATTTGGCGCTGAGGAAATTGCAGCCGTAACGGAAGTTATGCAATCAGGATGGATAACTACCGGCCCGAAGAACCAGGCTCTTGAGCAAGCCTTTTGCGAACTTACCGGTAATCAACATGCGATAGCGGTCAGCTCTGCTACCGGGGGTATGCATGTCACATTAATGGCACTCGGTATTCAGGCCGGTGATGAAGTGATCACGCCTTCAATGACCTGGGTCTCAACACTGAACATGATAGTACTGCTGGGTGCCGAGCCTGTCATGATTGATGTGGACAAAGACACCCTCATGGTGACACCTGAAGCGATTGAGGCTGCCATTACGCCGCGAACTAAAGCTATTATTCCGGTTCATTATGCGGGTGCCCCGGCGGATATGGATGCTATCCACGAGATCGGTAAACGCTACGGTATTCCTGTCATTGAAGATGCAGCTCATGCAGCGGGAACGGAATACAAAGGGCAGCATGTTGGTCGCAGTGGTACCGCAATATTCTCCTTCCATGCCATCAAGAATATGAGTTGTGCGGAAGGTGGGCTGATTGTTACCGATGATGCTGAACTTGCCACCCGTATTCGTAGTCTCAAGTTTCATGGTCTGGGTGTTGATGCTTTTGACAGGCAGACTCATGGGCGCGCTCCCCAGGCAGAGGTTGTCTCACCTGGTTTTAAATATAACCTCGCTGATATTAATGCGGCGATTGCGTTAGTCCAATTAGATAAGTTGCCACGGCTAAATGCCCGACGCACAGAGATAGCTGAACGGTATTTGCGTGAACTGGCGGATACACCATTACAGCCACTGGCTATTCCTGCCTGGCCACATCTCCATGCCTGGCATTTGTTCATTATCCGTGTTGATGAGGCGCGTTGTGGTATCTCCCGTACCGGGTTGATGGAAGCGTTAAAAGCACGAAATATTGGCAGTGGATACCATTTCCGTGCTGCCCACACACAGAAGTATTACCGGGAACGCTATCCGCAGCTCCAGTTACCGAATTCTGAGTGGAACAGTGATCGTATTTGCTCTATTCCACTGTTTCCAACCATGACTGACGACGACGTTACGCGCGTCATTCATGCATTACGTGAAATTGTAGGACAATAAGATGATAACCACGGATCCAATCAAAAAAGTTTCTGTTGTGATACCGGTTTACAATGAGCAAGAGAGTTTACCTGAGCTTATTCGCCGTACCACCGAAGCTTGCCAGCAACTCAATCGTGACTACGAAATTTTGCTGGTTGATGATGGCAGTAGTGATAACTCCGCTGCCATATTAACCGAAGCTGCCGGCGTGCCAGGGAGTCATGTGGTTGCGGTACTGCTTAATCGTAACTATGGGCAACATTCAGCGATTATGGCAGGTTTCAGCCATGTTTCGGGTGATTTGATTGTTACTCTCGATGCTGATTTACAGAACCCACCAGAAGAGATCCCTCGTCTGGTTGAAACCGCAGATGAAGGCTACGACGTTGTCGGGACTGTGCGCCAAAATCGACAGGATAGCTGGTTCCGTAAACGTGCTTCAAAAATGATCAACCATTTAATTCAGCGCACCACAGGCAAAGCAATGGGGGATTACGGATGTATGCTACGTGCTTACCGCCGCCACATTATTGATGCCATGCTCAACTGTCATGAGCGCAGTACTTTTATTCCGATTCTGGCTAACACGTTTGCCCGCCGGGCGACAGAGATCCCTGTTCACCATTCTGAGCGTCAGTTTGGTGATTCAAAATACAGCATCATGGGTCTTATTAATTTGATGTATGACTTGATAACTTGCCTGACGACAACACCTTTACGCCTCTTAAGCGTGGTAGGTAGTGTGATTGCATTATCGGGTTTTGCTCTGGCCGTATTACTGGTGATATTACGTCTCGCTTTAGGCCCGGAATGGTCTGGTGATGGCGTATTTATGTTGTTTGCCGTGTTATTTACATTTATTGGTGCGCAGTTTGTTGGTATGGGCCTGCTCGGTGAGTATATCGGTCGTATCTACAACGACGTGCGTGCTCGTCCGCGCTATTTCATTCAGCGGATTGTTAGCAGTAAACAAGCTTCATCTTCAGAGGAACATAAATAATGAAAGCTGTTGTTTTTGCCTATCACGATATGGGCTGTGTAGGGGTCAAAGCCCTGGTTGAAGCCGGTTTTGAGATTGCGGCAATTTATACACATCCTGATAACGCGGCAGAGAATAATTTCTTCGGCTCAGTTGCGCGTACCGCAGCAGAATTCGGTATTCCTGTTTTTGCTCCAGAGGATGTGAATCATCCTTTGTGGGTTGATCGTATTAAGGCCAGTGAACCTGACGTTATTTTCTCTTTCTATTATCGTAATCTGTTAAGTGAAGAGATCCTTAATACTGCGAAAATCGGTGCATTTAACTTACATGGTTCATTGCTGCCGAAATTCCGTGGCCGGGCGCCACTGAACTGGGTTCTGGTTAAAGGTGAAACGGAAACTGGCGTTACCTTACACCGCATGGTGAAACGTGCTGACGCGGGTGACATTGTGGCCCAGGAGCGAGTCGCTATTGCTGCTGATGATACAGCCCTGACGCTGCACCACAAACTGTGCGCCAGTGCTAAATCACTGTTGAGTAACGCGTTGCCAGGCATTAAAAGTGGCGAATTTAGCGAAACCGCGCAAGATGAGAGCCAGGCAAGCTGCTTTGGCCGTCGTTCACCAGAAGATGGTGCTATCGTCTGGACGGACTCAGCCAGTGCGGCGCACAATTTAGTCCGTGCCGTCACTGAACCATGGCCGGGCGCGTACAGCTACGTCGGTGGTAATAAGTTTATTATCTGGAAAAGCCGTATTGTTAAAAACAATCATGGCGTTAAAGCCGGGACAGTCATCTCTGTGAGCCCGCTGATCATTGCCTGTGGCGAAGATGCCCTGGAAGTGGTCACAGGTCAGGCTGACAATGGCGTTTATATGCAAGGGACTCAGCTGGCACAGTCTCTGGGGCTGGTGAGTGGGGCGATTCTGAGCAGCAAACCGGTTTCAGCTATCAAACGTCGCACCCGAGTGTTGATCCTGGGTGTGAATGGCTTTATTGGTAACCACCTGACTGAACGTCTGCTGCAAGATGATAACTTTGAGATTTTCGGTCTGGATATCGGTTCTGATGCAATAGGCCGCTTTATGGGTAATGATCGCTTCCACTTTGTGGAAGGGGACATCAGTATCCATTCAGAGTGGATCGAGTACCACATCAAGAAATGCGATGTTGTACTGCCACTGGTCGCGATTGCTACCCCGATTGAATATACCCGTAATCCATTACGCGTATTTGAACTCGACTTCGAAGAGAACCTGAAAATCATCCGTGATTGTGTTAAATACAAAAAACGGATCATCTTCCCATCCACTTCAGAAGTGTATGGCATGTGTTCTGATGACGTATTTGATGAAGATACTTCACCACTGATTGTCGGGCCTATCAACAAGCAGCGCTGGATCTACTCTGTTTCTAAACAGCTGCTTGACCGAGTCATCTGGGCTTACGGTGAAAAAGAAGGCTTACGCTTTACGCTGTTCCGTCCGTTCAACTGGATGGGGCCACGTCTGGATAACCTGAATGCGGCGCGTATCGGGAGTTCACGTGCAATTACTCAGCTAATTCTCAACCTGGTTGAAGGTTCGCCTATCAAACTGATTGATGGCGGCCGTCAGAAGCGTTGCTTTACCGATATTGGCGATGGTATTGAAGCGTTATTCCGTATCATTGAAAATAAAAATAATAACTGCGATGGGCAGATTATTAATATCGGTAATCCGGAAAATGAAGCCAGCATCAAGCAACTGGCTGAGATGCTGCTCGAAAGCTTTGAGCGCCACCCACTGCGTAGCCAATTCCCTCCGTTTGCTGGCTTCCGTGAAATTGAAAGCAGCGCATACTATGGTAAAGGCTATCAGGACGTGGAACACCGTAAACCAAGCATTCGCAATGCCCAGCGTTTACTGGAGTGGACTCCAACCGTTGAGATGGATAAAACTATCGATGAAACGCTCGATTTCTTCCTGAAAACTGTGGATTTAACGGACAGCGATTCATGAGAAAAGTCGGCCTGCGCATCGATGTCGACACTTGGCGAGGCACCCGTGAAGGGGTGCCTAACCTTCTGGAAACACTAGGTTTACACCAAACACAGGCAACATTTTTCTTCAGCGTCGGGCCCGATAATATGGGGCGCCATTTATGGCGCCTTATTAAACCTCAGTTCCTGTGGAAAATGTTACGATCTAACGCCGCCTCACTCTATGGGTGGGATATTTTACTGGCGGGTACCGCCTGGCCTGGTCGACTTATTGGTAAAGGGAACGCTGATATTATTCGGGCTTCCTGTGAACAACATGAAGTAGGGCTCCATGCCTGGGATCACCATGCCTGGCAAGCCTGGGCGGGCGTTTGGGACCGGCAAGCCATGGAGCGCCAAATTGGGCTGGGGCGTGATGCTCTGGAACATATCATTGGTCAACCGGTAACTTGCTCTGCTGTGGCAGGCTGGCGAGCTGATGAACGGGTTACTGAAGCTAAGGCCGCGTTTCCATTCAGTTATAACAGTGATTGTCGTGGTACAACGCCTTTTATTCCACAGCTCCCTGATGGGCGACTCGCCGCACCACAGATCCCTGTCACACTACCTACCTGGGATGAGGTGATTGGCACCCGTGTAAGCAAAGATCAATTCAATCGTTTTATCCTTGATCAAATTCATCAGGATAAAGGCGTGCCCGTCTATACCATTCATGCGGAAGTGGAAGGGATGGTCATGCGGAATGAATTCAATGAATTGCTGACCATGGCGAAAGCTGAAGGTATCGAGTTCTGTCCCCTTAACAGACTGTTGCCTGACGACTTAACCACCTTGCCCAAAGGCAAAATCGTTCGTGGAACCATTCCTGGTCGCGAAGGATGGCTGGGCTGTGAACAACTTATTGAGTCCTGAGTTAATGAAATCAGTAAAATATGGCAGTGCCTTACTGGCCTGTTTTATCTTGCTTTATTTAGTTCCACTGGAATTCCGTGCCCTGTGGCAGCCTGATGAAACACGTTACGCTGAAATTAGCCGTGAAATGCTGGCAACCGGTAACTGGATTGTTCCGCATTTCCTCGACCTGCGTTATTTTGAAAAACCAGTAGCCGGTTACTGGATAAATAACATCAGCCAGTATCTTTTTGGGCATAACAATTTCGGCGTTCGTTTCGGTTCTGTTTTTTCGGTTACCCTCAGTGCATTACTTACCGCCTGGCTGGCGTTTCAGTTATGGCGTGATAAGACGATTGCCATCTTGTCTGGCGTGGTTTTCCTTACCTGTTTGTTGGTCTACGGGATAGGCACCTATTCTGTTCTTGATCCCATGATTACTCTGTGGATGACCGCGGCGCTCTGTTGTTTCTGGGGAGCATCAAGTGCGAAAACGACAGGGGGTAAAATTGCGGGCTATATCCTGCTGGGATTCGCCTGTGGTATGGGTGTGATGACCAAAGGTTTTCTGGCCCTGGCGGTACCCGTGGTAGGTGTCCTGCCCTGGGTTATTGCCCAAAAACGCTGGAAGGAGTTGCTGTTATTTGGACCCATTGCGGTTATCAGTGCGGTTCTGATTACCTTACCCTGGGCCCTGGCAGTGGCAAAAGCCGAGCCTGACTTCTGGAACTATTTCTTCTGGGTTGAACATATTCAACGTTTCGCAGAAAAGGATGCCCAGCATAAAGCCCCGTTCTGGTACTACATTCCCTTCCTGATTGCGGGAAGTCTACCCTGGCTTGCTTTTTTACCTGGTGCGATTAAGCGAAGTTTCCAGGAAAGACGGGAACAGAATGGTGCTTTCTACTTACTTGGTTGGGTAGTTATGCCACTGCTGTTCTTCAGTATCGCCAAAGGTAAACTGCCGACGTATATCTTGCCTTGCTTTGCACCATTGGCAATTTTGATGGCGCGTCACGCTGTGTTACTGGCCAGAGCCGGTTCGCGTACTTTACGGGTGAATGGCTGGATTAATCTGGCCTTTGGTATCCTTTGCGTCTTGATTGTCTTGTTGGTATTAGCCCCGTTTGGGTTGTCAAGCCATCCCGTTTATGATGCAACGGAAAACAGTAAAGTTGTCCTTGGGGTGATAGCCTTTGGTGTATGGGGCGTTGTCGGCGCTCTGACCTTGTTCCAGAGCTCTCAACGCTGGTTTTGGGCCGGAGCTTGCCCGTTAGGCCTGGCACTACTGCTGGGTGCGGTGATCCCTGTGCAAGTGATTCACTCGAAGCAACCACAGGCATTTATTGAGTCGGTTCGCCCGGAACTTGAAAAGAGCCATTTTGTGTTAACCGATAATGTCGGTGTGGGGGCGGGTCTTGCCTGGGAATTGAAACGGAGTGATATCATTCTCTATGGCAACAAAGGCGAGGTTAACTACGGACTGAGTTATCCGGATGCCCGGCACCGGTATATTGATGGTGGGGATCTCGCTGGCTGGCTGGCTGAACATCGTCACGAAGGTGCTGTCTCGTTAGTCATTTTGTTGTCAAGGCAGCGTGACTTGAGTGATCAAGGGCTGCCTCCCGCGGACAGTGAATACAGCGATGGTCGCCTGGTTTTGTTGCAATATAATAAGCAACCATGAGTATGTTAATGATTATTCTCGCGAGCTTGCTGAGTTGCGCGGGGCAGTTATGTCAGAAACAGGCCGCCCAAGGGAAGGGGCGGCGCTATTTGCTTATTTGGCTGGGGCTCAGTGTGTTGATGCTCGGACTCGGGATGCTGGTATGGCTATGGGTACTACAGCATGTTGACGTCAGTATTGCTTACCCCATGCTAAGTCTCAATTTCATTTTTATTACTTTGGCGGCGCACTGGATTTGGAAAGAGCGAATTTCACTGCACCATTGGGTGGGATTAGTGTTAATTATTTCGGGTATTGTGATGCTGGGGGGCGCTGCCTGATGGGCTATTTATGGGCGTTATGCAGTGTCCTGCTGGTGAGTGGGGCGCAACTCACCATGAAATGGGCGATGATGCAGTTTCCTTTGGTGTCATTTGATCCCGAGTTTCTTTATCAGGTGTTATTTGAACACTGGCCTGCACTCTTCGCCTTGTTTACCGGCCTGGCTGCCTATGCCTTATCGATGCTGTGCTGGTATCTGGCGTTACGTAGGATCCCCCTCAGTAAGGCCTATCCATTACTCAGCCTGAGTTATGTGCTGGTCTGGGGGGCCGCCATTGCTTTACCCTGGCTTAATGAGCCTTTCAGTGAGATAAAACTCATCGGGGTTGGTATTATCTTTATTGGCCTGTTGTTTATTTTCTTTCCCGGTAAAGTGAAAGCGACGTAATAAAAAAGCGTCGTATTTTCGTTGTTGCGAAACGCTCCCCTTTAATTGCTGAAGGCGGTTTAAACGAAGGTATCCCATGAAAAAACTCACTATTCCACCTGAAGAGTATCAAAAGCTGAGTGAGTTCATTATTGACTGGTTTGATGATAATCACGAACTCACGCTGGGGCAGTTTGAATCGGCTTTTTTCCTTGATGAATTAATCAAAAGAATGGCTCCCGTTCTATATAATCAAGGGCTGGATGATGCAATTAAAGTGACTCAGCACAACATGTTGACACTGGAAGAGTTACTCGATTTAGAAAAAGTTATACCATAATATTTGGCACAGGGTTTGCAGCGGGGTACACTGCAAGTCAGTCATTCCTGTTTGACTCATGAGGTGACAATGAAAGCATCATTATTAACGACTCTGCTGGCCAGTTTGTTCCTGAGTGGATGCGTCACTATCCCCCAAGATATCAAGGGGAATACAGGCTTACTGACGACGGCAAACTATCGGAGTATTAACCAAGACATTTCACGCTTTAAAGGGCAAGAGGTTCGCCTTGGCGGCAGAGTTTTAAATGTGGTTAATACCCGGGATGAGACCTTATTTGAAATTGCGGTACTGCCGCTGGATGATAGTGCCAGACCGCTGCTGGGTAGTGCTTATCAAGGGCGGATTATTGTAAAAGCCAGTAAGTTTATTGAGCCTTTAACACTGAAAGACCATTTGGTCACCGTGCTGGGTAACGTTGTCGGTACAACTGACGGCAAAGTAGGGCAGGCAGAATATAAATATCTGACCCTGAGCTTACTGGGTTATCAGGTCTGGCAAATACGGGACAGTATCACACCAGTTAACTACCCGCCTTACGGTATGTATGGGCCGGGCTCTTACTGGCGGGATGGTTATGGATGGGGGCCAGGTAATCCGGCGCTAATGTCTGGCTGGGGATGGTATCCTGGTGAACCGATGTTTCAGATTGAACCGCAGGTTGTAGAATAACCTTAAAACAGTATGATGGCCGTTGCTCGCCAGGGCAGCGGTATTTTTACGCCCTGTTTATCGCCCTCGCTATTTTTGCCTGTCACCTGTTCCTTTTCTTTTTCATCCCTGCAAAGGTATCTTCCTGGCACAGGTCGGGATCTGTTATTGTGCCGCGTTGGAGCCTGACAAGGGATATAACGCTTATTCTGAGCATGCTTTGAACAGTAGGCGACTCGGCAGACCTGGTGATGAATAATCTGGGGGCCACAAGCTGAAATAAGTGCAAATATGGGGTAGTGTAAGCGCGGATGTATCTCACAGTGGCACTTCGGAGAGTCAGAACGCATGAAAAAGCTCATTATTTTATTACACGGTGTTGGAAGCTCTGGGGCTGACCTTGAAGGGCTTGGTTATTTTGTTCAACAAATGATGCCAGATATTGTTTTTGCTTCCCCCGACGGAAGTTCGGTGTTTGATGGAGGTGGAGAAGGATATCAATGGTTCAGTGTTACCGGTGTTACGGATGCGCTGCGTACTGAGCGTGTTGTTGAGGCAAGAGCAGCATTTGATAATATTATCAATGGTATTCTGGCTGAACACGAAATCGTTCCGGGAAGGGATAAAGTGATGCTGTTAGGCTTCTCTCAGGGGTCAATCATGGCCCTTGATGCCCTGGTGACGGACCGTTTCCCCCTCGCCGGCGTGGTAGCGTTTTCGGGGCGACTTTCTTCCCCAAAACCTTATCATCCTTCTGCTGATGCGGCAGTACTGCTTGTACATGGCATGGCGGATACAGTGATACCCTGGACTGAGAGTGAAGCGGCTGCTACCGGGCTGACTGAGGCAGGGGTGAGTGAAGTTGAAACCCTGTTTGAACCTGGTGTGGTCCATACTATCAGTAGTGAGGGGATCGCCAGGGCAATGGCATTCATTACTGAACAATTCGAGCTTAACTGATCAGTCTTCCCAGGATGCTATTTTACCGGCTCATTCTGATGCTACTTTGATATGTTTTGCAGGGGAATGAGCCTGTTTTTTCTTATTCGCGGGGGTAAAGTGACAGGCCATACTTCGGTAACAGGTAAAGATAGGTAAAATATTTCACTTATGGTCTAATTTGTGGTAAAAAATTCCGGTGTTTAACTACTGAGGACAATTTTCTATCCGCAATCGATGAGAAGCAATACCGCGGATAAGTTGGAAAATCTATGGACAATATGTTCAAAACCCGTTCAAACAATCATCTCGCAACCTCTCTGTCTGCAGTTTCTCTCTCTGGTGAGCAGCACTGGCGCAACGCGCTTTAGTCCTTTTCTTCTGACAATTCTGATGTTAACAACTGGCCTGTCGCATTATGCGTCTGGCGTATATCTATAATTTTATTTTCTCTGTCAGGAGAGAAAAATGATTTACTGGATTTTTCTAGGGATGGCTATCGTCGCTGAAATTACCGGCACCCTTTCGATGAAGTGGTCAAGTCTCAGCGAAAATAATACTGGTTATATTTTTATGCTGGTAATGATTGCTCTTTCATATATTTTACTGTCATTTTCAGTGAAAAAAATTGCCCTTGGTGTCGCCTATGCGATGTGGGAAGGGATCGGTATTTTGATCATTACGGTGTGCAGCGTCTTATTATTTGATGAATCTATTTCTCCCCTTAAAATATTGGGTCTGACGACTCTGGTTGCCGGGATTATATTGTTAAAGTCAGGCACTGCGGGTAAAAAAGAACGTCAAATAGCTGACCCGGAAAAACGGGGGGAACATGCTGTCATTTGAATGGGTACATGGGCTGTGGCTATTTTCAGCCATTGTGTTAGAAATCCTCGCGAATATTTTTCTAAAACATTCTGATGGTTTTCGCCGCCCGATCTATGGCATTTTTTCGTTGATAGCTGTATTAGCGGCATTCAGTGCTCTATCCCAGGCAGTAAAAGGTATCGAACTTTCTGTTGCCTATGCCTTATGGGGAGGGTTTGGCATCATGGCCACAGTTGCAGCAGGCTGGATACTGTTTGGTCAGCGGCTCAATCGCAAAGGCTGGATAGGACTGGGTTTATTATTAACGGGCATGATTATTATTAAAATAGCCTGAAAACAACCCTCTGCTACTGAGAAGATGCAGAGGGTTGTGATTTCTTTACAACGTCAGAATACCTGCAGTGATCTCAAACGATGTGTTAGTAGAATAGATCTAACTGATAAGGTTCACCAATAATTATCCTGTTACCGGCTTTGTTCAGGATAAAATTTGCCTGATAGCGGGTATTTTTTATTCCCGCGACCAAATTATCCAGAGTGCTGTAGGCACTTCTTATCGCGGGTGTTTTAGCCCATAAGGGAATATCATCTATACGGTAATCAAAGACGACTGATACAGTACCATCCTTGTTATGGGTGATCTCATCAATGTGATTAACTCGCATTTTTCCATAGCAAAAATCCCCCTTTTTTTTAAACTCTTTTTTTCCTTTATCGGTGAGCACCCATTGTTTATTATGGGAGCCTCGCACCATCATGATCAAACCCGCATCACTTAACGCTGCCATTTTGGCATATACCCAGGTTGATTCATGCTGTTCGGGAAGCGGCCAGGTTATTTCACCCAGGCAGAGTGGCGGCTGTTTATCCAATGCTTGCTGGATAAGGTTAACATAGGCGCTTGTCCGGGCGTGGCTGCAGCAGGGCAGTGTTACGATAAAAAGTAAAACAGAAGGCTTCATTTTAGCCTCTCGATACTGAAGTGCTTAAAAGCCTCATCGATGTCCAGATACCTTTCCGTGGAGGTATAGGCAGAGGTGTATTCCCAGGAATAGGGTGGAACACCCGGGCTATCCTGATAAGGGCTCATATCATAGCGAATAAATTTGACGGGCAATGCATCAGCCATATCGTCACCATATTGACCACCAGTAACCTTATTAGCACTGATAATAAAATAACCAGATTTTTTCTTATATAAAGAGTAATCTGATATTTTTACTGTTGAGGCGGATAAAATAAAATCAGACCAGGTGAAGCCTAAATCATTGGGCACCGGTACAATGTAATACTTCCCTTGCTGATTTTTTATAAAGATAGTCATGGTGTTGTTGGGATGCGAAGTATTATTTTCGAACCTGGAACCGATAACCAGATCGACAATACCATCCCCATTAATATCCAGTTGGTTGATACCATCCTTAAGAGTGACTCTACTGTTAATCAATGAGAAACCATTCATTGAGATCAATAATGAGAATAAAAGAAACCATCTGTTAATTTTCAACGGGTGCGCTCCTGACTAATCTGAATCCAATATCTGGCATAACAAAACCTGCACTGTGACTATCACAGCTGGCCAGACTCGAAGTATGGGAAAGATAACTTCCACCACAGAAATAGTACATAATGGAATCGCCCAGCTGATAACTGTCATAAACCCATTCAGATACGTTGCCACTCATATCAAATATACCCAGAGCATTAGGAGATAATTGACCGACAGTACGTGTTCCCACCCCTGGAGCATCAAAAGGCGGGAACCAGGCCACTTTATCGGCCTCATCACTCCCGGAATGACGGTCGCCATAGTGACCTGACTTGATAGCGAGCCTACCCCCCCTGGCTGCCACGTGCCATTCATTCAAGGTCGGCAAACGGTAACCATGGGCCTTAGAGTCAAGGTGAAAAAGAGGTTTCGTACTACTGTCACGCAAGGGGTGACCATTCTCCATTAAATAGACTGGTGTGAGATGGTGCATCTCACTCAGTGCATTGGCAAATACCAGGGTATCAAGCCATGCTATATTCGTGACCGGGTGCATGCCGTTCTCCTGATCCGGTGGCAGACATTCCTCATCTCTTGCACCATTACAGCCACTGTTAAGATGATAGCCATTGTTATTTGCCCAGTTTACAACCTGCTGATAAAGCGCATAGGTAATTTCGGTTTTCATCATGAAATATGATGGCAAAGTAACATTGGTATGAGTGGCATAGGCGTGGGACCCAAATACATCACCAACGTAATAGTCACCTCTCTCAATAAAAGCTTCAGGGATAATGGGAGCTGCTTCTGACTGTAAAGGATACGTGAGCAGAACAAATAAAGTTAGACTCTTAATATAAACCTCCATTAAATTTCGATATCACTGAGAGGGAAGCTACAACATGCAAGAGTGTAGCCATCAGCAATATTTGCTCTGGATATCCCCCCGTTATGGTCCAGTTTCACCTTACCATTGATTAATTTAATCTTGCATGCGCCACAGAAACCATTTGCACAATAATGTTTCATTTCTATGCTATTTCTGATGGCACATTCCAGAATGGATTCAGTTGATGTTATTTCTAAGTAAGTCGTGCCAATTTTTAAACGAAATGAGTCATTTTTCATTTGCTACTCCTTATAAGCCTCGATTTAATCTCCTTTTTTAAAAATAGATTATCATTGCAAAACGTATCCTGTGATATAGCATTCTCTTCTATTCGCCTTACTAAATACGGGAATGATTTTTTAAAGGGGCCATAAGGTAAATATTTACAAACTTGGGCGCCTCTCTTCACTGCATCTATAGAGATGTAATCACCCACGCCATAAAGCTGAGCAAGCCAAATTTTTTTGCTCGATGATAATGGGTGATTCAATACTTTAGAAATACTGACCTGATTGTGAGTGGCAAAAAAAGGGGCAAAGTTGCTAATGTTATCAAAAATAAAATCGACGATGGTATTATAGTTTCTGTCGGTTTCAAGCTGTGTGGTGAAAAATAATTTTTCTGGGTGTGCGTTAAACTTCATCTCCTCTTCTAAATAAGCACCCCGTACCAGCTTGATGCCTATAACAATGCCATGTTTCATGGCAATGTTATTAAGCAATGAAATTAAACTGTATGAATCTCTGCGATAGCATTGCAGTGTTAATGTGACAATAGTCTGCTTGTTATTATATTTTATCATGTTTTCAATGGCGATTTCGTTAACCGGCGGTTGAATCCATGATTGTTCTGCGTCAATCATCACAGGGATAGACTTTTCCTGAGCGTAGGAAAAAATGGTTTCATAACGACCCAACAGTCTTTCCCAGAGTGGTAAATAAAATTCAAAAGAAGGCTGACTAGTCAGCCTGGCTTGATACAAATCGACTGAACCCAGGGCTGAGGGTTTAATCACCACATAGGGGATATTAATATCCTGGCTGGCAAGATCAATAGCACGAAGTATGGATGTGACAGCATGGTCGAAAGATATTTCACACTGTTCGTCTTCAACCGCATAGTCCAGAACACTGGAAATGTTACTGTGTGCCAAAAATTCAATAGATTTTTTAACATCAGCAAGTGTTTCGCCTCCAAAATAAATACCGTTTAATATCCTGGTTATATTGTTGATGTTATTTTTTATCGCCGCTTTCATGAGCCATATAGCAGATCTTTTGGTAAAGCTGCGTGTCAAAAATAGAGTGACAATATACTTTACTAAAAGCATAGGCAGAGTATACCTGGAATATAGTGAATGTTCATTTATATCCATTACGCTAACTCCATGATTAGTTAAAAAACACATCAGATAACCGATGTCTGTTAAACTGATACAGTTTGTCCACGGTAAAGACGGCGGATGATACTTTTGTCTTCAAATTGTTCTCGTTCATGAATAAGCCGTCTGTTATCCATTATGAGTAAATCTCCACGCTCCCAGTAATGTTTGTAGAAATAACGTTCACGCTTCATAAACTGGGTTAATTCACTAAAGAAACACTTTGTCTCTTCAATAGAAAACCCTTTGATTCGAGGTTTCCAGCTGGCAGGTTGCCCCTCATCAAAGGGGAAATAGATCAACATTTTCCTCACCCAGCCGAGGTCGGTAAAAACGGGCACTCTGAACCACCCTGCGGGTGATACATCCGCATAGTAGCCATGCTCTAATACTCTGACCTCGAAGATTTCACTCTCGAGTACTTTTATCAGGTGGGCAGGCATCTCCTGACAGGCCAGGACATGGTCACAGAGAGTTGTAGCACCACGAAACTTCATGTTTTGAATTTCTACACCATAAAGAAAAACATGATCAACCTGTGACAGCAGTAGCCCCCCATCCGCATGCAGAGGCAGTTGCCCGCGTCCTGTAACTATTTTTCCGATATCGCCTTCGAGTTTTAACGTATCGCGGTAACCAAAGCCCACCTTGATTTTTTCATCGGTATATTCAACGACTTTACCGTACTGGCAATAGATATCCCTGAAACTGTCAGCGTCCAGCTGCAGGTTTTTTATGATAATAAAGCCATGACGCATCAAAAGATTTTTAATCTGTTCCGTAGAAGCGTTATAGAAATCACCGGTGGTTATTTCGATACCAAAACCGGTAGACATAATGGGGGTGGCGGTTATCTTACTTTCCATATATTTTCTCCTTGTGTTTTAGTATTTTTTCCCCAGAACATTTTTTATATGTGCCTGTACATCACGCTTTGCAAATGTTTTTTTATGAATAGATTTAGATTCTTCTTTTACATCATCTAATATACTGATGAATTTTCTATTTATATATTCTTTGGTATTTGAAAACGCAGTCACAGGATAGTTAGCTAAGAGTGTCGCTTTGGCGATGGCTATAGGCAATAAGTTGTCTTTTGTGACAACAGAATCAACGATCTTATAGGCATAACACTGTTCAGCGGTGAGCCGTTCACACTCAAATAAGATTTTTTTCATTACCGTATGACCGTGGGTATGATCAAGAATAGCAGCCCCGACGGAACACCCAATGCCATGTTTTAACTCCGGCATACTAAAAATAGCTTGCTCAGACATCACTCGTTGATCGAACATCATGGCAAACTGAAATCCCATACCTATGGCATAACCTTCCACGGCTGCCACCGTAGGTTTTTTTATTTTTAGTACGCACTGATAAAGATCGATTACCCGGTCTATCCAGTCTTCAACATCGCAGCCGGCAGATAAATTTTTAATTTCGTTGAAATCACCACCTGATGAAAAAGAGCGGTCACGGCCGCCGTAAACAACGACAGCTTTAATACTGTCATCACCGTCGGCATGATTAAGTGCATATTTTACTGATTCTTCTAACTCTTTACTGAATGGATTGTGCTGGCTTGAGTGATTCATTGTTAATATACGAATACTATTTACATCTTGTGTAATAACCATCATGCACTCCTTTTCAATAGGCCACGTAATTTATCTATGGATAGATCTTCAGGTATCAGACTCCCCGTCAAAAATGCTTTGTACAGCGTATAACTAAATCGGGTTTTCTCCTGATAGTTATTGGTCTGGGTACTGATGAAATTGGCAAAGGCCTGATTGACTGCTGATCCTTCATGGATGCCTCTTTTCTTTCGCCAGATGATATCAATGGGTAGTTTATTTAAATTGGCTGTATATTCGCGTAGTACATTTTTAACTTCATTATTTCTGACTTTAAAGTGAGGCGAGAGGTTTCTACAGAGTGACAGCATATTGTTACACCAAAAAGGGTGATACACATTCAGCCCATAGTGATTCGCCCCATGAGTCGAGAATTCATTAGTCCATTTTGTTCGGTAAATTTGTTGTGCAAGAATGGCATTAGGGTCGGATGGGGGGTTTTCTGGGTTGATAATACCACCAAATAACAGGTCAGCACCGTAGCCGGTTAACAAAGATGATACTTTCCCTGATGCCAGTTTATAGACATTGAATAAGCCTGATTGCACTTCCGAAGAGAGTCCGTCAAATATCTCATTGTGATAAATAGCTTCTGCGATACCTGAAATGATATCATCATCCGTGAGTATTTTTATTTCATGGTCAGTGCCTAATGTTTCAGCAACAATTTCTGCAAAGATGAATTCATTGCGTTGCTCTGAGCCAATCGACCAGGTTTTTACACTGGAAAACTGCTGACAAGCAAGGGCTGTGATGAGACTGGAATCGACCCCTCCAGAAAGGGGTATGCCAATACTTGCGTTAATATCAGGCCAGGATGATATTGCACCACGCAAGTGTTGGTCTATCAATTGATATAACGTATTTTCGGGGAGTGTTAATATATTATGACTCGATAATGAAGTCAGGTACTGATTTTCAATATAGAGATGATGTTGTTCATCATGCATGACTCTGGTAATGGTTCCGGGCTTTAGCCGGGTAATATTGCTGACTGGAGAAAAATTATCAGCCCTGTGTATATTGTCGATCACTTCTTTTTCCGGACGGAAGGAAAATGCGTCCGCACCTGCGATTTGACCCACTATTTTTAAACTATTTGTTATCCAGTGATGTTGTGTTTGTACTAAGCTAATTGAATTTAACCCTCGGGTTTCCGTAATGATTTCGATTGTGCCATTATGGTGTTCGATAAATAAACAAAAATCACCCTCGGCTAATGCGAGAGCAGTATTACCTAGTGTCTTTCTTATTAAACAAAACAGCTCTGCATCATTCATTGCCCAAACTTGGCTGTCACTGTTTGCAACCAAAGTTCTGAGCATCATTTGGTTGTAAATATTACCAATCAGATACGCCGTGTAACGCTCATTAAAGTACTGTGTGATATTCGTATCACCTTTTAAAAGCAACATGCCAGTAGTGAGTGGCGTAACAGTAAAATGTTTTCCGACATTACTTAATATGGCATCTGAACAGTGATGAATAAAACAAAATGCATTGCTCATCTCAGGCCTCCCTTTGCATGATATCCAAAAAGTGAATCATTTATTGATTACAACGAGAAATAATATATAACCAGAGTATTATGAACCCCCCTTTAAAGCTGAGTAGCTACATTATTAAATGATGGTATGTAAAGTCAATCGTTAAAATTAAATTTACCGCTAATTAATCAATACATTTCTAGTGTTTTTATTAGGACACATAAAAATATTCTTCATGCGTGACCAAGTAACTGGCAGGGTAAATTATAACGGCTTAGGGTAATTTAATGATTGTAAGTAAAAATGGGTTATTTATTTAATGAAGCACACTTGTCTTTTCTATGGATATTTTTCGGGCTTGGCCATTTTCTAACAGAGTTTTCACCTTATTATTAAATATAACATGTTATTTTTATTTCTGGTTTTTCAGTAGAGTGATATATCCATGTTTAACATTGTCCTGAAATTATAGTGATATTTTCTATGTGGCTGAGATAAATATCTCCGTTATATTTACCGGTACATTTGCCATCAGTCTCACCCGGTCATGGGGTAGGGGAATACTACAGGCGGTTTACATCAGTGGCATGACCGTGGGGACTGTCCACAGGATATCAGGCACGTTGTCTTCCCCCGAGGTGTTGCTAATAATTGGCCCATCTGGTTCAGGAATAGCATCCTGAAACAGGAAAAAGCTGTACAATGCCGGCGATCGCCCTACTTAGAGAGTAATATTGTGACTGCTTTTTCTGAATTGAACGCTTTACCTGAAGCCCAGTTAGCTAATCTTAATGAACTGGGTTATCTCAGTATGACCCCTGTACAGGCGGCAACATTACCCGCAATCCTGGGGGGTAAAGATGTGCGGGCACAAGCAAAAACCGGCAGCGGCAAAACTGCCGCATTTGGTCTCGGACTACTACAGCGCATTGAAGCCGGGCAGTTTTCGACTCAGTCATTAGTTCTGTGTCCGACCCGTGAACTTGCCGCTCAAGTCGCTGAAGAGTTGCGCCGGCTGGCGCGCTATATGCCGAACATTAAAGTGCTTACCCTTTGTGGGGGACAACCCTTTGGTGTGCAAAAAGAGTCATTGCACCATGCGCCACATATCATTGTTGCCACGCCCGGACGTCTGCTTGATCACCTGAAAAAAGAAACGGTTAACCTTGATACGCTCCGTGTCGTGGTCCTGGATGAAGCTGATCGTATGCTGGATATGGGATTTGCTGATGCGATTGATGAAGTTATGGCGCATGCACCAGCCGGGCGTCAAACGTTGCTGTTTTCTGCAACCTGGCCGCCGGCTATTGCTGCGATCAGTGGGCGTATTCAGCGTAACCCGGAGACAGTTGAGATTGACTCTGTGGATGAACTACCGGCTGTTGAGCAACAATTTTATGAGGTCAGTCGTCATCATAAAGTCGAACAGCTACAACGCTTGTTAAGTCAGTATCAGCCGGCTTCTTGTGTGGTGTTCTGTAATACCAAGAAGGATTGTCAGACCCTGTGTGAGCAGCTGAATGAAGCCGGTCAGAGTGCACTGGCACTGCATGGTGACATGGAGCAGCGTGACCGTGATCATACCCTGATCCGTTTTGCTAATGGCAGTAGCCGTATCCTGGTTGCCACTGATGTCGCCGCTCGTGGGCTGGATATTAAAGCACTGGAGATGGTGGTTAACTACGAACTTGCCTGGGATCCAGAAGTGCATGTTCATCGCATCGGTCGTACTGCACGGGCAGGGCAGGATGGGATCGCCATTAGCTTTTGTGCTCCTGAGGAGGCCCAGCGTGCCACACTGTTAGCCGAAATGCTTAATCTTTCCTTGAACTGGCAGCAACCTGTGAGTAACGGTTCTGTGAAACCCCTGCTCGCTGAAATGGTTACGTTATGTGTTGACGGGGGCAAAAAAGCGAAGATGCGCCGGGGCGATATCTTAGGCGCATTGACGGGTGAAATGGGGCTTAACGGTGCCGATATAGGTAAAATTGATGTGCATCCACTGCATGTTTATATTGCAGTACGCCGGTCCGTGGCCCGGCAGGCGGCCCAGCAAATACAGCAAGGGAAAATTAAGGGGAAATCCTGCAAGGTCAGAGTATTGCGTTAGTGTTTCTCCATATCCCGCATCAATAAGCGCACACACTAGAAGGGATTAACCAGGACCTTCCCATCAAAGATGGTATGTGAGCGGCATTGACCCACGATAACAAGGTCAATGCCACTCAGTCCTTACCGCATCGGCTTATTCTGTCGTTTTCTCCGCTTTTCCCGCCATACTGGCAAGGAAGTCATACCGTTTCTGTAAGTTATCTGCTGCTTCTTTCCATAGCTGCTGTGCTACTTCAGGCTGTTGGGTATTAAGACGACGGAAACGCTGTTCGTTCATTAATGTTTCACCCAATGCCTCCGATGGTGGACGTGAGTCCAAAGCCAGGGGGAGTTTCCCTTCATCAGCACGACGAGGGTCGAAACGGTAGAGTGGCCAGAAACCGGTCGCAGTCAGCTGGCGCATTTGGTCATGGCTTAATGCCAGATCATAGCCATGCTCTTCACATGGACTGTAGGCAATAATTAATGACGGGCCAGGATAGGCTTCGGCCTCCTGAATGGCTTTGATGGTTTGGTTCAGTTGGGCACCTAAAGATATTTGTGCCACATAGACATGGCCGTACATCATCATGCTGACGCCTAAATCCTTGCGTGCTTTACGTTTACCGTGCTCACCAAACTTGGTTACTGCACCGAGTGGGGTGGCTTTAGACGCCTGCCCACCTGTATTGGAGTAGCACTGGGTATCAAGCACCAGAATATTGACGTTTTCAGTCAGACTCAGCACATGGTCAAGCCCTCCGAAGCCAATGTCATAGGCCCAGCCATCTCCCCCAATCAGCCAGATAGATTTCTCAACCAGCGCATCGGCATCGGTGACTAGCTGACGAGCCTCCGCATCATCCAGTGACGCCAGTTGCTGACGCAACGCGGTAACTTGGGTGCGACGCAGTTCTGGTGTCGCCTCGACCTGGAGTGCCTGATAGAGTTCTGGTGTCAGAGCCGGGGCAAATTTTTCCAGCAGGCGCATGACCCGGGCGCGGTGCTGATCCACCGTCAAACGGAAACCTAAACCAAATTCAGCGTTGTCCTCAAACAGGGAATTAGCCCATGCGGGGCCCCGGCCATTGGCATCAGTGGTGTAAGGAGTTGAAGGTAAATTGCCCCCATAGATAGATGAACAGCCTGTGGCATTAGCAATCAACATCCGATCCCCGTAAAGCTGAGTCAGAATTTTGATATAAGGCGTTTCGCCACAACCAGAACAGGCGCCTGAATACTCGAAGAGCGGTGTAATCAGCTGGGATGTCCGAATATCAATTCGCTCAATCTGGCTTCTGTCAATTTCTGGCAAATTAAGGAAGAAGTCATAGTGTGTTTTTTCTTCCTCCAGGTGTTCCAGGCGGTCCATCATATTGATGGCTTTAATTTCCGGATTCTTACGGTCTTTTGCAGGGCAGACTTCGACACACAGGTTACAGCCGGTGCAATCTTCAGGAGCAACCTGTAATACATATTTTTGTCCACGCATATCGCGGGCTTTCACATCCAGCGTTTGCAGGCTGTCAGGGGCATGATCCATTGCTTCTGGCTGTACCACTTTTGCCCGAATGGCTGCATGAGGACAGGCCGCGACACAGTGGTTACACTGGGTACAGAGATCAGCCTTCCAGATAGGTATGGCTTCGGCAATGTTACGTTTTTCCCATTGCGTCGTACCCACCGGCCAGGTACCGTCAGGTGGCAGGGCGGAGACGGGGAGTGCATCACCCAGGCCGGATAACATCGCGGCGGTCACCATTTTAACAAAGTCAGGGGCGCTGTCGGAAACTGCGGGTGGGCGCATCGCGCTATCCGGGTTAACCGGCTGTAAAGGCACTTCATACAGCGATTCCTGGGCCAGTGCTAAGGCTTGCCAGTTACGGCTGACTAACTCTTCACCTTTGCTGCTGTAGCTACGGGCAATGGCATTCTGCAATTCAGTGATTGCCGATTCCCCAGGTAAAATATGCGTCAAATGGAAAAAGGCCATTTGCATGACGGTATTTATGCGAGCACCAAGCTGGCAGTCACGGGCGATTTTTGCTGCATTAATGATATAGAAGCGGGCCTGTTTTTGATTCAGTACCGCCTGGACATCCTGGGGTAAACGATGCCAAACCTCTTCAGCACTGTAAGGGGTATTGAGCAGGAAGATCCCCCCTTGTTTTAGGCGTTCTGCCATCAAATACTTATCAATAAACTGTAACTGATGACAACCTACAAAATCCGCTTTTTCAATTAGATATGTTGAATTGATGGGGCGTTCACTTACCCGCAGGTGAGATACCGTCAATCCCCCGGCTTTTTTCGAGTCATAGACAAAATAGCCCTGGGTGTACCACTCGGTTGCATTGCCAATAATTTTAATATTATTCTTCGTCGCGGAGACACTGCCGTCGCTTCCCAGCCCGTAAAACAACGCTTCCAGTTTAGCGTGGTTGGGTAAGGTGTTGGCGGGCAGGGGCAGCGACAGGTGGGTAACATCATCATAAATACCCACGGTGAAACGCGGACGGGGTTTGACTTCATTAAGCTCATTGAAGACAGCCAGTACACACTCGGGACCAAACTCTTTTGAGGATAAACCATAACGGCCACCAGATACCTGAGGCAGGGAGGTACGCTCGCCGTGGCTGAAAGCCTCAGCCAGTGACGTCATCACATCCAGGTAGAGAGGTTCGGCGTGAGCACCTGGCTCTTTAGTGCGATCGAGTACAGCAATTTTGCGGGCACTTTCCGGTAATACGGCCAGCAGATGGCGGGCACTGAACGGGCGGAATAAGCGGACTTTTAACACCCCTACTTTTTCACCCCGGATCAGCAACTCATCAATGACCTCTTCACAGGTGCCAATAGCGGAACCCATCACAATAATCACGCGTTCAGCGTCGGGATGGCCGTAATATTCAAAAGGTCGATACTGACGTCCAGTGGCGGCGGCAAAGTCATCCATGGCTTGTTCAACATGCGCATAGGTAGCATTGTACCAGGGGTTGGTCGCCTCACGTGACTGGAAGTACGTGTCTGGGTTAGCCGAGGTACCTCGGATCACCGGATGTTCGGGATTTAAGGCTCGGCGACGGTGCTCATCAATCTCCTTCTGGGGCATCAGGCTGCGCAGGGTATCATCGGCGAGTGGCACGATTTTATTGATTTCGTGAGAGGTACGAAAGCCATCAAAAAAGTGGATAAACGGCACCCGACTTTTTAGTGTGGCGATATGTGAAATCAGGGCGAAGTCCTGGGCTTCCTGGACATTGCTGGCACACAGCATGGCACAACCGGTCTGGCGTATCGCCATCACATCCGAGTGGTCGCCAAAAATTGACAAGGCATGCGTCGCCACGGTACGGGCGGCAACATGTAATACAAAGGGGGTTAGCTGCCCGGCCAATTTATAAAGGGTCGGGATCATCAACAATAATCCCTGGGACGAGGTAAAGGAGGTGGATAATGCTCCTGTCTGTAATGCCCCATGAACCGCAGCAATGGCGCCGGCTTCAGACTGCATTTCCACAACGCGTGGAATATCACCCCAAATATTTTTACGCCCGTCACCCGACCATGTGTCCGCTTGCTCTGCCATGGTTGAACTGGGGGTGATAGGGTAGATAGCAATCACCTCACTGGTGCGGAATGCCACTGAGGCAGCTGCACCATTACCGTCGATAGTTTGCATAAAAAAAGCCCTTACATTGCAAAAAAGTAAAGTGGCACTAAACGGCCATTATTCCTGTAATAGTGTTGTTATTTTAGCAAAGCAGAAAAAACAGGTTTTCGCTTTTGTGTGCCTGGTGTAAATAATATCCTGAAATAGAGTGAGGTATTTTGTTCAGCCTCAGGCTATCAGTACAAAACCAATAAAATTTATGCTTTTTATCCTCGACGTGATGCCAGGCATAGTTCATTATTGCAACGTTTTGTCCCTCTGAAGGAATACATCATGCGTTCGTTTTTTTTGGTCGCGTTAGCGACGCTCTCATTATCTGCGTGCAGTAGTGAACCCCCCCAGCAAGCCACGGCAGCACATGTCTCCCCTGGATTGCGCGCTTCATTGTCGAGTCAAGGCGAGGCTAACTGTGCTATGGCAGGAGGGATACTCAGTGTTGCACACCAGCTTGATGGCAGTATGGTGGGAATGTGTGCGATGCCTAACGGCAAGCGCTGTGCTGAAGACTCGCTTGCCGCCGGAACTTGTGGGAGTTACTGAGGCCGGGCCAGGGTGTATACCAAGGTGTACTGGTCCCTTTCCAGGGTTAATTGCTGACCGTTGAAACTGATCCGGGCACCGTTGTTAAGCATCTGTGTTAGCTGATTATCCAGCGCGTTGAGTTGTGGGTCATCGCACATCATGCGCGTCATTCCCAAACCTTCCGCCTTCAGCTGGTCGCCATTAAGCGTACCTTGACCAACGAAACGGTTACACATCGCACCGAAAATTTGCATTTTCTCACCAAAGCCCAATTCGGGTACTTTTCCAGAATCTTTGGCGACGTACGGGCTACCATTGACGCTTTGCAGCACAAAACGATGATTTTCTAAATCTTGCGCAACAAGATTTTTTTGTCCTGATGTTTGAGCACAACTGGCAAGGGCCAGGGTGGTGAGTATCAGTAATGCCGTCTTTTTCATTATATTTCCCTTATATTCAGCTCTTCAGTATATCTGCACTGATGATGGCTATTCCGGTATTAGCAATTGTCTGTGGCTATTCTATCTGATTGGCACAAGGTTCGCCGCTCTCAAGCTTACGTAAGTTTTCCAGTGTTGTCTGGGCGATACTGGTCAGCGCCTCGGCAGTTAAAAAGGCCTGGTGTCCCGTGAAAAGAACGTTATGGCAAGCTGACAGCCGACGGAAAACATCATCCTGGATGACATCATTGGATTTATCTTCAAAGAAAAGATCCCGCTCGTTTTCGTAAACATCCATACCCAGAGCGCCAATTTTTTGATGTTTTAATGCTTCAATCGCTGCAGGGGAATCAATTAATCCGCCGCGGCTGGTGTTGATTATCATGACACCATCCTTCATCTGGGCAAAGGCTGAACTGTCAATTAAATGATAGTTCTCAGGTGTCAGTGGGCAGTGCAGGGAGATAATATCAGACTCAGCAAACAGCGTGCCGAGGGGAACATACTCGACACCCAACTCCAGCGCACTTTCGCTTGGGTACGGATCAAAAGCCAACAGGCGTAAACCAAAACCTTTAAGAATGCGCAGGGCGGCAACACCAATTTTACCGGTGCCGATAACCCCGGCAGTTTTGCCGTACAGCGTGAATCCGGTGAGCCCCTCCAGTGAGAAGTTAGCATCACGGGTACGCTGATAAGCCCGGTGAATACGGCGGTTAAGGCACATCATCATACCAATAGCATGTTCTGCAACCGCTTCCGGGGAGTAAGCTGGTACGCGTACCACAGGCATGTCCAGCGCTTTAGCCGCGTCGAGGTCAATATTGTTAAACCCGGCGCAACGCAGAGCGATAAATTTTACTCCCTCATTTTTAAGTTCTTCAAGCACGCGGCGATTACCCACATCGTTGACGAACAGGCAGACACCATCAAAACCTTTGGCATTCTTGGCTGTTTTTTCAGTCAGCAAGAAATCAAAAAATTCAATATCAAAGCCATACTCATGGTTTACTTGTTCAAAGTACTTCCTGTCATATTGTTTTGTACTGTACATCGCGAGTTTCATCATATCGCTCTCCAAAAGGCTATGGCATAAAATTATCATGCTTAAAATCAGCATACAAATCAGGATAGTTAAACATCCTCACTTGAGGCGCTTTTCTTTCGCTGAACCGCTAAACTTGTTCATTATACGTTTTTTTAACAGACTCAGGCTGGTCGAAATAGCAAAGTATCAGGCTTAAATTATGCAAAATCAGGAAGATAAATCACCCATGAAGGGAAAGTATAAGGCGATTATTGCCCTGCTGTTGGTGCTGGTGATACTGCCGTTATCGTTATTTTTGTCTTTATCATCCTGGTTGCCGAGGGTTGCGGGATACTGGCTCCCTCCCGGGAGCAGTATCACGATGGACTCTGGCATTCGCCTGGAACGATGGGCTATTTCTGTGCCAGGTATTCGTTACTGGGCCGGGCACTGTGAGGTCGCGGGAGTAAAAAATGCTCGCCTTAGCCATCCCAGTCGCTGGCAGCTGGATGTGGGGGAACTGCAGGTTAATCCTGACTGCTTTTCTTCATTAGCAGGCGATAAAACCAGTGATGATGCCCCCCTCGCTCTCAGTACCCTGCAGCAATTACTGCCGAATAGCTGGGTTAATATTGATAATCTGCTGATCACCCCCTGGCCACAATACCAGGGCGCTTTGCAACTTGCTCTGACTCCGAGCCGGCAGGAACTTCACTATGAGGGATCGTTGATCTCCACGCATTTGATACTGCGCCAGCAATCACTGGAGGTGAGTGCCCTGCGTGTGACCCTGGGGGAAGCCGTTCCCCCGCTTGAGTTAGTCGGGAAACTCACTCTGGCAATTAACCCGGATGGTATTCCTCCAGAGGGACAGCTGAGTACCCGTTTTGTTTCGCCGAATATACCCGGGCCCCTGGATGTGCATCTACACTGGCGGAAAAATGCCGGCCTTCTGAACGTTATTGAAGCGGATAAACAGACGCTATTACTGGCCCTTCCCTGGTCTGTGGAAGGGGAGCGGTTAACGATTGAACAGGGACTGTGGCAGTGGCCCTATACCGGTTTTCCCCTTCGGGGGGGGCTGGCGCTACGGGTTGATGGCTGGCAACAGGGGCTGGAAAATATGACCCTCAGTGGGCGCATGAATATGGTCAGCGAAGGGCGCGCGGGTAAAGGTAATGCGGTGCTCAATATTGGCCCAGGCAAGCTGAGTCTGCTTGACAGTGCATTACCACTACAACTAACTGGTGAAATTAAAAGAGAACAACTCATCCTCTATGCGTTGTTACGGGGGCAACTTAGTGGGACGATTATTGACCCCTTGTTTACGTTTCATCCCGGGTCTTTGCTAGCCTCCCGGGGGCAGGTCAATGAAGCACTGAATATTGATGATGTCCGCTGGCCCCTGGCCGGGGTGCGTATTTCCCGCCAGGGTATCGATGGCCGTCTGCAGGCCATTCTACGGGCGCGGCAAAATGTCCTGGGGGAGATGACGCTGCACCTGGATGGCAAAGCAAAAAACTTCCTGCCCTATGAGAATCAGGGGCTTTGGCAATGGCGTTATTGGGGGCGTGGCTTATTTGCTCCCGTACAGGCGAAGTGGGATGTTCAGGGAGAGGGGGAATGGCGCGATAAGCGTATCCAGTTTAGCACCTTGTCCACCGGTTTTGATAAACTTGAATATGGTTCCATGCTCGTTAGCAAACCACGGCTCCATTTAGTCCGCCCGCTATTTTGGGACACCGGTGAGCCGCAACAGTTAACGGGGGCATTTGTTCTGGAAACAGGCCGAACCCTGTTCGGAACCGGGGGCAGTGAGCTTCCACCGGCGGCACTGACGTTCACTGTTGATGGCCGCACGCCGGCAGACTTCCAGTTTAAGGGGGAACTCCGGGCGAAAGCCATTGGCCCGGTACGCGTCTCCGGGCGCTGGGATGCTGAACGTCTACGGGGTGAGGCCTGGTGGCCAAAACAGTCATTAACGGTGTTCCAGCCCCTGCTTCCTGCTGACTGGAAGATGGAAATGAAAGGGGGGGATCTTTTTGCACAAGTCGCTTTCTCCGCCGCGAAAGGGCAAGGCTTTGAAGCCGGGGGGCATGGTGTTGTGAAAGGGGGGAAGCTGTGGCTGCCCGATAATCAGATTAATGGTGTCGATTTTGTTTTACCATTCCGTTACCAAGACTCGCGCTGGCATTTAGGTGTGCGTGGCCCGGTAAGCTTGCGAATAGCGGAAATTCGTAACCAGTTCAGAGTGCAAAATGTGACTGCTGACCTGCAAGGCGGGTATCCCTGGGATGAACGGAATCCCCTGTGGTTAAGTCATGTAAGTGCGGATGTTCTGGGCGGGAAGGTCATAATGCAGCAGTTGACCATGCCGCAAAAAGATGCCGCTTTAATCCGCCTGCAAGATCTGTCCTCCAGTGAACTGGTTCATGCCATTAAGCTGAAACAATTCACTTTTTCAGGGCGAATCAATGGGGGATTACCTTTATGGCTCAATCACCCCAAATGGATAGTGAAAGATGGCTGGATCACCAGCCCGGGAGCCATGACTTTCCGGATGGATAAGGATATGGCGGACGCTATAGCTGACAAAAACATTGCGGCCGGGGCGGCAATGTCCTGGATTCGGTATCTGGAGATCACCCGTTCCTGGGCTCGAGTTAGCCTTGATAATCTAGGGGAGATGGAAATGTATGCCACGGTTACAGGGGTGAGTCGCCAGAATGGCAAAAGCAGTAGTGTTAATCTTAATTACCACCATCAGGAAAATATCTTTTCCCTGTGGCGTAGTTTACGCTTTGGTGAAAACTTACAAAGCTGGTTAGAGGAAAATGCTGCACTGCCGTTGGTACCTTGTAAGAAAAACGACCTGGTTTGTGAGGAGAAACAATGAAGAGCGTCCTGGTTGCACAAGTGGTCGTATGCCTGTTTTTGCTAACGGCTTGTGTACCGCGTATTGAAGTGGCGGCACCCAAAGAGCCTATAACCATTAATATGAACGTCAAAATTGAGCACGAAATTTTTATCAAAGCGGATAAAGACGTTGAAGCTTTATTAAAAAATCGTCAGGACGTGTTTTGAATGGGGAACGCATGAACATGAAAAGAGTCATTAACGGGTTATTTGCACTGCTCTTGCTGGTGGGGCAATCTGCCCTGGCACTGACCCTTAATGAAGCACGGGAGCAAGGGCGTGTTGGTGAAACGTTAAATGGCTACCTTGGCGCGGTCAGGCAGGACCCCGAGACGCAGGCTTTAGTGACCAGAATTAATGCTTCCCGCAGTGAGATATACCAACAGCTGGCAACCAAAAACCAGATGACCCGCAGTGATGTGGCAAGACTGGCTGGGCAAAAATTGGTGGATAAGGCCCGACCTGGTGAGTATGTGCGTGGCATTAATGGGCAGTGGCTAAAAAAACAGCAGTGAATGGTCAGGCTATTCTGGCAGAATATTTGAAAGACAAAAAGGAATGGGCGCGAGCCCATTCCTGGAACATCAGTGGCTAATCAGGCTGCAACAATACTGTCAATGGCTGCTTTTGCATCTGACTGAGCTTTGGTCGCGACTTCCGGGCCGTAAGCGATACCTTCAGCAAACACATAATCCACATCAGTAATACCGATAAAGCCGAGGAACAGATTCAGATAAGGGACCAGCAAGTCACTCGGGGTATCTTTATGGATCCCACCACGGCTGGTCAGGACGATGACACGCTTGCCGGTCACCAGACCTTCAGGCCCTTTCTCTGTATAACGGAAGGTCACACCAGCACGGGCAACCAGATCAAAGTAGTTTTTCAACTGTGTTGGAATGTTGAAGTTATACATAGGTGCATTAAGCACGATAATATCATGAGCTTGCAATTCAGCGATCAGCTCATCCGATAACTTCAGAGCTTCCTGCTGGCGCGGGGTCAGGGGAGCATCGGAGGGGCGCAGGGCACCAACAAGTTCACCATCCAGCACGGGAACAGGGTTTGCCGCTAAGTCGCGCACGGTGATTTCATCATCACTGTGCTTCGCCTGCCACTGCTTTACAAAATAATCAGAAAGTTGACCGGATTGAGAATAGTCAGCCAGAATACTGGATTTAAGCACTAATACTTTGCTCATGGTAGATCCTTTATCGTGATTACTGGGAGCATTGCCCCGAATGAACCTACTGTATTGACATTATCGCTACAGAGATAGCGTAATAAATCGAACCCTATATTCGAATTTATTGAACAACACACGACAAGATCAGCTGTGGTAAAATACAGAATATCAAAACGATGATTTACATTTGCGTGACTTGGAGCGTTTTTACGACAGCAATGATGGAAATAAACACACACTCACTGTCCTCTCTGTTTTCCCGTCTGGACGGGTTAATGTTGCGCGATAAACAGCGTTTTTCCCGGCGCTTGCATGGGGCAAAGAAGGTCAAAGATCCGCAATCACTGCAGAAGTTACTGACGACACTGGCCGGTGAGATCACGGTTGCTGAAGCACGAGTGCAGCGGCGTCAGGCGGCTACCCCGGCAATAAGCTACCCAGAAAATTTGCCTGTCAGTCAAAAGAAAGACGATATTTTAGCCGCCATTCGTGATCACCAAGTGGTGATTGTGGCCGGGGAGACCGGGTCGGGGAAAACGACCCAGTTGCCAAAAATATGCATGGAACTGGGGCGAGGCATTAAAGGGCTGATTGGCCATACCCAGCCTCGTCGTCTTGCGGCCCGTACCGTAGCCAATCGTATTGCCGAAGAGTTAAACAGCGAACCGGGCAGTACCGTCGGCTATAAAGTGCGTTTCACCGATAGCGTCAGTGAAAATACCCAAGTTAAACTGATGACAGACGGTATTTTGCTGGCTGAGATCCAGCAAGATCGGTTGTTGATGCAATATGACACCCTGATTATTGATGAAGCCCATGAACGCAGCCTGAATATTGACTTCCTGCTGGGCTATTTGCGTGAATTGCTGCCAAAACGCCCTGATCTGAAAGTAATAATCACTTCCGCGACGATCGATCCGCAACGCTTCTCACGGCATTTTAATCATGCCCCGGTGATTGAAGTCTCAGGGCGTACCTATCCTGTTGAGGTGCGATATCGTCCTTTAGTGGAAAATAATGACGATACCGATCGTGACCAGTTGCAGGCTATTTTTGATGCCGTTGATGAACTGGGCCGTGAAAGTCCGGGCGATATTCTGATTTTCATGAGTGGAGAGCGCGAAATCCGTGACACCGCCGATGCGTTAAATAAACTGGCGCTCCCCCACACTGAAATTTTGCCACTCTATGCACGTCTTTCTAATAGTGAACAGAATCGGGTTTTCCAGAGCCATGTCGGGCGACGCATTGTACTGGCCACTAACGTGGCTGAAACATCACTGACCGTACCGGGCATTAAATATGTTATTGACCCCGGTACGGCGCGCATTAGCCGTTATAGCTATCGGACTAAAGTCCAGCGCCTACCCATTGAGCCTGTTTCCCAAGCCTCCGCTAACCAGCGAAAAGGGCGCTGTGGGCGTGTTTCCGAAGGGATCTGTATTCGTCTTTATGACGAGCAAGACTTTCTCTCACGCCCGGCATTTACCGACCCGGAGATTCTGCGTACCAACCTGGCCTCCGTTATTCTGCAAATGACCGCCCTGGGCCTCGGAGATATCCAGGCCTTTCCGTTTGTCGAAGCGCCGGATAAGCGCAATATTCAGGATGGTGTACGCCTGCTACAGGAACTGGGCGCTATTACCGGTGATGATCAGCAAACTGCCTATAAGTTGACGCCATCAGGGCGTTTACTCTCCCAGCTCCCGGTGGACCCACGGTTAGCTAAAATGGTGCTGGAAGCACAGAAATTTGCCTGTGTTCGTGAGGTGATGATTATTGTATCGGCATTGTCGATCCAAGATCCCCGGGAACGCCCCATGGATAAACAGCAAGCATCGGCGGAAAAACATCAACGTTTTCAGGATAAAGAGTCAGACTTTCTGGCCTATGTTAATTTGTGGAACTACGTGGGCGAACAGCAAAAAGCCTTGTCAACTAACCAGTTCCGCCGCCAGTGCAAGCTGGACTATCTCAACTACTTACGGGTACGGGAATGGCAGGATATCTATACCCAGTTACGTCAGGTAGTGAAAGAGCAGGGCTTACCTGTTAACAGTGAACCAGCAGATTTCCGGGGCCTGCACTGTGCGCTGTTAACCGGCTTGTTATCGCAAGTTGGTCAGAAAGATACGGATAAACAAGAGTATACCGGTGCACGTAATGCACGCTTTTCAATTTTTCCTGGCTCAGGGCTGTTTAAAAAACCGCCTAAATGGACGATGGTCGCGGAATTGGTGGAAACCAGCCGCCTGTGGGGGCGTATTGCGGCCCGTATTGACCCTGAATGGATAGAACCCCTTGCACAGCATCTGATTAAACGTAGCTACAGTGAACCTCACTGGGAAAAAGCGCAAGGTGCGGTGATGGCGGTGGAGAAAGTCACGCTCTATGGCTTGCCCATTGTTACCGGTCGTAAAGTTAATTACAGCCAGATAGACCCAGTACTCAGCCGTGAGTTGTTTATTCGTCATGCCCTGGTGGAAGGGGACTGGCAGACGCGCCATACTTTCTTACGGGATAACCTGAAACTGCGAGCGGAAGTGGAGACGCTGGAGCATAAATCACGTCGTCGAGACATTCTGGTGGATGACGAATCGCTGTTTGAATTTTATGATAAGCGTATTGCTCAGGACGTTATTTCCGCTCGTCATTTTGATAAATGGTGGAAAATCACTCAGCGTACTACGCCAGATTTGCTCAGTTTTGAAAAGAGTATGCTGATTAAAGAGGGAGCGGAGCAAGTCAGCAGACTCGATTATCCTAACGTCTGGTATCAGGGGAGCCTGAAGTTACGCCTCAGTTATCAGTTTGAACCCGGGGCCGATGCTGATGGTGTGACTGTCCATATCCCTCTTCCTCTCCTTAATCAGGTTGAGGAAAGTGAGTTTGAATGGCAGATCCCAGGTGTGCGTCGTGAGCTGATTATTGCACTGATTAAATCACTGCCGAAACCTGTTCGCCGTGGTCTGGTGC
Organism: Citrobacter sp. JGM124; assembly: GCF_018257795.1. Taxonomy (GTDB): domain Bacteria; phylum Pseudomonadota; class Gammaproteobacteria; order Enterobacterales; family Enterobacteriaceae; genus JGM124. The sequence goes on along the minus strand of NZ_JAERJD010000002.1, from coordinate 175,862 downwards.
CAGCCCCTAACTATGCGGAAGCCTTCTTGAGTCGGGCAACGCCCTTAGCCTCGCCTTTGCTGGATAGTCTGGAGCGTGAATTCCGACGTATGACCGGGACAACCATTGACCGGGAAGCATGGAACTGGGATGCGGTGCCCGATCATCTAAAAATCACTTTCCGGGTGGTGGATGAACACCATAAAAAACTGGCGGAGGGGAAAAACCTCACTGAACTAAAAGCAGCACTGAAAGAGAAAATTCAGCATACATTGTCCGCCGTGGCGGATGATGGTATCGAACAATCAGGGCTCCACATCTGGAGTTTTGGCCAATTGCCTGAGAGTTATGAGCAGAAGCGTGGGGGCTATCGTATGAAAGCCTTCCCGGCACTGGTGGATGAAAAAGAGAGTGTGGGGATTAAACTGTTTGATAATCCTCAGGAACAGCAGCAGGCGATGTGGCAAGGTTTACGTCGCTTGTTACTCCTTAATATTCCGTCCCCGGTGAAATACCTGCATGAAAAACTGCCGAACAAGGCGAAGCTGGGGCTCTATTTTAACCCCTATGGCAAAGTGCTGGAGTTGATTGATGACTGTATTGCGTGTGGTGTCGATAAGCTGATTGCCGAAAATGGTGGGGCGGTGTGGACCGAGCAGGCCTTTGCGCAATTACATGAGCGCGTGAGAGCGGAGTTAAATGACACCGTGGTCGATATTGCCAGACAAGTAGAACAGATCCTGAGCTGCGTATTCAGCATTAATAAACGTTTGAAAGGGCGGGTAGACATGACCATGGCTTTGGGTCTGTCTGACGTAAAAGCGCAAATGTCGGGGCTGGTATATCGTGGGTTTGTGACACGTAACGGTTTTCGTCATCTTGCGGACACACTACGTTACTTACAGGCGATTGAAAAACGGCTTGAGAAAATGGCGATTGATCCTCACCGGGATCGGGCTCAAATGCTGAAGGTCGAAAGTGTTCAGCAAGCCTGGCAGCAGTGGTTAAACAAACTGTCACCAACCCGTCGCGAACAGGATGATGTGGCGGAAATTCGCTGGATGATTGAAGAGCTACGGGTCAGTTACTTTGCCCAGCAATTGGGAACCCCGTATCCTATTTCGGATAAGCGTATTTTACAGGCAATGGATCAGATAGCCACTGAATCAGTGGGGTAGCACATTAGAATCCCGCCCAGGGGATATCCTCCGGGCGGTGATTTCGTCAGACAATTCGCTGTTGAGCCAGGTTCTCACTGGGGGTGAGGGTGACCGGGACAGATTTAGATGCAGGTGTGCCAGTATCTTGTCCAAAATAACTGAGTGGTACTAACGGATTGGTTTCCGGATAGTAGGCCGCCAGATTCCCCCGGGGAATATTATAGGCAACCAGTTTGAAGTGGTTCACTTTACGCTGAATACCATCGTTCCACAGGGTTTCAATATCCACATAATCCCCTGCTTTTAACCCCAATTGCTGAATGTCATCCGGGTGGATAAAGATAACTTCACGCTGCCCGTAAACGCCACGATAACGGTCGTCCAGCCCATAAATTGTGGTGTTATACTGATCGTGAGAACGCAGTGTCTGTAGCGTAAAGCGAGAGCTGTCTCCCCCCAGATACAGGTCTGGCAGAGGAACGCTGCTGAACTGCGCTTTACCACTCTCAGTGTTAAACCGCAGCTCCGCAGCGGCATTGCCCAGATAGAACCCCCCAGGAAGTTCACAGCGGCGGTTAAAGTCGCTGAAGCCAGGGATCGTGGCTTCAATATGATCGCGAATTAAATTGTAGTCACTCGCCAGTTCTGGCCAGTCCAGGTATTTATCCCCCAATACCGCATTTGCAATTCCTGCAACAATAGCCGTTTCAGAACGTTGAGTCTCTGCAATAGGTTTGCCCACTCCTTCTGAGGCATGCACCATACTGAAAGAGTCCTCAACGGTGATAAACTGTGGCCCGGTGGCTTGAATATCCTGCTCGGTACGGCCCAGGGTAGGTAAAATGAGGGAGGCTTTGCCGGGTACGACATGGCTGCGATTCAGTTTTGTACTAATATGAACCGTTAATCCACAGCGCTGTAATGCCTGCTCACTGCGCAGACTGTCCGGGGCCGCTGCAGCCAGGTTACCACCTAAGGCGATAAATACTGGCACATTACCCGCCAACATTGCTTCCAGCGCAGCCACCGCGTGATAACCGTGTTTACGTGAAGGGGTAAAATGGAAGTGCTGTTCCAGACTGTCCAGGAGAGCGGCAGGGGCTTTTTCATCGATACCCATGGTGCGATTACCTTGCACATTACTGTGGCCGCGCACAGGACAAATCCCCGCCCCGGGGCGGCCAAGATGGCCTCCTAAAAGCTGAAGGTTAGTAATTTCACGCACGGTATGCAGGGCGTGCTGGTGCTGGGTTATTCCCATGGCCCAGGTGACGATGACCGCCTTAGCCTCCTGCCAGATTTTTGCCGCATCCCGTAATTGCTGTTCACTTAATCCTGACTGTTGTGTGATGAGTGACCATGGCGTGGCATCAAGCACCGCAAACCATTCTTCAATACCTTGGGTGTTGGCTTCAATAAACGCAAGGTCAAAAATACCTGGCTGCCCCTCGCTTACCAGGGCTCGCTGGGTTTCCAGCAAGGCCTTCGCCATGCCACGAACCGCCGCCATATCCCCCCCGAGGTGAGGCTGGAAGTAGTTCGTACTGATGGCCCCGGAGAGATGAGTAATAACCTCAAGCGGTTTTTGCGGATCAGCAAAACGTTCCAGTCCAGGTTCACGCAGGGTATTGAAGGTTACCACTTTGGCACCATGTTCAGCGGCATGACGCAAACTGTGAAGCATACGTGGATGATTGGTACCAGGATTCTGACCGAAAACAAAAATGGCATCCGTTTTTTCAAAATCGCTAAGTTTGACGGTGCCTTTCCCCACGCCAAGACTGAGTTTTAACCCACCACCACTGGCTTCATGGCACAAGTTAGAACAGTCAGGAAAATGCGCGGTACCCACCATGCGCCCGAAAAGCTGATAAAGATAAGAGGACTCATTACTGGCACGCCCGGAGGTGTAGAGTACTAAACCGTCCGGTGTTGCCATCTCGGCGATATGTTGCGCAATCAGTTTAAAGGCGTCATCCCAGCTAATGGGTTCATAGTGGTCTGTGAGAGGGTTATAGCACAGGGGTTCCGTCAGGCGTCCTTGATATTCAAGAAAATAGTCGCTTTGCTGATAAAGTGTGGACACGCTGTGCTGCGCAAAAAATTCCGCGTTGATCGCACTACGCGTTGCTTCCCAGGCCACAGCCTTGGCTCCATTCTCACAGAAACTAAAGGTGCTTTTATTGTCGTCACCCCAGGCGCAACCCGGACAATCAAAGCCCTTCGCTTTATTCATGCGCATTAAATTACGCATATTCTTTATTGCATGTTTACTGTCAAATACAAAGCGTGCGGTTGACTCTAAAGAGTCCCAGCCTCCCGCTGCCTCAGTATAAGGTTTTATTGCCGATTTAAATTTCATACGACGGCTTCCTGTTTCATTACCAATGGCACGCATTAGGCGTGAAAACGATAAACATAGTTTACTGCAGAACAGGAGGAAACGGTAAAAAGAGTATTTTTAATAGCACATCAAATGATTAATAAAGGAAATAAATTATCCGTCCCGGTGTTCGTACTTATAAGTCCTCATAGCAGGTAAGTACAAAATACGGTAGATTAGTCTCCTTTGTTGTTTACGCTGATACGACATGTAGGTCTGATGAGTTCTGAAAATTTAACTGATATTGCCTATCGCCATTTTATTGAAAGCGTTAAAGATTATGCGATCTATATGCTTAATGTCGATGGTACCGTTGCCACCTGGAATGAAGGTGCTCGTCGTGCAAAGGGCTATACGCGTGATGAAGTGGTCGGTAAGTACTACGGGCTCTTTTACAGCGAGTCAGATCAGAACAACGATTTGCCAGCACGAAACCTGGAAATGGCCACAAAGAATGGGAAATTTGAAGGCGAAGGCTGGCGCTATCGAAAAGATGGTCGTCGTTTTTGGGCCCATGTCATTATTGATGCTATTTATGATGAAAATAATATCCTGCTGGGTTTTGCCAAAATAACCCGAGATATCAGTGAGCAAAAAGAGGTCATTGATAAAATTTCCTGGATGGCGCGTTTTGATACGTTGACGGGCTTGCCTAATCGGGTTGAATTTTTCACGTTTGTAGAGAAAATATTTCTTGAGTCTGACTACAGTCGGGTAGCTGTTTGCACGGTTGATTTAGATAAGTTTAAAGAAATCAATGATGCCGAGGGGCATTTAGTCGGTGACCAGTTGCTACAGCGGGTTTCAACAGCGGTTCAAAAAATACTGAAACAGGATGAAATTGTTGCCCGTTTTGGCGGGGATGAATTTGTTGCCGCCAAGCCTTATAACCACGATAGTGAATTGATTGATTTCACCGACAGGCTTTATGCCTGTTTCAGTGGAAAACAGTCATTTGCTCATTCTGAAATCAATGTCAGTGCCAGTATCGGCGTGGCAGTTTATCCTGACGATGCGACCGAAATTAATAAACTTATCAGCAACTCTGATTTGGCGATGTACCGCGCCAAAGAGAATCTGGATACCAAAGTGTGCTGGTATGAAAAGGATATGGATGAGAAAACCCGCCAGCGTAATATGCTGGCTGCGGATATTCGGCGGGGTATCAAGGAAGGTGAATTTTTTATTCATTATCAGGAAAAACGTGCCATCAAAGATAAGTCTATCACTGGTTATGAAGCCTTATTGCGCTGGAATCATCCCGAAAGAGGTTTGATCCCTCCTGATGTTTTTATCCCGATTGCGGAAGAGAGTGGCGCGATAGTCCCCCTTGGGTATTGGGTTATCGAAGCGGTTTGTAAGGAATCACTGGCCAATAAACTGGATAAGAAAATCTCCATCAATATTTCGCCGGTACAGTTACGCAACAGAAATTTTATTGAAAAAGTTCGGGAAATTTTAATGCGTACAGCCTGGCCAATAACCTTGCTGGAATTTGAAGTCACAGAAACCGCGTTTATTATCAATAAAAAACTGACGTTCAATATTCTTAATCAGTTCCAAAAAATGGGGATAAGTATTGCCCTGGATGATTTTGGCACGGGGTATTCTTCTCTTAGTACACTGCGTGAATTTCAGTTTGATGTGATTAAGCTCGACCGGAGTTTTTTGACCCATGTTGAGTCCAACCAACAGGCGCGTTCGTTTGTTCGGGCGATAATTTCACTGGGTAACTCAATTAATACACCATTGATAGCTGAAGGTGTTGAAACCACGGAACAGCTACGCATCCTCGAAGAAGAAGGATGCACGGAAATCCAAGGTTTTCTTTTTGGTCAACCTGTTGATATAAAAGAAATTAATCGCTGAGTGCCCACAGGGTGATCTCTTCTTTTTGTTGCCCTGTGGTTTTTCCATGATCTTCGAATATTGCACTATATTGCTTAATGTACTGATACCTATTGTGAAAAATTCTGCCATGACGTGAGTTGCATAATACTTTCACCCTCAGTAAGGTGTGCCCATCGATCACGTCATGCAGGTCCCACAATGGCAACGCAACAGAGTAACGATCCCTTACATGGGGTGACACTTGAGGCTTTATTAAACGCACTCGTGGAGCATTATGGCTGGGCCAGGCTCGCGCAAGAGGTCAAGATTAACTGCTTTAAGAGTGATCCCAGTATCAAATCCAGTCTGAAGTTTCTGCGACGTACCCCCTGGGCCCGTAAAGAGGTTGAAACGCTCTATCTTGACATGCTGGAAGAGGCGCCCAAGTATAATGAGGCCATTTCCGCAGAGGGCCCCTGGGCGAACTGGCATAAAAAATAGGTCATAACACTGATGCGCCTGAAGCATCAAATTACAGGGTGAGCGCGGTGTTGCCCACTGACGCCATTCCCATCAGCATTATTGGTATAATGTCAAAGGTCGACTATGCGTAGTAAATACACGACATTACAGATTTCAGTGCACTGGCTGGTATTTTTACTGGTAGTTATGGCTTATTGTGCGATGGAGTTACGGGGTTTTGCTCCTCGTAGTGACCGGCCACTTTTTAACGCGATTCACTTTACCTGTGGTATTTCTGTGCTGGTGCTGATGGTTGCCCGTTTGCTGGTGAGAGTGCGTTACCCGGCACCGCCTATTGTCCCTAAACCCCATCCGGCCATGACAGGGGTATCGCATTTGGTTCACACCCTGATTTACCTGTTGTTTATCTGCCTGCCTGTGCTGGGATGTCTTGCGGTTTATTATCGAGGCATGGAGTGGCATGCTTTTGGCCTGACTATGCCTTTTCGCCCCGAAGCGGATGAGGATGTGGAGTTTGCCCTTAAATCCTGGCATGGGGTACTCGCGAATACCGGGTATTTCCTGGTGGCGATTCATGCGGGAGGCGCACTCTTTCATCACTATTTTATCAAAGACAACACATTATTGAGAATGATGCCGAATAAAGGAAAGCGCCCGTAAGCTTCCCGGCTGACATGAATTTCAGATGTTATCCATTAGGTGATGAGAGGCTACTGGCGCGATTGTTCGCATTGCTGTCGTAATGCTGCTGCCGCGTCAGGAGAGAGTGGTGCCGTCATCATTGTACGGTACTTCATACATGCACGGGTTTCTGGTATTGGGGCATGGGAGGCGGCACAACCAGCCACCATAAGGGAAAGCGTGATGATCAATGGGGGAAGATATTTCATGTCAGATTCCCTGGAGTGTCTGGAATACGCGTACCCGGCCGGAAGCAAAACGATGACTTCATTCCGACTTGATACGCGTTACCTTAGCTGAGACTGACGAGGTTACTGCCCTAAAATCTCTTTGCGGACGATATCCGCGCCAGCGGTTAACGCCTGTAATTTACCTCTTGCTACCTGACGAGGTAAGGGAGCCATACCACAGTTGGTGGAAGGATAGAGCTTATCCGCATCAACAAACTGTAAAGCTTTACGCAGTGTACTGGCAACTTCTTCTGGCGTTTCAATAGTGTGATTTGCCACATCAATGGCACCGACCATGACTTTTTTACCACGAATAAGTTCAATTAAGTCCATAGGAACGCGTGAATTCTGGCACTCCAGTGAAATAATATCGATGCCTGAAGTTTGCAGTTTAGGGAACGCTTTTTCATATTCACGCCACTCTGAACCCAGCGTTTTCTTCCAGTCAGTATTGGCTTTAATACCGTAACCATAGCAGATATGCACCGCGGTTTCACATTTAAGCCCTTCAATGGCGCGTTCCAGGGTGGCAATACCCCAGTCATTAACCTCGTCAAAGAATACATTAAACGCGGGTTCATCAAACTGGATAATGTCGACACCGGCAGCTTCCAGCTCTTTGGCTTCCTGATTCAGGATTTTTGCAAATTCCCAGGCCAGTTTTTCGCGACTTTTGTAATGATTATCATACAGTGTATCGATCATCGTCATCGGCCCTGGCAGAGCCCATTTAATAGGCTGGTCAGTGAGCTTGCGCAGGTAACGGGCATCATCAACAAAAACAGGCTGCCGACGGGCGACAGCACCGACGACAGTCGGCACACTGGCATCATAACGATTACGAATTCTGACGGTTTCACGTTTCTGAAAATCAACACCATCCAAGTGTTCAATGAACGTCGTCACGAAATGCTGGCGGGTCTGCTCCCCATCACTGACAATATCGATACCAGCAAGCTGTTGATCCTGAAGCGATAAACGTAAAGCATCGTATTTGCCTTCGACAAGTATCTGATCTTGCAATTTCCATGGCGACCAGAGTTTTTCCGGTTCTGCCAGCCAGGAAGGTTTAGGCAAACTTCCCGCAGTGGACGTAGGTAATAATTTTTTCATTACAGGTGACCTTATCTTTTTAATTATTAAAGCGTGTAATTATCTGACCACTGTTCAAGCAGCGCTTGATGGGGCGTGATAAACAATTCTTTAACAAACAACCCCTGTTCAATCGCCAGTTGGCTGCGTTCTTCCCGATCATAAACAATGCGTGTTAGCGAATAATCCTGATGTTTCAGGCTGGGTTGAAAAGCCTGCCCGGCAGCGGAGTTTGCATTGTAAATTTCAGGGCGATAAATTTTCTGGAACGTTTCCATGGTACTGATCGTGCTGACAAGTTCTAGGTTGGTATAATCACTCAGCAAATCACCAGCAAAATAGAATGCCAAAGGTGACACACTTCCCTGAGGCATGAAGTAGCGAACGTTTAAGCCCATCTTCTTGAAGTAGTCATCCGTTAAAGAGTATTCATCTTGCTGATATTCGATGCCCAACACGGGGTGCTGATTCGCGGTACGGTAATAGGTTTTGGTGTTTGAAACACTGAGGCAGATAACCGGGGATTTATTGAAGTTTTCTTTATAAGTATTTGAGTTTATAAAGCTCTTGAACAGATTACCATGCAGAACACCAAACTTTTCAGGTACACTGAATGAAGGCTTGTCTTTGTTGTGTTCTAACAACCAAACGCTAAAATCATAATCCCTTAAATAAGAGGAGAAATTGTTTCCAACAATTCCTTCAATGCGCTCACCTGTTTTTCTGTCAACAATAGTCGTTTTCAATATTTCAATCAATGGCAGAGGATCATGGGTATTTTCAGCATTCAGTGCGATCTCCGCAGAGATAATATCCAGTTCGACAGCATAGCGATCGGCTTTCGGGTTATCCCAATGGATCAGGGAATTAAAGCGATTATCAATCATCTTTAAGGTATTGCGCAGGTTTTCCTGACGGCTTTCACCCCGAGCCAGGTTGGCAAAGTTGGTGGTGATCCGCGTATTGTCTGAAGGATGATAATTTTCATCGAAACGGATGCTTTTAACTGAAAATGTAAAATCGTTACTCATCTTTTTTGTACCTTAATACTGAAAAGGAAGCTGAAGTTATCTCTTGTGCCATTCTGAATGGCCCCATTTTCTTTCTGGTTATATTATTCAGCCGTCTTCAGATTCTCTATAATTAACAATAGAGTGTATCTTATGCCTGACTCATGGCTCGGGTAAAAGTGATTTAATTTCATTTCTGCATGAGTCATCTTCATGATTTGCTGTATACCAGGACAGATCATCCCCTCAAAAAATTTTAGATTTATAATTTATTTGATGTAGATCAATACGTTGAGTTTCAATCGTTCCTGAAGTGCGGTCAAGATAGGGGGAGGAGGGGCTATGTTAGTCAGTCTTTATCGTGATGTTAAATATGGGGCGTCCACTGGCCGGGAGGTACTGCCGTGAAAATAGCAGCCATGTTATTCGTTTTTCTGTTGGCGTCATGCTCTGCTCATAAGATGCCAGACAGGGCTGGTAATACTGAGCGTCTGATAGTCAGTTACTCGAAGGAGAGCAAAAGTGAGATTCTGGCTGATGTCATTAAAAATGGGATTCCGGTGGTTTATGATCTGCAAAATATGAATATCATCGTGCTGAATATTCCTGAAGAAGACGCAGGGAAAGAGATCAAACACCTTGAAAGCATGAAGGGGGTACTTAGTGTTCAGAAAGATGATGCGATGGTGATTCTCCAGTAAATCTTACCCGGGATAGTATCCTCAGTATCACCGTGCTGGACTTTTTATGCCTTTTTTGATTGATAAAACTATTATCTTCAACGAATTAGTGTAGCAACCAAACAGATTATGCCAGGACAAATCGTTAGTAAAACATCCCTTTTGGATGGTCAGACTTTTCTTGATTAATATGAAGTTAATGGCTTTGGACATTTATGTTTTACAGGGACGGATAATTTTTGGTACTATACCCCCCTACAGTATGGAGAGGCATCTATGCCACACTCAGACAAAGATAAAAAACGTATTCTTACTCGTGTCAGACGTATTCGTGGCCAGGCTGAAGCGCTGGAACGAGCCCTCGAAAGGGGAGACACCTGCCTTGATATTCTGCAGCAGATTGCTGCTGTGCGGGGGGCTGCCAATGGGCTGATGGGCGAAATGATGGCCATTCATCTTAAAGATGAACTCGTCAGTGGTGAGACCACTGAACAGCAGCGATCTTTGCGAATGGCAGAAATTGACAGTTTGATTCGTTCTTATCTGAAATAGAAACCCATTTACCAACGGAAAATATAATGAAATCACGTGCAGCAGTGGCCTTTGGGCCAGGAAAACCACTGGAAATAGTTGAACTCGATGTCGCGCCACCTCAGCGCGGTGAAGTACTGGTTAAAATCACCCATACGGGGGTTTGTCATACGGATGCGTTTACATTATCAGGGGATGATCCTGAAGGCGTATTTCCTGCCGTACTTGGTCATGAAGGGGGCGGTATTGTGGTTGAAGTGGGGGAAGGTGTCACCAGCCTGAAACCTGGCGACCATGTGATCCCACTTTATACGGCCGAATGTCGTGAGTGTAAATTCTGTAAGTCAGGTAAAACTAACCTTTGCCAGGCGGTTCGTGCCACACAAGGCAAAGGCTTGATGCCGGATGGCACAACACGTTTCTCTTATAATGGCGAGCCAGTCTATCACTATATGGGGACCAGTACTTTTAGTGAATATACGGTGGTGGCAGAAATTTCACTGGCGAAGGTTAACCCAGAAGCGCCATTGGGAGAAGTCTGCTTGTTAGGGTGTGGCGTCACGACGGGGATTGGTGCCGTACATAACACGGCCAAAGTACAACCCGGTGACACGGTAGCCGTGTTCGGGCTAGGTGGGATTGGTCTGGCGGTTATTCAGGGAGCCGTGCAGGCGAAAGCAGGGCGTATTATCGCTGTCGATACCAACCCGGAAAAGTTCAAACTGGCACGTGAAATGGGAGCCACTGACTTTGTTAATCCACTGGACAGTGACAAACCGGTTCAGGATGTTATTGTTGAATTAACCGATGGCGGTGTTGATTTCAGTTTTGAGTGTATCGGTAATGTCAACGTGATGCGTGCAGCATTAGAGTGCTGCCATAAAGGATGGGGCGAAAGCGTCATCATCGGTGTGGCTGGGGCGGGGCAGGAGATTAAAACTCGCCCATTCCAGCTGGTTACCGGTCGCGTATGGCGTGGTTCAGCATTTGGTGGTGTTAAAGGCCGGACTCAATTACCCGGTATGGTTGAAGATGCAATGGCGGGTAAAATTAATCTTGACCCTTTCATTACCCATCGTATGCCTCTGGAACAGATAAACGAAGCATTTGATCTGATGCATGAAGGTAAATCTATTCGTACCGTGATCCACTTCGGTCAGGAATAATAGATTAATGGTTCCCCGGGGCTCCGGGGAACCATGCATTCAAAACCAGGAGGCTAACATGTCAGTCATGCGGCAGTATGATATTTTTCATATTGTGATATAAGATGTTGTTTTCTGAATTCAAAATCAGCAATGTTTATTTCAGCGATGTCGCTGACTTTTTTGTTATATTCCTTGGTTACTGCGCCAAATACTCCGTTCACTTCGCCCGTTAAATTCATCTGTTTGAATCTCTCATAATGAGCCGGGTCAGGAAAAAACTGATTAATTTGCTCATACGTGAAATGGGGTGTGCGCCGGCCATTTTTCAAACAGCCCTCGTGGTCAATTGAAAAAAGTTCGCAGTCATCACGAACAATGATATTTGCATAGGTCGTTGAATTTATTTTTGCATGAGGATGGTTTATCAGGTAATGAAATATGGGTAACTTGGAATCACGATAATTTTTTATAAAAGAGTGATGATTGGGTAATTCACTGAACCCATAAATAATATTTGTATGATCCGTCGCATTATTCTCAATATATTCTGAAATAACCGTCGTGTTTTTGACACTGGCATTGGTTAACATCCAGCTTTTAGGCACATTGACATTAAGCCTTTTACCCAGTGCTGCGATATAGACTTCCATTGTGGCATCTATCTGTTGGTACATTCTGTCTGCTTCGTGGATGACGGCATCGGCAGCAAAATCTTTCACCACTAGCTGGCCTTTGGTGGACGTCGAGTAGAGTAGCGTTGAGTTTGTTGAGCTCATATCTTTAACGTAATTAGCACTAACCAGCCCATAGCAAGTGAGATCCTCCGTAATTTCAAACGGCACAGAAATGAGCATGGTCTGTGGTTTTGCTTCCATATACGGGGAACCCGTGAGTATCCCAAATTCGGCATGTAAACCATTTGTGTAGAAAGGTTCTTTTTTTATCAAAGATGTGGGAGTATTTTCAATCGAATTAATATGTGAACAAAGAAGATCGGTACTGCCCGTTATCGGTTTTGATAATACGGATGCATAAACAGCACTGTTCGTGCTTTCCCGATTAATGGCATCATATGGCATGCTATATATTTCAGACGATGGTTTTAATTGACTGGCTCCCAGCCTTTCAGGCAATGTGTAGTTATTATTTACCTGTGCGTTATTTATTTCTAACATTCTGTAAAGTCCTTTTTATTCTTGCTGGAAAGGCAATGCTAATTCATCGCGTGCTCATTATCATATGAAAAACAATTGTGTTAATTATGTATGAAGTCATATTTTTTTATATTACATATCGTGCATCTGTCATGCTGTATTTAAAATGAAAACTCGAGTAGTGGATGAAATGAAAAAAGAGTCAGGTTGGTGGCAGAATATGTATTAATTAAATCATTGCGCATTCAACGAACGAATAACCGGGGCGTTCCCCGCAGGTGCTTTCGATAGCGTTCTCTAAAATTTTCTGCGGAATTATGTGCGGTGACGCGGATTTCCTCACTGTCGGCATTATGTCGTAATTGTGCATCAGCACTCTGCACATAGAAATATTTATGTCCCGGGATGCCCGCCATCGTCTGACCCGAAAAGAGGGCTAGAATAATAAGTAACATATTGATGTTATGACGTATTTTAATCATAAATAAGGTTCCCCGGAAAGTGATGCCACTAATCTATCGGTCATTCACGAGGTTATCTAGCGGGGTTTTCAAAAGTGATTAAAAGTTTTGTCAGTATCCTGAAAAGCATTCACTGGGGTTGTTGCAATATGCATAGTAGCGCCCTTGCAGAGGCCGCTACTACGATTATCAGAAAGGGAGTAATGGGTTCTCTTTTCTGGCATAAGCCAGGGAATGCCCAGAAAACGCAGTGAAGCGGTGACGACAGCTGCAGAGAGGATCACAAATATGAGGGGAACTTTACGCCGGGCAAGAATGATGGCCACCGAAATACCGGTTAAACGAGCAAATCCAGCAAAGTGATCACTTTCAAAAAATGCTGCTGCCAGGGCAACAGAAAATAGCAGTGTGGTTGCAGCATCATTGAGTTAGCGGCAATGATCGTTGAACAGAACTGATCACCTGTCCGATGCAATAATGCCGCGCTCGGGAAGGCGCGGCATTTTTTTACTAACTGGTCAAGCCAGCGGAATGCATTAATAAACGGAACAGGCTACTGACTGCAGCCAGAGCAAGGACGCTGGCTGCCCATAATCCCACCATCCACAATACGCGTTTTAGTGTCTGATTCATCAATGATACCCCTCACCGTGTCTGACTTTACCCCGAAAAACGTAGTAACTCCAAAAGCTGTACACCAGGATAATTGGAATGATGAACAGGGCGCCGACTAGCATAAAGCCTTGACTCTGTGTCGGGGCAGCAGCGTCCCATAAGCTGATATCAGGTGGAATGATATTCGGCCAAATACTGATACCCAGGCCACTGAATCCAAGAAATACCAACCCCAGGGTGAAGATAAAGGGCAAAGCGTGGGGCGTTTCGGGGCGGGCAATGCCCCGCCAGAGTAGCCAGCTACAAAGCAATACACAAACGGGCACAGGAAGTAAGTAGTAAACATTCGGTGTGCTAAACCAGCGTCCGGCTATTTGTGGGTGCTCAAGCGGTGTCCAGGCACTGATAACGGCAAAGATAACCAACAACGATAACAGCAGAACGGGGGTCAGGACACGCATCTGGTGTTGCAGTGGATTTTCACTTTTCATCACCAACCAAGTTGCACCTAACAGGGCATAGGTCACGACTAATCCCAGGCCACAAAACAGGTTAAAAAACGTCAGCCAGTCTAAGGCCCCACCCGTGAATTGGCGTCCGGTAACATGAAAACCAGAAATAACCGCGCCGACCACCACTCCCTGACAGAATGTGGCTAATATGGAGCCTACCTGAAAAGCCAGATCCCAAAATGGGCGATGAGTTGGCGTGGCATTAAAACGAAACTCAAAAGCGACACCGCGAAAGATTAACCCGAACAACATTAAACTCAGTGGTAATGTCAGAGCGTCAATAATAATTGCATAAGCTAATGGAAAAGCACCAAATAGCCCTGCGCCACCCAGCACTAACCAGGTCTCATTACCATCCCATACGGGCGCTACGCTGTTCACCATGGCATCCCGGCTGGTTTTGTCACGAATAAAGGGAAAGAGAATACCGATTCCCAGGTCAAATCCATCCATAACGATATACATCAGGGTGGCAAAAACGATAATCACGAACCAGATAACAGATAAATCAATGCCCATTAGCGTAGCCCCTCTTTAGTCAGGGTTATCTTCTCATCATGTTCTGACGACGTATTGGTGGAAAAATGTTCAGGGGGGAGTGGGCCTTTCTTGATCAGTCGTATCATATAGCTGTAACCGACACCGAATACTGACATATAAATGATAAAGAACAGTATGAGGCTAATGGTCATTTGCAAATCACCATGTGCAGATACAGCATCTCGAGTACGCATGACGTTATAAACGACCCATGGCTGGCGGCCGACCTCAGTTGTCACCCAGCCGGCTAAAATAGCGATGAGTCCCGATGGCCCCATCCAGAGGGCAAAATGCAGGAAGCGACGATTACTGTATAAACGGTCTTTATAGCGTAGCCACAAACTGATTACCCCCAGTAACAGCATCAGCATGCCCAGCCCGACCATAATGCGGAACGACCAGAAGACAATGCCGACAGGCGGGCGGTCTTCTTTGGCAAAAGAAGTCAGGGCGGGGACCTGTTTATCCAGGCTATGGGTAAGGATAAGACTCCCCAGGGCTGGAATACCGACAGAATAAAGGGTTTTTTCTTGTTCCATATCGGGAAAACCAAACAGCAGGAGGGGCGTTGCTTCTCCGGGTTTATTTTCCCAGTGACCTTCGATAGCTGCAATTTTTGCTGGCTGGTATTTCAAGGTGTTCAAACCATGCATATCACCAATGAAGGCCTGGATGGGCGTGACGATGACCGCCATCCACAGAGCCATAGAAAACATGGTGCGAATCGCCGGAGTATTATTGCCGCGTAGCAGATGCCAGGCTGCAGAAGCGCCGACGAAGAAAGCACTGCTCAGAAATGCGGCCACGGTCATATGCAATAAACGGTAAGGGAATGACGGGTTGAAGATAACTTCCAGCCAATTTTCCGGAACGACCTGGCCGTTAAGAATGCTGTAACCTTGTGGTGTTTGCATCCAGCTGTTGGAGGCGAGGATCCAGAAAGTGGATATTATGGTCCCGAGGGCAACCATGCTGGTGGCGAAGAAATGTAGCTTTGGGCCAACACGATTCCAGCCAAACAGCATCACACCAAGGAAGCCGGCTTCCAGGAAAAAAGCGGTCAGAACTTCATAGGTCAGTAATGGGCCGGTGATACTGCCGGCGAACTGTGAGAAACCGCTCCAGTTAGTACCAAACTGATAAGCCATCACGAGGCCTGAAACAACGCCCATACCAAAGTTCAGGGCGAAGATTTTTGACCAAAACTGATAAAGGGAGCGATATACCGGATTGTTTGTCTTTAACCAGAGACCTTCAAGCACAGCAAGGTAGCTGGCAAGACCAATTGTTATTGCCGGGAAAATAATATGGAAGGAGACCGTAAAAGCAAACTGGATCCTTGCCAAATGAAATGCGTCTAAAGCAAACATGCCTACCTCTGGACCAAAAAAGACTTGGTCATAGTAATGTTATGCGGGAAAAGTTATCAGAGACAGAAAAGTGATATTTGACTATAACAGTTGCAAAAAAAAACGTTATTTTGTTAGCCTGATATAAGTGAGGAAAACAAATGAAAAAATATCAGCGACTGGCAGAACAAATTCTTGAACAAATAGCGATGGATATCTGGAAACCAGGGGATCGCTTACCTTCGTTACGTGAACAGGTGCGGCACAGCGGGATGAGCTTTATGACGGTAGGCCATGCCTACCAGCTTCTTGAGAGCCGTGGGGCTATCGTGGCACGCCCGCAGTCTGGTTATTATGTTGCTTCCCGTCCCCGGTCTAATCATCATCATGGGCAACAAGTGACACGCAATGAAGCCGTGGACATCAACACCTATATTTTTGATGTGCTGCAAGCCAGTTGCGATGCTACGGTGGTACCTTTCGGCTCCGCCTTCCCGGATCCTCGACTCTTTCCTTTACAGCAACTCAATCGTTCCTTATCTACCGTCAGTAAAACGGCGACGGCAGTGAGCGTGATTGAAAACTTGCCGCCAGGTAACTCAGCATTACGTCATGCGATTGCACAACGTTACGCACAACAAGGTGTCCCCGTCTCTCCTGATGAGATTGTGATCACCGCAGGCGCGCTGGAAGCGCTGAATTTGAGTCTGCAAGTAGCGACCCAACCAGGAGACTGGGTGATTGTAGAAAATCCTTGTTTCTATGGTGCCCTGCAGGCACTGGAGCGACTGGGCCTGAAGGCTCTGGCGATAGCAACCGACCCTGTCACGGGGATTGATCTGGATGCCCTGGAGCAGGCCCTGGAGCAGAATCCGGTTAAAGCCTGCTGGCTGATGACAAATAGCCAGAATCCTCTGGGGGTCACCTTGACTGTGAATAAAAAGCAGGCATTAATGCGTCTGCTCGAACGTTACCAGGTCACTGTCATTGAGGATGATGTCTACAGTGAACTCTATTACGGACGAGAACGGCCGTTGCCATTGCGTGCGTTTGATGAACAGGGGATCACTTTACACTGCTCTTCTTACTCAAAATGCCTGGTAGCCGGGTTCCGCATTGGTTGGGTTGTTGCGGGGAAATATGCGCGTCGTATCCAGCAACTTCAGCTGATGAGTACCTTATCCACGAGTTCACCCATGCAACTGGCGCTGGTGGATTTTTTAGCAACTCGTCGCTTCGATACCCATCTACGACGATTACGCAGAACGCTTGCCGAAAGAAAACAACAAGTCTTGCTGGCACTGAGTCAGCATTTTCCCCCAGAAGCGAAAATTCATCATAGCGAAAGTGGCTATTTTCTGTGGGTGGAACTCCCAAAACAGATTGATACCCGACGGCTTTATCAACAGGCGTTGAGGTATAACATCAGTATTGCTCCCGGCAGGATGTTTTGTACTGATGATTGCTGGGATCACTGCTTCCGTCTGAATGCGTCATGGAGCTGGGGAGAGCGAGAGCAACAAGCCATCATGACACTGGCACGATTAATTGCGCAACAAATGGAACCAGGATCGGTTTGAATATTTTCAGTGAAGGGAAAGGTAATAAGACAAGGGGAATATTTTCATTTTTATCTTGTTGCCTGATACAGGATCCCGCACCCAGAAATATTCCAGCGAGGGCTGGTGTTGTCAAATGCATAAAAAGTACCCTGCGTAAATTATAAATATACTTAAGGCGCTAATTGGTGCGGTACTTGGAGTTATTTGGAGTGCTGAAAGTAAGAATATTACCTACTAATGGTATGGTTTTAAGTCTGCGCCATAGTGGGGGAATCACTTCACTCATGATGCTTCATTTTAAGTGTCTTGATTTTTATATGATTATGCGGCCAAATCAGGATATTGAACTATTTATTCCATTTCTGCGTGAAGGCGACGGCAGTATGCGTTGTTTTTGAGCATTAGCACCTAATATTGTCTATTTCAGTTGTATTTTGATATTTATGGAATTATATTTCTTGAAAAAATTATTTACCTTTCTTCTCAAAAATCACCTGGTTATACATTTACGTTTTGACCGGGCCCGGGTGGAGAAGAGATTGTTTTAATCTGTATGCAAAACTCTTTAAAGCGAGCTTAAAGTGTGTTCAGCCAGTGTCTGTTTAAGACTGACATTTTTTGTTTCTAATGGGCACCACTTAATTGGGGGTATTACCCAATACCATGGCCTGAACGTCAGGCTCTCTTTGTTTACCACTGAATAAGGAACGTATATGAAAAAAGCAATCTATGTTGCTCTGACAGCGATCGCTTTGGCGACATCGCCGGTTGCTATGTCTGCAACTGAAGGCGCAGCAACTTCTGCAGGTACTGCAGGTTCTACTGTAAGTTCTTCAGGTGCTGCAGCTACTGCAGGTGGTCTCAGTGCATCAGCAGTTAGCGTCGGTACTATCAGTACTGTTGCTGCTGCTGGGTTTGCGGCAGCCATCGCTGGTGTTGCGATTGCAGCAGCGAGTGATAGCTCCTCTTCCAATCCAAACACGACAACGACGACTGCAACTCGTTAATCCGACGTGTTAAATGAATCTCGTTAGCTAATCAGGCTTAACGGTTCAGACCCGGAGGTAGCCTTACTCCGGGTGTATTGTCTTAACAAGGGAAGTCCGGTGCGCCTAATTGTCTTAACTTTTCTCGTGTTACTCACGGGATGTACCCCAAGTCAGCAAGGGATGGTCGATACCCTCAATAGTGCGATCTGGGGAGTAAAAGACGCCAGCGTCACTGATGAACGAATCGAATCCATCCCTTTCTCCACGATGTATTTACGACTTAATGATGGGCCACGCGTGTTGGTTGGCCTTGGGTATATTGAGCAGGATAATAGTAAGTGGCTCTCCCAGGACAATGCTATGCTGGTCACGCATCAGGGGCGTTTGCTAAAAACAGTTAAACTGTATGGTAGCAATCTGTCAGAGGTGCGGTTCACCACCCCCGACCCACTCATTAATGCCAGTAAATTAAAGAATGGTCAGACTTGGTCACGCACTATTTTGTGGACGGAAGGTGACCAGCGCCGTTCTGCTGCACTCACCTCACATTTTACCCGGTCGGAAACGGATCAAGTATTAACGATTGCCGGAGAAGCAATACCTTGTCAGGTTTGGTATGAGGATGTGCAATCTCTTGCCCCTGATAGCCGGTGGAGAAATATTTTTTGGATAGATAGCCGAAATGGCCAGGTACGCCAAAGTCATCAGATGTTGGGTGCCGGAATTTATCCCGTTGAAATGACCATGCTGAAACCTGCGCCATGAATAAACTAACCCATCTCCTCTTCGGTTGTTCACTTGGAATATTGAGTGCATGTGCCTCTGCTACCGGAACGGTAACTCTGGATAACGGGCATTACACTGAACCACAACGTATTGATAATCTTCTAACGCTATCCCAGCTAGTTACCCATCCTGCACTGCCGAAGAATATCTGGTGGGCCGGAGCTGTGATTGCGAATCAAGCCGCAACTGAAAAAGCAGAGCAGGATAAGCACAGGATTCTTACCCGCCTGGCTGCCTGTAAAGTGGACGCCTCACCAAAACAGGCTGTTATGCTGCAGTCAGTCATTGATCAACTGAAAAACATTAAGGTTACGGGGCGTCTGTTCACCCCCCTGGATCCTGATGCCGTTCGCAGCCTTAGTGGGGCAGATGTTGCCCTGGAAGGTGAATACCAGCTCTACACTCGTCTGCAGCCTGAAACGGTACTTTTGATGGGGGCTCTTAGTGCGCCAGGCCCAGTGAAGTGGCAGCCAGCGACCAGCGCCAGTCATTATCTCGACTCACAAGAGCGACTGTCAGGTGCAGACCTCAGTATGGCCACGATTATTTATCCTGACGGTAAAACAACCGCCGTGCCGGTTGCCTACTGGAATGACCTGCACCGTGAAGCCGTGCCAGGCAGCATTATATGGGTTGGTTTTACACCCTGTGCAGATAACGAGGCCGGTAAACTATTACAAGATGATATTGTTTCATTGCTAACTCGTCGGGTTCCTGATTGATGAAAAAAGTCCACGTTCTCAGTTTCCTGGCGCTGGCCGTTTCTACTGCCTGTCATGCCGATGGACAAACCTATCCGGATCCTGTGTTTTACTCCCAGTCTGATTTTGGTGGCACGGGGTTGATGCAGTTGCCTACTGCACGTATTGCCCCTGAAGGTGAATTTAGCCTGAGTTACCGTAATAACGATCAGTACCGTTTTTATACCACGTCGATTGCACTGTTTCCCTGGCTTGAGGGGACTATCCGCTATACGGATGTTCGTACCGAGAGATATAGCCAGAATACAGCGTTCAGTGGTAGCCAAAGTTATAAGGATAAGTCTTTCGATTTTAAAGTACGGCTGCTGAAAGAGAGTTATTACCTTCCTGAACTGGCTTTTGGCAAACGAGATATTTCCGGCACCGGGTTATTTGATGGCGAGTTTTTTGTTGGCAGTAAGCGAGCAGGGCCACTGGATTTCACGCTGGGAATGGGCTGGGGCTATATAGGTAATAGCGGCAATGTGACGAATCCCCTGTGCCGGGTTTCGGATAAGTACTGTCATCGTAGTGAACTGCATGATGCGGGAGATATCAGTTTCGATGGTATGTTTAAAGGCCCTGCATCCATCATCGGTGGGGTTGAGTACCAGAGTCCCTGGTATCCTTTACGGCTGAAGCTTGAGTACGATGGCAACGACTATAAAGGTGATAAATCTAAAAATATTCAACAGTTTACCCATTTTAACTTTGGGGCTGTTTACCGGGTCACTGACTGGGCTGATGTTAACCTCAGCTATGAGCGTGGTAATACGCTGATGTTTGGTTTCACTTTACGTGCAAATCTTAATGATCTACGCCCGGTCAACAAGGATAACCCGAAACCGGCTTATCACCCGGAAATTACAGAGAATGCGCCTTCTTACACCGCAGTAGCCAATCAGCTGACCCAGCTGAAATATAATGCCGGTTTTGATGACCCGGAAATTAAGTATCACGATAAAACCCTTTATATGTCAGGCCAGCAGCAACGTTATCGTGATCCTCGAGAAGCGGTTGATCGTGCCAACCGAATTTTGGTCAATAATTTGCCAGCAGATGTCGACACAATTAACGTCACACAGACTAAAATGCATTTACCTCTGGTGACCACGGAAACGAATGTTGCAAGCCTGAAAAAGGAACTGGCGGGTTATCCGTTAGGTCATGAAGATAAACTGGAACAAAAACGCATTGAGCCAAACGATCCCGTACCGGATGAACGGGGGTATCGCATTAAGGCATCTCGTTTTAACTACGCTTTTGAACCGAAGCTGATTCAGTCATTAGGCGGTCCGGAAGATTTCTACATGTACCAAATAGGCGTGATACCGAGCGCCAGTTATTGGGTGACTAACCACTGGCTGGTGGACAGTGGGGTATTCATCAATATTAATAATAATTACAACAAGTTTAACTCATCACTTTTACCTTCAGATTCAAATTTACCGCGAGTGCGCACCCATATACGTGATTACGTTCGTAATAATGTATATATCAGCAACTTACAGACTAACTACATCACTGATCTGGGGCATGGCTTCTATGGACAGGCGTATGGTGGTTATCTTGAAATGATGTACGGTGGCGTGGGCGCAGAGCTGCTCTACCGCCCACTGGACAGCCAGTGGGCTATTGGTATTGATGGCAATTATGTGAAGCAGCGCGACTGGAACGACATGATGCGCTTCAATGATTACAGTGTAAAAACAGGCTTTATCACCACTTACTGGACGCCATCAGAACTTAATGGTGTTGTGCTAAAAGTGGCCGTTGGGCAGTATCTGGCCGGGGATAAGGGTGTCACTGTCGAGATGGCTAAACGGTTCGACAGTGGGGTTCAAGTGGGTATCTGGGGTGCTAAATCTAATGTCTCAAAACAGGACTATGGTGAAGGTGGATTCAGTAAAGGTTTCTATATTTCGATACCTTTCGATTTGATGAGCGTTACCCCGGACCAGAACCATGCGGTGATTTCCTGGACGCCACTTACCCGTGATGGGGGACAGTCTCTTAACAGAAAATATCGACTCTACGATATGACCTCCGAACGTGAGTTACCGTTAGGCCAGTGATCAAGGTAATGATGTACTACAAACGTCTCTATTCACGGGTTTGCCCGCCATTAATACGGGGATAATGGCACTGGTGAACCTCTTTTTTAACGCCTGTTTAGGCATAAGTATTTTGATTAAAAGACGATAATAGCAAATGAAAAAGCGCATTTTAAAATTATCAGTTCTGGCTCTGACATTGGCCACCTTAAGCGGTTGCACAATAATACCAGGGCAGGAGTTAAGCACCCGTGGTAAAGATGTTATTGAATTGCCTGATAATAACTATGACCTGGACAAACTGGTTAATGTCTTTCCGGTTACTCCAGGCCTGATTGATAAGCTGCGCCCGGGCTATATTTCGGCACGTGCAAACCCAGAACTTGATGCGCAATTACGAAATTATGAATACCGGATTGGTGTTGGTGACGTCTTAATGGTTACCGTTTGGGACCATCCTGAATTGACGACACCAGCGGGGCAGTATCGTAGTGCGAGCGACACGGGTAACTGGGTCAATGCAGACGGCACTATTTTTTATCCTTATATCGGTAAATTACCGGTTGCTGGTAAGACGCTGAGTGAAGTGCGCAGTGAGATTTCGCGCCGTCTTGATGCCGTGATTGAAAGTCCTCAAGTTGATGTGACTGTGGCGGCGTTCCGTTCACAAAAAGCCTATGTTACCGGTGAAGTGGCCAAGTCAGGGCAACAACCCATTACCAATATCCCCTTAACCATTATGGATGCCATTAACGCCGCAGGCGGTTTGTCGGCGGATGCTGACTGGCGAAATGTCGTATTAACCCATAACGGGCAAGATTCGCGAGTTTCTCTCTATGCTTTGATGCAGCGTGGGGACTTGACCCAAAATAAACTGCTTACCCCAGGTGATATTCTGTTTATTCCCCGTAACGATGACTTGAAAGTTTTCGTCATGGGGGAAGTCGGGAAACAGAGCACGCTTAAAATGGACCGCAGTGGCATGACCTTGGCTGAAGCTATCGGAAGCTCAGACGGTATGAAACAAGATATCTCCGATGCGACAGGTATTTTTGTTATCCGTTCAGTGAAGGGGCGTGAAGCGGGTAAAATTGCCAATATCTATCAGCTGAATGCTAAAGATGCTTCTGCGATGGTGATGGGGGCGGAATTCCAGCTTGAACCGTACGACATTGTCTATATCACGGCAGCCCCAGTTGTTCGGTGGAATCGTGTGATATCTCAGCTAGTACCGACAATCACCGGTATGCGTGATCTAACCGAAACTGTGAGATATATCAGAAGATGGCCAAATTAATGTTTCAATCGGTACTGGTAGTTTGTACCGGCAATATTTGCCGTTCTCCCGTTGGAGAGCGGTTACTGCGTCAGCTGTTGCCGAATATGACGGTCGACTCTGCAGGCACCTATGGGCTGACAGATGAGCCTGCTGATGACACGGCTGCTGAAATTGCTTTACGGCATGGACTTTCACTTGATGGTCACAAGGCTCGCAAACTGACATCTACTATTGCCCGTCATTATGACTTGATCCTGGTGATGGAGCCTTCTCACATTGAAGAGGTGACCAAAATTGCACCGGAAGTCCGTGGCAAGGTGATGTTGTATGGACAGTGGCTGGGTAAAAAAGAAGTCCCGGACCCTTACCGGAAAAGCCATGACGCACATGAGCATGTGTATGACTTGCTTGATAAAGCTTCACAGGAATGGGCGCGGCGGCTCAGTTAACTAAACGAGATATTCAGGCGTTATGACGACAAAAAACACTCAAAAACAAAACCTCGATTCGGCAGAAAATGAGCTGGATCTCGGGCGTTTGTTAGGCGATCTCATTGATCATCGTAAACTCATCACTGGTGTGACCTTATTATCGACAGCCTGTGCACTGGTTTATGCCTTATTTGCGACACCAGTTTATCAGGCAGATACCTTAATTCAGGTAGAGCAGAAAAAAGGCAACGCGATTTTGAGCAGCCTGAGCCAGATAATGCCAGATTCCTCACCGGAATCAGCACCTGAGATTCAGTTGTTACAGTCCCGTATGATCCTGGGGAAAACGGTCAATGATCTTAATTTGCGTACCGTTGTATCCCAAAAGCACTTCCCCATATTTGGGCTGGGCTGGGCACGTTTATCAGGTGAACCGCAACAGACACTGGATGTCAGCTGGCTGAATTTGTCTCTGGGTCATGACAGCATGAGAAGCGTTATTGTCACCGTAGGTGATGATGGACACTATCAGGTTGAGCTGGATGATAAAACCTTACAGGGTACAGTAGGTGAAATCCTTAACAGTAATGGCATTAGCATTAAAATCAGCAAAGTAGATGCTAAACCAGGCACCGAGTTTGTGGTGACACAGTATTCGGAGCTTGCTGCTATCAACAACCTTCAGCAAGACTTTACGGTTACTGAGAAAAGTAAGGATAGTGGCATGCTGGGCCTGACAATGTCAGGTGAGGATCCCCAGCTGATAGAGCAAATCCTGAATAACATCAGTGATAACTACTTACAGCAAAACATTGCTCGTCAGGCTGCCCAGGATTCGAAAAGCCTTGAGTTCCTGCAGAAAAAAATGCCTGAAGTACGTAATGAGTTAGATGAAGCTGAAGACAAACTGAATGCTTATCGTAAGCAACGAGACTCCGTAGATCTTAATCTCGAAGCAAAATCTGTTCTTGAGCAGGTCGTTAATGTTGATAACCAGCTAAATGGTCTGACATTCCGTGAGGCTGAGATTTCACAGCTCTACAAAAAAGATCACCCGACCTATCGTGCCTTGATAGAAAAGCGTCAAACACTGGAGCAGGAAAAAACACGCCTGAATAAACGCGTGTCCGGTATGCCAGCGACTCAGCAAGAAGTTCTGCGTTTGAGTCGGGACGTTGAGTCCGGGCGTGCAGTTTATGGTCAGTTACTTAATCGGCAACAAGAGCTGAGTATTGCTCAGTCAAGTGCTATTGGTAACGTACGTATCATTGACCCGGCACTTACCCAGCCTAAACCTATCAAGCCTAAAAAGGCACTAATCGTTATTCTTGGTTTCTTTCTTGGGTTGTTTGTTTCTGCGGGCCTGGTTCTGGGGCGTTCAGTATTACGCCGGGGTATCGAAACCCCCGAGCAGCTGGAAGAGCAGGGGATCAACGTTTATGCAACTGTTCCCACATCCGAATGGTTGCTGAAACGCACCCGCTTGCGCAATAAAAATATCTTCTCCAGTCGTATACGGCACCGTACTAAAAACGTTCCTTTCCTGGCGGTTGATAACCCGGTTGACCTTTCGATAGAAGCGATCCGTAGTCTGCGTACTAGCTTGCATTTTGCCATGATGGAAGCGGCCAATAATGTCCTGATGATCACAGGGGCAACGCCTGACAGTGGGAAAACGTTTATCAGTAGCTCACTGGCAGCGATTATTGCCCAGACGGGGCAAAAAGTATTATACATTGATGCGGATATGCGCAGGGGTTATGCCCATGAACTGTTCCAGGTGGGTAACGGCAAAGGGCTTTCTGATATTTTGTCCGGAAAAATTGCCACCGCTGATGCCATCGTACCCTTCACTAAGGGGGGATTCGATGCGATTACCCGTGGTCAGGTTCCTCCCAACCCGTCAGAACTGCTAATGCACGAGCGTTTTAAGCAGTTGCTGGCCTGGGGTTGTGAGCATTACGACATGGTTATTATTGATACCCCGCCTGTTCTGGCGGTTACTGATGCTGCAATTATTGGGCGTTCAGCGGGTACTAGCCTTGTTGTGGCTCGTTTTGAAATGAATAGCGTCAAGGAAATTCAGGTCTGTGTACAACGGCTTGAGCAGTCAGGTGTTACCGTTAAAGGGGCTATTCTTAACGGCGTAATGAAACGAGCCAGTAGTCATTATGGTTATGGTTACAATCATTATGGTTACAGCTATACCGACAAAGCCTAGCCTGAACAAGTGACACAGGTAATAGCCTGATTAATATAAAACCCGCATATAAATGTTATTTTGTGCGGGTTTTTTTTATCTCTCTTGTTACCCGGGCTTCTTTTTCGTTATTTACGGGTATCTTTAATGAATAAGAAAAGCCTATGGTTATCACCTGAGCGATTCAAATAGCGCCTGTGTAACGATATGAGTGACGCTCTTTTTCCACTATTGTTTTCCTGTGGTATACAGCCTGTATGCGCCTTTCTCCATACCTTTTGTCAGTCAAACGAAATATCTATTACAGGCAATAATTAAGTGTGATAAGCATCCCATCCCTTAAAGGAATACAATATTCCCTATTGACGATTTTTTAGAATAATTTATTTTTAATACCTATGAAGAAAGCAATTCCATTCCTGGTTATAAGGGGGCACCGTGGATAAAGAACTTTATCTGGGCATCATGTCAGGAACCAGTCTTGATGGTGTCGATACTGTTGTTATGGATTTTTCACAGAACCATTTTCAGATGGTTGCTTGTGGTTTCACACCTATGCCTGAAACGTTACGCAAGTCACTGGCGGCCTTGTGTTTACGGGGGGAAGGGACGCTACGTGAGTTGGGAGAACTGGATAATCAGCTAGGCCATCTTTATGCCAAAAGTGTGCAAGACTTACTGCTGTCTTCTGGCATAAAGGCGGCAGATATCAGTGCGATCGGTTGCCACGGTCAGACCATCTGGCACGCCCCTCAGGGGGATGTCCCTTTCACGATGCAGATTGGCGATGCGAACGTCATCGCGGCCCAAACCGGCATTACCACTATTGCTGATTTTCGTCGCAAAGATATGGCTTATGGTGGCCAGGGTGCTCCGCTTGTCCCGGCGTTTCATCAGGCATTGTTTTCTGATCCACAACAGCTGACCGTCGTTCTGAATATTGGTGGAATGAGCAATATTTCAATACTACAGGCAGGTGAACCAGCCCGGGGCTATGACACGGGCCCGGGTAATGTCCTTATGGATGCCTGGATAGAACGGCATCTTGGCCTCTCTTATGACAATGGAGGGCAGTGGGCACAACAGGGTGAGGTGAATAACGCACTGCTACAGCAACTATTGAGTGAAAGCTTTTTTGCCCAGCCAGCCCCGAAAAGTACCGGCCGGGAGTTATTTAGCCTGGTGTGGTTACTGGATAAACTGGCGTCATTCCCGGATGTCAGCCCTGTTGACGTGCAGGCCACGCTGGTCGAATTCACCGGAGTATCGATTCGCGATGAATTATTAAAACTGCCACACACCAAGCAGTCAAGGTCGTTACTGGTTTGTGGTGGCGGGGCGAAAAACCCGTTATTGATGGCGCGACTCGCAGACATGTTACCAGACTGGACGGTCGGGACGACTACGGAGTCGGGGTTGGATATTGACTATGTTGAAGCGGCGGCTTTCGCCTGGCTTGCCTGTCAGCGGATGCATAATCTGCCAGGAAACGTTCCTGAAGTAACCGGGGCAACCAGAGCGGTTCCGCTTGGCGTTATTTACCCGGCTGACTGATACCTGTTCACCCAGCGCAGCGCCCGTGTTTCTTCTGGCCCTGGCCGATTGACACCCTGGGCCAGGATAGGGCCGGGTGAACTGAACATGTTTATGGTTACACTTAAAATGGCGTCGCTGCCTGTTCCTCATCTTTTTAGAAGAGTGCTTTCAATGCAAACACCTCAACACACTGTTGCCGCACAAAAACGAGCTTTGGTAGCCGGTTCGGTTGGTAATTTTATTGAATGGTATGAATTTGCCGTTTATGGATTTCTGGCCACGATTATTGCTCAAAACTTTTTTCACCTTGAAGGCGAAGCGGAAATTACCGCGCTAATTTTAACGTACGCTTCATTTGCGATTGCTTTCTTTTTCCGCCCGCTTGGTGCGATTGTCTTTGGTCGCATGGGCGACAAGATAGGGCGTAAACCCACATTGTTGTTTGTTCTGATTATGATGACTCTTGCAACCACGGCACTGGGGCTGGTACCCGCCTATGCCAGTATTGGTATTGCCGCACCGCTGATCGTCACCGGGCTGCGAATTCTGCAAGGGTTATTTGCCGGGGGTGAATATGGCGGTGCAGTATCGCTGATGACAGAATTTGCGCCTCGAGGTAAGCGTGGATTTTTTGGTGCATGGCAATCCTTTACCGTCGCGCTGGGGTTATTAGCAGGTGCGGGTATCGTGGCTCTGCTCTCGGTCTTACTTAGCCCGGAAGATATGCTCGCCTGGGGCTGGAGAATTCCATTCTTTCTGGCCCTGCCATTGGGTGGTGTTGCACTATGGCTGCGTTTCCATATGGAGGAAACCCCCAGTTTTATTCAGCAGAAAAAAAACCAGCAAGCGCAGCCTGTTCGTGTGAAAGCGGACATTACGGCGACCTTGAAGACGATTCTGATCGGCGTCAGTCGCGTTATGGTCTGGTCTGCCGCGGGCTATACCTATCTGGTGATTATGCCGACTTATCTACAGTCGTCACTCCATACTGGCTTTAATCAGGCATTATTGATTGCTGTTATCTCCAATATTGGCTTTGCCGCAACGATTATTCCGG
Organism: Citrobacter sp. JGM124; assembly: GCF_018257795.1. Lineage (GTDB taxonomy): Bacteria > Pseudomonadota > Gammaproteobacteria > Enterobacterales > Enterobacteriaceae > JGM124. The sequence goes on along the minus strand of NZ_JAERJD010000002.1, from coordinate 147,390 downwards.
CCGGTATACTGAGCGACCGAATAGGGCGGCGTGCGGTAATGGTCAGTGCGGCTATCTTACTCTTCATCCTGGCCTTACCCCTGCTACATATTCTTCAGGATAGCGCTTCAACATTACTGACGAAGGCTGTGGTGGTGTTTATCGCCGGTGGCCTGGTCGGGCTGCTCGCCGGACCTGGCCCTGCCATGCTTTCTGAAATGTTTCCTACCCATGTTCGTTACACTGGGCTGGGGCTTGCCTACTCGTTATCGAATGCTATCTTTTCGGGATGTGCGGGGTTAATCATTACCGGACTGATTAAGCAAACGGGCAATCTGGATATTCCTGCCTGGTATGTGATGGTGACGGCAGTGGTCAGTATTTTTGCATTACTGAGCCTGAACAAAAATGATCACCTGCGTACCCTTGATGAAGAACAGCCTGCCGATTTTCGAGGTAAATAACACAACGGTTTGTTAATGGCAAAAGGAAGGCGCTGTTGGCGTCTTCCCTCTGCCCGCTGAATTTCACCCTGCATTAGCGTGTTTTTCTCCTGTTAATTTCCCCGCAAATTTGATGAATGGCTGAAAAATGACCGTCCATCACGACAAACCTTGATCTAAAATAAAAAAAAGCGCATATTTCACAAGTTTTTCACCAATCCATCTTTTTTATATGACCTTATATCAACACATGTTGGTGTTCTACGCCATAATGGCGCTGATTTGTGCAGGTATCACCTGGCTACTGGCTCGTGATACTTGGCGGATAAGGCTGTTATGCTCGGTTCTGGTGGGCGCCACCTGGCCGATGAGCTTCCCGGTAGCACTACTATTCTCCCTGTTTTAAAATAACGCATTGCAAAGCCGGTTTACGGCTTTCGCTTTTTATGCCGGGTGATAAATGATCCGACACAAGGCATTCCTGAGGCGTTAATGGTCGTAGTTTTTGTCAAAACTGGAACTAAAAATTACTTTCACGCAATCGTTAATCTGACGAGCCTTTTTTAAAAGTAAAAAAATCATTTAATTATTTCAATCCGCCGTTAAGCGCAAGTTTAATGCCTTGATTCGTTTTATGGTAGTTAACTTATTGAATATATGTACTGAATAGAGGGGATAATATTGCAGTCAATGCCAATTTATCATCAAATAATATTATTAATTTAACCTTCTGCTTTACGATTCACTAACTAGATATATAGAATCAGTCTTGCCTGTTTACAGGTTTAATCAACATTTGGAGATATATAATATATCCTGTGAGCCATATCTATGGCAGGGAAATGAGAGCACTGAAAATGCAGATAGTTTTTCTATAGGGAAGAAACATGTTTGATTTAGATAAAGCGCAACGATTGAGTTTAACCGTGCAAGTTGAATCACGGTTAAAGAGCGCGCTCATTTTAGGTATGCTAAAACCGGGTGCTCGCTTAGTAACGAAAGAAATTGCGCAACAATTGGGAACGAGCATAACGCCAGTTCGTGAAGCACTATTGAGGTTGGTCGCCTCGGGTGCTTTAGATGTCACGCCGGCTCAGGCTTTTTTGGTTCCAGCAATCACAGTATGTCGTTATCAAGAAATAACCAGCCTTCGTAAGACGTTAGAAGGCATCGCAGTAGAAAAAGCAGCACGAGAAATAAATAAAGCAGGACTGATTCGTTTAAACGAACTGAAGGACAGCTTTCTGAGCGCCAGGCAAGTGAGTGTAGAAGCGGTATTAAAGGCAAATCGGGATTTCTATTTTCAGTTATTTCAATATGCCGCTATGCCCACTTTGATGGAGCTTATTGAGCAGCTTTGGGTTCGTATTGGCCCTAGCTTCAATTATCTTTATCCTCGTTTTGATGAAGTATCAAAAATGTCTCATAATTATGATGCTCTGATTATGGCACTAACGGAGAGTGATGTGGAAAAGAGTATCGCCGCTATTCATAAAAGTATTTCGGATGATTCCGATGTCTTACTTCGTCAGTATATTGGTTAAATGATAGCAAAACTCGCTGTTTTTTAATCGCTTTCCAATGGCCTTTCTGAATTCTTATATTTTAAGAAATACAGTAAAGGCCATTGTTTTTACTTTAAGTAATGATCACTGTATCGTTTATTCTTCAAGTGCTTGTGCCAAGTCCGCTTTTATATCTTCTATGTCTTCAATGCCAACAGATAAACGAATCAGTTGCGGTGTAATACCGTTGCTCAGGCGTTGTTCTAAAGGTATTGAAGCATGTGTCATGGTGAAGGGCTGGCTTACCAGGCTTTCAACGCCTCCTAAGCTTTCAGCCAGCGTAAACAGTTTTAATTTGCTAATCACTTTATTCGCGCGTTGTTCGTCTCCGTTGACCACAATGGAAATCATGCCACCTGACTGGCGCATTTGTTTGCGGGCCAGTTCATATTGTGGGTGCGATTCAAGCCACGGGAAGTAGACTTTCACGACACCGGGATGAGACTCCAGCCATTCAGCTAAGTGCCGGGCGTTACTACTGTGGCGATCCATACGCAGTGCCAGAGTGCGGATCCCGCGTAATGTCAGGAAACTACTAAAAGGGTCCAGTACACCACCGATGGCATTCTGCAAGTACCCCAACCGCTGTGCCAGATCCGCATTGTCACCGATGACAGCCAGGCCCGCGACCACATCTGAGTGACCATTCAGATATTTGGTTGCTGAGTGCACCACAATATCAAAACCAAACTCCAGTGGTCTCTGTAGTGCGGGGGAGGCGAAAGTGTTATCAGCCACGCTGAGAATGTCATGACGGCGGGCGACGTCAGCAATAGCTTCAAGATCTGCCAGTTTAAGCAACGGGTTAGTGGGCGTTTCGACCCAAATCATCCGTGTGTCAGGGCGTATTGCTGCCTCCAGGGCACCCACATCATTCGGTTTGACCCAGCTCACACTAATTCCCGCACTACGTTTGCGTACATTTTCCAGCAAGCGCCATGTTCCCCCATAGACATCATCAATGGCAACAATATGGCTGCCGCTGTCAATCAACTCCAGTACGGTGCCTATGGCTGCCAGGCCAGAAGCAAAGGCAAACCCATAATTGCCGTTTTCCAGTTCAGCAATAGCATTTTCTAGTACCTGCCGTGTCGGGTTGCCACTACGGGAGTATTCAAACCCGGTGTGCTGTCCAGGGGCTGGCTGTGCAAAAGTTGAAGTGGCATAAATGGGGGGCATGACGGCACCATGGGCGTCATTAAAGCTGCCACTATGAACACTGGAGGTTGCAAACTTACTCATAGAATACCCTTACTGTTAATCCAGATTTTGTTGGTTTAGCCATTGGTCATTGAACATTTTCGAGAGATACTTGTTGCCACTATCACACGCAAAAGTGATCACCCGTTTCGGGGTCGTTTGTGACTGACAGTAGCGTAATGCTGCCGCAAGAAGGGTACCGGTTGAGGAGCCTGCCAGAATACCCTCCTGGGTTAACAGTGCCCTGGCATGGGCAAATGAAGCTTTGTCACTGACACGGTAAGCACGAGTGACGCCCTCTATCTGGGCCAGCGGAGGAATAAAATCTTCTCCAATCCCCTCAATCAACCAGCTGCCCACCGGGGAAGGTTGTTGGTGCTCTACATGGTCTGCCAGAATAGATCCCTCCGGGTCGGCCAGGATGAATTCTGTCTGGGGGGAATGAACACGAAAAAACTGTTGTAGTCCGCCCAGTGTTCCACCCGAACCGACACCCACCACAATAGCGTCAACATGCCCACCGGTTTGTTGCCATAACTCCGCCGCTGTACTTTCAGTATGCGCCAGGGCATTGGCTGGGTTAGAAAACTGGTCGATGTAATAAGTATCCGGAATTTCATCCGCCAGTCTCCTGGCATAATCCTGATAATATTCAGGATGTCCTTTCACCACATCTGAACGTGTCAGGCGAACATCGACCCCCAGCGCCTGTAGATGGGATATTTTTTCCTGACTCATTTTATCCGGAACAACCAGAATCAACGGATAGCCCTTCTGGGTCGCTATCAATGCCAGCCCCAGCCCGGTGTTACCCGCCGTTGCTTCGATGATGGTCATACCTGGTTTCAGCATGCCACTGTGTTCAGCGTGCTCAATCATTGACAGTGCCACCCGATCTTTTATGGAGCCGCCGGGGTTCTGATTTTCAAGTTTTATCAACAATTCACAACTGCCTGTATCAAGGTGATTAAGGCGAAGGAGCGGTGTGTTTCCGATGAGATCCAAAATAGAGTCGACAATCATGATTTTCTCGCAACATGAAAAGTGTTCATGTGCGGATAATAAAGCGCGAAATTAATCGCCAAAAAGAACATAAACCCAATCCATATACTAAAAAGTTATATCATCTTCCTTTTTAGACGTTAAGAAGTTAGGGTGTTTAGATGTCTGGATATAGAGATGCCTGAAAGTAGCCATTTTATGGCCATTCTCTGCTATTTCGGGCACCAAAACTCAGTGGGTTATGCTGGTAGCAGAATAGGAAATGATTAAATGTACTAAGTGGCAAGTGTCATAATGACGCATGATTGAAAAAATAATGAGGATAATGTCCTGCTGTTTCTCTGGGTTATGAGATGATTACCCAAATGAATTTGAGACAGGATACTCCATGGCTAATGACATAACTTTTTTTCGCCGTTTTCAGGACGATATCATGGCGGGGCGTAAGACTATCACGTTACGGGATAAGAGTGAGTCGCACTTTGTCAGCGGGCAGCGTTTACGTACGGGGTGTTACGAAGATGACCTCTATTTTTGTACTATTGAGGTGATCAGTGTGACAGCCGTTAGTTTAGCGGCGTTGAACGAACATCATGCCAGACAAGAGAACATGACACTGGAGCAACTAAAGCAAGTTATCGAAGAGATTTATCCCGGGGAACAAGCACTTTGGGAAATAGCATTTAAAGTGGTTACGCCGATTTAAAGGGATATCCCGCCGTGAGACGGCGGGAAGAAGAGCAGAGGGGTTATACCGACTGACTCAGGGCGTCAACAGCCACAATCGCATTGGCAATATCTTCCCCAGTCAGATGTGGGTTAAGATTTTTTAACGTATCCCCGTCACTGTTGGCGAGCTCCCCGACTTTAATCAATTCCTCACGACTGACATTTTCCAGGTGCAACTCTTTGAGCGTCGTTGGCATGTTGATGGAGCGGTAAAAATGAATATATTCAGCAATTTCCTCATCCGGGCGCTGTTCAAGCACCATTTGGGTGAGTGTCCCGTAAGCCACTTTTTCGCCATGGGTCAGATGGTGAATATCCCCTTTGATGGCGGTAAACCCATTATGAATAGCATGCGCTGCAGCCAGCCCTGCATTTTCAAAGCCCAGCCCGGAGAGTAGGGTATTGGCTTCAACTACTGCCTCGACGGCAGGGGTGACAACTTTACGAGAGACTGCCTGGCAGGCACTGAAACCATAGGTTAGCAAGGTTTCTTCACAAGCTTTAGCGATGGCCATTGCAGCAATAGTAGGGGAACCATTCACCATTGACTGGGAGTGCGATTTTTGCACTGCCTGGGCCTCAACAAAGGTTGCCAGCCCATCAGCAATACCGGAAGCAAAAAGGCGAACCGGAGCCTGTGCACAAATTTGAGTATCAACGAAGACTAAATCAGGGTTTTTACTGTAGAACCGGTAACTCTCAAAAACCCCCTGATCACTATAAATTACGGATAACGCACTGCAAGGCGCATCGGTTGACGCAATTGTCGGAACAATAGCAACAGGCAATTTGCATTCATCAGCTATCGCTTTGGCGCTATCCAGTGTTTTGCCTCCCCCGAGGCCGACAATCACATTACTACCGGCTTTTTTGGCCAGAGCAGACAGACGGATAATTTCATTGGCTGAAGCCTCACCCTCAAAACGCTCATAGCTGAGTTCAACGTTCGCGACTTTCAGCGAGGATTGAACCTGATCCGCGGTGAGTGACCAAACAATATCATCGGCGATGACGAAAGCATGGTTACCCAGTTCAGCCAGATAAGCGCCCAGCTCACTTATGACCCCAGCACCTTGAACGTATTTACCTGGTGAAGAAAAAACGAATTTATTCATAGTGTGTATCCGTCCTTATATCCGTAATAACGTTAAAATAAATAACCTGATTCCATACTCTACTATGTGGCAGAAATAAACATCCTGTTTTTACAGAGTTTTTGGCAATACATGCTGTCTGTCACGTAACGGAAAAAGGAAGGGCGCACCCTTCCTTGACAGGCAACCAGACGTTGTCGCTATGCGGTCTGCTGGCTGGCATGTTTTAGCATTTGATATAACGCGTCTTTCAGGCGCAATTTCTCTTTTTTAAGCAGGGCGATATTCAGGTCAAATCCATTCCCTTTCTTACCTTCCCGGCGCATTATCTCGCTATCAAGCTGATGATGTTTATTAAACAAACTGAGAAAACGCGGGTTGACGCTTTTTAGATGGGTAATGAGTTCTCGATACTCAGGAAACATGGGGCCTCCTTGACAGTTGATGGAAAGAGGGGCAGCGTTGTTAAACACTGACTCTGAAAGTCTAACTGCTGGGGCGATAGAAGGGGGGAAAACGCTTATTTAATTTGTCACAGAAGGTTTCAATGATGGCGGTTAGGGCTGTCCGACAGCCTGTCTTTGTTTCTCATAACGCTTATCGCTACCAGGCAGGTCGGCCATCACACTCCAGCCGCGGTGCTGATAAAATTGAGCCGCCTGACTCAGGCTGTCTGTTTCCAGCCAGATGACTGAATGGTGTTCAAACAATGCGGCTTCCGCGTGATCCATTAAGCATTTGCCTATCCCAGTGCCCTGATACTCTGGCAGAACAAACAGTGCAAATAGCGACCCTTCATCTTGACTAATGATGGCAAAACCCACGGTTGTGCTATCAATGTCAGCAACCCAAATACAAGGCGGGGTTACCAACATGTCAAGTATCTGTTCTGGCGTTATCCCCATTTCTGCCAGTTGTACCAGTGAAAGATGATTCTCTTTTACTGAGGTCCGAATGGTAAAAATGGCGGCGATATCTGTCGCTCTGGCGGGACGTATTGAGACATTCATAAATAATAGCCCCGGAGGCAGGGTTAATGTGGCTCACTGTTCATAACGCGTTACACCGAGACGGGTGTAACGCTTATACCATAAGATCAGGGTTCAGGGTTTTCTGCTGCCAGCTGACTGACCCGTTTACGAGCACCAATCCAGCCTATCGCCAGCACGACGGCTATCACCGGGATAGAGGCAATGGTGTAGGTGCCATTCGGGTAGTCCAGAGCCATAAGAACCAGAACGCTGACTAAAAATAGCAGTGTCAGCCATGAAGTAAAAGGCGCTCCCGGGAGTTTAAAACTCACTTCATCAGCTTTACCTTGTTTAATCGCCTGACGCAGGCGGATCTGGCAAACCACAATGAAAGCCCAGGATGAGATAATACCCAATGACGCCACGTTTAATACCAACTCAAAGACTTGGGAAGGTACCAGATAGTTAAGAAATACCCCGACCAAATAGACTGAGCTGGTGGCGAGGATCCCTGCATAGGGAACCTGGCTTTTGCTCATTTTTGACATAAACCGTGGTGCCGATCCTCCCATTGACATGGAACGCAGTATCCGTCCAGTAGCATAAAGCCCGGAGTTAAGGCTGGAAAGTGCCGCTGTTAACACCACAATATTCATGATATCCCCAATATAGGGCACACCAAGGCGAGAAAAGAAGGTCACAAAGGGGCTTTGGTTTGCCTGGTAAGCATTCCAGGGTAACAGCAGAACTAACAGCAGTACGGAACCCACATAAAACAGACCAATACGCCAGATAACGCTATTGATGGCTTTCGGCACCATGGTCTTAGGATCCTTACACTCCCCGGCAGCCGTACCAACCAGCTCTATTGAGGCAAAGGCAAAAACGACACCTTGTACTAAGATAAGCGCGGGGAGTAAACCATGAGGAAACATGCCGCCGTTATCGGTAATCAGATGGAAACCGGTACTGTGCCCATCCAGGGGTTTACCGCTGCCCAGAACCAAGGTTCCGACCACCAGAAAGCTGACTATTGCCAGAACTTTTACCAGAGCAAACCAAAACTCCATTTCGGCAAACCACTTCACACCAATCATGTTCATTGTGGCAACGATCGCCAGAGCGGCAAGTGCAAATACCCACTGGGGAATATCGCCAAAACTATGCCAGTATTGCATGTACAGAGCCACGGCAGTGATATCCACAATACCGGTCATAGCCCAGTTGATAAAATACATCCAGCCACAAACATAGGCGGCTTTCTCACCGATAAACTCCCGGGTATAGGAGACGAAACTGCCGCTGGAAGGCCGATGCAGCACGAGTTCGCCTAATGCACGTAAAATAAAAAATGAGAACATGCCACATACTAAATAGACCAGTGCTAAAGCAGGGCCTGCTGCTTGTAGACGCGCTCCCGCGCCAAGAAAAAGACCGGTACCGATTGCGCCACCGATAGCAATCATCTGTACTTGACGATTACCAATGGCTTTGTGGTATCCCGAGTCATGGGAATTAAGCCATTGACGCTTAGCGGCTCGTTGCTCCGCTTCTGTTTTTGTTTTCATAAGACTCCCGTCTGCCTGTTAGCATAAAATAGCCCCCTTCAATTGTTCTGTCTTAGCGCAGCGTTAATTAAAAGAGGGCGAAGGATACTAGCTGGAAACTGGGGTAGAAGTAAAACCAGAAATAAGTCATTTACGACATATGAAGTAGGTTAAAACGACCAGATGTGACATTTTTGCGTCGGGGTTACTGGGCATGATGCTGTTTGACGTGGAAGATGCATGCTGTCATGCAAAGGGGAATCCTCGCAACCATGCGCCTTTGGCGCCGATGTGACAAAAAGTGATACTTCTGTCGCCCATGGGTGACAGTCGAATCTTCACCAGTAGGTAATAAACCATTATTTATGGATAAAACTCCTAAAAAAGTTCTAAATTTGCAAAATCCCATACCCCTTTAAGGTATTTTCTTTTAGCATATCGGGCAGTTTTAGATGCTGGCTGTGGATTCTGTTTGACATGAAAAATATTCTTTTCGCGATCCTCCTTGCTTTAATGGTTTTTGGTGCTTTTGCCCATGATCCCCAACCTGGTGCAACAACGGACATGCTGACGATGATGACCTCCAGGTAAGTGGGCACAGTGACAGATTGTCGCTGCTATCCTGACTCACCCGGTGCGGTGAAAAATGCGGTAAGAAGAGTGTCAGACATAAACAGCACACTATTTTCTGGTGTGTCGTTTTATATCTTTAATAAACGACACCGACTGTTTGAAAAGGGCAGGCATATTATTACCAGGCCATGACTCCCCTCTGGCAAGCTCTGACGGTAAACTTCAAGACTGCACCCGTTTCACGGAATAATATTCTGTATTTTGACGACGTCCTCCTTTCTGTTCCAAACGGTATCCTGCCGAGTTTTTTGGTATACAGCTACTCACGGCCGAATGCCCACGACCAGACCATACTTTTCAGTTGTATTCATGCCGCATCGTAATACATGGTGTTACAGAAATATGTAAAAAGAGGGCTTGCTCCTTCTTGTCTGTTTACAGTAAAACAAAAAGATTCACCTACCATCAGAGAAACACTTATGCCACATGTTGAAATTAAATGCTTCCCACGTGAGTTGACTGAACAGCAGAAGCAGGCGATAGCATCAGAGGTTTGTGACGTATTGAAAAAGTACCTGGGCTCAAAGGATTCGTCATTATCTGTATCGTTACAGATGATTGAACAGGACTTATGGAAGTCAGAGGTGTGGGATAAACAAATAGCCCCCCGGATGGAGCAACTGCTTAAAAAGCCTGGTTATCAGCTGTAATAAATATACCGGCCGTGACGTTTACCATCCTGATGAAAAACACCGACAGGTCACAAGCGTTGCGTGTGTGACTCTGTCGGGAAACGGCGAGGCTATCAGCCGACTTTAGGCAATACACCGACAGTGATAGACAGCTGTATCAGGACAATAATCACCCCACAGGCAAATACCGTAGCCAGTAGCGGCTTGCCTCCCATGACCTTAAAGGTTCGTTCAGGGTGTTGCTTACGACTCTGCCAAACCAGCATTGAAGGAATGATCAAGGCCAGTACTGCCAGCGCCACGCCAGCATAGCCCAATGCCATGACAAATCCCTGGGGGTAGAACAGCGCAAAGACCAGGGGGGGCAGGAAGGTCATTACCCCAGTTTGCAGTCTGCCGGAAATGTGCCGGTTACGGGAAAACAAGTCTGCCAGATAATCAAATAAGCCTAAAGAGACACCAAGGAAGGAGGTCGCGAGGGCAAAATCAGCAAATAACTGAATCGCCAGTCCCACTTTTGGGGTTGCCACCACGTTGTGAACCACCTGCAGAAAACCATTCAGTCCACTGTGCTGGGTGGCCAGATTATCAAATGCGGCGCCATCAATCGCCCCGAGGGTGGCCAGTTGCCAGAATATATAGGCCACTAATGGGATCGCACTGCCAATGATGAAAACCCGTCGCAGTTTAGGCAAATTACCGCCCATATAACTGATGATACTTGGCACGCTACCATGAAAGCCGAAAGAGGTGAATATGACGGGAATAGCAGAGAGGGCAAGGCCTTGCTCGACAGGCAGTGTGAGCAAGTTAGTTTGATGGATATGTGGCATCATCAATGCCAGCATGACTATCAACAGAACAATTTTTGCAGTGAACAATACCCGGTTAAACATATCGACCATATGGGTACCGATACAAACAATACCCCCGGCAACCAGGGTAAACAACAGAACCCCCGATGTTGGCGGAACAGTCATTGACAGCCAATGACTCAAACTGGCGGCCAGTAGTTCACCCGCACCACTGATATAAGCCGCTGTCAGTGCATACATCAGGAAGAGCATACTAAATCCCGTCAGCCATTGCCCATAGCGACCAAGGTAACGTTTAGCCAGCGTTCCCAGACCCGTATCCGCTGATCCGTACTGATAAACTTCCACCAGCAGCAGCGCGGTGTAGCACATGAGCGCCCATAGCCCTATCAGCATGAATAAAGTGACACCAAAACCAACGCCAGCAGAAGCTAATGGCATCGCCAGCATTCCTGCTCCAATTGTGGTGCCCGCGACAATAAAAATACTGCCCAGGGTGCGATTCTTCACGCTTTCCTCTTTATCTGTAAACATAAACCTGTATTTATGTCGCGCAGAGTAAGGTAAAAGTTATTTTTCGTCAAATTGGGCTTACGACTGGTGTAATTATTTATTTACGACAAGTTTTTGTTACGCTGTCACTTTTTGTGGCATTGAATGGCGTTCGGAATAAAAAACCGCCACTGGGATGAAGTAATCAGTGGCGGTTTTGTGGGGAAGGGTCAACAACCAGGGTTAAACAGAAGTGCGGCGATAGGCACGGTATTCTGGTTTCCAGAAGTTTTCATCAATCGCCTGGTGTAACGCTTTGACTGAGGTGACCACGGCAACCCCCTGTTGTTGCGCCGTTTGTGCCACAGCAAAAGCGATCGCCCGGGAAACGACCTGAATATCTTTCAGTTCAGGCAGAACCAGCCCTTCACCATTTTTAACCAGCGGTGAGTGTTCTGCTAAAGCAGCGCTTGCCGCCATTAGCATTTCATCCGTGATACGTGAAGCCCCTGAGGCGATAACCCCCAGGCCAATACCAGGGAAAATATAGGCATTGTTACACTGGGCGATAGGGAATGTTTTATCCTGCCATTGTACCGGTGCAAAGGGACTGCCTGTTGCAATCAATGCCTGACCGTCGGTCCAGCTGATGAGGTCTTGTGGCGTGGCTTCAACACGTGAGGTTGGGTTAGAAAGGGGCATAATGATAGGGCGAGGGCAATGCTTGTGCATTTCACGAACCACTTCTTCGGTGAAAAGCCCTGTCTGGCCCGATACCCCAATCAGAATATCAGGCTTCACATTACGAACTACATCCAGCAACGAGATGGCTTCGTTAGTGATATCCCAGGTTGCCAGTTTGTCGTGTTTCTGTACCAATTTGCTCTGGAAAGGCAGTAAGTTAGGCATGTTGTCGGTTAACAGGCCAAAACGATCCACCATATAAACATTTTCACGAGCCGTGCTTTCACTGATCCCTTCACGCTGCATTTGGGCGATGATCTGTTCAGCGATCCCACACCCAGCGGAACCGGCACCGAGGAAGACTACTTTTTGTTCACTGAGCTGGTTTCCTGCCGCCTTACTGGCTGCAATTAATGTGCCGACAGTGACGGCCGCCGTTCCCTGAATATCGTCGTTGAATGAACAGATTTCATCGCGATAGCGGGTCAACAGTGGCATGGCATTTTTTTGTGCAAAATCTTCAAATTGCAGTAGCACGTTTGGCCAGCGATGACGCACAGCCTGAACAAACTCATCAACAAAGGCGTAGTATTCATCACCAGTAATACGAGGATGGCGTGAGCCCATATACAGGGGATCATTAACCAGTTGAGGATTATTTGTGCCGACATCCAGCACGATTGGCAACGTATAGGCTGGGCTGATCCCACCACATGCGGTGTAGAGTGAGAGCTTACCAATCGGGATACCCATTCCCCCGATACCCTGGTCGCCAAGCCCCAAAATACGCTCACCGTCAGTGACCACGATAACTTTTATGTTGGGAGTCGTGACATTCTGCAACAGATCGTCCATATGCTGACGATTTTCATAGTTAATAAATACCCCACGTGCCCGGCGATAGATCTCAGAGAAACGCTCACAGGCAGCCCCTACTGTAGGGGTATAAATCACTGGCATCATTTCTTCCAGATGATTATCTACCAGCCGGTAGAACAGGGTTTCATTGGTATCCTGGATATTACGCAGATAGATATGCTTATCAATTTCGTTTTTAAAACCCTGATACTGTAGCCATGCTCGTTCAGCCTGCTCTTCGATAGTTTCAACAACACTGGGTAGTAATCCCAGCAGATTGAAATTCAGGCGTTCTTCAAAACTAAAAGCACTGCCTTTGTTGAGCAGGGGAAACTCGAGTAAAACCGGACCGGCATAAGGAATATAAAGAGAACGGTGCTGCTTTTGCTTGATGTTCATGTGGTTACTCTACTTTTTCAATATGAAGGCTTGTCAGAAAAATCTGGCGAATTGACCTGTATCCGTATTACACAGGATAGGTTAACGGGAAGAAAGCAATAAGTGATAGTGGTGTGATACAGGAAGAAGGAATTTTTTACTTAATCACGCATATTAATTGTGATTAAATGAGCTAAATGGTTTTAGCAAAATTTAGCAACCTGGAGACGTAACATGAGCGAAAAAGTGTGGGTACTCGGCGATGCAGTGGTTGATCTGCTGCCTGATGGTGATAATCATCTCCTTAAATGCCCGGGAGGCGCCCCTGCCAATGTGGCGGTAGGGATCGCAAGACTCGCAGGACAGAGCGGTTTTATAGGACGAGTGGGGGATGATCCCTTCGGACACTTCATGAAACAAGTTCTGGATGAAGAGCAGGTTGATACGCATTACATGCGCTATGATCCATTGCACCGTACTTCCACTGTGGTCGTTGCCCTGGATGACGAAGGAGAACGGTCATTTACGTTTATGGTGCGTCCCAGTGCCGATCTGTTTATTGAGCCTTGTGACCTACCGTCATTCAAGCCCAATCAGTGGTTACATACTTGTTCTATTGCCCTGAGCGCAGAACCCAGCAGAAGCACGACTTTCACTGGGATGGAGCGTATTAAGCAAGCGGGTGGAAAGGTCAGCTTCGACCCCAATATACGTACCGACTTGTGGCAAGACCCCGAACAGTTACAGCACTGTTTGTCCCGGGCACTCTCATTAGCGGATGTGGCAAAGTTATCCGTTGAAGAGTTGCAGTTCATTACTGGTGAGTCTGAACTACAGGCAGGGATCGACAAGCTGATTTCATGCTATCCACTGGGCTTACTGCTTGTAACTCAAGGTAAAGAAGGGGTAATGGCGCACTATCAGGGTAAAACCCATCACTTCCCTGCCAAGCCGGTTGTTTGTGTTGACACGACTGGGGCGGGTGATGCTTTTGTTGCGGGCCTGCTGTGCGGCCTTGCCGATCAAGGCATGCCTGAAAACGTGACACAATTAGAACAGATCTTAGCCCAGGCCCAGCTTTGTGGCGCTTTAGCCACGACAGCAAAAGGGGCGATGACGGCGCTCCCTCGCCAGCAGGATTTAGCTAAATCACTGTAATTAAATGAATTATATTTAGATTTAACACAATTGTTGCCATCGGCTCGTTTTTTGATAGTTTGGTGTGAAGTGACATGTTTATCTCGCTAGCTTGATGATAATTATCAAGGAGATGATAAACATGCATCACCATAAAAAACGTACTGTGATAACAGCCATCTTCATCGGGTCAGTTTCGCTGTATGCTCAGGCTGATCCGATGAGTGTGGAAGCGCGTTTGACTGCCCTGGAACAAAGACTTCACTGGGCTGAACGTCGCGCATCAATGGCAGAACAGCGTGCTGACGCTGCTGAGAGAAAAACGCAGCAGCTGGTAACACAACAGGGGGTAAACTCAGCAGTAACGGCACCGGTTGCTGAGAGCACAGCAACACCTGTAAACCAATCAGGCAGTACCCGACATTTTGAGTTTCATGGCTATGCCCGTTCAGGATTGCTGATGAATCACTCAGGCTCCAGCACGAAAGGTGGCCCCTACATGACGCCAGCAGGGGACACGGGTGGCGCTGTAGGACGTCTTGGTAATGAACCCGACACCTATGTCGAATTGACTCTTGAGCATAAACAGACACTTGATAATGGCGTAACCGCAGGTTTTAAAGCGATGTTTGCCGACGGGCAAAAAACCTATAACGACTGGACAGCCGATTCCAGTGACGTGAATATTCGCCAGGTCTATGCTGAACTCGGAAACTTGTCGACATTCGACGGCGCTCTGAAAGACAGTACGTGGTGGGCAGGTAAACGCTTTGACCGTGATAACGTTGATATTCACTGGATTGATTCCGACATTGTCTTTCTTGCTGGTACGGGGGGCGGTGTGTATGACGTGAAATGGAACGATGTGTTCCGGAGTAACTTCTCTCTTTATGGTCGCGATTTTGGACCCATGAATGAGCAGAACAACAATACTATCCAAAACCATATTTTGACTGCCAATAACTTCATTGGGCCCCTACAGCTGATGATCTCCGGCCTGCGGGCTAAAGATAACGACAATCGCAAAACGGGGCATGGGGAGGCGACTCCTGAGGGGGCCTCTAAAGCCCATAGTGGTTCCCATATTCTTTTGGGGTGGCATAACGATAGTTTCTATGGTCTGGGGGAGGGGTCTGCCAGAACCGCGTTGCTTTATGGTCATGGTTTAGGTGCTGAAGTTAAGGGCATCGGCAGTGATGGTGCGCTTTTATCGGAGGCGAACACCTGGCGTTTAGCCACCTATGGTATTACTCCCCTGGGGCGGGGTTGGTACATTGCCCCCTCGGTGATGGCTCAAAGTAGTAAAGACCGTTATATGAAAGGCGATAGCTATAAATGGCTGACGCTGAATACCCGTTTGATCAAAGAAGTGACGCAGAATGTTGCTCTGGCGTTTGAAGGGTCCTACCAGTATATGGATCTACAGCCCCAGGGCTATTCACCCGATGGGAAAGCAGAAAATAAGCGCCAGGCCGTTAAGGGCGATTTTTATAAACTGACTTTCGCTCCAACCCTGAAGGCGGAAAAAATCGGTGACTTTTTTAGCCGCCCGGAACTGCGAATATTTGCGACCTGGATAGACTGGAGCAGCAAGCTGGATCATTACTCAACATCAGGCAGTCTGGGCCATGACGGTTTCACATCGGGTGGTGAATGGAACTTCGGTGTACAGATGGAAACGTGGTTCTAGGCCTCACTGGCCTTTCGTTTTACCGGAAGGCCAGCGTTAACGGTTTCTGAAGATTTTCCTGACGAGGAGTAAGAGCCCTCTTACCTTACTGATTCTCAGCTGTTCGCGTGATAAACTCTGCTGTAGTTATTGCCAGATACAGGTTCTGTTGTGCACAAAACTAAACGCATCACGATGAAGGATATTGCCTCCCTGGCTGGCGTCTCTGTTGCCACGGCAAGCCTGGTATTAAATGGGCGGGGGAAAGAGCTGCGCGTTTCAGCCGCTACGCGTGATCGTGTCCTGAGCATTGCCCAGCAGCAACAATATCAGCCGAATATCCATGCCCGTTCATTGCGTGATGAGCGCACACGTTCCCTGACGTTGGGGTTAGTCGTTCCGGAAATGACGAACTATGGTTTTGCGGTATTTTCATTTGAACTCGAAACGCTGTGCCGTGAAGCAGGCCTGCAGCTAATCATTTCCTGTACTGATGAAAACCAGGGGCAGGAAACGCAGGTAGTAAACAATATGATTTCCCGTCAGGTGGATGGCTTGATTGTCGCGTCCTGTATGGCCTCCGATGATTGGTATTTGAAGATCAGTGAACAAATACCGGTGGTACTGTTTGACCGTTATATACCAGGCAGTACGTTACCGAGTGTCTTCACCGAATCAACCCAAATCGTCAGTCAATTAGTGGCCCCGATTGCCCGTCAGTCACCTGATGAGATCTATTTTTTCGGGGGGCCTGTTCGTTTGTCCCCGACAAGGGATCGTCTTGAAGGTTTTAAACAAGGTCTAAGACAGGCAGGGGTGACTTTACGTCCTGAGTGGGTTATTCATGGGCATTATCATCCCAGTGCAGGATATGAAATGTTTGCTGCCTTGTGTGCAGAGCTGGGACGTCCGCCGAGGGCCTTATTTACCGCAGCCTGTGGTTTGCTGGAAGGCGTATTACGCTATATTAACCAGCATAATTTGCCCTGTGAGCCAATCTATATGGCCAGCTTTGATGATCACTATCTCTATGACTCACTCTCGTTACCTATTGACACTGTTCAGCAGGATAACCGCCAGCTGGCGTTACATTGCTACACCTTAATAAATCAGCTTATTCAGGGCGAGAAGCCTGAAGAACGTCATACCAGCCTTCCTGGCCGTATCAAAAGACGCATACGAATAGCAGAGCCTGACAGTTAATATCTGCCACCCTGTTTTTTGGGTATTGCCACGGTATTCTGGTACTGACAGTACCAGGCTAAAAATACCAGTGCAGGTTAATTATGGGGGATACCATTCCCGGGGCGAGGCATTATAAACACAGGGTCCCTTAACCATATCATGCAGCTTGTTTATTCCCTGCCTACTCTGTGTTGCCTGATATTCCCCCGGTTATTGATAAATAAAATGGTTTATTGTAAGAAATGAAACGTTAATTTTCCGAAACTGTTCGCCCAACAGGTTTGCGACTAAAATAAAGGTGGACGATGAAAACCCCAGGTCATTTTATTACAGCAAAAGTACTGATTGATCCTCAATGGTCTGTTGCTGAAGGGCGACAGGCACTGGATGATTATTGCCAGGCAATGCGGCAAGAGAGTGGTTGTACACTGGCCCTGGCGCTACAGGATAATAGCCAACCCCGGCGCTTCATACTGTGGGAACGGTATGAAAACCAGGAAGCTTATCAGCAACACTTTACCCGGTCACATACCGCGGCTTTCATCAAAGCAGGTTGGGTGAGTCTGGTTGACGTGGTAGAAACAACCCTTCCCGCGAAAGATTAGCGGGTAATCCACCCCGGGACATTTTCTTTCCCATCAGTGCGGCTCTGCATTTAGAATAATGAGGCGTGCACCGGGGTGCAAAGCCCATTAATGGATGAACGCAGGCCACTCCGGCTATGTTATTTACTGGCCAGGGCCACACCGCAGAAAATGGCCAGAATCCCCACCCCATGAAATAAATGTAATGGTTCCCCTAATAATATAATGGACAGCACAACGCCAAATACAGGGATAAGATGAATGCTCAGGCCCGCTTTGGCGGGGCCAATAAGTTCGACACAACGGCTGAACAACAAGTATGAAATAAACGAAGGGCCGAACCCCAGAAAAAGCAGTGCCAGTACGATGCCCGAACGCCACTGTACCGCTGGTCCAGTGGCATACTCCCAGGGCCATAATACCCCGACGACGATCAATGTAACCATGATTTGCATAGCGAGCAGACCTAACCGATTAATATCAGAAGGTATCTTTCGGAGTAACAGGGTATAGCATGCGAAGCAAGCCATGGCGGTCAGTAACAGGAGGTCACCGACGGAAAAGGTCAGTGTTAATAAGCCAGTGAGCTTGCCCTGGAAGATAATGACCAGCACGCCCAGGCAGGATAGTACCAGTCCAGTAGCCTGACGCCAGCTTAAGCGTGTACCGTAAAAAACGGCGGAAAACAGCATGATCAATACTGGGATGCATGAGTTAAGCAGTAAGGCATTCGTGCCGGAGGTCGAATGGAGTCCAAAGTAGACCAGCAGGCTAAAGGCCACAATTCCCAGCAATGAAAGAATAATAATCTGCCTGGCATAGGTGCGATAGCGGGGGAAGTCCCGTCTGATAAAGGGGAGCGCAAAGGGCAGAATCACAACCAGTGCGATAAGCCAGCGTAAAAACGTGAGTGTGATGGGGGGGACATCATGGCGTATTGCACGTCCGACAATAAAGTTACCTGCCCACAGGAGCGGCGGTGTGGCAAAAACCGCCAGTACCAAAAGTCGTGAAGGTACAGGACGAGAAATGGGGGGAGGTGATGACACAGCGGCATTCCTGAAGAAGGTCGGGTGGGAAGACATTATTGCTTAATTTCCGGGGAGGCTTCCATTGATATCGGTATCTTATGTCCAGGATATTCCTCGTGACGGGGATCTTTTCTTCAGTCAGGTTTCCTCTGCCTGGCGGATAAACGCCTGTAATGACGCCAGCATGCCCATATTTTCCTCTCCGATTGTTTCATTGATCATTGCCTCCGGAACAAAGCTGTATTGCGTGCCAGTTAAATCGTCAAGCGAGACTTTGACCTATAATACGAAGAACGATGGTAATTTTATATTCAGTAGCCTGGAGAAATGAGAATGTCAGCACCTAAGCTATTTTCACCATTACGTATCAGAAATCTGGAACTTGAAAACAGGATTGTGATAGCCCCTATGTGCCAGTACTCAGCAGAGAATGGTTGTATGAGTGACTGGCATGCTATGCATCTGGGGCAACTGGCGCAGTCGGGCGCGGGGTTGCTTACCATTGAAGCAACGGCTGTATCCCCTGAGGGGCGAATTACTTACGGCGATGTTGGTCTCTATGATGATCAATCTGAAGCAGCGATTAGGAAGGTTCTCCAGTCCGTCAGGAAATGGTCCGGCATACCTGTTGCTATCCAGCTGGCGCATGCGGGCAGAAAAGCCTCTACTTATAAGCCGTGGGATAGACACGGACAAATCCCACCCGATCAAGAAGGGGGGTGGCAAACCCTGGCTCCGTCATCCATTCCTTATAGTGAAGGGTATACGGTTCCAACGGCCCTCGACGATAAGGGGCTGGCTGAAATTCGTTCTCAGTTTTCCAGTGCGGCAAAACGTGCGGCCAGTCTTGGTATTGATCTGATTCAAATTCATGCCGCGCATGGTTATTTGCTGCATCAGTTTTTATCGCCATTATCAAACCAGCGTACAGATAACTATGGTGGCTCATTTGAAAATCGGGTTCGTTTCCCTCTGGAAATTTTTGATGTCGTTCGTGATGCTTTCCCGTCAGAAAAAGCAGTGAGTGTCAGGATCTCAGCAACGGACTGGGTTGAGGGAGGGTTCTGTCTTGAGGAAGCCGTTGCGTTTTCAAAAATGCTGGAAGCCAGGGGGGCTGATGCTATCCATGTATCAGGCGGGGGGCTTCATCCAGACCAGGAAATTCAGGTGTATCCTGGGTATCAGGTGCCATTTGCCAGAGCAGTCAAAGCGGCTGTGAATATCCCCGTTATCGCTGTCGGGTTAATTACAGAGCCTGAGCATGCTGAAGCGATTGTGTCGGGAGGGGATGCTGATTTCATTGGTGTCGCCCGTACTGTGCTTTATGATCCTCGCTGGCCATGGCATGCCGCAGCGAAGCTGGGGGCGAGGGTACATGCAGCTGATCAGTATTTACGGTGTCAGCCTCATGGTTTAAAGGATCTCTTCAAAGCTTGATTCTGCCATTATCCCGGTCTGAAAGGTACCGGGATTCCTTTTCAGACGATGGTTGCTGTACGCGGATAAGCGTTCCTGGCCCCATAACAAAAGTCATACTGTATACTGTCTCTCTGTGCAGCCAGTCGGATAATCCTCCCGGTTGCCTGACCCATGTTATGTCGTTGCGAAGAGATAGCATCAGTGTCGAATCGTAATGTGTTCATTCACCCTGTCAAATACAGTGAATCTTGAAAATGAATATTACTGACAACATTTTAGATCTTGTCGTGATGAATTCGGTTGTGCTTTTTGTTGTGATATTCCTGCTAATGTTCGGCGCCTCTCTGCTGGGAAAATATATTTGTAAGAAGCGGAAACGTGATGACGAGCGGGCAGATGATGAGGCAAAAATTATTCTGGGTGCGTTATTATCATTACTTTTTCTGGTGATGGGTTTTATTCTCTCTATTGCCATTGGTGGCTATAACGCGCGTGAACAGACGGAAGAGCAGGAAGCCATCGCTATTGCTAATGCCACACAAAGCACTGCCATGCTGAGCGAAGAAGATCAGAAAGTCGCTTATCCTTTATTGCAGCAGTATCTGACTACCCGTATCGCTTTTTTTAACTCGGGGACGCATGTTTACTCCCGAGTATTGCAGAATCAATCCATTGATATCCAAAAGGCACTGTGGACCATTGCGATGGCAGAAGCTAAAACTACCCCGGTGAATGGATTCAGTCTGGTATTGAGTTCCTATACGGAGCTGTACAACTCCCAGGCAAGAACAACCGCCGGCTGGCGAGATCAAATTCCCAAAGCAGCCTGGCTCCTTTTGATTATCTTTTCTGTCGCAGCAAACTACCTGATAGGGCATAACATTCGTGGATTGCGTGGCCGAAATTCATTGATTCTGACCTTACCATTATTGACCACAATGGCACTCTTTATGATTGCTGAAATTGATGTCCCCGGGGAAGGGGTCATTTATGTTAAACCCGATAATTTAGTGACGTTACAAGAATCGCATTTTATTCCTTCTCTGACTGAACACTGAGTCTGGTATTTCGGCACCGTTTGTCGAATGGCAACCTGTGCCTGTGTGTATTACACAGAGGCTGGTGGGTTTACCGCCCCCCATTACGCCAGTGAGGCGTGGGGGGTATAGCAGACGAGTGATCGGTTTATTCTTTTTCATTTGCAAATCTGCATTTCTCTTTTAAAATGAATGAACGTTCATTCATAAATGAGGTAACAGTGACTATGGCCTGTTCTACTCGCGATAAAGTGCTTCTGGCTGCGGCGCAAAGTTTCTCTCAAAAAGGCTTCAGTGCTACCAGTATTGGTGATATAGCGCGGTGCGCGGCCATCAGCCAGGGTGCCATGTACAACCATTTTCGTAGCAAAAATGAATTGATTGTGGCTATCGTGAATGACGCAACAGAGAGTGCCCTGGCAGTATATGCGGAGCCCTATGTGGGATCGTCACTTGATCACCTTTGTGAACTTATGAATAACTGCATCACCAAATCAGGTTATCCGATTGAGCCGGCCCTCTGGATAGAAATCATCGCGGAAGCAGCAAGAAACAGTGATGTAAACAGGGCGTTTACTGAGGCAGATATTGCGATGCGTGGCGCATTAAAGAACATAATTACACGAGGTATCGAACGGGATGAATTCAGGGAGACAGACCCGGAAGAAATATCCATTGTCTTGTTTGCCATGCTTGATGGTTTGCTGGCAAGGCGCGCTTACATGCCGAATTTTAAATTACAGGAAAACCTGACCTCATTAAAAAAAGTGGTAGCCAGAATAATGGGGGTCCCCGAGGCTGCCTGCTAATTAACATATCACACATTATTCTGGAGTGACTTATGAGCAATGAAACATCAACCCTGCGCCTGGTTTTCCCGCAATGGCAGGGAGGGAATAACCCGCCTTATTATCTTGGGTCTCTTATGCTGGAATGGCTGGCACCGGAAACGCGTAGTGCCGTTGAAACGGTCAGGGTGCCGGCTCCACAACCGGGACACACAGAACTCAAAGAAGAAAACGGTATTAATGGTCGTTCTGCTATTAACATGCAGCTGGCGGATGCCCGGAACCTTATTCATAAACATCAGCCAGAGAATATTGCCACTCTGGGGGGGGGATTGCCTCGTTTCGCTGGCTCCTTTTGCATGGTTGCAAGAAAAGTATGGTGATAAATTAGGGGTGTTGTGGATAGATTCTCACCCGGATGTACAAACACCGGCGCAATTTTCTAATGCTCACGCCCATATTCTGGCCGCATTGATGGGGATCGGAGATACTGATTTAACCTCCGTGGTGAGTAGGCCTCTGGCCGCGGAAAAAATAATGATTGCTGGTATTCATGACCCTCTGCCATATGAAGCTAAATTCATTTCTGAACATGGGATAGCGACATGCTCGCCTGATGAAATCCGCAGCGGGGTGAGCAAGGTCGTCGACTGGATCACAGAACAAAAAATAGAATATCTGGCAATCCACATTGATCTTGACGTGCTGGATCCTCAGCTATTTCGTTCGGTTTTATTTGCTCGCCCGGGGAGAACAGCCGGAGAATTCGGACATGTAGCAGAAGGTAAACTGACGATAACAGAAGTGCTCGATATTGTCAGTGAAGCAACGTTACAAGCCAGGCCAGTTGGCCTGACAGTATCAGAGCACCTTCCCTGGGATGCCATCAATATAAAAAATATGCTTGAACGCTTGCCCTTATTGGGAGGAAAGAGTCAGTGATGCATGATTCAGCACTCTGAATCAAAAGAACCATCTGATGATCTGGGTTTTTTATGCGGCCAGATTTTCAGATGGGGTCATTTGTATTAGTACATACATCAGTCGGTTCCCGGTGGAAAGCAAAGCAATTGTCATTCCACGCTTAAAGGTGTATTTTGAATGCATCTTTAAGCGTGAGGAGTCGATAACATGTTGACCACAGAACAGAAAGCGTTGGTTAAAGCCACCGTCCCAGTATTAAAAGAGAGCGGGGTTGCCCTGACTGATTACTTTTACAAACGTATGTTGGGAAACAATCCGTCTCTTAAAGAGACCTTTAACCTCGGGCACCAACGGAGCGGAGCCCAGGCCCAGGCGCTTGCTGGTGCCGTGCTGGCTTATGCTGAAAATATCGATGATCCTTCAGTGCTGGCTCCCGTTATTGAGCTTATCTGCCATAAGCATGTGAGTTTAAATATTCAGGCACCTGACTATAATATTGTCGGGGAAAATCTGCTCCATTCGATCAGTGAAGTGCTCGGCATCCCGATGGATGACAAATTAATCGTTGCCTGGGGGGCGGCTTATCAGCAGCTGGCTGATCTCTTTATAGAGACGGAAAAATCACTCTATCAGCAACATGAGAAAAGTCAGGGCAGTTGGCTGGGCTGGCGTGAATTCGTGGTTGAACGTAAAGAACGTGAAAATAGTGAGATAACGTCGTTCTATCTGGTACCTAAAGATCAGCAGGCACTACCCGACTACCAGCCAGGGCAATACATTACGGTGCGCGTTACGGTGCCTGAATTAGGCATTAAGCAGCCTCGGCAGTATACATTGTCAGACAGCCCGTCAGGCAAGTATCTACGAATTTCAGTAAAACGAGAAGATGCCCATCGTGAAGGGCAGGATCCTGGCTATGTCTCTTCAACACTGCATAATGTGATCAATGAAGGCGATGTGATTGAAGCCAGTGCGCCAACGGGGAATTTTTTCCTGGTGAATCAGAAAAATAACAATGTGCTGATCAGCGCAGGTATTGGTCTGACACCAATGATAGCGATGTTAAACCAGCTTATCTCACAGACGGATTCTGATAACGAGGTTAAAAAGCAAATCAGTTTTATCCATGCTGCACGTAACCCTGAAGTGCATGCTATGCGTAAAGAGGTCAAAACGCTCAAAAACCTGTACAATAATCTGCACACCTATATCGCCTATGAGGCGGTGACTCAAAATGAAGTATTGGGTGAAGATTATCAGGCCCAGGGCCGTCTGGATCTGCAACAGGTTCCGGCAGAATGGTTACCAAAAGATGCTGATTACTATATTTGTGGCCCCATTCCGTTTATGCATCAACAGAATGCAGCCCTGCGGGCGATAGGTATCCCACAACAGCAGATCTATTGTGAGGCATTCGGTACCGGGGGAGTAACACCATAATATTATCTGACTTCCTTTGCCGGAAGCGCAGATGACTCGCCAGGGGGGAAGTTTGCCCCTGGCATGAGAGGACACCATGAAGCTTCACCAGTTTACTGATCTTGGTTTACGCACGCTGATCTTCCTGACGCAGCCTGCCAGAAGTACGCCATTTACTATCAACCAAACGGCTGGTGAACTTCAGGTATCAGTAAACCATCTTGTCAAAGTGGTCCATTTTATGGGACAGCAGGGATGGGTAAAGACCGTGCGTGGTCGTAATGGTGGCATTTATCTGGCTAAAGCATTAAAAGAGTATTCTCTTGGCGATATTGTTCAAGTACTCGAGGAACGAGCGGATGAATCAAAACATATTGTTAACTGTTACAGTCCTCTTTGCCCACTGATCAATCACTGTAATCTGAATGGCATGCTGCAGGGTGCTATGCAGGTGTTTATTACCCATCTGAATCAATACACGCTTGCAGATGCTGTGCGTAACCGACAAACATTGAACGAATTAATGCGTATCCCCCTGACTACACTCGAATGAACCAACATATAACCATCTGTTTTTAATGAAAAAATAGAGAAACACAAGATTTCATGTGTCAATACATGACATCTGATAATGTAGAAATATTACAACAGAATACGTTATAAAGTTTTTGTTCGCATGTCATTTAATAATGACGAACATATTTCTGACACTATTATTTAATAAATACTCTTGATAGCAATGGACTATTTTAAGTGTCAGATCATCATGAATAAATCCATAAGTCTTAATAGTGAAAGACAGATGCACTTAACCGCTATGGAATAAATATGAAAAAATATATTTTCTTTATCAGTGGTGATAAAACTAAAATAATACCCAAAGAGGCTCTTAACCGTGTGTTACTCCATAGCTTAAAAGAAGAGGGGTTTAAAAGACATTATGTGGAGATCAGTGCTGAAAATAAAAAACAAGCTATCGCTATACTCCATAAAAACAATGAAGATAATTTAACTGCGTTGGCGGAATTTTCTGGGGATATATTGCTTTATGTCTTTCTTGTTTTCTTATGCTTAGTGGTTTTCTATTTTAATATTTAAAATCAGCCCACAATATTACTCCAGGTTCTGTTTTCGCATAGAAATAATGATACAGGTATATTTTACTGATGTAGCCCGTCACTTAATGGTATAAGTTGATAGCACGTGGGATATTGACAGTTAAAATACTGTTAGTGTTTTGCAGTCTACCAACGTCATTTCTTGCACTCTACGAACCTGACATGGATGTATTGTAAAGAGTAAAAAAAGGTCAATATCTGAACGGATATTGACCTTTTTTTACATCAGAATAAGGGGCCTATGAGAAGCGTGGTATCAAACTATCCGTAAAAAAGTATTTTTTTATAAAATACCGCAATTATTAAATTAACAGCATAAATGTTTGATTTCTGTGGTGGCTGTTACAAGAATCTTCGGGGCTGTATTTTTCAATTCAGCAGATTATGCTGAAAAGCATGTGGATGTGTTACCCGGGGGAGATATCAAGATAAATCATGATACGGCTTAATTCATTGAAAAAATGAATACTTATAAAAGTATATGTTTCCAGTGAGGTGATGTGAATGAGGTCTCGATAGATGTCCAATTAACAGGAGGTAACAATTTGACTTTACTGTAGAAAGACGTGTTTATTAATTTAATTTATTATAATAGAATAAAATCCAAGTTTGTTAAATGATTTAACTTAAGTCGCAAACATTGTTAACGTGCTGATTTAAAATAAAGTTTTCTCTGGAATGTGCTGGCAATGGCTCAATATCCGGAGCAGAAGACGTTGTTAAATTTGGAGAATAGTATGGTTCAGCTAGTGATGATTCTACTGGGTATAGACTATCTACGTGCTCGCTGGCGCAGTGTTTTTATTGTCGGCGCGGTGGGTATCTTCGCTGGCCTGATTATCTTTATCGATGCGCTGGATAACGTTATCTTTTTTCCTTTAATGCCTTTTGCCTGTCTTCTGTTAATAGAGGGAATAGCCACATTGTTGGTTGCTCATACGGGGATTGGTGGGCAGCGGACATTACGCTATGTTAAAGGTGCGGCGTTTGCCCTTGCGGCGATATTAATTCTCGGCGGGCAGGCTTACGGTAATTTTATTCTGGCGCTTATTTTCGGCACTCTTTTCCTGGCCGACGGGCTATTACAAATTATCACCGCCGCTGTGGTGCGTTTCAGAAAATGGAAGCTGGTGGTGGCTGGTGGAGTCGTCGAAATCTGTTTAGCTATTTTCTTCTATCAGCCTTATCCAACGCATTATAAAGGAACCGTTGCTTTTGGTTTAGGACTGGGTCTGATGCTGGGTGGGCGTAATATGATAGCCCTGGCTATGCGTGTTAAAAAGATGCATTCAAATCCAGCATTTCGTGGTGATAAAGCGGCTGAAAAGTCCAGCAGTGTGAAGACTAACCCTGATATGGTTGAATGGTGGGACGGCCCGCCAGCAGATGATGAACCCGCTCTTACCATACATGTGTGGACACCTGCCGGGACATCTAAAAGTAGCGTTGTGCCACACCCTATCATTGACAGATATATTGCAGCGGTTGATAGCGATGGTGTTATTTCAACCGGGCACGCTGCTCTTGAATCACCAGATGGTGTTTACATCAGTCTCTATCCTGCGGAAGACTTGGATCGTTCACCGGATCAGTTTGCCCGTTTATTACGGGCAACCGTTGATAATAATGTCGCTGGAGTTTTTCAGCCTGATTACAAAACGGAGTCCAGTCAATGGTGCCATTCAACAATAAAAGTCAGAATAAGGAATTATGACGCACAAAGTTTAAAACTTTTCTGGGATAAGTACCGTCAGGACAATACCTATAACCTCACGCATCGGAACTGTTCCAGTAGCGTTGCCAGAGCATTAGAAGCGGCACTTGAGGGCGTGATTGGGCGAATTTGGAGCCATCGGGGGCATTGGTGGATACTGACCCGTATGATGCTAACGCCTGAACTTTGGGTTGCTATACAAATACGTAAACGGGCCAAAACAATGGCCTGGACTCCGGGCCTGACTCTTGATTATGCACGAGCGCTCAGCATGCTGGCTGATCCTCGCCCTGCAGGCTGGTGGGCGACCATTAAGCGTGGTGTTAAAAAAATACTTTCCTCACGTAACCGTCAGGAAGAGAAAAAAGAGAAGGGGAGCCGTGCTTATTTCGGGGGCCGTCATTCAGTAAAAAACAAAAGTGAAAAATAACTATGCCATGGTTGACGTCAGCAGCACCAAGTAATGATAAAGACTGGATTCTGGAATACGCCAAGTTACCACAGGTGGAATGGTTAGGGGAGCATGACATCATGCTACGTAATATCAGGAATTTTAGGTATAACGGTAGCGTGACGGATTATGTCCCGGCCTGGTATGATGATGAATTCAATCTGAAAGAACTTGATTCTGTTGATGTCATTGCCTCCTACTGGTCAGGTGAGGCTATTGCTCACTTATTTTTAAGCTTTGGTTTTAAAGATGGTCGCCATCTGGCCATCTCTATTGAAACACGCCGTAGCGCTGAACAGCGGTATTCTACCTGGCGCGGCTTGTTCAATCACTATACCCTGACTTACGTTCTGGCCGATGAACGGGATTTAATTGGTGTCAGGACAGACGTGCGTAAAGAACGCGTGTATCTTTATCCTATTAATATTTCACCGGAGATGGTTCAGGCTCTTTTTTTAAATTATTTAGATCGAATAGATAAGCTCAACCAGCACCCGGAGTTCTACAATACATTCCTCAACAATTGCACAAGCAATATTTTAAATCATGCTGCATCAGTTTCTTCAGATATCAAATATAACTGGAAGGTATTAGTGAGTGGTTATGCTGACCGATATATATATGACATGGGACTGCTGGATAGTACTCTGCCATTTAAAAAATTAAAGGAAACATGTCTGATCCAGCGGTTACCGGATGCATTGATTGACTGTGGGTATTCAGAGGCAATACGCTCAAAAATATCAAAATAGCACAGTGGGAAAATATTATAGCCGATGATTATTTTCTGGCTGGAATGATGATGCCACCATGCGGCCAGCAGGGGCTGATATTATTCTTAGTCAGGTCGTTACGCTGCTGCTGCCCTGTCGTTGTATGAATTATTTCGAGTATATAGCAGGTATGCTATTATCATTTGATTATCATAACAGCGAGTAAAAGTATCATGGAAAAGAAGACTGCGCGGCTTACTGTCCTGATTGATCCACAAAAAAAGAGCGCACTGGAAACGCTCTGCCAGCAGCAAGATTTGACCCCCTCACAGGTAGTTCGGCAATTAATTCGCGACTATCTACAGAAGCATGGTGTTGAGTACAGTACCCGGAGTGACTCTGCCACGACCAGGAACAATAACTGATATTAGCAGAGCGTCTGTATGGATCCCTGTGCAGCTATTTCGACACGTTGGCACAGTCTGGCATGTTTAATGCGTGAAATGCTTCCGGAAGCGTGGCATAGAATGACAGTCTTCCCTCAATGGGCTGTATCTGCGCCCGTGCCAGTGTTTTTAAGGGCTGGAAAGGAATATCCGTAATAATCAATTGCCTGCCTTCAGGTAATACTTCAATAAAACGCTGTAAAGCATTCAGGCCGCCAGCATCGAGCACGGGTACAGCATCCCATTGCAGTATAATGATCGGGTTATCTTTGGCGTAAACCAGTAGTTCATCAAAAATACGTTCGGCTGCCGCAAAAAATAATGGCCCGTTAACCCGTAATACCAGCACCCCTTCTTCGGCTCCCCGCTGACTCAAACGTGTCATTCTTGCTATGCGGCGCATAAAAAGCAATGAAGCCAGGACAATACCGATTGTGATCGCAATGACCATATCGAACAGTACTGTCAGGCTCAGGCATAGCAGCATCACCAAAATATCATCCTTAGGTGCCCGCCGTAGCAGATAGATGACTTTATGCGCTTCACTCATATTCCAGGCCACGATGAGAAGCAGGGCCGCCATCGCTGCCAGTGGTAAATAGGATAACCAGGAAGCCAGTGCCAGCAGGGCCAGAAGTACCAGTAGTGCATGGATAACCGCGGCAATCGGGGACGTTGCACCGGCCCGGACATTTGCGGCGGAGCGTGCAATCGCGGCGGTGGCCGTAATACCGCCAAAAAATGGGGCAATAATATTCCCTATACCCTGGCCCAGTAATTCGCCATTGGCACTGTGCTTGGTTTTTGTCATGCCATCCAGAACGACGGCACAAAGTAATGATTCAATTGCCCCCAGCACTGCCATAGAAAAGGCCACGGGTAACAAGGCTGAAAGTGTCTGCCAGTCCAGGGCTAATGGCTGGCCATTGGCCGCGGGTAAATTCCAGGGAAGTAATAAATGGGGGAGAATAGGGGGAATACCTTGCCCCTGACTGCCATCTGCCAGCTGATAAGTAAAACTGGAACCAATGGTCGCCACATGGTAACCACACAAACTGAGTAGCCCCATCACTGCCGTACCGGCTAATAACGCCGGCAGGTGACCGGGGAGACGTAACTTTAGCCTGGGCCAGTAGATAAGAACCGCCAGAGTGACAGCGCCAATGAGTGTATCCCCAGGATGCAGGGATGGAAGTGCTGAGAACAAGGTCTGGATTTTACTGACATAAGTTTCAGGCATATGGGAAATTTGCAGCCCGAAAAAATCTTTGATTTGCATGGTTGCAATGGTAATGCCAATGCCCGAAGTGAAGCCCAGAGTAACTGGCAGAGGAATGTATTCAATCAGACGACCGACCTTTGCCAGCCCCATAACGACCAAAATGATCCCAGAAAGCAAAGTTGCCACTAATAGACCAGATAAACCGAATTGTTGCGAAACGGGGTATAAGATGACCACAAACGCTGCCGTCGGCCCGGAAACACTATAACGAGAACCGCCACTCATGGCGATGACCAGGCCGGCGACCGCCGCGGTGTACATACCGTATTGGGGGGGAACACCACTGGCAATCGCCAGGGCCATTGCCAGTGGTATCGCGATGATTCCCACGGTAATACCGGCAATAGTATCTTTTAACAAACGTTGTCGGGAGTAGGGTTCTTTCCAGCAGGCAGCAATCAATGCGCTAAACGGGCGAACGGTACTAATTTTGGGTGTAGTCATGACAGATATGAGCCAAATCAGTTAAAGAAAACGACATGGCGGGCCGGATAAGGTCCGTCGTAGTGAGACCATATACTTGGTGTCTGGATAGCAGTGATGATTTTCGCGTATTTCATGCTAATAACATTATAATGTTATTAGCATATGATACTGCTAACACCAGATAAAATCCAGGTCAGATAATGACCTGGATCAGAAGCGCTTCTTTTAGATGGTTTTCTTTCAATTGGTCGAATAACGGCAGGTCTAAAAAGGAGTAGAAATAGCCAAAACCCGTACTTAGTTACATCATACATAAGATTATGCTATCTAAAACAACCGACAATCTGAGCACCAGTGATAGCCATCGGCTCATTAAGGTCAGATGAATTTTCTCGAATACAGGATGACTAATTTTCACCATCTTTCCACTGTGTTCGGGTGTAGTATTTCCATTACCCTATAAAAATTCAGAGAGTCTCGTTTTGAAAAATAACCACTATATTCCTCCTTTCCGTGCTGATGTCGTAGGAAGCTATTTGCGACCGGATTATTTGCATGCGGCACGCAGTCAATTTACGTGTGGCGAAATAGACCAGGCGGCGCTCACTCGGGTTGAAGATCGTGCAATAAGCGAACTTATATCTAAACAGAAATCCCTCGGTTTACATGTGATAACGGATGGTGAGTTTCGCCGTAGTTGGTGGCATCTGGACTTTATGTGGGGGTTGCATGGCGTTGAAAAAGCAGAACTTAAGCAGGGATATATTTTTGATGGTATCGAAACACGCCCTGAAACAGCTCGCCTTACAGGCAAAATTAGTGGTAAGAATCATCCCTTCATTGAACATTTTAAATTTCTGTTACCTTATGCGGATTCCAATACTGTGCCCCGGTTGACAATTCCGGCGCCTGCACAGTTCTTCAAGGAACTTTATCGCCCTGAAAATAAGCAGGCCACTGCAGATATTTATCCGCAACAAGATGAACTCATTGCCGATATTATTAAGGCATACAAAGAGTTCATCGATGATCTCTACAAAGCAGGATGCCGTAATTTACAACTTGATGACTGTACTTGGGGAATGATGGTTGATGCTCGTTACAATAATGCCGGTGTTGCTATTTCGTCTCAAGAGCAAAATAATCATTGTGATTGCCATTCTTCGTCCCACACGGTCATTAGTGATGATATTAACGCGCTTACAGAACTTTTATTGCGTGTCAATAATGGGGCCATTGAAGGCTCTCCCCAGGACTTAGTTATTACCACCCATGTGTGCCGTGGTAACTACCGTTCGACCTGGGCTGCAAGTGGGGGATATGCCCCGGTTGCTGATGCACTGTTCGGACGTGAAAATGTCTCTGCATATTATTTAGAATTTGATACTGAGCGTGCAGGTGATTTTTCGCCCCTGGCAGCCGTGTCAGGCAACAAACAAGTCGTGCTGGGCCTGATCTCTTCTAAATTTGGGCAATTGGAAGATAAAGCGAGTGTCATTGGGCGTATTCGTGAGGCAGCACAATATGTTCCGCTGGAACGCCTGTGCTTAAGCACACAATGTGGTTTTGCCTCAACAGAGGAAGGTAATGCACTGACTGAAGAGCAACAGTGGGCCAAAATCGAACTGGTTAAACAGATTGCTGCAGAGGTCTGGAAGCCATAAGCTCAATCACACTTCCAAATGAGTTATGTGGAATCTGCCAGGGTAATATAATGAATATCTTGCAGATTTCACGCTGTACCGGGTTGACGACTATATAACTATGGCTGAAAAATACTTCTCGTACTCGTGAGTTACACGTTGTATACACCTTCCCATATTCCTGCCATATTCAGTATCAATTATTTGGGGGAGTAACGGACTTAACTTAATGCTGAAAAGTTATTTTCATGCGCTAAATCACAAATTTTAGCAACGGGAATTGTTTCCCGGCACCAGATTATTTATATCTGTTTGCAATGTAAGGACGTTATTGGGCATAGCCTGAGCGAAACCTGACCTGACCGTAGATATCGTTATATTTTCGATATTCTGCAGTGAGGTCAGGTTTTTTTTTGGGCTCTGGAAAATAAGCCAAGTATACCTTTAAGGTAACTATATGAATAATAAAGAACTAGCGACTGATATCCTACGTATGGTCGGCGGTGAAGAAAATGTAATCAATGTTGTGCACTGTGCGACACGGTTGCGCTTTTCTCTCCGAGATATACAAAAAGCAGATGTAATAGCATTGGAGAATCTGGATGGTGTGATAACGACCATGAAGGCTTCTGGTCAATTTCAGGTAGTGATAGGTAATCGTGTGGCCGATGTTTACCGGCAACTTTGTAATATTTCCTCACAGCTGAATGATGACACGCCTAATCAGAGTGGTCACCAAACTCAGAAAACAAATGCGGTTAGTCGCTTAATTGATATTATTTCATCAATTTTTACACCACTACTCGGCGCAATGGCTGCGGCGGGGGTTTTGAAAGGTTTACTAAGCATTATTCTCAGTGAAGGCTGGATGAACAAAACTGAGACTACCTATATTATTCTTTCTGCAGCTGCTGATAGTCTTTTCTATTTTTTACCTATATTACTTGCCGTAACAACGGCACGTAAATTTCAGGGCAATATCTATGTTGCAGCCTCTATTGCTGGGGCTCTCATTTATCCGACAATTCTTGAACTCTATACCAATGATGTAGAAACCACGTTTTTTGGTATACCCGTTATGATTATGAAGTATACCTCATCAGTCATTCCTATCATTCTCGCTATTTGGGTCATGTGTCATCTTGAACGCTTACTTAATCGGCTGATACATGAAACTGTTCGGAGCATTGTAACGCCTTTTTTATTGCTAGTTATTATCGTTCCTTTAACCCTGCTGACGATTGGTCCAATCGGTATTTATACCAGTGAAATAGCCGCTAGCTTCTTTGTCATGATCTTCAGCTTTAACTCTATTTTAGCCGGCGCACTGATTGCTGCAGTATGGCAAATATTGGTTATCTTTGGAATGCACTGGGCATTCACCCCGGTCATCATTAATGATATTACAACCATCGGCCGCAGCACGCTAAAGGCAGCTACGGTACCTGCAGTATTTGCCCAGGCAGGGGCAGTTCTCGGCGTTATGCTAAAAACCAAAAATAAGAAAATGAAGGCGCTGGCTGGCAGTACATTTATAACGGCATTGTTTGGTATCACCGAGCCTGCGGTTTATGGTGTGACATTGAAACTGAAAAAACCGTTTATTTGTGCTGTCATTGCGGCTGCCGTGGGGGGAGGTATCGTTGGCTACTCGAATAGTGCAGCAATTTCTACAGGTATTCCAAGTCTGATTACACTCCCCATTTTTTACGGTGAAGGTTTTGTTGGCCTTTTGATTGGTATTAGCGTTTCTTTTGTACTGGCTGCTATCCTGACTTATATCGTTGGCTTTAATGACACACCGGAAGATGTTGCCAACAAAGATCCACTGGTTGTAAATCCAGAAGATCTTAAAAATACACCAGAGACTAAACAACCTGCGCCATTAGCTGAAAAGATCAGTGCTCCAATGAGTGGCAAGATTATGGCGCTGAGTGAAGTGAACGATAAAGTGTTTTCCAGTGGTGTTGTTGGTCAAGGATTAGCGATTCAACCGGATAGCAATCAAGTATTTTCACCCGTTAATGGTGTGGTCGCCGCTACCTTCGACTCAGGTCATGCATTACAAATCATTTCGGACAATGGCGCGGAGATCCTCATTCATGTGGGGCTGGATACTGTTCAGCTAAATGGGCAGTTTTATACTTTACATACGGCAGCAGGGCAACAAATCAAACAAGGTGATCTATTAATAGACTTTGACAGGATTGCTATCGAAAAAGCAGGCTATGACACAATTACCCCAGTGATAATAGCTAATGCAGAAGACTATAAAAATATAGAAATACCTGAACAGCAGAAGGTATGCCCGGGTGACTTGTTGCTAACATTATCTTAAGAGTTAAGGAGTGAATAATGAAATACCGTCAGTTAAAACCTTTTCCAAGTGATTTTTTATGGGGAGCATCTACCTCTGCTTATCAAGTTGAAGGCGCATGGAATGAGGGTGGGAAAGGACCATCGGTTATCGATGCCCGGACACATTATCCTGAGGGAACCACTGATTTTACTGTTGCCAGTGATCATTATCATCGTTATCGGGAGGATGTTGCATTATTTGCAAAATTGGGGTTTAAAACATATCGGTTTTCTATTGCCTGGACGCGTATTATTCCTGATGGCGATGGGGAAATTAATCAGGAAGGTATCGAGTTTTATCACAATTTAATTAATGAAATTTTAAAACACAATATTGTACCTATTGTAACTATGTATCATTTTGATCTGCCTCAGGCATTGCAACAACAGGGTGGGTGGTACAATCGTAAGACAGTAGATGCTTTTATTCGTTATGCAAATGTTTTATTTGAAGAGTATGGTGAGAAAGTTAACTACTGGCTTACTATTAATGAACAAAATCTAATGATTTTACAAGGTGAGGCATTAGGAACATTGGATCCTCATCTGGCTACACAAGCCGATAAAAAGAAAAACCTTTACCAGCAAAATCATCATATGATGGTTGCGCAGGCGGCGGTAATGTGTGATTTACATAGTAAATTCCCACAGTCTAAAATTGGGCCAGCCCCTAATATTGCCGTCATTTATCCAGCAAGTAGTAAGCCAGAAGATATTCTCGCTGCATTCAATTATAATGCCATTCGTAACTGGCTATATCTGGATATGGCTGCTCGCGGTGAATATAATTCACTGGCCTGGCAATACATGGTCGAAAAAGGCTATGCCCCGGAAATATTACCTGGTGATGTGGATATTCTTAAAAGCGGGAAACCAGATTTTATTGCTTTTAACTATTACACAACACAAGCCGTTGAAGCCAGCCGTGGTGATGGCCAGGATGAAGTTATTCGTGGTGGTAATAAATTACTGAAATCAGGTGAAGAGGGGGTTCACCGTGGAGCAGCAAATCCATATTTACCACGTACTGAGTTTGGAACTGAAATTGATCCAGTTGGCTTTAGAAATACACTGCGTGAAATCTGGGATCGCTACCATTTGCCATTGTTGATTACTGAAAATGGATTGGGAGCATTTGATAAACTTAATGATCAGGGTGAAATTGACGACAGTTATCGTATTGATTACTTACAGCGTCATATAGAGCAAATGCAACTGGCTATTACCGACGGTGTGGAGGTTTTTGGCTATACGCCATGGTCCGCTTTAGATTTGATATCCACCCATCAAGGTTGCTCTAAACGTTATGGTTTTATTTACGTCAATCGTGATGAGTTTGACTTAAAAGATCTGCGCCGCATACCTAAAAAGAGTGCTGCCTGGTATAGTGATGTGATAAAGAAAAATGGTATTTAATTGCTTAATATCAATTGGTTAAATTAACGTCACTTACCGATAAAGTCGCACAGCAAGTTGACACGGAAATGCGTTAGGATGTAGTGTTGAAGAAGAGAGAAAACGTAAAATTTCTCTCTTCTTTTATAGATGTTAGTGATGCTTTTTTTGCTAATTATCTCTGTATCTGATCGCATCATCACGGGTGATTTGATTAGTGTAATAAACGTACTCTATGGCGATACCAGTGGCATGGGATACGGAACGTATTGTTGAAAGAGGTAGTAGTGATTACAGTAAAAAAAATATTAAGTAATAATGCTGTTATTGCCTTAGATGATCAACATCGTGAAATTGTTGCAATTGGTCGTGGGATCGGTTTTGGAAAAAAAGAAGGGGATGATGTCGACGCTCGTATCATTGAAAGCCAGTTTTTGAAAAAGAGTGGGGGAGTTAGTGATGTTATCAATGAGCTAGTGAATACAATACCTATAGACTGCCTGCTTATAACACAACATATTTTGCAATTAGCACAAGCGCGCTTATTTATTACTGTACAGGAAACCTTGATTTTTGCATTGAGTGATCATATCAATTTTGCGGTACAACGTTATAAAAAAGATCAGCAAATAAAAAACATGTTATTGTGGGATATAAAGAAGTTTTATAGTGCGGAGTTCTGTATTGCTCAGGAAGCATTGCAATTGATCAATGAAAAATTTGGTGTGCAGTTACCTGAAGATGAAGCAGGATTTATTGCACTACATATAGCCAATGCTCAGACTAATGATATGCATGGTACCCTGCAAAGTGCCACCATCATCAAAGATATTTTAACAATCATTAAAATAGAGTTAAAAATAAATCATGACGAGAACAGTATTAACTATCAAAGATTGATCACGCATTTAAAATTTTTTTCTATCCGCATGTTACACCGAAAAAATATCGAGCATGAAGATAAGCAGCTTTATGAGGGTATCAAAGAGGCAATGCCTGATGCATGGTTATGCGCTCGTAAAATAAGCGGTTATGTGAGTAAAAACTATGGTGATCCCCTGACCATGGATGAAATGATGTTTTTGACCATTCATATCAACCGGCTGATTGAGTGACTCATTACTTACGGCCTGTCATATAAGACAATAACTCTATCCCTGATAATAAAGTCTCCTCTTTATAATATATACTCTCCGGTGAGTATATCTCTTGCCAGGAGAGTAAAAGCCAAAAATAATCTGACAGAAACCAGTAATGTTTTAGTAACTGTCAGACCCAGCTACAGGCTCAATATTCATGAAGAGAATTAATCACCTTGCCATATATTTAAATGAATACTCTTCAGTCAGCATTATAATACTGGCTAACTACTGGTAAGCCAGATAAAACCTCCCATTGTGATCACTGAAAGAATAGTACTCCAAAACAAGGTTGATGCCATTTCTTGTTCTCCTGTCTTATATTCCACAGCAAAAATGACAGCTATTGATGCCGTTGGAATCGCTAACGTAACGGAAACTAAACTGCGTTCTACATGGGGTATTGATAATGCAATCATCATGGCAAGGATAACTAAAGGTAATACAATATTTTTACTTAACACATTGATTATCACAGGGACAGAAACACTTATTTTCTGTGCGTAAAGTACAGCACCGACGGCAAACAAAGCAACGCCTCCGGTAGCTTGACCTAATAAAATAAAAGAACCTTTTAAAAATTTTGGCATATCCAAACCAATCAATAATAAAATAAAGGCAAGGATAGGGGCCCAAACAACAGGCTGTATCAGTGAGTTCTTTATACTGTTAATAAATATTGAAAAAACATTTCCGTTGCTTTTCTGTGAATCATTATTGCTACCGGCTAAAAATATCAATGCTAAAGGGACCTGAATCAAATTCATTAACAGACTACCGACAGCAATAGCAATATCAGCCTCGGCAGGAAACAATACCCCCAGAACAGGTGTGCCAACAAAAGGTACAGCAGGGCCTGCGATGGCAATAGCACGCAGTGCAGCCAGCCGGGAACTTGATTTGAAAAGAATAAATGAGATAAGAAAGACAGCAGCAAATCCACCGATCATTCCAATGAATACCCATAAGAAAACATCAGCATTCTTGACAATGTCAGTTAGCGGTGTGCTGAGTATCCCTGAAAATAATAACAAAGGTAATGCGTACAGCATGACCATTCTGTTTAATACCGTCGCCTGGTCTTTATTAAATTCATGGCGGGAGCCAGCAAAATATCCGAGTAACAATGTTACAACGATAGGTAATAATGCGGTGATGATTGTATCTAACATTAAGTGACCTCTTATTTTAGAGGGTAGGGCGTAGTAAATAATCTACGCCCTTGGTTTTGTTTAATTATAATAAAGGTGGTGTTGTTGGAACAACAGGCACTTCAATGACGGTAGGGACTGAGCGCGAAAAAGCTTCTTTACATATTTCGTTTATTTCATCCAGCGTCTCAGCCCTGACGCCAATACAACCATAACCTTTTGCCAAAGAAACAATATCCAGATCTGGCAAATCAAGCCCCGGAACGCCTGGCGCATTCTCCAGTTCAGCGAAAGACTTCAGAATGGCGTATTCACCGTTGCGCGGCACAACAAATAGTACAGGCAATTTAAGCTGAGCGGCCGTCCATAACCCTTGAATAGAGTATTGTAACGACCCATCCCCGATGATGACCAGAACAGGACGATTTCGGCCACTGTCTCTCTCCGCCAGAGCTATACCTATGCTTGCAGGCAAATTCCAGCCTAAGCTTCCACTCGCGAACGTATAAAAAGAATCAGGTTGATTAATCGGCCATGCGGTATGCAGTTCACCCAAATTAGAAGGTGACTCTTCAATAAGTACAGTGTTATCCGGTGTAAATTGACGAAGTCCCTGAAAAAGAGCTAACGGAGAAAGGAGTCCACCTTTTTCTTCCGTCGTAGATGCAGCAGGGTGAGGAGACATTCTATGTTTTAGGCGCGGGGGTTCAGATACCGAGGCATTTCTCTCTGTTACAAGCCCAACTAATGCTTTTAATGCCAGTACTGGGCTGGATAATAGGCTATCGCCAACAGGTGCTCTTCCCGCTTCACCCGGATCATCTGTGATATGGAGTAGTTGTAAACCTTCTGGAATATACTCGCCCGCGACATAAGGATAATACCGGAATACAGGGGCGCCAATGACAATAGCAACATCATACCCCGCGAGTTTTTCTGATAATGGCCCGATAGCAAAAGGTAGCCCCCCCGCGTAGAGCGGGTGCTCTTCAGGAAAGGAGGGAACCTCTGATGCCGGGGCGCAGAATACATGGCAATTTAATTTTTCGGCTAATTGAATGCCAATATTCCAGCCTTCTCCTTTGGCAATACCCGGGCCATATATCAGCGCCGGCTTTTTAGCTTTTGATAGCTTTTCTGCAAAGTCAGATATACGAACAGGGTCTGGCCCAATTTGCGAGGCCACACTACGCACGACGGCACTCTCTGAAGCGGGCTTATCCCAGTCATCTAAAGGGATGGATAAGAATACAGGGCCTGCAGGGGGTTGCACTGCCATTGCATAAGCACGCATAAATGCAGCAGGGACATCTTCTGCTCTGACAGGTTCATAGCTCCATTTTATCCAGGGCTTAGGGAGTTCAGCAGGTGATACATTTGTTAGCCACGGCTCCATAAGAAGCATTTCACGTGTTTGATTTCCTGCGGTAATAATCAAAGGCGTTTTATTTTGAGCGGCTGTCATAATATTGCTCATTGAGTTACTAATGCCAGCGGAAGTGTGGACATTAACAATGGCAGGTTTTCTGGTCGCCTGAGCATAGCCGTCTGCTGCGCCTACAGCCGATGACTCATGCAGTGTTTGTATATAACGGAAATCTTTAGGGAAATTTTTTAAAAAAGTTTCTTCAGTTGAACCAGGATTACCAAATAAAGTGGTTAATTGCAGTTCACGTAATAGTTCAAAAGTGACATCACGAATCGTTTTCACAGTCATAAGTGTTCCTTATATCCTATAAGATAAATTGTATTGATGGATACTAAAGTTATTCTTATTTAGTTCCCATAATTAAATCCACTCACGTGTATAATAGGATACAGTATAGCCCCGATTATGAACTCAACAAGTCTGTTATGGCTGGATGTCCATGCCATTAATATATGATGCATTATAAAAAATAATTATTATGTATTCTCGCTGTGATAACTAAAATGTACAGAGTGGCAATATATTTTATATTAATGATATATTTTCTAGCCTTGTGAAATAAACTGTAATGCCATTATTTAAAATAATTACCTACATCTATGCTGAACTGTACATCTCTTTGTGAGTGATACTGGCTCAGGTCTGGGGCATGGTGGTCTCAACTGTGCAGGGCATTTCTTTGATGCTGAATACCACAGAAAGCCTCACTATTTCACCATGATAAATCACTACGCAATAGTTAACTTATAAAATAACAATCACAGCAATAGGGTGCCAAAAAATCTTGAAAATGATACCGCATCGCAACCCTATGCCAGTAAAGGTCACTTAAAATAACTGATCTTAAATAGGTCAGTTATGCGAAAAAAAATGCACAATTATTTGCCACAATGCAGAACAGAAATCAGACGCGGCGCTATTGCGTCTTTGCCCGTGTTGTTCGGTTTGATCCCCTTTGGCCTACTATTAGGTACCCAGGCTGTACAAAAAGGTTTGTCCGTTGAAGCACTGGCGTTGATGACAGGCCTCAATTTTGGCGGGGGTTCTGAATTTGCAGCAATTGCTTTATGGAGTTCCACACCTCAAATGCTGACTATCGTATTGGTCAGTATACTGGTGAATAGTCGGCATCTGGTTATGGGCGCATCGCTTACGCCCTATATCCGGCACCTTCCTCGGCGTAAAGCCTTGCCAGCCCTGTTTTTAATGTGTGATGAAAGCTGGGCAATCAGTATCGCCGATGCTCGTCGGCGTCAGGTTTCGGGTGAGGCGGAGTACCTTAGCCTGGCATTTTATCTGGGACTTGCCAGTTCGATGTGGATTATATGGGTAGGCTCAACCGTGGCAGGGGCTTTAATTGGGCCGCTGTTGGGGGATATTACCCGCTTTGGATTTGATATGGCGTTTCCTGCCGTTTTTTTTGTGTTGCTAAAGGGAATGTGGAAAGGGGTATATGCAGCATTACCTTGGCTGGTTAGTCTCATTTCCGCCGGTGT
Source organism: Citrobacter sp. JGM124 (assembly GCF_018257795.1). Classification (GTDB taxonomy): domain Bacteria; phylum Pseudomonadota; class Gammaproteobacteria; order Enterobacterales; family Enterobacteriaceae; genus JGM124. The sequence continues at coordinate 106,414 of NZ_JAERJD010000002.1, read as the reverse complement.
CACCTGGCATTTTGTTCCTGGTGCAGCTTATGTGCCGGTAGGTGCTTTCAGCGGTATCGTCACTATTCTATTTCTGCACAGGAAACCTGTATGAGCCTTACCCTGATGACCATTCTTTTTATGGCTATAACAACCTGGTTAACACGTATCACCGGGTATTTGTTACTCCGTGACAGAGTATTAAGCCCTCGTTTATCAGCTGTCATGGAGATAGCGCCCGGCTGTGTCCTGATCACCGTAATTGCACCACACTTTGTGACAGCAGAACTGGCTGATATTATGGCCTTGTTGATTTCATTGTTGGCAGCAATACGTTTTTCATTGTTTCCGGTGGTGATCATCAGTGTCGTTACCACGGCCATATTACGTTATTTATTTTAAGAAAATATCCTGTAAAAAATGATACCGCATCCTCCTTCGCGGAGCCGGATGTATTATTTTATATCGTTCCTGGTGATTATCGGCGGGTTGAATTCTCCCGCCGATAATTATTTAAGAGGAAGTTCAGACGTTTGTTTAATGGTTTGCATCGGGAGATCGGTTTTCAGGCTTTGGACGCCACGAATGCGTGCCAGGTGATCAGTCTGGAATTTTCTGTAGGTACTTAAATCAGATGTGACGACACGCAGCAAAAAATCACAGTCACCAGCCATTAAATGACACTCTACAACTTCAGGTAGTTGTTTGATTTCTCGGCAAAAGTGTTCGACTGTTTCCTCATCCTGACGAGTCAGCCAGACCCTGACAAAGACTGTCATATCCAGACCAAGCGTCCTGGGATTAAGTATGGCAACATACCGGCTAATCATACCGGCTTCTTCGAGCGATTTAACTCGCCTCAAGCAAGGGGAGGGAGAGAGCCCGACTTTATCCGCCAGAATATTATTCGCGATTCGACCATCTCGTTGTAATTCTTTCAGAATCCGAAGGTCTGTCTCATCCATTTTTAGCACCCATTCTGTATATCGTCATAAGTAACGAGGCATTATGCCATATAGCGATATTTTCATGTTTGTTTAAAAGAAAAGACAGTTCCTGGGCAGGCACTGCACCGATTCTCAGATTTTGGTTACAGGTAGAAGTCTACCGTGGAATTCAATACTGGCTGAACGATCTTGCTACGAATGGCGTAGTCACCAAAGGCTTCGTTTTTTTCACGATATTTTGCCCATTTGGTCAGTAATGAATCCAGAATGAGAATGATATCCTCCAGTTTTTGATTTTCCTGATAAATTCTGGGGATTCGGGTTCCCTCTCTATTACCACCGAGATAGAGGTCGTAACGACCTTGTGCGCGCCCCACCAGCCCAATTTCAGCGAGCATAGCCCGGCCACATCCGTTAGGGCATCCTGTTACACGAAAAATTACCGATTCCGTAGGGATATCGTTGCGTAAAAAAATCTCTTCCAGGCGGTCAATAATATTCGGCAAGACACGTTCCGCTTCAGCCATGGCTAACGGGCAGGTAGGATAAGACACACAGGCCATAGCGTGTTTACGTTGGGAAGAAACACTGTCATCAATCAACCCATACTGACGAGCCAGGGTATCAATCTGCTGTTTATGTTCCTCAGATACACCAGCAATAATAATATTTTGGTTGGGCGTCAGCCTGAAGTCTCCTTGATGTATTTTTGCAATAACAGCCAGTCCTGTTTTTAATGGTTTACCTGGTTTATCAATTAAGCGCCCACTTGGGATAAAAAGCGTCAAGTGATATTTGTTATCTGTGCCACTGACCCAACCGATACGATCCCCTCTGTGGGTGAATTGATAAGGTTCGACAGGCTGGAATACCAGACCAGCCCTCTGTTCAACCTCTGATTTGAATACTTCGACACCTACTCTGTCGAGGGTATACTTTGTTTTAGCATTACGTCGGTTAGTCCTGTTTCCCCAATCTCTCTGTGTTGATACAACTGCGGCTGCAACAGATAACGTTGCTTCTAATGGAATAAATCCCAGTTCACTGGCAAGACGAGGGTACGTTGTTTTATCCCCCTGCGTCATTGCCAGTCCGCCGCCTACCAGAACATTAAATCCCTGTAGTTTTCCCTCTTTACCCACCGCGATAAAATTGAGGTCATTGGCATGCAGATCCACGTCGTTCTGAGGCGGGATCACCACCGCAGTTTTAAATTTTCTGGGCAGATAACTATTACCTAAGATGGTTTCTTCCTCTGGGTGTTTTATTTTTTCACCATCCAGCCAGACCTCAGCATAGGCATTTGTTCGTGGTAAAAGGTGTTCAGAAATTTTTTTCGCCCAGTCGTAGGCTTGCTGATGGAGCGCAGATTCAACAGGATTAGACGTACATAATACATTGCGATTCACATCCCCGGCAGTTGCTCGTGAATCCAGCCCCAGATGGTGCAATAATTTATGTACTGGTTTGATATTTTTTTTCAGTACACCATGCAGTTGTAATGCCTGGCGGTTGGTTATTCTGATGCTGCCGTACTGTGTATGTTCTGACGCAAACTTATCAATACCAATCCATTGTTCAGGCGTTATAATTCCTCCTGGCAACCGCACCCGGAGCATAACAGTGTGCAAGGGTTCGAGCATTTGCCCTGTTCGTTCTGCTCGTATATCTCGGTCGTCCTGCTGGTACATCCCGTGAAATCGAATCAGCTGAAAGTTATCACCAAGAAACCCGCCAGTTAAGTCATTAGTTAAATCTTCTTTGATTGTTCCTCGTAATAGATGACTTTCTGACTTTAGTCTCTCATTGTCCGATAATTTTTTATCACTCATGAATACTTACCTTGATTGGTGTTTCGCTATTAATAAAGAAAATAAGTGCTATGTACGTTGTGTGATATAAACAGTTCAGTCTTTTTTTTAGATGGCAGAAAAACACAAAATAAGAATAAGATATGCGATAAGATTATTATGGTGTGAATGTGTGCTGAGGTACTGATGTCGAGTGGCAATTTTATTTATCAGGTAGGGTGGAAATAAAATAAGACGTTATTTATAACACGTCATTAAATATGGAAGAGTGTCTTAAATAAGTTATAAGCATTGGCCGGTAACAAAAAATGATGTTTTTCTCAGCACTATTGTTCACAGTTGAGGGCATGATGGTGGTCAATAGCAGCGGTTTATGGCACGACTCTTAAAAGAGTCTGCGATCTATGGTCTGAGCAGGGTACCTTCCCGGGTTCAGGGGATGTATCAACATGTCCTTTTTTCTTTCAAACCCCGTGCGGTTTGATTCATGAGTAAAGCTCATAAGGGCAAGTTCCGTGACGGGCTTAACCTGATCTTTTCTAACCGTTATGCTTGATGGGTGATCAGAAAGCGGGCAGGTGTTATCTGAGCCAGTACAACAAGATGACAGCATATGAAAGCCATTGTAGCGTTTATGAACAGGCCTAATCATGCACTCTGTTGCCATCTGGCGTTATTTATCTTGAGCGTGAATTCCACGCTATGTTACCCCCATTCGGAGATTTACTTATGACCTTAAATGTGAAGGGTTATGCCGCTTTTGCAGCAAAAGAAGATTTGGTTCCACATAATTTTATTCGCCGTGACCCTCGCGATAATGATGTCGTTATAGAGATTTTGTATAGCGGTGTTTGCCATTCAGATCTCCATAGTGCTTTTAATGACTGGGGAGGTGCTAAATATCCGATGGTTCCAGGACATGAAATCATTGGGCGTGTTATTGAAGTAGGGAAGGCGGTCACGAAATTTCGCGTGGGTGACTATGCCGGCGTGGGTTGTATGGTGGACTCTTGTCAGCACTGTAAACCATGCGAGCAAGGGCTGGAGCAATATTGTGAGGAAGGGAATACCTTAACTTACAATGATACCGACAGACATGACAATATGCCTACCTATGGTGGTTATTCTGACAAAATTGTGGTGACGGAGAAATTTGCTGTCAACGTTCCTGATACTCTGGATTTAAAAGGTGCAGCACCATTGCTTTGTGCCGGTATCACGACCTGGTCACCACTTCGCCACTGGAACGTTGGCCCGAATAGCAAAGTGGCTGTTGTCGGGTTAGGCGGGCTGGGGCATATGGCCATTAAACTGGCAAAAGCCCTGGGTGCCGAGGTGACGCTTTTCACTCGCTCACCGAATAAAGAGGCAGATGCCCGCCGTTTAGGCGCAGCGCATGTTGTTCTTTCCACTGATGCCGGGCAGATGCAGGATGCACATAACCAGTTTGATTTAATTATTGATACCGTTCCTTATGTCCATGACCTTAACCCTTATATTCCGACGCTGGCTCTGAGTGGAACTTTAGTCCTCGTTGGCTATCTGGGTGATCTGAATCCTATGCTGAACAGTACGCCGCTGATTCTGGGGCGAAAATCTGTGGCCGGGTCAGTTATTGGTGGGATTGCAGAAACGCAGGAAATGATAGATTTTTGTGCCAGGCATAATATCACCTCCGATATTGAACTGATCAATATTCAGGACATCAATACCGCCTGGCAACGGATGCTGAAGAGTGATGTCAAATATCGGTTCGTGATTGATATTGCATCGCTGAACGCCTGACAGAAATAGATATCTTTATTTTAACCATCTCCAGTGGAGATGGTTTTTTTTAAGCTATCGCCGGGCCGCTCGCCGTTTATTGACCACGTTTAGCAATAGCATGACTTATAGTGAGTTATAGTGTTCGTCATCTACCGGCTCAAGCCATTCATTCGATGCTCCCTCAGCAGGAACTTCGACAGCGATATGGGCAAACCAGCTATCTTTTGCCGCACCATGCCAGTGTTTCATTCCCGGAAGAATATTAACAACATCACCCGCGACCAACGGACGGGCGGGTTTATTCCATTCCTGATACCAGCCCTGGCCACCGGTCACCAATAATATTTGCCCCCCTTTATGGTGAATATGCCAGTTATTACGGCAACCAGGTTCAAATACGACATTACCTATTGTCACCCCTTCAGTCGATAGCATATTCAGGTAACTTGTACCCTGAAAGTATTGTGCATAAGCTTCGTTTTTAGGCCCTTTGGGAAAAATACCGTTTCCGTCAAATTTATCGTTCATAATAGCCTCATTAATTTGATGTTTTATTTTCATTATCCAAAAATTGTGTCAGTGTGTTCCTGGCATCCGTTACTGAAATATCCCCACATTCTGTTTCCAGTATGTCGATAAAATGGTGGAGCTGTTTGGTGGTCAGCCCGCTATTTCGGCTGATGGCATAATGGCTACTGAGTTGGCTGCTGACGCCGGGCATCACCGCAAGGGCCGATATTGTTGCCAGTTCCCGGGTAGACCAATTCAGTACATCACGTTGGAAAAGGTCACCAAAAAGATGAGCCTTAAGAAATTGGTCAATGGCTGGCGCAAACTCAAACAGTGCCCCAGTGACCGGTTTCCCAACAAGCCGAGTCTGATTCTCTGTACCGCCTGCCAGACTATTCCAGTTTTATGGCACTGGGGATGCATTCCGGCCTGTTTCATCAGTAACGCCTTTCCTGTGTCTGTTTTCCAGCACGGCCATCAGGGCAGAAATCGCATTCAAACTTCTGGGAAATCCACAATAGGCATAAAGATGAGTTAATATTTCCTTGAGTTCATTTATGGTTATCCCCGCATCCAGCCCCTTATGCAGGGCATTATGTAATGGCTCTATCTTTCCAATGGCGGCATACGCTGCAATAGGAATGACTGCTTGTTGTTTCTCGTCGAGCCTGTGTTGCATATACAATCCTCCAAACTGTGTGGCCATCATTGCTTATGACAGTGTCTGTATGCGGTGCCGATCCCGTTACCGGCAAAACTTGTCTGGAGTAAAGTGTACCAACTGAGATTCAGAAGAGTTATAGGGGTAAAATGATTGTGTTTATGAGCCAATTTCATGATTCAATGATCAATTCAATATTCTGAGGGTAAAGTGTGCTGAAAGAAAACTTTCATGAACTGCAGCTATTTCTGGCTGTGGCACAGGAGCGGAGCTTTACCCGAGCTGCCGCTAAACTGGGTGTTTCCCAGTCGGCGTTGAGTCATGCAATGAAATCCCTGGAGTCCAGGCTCAATATCCGTTTACTCACCCGTACCACGCGTAGTGTGGCACCGACTGAAGCAGGAGAACGAATTATCGCTTGCCTGGAACCCCGTTTGATGGAACTGGAGCAGGCGCTTGAACAGCTGGTTCAGCTTAATGGTATCGCCGCAGGGAATATTCGTATTTCAGCGGGGGAACATGCGGCAAAGAGTCTGGTGTGGCCTAAACTCAAGCCTTTTCTGCGAGAATACCCCGAAATTAATGTTGAACTGGTCGTCGACAATGGTTTTGTGAATATTGTTGAAGGCCGCTTTGATGCGGGAGTTCGTCTGGGGGAAGCCTTGACAAAGATATGGTCGCAGTGCGCATCGGGGCAGATTTGCGGCTGGTTGTCGTGGGTTCACCTGATTACTTCTCCCGTTATGGCATTCCTGATACGCCACAGGATCTTCAACACCATCGTTGTATCAATATGCGGCTTCCTACATTGGGTGGCTTATACCATTGGGAATTTGAAAAAGAAGGTAAGACACTGCAAGTTAAGGTTGATGGGCAGCTCACTTTTAATCATCTCTCTGAGCGTATTGATGCCGCCGAGTCCGGATTTGGGTTGTCGTTCATTCCAGAAGATGCGGTTCAACAACAACTGGAATCGGGGGCGTTGATTGAGGTATTACGCGACTGGAGTTCGGTGTTTCCAGGCTATTACCTCTACTATCCTAGCAGAAAACAACATCCGCCCGCATTTGCTCTACTCATAGATGCGTTACGCGATTCTGGTTAAAACGTCACAGGCCCGTCAAGAAGGCAAAGCCCTATCCAATGGCGGTGACAGGATCCAAAATAGCTGCTACATTATCTATTCAATAAGCTATTCACTGACCTATTCAACAAGCGATTCAATATAATGACAAACCGAGCCGATATGATATGCCAGTTACTACGACAGTCACCAATGACTGCCTTGCAACTTGCTGAAATAATTGGCGTTAGTCAGCCTACCATGTCACGGACATTAAAAACGCTGGGCGACAGTATTGTACGAATTGGGGCAGGGGTATCTATTCAATATGCGTTACGTGATGCATTTCGCGGATTCAGTTCCGCCCCTATTTATCGAATAAATGAAGAGGGGCAAGTAAAAACGCTGGGTAAACTTACGCCGGTTCATCCTGCTGGATTTGTCATGGAGCAGGCTGACAATGTTTGTCTCCACAGTGACGGGCTGCCATGGTGGCTATTTGACATGAGGCCACAGGGTTACCTCGGGCGTGCCTATGCCTCAACCTATTCAGCGAGTTTGGGGCTGTCTTCTAATCCAGAAGACTGGAGTGATACGGATGTCATCAGAGCGTTACTTGCTCATGGGCATGATGCAATAGGGAACCTGTTAATAGGAGAACAGGCAAGAAATCAATTTCTGGAGATGCCGTTACCGGCTCCCGTAGATCGGGCAACAACCTATCCGAATTTGGCACTGGCTGTCAGTTCCGGTGAGATACCGGGCTCCTCTGCTGGCGGTGAGCAACCCAAATTTTGTACTTATACCGACCGTGGGCACGTAATCGTGAAATTCACGGCACTGGACGATAACCCGGTAAGTGAACGGTGGCGGGATTTATTACAAGCTGAACACCTGGCGTTACAAGTGCTGGGCGTAGAAACGGAAGTGTTTGATTTTGAAGGGCAGCGTTTCCTGGAGATCCCGCGGTTTGACCGCGTGGGTCCATTGGGGCGTATAGGTCTTTTTTCTTTACGTGCCCTGGATGCGGAGTTTATCGGTAGAGCCAGAGATCATTGGCCAGTACTGGTTAATGAACTCGTTCAGCAGAAATATGTTCACCCGGATGCGGCTATTGGCACAGCGCGGCTTTGGGCATTTGGAATGTTGATTGGCAATACTGACATGCATCACGGTAATCTGTCATTCATCAGCGGCCATGGACGTCCCTACCATCTTGCGCCGGCCTACGATATTTTGCCTATGGGATTTGCCCCTAAATCAGGTGGCGAGATCGTAAACACGCTTCGTCCGGTGACACTGATTGAAGCAATTAGCGCAGAAACTTGGCGGGAAACACTGTCACTGGCTGAAGACTTCTTCGTTTTAGCCAGTGACAGCAGCCAATTGTCTGCCAGTTTTACCCCATGCCTTGAGGCATTACGCCGCCATCTTGATGACGCCAAATCACGATTGTCACGGTTGGGATAGTTGTTGTCATTGCAAAACAGGGGATTTCATTCGTCTGGTTTGTTATATCAGAGTCATTCATCTTTGCGCTACGTGAAATCTGCAGGGTTATGGACCACCAACATATCTCAGATTTCACGTAGCGATGCACGAAGTGATGGGTATTTGTACAGAACTTAGCAGCGTGACAAATAGCACTCGGGTAATAAGTCTGAAAGTACTGAAACTCTGCGGAAAAAACCGCCCAGTTAACCGCATCCCTCTGTGTTATAACCCACATTGAGGCTATCCTTCTGCTGTTTCTGCATAAACACCAAGATGTGCAAGTAAATCAGTTTTTAACCCATCAAGAATCGGATCAATCATCCGCCGCGGTCGGGGAACCTGCACCACAAGATTGGCAGTGATTCGTCCCGCGTCCAGCACAACGATCCTGTCTGCCAGCAACAGCGCCTCATCCACATCATGAGTAACCAGCAAAACACCTGGCTGATGACGGCGCCATAAATCCAGAACCAGCTTATGCATACTTGAACGGGTCAAGGCATCCAGCGCACCGAACGGTTCGTCCAGTAGTAGTAGCTCAGGTTCCCGGGCCAGCGCCCGGGCCAGCGATACCCTTTGTGCCTGACCACCAGAAAGCGTTAATGGCCATACTGCAGATTTGTCCCCCAGCCCGACTTCCTCCAGAGCCGCCCGGGCTATTTGCTGCTTATTTTTTGCTTTCAGGTTAAGTACGACGTTACGCCAGACGCGAAGCCATGGGTAAAGTCTGGGTTCCTGAAATGCCACAGCCACAGAGCCCGGTATTTCCAGCTTGCTGGCATGATAGCCTTCATCCAGACCTGCAAGGATACGCAAAAGTGTCGACTTTCCTGAACCACTACGACCGAGTAGGGCAACAAACTCGCCGGAAGCAATGTTCAACGTAATACCATTGAGTACCGGCGCGTTATCGGTGAAACTGCGGTACAAAGCCTCTATTTTTACACCGCTCATGCTTTCTCACTCCTGCTGTGCCACATTGTACAGACTGTTGTTCACATCGATCCGCTTTGTGGCCATGCCGCTGCGGGTGTAAAAGTCTGCGATTTCGTTGAACTCTTTCAGCGTTGTATCGTCCGCGGGCACTATGGTTGAGGGGGGAACCTGGCGAATAATATCCGCCACTTCTTTGGGGATGCCGGCCTTTTCATTCAACTCGGCTACTCGTCCCGGATGGGACTGTACCTCGTCTGCTTCTTTACGCATGGCGTCATACACTGCCCGCACCAACAATGGATGTGCTTGGGCAAAGCTGCGCGTTGTTACATGGACATTACGATTGAGCGAACCAATATCACTGGCGTAAGCCACCACCCGAGCGCCCGGCTCCGCCTGACCCATGGCAAAAAACTGTTCCCATACTGCCCAGGCATCAACCTGTCCTTGAGCAAACGCGGTTGCCGCATCAGTAGGGGAAAGGTAGACCACATTGACTTTTTCGATGGGTATATGATTATGCTCGAGAGCCAGCCGCAACAAGTATTCGCCGGTCCCCCCCTGATTGACGGCCACTTTTTTGCCAACCAAGTCAGCCACTGTTTTTATCCCACTCGCCCCGGTGGCAACAATTCCTTGATCTTTGCCTGAACTGCGTTCCACCGCGAAAACGACTAAATCATGATCATCGGCGGCAGCGCTAATAAAGGACGTGGAACTGCCGCTGCCAATATCAATACTGCCACCGCGCAGGGCTTCGGCTGTAGGGACATAAGCAGGGAAGGCCGGTTTCCAGTCTACGCGGCCGCCAGCGGACTTAACCTGGTTGTCAATTAAACCATCCAGCTGGGCGAGGGTTAAAAAATTAAAAGCCTGTAACGGGGATATACGCACAGTACCGGTATCCGCTACTGCGGGGGTTGGTTGTGCGCTGGCCAGGCCACAATGCGCCGCGACCCAAAGTGTGGCGATGCCGGTACCAAGGAAGCGGATCAATTTACGGCGCGCCTGTCCTCGAATGTTTAGTGCTGCTGAAGGGTTCAAACCAGATTTTTCCATGCTGTGTCTCTTTCTTTAGTCCAGGCCGAGGTGATGCCTGCGTCCGTCTTACGGGCAACCGGCAGATGAGGTAAAACTAATTCAGCGAAACGATAAGCTTCTTCCAGTAAAGGCATTCCGGATACAATAAAAACATCAATACCGGCATCGCGATAATCCTGGATACGCGCCAGAACCTGACTCGCACTCCCCACCAACGCTGTGCCCGGCCCGTGTCTGACCAATCCAATCCCGGACCATAAATTCGGGGCAATTTCCAGTTCCCTCAGATCCTTGGGCTTATTGCCTTGATGCAACGCGGACATACGCTGCTGGCCAACGGAGTCAATCCCGGAGACATAACTCTGTGCCCCGGCGATAGATTTCTCATCCATATGGTCATACAGATCTTGTGCCGCAGCCCAGGCTGCCTGTTCCGTTTCTCGAACAATGACATACAGACGAATACCAAATTTAATCTTGTCCGCCCGCCCATATTTGGCTGCTAATTTGCGTACATCGCGTATTTTCTCTTCGGCTTGTTGCGGGGTTTCTCCCCAGGACAGATAAGTATCAATATGTTTGGCTGCTACCTCATGAGCGGCCGGAGAAGAACCGCCAAACCACAATGGAGGCCGAGGTTGTTGATAGGGGGGCAGGGGCACTCCGGCATTTACGACGTTAATATATTTCCCTTTGAAGGTGACCGTTTCACCACGCAACAGGGCATTTAATACTGTCAGATATTCATCTGTGTAAGCGTAACGTTCGTCGTGACTTAAATGTACGCCATACTGCGCCATCAGTTTCGCATCACCATTGACGATATTCACCCGCAGCCGCCCGCGAGAAAATTGATCAAAAGTGGTGATCATTTTCGCCAGCAATGTGGGGGACAGTAACGGAGGATGGGCCGCTATCAGGTGTTGAAAATCATCGGTGTAGGGGATTAGTGAAGCACCCTGAACCCAGGCATCGTGCGCCCCTGTGGCCAGTAATGCCCCTGTGAACCCCAAATGGTCAACGGCTCTGGCCAGTTGCTGAAAATAGGGATAGGTTAACGTCCGCGCACCATCAGGACGCCAGGGGTAACGCCCATCCGGGCCAGTTAAATACCATAATACTTCCATTACATACTCCGCATTAGTTAACTGAAGAAGAAACAGCGAACCTATTTGTGACAGTGTCACTAATATCTCGACCGCCGGAAAGCAAACCATATTTCGCGAACAGATCAGCGTGTAACTGCTGCTCAGAAAGAAAACTGTCATCTGGCGGCGTTATCCCCCAGGGGCGGGACTGGAGTGCGGGCAACCACTGCTCGGCACTATTCCCGTTGACACCATCCAGCAACCTTGCCGCTTCGAATGGGTCATCTTCAGTAGCCTTATCAGAAATGACCAAGGCTTCGTATAACGCCTTGACTACCTCGGGACGTTGTTCCAGCACTTCATGAGTTCCCCAGTAAACCGAACGATTAGAAAAATGCACGCCGGGGCTGGCTAATACGCGCAAAGGGATTTTTGAGGCAAGCGTGGAGTAGAGTGGGTCTGTTGTGACCATGGCGTCCAGTAGCCCAGCAACCAATGCATCACCTGCGGTGGCAGGCAATAACTCCACCGCATTAACGTCATGCCAATGCAACCCCGCATAGTCCAGTTCTGCGGCAAGAAATTGCTGATGCCAGGAGATCGGCATCAGGGCAATATTTTTACCGACCAAATCCTGCAGGCTGTTAATAGGGGAATCGCGGTGAACGACCAGGCCTCCTTTTTCCTTTCGCGACCCTGACATACCGAATACAGCAATATCCAGCCCCTGATCACTTGCCAAAAGCGGCGGCGTAGCACCGGTTCCTGCAAGCTGTATCACGCCTAAACGTACCAACGGTAAGGTCTGTGCCCCGGCGGAGTGTATGAAGAAATCGATCCCCTGATCACGCAGGGCTTCTGTTTGTGTCTTCCTGCGGGCAAGAATCGACAGGGAGGGATTCTGCGGATGTACGCCAACGATAACCGTCATTCTTTTTTCCTCGAACAGGCAAATTTACATGTTGTTATAAGTAAAACGTGTCATCACCCGGCGTAAGCAACCCGCCAGCACAATAACCATTTCTCCAAGAGACGAACTAAGTAATCCGTGAATAAACCCAGCAGGGCGTACAGGCACACGCAGACCATCATGATATCGGTGCGCACAAACTGCCTGGCAGAGGTAAGCAGGAAGCCAATGCCGGAGTTAGCCCCCACCGTTTCTCCGACGATGATGGCAATCCATCCCAGAGCCAAAGCAAAGCGCAGACCCAAGAGTAGTGTGGGCAAGGCAGCAGGTAATAACACCTGAAAGGCGATCGCAAAACGTCCCATCTGTGCGACTCGTGCCACTTCCACCAGCTTAATATCCACGTTGCGAATACCGCCAAACGTGTTGACATAAAGTGGAACCATCACGCCGAGTGCCACCAGCAATATCTTGGGTGTTTCATCGATGCCAAACCATAGAATAAAGAGCGGTACTAAAGCGGTGAACGGAATGGTGCGGATCATCTGCATGGGTTTATCTAACATATCTTCACCCAGCCGGGAAAACCCGGCGATAAGTCCGGCGCTTAAACCTACGGCAATGCCTAACAATGCCCCCCAAAAGACACGAGTCAAACTGACCCACAATGCCTGGGGGAGGGTGCCATCAAGCATTAATTCCAGCGCTTTCATGAGAATACGATCAGGGCCAGGTAACACCCGGGCATTGAGATATCCTGTTGCTGAAAAAACATACCAAATTAGCACCAGCACCAGCGTTGAAAGCCATCCACGCAGGGCTCTCCACCACCGGCGGGGGGGACGAGGCTTATATGGCACCGCTGCGGTTGTATCGTTAATGATTGTGGTCATATAGTCGTGTCATGGATTAAATACATGACACGACTATATGAATCTGATCCTGGATAGACAAACATCAATTCTGGATAACCTTATGAAGGAATTTGGTAACGCAAATCACTACAAAGTTTTATACTCTGCATTAAGATTCTGTCTGCCTGCGCGCACAAAACCCACACAACAGACTATTTTAGGCAGGAAAATCATGAAAATACCTTTTCCCGCGATAACGCCACCGCCGCAAAATACGGCAGTGGAACCTGTATCGCTTCCTGCCGTTACTGAGAAAGAGTTAAGTTTGAAATTTCGGGCGGGATGTCTGGCGCTATACTTGGTAGAGACACTCGGGGAATGGACGCGAAGACGTTTTGAACGCATTATGAATGAAGATATTTGGCGTGACTGGCTGCATCATGTTGACCTGCCCCAGCCCGTTCAGCCAATATCCGAAGAAGACTTGGTGCAGATGCGCGAACTGCGTGCGGCAATTTATGTCGTTGTGCAAGCGGTACGTCGGGGTGACATCCCACCATCAGCAGAACTCGCATGTATTAATGGCTGGGCCGGGAAGGCTCCACCTCCCGTGGCTCTGGATAGCCAGGGTACAGGTCTTGACCCATACACGAGGGTGACCCAGCATCAGGTTCTGGCCTTAATTGCGAGGGACGCGGTAACATTACTCAGCGGGCCGCTGCGTGACAGGATCCGCGAATGTGCCAGTACCCAGTGTCCGGTGCTTTTTGTCGACAGATCGCGGCGGGGGGATCGTATCTGGTGTTCTGCGAGCTGCGGTGCTCGTCTTGCCACAGCTCGTTATCGCCACCGTCATGCATCATCATCCCACTGCTAGAAAAATCGTCTCGTGATGGTGATGTTTTCAGAATAAATACTTGCCTTTTAACCACCTGAAAGCGGTCTCCAGGCTTGTATAACAGATAACAGCGGCACACAGAATGGCTGATTATTGCTCTTTGTTGGCACAATAACGGTTGCGCGTCTTTTGCCCGGAAGCAGCGTCTGTCTGCAAGTGAATACAGTGTTCATCGCCCCGCAGTGAATATCATTCCCGGGAAATATGCCTGAGGTGTTTTAAACACCACTCCCATACTGCTTGTGCCGCTTTACTATTGACACTCGCACGTTTTCGTACCAGATAATAATCACCTTCAACATTACCCGCGTCTGCGACCATGACCAGTCTGCCTGCTTTAACGTCAGCAGCAACAAAAACTTCGCAAGCCAGCGCGACACCCTGTCCGGCCATTGCTGCATCAAGAGCAAGTGTCGTCTGGTTAAATAGTGCCCCGGGAGGCTTTCCGGCGGTCTGTAAAAAATCTGGCCAGCAGTTATTAGTGTCATGCAACAGCGGAAATGTACTTATCTGACTTGCGGCCAAAGGCAGAGCGATATTTTCAAGCAGGCGTGGGCAGGCTACAGCTATCAGGTGCTGACGAAAAAGCAGTTCTCCTTCCATCGTTGAAGGTAATGGGGCCCGGGACAACCGCACGGCGATGTCGACCTGATCGCGATCAAAATCCGCCAGGGTCTCTGTGGCGACGGTTCGTAGTTCTATGCCGGGGAAGGCAGCCTGAAACTCTCCCAGGAGGGGGATTATCAGTTTTGCGGCAACGGTTGGCGTCACGCTGATTGTTACGACATCCGGACGTGCCTGCAATCGGCTGGTTGACTCCACAAGGGTATCAAAAGCACGAGTGACGTCAGCAAGATAAGCTGTACCTTGTTGAGTAAGCGAAAGTCCCTTGGGAAGGCGATAAAACAATTTAAGCCCCAGATGATCCTCCAGTGCACGAATTTGTTGCGCGACCGCGCCTTGTGTCACGCCCAATTCTTCTGCTGCAGCACGGAAACTTAGTTTTCGCCCGGAGGCTTCAAAAGCACGTAAACCATTCAGTGATGGCAAAGCCCTGCGAGACAGCAACATAAATTAACCCTGTAGTTTTTCTACATCCATGACGTTTATTTATAGTGCGATAATACACAGTTTTCCTGACAGAATAGTTTTTTTATAAGGAGAGAAAACCATTATGGCTGTAGAAAAAGTGGTAATTATTACCGCAGGTGGGTCAGGTATCGGTGCTAAAACGGCCCGCAGGCTGGCGCAAGATGGACACAAGATTGCAATACTCTCATCATCTGGTAAAGGCGAGGATCTTGCCCGAAAACTGGGAGGTATTGGATTAACGGGGTCTAACCAGTCAGATGAAGACTTGCAGCGTTTAGTCGACCTTGTTATGCAGCGGTGGGGCCGAATTGACGGTCTCGTCAATTCGGCGGGTCATGGTCCCCGGGCAGATATTCTCGATCTGACGGACGAAGACTGGCATAAAGGAATGGAAATCTATTTCCTCAATGCTGTCCGTGCTGCGCGCCTTATTACACCCGTCATGGTGGCACAGGGTGGGGGCGTTATTGTCAATGTCTCGTCAGCCTGGACATTTGAGCCCGTTGACATTTTCCCTACTTCAGCGGTGTTTCGTGCCGGCCTGGCCGGTTTCACTAAGATTTTTGCTGACAAATATGCAAAAGATAATGTCCGCATGAACAATGTCATGCCCGGATGGATTGACAGTCTTCCGGCAACCGAAGAAAGGCGCAACAGCGTACCAATGAAACGGTACGGCAAGACTGAAGAAATTGCAGCGACCATCGCTTTCCTGCTATCGGAGGGCGCCGGGTATATTACTGGTCAGAATATTCGCATTGATGGTGGCGTCACCCGTGCAGTATGAAATAAAACAGCCGGATATCCGGCTGTTTTGAATAGATCCGACCACAAACCTCAGATTGTCCTGGTTCCACTATTCGTTCAAGTTTGTATTGAGCTATCAGTGATGAAGACGCAATATGATCTCTTTTTATTGCAAATCTTTTTCCTTCAGGAATTTATTCACTAAATCAGCAATTTGTACATTATTCATGTCAGAGAACGGGAAGTGGGTATTCCCTTTGATTCCTACGTCAGGAAGGTGAATAACGGTCACATCCCCGCCATGCTTGTTCACCACGTCACGCCACTCCCGGGCCATCGCCAGACGTACGCGCCAGCTGTCCTGTGCGGGCATAGCTACCGGTTTATCCGGTATGTTATCGCCGTAAATAATCAGAATCGGGATTCTGGTCAGTGCCATAAACTGCTCCATTGGCACAGGCTCACCCTTCAGCGTGTCGAACGCGCTGGGCATAGGGGCAGGGAGCTCTTTTTCCGGGAAGACAAAACTACTGCCAGGTTCAAAGGCGACAATGGCTTTGACCTTGTCGTTTTTCATCGCCGTGTACCAGCCGGGTCCACCACCCTGAGAGTGGGTGAAGAGGATAGCCGGGCCAGATTTATCCACGACGGCGGACATCGCATCAGAGATGACATTGATATCAAACGGCCCGGTATTCGGGGTCATCTGACGGAAATACTGATTCAGTGCTTCTTTATCGTGAGAGAACTGAACGCCTTTAAAATACTCAGGCCAGACACCAACACGGAACTGATTAAACCACATCTGCTCATCCGGTTTTGGCGAAACAGTTCCTTCTACCGTCGTGCGCCCGGCGTTGCCCCGACGTGGCTGGTGGACAAGATAAGTTGAAAAACCGCGACGCAGGAATATGTTCTGGAATCCTTCACGGCCATCCGGCGTGCTTTCCCAGGTTCGAGAGAACTGACCAGCGCCGTGCAGCATAACGATAGGATATTTATGCGGATTTTCCGGGATTTGGTAGAAGACAGAAGCATGATCGCCATGATAAGTTTGGCCAGCAGAGTTCAGCGGCTTTTTCGGGTCAAATTTACCAGGCGCGGTGGTGATAGTCCCGCCAGCAGAAAAGCTTCCCTGGTCCTGGATGACCAGTGGCTCGGCGTATACTGACTGCGCCACCAGGCTACCCGCCATTACGCATATTGCCAGCGTTTTTAAGATTGTCTTCAAGATTACATCCTCTGTTATGTTTGCCGTTCAATCATATCTGAGTTGTCAGCGTTAATTATTTAGCACTCCTGATTGCCCTTATTGGGCCGACTCATGAATGCGGACGATTAACTGCGTATTGTCTCTAACCAACTTGTTACCGTTTCAGTGGTTCTTCGCTCCTGGTCGCATTCAATGACCAGCGGTTTTTCCCGACGCGCAGTTGGGGCGAGACTGGCAAGGATGTCGTCGCTGTCTCCTTTACCGTAGCCACCGTGAGTCACGAAAGGGATGAGTAATTTTCCTGCAAGGTTGTGGCTGCTAAGAAACGTTTGTACTAGGGGAGGGATGCTGGTTCCCCAGACAGGAAAGCCTAAATACACAGTCTCATAGCGTGATATATCTACGACGCTATTTTTTAATGCGGGTCTGACTTCTCGTTCACGCTCATTTTTCGCCTGTTCAACGGTTTGGAAGTAATCTTCCGGATAAGGTGTAGCCGGTTCAATTTCAAACAGATCGGTATTCAGGCTGCGGTGAATGACACCCGCAATCACCCGTGTATTTCCGCTACGGGAAAAGTACGCTACCAGAACACGGCTTTTACCCTGCACGTTTGCGGTTCCGTTCGCCGCTGATGCCAAAGAAACGTTCGCCAGCGTGAGCCCGGCAAGTGCGGTGATTAACATTCTGCGGTTGGGATCATGCGCCATAATCCTCTCCTAATCTGATTCGAGACATATTGGGTGCCTGAGTAAGTTAACAAGGCTTTACAAAAGTTAGCCTCCAATGATGCCCTGGCAATGATGCCCTGGCCGCGGAGGGCCGGGGCATGTCCATCAGCGGTAGTCACTTCCACATAACCAGATTAACGAAGTTGTAGTTAAAGATAATTACGCGGCTTAAATAGGCGCTATGAATGGAACTCATAGACTTAATATGGGGAAGGATATTTAAATGATGCCCCTGAGATGACAGGATGAATCAGAAGAGTGTGAATCATATTTCAGCTGGATTGATAACAGATCATAATCAGACCGTTAGCTCTCCCGAACTCGTTGGGTGTGGTTACCGACAGACGAGTCAGAAAAGCGATACAGGGCAAACCTAACACGGTGGTCAGTTTTAGTTGACCACTACAAACTTACAATTTGGGTAAGTTTGTACATAGAAACACCCAACATTCCGAATGAGATGAAGTAAATGTACGATGACCTAATGGAATAAAAGGGCAGTGTCTCAAAATTCTCAACATACTGATTTCTGTGACTGAACAAGTGAACTATGAAGTAATAGTCCTGCGAATGTCATTTAACATAATATACATTATGCGCACCAACGTAAGGTTAGGTAGAATCCAGCATTCTGGCTGGATAAATCCCTCATATGGGTTTTAACGGTGTCTGGTCGCTGAAACTGTCTTTTGTCTCCGACCGTCAGCCCAATCTTCGCTGTACGGCCGCTAAAAACAAAACCCGTCTGGCAGCATGAAAAATGTTATGTGCTACTCGGCTTTGTGTTTGATGACCGGATTGTTAGTATGGTGCACGAGAGTTACCTCGTGTTTTATATAAGGATTCGACACCCATATCAAAACCGGTAACTCTCAACCTACATACGCATCAAATAAGGCTGGATGTTTATTTATTATGTGTGGCTGCGATTGGGATTGATATGTACCATCATCATGAAATTTGCGTATAGCACATCCTGTCTGAAAGATTGCTAACATATTCGGAATGTGGTCATTACGACTCTGGGCTTGGACGGCATCATCATACCGCCCTTGTGGACTTATAAATGAAAACGCAGTGCGAGGTTAAAGGCGTTGTCTGCTTCTACTATGATTTCTTCTGGATACTCACGAAAAGAAACGTTACCCTGTAACAAAACTTGCTTAACTTTATTCAATGAATCAGTTTTTAGACTGAGTGCGACCATCCGAGTTGTACCATCATAATCAGATGGCAGGTCACCAAAGCGTGAATTAAAATAGGTCGCTGGGGCTATGCGAACTGTCGCTTTACCTGCTTTGATCAACAGTGAGCCTTCCCTACTCTGCTGGATAAATTGCATGCCGAAAAGGATGATCTCATCAGCACCAAGTTCCCGTAAGCGTTGTCCCTTTTCTTCACTGCCCGCGCAGGCAATCACTGTGGCTCCTGCTAGCTTCGCAAGTTGCAAGCAGCAAACACCGACCCCACCGCTGGCGCCGAGGATCAGTACCTTTTCACCCGGTTGAATCTGACCAATGCGCTGCATCATTCGCCAAGCCGTACCATAGGCAACCGGCAATGCAGCAGCCTGGGCAAAACTTACATTGTCTGGCAGGTGAACCAGTTGATTTTAGCGGAGTATTTCACGGCATAGTACTTCATTCTGTCTAAAAAACATCCGTAGCGTAGGATGTTTTTCGTTTCACAAGTAGCCTCCCATTAATGCCCGTATTCTTCAATGTTGCTAATATGATATCCCTCCGCAGTGGCACCGATATATACGAATCCTTCTTCTCCCAGGTGCATGCCCGCCACTAGCCAGTTATTTTTAGTTACCTGTCCCAGAATTTTTTTCCGAGTTTCTTCCGCCTGAACGGGATTATTATCGAAACGGATAGAAACTGCCGGGTGTTCTGTCTGAATGTAGGGATAGTGGACAATATCGCCCCATATCAGCAGGGTTACATTATCTGAAGTGATTTGGAAGCCAATATGACCAGGCGTATGTCCAGGCAAACATACAGACTGAATACCTTCAATGATTTCATCACCGTCGGTGAATCGTAATTTCTCTGCGTAAGCATCAAGAGTACGGCGCGCCAAGGATATTTGACGTAATTCTCGCTCACCTGCGCTCTGTAGCCTGTTATCATCAGTCCAGAACTCAGCCTCCTGTGGATGCAAATAAAGCTCCGCATTTTTATAAATGGGGCAACCTTTTTTATCCAGCAAGCCTCCTATATGGTCAGGATGCCCGTGTGTCAATAAAAGGGTGTCGATATCAGCAGGAGATATACCGAGCTGTTTAAGATTTTCCAGGAGCAATCCCCCTGCGCCATTCAATCCCCCGGTACCGGTATCAACCAGAATGACGCGTCCCCGGCCGCGAATAAGGTAACAGTTAATATGGATATTATCGGGCTCAGTAATACCATTACTGCGCTGAATATCCCCGGCATCAGATATTTCAATACCCGACAGAAGCTCCAGGCTGGCAGCCATATCACCGTCACTCAGAGCGGTAATTAAAAAATCACCCACTTGACGTGAAATGAAAGATGGGTCATGAGCATAAAGAGGGGCTACGGCATCAAGCATTTAAATTTTACCCTGGTTGAGTGAATGGCGGGATGTTGCCGCATAGTGACTTTTCGTCATGCTAAGTGGAGAATTTTAATTTATAAAGCGATAATATCTCATTAATCAGTGACATTTAGTCATTGATCATGATTGAGCCGACATTGGAAACAGTTTATATGCGCAAGAAGGTTCCCAGCACAACTGCATTACAGATTTTTGAAGCAGCCGCAAGACACAATAATTTTTCTCGTGCTGCGGTAGAGCTTTCACTGACCGAAGGTGCGGTTAGCCGGCAGATTGCGCGCCTTGAATCGTTGATAAACTGCCAGTTATTTGACCGTGCGGGAAGTCGTATACAGCTTAATTCCGTCGGGGAGCACTACGCCGATCAGGTAAGAGAAATACTTGAACGTCTGGACAGAGATACCCAATATATCAGCGGGATGCATAAAAAAAACAGCCACCTTAACATTGCTGCCCTGCCAACGTTTTCCAGCCGCTGGCTTATTCCGCGGTTGAGTCGTTTCAAGAAGCGCCATCCCGAGATTACACTGAATATAGCCGCCAGAACTGACCCGTTCATTCTCAGTGGGAGTGGCTTTGATGCAGCGGTTCACTTTGAGGATCCTGCATGGGCAGGCATGAATATCTCTGTTCTGTTTCAGGAACGACTGATACCTGTTTGTCATCCTGCTTTGCTCTCGAATGGTAATATTCCCGAACAACTGAATGTGTTGCCGCTGATCCATCGCCGCCAGAACCCGGACGCCTGGTATCGCTATGCCCAGGAAAGTGGCGTGGTTATTGATAATCCAGCCCGGGGGCCACGCTATGATCTGCATGAAATGGCCATCGCGGCAGCTCTCAATGGCCAGGGAGTAGCCCTGCTGCCGCGGATGTACATCGAAAATGAGCTTAACAGTGGGGTTCTTGTCTCTCCCTGGCTGGCATCGGACACCTTGAGTAAAACATTCTGCCTTATAACGCCTCCGGGACCTGAAACCCATGATATGGCGCTTCGGGCCTTTCAATCTTGGTTGCAGACTGAGGTGACAATCAACAATTAGAGATACAGCACTCGGCTGCGTGTGACATTGTCACTTACGTTGTAAAACAAAAGACGAACGAATCAAGATGATGCGGCGTTTCTTCTGTTGGGGGAGCAACCTTCTCCCTGCGATATTTCGCCCTGACAGAATCGGGTAAGTCTTCCCGCCGAGTCTTTCGATTGCTTGCCGGATTGATGGGTTCACGACGAGTTAACGCTGTCCGCAACGTTTTTTTCATGCTCAATCAGCCATGTTTTACGTGCTATGCCGCCACCGTACCCTGTCATTGATCCATCTTTACCTATAACTCGATGACAGGGTATCACTATCGCCACCCGGTTTGCGCCATTCGCCGCAGCCACGGCACGTATAGCCAGTGGTTGATTAATATCTTCAGCAAGTGCCTGATAAAAGGTCGTTGTCGCAAAAGGGATACCAGACAACCCCTGCCAGACTTTACGCTGAAATTCGCTGCCAGGTAAATCCAGCGCCATTGTAAATTGCTGACGATGACCAGAAAAATACTCAGTTATCTCTTTTACTGCCTGCCTGGTATGATCGTTTTCACCTGCGATAATTGGCCCTTTTAATAATCGCTGTAAGTCACGAAATTCTGTCTCCAGCATGCGACGATCGGTAAACTCCAGTAAGCAGACCCCTTGTTCTGAGGCACAGACAAACATCGGCCCGAGCGGCGTGGTAAAACGATGAATCATAATCACTTGCCTTAAAATACTGGGAGCAGAACCCGTGATTTTCTTATAGGTGTAACCGAAACCACTGAGTGATTCATAACCATTATCAAAAGCAACCTCAGTGGTCGAGCGCCCCCCTTTCAATTCCTGAAGGGCCGTGTTAATGCGCTGCATTCGCTGAAAGGCCTGAAAAGTCAGACCATGATTTTGTAAAAACCAGCGGCGAACGCGCTCCGGGCTAATATTTGATAGTCGCAAATCAGCGTCAGTAACACGCATTTTGGGCCTTTCACGAACCAGCTCGAGCGCTTCCTTAATAAACGACGGTGCCGTGTGTGCATTTTCTGTCGGGCGACAAACTTTACAGGGGCGAAAACCTGCTGCAAGGGCTGATTTGACATCGTGATAAAACTCGACATTCTCACGTTTCGGCTTCCTTGCACGACAGACAGAAATGCAAAAGACTCCCGTGGTTTTTACGCCGACAAAAAAGACCCCCGTGTATTGCGGGGCACGGTTAAGCAACGCCTGGTACCAGGTATCACATTGCTGTTCATCAGTAACTTTCATCGTGCAAGACTCCACTGAAGGACTGCCGGGACTGTATCAGATACATAAGATGACTCAGGTATTGCTGAAGTTTGTCATGAATGATGTTACCCATTGAAATACGCTGCACTCCCAGCGCCATCAAATGGGTAAAGTCGGGTAATCCGGGCATACACATGACATTCAATGGGAGTTTCAGCTCTCTGGCAACGATATCGATATCTGCCGCATCGGTCATGCAAGGCACGAACAATCCATCGGCGCCAGACTGAGTATACAAGTGACCACGATAAAGCGTCTCTTTTAACGCATTTTCCCTGCCGAGAAGAAAGGTATCCGTGCGAATATTAATAAATAACGAAATATTAATTGCTGACAGGTGATGCCGAATTTCCCGGAGTTTAGTAGCAAAAGATTCCGTCTCTTCAATGCTTCTGACACCATCAGTCACCTTGCTGTCTTCCAGGTTAATACCCACAACACCAAGCTCGGCCAGAGACTTAAGGTTTGAAGCTATTTCAAGAGCTGAATGACCAAATCCTGCCTCCACATCCACACTCAGAGGAAGGCTACTGGCAGATTTAATATGTTTAACAATAAACAATAGCGCCTCAAAAGGTATAACTTCTCCATCATCATATCCCAGGGTCGCGGCAATGGCTGCACTGGACGTCCCTAAAGCTTGATACCCGGCCTGCTGTGCAACTATTGCGCTACAGGCATCCCAGACATTGGCTATAACCAGGGGGGTGGTTTGATAATGCAACGCAGTAAAATCCATAACATTCTCCTGTTGTAAATGCAGGTCAAATGTAGATTGTTCATTGAAGGTGTCACAACCGAAAAATAGACGACCATTTTTGTATTACAACTTGAAATATTGAGTGAAAGAGACTGTCACACCGGGGAAAAACTGATCTCGACTTTATCCCTCTCTGTTGGGATACTCATTTTTGAACAGACATTGCGCCGCCCAATTGATAAAGAGAAGTTTTCATAAATAACAGGGACTTTTCTACTACCAGCGGCTTTTTTAGGTCAGGAGTGTCAATGAATAAAGCCCACACACTTGTACTTACCTTCTCCCTTTTGGTGTCGGCAGGAACCTCCGCTGCCCCACTCCCTGCCCCTATTACAGCACTTGAAAAACAAGGATTTGAGTTAAAAGGCGAGTTTACAGCGCCTGGAGGGTTGCCTGGTTACGCCATGCAGTTCCAGGGGCAAGGAACTACTGTCTATTTAACCCCCGATAAGCAACACGCCATAATGGGCAATATGGTGGATGCCAATGGTCGTAATCTCAGTGATGATGTTGTTGAAAAATTTGTCTATGCACCTATGGCAAAAAAAATGTGGGACGCCCTGGGCTCCCATCGCTGGATAGCGGTCGGAGAAAAAGAAGCCCCCCATATTGTGTATGTTTTTGCCGACCCTTATTGCCCTTACTGCACAGCATTCTGGGAACAAGCGCAGCCATGGATAACATCAGGCAAAGTCCAGTTACGCGTATTGCTGGTCGGTATGTTGCGTCCTGACAGCGGACAGAAAGCCACAGGGATATTAATGTCAGAAAACCCGTCTAAAACACTGGC
The DNA here is from genome assembly GCF_018257795.1 of Citrobacter sp. JGM124. GTDB lineage: Bacteria > Pseudomonadota > Gammaproteobacteria > Enterobacterales > Enterobacteriaceae > JGM124. The sequence goes on along the minus strand of NZ_JAERJD010000002.1, from coordinate 82,225 downwards.
AGATTATGAAAACAGCAAAGGAAAATGGGTTTTGAGCTCACCCGAAAAAATTTCCCCGGCCATAGAGGAAGCCCTGAAGAATAACCTCGCGTTAATGGATGAATTAGGTGGCAACGTGACACCCGCCATTTATTACCTTAATGCTGATGGCCGGCTCCAGCAGCATCAGGGAAAGCCGGATGAAGCAACCCTGAATACCATTATGGGAGAACCGCAGAAAAGTGCTGACTGATGTCAGGGACTTTGTCCCTGATTAAGACTGAGTAAGAGTATAATGCTGAGGTGTTATTTTTATTGCACCTGATAAAATGTATGTTGTAACTATTAAAAGCATAACTACATACAATGCGTAACGGTTCCTAATGGTTAGCTCGATAAAGTTTAACTGGGGTTTAAATTAGTTGTTTTATATTTACCCTTTTAAAAGCAATCATCGGAACGGTAATGCAAAAGAAATCACGGTCAGAACGAATACTCTCAGCGGTTATCATCACTACGGTGTTGCTAACCGTGACTCTTGTCACTCTACTCTGTTTACGCTTACCGATGAATATCATTACAGAATAGAACGTTCCCGGTGGTTAAAACACTGAGCGGCCTATCCGCCTGGACAAAATTTCTAACGCCGCAGTACCAGCAAGAGAGTTACCTGAAGGGTCAAGTTCAGGGCACCATACGGCTATGGATAACTCATTAGGAACAATAGCAATAATACCGCCACCGACCCCAGACTTCCCCGGGAGTCCGACACGGTAAGCAAACTCACCTGCCCCATCATACATGCCACTGGTCATCATCATAGCATTAATCTGCCTGGCGTGTTCCGCGGGGATGACAGGCTTCGCATGGAGTGTCCGCCCCTGGTTCGCCAAAAAAACAAAGGTTCTGGCCAGCTCCACACAGCTCATACTCAATGCACAATAGTGAAAATACGTTTTTAACACTGTCGTGACGTCGTTATCAAAGTTGCCAAAGGATTTCATTAGCCAGGCAATAGCCGCATTACGTGCAGAATGTTCAAATTCAGAACGGGCGACTTGGGCATCATAAGTTAAATCATCCGCAGACGATAACCAACGTACGACTTCCAGCATTCGCTGTTTTGGGGCACTCAGGCGGGTTTGCAGCATGTCGCAAATCACCAGCGCGCCTGCGTTAATAAAAGGATTACGAGGTTTACCCTGTTCCAGTTCAAGCTGAAGCAAAGAGTTAAAAGGCTGGCCGGAAGGTTCCTTACCCACCCTTTGCCAGATCTCATTCTCGTCATATCGTTGCATCGCCAGCGCCAGGCTCATGACTTTCGATATGGACTGAATAGAGAACCTCTCTGTTGCATCACCGGCGGTAAACAGCTTCCCATCAAGGGTACAAACAGCCATCCCCAATTTATGGCCGGGTACAGCGGCAAGCGCCGGAATGTAATCCGCAACCCGGCCTTTCCCCACCAAGGAACGAACCTGATCCAGGATCTCTTCCAGTAACTGATTATCTAATGCCGGCACCATAAACTCCTGAGTGAAGTAACGAAACCGGCGGATTATACCAGAGCCAGGAGTGACAGATCAGTACTATCCTTAGTTTGTCTAACAGGCCATTTGAAAACGCGTGACCGCTTTTTCCAGTCGCTGGGATTCACTCAACAAACGCTGTGATGTCTCAGTCGAGGCTTTAATCAGCATACCGGTCTTATTAACGGCCTGATTAAGCGTTGTGATCCGTTCAGTGACATGAGAAACGCTGGTATCCTGATCAGCCGAAGCCGTGGATATATCGTTAAGTAAGCTACTCAGTCGTACCACTTCCGAAATGACATTCCGTAACTGTTGTTCAAGTTGAGTGACAGCATTATTGCCATGTTCAATCCCTTGTAGTGAATGACTAATCAGAGACTGAATTTTCTGTGTCGATTCACTGCTTTGTTTAGCCAGCAAACCGACTTCGCGCGCGACGACGGCAAAACCGCGCCCCTGATGCCCGGCATGGGCCGCTTCAATCGCGGCATTGAGCGCCAGAATATTGGTCTGGAAAGCGACATTCTCTATCATTGAGACGATCCCTTCCATCTCTGCGGATCGGCTCACAATATCCTGCATTGACGTGTTTACCGTCTGCATCATACGGTCGCCGCCAACAACCATTTCCCGGGTTTCCTGAGCCCGGTGATTGGCCTGGAGCGCATACTGATTATTTTCCTGCACTAGGGAAGCCAGGAAATCGATATGTTGTACTACCCGGGCGAGTTCCTGCTCCTGACTAAAAGACTGCTGAGACAACTCGTTATTCCCTTCGGCCAGTTGGCCAATGTTTGACAGTAAGGTGGAAGATGACTCTCGGACTTCAACAACAAGCTGCTGCAGGCCCTGCTGCATAACCAGTATACTGTCATAAAGCTGTCTGACTTCCCGATTTTTGGTATTCATCACGTTGGGAAGACGGGATAAATCCCCCGCGGCCATCACATGCAAATGTTTAATTAAAGAACGTAATGGAAAGATGACCCACCGGCCAACGGTAAACCAGACTGTGACGGCCACGAACAGCAAGATCCCTAACACAAAAATAAAAAGCTGCTGTGCCCGCCCCAGGCTTTGTAATAAAACCTGCCCTGATGATTCGGTTAATTGCTCATTATCTTGTTGATAGCGAGCATAACTGTCGTTAAAAGCACTCTGAAATGCCTGAACAGGCACGGCAAAAAAACTATCAAGGGAAGATGATTTTTGCAATCCGTCTAACTGCTCCTGCAACCCATCGAAAAGCATCTTATAGTTTTGGGCTAAATGCGCGGATTCTGTCGGGTGTAATTTTTCCCAGGCCCGGAAGCTTTCCTGAGATTTTTTTAAGGAGGCATCGGCTTCTTCAACCAGGCTTTCCCAGCTTCCTACTGAACCCACCTTTTCATCCTGAAGGAAATAAATACCAGCCCGATTCAATAAGTCGCTGGTCATTAATAGTGAACTGCGTGCTTGTTCCATTACCACTTGTTGATCATGGATTTTTTGGCTATCAACCACACTGATCTCTGTATTACGTAAAATATTGGACAGTAATAAAGTGGAAAAAAGCTGGAGTAAGGAGAATAAGGCGATAACACTCACTATACCGCCTAAAAGGCCAAATTCACGACGCAGAAAAAATACCGCAATGAACGACTTTAGTTGACGAAAAGTTTTACTTATCAGCATGATTATCTTAAACAAGATGACATTTTGCGCCAGTGTAACCAGCAATTATGACAAAAATATTTCACTCTTCGTTATGCATTAACACGGTTAACGCGTTAATTTCATGATTTTTTTCAAACCGTTAAATAAAGAATCAACAAATTAAACTTTTTTGTTGAACAGATACACACATTCATTACAGACTTTTATTGAACGTCATTTTTTGTGACGTTGTCACATAAAAATGACTTACCTGGCTCTGAAACTAAGATGTAAATCACAAAATGGGTTGTATGCATGCAAATAGCCCCCTATCATTTCCATACTTATCCCTCACTGGTCAGCTAATTCATCAATGCCTTTAAATATCGTGTCCCGTAGAACTGCGTGGCTACGGGTCTTCATGCTATCCGTTGCCGCATTTATATTTAACACCACAGAGTTTGCGCCTATCGGTTTGTTGTCAGATATAGCCCAAAGCTTTGATATGCAAACTGCGCAGGTTGGCATCATGCTGACCATCTATGCCTGGGTCGTTGCACTCGCCTCCCTGCCCTTTATGTTATTAACGGCCAAAGTTGAGCGCCGCCGTTTATTGATTGCCATCTTTGTTCTGTTTATTGCGAGCCATATTCTCTCCTCCTTCGCCTGGAATTTTACCGTGTTGATCATCAGTCGTATCGGCGTGGCCTTCGCCCATGCCATCTTCTGGTCTATTACCGCATCTCTGGCGCTGCGGATGGCTCCCGCAGGCAAAAAAGCGCAGGCACTGAGTATAATCGCTACCGGCACCGCTCTGGCGATGGTCATGGGATTACCTATTGGCCGCATTATCGGGCAGTATTTTAGCTGGCGAACCACTTTCCTGGTTATTGCCGTCATCGCCACCTTGACGCTCATCTGCCTGACTCGTCTGTTGCCAAAACTGCCAAGTGAACACTCAGGATCACTCGCGAGTTTACCGGTGTTGTTTCATCGCCCGGCCTTATTAAGCCTTTATTTGCTCATAGCTATCGTAGTTACCGCGCATTACACCGCATACAGTTATATTGAACCTTTCATACATAACGTTGCTAATCTGAGCGAAAATTTTGCCACGTTCTTATTACTGATCCTTGGGGCTGCCGGCATCATTGGCAGTATGCTGTTTGGCAAGTTAGGGAATAAATATGCCCCTCAGCTACTCAGCTGTGCCATTGCCTTACTGGTGTTATGCCTTGTACTCCTGTTGCCTGCGGCATCAGGCGAAAATCGCCTTATTGCATTAAGTGTATTCTGGGGGGTTGCATTTATGGTCATCACCCTGTCAATACAAGCCCAGGTTCTGTCTCTGGCATCAGATGCGACAGATGTCGCCATGTCATTATTTTCGGGGATATTTAATATTGGGATTGGCGCCGGGGCGTTGCTGGGCAATCAAGTGAGCTTACACCTGTCAATGGCAGATGTGGGTTATATTGGCGCGATTCCTGCCTTGGCGGCATTTATATTGTCAGTGATTATCTTTCGCCGCTGGCGCTTGTAAAAACGGCTGGCTAACCGATGCCCGCTCCCCCATCACTGGAGAGCGGGCATCAAACCGTCAGACTGGGTAGGTTTTTATAATCTCAAGAATACCATTAATAATAAACTGGACCCCCATACAGACCAGCAAGAAGCCCATCATCCGTGAGATCGCATCAATCCCGCCTTTACCCATCACTCGCATAATTGACCCTGAGCACAGCAAGCTGACCCATAAAATCAAACCCACTATCAGAAAAATAAGTGGTGGGGCAATGGTGAGTACCCAGGGTGCAAAATCATCACTTTGCCTCACCGCTGAGGCAGAACTGATTATCATGGCAATAGTACCTGGCCCTGCCGTGCTGGGCATCGCCAGGGGGACAAAAGCGATATTGGTATCAATGTCTTCGGTTTGTTCCTCTGCCAACTCTTTCGCTAACGCAGCAGAAGGGATTGGTTTAGGGGCTGGAAACAGCATCCTGAAACCGATAAAGGCCACGATAAGGCCACCAGCAATACGCAAGCCAGGAATTGAAATGCCAAAGGTATTCATCACCACCTGGCCAGCATAGTATGCCACTATCATGATAATGAAGACGTTAAGTGACGTCATATAAGCAATACGATCACGCTGTTGCTTATTCATATTCCCGGTCAGACCAAGAAATAGTGCTAATGTTGTCAGTGGGTTAGCCAGTGGTAGTAGGACGACAAGCCCAAGCCCGATGACCTGTAATAATTCAATCATATGCGTTCCATTTTCAGCGAGAAGTAGCCAACTCAATCCTGTTATTTAGGTACCTTGTAATATCTATTTTCATCTTTTAGCTATTTGTGGCATCTGACATAACGCCAGATTGACATATAGTTTCATACTAAATAGTATCTGGCGTTACTAATTACTTGCCTGGGCAAATATTTTGAGTCGTGATAAGAACTGTGATTTGTTTAACGAAATGATCCCCCTGGAGCGATTGATTCATACCGTCGGCCAGCATACCGAACGTTTGTTAAACGACGCATTATACTCACTCGATATTACTGCTGCTCAGTTAAAAGTGCTCTGCTCCATTCATCACCAGGCCAATATTTCGCCGGTCGAGCTGAAAAAAATCCTCTCTGTCGATTTAGGGGCTTTGACGCGAATGCTTGACCGTCTGGTATGCAAAGGATGGGTGACACGTTTGCCGAATCCTAAGGATAAACGTGGAATTCTGGTAAGTCTGACGCCAAAAGGTGCCGAACTTTGCCAGCAATGCCACTGCACTGTCGGGCTAAGTTTACACAATGAACTGACAAAAAATTTGACCGATGACGAAGTAGAAACACTCTATAAATTACTTACAAAGATACTGCCGTAAACCTGCAAAGAGGTAGCACTATGTCCAGACAAAACAACGATGCAATCACTATTCATAGCATTTTAGACTGGATAGAAAATAATCTGCAAAGTCCTCTCTCCCTGGAAAGAGTGTCACAGCGATCAGGTTATTCTAAATGGCATCTACAGAGAATGTTTAAGAAAGAGACGGGATACTCATTGGGGCAATATATCCGAAATCGTAAGCTGACAGAGATAGCACTGAAGCTGCAAGATAGTAATGAGCCTATTTTGTACTTAGCTGAACGTTATGGTTTCGAGTCACAACAGACGTTAACCAGAACCTTCAAGAACTACTTTTCAGTCCCCCCCCATAAGTATCGGGTTGCCCGTATGGCTGAAGACAATAAATACATTCGACCGATTAATCACTGCTGATATAGCCGATGTATGACACAAACGGCCGCGACGTTGCGGCCAGTGTCGTCTTTTTCCGCCTTCATGGACTCACATCCCAGTCTCCGCCCCCAGGCATTCCACCCCTTCTGGTATACCCGTCGGTACGCAGGCTTTAAGATACTGATACAGTTGCAGACTGTTTTTATGGGTTAACGTCCCTTCAGGACAAACAAAATAGTAACTGTCACCGGTGGCAATAGCCTGAGAAAATAGCAACGCCAGCATTCCGCTATGAATAGCATCCTGGCTCAACAGCAAATCCCCCATGGACACACCATGCCCACTGGCAGCCGCCATATTACCCTGCTCAAGGGTATCAAATACCATTCCCCTGGTAACATTCATCCCGGGGAAAGCGCCTGTTCGTTTGAGCCAGCGCCGCCAGTCTCGGCCATCCGGTGAGGGATGGATAAGCTCGCAAGTGAATAAATCTTGCTGCGCCTGTGCCACCAAGTCCGGCGCACAGACCGGAATGAGCCATTCATCGAACAGAAGATGACTTTCAACATGTTGCCCGTATTGCCCTTTACCCAGCAAAATAGCACAGTCATAAGGTTCCTTCGTAAAATCCACCGTATCTGTATCCATCCAGACACTGGAAACCTGTACCCTGGGTAACGTATTGTGCTCACGGAAAAGACGTAATGTATTTAATAGCCAGCGCATGGTGAGTGTTGACGGCGCCTTGAGCCGAATATCTTGTTGATGTCGACGGAAAGCATGACAGGCTTGTTCCAGATGACGAAAACCTTCTTCGAGTTGTGCTGCCAGCCTGCACCCCGCCTGAGTGATATCCACTTTAGGGCCCTTACGAACAAACAACACACAATCAAAATAGTGTTCCAGTGTTCGGATATGTCGGCTGATCGCGCCCGGCGTCACATTAAGGTGTTTTGCCGCATGGCTAAAAGATCCCAGTCGGGCAGCACTTTCAAAAGCCCGTAGGGCATACAGTGGAGGAAGTGACATAGCACAGCCCTATATTGAGTTTTACTCACATTGAAGCGCAGTTTTATCCGCTTTTCAATCTTCCTCTCTTCAGTGAAAATCACCGTCAGTCACTTTACCCCCCGCTTTCCCGATGAAATCCACTCAAAATGCATCCGGGGCCCGTTCCACTGGAGGATTTTACTGATGAACACACCCTTGTTAGGTACTTATATACTGGCAGTGATACTGCTAATCATGACCCCCGGCCCCGTAGTCGCCCTGGTGACCCGCATTGCGGCCAGCTCAGGTAGCCGCCGGGCACTGGCCACAGTAATAGGAACCAATGGGGCATCATTCGTGTTAATGGCGCTGGCCATACTGATGCTCAACGGTGTCATGACATTGAGTGTCTTAAGTCTCGCCATACTGGGCTTGCCTGGCTCATTTTATATTGGGTATCTGGCATTACAGGGGATCATGATGCCAATAAACACACCAGGCAAGGCATCAACGGGGGGTTACAAGAGCGGGGTATGGGGTGGTTTTATTACTGGTTTATCAAACCCGAAAGATATTCTGTTTTTTGTCGCTTTTTTCCCACAGTTCATCACCGTTACGGCCAGTTTCAGCACCAGCGTGCTGGTCCTGGCCTTGATCTGGCTGGTACTGGATTTTGCCATACTATCATTCTACATTCTGGCCATTAAACACTGGGTCAGCCCTGACCACCAGCGAGCAATAACGCTGATATCCTCCTGGATACTCCTGGTCATTGCCTGTGTCGGAGCCGTGTATAACGGCCTGGCGGTGATCCGTGCATTTCCCAGTTAGTCCGACTGGATCTCACCCCATTTGGTCAGTTGTTCCCGGCGGATTTCTTCTTCGTCTTCCTCTTCTTTATGATAGTGGTGATGCCCTTTCTGGGCGATAGCAGTACGTAATCGTTGCTGTTGCTGATAGCGTTGCTCACGAGGCAACGTGTCGTCATCACTCAGCGCAATGAGTAATGTATTCATTTCAACAATGACATGCCGGGTCAGTGTCTCATCAACCTGCCGGATAACATCGTCCAGATGTGCCATGACTCTCTCCTGATGGAATATGGGCAACGATTGCCCTTAACGGGTGGTTTAGTTACAGCCTGCGATCCATGATAAATAATAGCTTAACTGAATGATAAAGAGAAAACCCTTACCAGTGACCTCTCCCGCTAAAAATACAGAGGGTTGTTGCCCTGGCAGCAATTCAATAGCCTGATAATTTATCTATTTGTTCATCTCTTTACCCGTTTGACTTAAGGACAAGTCGTTAAAATGGGACGATGAAGATGGCTCTCGGTCGAGCTATCAAGAGCAGGATGAATAACGTGATAAACTCATTATTGCGCAGCGGATGCCCGGACAACTTTCTGTCTCTGGGGGAAAATGGGCAGGCTGTGTTTGACTCAGCCCTACAAATCCGTGAAACCCTACGTTTGCGCAAGCAGCAAGCTGCCGCTGATACCTTGGCTATTCCACAAAGCAATGAGAGTGGCAGTCGCATTGACTGGTATGCACCTGTCCCCGGTAAGATAACCAGTTGGGCCGCTGCCAGTGAAGATCAACGGAGCGCCGCACTACACTACCTTGAACATTGTCTGACAAGTGTTAACTTACTCGGCCTTCAGTGCCAGCGCAGTGAAAAAACCGCCCTGCGATTATTCGGTTCGCTGTTGGGAAATGCTTTCCAGTTTCCGGGCAGCCAGTATATCTATTTGGTGGGTGATAAACCTGTTATTACCTTCTGGGGATTCATCAATCAAAATGAGCACCCCAAAGGGGATGTGCTTGATTGCCTGAAAGTCCGTGAGCCACGAGAAACCACAACGCCTCTGACACCCGCGCCTGCCGAACCAGTCCAGGTGAAAGAGATAACCCGTGAGCCCTCCATGATATCCGAGGAAGCGGGTGTGGTAGCCTCCCCCAGGCCCCGGATTAATGTGCAGAAATCACGCGGGAAGTTATCTGCAGCAGTGGCCTTCGTCGTGCTGGTCATTCTGGTGGGTAGCGGTTATGTTTATACCCAACACCGTACCAGTGAAACGTTGACAGAAATGCCTGACGTGGCGGTGTCAGCGCAACCTCTCATCCAGACAAATGTCCCAGCTTCCGCCTTACCTCTGATGCTGGCAGAGGTTATCCCCCCTGTTGCTGACGTGCCAGAACCCGCGTCTCCCCCAGTCACGCCTCCCGTTAAAGGCGCATTGGTTATCCCGCCAGAGCAGTTAAAAACGGGCTCAACCAAATTTCTTAATGGCACCTGGCAGGCTCGGGTGCAGTTCAGTTCACCGATCGCCGGTAAACCTCCGGCCTTGCGTTACCGCATCATCAATAACAAAGGTACCGTAAGGTTGTTCAACAGCGATAATGTCCTCTGTAAGGCTGACGTTTTTTCGGGCCTTCAGCAATCTGGCACCCTGATGATAAAGAGTCGGGGTAACGCACGATGTGATGACGGGAGCCGTCATGTATTGCCGGAGATATCCTGTAAATCAGGCAGTAATGGCCTCGCGGAATGTACTGGTCGTTTCGAGGGTGACAACCTTGCACAAGTCACCTTTCAAAAAGTGAGTAATTGATTATGCTGGCTACACTGTTTAACTATAAATCGAGCGTTACGCTGATCGAAAACAGCGGTATTCAGTTTCTGGATTTCGGACTGACACCTCAGTGGCAGGATTCCCAAAATGGCCGTTTTGTTCGTCAAACGGCCAATGGTCCACTGCTACGGGTTGACTACGGTGTGATCCCTGACAAGTTTACCCTCCCTGCTGAGAATGGCGCAGCACCTGAGGTTGTCAAACCAGAAAGCACTCTGAGTCTGTCGCATTCTTTGCGGGTGCTGGATAAAGTCTGGCTGCCTTTACCATTCCTGCGCCTCAATGCGACACACACCAGTACCCCTGGACCGGATAACTGGGCTCGGATCCAAATTCGTACCCTTGATAAACCTGATACAGCCGGAAATACCGTGCGTGTGACCATTGCCCTGGATACGAAACTTGCTGAAGAGACCAAGGGCACCCAGCCGCTTGCCCCGAATATCAGCGATGTGCGTAACGGCACCCGATTTTCCCTTGCCTGGAAAAACCAGGAACTTAACGAATTTCTGGACCAGACTTGGGTCGATGGCTGGTTGCGGGAATTGTTCAGCCAGTTTTGCAATGAGCATGAATTTCGGGAAGAAAGTGACATCGCCAGGGCGCTGAAAATGTTCGAGTACCAGGGACATTATCTTAACCTCCTTGAGATGGTGGGTACTCAGCTGGCTATTCCTGAAGTAAAAATAGTTACCGCCACATTACAGGCGGAAATGATTCCAGTGGATTTAGTACTGGATGTGGGTAATACCCACACCTGCGGTATCCTGATTGAAGATCATGGCTCTGAAAACGAGGGGCTGCGCCAGACATCTGAACTGCATATCCGCTCACTGAGCGAACCACATTTCATTAACCCGCCCATGTTTACCAGTCGCCTTGAGTTCAGTGAGGCTAAATTTGGTAAGCAACACTTTTCCCTGGAAAGTGGACGTCATGATGCTTTTGTCTGGCCTTCTATTGTTCGCGTGGGTGAAGAGGCACACCGACTGGCCTGTCAGCGTCAGGGAACCGAAGGTGACAGCGGTATTTCAAGCCCACGACGCTATCTCTGGGATAATACCCCGGCACACCAGCACTGGCGATTTAGTCAGCTGAATACCAGGACACAGCGCGAACCCCAGGCGACAGCTTTTCCACTCATGTCATTAATGAATGATGAGGGGCAGCCACTCTACACACTACCAATCGAAGATCGCCTGCCCGTATTCTCGGCACAGTACAGTCGTAGTTCACTCATGACCTTAATGCTCTGCGAGCTGCTCGCCCAGGCATTAATGCAGATTAACAGCGTTGGTTCACGGCAAAATATGAACCGGCCTACGGCACCACGCCAACTGCGTAACGTGATCCTGACATTGCCTTCTGCCATGCCCAAACCGGAACGTGAGTTGTTCCGCCTGCGGATGGAGGAAGCGGTCGCCCTGGTCTGGAAAGCACTGGACTGGCACCCAGCAGATGACGACTTCACCCATGAGCAAGTAACTCAGAGCCTGCGGCCCATGGCGCAAGTACACATGGAATGGGATGAGGCGACTTGTGGCCAGCTTGTCTGGTTGTATCATGAAGCTATCGTTAATTATGCAGGGCAAACGGATCGTTTCTTTGAAACCCTCACCCGCCCGGATCGTCTGTCTGCCGAAGCCACCGCAGCTGGAAAAACGTTGCGTGTTGCCTCCATTGATATTGGTGGTGGAACCACAGACATGGCCATTGTTCAGTATCAGCTGGACGAAGGGACAGGACGTAATGTGAAAATCACGCCCCGGTTACTTTTCCGTGAAGGTTTTAAAGTCGCCGGGGATGATGTATTGCTCAATGTGATTCAACACAGTGTGCTACCCGCGTTACAAAATGCCATGACACGGGCCGGCGTCGTGGACGCCGCAAGTCTGATGGATTCTCTGTTTGGTGAGACGACTCGCCAGGCAACACAGCTAACCCTGCGTCAGCAAACCACCCTCCAGCTTTTCATTCCTCTTGGGCATAAGATTTTAGCCTTTTGGGAAGCCCATGGTGAAGAAACACCAGAATCCATTCTGGATAGCACCTTCGGTGAACTATTGCCCCATCCGCTGACTGATAATGTTATCAATTATATCCAACAGGCTGTACAACAGGCTCTGGGTGCCAATGCACCGCTGTTTGATATTATGGCTGTGCCACTCCATGGAAATATCGCCCAACTACAAGATGCTTTACTGACCGGGAAATTCACCATCACCACACCGTTACAATCTCTGTGTGAGGTGATTAATCTCTACTGCTGTGATGTCTTACTGGTCACCGGACGATCGGGTGGTTTGCCGGGTATTCAGGCTTTGCTACGTCATTTACAACCGGTACCAGTTAACCGCATGATCTGGCTGGATGACTATCCCACCCTGGAAGGCTGCCCATTTACTGACACAGATACGCGGGGCAATCCAAAATCGACTGCCGCGGTGGGTGCGATGTTATACAGTCTGGCGGGAGACTTACGTCTGCCCCACTTCAATTTTAAAGCGGCTGATATTCAGGCTTACTCGACAATACGTTACCTTGGTATTCTGGAAGAGGATGACAGCCTGCAGGATGTGAATATCTGGTACCGTGATATTGACCTGGATGACCCCTGGGGGCATCTGGACAGTGGGCTTGCCTTCCCAGTGCGCAGCAATATACGGCTGGGTTTCCGCCAGCTGGATAACGCACGCTGGCCAGCCACCCCACTTTACACTCTGGGGATCAATTCCCCTGAACTGGCAAAAGCCGTTGCCGGCGACAGCGTCCTTTATGTGTCGTTAAAACAGACCTCAGATGCCTGCGCCTTTACCCTGGCAAAAGCCTGGCTGTCTGATGGCAGTAATGTCCCGCTGGAACAGCTCAGTTTTAAACTCAACACCCTCGCTCACAGTGACAACGGGGTGATGCATTACTGGATCGATAACGGGAGCGTATACCGCAAATGAATCCCACCACCCGCCATTTTGATAAACTGATCCATTGGGTCACCACCACCCGAGCGAGCAGCATATCCTTGGATCACCAGGCAGACAGCTTGCTGGTGAATTTACAACAAATGAAAGCCCGTGCCAGACGTCTTGACACTCTCAAGCATCAGCCCATGACCATCGGATTCTATGGTCATGCCCAGGCAGGAAAGCATGCTCTGATCAGCACCCTACAACGCCACCCCAGTCAGGGGGTTGAGATTCTGCTTGGTGATAAGTCACTGGACTATCTTACTCATATTAATCCCGGAAATGTTCCTCCGGCCATGGGGGTACGTTTCACTCAACGATCCACGATTGATCACCCCCAATACCCATTACGACTGGCTCTTTTTAGTGAGTGTGAGCTGGCCTGTCAGTTTATAGAACGCTACTGGCGGGAAAATACGGCGCCGCGCCATCTGCCAGCAAGTGTAGTCGCCACCCGTCTGGCAGAACTGGAAACCCGGAGCTTACCTGATACACTGAGCTCCACCTATCAGGAAGATGTCGCCCTGTTATTACTGGAGTACCGACGCCTGCTGCGTCGCGATGCCCGTATGGGTGCCTCACTGGAAATACGTATCAGTGAACTGGCTCCAACGCTGGGGCTGCACGATCGGGCTGAACTCTTCTCACTCCTCTGGGGAGAGGACCCTCACCTGACACAGGAATGGCGCGAACTCGCCCAACTGCTTGAACAACTGAGTCACCCGGAACAGGTTCTGGCCCCCGCGAGCCTGCTAGTTGACAGTTTTATGTTGCCAGCGGAGGGGTTCCTGACCCCTGTCAGCCCCCACAGCACGTATAAAACCCATGATGTATTGGTCTGTCCGTTGATTAATGGCATCTCTCTGCCCCCATTAAATATTGATCAGCAGCAACTGAGCCGGATTTGTGCAGAAGTTATCCTGACGCAAAAAGCCGGTTCCGCCGCCCCTGATGTGGATTTGCTGGATATCCCCCAGGGGCAACTCGCCTGTTACACCCGTCGTTTACAGCCGGATATTGTGCTCGTCTGCAATGCCGTTAGCCATGTTCGGGACACCCAGACGACAGGCAACGCCTTAAAATACTGGGTTCAGAACACACAGATAAGCGGTAACGGTAACTCGCCAGGCCTGATTTGGGCGATAACGTCCGCTGATTCACGCTTTACCAGTGGCATAAATCTGGATGAGAGCGTACAGCGTAGAGTCGGGCAGGCTCGCACCCACTGGGGGACATTACAAGCCCAGGATAGTCGTAATATGCACCTCCTGCGTGACTGGGTCCTGGGGGTGCTGACACCCGAGCATAAAGCTCAACGCTTGACTGCATTAAATAGCGCGCTGGAAAAACAAGTCCGGGATCTGTTTCGTGGCTTCACCAATCAGGCGCAACGCACACCAGAGCAGGAAAAAGAACATGCAGAAAAACTGGTTCGAGCCTTACAGGGCCATGTGCTGCAGTTAGGCTCGATGCTGTCCGACTTGGTTCCCTCCAGAGAAACACTGAAACAGTGCTGGTTACTCAACCAACAGCAGGCATCAAAGACCCCCCATGACCTGGGCCTCAATATAGATCTGTTTGCTGATGACGGCATCTCTGAAGAGGCCAGTAAGCAAGGCTTTTCCTATGCAAAGGCTGTTCATCGTCAGTGGATCAACCACCTGCGCTCCCCACTACAACCATCGGCAGAACATCCGAGGCTGGCAGTCTCACTAGAGCTCTGGCACAGCCTGTGTGAAATACTGATTGTTATCAGTTACCGACTGGGGCTCCCGGAATTACTGGAAAATGCGAGCGATGAATCCCAGAGCGAGCTGGCCATTGCCAGGAGTCACAGTGCCCTGGGGGATTTTGTCGCCTGGTTAGGCTATGGGAATATGCCGACAAGCCAGCGTCCGTTGAGCCGCATTAATAAACAACAGCCTCTGTTTGCTCCAGCAAGCCCAGTGGATATTAATCAGCGACTGAGCAAACTGGGGGATCAGCCCCAGCGTACCAATGCCAGTTATGCCTATGACTGGTTAGTGGCGCTCTATACCCGGGCTATTGAAAACCAGGGGTATCGCATTCCACAAGAGAAAGATGATCAACAGCACCTAATCCTGCTGAAACTCCTGGCGTAACCGCACGCAGGGTCAGGGATGAGATCGATCCCTGACCCCTGTTGTGGCCGCTCACCCGCCGTTCAGGGTATCTCACGCCCCCGTCCCGGTCTTTTTTTGTGACAACGTAACAAAATTATTCCCCTGAAGATGCATTACCGCGGGTGTCTGTGCAGCCAAATAAGCTTGTACGCGGCAGGGATGATAAATAACGAAAGCAATGGGGCGGTGATCATCCCGCCAATCATGGGGGCCGCAATTCGACTCATGACCTCCGATCCTGCCCCTGTCCCCCAGAGTATTGGCAACAGCCCGGCCAGGATTACCGCCACTGTCATCGCTTTTGGCCGGATCCGCAATACCGCGCCATGATACAGAGCATTATCCAGGGCCTGTTCACTAAAGGTGTCGGACGCTGAAAGGGAGGCATCTGCATTGATTGCCTGACGCAAGTACAGCAGCATCACCACGCCGAACTCTGCCGCCAGTCCGGCCAGAGCAATAAATCCGGTCCCCGTAGCGACAGAAAGATGGAACCCTTGCCAGTAGAGAAACCAAATCCCCCCCACCAAGGCAAACGGTAAACTTAATAAAATAAGCAAGGCTTCATCGACCCGGCGGAAAGCCAGATAGAGCAGCACAAAGATAATCATCACCGTCATCGGAATCATCAGCTTAAGCTTTTTAGTGGCATGCTCCAGTAGTTCAAACTGACCAGAGAACGTCACACTGGTACCGGGTTTAAGTGTGACCTGGCTGTTAATAGCTGTTTTTAAATCACCCACGACGGAAACCATGTCACGCCCTCGGGCATCTATATAGATCCAGTTACTGGGTCGTGCATTTTCAGTTTTCAGCATATTCGGCCCGGTTGCCACATGAATATCTGCCACATCCCCGAGGGTGATCTGCTGTTTTGTCGGCGTCAGCACAGGTAACCGTTTTAACGCTTCAGGACTGTCGCGATAGGCTTGTGGGTAGCGAACGGTGATCGGATACCGGGCGATACCCTCCACGACTTCCCCGGTTTGGGAGCCTCCAATCGCGGTGCTGACAAACAGCTGTACATCATCAATATTCATCCCGTAACGGGCTGCTTTTTCCCGGTTAATATCAAGGGTAATATAACGCCCCCCTTCCAGTTTCTCCGCCAGGGCAGAGGTAACACCGGGTACCCCACGGGCAACCTCAGCGATACGCTGGGCTGTTTCATCAAGATCGGCCAGCACTGTACCCGAAACTTTAATCCCTATCGGGCTTTTAATTCCGGTGGATAACATATCAATACGATTACGGATCGGTGAGACCCACAGGTTGGCAAGTCCAGGTAACCTCACGACCTTATCCAGTTCTTCAATCAGCTTTTCTGGTGTCATGCCCGCACGCCACTCACTCGGGGGTTTTAACTGAATCGTGGTTTCCAGCATTTCCAGAGGGGCGGAGTCGGTCGCACTGTCAGCCCGGCCAGACTTGCCAAATACCGTTGCGACTTCAGGCACAGTTTTAATCAGACGGTCAGTCGTTTGTAACAAGGCTCGCGCTTGTGCCTGAGAGATCCCCGGCAATGTGGAGGGCATATAGAGTAAATCCCCTTCATTAATTGACGGAAGAAATTCCCCCCCCACTTTGCTCAATGGCCAGAGCACCGTCAAAATTGAGAAGAATGCCACTGCCAGGGTCAGTTTAGGCCAGTGCAGCACGCGCAGCAGTAGCGGGTGATAGATCCTGATCAGGCCGCGATTTAACGGATTACGAGTCTCTGCCGGAATGTTACCGCGAATAAACAACCCCATTAAAATGGGAATGACCGTGATAGCCAGCAGGGCCGCGCCTGCCATAGCATAGGTTTTAGTAAAGGCTAACGGGCCAAATAAACGGCCTTCTTGCCCCTCCAGGGTAAAAATAGGAATGAAAGACAGGGTAATAATCAGCAGGCTGATAAACAGTGCGGGGCCCACTTCAACGGAGGCCTCAGTAATCACCCCCCAACGAGTGGTATTGCCCATGGTTTCCCCTGGGTGCTGATATTGCCACTCTTCCAGCCGCTTGTGGGCGTTCTCTATCATCACCACTGCAGCATCAACCATTGCCCCAACAGCGATGGCGATCCCCCCCAACGACATGATATTGGCGTTAATCCCCTGGAATCGCATGACAATAAAAGCGATAAACAACCCCAGCGGCAGTGAGATAATCGCCACCAGCGCAGAGCGGAGATGCCAGAGAAAGAGCCCACAAACCAGGCCAACCGCAAGGAACTCTTCCAGTAGTTTAAAACTCAGGTTATCAATAGCACGGCCTATGAGTTTGCTGCGGTCATAGGTCGTGACCAGTTCCACGCCTGCGGGTAGACTGCTCCTCAACGTGTTCAGCTTATCTTTAACCGCTGTTATCACCTCCCTGGCATTTTTCCCGGAACGTAAAATAATGACACCCCCCGCGACTTCA
The DNA here is from genome assembly GCF_018257795.1 of Citrobacter sp. JGM124. Taxonomy (GTDB): domain Bacteria; phylum Pseudomonadota; class Gammaproteobacteria; order Enterobacterales; family Enterobacteriaceae; genus JGM124. Next base: position 64,694 of record NZ_JAERJD010000002.1, on the reverse strand, counting down.
CCATCACCGTTCAATTCAGACATTCCTCTACGCATTTCCGGGCCGGTCTGTATTCTGGCGACTTGCTTTAAATAAATGGGGACACCCTCCCCCCCAACGGCAAGAACAATCTGGTTGAAATCGTCAATTGATTGCAAGTAACCGGTGGCCCGTACCATATACTCGCTTTCAGCCCGTTCAATGGAAGATCCACCAACCTCTTGATTGGCGGCATTCAGCGCGGTAGTCACCTGCTGTAATGTAATGCCGTACTGGGCCAGTTTCAGTGGATCGACCTGAACCTGATACGCTTTGACCATCCCCCCGACAGAGGCAACTTCAGACACATTCGGGATAGTTTTCAGCTCATATTTTAAAAACCAGTCCTGCAAAGCCCGGAGCTCGCCCAGATCATGGTGACCCGTTTTATCCACCAGGGCATATTCAAAGATCCAGCCCACACCGGTTGCATCAGGGCCTATCTCAGAGCGTACTCCCGACGGGAGTTTGTTCTGGGCCTGATTCAGGTACTCCATCACCCGGGAGCGGGCCCAATACTGGTCAGTTCCCTCTTCAAAGATGACATATACCCAAGAGTCACCATACTGAGAAAACCCCCGCACCGTTTTGGCCCCGGGAACGGATAGCATCGTGGTGGTCAGTGGATAGGTGACTTGATTTTCCACAATCTGTGGTGACTGCCCGGGATAAGACGTTTTGATAATTACCTGTACATCAGAAAGGTCAGGCAAGGCATCCACCGGGGTATTGACCAGCGTCCAGCCCCCCCATACGCTCAAGAAAAATGCGGCCAGTATCACCAGGAAGCGGTTGGCGACAGAACGCCGGATAATCCATGTAATCATCAGGGTTCCTTAATGTTCAGAATGATCTGCATGTGTCATCGGGGAGGCGCTCTGATTCTCCAGCCGTTGCAGTGCGCCGTTGATATTGACTTCGGAATCAATCAAGAACAAACCGTTAACCACCACGTTCTCCCCTTCACTCAGGCCCTCAATAGCCGCATATGATTGTGATTCCTGTATCAGCCTGATGGCCTTCGGCACGAAATTCCCCTGCGGACCCACGGTAATAACCCGCTGTTGCTTACCTGTGTCGATGATGGCTTCGGCAGGTATCAGTAAACTTTCTGGCCCCTGAAGATCGAGTGCCACATACGCATTCATCCCCGGTTTTAATCGTTCCTGTTTATTAGTGACCTGCAAACGTACCTGCAAGGTGCGCGTCTCAGGATCCGCACCTGGCAATAAGTACCACTGCTCAATCGGAAAAACTTCATCCGGGTAAGCGGGTATCGAAAGTCTGAACTGCGTTGATGTTTTGAGAAGTGGAGCGAGAGACTCGGGTACTGCAACACTGACCCAAACCGGGTCAATCCCCTGGATTTGTGCAATCACTTTATCTTTTGATATATTCATCCCGTTACGTAAATCAAAGAGGGTCAGTACCCCGTCAATCGGCGCTTTCAGGGTAAAGCGCGTCTGGATTTCACGTTGTCGGCGCAAGCGCTGAATGTCCTCCTCAGGCATTCCGGCCAGCCGTAAACGTTCAAGTATCCCTCCCATTTGGGCTCCATTACCGTGGGTTGATGACAGCAGCAGGTATTCGCTCTGGGCCTCAACCCAGGCCGGGATGGTCATCTCCGCCAGTGGTGTCCCCCGTGCCACCTTATCCCCCAGTGTCAGCGGGAAGACCCGTTCCACAAAACCATCAGCGCGAGCCTGTAGCGAGGAAAACTGGTAGTCGTTAAAGCGAATACTGCCCGGTAGCCTCTCAGCGAACGGTAACGATCCCTTACGCACTCTTTCGGTTTTCAGCCCGAGGTTCTGAAGTAACCCCGGATGGATATGCACCCCATTTTGCCCATCACTGGGCTGCACTTCATCCCGGTACTTCGCGACCAAATCCATATCCATAAATGGTGACTTACCGGGTTTATCAAATTGAACATCGGGGCGCATCGGGTCATACCAAAACAGAATGTCTTTATCTGTGGGCAATGTAGATATAGCTGTAGACTCATGGGGGAATAAGTAATAATTCGCTGTCATAATAATAATTCCGCCCAGAATAAAGCTGCTTATTATACTGACGGTGTATTTTAATCTTAAAGAAACCATAGCTGTTCCTGCCGTGCGGGAATAACTCCGACGCTTTATATAAAGTATCACCCGGGAAGTAAATTATCTGTTGAACTTAAAAGGGATGTGTATTAATTATTACTCTGGCTGAATATCCTGTAACACATAATCATTTCCTTGTTGGAAAAAAGAAAATTTTACCCGATTGCCAGGCGCTAATTTTTTCAGCGGGTCAGTCGCTGGTGAAAATTTAAATCGCATGGTCATGGCAGGCCAGTTAAGCCCGGGGATAGCACCATGGGCAATGGTGACTTTGTGCTGAATGAAATCAATGGCTTTAATCTCACCACTGCCTGTGCTGACCACGTCTTTCAGTGAAAGATTACTATGATGCTGGTCATGATGCATTTCACTGGCCTGAACAGAACAGGCAAAATGCAGCGAAAGAAGCCCGAAAAAAATAATGCCAGCGGTGAATTTCATATAGTGTTCTCCTGAATAAAAATCATGCTTTCCAGCCACCACCAAGAGCGGCAAATAAATTAACTTCATTGATACTTTGTGCATACTGTAAATCGACAATGGCTTGCCTGGTAATAAACAATGAACGTTCCGCGTCTAATACATTAAGATAACTGACCACACCATCAGAATATAATTTTTGCGCACGTTGCAATGATATATTTAATGAATCACGGTAATGCTCCTGGCTAGTGAGTTGTGCTCGTAAACTCTCACGGATGGCTAAACTGTCCGCAACCTGTTTAAACGCATTTTGAATTTTTTGTTGATAATTCACCCGTGCTTGTTGCTGAGTAATATTAGCCAGTGTAAGGTTCGCTTCATTCCGAGCCCCATTAAATAAGGGTAACTCTATTTTGGGCACAAAACGCCACAAACCACTCCCTGCATCGAACAGGCTGGTCAGCTCACTGCTGCTGCCTGACAAACCACTGGTGAGGTTAATAGCGGGGTAAAATGCTGCCCTGGCAACACCAATATTGGCATTGGCAGCTTTAATCTGGTATTCCGCCTGTAAAATATCCGAACGTTGTCGCAGTATTTCTGAAGACAGATGTGCTGGTAACCTGACCGGGTGAAGATGGATACCGCTACCTGATGCCTTCAGAGGCTGGGGTTGGTAGTAACCCAGCAATAACTGGAGCGCATTAGTGGCCTGTGACAGCTCCCCTTGCCGTTTGGCAATGTCAGCATCTGTGCTGGCAATGATCCCCCGGGCCTGTTCCATGGCCAGTACATTACTTGCCCCACTGACGACTTGTTGCTCGACCAGTGCAGCAGCCTGCTGATAGTTACGACGCGTCTCAAGCGCTATATACAGTTGCTCCTGAGCCTGCTGTTGGCTGAAATAGCTGCGGGAAACCGCCGATACCAGCAAGAGATAGACATCCCGCCGGGCGGCCTCGCTGGCAAACAGGTTCTGCTTTTCTGCTTCACTACTGTTCTTTAGCCTGGCAAAGAAGTCCAGTTCAAAACTCAAGTCCAGCCCGGCATCATAGCGTTTATCCGTTCCGTTATCTCCGGCCAGTGCCCCTTGATATTCAGCACTGGATGTCCCATTCAGTTGCGGGGAGCGATTTGCGTTAGTCGCGGCGTATTGTGCCCGGGCCTGCTGTACCTTCAGCGCCGCCATTTTTATATCCGGGTTATGACGTAATGCTTCATCAATCAGTTGCTGAACCCATGGGTCAGTAAAAAAATTGCGCCAGCCTGAGTCCTGCCATCCTTCAGTATCCGGTACTAATCCGTTATGGGATAACGAGAACTGCTGGGGCACAGGCAGTTCCGGAGGATGATAATCCGGTGCCAGGTTTACGCAACCGGTCAGGAACAATACCGAGCTAAATCCCCAGGCTTTTAATCTGAACATATGAATTCTCACCACAACAGGCCGGCCTGCGGCATCCAAATAATAACGGTATACCCGTACCTTAGCGGAGGGACTCTGTTGGCGGGGTGACAGGATAATGACAACCTTGTCATTATTGGATGAAGCCGTTGATATCATCCCCCGGGATATTAGAATGGGCAGCAGAGAGCGGGACACAGGATAGGCAGATGAAAATTTTGATTGTCGAAGATGAAGTCAAAGCAGGTGAATATCTGTGTAAAGGACTTCATGAGGCGGGTTTTGTGGTTAATCTTGCGGATAATGGCCTGAATGGGTACCACCTTGCCATGACTGACGACTATGACCTGGTCATTCTGGATATTATGCTGCCTGATGTGAATGGCTGGGACATTGTGCGCCTGTTACGCAATGGGAATAAAGGCATGCCTATCCTGCTTCTGACCGCACTTGGTACTGTTGAACACCGGGTAAAAGGTCTTGAACTGGGGGCTGACGACTATTTGATTAAACCTTTTGCCTTTGCGGAACTCCTGGCCCGGGTACGCACGTTGCTACGTCGTGGCGCTACAGTGATTCAGGAGAGCCAGTTTCAAATTGCCGACCTGACCCTCGACCTGGTATCACACAAGGTTCGACGAGGTCATACCCGGATAAATTTGACCAGCAAAGAGTTTACCCTGCTGGAGTTTTTCATGCGTCATCAGGGGGAAGTACTACCACGATCACTGATTGCTTCCCAAGTCTGGGATATGAATTTTGACAGTGATACCAACGCCATCGATGTTGCCGTTAAACGCTTGCGCGCAAAAATAGACAATGATTACGAACCCAAACTCATTCAGACCGTGCGTGGGGTCGGATATATGTTAGAGGTTGCGGATGAAGTTTAGCCCTGCGGGCCGCCCCTTCTCATTAAAGATACGACTGACTTTTTTTATCAGTCTGGCGACGATTATCGCCTTTGTCATATTAACCAGCATTATGCTTAATTCAGTGAAAAATCATTTTGCTGAAATGGATGTTAAAGATCTGAATAAAATCAAGATGACTATTTCATCTATTCTGCTGAATCCTGCCGAGTCAGAAGCACAGAAGGTCGAAAAAATCAGTGTTATTCTGGCCAGTTATCGTCACATTTCAGTGCTGTTACTTAATTCAGAAAACCAGATGCTCTACCAGTCTCCTGACGGGCCCAATCTGCTTCCGATACTGAAGACCCGAAATTTTGTGGAGAGCCTGAAGTCTGGCAAGGTTTTTCAGTGGCGGGATGCCACACTTAACAGCGTAAGCCAGGATGATAATTCCCAAAAGGTCTACCGGATCATTGCCGCCTCTGCCAGTGCTCCTTACCATGATAAAAATTCCACCTGTACTTTTGTCGTCTCCTTTTCCATTGATTTTCACCTGCATTATCTTGATGAATTGAAATATAACTTATGGCTTATCGCCGCGGTGATGTGCCTGCTGATTGTGTTAATTGTTCTGTTTGCCGTGCATAAAGGGCATACCCCCCTGCGCCATGTCAGTATGCAGATTAAGAATATCTCGTCAGAAAACCTGGATGTCAGGCTGGATCCAGAACAAGTGCCTGTCGAGCTCGAACAACTCGTCATCTCGTTTAATCATATGATTGAACGTATCGAGGATGTCTTTACCCGACAGGCCAATTTTTCAGCCGATATCGCCCACGAAATCCGCACCCCGATAACCAACCTGGTCACACAAACCGAAATTGCCCTGAGCCAGCCGCGCAGTAAAAAAGATCTGGAGGATGTGCTCTACTCCAGTCTTGAAGAGTATAACCGTATGGCTAAGATGGTCAGTGATATGCTGTTCCTCGCCCAGGCCGATAATCGCCAGTTGATCATTGAGCATACCCCCATCGATCTGCGCGCGGAAACGCTGCGAGTCTGTGAGTTTTTTGAAGCCTGGGCAGAAGAGCGGAATGTCACACTGGATATCCGTGGTCATGCCGGCTGGGTTGCCGGAGATGCCCTGATGCTAAGGCGAGCCATTAATAATCTGCTATCAAATGCCATTCGCTATACCCCTGAGGGGCAGTCGGTACAAGTGACACTCAGCAACCAGGATGAATGGGTAAAATTAGTGATTGCCAATACCGGTGTCGTTATTGGACCCGCGCATCTGCCCCGCTTATTTGACCGTTTTTATCGGGTAGACCCTGCACGTCAGCGCAAAACCGAGGGGAGCGGTATTGGCCTGGCCATTGTCAAATCGATTATTTCCGTACACCTGGGGAAAATATCCGTCGAGTCAGATAAGGTATCGACACGCTTTACCTTGTTATTGCCACGCTTAATCAGCTGATGTCATGCGCGCTCATGGGGCTACTGTGATCAGGCCTGTCCGCCCCCCGATCACAGAGTTGTATTACGAAACGGACTCACTTACTGAGGGCCTGTCGTATAAACCCGTTGTTTTTATTCAATAATGTACTGGCCTCACCCGCAGATAACCCGCTCAGTATCATTAAAATGGCCGTTTTGCAGTGACGCTGGCAGGCATTAAGTGCCTGATCTGCCTCTTCCGCTGAACAGTCCGTGGCTTGCATGACAATATTGACCTGTCGCTGGATGAGTTTGGCATTGGTCGCTTCGACATCGACCATCAAATTGCCGTAAACTTTACCACTACGGATCATTGAGCCGGTGGTTAGCATATTGAGCACTAATTTTTGGGCCGTACCTGCTTTCATACGTGAAGAGCCGGTCACCACTTCGGGGCCAACAACAATATCGATAGCAATATCAGCGCACAGACTCATCGCACTCCCGGGATTACAGGATACAGAGGCCACTGTTGCCCCGACACTTTTTGCATAGTCCATCGCTCCCAGCACATAGGGTGTACGCCCACTTGCCGCAATACCGACCAGCACATCTTTCTCATTGAAGTTTATGTTTTTTAAGTCCTGAGCACCCATTTCAAGGCTGTCTTCTGCGTTTTCTACCGCTTGTAGAATAGCTTTATGCCCCCCGGCTATCATCCCTACCACCTGAGAGGCCGGTGTGCCATAGGTCGGTGGACATTCACTGGCATCCAGAATGCCTAAACGCCCGGACGTCCCGGCACCGCTATAGATCAACCGTCCTCCTTGAGAAAACGCGTTTACAATCGCGTCCACGGTTTGTGCTATCTGGGGTAACACCGCCTCAACGGCAAGGGGAACCTTTTTATCTTCCTGATTAATAACAGTTAACATATCAATCGTGGATAAGGTATCAATTTCAGCACTTGCAGGATTACGACTCTCAGTAATCATTTTTTCTAAATTAATTTTCATCATGCTATCCATTAAAGTTATCTACTGACTATCATATGGAATATTCTATTACTATCAAGTGATCTTAATCACGTAAAAATAATTACGCAGTACAGTGTTAATAATAGCAATCGCAAGAAATATTTCGATAAGTGCATTAAAATTCAATAAATATTGAGGAAGCATGGTCCGGAACACCCAGTTAATAAAAAGGAATAAATTATTATTTTAGCGCCTGTTGCTTGAGGTTTTAGCCTGTTCCGCTTCTGCCTGTTGCCCCTTGTGGAAGGTTTCATCCTTTCCGGATTTCCCTCCCGCTTGCTTCGTCGTTATGATAGAGCTCCTTGCTTTTCATATCGGGTGAACTCTGATGCGCTGCTTACAACGAATTTCCCTTAATAAAGATAAATTCACACCAGGTGAACGACGGATCGCTGACTATCTTTTAGCCCACCCGGAAAGACTCAAACAGTGTTCATCCCAGGGGATCGCTGGCCAGTTGAACATCAGTCAGTCCAGCATCGTAAAGTTTGCCAAGCGATTGAACTTTAAGGGGTTTACTGAGCTTAAAATGGCGCTGATCGAAGAGTGGGGACAGCTGAATACCCAAAGTAACCTGATCAGCGAGCATTTGCACAGCAGCATCAGTATTAATGATAGCCCGGCAGTTATCGCTGAAAAGCTCTGCCTGGAAAAACAACAAGCATTAAGAAACTCCACAGATAATCTGGACATGGCCCAGCTGGAGCAGACCATCACGGTGATAAAATCAGCACGCAGGATCCAAATCACCGGTATTGGTGGTTCAGCCCTGGTAGGGAAAGATTTGGCGTATAAACTGATGAAAATTGGCTATCCCGTTATGAGCGAAATGGACAGCCATGTACAGATAACTGTTGCCCAGTCGTTAGGCCCCGGAGATGTACAGATCGTCATTTCCTACTCAGGTTCACTCAAAGAGATTTTACTGGCGGCAAACGTTGCAAAAAATAACGGTGCGACACTGATTGCCGTGACATCATTACAAGACAGTCCCTTACGCTCGCTGGCGGATTATACGCTGGATACCCTGGCCGAAGAGACCCGCTGGCGTAGTTCTTCCATCTCCGCGCGTACTGCCCAGAATACGATTACTGACCTGCTTTTTGTCTGCCTGCTACAAGCGGACAATGAACGAAGTCAGCAGTATATTAGCCGCAGTAAAGAGATGATTGATCAGTTGAAGTAAACAATGGCGGTCAATGCTAACGGTTGCGCTACTCTCCTGCCAACCGCTCACTCTTTATTGAGACAATAAGCATAAAATAGTGACACTGTCACTATCTTCATTAACATATAAAACACACTCCTTGTTGATCTCCACCCTGATTCTGCCGTTAAATAACGCATTCCTATTACTACCCCGATAACCTTTATGATTGTTCGTCCCAATCAGCACTGGCTGACACGTCTGTTTGTCTGGCACGGTTCAGTGCTGGAAAAAATATACTCGCGACTGCTACTGAACCTTATCCTGTCTATTAGCGTCATCTTCTTTCTGCCCTGGTATGAGACGCTCGGCGTCAAGTTAACAATGGCCCCTTTTAGCGTCCTGGGCGTGGCAATCGCTATCTTCCTGGGGTTCCGTAACAGTGTCTGCTATGCGCGTTTTAATGAAGCGCGTATTTTGTGGGGACAGCTTGCTATCACCTCACGCTCACTGCTCCGGGAGGTCAAAACCGTGACCGGGCAACACCCGGGATCTGTTCGGACATTTATTAATCTACAACTGGCGTTTTGCCACAGCCTGCGCATGTCCCTGCGCAAACTACCACAACCGGAAATACTGAGCCGCTATCTGTCCCCTGAACACGTCTCCTGGGTGAGTCAGAGCCACGCCTGCCATAATCGTATTCTGGTATTGATGGGGGAATGGTTAAATGAAAAACGTCAGCAAGGCCTGCTCTCTGATATTCTGTGGCAGAGTCTTAATGAGCACCTCAACACCCTTTCCAGCATATCCGGGGGCTGTGAACGAATTCTCTCTACCCCGCTGCCCTTTGCATATAGCCTGATACTGCACCGCACTGTCTATATTTTCTGTATTATGCTGCCGTTCGCACTTGTGCCAGACCTGCACTACATGACCCCGTTTCTGTCGGTGTTTATTTCTTATACTTTTATTGCGCTCGACTCACTGGCCGAAGAGCTGGAAGACCCCTTCGGCACCGAAGATAACGACCTGCCACTGGATGCCATTTGTGTTTCCATCGAGCGTGATATCCGGGATATGAATAATGACAACACTAATTTACCGTCGGCCTTAAAGCCGGATCGTTATTATCGTCTCTACTAATCTGTCAGAAATAGCCTTATCCCCTGGACTAAGGCTACTTTTCTGGTCACTGGCCTGAATGGCCCAATGATACTAAAGTAAAGCCTTCATCCAGCCAGCCGGTTATTCCACCCAGCATCAGTTTCACAGGGCGCCCTGACAGGGCGAGTTTCAGCGCCGCACGGTCAGCACCATTACAGTGGGGGCCGGCACAATAGACAACAAACAGCGTTTCAGCGGGCCAGCATGCTAACCGTTCCGCGGTAATATGCGTGTGATGCAAATGTATTGCACCAGGAATATGTCCAGATAAATAGGATTCTTCAGAGCCAATCACATGTAACAGAACAAAGGGCGGTGCCCCTCGTTGTATCGCTGCATGAACATCTGCACAATCTGTCTCAAGAGAGAGTTTTTGCCTGAAATGGGCCGCGGCAAGACTTGCATCAGCGGTCAGGACATCAGTAACATTACACATAAACACCCCATACTCGGTTAATGAGAGTTTATTGTGTGATATCTGGATATGAGTTGACTGCCAGCAAAGATGACGATTAACGTATAGATCATGACAAAAACATCCCGGAATGTAGAAAATTCACTGGTGGTAGCACTGGCTTATGACGGGCTCTGCACATTTGAGTTCAGTATTGCTGTCGAGATTTTTGGATTACCGCGCCCGGAAATGGGAGACAACTGGTACCGTTTTTTAGTTGCTGCTATTGAAGACGGCCCCATTCGGGCAACCGGGGGGATTAGAATGGTCGTTGATGGTGAACTTTCACTGCTGGAGCAGGCTGGTACTATCATTGTCCCTGGATGGCGGCATATTGATGCCCCGGTTCCCAAAACATTATGCTCCGCATTACAGGCCGCCCACCAGCGTGGAGCCCGTATTTTGTCTATTTGTTCCGGTGTTTTCGTGCTTGCCGCAGCTGGATTGCTGCAAGGCAAACAGTCCACAACCCACTGGCGGTATACCGCTGCGTTAGCCGAGCGTTATCCTGAAACAAAGGTGATCCCTGATGTACTTTATATTGATAATGGCAATATTTTAACTTCTGCGGGTAGTGCGGCTGGTATTGATTTGTGTCTGTACCTGGTGCGCCGTGACTTTGGAGCGACGATTGCCAACCAGGTCGCCCGGCGTCTGGTTACCCCACCCCATCGCCAGGGGGGACAGACGCAAATTATTGAATGCGCGTTACCGACGGAATATGAAAGTGAGCGTTTTGCACCGCTGTTTGACTATCTCCACAACCACCTTGAACAGCCTCACACGCTGGGAAGTATGGCCAGCCATGTGGGCATGAGCGAACGAACTTTTTTACGCCGTTTTGAAGCCGCGACCGGCACCACACCAGCACGCTGGTTGTTACAGTCAAGGTTACAAAAATGCATTGATTTTCTTGAAAATAGTCATTTCAGTATCGATATCATCGCAGAAAAAACAGGTTTCTCAAGTGCTGCAAATCTACGCCACCACTTTCGTAAAAATTTATTGAATGCACCACAAAAATACAGGAAATCATTCACACTCAAAAAACATTAAATCTATTTCCAAAACAATTGCCGCTTTGAGTAAAGTATTGAAAAAATCATTTTATACTTTATTTTATTCTACCGTATCATCATTCACGACGAATATCCCCGCAGCCCTGCGTCTATATTAAGTCATTTCAGATCTATTTTTATACCCGTTCACATAATCTCTTTCATCTATTATGCATGCATCACCGGTTGCTGCGTAATAAACGACAGAGTACCGCAGTGCGGCCTTAAATTTGATCTCTGTGTTCAGGTTTAGCAGGCTCATATTCAGCAAAAATCATCATTGGTTACGTTAGTTGTTTTTTTCACATATATGAATTATACCTACTACAATAAGAGCTATAAGGTAGGTCATTAATAGTGCTTGTTATATTAAATCTTTAAAGTTTCAATAGAGTTTGAACGACCAGTAATTGAAGGTAATGAAATGCAGGACTGGAACCCAATATCTTATTTACAATTCGCGACAGAACGTACCCGCCCGGCTGAAGAGTTAGCTAACCGAATTAATTACCCTCAGGCCAGATCCATTATTGATCTGGGTTGCGGCCCAGGAAATTCGACCGCCGTATTATGCAAGAAGTATCCTGTGGCAAAAATTGTCGGTATCGATAATTCCCCTGCCATGCTGGAAAAAGCCCGAAACATGCTGCCAGGTTGTCAATTTGAAGCAGCTGATATCAGCAACTGGCGATCCCAGAAGAAGCAAGATGTCATTTTTGCCAATGCGTCTTTGCACTGGATAAACAACCACGACGTATTATTACCACATCTGGTGAGCCAGCTCGTGCCCCAGGGGGTACTGGCAATTCAAATGCCAGACAACTGGCAGGAACAGACACACCGTCTGATGCGTGATGTTGCCGAAGAACTCAATGCGCCTTTTTATCATCAAAACACGGTTCTCAAGGCTGAGTCCTATTACCATTTACTCAGTCAGGCGGGTTGTCAGGTCGATATCTGGCGGACAACTTATTTCCACGAGCTTCCGTCCACCCAGGCCATTATTGACTGGTTGCTTACGACAGGATTGCGCCGTTTTGTGAATAACTTAAACCTGCAACAGCAAGAAGCCTATCTCCAGCGCTACCACAAGTTACTCAACGAACACTACAAAGAGCAGGACAATGGCAAGGTACTTATGCCCTTCCCGCGCCTGTTTATCGTGGCGCGTAGGATGGTATAGAAAAACAGCAAAGCCAGATTATTAATAAATCTGGCTTTGCTGACATATGCTGCGGCTATCTCTCTGTAACGTGTCGTAGACGACGAGCGCGTAGCCAGTCGTAGCAGGCATTAAAAATAATGGTGTAAGGCAAGAAAAACAGAAAGAAACCGATCTCTACCATTAATGCTTCAAGCAATGAGATCTGCAACATCCATGCCGCCAGGGGTAAACCAATCAGAATAAACCCACCTTCAAACCCCAGGGCGTGGCCCACCCGTAAAATGAAGCCTCGCGGCCTTCCAGGCAGGAAAAATTTATCAAAACCTGCGTTATAAATCATGTTCCATAACATGGCGACAGTGGACAGCATGATAGCCAATGCCCCCATCTGAAACAGGGGCTTATCCATTAACCAGGCCGCTGTCGGCGCACAGATAGCCAGCGCGATCACTTCAAACGACACCGCATGAATAATACGCTCGCCCAGGCTACGATTCTGCTTTTTCATCCACTCACTCCCTCTCACTGAATGGGCTTATTATCATCGTAATTCATGATACAATTAAGTTAGTATCCATCTATAAAAGCGATAGATAATGCACTATTCACCTGAAGCTCTCGAAGCTTTTCTCTATGTTGTTGAGACAGGATCATTTTCTGCAACAGCCCGTAAACTCAAAAAAAGTCAGTCGACTATCAGTACGGCGATAGCCAATCTGGAGCTTGATCTTGGTGTTACCCTGTTTGATCGCAACAGCCGCTACCCTGTCATTACTCAAGATGGGTTACGGGTATTGCCTTATGTTAAAGCCATTTTTACAGCCAATGAGCGGCTCGAAGCACTTTCCGTCAGGCTGACAAATAATATTGAATCCCGTCTCAGTTTTGTCCTCTCTGACCTATGGGAAACGGCGCATCACGAGTCGATTTTGCAACAGTTCTCTGAACGTTACCCTGATACGGAATTTGAATGCATTATTGCCGAAGATGATGACGTGATTGACTCAATTCAATCAGGCCGTTCACATGTGGGCGTATTGCGGGTACAAAAAAAATACCCTGTAGATATCTCTACAGCTCGTCTTCAGGTAGGCACGGAGATGGCTATTTTTATCCGGCAGGATAACCCCCTGGCCCGGCTCGACAACGTTGATATTGATGCGTTACAAACCGTGCGCCAGCTCGTGTTGAAAACCTATGTTAGTCCGGATAATGTGCTTTCTACTGGCCCGGTCTGGTCATCACCATCTTTGCTCATGCTACTTGAAATGGCTGAACAAGGTTTTGGCTGGGGAGTACTGCCCCGCTGGCTGGTGCTGCAATTTGGTCATCACGTTTTGAAGGAGTTATCCGTAGAAGGCTGGCCACAGTTGTTTGAAGTAGACGTCATCTGGTCGAATAAAAATCCACCCGGACCGGCGGGACGCTGGCTAATTGATGAACTACATCATCGACAGCCCACGTAGTCACTTTATGACGAAAAGATAAAATAGTGATTGTCTGTACTGCTGCTCCACGTTATTAATTTTATTTTTCCTGTGGGATAAAAACCAATGAACACCATCACAACCCTGTTTGCTATTGCTGCAACAATTGGCTTAGGTGCCATCAGCCCTGGCCCGAGTTTTGTTTACGTCGCGCAAAACGCCGTCGCCCGCTCTCGGAGCCATGGTTTGGCAACGGCGCTGGGTACCGGCGTGGGAGCCGCTATATTTGCTCTACTGGCCGTGCTCGGTCTGCAAGCTTTTTTACTCGCCGTGCCAGTCGCTTATACCGCTCTTAAAATTGCCGGGGGTATCTATTTGCTGTGGCTCGCTTATAAAATGATACGCCACGCCAGGGCCCCTCTGTCGATGGGACATGCCGCCACTGGTGAAAAAAGTCTGATGGCGACATTTCGTGATGGCCTGTTCACCCAGTTAAGTAATCCTAAAACCGCGGTGGTTTTTGCCAGTATTTTTACTGCGTTGTTACCCCGGGAAGTTCCTGCTTACTACTATATTGCGCTGCCATTGATAAGTTTTATTATCGATGCAGGCTGGTATTCCTTAGTGACTGTCGCCTTATCTACCGAACGTTCACGCCATGTCTATATTCGGTTCAAAACGGCTATTGATAGAGTGGCGGGAAGTGTCATGGCTGTGCTGGGCCTGAAACTGATCATGTCTTCCCGCTAGGGAGCCGCTGGTTTAAGCTAACAAGGCCTTCAGGCAGAAACCCTGTGCTGGCCTTTTTATCGCTAGTGTATTCCCAGCTGCCTTGCATAAGATATTTCTTCACGCAGTTCTCTTGTGGTTAACCCCTGCAGATCAGCAAACTCCAGCGTCAGTTGCTGGAGCTTACTAAGATACTGGGCTGGTGTTAGTGGTTTATCCTCCCGGCGAAGGAATTCAATCGCTAACATTACTGGCGTCATTCTGGTGTCCATTTTTTCCTCTTAATTGCACATAAACGAAATATAATTATAGCCGCAATCTTAGGGTTTGAGCAAAAAATAACCAGAATTATTGGCGGTTATTCGACCAGCCCACGATTTTTTAACATAGGTTCACGCAACGGGGCGTGTCCACGCCAGTTCTCATAAAGCTGTTCAAGATCCCGGCTATTACCACGCGACAGAATCGCATCCCGAAAACGCTGACCATTCTCACGAGTCAGCCCACCCTGCTCGACAAACCACTGATAGCCGTCATCCGCCAGCATTTGTGTCCAAATATAGGCGTAGTAACCCGCCGCGTATCCCCCGGCAAAAATATGGGCAAAATAGCTGCTGCGATAACGGGGGGGAACACTTTCCAGCGAAACCTGTTCACTCTCCAGCATCTGCTCTTCCTGTAAGCTGACATTTTCAATGTGATCATCGCTGTTCAGGGTATGCCAGCGTAAATCCAGTAATGCCGCCGCCAGCAGCTCGGTCATGTCGTAACCTTTATTAAATTGTGCTGATCGGAAAAGCTGTTCTCGCAATGCATCAGGCATCGGGGCACCACTTTGATAATGGCAAGCATAGTGAGCAAAAACATCAGGCTGGCTTGCCCAGTGTTCATTAATTTGCGACGGGAACTCTACAAAATCACGGGGAGTATTGGTGCCAGACAGTGTCGAATAACGCTGGCTAGCAAAAAGGCCATGCAAGGTATGGCCAAATTCATGAAATAACGTGGTGACATCATCCCAGGACAGTAGCGCGGGCTGCCCAGAAACCGGTTTTAGATAATTACAGACATTATAGATAACTGGCAATGCACTGTGCAGTGTGGATTGTTCAACAAAATTACCCATCCATGCCCCACCAGACTTGCTATTACGGGCAAAAAAATCACCGTAGAACAGTGCCATACCACGGCCATCTGCATCAAAAATTTCCCATACCTGCACATCCTGGTGGTAAACAGGAATATCAAAACGCTCTACAAATTTGATCCCAAAAAGTTGACTGGCAGCCCAAAAAACGCCCTTATGGAGCACATTGTTTAATTCAAAATAGGGTTTTATCTGTCGGGCATCGAGATGATACTGCTCACGTTTGAGTTGTTCTGCGTAGAACTGCCAGTCCCATGCTTTCAGCTCATATCCACACTGCTGTTTATCCATAATCTGCTGAATCGCCTGCTGCTCACGCCCCGCTCTTGCTGTCGCCGCCGGCACAATTTCACGCATAAAATTTAATGCCGCGGCGGGAGTCTTTGCCATCTGATCGGCGATTTTCCATGCTGCGAAATTCTCAAACCCGAGTAATGCTGCCTGCTCCGCACGCAATGTAACCAAACGAGCAATAATAGCCTGTGTATCATTCTCATCATGTTGTTGTGCCCGATTCCAGCCTGCATGAAACAGTTTTTCCCTTGTTTCGCGGTGCGTCAGTGTCTGTAACGCCGGTTGTTGTGTGAAGTTGAGTAATGGGATCACCCAGCACCCTGCCTGGCCATTTTCTGCAGCTGTCTGTGCTGCGGTGGCAATTTCACTGCTCGTTAAACCATCCAGATACTGCAAATCATCAACGACTAATGCGGCTGCTTTATTTGCAGCATGGAGTCGTTGATTAAACTGGCTGGTTAATTGAGCGATTTCTTTATTAAGCGCTTTGATTCTGGTCTTTTCGGACGTATTCAGCGTTGCCCCTGACAAACTAAAAGACTGCCAGACGACTTCCACCAGACGTAATGATTCACTGTCCAGGGATAATTGATGACGCTGTTGGTAGAGGGCATCAAGGCGACTGAATAGGCGCTCATTGAGCCGAATATCATCCGTCAGGGCTGCCAGTTCGCTGGAGATCTCCGCTTCCAGTTGATCAAGATAGTCATTGGTATGGGCAGCGACCATGGCATAGAAAATAGGTGTTACCTGCCCCAACATCCCCCCGCTCTTTTCAAGTGCCAGGTAAGTATTGTCAAAGGTAGGGGCATCGGGATTATTGGCGATCGCGGCGACTTCAGCCCGCTTAAGGCCAATCGCTTCATTAAATGCCGGACGGTAATGCTCATCCCTCAAACGATCAAAATGCGGTGCCTGATAGGGTAAGACACTAACAGCCAGCAACGGGTTTTCATGTGCCATGGGTTACTCCAAAAATGTAAAAAGGTATTGATAACGTAGAGATACGTTACACAGAGAAAGAGATTTATCCGTTATATATAAAGGATGGCAGTGAGTTTTCCCTTGTCAACGCCAAAAATGGCCATTTTAAATGGTGAAATATATTTATGCATTACCCTGAGAGTTTGTCGTGATAAGGTAATCCAAAAAGTAAACACAGAGGAGACCGTGATGATTATTTTGGTTACAGGGGCAACTGCAGGTTTTGGTGAAAGTATTACTCGCCATTTTATCAAGAATGGCCATCGCGTGATTGCCACAGGGCGCCGTCAGGAACGTCTTGATGCTCTGCAGAAGGAACTCGGAGACGCGCTTTTTACTTTGGCGCTTGATGTACGTTCCCGCCCGGCAACAGAAAAAGCACTGGCTGAACTACCACAAGACTGGCGTAATATTGACGTGCTTGTTAATAATGCCGGCCTGGCCTTAGGGTTAGAACCTGCCCAGAGAGCCAGCCTTGATGACTGGGAAACGATGATAGATACGAATAATAAAGGACTGGTCTATATGACCCATGCCGTGCTCCCGGGCATGGTTGAGCGTAATCAGGGCCATATTATTAATATCGGTTCCACTGCCGGGCGCTGGCCTTATGCTGGTGGCAATGTATACGGTGCGACCAAAGCCTTTGTTCGTCAGTTCAGCCTGAATTTGCGGGCAGATCTCCAAAAAACGGCCCTGCGTGTTACGGATATCGAACCAGGTCTGGTGGGCGGGACGGAGTTCTCTAACGTCCGCTTTAAAGGAGACGATGCTAAAGTTGAACAAACCTATGAGAATACCAACGCCTTAACACCGGAAGATGTGACTGAAGCCGTATGGTGGGTGGCTAACTTACCAAAACACGTCAATATAAATACCCTGGAGATGATGCCTGTCAGCCAAAGTTTTGCAGGCCTGAGTGTCAATCGTCAGAGTTAATTAATAACACCACGTACAGGAAGCAGAAGTCATTCCAGCACTGCATCACTTTTGCTTCCCGTTATCACATACCCGCCTGGTGTGTCAGGCTTTTCCCCAACCAGCAACAATAATGAGCATTCCACAGCCCGCAATAATCGCCCCACTCCAGTCATAAACGCTGAGTTTAACCCCATCAACAAATCGTAACCACAGCAACGCCGTTATCACATAGACGCCACCGTAAGCCGCATAGACACGTCCGCTGGCAGCGGGATGCAGAGTCAGTAACCAGACAAAAATGGTCAAAGAGAGCGCCGCCGGAACTAATAGCCATGGCGATCCAGCACGCTTTAGCCACAGCCATGGTAAAAAGCAGCCAATAATTTCTGCCAGTGCCGTGATAAAAAAAAGCAACGTTGTTTTAATCATAGTGTCAGAATAATCGGATTATAAGTGCTGGATGCCGGCAAGATAGGCGCTGACATTCAGCAATGGTATACTGCAAAGAAGTGCAACACCTTAAAAGGAAACGGTTATGAAGACAAGCCTTCTCAAACCTTTAACAACAGTCAGCCTCGCTCTGGTATTAAGTGCTTTCTCACTCACTCATTTTGCCCATGCTGAAACCAGCAAACTGATTATTGAATCGGGTGACAGTGCTCAGAGCAAGCAACATGCCAGTATGGAAAAAGAACAGTGGAATGACACTCGTTCACTGCGCACTAAAGTCAATAAACGGGTTGAGAAAGATTTCGATAAGGATAACGCTGCTTTAGACTTGCGCGACAAATGTCTGGAGAGTGTTGACGTGAATGTTTACTGGGAACCCAATACACAACGTTGTCTCGATCGCCGTAATGGCCGCACCGCGACCCCTTAATCTCTTTCATCGTTATGCTCCTGGTCGTCAGGAGCTTATCTATCTTCAGAGTCCATCATGAGCAGCGATTTAGCTATCAAACTTCGTCCACTTGAGCGTGAAGATCTCCGTTTTGTCCATCAGCTGGATAATAATGCCAGCGTGATGCGCTACTGGTTTGAAGAACCCTACGAAGCTTTTGTTGAGTTGTCAGATCTCTACGACAAACATATTCATGATCAAAGTGAGCGACGCTTTGTGATTGAGTGTAATGGTGATAAAGCCGGTCTGGTTGAACTGGTTGAAATCAACCATATTCACCGCCGGGCTGAATTCCAAATAATTATCTCTCCGGATTACCAGGGCCGTGGGCTGGCTTCCCGGGCCGCCCGGCTGGCAATGGATTATGGCTTCAGTGTTCTTAATTTGTACAAGTTATATCTTATCGTCGATAAAGAAAATGAGAAAGCGATTCATATCTATAAGAAATTAGGTTTTATCGTCGAAGGCGAATTGATAGATGAATTTTTCAGTAACGGTCAGTATCGCACAACTATTCGTATGTGCCTTTTTCAGCATCAATTTTTAAAACAACGTTAGTATGCGGGGAACAGCCGACAAAAAATGAGTGATGACTTTTTGCAACCAGATAACCTGAGTAAACGGATAGCAATATATTCCCGTACAGTTATCCGTTACTCAAAATTTTTCATTCCATCGAGGTGAAGCTATAACTGCTACGCGTATACACCACTTCACTCGCGGTACCATCAGGATTTAACAGTTGTTCAGCGTGAATAACAGTCAGCGTTTCAAACACATCATCAAAACGCATTACAATATTATTAAATGGCTTGCCCTCAACATTATCATTTAATTTTATATAAGCTATTGGATCAAGGATTTCTCCTTTTATATCCTGAACAAGATCATATAAGTAAATATAGCCGTCATCAAAAGCCAAAACAGCCACCGCATTTAATGCTGAAAAAGCCACCGAGATGATATTTTTCTTATGGTAGACAGAGAATGGTTGATAGAATGCCCTCATTAATTTTCTTTTTCTGTCATAAATAATAATATTATTAGTATCAATATGTTTATAACCTAAAAAACGTTGATCCTGACTGACAAATGAGGGGTTATAATTCAGTGGCGGACTCCATAATACAGTGCTACCATAATTTTCTACCCAAAGCCCGCTTCTGACGTAGTAAAATATTCCATCATCATCAATGATACACAAAGAATAATCATCACCCACAGCACGTTCAAATTTTGATAATAACTTAGCATGGATAATAATGTTTTTATTTAACGTTCTTTTATCGACGGCGTCTTTATTAACAAGATCATACAGCAGTAAGTTTTTTTTACTATCTATAATAGCCATCCATTTAGTTTTTGGACTGATGACGATATGTTCTACGTCAAAATCTGCTGAGTAACGGTAAGGATAAGCATCACCAAAATAAGAGTTAGTAATATAAATACAAGCAAGTTTTTTATCATGAATCACTCTGGGATACATGTCTTTTTCATACATGAACTGTGTGACGGTTATAGGGGTGCTGTGTCTGGCTTTTGGCAACCAATATATATCTATGTTTTCATTAATAGGCGGTGTTCCATTAAGATTTTTTTCCGCCGCCTGAAGGATCAATGGCTCCTCTTCCTCGTTATAATGCACCCAGACAGCTTCATGTGTTGTGTGGTGCCCCACGATTAAAAAACCATTAATATAAGGCTGGTATTTATCATTTTGTAACCTCACTTTTCTTATCAGTGGCAGATAGGGTAAACTTTTATGCCTGAGTAATGGCTGTAACTGACGCTGCCATGTCATCCACAATGCCGCTGCGGGGTATTTTTTCTGAAAGCTTCGCGTGTCTTTATGTAATTGCCATGAAAAAACTTGCACCAGTGGTAGTTGTAATGTTTCCTGCCGGTCAATGTGATTGAGACGTTTAAGAAAGGCGGCCTGTAATAGCCGCATAACTAGCTTATTATTATGTTTATGGTTGCTGATATTAATAATATCTATCATGTTCGGGAATCTTTCCACCGAGAAGAAGTGTTCAATTAATTCATCATAGTGCAGCCTGACAGAATTTTTAGGTGGTACGGATGATTTTGATATGGATATAAACTCAAAACTTTCAGTGAACAAATCATACTGCAACCAGTATATTTTAAGCTCAGAATCACTGTCGCAACGCAATGGATATAACTGATTGACAGGATTTCCCAGTGAATAATAAGAGTTTTTGGCTCTTAACTTTACATTAAACCTTGAAGATATAGCACCATTAACTAACAGTGTAGGAAACTGTTTTATTTCATCATTGCAGGTATCTGTTAATACCCTTTCCAGGGCCATGCCAATATGGGGGGAATCTTTTTTAAGAAATGGTTTTGCCACAGAGAATTTATTCAGTAAGGAGTCAAGGGAAACAATAAACGAGGGAAGAAAACCGTTGTGGACACTGATAACAAATTGATTCCTGATGGCTGTGACGCCCAGTTCAAAATATCTCCCATGAACATTCAAAAACAGTCTGTCAGACAAGTAATGTAAGCTTTGAGCATAATACTCTGTTCCATTACTATTGACAGGGAAATGCCCGTAATATGAGTAGGCACTATTAAAAACTGATTTATATGCATTAACCGAAGGCGTTTCAGGTGTTATAACCATCCTCCCCTGACTGTCTTTTTTAATATTGAACGCAGGACTGTCAGACATAACTGACTTTACCTCAACCAAATCCCCATCATATAACAATCGTAACTGCTTCTCCTCTGGAAAATAAAGATAATGAACATTGCTAATTTTAATTATGGTCAACATTTTGCTGGCCAGCATGCCATCACCAGAGAGCATGCACTGATACCCGGGATAATATATGAGATGACTGAATTGTTCTTCTTTACTGGGTTTAAACACAGCTTCAGATGTGTGCTGCATGCTTTTATTATTGGCTGAAAGTGTCCTCTCAGCAAACATTTCATAAGGTGACCAATGAATAATATCACATGTGTTTTTTGAACTGTCCCTGCAAATGCATCTAAAAATGACACCATTTAATTCATCACCATCCAGTACGACATAGACAGTATCTTCGTTATCGGTGACTTCATCAGTGATGCCCAAAATCATATCCACATCATCACTATTTTTATGGTAAAGGTAATACTCTCCTAACTGATGGACCTGTCCGTATACTGCAGAATAATCGGTAGTGTTTTGAGATTCAGGGAGATGACGTGTGCCTAGCCGACCAGATGGTCTGGATACCTTCATAAATATTTTTTTTGCAGAGTCACCAATAGATTTGGTTCGGAAACCAATTGCTATTAATTTACTGGCATTCTTAACGGAAAATAAAGAAGCATTAATTGCACTACCTTTTATAATGGCTAATGCGGCGGCACCGATAATATTTTTGAGTTCTTTTAGCAATCCAAAACCCGGATCAAGGCTACTAATAAAGAGATCGACCATCGAAGACTTTAACATACTGTGTTCGTTGAGAATGGTATTATAGATATAAAGATCACTCCCGATTTTCTTCCATAGTATTTTTCCATCCTTTACAAAAACTTTATTTTTCTTAACCATAAAAGATAAATCTATAAATCGCTCACTGACTCTTTGTGTCGTTTTTACGGCTTTTGACCCCATGGGCAAAATTAAAAAAATACCATCCATTAAACAGCTGACAAAAGCATCTGTTGCATCATCGCCCTGGAGAGACTTAGCGCAGGAGTAAAAGGGAATGAATAGTTCTTTTGCCACTTCATAGATGTCCACATCTAAAGATGAGAGTTCCTTATTGATTTTTTTAATGAAAAGATCGATCTCTTTGTTTTTTTGTTCCAGAATCTTATTAATGAAAACTTGAGTTGGTTCTTTTTCTGAAACTGTAATATTAGACTCACGATCAACCGACACAGACAAATTCAATAGTGAAGAAGGATAAAAGGACCAGTCTTTAAAAAAGACCCCTATTTTCTGCAGAATGTTCTCATTATTTATATCTATTTTCTGCAATAGTTCTTTATGCGTACAGTCCAGCGCATAAAGTCTTTTTTCGCCATGAAAACTGGCTCTGAAAAACAAATAATTATCTTTTACAACAAATTTCTTTAAAGGTGGGCCTATCCGTAGCTCTTGAGGAAAACGATGTTCATTTAACTGTATCTTAACCATTTCCAATGCGGATTTATCTATAAAATCAAAATCATCACCGTCCAGCTTTGGATTAAAAAAGTCATTTTTGGTTAAAGCATTCTCTATAAATAACTGAATGTTTTTTGTCACCATATTAAAATAATCACGCCGAAGCCTTCTGAACTTGTATTTTATCGTCGGTATTTTTATCCTGAGCAGCTGTCCACGAGGGCCCTTTATGTCACACCACGCTTGCTCTTGAGTAGATTCAATAAACGTCTCTTTTGTTATAGACTCATAGTGCGCTGGCCGAATGAAATATAACTTTGGATTATCCGTTCTACAAAATCGTCTTAATATATCGTTAGCAAATTCATTTTCTGAAAACCAGGGTTTATCATTGACATCATCTGCGCAAGTAACGATTTCTTTTATTTGCGTAAATATATGATTAGATAATTCCACACGTTTGGTCAGTGCTGTTATAAATATATTCCATAAGCCATTGAAATCAGGGAGCCTGTCTGGTGTCAATGAGGAATCTAAATATAGTGCGATAAACTTTAGCCCCAAAGAAATCTTGTACTCACTCCCCTGATAAAGCTCACCCTTTACAAAATAGCTTAATAATTTTATTCCATTTTCTATAGCAAGACCTTCCTTATTTTTAATGTCATCAAAACCAGTAAACTCCGAAGATAAGTAAATCATAAACCAGGTAATACTGCCAACAAGCACATCTGAGTAACGATTTAATGACGAGTTTAAAAATGACATGTCGGGGTTGAGATATTTATTATAGAAATCAGAAAGTTCACTGGAGGCTTCATCATGTAAAAAAAACCGCCTGTCGTTAACTACCTCTGTCTTGTAACGCTCAATTGAGATATATCTGTTGACTGAAAACTTATAAAGTAAATAATCATCTAAAGACTCACCATAGATCAGCTTTGCCAGTAAATCGGATGTTAACTGATGCTGGACATCAGCGCTCATTATTTCATAGTCCCTTTCCCCGAATAACCCGGTTCCATACAGGTAAATCCTTGCTATCTGAGCTTCATGGAAAGATTTTTCAGAAATCAACCCCAGTGCTAGCTTACCAAGCTGCTTGTTATCAACATTAAATGGGACATTTACATGCGAATTAATATATCCTATAAGTCGATTACGGCACCGCTGAATCATCAGGCCATCTTGTTCTGTAATGCCATCAATCATTGGAGAAGCAGCTGTCAGTATTGTTTTTCCTGGTTCGACAGTCGAGGCCTGGGATGATATTAAGGTTGTCGCCTCATCCTGACTATGCTCTGGTAAAGGGCAATAGCAGAATCTATTATTTTTTTTGATAATAATATCTTGCTGATCATCCGCATTGTTATCACGCGGTCTTTTTAACCGTATTCGTTGGCAACGTTCGGAGATTACTTCAGCGTCACACTCTGGATACAAATTATTTCTTCCGACGGGTATCGGTACATTTAATGGTGTAGATTCACGTTTATGAAGTGAATTATACCCCTCCGATATATCGCTGGTCTCAGATGAAATAACAGGCCTCTGTTCTTTTTTCACGGCTGTTTTTAAACTCGCGCTGTGAATCCCCTCGCCCAGACCAGCGTGAGCGACATCTTGTAATAACGAGCGAAAACCAGGCTCTGTTGCACTGTTTTTATGATTATGTTGATTGCTATATTCACCCGTCTTTGATGCTCGCTTGAAATATAAACCATACCCCCCGCCCGTCAACAATAATGCAATTCCCATTAACAGCCCAGTTTTAGTTTTTATGGACAATGCTGGTTGTCGGAAATCATCCCGCTGCCTTAAGCATTGGGTTAGATCATTGGCTTCCTGATATAAACTATCACCTTCAGCAAGCACAGTATCAAGGCTAATCACGGTATCTGAGGTATTTACATCAGGCGCTTCCCTCCTCCTGGTGCAGAAAAAAAATTTGCCATAAAACTCCAAAAATTCTCACCCTTTTCTTCCAGGTGACTGTCATTATTATTGTAATATAAATATTCAGGGTTATTATTAATTGATTCAATGTTTCTCGTTATGGATAAATCAGAACTGTTCGCTTCATTATCTGAACGCTCACTATTTTCGGGTGGAGAAATATGACTACTGATCAAATTATTTTCATAATCTGGCGTTACTGGCATGGCTATCATCCTTTAATTCAACGACATCATCACTAATATAATCACAGAATCCAGAAAAAGATGAAAGCAATATTTTCTATATTATAAACCTATAAAACAGGATTTATTATGATGCTATACATATAGTATTTCACTATATATTAGCAAACATTTGAGTATTTGTTTTTTAATTAAAAACATGTTGGCGATATTTATTAATAACAATATAATTTAATTATCCTTTATCGGTAAACGTGGGAAAAAGCATTGCTATCCTTGTTGTCAGCGGAAATTTATTCCCGTCCATGCAGCATTTTTCTCTGGATGCGTCATAATAGAGAACAACAAGCATGATGCTTCACGTAAGCAGTACCATCCTTATCATTCAATTCACTTTAAGGAAAATATGATGAAACGTTCCATTTGGTTAGGTATGTTACTCTGTACTATAACGGCACCCGTGCTGGCAGCGCCAGGCTCTTGTGAGAGTGTTAAAGCCAGTATCCAGCAAAAAATCATCGCTAATGGCGTGCCAGAGTCAGGTTTCTCTTTGACGATTGTACCCAACGACGAAGTCGATCAGACGGGTGCTAATAGTGTTGTTGGCCATTGTGCAAATGACACCTATAAAATTGTCTATACCCGTTTTCGTGATAACGGCTAGTTTGCTATATGTTCCGGGGGCTTAGTCATTCAGGCCCCCAAGTCATTCCCCCTTTGCCTGCCACCCTGCTCTTTTTTTGAAAATATCAGACTACGTATAAGCCGGGAGCAATGTGTTGGTGGCTAAATCAATATACTGGCTGAGATCTCGTTCTTCAGGGCGAGAAAGATAAGGTATTTCACCAAGTAATGGGCAGGGTAATACCTGGCTGAGGGCATCGATGATCCTGGCATAGTTAGCCATGCAGGGATTGATCCGATTGGCGACCCAACCAATAAGCGGTAAACCATCATGCATGATAGCCTGTGCGGTCAACTGGGCATGATTGATGCAACCATCCTGAATACCAACAACAATCAATACAGGCAGCTGCTCTTTGATAACCCAGTCAGACAGCGGTCGTCGATCATTCATCAAACTTCGCCAGCCCGAACATCCTTCAATGGCCACACTGTCATGTTGACAACCCAGTTGAGCTAACCTGTCAGAAAGCAGGTGATAATCCATCCGGGTATCATCTTCTGAACTCCCTCCTTCACATAATACCAGGGGGTTGATGATGTCGGCTGGCAGAGTGACACTGGATGTGCTTTGCAGCAAGTCTATCTCTTTTTGGTAACCGCCTGACTGTTTTGCAGAATTTGTTCGGGCCACAGGCTTATAACCTACTGCACTGCGACCATTTTTGACAAGAGCTTGTAAAAAAGCCCGAGCAACAACGGTTTTCCCGACCCGGGCATTCGTGCCCGTTATAAAGAAACGTTTAAGCATGGTGTTGCTCCCGACGCTAATGGCGTAAGCGACTATGAAAAAATAGGTTGACTCGGGAAGTCTAAAAGAAAGGTCACCAGGCTGGTTTGAGATAACGCAATATTTTAGTTCAAGATATGAATTATCCCTGTAACAGGCGCACCAGTAGTGAACCATCATACATCGCATCCTTGATTAGCGCGGTTCCGACACCGGTGCCTTGATGACTAAGCTGGGTGCTGTCTACTGAGATATGGTTGCTATAAATTGGTAGTGACTGCTGGTGCAAACAATCACGGATGGTGGCATGCAAAATGGCAGAAGCCCGATTCAGTGGTGAACCAATCAGGATTTTTTGTGGGTTAAACAGGTTAACCATAATAGCCAGAATACGGCCAACATTTTTTCCAACCCCAACAATGAGATCTTTTGCCAGTAGATCCCCCCGTAAGGCGGCATCACATAACGATTCTATGGTTAATGGCCTGCTGTGAAGCAACGATCCCATGGACTGCTTCATACGCTGGTGAGCCAGGTCCAGCACGCTTTCCATGCTCGCTATTGTTTCCAGACAGCCATGGTTGCCGCAATAACATATCTTGCCATAGGGATCCACCTGGATATGCCCAATCTCCACCAGAGTACTGCTTCCCGCATGGAGTAAACGCCCGCCGGTGATCACGCCCGCACCAACATGCTGATCGATAACAACCTGAATGACGTCACTGATCCCCCGGGAAGCACCAAACAGGCTTTCAGCCATTGTCCAGGCACTGATGTCATGCTGAATAAAGACAGGCACACCAATACGTGTCGAGAGTTCCTCACCCAACGGCATATCGGTCACATCATAAAACGGCATCCGATGGACGACCCCACGCACCGTGTCGATGATCCCCGGTAAGGTGATAGCGATGGACGTCAGACGTTCAAGTTTCTGCTGATGGCGCATAAAGAACTGATCAACATGCTCCACAATGCGTGTGAGTAATGGCTGAACACTGACTAATTCCAGCTCAACACACTCTTCAACGACTTCACAACCATTTAAATCGCGCAATGCCAGCCACAGTTCTCCCCGGGTAATACGTAGAGAGAGGAAGTGCCAGGCATCTGTCTCAAGTATTAACCCCACCGCGGGCCGCCCTCGCCCCCCGGGATCTTGTATTTCAGTTTCCAGAACTAAATGGGCTTCGACCATTTCGCGAACAATTTTAGTGATACTGGCGGGAGCCAGCTGTGCCAGGCGTGAGAGGTCAATACGCGATACCGGACCATGTGTGTCTATCAGGCGATAAACGGCACCCGCATTCATCTGTTTAATCTGATCGATATGGGCCGGCTGACTAGCAAAAACCACGTAATACTCCCTTTATTTTCACCCAGTAAAATAAATTCTAACTATGGTGAAACACTTGTCATCGCATATCGCCAAATATTTACACCACATTGTGACGTGTTGCACATAGTCTGCGTTTAATCAGTACTTTGCAAGCAAACTGATGATTCGCTTAACAAGTCAATTATTTTTATTGCCTGCTGTGACAGCTCTCGATGCCTGGCCCACACTAACCATAATTCCGAACGCGCATCAGGCTCTTCAATGGGTAACCAGACCACATCACTTAAGCGTACACGTTGAAAAGAGGCTGGCAGAATAGAAACACCGAGCCCGGCAGAGACCAGGCTGATGATCGTCATCGCTTCTCCCACCTCTTGTGTAATGTAAGGACTAATATTATGGCGCTGTAATAATCCAAGGATATCCTCATACAGCCCGGTGCCAACGCGTGAATCAAAAAAAACAAACGGTTCCCGGGACAACTGAGTCAGGGAGATTGATGTGCATCCCGCCAGTGGATGCAGGCGATGTACCAGGGCACGCAGAGGCTCACGTAGAATTTGTCGCCATTCCAGGTTGTCAGGCAATTTAGTATTGCGCATTAAGCCCAGCTCCAGTTCTCCCTCACTCAAGGGAGTTATCTGCTCCCGGGTGTTCATTTCCCGCATGAGAATTTTCACATCAGGGTAGAGACGACGAAAGGTGGATAAGCTTTCAGAAACCGTCTTGATAAAAGGAGCCGAAGAGGTGAAACCAATTTTGAGCTCACCACTTCGCCCTTGATGTAGCCGGGCCGCACGGGATGCCGCATCATCCACAAGACTTAAGATCTGTCTGGCATCCACAAGAAACTGTTGCCCGGCGGGAGTCAACGCCACACTGCGGTTAGTCCTTGCCAGCAAGCGAGCACCAATTTGCGTCTCCAGCATTTGAATCTGGTGGCTCAACGGTGGTTGAGAAATACGCAAACGTTCTGCGGCATGGCCAAAATGCAGCTCTTCTGCAACGGCAACGAAGTATCTCAGGTGGCGTAACTCTATATTCATATTTTTAAAGTATCATTTAAGATTATTAATATATTAGACAGAACATTTACGATTTTCTACCCTTAGATCATTGATAGCTATATTGTTCTAAGGATCTATTGTGAGCGCGACTTCTGACGTCAATCTCGTGGCTGGAGAGAAGATTGATGTTGATAACTCCCCCCTAACCTCCAATTTCATTAAACGTGGTACACCTTCATTTATGCGCGTCACTCTCGCCTTGTTTTCTGCGGGTCTGGCGACGTTCGCCCTACTTTACTGTATCCAGCCTATTTTGCCGTTATTGTCTGATGAGTTTCATATCAGCCCGGCGGGTAGTAGCCTGTCACTCTCGATAGCAACCGGGATGCTGGCATTAGGTTTACTCTTTA
Organism: Citrobacter sp. JGM124; assembly: GCF_018257795.1. GTDB lineage: Bacteria > Pseudomonadota > Gammaproteobacteria > Enterobacterales > Enterobacteriaceae > JGM124. Next base: position 35,566 of record NZ_JAERJD010000002.1, on the reverse strand, counting down.
CCGGCCCACTATCGGACTCTATCGGCCGTAAAAAAGTGATGGTTACCGCACTGTTGTTAGCTTCCTGCTGTACGCTGTTATCAACACTGATGACGAGCTGGCACGGTATTCTGGTGATGCGAGCCCTGACAGGGTTGTCCCTCAGCGGTGTTGCCGCCGTGGGGATGACCTATCTCAGTGAGGAGATGCACCCCAGTGTGCTTGCGTTCTCTATGGGGTTATATATCAGTGGTAACTCGATTGGGGGAATGAGCGGCCGGTTATTAAGCGGGATCTTTAGTGACTTTTTTAACTGGCGTATCGCTGTCGCAGTGATTGGTTGTTTTGCCCTGGCATCAGCGTTAATGTTCTGGCGGATACTTCCTGAGTCACGTCATTTCCGCCCGCTGCGTTTACGTCCTAAATCATTGCTGATCAATATTCATCTTCACCTGCGGGATAGCGGTTTGCCTTTGCTGTTTATTGAAGGTTTCTTACTGATGGGAGCCTTTGTGACGCTGTTTAACTATATTGGTTATCGCCTGATGGCTGGGCCATGGATGTTAAGCCAGGCCGTTGTCGGTTTGTTATCGCTGGTCTACTTGACCGGAGTATGGAGCTCCCCGAAAGCCGGAACCATGACCGAAAAGTTTGGGCGCGGCCCGGTTCTTATCTCCTCAATATGCATTATGGGCTTAGGCCTTGCACTCACCGTGTTTTCCACACTGGTGCTGATATTTATCGGTATGCTCCTGTTTGCCGGGGGATTCTTTGCTGCGCACTCCGTCGCCAGTAGCTGGATTGGCACCCGGGCCAGACGAGCCAAAGGCCAGGCCTCTTCACTCTATTTGTTCTGTTATTATTTAGGTTCCAGTGTCGCTGGTACTTTAGGGGGCGTTTTCTGGCATAAATACGGATGGGCAGGCGTTGCTGGCTTTATTGGCCTGTTATTGTGTGCCGCTGTCGGTATTGGTATCCGCCTGCATCAACGGACACATTAATGGTGCGGAGCCTCGTTTTCAGGGCGACTTAATGTTATTTTCGTGCGAATAAACATCTGTCTACGAGGCTATATGCAAAAGCAACATTACAACGAATTAAGCCGTATCTTTTTACGCCTGTCGCGTTTTGATCACCTCAATGCCATAGCCAGCTGGGACATGTCCACCATGATGCCGGCTAACGGCAGTCAGGCCAGAGGGGAGGCGCTGGCTGAACTGAGCGTCTTGCGGCACCAGATTCTTAGTGACAAAAAAATGGCCCGTCTGATTGATGCCGCTGCACAGGAAAACCTCGATGATGTTGAGCGTGCTAATCTCGAAGAGATCAACCGCCAGTATCAAAACGCCATATTGTTACCCGACAGCCTGGTAGAAGAACAGTCCCTGGTGGGATCACGTTGTGAACATGGCTGGCGGACCCAGCGTCCCGCTAATGACTGGCAGGGTTTTTCCACTAATCTCAAAGAGGTGGTTCGTGTCAGCCGCGAAGAGGCTCAATTCAGATCCCAAGCCCAGGGCCTTTCTCCTTATGATGCCCTGCTCGACAAATATGAACCTGGTATCACCAGTAACAAGCTGGACGGGTTGTTTGGCTCACTCCGCGACTGGTTGCCAGGCTTACTGCAAAGGGTTATCGATAAACAAGCAGCAGAGACGGTTATCATTCCAGAAGGCCCCTTCGCGACAGAAAAACAACGGCAGTTAGGCCTCGATGTGATGGGTGTCCTGGGTTTTGATTTTGCTGGTGGACGCCTGGATGTCAGTGCTCATCCATTCTGTGGCGGGGTTCCAGAAGATGTTCGTATTACCACTCGTTATAATCAAGACGAACTTTTTACCGCCCTGTTCGGGGTTATTCATGAGACCGGGCATGCCCGTTATGAACAAAACTTGCCTCGGCCCTGGCTGGGTCAGCCTGTTGCCCTGGCACGCTCGATGGCCATTCATGAATCCCAGAGCCTGTTTTTTGAAATGCAATTAGGCCGGAGCGCCGCTTTTCAGCAGTTGCTATTACCAAAAATTATCAGCCACTTTGGCCAGCAGCCTGCCTTTGAGTTAAGCAACCTGGTTAAGCTCAGTCAGCGGGTTGAACGGGGACTCATTCGTGTTGATGCTGATGAAATCAGCTATCCCGCCCACGTGGTACTACGTTATGAAATTGAACGAGCACTGATATCTGGTGATATTGACGTCGACGATATTCCAGCCCTGTGGGACGAAAAAATGCAAGAATGGCTTGGACTGTCCACGGCGGGTGATTACCGTAACGGTTGCATGCAGGACATTCACTGGACTGATGGCTCATTTGGATACTTTCCATCCTATACCCTGGGCGCCATGTATGCAGCACAACTCTTTGCGGCAGCCCGTCGCGCTTTACCAGAACTTGACACTCAAATTGCCGAAGGGGATTTAGAACCGTTATTTACCTGGCTTAAGCAAAATATCTGGCAGCATGGCAGCCGTTTCAGCACCTCCCAGCTGATATCCAATGCCACCGGGGAAGACCTTAACCCACTGTATTTCCGAAAACATTTAGAATCACGCTATCTCTGATATAACCAGTGTCGGGACGTTTACCCGACACTGTACATTCCGTTACATACCGATACCAATCACTCACTGACGCTTCTATCCCACAAGCCTATAGTTCCATTCAACGGCCCCGCAGTGGGGTTGACACACAAACAAATATCGAGGGTATCGAGATGAAAAAAGTATTAGCTCTGGTTGTTGCCGCTGCTATGGGTCTGTCTTCTGCTGCTTTTGCTGCTGATACTACAGCAACGACTGGCGCAACCAGCACCACCACAACCGCTCATCATGTAAAACATCATCATGCACACGCTGCACAAAAAGCCCAGGCAGCCAAGCACAAGAAAGAAGCCAAACCTGCTGCGGAGCAGAAAGCTCAAGCCGCTAAAAAACATAAAAAAGAAGCTAAACCAGAAGTAGCACAGAAAGCACAGGCTGCTAAAAAACACAAAAAAGACGCTAAACCAGAAGCCGCTCAAAAAGCTCAGGCAGCTAAAAAACATGCTAAACCAGCCGCTGCTCAGAAAGCACAGGCCGCTAAAAAACACCATAAAAAAGCCCCAGCTAAAGCATCAGCACAACCTGCTGCATAAGACCATTGCCTGATAACGGGCATACTGAATGAATATAAAAGCACCCGGCTCTGTCGGGTGTTAGTTACTGAAAAAAGAGAAACACACTGCGTGTTGCCTCTTTTCTTGCTAACTCACGGACGATCAATAAATTGATTTGTCTGCTTTTATATTGGGCGACATCTATATCGTCCAGGGCGAGTTCAGGTTATCATGCCCCGTCGTGTGGGATACTCCTTTGGAGGCCAATTCATGTTTCGACGTTATCGTTTCGAATTTATTTTGGCCCTGGTCATTGTGTGTGGTCTGATTACGTTTAGTTTCTGGCTACATTAGTCTGGCCTGTTGTCAGGTTTAGTTTTTGGTGGCTTTCAATTTAACCGCTAGACTAGTTAAAAACCGTTGTCCTTTAGAGATGTTATGCGCAATAGTATTGTCTATTTTTGGAGCACCCTCTGCCTGTTACCTCACCTCAGTCTGGCCTATGCGGCAAACAGCACTGAAGATAAGAAAACACTGTTCTTCGGCGAAGATAATCGTACTCATATTACCCAGACAGCTGAGGCTCCCTGGGATGCCATTGGACAACTGGAAACTGCCAGTGGTAACTTATGCACCGCTACCCTTATCGCGCCCCAGCTTGCCCTGACTGCCGGGCATTGCTTACTTCAGGCACCCGACGGTAAATTTGACCCCCCTGTCGCACTGCGATTTATCACTAATCACGGCCAATGGCGTTATGAAATTCGCCGTATTGAAGGGCGTGTGGAAAAAAGCCTTTCGCAACGGCTAAAACCCAATGGCGATGGCTGGATAGTTCCTTCCCATGCCGCACCCTATGACTTCGGCTTGATTATCCTGCGCAATGCCCCTCAGGGGATTACTCCGCTGCCACTCTTTGAGGGAAATAAACAGGCACTCAATGATGCGTTGAAAGCGGAAGAGCGAAGAGTCACACAAGCTGGCTATCCAGAGGATCATTTGGATGACCTCTATGCCCATAACCGCTGCCTGATTACCGGCTGGGCGCAAACATCAGTTCTTTCGCACCAGTGCCATACATTACCCGGCGACAGCGGGTCACCGCTCATGTTAAAAACCCCGGAAGGCTGGCGAATTATTGCGGTGCAAAGCTCCGCCCCTGCGGCTAAAGATCGTTATCGTGCAGACAATCGTGCTATCTCTGTCACCGGATTTCGGGACAAATTAGCCGCATTAAGTCAGTAACGCCCGCCCGGGCCCAGAATAGGTGCCCGGTCTCTGGCCGACTCTCTGTTTTCCCCCTCGCACGCCATGCCATTCTCGGTACTTAAATTGTTTCTGGTCGATATGCAAAAGCGATGTCAGATCAATAAAACCGCTAATTCTTCCATTTTTTTCTGAATATTTGTTTCTATTCAAAGCTTATCGCTGCCCACAGGCGTGATATCAATCACAAATTTCGTTGCCGTCGTTCCTGATACTGACCGCTCATCCCCTCAAATAACCGCTTATTCTCCCCTGTGACCGCTTATCAGTTTTCCCCCTTCTTAAGGTGTAATTTTGTCACCCTGTTGCCTGGGAAAATAGGTGCCCTCTCTGGCGGAATACTGATACAGCAAATCAGAGCAGAGAGGTTTATCAGACATTAAAATAACCAGGTCGATTATGAATAAAAATTCATTGTTCAAACATATACCATGGATAATCATCGCCATTCTGGGGGCTTGCTGTTTAGGCGTTGTAGCCCTGAGACGTGGCGAGCACATCAGTGCTCTGTGGATTATCGTGGCATCTGTCTCTGTATATATTGTTGCTTACCGCTACTACAGTCTCTATATTGCGCAAAAAGTCATGAAACTTGACCCAACACGCGCAACACCCGCCGTCATCAATAACGATGGCTTAAACTATGTTCCTACCAACAGTAAAGTACTCTTCGGCCACCACTTTGCCGCGATTGCGGGTGCGGGGCCGTTAGTTGGGCCTGTTCTTGCCGCGCAAATGGGTTATCTGCCGGGGGTTCTCTGGCTGCTTGCTGGTGTGGTACTGGCAGGTGCCGTCCAGGACTTTATGGTGCTGTTTATCTCTTCTCGTCGTAATGGTGCTTCTCTTGGGGAAATCATTAAAGAAGAGATGGGCACCGTGCCTGGTACCATTGCCCTCTTTGGCTGCTTCCTGATCATGATTATTATTCTCGCCGTGCTGGCATTGATCGTGGTTAAAGCGCTGGCAGAGAGTCCATGGGGTGTCTTTACTGTCTGTTCTACCGTGCCTATTGCCCTGTTTATGGGGATCTATATGCGCTACCTGCGGCCTGGCAGAATAGGTGAAGTCTCGGTTATCGGGATCATTCTATTGGTGGCAGCTATCTGGTTCGGTGGTGTCATTGCACATGACCCGTACTGGGGCCCGGCTCTGACCTTTAAAGATACAACTATCACCTTTGCGCTTATTGGCTATGCTTTTGTTTCTGCACTGCTACCAGTATGGCTAATCCTGGCACCGCGTGACTACCTAGCCACCTTCCTGAAAATCGGTGTTATTGTCGGTCTGGCTATCGGTATCGTTATCCTTAACCCAGAACTGAAAATGCCCGCCCTGACTCAGTATGTGGGAGGTAATGGTCCACTGTGGAATGGTGCCCTGTTCCCGTTCCTGTTTATTACCATCGCCTGTGGTGCGGTATCAGGCTTCCACGCCCTGATTGCGTCCGGAACAACACCTAAACTGCTGGCTTGTGAAACCGATGCACGCTTCATCGGTTATGGCGCCATGCTGATGGAGTCGTTTGTTGCCATGATGGCATTAGTGGCTGCGTCTATCATTGAACCCGGCCTCTATTTTGCTATGAATACCCCGCCAGCGGGTCTCGGTATTACTATGCCGAACCTGCATGAGCTGGGTGGCGAAAATGCTCCTATGATTCTCGCCCAGTTAAAAGATGTGACGGCGCATGCGGCCGCCACCGTCAGTTCCTGGGGCTTCGTCATTTCTCCTGAGCAAATACTGCAAACGGCGAAAGACATTGGTGAACCTTCCGTGCTGAACCGTGCTGGTGGTGCCCCAACGCTTGCTGTGGGTATTGCGCATGTTTTCCACCAGATCATGCCACTGGCTGACATGGGCTTCTGGTACCACTTCGGTATTCTGTTTGAAGCCTTATTTATTCTGACCGCACTGGATGCCGGTACCCGTTCAGGCCGCTTTATGCTGCAAGACTTATTGGGTAACTTCGTCCCATTCCTGAAAAAATCTGACTCCTGGATTGCCGGGGTCGTCGGTACTGCTGGTTGTGTTGGCCTATGGGGATATCTGCTGTATCAAGGGGTGGTTGACCCGCTGGGCGGCGTTAAAAGCCTGTGGCCACTCTTCGGTATCTCGAACCAGATGCTGGCAGCCGTCGCCTTGATCCTGGCAACAGTCGTACTGGTTAAAATGAAGCGTGCCCAGTATATTTGGGTAACCCTGGTTCCTGCTGTCTGGCTGCTGGTCTGTACCACTTGGGCCCTGGCTCTGAAACTGTTCAGCAGTGAGGAAAAAATGGAAGGCTTCTTCTATATGGCCAGCAAGTATAACGACCGTATTGCCTCAGCGGGTGCGGATGTCACACCTGCACAGTTGGCGAACATGAAACATATTGTGGTCAATAACTATACAAATGCAGGCTTGAGTATTCTCTTCCTGTTCGTGGTGTACAGCATTATCTTTTACGGTATCCGCACCTATCTGAAGGCTCGCGATAGCAAAGAACCTACCGATAAAGAAACACCTTACGTACCTGTCCCGAAAGAAGGGATTAAAATCTCTTCAGGTCACTGATCTCGTTAATAATAAATCCCGCTCCGGCGGGATTTATTTTTTATCAGCATCCCCCCTCTTTACGAGAGGAGTTATTTCAGGATAGCTTTACACTTTACCCATTTGTCAAAAAACGGCAGAGCACTGGCTAGCGGGTTCAACAGCGATAGATCTTGCCAGGACGAGGCGACAGGTATATTTACCGGGGCGCGTGCCTGCGTTTACCACGTGCAGAGACATTATCGCCATAACCCCATTGATGACTGACAGAGCATTCTTTCTGGAATACCGATACGCCCGCTATGGCGCCGAAAGTAAAGACGGAATGCGTTGTTAAGAGGAGCAAAATCATGAAACCGATCGCGGTTACTGTTTTAACAGGTTTCCTTGGTGCAGGGAAAACTACGCTGTTACGCCATATTCTCCATACTCAGCAAGAGTACAAAATCGCGGTTATTGAAAATGAATTTGGGGAAATGCCCATCGATAACCAGCTGATTGGTGAGCGGGCAACGCGTATTACGACACTGACTAACGGATGTATATGTTGTACTCGTTCGGGTGAGCTGGAAGCCGCATTGCTTGATTTGCTCGACAGCCTTGATAAAGGCGAAGTGCAGTTTGACCGACTGATGATTGAGTGTACGGGGATGGCAGACCCCGGGCCCATTCTACAGGCATTTTTTTCCCATGACGTTATCTGTGAACGCTATTTATTAGACGGGGTTATCACCCTGGTTGATGCTGTACACGCAATGGCCCAGCTAGACAAATTCCCGTTAGCCCAGTCACAAGTTGGTTATGCTGACCGTATCTTACTCACCAAAACGGATGTCGCCGGTGAATCTCCCGCATTGATGGAACGCCTCCAGCGTATCAATGCAAGGGCTCCTGTTTATCCAATGGTGCAAGGGGATATCGACCCGTCACTGTTGTTTAATACCCGTGGATTTATGCTGGAAGAGCATATTGTTCCCGCGAAGCCCTTGTTTCACCGTATCGCCCCACAGCAAAACAGCGTGACATCCATTGTGGTGGAATTTGACTACCCAGTTGTACTGGGTGACGTATCCAAAGTCATGGAAACACTACTGATCAGTTTTGCCGATAACCTGATGCGCTATAAAGGAATGCTATGGATAGTGGATCAACCTTGCCGTCTGTTATTCCAGGGCGTTCAGCGACTGTACAGCGCTGACTGGGATCGTCCATGGCAGGCTGACGAAACGCCGCACAGTACCATGGTGTTTATTGGCCAGGATCTACCAGAAGACGAAATTCGCACAGCTTTTGCCAGCTTAAAACCAGATACCCCACTATAACCCGACGGTTTCTTTCAATGTTTTCAGGTAACGGCGGCTGACCGGAACAATTTGACCATCACGCAGCAACAGTTCCGCCTGGTTTTTATCCTCCAGGCGGATCTCTTTAAGATAATCCATATTAACTAAATACTGACGGTGACACCGTAACAAAGGGGTTCGCGTTTCTAGCGTCCGCAGTGTCAGTTCAGTAAAACTTTCCTGACCATCATGCCGGGTAACATAAACTCCACCAATTCTGCTGCTGACGAAAGCGACATCTTCCAGTTGTAACAGCCAAATACGGTTACTGCTAATGCAGGGAATGAATTTTAGTGGTTGCTGGAACTCGGATAACTGGGAAAGGTTCTGAGCCTGGTTCCCCATGCGCAGCCTTTCCAGTGTTTTCTGCAACCGCGCGGGCTGAATAGGCTTTAACAAATAATCGAAAGCACATTGTTCAAAAGCCTGCAGCGCATACTCCTCAAAAGCAGTGAGAAAGATGATATGTGGCCGGTGTTGTTGATCCAACATACCGACCATTTCCAGGCCACTGATACGTGGCATCTGAATATCGAGAAACACAACGTCCGGGCGGATTTTATGTATCATACCAATGGCTTCTATTGCATTGGTACACTCGCCCACAATCTCAATATCACCTTCATCTTGTAAGTGTAATCGTAGATTCTCCAAAGCCAGCGGTTCATCATCAACTATTAATACTCTCAACATTTCTGTTCTCCGCTCGGTAAACGTAACGTCACCCGGGTAAAATAATCAGGATCACAACTGACAGAGATACCGTAGTCGTCACCAAAACGCGCACGCAGACGTTTATCCACCAGACTCATGCCCAGTCCTCCTTCGGTGGATTTTGTGGTGCGGGGTTGGTAAAGCCCGGCATTATCCTCCACCTCAACGATAACACCGTCATCGTTACGGTATGCACGAATCACAATATTGCCATTGCTCAGTAGCTGTGACGTGCCATGTTTAATGGCGTTTTCCACCAGGGGCTGTAGGGTAAAGGCTGGAAGTTTCTGGAAGAAAAACTCTTTCGGTACCTGTAAGTCTACTTTCAACTGGGATGGAAACCTGGCCAGCTCAATTTGCAGATAGGCATTCACATGCTCAAGCTCCTCTTCGAGGGTCACGACCTCAGAGGAACGCTTGAGATTCTTACGAAAGAAGGTCGACAGATACTGCACCAGTTTGCCAGCCTTTTCGCTGTCATTACGGATAACAGCCAGCAGCGTATTCAAAGCATTAAACAAAAAATGGGGGTTAACCTGGGCATGTAATAGTTTAATTTCTGACTGGGCCAGCAACGCTTTCTGTCGCTCAAAATTGCCCGCTAATATCTGCGCTGACAGTAACTGTGCGATCCCCTCACCCAACGTGCGGTTAATAGAACTGAACAGACGGTTACGTACTTCATACAATTTGATCGTGCCAATAACCTGCTGATTCTCACCGCGCAGAGGAATAACCAACGTGGAGCCGAGTTTACAGTTAGGATGAATAGAACAACGGTATGGCACTTCATTGCCATCAGCATACACCACTTCATTATGCTCAATAGCCCGCCAGGTATAACGTGAGTTTATAGGCCGCCCCGCCAGATGATGATCGTCACCAATCCCGGTGAATGCCAATAGTTTTTCCCGATCAGTAATCGCGACGGCGCCAATATCAAGCTCTTTTAGCAGCACCTGAGCCACTCGCATGCTGTTCTCTTCATTAAATCCCTGACGCAATATTCCCTCGGTGGATGCTGCCAGTTTTAAGGCTGTGGCAGAAAACGCTGAAGTATATTTTTCAAACATGGCACGTTTATCGAGTAAAATACGCATAAACATTGCTGCACCAACCGTATTGGTGACCATCATGGGGGCCGCAATATTACTGACTAAATGCACCGCCTCGTCGAAAGGACGGGCGAGCAAAATGATAATCAGCATTTGTATTATTTCAGCAACAAAGGTAACCGCACCAGCGACCAGTGGATTAAACAGCCTGTCAGTACGGCCTTGTTTCACCAGAATACTGTGTGCCAGCCCGCCCAGCAGGCCTTCAGCGATAGTGGATATCATGCAGCTTAATGCTGTCATTCCCCCCATGGAATAACGATGTAGCCCCCCAGTCAGCCCGACTAACCCCCCGACTACCGGGCCACCAAGCAGGCCACTCATGACCGCGCCAATTGCCCGAGTATTCGCAATGGAATCATCGATATGCAGACCAAAGTAAGTCCCCATAATGCAGAAGATTGAAAAGGTTATATAGCACAGTAACTTATGAGGAAGACGAACAGTAACCTGAACTAACGGAATAAATAATCGCGTTTTGCTCATCAACCAGGCAATAACCAAAAAGACACACATCTGCTGCAGCAGCAATAAGACTAGGTTAAATTCATACATTCTTGAATATCCGTAACCCAACAACCCGTTCATTTCAGGCACTTTAATTCAAAGTGAAGCTGGTGCGTTTACCAGGCCGGGAACTACCACGGCGGCTAAGAAAAAATGCACAATATTTGATAAGCAATTCTGGCCTATTGTATTGCAATTGTCGATGAGGATATAGGGAACATTTTGTCGGTCTCCGTGTGCGCAAGCACTCTCTTTTCATCTGTCAGGAGCGAGTAAATATCAGACGTGGTCTTTATGGGTGATCCACCGGTGGAAAATGGTGCGGAAATCTGGCCTGTCAAAAAACCAGATTTGGGTATCACGCGTAATTCAGCAGAAAGTCATCCTTGAATGATAACCAGAGGAGAACAGTCCTGAGGCAAAGAAAGCGGAGAGTCCACGCATGATAAGGTTATCCTGCCTGTCTCTGTGTCGTGAGAGCCTGCCCCCATAGAATGCGGGTTATCACACTGACGACACATGTATCATTATTATATTTCAATGGAATTCTAATGATGGGCAATACCAATCAGTGCATCACCCACCGTCACCGAAAGACTGGTCAAATAGTAAAGTACACGACCGTCAAAATCGGATGTAATGGTCTCCAGTATTTCGCCTGAAACTGCCCGTATTTCACCCAGTATATCGCCGTGCCGGACTTCTTCTTCCAGCGTAAAGAACGGATACCACAATCCAGTAGCAGGCGCTTTCGGGATCCATAAATCCACGACAGCAATTTTATTGGTATCCAGAACCGGCACATCGGATTGTGTAATATTCAAGAAATTTAATACCCTATAAATTCCAAGAGTGAGTTGCTCCACCGTATTCTCAGCCCATAAACCATTACCGCTAACTTCAGCAATAATTCCCGGTAACCCGACCTGTTCTGCAGCATCAAGGGTATATCCGTGCCCGTCTGTTGATACGGCATGAGGCAAGCCAAAAGTCTTTGCCAGCGCCTGTGCTTTAGCATTGTTTCGGGGGAATAGAGTAAAAGGACTCAGTGACTCGACCAAGTCCCCCCCATGCAGATCAATATAAGCATCAAAAGATGGGAAAACATTCTGAGTTAACCAAAATGCCAGTCTTTCTGATTTACTGCCTTGTTCCTTACCAGGAAAAACACGGTTAAGATTTTTATTATCCTCAGGGAATACAAAAATACTGCGCTGATAAAACCCATTCACATTTAATATTGGCAAAACAAAAACTGAACCCGAAAGATGGGCTGAATCAAGATTTTTTAATCTCAATGCGGCTTCGATAGAGCAGAACTCTGAGCCATGAACGCCTGCCGTAATCAAAAGCCTGGGCCCCGGCTTGTTACCGATGATATGAATGAAAGGAAGTTCTGTATCATTGCCAACATTGATACTGCCCTGGTACGTTCCTGCCTTATTGTTTTTTAATAGCTCATTTATTCTCGTCATTTAATACCCCAAACCATTACTACCAAAGTAATGAAGTTATCACTTTCACACACAGGGCATAAATGCAAATGTAAGATTAAGATAGCAATAAAAGTCATTTGCAAGACAAACCATTAGGCAGATACTTAGCGCAGATGATTTAAATATAATTAAAGATACAAATGATGATAGTAAATAGCACAAAAAATAATACGTTACTACTACGTAATAAAAAAATGACCCACCGAGACTCCTTTCACCCGGTACATATAACAGCGGGCGCCGGGATTATAATAAGATACTAGAGGTTCTACAGTTTGATGCAAAGTAAAATAAAGATATTAATATTATTAATGGCCAGTATGGCAAGTATTCCTGCGTGGGCAAAACCCAGTGCTTTAGTCTATTGCTCAGAGTCGTCTCCCGATGGATTCAATCCACAAACCACTCTGTCTGCCGCGACTGGGGATGCTGGTGCAATGACGATATTTAATCGGCTGATAGAATTCAAACCCGGGACAACAGAGATAGAACCCGCACTGGCAGAAAAATGGAGTGTCAGTGAGGATGGGAAAACATACACATTCCATTTGCGAAAAAATGTTTCTTTTCAGTCAAATAAATATTTTACGCCCACAAGAAAGTTTAATGCTGATGATGTTATTTTCACCTTTGAAAGGCAAAGTGATCCCAATAACAAATTCCATAAATTATCCGGGGGGCAGTATCCTTTATTCGAGGGTTCAGGAATTAAAGGCCTGATCAATAAGATAAATAAAATTGATGAAAATACGGTCAGTGTTGAGCTAAAAGAACCAAACGCAACCTTTTTATCTCTACTTGCTATGGATTTTGCTTCAATACAATCAGCAGACTATGCAGAGGCCTCTTTTTCCGCGGGGCATCCTGAGCGAATTGATTTATACCCCCTGGGAACCGGGCCATTCACTTTAAAAAGATATGAAAAAGATTCAAGGATTTTTTATACTGCATTTGATGATTACTGGAAAGGCAAGCCTAAAATTGATCAGCTGATTTTTTCTATCACTCCTGATGCATCCTTGCGTTATGCAAAACTCATTAAAAATGAATGCCAAATAATGGCTAACCCTAACATCCCTGATCTGGGGAATATCAGTAAAAACCACCAGGTTAAACTGTTGAAATCTCCCGGTTTAAATACTGGTTATATCTCATTTAACACAGAAAAAAACCATTTGATAATAAACTAATCAGACAAGCGCTGACCGAAGCCGTTAACCAAAAAGATATTCTTAACGCGGTATATCAGGGACAAGGTACTGCGGCGAAGAATCTTATACCGCCGACATTATGGCCTGATGACCGTGAGCAGCCAGAAGTGACTTATTCTCCTGCGCATGCTAAAGAGTTACTGGAAAAAGCAGGTTATCCGAATGGATTTGAAATTACACTATGGTCATTACCTGTTAAGCGCCCCTATAATCCAAACGGCAAGCAAATTGCCGAAATGATCCAAAGTGACTGGGAAAAAATAGGTCTGAAAGTTAACATCGCCACATATGAGTGGGCCGAATATATAAAACGAGCGGTCGCGGGTGAACATGACGCACTCATGATAGGCTGGACGGCAGATTTTGGTGATCCCGACAATTTCTTTAGTTCATTAACCTGTGCGGCAGTGAAAGGCAGTTATAATTTTTCACGCTGGTGTTATCAACCTTATGATGACTTAATTTTACAGGCCAGGGCCATCACCGATCAGACTGCACGATCCGAACTTTATAAAAAAGCGCTGAATATAATAAGAGAGCAAGCACCTGATTTGTTCCTGGCACACTCCACAATTTATGATGTTATCGATAATAATGTAAAAGGATATACTATTGACCCGCTGGGAAAACATAATTTTTCAAATGTAGAGCTTTAATCCTGCTAATCGTTTTCCATCAATATCGTTCAAAATGCCCGGGACTCGTCCTGGGCTTTAACTATATTGAAACCAATATATTTTTTCTTACCTTAATCCGCACACCCTTTGCCATGCCACACATGACAATACAATGCTAATCACAAGGAATTGCTATCACGGGTGAAAGCTGCCTTCGCCACAAGAAATATCAAAAAATGGTAATACACAAAAGAGCGTTGAGCACGCAACGCTCTTCTGTGTGGTCATCAGACCTCCCAGTGAGTGTCGTCCTTCTGGTGGGGGCTGGAAACGCAGAACAAATAACTGCGTACTGATTTAGGCCATATCCATGACTCTTTAAATTCTGCTGTAAAACGTGCTGGTATTCGTCGCCGCAATCCGTACCATACACGGCGCTCTATGAATTCAGAGATTATTCACATTCTTGAGAGTGCTTTGGAGGCTGATGGCACGACAGATAATTTCAATGACTTGCCTGAAATTAATATAATAAATGGGAGAAATGATGGGCAGGTCGAATACATTCAAGATGCAGATAATCTAAGGAAACTATTGAATAGTGAGGTAGATAGGTTTAAAAAAAACCTTTTCAACAGTTTCTACGAAGCATTGAACAGTAAGGATAAATAGTGAAATCCGAACTCCAACCAACAAAAAGCCCACCTGGTGGGCTGATAGCTAAATCAATAATGAAGGTTCCAGCATTCATCCATAAGCACTGGAACCTAGCACTACATTTCATCCATGATGGATTATCATTACCAATTTCCATCTCGGTAATCAAAGCTTACATAATATGACCCCTTACTCAGATCAATTTCATCTTTAAAGAGAGGTTGCAATAAAGGAATCCATTCTTTGCTCACTTTAAAATCACCGTTGTTAATACTACCGTCTAAGGGAATACCCAAGCTTTCAATGACAGAGCCATCATCACCAAAGTCCTTAGAATACTCCTCACCTTTAAATTCATTTGTTTTTTTGTCAAACCAAGTCAAGTTAAATTTCAGTCCCATATAGTCCTCTCAAAGATATCGTTTAATATTGCGCTTTGGTTCTGCAGGTTTCAACTGTTTACCTGTTTTGAAATCAAATGCACCAAGATGCTTCCCATCACTCGCTTGATACCCTTCAAGCTCACCATGACTAGAGTCCCATTCATAAACCTTACGGCCTTTATCGCCAATCCACCGCTTGCGCAGTCCACCGCCTCCCTGCAATGGGGTCCCTGGTGTCCCTTTTTTTAATTCACCCACCCCCTTTATATCTTCGGTCTTTGGTGCCGGATGGTATTCATGTCCGTAATTTTTCGTGCCTTTCCTTGGCTTCTTTTTTTCTTCATTTAATTTATTTTCAGCTTCTTTTACTTTAGTTTCTTTTTGCTTACGGCTTTCAAGGGCTGCATTCAAAACAGCCTGAGATTTTTTGATATCATCCTGACGATCAAGAATATCCTTACGTAATTGGTCATAAATCTCAATAGTTAGGTTTTTAATTGCATTGCCAACCTTTAACCCATCATCTGTTGGAGCTGATATGTCATACTTTAGTACGGTATTTACATATCCAGACCCACCAAGTTTAATCAACTGGTCTAGCTTTAACTGGTCATCAATAGTTTCTTTATAAATGACATGTACAGTACCACCGTAGAACATACCGATAGGCTGGGTGTAGTGGCACACTGAATTTGGCCACCTGAATAGAGGTGATATCATCACCTCACAGTAAAAACAGGTGACATTATGACCGGACGTAACAGACGCAATTTTAGCCCCGAGTTTCGCCTCGAAGCTGCCCAGCTTGTACTCGATCAGCATTACACCGTTGCCGCCGCTGCTACGGCAATGAACGTCGGCAAATCCACAATGGACAAATGGGTTCGACAACTGAAAGAAGAGCGAGCGGGAAAATCACCCACTGCTTCACCCATGACACCTGAGCAGATTGAAATACGCGAGCTAAAGAAAAAACTTCAACGTTTTGAAATGGAAAGAGATATATTAAAAAAGGCTACCGCGCTCTTGATGTCAGACTCCCTGAACAGTTCTCATTAGTTGAGAAACTCAGGGCGCGGTTTCCCGTTGCCGTCGTGTGCAAAGTGTTTGGGGTTCACCGCAGCAGCTATAAATACTGGCGGCAGCCAAAGAAACCTGATGCCACACGCGTGGTATTACTCAGTCTTGTGCGTGAAAGCTATCGCGAAAGTAATGGTTCCGCAGGTGCTCGTAATATTGCCGCGATGGTCACGAACAAAGGTGTAAAACTGAGTCGCTGGCGGGCAACAAAACTGATGAAAGAGCTTCGTCTCATCAGCTGTCAGCAGCCAGGTCATCGATATAAAAAGGCGTCTAAAGAAAACATTGAGATCCCTAATTATCTGGATCGCCAGTTTGCTGTTACCGAGCCTAATCAGGCCTGGTGCGGTGATGTGACTTATATCTGGACGGGAAAACGCTGGGCTTATCTGGCTGTAGTACTCGATTTGTTTTCCCGTAAACCGGTTGGCTGGGCGATGTCATTTTTCCCTGATTCAGCACTGACAGGTAAAGCCCTGTCGATGACCTGGGAAGCACGGGGAAAACCGGCTAATTTACTGTATCACTCGGATCAAGGCAGTCACTATACCAGCAGGAATTTCAGGCAGTTACTGTGGAGATATCAGATAAAGCAAAGTCTGAGTCGCCGGGGGAATTGCTGGGATAACAGCCCGATGGAACGTTTTTTTAGAAGTTTGAAAACAGAATGGGTGCCGGATAATGGGTACGCTAATTTTAGCGAAGCCAGCACAGCGATAACGAATTACATAATGGGATATTACAGCCAGCTCAGACCCCATCAATATAATAGTGGCTTGACGCCGAATGAATCAGAACGATTGTTCTGGAAAAACTCTAAAGCCGTGGCCAGTTTTGCTTGACCACTACAATTCCAGCAATATCCAGCAGGTATCCACAACGGGTTCAAACAAAATCACTTCTTTTAGTGAATTGGTTACAACTTGGTTAGAAAACAGAAGAATTGAGCTATGTGCCAATACCTATCGTAAAACAGGTTCGCAACTAAAAACCATAACAAAGATAGTCGGCGCTGAAACTCTGATAAGAGAAATTACGCATAACGATATACTGCGATACCGAACTGAATTGCTGGAGGGAGCGACGATGTACTCCCTTGAAACACGAGCTAACAAGATTGGGCGGAGCGTACGAACCGTTGATAATTATGTAGCATTGCTATGCTCTCTTTTACGTTTCGCTCATCGTTCTGGGTTCACATCTGAAAAAGCATTTGAGGGAATAAAAAAGCTACAGAAAAGTAAAACTAAGCCCGATCCGCTAACACGTACTGAATTTGATAAATTAATGGATGCTAATGATGGGCAACGAAGAAACCTATGGCAATTCGCGGTTTACTCTGGCCTGAGGCATGGGGAGCTTGCCGCTCTGGCGTGGGAAGATATTGATCTCAAGGCTGGAACTGTCAGTGTAAAAAGAAGCCTCAATACGCTAGGTATGTTCGGGCCACCAAAAACAGAAGCAGGAATACGCACAGTCGCACTATTACAACCTGCAATCGATGCCCTTGTAGCCCAACAAGAACTGACCGGTAAGTATCCGAAGACTGAAATCGTTTATCATCACCGCGAGTACGGCCATACGGAGCGTCAGCGAGTCCATTTCGTATTTATGCCGAGAGCCAGGAATGGCGAGCAAAAACCGTATTACTCTTTAAGCAGCATTGGTGACCGTTGGAACTCAGCTGTAAAACGTGCTGGTATTCGTCGCCGCAATCCGTACCATACACGACACACTTTCGCATGCTGGTTATTAGCCGCAGGCGCTAACCCGTCTTTTATTGCCAATCAGATGGGGCATGAAAACGCGCAGATGGTATATGAAGTCTATGCCGCATGGATAGAAGAGATGAATCATGAACAGGTAGAAATGCTGAATGAGAAGCTAGCATTCTAAAGAGTTTTGTCCCATTTATGCCCCATTTGATACTTGAGTAACAGTTAAATGATTGATAAACAACAAGAAAACAAGAAGCAGCAGTACAACTTGAATAAGTTGCAGAAACGTTTGCGCCGTAATGCTGGCGAAGCAATTGCTGACTTCAATATGATAGAAGAAGGCGACCGTATTATGGTCTGCCTGTCCGGGGGGAAAGACAGCTACACCATGCTGGAAATTCTGCGTAGCTTGCAGAAAAGTGCCCCCATTAATTTTAGCCTGATAGCGGTTAACCTCGATCAGAAACAACCCGGCTTCCCGGATCATATTCTACCCGCCTACCTCGAAAGCGAGGGGGTGGAGTATAAAATTGTGACCGAGAATACTTATGGGATTGTTAAAGAGAAAATACCCGAAGGGAAAACGACTTGCTCACTCTGCTCTCGCTTACGTCGTGGTATTCTCTATCGCACAGCTACTGAGTTAGGCGCCACAAAAATCGCCCTTGGACAC
The DNA here is from genome assembly GCF_018257795.1 of Citrobacter sp. JGM124. Classification (GTDB taxonomy): domain Bacteria; phylum Pseudomonadota; class Gammaproteobacteria; order Enterobacterales; family Enterobacteriaceae; genus JGM124. The sequence continues at coordinate 17,184 of NZ_JAERJD010000002.1, read as the reverse complement.
CACCGTGACGATATCCTCCAGACACTCTTTTTAAATATGTTCTATGGCGGCAAGATGAAAGGCATGCCACCAAAACTAATGAGTGATGATGGTAAACACATTGTCATTCGCCCACTGGCTTATTGCCGTGAAAAAGATATTGAACGCTTTGCCATTGCGCGTAATTATCCAATTATTCCGTGTAACTTGTGCGGTTCACAACCTAATTTACAGCGTCAGGTTATTGCCGATATGTTGCGCGACTGGGATAAACGTTATCCTGGACGTATAGAGACCATGTTCAGTGCGATGCAGAACGTGGTTCCTTCACATCTCTGTGACACTGAATTGTTTGATTTTAAAGCCATAACCCATGGATCAGACGTTATCAATGGCGGTGACATTGCCTTTGACCGGGAAACATTGCCACAGCAGCCTGTCGGGTGGCAGCCTGAGGAAATGGATGAGATAACGCATCAGCGGCTTGATGTTCTGGAAATAAAGTAATGCATTGCCCCCCTTAAATCGGGGGTAATTTACTGCGTGTCACCGAAACAGCAGGCAAAAAAAAGCCGACTCGTTACAAGTCGGCATCATCGGAATTAATTGTGCTATGCATTAATTCTTAAGAAGAAAGTAAGACAAATATGGAGCACAACGCCCATGTTTCACATATGACGCTGCATTCACCTGCGGGACACAGTATTAACTAAAAGTGGCTCTCATTTTTTGATTTTGCTCAATTAAAAAAGGGTTTATACAAAAAATCACACATCCCCGGCTTATATCCACTTCCTGTGATGCAGCCACCACGTCACACAGCCAATGATGATAACCAACGCCGCACAAAATAGCCCGAAGCCAAATGTCCATTCCGCACCCGGTATACCACCGAGGTTGACACCAAATAACCCGGTCAGAAACGTACTGGGCAAAAAAACCATAGCCATAAGCGACATGGTATAAGTACGTCTGCCTAACGCTTCCTGCATTAATTGCGAGATTTCGTCTGTCATCACCGCGGTTCGTGCAATACAGGCGTCAATTTCATCCAACCCTCTTCGCCCCAGCCTGTCCGCCACATCCTGCATGAGTCGACGCTGGTCATCATTTATCCAGCTGATACGTTCATTTGCCAGACGGGCATAAACATCACGCTGGGGAGCCATATAGCGACGCATGACAATTAGCTGCTTGCGCAGCAATGCAAGACTGCCGCGGGGTGGAACTTTCTGGTCGAGTAGATCGTCTTCAAGATCAATAATTTTATCGTGCAAATGCTCAACAAAATCACTGGCATGATCAGTCAGTGCGTCACACACACTTACCAGCCAGCTTCCACTGTCCGTAGGCCCTACATTAGTGGAAAGATCACTGATCACATCATCCAGTGCTAAAATAGTACGCTCACAGGTGGTAATGATAATTGTGTCATTAATAAACAAGGGCATGGCGACCATTTGCTCGGGGCGCTCTTCTGTACCACCGTTCACACAATGCAGCGTGATGAGAGAGCCTTCCCCCAGTCTGGATACACGTGGCCGAAGGCTTTCTCCCGTCAAAGCATCACGGACGCTGTCTGGAATTAATGGGCTATTAAGCAGCCAGTTTGCACTATCCTGTTGAGTATAATTAAGGTGTAGCCAGCAGGGGTGCTCCTTATCAATGATACTGTCGTTATCGACAGGCTTAGCACCGCCTTTACCATTCAATTGCCAGGCAAAGATCGCATCTGGCACATTTAATTCGCTACCTTTAATCACACCCACTACCATCATCCTTATTCGGGATACTGTTTTTCATAGTCTAGCGCTCTTCAACCGTAAGGCAATAGCTTGTGACAGCGCAACATCGGTTGTTTTGTTATAAAAAATGTTAAATGCAGCCTGTTGCCCGTGAAAAGCTGATTAACAAGATCAATATATTAGTAAAAATACCGGTCCATATCGTGGATATTTTATCTCATGGTAATGCTTCTCTGATGAGCAAATGAGAGCCTTATAAAACGTGGTTCAAACCCCATAAAACAACATTAATGTATCATTATAAAACATTTTTGTTAATCACTGTGCTACACTGAATTACTGGGTCATATATTCAGGATTAGTATTGTGGCCCTTTTGCCATTAGCGGAAAGCCCCCGCATGCCTGCCGGGCTGAAATGGCAAAGATACCGCCACGCTAAATAGATAACGTATTATATGATGAAATTTTGTCTTTCAATCATCAGCCCATGGCTGATGCAATAACAATAAGGTTAATATATGTTCAGGTATCCCATTACGGTAGCTTTTGACGAAGAAACAGGTGAGTATGAGATCAGCTATCGTGATTTTAATGATCTTTATTCCAGCGCTCTGACAGAAGATGATATTGAGCTGGAAGCAAAAGATGGGCTAACGAGCTTTATTGCTGAGTTAATAGAATCACGCATTCCCGTTCCAGTAGCATCACTGGGCGAAGAAACCGATATTCGTCTCCATTTACCTGTGCTTACTTGTTTGAAAATAGCGCTACATAACGCCATGATTAACACGGGTACACGCAAGGCTGATTTAGCGCGTAAACTGAATCAGAAAGGCCCGCAGATTGATCGGCTGTTAGATGTTGAGCATGCTTCCAAGGTGGAAACACTGGAACAGGCATTATATCTTTTAGGGTATGAAGTATCCGTCTCTGTCGACAAGCTTTCCTGATTTTAACCGGGGGCTGTTGATCGCCCCCTGTTATTCAAAACAGCATCACCGGATGATCCGCGGATGTTTATCTGCTCAGTCCACATTCCATAGTGTTTCATCAAGTTCTAATATTATTTTATTATTCACTATGTTATAACTTACCTCCCCTTTTCCTTCAAAGACCTCATTCTGCCCATTACAAGGCGCAAAATAATTTATCTTGCAACAGTAATTTATTTTCTCAGCCGAGATATTGGTTATGGTAAATGAGTCATCCACGATGGCGTAGCGAATATCCCCACCGTATGCAGATAAAATAGTCCCGCTAAAAACAGATGCGTGAGCCTCTAACAATTTACTCAAATCAACCATGCTCTCTACTGAATTTTCATCTAACGGTATAGTATATTTTCTTATATTATTCATCACCATCCTCTAATAAAAATTATTTTCATATAACATCACAACAATACGCATCACTTTAAAAAGGCACGAAGCAATACCACAGTTAATTATAATGTGCATATAATAAAACTTCAAATAGAATAGCAGATCTATGAAATGGGTTTAATCCATAATAAAAGACAGTGACTCATGAAATAACTTTCATACATCTGCCTCCTGCTGGCAATGTCAATAGCAAGCACCTGCACTGTTGGAAATTGATATATCACCTGCCATTAACATGTGAATATATCAAGGCATTAATGACAAATATTACAACACAGAACCAACACTGTACCTTGTCAATATAAACGCATTAATTGAATAATTGCATGCCAAAATAAAGCCAGACTAATACACATTTAATTAATAAGGAAGCCCTATGCCTAAAATATCTAATCAGCTTTTTTTAAATAGTGACCTTGATTATAACGCCACAATTAAAAAAAATGAACCCATTAGAATATCGATTGGTAACAACCTGGACTCAGCCAGTTCATCATCAAATAAATGTACTGGGCAATGGAGCCTGTATTATAACAGGCAAAAAGACAGCGAATCAAAAGAGATGAACAGTTTAGCGGAGACAAAATCGATACCTGATCAAGAACTTATCCAGATTGATCATGATGTTCAATGTGAAGCTGAAAATCGCTATAATATCATCCAGTCACGCGAAAAACATGTTGCCGCCTCACCGTTAATTTCCGCAAGTAAAAAAAATATACTATTAAGTATCAGTATTCTGCTCGGCTCTGCCGCCGCTGGGGCATTCGCTTTACGTCATTATGTGGATGCCACAAAAAATATGACCGTAGCACCGCTTTCTAATTCATTACGTAATAATATAACTGAAAAAAGATTCCCACCCATAACCACTGAAAAAACCGATTTCTTTGTACCTTCTATGCATCCAGTCACTCGAAAAACTGATGCGCCTTATCAATACTACAGCGATATAAGAGGTACAGATCCTCACACTCTGTTTGACAATGATGCCAGAGTTATCGCCCTTCTTAAAGAAAATGGTTTACTGGCATATAACTCTGAAAATAATATAAGAAAAGAATACTTACTCCCGGCTGTTGCAAAGTATATCCATAATACGAGTGCCGAGGACTCCCAACAATCCTACAGAGAGAGAATGGTGGCAAGAAGTATTGTATTAGAGGAATCATCTTTATTGGAAGATCAGAAACATTATCTGGCTAATCAATCAGATCAGGATATTATCCAGAAATGGTTGTTTTATGATGTTTACGGTATGTCTACCGGGCAATACATTGCCAACAAAATGAAGGAGCATGAAGAGCTTAGTAATTTAAAAATAGGTGACTTAAATAATATGCTGGGCTTTAGTCAGCTGATGGCAAATAAACTGTTCAGCTATCATGTCATACCCGCAGACCAGTGGGGAGAATTTAACCTCATGTGGTATAAGTATTTAGGCTCTGAAATCCCGATGTTAAGATGGGATGATACAGACATGAATCACATCCCACTTAAAAGTCATGAATTTGCCGACTTATTTACAGGCGCAATGGTTCTGGATAAAAACGGTTTTCTCAGAATACATCAGCTTGAAGAATTGATGGATGCTGGAAAAAAACAATGGAGTAAAGCAATAAAAAATGGTGTTGATGCAAGTAAAGTAGATCTTTATACGCTACCTTCCTTCATTGTTCTGGCTGCCAACAAAAAAGATTTTGTAAATGTGCAAAACAGCAGTGCTGAAATTTGTTTAGCTGTCATAGATCAATACCTGGAATATCGGAAAGAAACGGTCTAGATAATAAATCATAAAACCAATACTTTTTTGATATTCATGCCCTTATTTCTAAACGCCTGCGATATAACGTATACAGATACGTTCTGTTAAAACGTTATACCGCAGATTTCCTGTACACGATAAATATAAGCCCCCCTTCCCTCGCCTTCGTATTGATTCAAGCTTACAACGGACTACCCGGATAATCGGTAGCAGGTATTTCTCTTTCAGTTGTGAATAACGCTGTGGAAACTACGCTGTATGAGAATGACGGGACGGAATCATACGGATAATCGCGCTCGCTAATGCCGCTCCCGACAGCAGTATAATGACCCCATACCAGCCGCACCATGCCAGCACCGCACTACCCAGTGCGGAGCCTATGGCCATTCCGATAAAAACGCCGGTAAAAAGTAGCGCATTCAGGCGACTACGGGCAGCAGGTTCCAGACCAAAAATAAGGGTTTGGTGAGAGACTAACGAAGCCTGAACACCGAAATCAAAGAGTACAGCAGACAATCCCAGTAAAATGAGTTGACCATAGACTGGCAGAAGCGCCTGCATAAACAATACGGCAAAGGCCAGAGTTGCCAGTCCAGCAGCCAGCAATGCTATTTTCTCTGGTGCATGACGATCAGCCAGGCGCCCCGCCATTGGCGCCGCCATGGCACCTGCCGCACCCGCCAGCCCAAATGCCCCCGCTGTCGCGCTTCCCATTCCGAACTGAGTATGTAACATCACCGCAAGTGTAGACCAAAATGCACTGAAACTAACCGATAATACGCCTTGAGCAAGTGTTGCCTGCCGCAGTTCAGGATAGCGTTGCCAGAGTTTTCCCATTGAAATCAGCAGATCAGGATAGCTTATCCGCATAGCCGGAACGAGGGAAGGCAGCCGCCGCCAGAGTATCAGCGTCATCAGCAATACCAGCCCTGCGGCAATCAAAAACATACTACGCCACCCGGCATACTGGGCAACAAAACCGCTGACGACTCTCGACAATAATATCCCCAGCAATAACCCCGTCATCACAGAGCCAACCACCTTACCCCGCTGGCTGGCCGGTGCCAGATGTGCCGCTGTTGGTACAATATCCTGGGCCAGTGTTGCCGCAATACCAACAACCAGACTCGCAACCAGTAACTGATATACTGAACTCACCACTGCGCTCATGAATAGCGCAAGCGTCAGCAGGATCCCTTTAATCAAAATCAGAGTCCGCCTGTCATAACGATCCCCCAGTGGCGCAAGAAAAAGTATTCCAAGGGCATAACCCGCCTGCGTCAGTGTCGGAATTAATCCGCTTGTACTGACACTGGTTTGTAAATGACGGGTAATGATCTCCAGCATAGGCTGGTTATAATAAATAGAGGCCACACTGAACCCTGCCCCGGCGGCAAGCGTTAATACCGTTGCAGGTGATATGGTGTGTTCATCTGATAGAGGACGAGATGCTGTCGACATGACGCAATTTCCCAGTTTTAGGTGATGTTGAATGAGAAGGCCATTCTTCTCTGATTTTCCCTTAATCGGTAGCTGCCTGGCAGGTAAAATAGTTATACGATACGCGTATGAACAAAAAACAAATAAACAGCATTGACCGTATAGAACTGATGCAGACCTTTCTGCGCATCGTTGATGCAGGCAGCCTGTCCGCTGCTGCACTATTACTCGGCATGACCCAGCCAACGATCAGCCGCCGTCTGAAGACGCTTGAACAACTATTGGGACTAAAACTGATTCAACGAACAACCCATCAGATGAAGCTGACGGAAGAAGGTGAACGGTGCTATCAACATGCCAGTGCCTTACTGGCAAGCTGGCAAATGATTGAGGATGATTTGCTCGGTGCCTCTGAGACACCCCGGGGTACGCTCCGTGTACTGGTACCCCACGCCTTCGGGCAAGACCAGATGATTGTGCACCTGCAGCGTTTCCTTGCACGTTATCCGCACATCACTGTTGAATGGATGTTAAGTGACAGAACGCCCGATTTTCTGGCGGAAGATATTGATTGCGCGATACATGTCGGCGCCCTGACGGACCCGACAGTAGTGGCCCGACTGGTTGCAGAAGTCCCGCGCATTGTCATCGGCGCACCTGCACTCCTGCAGAATCGTCCTTTTCCTGAGCATCCTCAGCAACTACAGACACTCCCCTGGATAGCCCTGAGCACATTCTACCGGCACAATGTTACTCTGACACACGGATCGACAAATGCGGAATATCCTTTTGATATTCAACCACAGCTACTGACAGACAGCCTGTATGCCTTACGTAACGCGGTATTAAACGGCATCGGGATAGGTATCACCTCCGAATGGATCGTTGAAGAGGATATCGCCCAGGGTACGCTTATCCATTTGACTCCTGAGTGGCATGCTCCCCCATTGCCTGTATATCTGGTATATCCATATGCCCGGTACTACCCGGTAAAGCTGACGCTCTTCCTGGCAATGATGCGCGAGGCGATGCCTGTTTTGAGCGGAACACAGTACCCACGGCAAGGCGTGGCCCGGCAAACCTGATGCCCGGGTTGCAGGGAGAGCGGTATAGCGCCTCCCTGCCAGGGAAAGTGAGCCGTTATCATCTGTCGTGGTATTCCCAACCAAGCCTGTCACCCCATTTCATTCCTGAAAGCTTGCCATTCTCTGATGTCCTTGAGGCAGGTATCCGTCAGCCAAAAACACGGATGTTCAAGTAAACGAGAGCAAGCCTCACGCCAGCAGGAATAAGGGATAAATGTGCCCCTCATATCGCTGATTTTAATGAATGCCTTTACTAAAGAGCTACATTTTTTATCTGCCACTTGATGATGTAGAACGATCGTTCTACCATTACTTCATGAACAGAGAAACGACTAACCCAAGAGATAACATTCTCGCGACTGCCGAAAGGCTTATCTACCAAAACGGCATCCATGCAACAGGCATAGATCTCCTGGTGAAGACGTCAGGCGTGGCCAGGAAGACGATTTATCGCCATTTCGCAAATAAAGAGGACGTGGCTGCAGGCGCCCTGAGCGCTCGTGATATCAGGTGGCTCGCATGGTTCAGGGCTGAGTGCGATAAGGTAAATACCCCACACGAGCGCATCCTGAATATGTTCACTGTACTGAAAAACTGGTTTACGTCTGCAGAATATCGTGGCTGTGCGTTTATCAATACTGCCGGTGAGGTCAGTGACTCCTCTGATCCTGTTCGCCAGATTGCCAGGCGACACAAGCAGAAATTACTGGATTACATATTTGAACTTACCAGGCAATTGAACACAGAGCAGCCTTTGGATCTCGCCAGACAGTTGTTCCTGCTTGTTGAAGGCGCGATCACCATGTCACGGGTGATGGGTGACAGCAACGCAGCCGACGATGCCAAATCTGTCGCTCAACTGCTACTCAAACAGGTCCTGTGATAAGGCCTGAGTTATGTTGGCGTAAAATTAACCGAACGATCGAACTTCACTTGAGGTACTACTATGCCAGGCTCACATCTGCGTCCACCATTCCCTCCGTTCACCCGCGAGACCGCAATTCAGAAAGTACGACTCGCCGAAGACGGGTGGAACACCCGTGATGCCGAAAAGGTGTCACTCGCCTACTCTCTGGAGACAAAATGGCGTAACCGTACGGAATTTGTAAACAATCGCGAAGAGGCACGAGGGTTTCTTGAGCGTAAGTGGAAAAAAGAACAGGAGTATCGCCTCATCAAGGAGTTGTGGGCATTCGATGGTGACCGAATCGCCGTCCGTTACGCTTATGAGTGGCATGATGACTGCGGCAACTGGTTCCGTTCTTATGGAAACGAAAACTGGGAGTTTAGTAAAGATGGCCTGATGCATCGCCGTTATGCGTGTATTAACGATATGCCCATTAAAGAAAGCGAGCGTAAGTTCCACTGGCCGTCAGGACGCCGTCCTGATGACCATCCGGGTCTGTCTGAGCTGGGCCTGTAACGTCCCTTATTTACCCTGAAAATGCCGGGCTGCTGATAAGTAACCCGACAAAAAAGGCCATTAGAGCGCTTCCGACATACTGAATATGTTCCCGGAAGGGTAACCGAGTCCCCCCTGTTGTGGTCATAACCGTGGTTGCCTGTAGCTTGCGGAGGCTTTACCCGTTCGTTACCTTCAGACGTTGCAATAACCTCATAGCACTCAACCACATCACGCCACGGGTAATGAGGACCAGAGACCCGATAATATCAGCAGGCACCACGATGATACGGTGAAAGGCTACTGCATTGAAGGTGGCGAGCTGCCACATCTGAGCCGGCACTTCATCAGCATGATTCGTCTTTCTTAACTAAAGTTAGCGCTATACTTTGCCGTTAATGGTCAATTGATAGTTTTCACCCCACAGCGCAGAGAAGATTAAAAAATGAATTATTTTGAAATAGCGAAAGCAGCCATCAACCCAACAGGGTACTTGCTTGAGATGGCACTCAAGGCAGCTGCTGATGCTTTCTCCTCTTCCTCCTCTAATGAAAACACCACGCCTGAGCAACTTAGTGAAGCAGCCGTTAAAGCCAGTATTACTGCTAATATCCTTTCTGAACAAGCCAAGGTTGAACAAGAGTTATCTATAGCCAAACGAATACTCATCGCAGAAGAAGTTGAGATAGAGGAGTTTTACGATGTATCTGGATCGGGTGGTTTAGGTGCTAAATCTGATGGGGACGCCCTTCACCTTGGGGCACACGCTGAAGGGAAAAAAGTAACCAAGCGAGTCATAAAGTTTAAAGGATTTAACTCTGAAGCAATATCACTCCTTACATCCTCGGTGGCGGCGGAAATAAAAGAACAGAATGAGGCAAGTCAGCAAAATGTAGGTTCTGACTCTTAGACTCTTTCATAAGATTGTAATGGTCAAAAAAAATTGGCCACGGAATACTGATGGGGTCTGAGCTGGCTGTAAGGCCTCATGATGTAATTTGTTATCACCGTAATGGCCTCACTAAAATTGATATAGTCATTATCCGGTACTCCCCCCGTTTTCAGGCTTCGGAAGAACCGTTCTATCAAGCTATTATCCCGGCAATTCAGACTCTGTTTTACCTGATATTTCCACAATAACTGTCTGAAATCATTACTGGTGTGGCGGTATCCGATACAGAGTGATTTAGTGTGTCACTGCACGCCACTGCCCGGCCCTTGAGCCACCGTTTCCCATACGTAGAGAAGTATTCATCACTCTCCTGGATCGTACTCCATTTGCTACAAGTTTTTTGGCCTCAACTCGCTGCCGGGCTGACAGAAACATACAGACCTTCAAGGTCTGTAACTCTACAGGTATTTCAGGCTATTAAACTTAGTGTCGGTTAGCATTGATGGTATCCATTTAGAAAAAAACACCGTCAAAAAATGCGTCTTTCAGCTATGGAAATAAATGGTTAAAAATAGAAAATGGCGCGGTAAGCCGCGCCATTGCTGAATTTCTATGCGGTTAGTACAGGTAAGCTGGGGCACGTATTCTATTTATGTTCCACAATGTACATTGTCCGGCTATAGGCAACATCTTCCGGGTTATTTATTGGATAACCTTTTAACCATGGCTTAATCAGCCGGCCGTTGGTGTACTGATAAATAGGCGCTATCGGTGCTTGTTCCAGCAATATTTTTTCAGCCAGATTATAATCCTGGTTACGTGCTTTATCGGTAGTTTCAAGGGTCGCCTGATTAAGTATTTTGTCATAGGCAGGTGAATTAAAGCGTGAAATATTGCCGCTGTGGGTAGAACTGAGCAGGCTTAAAAAGGTTGATGGTTCATTATAATCCCCAACCCAGGACGCTCGTATCACATCAAAATTGCCGGTATTACGGCTGTCAATGTAGGTTTTCCACTCCTGGTTCTGGAGTTTAACGTCCACACCAAGATTTTTCTTCCACATTGCTGCCACCGCAATTGCAATCTTTTGGTGGTTTTCAGACGTGTTATATAACAATGTGAGATGCAGGGGTTTATCAGGCCCGTATCCTGCGGCACGTAATAACATTTTCGCCTGAGCATTGAGCTCTTCCTGACTCATTTCTTCAAAGGGGGAAGGATCAGGGACAAAACCTGCTGTGACTTCCGGCGTGAAGTGCCAGGCGGGTTTTTCACCCGTCCCTAAGACCTTATCAGCCAGTATCCGGCGATCAATCGTCATATTCAGTGCCTGGCGCACCCGGGTATCTGCCGTAGGTCCCTTTTCGGTATTAAACGCGTAGTAATAGGTTCCCAACTGTGGGGGGGTATAGACTTCCCCCGGAATATCTTTCAGCAGTTTATGATATAGCGCTTTGGGGAATGACTCCGTAATATCGATATCCCCGGCCAGATAGCGCTTAGTGGCTGCCGTTTCCTGGTTAACAGGAATAAAAGTGACCTTGTTCAGGACTGTTTTATCATTGTCCCAATAATGGGGATTACGCACTTCTACCAGTTTCTCATTCACTACACGGTCTTTTAACGTGTAGGCTCCATTACCCACTAAATGGCCCGGTTTAGTCCACTCATTCCCATACTTTTCGATAATATGCTGTGGCACAGGATAGAGTGAAGCATTCACCGCCAGACTGGGAAAATAGGGAACAGGTTTATCTAACTGGATACGTAAAGTGTGATCATCAAGGGCCGTCACCCCCAGTTTATCGACGGGCATTTTACCATCGATAATATCCTGTGCATTGAGTATGCCCGCAAGGGCCGCAAACCAGGCGAAGGAGGAGCTGTTTGCCGGATCAACCAGCCGCCGCCAGCTATAGACAAAATCCTCCGCTTTTAGCGGTGTGCCATCCGACCAGCGTGCATCGTCACGCAGGGTGAAGATCCAGGTTCTATTGTCATTACTCTGCCACTGTGTAGCGACACCGGGAACAATATCCCCTTTTTCATTCTGATTAGTCAGGCCTTCAAACAGATCACGAATTACCTGGATTTCAGGTAAGCCAACAATTTTAACCGGGTCAAGACTGGCAGGCTCATCCTTGATGTGCCGAACTAACTCCTGACGGTCAGCCAGTTTCGTTCCGGCAGGAACATCCGCCGCCAGAGAGGGTTGAATCAGTGCAGCCAGGGTCAGTGCGCAACCACTAAATCGAAGGGTCATTTTCATCATTTTTTCTATCCATATCAGCTTTATGCGCGAAAAAGAAGTGTCAGTTAATGTAGCCTGGTTCAGGACGTTAATTCTACAGAAACTGTCACATCTCTAAAAATAGCTGGATAGCTGGCAAGTCACGCCCTATTTTCAGGTTATCTTCTTTTTGTTCTGATTCGTGCGTGATGATGACGCAAGGTGTCTGACTGCCTATTATTGACTTGCTTAAGCTTATGTTCTGGTAAAACATAACTCACACAACACCAGTTCCTGGGTTCCCTTATAAGGATGATTATGTCTCTCACCCGCCCGCGTCACCAGCGAGGTCATTTGCCTCCTGGCTGTAAACAATATGGCAGTTCAGTACTCGGCGCCCCACTGCTCTATTTTCCTGCCACGGTAACCCACCCCGCGGCAGGGTTGATTATTGCTGGCACTCATGGGGATGAGAATGCCGCGATGGTGACGCTATCTTGTGCACTGCGAACCCTGGAACCACATGCTCGCCATCACCACGTGGTGCTGGCGGTTAACCCTGATGGTTGCCAGCTTGGGCTGCGTGCAAATGTGAATGGTGTGGATCTTAATCGTAACTTTGCCAGTAGTAACTGGCAAAGTGGCGACACGGTGTATCGCTGGAATAGCCAGGCCGATGAGCGAGATGTTCTCCTGTCGACGGGGCATGCACCGGCCTCTGAGCCAGAAACTCTAGCTCTCTGCCAATTAATCAATGAATTGCAACCCGCATGGGTCGTATCATTTCATGACCCACTGGGTTGTATTGAGGATGAAAGGAATTCTGACCTTGGCCACTGGCTGGCTGCAGAATTTCAGCTGCCGCTAGTAAGCCATGTAGGATATGAAACACCCGGTTCTTTTGGCAGTTGGTGTGCTGAACGTGGCCTGCATTGTATCACTGCAGAGTTTCCGCCCATCTCGGCAGACCTGGCCTGTGAAAATTACCTCAGCCCGATGACCCGTTTACTCCGCTGGCCCGCGACTTAAAGACAAGTGAACCGCAGTTAAAGACTAGCCCTGGCTGAACATCATGTTTCAGCCAGGTAGGGCCATCAAGATCAGCAAAACGCGCACTCACAGCCAGGGGCAGTGCGGCATTGATAGCCCTGGAACTGCAAAGCATGCAACCGACCATAATGCCAAAACCCTGCTCTTCTGCTGCCTGAGCTAACAATAATGCTTCGGTTAACCCCCCCGTTTTATCCAGTTTTATGTTCACCATGTCGTAATGCCCCTGTAGCCCTTTAAGGCTGTCGCGGGTGTGACAGCTCTCATCCGCACAAATCGGTAACGGATGAGGAAACAGGGCAAGTGCATGGTCATGACTCGCCGGGAGGGGTTGTTCCAGCATGGCGACATTTAACTCTGCTAACCGCTGGCAACGCTGTGAAAGTCCATCCGGTTGCCAGGATTCATTGGCATCGACAATCAAGACCGCATCAGGAACCGCAGCACGGATCGCCGAGATACGTTCATCAACTTGTTCGTTATTCAGTTTTATCTTTAACAACGAGGCCCCATTTTGCCACAAACTGGCTGCGGAGCTCGCCATCTGTTGCGGGGTACCAATACTGACGGTTTGAGCTGTGGTCAGCTGTCCCGGTAAACTGCTCCCTGCCAATGCAGCAATAGTCGACCCGGCTGCTGCTGCCTCAAGGCTCCATAATGCGCTATCAACCGCATTACGCGCAGCCCCTGCGGGCATCACTGTCTGGAGCGCCTCACGAGTGATACCTTGTTCTATCGCCGGAATAACTGCGTGAATTTGCGCCAGAACCTGCTCAGGGCTCTCACCATAACGAGGGTATGGGGTACATTCACCACTCCCATGAACGCCGTTTTCACTCACCTCCACCACGACCACAACAGCTTCATTCCGTGCGCCACGAGCAATAATAAAAGGAGTATGTAGCGGAAAGCTTTGTGGATAGGCCTTAACTCTTCTCATGCTTCCTCTTTTTTAACAACCGCCATGATGGACAGGCGTGTATGTGAGCCTGATAAACTCTCGCAGGGTCAGCAAGAGCAGTCTGCTGCAAACTGGCGATATAATGACAAGTTCCGGGCGTCACAACAGGGAGTTTTAACTTTTACATAAGTTTTTTATATTCATTCATTGAATCCTGGAATACACTGTTTTAGGTGTTAATTCAATGTAAAAGGAAAAGTTGACATGTCACAAACCGTTCATTTCCAAGGTAACCCAGTAAAAGTTGCTGGTCAGATCCCAAATGTGGGTAGCAAAGCAGCCCCCTTCACCTTAGTTGCCAAGGATCTTTCCGATGTATCACTGAGCCAGTATGCCGGGAAACGCAAAGTTTTGAATATTTTCCCAAGCATTGATACCGGTGTTTGCGCGGCATCTGTACGTAAATTCAACGAACTGGCAACGGGCCTTGATAATACAGTTGTTCTGTGTATTTCTGCCGACCTGCCTTTCGCTCAGTCCCGTTTTTGTGGTGCAGAGGGTCTGAACAATGTGGTGACCCTTTCTACTCTGCGTAACCCTGAGTTCCAGCAAACTTATGGTGTAAGTCTGGAAGAAGGCCCACTGAAAGGCCTGACAGCGCGCGCTGTTATCGTATTGAATGAACAAGATGAAATCATCTTCAGCGAGCTGGTGAATGAAATTACCACCGAGCCAGACTATGCAGCCGCGCTCGAAGCGCTGAAAGCTTAATAAACTTTCAAATTCAGTGCGATAATAATTAAGGAGGGGAAAGCGAACGCTCCCCCTCTTTTTTATTCAGTTCACTCTCACTCTTCACCTTTTTTATGGCCCAGCCCATATTCACGCAATTTATTGGCAATGGCCGTGTGGGACACTCCAAGTCGTTTTGCCAGCTTACGCGTACTGGGGTAACTGCGGTAAAGCTGAGTCAGCACTGAACGTTCAAAACGTCCAATAATTTCGTCCAGTGAACCCTGAACCGTTTCTTCCCCGGCGGCAATATGGGTGGAATCAAAATCTGGCAGGACAATATCCTGAGGACGTAATTCATAGCCATCAAGCTGGGTCAATGCACGATAGAGGGTATTTTTTAGCTGACGAATGTTACCCGGCCAGCCATACTGTGTCAGTAAACGACTTAAATCTGGCGCCAGTCTGGGACGCTCGACCCCTTGTTCATCAGCAAAGCGCGCCACAAACAGTTCAGTGAGCGGCATAATATCTTGCGGGCAATCGCGCAGCGGCGGTAACGTTAGCGTCAGCACATTAAGCCGGTAGTAGAGGTCTTCACGAAACAGCCCTTTCTGTACCAGTTCAACAAGATTTTTCTGTGTGGCACAGATGACCCGAACATCAACATTTACTTCGTGATCTTCCCCTACCCGGCGGAATGTTCCATCATTAAGAAAACGCAGTAATTTGGTCTGCATTCGTGGGGACATTTCGCCAATTTCATCTAATAGTACCGAGCCGCCGTTAGCTTGTTCAAAGAAGCCTTTCTTGCTTTCCTGAGTATTGGCATAGGCTCCGGCAGCATGGCCGAAGAGCTCACTCTCAATAACATCATCCGGGATTGAGCCACAATTCAATGCCAGGAAAGGTTTTTGCGCCCGCGGGCCACTTTTATGACAGGCATTGGCAAACATATCTTTGCCCGTGCCCGTTTCCCCCACAATTAGCAGTGGTGCATTCAGTAACGCCAATTTACGTGCCTGTTCGACTATGTGGCGCATCTTCTGGCTGACCGCAACAATAGAATTGAAGGCGTCCATATCATAATGAGACAGTTTTTGAAGCTGACGTCCCATCCGCACAGTGGATCGCAGCATGACCACGGCACCAATCAGTACAGCAATGCCCTCCTCGTCTTCAAGGTTGACCGGCGTGGCTTCCATCAGGAAATGCTGGCCATTGATCACCAGGTATTCGGTGTGTGATTCCTGGGGGGCACTTTCCAGCCAGCGCGCAAAATTAAAGTCACTGATCAGTGAGGCAATCTGGCTATTACGCAGGCGATCTTCGGGTAAATTAAACAGCTTGCAACTGGCTGAGTTTGCTCGTTCAATACGGCTTTTTAAGTCCAGGGACAGCACAGGTTCCGGGAGCGCCTCCAGCAGAGCACCCAGCGCACGGTGTTCCATCTCTGAAGGCATCCATGAGATAGTGCGCACATCAGTCACCCCGGGAATACGCCGGATTTCAGCCATTAAGCGGCTGAATGCCTCGAAATCGAGATGAGTGAAATTAAGGTAAATACGCCCTATAGGATCGATATCAATACCGCGCAGGTCGATACTACGCAATACCAAGAGATCAAGCAGTTCGCGAGTCAAACCAAGACGATCCTGACAAAAAACTTCCAGACGCATGCAGGTGACCTTATTTCATACTGAAAATATTCGATTAGCCGATAATACCTTAGTTTAGCCCTTGCCAACAGTAGCGTGTCATGAATAGTTGACAGCGAACTGGCAATGAAAACATCCATTATGGAAAAGGCTCAGTCTTTCTGTTCTACTCTTGTTCCCTGCCTGCGGGGACCTTCACTTTTGCTTTATTGATCACCGTTTTTAACTGACCGATAAGCTGTTTACGGAAGTCCCCCAAACGGGGTTTGTCATCTTCAAGCCATGGCAGCGGTCGACAAAGTTCCATGGCCTTAATCCCCAGACGCGCTGTTAACAGACCCGCACCTAATCCCTGGCCTATCCTCGCGGAGAAACGCGCGGTAATGCCCTGAGACATCCACTCAATCCCCGTGTCGCTAATCAGTTCACTGGCCCCGGCAAAGGCAATATTCACTAATACCATGCGAAATAATCGGATGCGGCTGAAGTACCCCAGCTCAATACCATAAATTGCAGCAATACGATTAATCAGCCTGATATTACGCCAGGCAATAAAGGCCATATCGACCAGTGCTAATGGGCTGACAGCAATCATCATTGCCGATTCAGCAGCAGAACGACTAATTTCCCGGCGCGCCTGCTCATCAAGCACTGGCTGTACCCATTGGGCGTAAATAGTCACGACTTCGCGGTCATTATGTGTTTCATGCAGTGCATTTTCAAAGCGTTGCAAAGCCGGGTGGCTCTTATCCAGCCCCGCCTGTTGGGCCAGTTTTTCACAAAATGCATACGCTTTACCCATACCCTGACTATTGAGTAACTCACGGGCGTGATCTCTTTCATCTGCCCGTTGCCTCATATCCGCATGGATGCCGCGCTGGATTTCTTAATTGGAGACAAGTTGCAATGAACCAATCAATTT
>NZ_JAERJD010000029.1 GCF_018257795.1 Citrobacter sp. JGM124 | reverse complement strand
CTCGATATAACTGGGCTGATGTTCATGGTGAAATCCGGTATTGCAGCGATCGTTACCGCTCGGGCCATCAGCTATGGGGCTCGGTCTGCGAACCGGGAACGTATAATGTTATCCATCGTTTCCAGCTTGCAGACGGAGAGCCCGCAGATTTACAGCAAGTCTGGAGTTTCCTCTGCCTGTATATGAAAGGCGAGCCAGTACCCGCAGAGCCCAAAAATAAAGGCAGACCCGACAGCTGGCGTCCACGAAAAGCAGATAAATGGCCGGAAGAGTGGGAACAGGAATCCACCACGGCACCAGGTGGCGAACAACCATCCGTTTCACACCCCAAAATATTAACCGACTCTGCAAAATAATCCCTGGCAGGAATTTGGTGAATTCGCCTATAGAATGCAGCCAGCCTGCTATTCATTGCCGTTACCTCAAAACAAGAACAGTACTATGCCTGTCGAACTCAAAAATATACCGGATGTCAGCGTCTGGCATGCATCTCGTGACGATTTACCAGTGGAGGCAGTGCGCCTTGCTGCTGATGCCTGGTCTGCCTCCGAAGAAGTGGGGCTGCATCATCTCAGCGATCGGCTGTGTCTGGCACTTAATGCCCTGACTCTGCCTGTTGATATCACCACACATGCAGCGGTACAGGCCCTGCTGGAAGAAGCCATGGAAAACCCGGAGCTGCATTTTACGCAACTGCTTCAGACCCTGCCGGACGCTGTCTGGCAGGAACTGCGGCAAGAATGACGCGACTGAGAAAGGAATTTGATGATGGATATGAAAGCACAGGCAAATAAGAACGCCGCGGCCAGTCAGCAGGCAGCCTGCACGCCTTCAGGCTGTAAGTCGTGTGAAAGAAAGGGCGTTCCCATCCTGCCGCTGCGTGTGGCGGTGATGCCGCATCATACGGTGAGAACCGACTGGCATCCCGTCGTACCGAAACAGGACGTTGAGCTGACCGGCGGTGAATTCAAGTATGGCCTGCGCACCCTGCGCATGGGCTATCTGTACGTTCTGCTCGATAACAGCATATGGGAAGGGTATGAGGTTACGGCGGAAGGGTGCCTGCGTTACTTCAATGCCCGAGAAATGCCAGAGAGTGGCACGGTGGCCCCGCTGTCATCAGGCTGCCGGCAGGAAAATCACGACATCAAATGCAGCTTTCTGCATGTCGACAACCACAGGGACAGAACCGTCTGGCTGGCGTTCAGCAGCGATGCCTGGAGCCCTGAGGTGCTGAAGGGCTACCAGAATGGCGACCGTCCGGACAGTCGCTTTACTAAACTCATCGTCAGCAAAGACGGCAAGGTGACAGCCGATGGCGCACTGGTAATTGACAACACTCTCTCTTCCCTGACCCGAAATGTTGCGGAGTATGCCACAAACTTCTTTGCCAGTACGGCAAAGGTGGATGGCAGTGTCACCGGTGGCGCACACGGTTTTCACCCCCGCACCGCCCCCCAAAAAATGCAGTGGATGAGTAGCTATATCAACCGGCTTACCGAGGAGTACAAATGCCCGGTGATGGCAGTGCCGGTAGATGATGTGGTGGGGGTTGTACAGGAGCTGAACGTTGGCCGGCTTATGCTGCTGGAAGAAGCCAATGAATATATTGAGCAGCCGGGTATTTTCCACAAGCACATGATTTCTGAGGCCATCACCTGGTATCTGGATGTGCTGAAAAAGGGGATTGCAGAAAAGAGTCAGCCCCGTATGCAAGCCACCGGTCCGGCACTGGGCGGCTACGGCCCGAAAACTATTCCGAAAGAGCAGGTGGCAGAGGAAACCTTCGCCAGCCAGTATGCCCGGATACTGGAAAGTTATGACGAACCTAGGAGAGCCGCCTTTGCGCAGGAGTTTGCCAGCCATTTCACCACGCCAATGGCCCGCTTTGATGCCATTGATAAAGACCTGGCCGCCTGGTATCAGCACGATTTATGGCGACGGGTGATAGAGCAGGATTATGCCCCGGAATCCTGTGCGTCAGGCTGGGCGTGGCAGATGCTGACGGTGGCGGCCTGTGTGCAGGGCGGCGCGCAGGGAAAGGCCACGGATAAGGTCTGGGGTGAGCACTGGCTGAACTCTGCGACCTCACCGGCATATCTGGGCTTTACCGGGATGCAGACCTCGCTGGCGGGGACCCTGTTCAGCGGGGGGAATCTTTACGCCGACCTTAAAACGGGCACGACCTCGGATGAGTTCGCCAATATCCTGAAAAATTCCGCCATTCAGCGCAGTTTCGCCACTCGCCTGGTGGCACTGAGCGGCTCGATAAGCCGGCCTGGAGTGGCAGTATCAGACGCCACCCGCAAGGGGTATATGGCGATGACCCAGGGGGCGATGCTGACCGCCGGGCAGTCCACGGTGGTGGTGACCTGGCACACCACGCTCAGGAAACTGAAACAACGGCTGCAGAGCGATGCGGCCTTACGCCAGAGGGTATCAAAAAATAATGCCACCTTTGAGGTTATCGGCAAGCAACTGGGGCTGAAGGAGGCCCCACGCGGCGGGAGTGCCCTGGTGGTGGATGAGCTGATGGGGATACACGGCAAGGCGCTGGA
>NZ_JAERJD010000028.1 GCF_018257795.1 Citrobacter sp. JGM124 | reverse complement strand
GGGCTGAAGGAGGCCCCACGCGGCGGGAGTGCCCTGGTGGTGGATGAGCTGATGGGGATACACGGCAAGGCGCTGGACACCCCACTGCGGGTGGAGTTCAGCGCGCCGGGATCCGTGGCGGAGATACGTGTGGCCTTCCCGCAGCTGAATCACGCCGGTACCACGTCCGGGAATCTGTCGGCGCTGGGCACACTCGATGAGGTGTTTATTTCCGAGATGTCGCTGCAGGGCAAGGAGCTGAAAGACCCGGTATTCCGCGCCAGCTATGCGCAGATGGCCACGTGGAATGAACGCACGCTGCGCCTGGTCAGCGGTGACGGTTTCGGTCTGATAATGGGGGCGGGGCTGATGGCGCTCCAGGTCGGAAATATGCAGAGCCTGCGGGATACACTCCGCCAGTCTGTCGGCACCAGTGTGGATGTGGCGACCAGTACCGCCATCAATACCCTGCTGTTTATCGAGGGGATGGCGGAGATATCAGGGTTTGCCTCAAAGCTGGCGCTGAAACTGAACTGGGTGGTGCTGACAGAAGCGCAGCAGGTACCGGGATTGGTGAAGTTTGGTGGGATACTGGCCGGGATAGCCTCGGTTATTGATGGGGTCAGGTATGGAGTGTATGCCAGGGATGCCTATAAAACAGGAGACTCAGGGGCAATGTATTCATATCTACTATCCTCTTCAGCGATGGTTTCTGGTGGTTTTATTAGTGGGTGGTGGGCAAGGGACGGTGTTTTTGCCTTACTAAAAACGAAGGGTTTCAATGTGGTAGGGCTGGGGCCGGCAGGGCTGGCAACACTGCTTATTTTGTCAGGAATGGCGCTGGCTTATGGGGCCAGTGAGCTGCGCAGCACGGCGTTTGAAATCTGGCTGCGGCGGACTTGTTTTGGTATCCCGAACGGGGCAATTAAAGCCCTGCCGGTGTGGCACACCAACAGCCAGGAAGATATGGGCGAGGCGCTGATGCAAATCCGGGCGATAGCCAGCGGGATGGTGGCCGATGTGGCCTTTGCGTCCGGCATGGTGGGGCGCGGTCTCGCCTTTCTGGAGTCAGTCGGCACGGGGCAGCCGGTGATGGCCGGAAAGCTGACGGTGAACGGCACGGAGTACCGCCGGGTGGACTTCCGGGTGAGTATGCCGGGCTGGGTGGCCGGCAGCGGCGGCTGGTCGGTACAGCTGACCGGGGGCGGGAAAACGCTGTTCTCTGAATCCGATAATGCCCCGGGGGGGGAGAACCATCATCAGTTCAGTGGCCCGGAAGGGTACTACCTGCATGACTGGTGGCAAACCGGGGTGACAGGCGATGGTGGCCGGGAGCAGGCACCCTGGTGCATGAATCTGAAGGTCAGCATGCTGGTGCCGCAGAGCAGTACGCCAGAGGTCACACTGAGTGTGGGGTACTGGCCGGACAGCCAGGATGCGGAAAATAAACTGGGCATGACCCTTAACGCGACGCAGGGATAAGATAATGGGCAAAATTAAAAGGCGGCTGAAGAAACAGGCAGAGCGTGCGGAAAGGAATCGGCCCCCGCGCTCACGGCTGGACCATCCGGTTGAGGGCTGGACAGGGGATATGCCGGACAAAGCAGAGGACTGCGGCTTTCCCCCAAGGCTTATTTGGGTGAATGAGCTTAACGATGTGTGGATGGAAATCCCGCGCTATGTGAATTTCGGTTGGGGGGGGATGTGGCCAATGATGCCTTTATCTGTCCTGCCTCTATCTTTTAATGTTTTTGCCCTTACTTTGCCGGGTGTTATATCAGATATGCGTGGTTGGTTTATTTTGGGTCCTTGCACATTCTTTACATTGTGCTTTTTTATCTATTTCCTGAAAAAAATATTATTTGAGCCCCGTGGTGCCCCGGTCCGCTTTAACCGTAAGCGGCAAAAAGTCTATGTCTACGAATTCCAGCAAAGTTTCTGGCCGTGGAGGCGCTGGTATCCGGTTATCAAAGTATTTGACTGGAAAGATATCCACGGCGAGTGGGTGATGCGGCGGGGGCATGCAGACTGGGGGCACCGTATTTACTGCGCGGTCTGTAAACCCGGCACCCTGGAAGTGGTGGATCGGTTTATTCTGACCTGGACGGTCGGTGGAACCGATGCTGCAGGGGGATTGTGGAGTTTCTGCTGTCACTATATGGAGAAAAAGCCGGTGCCGACCGCACCAATGTATACCGATAAACCCCGCGACTGGACACCGTTCAAAACGGTTCGCTGGCCGGCGGAGGTGGCGCTCGAGTCCTCCACCGCCCCTGACGGCGAACCGCCATCCGTCACACACTAAACAGTCTTCACCGACGCTGTAAAATAACCCCCGGCGGCATCTGGCAAGGTCGCTTATTGGATACTGCCAGTCTGTTATCCACTGCCGTTACCTCTAAAACAAGAACCACACTATGCCTGTCGATTAAAAAAACAGGCCTGATGTCAGCATCAGGCCTGCTGCCCCCCAAATTTGCCTGCTGGATGGTAGTGCTGATGATCCTGACTGGGTTCTGTGTCGTCATTTCCCATCCGGCGGCGGGCAAAAACCGTAGGACAGCACACCGGCGGTCACGCTGAAGGTGGCATTCGGCCGGACAGCCAGGATGCGGAAAATAAACTGGGCATGACCCTTA
>NZ_JAERJD010000027.1 GCF_018257795.1 Citrobacter sp. JGM124 | reverse complement strand
CCAGTAATCTGGGGACCGGTGCCTCGGTGAGCCTGGCGGCGGCGACAGATCTTCTGAGGCTGGCGGGCTACAGTGGCGTCTTTGCCAACCAGGTGAGTGGCGCGGGGCAGCTGGTGCTGGATGACAAGGCCGGCGTGACCCTCAATGGTACCCAGAAGGTGGCAGACAGCATTGGGGTGGATATTGGAACGGACAGTAACCTGACCCTGTCGAGTCTGACGGCCTTTAACCATGCCCTGACGGGAGACGGGACGCTGAATATCAGTACCGGTAACCAGACCTTTGCCTTTGGCACCAATACGGGCAGTGGTTACAAGGGAACGGTGAATCTGGGCGACAGCCAGTTTGCCCTGGCCGGCAATAATACCACGGCCCTGACCCAGGCTAACCTCTCGGTGAACAAGGGGGCCAAGGTCAGCGTCACTGGTGGTGAGCAGGCCATCGGCGGGCTGGTTCTGAACGGCGGGACAACCCTGTTCAACGAGGGCGTGATTAAAACCGGCAAACTGTCAGTGACCGGGACAGATGCCAGCATTATCCAGGTGGAGCCGGGACAGACGCTGACCGGTGATAACCTGCTGGATCAAAACGTCAAATCCACCCAGACATTAGTGGACAGTGACGTGGTGCTGACCGCGGATGAGCTGGCGAATCTGACCCTGCAAGGCAGTCAGGGTCAGGCCCTGGACACAGGTACTGAGCAGGCGATAATCCAGAATAGTGTCAACGTGGGTACCGGGACTTATAACTACACCCTGTCCGGAGAGGGCGGAGGTCTGAGTACCGTAGCCCAGCTGGTGAAAGTGGCCCTGGCGGCAGGCAAGATGCTGGCCCTGGACACCACCGACAGCGTGGCGAGAACGTTCACGGCTCAAATTACCGGCAGCGGAGATCTGGCACTGAATGCCCACAGTGACACGCTGACCCTGAACAGCGCGGACAATGATTACACCGGTGGCACCACCATCAACAGCGGTACCGTGGTGGCGGGCAGTAACAATGCCCTGGGGGCGACATCCAGTCTGAGTACGGTGAAAGACACCCAGTTTAACCTCAATGGAAAAACCCAGACCATCAACGGGACGCTGACCAATGCCGGTACCGTGAGTCTGGGGGGGGGCACGCTGACACTCAATAATGGCGGGACGTCAACCTCAGAAGGTGGCCTGACAGGGAGCGGTACCCTGCAGGTCAATGGCGGTAATTTGATTCTGTCAGAGGCCAATAACGATCTGGCGGGTAGCACCATCATTGGTACCGACGGGGCAGTCACTCTGAATGATAGTGGTGACTTGGGCAGTGCGGCAGTCACTGTCGGGGGCAACCTCAATCTGAATGCGGATCAGAGCCTGGCGAATGTCCTCAGTGGAGTGGGGAGTATTAACACAACAGGTCAAGTGACCTTGAGTGGTGATAATGGCCAGTTTACGGGAACCCATAACCTGAATGGCTCTGGCTCACTGACGGTAAGTAAGGCCAGTAGTCTTGGTGGGAACAGTGCCAAAGTCGCCATAAACAGTAATAAAGCGGCGCTGATTCTGAACGCTCTGACAGGTACCTTGAATTCGGTGCTGTCGGGTGTGGCGGACAGCCAAGTACAAGTTACCAATAAATCTGCTGTTACATTGAATGCCAGCAATACGAATTTCCTCGGTCAATATGCCATCAGTGGTGGCAGCAGCATGCAAATTGGCGACGCGGCTAACTTGGGAAGCAAGGCCTCGGTGAGCCTGGCTACGGCCGCAGATATTCTGGCGCTGGCAGGCCTTAACGGGGCATTGGCTAACACTGTCACTGGGCTCGGTCAGTTAGTTCTGAATTCGGGCAGCAAAGCTACTCTCAGCGGTAACAATATTGCCGATACAGTGGGTGTGGATATTGACACGGACAGTAACCTGATACTGTCGAGCCTGACAGCCTTTAACCATGCCCTGACCGGTGGCGGGATACTGAGCATTGATGCCGGTAACCAGGCCTTTACCTTCGGCGCCAACACGGGTAGTGGCTACAAGGGGACGGTAGATCTTGCTAACAGCCAGTTTGCCTTGTCTGGTAATAATACGACGGCCCTGACCCAGGCGAGCCTTGCGGTGAGCCAGGGGGCTAAGGTTAATGTTACTGATGGGGCGCAGGCTATTGGTGGACTGGCCCTGAATGGGGGAACCACCACCTTTAACGATGGTTCAATAACCACCGATAATTTGAGTGTGTCTGGTGACGCGACCAGTATTATTCAGGTTCAACCAGGACAGACACAAACGGGTAGTAACCTGCTGGATCAGAATGTCGGCTCACGCCAGCAACTGGTTAACAGCACCGTTCAGCTGACAGACAAGGATCTGGAACAGCTGGTACTGCAAGACAGCAAAGGTCAG
This sequence comes from Citrobacter sp. JGM124, assembly GCF_018257795.1. GTDB lineage: Bacteria > Pseudomonadota > Gammaproteobacteria > Enterobacterales > Enterobacteriaceae > JGM124. The sequence continues at coordinate 500 of NZ_JAERJD010000027.1, read as the reverse complement.
GTTCTGGGGGACGATACTGAGCTGGCTATTGACCAGGGCGGTATTGATGTGGCTACCGGAACCTACAACTATGGGTTGTCTGGCGTGGGTGGCGGCCTGAGTACTGTGGCGCGGTTAATCAAAGTCGCGTTAGCGGCAGATCACATTCTGACCCTTGACACCAAGGAAAGCAGTGCGAAAACGTTCACAGCTCAAATCACCGGCAGCGGTAATCTGGCACTAAACGCCAGCGGTGAAACCCTGACCCTGAACAACGCGGGCAACGATTACACTGGTGGCACCACCATCAACAGCGGTACCGTGGTGGCGGGCAGCAACAATGCCCTGGGGGCGACATCCGGCCTCACCACTCTGGCAGGCAGCGGGTTTAACCTCAATGGAAAAAACCAGACCATCAACGGGGCGCTGACCAATGCCGGCACTGTGACCGTTGGTGAGAATGGGACACTGACCAGCAGTTCACTGAACAACAGCGGGACGGTGGCGCTCGCGAAGGGGGC
>NZ_JAERJD010000026.1 GCF_018257795.1 Citrobacter sp. JGM124 | reverse complement strand
AAACTCTACGCGGTGCCACACTTTCAGGTGGAAGGCATGGATGTCAGCCTGTCGCTGGTTTCCCAGATGCCGAAAGCAAAATCCTAATACCAAAGGCAGGAAGCCGATGAAAACGGAACAACCGTTATGGGGCAGGGGCATTATGGTCGCTCCCCAGCACTTCCAGCAGCAGGCTGCTTATGCAGCCTGGTCTACGGAATGTATTGCCCGGCTGGGACTCTCCCATCCCTGGGGGGTGATTGATGCCACCTTTGAACGAGACACACTGAGCCAGGGCCGTCTTCAGGCCCGTCATTTGCATGTTCGTTTCCCGGATGGGACATTAATCGATACGGATAATACTGACGATTTGCCACCGGCGTTATCACTTGAAAGTGAATCGCAGGACGTCGTGATAGTTCTGGCCCTTCCGTTAATGCGGGCCAGTGGCGGTAACTGCCTGCAACCGGATGAGGTGGCGGAGCGGCCTGTGCGCTATCGTCAGCGCTGGCGGGATATTCGTAATACTTTCGGGGATGATACCCGCCAGGTAGCGGTGATGCACCCGGAGTTGACGCTGCGTTTCATCCATCAGAACAACAGTGATTACCTGACCTGTCCGGTTGCCCGTCTGCAGCAAGACTCGCAGGGGAAGTGGGCTCTCGATGAGACGTTTCTTCCCCCCCTGCTGACCCTGCAGAGCAGCCGCTGGCTGGTTGTTCAGCTGGAACAACTGATGACACAACTGCGCGCTCGTCTGAGCCGCCTGATGGCAATGCGCCGGGAAAGTAATGAACGTATGGCAGATTTTGCCGTGGCGGATGTGTCCCTGTTCTGGCTGCTCAATGCCCTGAACAGCGCAGAGCCTGTGCTGGGACAGTTTCAGTACAACCCACAAAGCCCACCGGAACGTCTGTATCCTGAGCTTGCGCGTCTTGCGGGCAGCCTGCTGACCTTCTCACTAGAACACCAGCAGAATGTCATCCCGGTCTGGCAACATGAACAACTGAATCATGTTTTCCCCCCATTATTTGATTTACTGGGGGATCTACTGGAAGCCAGCCTGCCATCACGTGTGGTGGCTATTGAGCTTGAACATGATGCCCGGCTTCACTTCTGGCAGGCCCGTTTACATGACCCGCGTTTGCGTGAAGGGGCTGATTACTATCTTTCCGTACGTTCACCTATGCCAGTCGCACAGTTGCAGGAACAGTTCCCGCGTCAGTGCAAGGCAGGGAGTCCTGATCATGTACGGGGCATTGTTAACTCCTCCCGTGTTGGTATTCCTCTGACGCCGTTACGTCATGTTCCGGCAGCGATTCCACTACGCCTGGAAAACCAGTATTTCAGTCTTGATCTCTCACATCCACTGGCGGCTGAAATGCTGCAAAGCGGTACCTGTATGTTTTACGTTCCGGGGATGCTCGGTGAGCCTGTACTTGAACTCTTTGCGGTACTGAGAACATGAGTGAGCGTAAACAAAGCACGGCGGTTGATATCGATGCGCTATTGCAGGACACCTGGCTTCAGGTCATCAGCCTGCGTCACGGCCCGCAGTTCCGGGATGGCGAAGGCCGAATCCTGTGGGAACGCTGTGTCGCTGATGTGGAGCAGGTGCAGCGTGAATTGAAATCCAGTGGGCTGGATGAGGCCAGTTGTCGCCTAATCATGACCGCGCAGTGCGCCCTGCTCGATGAGTCGGTCAAAGGCCGTGGTGTGGAAGATGATGCCTGCGTGCAGTGGTATGACATTCCCCTGCAGGGACATTTTCTTGGGACCATGGATGCCGGTGACACCTTGTGTGCCCGGATGCACGACATATTACATGATCCCGCAGCTGACAATGCTGTTCTGACTTGCTTCCAGCGGGTGATGATGCTTGGGTTCTTGGGAAGTTTCCACTCCCTGAACGATCCGGAACGCCAGAAACTTGCTGCCGCCTTAAACGAACAGGTCACCCCATACCATTACCCACAAACCTCACCTGTTCTGGCGGAAAGCCGTGCCGGGAAGGGGGTGAACCGATGGCTGATGTCATGGCCTGTGTATACAGGCCTGTGCGTGATGATGCTCGTCGCACTCTGGTGGGGGCTGGATCACTGGCTTGATCAGACTCTGTTGCGCTTGTTACCTGAGGCGGTGAAATGAGTCCTGCACAACAGCGCGGGATTGCGCTGTGGGCTGCCCTGCTGAGTGGCATTATCTGCCTGAGCTTCCTGCCTGTGGCACGACTGGTCGCTGTCATCATTCTGGTGGCGACACTGGGGCTCATTACCGCAGTCTGGTATGCGGGCAGGCGTCGTGTTGAGCATGAAGTGACGTTTCGCCTGGACAATCTCCCGGATGCCAGTTATCGCCAGTCTGTGGTGCTGGTCTGTGGTGATCTGCCATTGGCCTGGCCACAGCCATCGCCCGTGATCACGGTCACGCAGGGGTGCTGGGTCCGTGTAGAGGATTTCCAGGATCTGGAGCAGATAGCCCGTCAGATACTGTGGCAGCGCCCTGACTGGGGACGTCAGTTATCGGTGATGGTCAGTGTGTGCCCGCAGAAACATGTGGACACTGAACGACTTACCAGCAGCCTTCTGGCCTTGCGCTGGCAAGTCGTTCAGCTGCGCAAGGAAATCGGACATGCGGTTCCCCTGGTTCTGAAAGGGCAGGTCGGCAGCGCGATGATGAATGACATGCTCTGGCAGGCGGCGCTTCCCGAAGAGGGCGTGAAAATCTGGCGAACGTCATCATCACCGGGCACGGTGCCCACATGGGTCACCGCCAGTGACGAACCCGTGATGCAACAACAGGTACTGATGAACAGCCTGATGAGCTGGTTCCATGATCATGTCGAGGCAGTGTTCAGTGATGATAGCCTCGATGTGCCGACTATCGCCCCTGCTGCTGTGCTGTGGGGGATGGGGCCTGTTCTTGCCGGAAGCCTGGAGTCATCGGCCTGGACGGCATGGTTATCCCGTCATACGGCCATGCAGCGGGTCGCGGGCTGGCAGCCAGTAGGAACAGACAGCACGGTTATCTCCCCGTTCCCGGATTTTATTCTGCCACTGTTGCCAGAAGGCCGGGGATTAACCCCGCGTGGACGGATCTGGCGCTATGCACTTGGGCTCTTTACCCTGGCTGCCCTTACTGCACTGCTCAGTAGTGGCCTGAATAATCGTCAGTTGCTGCAACGTGTGAGCTTTGATATTGCCCGCTACGACCGTATCCCCATGTATGACTATGGGCCGAAGGCTGAGTCGGTGGCAGTCCTGTGGGAGGATGTCACGCAACTGGATCACTGGGCACGTAATGGCGTACCGGTTCGTATGAGCCTGGGTCTGTATCAGGGGGAATACCTGCGTCTCAGGGTACTGGATGCGATCCGTTCGTATGTTCGATTACCACCGCCGAAGCCGGAACGCCGTGCTGAACCGGTACGGCAGCCGGAGTCAGCACCACACATTATTCGTCTCGACAGCCTGTCGCTGTTCGACTCGGGCAC
>NZ_JAERJD010000025.1 GCF_018257795.1 Citrobacter sp. JGM124 | reverse complement strand
GGCTCCCTCGTGCGCTCTCCTGTTCCTGCCTTTCGGTTTACCGGTGTCATTCCGCTGTTATGGCCGCGGTTCTCTCATTCCACGCCAGACACTCAGTTCCGGGAAGGCAGTTCGCTCCAAGCTGGGCTGTATGCACGAACCCCCCGTTCAGCCCGACTGCTACGTCTAATCCGGTAACTATCATCTTGAGTCCAAACCGGAAAGACACGACAAAGCGCCACTGGCAGCAGCCACTGGTAACTGATTTAGAGGAGTTAGTCTTGAAGTTATGCGCCGGTTAAGGCTAAACTGAAAGAACAAGTTTTGGTGACTGCGCTCCTCCAAGCCAGCTACCTCGGTTAGAAGAGTTGGTAGCTCTTTAACCTTTGAAAAACCACCGTTGGTAGCGGTGGTTTTTCTTTATCCAGAGGTTACTACCTCACGTTCTTTGTCGTCAAGGTCATGAATCTAAAGATACTGTTTCTTCAGATGCAGCTACCTCAGCTTCCGCGAACACCTTTTCAACAACACGAAGAATCTTGTAGGCCTCTGTTTTACCGAAGTTTTTATCTATATGGTAATCAGCCCGAACCCTGGTTTTTCTTGTTGCTATCATTTTTTGTGCAAACTGAACAAGTTTTTCATCTCCCGAAGCAAGTAATTTTCTAATAACCTTCTCATGGGATGAAACATCTTCATATGCACCAGGCAATTCATCAGCAATAGACTTTAAATAATGATAAAGTGCATAATAAGCAGATCGCGCGCATGTGCGATACTCGATCTCTTCATTAATATAAATATATCCATCAACGTCAAACTTGGCGTATGATGATTTTGCAAAATCCAACATCTGCTTCGATGAAATCATGATAAATCACCCAGTTCGAAATTAAACGAAATCTTGGTCTTTATAATAGAATCATACTTTATTTTAGCTATTTCTGAAGTAAACTCATCCTCTATATCTATGAGATAATCCATATCATCTTCAGAGCCATTTAAAATAAAGCTAAATGCTAAAAACTCATAACCTTCATCACTAAAAACATGATGGGAATAACCATAAGAGCCATCAAGATCTTTCGTTTTAGAAAGTGTATTTCTTGAGAATACATCAAAACAATCAAGAAGATAGTTAGACAATTCTTTTTTTATCTTCTTGTTTCTAAAGATGAAATCATTAAACTCGCGGACGTGTGATTCAAAATCGAAAGCCATATCATCATTATACAAACTAAGATACTTATGCATGTACGTATTTGATGATTCTATATCAGCGCAAAAAGAACATGATTTTATAGCTGACACAAGAAAATCCCGATCATCATAAAGCAAATCAAATTCCTTTATGTATCGGTATGCTTCTCTATAACGCATTGAATTATTAAGCGCGTATATAAGATTATAGTACGAGCTTTCATCTCTTCTTTCAAATGCATTTGAAACGCTAATTAATAAGTTGTCTATATCTGCTATTTGCGAAAAATAGCACGCTGATATTTCATCGTAGACAGGACTATTTGCTTTGAAAAGCGAATCCAGGTACATAACAACCTTTGCTCTTTCAAATTCAGATATACTTCTTTTTTCTCCTATGACCCTATTTAATATATCTAAAGCTTCATTATCTGCTTTTTTAAGTGAAATAGATGCCATTAACCATATCCAACTGTAATAATTTAAAATGAAGATAGCATCTTATCGGAAGAAACGTAAATAACTTCAGCACTGGTTTTAACATAACGTCGCATTACGCGCACCGCTCAGGCGGCCTGAGCGGTGCGCGTAATGCGACGTTATGTTAAAACCAGTGCTGAAGTTATTTACGTTTCTTCCGATAAGATGCTATCTTCATTTTAAATTATTACAGTTGGATATGGTTAATGGCATCTATTTCACTTAAAAAAGCAGATAATGAAGCTTTAGATATATTAAATAGGGTCATAGGAGAAAAAAGAAGTATATCTGAATTTGAAAGAGCAAAGGTTGTTATGTACCTGGATTCTCTTTTCAAAGCAAATAGTCCTGTCTACGATGAAATATCAGCGTGCTATTTTTCGCAAATAGCAGATATAGACAACTTATTAATTAGCGTTTCAAATGCATTTGAAAGAAGAGATGAAAGCTCGTACTATAATCTTATATACGCGCTTAATAATTCAATGCGTTATAGAGAAGCATACCGATACATAAAGGAATTTGATTTGCTTTATGATGATCGGGATTTTCTTGTGTCAGCTATAAAATCATGTTCTTTTTGCGCTGATATAGAATCATCAAATACGTACATGCATAAGTATCTTAGTTTGTATAATGATGATATGGCTTTCGATTTTGAATCACACGTCCGCGAGTTTAATGATTTCATCTTTAGAAACAAGAAGATAAAAAAAGAATTGTCTAACTATCTTCTTGATTGTTTTGATGTATTCTCAAGAAATACACTTTCTAAAACGAAAGATCTTGATGGCTCTTATGGTTATTCCCATCATGTTTTTAGTGATGAAGGTTATGAGTTTTTAGCATTTAGCTTTATTTTAAATGGCTCTGAAGATGATATGGATTATCTCATAGATATAGAGGATGAGTTTACTTCAGAAATAGCTAAAATAAAGTATGATTCTATTATAAAGACCAAGATTTCGTTTAATTTCGAACTGGGTGATTTATCATGATTTCATCGAAGCAGATGTTGGATTTTGCAAAATCATCATACGCCAAGTTTGACGTTGATGGATATATTTATATTAATGAAGAGATCGAGTATCGCACATGCGCGCGATCTGCTTATTATGCACTTTATCATTATTTAAAGTCTATTGCTGATGAATTGCCTGGTGCATATGAAGATGTTTCATCCCATGAGAAGGTTATTAGAAAATTACTTGCTTCGGGAGATGAAAAACTTGTTCAGTTTGCACAAAAAATGATAGCAACAAGAAAAACCAGGGTTCGGGCTGATTACCATATAGATAAAAACTTCGGTAAAACAGAGGCCTACAAGATTCTTCGTGTTGTTGAAAAGGTGTTCGCGGAAGCTGAGGTAGCTGCATCTGAAGAAACAGTATCTTTAGATTCATGACCTTGACGACAAAGAACGTGAGGTAGTAACCTCTGGATAAAGAAAAACCACCGCTACCAACGGTGGTTTTTCAAAGGTTAAAGAGCTACCAACTCTTCTAACCGAGGTAGCTGGCTTGGAGGAGCGCAGTCACCAAAACTTGTTCTTTCAGTTTAGCCTTAACCGGCGCATAACTTCAAGACTAACTCCTCTAAATCAGTTACCAGTGGCTGCTGCCAGTGGCGCTTTGTCGTGTCTTTCCGGTTTGGACTCAAGATGATAGTTACCGGATTAGACGTAGCAGTCGGGCTGAACGGGGGGTTCGTGCATACAGCCCAGCTTGGAGCGAACTGCCTTCCCGGAACTGAGTGTCTGGCGTGGAATGAGAGAACCGCGGCCATAACAGCGGAATGACACCGGTAAACCGAAAGGCAGGAACAGGAGAGCGCACGAGGGAGCC
>NZ_JAERJD010000024.1 GCF_018257795.1 Citrobacter sp. JGM124 | reverse complement strand
TTTTTTTTTATGAAAAATTCACTTAACCAAGCAAGAAGGATTCTGTTTTATGAAAGATGAGCCTGTATTAACAAACAAAGATCATGCAGCTATGGACTCTTTTCTTGAGGCAGCACTAGATGATTATAAGAACGGCATAATATCTAAAGACACTGCGGTTAATTGCCTTGCTCACGTTATGGCTGCACTGGATCTTGATAACTACTCTGAAGCCATTCAGTGGTTTAACAACCCTAAATTCTTAAGGGATGCAGAGAAACTGTAGGCAAAAAGAGCCTAATGCCCCCGTGGTGGGTATACAAAAATCACGGGGAGCATAGCGACCTTCGTCTAGCTCTTTTCTTGTGTGTCTAATCTTGCAACGGATTAGATTTGTGTGGGTTAAGTGTTCGACGTTTGAGAAATCACACTTACCGCTTACTGCTGCCTTGTTCGCTCATTTTATCAGGTGCTTGTTATCGTACAGCGAGACGGGGTAGAGCTTAACTCTTTCGCGGCTAAGTTACGTTTCCACCAATTCGCCTGTTTATCCTGCCGGAGTCCGGGGCGTAGACTTGAGCGTCTAAGGTGCAGATATGATTTTAATGTCGTTGAATGGTATTAAGCTGGTAGTGACATTGCTAGCCAGCCCTGCTAGGATTTAGATTCTCACGTCTGATCCGTAGCAGGTATCTGCGAAGAATTAGAGTACTCAAGCCTTGTGATTCTGTCACGAGGCTTTTGTACATCTGGAGCAAAGTAATTCTAAATATCCCTTTGACTGATACCCCCAACGCCCGCCGCAGACTCATGACCGAACGTAGTGAGCGAATGAGCGAGGAGGCGTAATATCACTAACTGCTGCATGATGCACTGCCACTCTAAATTCCTATAACTTAGCTTATTTTTAGCGGTAAAAAACTCCTGTAACCCCCACCCAATAACCAATGTAAAAAATAATAAGCGCACTTAGACGTTTCTTCACTTTGTTCAGAAACGGTGCGTAAACTCAAAGGCAACAAGGCTAGAGGTAGAAAAGGGGGGGTGGTATCAAAAAGAAATCCTTCCGAGACATCTGATAGAACCATGAAACCATGGCTGTCGCTTGGCATAAGCCAAGCGACATATTACCGTCGAAAAGCTAAAGGTTTATTGTTTATCACCTAACGCTTCTTTTTGAGTCTTTTGGTTGTATGCTATTGTTTTTATTACTTTTTGAGTTATGCAAAAAATAACCACCAATAAGACTAAAGAAGCTACCTGCCCATTAGTCTCACCAAGTCTAGAAATAAACAATCCATTAAAAACAAGACCCAAGAATTGAACGAAGATAAACACGAAGGGGGTGACATATGTTCTAACCCCATTAAATCGAATAATCACCTTGGCTAGATAATATGCAATTATCACGCTAGGTAATGTGAATGAAAGCCCATGAGCAAGCTGATGCATTCCCATTAGTGCGATGAAAAAAAACAGCAAAAGATAGACTGATACACAGTACAAATAATACAGGTTCTTATTTTTCAGCATGATAAATGTGCGCTTTGGAGTGATAGCAGATAAGCCTAATATCAGATAATAGCCTTTTGGTTGTATCTTCGAATAGGTAATAATCTTTAAAGGTGAGAAGATTTACGGTGTGTAAACCAACAGACAATAACGGCTGTCGGAGTCATGAAACGAAAAAGCCCCCTGCGGGGCTATTATCTGATATTAGGCTTATCCAGTGCACTCTTTTACAAGAGTCCTTTTTTCTTTTTCTGGTAATACCATCGGCGACTAATTCCCAATTCAAGCCACGGCTGTAATGTCTCTGCGGAATCTGCCATAGGTTTACGCTTTGAGATTTTACCGCCTTTACGCCCACGCGCAGCCTGTATCTCTGGCGTGTGCGTCTTAGCTACCCAATCGAGCCAGTACTTCTCAGTGAATCGCTGATACGTCCATTTGGCAACGCTTTTCCCTATCGACGCGCACTCAGCCAAAGATAACGGGACGGGTAATTTTCGATTGTAAGCTTCAACGCGCTGTATCGTAGCATCAAGCCATTGCGGATAGTCAGGATAGCCCTGTCTAATCGCCCTGTAAGACCACTGGCGCGTTTTCTCGAACAACGTGCAGTTACGGCCTAATCCATACTCAGGATCGATTTTGGATGCGTTAGCGGCGGTCATATCGACACAATCAGCCAGCCAGTCAAATGTGTAGGCGTTTTTCTGCCATACAGTTACTTGCCAGTGTGCGTTTGCGCCCCGACACCCTGCCAACGCCTCACGAAATGGCAATAAATTGCCATCCCGTTCACCGTTTCAGTTATCCAATTTTTTTGTGGATAGATTGTCTGATAACCCGTTATGGGATGCCGCGAGAGTAGATATAGAGCCTTTTTAACTCCGCTGTGTGCTTTTTGAACAATGTGGCTTATTTGGTTTTTTAGGTGTTTATCTGTCTGATCTGAGTCAAATCTCTCGCCAGTCAGTCCGTTGCATAACGATTCACATCGTTAAAAATCATCAGCGCCATTCTTAGCCGTTTTCAGGGGGTAAGATGCACTCTTTTGAGGATCAGGCGGGAAAATCGCGCACAGGCCGTTTCAGCGGTGCGCGTTATGTGACGTTATGGTAAATAACTCAATCAAAATCGCTATATGCTTTGACATGTTTATCGGTTGTTTTATCGATGATTACTTGGCATTCATCGATCATGCTTGATAGATACAGCAGAGCCTCCTTGTCGGATATTTGTTGCATTAGTTTATCTGCCCATTTTTGATCAGACACTGCTTTATCAAAAACCAAAGATTCTTTTATATTCATATAGATGCTCTCTTTTTCCGAATTATTTCAATTTGATAAGCAGGATAATTACACTTATCACGATCTTGACGGCTTCATATACCCACCGATTACGCATTGCCTGCCCTCTATGAAGTTTAAATAGGCTGAAGGTGATAAGTTACTTCAAAAATCTTTTCTTGGCAATAGGGGTTTTTGTTTTAAGTTGTTGAGTTTAAAAGGAAAATTGGCGCATCATTGGCGCATCATGGTGAATCAGAGAGGTTATTACAGAATTGATACTCTTACCATGTAAGAGTAATATTGACTCACACAGAGTGCTAGTGAGGAATGGAATCTGCTACATTTCATAGAAACACCCATATTTGAGCGTCTAATTGATGACCTGTTAACTACAGATGATTATCAGAGATTTCAGGCTTACTTACTTTTAGACCCTCACGCGGGACCAACGATTTCTCATACAGGGGGGTGTAGAAAAATACGATGGTCGCTGCCTGCAAAAGGCAAGAGTGGGGGAATTAGAGTTATTTATTATTACGTCGCTAAAAATGGGACGATTCATTTGCTGTATGCATACCCTAAATCAGAACAAGAAAATCTGACGGATAGGCAAAAAGCAGTGATGAAGCAGTTAGCGCAACAGATTGAGGCCGAAAAATGAAAGATGAAATGTTTGATGAGCTGATTGAAAGCATGAAACAGGCTGTTGCCATTAGTCGCGGTGAAATGGAGCCTGCACGAGTGACTTCGTATTCAATACCTGATGTTAAGGTCATAAGAGCCAATGCCGGTATGAAGCAAGATGAGTTCGCTCAGGCTGTTGGCGTTTCTCCGTCCCTTGTTCAGAGCTGGGAGCAGCATAAGCGGATACCTAATGGTTCTAACCTGAAAATGTTGCGGGTTATTGAGAAGCACCCTGATGTTTTACAAATGTTAGTTCAAGCATAAACGTTACCTATTTTTTCAGCTGCAAAGCCCACGCCATGTGGGCTTTTTTATAGATACGTACAATGGGACGTTATGGTAAATCTATTCTTTGATGATTTCTATGTTGAACGGTGACAGTAGAGTCTCACTCAAGGTATGACTATGGTTAAGAAACATCGCTAGCCCGACACCCTCACTTTCATTTGCTTGCCATTGGTATATAACGCCCCCACATTCTTTCTTTGCTGTTAGTAGCCCATCATCATAAGTCCAGATAGTGTTCATGTGCGCCCCGCTAAACGCTGGTTGATAATGGTAATACTCTGCGATCACGACCAGATGTTGTTGGTTTTTTTTT
>NZ_JAERJD010000023.1 GCF_018257795.1 Citrobacter sp. JGM124 | reverse complement strand
TTATCCGTGTGCCCGGACACCACGATCAGCCAGCCGGGTTTCGCCCGGATGCCGACCAGCGAGTTGACCAGCATTTTAGTGGAACCCGGTTTAAGGCTGGACGTGCCCGAGTCGAACAGCGACAGGCTGTCGAGACGAATAATGTGTGGTGCTGACTCCGGCTGCCGTACCGGTTCAGCCCGGCGTTCCGGCTGCATTGATGGTACCCAGTCGTTTACGGCCTCTTCTACTACGGGCAGCAGACGCTGCCCCTGATACAATCCGAGACGATAGCGCACAGGCTCACCACGACGCTGCCAGTCATCAAGACGAGCCGCATCAGCCCGCAGGCGCTGTTGTGCACGGAGTTTCGGTGCAAACGGCGTATCGCCAAGGTGACGATATAAAGCAAGATGGTCGTCAATATGGCGGATCAAACGCTGGTTATTCACCCAGGAAGCCAGCATTGCCAGTGTAAGAAAAATACCTCCCATCAACCCGGCATAGCGCCAGAGCACCATCCTGCGGCTGACACCACGACGACGCGGCAGGGCTAATAGCAGCCGTTCAGGTAATGGTAAAAGATTATCGTTATCCGTCGTCTCTGGTGACAGCGCGGTGACAGACCCGATGTGCTGCTGCCAGAGATTGCCAGCAACAGCACTCACGGGTGCCATACATACCCCCTGAGCACAAAATTGCAGTGCCGGTAACTCTCTCTGACGGATTGACAACAGGCGGTTGACGACAGTTTCCTGCCAGGCTAACAGGCTATCCAGCCACAACCCCTGACTCAACCGGGAGAGTTGCTCATCAGGGCGTGCTTCCTGTGCCCATTCTCCCAGTGGCAGGCAGCCCTGATTTGGTGGGTAAACCTGAATACCCGTCCGATTGCTGGTCGCACTAAACCAGACAGGCTCTGACCCTGTACAAATAGCAGGAGGTGACACCCAAGCCACTATCCAGACGGGGGGAAAGCGTCCCAGATCTACACGGCACTGTACGACAGCACGCTGCCAGCCCCGCAGGCGCTGGGGAAAGTCGGCATCTGAAGTATGTCGTTCAGGCAACACCGCAAACATGACAGAAATCTGTGAGACCAGTGCCGGGCGCATCTGACTCAGCTCCCGGACCAGGGCCGGAAGCTGCCCGGCAGTTTTCACCCGCAGGTACCAGCCTTGACGCGTTTCACGATGGTGTGTCCCCTCAGAAAAAAGTGCCGTATTATCGCCACAAACCAGAATGACCACGCCCTGAAAATCTTCCGGAGGCAAGCTATCATCCACAATCTTTTTGGCTGTCATACGCCCTGCTTTAGGTATCCGGCATTGACGCCAGAGTGTCACGCCGCCGAGCAGAATAACCAGCAGGCTGAGCATCACCCGGCTTTCCGCTGACAGTGCCCAGAAACCGAGGATAAGCCACAGCGCCAGTACGACGCCCACTGCCGTTAACAGGCTCCGATAAAGATCACGCATGCTTTACCCCGGCCTGAACGTCTGGCTCACCAGTTCAGTGAGGGAAGACGAAAGAATAAACCACAGCGCGATCAGTGCGGCTGCCCCGAGGATCCAGGAAAGCCAGTACAGACGGCGGCCACTGGGCAGGCGGGAAGCTCTGACGATAATCGGCGCATCATGAGCAAGCGTGAAGGCTGGCACGCGATCACCCAACGCACGCATCACTTCTTCACGGCGATCGTCATCCTGCGTCCGGTACTGGCCAACAAACCCCAATTGCAGGGTACGGTACATGCAAATCAACACCGCCGTATCTGGCGCCGACGCGTTCAACAGGCTACGAATACGCTCCCACAACTCCTCACCCGCATTCAGGGTACCGAAAAAATGTGCCTGTAGCGGGTCACGGCGCCAGGTGAGGTAGCCATCGTCCTGGGTTCCTCGATTGAGGACACTTTCATCCAGCAGGGCACACAGGGCATAAACCATGTGATCCCGGCTGATATCGTTGTAGCCGGCATCTGAAAGAGACTTTCGCGCTTCCCGTACCAGACGACAGGCCTGCCGATAGAGGGCTTCCCCATCCCGGACTTCCTGCCCACCGCGTAACTGGCTGGCCATCAGCCAGCCCGGATAGAAAATCAGTTCTACCTGACTGAGGCTGGAGTTATTCATGTGCGCAGCACCGCAAAGAGTTCAAGTTTCACCTCCCCCAATGAACGTGGGGTATAAAAGGTGCAACTCCCCATCTCAAGCATGGCTTGCGCCGCATCTGAACTCAGATCCAGTGAGAAATACTGGTTCTCCAGACGCAGTGGGATCGCCGCCGGGACGTGCACCATAGGCTTGATAACCATCCCGCTCAGGGCGACGTTAACCACATCGGAGACATCCTCAAAACTGCCCGCTTTGCACAGTTGCGGAAACTTCGTTTGCAGTTCATGATTCGGCATCGAAGAGCGGACAGAAAGGTAGAAATCCGCCCCTTCACGCAGACGGGCATCATGCAGCCCCCCTTTCCAGATTTGATCGACATGCTCCAGCTGAATACTGATAACCCGGGATGGCAGGCTGGCTTCCAGCAATTTATCAAGCATCGCCAGCAACGGTGGAAATACACGTTCAGGCGCATCGTGCTGATAGGCAGGAATATCCCCGGCATCGTGCTCAAGTGAAAATGTCAGCAGGCTGCCCGCAAGACGGGTCAATTCACGATACAGCAACTCCGGATGACGATCCGGGGTTTGCAGCAGTTCAGCCAGCACTGGCTCTGCGCTGTTCAGGGCATTGAGCAACCAGAACAGGGATACATCTGCCACGGCAAAATCCGCAAGACGTTCGTTGCTTTCACGCCGCATCGCCATCAGACGTTTACGCCGCGCCTGCAGGCGAATCCGCAGGTCACCGAGTGTGTTCACCAGCGCCGGGCTTGCTGAAAGAGAGAGCAACGGTGGTATAAAAGATGGATCACGACACCATTGTCCCTGAGCGTTACGCACCAGTCGGGCTACCGGACAAGTCAGAAATGCGGCATTTTCCTGCGTGGATAAACGCAGCGTTATGGCATTGCGCAGAATAACCAGCTCACCACTTTCATGTCCGGCCAGTTCCTGAACCACGACACGCTCAGCTTTCCAGCGACGAGGACGTGCACTGTCCTGACCGTTGTCCAGGTTGGCACCACTGGCACTCAGTAGCGGCAGGGCAACAACGACGTCAACAACCTCACTGGCGTTTGCGACGGATAAGTCACAGACCGGCGGAAGGTTATCAGCCAGATCAGTATCAACAAGCGTGCCGTCCTGAAAACGCACCACCAGCCGATGGACATTCAGGCGTGACAACGCCAGGGCGGCGTCATCAAATTCAGCATTCACCACGCCCCAGGGATGAGAAATTCCCATCCGGGCAACCGTGTCGGCAATGTGTGCGCTCCAGCGATCCTGCTGCTGAAACTGTTGCGGTGCCAGTACAGCGCCATCCTCCCACAGTGGGCGATAAATTTTCATCCCTGCTCCTGCCTTTGGTATTAGGATTTCGCTTTCGGCATCTGGGAAACCAGCGACAGGCTGACATCCATGCCTTCCACCTGAAAGTGTGGCACCGCGTAGAGTTTCACCCGGAAGAAGCCCGGGTTATCTTCGATATCCTCCACCACCACCTTCGCCTCACGCAGCGGGTGGGAAGCCTGCAGTTCGTCACCCGGATCTGTCATTTCCGTCACCAGCCCGCTTATCCAGGTGTTCAGCTCCAGCTCCAGCAGACGCCTGTCTTTGGTGGTGCCGATATTTTCACGCTGGATAAGCTTCAGGTAATGGGCAATACGTGACAGCAGGAAAATGTACGGCAGGCGTGAGTTGATACGGCTGTTCGCCGTCGCATCCGCGGTGTCATACAGTGCCGGTTTCTGCGCAGAGTTAGCCGAGAAAAAACAGGAATAATCCCTGTTTTTATAATAACTCAGCGGGATAAAGCCCAGGTTTGAAAACTCAAACTCGCGGGTTTCCGGGATCATCACCTCTGACGGGATTTTTACCTGGCTGCCGGTGCCCAGATCATACAGGTGGATGGGCAGATCCTTCACCGCGCCGCCGGCCTGTGGGCCGCGGATCTGTACACACCAGCCGTTGTTGATAAAACTGCGCACCATGTTGGCCGCGAAAGAGAACGAGGCATTGGTCCACAGGTATTTGTCGTGGTCCGGCCCTTTCACCTCTTCAACGTAGTTAAAGCTGCGTACCGGCACGGTGTCCGGGCCATAGGGCAGCCGCCCCAGCACGCGCGGCATCACCAGCCCGATGTAGCGGGCGTCATCCGTGTCGCGGAAGGACTTCCATTTGATGTACTCGGCACGGTCAAAGTAGTTACCGATATCCTTGATGGCCGCAACCTCTTCCATGCTCTCTTTCAGGAAGAACGCCGGGCCTGCGGAGCCAATAAACGGCATATG
>NZ_JAERJD010000022.1 GCF_018257795.1 Citrobacter sp. JGM124 | reverse complement strand
CTGGTTGAGGTTATTGCCTATCCCGCTGACCTGTCGCAGCAGGTCGGGCGCAACCTCAGGAAGACGGCGTTTGCGTGAGGTGTGTTCACCCAGTCCAAGCTGACGTAACCATTCTGCAAGGTGTGTCCGGTCGCAGCGATCGAGAAGGCGCTGATGCTCGGTCTCGGTGAGACGGATTTTGATTTCCTTGGTTCGCTTTTCCATAGGCTCCGCTGAGAAAAAATTCGCACCACTGTGAGAATTTTTCGCAGTGGATGCCGGGGGTTTCGGGGGGCGGCGAGCCCCCTGAACCAGTCACGGTGGTACCTCGTTAGAGGGGACTCCGTGTGTACTGGCTAAAGAGATGTATTAAGTATGGAAGATAATAATCGTATGGGGAATGGTGTCTACCTGCTAAAAGAGGCTGTTATCTGATATAGGTTGTTTAGTCTCACGCGTTGGGAAAAAGAAGTTGAGGTATTGTTTAATATTAATCATTATGCAATCCATCATCCTCTCAATACCTGGTAAAAAAATGAAATTCACGTCAATTAGCGAAATCGCAAGAAAAAGATCATCTAAATCTGGCAGGGCTCCATCAGTTCAAGGTATAACCGTCTCTCAGGTCTACTATAAAGATAGAGAAAAACCTTCTAGAATCATGACAATAAGAGTTGCAGATGGTATTTTAAGCCAAGCAAGGATGAATAAAGGCGATAGGGTTGACGTTGCTTTCTCTGAGGATGGGATGACATGGAGAATAAAGCTTTTACCTCAAGATTCTACTAGTGGCTATTCAGTTTCCGCTGCTACAAAGTCGTCTACGGTGGGTGTTATTAGGTTTACTTGGTATGAAGGAATGCCTTTGCTTGGAGGGGATGAGAGCATAGTAAAGGCAAAGTCGAAGGCTGGGTTGGATGGTATAAAAACGACGCCAGCAGAAATCATATTTACTCTGGAAACGCCTCAGCTCGAGTACTGATGCTATAAAATATTTACGGGCTACTTCTTTTTCCTAAAGAAAGTAGCTCGACTGATTCCTTGTGATATCCAAGGGTTACCGAGGGATGGCCTACCACCACCTTTACTTTTACTGCCTCTTATTGCTTGAATCTCAGAAGTGTGAGTATTCGTGATATAGAGTTCAAAGGAAGATTGACTAAAATTCACATGCGTCCATTTCGCAATACTTCTCGCTATACCATTTAATTCATTTTCATCCAATGGCATAGAAAACTGTAGGTTGTAAGCACTGGCTCGTTCGTAACAGGCTTGCAGCCACTGCTCATACTCAGGCCAGCCCTGACGAATAGCACGGTAAGCCCACTTGCGGGTTTTGTCGAATAGAGTGCAGTTACGGCCTAAACCATAATCAGCGACAATTTCTTTGTCGTTCGCGGCATTCAAGTCGAGTGAGTCAGCTAACCAGTCCAGTGTGTAGAGTTCAGGCTGCCAAACGGCAATTTTCCAATGGCTGTGGTTCGGATTCTTGCAAATTAGCCCCGAATACCCCACGTCAGCGCCCAATTTTTTACGTAGCGCATTCTCCACGGCGGCGGCATATTTCAGCGGCTTTATTTTTCCGTCTGGTGCGGTACGTATCGAGGTTTCCAGCGCGTAAAGCAGGTGCGCGTGTCCGTTTTCTGGATTGGTGATGGTCAGTGTCGGCGCGGGAGCATTACGGTCGCTCCAGTCAATGGCGGCACCGACACGATCAACGTCAAATCCCAGCCAGAACATGGCGTGTGGCTGATTGAACTGGATGTATTTCGCCAGGATGGCACGTTCTTTCCCTGCGATGCGGACACCAAAGTGTAAATCATCCGAGAAGTACGGCTTGTGTGGCAAGCGGTCGTTGAAAAGTTCGAGTGCTTCGTTACGCAATGTGCCCTGCGCTTATGGCGGGCTGTTGTTTGGCACGGTTCATGTGCTAATATCCTTCTTAGGTTTCGTACCTGGCCCTGGTTATCATGTGCATCCGCCAAGATTGAGCATGATTTCCGGGGCTTTGTTTTTTCTGCTGCTTAAAGTTACACACCCCACCGAACTTTGTCACCTGCCACTGTCAGTTATTGTCCGAAGCAAGAGGCCATTACCTTTCTGGTGAGAATCGCGTACACTGAATGCACGTGCAATATACACGTGTAAAAGACAGGAGTACATCATGACAGCATCCGTCATTCGCCATAAAAAAACCGTCAGTGTGACACTCGAGCCAGCACTTTTGCGTCAGGCACGCGAAGCGGGGATAAATCTGTCTGCTACGCTAGCCACCGCCCTGAGACACGAGATACGTGAGTCTGAATCTGAGCGCTGGAAACGTGCTAATCGTAAGGCACTTCAGGAGCTCAACCGTATTACGGACGAGCATGGATTACTCTCTGACGATTACAGGACGTTCTGATTATGCAGTTCACTGTTTACCGCAATAACGGCAATAGTCGGGCTTATCCTTACCTGCTGGATGTGCAGAGCGATATTATCGGCGAACTCAAAACGCGACTGGTGATCCCCCTGTATTCTCTGAATGAGTTCAGTGGACGACCTGCCAGGCGTCTTAATCCTGTGCTGAATGTGGAGGGGGAGGATTACCTGGTCATGACTCATGAAATGGCAAGCGTGAGGCTGTCACAACTGGGGGATAAGGTGGTGAGCGTTCGGGAACACCGCGAGGCCATCAAGAACGCTCTGGATTTTCTGCTGGATGGGTTCTGATGTTACCTTTCCATCCCATTCCCGGAAGAGGCTGAACGTGTGATCTGCCGGTTCTGGGCAAGCTCCCTGTCCCGTTTTATGATTTGCGCGTCAAGCGGTTGACGGCTTCGTTTAAGCTCGTCACTTGAGCGTGCAAGCTCTCGACTTGCCTGCTCAAGTGCTGACAGGCCTGGTCGCTGCGCGCCTGCGACTGTGAGGTAGTCTCGAACATGCGTTGCAAGTTGCTGTAACTGTCCTGCCACGCCTGTTGCTGTTGTTCGTAGCTTGTCTGTAAGCTTTCTAAGGCGCTCAGAAGCTGCCTTTCCATTTCGGTCATGGTTTTGCCTGTCCTCTGTGATAAAAACGCGCTGTGGCGTTTCTGTGGGTTCTGACGGGGTTATTTCGCGGTGTACTTCATCACGGTGTTTCCGGCTGTCGATGTGTAGGTTTCGGTGCCATGGGCTTTCTTCGGCAGTACCACCAGATAGGTGTTCTTCTGCTTGTCGTCCTTGTAAATCGTCACGCCTGCGCCGCTCTGGGCTTTCAGGCTCTCCAGTTGCTGGCTGTAGCTGTCCATTTCGTTCAGGCGTGAGGTGATGACCGTTCCCTGGTACCAGATTATCCCGCCCAGTATCACTATCAGCAGCGCGGCGAACAGGAATATCCAGCCCAGGGCGCTCAGGAGGGAGTATCTGACTATGCCCGTCAGTTGGTCGTTCTGTTCGCGGATAGCGTTGCTGATGCTCTGCGAGCTTGATTTCAAGTCCTCGCTGATAGAGGTTTCCAGCCTCGCGAACTCGCGCTTCACGCTCTGCTCGGTATCCTGCGCCTGCTGCTTCGATTTCTCCTCGAAGCCCTTCGCCAAATTTAAAATCTCGCTCATAAATCATTCCTTTCAGTCGGATGTTTCTGCCGCCGTCCGGATCGGCAATGCTGATGCTGCTTTTCGTTTCTCGTGCCACGGTCAGGCCGTAGTGTTCCAGTTGGGTGACAACGTCCTGTCGGGTGCGGATCTCGCCCTGCTGCATCAGGGTCATCAGGCCTGCGGTAATTTTCTCAGCGGCCTGTTGTTTATCGCGGGGTAAGTCGCTGGCCTGGGTTAACGGGCGGCGGTAGGTCGGGTCGTTCGGGTCGCGCAGTCCCAGGCGGTCATTGGTCAGGGTCTGCCAGGCATTAACGCGTGGGCGGTCGGCGCGGTCAAAGTAGGGTTGCAGGCGTTTGCCGCTTTGTAATTCGATGTTCGGGATAACAAAGTTCAGCTCAAGCCGTCCCTTGTCGCGATGTTCTACCCAGAGACAGTTGTACTGGTCACGGTCTAATCCGGTCATGAGGGTTTGTTCAAACTCGTCCATCAGGCGGGATTTCTCAGTGTCGGCAATATCAGGTTCCTGAAAGGACAGCACACCGGAGGTATAGGTGCGGGCAAAGTCGCAGCTGTCTATCAGCTCGCATACCCGTTCAGGATCACCCCGTAATACGCTGGCCTGCTCTCGCTGGCGGTCTTTCCCCAGCAGGTAATCAACCGGGCCACTGCCAGAACCTGCTCCACGGGAATGAATTTTAACGATCACGGTGCTGCTCCAGGAGTTCACTCAGCTGACGGTCGAAGCTGTTCAGGATAGAGAGCAGTGAAACACGCTCAGAAGGTGTGAGGGAATCGGACTGATTCAGTCGGCGAGCGATCTGGTTGAGGTTATTGCCTATCCCGCTGACCTGTCGCAGCAGGTCGGGCGCAACCTCAGGAAGACGGCGTTTGCGTG
>NZ_JAERJD010000021.1 GCF_018257795.1 Citrobacter sp. JGM124 | reverse complement strand
GTTTTAGCCAGTACGGAGGTGATGGCAGCAGTCAGGGTTGTTTTACCATGGTCAACGTGGCCGATAGTACCGACGTTAACGTGCGGTTTTGTACGTTCAAACTTTTCTTTAGACATCGATTGTCCCTCTAAGACACGGTTAAATCGGTGATATCACCACATCAACCAGGCATATGCCTGAATTGCTGAATTGAATTAACAGAAGAGAATCAGGGATGAGAAAAGGAAGTGGTGCTGATAGGCAGATTCGAACTGCCGACCTCACCCTTACCAAGGGTGCGCTCTACCAACTGAGCTATATCAGCACATCTGGAGCGGGCAGTGGGAATCGAACCCACATCATCAGCTTGGAAGGCTGAGGTAATAGCCATTATACGATGCCCGCATCCTGGAACTCGGCTACCTGGATGTCTTTCTGCATTACGATAAGAGAAGGCCTCTTATCATTCGAGTCGATTAGTTTGTGGCTTTTCAACTCTGGCTACGAATTACGTCGCCGTATATGGTGGTGGGGGAAGGATTCGAACCTTCGAAGTCGATGACGGCAGATTTACAGTCTGCTCCCTTTGGCCGCTCGGGAACCCCACCTGGGGTATTAAAGTACTTGATGGTGCCGGCTACCGGAATCGAACTGGTGACCTACTGATTACAAGTCAGTTGCTCTACCTACTGAGCTAAGCCGGCATCAAGTAGGGCGCATTTTAGGGAGACCTGAGCCGTCTTGCAACAAAAAAATTGCATAAAATGCACTACCGCTTACATTTTATTCTAATTGATGTGATTATGCTGATTAATTCACCAATTGAGTATGAATTTCGTGCAACAGGAATTCGATTTTTTCGTTTTTAGATTTCCTGCCATCATTTTTATCGGTGAGGAAAGTCATTCCGGCGTATAAAAAACAAGCTATCGTGCCCTGCAGATGACTTTTTATAGACTAAAAAATTTTATTTTTTCTGCTGTGTGTACCCGCAACGTCTTAAAAAGAGCCAAATTCAGCCCATTAAAGAGCACTGGCATTATCGTTGTCGGGGTTTAACAACGTGACGAATCCATTGTATTGCATCATTAACACTGTTTTTTCTTCTTATTTTTTCACTTCCGGTGTTACCCTCCTGCCCATTATGAAACATTGAATGCGTCGTGCTGCTTTAGCCTTCTCCCATTCAGGAAGATGTCTCTGGCTAAATACAAGACGTAAATATTGTTTTGAACGACAGAAAGCATGCTTATGAGCAACAGAGAACAAATATTGGCAATGACTCCTTATTTGCATTTTGATCGCAAGCAGTGGGCTGCACTGCGTGATTCTGTTCCGATGACGCTGACAGAAGCTGAAATTGCGCGTTTAAAAGGGATCAACGAAGACCTCTCTTTAGAAGAGGTGGCTGAGATCTATCTCCCTTTATCGCGATTACTGAACTTCTATATAAGTTCTAACCTTCGCCAGCAAGCCGTCCTGGAGCAGTTCTTAGGCACCAGTGGCCAGCGTATTCCGTATATCATTAGCATTGCGGGAAGCGTCGCTGTCGGCAAAAGTACGACGGCAAGAGTGTTACAGGCGTTATTAAGCCGCTGGCCTGAGCATCGTCGAGTAGAGTTGATCACTACTGATGGTTTTCTTCATCCCAATGCCGTGCTGAAAGAACGCAATCTGATGAAGAAGAAAGGATTTCCACAATCCTATGATATGCATCGTTTGGTACAATTTGTATCAGATATTAAATCAGGTGTGCCTGACGTCACCGCCCCAGTGTATTCACATCTTTTTTATGACGTCATACCCGATGGGGATAAAACGGTAACACAACCTGATATTTTAATTCTCGAAGGGTTAAATGTTCTGCAAAGTGGGATGGATTATCCCCATGACCCACATCATGTGTTTGTTTCAGACTTTGTAGACTTTTCTATTTATGTTGATGCCCCCGAGGAACTATTACAGCGTTGGTATATTAATCGCTTTTTAAAATTCCGTGAAAGTGCATTTACTGACCCTGACTCCTATTTCCATAATTACGCAAAGCTTTCTGAAGATGAAGCCATTGATGTTGCCAGGAAACTGTGGAACGAAATCAATCTACTGAATTTAAAGCAAAATATATTACCAACTCGGGATCGTGCAAGTCTGATTATGACTAAAGTCGAAAATCATGCGATTGCCAATGTTAAACTGCGTAAATAAATCTTAAGGGGATAATATCCCCTTAATTGACCCCTCGCAGAGAAATTTCCCCGCCGACCCAGGCTTTTGTTACCCCATCCTGTTCCAGTAATAAACCACCTTGTTCATTAATGCCGCGGGCAATACCATAGACTTCTCGCTCGCCAATAATAAGTTTTACCGGTCGATCGATATAATTATCCAACTGTTTCCAGCGCGGAAGAAAAGGCGTTAACCCTTCTTTCTCAAAGTGCATTAAAGCCAGACGCAGTTCTTTAATTAATGAAATAGACAGTTGGTTTCTATCAATATCGAGACCGATTTGCTGCAGGTTTATCCAGCCCTGGTTCACGATATCTGAAGCCACACTTTTCATTGCCAGATTAATCCCCGCCCCCATGACTATTTGTGCAGCATCCCCTGTTTTACCTGTCAGTTCGACCAAGATACCTGCAAGTTTTCGATCATTAAGGTAAAGATCGTTCGGCCATTTGACTCTAACATCCCTGGCTCCTAACTGCTGCAGAACCTCAGCAATAACAATCCCAATCACCAGACTCAAACCGATCGCTGCGGCAGGACCTTGTTCAAGACGCCAGTACATCGAAAGATAGAGGTTAGTGCCAAAGGGAGAAAACCACTGCCGACCACGTCTTCCACGTCCAGCCTGCTGATACTCAGCGATGCAAGCATCACCTGATTGAAGCGTATCAAGCCGTTCAAGTAAGTACTGATTAGTGGAATCGATCACTGGCAGGACATTAACGGTACCTTCGCTAATTTGTGAAAGAATAAAAGCTTCGTCAAGCAGCTGTATGGGTTCTGGTAAGCTGTATCCTTTGCCTGGGACAGTAAACACGTCAATCCCCCAATCACGCAGGGTTTGAATATGCTTATTAATCGCAGCCCGACTCATACCCAATTGTTCACCTAGTTGTTCCCCTGAGTGAAATTCACCATCAGACAGAATACCAATGAGTGTTAGTGGGACAGTATTATCTTTCATGCAATAGCCTCCAGTGCATTCACTTCCTGGTTTGTACCGATAAAACGAACCTCGGGCTCCAGCCAGACATTAAACTTATTTCCAACTTGCTGACGAATGTAATGAGCAAGTGCCACAATGTCCTCACTACTGGCATTGTCTTCGTTAATAATCACTAAGGCCTGTTGCCGATGTACCGCAGCCCCACCCATCCGATAGCCTTTTAATTGGCATTGATCGATAAGCCAGCCGGCGGCAAGCTTAACCTGCCCATCTGGCTGTAAATAATGCGGGACATTGGAATAGTGGGCAAATAAAGCCTGCGCTTGTTCGGTAGCGATGACTGGATTTTTGAAGAAGCTGCCTGCATTTCCATTCACTTTAGGGTCAGGTAACTTCGATCTTCGCATTTCACACACGCAATCAAATATTTTCTGGGCGGAAACCGTCTTCGGATCCAATTGAGTAAGGGATCCATAAGTAAGAACAGGTTGCCATGCTTTAGTCAGACGGAGTCCCACTGCGACAATCGCATAGTGCTTATAATCAGCTCGTTTAAATATACTTTCACGGTAGCCAAACTGGCATTGCTCAGAGTCAAGACGCAAAGCTTGCCCACTGTTCAGGTCAATGCAGTCAACATACTGACAAACTTGCTTAATTTCGACGCCATAAGCACCTATATTTTGAATAGGTGCAGAACCGGCACAACCGGGGATTAAGGCCAAATTCTCAAGGCCAGGAATGCCCCGCTGGAGTGTTTTTTCTACTAATTGATGCCAGTTTTCGCCAGCACCAATATGCAGTAGCCAGGCATCATCCTGTTCTGTAACCTCTATTCCTTTGATTCGGTTCACGATCACTGTACCGTCAAAATCACTCAGGAAGAGTACATTGCTACCCTCTCCTAATATCATGGCAGGCTGTTTATTACTGATGGCATCAGCCCAGGCTCCTGCCAATTCATTAACAGATTCCACAACAGTAATACGTTTGGCATTAGCCTGAATACCAAAGGTATTAAAAGACTTCAGAGAGGTGTTCATCGTAGTTCTGTTCCACAAAATAGACGAGATTAGTTTACCTGATCCATCGCTTATGGCCTTTCTCTTTTTCACTGATACTCTGTTGATATTCAGATTATAGGATGCGGTTTCTTTATGCAGAGAAGTCGATTCTGGCTGGCATTCTTGGCTGCTCAGTATCAGGACCTCTCTGACATCACGAGAAGTCGCCTTATCACCAGGAACCATCGCGGATGATGAGCATTTTTTCAGTATTCAGAATGCAAAAAAACCTGCTCTTTTGACCAGGGTTCCTGCTTGGCTGATGCCAGGCTGCCCAGGAACAGAGTCCTGCGGCGTTCTTTTCGCCATAAACGCAAAAACCCCGGCCGTCAGACTGGGGTTTTTGCTTAATTTGATGCCTGGCAGTTCCCTGTTCTCGCATGGGGAGATCCCACACGACCACCGGCGCTACGGCATTTCACTGCCGGGTTCGGCATGGGGCGGTGGGACCACCCCGCTACAGCCGCCCCTCCTCCGGCTTTTAACCTGATACCGCGCTGGCTGCGCCCGGTCAGTCAGTCACATACTGGACGCATGCTCCTTCATAACCTCCCCTGCCGCCTTGTTCCTGCAATATCAAACCCCTGATAAACGTTCTCAGAGGCC
>NZ_JAERJD010000020.1 GCF_018257795.1 Citrobacter sp. JGM124 | reverse complement strand
GCCACCGGTGTGCAGGTCAAGCTTTAGGTTAATACGTGCCTTTGGCACTTCATTCTGGAAACTGTCAGCCATTTCATGATCCCTCTGTTTATCGCTGAGCACATTTTTTGCGTCGCAATTCTTTTGCGCGCAGGGGTGGCACAATAATCGACACCAGGCGTTATTTACAGTTTTTTAACCTAAAATAAGAAAAGCCTTAGTATTTTTATACTAAATTTGCGTAATGCATCGCACAAAAGCCCCGAATAGCAGGGCTTACAGCCTCGGAGAGAAGGAAAGGACAGCCAGGATTAAAGATGGAATAGCTCGGGGGATTTTTAGTAAGAATATGCTTCTGTTGATGTCAGCCCCCATGAACAGCAAGAACGGGTTATTCTGGCTACTGTGGGGCTCAGTAAGGGTGATGGGCAAAGCACATCATAGCGATGTCTGCCCGGAGCTTATATCGTTATGATACGCATTCGCACTTGACATATAGCCCTGTACGCGAATAATCCCAGAACCATTATTTTTATAAACCTGCATATGGTTCTCATTTTATGATAATTAAATCAGCAAGATCGCTCCTGTTCACCGCACTGATGTCTTCCGCATTTCTTAGCCATGCCACTCAGTATCCACTGACAGTTACCGATCTCGACGGCCGCAGCGTAACCCTCCCCAAGGAACCTCAGCGCGTTATTCTGCAGGATGGTCGTGATATTATGACCATGGCGTTGCTTGATCGTGATAACCCGTTTAAACGTGTTGTGGCCTGGAATAATCTGGCAAAGCGCCAGGATGTCGCGACATGGAAAATGCTGCAGCAAAAATGGCCACAGTCCACGGAAATTCTGGATATGGGCTTTAGTGATAAAGGTAACGTCGATCTTGAAAGTATTATTTCCCGCAAGCCTGACCTGATGGTCGCCCAACTGCGCGCCAAACCTGCACTTATGCAAAACGGTGTTATCGATAAACTCGCTGCGCTGAATATTCCTGTGCTCTTCGTTGACTATGAGGTTAACCCAGCCAAGAGCACCGCCCCGAGTATCGATTTACTCGGTGAAGTATTTAACCGTGAAAGTAACGCCAAAGCCTATACTGACTATTACCGTCAGCACCTGGATGCGATTCACCAAAAAACCAACGACATCACCCCTAAGGCTAACGTCTTTGTTGAAGCCCTGGCCGGTAATAGTGACGCATGTTGCTTTACCCATGGGCATAGCGGTTGGGGCGGGCTGGTTGAAGCTGTCGGTGCCAATAATATCGGTTCACAGCTTCTTCCGGGGGCCTCTGGTTTTGCCTCACTGGAAAAGATTATTAGCATGAAGCCTGATGCCTACATCATGACAGGCTCCAGGCGTGGTAATAGCCAGGTGCTACCTTTAGGTTATGAGGTTGATGCCAAAGCTGTAAATGACCAAGCCGAGGTGTTATTGGCTCGTACAGGTGTCAGTGAAATCCCGGCCATCAAACAAAAACGTGCCTACGGTGTCTACCATCACTTCTATAATCATCCATGGAATATTGTTGGCATGGAGTATCTTGCGAAAGATATTTATCCACAGCAATTCAGCACCCTGAATCCAGATGATACCTTCCACTATATTGTGCGTAACTTCACCTCGCTCCCGGATCTTCCGTTTGTTTTCTCGTGGCAGCAAAGCGAGTAAGCCTGAATGGACTCTACCACTGAAACCGGCCAGGGTACTCCCCTGGCCGACAACCATGCTGTGATGCGCCATTACCGGCGCATTCTGCACCGTCGATTAACCATTATGCTGGTGCTGTCACTGCTGATCGGCGCATCACTGCTGCTCGACTTTATGCTTGGACCATCCCGGTTGCCTCTGCACACACTATGGCAAACGCTGACCGATCCGGCCAGCGCCAGTGCGGGAACCCGGGCGATTGTCTGGGATATTCGTCTGCCCTACGCGCTGATGGCGATTATTGTCGGGATGGCGCTGGGCCTGGCGGGGGCTGAAATGCAGACCATCCTTAATAATCCCCTGGCAAGCCCTTTCACTCTGGGGGTCTCCTCAGCCGCAGCCTTCGGTGCCGCGCTGGCTATTGTGCTGGGTATTGGTATCCCCGGTATTCCGAGTCAATGGTTTATTTCTGCCAACGCTTTTATTTTTGCATTATTTGCCGCGTTGTTACTTGACGGCATAACCCGCTGGACACAGGTGGCAACCTCCGGGGTTATTCTGTTCGGCATCGCGCTGGTATTCACTTTTAATGCGCTGGTCTCAATGCTTCAGTTTGTCGCCAATGAGGATACGTTGCAGGGCCTGGTATTCTGGACTATGGGCAGCATCGATCGTGCCTCATGGCAAAAGGTTGGGGTGTTACTGGCGGTACTGATTGTGGTGATGCCTTTGTCGTTTATGAGCTCCTGGAAGCTGACGGCACTGCGTCTTGGTGAAGACCGGGCAGTCAGTTTTGGTATCAACGTGCGCCGACTGCGTCTGACGACACTGCTCCGCATTAGCATACTGTCGGCAATATCCGTCGCATTCGTCGGTCCGATTGGCTTTATCGGGCTCGTCGCGCCACACATTGCACGCCTTACTTTTGGTGAGGATCACCGTTTTTATCTTCCGGCCAGTGCATTGATTGGCGCATTGATATTATCGTTGGCATCTGTGGCATCGAAAAATTTAATTCCTGGCGCCATTATCCCGGTAGGAATTGTTACCTCTCTGGTGGGTGTACCTTTCTTCCTGAGTATTATCCTGCGTAATCGGGGGGCTGTATGAGCCAAAGACCATCAGGGCTGACACTGTCCCACTTCAGCGCTGGCTATGCAAAGCGCCAGGTTATCAGCGACCTGACAGTACCTCATTTGCCA
Source organism: Citrobacter sp. JGM124 (assembly GCF_018257795.1). Taxonomy (GTDB): domain Bacteria; phylum Pseudomonadota; class Gammaproteobacteria; order Enterobacterales; family Enterobacteriaceae; genus JGM124. The sequence goes on along the minus strand of NZ_JAERJD010000020.1, from coordinate 4,404 downwards.
CGGGGGCAAATCACTGCCCTGCTTGGCCCTAACGGCAGCGGTAAGTCAACGCTAATGCGGGCGATGGCCGGGCTGGGGGCATCCAGCGGTGAATTGTGGCTGAATGATGAAAACCTGTTGGTGCAGCCTTTTTCCCGCCGGGCAGAGCAGGTGGTGTATCTACCGCAAACATTACCCGCGGGGGTGCATCTCCATGTTCTGGAATCGATTATCGTCGCCCAGCGTGCTGCGGGCACACGACATCAGCAGCAAAGTGAAACAGAGGTAATGTCACTGCTGCGTCAATTGGGAATCGAACATCTGGCACTGAGTTATCTCGATCAACTTTCTGGTGGGCAAAAACAGCTGGTGGGGCTCGCTCAGTCGTTGATCCGTCAACCCGCGCTGTTATTGCTTGATGAGCCGTTGAGTGCACTGGATCTGAATTACCAATTCCATGTAATGGATCTGGTGCGTCGGGAAACTCGCCTGCGTAATATCATCACCCTGGTGGTTGTGCACGATATAAATATTGCCCTCCGACATGCAGACCGTGTGTTGATGCTAAAAGAGGGTAAGCTGCAGGGTTACGGTTCTCCCGCTGAAGTGATTACACCACAAATGCTCGCCACCGTGTACGGTGTGCGTGGGCGTATAGAGCCCTGCTCTCAGGGAGTACAGCAAGTCATTATTGACGGGTTAGTAAACTCTATTTGAGTATCCGGCACAGTCAGCCACATGGATATGGTCTGATGACCGGATAGATGAAATTGAACTGCCCCCCGAAAGTTGGGCATCCCAACCGCGGGGGGCATTAGGCTTTTTTTAACTTTTTGTAGCCCCTGAGGGAATAGTTTGTACAATGTTCGCCGACTCAATATTCATAACACGCAGAGGGACTTATGCAGCAATACACCAATGAGATCACGCCTGAAATCCGCGAATCATTTTCACAGCCATCATACGACAAAGATTTTTTTGCACTCTGCGACAACCAGACACGCGATGCACTGGAAAAGATAAACCAGAGAGCAACAACCTATGCACTGACCCACATGTTCAGGTTCGCCGTTGTGGGGAGTCTTACCCGAAACGGAGGGGTGATCCAGCATGAATCTGGAAACAGTACGGCGGGTGGTTATCAGATGGCGCGAGTAGGGGATAAAGTGGTTTACGCTGACGGTGGTGAAGCCACCATTATTTCCGGCGCGGGAAACGCGCGGATTATGCAGGGCGCATCAGCGGCACTGGTTGGCAGTATGCTTGATAACGGCGATGAAATAATTTCCACACCGCAATCCAGAACAAAACTGGTATTTCGTGAAGGTGATGTTCTCCCGGAAGGACTCCTTTCTATATCGGGGAGCAAACATTAATGGCTGCCAAAGGTTATTACCTGTTCAGAGGAGACAAAACAGCCTGTGGGGGCGTTATCATTGATGGATGTCCCGACCATCAGCACTTTGACAAAGACATGACCTGTGAGGGTCACCGGGTCACCTGTGGCAAGCATGAAGGACTTTACCGTATCGCCGGAGGGCTACGTGACACGATCCACGACAGGCGAATTGCCGGAACGCTGCACAGTCGTAGTTCCTGCCCATGCAAGGCACGTTTAATCCCCTCAAACTTCGATGATGATTATGAACTAGAAAACGATGAGGCACCCAACCAATCCTCACAGCAGCCCCTCTGTTTTCCTGAGTTACCGGAACCCATTCAGTACGCACAAACCGCTAAAAAAACAACAGAATCAGATAAACACGAAGGTATAGATGCGGGCTTTGCTGTAATCCCATACGGGGGAACAACAGAAGCCTGGCAACGTCTATTATTCACGGGCACACCGCCAGCAGGAGCAAAAGAGTTATTCGCTACGCTGAACGGTGCAGACGAAAGGCATAAAGCCGGTTCTATTATGCTTATTGTTGACCCTGATAAGCAGAACAGTGAACAAATCGAGCACATGAGAGCCGCGAAAGCACGAATTGATGCTGCATTAGAGCCACTGACGATCCAAGAAGCTAACTTACTACACAAGCACTACGCTACCATTGCCAACTTCACCAGCTACGCAGATACGGGAATTGGACTTGCTGCTGATCCTGTCGGTAAGTATTTCGAGAATATAGAACGAATCCTGAAAGAAATTCAGGAAACATATAAAAATACGTACATAACACGAGGTGCGTTAATTGGTGAGCAGTTTTATGTCAGACGTAGCCAGTTATTTAAAGAACTTGATTCAGTACTAAAAGTCAGTTTTTTGAATAAAGCGATGAAGCTCGGGGAGTACACAAAAATTAAAAATGCGCTTGACCTTTCAACCAGCTCAATTACCCACAAATGGAATCAAACAGGGGTTGGAGACATTGACGGCTATGCAACTCACATTGAACGAGCGTCCAAATATGTTAGAGCAATGAGGTATACTGGCTATGTAGGCATCGGTTTTAGCGGCCTTCATTCTCTTAATGAAATAAACGAGGCCTGTTCTGTAGGTCGCGAGAGTGAATGCACTAAGAAAAAGTATACTGAAATTGGTAGTTTTACCTTAGGTACTAGTGGTGGAGTTTTCGCTGGCGGCTTTGCTATACCATTATGCGTTGCTATAGGAGTGGGAACAGCGGGTGTCGGAGGTCTTGCTTGTGTAGTAATTGCTGGCGCAGGTTTAGGCTATGCAGGTAGTACCGTAGGGGGAAGCGTTGGTGAGTTTGGTGGGGAGCAATTGTATGAAGTTTTCGGTAATTAATTTTATAACTCAACATCGAATGGAAATTTCAGGGAGCCTTTTGATTCTCGGAATAATAACATATATTTTTTACGCAATTTACGACAAATTATCAACAAAAAAATTCATGACTCTCTGCTCACTCTTCGTTGATAAATTTGGGGCAAGGCCAGCAGAAGTTTTAATTTATCAGAATGGTGGAGTTTTCTTTTCTTTTATGCGTGATGCATTTTTCATTAAAGCTTTATATTTCAAGGCTGGAACATTCCACACACGAGGAATGGATAATGATCAAATCCGCTTCATAAAAGAACTCCCTAAAGAATATACAGATTGGCTACGAGTAAAGGTGCGCATTTCCATTATTGGTCTTATTTTATTATTTATGATGTTGGCGATATTCTATGTGCCTTCGTGGTTCGATGGTAATGTCCACTCCCCCTAAAATGAGACAACTATAATTAGATTTTCTGCCTTTACATTTGCAGAGGTCAAAATGAAAAAACACGGTTTACTGACACTCAGATAGTTAATATCCTGAAACTGGCTGGTTCAGGTATAAAAGTTGAAGGAATTTGCCGCCAGAACGGAATTAGCAGTGCCACCTACTACAATTGGAAATCTACGTATGGTGGCATGGAAGCTAATGATGCTAAACGATTAAAAGAACTTGAAGATGAAAATGCCCGGCTTAAAAAACGCTTTGCTGAAGCCAGTCTCGAAAATCATGCCATGAAGGCGCTTTTCGCAAAAAAGAGTTGGTAATCACCGAAAAGAAATCCTGTGCCGGATTATTAGCGGCCTCTGGTCTGTCGGTGATTACGGCTTGTAAACTGACCTCGTTATCCAGGGCATCTTTTTAGCGTCGTCGTGCTGACTGGCGTGAAAAAGATAAGGCCGTGATTGCTGCTATTCAGACCGTTTTATCTGAATCACCTCACACTGACTTCTGGAAATGCTATTACCGTCTCAGATTTAAGGGCTATATCTTTAACCATAAACATGTTTATCGTGTGTATTGCCGGTTAGGCCTGAACCTGAAACGCAGGATTAAAAAAACACTTCCGGAGCGGGAGAAAAAACCGTTATCTGTTGTGAATAAACCCAATGTACAGTGGGCGATGGATGTTATGCATGATGCTCTGTATTGCGGTAAGCGATTCAGAACGCTGAATATTATTGATGAGGGTACACGCGAATGTCTGGCTATTGAAGTCGATACGTCTTTACCTGCAGACAGGGTTATCCGTGTACTTGAACGCCTGAAACAAGAGCGCGGACTGCCTCAGCAAATCAGAGTGGATAATGGCCCGGAACTGATATCAGTTAACTTACTGAATTATTGTGAATATAATGGGATTACTCTGTGCCATATTCAACCGGGTAAACCGCAGCAGAATGGATTTATTGAACGTTTTAATGGTTCATTCCGCCGGGAGTTTTTGAATGCCTATTTGTTTGAGTCACTCAGTCAGGTAGGAGAGATGGCCTGGTTCTGGCAACAGGATGATAACCTGAATCGTACGCATGAAAGTTTGAATAATCTTCCTTCGGAGATATACCGGAAGCTGCTGGAAAACTCTAATCAGGTTTGTCTCAGATAATGGGGAATGGACAAGTGTGTGACGGATGGCGGTTCGCTGTCAGGTGCGGTGGAGGACTCGATCGCCACCTCCGCCGGCCAGCGGACCGTT
>NZ_JAERJD010000001.1 GCF_018257795.1 Citrobacter sp. JGM124 | reverse complement strand
ACCGAGCCTACACCCGCAATAACGATCAATGTCCCCGCAGCCCCGGCACTCAAAGCTATCCAGTCCTGATCAACCCAGGCACGATACACCCACAACCCGCCTTCGGCGATAACACTCAGACCAAACAGCGCCAGCCCACAAGTGACCAGTCGCCGCCACAAACTGTGCTTCGGACGCAGGGCCGCCACCACAATAGCCTCACTACGGTCATCATCTGTTTCTGTTGCCCTTTCTTGAGGGGTAAAGTATTCCGACTCTTGCTCACTAAAGGTGCGGGCTGTTTTTGCCTTTTCTATGGCGTCATCCTGCTGAGTTGCCGCAAAGTCGATACGTGGTTTAATTGATTGGTTCATTGCAACTTGTCTCCAATTAAGAAATCCAGCGCGGCATCCATGCGGATATGAGGCAACGGGCTGTCAAAACTCATCACGCGCGGGCGGAACTGTTCAAACTGGAATTGTTGCTGTTGCCAAAATTCCGCCCCCGGCAGTCGTGGTGGCACATCCCCCGGATAAACGGTCAGGGGGGCACCATCACTCAGCCGCTCACCGCGCAGGGCGGGTATCTGCTCACCGTCAACCGTCACCAGGCCACTCTGTGTGGCTTGCACCGAAGCGATTCCCATACAGTTCATATTCACACCTTCAAAGGCGACATGCTGCCGGGCTTCAAGCACCAGCTGGGAAAGCAGCGACACCAGATTTTCATGCTGATCATGGGTTACGTGATCAGCTTTGGTGGCAGCAAACAGGAGTTTGTCGATAACCGGTGAAAACAGACGGCGATAGAGTGTACGCTGGCCGTAATGAAAACTTTGCATTAACTGACTCAATGCAAGCCGCATATCATTAAACGCCTGAGGCCCACTGTTCAGTGGCTGCAGGCAGTCAACCAACACAATTTGGCGATCAAAACGTACAAAATGTTCTTTATAAAATCCTTTGACGATTTTTTCGCAGTAGTAATTAAAGCGGGCACGTAACATACCAAAGTTAGTGCTGGGATCAGCCTGAGCCAGTTTAGACTCCCCCAGTGTTTCGATACCCGGCCAGGGGAAAAATTGCAGTACCGGGGCGCCGGCTAAATCGCCGGGTAGTACGAACCTGCCGGGCTGAATGAAGTGCAGGCCTTCATTTTTACACGTTCGCAGGTATTCGGTCCAGGACTCAGCAATAGCCGCCAGTTGACTTTCATCTGCTGGGGCAAACGGGTCCAGCCCCGCGCAACGGGACCGCCATTCGGCGCTCCATTGATGACGGTCTCCTTGAATCATTCCCGTCATCTGTCGTGACCAGCTAAAGTAGTCCTGGTCAAGCATCGGGAGATCCAGTAGCCATTCCCCAGGATAATCGACAATCTCAAGATAGAGTGTCGATATATCTTTAAGATGTCGCAGAAGACCATTCGCAGGACGATAGCGTAACGCCAGACGCATTTCACTCACCCCCCTTGTGGCCACTGGCCAGGCGGGGGGGGAACCATAAAGTTGAGCCAGTCCCTGGTCATAGGTAAAACGCTGTAGCCCCAAATCACGTTGAGCAACACGTTTAACCCCCAGCAAACGCCCTTCTCTTGCCACACTGAATAGCGGTAGTCGGGCGCCAGTATTGGCACCCAGGAGTTGGTTCACCAGTGAAGTGATAAATGCGGTTTTACCGCTACGGCTCAAACCGGTTACCGCCAGTCGTAAATGCCGGTCAACACCGCGATTAACCCATGCACTGAGTTCATTTTTAATTCGGTTCATCCCTATCCTGATATCTTGAGATATGTCATCTTCAATTACCCTGGTGACCCAGCACAGCCTGGCAGCCAATAAATGATGGCCAAACTACTAAGAGGCTGCACCGTCATGTCACTGTGGTAACCCGTTGGACCGATGTATCAGAGCTCACGAAAATTACTGCGTAACTGGAAGGTGTCTGATGTGACATAACGCTCCATGGCACGCAATCGTTGTTCCCCCGAACGCAGCTCTGTATCAACAATATTGAGGAGTTCACGGGAACCCGGTGCACTGGACTGCCATTGCTCATCTGCAGGCATCGGGTCAAGTAAAAACGTGAGTACGATATATCCCACCAGCACGAAAAACGCCAAGCCGAAGAAAAAGGCCAGAACGGTGATAATTCTGACTAATTTAACCGGAATATCAAAATACTGTGCAATACCTGCACAAACCCCTTTAATCATCCCTTTTTCTGGAATACGCCATAATTTACGGCCCTGAATCTCAGTCATCATCATTGATTCCTCCAGCCTGTGTGTTCAGTATCAAGGATTTGTTCCAGTGCGTGAATACGCTCACGCATTTGGCGAGCTTCTTCGGTCAGCTGCACCAGCCTCTGTCGCTCATTGGCGGATAGCCGGGCCCCTCCACTGCGATTGCTGTAATGTAACCAGAGCCAAAGAGGGGCAACAAAAAATAGAAAAATCGTCAAAGGTATCGCAAGGAAAAGCGCGCTCATAGGTACTCCTTACTCGCCTGTCTTACAGTGATGCGCACCACCGTCAGACAGAATTATTAATCGCGGCCAGAATTCATTTTGGCTTTTAACGCTGCAATTTGCGCGCTAATTTCATCATCGGCTTTCAGTTCTGCAAACTGCGTATCCAGTGACGTCGGTTTACCAAAACGCTGACTCTCCGCCTCTGATTCCATCTGGTCAATACGACGTTCAAAAGAGTCAAAACGTGCCATGGCCTGGTCCAGTTTGCCGCTGTCCAAATGACGGCGCACGTCACGGGAGGATGACGCAGCCTGATGGCGAAGGGCCAGAGCCTGCTGCCTGGCACGCGTTTCACTGAGTTTGTTTTCCAGCTCACCAATCTCCAGTTTCATCCGTGCCAGGGTTTCATCAACCTGACTAATTTCGCGTTCCAGCACAGCAATTAAATCTGTCAGTTTCTGCTTTTCAATTAAAGCAGCACGTGCCAGATCTTCTTTGTCTTTACGCAGAGCCAGTTCAGCCTTTTCTTGCCATTCTTGCTGTTGTGTTAACGCCTGTTCAACCCGCCGCACCAGCTGTTTTTTTTCAGCCAGGGCTTTGGCTGAAGTAGAACGTACCTCCACCAGCGTGTCTTCCATCTCCTGAATCATCAGGCGCACCAGTTTCTGTGGATCTTCAGCTTTTTCCAGCAAGCTATTGATATTGGCATTTACAATATCGGCAAAGCGCGAAAATATACCCATAATGTTTTCTCCATCACTATTTTAGTCTGTCATTCGGAATTGAGTTATCCCTCAAATACTTTTTTTGCAAAACACGTGCCAATTATTATGGTTATGATTTTAAAGGTTTTTTAAATTTTGACCTAATGGAACGCACTGCTATATTAAGTCAATAACACTAACTATTAGTTAATTTAACCATGCAAAAAAGTAAAGATAACCTGATTGGTGAAGCCAATAGCTTTCTTGAAGTACTGGAGCAAGTTTCCGAAGTGGCGCCATTAAACAAACCGGTACTGGTGATTGGCGAACGGGGAACCGGTAAGGAGCTGATTGCTAACCGCCTGCACTTCTTGTCTTCACGCTGGCAGGGGCCATTTATCTCATTAAACTGTGCCGCACTGAATGAAAACCTCCTGGACAGTGAGCTGTTTGGTCATGAAGCGGGGGCCTTTACCGGGGCACAAAGACGTCACCCTGGTCGCTTTGAGCGTGCTGAAGGCGGCACATTATTTTTAGATGAACTGGCAACAGCCCCAATGCTGGTTCAGGAAAAACTGCTACGGGTCGTGGAATACGGTGAATTAGAACGTGTGGGTGGCAGCCAGTCCCTGCAGGTGAACGTCCGCCTGGTGTGTGCGACCAATGCAGATCTTCCCCTACTGGCTCAGCAAGGCAAGTTTCGTGCTGACCTCCTTGACAGGCTGGCATTCGATGTAGTGATGCTCCCCCCTCTGCGTGAACGTCAGGCCGATATTCTGTTGCTGGCTGAACATTTCGCCATGCAAATGTGCCGGGAACTAAAGCATCCCTTCTTCCCGGGCTTTAGTGATAAAGCCCGTCAAGCACTGTTAAATTACGGCTGGCCCGGGAATATACGGGAGCTTAAAAATGTGGTCGAGCGTTCCGTTTATCGTCATGGAAACAATGAAAAAGTGCTTGATAACATGATTATCAACCCTTTTGCCAGTAAACCCCCCCCGTTCCCCGCCACTGAGAACTCCTCAGTACTACAAGCGTCCGGGAATTTGCCTGAATTACCGATGGACTTACGTCGGTTTCAGCATCAACAAGAGTTGCAACTGTTAACACAGAGCCTGCAAAAAGCGTTGTTTAATCAACGCCGTGCTGCTGAACTTTTAGGCATTACCTATCACCAGCTCCGGGCGATGATGAAAAAACATCATTTGAACCCTGGGGCATTCAATTAAAACGCGCCATGGATACCCAGGAGTGCGGAACATAAATATGGGTGCCAAAAAGAAACCCTGTGGTGGTGACTACGGCCAGAAGCCCACATAACAACATAAAAAATATGCAGAATTAACACAGATAAAGATCATCTCTTGAGGTTTAAAAGATATGTACTAATATTGAATTGTTAATATCAACGGGGTATTTAAGCAACGAATCCAGGGAGCAATTATGCGGATAACTAAAAAAAATGGATATAATATATTTTTCACTGACAAAGGTGCTTTTTTAAATGATTTAATATTCACCGATAAGCTTAAAGACTTTGTCGTGAAGCAACTTTCCACTGAAAATGAAAAAAGAGAAGTTTTTTTAATAGACTATCATGGGCGTAAGTTTGTCATCAAACGAGACAGAGAAATAGACCGTCGCTTTGAAAAGAAACTACAGTCCTTTATCTTCGCCTCATGTAACGTGAAGATGATGAAAAAGCTAAGGGAATATGAAAAAGAATTGACGCATGTTACTACTATGATTCATTTTTTAGCTGAAAAAAGGCGTTTCAGAAGAGTAATTGATAGCTATATTGCTTACGAATATATAGAAGGCACGCCATTAAAATCAATTGATGATTCAAATAAACATGCTGTTGCAAAATGCATTTCCACATTGCACAAATGCGATCTGGCATCGAATGATATCCATTGTGGGAATTTCATTCTCGATAAAGACCGCAATTTAAAGGTCATCGACTTATCGATCAAAGGCAGCCTTTTAAGATGCAAGGCAAATGACCTGGTCTTACTGAACGATAAATATGGAATCAAGCCATCACGAGAGAATATGGCTTATCATCTCGTAAGTATACGAAATAAAATAAGAAGAACCTTAAAAAAGATGAGAAGTCACAAATAATACTGCGCTCCCGAATGCGGCTCTTTTACTGACTATGATCATGATATGGCATTACAGAGCGCGATCTGCCTGCGCCACGCGCAGACATTCCAGGCACCGGCAAGTACTTCAGACCTGCAGGTTACGGTCAACAAGGCATGTCACATTAACAAAACGCTATCTCGCGTCATTCACAGGGATTTTGGGAACCAGCCAGAGTGCGATACAATTTGCATTATCACCTGAAAAGATACAGACCTTTATGCGCGCATTCATCTCTTCCCTGTTACTGAGCTTATGCTGTCTGCAGGGTATCGCCCGGGCCGCCCCCCCCGATACAAAGCCTGTAGATATCCGCCATAACGGCTTTATCTATTGTGTTAATGGCCAGGTTAATACCTTCAATCCGCAGATGGCCAGTACCGGTCTCACCGTCGACACCCTGGCGGCACAACTCTATGACCGCTTGCTGGATGTTGACCCCTATACTTATCGTCTGGTACCTGAGCTGGCTGAACGCTGGGAAGTCCTGGATAATGGCGCAACCTATCGCTTTCATCTGCGTCCCGGCGTTCAGTTTCAAAAAACGGCCTGGTTTAGCCCGACCCGAACCTTAAATGCCGATGATGTCGTGTTTACTTTTCAGCGTATTTTTGACCGTAACCATCCCTGGCATAACGTGAATGGTGGTCATTATCCCTACTTTGATAGCTTACAGTTTGCAGAAAGTATTAAAGAGGTACGTAAGCTGGACCAGAATACGGTGGAGTTTCGCCTGAATAAACCCGATGCCTCTTTTCTGTGGCATATGGCAACGCATTATGCCTCCGTAATGTCAGCCGAATATGCTGACCAGCTGACCCGGGAAGATAAACAGGAATTGATGGATCGCCAGCCTGTCGGAACAGGCCCTTTTCTGCTGAGTGACCATCGTGCCGGGCAATATATCCGTCTTGCGCGCCATCCGGGGTATTGGCGAGGCATACCATTAATGCCTGAAGTAGTACTGGATTTAGGGTCCGGGGGAACCGGCCGTTTATCCAAACTGATCACCGGTGAGTGTGATGTGTTAGCCTGGCCCGCAGCCAGCCAGCTTAACATTTTACGTGATGATCCTCGTTTGCGTCTGACACTGCGTCCGGGGATGAATATTGCCTATTTATCATTTAATACCAACAAACCGCCGCTTAATAACCCGGAGGTCCGCCACGCTTTGTCACTGGCAATTAATAACCAGCGTCTGATGCAGTCCATCTATTATGGCACGGCGGAAACGGCAGCATCTATTTTGCCCCGGGCATCCTGGGCCTATGATAATGATGCCCGGGTAACCGAATATAACCCTACCAAAGCACGGGAATTACTGGCCTCGCTAGGTATTAAAGATCTTGAACTGACGTTGTGGGTGCCAACCAGTTCACAACCCTGGAACCCCAGCCCCTTAAAAACCGCAGAGCTGATTCAGGCGGATATGGCGCAGATTGGCGTTAAAGTGACGATTGTGCCAGTGGAAGGACGCTTTCAAGAAACCCGGCTGATGGATATGAACCATGATATGACACTGGCGGGCTGGTCAACGGACAGTAATGATCCGGACAGTTTTTTCCGTCCGTTACTGAGTTGCCCGGCCATTGAATCCCAGACGAATCTCTCCCATTGGTGTAATCCACAATTTGATTCAGTATTACAAAAAGCACTGTCCTCACAACAACTGGCTTCCCGTATTGATGCCTATCATGAAGCACAACAGATTTTGTCTCAGGATATGCCTTTACTTCCCCTGGCCTCCTCTTTGCGTTTGCAGGCATCTCGCTACGATATAAAAGGACTGGTCTTGAGCCCATTTGGTAATGCGTCGTTTGCCGGTGTCTCTCGGGAGAATGTTGAGGTGAAGAAATAATGATAATTTACACGTTGCGACGTTTGATGTTGTTGGTTATCACCCTGTTACTTCTGTCCCTTGTGGGATTCTCATTACTCTATTTTACGCCCCATGCCCCGTTACAGGGCGTTTCGCTCTGGAATGCCTGGCTTTTCTGGGCTGAAGGCCTGATGCACTGGGATTTTGGGGTGTCGAGTATTAATGGGCAGTCCATTAACGCACAATTACATGATGTTTTCCCTGCAACCATGGAATTATGCCTGCTTTCGTTTTCGCTCGCCTTGTTACTGGGAATACCGGTTGGCATCCTGGCAGGGATCATGCGGAATCGTTGGCAAGATAAGCTTATTAGTGCCCTGGCTCTGGTGGGTTTTTCGATCCCCGTCTTCTGGCTGGCCCTGCTGTTGATCATGTTCTTCTCGCTGACCCTTGGCTGGCTCCCGGTGTCCGGACGTTTCGACCTGTTATATGAGGTAAAATCGGTAACCGGATTAGCCCTGGTAGACGCCTGGTTGACGGACTCACCTTATCGTCATGAAATTATCGGTAGCGTTGCCCGGCATATGGTTTTACCGGTAGTCGCCCTGGCCGTGGCCCCCACGACTGAAGTTGTTCGTCTGATGCGGCTCAGTACCATTGATATCTGTGAGCAAAATTATATTAAGGCCGCAACAACACGTGCCCTGTCACGCTTTACCATTATTCGTCGTCATGTGCTCCATAATGCGCTTCCACCGATCATCCCACGCCTGGGACTACAGTTTTCAACAATGTTAACCCTGGCGATGATAACGGAAGTGGTATTTAACTGGCCCGGACTGGGACGCTGGTTGATCAGTGCCGTACGTCAGCAAGATTATGCCGCTATTTCCGCCGGTGTTATGGTGACGGGGACACTGGTGATCGTGGTGAATATTTTATCCGACATCGTCAGTGTATTGACCAGCCCGCTGAAAAATAAAGCGTGGGGCAGTATCCGATAACAGTAACCACGTCGTTTGATGCCGTTTGAGTGCGGATGCTGTCAGCCCGATGAAACGGCTTCATATAGACTATATTGTGAGTAAGACAGGTAAGCTCCTGTGCTACAGACTCGGGTGACGCTATGGACAAATATATTTTTTATTATAAAGGTGATGACATTCAGGCCATCCCTAAGGCAGCGCTTTCAAGAAAGCTCAAAGCTGAGTTTTCCAGTAATGGTTTTAAAAAACATCCCATCACCGTCATGGCCAGTAATCAACAAGCAGCATTAGGTGAATTGCAGAAAGAGAATAACCTTAACCTGAGTATGCTGAGTGAGTATTCCGGTGGGATGTTTATTATCGCCCTGACCATGATACCCGTTCTTATCATTGCGGTTGTCGCCTTATTCCTCTCTTAACGGGCAATAACCGTAGAAAGGGTGCTCTGGTCGGTGCTGTCTGACTACCATGAGCGACAAATTGCAGGCCTCATACCCTTGCATGAACCCTGGAGTTCGATAGATAATTGCCAACACTGGGTTGTTTATACTTACTGTCAGTCAGGCGGGTAAACTCCACCAACGTATTGGCAGTTTAAAACATTATGCCGTCAGACACCCTGCGTCTGGCATTCAGGCCTGGTAAGTGTGATATCGTGGCACCTTTCCCCTCTTTCCCGAGGAATGTCCTCAGTTTGGTTTCAGTAAACCATCCAGCGATACATTTTGGGGCCGTCAGGCATAAAACCAAGGCAATAAATATGAAAAACAGATCAGGTCTCTATGCCCTACGATAGTGTTTACCGGGAAAAACGCCCCCCAAGCACGCTGCGCCTGACGTGGTACAAGTTTTATGGTGACACCACAGGGATGATTGGCCTGTATGGTTGTGGTGGCCTCATTATACTTTGCCTGTTTGGCGGGCTTTTCTCCCCTTACCAGATAGACCAGCAGTTCCTGGGCTATCAGCTGTTACCCCCCTCCTGGTCACGTTACGGTGAGATTTCATTCTTCCTGGGGACGGATGATTTAGGGCGAGATGTGCTGAGTCGCCTCTTGTCTGGTGCAGCACCAACCGTTGGCAGTGCATTTCTTATTACTCTGGCAGCAACCGGATGCGGTATCGTTCTTGGCAGTATTGCCGGGGCCACTCACGGCCTGCGCTCGGCGGTATTAAACCACATTCTTGATACCTTGCTGTTCATTCCCTCGTTGCTGTTAGCCATTATTGTCGTGGCGTTTGTTGGCCCCAGCCTGGGTCATGCGATGTTTGCTGTCTGGCTGGCACTTTTACCACGAATGGTTCGCTCGGTTTATAGTGCAGTACATGATGAGCTGGAGAAAGAGTATGTCATTGCGGCACGACTGGATGGCGCATCCACCTTTGAGTTAATGCGTTTTGCGGTAATACCTAATACCGCATCCACGCTGATTACAGAAGTGACCCGGGCCTTATCGATAGCTATTTTAGATATTGCCGCACTCGGTTTTCTTGATCTTGGGGCTCAGTTCCCTTCCACAGAATGGGGCAGCATGCTGGGTGACTCACTGGAATTAATTTACGTCGCGCCCTGGACCGTGATGCTCCCCGGGGCTGCTATCATGGTAAGTGTACTGCTCGTCAACTTACTGGGCGATGGTTTACGTCGCGCCATCAATGCCGGGGTTCAATAATGCCACTGCTTGATATTCGTAATCTGACCATAGAATTTATGACACCTGAAGGTTGGGTCAAAGCCGTCGACCGCGTTAGCATCACCTTGAACGAAGGTGAGATTCGTGGCCTGGTGGGTGAGTCAGGGTCAGGGAAGAGTCTGATTGCTAAAGCCATTTGTGGCATTACCCGGGATAACTGGCGAACAACAGCTGATCGCATGCGTTTTGATGATATTGACCTGTTAAAACTCTCACCACGCCAGCGGCGGCGGTTAATGGGGTATAACCTGTCGATGATTTTCCAGGAACCTCAGTCCTGTCTTGACCCTTCGGAAAAGATTGGTCGTCAGTTGATACAGAACATTCCCGGCTGGACTTATAAAGGCCGTTGGTGGCGTCGTCCGGGCTGGCGTACTCGTCGTGCAATTGAACTGTTGCATCGTGTGGGAATTAAAGACCATCGGGGCATCATGAACTGCTACCCCTATGAACTCACCGAAGGGGAATGTCAGAAAGTCATGATCGGCATCGCACTGGCTAACCAGCCACGACTCCTGATCGCCGATGAACCCACCAATGCCATGGAGCCCACGACACAGTCACAAATTTTTCGGCTGTTGACCCGGCTGAATCAAAACAATAACACTACCATTCTATTGATTAGTCATGACTTACAGATGCTCAGTAAATGGGCGGATAAAATTAATGTGATGTATTGCGGGCAGACGGTCGAAAGTGCATCCAGCGAAGAGCTGGTGACCACCCCGCACCACCCTTATACCCAGGCATTGATTCGTGCGATCCCTGATTTTGGTAGCCCGATGCCCCATAAAAGTCGTCTGAACACCCTGCCAGGAGCTATCCCGGTGCTGGAGCAACTTCCCATAGGGTGCCGTCTTGGACCTCGCT
Source organism: Citrobacter sp. JGM124 (assembly GCF_018257795.1). Taxonomy (GTDB): domain Bacteria; phylum Pseudomonadota; class Gammaproteobacteria; order Enterobacterales; family Enterobacteriaceae; genus JGM124. The sequence continues at coordinate 538,300 of NZ_JAERJD010000001.1, read as the reverse complement.
GCCCTTACGCACAACGAGAGTGTATTGATGCCCCCTGGCTTGAAAATACGAAGAATCACTACTATGCCTGTCATTTCCCGCTAAATATGGAGAGCAATTGATGCTCAATTCGCTGCTGGAAGTGCGTCATCTGAGTAAAACCTTTCGCTATCGTAACGGTTTATTTAAGCGTCATCAGCTTGAGGCGGTAAAACCGCTGAGTTTTACCTTACGTGAAAAGCAGACGCTGGCAATTATTGGTGAGAACGGTTCCGGAAAATCAACACTGGCAAAAATGCTGGTGGGAATGATTGAGCCTAGTGGCGGTGAGATCCTGATTGACGACACACCGCTGCACTATGGTGATTATGCTTATCGCAGTCAACGCGTCCGCATGATTTTTCAGGATCCTACAACGTCACTTAACCCCCGGCAGCGTATTTCACAGATTCTGGATTTTCCTCTGCGTCTGAATACGGAGTGGCAGGCCCATGAGCGTCGCCAGCATGTGATGGAAACGTTACGCATGGTGGGCTTGCTCCCGGACCATGCGAGTTATTACCCTCATATGTTAGCCCCAGGGCAGAAGCAGCGTTTAGGCCTTGCCAGGGCATTGATCCTACGCCCACAGGTGATCATTGCCGATGAGGCACTGGCCTCACTCGATATGTCGATGCGGTCGCAACTGATTAATCTCATGCTGGAATTGCAAGAGAAACATGGTATTTCCTATATTTACGTCACCCAGCATATTGGCATGATGAAACATATCAGTGATCAAGTGATGGTCATGCATCAAGGTGAAGTGGTGGAACGCGGCAGTACCGCTGATGTGCTGGCCTCTCCGTTGCATGAACTGACCAGGCGTTTGATAAACAGTCACTTTGGTGAGGCTTTAACCGCCGATGCCTGGCGAAAAGACCGCAAACAACCGTAATTGAGTGAAATAAAGTGGTCGGATTAACGATTGGCGTCGAGTCATGGTAGAATTGCCGCCGTTTTAACGCTGGCCTGGACGCGTTTTAATCCACAGGCCGCAAACAATAATGACAACTAAGGATTATCGCTATGGGTTTTCTTACCGGTAAACGCATTCTTATCACTGGCGTAGCCAGTAAACTCTCCATCGCCTATGGTATTGCACAAGCTATGCACCGTGAAGGTGCTGAACTGGCGTTTACCTATCAGAATGAAAAGCTGAAAGGCCGTGTTGAAGGTTTTGCTGCAGATCTGGGGTCAAACCTGGTTCTTCCTTGTGATGTAGCAGAAGATGAAAGCATTGACGCGTTGTTTACCGAACTGGCAAAAAGCTGGCCGAAATTTGATGGTTTTGTGCACTCTATCGGTTTTGCTCCGGGAGATCAGCTGGATGGGGACTATGTGAATGCTGTCACCCGTGAAGGCTTCAAAATTGCCCACGACATTAGTTCTTACAGTTTTGTGGCACTGGCCAAAGCCTGCCGCGAGATGCTGAACCCAAATTCTGCCCTGTTAACCCTGTCCTACTTGGGTGCTGAACGTGCTATCCCTAACTACAACGTGATGGGCCTGGCAAAAGCCTCTCTGGAAGCCAACGTTCGTTACATGGCAAATGCTATGGGACCAGAAGGTGTGCGTGTTAATGCCATCTCTGCGGGCCCTATTCGTACCCTGGCTGCTTCGGGTATTAAAGATTTCCGTAAAATGCTGGCTCATTGCGAAGCCGTGACCCCGATTCGTCGTACCGTTACCATTGAAGATGTAGGTAATTCAGCGGCGTTCCTGTGCTCGAATCTGTCTGCCGGCATCTCCGGTGAAGTCGTTCACGTTGATGGTGGTTTTAGTATTGCTGCCATGAATGAGCTCGAACTCAAGGATTAATTTCCAGTACTCATGAGGCGAACACCCGTTCGCCTCAACAGGCTGATTAGCACCATCCTCCCGGATTACCCGGTTATTATGCCTTTCTGATATTTATTATCACCGATCGTTATTTTGTCTGTTGCCCGCCTTGCGTCAGGATTACACCGGAACCCAACCCCTTTCGGTTTATAAACTGTCTTTCAAGGAACAAGCATGGAACAACGACGCTTTTCAGGTAAAAGCCAGTGGTATCATGAAACACAGTCCAGTCAGAATCTGACAAATGTTCAACCTCTCGTGCCTGAAGTGCCCCAGGTTGATGATCGTTTTCTGCTTGACCTCAAGCTGGCTGACCCCCCTCTCCTGAGAGGCATTCCCTGGGCACCAATCGCCCGTTCTTTGTCGAATTTGTTGCTGCCTGAACAGGTAGAAACGAATCGTCTGCACACTTTCACTCGCTATGAACGACTGACCACAGCCCTGACGGTGGCACAAGTCTTTGGTGTACAACGCCTGTGTAATTACTATGCTGCACTCCTTGCCCCGGAATGCAGCAGTGATTCGTCCCGCGAATCCAATCGCCGTCTGACACAAATCACACAATTCTCTCGCCAGCTTGCCAGCCACCCCACCAGCATCAAAGCAACATCATTAATGGAACTGGATGAGTGTGGATTATCGATTGAGGATATCATTACCTTTACTCAACTGATTGGGTTTATAGGTTTTCAGGCGTATACGATTGCTGTTTTACAGGCCTTTATGCACTTCCCTGTTCGCCTGCTACCGGGCCTTAATGCCCAGCAAGATGCTGATGGGGCAATATTCAATCACCCGGAGGGAATTTGGCAGTCTGATTTGGCCGCCCTTGAACGTCGTTATGCCAGTGAGGAACAGTTGCACGCCCTGAAGACGGGCCGTAAATCGGCCACACTTCATGAGCTAGCTGGCCTGCTGGCTCATGACCCACAAATGCTGATGGGGCTGGAACAACTCACCCGTCAGTTTTGGCCCACAGGACTGCCCGAAGATGATGACGGACGCCTGGTCATGATGCTGGTTTCCCGAATTAATGGCAGCCTGACATGTTTCAATAGCGCGGCATCGCACTGGCAAGGGGCCCCAAGTTTGCCTGATACGGTTCGCCAGGGAGAAAGTGCAGTCGACGCATTCAGCCAACATCACCCGCGTGAAAATGCCATAATGCAAACCGTTCAATTATTGACGCGCTCACCAGATAGATTTAGTTATACACAGCTGGCACCGCTCTTCGCCCAGGGCTTTACTGAACAGCAAGCCTTTCATCTTTTAATCCATTCCGGGCTGGTGGGATGGCTGAATCGGCTGAAGACGGGGCTTGGCACACTGAATGCCCCAAAAACCTTCCCCCCGTAAGGTAATCATCACTTGCCGCAAGGTAAGGATTCGCGTAAAACTGTCAGCCGCTCTTTGGCCACGAAAAAAAAATAATATGCTTCAGGATAACCCGCTGCTCGCGCAGCTAAAACAGCAACTGCATGCCAAGACTCCACGCGCAGAAGGTGTGGTGAAAGGCACTGAAAAAGGCTTTGGCTTTCTGGAAGTTGATGCCACCAAAAGTTATTTCATCCCGCCGCCACAGATGAAAAAAGTCATGCATGGCGACAGGATAAGCGCGGTTATTCATACGGAGAAAGACCGCGAATCTGCTGAACCAGAAACGCTGATTGAACCATTCCTCACACGTTTTGTTGGACGCATTCAGAAAAAAGATGACCGACTATCCATTGTCCCGGATCATCCATTACTGAGGGACGCTATCCCTTGTCGTGCTGAAAAGTCTGTTACTCATGAGTTCCAAAATGGGGACTGGGCAGTAGCGGAGATGCGTCGTCATCCCTTGAAAGGTGATCGAGGTTTTTTTGCTGACCTCACCCAATACATCACCTTCGCAGATGATCCCCTGGTCCCATGGTGGGTGACGTTGTCACGTCATAATTTGGAACGAACGGCTCCTGAGGGGATCGCGACAGAGATGCTGGATGACGGCCTCGTTCGTAAAGACCTCACCGCACTCAGTTTCGTTACCATTGATAGTGCCAGCACTGAAGATATGGATGACGCACTCTATGCAGAGGCGATGGATGACGGTAGTCTGTTGCTGACGGTGGCTATCGCCGATCCCACCGCATGGATAGCCCCGGATAGCCCCCTGGACAACATTGCCCGAGTTCGCGCCTTTACTAACTATCTGCCGGGGTTCAACATTCCTATGCTCCCTCGCGAGTTGTCAGATGACTTGTGCTCGCTGCGTCCGAATGTTACCCGCCCGGTGTTGGCTTGCCAGATGTCTGTCGGTGCAGACGGGGCCATTGGCGATGATATCCACTTCTTTACGGCGACTATCGAGTCCAAAGCGAAACTGGTGTATGACGAAGTTTCAGACTGGCTGGAAGAACAAGGAAGCTGGACACCGCCAAATGACGCGGTGGCTGAACAAATTCAGTTACTCCAGCGTATCTGTCTGGCAAGAAATACCTGGCGTCAACAGCATGCTTTAGTATTTAAAGATCGTCCAGACTACCGTTTTGTGCTGGGTGAAAAAGGCGAAGTCCTGGATATTGTTTCTGAATCTCGACGTATTGCAAACCGCATCGTGGAAGAATCCATGATTGCGGCCAATATCTGTGCAGCCATTGTGCTACGCGATACTCTCGGTTTTGGTATTTATAACGTGCATACGGGCTTTGACCCGGCAAATACTGAACAGCTAACCGAGATGCTTAAAACCCACGGTATCACGGCCGATCCTCAGGAAGTGCTGACGCTGGAAGGTTTTTGTAAATTACGTCGTGAACTTGATCGCCAGCCAACAACCTTCCTTGACAGTCGTATCCGTCGTTATCAGTCATTTGCAGAAACGAGTACCGAACCAGGCCCACACTTTGGTCTCGGGCTTGAGGCTTATGCTACCTGGACGTCACCGATTCGTAAATTTAGCGATATGGTGAACCACCGCCTGTTAAAAGCCATTATTAAAGGTGAAGTCGGACAGCGCCCGGGGAATGATATAACCACACAAATGACGGAGCGCCGGCGTCTGAACCGCATGGCGGAGCGTGACGTCAGCGACTGGTTATATGCCCGTTTTCTGAATGATAAAGCCGGAACAGAAACGCGTTTTGCCGCTGAAATTGTTGATGTCAGCCGGGGGGGTATGCGTGTCCGTTTGATCGATAACGGTGCCAGCGCTTTTATTCCGGCTCCCTTTATTCATACCGTGCGTGATGAGCTGGTCTGCAGTCAGGAACTGGGTACCGTACAAGTGAAAGGTGACGTGGTTTACAAAGTGGCAGATGTCATTGATGTCACTATTGCAGAAGTCAGGATGGAAACTCGCAGTATTATTGCGCGTCCCGCCCTCTAAAACGTAAAAACGATGCGGCTGCAGTAAGCCTTATCATGTCCCCCTGACAGCAACATGCTGCCGGGGGGATTTTAGCGATAGTCTGTGACAAACAATGTTATGATAACCAGGTATAAGTTATTCATAATCAATTGGAAAAAAAGCCAAAAAATCGCATTATCATCTTCTCTTTGTCCTGGTTATTTTGCATTATAGCGGGACTCACTATTTCTGTTTACAGGGGTTGCCATGTCAGCGATTGATCCACAACAATTAATCAAACGTATTGATACCGTGCTGGATATTCTGGTGGCGAAAGACTATCCCTCCGCGATTAATAACCTGGAAATTTTGAAAGCAGAACTGCTCGAACAGTATCGGGATCAGAACATTAATCATCATGAGCACAAGAAATCCCCCTGGGAGATCTAGTTCCAGGCCTTCTTTTTCCTGATATTTTCAGCGTCAGGCGATCTGCCCTGATGGGGTTTCCTGCTAAAAAGCGCGCAGGTTGCTTGTTGTCTTTTTCTTTTCGCCAGACTATTCGCTTTAACACTCACATGGCCCAATACCCTATTTTGTGTTGCTATAAAAACAGCCTCCCCCTCTCATATTGCCGGTGAAATAAATAAATCCGTACTCTCTGCGGCCGTTCGTAAACTGAGGTTTCCACCCACAATATTTACTCATTTATCCCTTGAACTCACAGAAGAAATTAAAGCACTTCGGGCGATAGCCTCATGATTTAGCCGTTATTTGATAGACTGCTGATTATTTAATGCAGGAGAATATATACATGGCATTTATAAATCATAAAATAAAGAGAAGGCGAAGATGAAAATAATTTATTGCTCCCAATTCATCCAGGAAATACAAAAAATCACTGCACCAATAACAGAGAAAATCAGACAGACATGCTCATTTCTGTCAAAACTATTCAGTGTTAAAAATACCGATCAAACTTGTAAAAAAAACGCAGCCGCCCCGGGCAGGGAACCATTTTATCAGCAGCGCACTCCCGTGAATGAGTCCAGATCCATGCCAGTCGACATACAATTCAGCCCCCATTTAACAGGAAAAATGGCGACTGCGGATAACCATAGCACTCAAATTAAAAAGGAACGGTATCCTCTTTCTTCTTGCGAATCAGGAGCCAAACGCCGATCATCTTTACAGACTCTGCCATTACGTCCACAGATAACGGCGAAAGCTCCGACAATGGCTGCCCCTGTCAAAAAGCGTCGCGCACCTTTGCCGCCACTGACGCCAAAAATGATATCCCAGCTTGAGCAAATGATAAAACAGGATACCTCCACCGCCCGACCTGCTGAGAGGGAGCAGATCAATATCGAACAATTAACACCAGACAAAATGAAAAATTTAAAACTGGCATTAAAAGACTTTGCGGTGGATCGACAGATGGCGCGAGATAAATGGATAAATACCAGTAATTCAAATAATCTCAATCCAGCAGACAATAATAAAATACCCCCCCATGAATAGCCGGTTCTATTCACGCAGTCAACGGCAGATATAGGGCATAAGAATTAAAGCAACCACCGGGAAAAATAGCAGGCCGGTTTATTACGGCCTGCATTAATATCGTTACCCACCAGCCAGTTTCACTTTCATCCCTTTTGCTTCAAGTAGCGACTTTAATAATTCTCTGTTATCTCCCTGAATTTCAATGATGCCCTCTTTCACTGCACCACCACAGCCACACTTCTTTTTTAATTCCGCAGCAATACGGGCAAGCGTGGCATCATCCGCATCAATACCACTGATAAGACAAACGCCTTTACCTTTACGGCCGCTGGTCTGTTTTTGTATACGTACAATGCCATCACCTTTAGGGCGCTGGACGACAGCTTTTGGCGTATCAATGCGCCCCGTTTCAGTAGAATAAACGAGGGGGTTATCTTTACTCATATTACCTCCTGTGCCAGTGATGCCCGTATGTCACGCAACGTCTGTGCAGGATCGTTTGACTGGGTGATAGGCCGGCCAATGACCATGAAATCCACCCCTGCTTGCTGTGCTGCAATCGGGGTCATAATACGGCGCTGATCATCCACATTGCTGCCTGACGGACGGATCCCCGGAGTAACTAATTTAAAATCATGCCCCAGTTCCTGTTTAAAGCGAACGGCTTCCTGAGCTGAACAGACCACACCATCAAGGCCACAATCACGGGCCAGCGTAGCCAGGCGAGCAGCATAGTCAGCAGGGGACATATTTACACCCAGATCAGCAAGGTCGCTCGCCTCCATGCTCGTGAGCACAGTAACAGCAATCAGTAATGGAGCATCCTTCCCAAAGGGAATCAGTGCCTCCCGGGCTGCACTCATCATACGTTTACCACCACTCCCGTGCACATTCACCATCCACACCCCTAACTCAGCTGCAGCCGCCACGGCATGTGCAGTCGTGTTAGGAATATCGTGAAATTTTAAGTCCAGGAAAACATCAAAGCCGCGCTGTTGCAGGTCCCGCACAAGCTGGGGCCCAGACAGGGTGAATAACTCTTTGCCGACTTTAAGGCGGCAATCACGAGGGTCGATACGGTCGACAAATGCTAATGCTTTATCACGACTGTCATAATCCAGCGCGACCACGATGGGGGACTCGGTGACCATACGGGAGGAGCAATCAATTGAATTCATAGCAGAACCTTCTGTCTGTTTGGCACCGTTCGGCGCAGAAAGATAAATCGGGTGCATTCTACTCGTCGACTTAAAAAATTGACAGCCAACTCCGTGTTTATGGGAAGATTGTTTGTGAAAATGATTTTAGCAGGCGCCCTGCCGCTGCCAGGCTTATGATCTTGCTGACGACACGGTTGCTGATGGTGGAATGGTAAATAGCAACTAGTATGTTGTAACTAATGAAAGCAAGACAAACACCAGCACACAGCATGTCGGTAACAGAATAATATGATAAGTTTCTTTATTGCCCGTCGAGCCCGCGAATCGGTTTAACGGTTGACCAGGCACGGCATGATGGGCAGTGCCAGTAAAGGCTAAATGCGGTGAAACCACATTTTTGACAGCGGTAGCGCGGTTTTGTACGGATTTGCTCGCCCACCATGTTCCGCAAGATCATCAGGCTTTCTTTCGCTCGCCCTTCTTCCGCTTCATGCAAGTGGTAGTCCATCAGGCGATGAAAAACGCGCATCGTTGGGTGACGTTGTAACTGGCGGTTAATATAAAGTTGGGCGGTCTCCGCCCCTTCTTTCTGTTCCAGGACATCCGCCAGCATCAACTCAGCACTGGACCCCACATTTTCTTCCACGCAACGCCGCAGAAAGGTTTCCCAAATATCAGGTTCATCCAACTGTCGGTAGCATGTCTGCAACATTTCAAGGGTTTCACTCACCAGCTCACTGTCCTGGTCTATCACGCGGGTCAGCGTTTCCGCAGCACGGCTGTACTCCCCTTTTTCCATAAAAATGCGCCCCATCATAATAGAGACCCGGGCACAATTTTTATCCGCTGCAGCGCCTTTCTTCAGTAAAGCCATACCCTTATCGAGGGAGTCACTGGCTATACTCTGCAATGCCAGTTCACAGTAGAAATGCGCGATTTCAGTATGATGCTGATCTTTACCATACTTAACCAGTTTTTCAGCGACATCAATGGCCTTCTGCCAGTCACTGGTGGCCTGATGGAGCTGCAGCAGTTGCTGCAGCGCGCTACTGCGAAAATCGGTTTCATCCACTAACTGGCTGAACATGTCTTCGGCACGGTCATACAGGCCTGCGGCCATGTAATCACGGCCCAGCTGCTGAATGGCGAGCAATCGCTGGTCGTAATTGAGGGAAGCGCTTTCCATCAGGGTTTGGTGAATACGTATCGCCCGATCAACTTCCCCGCGCTGACGAAACAAATTGCCTAATGTCAGATGGGCTTCAACCGTCCCCGTGTCCTCTTTCAGCATGTCCAGAAACAGGTCAACGGCTTTGTCCTGCTGATTGGAAAGTAAGAAATTGACCCCGGTGACATAGTCACGTGACAGCCGGCTGGCCTCCTGTTGCTTATCTTGTTGCGCACTCCGCCGCCCCATATACCAGCCATATGCGGCCGCAATAGGTAACAACAAAAACAACAGTTCAAGCATCGTCGCTTATCCCTTCACTACTGGCACATTCGCTGTTTCAACAGAAGAGACAACCTGTTGTTCCAGTCGCTTAATTTTGCGCTCTGCACGCACCAAAGATAAACGAACCCGCAGCCAGAAAAGTGTGCAAATTAACCAGCCGATGATAAACCCGCCAGCAAACAGTGTCGCCAGTAATGTCGACACACGATACTCGCCTTGAGCAATCAGATAGTTAAAGTTAACAACTTGATCATTTTGCGCCCCGAGAGTAATGGAGATCACAAAGATGGCGAGTACTAATAAAAAAATGAGTAAATATTTCACATTACATCCCGATATGTGCGAAAGGTCATCTACTATACCCAAATGCAACCTAATGATACCACTTACTACACTGGGGGATATCACGAAATCCATTGCCAGGGGCTGGTTTACTAAGAATGGGGGTTAAACAGAGAAGATCAACCCTCTTCTGCATATTCAATATCAGTCAATTCAAAGCGATGACGATCTGATTTTGTCACTGTTTGTCAAAAAAAAACGCCACCGGATACTGATATTTTCTAAGCATAACACCCCTTAATTAAAAAGACGCAGCTCTGCGCCTCACAGGAACAAACAATAACATTGTATCCAGGAATAAAAAGAGGTTCACCATCATCATAGTGCACAGATAGATAAACGGATTTTTCCAGAGTTAAAGAAAATAGAGCCGTTAATAACAGTTGAGGCGTACTGTTGTCGGTTGTGGCAAAATATGCCGTCATATTGCATCAGTGGTTTGGCGCACCCTTACGCCAAATCAAGTACCTGGAGAATCACATGCAGCTTAAACACGTGGCAGAAGCCAAACTGCCAACCCCATGGGGCGATTTCCTGATGGTCGGATTTGAAGAATTAGCCACCGGAAAAGATCACGTCGCGCTGGTGTATGGTGATATTACTGGGGAAGAGGCTGTGCTGGCGCGGGTACATTCCGAGTGTTTAACCGGCGATGCATTGTTCAGCCTGCGATGCGACTGTGGATTTCAGCTGGAAGCCGCACTCGCCCGGATAGCAGAAGAAGGTCGCGGGGTTCTACTCTACCATCGCCAGGAGGGCCGTAATATTGGCCTGTTAAATAAAATCCGTGCCTATGCCCTGCAAGATCAAGGCTATGACACGGTGGAGGCTAATCACCAGCTTGGTTTCGCGGCGGATGAACGTGACTTCACCCTCTGTGCTGATATCTTTAAATTGCTTGGGATCGACGGGGTTCGTTTACTCACTAACAATCCGAAGAAGGTCGATATACTCAGTGGTGCAGGAATCAATATTGTTGAAAGAGTACCGTTGATCGTCGGACGTAATCCCAACAACGAACACTATCTTGATACCAAAGCCAAAAAAATGGGGCACCTGCTGGGCGACACCCAGTAATACCACCGGTCCGGGGTACTGCCAGAGAAAAAGGGGACATTCCCCTCTTTCTCTGGTGATTATCGCCGCTTTTTAATTAAGCATCTTACGAATAACATATTGTAAAATGCCCCCATGACGGAAGTAGGTTAATTCATTCCCGGTATCAATACGGCAACGACAGAGCAATGTCTGTTGGCTGCCATCCGCACGGGTCAGAATAACAGGAATGTCTGCTTTCGGTGTCAGGCTATTCAGTGACGCTACCGCAACCAGCTCCTCTCCGGTTAACCCCAGTGTCTTACGCGTCGCACCCTCAGGGAATTCCAGCGGTAATATCCCCATACCAATCAGATTTGAGCGATGAATACGCTCAAATGACTCGGCAATCACCAGACGCACCCCCAACAGATTAGGACCTTTTGCTGCCCAGTCACGGCTGGAGCCTGATCCATACTCTTTACCGGCAACCACCGCCAGGGGCAAATTTTGCTGTTTATAGGCCATCGCCGCATCATAAATAGACATAATCCGGGAATCCGGTAACAGCCGTGTCATCCCCCCTTCGATACCGGGAACCATTTCATTGCGAATACGGATGTTGGCAAAGGTGCCCCGCATCATCACCTCATGGTTACCCCGTCTTGAACCATAAGAGTTAAAGTCTGACTCAGGGATACCCTGCTGTTGAAGGTATCGCCCCGCAGGGCTATCAGGCTTAATACTACCAGCGGGTGAAATATGATCAGTTGTCACCGAATCCCCCAGCATTGCCAGTATCCTGGCACCCTGAATATCCATCAGCGGTGCGGGTTCCGCCTCCATAAGGTCAAAAAAAGGCGACTGGCGAATGTAAGTCGACTCAGGCTGCCAGTGATAGGTTTGAGCCCGTTCGGTCTTGATATTACGCCACGCCTCAGTACCGGTGAAGACTTCCCGATATTCCCGGACGAACATAGCACTGGACACCTGGGCCACCGCCTGAGCAATTTCATCACTGCCAGGCCAGATATCATTCAAATAAACCGGCTCTCCCTGCTTATTATGGCCTAATGGTTCATGTACCAGGTCGATGCGCATATTCCCCGCCAGTGCATAGGCCACCACCAGTGGTGGTGATGCCAGCCAGTTAGTTTTAACCAGGGGGTGGATACGCCCTTCAAAATTGCGGTTCCCGGAGAGTACCGCCGCGACCGTAAGCGATTCAGCTTTGATGCTTTGTTCAATAGTCTCAGGCAGTGGCCCGGAGTTACCAATACATGTGGTACAGCCATAACCCACCAGATTAAAACCCAGCTGGTCAAGACTGGCTGTCAGCCCTGCTTTATCGAGGTAATCCGATACCACTTTAGAGCCCGGGGCCAGTGAGCCTTTTACCCAGGGCTTAACACTCAGTCCCGCTTTTATGGCGTTTTGAGCCAGTAACCCCGCGGCCATCATCACCCCAGGATTAGAGGTATTAGTACAAGAAGTAATTGCCGCGATCACTACCGCACCCTCCGCCAGCGCCCCCGTGTTCTCACGCGGGTGCCTGGGCGTATTCACCTCAAGCTCACGGGACGCATTAAAGGCCTGGGGTACGGCACTCAAGGGGACCCGATCCTGCGGACGTTTCGGTCCGGCAAGGCTGGCCTCAACATCTTGCATATGGAGTTCCAGCGTACTGGTAAATACGGGTTCATCCCCGGCGTGTCGCCACAATCCTTGCTCTTTCGTATAGGCTTCAACCAGGGCAATTTGTTGCTCACTACGGCCACTCAGACGCATATAATCAAGGGTGATATCGTCAACCGGGAAAAAACCACAAGTCGCACCATATTCGGGTGCCATATTCGCAATGGTCGCCCGGTCAGCCAGTGACAGTGAGGCCAGCCCGTCTCCATAGAATTCAACAAATTTCCCGACCACACCATGCTGACGCAGCATCTGTGTCACCGTCAGGACTAAATCAGTTGCGGTGATACCTTCCCGTAGTTTCCCCATAATCTTAAAGCCCACCACGTCCGGGATCAGCATCGACACAGGTTGCCCAAGCATTGCGGCTTCAGCTTCTATCCCCCCAACGCCCCAGCCAAGCACGCCCAGTGCATTGATCATTGTGGTGTGTGAGTCGGTTCCTACCAATGTATCCGGATAAGCTATCCAGTCCTCCCCCTGTAGTTCACTCCAGACGGTCTTCCCCAAATACTCAAGATTCACCTGGTGGCAAATCCCCGTACCCGGGGGAACCACTCTGAAGTAGTTAAACGCTTGCTGACCCCAGCGCAGGAACACATAGCGTTCGTGATTACGCCGCATTTCAAGATCCACATTCTCTTCAAAAGCGTCCGGCGTGCCAAAGTTATCCACAGTGACCGAGTGGTCAATCACCAAATCAACGGGAGTCAATGGATTAACCCGGCTGACATCCCCGCCCAGTCTTTTCACTGCCTCGCGCATCGCGGCCAGATCAACCACCGCAGGAACGCCGGTAAAGTCTTGCATCAGAACGCGTGATGGTCGGTAGGCAATTTCTCGCTCAAAATGCGCATCTTTAAGCCACAAGGCCACAGCCTGGATATCTTCCCTGGTGACGGAGTCTTCATCCTGCCAGCGCAGCAGGTTTTCTAACAAAACTTTCAGGGATTTAGGTAAGCGGTGAATATCACCGAGTTGCTGTGCAGCAAGCGCGAGGCTATAGAAATGGTAAGTCTTATCGTTGATTTTTAGTTTACTTTTGCTGATGGTCCTCAGGGTACACGACATAGCTCCTCCTTAACAAAGGCAAGGATGTTATAACCCTGTGGGATCACAGGGTACAGAGTAAAGATACCATAAGTTGATACCATCAGCCTGAAGTGGCGTTAATGAAGGAATAAGGGCGCGACAATAGCCAGGAGGAACGTATCAAGGGAATGCGGAAATCATCTCAAAAGCGAGTTATTCCTGAGGTAAAAATGGGTATCTTCAAGGGCCAGAAGACACCCGTTTCTGTTATTTCTCAGGGAGTTTAATGTCTTTAAACATCTCTTCGATATCATCATTGGAGCGTAATGCCACTGCGGTGTCCACAACATCACGCGTCAGATGCGGGGCAAAACGCTGGATAAAGTCATACATATAGCTACGCAGGAAAGTACTGCGTCTGAAACCTATCTTGGTAGTACTGTGGCTAAAGATGCCCGGGGTTTCGATACGCACCAAGTCCGGATCCGTGATCGGGTCAACCGCCATGCTGGCAATCACCCCTACCCCCAGCCCCAGTCGTACATAGGTTTTAATCACATCAGCATCAGTGGCGGTAAACACAATTCGCGGCGTCAGCCCGGCACGATTAAACGCAGTATCCAGTTCTGAACGTCCGGTAAAACCAAATGTATAGGTAACCAGAGGGTACTGGGCCAGTTCCTCAATCGTCACCGTTGTTTTGGAAGCCAGCGGATGATCTGGAGTCACCACAATGGAACGGTTCCAGTGGTAACAAGGCAGCATCACCAGGTCGTCATAAAGGTGGAGCGCTTCTGTCGCAATGGCAAAGTCAGCATTACCTTTAGACACAGCCTCGGCTATCTGGGTTGGTGAGCCTTGGTGCATGTGTAACGAGACCCTGGGATAGCGCTCGATAAAGCCCTTGATCACACTCGGCAGGGCATAACGCGCCTGAGTATGAGTCGTGGCAACATACAGGGAGCCTTTATCTGGCCAGGTATGTTCCCCGGCAACGGATTTAATGGCATCCACTTTTGACAGCACTTCCCGGGCGATGCGGATAATCTCTGCCCCTGCCGGAGTGACTTGGGTCAGGTGTTTACCGCTACGGGCAAAAATCTGGATCCCCAATTCATCTTCCAGCATGCGCACCTGTTTACTGATGCCCGGCTGGGAGGTATAGAGCCCTTCTGCCGTTGAGGAAACATTAAGATTGTGATTGACGACTTCAACAATATAACGAAGCTGCTGTAGTTTCATGATTGAGTATCCAGAATCAAAATAAGTACGCTATCGCGATGGGCGGCATGGCAGTATCGTGAGCGTAAAATAACCGTATATCCACTATATCATTTATAGCTACTTTGTATAGATTGTAGCGAATAATAATAAACAAGTTATATAGGGCTAAAAAAAAACCGGAGTCGCCCCCGGTTTTCTCATCGCTCAGACGCTATTTCTTTCCTTCAACCCATTTGCCGTCAACAAAGAACGCTGACCAGCCTGTTGCCTTGCCCTCTTTTTCAGAAGAGACATACTGCTGCTTGGTTTTACGGCTAAAGCGAACCACTGATTTATTACCTTCAGCATCAGCCTGGGGGGCATCCGCCAGATAACGCAGTTTTTCTGGCAGACGATCCCGGAAACGGTGCAACTCTTCAACCAGAGGGGCACGTGTTTCTCGTGATTTCGGGAACGTATTGGCCGCAAGGAAAACCCCGGCTGCACCGTCACGCAACACGAAATAGGCATCTGACCTTTCACAAGGTAACTCAGGCAATGGCACCGGATCTTCCTTCGGTGGGGCAACTTCGCCATTACGCAGAATTTTACGGGTGTTTTTACACGCTTCGTTGGTGCATCCCATATACTTGCCAAAACGCCCCATTTTCAGGTGCATCTCTGAGCCGCACTTCTCACATTCCACAACCGGGCCATCGTAACCTTTGATGCGGAACTCACCCTCTTCAATCTCATAGCCGTCACAAGTTGGGTTATTACCACAAACATGCAGTTTACGCTTAGGATCGATTAAGTAACTGTCCATTGCCGTGCCGCATTTCTGGCAACGACGTTTGGCTCGTAAGGCATTGGTTTCCGCATCGTCCCCTTCAAGGACGTTAAGCACTTCATTTTCGGCTACCAGATTGATCGTAGTCTTACAACGCTCTTTCGGGGGTAATGCATACCCGGAACAGCCTAAGAAAACCCCGGTACTGGCCGTACGAATTCCCATTTCCCGCCCACAGGTCGGACAATCGATACTGGTCAGCACCATCTGGTTAGGCCGCATGCCACCATGTTCAGGATCCTGCTCCGCTTTTTCAAGCTGGGCACTGAAATCACTGAAGAAGTGATCAAGAGCCTGTTTCCATTCCGCTTTGTTGGTCGCTATTTTGTCGAGGTTGTCTTCCATCTGGGCGGTAAAGTCATAGTTCATCAGCTCGCGGAAGTTTTCTTCCAGACGATCTGTGACTATCTCACCCATTTTTTCGGCATAGAAGCGGCGATTTTCCGCACGCACGTAACCACGATCCTGAATGGTGGAAATAATAGATGCATAGGTAGACGGACGCCCAATGCCACGTTTTTCCAGTTCCTTGACCAAAGAAGCTTCACTAAAACGCGCAGGCGGTTTGGTGAAGTGCTGGGCTGGCATCAGTTCCGTCAGGGAAAGAGCATCCCCCGGGTTCACGGCTGGCAAGGTGCGGTCTTCATCGCCTTTGCGCAGGGCTGGCATCACTTTAGTCCAGCCATCAAAACGCAGAATACGTCCCCGGGCTTTGAGCCGGTATTCTCCGGCTTCCACTGTCAGGGTGGTCGCATCGTACTGGGCCGGTGTCATCTGACAGGCAACAAACTGGCGCCAAATCAGTTGATACAGCTTCTGCGCATCCGCTTCCATATCTTTCAGGACTTCCGACTGTATCTGGATATCCGTCGGGCGAATCGCTTCGTGAGCTTCTTGCGAATTATCTTTACTGGCGTACTGATTCGGTTCTTTAGGCAGGTATTCCGCTCCAAAATTTTCCGAAACATAGTCACGGACCATGCTCAACGCATCCTGGCTCAAATTCGTCGAGTCAGTACGCATGTAGGTGATGTGCCCGGCCTCATAGAGACGCTGTGCCATCATCATGGTTTTTTTCACCCCGAAACCAAGACGAGTGCTCGCGGCCTGCTGCAGTGTCGAGGTGATAAAAGGCGCACCAGGTTTACTGCTGGTCGGTTTATCTTCACGATCCCGAACGGTGTAGCTTGCTTTTTCCAGCAGCGCTACTGCGGCCATAGTCTGTTCACGATTAACCGGGCGGAAGGGTTTATCCTGATGGTGACTGACCTGCATCCCCAACAAATCACCCTTTGGTGTGTTCAGGCTCGCATCAATTTGCCAGTACTCTTCCGGCACAAAAGCTTTGATCTCACGCTCACGCTCAACCACCAGCCGTACGGCAACGGACTGGACACGTCCGGCAGACAGGCCACGGGCGATCTTTTTCCACAGTAATGGCGAAACCATATAGCCTACGACACGGTCCATAAAGCGGCGTGCCTGTTGAGCATTAACCCGATCAATATTCAGTTCACCGGGTTTATCAAAAGCCTGTTGAATCGCATTTTTAGTGATTTCGTTAAAAACCACACGACTGTAACGGGCATCATCGCCACCGATCACTTCCCGCAGGTGCCAGGCAATGGCTTCCCCTTCGCGGTCAAGATCCGTTGCGAGATAGATGTGGTCAGCGTTTTCAGCAAGGGACTTGAGCTCGGCAACGACTTTCTCTTTACCAGGCAGTATTTCATAACGTGCCTTCCAGTCATGCCACGGGTCGATACCCATACGATTGACTAAGGCAGTATGTTCGTCCTTTTTGACCTTTTTAGCGCCCTTAGGGGCTGCTGCGTCGGTGCTTTTCTTGGTGGTTGATCCACTGGTCGGCAAATCACGGATATGACCCACGCTGGACTTAACCACGTAGTTATTTCCGAGATATTTGTTAATCGTTTTAGCTTTTGCCGGGGACTCAACGATGACGAGAGCTTTACCCATATTCACCTTTACCTATTTAATTCATCCAGGAATACGTCGCTGGTTTCACCATCCACTGGCGACGTGCCATACATGTGGTGGTCACGTCGGAGGAGATCAACCTTTTCATTTATCAACTGCGCCACAATCCACGACACAGCAAGGTGTTAAGTGCTCAGGCTTTCGTGTAAATGCTACAGTGCTACGAATATTTGGTTGAATGTCAAGCAATTCTGTTGCCAGATTCGCGAAAGCGTCACACTCTACCTGATAAAATATGTTACGCAACTTTATTAGCACGCAATTTTGGTTAACGCCAATTTGTCCTGCTATTTTGAACCGCTACCGATAGTACAGGGTTATTTGCCCTGACAGGAAAAATAGACGTACACTAACCTCATTTTTCATAAGAGACGAATGTTCCATGCAAACTCAACCCATCAATAGTGCATCCCTACTGGCCGAAGCGAATAAGATCATCCAGGAACATGAAGATTTTATTCATGGCATGGCTGTCACCAGTGTAGAACAGAAAAAGGGTGTTTTGATTTTTAAAGGCGAATACTTTCTTGATGAACAAGGGTTACCTACTACAAAAAGTACCGCCATGTTCAACATGTATAAACACCTTAGCCATATGCTGTCTGAAAAATACCGTCTGGTTGACTGAATCGCGTCCCCTGTAGCAAAGCAGGACAACGCTGCCTGTCAGCCACCAGACGAATAACGCAGATTTACAGTAAGGGCTTCTCACCCCTCTGCCACCAGCGCAGCAGCAACCGGTCAATACTTTGCGCAGCACTACGGGTGAAACGATCCATCATTTTTTTACGTTTAGCAAAACGCACTTGTACCACGTCATACTCTTTCATCATTGACAAGATCAAGTCATCACTGGTGGATATATCGTCCACCAGACCGCGCTCTTTTGCCTGAACGCCATACCAGTGTTCCCCCGTGGCCACCGCATCAATATCCAGTCCTGGACGCATCTCATGCACGAACTGTTTAAACAACAGATGTGTTTCATTCAAGTCTTCACGGAACTTTTCCCGGCCTTGTTCAGTATTCTCACCAAACAGGGTTAAAGTACGTTTATACTGCCCTGCCGTGTGCAGCTCCACATCAATATTGTGCCGTTGCAACAAACGATGGAAATTAGGCACCTGGGCGACAACACCTATCGACCCGATAATAGAAAAGGGTGCCGCAACAATGCGCCCGGCGACACAAGCCATCATGTAGCCGCCGCTGGCAGCGACTTTATCAACAGCCACCGTCAAAGGGACCTGTTTTTCACGTAAGCGTTGCAATTGTGAGGCCGCCAGACCGTAACCATGCACCACCCCACCCGGGCTTTCCAGACGCAACAAGACTTCATCCTGGGGTTTAAATACCGCCAGTACTGCGGTAATTTCTTCCCGCAGCGCACCCACTTCATGAGCATCCATACTGCCATTGAAATCAAGCACAAACAGACTCGGTTTACCCGAACTCGCCGTTTCACCTCGCTTCGCCCGTGCTTTAGCTTCTTTTGCTTCCAGTTTGTGTTTCTTCTTTTCTTCTTTATGCCACAGCTTTTGTTGATGACCGTCGAGCATAGCAACGTGCATCTCTTGTTGCATCTCCTGGTACTGCTCGCTCAGGTTGGTTACCTTTAACTCTCCAGGTGTGTTATTTCTGCGTAGCGCGATATTAGCGATAACTATCGCAATCGCGGCAATCGCCACGACGACCGTAACGATTTTTGCCAGGAAAAGTCCATAATTCGCAAGTAGATCCACAAGTTCCGCCTTTATTACTGAACAGTATTTATTTCACTAAGTGTACCTGAAATAGCCTTCTATCTGTAAACTACGATAAAAATGGCACAATGGAGAACAGGTGAGTCGCCTGAATGCCGTTTATTTCCAGGTGACAAGTGTCAGGAATAATCAGGCTGATCCATGAATATAACGCCAGTCAGCCTGCAATGACGCTATCACATTCGCCGTGTTATTCCATTCCGGGGAGTCTATTTTGCATTACCAACCAACAGAAAATTGCCTGGAGCAGCGTATTATTCTTGTGACTGGGGCAAGTGACGGGATTGGCCGTGAGGCCGCGATAACCTACGCCAGGCACGGTGCGTCTGTTATTCTGGTGGGGCGCAATGAAAGCAAATTGCGCGCTGTAGCAGAATCCATTCATCAGCAAGGCTTACCTGAAGCTGACGTGCTATTGCTGGATTACGCCAGCGCAACGGCGGACGATTGCCGTGAACTGGCTGATCGGCTGGCTAAAAAGATCTCGCATCTTGATGGTATCTTGCATAACGCAGGGATCCTCGGTGATTTGGGGCCAATGGCAGAGCAAGATCCCACCACCTGGGAGGCGGTGATGCAGGTCAATGTCAATGTGACCTTTTTTCTGACTCAGGCACTGTTACCCCTGCTGCTTAACGCCACCAGACCCTCGCTGGTATTCACCAGTTCGAGTGTGGGTAAACAAGGCCGGGCTGACTGGGGGGCTTATGCGGTCTCCAAATTCGCGACTGAGGGCATGATGCAAGTTCTGGCAGATGAATATCGTGAACAAAATTTACGGGTTAATTGTGTCAACCCGGGGGGAACGCGTACGGCAATGCGTGCCAAAGCGTTTCCCACCGAAGATCCGAATAAACTCAAGACCCCCACCGATTTGATGCCACTTTATGTGTGGTTGATGGCTGATGATAGCCATCACCAGTCAGGCATCAGTTTCGATGCACAGCCCCAGCGTAAACCAGGAATAGCCCAATGAGTGAATCACGTTATCAGCAACGACAACAACGTCAAAAAGAGCAAGTAGATGCCCGGGTAGCCAGTGCTCAAGAGGAGCGCGGCATTTTGATGGTGTTTACCGGCAATGGTAAAGGCAAAACAACCGCCGCGTTCGGGACAGTGACTCGCACTGTAGGCCATCAGAAAAAAGCCGGCGTTATTCAGTTTATTAAAGGCACATGGCCTAATGGTGAGCGAAATATGCTGGAATCAGCAGGCGTTGAATTCCAGGTCATGGGTACGGGTTTCACCTGGGAAACGCAAAACAGGGAAACGGATAAAGCAGCTTGTCAGGCTGTCTGGGAACATGCCATACGTATGCTGGCTGACGAACACCTTGACCTGGTGGTGCTCGATGAGCTGACCTATATGGTTACCTATGACTATTTAGCGCTGGAAGAGGTGATAGCGGCCCTTAATGCACGCCCGGCACACCAAACCGTGATTATCACCGGTCGCGCTTGTCATCGGGATCTGGTCGAGCTGGCTGATACCGTCAGTGAAATGCGGCCAGTAAAACATGCTTTTGACAGCGGGGTTAAAGCTCAGATAGGGATTGATTACTAACAGGAACCGTGAATTTCAGAGGGAATATGGGTTTCCCTCTGCATAAGATTCGCGGGTTTAGCTACTGCGCCCACCGGAACGACGCCCTGTCACCTGACCGTGACGCTTTACCGCCCGGCGAATTTGGTTCGCTTTCAGACGACGGCGATCTTTTTCTACCGCAACTTTACTGCCGGTCTCTTCATCTAAACCAACTAAAGTACGCAGGTAGTTGGTCGGCCCCAAATCAAGTTCAGTGTATCCACCCCGTGGTAAACCTTTTGGCAGGTTGATATCACCGTAACGAACACGGATCAGGCGACTGACCTGGACACCAACCGCCTCCCATAAGCGGCGAACTTCACGATTACGCCCCTCAGTCAGGGTGACGTTGTACCACTGGTTAATCCCTTCCCCGCCACTGAATTTAATCGTTTTAAAGGCTGCCGGGCCATCTTCTAACTGTACACCCCGTGAAAGCTGTTTGATTTTATCTTCATCAATCTGACCAAATACCCGAACAGCATATTCCCGCTCAACTTCACGGCTTGGGTGCATCAGGCGGTTAGCCAGCTCACCATCAGTGGTAAACAGCAACAGACCACAGGTATTCACATCAAGGCGTCCAACCGCTATCCAGCGTGCTCCACGTAATTTAGGCAAACGATCAAACACCGTAGGGCGACCTTCCGGATCGTTACGGGTACAGAGTTCCCCTTCTGGCTTATAATAGGCCAGTACACGGCAAATCTGCTCAACAGACTCTTTCACCGAGATCAGATGGCCGTCAATACGAATTTTAAGCCCTGGGGTGACGTCCACACGATCCCCCAGCGTGGCGACTTTACCGTCAACACTTACGCGGCCTGCAGAGATAATTGTTTCAATCTCACGACGAGATCCATGACCAGCACGAGCCAGTACTTTTTGTAACTTTTCGCTCATTGAGCTTCCTCGGTGTCGCCTTCACAGGCGTCTACTATTCTTTAGAAAAAACAATAAGTTAATGAAATATCAACTAACTTACTGATAAGTAACTCTTTCATGGTATACAGCGCGGCAAAATAATGCGTTACATCGGCTGTCACACACAATGATTCGTGGGCGCACATACTACACGAATTTTAGATTAAATGGTTCATCAAGTTATATTCGTGTGATTTTAACAATATGACCACTGTCAGGGCACTCACCCGGGGACAAAATCAGGCACGTTCCCGGTCGGGAACCAGGCAGTTAACTGCCGCATATCATCCTGAGAAGGAACGGCAAAAATACAGTTCACTTAACGACTAACGCTGACTGGATGATTCACTCACGCACTGACTGTGACTGATATTCGTATCCAGTATTTTTTGGGTCTCTTTCGCTGCTGGTCCAATTAAAAAGACGGGTCTGCCCTCGGTTATCCAGCGGCTATACTCTTTAAGCTGCCGGCCGTTTAATACCTTATCAACCCAAATCATAATATGATCAGCGTTTATTTTTTCCAGTTTAGGCAATATCACCACACTACTTAAGACTTCGACCCGGAAACCATCGCTGGCATACCGTATAGATTCCAGCCAAATATCGACGCTGTCTTTCAATGACATGGCCAGAATGTACATGCTGCCACCAAAACGCTTACGTCCGCTGGCCAGTACAAAAGTTGCGTATTCAATAATGGTGCTGTCCAGCACCGCTTTGGCCATCTGCAAGTCTGCCCGTTTATCGGCATTGATCCAGGCCCGTAGCGGGCGGATAACTTCATCAATGAAAATGGCCGGTGGAATATCCCGACCGTGACGCCACATCAAATTCCGGAGTCTGGCGGGCTGCTGCTGCTGGCAATAAGTGAGAAAGTGTTCTTGTACGTCAAACCAGCCAGATGCGCGACACGTCTCAGCCCCATTAAGTATCGCGAGCATGCTACTGAGTGCTACGCCCTTCTCCAGCCAGCCAACGATTTCACGAACTCTTGTGCAGTGGTCAATATCAAAAAAACGATGGCCTTTTTCATCAATGTGAGGGGTTATCAGCCCATAACGTTGCCAGCTCCGAATATTGGCTGGGGTAACACCACACTGAGAGGCAAAGACATCAATATTGAAACGTGCCATAGTTTTCCCTTACAGAAAAGGTGTGACGTCACCAACCCCCTCACGCAGAATTATCGGCGTATCTTCGGTCAGGTCAATCACTGTTGTCGGTTGCTGCCCCAAATACCCCCCGTGAATAATTGCGTCGACAACTTTTTCCAGCCTGTCTTTTATCTCTTCCGGGTCTGATTCGGTAAACTCACTGCCGGGCAACATTAACGATGTCGAAAGCATCGGTTCATTTAATACTTCCAGTAAGGCCTGGGCTATCGGATTGGAGGGGACGCGCAAGCCAATGGTTTTACGTTTCTCCTGCAACAGACGGCGCGGCACCTCTTTTGTACCTTTAAGCACAAAAGTATAATTACCTGGCGTGTTATTTTTAATTAAACGAAATGCCACGTTATCAACAAAAGCATAAGTAGACAACTCAGACAAATCCCGACACATTAACGTAAAATTATGCCCGTCCGGTAACTGGCGAATTCGGCATATACGCTCCATCGCGCTTTTATCTTCAATTTTGCAGCCCAGTGCATAGCCGGAATCGGTAGGGTAAACAATAACCCCACCTTTGCGAATCACCTCCACAGCTTGATTGATCAAACGGGGCTGGGGGTTATCCGGGTGAATATACAAAAACAGACTCATAGACTTATCTCTTCTTACTAAGGGCAATTTGCCCAGCGCAGCCATACTGGTTCAACACCTGCAGGCAGCCATAATTTGCGCCCCAGCTCGATCCATGCGCAAGGCTGATGGAAATCGGAGCCTTGTGAGGCCAGTAAATTAAATTGTCGGGCATAACTTGCCAGCAAAGTACGTTCGTTAGGTGCTTGCTGGCACTGTGCGACTTCCATGGCATCTCCGCCACATTCGGAAAAATACGCTAACAGTCGTTTTAACCATTTGGCGCTCAAACCGTAGCGTGCCGGATGGGCTAAAACCGCCTGTCCACCCGCCTGGTGAATCACATCAATTGCCTGCTGTATAGTACACCATTGAGGGGCAACATATCCCGTTTTACCTTTTGCAAGATACTTTTTGAAAACATCAGCAATGCTATTTGCTCGTTTCTCCTCCACCAGGAAGCGCGCAAAGTGCCCCCGGGTAATCTCGCCCCCCTGGGCATGTCGCATAGCGCCCTCCAGTGCCCCCGGAATTTTGGCTTTATCAAGACGCTCGGCAATCAGCACGGCTCGCTGCTGTCGGCGTTCGCTCTGGGCGCGCAACAAGTGAGTGATCTGCGGATGCGTCTCTTCAATATTCAGCCCCACAACATGAATCTCAATATTTTCCCAGAGTGTGGATATTTCCACCCCACTGACAAGCTGTAATGGCAAATTCGCGTCCGCAATGGCTTGTCTGGCGGGAGCAATACCGGCAACTGTATCGTGATCCGTAATGGCCAGTACATTAACCCGCATGTCCACCGCTCGCTGCACCAACGCATCCGGGGAAAGAACACCGTCAGAGGCTGAGGTATGGCTATGTAAGTCGTGAATGATGACCCGCCCTGTTTCGTTCAAAATAGCTCCGGCAAACAAAAAATTGATCTGGGTGCCCTATCATACCGATATTCAGTGGTTTAAAAAAATCGCTATTGACAACTTCCCTGTGAACTAGTTTACTAGTACGAAAGTTCACTTAGTCAGGTATCTGAATATGAAAGCGATGATTTGTTTAAACCGTGGTTGGCGTACTTCCTAAAACAGGACGGCGCGCGCATTCATGCTATTTGTCAGCACAGATATCCAGCCCGCCACCATGCGGGCTTTTTTATGAACAAAATTTGAGACATTCCATGCAACCACAAAAATACACACTTGAATTACTGAGCAGTGAGGCAGCTTACTGTGAAAACCCAACAGCCCTGTTCCACAAACTTTGTGGTGCCCGCCCGGCAACGTTATTGCTGGAATCTGCGGATATCAACAGCAAAGACGATTTAAAAAGTCTGTTACTGGTTGACAGCGCGATGCGCATTATTGCTGAGGGCAATACGGTAACGTTACAGGCACTGTCTCCAAACGGTGCGGCACTACTCCCGTTACTGGACAACGTTTTGCCTGACGATGTGAAAAGCGAGCAGCACCCCTCGTCACGGGTTTTGCACTTCCCGGCTGTCAGTGCATTACTGGATGAAGATGCCCGCCTCTGTTCCCTGTCGGTCTTTGATGCTTTTCGTCTGTTGCAGGCATGCGTGAATGTGCCAACAGCTGAACGTGAAGCCATGTTTTTTGGTGGACTGTTTGCCTATGATCTGGTTGCCGGATTTGAAGCCTTGCCGCCAGTTGAAAGAGATAATAATTGCCCTGATTACTGTTTCTATTTGGCGGAAACCTTACTGATTATCGATCATCAGAAACAGCAAACCCGGATTCAGGCTAGTCTGTTCACGCCGCTGGAAAGCGAGAAAACACGTCTCAAGGGGCGGATGGCACAGATAAAAGCCCAGATGGAGGAGCCTGTAGACAGCGTCCCCGTCCAGGTGGTTAATTCCCTGCGTTATGATGTCAATCAAAGCGATGAAGCTTACGGTGCCGTGGTTCGCCAGATGCAGAAATCAATCCGTGCCGGGGAGATTTTCCAGGTCGTACCATCACGCCGTTTTTCTCTGCCTTGCCCGTCACCACTGGCGGCTTACCAAACCCTGAAAAAGAGCAATCCCAGCCCTTATATGTTCTTTATGCAGGATAACGATTTCACCCTGTTTGGTGCGTCACCGGAAAGCTCACTGAAATATGACGCCAGTAACCGCCAGATTGAAATTTACCCTATTGCCGGTACACGTCCTCGTGGGCGTCGTCCTGATGGCTCATTGGATCGCGATTTAGACAGCCGTATTGAGCTGGAAATGCGCACCGATCAAAAAGAGTTGTCCGAACACCTGATGCTGGTTGATTTAGCCCGAAATGATCTGGCCCGGATTTGTACACCAGGCAGTCGTTACGTAGCCGATTTAACTAAAGTGGACCGCTACTCTTTTGTTATGCATTTGGTTTCCCGCGTCGTCGGAGAGTTGCGCCATGACCTTGATGCACTCCATGCCTATCGGGCCTGTATGAATATGGGGACGCTCAGTGGAGCACCTAAAGTCAGAGCCATGCAGCTCATTGCTGAGGCCGAAGGAGTGCGCCGGGGAAGCTACGGCGGTGCCGTGGGATATTTCACCGCTGCCGGAACGCTGGACACCTGTATTGTTATTCGTTCTGCCTATGTTGAAGAAGGGATCGCAACCGTCCAGGCGGGTGCGGGTGTCGTTCTTGACTCCGATCCCCAGTCTGAAGCAGACGAAACCCGTAATAAAGCCCGCGCAGTTCTGCGTGCGATTGCCAGTGCACACCATGCTCAGGAGCGTTTCTAATGGCTGATATTCTGCTGCTCGATAATATCGACTCTTTTACTTATAACCTGGCAGACCAGCTGCGTGCGAGTGGGCATAATGTCGTAATTTATCGTAACCATCTGCCCGCACAAACGTTAATTGACCGTCTGGGAACCATGAATAACCCTGTACTGATGCTTTCACCTGGTCCAGGCACCCCCAGTGAGGCGGGTTGTATGCCAGAACTGCTGACCCGTTTAAAAGGACGTTTACCCATTATAGGTATCTGCCTGGGGCACCAGGCGATTGTTGAAGCCTACGGTGGCTATGTTGGACAAGCGGGTGAGATCCTGCACGGTAAAGCGTCAGCCATTACCCATGACGGTGAAGGGATGTTTGCCGGCCTGCCAAACCCGTTACCGGTGGCCCGTTACCATTCCCTGGTGGGCAGTAATATTCCCGCGGGATTAACCATCAATGCCCAGTTCGATGGTATGGTTATGGCAGTACGTCACGAGGTCGATCGCGTTGCGGGTTTCCAATTCCATCCTGAGTCCGTGCTCACCACCCAAGGTGCGCGATTACTGGAGCAGACGCTTGACTGGGCACTCCTGAAACTGAAACAGACCAATACGTTACAGCCCATACTGGACCAGTTATATCAAGGCAAGACACTGAGTCGGGATGATAGCCACCAGCTTTTCTCCGGTATTGTACGTGGCGAATTAAAGCCTGAACAGTTAGCCGCGGCGTTGGTGAGTATGAAAGTTCGTGGTGAACATCCTCATGAGATAGCCGGCGCAGCGAGTGCCCTGCTGGAACATGCCAGTGCCTTTCCAACACCAGACTACGAGTTTACCGATATTGTCGGTACTGGTGGTGATGGCAGCAACAGCATTAATATTTCCACCGCCAGTGCCTTTGTTGCCGCCGCTTTGGGCATGAAAGTGGCTAAACACGGGAACCGTAGTGTTTCCAGCCGATCCGGTTCATCTGATTTATTAGCCGCCTTCGGTATTAACCTGGATATGAGTGCGGAAGCATCCCGCCAGGCACTGGACGAATTGGGGATCTGTTTCTTATTCGCGCCCAAGTATCATACAGGTTTCCGCCACGCCATGCCGGTACGGCAACAGCTGAAAACACGGACTCTGTTCAACGTACTGGGGCCACTGATTAACCCGGCCCATCCCCCTCTGGCACTGATTGGTGTCTACAGCCCGGAACTGGTCCTGCCCATTGCTGAAACTTTACGTATGTTAGGTTACAAGCGGGCAGCAGTCGTACACAGCGGCGGAATGGATGAGGTCTCCCTGCATGCCCCGACACAGGTAGCGGAGCTGCGCGATGGCGAAGTCAGCAGCTATACCTTAACGTCGGCGGATTTTGGCCTGGAACCTTATGTTCAGGAGGCGCTGGCAGGCGGTTCGCCTGAAGAAAACCGTGACATTCTCACCCGGCTGTTACAAGGTAAAGGTGACATTGCCCATGAGTCTGCTGTGGCAGCCAATGTCGCCATGCTGATGCGTTTACATGGTCATGAAGATTTGAAAGAGAATGCCCGACAGGTACTGAAGGTCATTCGTAGTGGGGCCGCCTACTCGCGCGTTACCGCCCTGGCAGGGAGAGGATAAGCCATGCAAGAGACCGTATTAACTAAAATCGTCGCCGACAAAGCACTGTGGGTTGCCGCGCGGAAACAACAGCAACCGCTGGAACACTTTCAAGAACAGATAGTAACCAGTGACCGTGATTTTTATCAGGCTCTGAGCGGACCACGTACCGTATTTATTCTTGAATGCAAGAAAGCGTCCCCATCCAAGGGCGTGATCCGCGAAAATTTTGACCCACAACAGATTGCCAGTGTGTATAAGCACTATGCATCAGCGATTTCAGTCTTAACCGACGAAAAATATTTTCAGGGTAGTTTCGACTATCTGCCCCTGGTCAGGGCGCAGGTGACTCAGCCCGTACTATGCAAAGACTTTATTATTGATCCCTACCAGATTTATCTGGCCCGTTTCTACCAGGCAGATGCCTGTTTGTTGATGCTCTCCGTGCTGGATGATGAGCAGTACCGCCGTCTGGCCGCCGTCGCCCACAGTCTGAATATGGGGGTACTGACGGAGGTCAGTACTGAGGAGGAGCTGGTACGAGCCATTGCCCTGGAAGCCAAAGTGGTCGGAATTAATAATCGCAACTTACGCGATCTTTCCATCACTCTTGACCGTACCCGGCAGCTTGCCCCTCGACTGCCACGTGATGTGACAGTGATCAGTGAATCGGGCATTAATACCTATGCTCAGGTACGGGAACTCAGTCATTATGCCAACGGTTTTTTAATCGGCTCGGCGTTAATGGGTGAACCTGACCTGGCTCTGGGCGTCCGTCGGGTACTCCTGGGAGCGAACAAAGTCTGCGGTTTGACACGCCCTGAAGATGCCGCCGCGGCTTACCATGCCGGTGCAAACTATGGCGGATTGATTTTTGTTCCGGCCTCTCCCCGCCAGGTCACTCAGCAGCAGGCGATGGCGATAATTACCGCTGCCCCACTGCGTTACGTGGGCGTCTTCCGCAACCAGCCAATTGATGATGTCGTGGCCAAGGCCATCGCCCTGAAGCTTGCCGCCGTTCAGTTACATGGGGACGAGGATCAGACTTATATCAATACGTTGCGTGAAGCGCTACCTGCAGCTGTTGAAATTTGGAAGGCCCTCAGCGTGGGCGCTTCACTGCCAGCACGCAACATCCAGCAGGTTGACAAATATGTCCTGGATAATGGCCAGGGCGGCAGCGGGCAGTCTTTCGACTGGGGCCTGCTGGCAGACCAGCCACTGGATAATGTTCTGCTGGCGGGTGGCTTGAATGAAAGTAATTGTCTGAGTGCGGCTAAACTGGGCTGCGCCGGTCTGGATTTTAACTCTGGTGTGGAAAGCGCGCCAGGTATTAAAGATGCTCACAAGCTGGCTGCGGTCTTCCAGGCCCTGCGAGCTTACTAAGGAGATGTTGTGATGACCTTATTGAACCCCTATTTTGGCGAGTTTGGTGGTATGTATGTCCCCCAGATCCTGATGCCTGCGTTACGCCAGCTTGAAGAGGCGTTTGTCGCGGCTCAAACCGACCCGGCGTTTCAGGCCGAATTTACCGATTTGCTAAAAAATTACGCCGGGCGCCCCACCGCCTTGACCAAATGCCGTAATTTAACGGCTGACACCCGTACGACGCTCTATCTGAAACGTGAAGATCTGCTACACGGTGGTGCTCATAAGACCAACCAGGTTCTGGGGCAGGCTTTGCTGGCAAAACGTATGGGGAAAACCGAAATCATTGCTGAGACGGGGGCGGGTCAGCATGGTGTGGCCTCAGCACTGGCATCCGCCCTGCTGGGGCTGAAATGCCGGATCTACATGGGCGCTAAGGATGTTGAACGCCAGTCTCCAAACGTATTCCGTATGCGTCTGATGGGCGCAGAGGTGATCCCTGTCCACAGTGGGTCGTCCACCCTGAAAGATGCCTGCAATGAGGCACTGCGCGACTGGTCTGGCAACTATGAAACCGCACACTATATGCTGGGCACCGCTGCAGGCCCGCACCCTTACCCAACGATTGTCCGTGAATTTCAGCGTATGATTGGTGAGGAAACCAAAGCACAAATCCTCGAAAAAGAGGGGCGTCTGCCTGACGCTGTGATTGCCTGTATCGGGGGGGGTTCCAACGCCATCGGGATGTTTGCAGACTTTATTGATGATGCCGGAGTGGGCCTGATTGGAGTGGAACCTGCAGGTCATGGCATTGAAACCGGTGAACATGGCGCACCACTGAAGCATGGTCGGGTGGGCATCTACTTCGGTATGAAATCCCCAATGATGCAGACCGAGGATGGCCAGATTGAAGAGTCGTATTCTATTTCTGCGGGTCTGGACTTCCCGTCGGTCGGGCCACAGCATGCCTACCTGAACAGTATTGGTCGCGCGGATTATGTCTCCATTACTGATGATGAAGCGCTGGAGGCTTTTAAAGATCTGAGCCGCCAGGAGGGCATTATCCCCGCACTGGAATCGTCACACGCCCTGGCATATGCCCTGAAAATGATCCGGGAAAACCCGGAAAAAGAGCAACTCCTGGTGGTGAACCTCTCTGGTCGTGGCGATAAAGATATTTTCACCGTCTATGATATTCTGAAAGCGCGAGGGGAAATTTAATGGAACGCTATCACCAACTGTTTAAACAACTGCAGGAAAAGAAAGAAGGCGCTTTTGTTCCCTTTGTTACACTCGGTGACCCTGGCCCTGAGCTGTCACTGCGTATCATTGATGCCCTGGTTGAAGGTGGCGCGGATGCTTTAGAGTTGGGTATCCCCTTTTCTGATCCCCTGGCAGATGGTCCAACCATCCAGAATGCCAATCTGCGTGCTTTCGCTGCCGGCGTTACCCCCGCCCAGTGCTTTGAAATGCTGACCCTTGTCCGCCAGAAGTATCCGGACTTACCGATTGGTTTACTGATGTATGCCAATCTGGTATTTAGCCCGGGTGTTGAGGCATTTTACGCCAAATGTGCCGCTGTGGGGGTTGACTCTGTGTTGGTTGCGGATGTCCCCGTGGAAGAGTCTGAAGTTTTTCGTAACGCGGCACTGCACCATGACGTGGCCCCTATTTTCATCTGTCCACCTAATGGGGATGATGCGCTGCTGCGTGACATTGCGTCACGGGGCCGTGGCTACACCTATCTGGTTTCACGTGCTGGAGTTACAGGTGCCGAGAGTCGCGCTCAGTTGCCCTTGCACCACCTGATTGAAAAACTCACTGAGTATCATGCAGCCCCGGCTCTGCTCGGTTTTGGTATTTCAGAGCCATCACAAGTGCGTGAGGCGATTAAAGCAGGTGCCGCGGGGGCCATTTCTGGCTCCGCGATTGTGAAAATCATTGAGAACCATCTCGATGCCCCTGAACACATGCTTGAACGCCTGAAACAGTTTGTCGCCGAAATGAAAGCGGCTACACGTCAGTAAATTGACGGCTGATGCCATTACCTCATAAAGTAAAACGGATAAAGTGACGGTGTCACTTTATCCGTTTCGTCTGATAAGGCTAAAACACCCCTAAATTTGCGGAGTGCCTGATCACTAGAAGCGATAACCCGCCCCGAACATAAACACCCAAGGATTGATTTTGGTATCAATACTTTGACGCCCTGCCTCACCCGCATCGAATCGCACTTTAGTATCGATATTGATGTACCAGACAGACATGTTAAGCATCCAGTCTTTATTGATCATGTAATCCAGACCGACCTGACCTGCCGCACCCCATGAGTTTTTAACACTCAGGTTACTCAAACCTGCATCTTTACCCGTATCATTGAAGTCGGTTTTAAAGAACATGGTGTAGTTGATACCCGCCCCGACATAAGGGCGAACCTTACTGTTAGCATCACCAAAATACCACTGTGCCATCAGGGTTGGTGGGAGTTGATGAACGGTTGCCAGTGTACCGGTCGGGCCAAGGCCGACTCTGTGGCGAAACGGGGTAGCGGCCAGCAGCTCAATCCCGACATTATCCGTCACCATGTAGTCAAAAGTCAGACCAAGCTGGGTATTATTGTCGATGCTGAATTCGCCCATGCCCAGAACGCTGTCGGAACTGGCGTTTGGACGCACAGTTGCGGTCCCAGCACGCATAAAGAAATCACCCGCCTGATGTGCTTCCGCAGCCCCAGACATTCCCATTAATGCCACTAATGCCAACGTCAATTTTTTCATCTTTATCTGCCTTGATATGGTTTTATCGTCAGCAAATATACGGGTAAATACCGGTAAAGTGATCGGGCAATGGTGCCTGTTTACAGGCTAACGTCACATTCATTGATCTGGATTAATTTTGATTCAGGCTGTTAAAAAGAATCGGTGTGATCTGGATCATAAAATGTTGTTTCCCACCGATATCCCCCTCCAATCACGTTCAGAAAACCGGGCGGCTGTTTACCGCCTTGCGTCATTAGCATGCCGACAGAGAGTCCGTCATTTCGTGCATTATTTACATCAGCTGACATAGTCTGAATAAAACCCAGGATGGATCTTATCTGGTGCCAGAATTCCACCAAAGAACCCTAATATTTGGTCATGCATAACAGGAGTTATAGATGCCAGCGCCCAGCATCCAGGGTACAATTACTCGTTGATTTATAACTGCAAGCAATACCGAGGAGAGTGCATGTCTATCACGGCAGGTTCTGTGTACCGTGACACGGGAAATTTTTTACGCCATCAGTTTGTGACTATTCTGCTGATTGCACTGCTTTGCGCCCTAATATCGGTGCTGTTTAGCAATGCGCTTTCACCCGGTGAACAGCAAATGGCCATTCTGAACGAAGGTGACAATCTGGTGGGTAGCACGGGGTTGTTTGACTTGGTTCAGAATATGACACCCGAGCAGCAGCGTGTGTTATTGAAGGCGTCCGCCGTGTCGACGTTTTCTGGCCTGATTGGTAATGCCATTTTAGCGGGTGGCATGTTGGTGCTAATGCAAATTGTTTCAAATGGTCATCGCGTCAGCGCATTACGGGCCATTGGTGCCGCCGCTCCTGTTCTGCCAAAAATGCTGGTACTGATTTTTATCACAACGCTGGTGGTTCAGATTGGCATTATGCTGGTAGTGGTACCCGGGGTTCTGTTTGCGATTCTTTTGTCGATGGCTCCGGTCATTCTGGTGCAAGACAAAGCAGGCATTTTCCAGTCCATCCGCCAGAGCGTTCAACTGGCATGGGCGAATATGCGCTTAGTGACGCCTGCTGTTGTACTCTGGTTAGCGGCTAAAACAGCTTTGCTGTTTATGGTCTCTTCTTTTGCTGCGTTTTCACCAGAAGTGGGGGCAGTGATAGCTAATACCATCAGTAATTTGATCTCAGCAATCTTACTTATCTACCTGTTCCGCTTATTTATGCTGATACGTCCATAATTCTACCGATGCCTGGCGGGTTGTCTGCCAGGCATCATCTGTTAACGGAATCCACTTATGAAGCAGTTTCTCGATTTTCTGCCCCTGATTATTTTTTTCATCTTCTACAAGATGTACGACATTTTCGTCGGTACTTGGGCGCTGATTATCGCCACCGGTGTCGCACTTATTTACAGCTGGTATAAATACCGCAAAGTCGAAAAAATGACGCTGGTCACTTTTGTGATGGTTGCCGTCTTCGGCAGTCTGACCATCTATTTCCATAATCCTGAATTTATTAAATGGAAAGTATCCATCATCTATGCCCTGTTCGCCATTGCTCTGCTGTTTACTCAGTATGTGATGAAAAAGCTGTTAATCCAGGGGCTTCTTGGTAAAGAAATCACCCTGCCAGCTGAAGTCTGGGCCAGGCTTAACGTCGCCTGGGCACTGTTCTTTATCGTCTGTGGCTTACTCAATATCTATGTAGCTTTTTGGTTATCAGAGGATATCTGGATCAACTTTAAAGTCTTCGGCTTGACGGCATTGATGCTGGTATTTACTTTGTTAAGTGGCGTCTATATCTATCGTCATATGCAGCCTCAGGACAAACAATAATGTCAGAACAATTACCCCAGGGTGACCTGGTCATGCGAACCATGGCCATGCCTGCTGATACCAATGCTAACGGTGATATTTTTGGTGGCTGGTTAATGTCACAAATGGATCTCGGCGGTGCCATTCAGGCTAAAGAAATAGCCCATGGACGTGTCGTCACTGTGCGTGTTGACGGCATGACGTTCCTCAAACCCGTCGCTGTCGGTGATGTTGTATGCTGCTATGCGAATTGTAT
Organism: Citrobacter sp. JGM124; assembly: GCF_018257795.1. Lineage (GTDB taxonomy): Bacteria > Pseudomonadota > Gammaproteobacteria > Enterobacterales > Enterobacteriaceae > JGM124. The sequence goes on along the minus strand of NZ_JAERJD010000001.1, from coordinate 504,339 downwards.
TAAGCGCGGCAAAACGTCCATTACCATTAATATTGAAGTTTGGGTTAAAAAGGTCGCCAGTGATCCGATTGGTCAACGGTATAAAGCCACAGAAGCGGTCTTTATTTATGTTGCTGTAGACCATGAAGGTAAACCCCGCCAGCTACCCGCCGAGGGGTAACCTTGTTGTCCGGCGTAATAGGGCAATGATGATAACATCGCCCTATTACGCCCTCTCAGAAGACAGTTAATCACCATCCTGATGCAACAACCGTAACACCCGCCACTACTACGCCCAGCTATGGCCCGGGGCTCACTCCGTGTGGGTGAACCTTATTCGACTTTAGAACCACTGTTAATCTGGAAAGAAATATTTACAACGATCCCTTTCGCTGGCTTGCCGCTTTCATAACGCCATTTTCTCATCGCCAGTCTCACCTCACGTTCAAACATATTGCTGGGCTTCGCGGACAGGATCTCTATATTGCGCAGGCTTCCGTCGTCACCAATATCAAATTTAACGCTGACTTTACCCTCCTGACGCAAGGCATAGGCACGTGCTGGGTACTGAGGTTCACTCCGTGATACAGGGCGAGGTCCACTGGTTACAGAAGGAGATGGTGCAGCCCGGGATGCCGTCGCGGATGACGCTGCCTGATTTGCTGGCGCTGTTTCAGACAGTGGAGCGGTATTAACCGGTTCAGCCGCCTTTGCTACTGGTTTATTCACCGGTTTTGGCGGTGTCACTTTTTTAACCGGTTCTGGTTTAGGCTTGGGCTTGGGTTTAGGCTTGGGTTTTTCAATCACCACTGGCGCCTCTTGCGGGGGCTCAGGAATGGGTTCTGGTTCTGGCACTGCAACTGGTTCGGGTTCTGCGACCGGCTCTGCCACGGGTTCTGGCTGCGGCTCAACTGCTTCTGGTTTCGGAGGCTCTAATGATGACGGCGCCACCATACTCACACTGATAACCTGCGACGGGGCAGGTTGTTCAACGACCTTATGTACCGAGACGTAGAGAAGCCCAACGACGACAGCACCATGGAGGGTGACAGACAGTACGGTTGACCACGGAAAGCGGCGAGGTAAATCAAGGTGCATTGACGTCATAATTTTTTCAGTTTAACCAGGAGAAGTTAATTCTAAATGCAAATAGCAATCATATTCAACAATACATCGGTTAAAACCTGTTACTTTGTCCGTCGCCGCGATAAATGCTAATGCTCACAAACGTATATTAACGTGTTCTTTATCTTTTATTTGCAGTTCCGTCACCATTAACTTACTGTATTTTCACCTCTAATCAGTTCAGGAATTCTGTATGTTATACGTTATTTTTGCCCAGGATATTGCCCACTCTCTGGAAAAACGCCTTGCTGCACGCCCGGATCATTTGGCTCGTCTGCAAAAACTGCGTGATGAAGGTCGTTTACTGACCGCAGGCCCCCTGCCCGCCATTGACAGCAATGACCCCGGTGCTGCCGGCTTTACCGGTTCAGCTGTTATTGCTGAGTTCAACTCACTGGAAGAGGCAAAAATCTGGGCGGATAATGACCCTTATGTCGGTGCGGGCGTTTATGAAAATGTCGTGGTAAAACCGTTCAAAAAAGTTTTTTAACTGATTCATTAAATGATTAAATATCAATTGGTTATATAGTCACCGGTCAGATATATAACGCGGGCGCAATTTCCTTATTCTTATTGCGCCCATCTCAACCCCGCTGACTGACAGTGCGCAGCCATCAGTAACGAAGCAACTACAGTTCCAGAACGGCACCATTCATCTGATGTTAATCAGAAAGAGGTTTCCTGTGAAAACAAATAAAACAAGAATTCACCGAATCAGGACTGTATTATTTGCCTTTTTTTGTCTCAGTCTGGCAGGGTGCAGCCCGTCACCGGGCCTGGAAAAAACCGAGCAAGGGTACCTGATAACACCGGGGGTTGGTATTGAAAATCTTTCGTTAAATGACTCGATTCAACATGCCAGAACACATTTCTCGCCGCACTTTGTCACAAAAGACGGATACTTGTTGCTTCCCTCAAAAGGGATAGATACTGCATATGATGTTAATGGAAAAATAAAGACCATCTTCCTCTACTACAGATTACCGGAATATACGACTTTTTATGGCAAGACAGATAAAGGAATAGGGAAAGACAGTTCCGTTGAAGAGGTCTATGCGGCTTATGGCGTTCCTACAGCAGAGAGCGACAGCGTTATTTCAGCGTTTGGTGCCCTTCCAGGTGCGCAAGAACATTCAATGGATTATGAACATCAAGGGATAACCTTTACGTTCTGGGATAACAGGCTGGCTGATATAAGGATTTTTCCCTCCCGTTGAATCGGCCCGCAAAAGCGTTATGACCCGTCGTCAGTTACGGGATGAAACTCACGAGAGTCACCCCGCCATAGCGAGTGCCCCGTTCTGCACCAGCAGAAGTACCCGTGACGGCATCTCATATTAATACCATCAGGGCGTTGCCGTCACTTTTATTGGCGCCGCCGGATGCGAAGAGTGCTTTGGGCTCCAGGGGAAAGTTTTACCAGGGCGAAACAGAAAGGATTATTTCAGAAAAAACCGAAGACCTTTCCATAAAATATTCCCCAGGATATCCTCAAATAGCATGTCTGATTCGTTTTTATCTGTCATGAATAGCAAACAGCAATGAATTACGCTGATGGTTGATAGAAGACTTCCGAATGGCATAAATACGTAAATTACGCCGGGACTGACTCTCCAGCCAGCGTGTTCTGCGCCGCTGCTGCTGACGCAACATACGCCAGCGCCCTACTTCAGTTCTGCTGCGTCTCATTTTATCACTCTATTTTTTTAAGAAGACCCGGTATTATAGGGATATCAACCAGGCAAACCACTCGTTTTATACATTGTTTATTTAATATGAAAAAGAGTTAATTATGCCTATTCACTTATGTTTACGCTTTAATGGGATATATTGAGCGCATGACAACAATTTTTAGCATACTAAGCTGGCTGATCATTTTGGGATACTGGCTGATTATTGCCGGTGTCACAATTCGTATTCTAATGAAACGCCGCCCAGCGACGTCAACCATGACATGGCTGCTGATTATTCATATCCTGCCTTTATTGGGGGTGGTGACTTATCTGTTAATAGGCGAACTGCACCTCGGTAAAAAACGGGTTGAACGCGCGCAAGCGATGTGGCCCTCCACACAGAAATGGCTGCAAAATTTAAAGGCTTATGGCCGGATTTTTGCTAAAGATAACAGCGATGTGGCAATAAACCTGTTCAAGTTGTGTGAGCATCGTCAGGGAATTGCTGGTATTAAAGGTAATCAACTACAGCTTTTTACCCAGTCCGATGAATCCATGACAGCCATGATTCGTGATATTCATCTGGCGCGCCATCATATCGAGATGGTGTTCTATATTTGGCAGCCCGGGGGCATGGCTGACGACGTTGCTGAAGCACTGATGACGGCAGCAAGGCGTGGTGTCCACTGCCGCCTGATGCTCGATTCCGCTGGGAGTAAGGCGTTCTTCCGCAGTCCCTGGGCTAAAAAAATGCGCGCCGCCGGTATCGACGTAGTGGAGGCATTAAAAGTCAATATTATGCGGGCATTTCTGCGACGTATGGACTTACGCCAACACCGTAAGATGGTCATGATCGATAACTATATATCGTACACTGGTAGTATGAATATGGTTGATCCACGTTACTTTAAGCAGGACGCTAATGTGGGCCAGTGGATAGACTTAATGGCCCGAATGGAGGGGCCTGTCACCAGCGTGATGGGAATTGTCTACGCCTGTGACTGGGAGGTTGAAACCGGTAAACGCATTTTACCCCCCCCACCGGATCAAAATATTATGCCGTTTGAAGAGGCTACCGGGCATACTATTCACACTATCGCCTCAGGCCCGGGTTTCCCGGAAGACCTCATCCATCAGGCGCTTCTGACTGCCACATATTCCGCACGCAATTATTTAATCATGACGACCCCTTACCTGGTTCCCAGTGATGATTTACTGCATGCTATTTGTGCTGCCGCACAGCGTGGGGTTGATGTCAGTATTATCCTGCCACGTAAGAATGATTCCCTGTTGGTGGACTGGGCCAGTCGTGCCTTCTTTACCGAGCTGCTCGAAGCAGGGGTCAAGATTTATCAGTTTGAAGGCGGGTTGTTACATACCAAAAGTATCCTGGTCGATGGTCAGTTAAGTCTGGTGGGGACGGTTAATCTGGATATGCGCAGTTTGTGGTTAAATCTTGAGATCACCCTGGCAGTCGATGACGCAGGTTTCGCCAGCGACCTCTCGGCGGTACAGAACGACTATATTTCCCGTTCACGTCTGCTGACCCAGGAAGAGTGGCAAAAGCGCCCGTTCTGGAACCGTATGGTTGAGCGACTATTTTACTTTTTCAGTCCGTTACTGTAAAAGTGCCGGCTTAAGCATCTGAACATTGAGCAAAGAGATGGAATACCCTATGGATTTAAATAACCGCTTGACCGAAGACGAAACCCTGGAGCAAGCGTATGATATTTTCCTGGAACTGGCCGGGGATAATCTCGACCCCGCTGATATTATTTTATTTAACTTACAGTTTGAAGAACGTGGTGGCGCGGAGTTGTTCGATCCCGCAGAAGACTGGAGTGAGCACGTAGACTTTGATCTGAACCCTGACTTTTTTGCTGAGGTCGTTATCGGCCTGGCCGAAAGTGATGGTGAGGAAATCAATGATATCTTTGCCCGGGTTTTACTGTGTCGCGAGAAAGACCATAAGCTGTGCCATATCTTGTGGCGTGAATAGTAGCCACTGCCGTGACGCGTACTGAATAACGCCGGTGGTTTCGTCAGCATGGCGAAAAAAAAGGGAGTGAAACGCTGTTTCTCTCCCTTTTTAATTGCACCACAGAGTGCCGCAGTAACTGCGTTATTTTTGCTCAGTCTGTGGCAGATGCTCACCACATGTCTTGCAATAGTGAGCGTCAGACTCGTGATCCTGCTGATGACAACGAGAACAGGTGCGAAGACGCTCTTTCCGCTGCAAGTCCTGGGACATTTGGGCGGTCAGAATACCGGTTGGGATGGCAATCACTGAGTAGCCAACCAAGATCAGTAACGAGGCCAGGAAGCGACCAAAAGCAGTATGGGGCACAATATCACCGTAACCCACCGTGGTAACCGTCACAATCGCCCAATAGACCGAAGCCCCAAGACTCGTGAAACCATTGGCCTTGCCCTCTATCCCAAACATAATCGCGCCAGATGCGATCATCAGCACCATGATGAACGAGAAGAACAGGATTAGCTGATGGCTGGCATTCATAATGCTGCGTTTCAGGCTCTGCAAAGCAGGCATATAGCGCAGTAGTTTCAGAATACGCAATACACGAATGGCCCGCATTGAACGCCAGGCAAAGTAATAATGCACTGAAAATTCAGGCCATAACCACAATACATAGAGCGGTATTGTCGTCGCAAGGTCAATAACCCCCCAAAAACTAAAAATATAACGGGCTGGTTTGGGCCAGCTAAGTACTCGCAGAATGTACTCCAGGGTAAACATCAGTGTAAAAAAGAGTTCCACACCAATAAAAAGATACCATTCGTCGAGCGTGAGGTTACTATCACTGCCAATACTGGACTCAATAAATATCACCACCACACTGAGTAGCGCCAGTATTCCACAGAATGCCTCAATGCATCGCCCTGAACGGGTTGCCTGATCAAACAGATAACGATATACCAGACGCCTGAGGGATGAAAAATGCCTGAGCACCGGGAGCCTCACCAATAGAAAAAGAAAGAGTATAAATCAGGGATTTCGAGGATAACGAATAAACAGAGCACATGAAAAGGTTATTAGGCGCTGATTAACTGACAATGGCCAGCCCTGTATCCCGATTCATCAAATAGCAATGGGCCGTTCAAGCTATCAGGCGGGGGCTCCCCGCCTGATATGACTGACTTACAGAGGATCAATTTTAAGGCAGGATACCGCATGGCGGAAACTGCCTTCCAGCACAGGGCGTGTTATTGCACACTCCGGTCCCGCAATAGGGCAACGCGTACGGAACACACAACCCGATGGAGGATTGATGGGAGACGGTAATTCCCCTTCAAGCAGCTGTATCACCTTATTTTTTTCCAAGTCCGGGTCAGGGATAGGTACTGCTGACATCAGGGCTTTCGTATAAGGATGAAGGGGATTACGGTACACCTCATCGTAGGTTCCTAACTCCACCGCATGACCGAGGTACATCACCAGGACACGATCTGAAATATGTTTTACTACGGCCAGATCATGGGCAATAAAAATCAGTGACAGCCCCATCTCTCGCTGTAATTGCTGGAGTAAATTAACCACCTGAGCCTGAATCGATACATCCAGTGCAGAAACCGGCTCATCACAGATAATCAGCTTTGGCTCCAGGATCAACGCTCTGGCAATACCAATACGCTGGCATTGGCCACCGGAAAACTCATGGGGATAACGGTTAATCAGATTCGGTAGCAGTCCCACCTTCATCATCATCGCCTGTACCCGCTCACGCACTTCATGGCGAGACATTTTGGGATGATAAGTCAGTAAAGGTTCGGCAATAATATCGCCAATGTTCATACGCGGGTTCAACGATGCCAGGGGATCCTGGAAGATCATTTGGATATCACTGCGTACGTCACGCCATTGATCAGGACTCATGCCCAGCAAATCTTTACCAAGCCACGCCACACGCCCTTCTGTCGCCTTCACCAGGCCAATGATGGCCCGGGCAAACGTGGACTTTCCGCAACCTGACTCCCCTACTACGCCCAGCGTTTCACCTTCGTACAAGCGCAGGGATACACCATCAACAGCCTTAAGCGTTTTAGCCGGTTTCCAGAACCACTGCTTGCCATCCTTAATGGTAAAGTGCACTTTCAAATCCTGCACTTCCAGCAGAACTTTTCTCTCTTCCGTCAGATGACTCATGCTAACTCCTCCGCAGTTCTGAAGCAGGAACGTAGACGGCCTTCACCATAGGCTTCCAGTGGTGGTGCAGTGGTGCATTTTTCCATCGCATAAGGGCAACGTGGCTGGAAAGGACAACCGGAAGGGAGACGGAGCAGGTTTGGCGGATTACCCGGGATAGTCTGTAACAGCTCCCCTTCAGTATCAAGACGCGGAACCGCATTTAGCAGGCCGATTGAGTAAGGATGCACGGGATCATAAAAGACTTCCCGGGCACGGCCGTATTCCATTGTGCGCCCGGCATACATCACCAGGACTTTATCGCAAATACCCGCAACCACCCCCAAATCATGGGTGATCATGATAATGGCAGTATTGAATTCATGTTTTAGCTCATTTAATAATGTCATTATTTGAGCCTGTACCGTTACATCAAGCGCTGTGGTCGGTTCATCAGCAATCAATAGCTTTGGCCGGCACAACAGGGCCATGGCTATCATGACCCGCTGACGCATACCGCCAGAAAATTCATGGGGATACATACCCATGCGTTTACGCGCTTCAGGCATTTTTACCGCATCAAGCATACGCAGCGATTCTTCAAAGGCCTGCGCTTTACCCATTTTTTTATGCAGGATCAATACTTCCATTAACTGCTCGCCTACCTTCATATAAGGGTTTAGCGAGGTCATCGGATCCTGGAATATCATTGCGATTTGTTCAGCACGCAGACGGTTAAGCTGGGCTTCAGGGATATTAAGCAGTTCACTGCCGTTGAAGCGAGCGGAACCCCCCACGCGACCATTTGCCGCCAGTAAGCCCATCAGTGCAAATGCAGTTTGCGACTTGCCTGAACCCGACTCCCCTACAATACCCAACGTCTCACCTGCCGATAAGCTGAAATTTAAATTGTTTACGGCGGTTACATCCCCATCAGGGGTTGAGAAACTGACGCGAAGATCTTTAACATCCAGTAGCACGTCATCATGCGGATCAAGCAAAGTGGTCTTCGCTGAGGTGTTAGTGATACTCATAGAGGACCGCCTTATCTGTCTTTCGGATCGAGGGCATCACGCAGGCCATCGCCGATAAAGTTGAAACAAAACAGGGTGACAACCAGGAACGCTGCTGGAAAAAGCAACAACCAGGGAGACACTTCCATCGAATTAGCACCATCACTGAGTAACGCCCCCCAGCTGCTTAATGGCTCCTGTGTACCCAGGCCAAGAAAGCTGAGGAAAGATTCAAACAGGATCATACTGGGTACTAACAATGACGCGTAAACCACCACCACACCCAATACGTTTGGCACTATATGACGCACCACTATTTTAAACGTTGATACCCCACCGACCTGCGCGGCTTCAATAAACTCTTTACGTTTCAGACTCAGGGTCTGGCCACGTACAATACGTGCCATATCCAGCCAGGAGACCATGCCAATCGCGACAAAAATCAGCAGGATATTTTGGCCAAAGAAAGTGACCAGCAGGATCACAAAAAACATAAATGGAAACGAGTTCAGGATCTCCAGCAAACGCATCATGACGGAGTCTGTTTTCCCCCCCACATAGCCCGCCAGTGAACCATACAACGTACCAACGAGCACAGCCACTAGTGCGGCAGCAACCCCGACCATAAGAGAAATGCGCCCACCAATGGCAACACGAACCAGTAAGTCACGCCCGGAGGAGTCTGTGCCAAAATAGTGGCCGGTTTCCATCTCCGGGGCTTCTGACATCATGCCAAAATCCGCATCAAAGTAGGTGAAAGATGACAGCATCGGTGCAAAAGTCACGAACAGAGCTATCAGAAACAGAATACCTAAACTGGTGACCGCAGCACGGTTATGGATAAAACGGCGGCGCGCATCTTGCCAGAGACTACGACCTTCAACTTCTAATTGCTCACTGAAGTTGCCTACCGCTTCGCTGTTTTTATTGGTTAACATTATGATTACAACTCCAGCATTAGTATCGAATTTTCGGATCGATAACGGCGTACAAAACATCGACGATGGCATTAAACAAAATCGTCAGAGCCCCAACCAGAATGGTCAGACTTAAAACCAGTGAATAATCACGGTTTAATGCGCCGTTAACAAACAGCTGACCGATACCCGGCAAGCCAAAGATGGTTTCAATAACCATCGAACCCGTGATAATACCGACAAATGCCGGACCTAAATAAGAGAGCACTGGCAATAAGGCTGGTTTCAGTGCATGCCGCAGGATAATACGCCGCATTGGCAAACCTTTTGCCCTTGCGGTACGAATAAAGTTAGAGTGCAACACTTCAATCATTGAGCCGCGTGTAATACGCGCGATACTGGCAATATAAGCCAGTGACAGGGCCGTCATTGGCAGGATGATGTAGGGAAGTGCCCCACCATTCCAGCCGCCGCCGGGAAGCCACTGTAAATTAATCGCAAAGATCAGTACCAGCAACGGTGCCACAACAAAACTCGGGATCACCACCCCGGTCATAGCAAACCCCATCACGGTAAAGTCCCATTTGGTATTTTGCTTCAGTGCCGCAACCACCCCTGCCGAAACGCCCAGCAATATCGCCATGATAAAGGCGGCCAGACCCAGCTTGGCTGACACCGGGAAACTCGCGGCAACCAAGTCATTAACAGAGTAGTCTTTATATTTAAAGGAAGGTCCGAAATCACCATGCCCCAACTGTTTTAAGTAGTTAAAGTACTGGAGATACATCGGATCATTTAAGTGATATTTCGCTTCAATATTTGCCAAAACTTCTGGTGGCAAAGCGCGTTCGCTAGTAAAAGGGCTCCCCGGAGCCAGACGCATCATAAAGAAAGAGATAGTTATTAGAATAAAGAGTGTCGGAACCGCTTCCAAACAACGACGTAGAATAAATTTCAACATTGCCCGTACCTTCTGGCCTGTGCCTTTATAGTGCGATGTAAACAAGACACGATGGGGCAGACTGAATTTCCCCGTAAAAACGGCGGCAGTCTGCCCCACTATTTGCCATTAATGTTTGATGATATACAGATCTTTCACGTAAACGTTATCTTGTGGATCCTGCCCGGTGTAACCGCCAACCCAGGGCTTAACCAGACGGGCGTTAACATAGTAGAACACCGGCACAATGGCAGAGTCTTTGTCCATTTGTTGTTCAGCTTTGTTATACAACTCAGCACGCTGCTCTTCGGTACTGGCTTCCAGAGCCGCGCCCACGAGTTTGTCGAACGCCGGGCTCTTATAACCGGTGAAGTTATTTGAGCTATCGGACTGCATGGCGTTCAGGAATGAAGTTGGCTCATTGTAGTCAGCACACCATGCCGCACGTGCGACGTCATAATTACCCTGGCGACGCGAGTCAAGGAAGGTTTTCCATTCCTGGTTTTCGAGTTTAACATCAACACCCAGATTCTTTTTCCAGATGGAAGAAGCCGCAATCGCCAGTTTTTTATGCAGGTCGGAGGTGTTGTATAACAGGTTGAAAGTTAGCGGTTTATCTTTGGTATAACCAGCTTCAGCCAGTAATTTTCTGGCTTCTTCATTACGCTTCTCTTGTGTCCAGCCGAACCACTCTGGCTCAGTCAGTTTTGCACCATCAGTATAAGGAGGGGTGAAGCCATAAGCGGGCAAGTCCCCTTGATTCTTCACTTTATTTACAATGATATCACGGTCCAGACCCAGCTTCAGGGCAGCACGTACACGTGGATCGGTAAATGGCGCTTTCTGGTTATTCAACTCGTAGTAGTAAGTGCACAGATAAGGCGAGACACGGACCTCTGCCGGGATCTCTTTTTTCAGTTTCTGGAACAGTTCAATCGGCATGTTGTTGTAAGTCATGTCGATTTCACCACTACGGTAACGGTTAACGTCAGTCACTTCTGATGCGATAGGCAAGTAAGTCACTTCGTTAATTACCGTTTTGGCGTTGTCCCAGTATTGCGGGTTACGCTCCAGTACGATGCGCTCGTTAACAACCCAGTCTTTTAATTTATAGGCACCGTTGGAGATAATATTGCCAGGCTGGGTCCATTTCTCTTTGTATTTCTCAACCGCACTTTGAGGAACCGGGGACATTGAAGGGTGGACAAGGAGTTTATAGAAGTATGGAACAGGTTCATCCAGCGTCACTTCAAGGGTATGGTCATCCAGCGCTTTTACGCCAAGATCACTGGTAGGTTTTTTACCGGCAAGAATATCATCAATATTGTTCAGATGACCGTACTGCAAATAACTGGAATAAGGAGAAGCGGTGTTAGGATCAGCCAGACGACGCCAGCTATAGACAAAATCATTAGCCGTCACCGGCTCACCATTGGACCATTTGGCATCTTTACGCAGATGGAAGGTCCAGACTTTACCGTCTTTATTTTCCCATTTCTCAGCAACGCCTGGAACGGGATGGCCGTCAGCCCCACTGATAACCAGGCCTTCAAACAGGTCACGGCTTACATTGGACTCAGGAACGCCCTGAATTTTATGTGGGTCAAGGGATTCAACTTCAGAGCCATTATTACGTACTAAGGTTTGTTTCTCGGCTAATGTCACGCCAGCCGGAACGTCGGCTGCTATTGCAACATTACCCGCAATAAGCGCACTCAAAATACTTGCTGTGATCAAACTTTTTTTAGAAATTATCGCCATCTTGTTGCTACCCCACTTATCATCGTTGTTCATCAATTCGTCAACGTGTTTTAGCCTTAACAGGAGGCTGCGTGAACCCTCTGTAAGGCATCCCGCTGCTTTTGATATTATTCCCGGGTCATCCTTACTGACAGTCAAGTCCTTGACGCTTTATTGCCCATTAATTGCGTGGTCATGGACAATAAATACGCTATTCCGTAGAGCAAAACTTGCAAGCCATATCATTCTGCTCTGAAAACACACCATTTCTAAGAGAATTATTTTGCATGGAAAGTATCAAAAGCTTGTGGCTGTCGCCAATACAATTTGCAGATTTGTTAAGTAATTCTCTTTATTTTTATCTGAAGGGGCGATAAAAAAACAACCATATAATAATAAAACATTAAAAATCAAACCGATATGACATTATTTTCAGTGTGAATAAAGTGACATCCATTCATCTGCCGATATAAGCAAAATCAATAAGCTGATGATTTTTTAGCACGTTATCTCCCTGTAATATAAGAAATAGTTATATCACTATAAACTGACGTCAATATGTCTTGCCCTGAGCGTGTCAGACCACACCTGATGAGGCGAAATAAATGCGGTGCCCCGCACCGGTCATAATGCAATTCACCGCTAATCATCTGGAAAAACAAAAAGTAATAATGCCCCTTATTGCCGACACTAAAAATCAGTGCAGGCATTTCTCCTCTCCGGACGCAACGTCTTACACTAACCCGCCAGCCCCGGGAAAATAGATTTCACACCCGTCACGATAAATTCGATACCCAGAGACATTAATAGCAGCCCCATAATACGGGTTATAACGTTAATACCGGTCTGCCCCAGCATACGAACCAGCCAGGGAGCGATACGGAACAGTGCCCAGCAGCTCAGAGCAAACAAGGCTATCGCCAGAGAGAAGCCAAGAAAATGCTGCCAGTTGTTATATTTCACGCCCCAAACAATGGTGGAACTAATCGCACCGGGGCCAGCCATCAAGGGTAGTGCCAGTGGAACGACCCCAATACTTTCCCTTATAACACTCTCTGATTTCTCCTGTTTGTTCTGCTTATCTTCACCCAGTTTGCCACTGATCATCGACATGGCAATGGTCACCACCAGAATACCGCCAGCAATCCGGAAGGAGTCGATTGAAATACCAAACATTTGCAGAATAGCGTTACCGAGGAAAAGTGAAGTCCAGAGTATTATTGCGACAGACAGGTTGGCGGTAAGATTGGTTTTATTCCTGGCAGCCGCCGTCTGGTAGCTCGTCATGCTAATAAACACGGGAATAATACCCACCGGGTTAACCAGCGCAAACAGGCCGATGAAAAATTTAAAATAGGTTGCTAAATCAAAAAAAGATTGTGTCACACATCGCCCCACAAGGTAAAAATGACTGCAAATACCCGCGTAATGTAATAGAAAACCCTCATCAGGGCTACGTTCTTTCATCACATAACGTCCCTGGCAACCTATTATGCTCAAACCGGGTTGTTATGTTGGGATTCTGTTAACCAATATCCGTGAAAATTTAAATGGAATGTAACCAGTTTTATCTGGCAATTCATAAGGCTGAATATTGCATGCTGAAAGGAGTCAGCAATAGAAATATGTGATTTAGATCACGAAACAAGATAAAGAAAATCGCTAGTCTTGATAGCAAGTTAAGGGCAGAAAACCAACAGAATGTCTGAACCAGCAGGACCAGGCTTTTTTAGTAAATAGGCAGAACATATTAATAAAGTTTCATTAACATGTCCTTCTTAACACATTATTTTCATTTGCTGACTATACTTGCGTTTTGGGATGCTTATTTACTAAAAAAGTTTAACATTATCAGGAGAGCATTATGGCTGTTACTAATGTCGCGGAACTTAACGCCCTTGTAGAACGCGTAAAGAAAGCCCAGCGTGAATATGCCAATTTCACTCAAGAACAAGTTGATAAAATCTTCCGCGCAGCGGCCCTGGCTGCAGCAGATGCACGTATCCCATTAGCAAAACTTGCTGTTGCGGAATCGGGCATGGGGATTGTTGAAGATAAAGTGATTAAAAACCACTTTGCTTCTGAATACATTTACAATGCTTACAAAGACGAAAAAACCTGCGGTGTCCTTTCTGAAGATGACACTTTTGGTACCATCACTATTGCAGAACCTATTGGTATTATCTGCGGCATCGTCCCTACGACTAACCCAACCTCTACTGCCATCTTTAAATCACTTATCAGCCTGAAGACACGTAACGGTATCATTTTCTCACCACACCCACGTGCAAAAGATGCAACCAATAAAGCAGCGGATATCGTACTGCAGGCGGCTATTGCAGCTGGCGCACCAAAAGACCTGATCGGCTGGATTGACCAGCCATCTGTGGAACTGTCCAACGCCCTGATGCATCACCCGGACATTAACATGATCCTGGCGACGGGTGGACCGGGCATGGTTAAAGCAGCATACAGCTCCGGCAAGCCTGCTATCGGCGTTGGTGCCGGTAATACCCCTGTCGTCATTGATGAAACAGCCGACATCAAACGTGCGGTCGCTTCTATCCTGATGTCAAAAACCTTCGATAACGGGGTTATCTGTGCATCTGAACAGAGTGTCATTGTGGTTGATGAAGTCTATGCCGCAGTGCGTAAACGTTTTGAGGAGCATGGCGGTTATCTGCTGCAAGGTAAAGAACTGAAAGCCGTGCAGGATATCATCCTGAAAAATGGTGCGCTGAACGCAGCCATTGTCGGCCAGCCAGCGTTTAAAATTGCAGAACTGGCGGGTTTCAGCGTCCCGGCTGGTACCAAAATTCTGATTGGCGAAGTGACTGATGTTGATGAGTCTGAACCTTTTGCTCATGAAAAACTGTCGCCGACCCTTGCGATGTATCGTGCTAAAAACTTTGATGACGCAGTCGTTAAAGCAGAAAAACTGGTTGAAATGGGGGGTATCGGTCATACCTCTTGTTTGTACACTGATCAGGATAACCAACCTGAGCGTGTGAAATACTTCGGCGATAAGATGAAAACCGCTCGTATTCTTATTAACACCCCTGCGTCTCAAGGGGGGATTGGTGACCTGTATAACTTCAAACTGGCGCCATCGCTGACGCTGGGTTGTGGTTCCTGGGGAGGTAACTCCATCTCTGAGAACGTGGGTCCAAAACACCTTATTAATAAGAAAACTGTGGCTAAGCGAGCTGAGAATATGCTGTGGCATAAACTTCCTAAATCCATCTACTTCCGTCGTGGTTCATTGCCTATCGCGCTGGATGAAGTCATCACCGATGGTCATAAACGCGCCCTCATTGTTACTGACCGTTTCTTATTCAATAATGGTTATGCAGACCAGATCACCTCAGTTTTAAAAGCGGCAGGTGTCGAAACTGAAGTCTTCTTTGAAGTCGAAGCTGACCCGACACTGACCGTTGTACGTAAAGGTGCAGAATTAGCCAACTCCTTTAAACCGGATGTGATTATCGCTCTGGGGGGCGGGTCCCCAATGGATGCGGCTAAAATCATGTGGGTGATGTATGAACATCCTGAAACCCACTTTGAAGATTTAGCACTGCGCTTTATGGATATCCGTAAACGTATTCACAAATTCCCGAAAATGGGCGTCAAAGCGAAAATGATCGCCGTGACCACCACTTCAGGTACCGGCTCTGAAGTCACACCGTTTGCGGTAGTGACTGACGATGCGACAGGACAGAAATACCCGCTGGCAGATTATGCCCTGACCCCGGATATGGCTATTGTTGATGCCAACCTGGTCATGGATATGCCGAAGTCTCTCTGTGCCTTTGGTGGCCTGGATGCGGTAACCCACGCACTGGAAGCTTATGTTTCTGTCCTGGCGAGTGAGTTTTCTGATGGTCAGGCCCTGCAGGCACTGAAACTGCTCAAAGAAAACCTGCCAAATTCTTATAAATTTGGTGCCAAAGACCCTGTTGCTCGTGAGCGTGTTCACAGTGCTGCGACCATTGCCGGGATTGCGTTTGCTAACGCCTTCTTAGGGGTGTGTCACTCAATGGCCCACAAACTGGGTTCACAGTTCCATATTCCTCATGGTCTGGCGAACGCCCTGCTTATCTCAAACGTTATTCGCTATAACGCTAACGATAACCCAACCAAACAGACTGCTTTCAGTCAGTATGACCGTCCACAGGCTCGTCGTCGTTACTCTGAAATTGCTGACCACTTGGGTCTTACTGCCGTCGGTGATAAAACTGCGGTTAAAATTGAGAAATTGCTGGCCTGGCTGGATGAGATTAAAGCTGAACTGGGTATTCCGAAATCTATCCGCGAAGCCGGTGTTCAGGAATCAGACTTCCTGGCGAATGTAGACAAGCTTTCTGAAGATGCATTCGATGACCAGTGTACTGGCGCCAACCCACGCTATCCGTTGATTTCTGAACTGAAACAGATTCTGCTGGATACTTATTATGGTCGTGAGTATGTCGAAGGTGGTGCTGAGGCAGTGAAAGAAACCGCGGTCCCCGCACCAAAAGTAGAGAAAAAAAGCAAAAAATAACGCCTGATTAACGGCTGCGACGGTCAGTAACGTCGCCTCATTGAGCCCCGAACACCACGTTGTGGTCAGTAGGGGCTTTTTATTTCGTCAGCGGACACGATTCGGGCATATATCCCTCATGCCCAGTCACTGCCTCCCCCGCCTGATACCCCGCCCCAGCGCAGTCATATGACCTCTTATTATTACCCGCTATCGTACCGCTGAGAGGACGGCCATCCCTGTCCCCCGGGGATATATCTCCCGGCGCGACAACGGGTTTCTGCTCACGTTCCGCCCCGACAGCCCCTGACAGAATATTTGCCGGAAAAGATGGCAGACTGCCGGGCGATAAACAATATTCAGATGGTGGTCACCGCGGGCCGGGAAAGAGAATGTGCTGAGAGGCCTGATTACCACCTCTGGGGGGATTGCGGACATAACGCGCCGAACTGGCGGGAGCGTTTCTCCATTCAGGTGAGCCTCTGTGTCTTGAATGCGTCACGGTTATCTCGTGCTGCATAGCCGCCCGATAACCGCCTGAGGACGTTCCTGCGGCGTCGTTATCACAGGTCCCCTGTTCTGCCTGCATTCATCTGTATATCACGCAGAGAACCTTTTTTTTGTGCCTCTTTATAATGTTTTCGACAGACCGAGACATAGCGTTCATTTCCCCCAATAACGACCTGCTCACCTTCGTTATAAGGGCGCCCTTCACTGTCGAGCCTTAATACCATCCCCGCTTTACGCCCACAGAAACAGATGGTTTTCAGTTCCACCAGTTTATCGGACAGCGCCAGTAAATAGTGACTGCCGTTAAACAACTCCCCGCGAAAATCAGTGCGTAAGCCATAACATAAAACGGGAATCGATAATTCATCGACAACATCAGATAAGGCATATACCTGCTCACGGGTTAAAAACTGACTCTCATCAACTAATACACAATGGATCGGTGAGGATAAGTGCTCTTCTTTGATCTCTGCATATAAGTCTGTGGTTTGATGATAAAGTTTTGCCGGGGAAGCCAGGCCAATACGTGAGCTCACCTTGCCGCTACCAAAACGATTATCGATTTCTGCGGTATAAACCAGGGTGCGCATGCCTCGTTCTTGATAATTGTATGAAGACTGTAATAGAGCGGTAGATTTACCCGCATTCATTGCCGAGTAGTAGAAATAGAGTTGTGCCATCGCGCTTGCTGCCTGAGTCAAAGTGAAGATTGTTTTGCCAGATTGTATCACAAGCCTTTCACCTAAGGCGCTGATGATGTTGAGTAACACAGCCATAAGAACATTAGCCGATATATAAACGGTGTGACATCCCACACATAATAGAATTCGGATAATTATGTTTAATTGTAACATTCACCGTAATCAAGGCGTTAATTCGTATAGCTCACAATGATAATTTATCGAAATTATTTTCGTTTGTAATCGGTTACCCAATACCTGCCTGTATAATAGTTCGGTATTATATTTATCAACTAATGCTAAATTCTGTTGCACGACACAGCTGTTGACGCAGTAAGGTAAACTGGTTAAAAAACGAGTGTCATCCGCGCCATTACTACAGAAAAATCCTGGTAATTTAAGTTATCGACATTTAATTTCTGCGTATATATCTGTATATTTTTATCCAACGCCATTATTTCCTATTGCAGAACGGATATAATGGCTCTATTATTATCACAACATACCCCAATAAATAATCCTGAGATTACTAAAATGAGCGAAGCACTTAAAATTTTGAACAACATCCGTACACTGCGTGCACAGGCAAGAGAATGTACTCTGGAAACTCTGGAAGAGATGCTGGAAAAATTAGAAGTTGTTGTTAATGAGCGTCGTGAAGAAGACAGCGCTGCTGCTGCTGAAATTGAAGAACGTACTCGTAAATTACAGCAATATCGTGAAATGCTGATTGCAGACGGTATTGATCCAAATGAATTACTGAACAGCATGGCTGCCGTTAAAACTGCCGGTAAAGGTAAACGTGCTGCTCGCCCTGCTAAATATCAATATATTGATGAAAATGGCGAAACCAAAACCTGGACTGGCCAGGGTCGCACCCCTGCTATCATCAAAAAAGCAATGGACGAGCAAGGTAAGACTTTGGATGATTTCTTGATCTAATCCCTTGAGTGCTGCTTATTAAAATCCCGCTTCGGCGGGATTTTTTATTATATAACGTCACCAATAATGTCACCCTGAGTCATGCTCTGACGCTCTGGTTTACTTTCCTTAAGGGTGATTACCCTTGGGGGCAAACGCATCAGCAGAGGGCTTCTCCTTGCGCTGACAGGCTCTCACCGGGTTTCATCAACCATCAGCAGAATACACCAGGCACTGATTGCAGCAAAACAGGTTGCTGACAGCCCTGTTGTTTGTGCCACCACCCGAATGGACGCCACAAAAACAGCATCAAGGTCACTACTACAGCAAATAATATTCACAGCGATACTTTTATACCCAGAATAAGTGCCCTTATCCTGCGGCAGAAACAGTCCCTGTTATCCCTGTTTATTGTCAGGTAACCTTGTATTTACAGATAAGAATTATTGCTTTTTACACCACAATTCTCGCCCCGCTACCTGACGGTGTAACCCGGCAGTCTCCCTGGCTGCGGCATATTAACCTATTAAAATAGCTTTTGATTCAGGTATCCGTTGGTGCTCATAACCAATAGCAATGAAAAATAACCAGCCCCTTATTTTTGAATACTTAACCCATGCTATCAGACAAATGACGTCATAATCACTCCAGTAGACAGCTTAAAAAAACCCGCCATACATTAAGGACGTTAACAGAACAAATTATAAACCCACAGCGTTGCCCATACTTTCGTTAGCATAGAAATCATGCGGCAATTACCTTTATGCCAGAAGCGTATGGCCATCCGTCTATAAACTGAGTGGGGAACATTTTCCTGTTATATACCATCGGCAGCAGAATTCTACCTGTATCAATTTATGACAATATGCTTTTTTAAAGTTATTTAATCTACTTGTTTAAAATAAAGGGATGACAGACGTGCAACAATCTTTTTCCTGGTGTTAACTTACACCAGCAGATGTAAATTATTCATTACTCCCCTCAAAATCCTGCCTACCCCTAAAGGAGTACGACGTGCCGATAACGCTGGTTATTTAATCTTTCAGGTACAGACAGCATTTTATCAATACCAGTAGTTCATCTGGATACAGTATCCCTGACCAGGTAAGGGCATAGCAGCCACAGGCTGGCACTAAAAAATTCTTTATTTCATCTCTGAATGGCGGAAAGAAAAGCAATACCCGCTCAGTTTTTTGATTTTCTTGGGTAACTTTAAACAATTTTTCATTCCGTGTATCACGTTATCTATTATCATCACTCTCAGTGGCTGAATGTATGGAACATGAGTACGGCGGGCTTTATTTCAAAAAACGATTTAATCCCTTTATATTTTCAGGGCTTATTCGTCGACTGGCAGGATACGTTAATGATGACAAGTACGGTGACGTTATTTGCCTGATACCCGCATGGTTATCAGCACAGCGCGATAAATCAAACTCCCTGCTGCTGTAACACATAAAAAAACGTGGCAAACCTTTTCAGGAGAACCACGTCCGGTAAACGTCACATTTTAATTAATGAACGATAATGTCTTTACTTTAAGTTACCCAGTGTTGTTTTTAACCAGGCTTTAAAATCTTCGCCCAGCGTTTTATGGCGAATGCCATATTCTACAAATGCTTCCATATAGCCTAATTTATTGCCACAGTCATGACTGACGCCCTTCATGTGGTAAGCCTCAACGGTCTCTTTTTCCATTAGCATCGCGATAGAGTCAGTTAACTGAATCTCGTCACCAGCACCTGGAGGCGTCTTCGACAGCAGTGGCCAAATGCCAGCACTCAGAACATAGCGTCCGACAACCGCAAGATTGGACGGTGCTTCATCAGCTTTAGGTTTTTCTACAATGCCCACCATCGGCGCACTGCCACCCGGGGAAAGCGTTGCGCCCTGGCAGTCGACCACACCATATGCGGTGACATCCGCAACCGGCTCAACCATTATCTGGCTATGTTTCGTCTCATCAAAGCGGCTAATCATTTCCGCTAAGTTGTCACGGGACAAATCTGACTCGTATTCATCCAGGATGACATCGGGGAGGATGACAGCCACTGGCTCGTCACCCACTACTGGATGGGCGCACAGCACTGCATGGCCCAGACCTTTCGCCAGTCCCTGACGCACCTGCATGATGGTGACGTGCGGAGGGCAGATCGACTGAACTTCTTCCAGAAGCTGACGCTTAACGCGTTTTTCAAGCATCGCTTCCAGTTCAAAGCTGGTATCAAAATGGTTTTCAATGGAGTTCTTTGATGAGTGAGTCACCAGAACAATTTCGGTGATACCCGCTGCAATACACTCATTTACCACATACTGAATCAGCGGTTTGTCCACCAACGGCAGCATTTCTTTAGGAATTGCTTTGGTTGCGGGCAACATACGCGTGCCTAATCCCGCTACCGGGATAACAGCTTTTGTTACTTTAGAATTGATAGCAGCCATCAAAAAATCTCCAACACTGTTTAAGCTGTATATTTGCCATTAATATTAAAGAGGCTAGTCATTATATCGATTGTAACGTTAAACACTGCGATTTATCCATGCCCCTGTTAATAGGATAAATACGAGAAAACCGCATGATACTACCACCAGGATATAAACCTGAGTACGGCTTCTTTTTTTTTATCGTCTGACTGCTCATTCCGCAGACAACATTAACCGTAAGCGTCCCCCGCTCCCCCATACCTGGCAATGCCAGGAGTCGCATTCAAGACTCATCTGATTAGGGTAAACATTGCTGAGGGTGCCGAGTGGTAACCCACTATTCAGTTCCTTGTGCTGTTTATCAATGCTCAGGCTGGCATTCAAACCGGCAGAGATCAGAATCAGTTTCCTTCTGCCGCGATGATAATAACCAATTAACAACGGGAACTGACCGGTCAGATTGGCCTGTCGAAGCAGCTGATTAAGCTGTTTCAGTAACCGACCTAATTCAGGTAAACGATGGTGCTCGTGAACCAGCTGCTCTTGCAATAAACCATTAAACAGCACGCGCAATAATAAGGCAGCTAACACGCCGTTATCACCACTCCGGGTAACGTCGAGGCAGTAAAAAGCTAAATCATCTTCTGACAGTGGTGCAATATCCAGCACCAACCCGGGTTTATCCACTGAAATCAACTGACGATAATTGACGCGACAATGGGAAACGACTTGCTGTACCGGGGGCTGTAACTCATGCAATAGCTTTGATGCCGCGATGGGATCCCGGGCGAATGCATCCCAGTGTTCAAACAGTCTCTCTTCTTCTTCAACACGCGAACCAAACATCAGTGGATAAAGACAGGTAAGAACGGTTTCACGTAGTCTGTCAAAATCCTCCATCGGTTTTAGCAGCACATCCTGCACACCAAAACGCAGTGCTTTGGCAATTTGTGACATGTTATCCGCCCCGGAGATCACCAGAATGGGCAGTTCGCTATCTTGATGCCGGATCTGTTCTATGAGCTGTAACCCCGTCACCGGAGACATGTTCAGATCACAGATTAATAAATCAGGTTTTGCCTCATTAAACTTAGTTAATGCCGTAACGCCATCATTGACCGTGACAGGCACTGCCCCCAGAGATAAAAAATACCGGTCGAGCAAAGTGCCAAATGTTGTGTCCTCATCGGCTATAAGGATTTTCTTTCCTTCTAATGGCCGGCGCATGAATGCTCTCCAGCCTGATAGTAACTCAATCGTGACACAATACTGTTTTTATCCTCACCGGGTCTGGCATAACGAAAAAGATGCTGGCGTTTGCGTGTATGACAACCAAAAAATGTAAAAGCTGCAGGCTGCGATTCAGCACAATATTGCCCGTGCATAATCCTGCTGGCAATGTGTACCGGGTACGGTGCAGCAACGGGTTCATTCCCTGAATCGGCTTGCTCCTGAGTTGCTTCTTGTGGCTGAATGACCCAAGTAGCAACTGAAGCTAAGTGATTTTCATTATAGCCCACATCAGTGAATTTTACCGCCTGACCAGGCACCAGTATAAAAAACGGCCGGCTGGCAGATAGTGGCAACCTGACAACATATAATGAGATGTAACACGCCCTTCGGCTCTCCCTCACGATAAACTCCTCCTTGAGTATGACTAAATACATCTTCGGTATTGGTAAAAGGGGTCTCCCTCTGGTGGGGAGCATATCCACTCAAGTACCCTACCCCCAATAGCCCTGCTCTGGTATAATTACCGGACTCAACCATCACTATCACTGCATGTTCTGATTTTGCCACAGGATTCGACAAGATTGTCCACGTCACTCTTACCAGTAGCATTGCGCTCAGTCAAATTTCACGGCAATCACGCCATAGCGGCAAAGTAACGATTCGGTTAACCGAACCTCGGTCATTATCTTACAGATAACGTCCCTATTTCCTGGAGATCAATAAATGCAGCTGTGTCCATGTGGCAGCGGTCTGGAGTATAGCTCATGTTGTCAGTCTTATCTGGATGCCCGCCAGTATCCTGAGCACGCAGAGCAATTGATGAGATCGCGTTATACTGCTTTCGTACTTGCCCGGGCAGACTATTTAGTGGCGAGCTGGCACCCGACTCGCCGCTATCCTGAGCTCGAATCTGAAATTTCTGCGAGTTTTGGCACCCCAGACTGGCTGGGTCTGACCGTCTTTGAGAAAGCCAGCGGCAGTGATCAAAATGAGGCTTATGTCAGTTTTGTCGCTCGTTTTAAGGAAAGCGGCAAAGAAATTGCCATAATTGAACGTTCTCGTTTCCTGAAAGAAAACGACCAGTGGTACTATGTGGACGGCGTACGTCCCGCATTTGGTCGTAATGACGCCTGCCCTTGCGGCTCAGGCAAAAAATTTAAAAAATGTTGTGGTTAGGCTCGCTTAACCCCCTGAAGCATTATCGTTTTGCAGACACACTCAACAGGACTTAGCATTCCATGCAGGCATTACAACGTAAAATTCTTCGCACTATCTGCCCTGACCAAAAAGGTCTGATTGCGCGTATCACTAACCTCTGCTACAAGCACGAACTGAATATTGTGCAGAATAATGAATTCGTTGACCATCGTACCGGGCGTTTCTTTATGCGCACCGAGCTGGAAGGTATTTTTAACGACACCACGTTACTGGCTGACCTCGACAGCGCGTTACCGGAAGGTTCAATTCGCGAACTGACGCCTGCAGGAAAACGCCGCATAGTGATCCTGGTCACTAAAGAGGCACACTGTCTGGGTGATTTACTCATGAAATCCGCCTATGGCGGCCTGGACGTGGAAATCGCAGCAGTAATAGGTAATCACGATACCCTGCGTAGCCTGGTTGAGCGTTTTGACATTCCATTCCAGCTGGTCAGCCATGAAGGCCTGACGCGTGACGAGCATGATGCACAGATGGCAGACGCCATTGCCGCCCACCAGCCGGATTATGTGGTACTGGCTAAATATATGCGTGTGTTAACACCGCAATTCGTCGCCCGTTTTCCGAACCAGATCATTAATATTCATCACTCATTTCTGCCAGCGTTTATCGGTGCACGCCCTTATCACCAGGCTTATGAACGTGGTGTCAAAATTATCGGCGCAACCGCACATTATGTTAATGATAATCTGGATGAGGGGCCGATCATTATGCAGGATGTCATTCATGTTGATCACACCTACAGTGCCGATGACATGATGCGTGCCGGGCGTGATGTCGAAAAAAATGTCCTTAGCCACGCACTCTATCAGGTCTTAAACCAGCGTGTATTTGTCTATGGCAACCGCACGATTATTCTGTAGTCGCTTTTTCAGTAACGCGGCTTAGTCCGACGCCAGTCCGGGTAAAAAAACGGCAAACGATTCATTTTATTCATATAACGTCTTTACAGCGGCGCATTGTTTGGTATGATGCGCCCGCTTTACAACGTTTCGTGGTCAGTAAAGTGCATTACCCCGTGGTGGGGTTCCCGAGCGGCCAAAGGGAGCAGACTGTAAATCTGCCGTCATCGACTTCGAAGGTTCGAATCCTTCCCCCACCACCATCTGCTTTCCTTATTAAGGATGTTATGTTCATCCTGAACATCGTCGATATCTCTCTGCCCTTTTAATCTTCAGCCGTGTCTACCATTTACCCTGCTTCCAACGTATGCTGAACCGGGTATGACGTTCTGTACAGGCGGCATAACTTTCCCCGGCCATACTGGTATACAAGGAGTACACGTGCAGAAAATTGTCATTATTGCCAACGGCGCTGCTTATGGCAGCGAATCCATGTTCAATAGTTTACGTCTGGCCATTGCTCTCAATGAACAAACCCCTTCCCCGGAAGTTAAACTCTTTTTAATGTCTGACGCGGTCACCGCGGGTATTCGCGGCCAGAAACCGGCTGAAGGTTATAATATTCAGCAAATGCTGGAAATCCTGACCGCACAAGGGGTCCCGGTGAAACTGTGCAAGACCTGCGCAGATGGTCGGGGGATCAGTACGCTCCCACTGGTGGAAGGCATTGCTATTGGTACGCTGGTAGAACTGGCTGAATGGGTTATCGCGGCGGATAAAGTACTGACGTTTTAACGTGGGATAGCGCCACGATCCAAACCCTACGGTGACCTGGGGGAAAGCCCGGTCGCCCGTGGATTCTATTATTGTCACCGTTATGACAGCAGGGCATTATTCCTGCTGTTTTTGTTGCAAAGACCGCACCCTGCTCGCTAATTCAGAAAGAACATCATCGTGCATTCCCCGTTCTTTCATGGCTTGTTCAAGTGAAAAAAGATACTGGGCATTGCTGCCTAATGGCCCGCTGGCTGTTGCTATCAGAGGCGCAATAGTCTCCGCCCGCGAATCTGCTTCATACAGCGGATGCCGGGAGTCCATCGCGAAGACCAGTGCATTAACCTCACGTCCATCGTCAAGTAACAGCGGGCACCACGTCGGTAAATAGCACCCCGTGATCATTTCCCGTTTCCAGACAAGAGTGAGTTCCTCTTTGAGTCCTTCTTCTGGTAACCGGAATGCCAGCCCCGTTGTTTGCCCCCCCTCTTTAAGGGCCAGCATTCGCCCTGGGTGGCATGCGGTACCACGCCCGGCGGTGAGCCGTAAACAGAAGTCCCGGTGCCAGCCTTCAAGAATGGCTGGGGCGGTTTCATCATAGACAAAGGCCGGATTCCACATTAAAGAACCATAACCAAACAGCCACACTGGACTCTGATCTGGACGTCGGGCAAGCGTAGCCAAAAGCGAGGCTGAACGTTGCTCAGGACTCCATAATAATGATTCCTCAATGGCACCAAAAGCTGTCTTACAATCCGCTTTCATTAAGAAATCTCTTGTTATCACACCATGCCTCCACTACAGCAAACGTCCCTCTGTTCAGGTAGATTGACTTATCCTGTCCAATCGATGACTAAACTGACCATAATAAATTAATTGATGTCTCGCAAGTCAGAGAGCGATCCCGGTATCTGTCATTTTGCACGTTAACCACCGTGATGACGCTTCATGGCACAGCCCCACTTTTATTCGCTACAACCTTGTTATCGCTGGTTTGAATTGTAAGATTACCTGAACGGACAGCGTAACATTAACCATGTATTATCTCTGATACTATGAACCAAAACAGGGTTTCAGCAAAGCATTACCGATCATGTATATTGTGCATTATTAAATTCTATTTATATGTTTTAATGGATTAAATTGTTAAACATAGTTCTTTTAATGCATTTAAATGGTTAATCAACTAAAAGCAGTAAAAAAAAGTAAATATTAAGTAAAAAACACACTTTTTTGCTATATTATTGAAATCAAAAACACAGCAACAACAAATACACCACTTGTCATCTGCAGCAATGGAGTAGTTTAATGCCAAAAACACAGCATGAGGCGGTTAAAACCCGTCACAAGGAGAGTTCTCTCATTTTTCCTGTTCTCGCACTGGCCATACTGGCGATGTGGGGCTCCAGCCAGTCTCTGCCGGTGGTTGTCGGGATAAATATCCTCGCACTGGTGGCCATTCTGACCAGTGCTTTTAGTGTGGTTCGCCATGCAGACGTACTCGCACACCGTCTGGGTGAACCCTATGGTTCACTCATTCTGAGCTTGTCCGTGGTCATTCTCGAAGTCAGCCTGATCTCAGCCTTGATGGCGACCGGTGATGCGGCCCCGACCCTGATGCGTGACACGCTCTATTCTATCATTATGATTGTGACTGGTGGTCTGGTTGGTTTTTCACTGCTCCTGGGCGGCCGAAAATTTGCCACACAGTATCTGAACCTGTTCGGTCTGAAGCAGTATCTTATCGCCCTGTTTCCACTCGCCATCATTGTGCTGGTTTTTCCTATGGCGTTGCCAGAAGGAAACTTTTCCACCGGTCAGGCACTATTGGTCGCTTTAATCTCTGCGGCTATGTACGGTGTGTTTCTGTTAATTCAGACCAAAACCCACCAAAATTTATTCATCTATGAGCATGAAGATGAAGGCGATGATGGCGATCCACACCACGGTAAACCGTCTGCCCATAGTTCAAAATGGCATACAGCCTGGCTGATTGTTCACTTAATTGCGGTTATTGCCGTGACTAAAATGAATGCCAACCCTCTTGAGCATTTACTCAGTAGCCTGAATGCCCCTGAGCAGTTCACAGGCTTCCTTGTCGCTTTATTGATCCTTTCCCCTGAAGGGCTTGGAGCGCTGCGAGCCGTGCTGAATAATCAGGTTCAGCGTGCTATGAACCTGTTTTTTGGCTCAGTGCTGGCCACGATTTCACTCACCGTCCCTGCGGTGACGGTTATCGCAATGCTAACCGGTAATGAACTGATATTCGCATTAGGCATGCCACAAATGGTGGTGATGGTTTCCGCACTGGTCTTGTGTCAGATATCATTCTCAACGGGCAGAACGAACGTCCTTAATGGCTCCGCCCATCTGGCATTATTTGCTGCCTACCTGATGACTATTTTTGTCTGACCGTATGCATGCAGAAAAAAAGCCCTTGTTATAACAAGGGCTTTTTATTTTACTGGCGCAAGTCAAGACTTACCATCAGTCAGCAGGATTAATGGCTGGTATCCAGAAAATCAAAACCTTTCACCAAATCATCGATGGCTTTAATTTGGCTCAAGAAACCTTCAAGCTTGCCTAATGGCAGTGCAGAAGGCCCATCACACAAAGCACTCTCTGGGTGTGGGTGAGCTTCAATAAATAAGCCAGCCAGCCCTGTAGCCATACCAGCACGAGCCAGTTCAGCAACCTGCGCACGACGGCCACTCGACGCCGCACCAAAGGGGTCACGGCATTGCAACGCATGAGTCACATCGAAAATTACCGGTGCGCCATGTGAGACCTGTTTCATCACGCTGAAACCCAGCATGTCCACAATCAGGTTGTCATAACCAAACTGGGTACCACGGTCACATAAAATGACCTTGTCGTTACCCCCTTCAGCAAACTTATCAACGATATTGCCCATCTGCCCCGGGCTGACAAACTGGGGTTTCTTCACATTGATAACGGCACCGGTTTTTGCCATGGCTTCGACTAAGTCAGTCTGACGGGCAAGGAATGCTGGCAGCTGAATCACATCCACCACATCGGCAACCGGCTGTGCCTGCCAGCTTTCATGCACATCAGTAATGATTTTCACACCAAAGGTCTGCTTAAGTTCCTGGAAGATCTTCATGCCCTCTTCCAGACCAGGACCGCGGTAAGAACGAATTGATGAACGGTTCGCTTTATCAAACGATGCTTTAAACACATAAGGGATGCCTAGCTTTTGTGTTACCTGAACATAGTGTTCACAAATACGCATCGCCAAGTCACGAGACTCCAGCACATTCATGCCACCAAATAGCACAAATGGCAGATCGTTTGCGACGTTGATATCGCCAATGTTAATCACTTTTTGTTTCATATATTCGCCTTGTTAGGTGTGCGCTTAATGAAGAGTTATCTGCTTATGCGCAATTGCATTAATTTGCGCTTTGATCATGTCACTGATCGGATCTTCGGGACACTGTTCAACAAAGTAGCTCAGGTCATTCAGCGCCACATGCTCACAATCCAGCTGAGCATAGATAAGACCACGATCGCGTATTTCATACGGGTCTTCAGGATTAAACTGTAACAACACCTCGCTGACGCGCAGGGCTTGTTCCATTTGCCGTTCTTCCATTAATGAAGACTTTAGGGTATCCAGCAATTTACGAATAACCTCTGCATTATCGGACTCTTCGAGGTCTTCTTCATACAGCTCGGCGGTCGGGTTGATGTTACCTTTCAGCCATACTTCAAGAGTATGTTCGTCCAGCGTATCACCATTAAACGGGTTAATAAGCCACATTTCACCGTCCACCCAGTCTGCACGCAAAATAAGCTGTGTCGGGAAAATAACCGGCATCAACGGAATATTAAGCTGTCCGGCTACCCATAATAAAATCGCCCCCAAAGAAGCGGCGCTCCCCTGACGTCGTGTTAATACAGTATCAAGCCACAGGGCATCAGACAGACGATAAATACCCTCGGCATCTTTAAATCCCCAGGCGCCATAAAAAAGCTCGATCAGCTTTTCAAGTTGCAAGTCTGGATGCTGACCTTCACAAATTTCCTCACGCGCCAGGGCCACTAACTGCCCCAATTGCCGCTCGACCTCTGCTGCTGGAAAGTCATCACGAATCAGTTGTGAGACTAAAATCATGCCTTCACAAAGCGGTGCCTGATTAAATTCGAAATCGGCTAACGACTTCATACTTACCCCAGTAACGATATTTTAGTGGTGATGAATTCAGTGATGATGTTGTGCACCACCAGTCCAGGCAAATAACAGACCAAAAAATACTGGTTTTACTGATATTGGCTGGGTCAATAAACTTTAAATCAGCGTAAATAATAACGCTAAATATTATGTCAGTCAGCTTTCAGAGCCGGGTTTGCAACAAACTGATAAGTAAATACCGTATTTTGAAGTAAAAAGGGACATCGGGTTTAACGATCTCTTTTTTAAGGGATAAATTGCCCCGATGTGAAACGCTCATTTCCTCCATAATCCTTACCCGTGCTGACATGATGATAACCCGCCTCACGAAAAAGTTGTCGGACCTGTGCGCCTTGTTGCCAGCCATGTTCTAAAATCAGCCAGCCACCCGGCTCGAGGAACCCCTGGCTATGGCCGACTAAAATTTCGATATCAGCAAGACCATGATGATCGGCAACCAGTGCACTCTTCGGTTCAAAGCGAACATCTCCCAGGCTGAGATGCTTATCCGCACTGTCAATATAAGGCGGATTACTGGCAATCAGGTTAAAGCGCTGATCATTATCCAGAGCACTAAACCAGTGACTCTGCTGCACCGTAACATTTGTGATACCCAGCTGAAGCCCATTACTGCGCGCCAATTCAACTGCTTCAGGCACCACATCGAGGGCAATGATCTGACAGTCTGGGCGTTCACTGGCCAGCGCCAGGGCTATCGCCCCTGTACCTGTCCCCAAATCGAGAATATTGCAAGGATGAGATGGCAAGTATGCTAAGGCCTGTTCAACCAGGCACTCCGTATCAGGGCGAGGGATCAGTGTGGCAGGAGATACACGCAGGGGAAGTGACCAGAATTCGCGCTCCCCCACCAGGTAGGCCACAGGTTCCCCCTTTACCCGACGACTCAGTAATGCAGCCAGCTGACTGAGCTGGCTGTCATCTAACACTGTCTCGGCAAAGGCCAGGATGAATGTCCGGGATTTACCCGTCACAAATCCCAGTATGATTTGCGCATCACGTTTCGGGCTGTCGCTATTCTCAAGCTCCGTTACCGCACGGGCCAGCCAGGTCTGAAAATCCATTAATCCTGCTCAGAAAGTGCAGCCAGCTGGTCGGCCTGGAATTCCTGAACAATCGGCTCAATCAGGGCGTCGATTTTCCCCTCCATTACCTCATCCAGACGATAAAGAGTTAAGTTAATACGGTGATCCGTCACACGGCCTTGAGGGAAATTGTAGGTACGGTTACGATCAGAACGATCCCCTGAACCCAGCAGGTTACGCCGTGTGGAAGCCTCTTCTTGCTGGCGTTTTGCGACTTCAGCGGCACGAATACGGGCCCCTAATACCGACAGTGCTTTCGCTTTGTTCTTGTGCTGAGAGCGTTCATCCTGGCACTCAACAACAATTCCCGTCGGTAAGTGGGTAATACGAATCGCTGAGTCGGTGGTGTTAACATGCTGGCCACCGGCACCTGAAGAGCGGAAAGTATCAATACGCAGATCAGCCGGATTAATGTCTGGCAATTCCGCTTCGGGGATCTCAGGCATCACCGCGACGGTACAAGCGGAGGTATGAATTCGCCCCTGAGACTCGGTGGCTGGCACACGCTGAACACGATGCCCACCTGACTCAAATTTGAGCCGGCCATAAACTCCATCACCGCTAATTTTTGCGATAACTTCTTTAAAACCACCATGTTCACCTTCGTTGGCGCTGATGATCTCCACACGCCAGCGACGCGCTTCAGCGTAACGGCTATACATGCGAAACAAGTCCCCGGCAAACAGCGCGGCTTCATCACCACCAGTACCCGCGCGTACTTCGATAAACGCATTACGCTCATCATCCGGGTCTTTCGGTAGCAATAACACTTGCAGCTGCTGTTCCAGTTCTTCACCACGGGCTTTTGCTTCGGTCAGTTCTTCCTGAGCCATCTCACGCATTTCAGGATCACTGAGCATGCTTTCAGCTGTCTCAATATCCTCCTGCACTTGACGCCAGTCCAGGAAACAACGTGATACGTCACTTAATTGCGCATATTCACGGGACAATGCACGAAAACGATCTTGATCGGCAATAGTTGCAGCGTCACCCAGCAGAGCCTGAACTTCTTCATGGCGCTCTTGCAAGGCTTCCAGTTTGGCAACAATAGAAGGCTTCATAGGCGGTGTTTCACCTTGTAATAAGAGTTATTGGATTAATCCAGCCCGAGGCTGTTACGCAGGATTTGCAGACGTTCATGGTCACCGTCACGGGCGGCCTGCGTCAGGGATTTTGTTGGCGTATGAATTAAACGATTCGTCAGTTTCCATGCCAGTTCCTGAAGGACGGCTTCGGCATCACCACCTTGTTGCAGGGATGCCAGCGCTTTGGCCGTCAGGTCATCGCGTATCTGCTCGGCCTGGGTACGATATTCACGAATCGTCTCTGAGGTGCTCTGAGCGCGCAGCCAGGCCATAAATTCGCAGGATTCCTGGGCAACAATCGTCTCAGCTTGTACCGCAGCGGCTTGCCGCTGGGCAAGGTTGGTCTGAATAATAGCCTGGAGATCATCGACACTATAAAGGTAAACATTGGGCAATTTACCCACTTCCGGTTCAACATCCCGTGGCACGGCAATATCGACCAGCAGCATCGGCTGATTACGTCGCGTTTTCAGTGCACGTTCAACCATGCCTTTACCCATAATGGGCAAGGGGCTGGCTGTTGAGCTAATCACAATATCCGCATCAGCTAAACGCACATCAATATCACTGAGGCTAATCACCTCAGCCCCGACCTCATCTGCCAGTAACTGTGCCCGTTCACGAGTACGGTTGGCTATAATCATTTTTTTAACATGGTGTTCGCGCAAGTGACGAGCAACAAGTTCAATCGTTTCCCCTGCGCCCACCAGCAAGACACTGACCTCTGAAAGCGACTCAAAGATTTGTCTGGCCAGCGTGCAGGCAGCAAAGGCGACAGAAACCGCACTCGCACCAATATCTGTTTCAGTTCTGACTCGTTTAGCGACGGAGAATGATTTCTGAAACATGCGTTCCAGTTCCCCCGATAACGCCCGCTCTTTCTGGGAGTCAGCAAAGGCTTTCTTTACCTGCCCCAGAATTTGGGGCTCGCCCAGTACCAGAGAATCAAGCCCACTGGCAACCCGCATCAAATGGCTGACAGCATCATTGCCGTTGTACCAGTAAAGACTTTTACGTACCTCATCTTCATTCAGATTGTGGTAACTGCACAACCAGTTCACCAGTTGTTCATGAAGGTTTTCTTGCTGTTCGACACTCAGATACAGCTCTGTCCGATTACAGGTCGACAACACCACCCCGCCCTGCACTAAAGGCTGGGCAAGCAGACTCCCCAACGCCTGGTCGAGCGTATCCGGCGAAAACGTGACACGTTCTCGCAACGATACTGGGGCTGTTTTGTGGTTAATACCTAGTGCTAACAGGCTCATATAGCAATCTGAGTAATACTAATGTTGATAAGGATTTCTGGGCGCATCATACAGGATGAGCGCAGTCAATAAAAGAGAGCGACGCATCCCAGTCTTCTTCGCTGATTTATGATTTAGGACAAGATGATACTGGACGCCCCCTGGTCCTGCCGTTAGCATGGTGTTAACCCCGAATTTTATCTATGGATGATCTGACATCATGTTGACCGCAGGATTTCGTTTTAAATACCTTTTACTGCCCCTTGCCAGCCTGGTCCTGACGGCCTGTTCTTATCATTCTTCAACCGATCCGGTGATAACCCCCGACGCCCCACAATGGCGTGAACACCAGCAGGCCGTACAGAAAATCACGCAATATCAGACACGTGGTGCCTTTGCGTATCTCACGGAAGACCAAAAAATTTATGCACGCTTTAACTGGCAACAGACAAACCCGGAACGCTACCGTCTGTTGCTGACGAACCCCCTGGGCAGTACAGAACTTGAACTCAATGTCACACCGGAGCAGGTACAGCTAACCACCAGCGATGGTCAGCGTCATACCACAGCCGATGCAGAAAAAACCCTGACGCAGCTCACTGGCATGCCAATTCCATTGAATAGTTTGCGCCAGTGGATCCTCGGGCTACCCGGTGAAGCGACCGATTATCGCCTGGACAGTAAGTACCAGTTAAAAGAGCTGCACTATAAGCAAAATGGCAAAACCTGGAAGGTTGTTTATAGCAGTTATGACAACACCCGCGTCCCGGCACTGCCTTCCAATATGGAACTGAGTAGCGGTTCTCTGCGTATTAAGCTGAAAATGGACAACTGGGCGGTGAGTCAATGATAACCCGCTGGCCCTCTCCGGCCAAAATAAACCTCTTTCTTTATATTACGGGTCAGCGTGCTGATGGCTACCATAACCTGCAAACGTTGTTTCAGTTTCTGGATTATGGGGACACGCTCCTGGTGGAACCACGCCATGACGGTGAAATTGTTCTCACTACCCCTCTCCAGGACGTTGCGGACGAAGACAATCTCATCATCCGCGCGGCCCGTTTACTGGCCACCTTTTCCCAGGGGAAAGGAACACTCCCGTCAGGAGCCGGGGCCAGTCTTGGCGTCGAAAAACGGCTTCCTGTAGGGGGCGGGTTGGGTGGTGGGTCATCGAATGCGGCCACCACGCTGGTGGTATTAAATCAGCTGTGGAACACCCGCTGTACCGAGGACGAACTGGCAGAGCTCGGTCGTCAGTTAGGGGCCGATGTCCCGGTATTTATTCGCGGTCATGCCGCTTTTGCCGAAGGGATTGGTGAACAACTCACCCCGGTCAATCCTGCAGAAAAATGGTATCTGGTTGCCCACCCTGGGGTGAGCGTTTCCACCCCTGCCATATTCAGTGATCCAGACCTACCGCGCAAAACACCGGTCAGGTCAATCAATACCTTACTTAATTGTGAATTTAGTAACGATTGTCAGGTTATCGTAAGAAATCGGTTTCGCGAGGTTGATGCACTGCTTTCCTGGCTGTTAGAATATGCCCCGTCGCGCCTGACTGGTACCGGCGCTTGTGTGTTTGCAGAATTTGACACCGAGCACGCTGCCCGACAGGTGCTTAAGCAAGCCCCGGATTGGCTGTATGGGTTTGTTGCGCGAGGTGTTAATGTCTCTCCGCTGCACCAAACCTTATCCGGGCAAGCTGGGCATTGGTGACAACGTCACCCTGTTTCAGACGTTGCACCGTGCTTTAAATACATCGCATGGATGGGTGCTACCCTCCCCGCACATTATATGCGGTAGTCACCATCCACCACTGGACGCATGCCTGAGGTTCTTCTCGTGCCTGATATGAAGCTTTTTGCTGGTAACGCTATCCCGGAACTAGCACAACGTATTGCCAACCGCCTGTACACCTCTCTTGGTGACGCCGCCGTCGGTCGCTTTAGCGACGGTGAGGTAAGCGTACAAATCAATGAAAATGTACGCGGTGGTGATATATTCATCATCCAGTCCACCTGTGCTCCCACAAACGACAACCTGATGGAATTGGTTGTTATGGTCGATGCTCTGCGCCGCGCTTCTGCTGGCCGCATCACCGCCGTTATTCCGTATTTTGGTTATGCCCGCCAGGACCGCCGTGTGCGCTCTGCTCGCGTTCCCATCACCGCGAAAGTTGTGGCTGATTTCCTGTCGAATGTGGGTGTTGACCGTATTCTGACAGTGGATTTGCATGCCGAGCAGATCCAGGGTTTCTTTGATGTCCCGGTTGATAATGTCTTTGGCAGCCCTATCCTGCTGGAAGACATGCTGCAACTGGATCTTGAAAACCCGATTGTTGTTTCCCCGGATATCGGTGGTGTTGTGCGTGCTCGTGCTATTGCGAAGCTGCTGAACGACACTGATATGGCTATCATTGATAAACGCCGCCCACGGGCAAACGTTTCCCAAGTGATGCATATCATTGGTGATGTTTCTGGCCGTGACTGTGTCCTGGTCGATGATATGATTGACACGGGTGGTACACTGTGCAAAGCCGCTGAAGCGCTGAAAGAGCGTGGTGCCAAGCGCGTATTTGCCTATGCGACTCACCCTATCTTTTCGGGCAATGCGCTGCACAACTTACGTAACTCCGTCATTGACGAAGTTATCGTTTGTGACACCATTCCCCTGTCACCGGAAATTAAAGCGCTGCCTAATGTACGCACTCTGACGCTGTCAGGTATGCTAGCAGAAGCCATTCGCCGTATTAGCAACGAAGAGTCTATCTCTGCGATGTTTGAGCATTAATTACTGCTCAAGACAAAAAACCCGCCATCATGGCGGGTTTTTTTATTTCTGTTTCTGCGCTAAATCACTGCCCGCCTTTGCGGCAGCGTTTATCAAAATGACGGATCCACCAGTAACGATCGCTGACCTGTTCATGACCACTCAGGCGAGCTCCCGCCAGCCAAACCACCGCACCAACAAAGATGCCCAGCACGGCGCCGGAAGCCACTATCGCGGGTATATTGAACTGTGGAAGATGGTTCGCCACAGCCCCTATTACCCCGGCAGCCATGACCAGTAGTCCACACCCCATTAAGATATTGCCGCATAATGTTGCATTTTTACGTTTCATACCCACCTCCGCTTAGTGACAACTCATCAGCTTATGAATGTTGCCCTGATTTATCTTTACATAAGTATAAACAAGGGCCGGGCGGATGCTTGCGTGGCAGATCACAATTGTTAACAAAAGCACATTTATCTTGCTATGAAATGACGTAAATGCCATTGAACTTTGTCAACCGGGTGTGAGCACAGTAAACTACCCGGCTCTGAACTGTTTTCTTCAGGATGAAACCGTGAGCATTAAACTGATTGTCGGCCTGGCTAATCCAGGCGCGGAATATGCTGCTACCCGCCATAATGCCGGAGCATGGTATGTGGATTTACTGGCAAGCAGACATAACCAGTCATTAAAAGAAGAAGCTAAATTTTTTGGCTACACTGCCCGTATTAATGTCGATGGGGAAGATGTGCGTCTACTCGTGCCGACGACATTTATGAACCTCAGCGGTAAAGCTGTCGGAGCGATGGCCAATTTTTATCGCATCCAGCCCGACGAGATCCTGGTGGCCCATGATGAACTCGATTTACCCCCCGGCGTTGCAAAATTCAAACTTGCGGGTGGGCATGGTGGCCATAATGGTCTGAAAGACATTATCAGTAAACTGGGTAATAACCCTGGGTTTCATCGGTTACGCATTGGTATCGGGCATCCGGGAGACAAAAACAAAGTCGTCGGGTTTGTGCTCGGCAAACCGCCCCTGAGTGAGCAGAAATTGATTGACGATGCCATTGACGAAGCCACGCGCTGTACTGATGTCTGGCTAAAAGAGGGGCTGACGAAAGCGACTAATCGTCTGCACACCTTTAAGGCACAGTAAACAGCCCATATAAATAGCAGAATAAGCATTTCTGCCCCCGATTATCCAGCTTTAAGTGTATAATGACCCAGGCTGGCTACATTTCTTCAATGAAACTAAACTAATTCATTGATTATAAATATATTAAGGTGATTTAAAACATGGGATTCAAATGCGGTATTGTTGGTTTACCAAATGTAGGTAAATCCACCCTGTTCAACGCGCTCACGAAAGCTGGCATTGAAGCAGCCAACTTCCCTTTTTGTACTATTGAGCCGAACACCGGTGTCGTTCCTATGCCGGACCCGCGTCTGGACAAACTGGCCGAAATCGTAAAACCTCAGCGAATTCTGCCAACCACCATGGAATTTGTGGATATCGCTGGTCTGGTAAAAGGCGCTTCCAAAGGTGAAGGCCTGGGAAACCAGTTCCTGACGAACATCCGTGAAACAGAAGCCATTGGTCATGTTGTTCGTTGCTTTGAAAATGACAATATTATTCATGTTGCCGGTAAAGTTGACCCCGCCGAGGATATTGACGTGATCAATACCGAGCTGGCGCTGTCCGATTTGGATACCTGTGAGCGCGCTATCCATCGTGTGCAGAAAAAAGCCAAAGGTGGTGATAAAGACGCCAAAGCCGAACTGGCTGCCCTGGAAAAATGCCTGCCACACCTCAGTAATGCGGGTATGCTGCGTGCACTCGACCTGACTGAAGAAGACAAAGCCGCCATTCGTTATTTAAGCTTCCTGACCCTGAAGCCGACCATGTATATTGCTAATGTCAATGAAGATGGTTTCGAGAATAACCCATACCTGGATAAAGTCCGGGAAATCGCAGCGGCAGAAGGATCGGTAGTGGTTCCAGTTTGTGCTGCAGTAGAGTCTGACATTGCTGAACTTGACGATGCTGACCGGGACGAGTTTATGGCCGAACTGGGTATCGAAGAGCCGGGCCTGAACCGCGTTATCCGGGCTGGCTACGCCCTGCTTAATCTGCAAACCTACTTCACCGCGGGTGTCAAAGAGGTTCGCGCCTGGACCATCCCTGTCGGTGCGACCGCGCCACAGGCAGCCGGTAAAATCCATACCGACTTTGAGAAAGGCTTTATCCGTGCCCAGACCATCGCCTATGAAGACTTTATCACCTACAAAGGTGAACAAGGGGCTAAAGAAGCCGGCAAAATGCGTGCGGAAGGGAAAGAGTATATTGTTAAAGATGGCGACGTGATGAACTTCCTGTTCAACGTCTGAATAATGTTTGTCGTCTTATGATGCTTCATAAGAATCGATAAAAAACGATAAAAACCACGCAATGGCGTGGTTTTTTTATTCCATAACGTCTCAAATCATCGCGTAACAATGCTGTCAAAAATGCGTATTTGGATAAGTACAACAGGCTTTCTACCTATTGCTGCTGAAACCCACCGCACTATTTCAT
Organism: Citrobacter sp. JGM124; assembly: GCF_018257795.1. Classification (GTDB taxonomy): domain Bacteria; phylum Pseudomonadota; class Gammaproteobacteria; order Enterobacterales; family Enterobacteriaceae; genus JGM124. Next base: position 466,706 of record NZ_JAERJD010000001.1, on the reverse strand, counting down.
CGGTTTTTTAGCTGGCAGCCCTTTGATATTAACTGGCCCGCATCTTGCACGACTAAATTACCCCAGGGGTCTGGCGACGGTGAGAGGTATAGCGAGCATACCGAACGCTTTGAACCACTCGGCAAAAACCGGGCCAATACATGAAGTTACCTATCTTTTGGTATGCGGCGAATATTTTGCAAACTCCACTGAACGGTGGGGAGGTTCTGAATCTCATTCACCTGCCCCCAGTGAGATTAGCCACAGCAATGTGCAAGCCATTATCGCACGAAGATATCTGAACGACTTATATGGCATATAAAGTTACAGTGTCACAAAATGCGGTTATCAAAACGTTCTAAGCTGCCTGTACGGCAGTGAACATCTGGGTCGAAGTATCACGGTCTTTTGATGCTTTCTAAGCTGCCTGTACGGCAGTGAACACTTGCCGAGACCCGCATCGCATGACGCTGTGCTTTCTAAGCTACCTGTACGGCAGTGAACTTTATCCAGTGCTGTTACTTTTGACTCAAGCGTTTCTAAGCTACCTGTACGGCAGTGAACACCAAAAGATAGAAATGGGCAGGAACTAATCTTTTCTAAGCTACCTGTACGGCAGTGAACCAATCATCTTCATTCCTGAAGCTGATTAATATTTTCTAAGCTGCCTGTACGGCAGTGAACATCCGGTGGCTGATATATTCCTGACATTAGCTTTTCTAAGCTGCCTGTACGGCAGTGAACTGTTTATATTTTACTATAACAGCCAGATTTTCAAAGAAAATCTGGCTGTTTCGTGACCAGAACCCTTTTGGGGAACCTTTTAATTTCATATTAAAAATCAAAGAATTAAATTACCTCTAAAAAAAAAGGGTTAGAACCATGGGATCGTGGCTTCAGAACTCAGACCATATGAAGAAAAGCGACCCGCAACAGCGCTATCACGGAGTGGGCCATGTTCCACAAACACAAAAAACATCTGCCCATTCGACAGGCTTTTAATTTGCAGAAATGGCAGTTTGCTGCGTTTCTCACTGGTGTCTGGGATCCGGGTTACAGCCTCTTCAGTAGTCAGCCAGCCTTTCGCGACGGAACGGCGACGTAATCGTTCAGCGCTACTCTTGTACTGAACACGGCGTACTGTGCGGTACTGCACCTTGAGCGGAATTTTTTGACAGGGGGAAATGAGGGTGTAATCCCGTAGCCCTTTTAACCAACAGGTTTGTTCCAGCGCGGCCAGTGCCTCAGCACTACCGTGCAGCCGTAAACATTCCCCTAAGGTTTTGTCCACTTCGGGAAAGCTGATCCCTATTTTGCCATCTGCCAGTTGCCCGAGCGCCCGATGCAGTTTGGCAAACAGGGCATTCATCAGCTGGGAGGCGGTAAACTCAGGATCAGGCTGGACGTGAATATCGATGTAGTTTTCCATCACACCACCCTATTCGCCTTTTTCACCAAATACACCACCCCGAATAAGGGTCGCTATCACGTAATGCTGCTGTTCTGGTACTGGAATATCACCTTTCACTACCCAGTTATCCAGCAGGGTATAAAAATCCATTTTTTCCTTAGGCTGGCGATAGGCTTTCCCCCTGCTGGTAACAGAACCGTAGGGTTCGACAGCGATCGGGCCAGCTTCATGTGCTGCCGGATACCAGTCATCGATTGTGCGTAGTGCGTTACCAATTTTTTGTGAGTGAATCGCAGCCACTTCATTGACTTGATAAAGGATTTTGCTTTTTCCATTTCGTGATTTTTCATCAAGCACCAGCTCCTGGGAGGGGAAAACCTCCTGGCCGTTACCAAGCTGTACACAAGCTTCTATGGTCAATAACACTGACGAGTCTCCAGCCAGCCCTTGCTCAATGGTCTTAGTCAGCTCTGCCAGATTTCCCGCAGGCTTGCTGAACTGGCGCAAGGAATAGTCCTCCCCGTTAAATTCCCAGCGTTGTGAACCCGTTGTCACCACAATGCTGATTGCCTCTGCCCCGACACGGTTACGCCACAAGAAGCGACCATTCGCGATATTTTCCGCATAACGGGCCGCTAAAATGCTAAAACCCTGCTGCCGGGCGTAACCGGTAATAATATCGCTAAGGGCCGTTTGATAGGCCTGATCGTTACAGACTGAAGGCTGCGCCAGATTACCCAGCACACGCAAGGTAAACACCACCCTCAGCGTATCAGCATGAAAAGGGAGTGAGGCAACATCAACCTTTTGCAGGTTGGCTTTCTGAATTTCAGCATCCAGTTTGGCCGGATCGCTGGCCAGGGTATTTTTCAGGCGGTTGGATATGGTGCCACGTACAGATTTTTCCTGAATAACAATCGGCACCCAGTTGTCTTTCGACGCCCAGTTACCGGCATACATCACTGCGTCCGAGTTTGCCAATTTACGTTCAAAAGCCAGTACAGATGCGGTTTTAATCGTTGCTGGTGCTTTAGCCATGAGAGTTATCCTTTTTAGTAATCGAAATCATAAGAAGCGTTATCTACTGCTAAATCGGTATCTGATGACTGACGACAGTAATAGTCACCATCCTGATACTGGTATTGCCAGAACGCCTGGCGGATGTCATTAATGCGGTGAGCTCCTTGCCATTCTCCGATACCATAAGCGGCTTCTGCAAAACAGAATGGCGTCTGTTGACAACGTACTTTTTCAACCTCACCTTCCGAATAGAGGGGGGAAATGGCCCGGTATCCCACCATCAATGGCGTAAGAAAACCGCCACCAGGTTTAGGGAGAGAGTGCCAGCTTACGGGATAATCAGGCGGTGCTGGTTCTGCCTGCATCTTTAATGCAGCAAAATCCAGCCAGGCATCGAGCAGTTCAGCGTGCGGATTCACCTGACGTAGCGCCTGAAAGTGTTGGTGCAATAGTGAAGTCCGATCTCTTAAAATAAACCCCGGGATCAAACGGCGCATCACCTGCCGGGTCTGTGCCTCATCCTGTGGAAATGACTGGATAGCAACCTGCTCAATATCAATAATGGTGCCCCCTGCCAGCCTCTGGCACTGCGCCTGCTGTGTTATTGCATCCCGCAGGACGGCGATATCCGCCGGAAGCTGCCCCTGGCAATCAATCAGCAGGGAGACCGTCATGTGCATACGCCCCTCTTCATTGAACGCAGCGGTTTTCGCTTCCCTGGTCAGGGGATTACGCGTCAGAGCAAAGCTTTTTTCCCAACGGGTACCGTAGGCATGGAGCTGCTGTTGATGGCTGATAACCGCGCAGCCTTCCAGGGTCAGGCCGTGACTTTGTTGCAATTTACGTGATAAGGCATGCGTAAAACCAAGAAAGTGGGTGATCGCAGGAAAACCATAAGTCAGCCCGGCAATGGCATTGGCGTTTTCAACCTTAATGCGACGCAGAATAATTAGTGTACTCATGCCAGTTCCCCTTTCAGTGCATCTTCCATTTCGCGCATCCGCCGTTTGAACAGTACCGCACTGGCCCACTCCTTGCGTTCAGCATCGCCGAAAATCAATGCCTCATGCTTCAGGCGCCGGTTCAGCCAATGGCTAAATTCCTCCACCACGGACTGCTGCCAGTCGCCCGCTTCCAGTTCCAGCCGAAAAGCGGGATCGGTTTTTGCTCGCCAGGGATCGAGCCACAGCTGCTGGGCGGGTTTAAGTTTTGACTGTGCACTCCAGCCAGGAGCAAGATTTTGAATAGTGGCGACATAGAAGAACAGCTGGTCAATCAGTTGGTCGAGATACGTTAAGCGCTGCTGCCGGATATCGCGGTTATTCTGGATATCTTTCACCCGCAGTAAAAAACGCCGCATCTGGTTTAATGTGGTGCTAGTGTGGTAGTCCGCTTCTCCGCGTTCCCGAAAAATGGAACCATGATGCAAGGGCGGATGGTCAACAGTGTTCCACTCGGGCGGCGCACAGCTAAGTAAATAGGAACGGCCGCCACGCACGCTATTGAGCGAGGAAATATTTTGCGGTTTAGTCCCACCCATGTACTGCACCGCCAGATCGGGGTAGCTGATATCCGCCTGCTCATGCCACTGCTGGTTTTTTCTTGCCTGGCGAATAATTTTGGCTTGTTCACCAAAACGTGTCGCATTAATCCGCTGGTAGAGTGCCTGAGCCAGAGAGGTGGAGTAAAGCGGGCTTAACAGATGATATTGACCCTGCCCCACCGGGAAATAGACCTGCTTTGCCAGTTTATGGGAACTGAGCTGTTTGTCGCTAAAAACTTGCCTGAAACCCTCCAGCCATTGCTGGAGCTGCGCGGGGCTTTCTGCCAGTGCCTCCAGGGCCTGATTATCCCCGCGTTGTAACGCCGCTACCAGAGAGTCCCCTTCGTGTTCGGTTTGCAGTAGTTTTGCGACATCCAGAGCGGCCGCGTTGCCAACCGCATCAATGGCGGGCTGTAACAGGGTCGAGGTGGTCAGCGTTTGAGAGTCATCCGCCGTCATGGTGCTAAAAACACTGGAGCCTTTTGCATCACTGTGGGTATATTTTAGCGCGTGTGTCACCAGGCTAATTTGCCCCGCGCGGCTGGCGGCATCCGTTAGCCAGTGTCGTGCTTCATGCCTGAGTTCAATATCCCGGCGCGCCTGCGCCAGTTCCAATGTTACAAGACTTAGGGCGTCACCACTGAGCCCTGAACGTTTCTTCTCCGCTTCTTTATCGAAAGTATCCAGTTTGGCCTGCTTTCGGGTATTGATGTAGGAGAGTATGAACACCTTCAATTTCTCACCACTCATAGTTAATCCTTTTTTATAGCATTATATAAAATCCTGCTGATTTAGATTTAATGACCAAAAGAAGCATTACCGGGTACTACTTTTACCAGGAATTAATAGCTTTAACCCAGTGCGCCAAACATCCCTAATAATGGGTGCCAGCACCAGTTATCACTGTCTCGCAGGCGAATCTCTCCAAACCGGGCGCTAACCCAGCTCAATTCCCACTGTTTTTCGTCTGCCACCTGTTGATATAATCTGAGGTAATCCGGTGTTATCCAGGCGTTAACACCCTCAGCCATTGTCAGACTAATGGAACGGGCAATATTGTTCTGTTTCCAGCCACTGCCACTTTCATCCACGACCATAAATACCGGCTCCTCATCCTCATCCGCTATCCAGAAGTAACAGGCATCCTTCTTTTCTGACTGGCGAAATGGTGTGCGTCGTTGCATTTCACCATTCCAGTGCGGGTGCTCCCGCCACCAGAATGCAGCAGGGGGATGTTTCAGGTCATCGATATTTTGATTTTTTAAACCAAACAACACCTTACCCAAAGCAATATGTTCCAACGTGACCAGTGACAGCGGCCTTTTTAATGATGGGGGGGACACAATACGCGGCACAGCACTGAGATGCCGGTACTCTTTTTCCTGTAATAGCTGATGGAGATCATGGCTCTCCAGGCTTATCTCCTTTGACTCATAGCCAGGCTTGCAGAAGGCGGGGATCTGCCCTTTTAGCGCGCGGATATTGTGACTCAGCAGATGAATATTGGGTGATTCAGGAATGAATTCCTTCAGCTGGCGATGGCGTAATACCCTTCCCGCTAACTGGATAAATGAACGCACAGAGCTGGGCTCGACAATTGCCCAGTCGTAGTCATGATCCCGCCCTACCTCGGCCACCGAGGTGGCTAAGACCACAAAAATATGATGCTGCTGTGAGGTGTTTTCCAGCGCGTGTCGAATTTCGTCGACCTGCCACAGCGCGTTAATATCACTACGCATCAGCGCAGTGTCCAGCCGCTGCTCAATATGTGATCGCATCGCTAACGGGTGCTGACTATGGTAAATACAGTAATGAATACAGGTATCTGGCGGGGAAGGTGTCGTGAGCAGATGCCGGGCCACAGCAACCAGCGGATCAATATTTGCCATCCTGATCAACCCCAACGAAACCGTTCGGCCCTGTTCATCTCTTTGCTGGTGCCGGGCATGGGAATCCAGTATCAGGGGATGCATAACCTGCGCGACAGACAGATGTACCTGATCCTCGTCTTCCGTCGGGCTATTCACCGGAACGATAGAAGCGAAACGGAGCGGGAGCTCATTATTACTCAGATTTTCGATGCGTTTATGGACGAAGGCTTCATGCCGCGTGGTGAAATGACTCACATCACCGTATTCCTCATGCTGACAGTCAAACTCGTCAAACCAGCCACAACAGACGGTTAATGGCCTGCCGGGAGGCCCGTAAGCCTGTTGCCAGGCACCACGGCCATCAAGATAAGCGTCAAATAAGGCACGGATAAATACCGGGGGAAGTGTGGCTGATGATAACAATACCCGTGAGCCCAGCATGCCAGCCCAGTTAACCAGCCGACACAGTGCCGGGAGATCCTCCTGCCCAAAGTCATCCGGCTCATCGAGCACCAGATCAGAGGTTAATAGCCGCAGCATCGGCGCAATTTGATGACCACCGCGCAACCCTTCTGTCACCGGCATTAAATGGTCAATGGTACTGACCAGTACCGGGGCACTTAATAACCGATGCAGGGTTGGGTCGCGTTCCAGCCATTTTTTGAGTCGACCATCATCCAGGGAGCCGTCATAACGCACATACTGATGCTCAGAAAACAGTGCCCCGGCAGACTCACTCCCCGTTTGTGGTATCAGCGGCTGCCGGTTTTGTTGGCCCATGACATAGAGATCCTGTACTGCCTGGGAACCAATCAGTACCGCGAGATCATCCTCTTCCAGTTTCAGCCGCTGACGAAGCGCATCCCCGGTTTGCAGCGTCAGGGTGCGTAATCCCAGCGCGACTGAAAAACGGCATCCCACTGACTCGTTCGACAGACCATACATAATTCGGGCATTAGCAAAGGTTTTACCCCGCCCGGTCGATGCCATATTGACCCCAAAGAAGCCCTGTTGCTGGCTGCGCTCGCGAATAGAACACGCCAGATCGAACGCCTTATCCTGCCAGCGAAAACGCGGATCTGTGGCACGCAGACGAAACCCTTTATGACGCGTGATAGCTGGTAATGTCTCGCGCAGAGAAGGCAGGCTCCGCCCCAGTAGCAGAGCATTTTGACCAACGCCAATGCAATGTTCATCCAGGCGCTGCTTATATTTCCCGGTTTTGCGGTCAGTATTCGCCCAGGCAGAATAAGTATTATCCTGCCAGCCCAGTGTCGCGTCGCCAGATGAATAGTGATGATCAGCCAGCATCAGGGCGAGGCGCGCTAAGTGGACAGTGAGCCGTTGATCCAAACGGCCAAAATGCGTCAACCCAGGTAGTTTTAGTATCCGGCTGGTAAATTTTTGCGCCTTTTCGCGCCAGGTATGACTTTGCAACGGCGTTCCATAGGGAAACTGCCAGTTCAGTGCTAAGTCCGCAGCGGTATGCTTGCCCTGGCAATGGTTCAGTGAATTCCATTGTGGTGAAAAGCGATCAGTGAGCCATTTGTCGGCAAAGCTTAACTCTGGCGTGATACCCGGGGTCTGGGTATCCGTAGTGGGAGTAAATACCGGCAAACGATGGTGAGAAATAATAAGCCAGGCAACAGTCTGCGCTATCGGAGGCAAAGAGCGAAATGGGCTGGGGCTGAAGGTCAACGTGTCGCACTGCAGCCCGGCCAGCACCGTTTTTTCAGCATCCGGGGCCAGCGTATTCAGAGCCGTTAACCAGCCGGTATCGTCCCGATCCCCCACAAAAGCCTGAAATAGCCGGAGCGATACCCACTCATGGCGATAAGGCTGGCTGTAGGGCCCTGCTCCACTGAGCCCTCTCTGAAAAAGGGCATTGGCTTTGCCAATATCATGAAAGAGCCCGGCAATCGCTGCCAGTAAGCTAAAAACTTCGGCACTGTGCCAGGGGTTTTCATCTTTTCCACGCAGAATATCCCGCCCTGTGGTGTTGGTCGGTACTGTCCCCTGGGCATTGAAGCGACGCAGGTTGCCGACTATCCAAAGCAATTCCGTATGATTGGCACTACGGACCCAATGGCATGAAACGGCAGTATTTCTTCGCGCCGTCTTTCGCAGTAACTTGCGCAACGTGTTTAATCCATCCTGGGTGATAGCCGTTTGCCAACAGCGATCCCCTTTACGTTCAGCGAACTGATCCAGTATGCGACGTGTTTCACCCAATGCACGTTTACTGCATTCAGAGATCAGCAGAATATTCATTGTCCCACCTGACTCAGTTTAGTGGAGACATCCTGCAGGCTGCCTATCATGACATCTAAGGCTTCACATTGCTGGAATAGGGTCAGGCAACGCTGGCGAAACGCTTGTTCATCTTCCCCTTCCATCGCCGCAATAAATGCCAGAGGCAGGACTAACGCATCTTTAATTAAATCAGCGATATCAAAGACCAGCCCACCACGACGAGTCTTACCATGTAACACCGCTAACCCATGAGGCAGACCGAGGACCCAGGCAGACACAGCAGCCAGGCCATAAGCCAGGTAGTTACCGTGATCCAGAAAGCGATTTGCCAGGTCAGTCCCACCACCACGTTTGGCTCGCGTAAAGTCACCATAACTCACGGCATTGGCGGCCAGTCGGTAGAGTGCCTTGGTCATCATCGCTTCCTGCACCAGCACATCATTACTGGTTCTGCAGCCTGCTAACCCTTTTTCATAACGCTCAAGTAGCGCCTGCAGGTGTTCTTGCTTAAAAGCAAACCGGGGTTCGCGAGACAGCCGGGAACCTGACCAGTGCTGACGAATTTGAGCTATCCGAATCTGCTGAAAGGCGATGGCCGCCGACAACCTTTTTGTATCATCAAACCAAAAACTCACCCAGTTTTGCAGGTACTCCGTGGGGCGATATTCGCTTTGTGGTGATAGCCAGGAAACCGCCACTTCCGCCTCATTGGCTGCAAATAGCGGTGTACCGCCACCGCCACAAAAACCAACCATCACCCCTGCCCTGGCAAACTCCCGCATCGCCGCTTGTGTCACCGATGTCCCGGTTCCCAGCATCACAACACTGGTGTTAGCGATGGGAATATTCCAGTAGAGGGACTGATTCCCCTCCTCAGTGACATATTCCACCCGACCGCCATTCACCAGAATACGACAATACTGGAGGTAATAAATGTTCGCTCGTTTGGAATGCAATATTGTTTTTAAATCCGAAGGGCTAACAGGCTTATTCATAATTTATTTTCTGCCACCATAAGTCATCGTTGTCAGACCGAAGATAAAATCCCTGGCTAACTCTTTGATCAGAAAATACTAATGTCTTCAGAACGGGTACAGGTATAAGATTAACACAAATAATCTCTTACAAAACAGGTTGCAAAAAATACTCCCCGGCAGGAGACCCTTTTTTTCAGCCATCTTTAACGGCTTTAATAATCAATGGGTTACATCGATGCATTGAAAAAGGGTCTTGTCGGTGAAAACAGCAATTGCGACTAATAAAACAAATCGTTAGAGTGAAAAGGCTACAGTTCACTGCCGTACAGGCAGCTTAGAAACGTTAGTCTCTACTGTTCTCGGGTAGAATGCAGTTCACTGCCGTACAGGCAGCTTAGAAATTTCTTATCAGCAGAAAGTGCGTCCCACGCAAGTTCACTGCCGTACAGGCAGCTTAGAAACTGATGGAACAATGTTTGCTGGAGTCAATAACGTTCACTGCCGTACAGGCAGCTTAGAAAGTACAGCAAAGACAGTCGTAAAAACACGATTGGTTCACTGCCGTACAGGCAGCTTAGAAAATGACTCCAGGTGTAGTAGAACTATCAATTGATGTTCACTGCCGTACAGGCAGCTTAGAAACTTCGGTGTCATTTTCTGACGTTGGTTTTTTTGTTCACTGCCGTACAGGCAGCTTAGAAAATTGTCGCGGCTTGCAATATCATCAATAGCTAGTTCACTGCCGTACAGGCAGCTTAGAAAATCTACTCCGACTGCTGGAACGTTAACCACAGGTTCACTGCCGTACAGGCAGCTTAGAAATCTTGGGTAATCCTTACCGCATGGTGAATACAGTTCACTGCCGTACAGGCAGCTTAGAAAAGAAAAATGGGCTGGGCGCATTCTATCCAAGAAGTTCACTGCCGTACAGGCAGCTTAGAAAGTTAGCATCAATCGCACTGCCAGCAGGAGCAAGTTCACTGCCGTACAGGCAGCTTAGAAATTGATTGAATGGGTAGAAACCATCAGCAAAGCGTTCACTGCCGTACAGGCAGCTTAGAAACATTGATGTCGATTTTTGCATCCGCTCGCAGCGTTCACTGCCGTACAGGCAGCTTAGAAAAGTTCAATATTACCACGTCGGCGGAATTGTAAGTTCACTGCCGTACAGGCAGCTTAGAAATATGAGTCGGATTGGACTATCTGTGCAGATTAGTTCACTGCCGTACAGGCAGCTTAGAAAATTACATGCTCAGGAGCTGATGAAGGAAGTTTGTTCACTGCCGTACAGGCAGCTTAGAAAATTCTGAGTTCTAACAAAAGCAACAAGTTGGTGTTCACTGCCGTACAGGCAGCTTAGAAAACCGGGGCGGGAATGCTTTCTCCTGATTCGATGTTCACTGCCGTACAGGCAGCTTAGAAAATTTCCCATCCCCGGCAACCATGTTCATATGAGTTCACTGCCGTACAGGCAGCTTAGAAATGCTCAGTGACGGTCTGAGTGTTGACGGCCTAGTTCACTGCCGTACAGGCAGCTTAGAAAATTCAAAACTATCTTCATTAATATCGGGCCGAGTTCACTGCCGTACAGGCAGCTTAGAAATCAACCCATTGTTCGTATGATCCGTTGTCCCACGTTCACTGCCGTACAGGCAGCTTAGAAAACTGCATCATCTCGCGGCGCTTGTCCATGTATGTTCACTGCCGCACAGGCAGCTTAGAAAACAACAGAGAGAACACCGGTATTGAGATTCGCGTTCACTGCCGCATGTGCAGATTGGAAAACTTAACAACGCTGCCGGCATACTGGTTCAGGGGGGCGCTGAGATCACCCTCGCCTTATTATCAAATTAACTCATTGGCCGTTAACTTTTTGCAGCAGAATGCTGGATACTCCCCGCCACCGCCCGTCCGGTTAACGGCCCCGCATCAAAGGATTAATAAAACAGAATTTGATGCTGCCAATTATTTTTCCCGGTAAATGATACGACCCCATATTATTGTCTAAAAATATCGGGATACCGGGTTTTATTATGCATAAAAATTAAAGACGAAAGTCCTGTAATGATGTGACAACGGTCACAAGAAACATTCTATTGGCAATCATCGAATAGTTTGATCGTCTTAACATTAATGAAAATATGGTATGTCCTCCTGTGGAGAACTCTGTTAAATATGTTGCAGAAATATGGATATTAACAATGTTATTACTATGGATAAACATATGATGCTGGATTCAGCAACCTGTTTAAACAAGATGCAGGCACATGAGAGTAATGGATATTTTATAGATTTCATTACCCTTAATGATGTCAGTCAATGGGTTGGCGGGGGCATTATCCTGAGCAAAAAATATGATAGCCGCAATCCTCATGCGTTGCGGTCGATGCTATCAACATAGCGGTGTCTGAGAAGCCGTGACCGAGAAGATGTGATGGTAAGAGTAAATAATATTTTGTAGTCGATCCCTCTTATAGGTATATTTAATGTCGAAAAAAACCGCAACAAAACAACCTCTTTATAAAATACTGTACGTTCAAGTTATTGTCGCCATCCTTCTCGGTATCCTCCTCGGGCATTTTTATCCTGATGTGGGGGAGTCTTTTAAACCACTGGGTGATGCCTTTATCAAAATCGTCAAAATGATCATTGCGCCAGTTATTTTTCTGACTGTGGTTACCGGTATTGCGGGAATGAAAGACATGGCATCCGTCGGCACTGTCGCGGGTAAGTCAATGTGCTATTTTATATTCTTCTCGACACTGGCACTGATTATTGGGCTGATAGTCGCGAATATAATCAGGCCGGGGGATGGGCTTAATATATCGCCAGACTCACTTGATTTCAGTAAAGTTCAGGGTTACGTACAACAAGCACATGATGCTTCAATTGTCGGCTTCCTGATGAATATCATTCCTGAAACGGTAGTGAGCCCGCTGACAAACGGGAATATTCTGCAAGTGCTCTTTGTCTCCGTTATCTTCGGGCTTGCACTGTCTGCATCGGGTAAACACGGCGAGCCGGTATTAACTTTTTTCCAGAATCTCTCCACCCCTGTCTTTAAAATGGTCACCATGCTGATGAAATTAGCACCCATAGGTGCGTTCGGGGCTATGGCGTTCACTATTGGAAAATATGGTGTGTCATCCATCAGCAATTTACTCTTGCTGATCATGACATTCTATATTACCTCCTTGTTATTTATTCTGGTGGTACTGGGGCTGGTTGCCCGGTATAACGGCTTCTCTATTATCGCCCTTATCAAATACATCAAAGAAGAGCTGTGGTTAGTGCTGGGTACCTCTTCATCTGAAGCCGCACTCCCCAGCCTGATGAATAAAATGGAAAATGTGGGTTGTAAAAAATCCGTCGTCGGGCTGGTTATTCCTACCGGGTATTCATTCAATCTGGATGGCACCAATATCTATATGACGATGGCGGCGTTGTTTATTGCGCAAGCCACAAACATTGAGCTGACACTGACACAGCAAGTGACATTGCTCGTTGTTGCCATGGTCAGCTCAAAAGGTGCGGCAGGTGTGACAGGGGCTGGTTTTATTACCCTCGCAGCAACACTCTCTGTTGTGCCAAGTATTCCCGTGGCAGGCATGGCACTGATCCTGGGTATTGATCGCTTTATGTCAGAATGCCGTGCCTTAACAAACCTGGTAGGTAATGCTTGTGCCAGCATTGTTGTCGCACGCTGGGAAGGCGCCCTGGATAAAGAAAGAATGAATGAGGTTCTGGGTGGTAATGTCAGGCTTGAAAGCGAAGCTAATAATACCTGATGCAAATAAAGGGGTTGAAACGGTGCATTTGTTCCACGACACCCCCGGCCCCTGGGATATCACAGACAACAATATTGCAAGACTGGTGAACCCGCACAGGGTTCACCAGTAAAAGCGAGATTACAGTACAGTATTAACCATCAGAATAAATATCAACCCACAGATGGAAAGCAGCGTTGACATTAATGTCCAGGACAGCAGTGTTTCTTTAATAGTCAGCCCGAAGAAGTCTTTAATCATCCAGAAACTGGCATCATTAACGTGGGAACAGATACAAGACCCGGCCCCTGTTGCCAGTGTGATCAGCGCCAGATTCGTGCTGGGATGCACCGCCAGCATAGGGATAACCAGCCCCGCGGTGGAAATCGCCGCCACAGTGGCTGACCCCAGGCAAATCCGCAGGAAAGCAGCAACCCCCCAGGCCATGAGCAGCGGATTGATGTCCATACCAGAGACCAGTGTGGAGATATACTGCCCAATGCCAGAGTCAATAAGCACCTGCTTGAAGGCACCACCACCGCCTATAATCAGCAGCAACCCGGCAATACCCGCGATACCTTTCCCGCAGGAGTCCATCAAATCAGGGATCGTTTTTCCACGCCCCAGTCCCATGGTGTAAATCGCGAATAACAGTGAGATCAGCATCGCAATGGTCGAATTACCCAGGAACAGTATCACATGATAAAACATGCCAGTATCTGCGGCGTTTTTTACCTGCGTCATCTGAATAATCGTCACGAGTGCCATCAGGATCACGGGCAACATCGCCGTGAGAAAGCTGATACCAAAACAAGGCATTTCACTTTCACTGAAATGTCGGGTTGCCCCGAGCGACGCGATATTACCCTCTTTTTTAAAAGCCTCTGGAATAATACGCTGGCAGAATTTATTCAGTACGGGGCCGCAAAGAATAAAAGTAGGAATACCCACAATAATACCGTAGATCAATACCAGCCCCACATCAGCACCATATTCGCGAGCAATCACGGTGGGGCCTGGGTGCGGAGGTAAAAAACCGTGTGCAACAAGCAAACCTGAAAGCATAGGGACGCACATATACATCGGTGATATTTTAGCTTCACGGGCAATAGCGAATAAAATCGGGACCAGCAGAATTAAACCTACCTCGAAAAAAAGAGCAATACCCACAATGAAGGCGGAACAGACAACAGCCCAGTCAAGTTTTTTAGCGCCAAAGTAATTCAGCATTGTCAGGGCTATTCGTTGTGCCCCACCGGCATCAGACAATAAACGACCGAGCATCACACCAAAGCCAAATATCAGACCAATATGACCAAGAGTGCCCCCAAGACCAGACTCTACCGATCCGACGACTTTATTTAATGGCATACCGCTGGCAATGGCGACAGCAATCGAGACAATAATTAAAGAAACAAAGGTATTGAGTTTAACTTTTATGGTTAAAAGCAGGAGTAAAGCAATCCCTGCCACAACGATAATTAGTGGCATAACAACCTCTTATTGTAGGGTAACCGCACCTCATAATCTGACTACGAGAATAATTAATAATATGTAGTCAGATTATTAAGGTACCAGGATGTTTTTATTATTTACTTCAGTTCTTATTAATATAATCGTGTAAGGCAATACCAATTTTATTCACATCATAAATACATCCTCGCCAGGTTCCGCCGCTCACCGCCTGAAGCATCGCCCAGAGTCGGGTATCATCGGGTAGTTCCGGGTCGGGTAATAAATCCTGATGGCTGGGTCTGGCGTTTAATATTTCCGTCGCTTGTTCCCGCGATGGTAATATTTCCTGACTACGAGTACCCAGGAAATTGATTTCACCCTGGAGTTCACGGCAGTCAATTTTAATTTCAATGATATCCCCGGTACGCAATTTCCCAATTGGCCCGCCCGCCAAAGCTTCTGGCCCGACATGGCCAATACATGCCCCGGTTGATACACCGGAAAAACGCGCGTCGGTAATCAAGGAAACATGCTTACCGTAGGACAGATGTTTCAGGGCACTGGTCACCTGATAGGTTTCCTCCATCCCGGTCCCGGAGGGGCCAACACCGATGATGACCAGGATATCCCCTGCTTTAATCTTGTCATGCTTAATATCGTAAATGGCACTCTTCTCAGACAGGTAAACTTTTGCGATACCTTTATGATAATAAATACCCTGATCATTGATCACCGAGGCATCGATGGCTGTCGACTTAATCACCGAGCCTTCAGGCGCAATGTTACCTTTCGGGAAGGTGATGGTGGAGGTCAGGCCACGTTCCTGTGCTTGTTGTGGCGACATGATCACGTCCCGGGCATCGATTTGTTCCTGATCCCACAGTAATTGTTTGAAGCGCTGGCGACGTTCGGAGTGTTCCCACCAGTCAAGGTTCTCTTTTAATGTGCTGCCTGTTACGGTCATCACGTCTTCATGGAGCAGTCCAAGGCTGCGCAGATGCAACATCACTTCCGGCACGCCCCCGGCCATAAAAGCATTCACTGTCGGGTAAGGAACGGGCCCATTAGGCAACACACTCACTAGCCGGGGGACACGTTTGTTAATCCGGATCCAGTCATCCACTGTCGGGATATGACACCCGGCCTGATGGGCAATCGCGGGTATATGCAGCAACAGGTTTGTCGACCCACCAAACGCCGCATGCACGGTCATCGCATTCTCAATAGCTTTATCGGTAAGTATTTCCCGGGTGGTGATGCCCTGCTTACACAGGTTCAGTGCTGCCCGGGCAGAGGCCCTGGCAATTTCCTGCCATACGGGTTCCCCCGAGGGGGCCAGGGCTGAGTGTGGCAGCGCCAGTCCCAAGCCTTCAGCGACAACCTGTGATGTCCCGGCCGTACCGAGGAATTGGCACCCTCCACCCGAAGAGGCACAAGCCTTACATCCTGCACGACGCGCGTCTTTGAGGGATAATTCCCCGTTAGCAAAACGTGCACCAATGGTTTGTACCTTGCCGTTATCTTCCCCGTCCCTGGCAGGGAGTGTGGCACCACCAGGCACCAGCACCGTGGCTTTGTTATGCTGTGAGGCGAGCGCCATCATTGTGGCCGGCAGCCCTTTATCACAGCTCGCCACACCAATAACCGCTTTAGCGTCAGGCAGTGAACGGATAAGGCGGCGCATGACCATTGAGGCATCATTGCGGTAAGGCAGTGAGTCAAACATGCCGGTTGTGCCTTGAGTACGCCCGTCGCAAGGGTCAGAGACATATACCGCATAAGGTAATGCCTGCCCCTCTTTGATAACCTCCGCCGCCGCTTTCATTTGAATATCGAGCTCATAGTGCCCCTGATGCAAGGCCAGAGCCACAGGCTTGCCATCAGCACCACGTAAGCCGCCCAGGGTACTCAGCAGTAAAATCGCGTCCCGATCCAGCTCGTCCGGTGACCAGCCCATTCCCGCATTCATGGTCATCCCAAACAGATCTCCGCTGGGGCGGTTGATCAGCATCTCTGGGGTTAATGGCAGTTCGCCATCCGGCCCGTTCGCGTGGGTTCTCACCGTGTAGATGTCCTGATTTTCATCAGCAAAAATAGTGCGAACTGACATGAGTGCCTCCTCAGACGGGTAAAATGCCCTGTGCGTTTAGTAGTGCATGAACTTTCTCTTTCGCTTCTTCTGAAATATCCAGAATCGGCGGTAAGCAATACGTCTCTACAGGCAGGCCCACACATTGCATGCCGTACTTAATCAGCGACACAAAAGGTGTTTCCAGGGCATAAATTGACGGCAGTTGTAACAGTTTTTTATTCAGAGTGGCAGCCGTGGCAAGATCTCCTTTTTTCCAGGCCTGATAGATACCAACGGAGAGTTCTGGCGCAAAATTCGCGCTGGCGGATATGGCACCATCCCCCCCGAGTAGTAAATTATTCAGTAAATGGTCATCATAACCACAGAAGACTGAAAATGACGGGCGTACTGACTTCAGGGTATTGATCATGGTGCGCAGGTGGCTGACGCTGTCGATAGTGTCTTTAATACCCACAATATTTTCATTTTGCAGGACAAGGCGTTTTACTGTTTCCGGGGATAAATCCTGCCCTGTCAGGTCCGGGAAGTTATACAGGATCACGGGCAGTGAGGTACTGCGTGCGATTTGCTGGTAATAGTCGTCAAGATTGCGAGATGCGACTTTCCAGTAGTAAGGATTGATTGCCACCACTCCATCAGCACCACAGCTTTCCGCATGTTTGGTGAGTTTGACTGCCTCATCAGTCGAGGGGGAACCCACACCGATTAATACTGGCACCCGTCCATCAGCCGCAGCAACCGCCTCTTCGGCAAATTCCATTCGCCTGGCCGTGCTCATTTGGCTAAACTCCCCCCCTGTGCCCAGGTAAAATAGCCCATCGACACCTTTATTGATCAGGAAATCGGCCACTGCACGCATTGCTTTTTTATCAAGGGTTCCATCACGATGAAACGTGCTGGATACCGGTGGAATAATGCCACTAAATTTTTTCACTGTTTCAGTTTCCTTTTCGTAAGTATTCATTTTCGTTTCTGTATCCCAACCCACTGGATATTTGCCACGCACATTTCTTGAGTAATTCTAAATAGCCATCAATCTTATTGGCGGAGTAAACAATAGGATCACCCGACAGGGAAATGGCATAGTTAACCCGGTTGTACATATTAAAAATCGGCATGCTTAAACAAACAGCGCCATAGGTTGATTCTTCGTTGTCGATGGCCCATCCCCTTAGCCGTGTTTTTTGTAATTCGTCCAGAAATAATTTTTTATCGGTAAATGTATTTGTGGTATGCGACGTCAGCGTAAGCACGTCCAGAAAATAGTCCAGCTCTTCCCGGCTTTTCCATGCCAATAATGCTTTACCTAATGCAGTAATATGCAATTCGAGTTTTTTGCCGATCCAGCTTTTATTTGTCGGTACTGAACTGGGGCTCTCTATTTTATCAAGGTAGATGGCTGAGTGGCTTTCCATCGCGCCCAGGTGGCAAACCAGGCCACTTTTCAGTGACAGTTCCTGCATCGGTCGTTTAGTCATCTCAAATATGTTCTGGCGGTGTAACGCCTGGCAACCCAGCTCATAATTTTTTATTCCCAGTAGATAGTGGCCATTTTTGTTTTTAATTAAAAAACCGCACTCCACCATGACATTCAATAAATTAAGCAGGCTACTTTTAGGATATTCAAACTCCTTCAGTAATTCCATATAACTCGCCACTCCCACCCACGCTATATGGGTTAATATTTTTTCAGCACGAATTAATGAATTACAACCTTTGCGAACCATAATAGCCACCTTGTGTTAACGAAAAATAGAATATCGGCATTACACCGTGGGAAATATACTTTGTTCAACATGCTGAACCGCAATTCAACTATTAAATGTGACCCGGCACACAATTTTAATTAAGATGCTCTTATTATTTCTAACCGGGCCTGGATAAATATATTGATAATCGATGACATGGCCTGACTAATAAATAACAGACAACACCGGATCAGGTTCAGAAGTCACCGCCATCGTTAACGAGTCGATACCTTCAAAACGGTTGAATAACCGTTATCCTGCCAGGGCATTTGTACCGGAACCCGGTGTCTGAATCTGGCACAGTGGTAAAATTTACGGGTATAATCCCCCCATTGTTCAATATGTTTGGAAGTCGAGATGACAAAGCTCACGTTGCAGGAGCAGATGCTCAAAGCGGGATTAGTAACCAGTAAGAAAGTGGCCAAGGTTCAGAGAACAGCCAAAAAATCACGCGTTCAGGCACGCGAAGCCAGGGAAGCCGTGGAAGAGAATAAAAAAGCCCAGATGGAACGGGACAAGCAGCTCAGTGAGCAGCAAAAGCAAGAAGTTTTAGCGAAAGAGTACAAAGCCCAGGTTAAGCAGCTTATTGAAATGAATAAAATTATTGTTGCTAAAGGTAATATTGATTTTAACTTTACCGACCATAATCTGATCAAAAAAGTCGCGGTTGATAAGCTCACCCAGTCCCAGTTAATTAGCGGCCGTCTTGCCATTGCTCGCCTGAGCGTGGAAGGGAGTGTTGACAGCCAATACGCCATTATTCCGGCGAGTGTCGCGGATAAAATTGCACAACGCGACGCCAGTAGTATTGTATTAAACAGCACCTTGAGCCAGGACGCACAGGATGAGGATGATCCTTATGCTGACTTTAAGGTACCGGATGATTTGATGTGGTAGCACCCATGCGGGTATGGAATACCGGTATTCACGCCCCGCTGCGATGATTAAAGCACGACGTATCGCTCTGTGGCATCAGAGTGCCACGCACCACAGGATTAAAATGGGCTTTCCTGTACCCAGGACATCTTTTCTTGTTTTATTGGATGCATAAAATGCAGCTCGCTGGCATGCAGCATAAGCCGGGGAGTTCCTTGTGTGCCTGGCAACAGGCACCCACCGTACAGATCACACCCCAGAATGGGATGGCCTAGCCACTGGCAGTGGATACGCAGTTGATGGGTTCGCCCAGTTTCAGGGGTGAGTTTTACTCGTGTTACTGGCACTGCCATTCCGCTGTCAGACGTATAACTCAAACGCTCAATTACCTGATAATGGGAGCGTGCCACCTTGCCTGTTAACGCACAAATGGACATTAACGGAAACAACGCCGGGTCTTTAGCTATCGGGGCATCGATGATGCCTTCATTCTTGTCCAGGTCGCCGCACAACAGTGCGGTATAGACTTTTGTCACCGAACGCTGGCTGAACTGGTGGCAAAGTGCGGCATTGATCCCTTTATTACGCGCCACCACCATAAGTCCGGAAGTACCAAAATCGAGGCGATGCACTAATGTACAGCCGGGAAAGCGTTGTACTAGCCGGTGATGAACAGAGTCAAGATTTTGCGGATTTTTCCCCGACAGGCTGAGTAGCCCCGACGGCTTATTGATGACGATAAGGTCATCATCCTGATAGAGCACGGTGATTTGTGCATGACACTGGGTGGCAATAAACGTGTCGATAATCGTGGACATGAAATAACCTGGCTAAAGAATGACAGCGGATGATAACGAATTTCCTGTTACCTGGCGAATCTGGCCATCTCTCGTGACGGGCTGAAGATAAAAAGGGATCAAACTCACGCCCATTTTACAGTACACTCCCCCGGAAGCCGCCTTCAGGGCGATAAAATCGTTTATTCACGGTTTCTGTTTAAGACACGCCATGCCGTGTGCTTATGGGACAGTAATCCCGACAGTAAATAATCAACGCCAATCCCGGAGGGTAATATATGCGTAATGAAATCCCGCTTAAGTACTATGATATCGTCGAAGAGTATTCAGCGGAATCCCCCAAGCCGGTTGAAGATTCAGAGCAGGATGCCCTGGCTCATTATTTCCAGCTGCTGGTCACACGCTTGATGAATAATGAAGAAATCAGTGAGGAAGCCCAGCAACAGATGGCCAATGAGGCAGGGATCGACACGCGGCATATTGATGCCGTAGCAGAATTTTTGAATCAATGGGGCAATGAGTAATCATCCCCCAGCTACCCTGTTCTGACGGGCCGCGGGATAACTGAGGCCCCATCGGGAAGATGGCCTGGCCCTTGGGTCATGATGTGCTGATCCCGGAGCCTGTTGAGCCGGTGTGGTTCCGGGCAACATGAAGCAGGGGAAAACATTCATCTTCCCCTGCCCCCGTTCACTGATGCGTTTTTAATACCTGCCGTTTATCTTACTGGTGTCAGTAGTGCCTCGCCAGCATAGAAGGCGGCGATATTATCCATAACCAGTTTCGCCATGGCCGCGCGTGTCGCCCGGGTAGCGCTGCCGATATGTGGTGTCACCACCACATTATCGCGGTTCAGCAATGCCGCCGGAACATGAGGTTCGTTGGCAAAAACATCCAGCCCCGCGCCACCAAGTGTTCCCTGACTGATTGCCTCCACGAGCGCCTCTTCATCAACCACGCTGCCCCTGGCAATATTAATCAAAATGCCCTCCGGCCCCAGCGCGGTGAGGACATCCCGGTTGATCAGTTTTAAGGTTTCAGCCCCCGCACTGGCACACACCATCAAAATATCACTGTTTTTAGCCAGTTCCTGGAGGCTGGGATAGTATGTTATTTCACTATTTTCGACCGGGTTGCGGTCAAAACAGGAAATTTTCATTGAGAAACCCTGTGCTCTTTTCGCGACAGCCCGCCCAATGCGCCCGAATCCAACAATGCCCAGACGCCCGCCACTGACCTTGGTTGACTGGGGATAAACACCGGAAAGCCAGTCACCACGTTCAATAAACTTTTGTGCACCATTAATACGTCTTGAGACATTCAGCATCAGCGCAATTCCAAGGTCGGCAACGTCATCGGTTAAAATATCCGGCGTGTTGGTCACCTCGACGCCTCTTGCCTTGGCGGCGCGAATATCCACACCGTCATACCCGACACCAAATACTGCGATCAATTTTAATTCTGGTAGTTGGTTAATTAGCGCGGCTTCAACTTTTGACTCTCCACTGGCTAATATCACCTGAACGTCTTCGATAATAGCCTGTAATTGCTCCGCAGATAATTGACTGTATTCATATAAGGTATGAGTCTGCGCTAATGCGTCAGCTAATACTTGAGGTACTTTATCAACTCTTAATATAACAGACATTTCAGTATCCTGTATTATTCATGAACATCCACCAATTTTGCCTGGCGTATTATTTCTGTGAAGCGTACTGTTTATTACCTTGAGGTAATTTATTGAAGTTAATGCACAGCGTTCCAACAGTATAGAAGCCTGCACAGATAGCAAAATAGACAATGACGCTTTCAAAGCTCCCCGTGGCTTGTAGAATGATCCCCACCAGAATAGGAACCAGAATCCCGGCGCAACTGTTAGCCATGTTCATCAGCCCGCCAACTAAACCAACACGATCTCTTGGTGCAAGGATTGCCGGGAAACTCCAGTAAAGGCTGCCAAACATCATGAAGAATGCCGCAACAGAAAGCAGGCCTACTGCCAAGTCCGGGTCAGTCACCGTGGCCAGGGCATACAGTATGCTCAAACCAACAATGCCCGAGACAGAAAGCATGCTCTTCAGGGCAATATTGTAGCTGACGCCTCTTTTCACCAGGAAGTCCACAAAGAAACCACTGAACAGGCAACCCAGGGTGCCCATAATGAAGATGATAAACGTTGAGTTGCCGATGGCTGCCAGCTGCAGACCCTGAGCCTGGGCCAGGTAGCTCGGCCCCCATGTCAGTAGTCCCCAGTAAACCATACCCCAGGAGGCCCGGCCAACCATAATGGCTATCATGGTAAACCAGCTTATCCCCAGACCTTTGGTCGGCACACTGTTGTCCACACCGGAAGCAGTATTAATGTTACCAGCATTAATATACGCCACCTCCTGCTCGCTCACTTTAGGGTGTTGATTTGGATGGTCACGCAGGATGCGCCACGCCACAAATCCAAGCAACATGGTGAAGATCCCTACCAGCACGAAGGTGATGCGCCATGAATCCAGCAACACGATTAGGTGGGCAACAATGATACCGCCAATAGCCACACCCAGCGGGCTACCGGAATCCATGATAACGGCGCCACGTCCCCTTTCTGACTTAGTCAGCCACGTTGAACTCAGCTTTGCCCCACTGGGGGAAACTGGCGCCTCTGCCGCCCCCAGACCAATGCGATAAAGGATCAGACTAATCCCGCCGGTCGCCAGGCCGATGATAGCCTGGAAGAACCCCCAGCCAAACAGCGCCCCGGTTATCACTTTACGCGGGCCATAACGGTCAAGCAGCCAGCCTCCAGGTACCTGTAACAGTGCGTAGGACCAGAAGAAACTGCTCAGAATTAAGCCTTGAGTGGTCGGTGAAAGATCAAATTCTTCTTTGATATACGGCATTCCAATGGACAGGGTAATACGGTCCATTAAGTTAACGGCTAATAAGAAGAACATGGTGGCAAAGATAACCCAACGGAAGTTGGTGGATTTCTTGGTATTGGGTAATGGTGTGAGCGTAGAGTCAGACATAATTAACCTTCGATTTTAAAAGTCGTTAAAGAAATAAAACGAAATTAATCTATGAACATGGAGTACCCAGTGAACATTAGTTACTATTTTTAATTAAAATGAACAAAAGAAATACTTGTGAACTTATGTTATATTTATGAAATCATATACACTAAAAATCGTATGCGAGCTTAATCACAGAACCTGGAAATATGCTTATAATTATTTTCACATTTCTCAGAAGATAATTTTCATGAGGATTTATTCATTTTTATATATAAAAATGAATTGTTATTTTAAAAATAAATTGCACTCGCGACTAATATATTCAGAAGTAAGCCCAGCCGCGAGACAATTTTATTTATTCATTTTACAAGGCATAACCCAGCCATTTTTCCAGCATTAATCTGGACTGAATTAACACATCAAGACTATATGCTGGATCAATCGGTGATGCCCCACGCACAGGGTAGCTATCACGCTGACGATGCATGCGTAAAGGAATTTCCAGGCTGCAGGGGATCGCACGGGTTTCCAGCGCGTTAAGCATGGGAACATAATTTAACTGCCCGTAGCCCATTGGAGTGAAGTGAACTTCCCCATCAATAACCTGCAGGTCCTTCAGATGGCAGTGCTGTGCTCCTGGTAACATGGCGATCGCCTGTTCTATCGGATTAACATCCGGACAGAGCGATACAATATTCCCCGCATCAACATTGAATGCCACGGCAGGACTGTCGATAGCCTCCAGTAACCCAAAGCCATCATCAGCCAGACGGAACACGTCGTAATTCGGGTCCCCCCCGTTTTCCAGACAGATAACACAACCATGTTCTTCAGCAACAGGGGCCAGAGCCCGGAGATTTTCGATAATACGCGCCCGATCGGCATGCCTGCCGACACAGATGTTAATCCATTTTGCGCCAAT
Organism: Citrobacter sp. JGM124; assembly: GCF_018257795.1. Taxonomy (GTDB): domain Bacteria; phylum Pseudomonadota; class Gammaproteobacteria; order Enterobacterales; family Enterobacteriaceae; genus JGM124. The sequence goes on along the minus strand of NZ_JAERJD010000001.1, from coordinate 442,990 downwards.
CATACTGGCGAACTCGATACGCTTACCGAACTGTTCAACGGCGTCCACAGCGCCCATATTCATGGTGGCACCCAGGGAATGCGTACTCAGTTGGTACTTTTCCAGCAGTTCACGAATATGCTGCGCATTTTCCGCGCCGAAGAGCTCTGGGGGCATATCCCCAACATAGCCCTGGTTGTAAGCGAGCTCAACGTAATGAAACCCGGCTTTTTTTATAGTACTAAAGGCAATATCCGTATCAAGCCCGTCGAACATTGCGGTATTTACGCCAATCACAAGTCTATTCATACTGATTCCTTCCCCTCTATAACAGCGTTACCAACAGGAGTCCTGGCAAGCAGCGGGAATATATTCCCGCCAGGTTTTATCAGCCACTTCTGAGAGCTCAGAGCAGATTTTATTCCAGTAGCGCTTTTGCTTTAGCGACAATATTGTCAACCGTGAAGCCAAACATCTCGAATAGCTGCTCTGCGGGAGCCGACTCACCAAAGCGAGTCATGCCAACAATCGCCCCATTCAGGCCCACATATTTAAACCAATAATCTGCAATACTGGCTTCGATGGCCACACGGGCAGAGACCGCTTTTGGTAGCACGGATTCACGATAAGCAGGATCTTGCTTGTCATAGACATCTGTGGAAGGCATCGAAACCACACGCACTTTCACCCCGTCCCGGGATAATTGTTCCCGGGCGGATACCGCAAGCGCAACTTCCGAACCTGTGGCAATAAAAATCAGCTCTGGCTGACCGTCACAATCTTTCAGCACATATCCCCCCCTGGCCACATTGGCCAGCTGTTCCTCGGTACGTGCTTGTTGTGCCAGATTCTGTCGAGACAGGATCAGTGCCGTTGGGCCATCCTGCCGTTCAACAGCAGATTTCCAGGCTATCACGGATTCCACCTGGTCACAGGGACGCCATGTGGAGACATTCGGCGTCAGGCGCAGTGAGGCTAACTGTTCAACCGGCTGGTGTGTCGGGCCATCTTCCCCTAAACCAATGGAGTCGTGGGTGTAAACCATCACCTGACGTTGCTTCATTAGCGCCGCCATGCGTACCGCATTACAGGCATATTCAACAAACATCAGGAAAGTGGAGGTATAAGGCAGGAATCCTCCATGCAAGGCGATGCCATTGGCAATCGCGGTCATCCCGAACTCACGCACGCCGTAATGGATATAGTTACCTGCGGCATCATCATTAATCGGTTTAGAACCAGACCAGAGAGTGAGGTTCGATGGGGCTAAGTCAGCAGATCCCCCGAGAAACTCAGGTAACAACGGGCCAAAAGCTTCAATCGTATTTTGAGAAGCCTTACGACTGGCAATTGTCGCTGGATTGGCTTGTAGCGTCTTAATAAGTGCCGCAATTTTTACGCTAAAATCTGCCGGCATATCCCCGTGGGTGCGACGAACAAACTCAGCAGCTTCCCGGGGAAAGGCCTGAGAATAGGCAGCAAACTGCGCATCCCAGGTGGATTCGCTGATCGCGCCGGCCGCCCTGGCATCCCACTTTTCATAGATTTCAGTGGGGATGTCAAACGCCGGATAAGGCCAGTCCAGGCGCTCACGGGTTAACACAATTTCAGCATCACCCAGGGGAGCTCCGTGAGACTCGTGAGTACCCTGTTTGTTGGGCGAGCCAAAGCCAATAATGGTTTTACACATCAGCAAAGAAGGCTTGTCTGTCACTTGCCGGGCTTGTTCTACCGCACGCTTAATGGCATCGGCATCATGGCCATCAATGTCCCGCACCACATGCCAGTTATAGGCTTCAAACCGTTTGGCTGTGTCGTCAGTGAACCAGCCTTCAACCTGGCCGTCAATGGAGATCCCATTGTCGTCATAAAAGGCCACCAGTTTACCCAGTTTCAGGGTTCCTGCCAGGGAGCACACTTCGTGAGAAATGCCTTCCATCATGCAGCCATCACCCAAAAAGACGTAGGTGAAGTGGTCAACAATATTGTGTCCCGGGCGGTTAAACTGGGCTGCCAGCGTTTTTTCGGCTATCGCCATACCCACCGCATTGGCCACCCCCTGCCCCAGCGGGCCCGTGGTGGTTTCAACACCCGCGGTGTAACCCAGTTCCGGGTGACCCGGCGTTTTTGAATGCAGTTGACGGAAGTTTTTCAGCTCTTCAACAGGCAAATCATAACCTGTGAGGTGCAGCAGGCTGTAAATCAGCATTGAACCGTGACCATTAGAGAGTATGAAGCGGTCCCGGTTGACCCATGAGGGATTAGCAGGATTATGTTTCAAGAAATCACGCCACAAGACTTCGGCAATATCCGCCATTCCCATGGGGGCGCCAGGATGACCTGATTTCGCTTTCTGAACCGCATCCATACTCAGGGCGCGAATCGCATTAGCCAGCATCTTACGCGATAACATGGTTTACCCCCTGTGTTGCCAACCGTTCACTGAGCATCAGTTCGAGTTTTTGCTGGTCCCGGGCAAACAAACGAATGCCTTCAGCCAGCTTATCTACCGCCATCGGGTCCTGATTGTGCAGCCAGTAAAACTCGGACTCGGTTAATGGGGTGGGTGCTATCTCCGCATGCTGAGAAGGCACTAATGCCCGGGTAAGGTCCCCGCTCATTTGGCTGAGTTCTTCCAGTAATCCCGGGGCTATCGTCAGACGATCGCAGCCCGCAAGGGCAATCACCTGGGCCGTTTTACGGAAGCTGGCCCCCATAATCACCGTCGGGTAGCGATGCTTCTTGTAATAATCGTAAATATTACGCACCGAAATAACCCCGGGGTCATTCTCGGGCGTATCATCAGCCAGCTGATTATGCTCCCGATACCAGTCGTAAATACGCCCGACGAAAGGCGAAATCAGCCATACTCCAGCCTCGGCACAGGCTCGTGCCTGGGCAAATGAAAAAAGTAGCGTCAAATTACAGTGAATACCTTCACGCTCAAGCTCTTCCGCTGCTTTAATTCCCTGCCAGGTGGATGCCAGCTTAATCAGTACTCTGGAGCGTTCAATCCCTGCTTGTTCGTAAAGACGGATCAGCTTTCGCGCTTTCGCCACACACAGACCGCGATCATAAGAAAGGCGGGCATCAACTTCTGTGGACACTTTACCCGGAACCTGTTTAAGAAGCTCAACCCCAATATTCACGGCCAGTTTGTCGCTGGCATTCATCAGTACCGTGTGTTCCGCTCCCCCCTGCTCGCGGGCCCAGGCGATGGCGTCTTCAATAAGAGGACGGTACAGTGGTTGAGCCGTCGCTTTCAGTATTAGTGAAGGATTCGTCGTTGCATCTTCAGGGTGGTATTCACGGATGGCCGTAATATCGCCGCTGTCCGCCACTACGGTAGTCACTTTCTTGAGTTGTTCCAAAATGCTCATCGTGCTAGTTCCTCTATTCCTCAGTATCGGGGGTCGCAGTGGAGTGAGCTAACTGGTCATAGTAATCAATACGCGCCACTTTAGGCCCTGAACGCCCGGCTTCAAATTCAGAAGCCAGCCAAATATCCACCAACATGAGCGCCAGCTCACTTCCGACCACTCGTGCTCCAAGGGTCATAATCTGGGCATTATTACTTTTACGCGCACGTTCGGCGGAGTACGCATCATGGCACTGAGCCGCGCGGACGCCAGGCACTTTGTTGGCAACAATCGCCATCCCTATGCCCGTGCCACAAAACAGCAGCCCACGTTCAAAAGTGCCTTCGCGAATGGCCGAAGCCAGGTTAAAAGCAATATCAGGATAGATCTGATCATTACCAGCCACGTCGTGGCTAAAATCGACCACCTCAATACCCTGCTGCTGCAGATGTTCTTTCACCTGATTCTTGAGCCCGGTCGCAGCATCATCAGCCCCGATTGCAATTTTCAACATTTCTCTTACCTCATGGATGACAGCATCAATTTCAAACTTATGTTCAGAAGCCAATCTTGTGATGGATTCAGGCTGGATATCCTGGTTGCTTAACTGAACTAAAGTTCAATGGTTGTTCTAATGATATAATATTTACCAAGAAAATACTGACTAAAAAAGGGGCTGAATCACAAAAATAGGCTTTATATGGCAAATCATGATTCGGATCACATAACCACTCATCGAACATTTGATTAACGCATCTGTTCTGATAGCGTTCATTTGTGATGGTGGAAATGGCCAAAAGCTGGCGGCTGGAAACTCAATACAAATCATCTGGAGAAGATAAAATGAGCTGGATTTTTAATCGCCCGTCAGACTTTGCAAAAGAAATGGTGGCTGGCTTTGTCAGCGCCTATTCCTCTATGGTGCGTCAGGTGCCTGGCGGTGTGGTGCGTAACACTCAGAGTAAAGCTGGCAGCGTGGCTATTGTGGTCGGTGGTGGCTCCGGGCACTATCCGGCATTTGCCGGGCTGGTCGGTCAGGGCCTGGCACATGGAGCCGCCATGGGTAACCTTTTCGCCTCACCTTCTGCACAACAAATCTGCTCCGTCGCCAGGGCTGCTGACAACGGCGGCGGCGTGTTACTGATGTTCGGCAACTATGCCGGGGATGTACTTCATTTTGGTCTTGCCTGCGAGCGACTCCGCGCCGAAGGGATCCCTTGTGAAATTCTCCCCATCACCGATGATATCTCCAGTGCCCCCCTGGCCGAAAAAGAGAAGCGCCGTGGCGTGGCGGGTGATCTCGTGATGTTTAAAATCGCGGCAGCGGCGGCGGAACGCGGTGATTCGCTGGCGGATGTGCTGGCAATATCCCGTCGCGCCAATGAACAGACTCGTTCCTTGGGTCTGGCCTTTGGCGGGTGTACCTTTCCTGGGGCAGAACACCCCCTGTTCACCATCCCTGAAGGCAAGATGGGCTTTGGGATGGGGATTCACGGTGAGCCTGGCATCAGTGAGCTGAACCAGCTTTCCTCAAATGAACTGGCACAGCTGCTCACCCGTACATTGCTGGAAGAACGTCCGCAAGCGATAGCCCAGGCAGAAGGGGCTCGTGTAGGGGTGATAATCAACGGTCTTGGCACCGTGAAATATGAAGAATTATTTGTTCTTTGGCATGATGTCCAGCCATTACTACAGAATGCAGGGGTCCTGGTGGCGGACATTCAAGTTGGTGAGTTTGTCACCAGTCTGGATATGGCGGGGTTATCCATCACATTCGCCTGGTTTGATGATGAACTGGAAGCCTTGTGGCTGGCCCCCGCCACCACACCTGCTTTCAGCCGTGGCTCCGTACTCCCCCATATCCCCCTTGATCCACAGCAGCTGGAACAGAGCAGTGAAGTCAGTATTCAGCCGGGCAGCCCGGCGTCGCAAGACGTGGCGGTTAAGGTCATGCATATGGTTGATGTCCTGACACAAACGGTTATCGATAATGTGGAAGAGTTTGGTCGTATCGATGCAGTTGCCGGGGACGGTGACCACGGTATCGGTATGGAACGCGGGGCCGTTGCCGCCCGTCGGGCCGCGAAGGCAGCACTGGATAAAGGCGCTGGTGCGGGTACTCTGCTGCAGTTCGCAGCAGATGCCTGGGCAGATGATGCCGGGGGAACGTCTGGCGCTATCTGGGGCGTGATCCTCAATACGTTGGGTATCACCATTGGTAATAGTGAAAAACCGGATGCGCCGCAGGTTGCCAGGGCCATCTCCCAGGCCTGTTCAGGGGTGATGCATTTTGGCAAAGCTAAACTGGGTGATAAAACACTGGTTGATGTCCTGCTGCCGTTTAGTCAGGCGCTCAATGCCGCCACTGAAGAGGGGCTTTCTCTCGCGCAGGCGTGGAATAAAGCGGCTCGGGTGGCCAGTCAGAGCGCCAAAGACACGGCACAGTTATTACCTAAAATTGGCCGTGCCCGTCCATTAGCTGAACGTAGCCTGGGCACGCCTGATGCGGGTGCGGTCTCCCTGGCGATGATTATCGTGGCGATCGGGGCCTGCATGGACGAGAATACCGTCACTGACGCTATCCAGGAGAACGCATGACCCTGAACCCCATTATCGGTATTAGCCATAAGACGTATTTTGGTTATCACCAAACGCAGCAATGGTGTTTGCAAGTGGCGGATTTGCTCCGCCACTTGCCTGCGGAACAGGTGTCTCGCCTGCAGTTATTCACCTTCCCGGCAATGCCGGCACTCGACGTGACACTGCAAAGTTTTGCGGGAACATCAATGGCGACGGGTGCCCAGAATATTTGTGCAGCCCCCCCGGGGGCATGGACAGGGGAAAGCAGTGCTGCCATGGTGCAGGAAATGGGCTGCCGCTATGTGGAGCTCGGTCATGCCGAGCGGCGACGCTACTTTGGGGAAACCACGGAGATAATCAATCAGAAAATTGATATGGCATACGCGAGTCACCTCACGCCGGTTATTTGTATTGGTGAAGACCAAAAAATGGCCGCTGAAGAGGCTGTTCGTTACGCTATCGGACAGGTGCAGGCACTACTGGCGCACCGCGGAAACAAGGCACTGCCCGCGACCCTCTTCGCCTGGGAACCCCAGTGGGCTATTGGCGCCTCAGAGCCCGCAGGTGATGACTATATTCGTCAGGTTTGCCGGGAGCTGCGCCGTCATTTACAGCAACACTATGGCCCGCAGTTCCAGGTTATCTACGGCGGGAGTGCCGGGCCGGGTCTGCTAAGTCGTTTGTGGCCGGATGTTGACGGAATCTTCCTCGGTCGCTTTGCTCACCAGCCCGAAGCCTTTGCCTCGATTCTTGCTGAAGCACAAAAAATAGTAGCCCCCCGTACTGATCAGGCGTGATACTTTACCCAGCCGCGACGGTCTCACCGCAGGCCGTCGCCCTGGGGTGACTTGAGGTAAGCGTGTTTCTGATATACATTTCAACAAATGTTCACCCACTAAACATTACTCTAACACGGGGAGAAACAGCCGGATGGAAAAATCGAGCGCATCACAGGAATATGAACTACTGACTGAGATTGCCGTCGCTTATTACTGTGATGAGATAACCCAGGAAGAGATTGCTAACAAATTTGGTTTTTCCCGTATTAAAGTAGGACGTTTGCTGAAACGGGCAAAAGAAGAAGGGATCGTCGAAATAAACGTACGTTATCATCCCATCTTCAGTACTCAGCTTGAAAAACAACTTAAAGATCGTTTCCCGATCACCCGGGCACTCATCGCCCTCGATCATAACGATGAAGAGGAGCAACGCCGCCAGGTTGCCACACTGGTCTCCAGCCATCTTAATAATATGCTGAAAGATAATGTGGTGGTTGCGGTTGGCCAGGGGCGTAATGTGGCAGCAGTGGCTGAGTTTTCTGGCACGATTCAGGAACGTGATTGTCGTTTTATTTGTGGTATCGGTGGCACTCACAGGCCGGGGGATATTATCAACGCCGACCATATCAGCCGTCTGCTGGCTAAAAAATTTGGGGGCAGCAGCGAGTCACTTTATGCCCCGGCCTACGTTGAAAACCCGCAGTTAAAAGAGCTATTACGGCAGAATGGTACCATTAAAGAAACACTTGATCGTGCCCGTAAAGCGGATATCGCGCTGGTGGGGATCGGGGATATGAATGAAGAAAGCTACATGGTGAAACTTGGCTGGTTCACCCCGCAAGAGATCAACGATGCCAGTATTAATCAGGGTGTCATTGGTGATGTGGCTGGCTATGATTTTTTCAACTCCCGCGGGGAGCATGTCAATACCGTGATGGACGACCGGGTTATTGGCCTGAGTGTTGAAGAGCTCAGACAGATCCCTTGCGTGATTGCCATTGCGTCAGAGAATACCAAAGCCATGGCGATTATGGGCGCCCTGCGTACTGGCGCTATTAATATTATTGCCACCAGCGCGCGTAACATTCGCACTATTTTAAGCATGAGTCAGTAACAGACTGACCAGGAAATATCCCCGCAAAGTATCATCTTTGGCGGGGACGTTTTCCGGGGTCAATACTTACTCAAAATAAGTGTCCGGATTGTCCACCAGTGAAATAAAGCGTTTGCTGTTTTTATCCAGCGTACGGATCACACCCGTTTCAATATCATAGACCCAGCCGTGTAATCGCAGTGCATTGTTGCGCAGACCAACCGCAACGGAAGGATGAGTTTTAATGTTATTAAGCTGCGCAATAACATTTTCTTCCACCATGGCATTCACTTTATCGGTTTCGTTATCCCAGTCCTTTTTCTCAACCACGGCTTTTGCCGCATCCGCATAATGCAGCCAGTGAGCCACGGCAGGCATCGGGTCGAGGCACTGACAGGTGGCGATGGCTTTCATCGCGCCACAGTTGGAGTGCCCACAAATCACGACGTCAGTCACCCCAAGGGCTACCACAGCATACTCGATGGTTGCTGAGACCCCACCTGGCTCTGGCCCAAATGAAGGCACAATGTTGCCGGCGTTACGGATAACAAAAAGTTGCCCGGGCTCTTGCTGGGTAACCAGTTCCGGTACCAGGCGACTGTCTGAGCAGGAAATAAACAGCGCTTTGGGGTTTTGGCTGGATGCCAGGCTGCGGAACAACTCTTTACGTTCGGGGAAGACCTCTTTTTGAAAATTGAGGAAACCTTCAATGATATGTTGCATAGCACATTCTCTTTTTTTCAAATATCACCTGTATCATAAGGCCAAGATTCTGTGCAGCAACCCCCGGAGGTGAAAAAAGCGCATTATGCTCATCGTCGGTAACCGGGGTTAACTTTAGCATGGTGCATTCAGTGCGGTGAAATCCATAACAAATCATCAATGGCAAACCCAAGATGATGCGCAATCGCCAGATAGCGCTGTTTAATATTTTCCGGAATGGTGGGGGTTCGGGAAAGTATCCATAAATAATCACGATTAGGTCCACTGACCAGTGCATACTGATACTGATTATCCAGGGCAATAATATTATAGCCACCGTAGAATGGTCCGAAGAACGAGACTTTCAGCGCTCCGGTGGTTGGTGCCCCGGTAAAATAGGCTTTTCCTTCACTTTCACGCCACTTCTGCTGTTCGCGGTGATAACCTCGGTTTATCACCCTGATCCCGCCATCACGACGTTCTGTATAGGTTGCTGTCACCTGCTCAAGTCCCCGTTCAAAACGGTTATCCAGCCGGGCGACTTCGTACCACTTACCCAGATAGCGCTGCACATCAAATTCCTGTATCGGCTCTACGCCTTTCGGCGGTGTTGGTGACGAGCAGGCCACCAATGTCAGCGCAACAACAATGCCGGTTATAACAGGCCATAATGCCATATGGACTTCCTCTCTCTGTCTGTACCGCCCCAGTATAGAGCACATGGGCATAATACGTTACCGCACTGCCACCCCACCAGGAGTGATACGGGCTGCTACACTGATGAGACTGAATCGGTGTGTTCTGAGAGGACTCACCGTTAAGTGACTGTGAATGAACGAGTTAAAAAACAGCAACACTACCGGCCTGTTCTGTGCGTAAACAATACACTGAAAGGGGATGACGCGATGAAAACACCACCCATAATTGGGATCAGTGGCTGTTTAACAGGCGCCAGTGTTCGCTTCGACGGAGGGCATAAGCGCATGCCCTTCGTCATGGACGAACTGGCATCCTGGGTAACCTTTAAACCCATTTGCCCGGAAATGGCTATTGGCCTGCCCTCGCCACGCCCGCCATTACGTCTGATTCAGATGGCTGATGGTGAGGCACGGATGCGTTTTACCCGGGCACCGAATGATGATGTGACCGAAAAAATGTCTCAATTTACTATGACCTGTCTCCCGGGGCTGGAGGATATTGCGGGGTTTATTGTCTGCGCCAAGTCACCGAGTTGTGGAATGGAGCGTGTACGCCTGTATGATGAAAAAGGCAATCGTGGGCGTAAAGAGGGGGTTGGGTTATTCACCCGGGCACTTATGGCAACTTATCCATGGCTACCGGTGGAAGAAGATGGCCGTCTGAATGATCCCCAGCTCAGAGAAAATTTTGTCAGCCGTATTTTTGCGCTTCACGCGCTGAATACATTGCGTCGCCAGGGGCTCACACGCCAGGGACTAATGGACTTCCACCGCCGTTATAAGCTGCAATTATTGTCCCATACCCAGTCAGGCCAGCGGGAAATAGGACGATTTATTGCTTCGTTACATGAGTGGGACAACCTTGATGCCTGTTTTGTTGCCTACCGTGAAAAACTGATGGCTCTGCTGCGGAAAGTCTCTTCCCGAAAAAATCATACCAATGTGTTGATGCATATTCAGGGTTACTTTCGTCCGTACCTGAGTCAGCGCCAGCGTGGCGAGTTACGGGAAGTGATCCTCCATTATCATGCGGGAGTATTGCCCCTCCTCGCACCGATAACGTTGCTGAAGCATTATCTGGCAGAGTACCCGGATAACTATTTATTAACACAGAACTACTTTGACCCTTACCCACAGGATTTAGCCTTACGCCTTACGGCGTGCTAAAACGACGGCTGGTCTCTGAACAGAAAGACGGATCGCCCTGACCCGCCTTTCTGTGAAGTATCAGGGCTGCTTAAAGTATTGCAACAACACCAGACGACCATCGCTGTACGTGTAATCCGCCGGCGGTAAGTTCATCTCTTCCAGCGTCTCATTCCTTGTGGTCAGCACGACCAGTGACACATTGCCACTCTTGCGGTGCTCGGCCAGCCACTGGGGGAATGCCTGAGCAGTGGTGTAACGATCTTCATTACCAGGGTAAGCGAGCCCATACCCCAACTCGCCCCGGGATTTATACAGGTCAATATCGCTGCGTTTCATCTCCCAGGCAATGCCCGAAGCAATACCCGTATTACTCGCCAGGATGTACTGACTGTCAGCCAGTTCAGGCCTGACAGCCTCGATAAATGCCTGGGGCTGCTTTGAATGGACGACCGAATCAGGAATGGCAAAACCAACCAGCAAAGCGATGCCTAATGGGCAACAACCTGCCCAGAACCAACGACGCTCACTGTGGAATAGTGTAATGATGCCAACGACAGCCCAGACCAGAAAGGCAAAAGACCCAAGCATGACTTTATTGACTTCATTTTCATCATACAGGGTATGTGCCCCCATGCCCCATGGTGCCAGCGCCACTAAGACCACAAGTACACAGATCAGACCAAATATGACATTAACCCAGCCGTTAACACGGAGTGTGCGGGCCTTGCTTTTTGCCAGTATTACCGCATGGCGTGCCATCAGAATAGACAGAGGGGCAAAACACGGCAAAATATACGTGGGCAGTTTCCCCTTAGCAATGCTGAAAAAGAGTAACGGCATTATGACCCAGCCTAACAAATAGAAAGAGCCGTTCTCAGAACTTCGCTCCTGGAAGCCCCGTTTCAGTGCGCCAGGCAGCAGCCCTAACCATGGCATGCAACCCACAATAAAGATAGGCAAGTAGTACCAGAATGGCGCCTTATGCTGCGCATTATCTTCAGCAAAACGCTGAATATGCTCAACCCAGAAGAAGTAGCGCCAGTAATCCGGTTCTTCCCTGGCGATGGCTAGCGCCCAGGGCAATACGATCACCACCGCACTGATAATGGCGACAGGACCAAATAAAAACAGCTCTTTCCAGCGTTTTTGCAAGACGACCCAGGGCAGTACCCCAACGACTGGAATGGCGAGGGCCAGAAAACCTTTGCTCATAACCCCTAAACCACAGGCAAACCCCAGCAGAATATATCCCCCGATTTTCGCCCTGGTGGTGTTCGTGCTGCTCGCTGCCCAGAAAAAGCACATAGCCCCGGTCAGACACAGGGTCAGCATAGGATCCAGAACGGAATATGTGCCAATACCGTAAACCAGGAAACAGGTGAGGTAAATAACACCGGATAAGGCCGCAATGGCTTTGTCTCGCCACAGGCGGAATGCCAGCCAGACGACCAGCAATGCACTTGACGCAGTGGAGAACACGGAACCAAAACGCACGGCGAAATTATTATGACCAAAGATAAACTGGCTAATATTGTTTATCCAATAACCAAATACTGGCTTTTCAAAATAACGTAATTCCAGAAAATGGGGCACTACCCAATTACCAGAAACCAGCATCTCGCTACTAATTTGTGCATAACGTGTCTCATCTGGTTGCCATAATGCCCGGGAATCCAGCGGAATGAGATACAACAAGGCAAAACAAATACCAAAGGCGATTCCATAATTTACTAAGGGTTTCATCAATCAAAACTCGATAAGTTATTGGCTGCCCGGCCTCCCGGACCAGGAAGAAAAAAGTCATACCCCAAAGTGCCGACATGTGACATCGGGTCCGTTCTGCTGAACCCGCAAACACGCAGCATGCTGAATTTATCCACACATCAACATCTTTTGGTAACTCACTGGCAATTAACGGAAATCAGCGTACAAAAACGCCCGACGGCCCCGCCCTCTGCCTTTCCATGTGTCCATGTGTCGATAACTACACTCATTCTATTAATAGAATATTGTTTTTCAGCTAACGGGGTGACTCACAACGTTCAATTAAGCATTAAGTAACTTAAACAAAATAAAGTATAAGAGAGTGTTCTTCATTTCAGATGAAACAGGCCCCCCTCAAAAACTATTCAGGATACTTGGTTTCGACACAGCAGAGTGAGTATCGTTCACTCAGCAGAGCACAAATATAAACAGTACGCGTATCTTTTGATACTTTACAGGCAGTATTAATCCACATTTTTTGCATGGCTTAAAATCTTTAACAAAAAATGCGGTTAACCTGAATGGTAACAGGACGGCAGGGAGGTTAGTAACATTATTTTTTCTTCACACTCCCTTACCTCTGTTTCTTAAATGGGCTTTTGGCTGAGACGCTGCCCTGGATAAGCTGAATAACAGAAATACCAGATAGCCGTGGGGAAACCAGCACGCATACAGCTTGAAATATTAGCCCCCCTGCCCATGAAACAAAGAGGCTAAAGTGCACTATTTTTTATCGACTTGATAGAAAATATGCTTACCAAATGGGTCTATCTCATACCCGGTTACTTCTTTACGCACCGGCTCGAAAATAGTTGAATGCGCAATCATGACGGCGGGCATCTGGTCGTGCATCATCTGCTGCGCTTGCTGATACAATACTGCCCGTTTACTTTGATCACTTTCGCTACGGGCTGCTTCGATAAGTTTATCAAAAGGCGGATAACACCATTTTGCAGAGTTAGACCCACCCTGTGCGGCGGTACAGGTAAACAGCGGGCCAAAGAAGTTGTCCGGGTCCCCTGTTGCTGTCGTCCAGCCCATTAGTGCTGCCTGGTGTTCACCATTTTTCAACCTCTGGAGATATTCGCCCCATTCATAGGTCACAATTTTGGCGTTGACTCCCACCTTCTTCCAGTCAGCCTGGATCATTTCCGCCATGCGTCGGGCATTGGGATTATAAGGACGCTGAACCGGCATCGCCCAGAGATCAATGGTGGTTTCAGGGTTATATCCCGCTTCTTTCAGTAAGGCTCTGGCTTTTTCTGGATCGTAAGCATAGTCTTCCAGTTTATCATCAGCGCTCCAGACACCTGGCGGTAACAGGTTCTTAGCTTGCGTTCCACTACCGTTAAAAACCGCTTCAATAATTGCTGGTTTATTGATAGCCATCGCCAGAGCCTGGCGAATTTTTACATTATCCAGGGGTGGTTTTTGCGTATTAAATGATAAGAAACCAGTATTCAACCCGGATTTACTCATGAGATTAATATTTTTATTCTCTTTCATCCGGGGCAAGTCGGCCGGATTGGGGAATGGCATGACCTGACATTCATTTTTTTCAAGCTTGGCATAACGAATAGACGCATCCGGCGTGATGGAAAACACCAACCTGTCCAGCCTGGCTTTCCCCTCCCAGTAGTCAGGGAATGCGGTGTACAGGATGCGCGAATCTTTCTGGTACTGTTTCAACTCAAAAGGACCAGTACCAATCGGTTCCATATCAACGCGTTCAGGGGTGCCTGTTTTCAGCATGGCATCAGCGTATTCTGCTGAAAGAATTGACGCGAAATACCAGCCCAGGGCTGCAATGAATGGCGCATCAGGACGTGACAGGGTAAAGCGAACCGTGTTGTCGTCTATTTTATCAATACGGGTAATCAGTTTCGCAAATTCCATACTATTGAAATTGGAATAGTTACCATTAGACACGTTATGGTACGGGTGCTGAGGGTCTTTTTGACGCATAAATGAGAAAATCACATCATCAGCGTTGAAATCCCGGGTTGGTTTAAAATATTTATTACTTTGGAATTTCACGCCTTTCCGAAGATGAAAAGTATACTCTTTGCCATCCTCGCTAATATCCCAGCTTTCAGCGAGACTCGGTATTAGCTCCGTCGTCCCGACTTTAAAGTCCACCAGCCGGTTATAAATGGGGACCGCACTGGCATCCACACTGGTTCCAGAAGTATAAAGCTGAGGGTTAAAATTTTCCGGTGATCCTTCAGAACAAAAAACCAGGGTATTGGCGGAAACACTTGTACTAAATGCCAGAGCCGTTAAGGTCATAGCAAAGGCAGTTATCTTTTTTTTCATTCCTACTCCCAATGTTGTAACTCGCAAGAAAATAATTATTATTAATTCTTGCTATAAATAACATTAAATTTCCATACTGTGATACCGTTATTTTTTAAGGAACTTATTATGTCATCTCCACTGCAGTTGCAATTAACCCAGCGCTTCTTTCGTTATTTAGCCGTTAGTAGCCAGAGTGACCCGCGGGTTAATACTTTACCCAGCACACCAGGACAGAAGGAGATGGCAAAATTATTAGCTGACGAACTACAATCTTTGGGGCTGGAAGATATTATTATTGATGATCATGCGACTGTGACCGCGGTGAGAAAAGGCAATGTATCCACTGCACCACGGATTGGTTTCATTACCCATATTGATACGGTTGATGTAGGTTTATCACCGGATATTCATCCGCAAATACGCCCTTTTACTGGCAGTGATCTGTGCCTTAATCAGCAGCAAGATATCTGGTTAAAAGTTGAGGAGCACCCGGAGATTCTGCGCTATAAAGGGGAAGACATCATTTTTAGTGACGGTACCAGTGTGCTGGGGGCAGACAATAAAGCTGCGGTCACCGTGGTGATGACTTTGCTTGAGAATTTAACCCCACAAGATCAGGTCGGGGATATTGTCGTCGCCTTTGTTCCTGATGAAGAAATTGGTCTGTGCGGTGCAAAAGCACTTGATTTAAAACGTTTTGATGTCGATTTCGCCTGGACCATTGATTGCTGTGAAATCGGTGAAGTCGTCTATGAAAACTTTAACGCCGCTCATGCGGAAATGACCTTCACCGGGGTGACCAACCACCCCATGTCTGCCAAAGGCGTGCTGGTGAATCCTTTACTGATGGCGATGGACTACATCAGCCATTTTGACCGTCTGCAAACGCCGGAGCACACGGAAGGCCGGGAAGGTTATACCTGGTTTAATGGCATGGAAGCATCCCAGAGCACCGCCGTGCTGAAAGCCAATATACGTGACTTTGACTTGGCGCGTTTCACCGCCCGAAAACAGCAGATTGCAGAAGTGGCAGAGAAAATTACCGCGCAGTATCCTACCGCTAAAGTCAGCTATGAGATAAGCGATACTTATAGCAATATCAGTAATGCACTCGGTGAAGATCGTCGAGCCATTGACCTCATTTTTTCTGCACTGGAACAGTTAAATATTCCACCTAAAGTGATTCCTATGCGTGGTGGCACAGATGGTGCGGCGCTTTCGGCCAAAGGTTTATTAACGCCTAACTTCTTTACTGGCGCACATAATTTCCATTCCCGGTTTGAATTCCTGCCACTCAGCTCTTTCGAGGCCTCTTATCAGGTCGCACGAAAATTGTGTTTGCTAGCCGCTAAATAATGCATTCATGCTGCGGGAATCGATGGCCAGGGTGCAAATAATCTGAAGCGAATGCCGGGGGGAAATACTCCCTCCCCCCGATAATCTGAGCATATATACCGCCCGACCGAAAATTATCCCCTGTCTGCAGACATTATCCTTATGTCAGCAGCAAATAATGCGATTCACCATCTGATGGTTTATGAACAGTCTCATATGAGTGGCGTAATTTCGCTTAAAGGAATAAAACGTATTGTCCCGATGACATATATATCCTCCCCATTAAGGGCCCCATTATTGTGCACTGCACCATAATTGTTTGTCATGCGGCTTTTTCAGACTGATATGAATGAAAAATATATACTGGCTGAAAATAAACATCATCAGTGATTTTATAATGTATATTTGATTTAACCTTTGGTGTAATTCTTTTTTTTAGATAATTAGCTATATAAAAAGCGATAAAAGCAGCGTAATCATCGGTCAGTTCTCTGAGCGCTGGCCGATCAATAAAGGCTAGTCGTAATATTCTGGCGCATGGCGGAAAGTCGGCCAGGCATCGGGGTCATGCCCGGTAACCACCTGGGCGTGAGTTCGCTCAACAATGGCTCTCATTTTCTGTACTGAGCGTACGGCTTCAACCGCGGACGACATAAAACCAGGCAGCGCTTTTTCTTCCCAGTGATCAAGGGTGTAAGCAGCATCAATAGCCAGCAGCAAACTTCCACTGCCAGGCAGTGTCACCAGGATTGACTGGTGACCAGGGGAATGTCCGGGTGTGAAAATGGTTTTGAGGGTTCCATCACCATAAATGTCATAGAGATCAGTATATTCACCATCAAGGAACTGCCATTTCAGGTTCGGGCGGTCGAAATCATTACGTATATACCCCCCTGCCGCAAACCAGTCGGGTGTGAAGGCATACTCATATTCCCGGCGCTGTACAATATGGGTGGCATTAGGAAAGCGCCCTACTGCGCCAGTATGGTCAAGATGCAGGTGGGACTGTAATACATAGCGCACATCTTCAGGGGCAATGCCCATCTTTTTTAGCTGTGCGACACAGCCTTCATCTTCCCTCATGACAGGCCAGTAAACATCCGTTATACCGCCCCAGTACCCCACGGGGTCCAGCGCAGTTTCAACCGCATTTCCCCCATCAATCAGGGTATGGCCTTCCGGGTGCGTCAGCAGGAAAAAGGGGACCGGGATTTCATAGTCAGCCCCGTTCCCTTGGTTCATCTTAATGTTATGCACCTTACATTTAAGCGTACCGGTTTGAAACATATACAGGCGGATATCTGTCATTATTATTATCCTTATACAAGGTTTTTGTAGGGTACTTGCTTGCACTGTTACAAACCGATCCCCACTCACAGCATCGGTTTGCTGATCATGTGTGCCAGACGCTTTAAAACGCTTGCCGGTACAGTGCCAGAGCATCAGCCTCTGTGACGTCCACCGGGTTATTCATTAGTAAACGGGTCTGTTTCATTGCTTCACTGGCAAGTGAAGCTAATGAGGCTTCACTCACCCCAACATCCCGCAGGCGACGTGGAGCACCGCTATCATCCATGATGGTGGTCAGTGCGCTAATGAACGCCGCTGATCGCTGTTGAATATCCCCCTCCCCAGGCAAATTCAGTACTTCTGCCAGTTCGGCATATAGCGGAGCCGCTGACTGACTGTTGTATCGCAGAACCCCCTCCAGCATCAGTGCATTAGAAAGCCCGTGGGGGATGTGATACTGCCCCCCCAGAGGGTAAGCAAGGGCATGAACGGCTGCCACCGGGGAGTTAGAAAATGCCTGACCTGCCAGCGTGGCCCCCAGTAAAACCGCTTCGCGAGCCGCACGATTGCTACCATCACGGCAGGCAGTGACCAGATGTTTACTAATCAGACGCAGGGCTTCGCGACTCAGGGCATCAGACAGAGGGTTTTTCTTATGCTTACCGGTGTAAGCCTCTATGGCATGAACCATGGCATCAATGCCCGTTGCCGCCGTATGGATGGCAGGAAGCCCCACCGTCAGTTCCGCATCCAGCAGGACAAAATCCGCATATAACTGGCGCGACACCACCCCCATTTTGGTCGTTTCACCCGTGGTCAAAATAGAGATATTGGTGACTTCTGAACCCGTACCTGCGGTTGTAGGGATCTGAACTAAGGCAAGGCGTTTCCCTTGCACGTTATCAATACCATACAGCGCGTTAAGGGATTGCTTTGAGGGTGTCAGCACAGCGGTGAGTTTTGCCACATCAAGGGATGAACCACCCCCAATCCCCATTACCAGGTCAATCTGTTGCGCTTTTGCCAGTGTCGCTGCCTTTAAGACAATCCCTTCAGGTGGATCAGCGATGACGTCATCAAATACCGTGACACTGAAGCCTTGCTGACGCAGTGATGCTTCCGCCGACTGGAGTAACCCCGCTTTAACCAGTCCCCCGTCGGTGACAATCAATACCCGACGTTCAGTAAATCGGGTGGCAAGGATCTCCCCCAGACGTTTGGCCCCGGACCACTCCACCAGCATGGATGGCACGCTATTGAATTCAAATGGTTGTATGACACTCGTCATGATCAATTCCTCTCCCGCAGGTGAATGAAGTTCATTGTGGTTTAGTCCACTGCGCTACAGATATATTTGCTCTCCATGTATTCTTCGATACCGTATTTAGAGCCTTCACGACCAATACCAGACTGTTTTATACCGCCAAATGGTGTTACCTCATTAGAAATGAGGCCGGTATTGTGGCCCACCATGCCGTACTCCAGTGCTTCGGCAACACGCCACATGCGCTTACTGCTGTCGGTATAAAAATAGGCAGCCAGGCCGAATTCAGTATCATTCGCCATCGCAATCGCTTGTTCCTCGGTGTCAAAGCAAAAGAGAGGAGCGACCGGCCCGAATGTCTCTTCATGGGCAATTTTCATCTCCAGGGTGACGTCGGCCAGGACGGTAGGCTCAAAGAAGTTCCCACCCAGCGCATGACGCTGTCCCCCTGCCAGCACGGTTGCCCCTTTCGTGCGGGCATCATTTATGTGATCCATGGCCTTGGTGACGGCAGCCTCATCAATTAATGGTCCAACGACAACCCCGCTGTCACGGCCATCACCAACCTGCAGTGCTTTTACTCGTTCAGTCAGTCGCCGGGCAAAACGGGAATAAATACCTGACTGCACCAGGAAACGGTTGGTGCAGACACAGGTTTGCCCCGCGTTACGGAATTTCGACTGCAGAGCCCCTTCCACTGCGGCATCCAAGTCCGCGTCATCAAAAACAATAAACGGCGCGTTGCCACCCAGCTCCAGAGAAACACGTTTGACCGTGTCAGCACACTGTGCCATTAACAGGCGACCAATACCGGTGGAGCCGGTGAAGGAGAGTTTCCGCACAACCGGGCTTTGAGTGAGAAGACCACCGATCATTTTGGCATCCCCAGTCACTATCTGTAGCACACCCGCTGGGATACCCGCTCGCCGGGCCAGCTCCCCCAGTGCCAGGGCAGTGAGTGGCGTTTGTTCCGCTGGTTTGACTATCATCACGCAGCCCGCCGCCAGTGCAGGGGCGACCTTCCGGGTTATCATCGCCGCCGGAAAATTCCATGGGGTAATAGCCGCGCAGACACCAACGGGTTGTTTAATCACTAACAATCGTTTATCCGCCTGGGGGGAAGGAATAATATCCCCATAGGTACGTTTGGCTTCTTCGGCAAACCAGTCAATAAAGGAAGCGGCATACTGTATCTCCCCCCGGGCCTCAGCCAGGGGTTTACCCTGCTCAAGAGTCATTAAACTGGCAAGATCTTCAGTATTTTCAATGATCAGATCAAACCAGCGACGCAAGATGACACTGCGGTCTTTGGCGGTTTTTTCACGCCAGCGAGGCAGGGCTGTTTGTGCTGCCGTGATGGCTTCTTCAATGGCAGCTGAGTCCAACCCGGCGACCTCAGCAATGACCTCCTGAGTTGCCGGGTTCAGTACCGGGAAAGTGTGGTGGTGAGCTGCCTGACGCCACTCCCCGGCAATCAGACTAACTTCTTTGAATAACGTGGGATCGCGCAGATCTATCATGTTCTTTCCTTTTAATATCAAATTGACAAGTTCAATATATTGAACTACATTCTATACACTGAACTTTAGCATCTATTTTAACCTATCGTCAATTTTCCGTTAGCAAAGTGAGATAAAATGCCAAAAATTTTGTCCAGTGAACCGGCGACTGGCAGCGCCCCTGCATTACGCCGTGCGGTACATATTCTTGATTTAGTTAGCCAATTAACAACACCGCCTACCTTTACCGAGATTGTCGATACGCTTGGACTGCCCAAGAGCTCAGTGCATGGGTTATGTGCCACACTGGTGGAACTGGGGCTACTGATTCGTTCCGAAGCAGGAACCTATCGACTCGGCCCGCACACTATGTCCTGGGCAAATGGTTTCCTGCGACAAACAGACTTAGTGGCTGAGTTTCAGCAGCTTCTGAATGAACGGCAAGAACTGAGCCAGTTTACGGTGACCTTGACGGTTCTGGAGGGGATGCAGGTCATCTATCTTGCCTGTGCCAACAGTAACAGGGCTCTGGGCTTTACTTTCCGCATTGGTATGCGGCTGCCTGCTCCTTTTACTGCCACCGGGAAGGCGATACTCAGTGCCCTAAGTGATCAGGAGATAAGCCAGCGTCTCAGCGGGCAGTGGCCAGCCCCTCTCACGCCGCACAGTGTGGCAACCTATAATGAACTCATGACTGAGCTGGCAGAGGCGCGTCAGCGCGGGTTCTCGGTTGATAACGGGCAAATTCGCGATGGGATGCTGTGTATTGGTGCCCCGGTCTATGACTTTTCGGGCAATGTTGTCGCCGGGTTAGCGGTCAGTATGCTGGAATTGGAAGCAACGGCGGAGGCCATTGATCAGACTGGACACCGGCTGGTGGAACTGTCCAAAAAACTCTCGGCACGTATGGGGAATCGGCCCTGACGACGGCGAATGTCTGTCTGCCGGGGATAAAAAAATCCCACGTCGATAGACGTGGGATTCAGCGGCAGAGCAACAGGCTCTCAGAATATAAATTACCGTCAGTGACTATTGCTGGCGATTACAGTGCCATATCTGCGGCTGGCTTTTCTGCTGTATTTTCCTGTGCTGCTGGTTTGGCTGTTACTTCTCCAGCACCGGTAGGAATAACAGGCGGAGTGGTCAGTTGCAGTGCTGCCGCTGTGTCATTCCACACTTTTTGGGTCAGGGCCACATTGCCATTCAGATTCTGTCCATAGCTTGGTACTATCTGATGAATTTTTTCCTGCCACTCTGGTGTTGCAAACTGCTCAGGGAACATCTTTTTAATCACGTTCAGAGCAATAGGCGCTGCGGTAGAAGCACCTGGTGATGCACCCAGCAGGGCAGCGACACTCTTCTCTTTATCAATGACTATCTCTGTACCCAGTTTCAGGACGCCGCCCTGTTTTTCATCTTTCTTGATGATCTGAACACGCTGACCAGCCTGAATAAGCTTCCAGTCTTCTTTACGCGCTTCCGGGTAGTACTCTTTCAGGGCTGCAAAACGGTCATCATCATTCAGCATTACTTGGCTAACCAAGTATTTTACCAAGTCAAAGTTATCAATTCCCACATCGGTCATCGGCATTACGTTACCGAAAGTCGTCGTGCTGAGCAGATCAAAGATAGAGCCGTTTTTCAGGAACTTAGTAGAGAAGGTAGCGAAAGGCCCGAAAAGAACAACGTTTTTACCATCAATGATACGTGCATCAAGGTGCGGTACTGACATCGGAGGTGCACCGACAGATGCCTGACCATAGACTTTTTCCAGATGGCGCTTCGCGATTTCTGGATTTTCTGTGACCAGGAATGATCCTCCCACTGGGAAACCGGCGTAGTTTTTACCTTCTTCAATACCCGTTTCTTGCAGCAGTTTCAACGCTCCACCACCCGCACCAATAAAGACATATTTGGCGTCGATAGCGTGCTTTTTACCACTTTTCACATCTTTAACAGTCACATGCCAGGAGTTATCTTTGTTACGTTCAAACTCGGTCACTTCTGTGGAGGTTTCCAGCTGGAAGTTTGGACTTTTCTTCAGGCTACCGATTAACTGACGGGTAATCTCACCATAGTTAACATCAGTGCCCACTGGTGTCCAGGTTGCCGCAACTTTCTGATCAGCAGGACGGCCTTCCATTACAAGAGGTGCCCACTCTTTAATTTGGTTGTGATCCGTTGAAAACTTCATGCCCTGGAACAGCGTTGTATTCTGTAACGCCGCATAGCGTTTACCCAGGTAGTCGACATTTTTGTCGCCCCAGACAAAGCTCATATGAGGAGTGGAGTTAATAAAAGAGTGAGGGTTGTTAAGCACACCGCGATGAATCTGAGACGACCAGAACTGACGGGAAATCATAAACTGTTCGTTAATATCCAGTGCCTTGCTGACATCAATTGAACCGTCTGGACGCTCTGGAGTGTAATTCAGCTCCATATTGGCTGAGTGACCGGTTCCGGCGTTATTCCAGCCGTTTGATGACTCAAGTGCGACACCATCAAGCTTTTCAACCATAATCTGTTTCCAGTCTGGTTCAAGAGCCTGAAGCCAGGTTCCCAACGAGGCGCTCATGATACCGCCCCCGATTAACAGGAAATCTGTTTTTTGATTATCTTGCGTTTCCGCATAGCTTGCTGAACTCACTAATATTGCGCATGAGGTCAAAGAAATAAGGACTTTTTTCATTACAGGCATGGTCATATTATTTCGTCTGGAGTAAATGTTTTCACGTTATTTTAACCATAATTTACTTTATTTTAAAATATAAACTACATTTCTATTCATCATATTCACCTGGCTTTTTTAATTAAAAAAAGAGGCTCCACTCTTAGTGTGGAATTAATAACAACAATAGAAAAATATTCTATAGAATAACCAATAAGATAATTAATCATTATCAATACCGATTTATTAAAATTTAGTTACAATATATTGTCTAAATGAAGTTCCCGGCGCGCTGTCAGGGCCACCGAACCCCCTTTTTCTGGCTGGGATCGGCATGTTTTTCATCATTTGTTGTGATCAGTGAATTAAAAAAATGAGGGAACCTGAGGCACCGGACAGGATACCTCAGGCAAATCAACGGCAGGTTATTT
Organism: Citrobacter sp. JGM124; assembly: GCF_018257795.1. Taxonomy (GTDB): domain Bacteria; phylum Pseudomonadota; class Gammaproteobacteria; order Enterobacterales; family Enterobacteriaceae; genus JGM124. The sequence goes on along the minus strand of NZ_JAERJD010000001.1, from coordinate 420,102 downwards.
TGCGAATACCCATTTACCTTGATAATTATCACAATCAGGCAAGTCGCTGATGACCATATTTATGATTTTTTACTTAACAGTCAAGTCACGCCCCGGGGGGACGAGCCGAGCGTTTTATGTACTGTCATTATTATAAGCAATAACATATTAGTGGCGGTGCTTTCCCCCTGTTAATAACAAGGATATACACCAGCAACTCAATATATAAATAATGTTGCTCGTTATATAAGGTTATTCTTCTGCAGAAAAAAGGGACGTAAACGGAATACTCTCCATCAGCAGAGCATTTTTTAAACTAAATGTGCCACCCTGTCGGTGGGTGTTTTACTGCCGGGTCTCAGGCAGCCCTGACGGATAGCTGCTGATAAAAAATGCGCGATCTGATGGGGGTTCTGCGAGTAAGATACTCCGTGTTTCATGCTTAAAAATATCGCTGAAGATCAACGTCGTTTTGCCGATAAAAGGTCTTACCCGAACCACTTGAAATACAATAAGGGTTTTAGTCTTGAGTCACTATCACGAGCAGTTTCTGAAACAGTCCCCGTTAGCCGTTATGGGTGTGCTCCGGGATCTACAACGTGGCCAGGTTGCTATCAAACTGGCATGGCCACAGGGGCAGCTTATCAGTAAAATTCTGGCGGTGACGCCCGAACGTTTGACCCTCGATTTCGGCAGCCAGAGTCATGAGAACCATGCGGTGCTGCAGGCCGGACATATCGACGTGACTGCCGAGACGGCTGGCGCAAAGGTTGAGTTTTCCCTGCCAGGTTTAATCGCCATCGGATATCAGAATCTGCCGGCCTTTAGTGCTGAACTGCCACCTTCCCTTTGGTTTGTACAGCGCCGGGAGTTTTTCCGGATTGCCGCGCCCCTGCAGCCGCGCTATTTTTGTCGCACCTCATTAGCGGATACAACACCTTTTGTTTTCCAGCTTTGTGATCTGTCTCTTGGCGGGCTGGGAGCATTGCTCGAAGGGGAGTTACCTGAAACGTTAAAAGAAGGGGTTAACTTCAGCCAGGTTGAGATGGATTTGGCCCAGTGGGGTAAATTCTATTTCGATATGCAACTGGTGACCATTTCCGAACGCAAAGTGGTCGACAGTAAAAACCAGACGATAACAACCCCACGCCTGAGCTTTCGCTTCTTAAATGTAAACGCGGCTGTCGAACGAGAGTTACAGAAAATCATCTTCTCCCTTGAACGAACAGCCAGAGAAAAAGCCAATCGTGTCAGAGAGTCATAGCACTTCCATGGCGCGCGTTATTTTATATAGGTAACGCGCGGCTTGGGGAGCAGGATGATTTTTCGCGATATGCTGCATAAACTGTTGCGCATTCATCCGATTGATTTTCTTGATAGCCGTGGGTCTGTCATTATCGAACGTTCTCAGCATTGCCCCTGCGCCGTTGGCATAAGAGACGACCAGAGCATATTCCATCACTTCCGGGTCATTGATCCCTTTCAGAATGCCGTTTTCCAGCACACTTAAATAGGCGGTTCCAATCGTAATATTACGTGCCGGGTCTTTTAACTCAGCATCTGTAGGCTGGCCTTTTAACCCCATGTGGCGGTAAACATCCTTGCCTGCGGTGGAGCCCTTAATCTGCATCAGGCCAACCGCATTGGATGTGCTGACCAGGGCTGGGTTACCCCCCGTTTCAACCGCAATAATGGCAGTAATCACCTTTGTGCTTACTCCCCACTCCTGCCCGGTCTGTTCAGATATCGGCATCCAGGTCAGGGCCCCTTGCACAGGCACCGTTGGGTTCCATTCTGCCTGTTGGGTTGGCTTGCTGGAACACCCAGCCAGAATCAGAATCAGAACAAGTAATCCCGTTAATTTCACGTCTCGTATCCTTTATTACGGGCCGATGCCCTGAACCATGTAACTTGTTATGGGGACCAGTACGCCGTCCCACAGGGAATTAAACTATGATGGGGTTATATCATCAATGACAAGTTCCGTTAATCCCGGCATGATAATCAATCCGTTTTCAGCAAGGAACGTTAATGTCTGTTATTCAGTTAATTGCCCCATCCGGTTATTGTCTTAATCAAACTGCAGCGGCGCGTGGCATTCAGCGTCTGCAGGATGCGGGGCACCGGGTGAGTAATCCGCATATTGTGGCTCGCCGTTTTCAGCGTTTTGCTGGTACGGATGAAGAGCGACTTGCCGAACTGAACGCCCTGGCGGCACTGCCATCGGATATCGATTTAGTACTGGCAGTACGCGGGGGTTATGGCGCCAGTCGATTACTGGAAGGTATAGACTATTCCCGATTGAGTGCCGCCTTTCGTCAGCGAATGCCTGTTATCTGCGGACACAGCGATTTCACCGCTATTCAGCTGGCCCTGCTGGCACAGTGTGGCGCCATTACTTTTAGTGGCCCAATGCTGGCAGGAAATTTTGGTGCCGATGATCGGGATGACTATACCTGGCAGCATTTCTGGCAGGCCATCAGCCAGCCACGCTATACGGTTAACTGGGAATGCCATACCCCGGCATGTCATGTGAGTGGCACCCTGTGGGGTGGTAATTTGACCATGCTGAGTTCATTGACAGGATCCCCCTGGTTGCCAGTGATAAGCGGAGGTATTCTTGTTGTGGAAGACATTAACGAGCACCCCTTCCGGGTAGAAAGGATGCTGTTACAGCTTTATCATGCGGGTATTCTCGCCCGCCAGAAAGCCATTATCCTTGGCAGTTTTAATGGTGTTACCCATACTGATTATGATGCCGGTTATGACTTCAGTGCCCTGTCCCGGTTATTACAACAACGTCTTAATATCCCGGTGCTGCATGGTTTGCCCTTCGGGCATGAGCCCAAAACAGTGACCTTACCCCTGGGTGCTTTCGGGGAATTAGCCCATGACGGCCAGGCCGCCAGCCTGACGCTCAGTGGTCACCCTGTTTTACGTTATTCTGTAAACAGTTAAGGCCCTTTTTGACACCTGATTTTTTCGGGTTGATGCTACTATTTTACTATTATAAACCGCCGATTACGGGAGAATGGCAATCTTGGATGCAGGAACAATCATCAGTCTGTTTATTTTAGGTTCCGTTCTGGTTACCTGTAGCATCTTATTGAGTTCTTTTTCCTCGCGTCTTGGCATCCCTATTCTGGTCATTTTTTTAGTGATTGGCATGCTGGCTGGCGTGGATGGTCTTGGGGGGATCCCTTTCGACAACTACCCTCAGGCTTATCTGGTCAGTAACCTCGCCCTGGCCGTTATCTTGCTCGATGGGGGGATCCGTACTAAAGCCAGCTCATTCCGAGTGGCTTTAGGTCCGGCATTATCATTGGCGACCGTCGGCGTGCTCGTGACGTCCGGGCTGACGGGCATCGCCGCGGCCTGGTTGTTTCATCTGCACTGGCTTGAAGGTTTGCTGATTGGTGCCATTGTCGGCTCAACCGATGCTGCAGCCGTGTTCTCTCTGTTAGGTGATAAAGGACTTAATGAACGCGTTAGTGCCACGCTGGAGATAGAGTCAGGAAGCAATGACCCCATGGCGGTCTTTCTGACAATCACCCTGATTGAGATGATTCAGGCCCACCACATTGGTCTGGACTGGATGTTTGTGGTCCATATTGTTCAGCAGTTTGGGCTGGGGATTTTGTTAGGGTTGGGTGGGGGATATTTGCTGCTGCAGATGATCAATCGCATCACCCTGCCCCAAGGGCTTTACCCCATGCTGGCCCTCAGTGGCGGAATTATGGTGTTCGCCGTGACAACCGCCCTGGAAGGGAGCGGAATTCTTGCCGTTTATCTGTGTGGCGTGGTACTGGGAAATAACCCTATTCGTAGCCGTTTTGGTATCTTACAAACCCTTGACGGGCTTGCCTGGATGGCGCAAATCGGAATGTTCCTGGTTCTGGGCCTGTTGGTCAACCCGTCGGATCTTTTGCCGATAATGATCCCGGCATTACTGCTCTCAGCCTGGATGATACTCGTCGCCCGGCCGTTAGCCATTTTTACTGGCTTATTACCCTTCCGTGGTTTTACCTTTCGTGAGCGTACCTTTATCAGCTGGGTTGGGCTACGGGGAGCCTTACCCATTATTCTGGCAGTCTTCCCCATGATGGCCGGGCTGGATAACGCCCGCCTGTTTTTCAATATTGCCTTTTTTGTGGTCCTGGTTTCGTTGCTGTTACAGGGGACATCCCTGGGCTGGGCAGCTCAAAAAGCCAAAGTCATTGTGCCCCCAGTCGGGCTGCCACTCTCACGCGTGGGGCTGGATATTCACCCTGAAAGCCCCTGGGAACAGTTTGTCTATCAACTCAGTGCTGACAAGTGGTGTATTGGGACTGCATTATGCGACCTCCCTATCCCACCAGAAACCCTGGTAACGGCTGTATTTCGCGATGACAGGCTGTTACGCCCCACAGGCCGCACGAGACTGCAGGAGGGGGATATTCTCTGTATCATTGCTCGTGAGCAGGATTTAGTGGTACTGGGGAAATTGTTTAGTCAGCCCCCTACCGTGGAACTTGAACAGCGCTTCTTTGGTGACTTCATTCTTGAGGGCAATGCCCCCCTGGACGACATCGCGACGCTTTACGGCCTGGAACTGTCTGACGACATTAATCGTGAGCAATCATTAGCAGATTTTATTCAGTTAATGCTGGGGGCAGCACCGGTCGTCGGAGACCAGATTACCTTTGCAGGACTGATTTGGACGGTCGCGGAAAAAGAAGATAACCAGGTACGGAAAATAGGACTGCGGATGGTGGAGTCTGAAGAATAAGCGTCCCGGGGCAGCTCAGTCGCTGCCCCGTTACATTAACCGGCGATGACGGGTACTCGCGGTGCAAGGGCGCACATAAGTTCATAGCCCACCGTGCCTGCTGCACTGGCTACATCATCAATTTTAATATTTTTGCCCCATAATTCGACGCGACTGCCGATACCCGCATGCGGGCAAGGGGTCAAATCAACCGCCAGCATATCCATGGATATCTTGCCCACGGTGCGGGTATGGATGCCATCCACCCACACGGGTGTGCCATCAGGGGCATGGCGCGGGTAGCCATCAGCATACCCCCCTGCAACAATGCCAATCCGCAGCGCATCGGTTGCCTTAAAGCGCCCCCCATAACCGACTCTGTCGCCGGCCTGTAATTGCTGTATGCCAATGATTTCGCTCTCAAGACTCATCACTGGCTGGATGCCAGTCGTGGCCACATCCTGCCACTGTCCACTGGGTGAGGCTCCGTAGAGAATGATCCCAGGGCGCACCCAGTTATAATGCGTCTCCGGGTGCCATAGCGTCGCTGCCGAATTAGCAAGGGAACGAGGGCAACCGAGTCCTGCAGCCGCCTGGTGGATACGGGCCAGTGGTTCAATGATACCTTCTGGTGATTCTGCATCGGCAAAGTGTGCCATTAAGGTGACCTGACCAACATGGGGACTTTCCTGAAGCTTTTTCCAGACGGTTCCCACACTATCCGGCGTGAATCCCAGACGGTTCATGCCGCTGTTAACCTTCAGGTAAACATCAACCGGAGCCGACAGTTTCGCATCGTCCAGCGCCTTAAGTTGCCAATTGCTGTGAACCGCCGTTGTCAGACGATACTGATCATATATGCTCAGTTCATCATGGTGGAAAAAACCTTCCAGCATTAAAATCGGGCCTTTCCAGCCACGCTCCCGCAGCAGTATTGCCTCTTCAAGGTTCAGCATGGCAAAACCATCGGTCTGCTTCAGGGCTGACCAGACTCTTTCCAGGCCATGCCCATAAGCATTTGCCTTCACCACAGACCAAATCCGGGACTGTGGTGCCGCGCGTCGAGCCACTTCCAGATTATTGCGTAACGCCCCCAAGTCAAGGTGGGCAACAAGAGGACGAGACATGCCAGCTCCTTAAAAACTGAATTATGACAAGGAAGTAAAGTGACCCGGAGTGAAGCCCGGCGCATAGCGTTCTACCGCTAAATCATCAAAAGCGATGGCGGGTTCTGTGCCACTGATTAAATCACTTAACAATTGGGCAGAACCACAGGACATGGTCCAGCCAAGCGTTCCGTGACCGGTATTGATCCAGAGATTACTGAACGGCGTTGCCCCGACAATAGGGGTGCCATCGGGGGTCATTGGACGTAACCCACTCCAGAACGTCGCCTGTTCAACCGCCCCGCCCCTGGGATAGAGATCGCTCACTACCATTTCCAGGGTCTTGCGCCGGGCTTCCAGTAACTCTTGATTAAAACCGACGATCTCAGCCATGCCCCCGACACGGATGCGATCATCAAAACGGGTAATTGCAACTTTATAAGTCTCGTCAAGAACGGTAGACACCGGGGAGGCTGCAGCATTAATGATTGGCAACGTTAAGGAGTAACCCTTAAGTGGGTAGACCGGGATATTGACAATATCTTTCAATAGCCCAGTGGAATAAGCAGCTAAAGCAACAACATAGGCGTCGGCTTTGATGATTTCATCGCCACACTTTACGCCATAGATTTTTTGATTTTCATACAGTAGACGATCAATCGAGCAATTAAAGCGGAACTTTACCCCGGCAGCGGCAGCCATTTTCGCCAGATTTTGGGTAAATAGCTGACAGTCGCCAGTCTCGTCATTGGGTAAGCGTAGCCCCCCTGTCAGCTTCTGAGCAACGTCCGCAAGGGCGGGTTCAACCCCTTCCAACTCATGAGATGCCAGCAGTTCGTAGGGCACCCCCGCGTCTTTGAGGACGGCGATATCTTTGGCGGCATTATCAAACTGCTGGGCAGTGCGGAACAGTTGCAGTGTCCCCCCCTGACGGCCTTCGTACTGAATGCCTGTAGTCTGACGCAGGGTTTTCAGGCAATCACGGCTATATTCCGCCAGGCGCACCATGCGGCTTTTATTTTCTTTATAATGTTTTTCGTCACAATTACGCAACATCTGCCAGACCCACTTCAGCTGAAAGGGGGTTCCATCCAGGTGCATCGCCAAAGGGGCATGACGCTGAAACATCCATTTAATGGCTTTTAAAGGTACCCCTGGTGCTGCCCAAGGGGCCGCATAGCCAGGTGAAATCTGCCCCGCATTTGCCGCACTGGTTTCCAGCGCAGGCCCAGCCGCCCGGTCTATAACCGTGACATCATGCCCTGCCTGGTTTAAATACCAGGCACTGGTTACCCCAATAACACCACTACCCAGTACGACAATTTTCATCTTACCCCCTGTTGTTTGTTAAAGAATAATACTCTAATTACAAATTGATAACCCAGATGAAAATCTTATTCAATATCTATGGCTCTCATGGTGAACAAATTCACTATTATCATCATGGTAACTGGGCTCTGGAGGTTAGCATCTCCTGCGATGGAAGATATTCATCGTAGTTTTTTATTCTGAAAAAATGAATAAAAATGGTTTCTGTCGTAAGTTAATCGTGAAGACGAAACAAAGGGTACTAATCCATCTTCATATTGATTGTCCGGGCATTAAACTGATACTTTCTAATCAAAGAGTAGATGATCGGGAGGGGCGCTGATGGTGACTGTAACTGATTCTGATGCGAAAGACCTGGGACGTCTGGATGACGGCCCTGACTGGACATTTGAGCTACTCGAACAGTATCTCGCTGAGATAGATCGTGTGGCGAAGCTATATCAGCTTGATACGTATCCCCATCAGATTGAGGTGATTACCGCCGAGCAGATGATGGATGCCTATTCCAGCATAGGGATGCCAATTAATTATTCCCACTGGTCATTTGGGAAAAAATTTATTGAAACAGAACAGCGCTACAAACAAGGGCAGCAAGGCCTGGCCTATGAAATAGTCATTAACTCCAATCCGTGTATCGCCTATTTAATGGAAGAAAACACCCTGACGATGCAAGCCCTGGTGATGGCTCATGCCAGTTATGGTCACAACTCATTTTTTAAAAATAATTACTTGTTTCGTAGCTGGACGGATGCCGGATCCATTGTTGACTATCTTATTTTTGCCAGAAATTATATCCGTCAATGTGAAGAACGCTATGGGGTTGATGAAGTAGAACAACTGCTGGACTCAAGCCATGCCCTGATGAACTACGGTGTGGACCGCTATAAACGCCCGCAAAAAATTTCGCTTGAACAAGAAAAGGCCCGCCAGGAAAGCCGCGAAGCCTATCTCCAGAGCCAGGTAAACACCCTGTGGCGCACGTTGCCACGGCGTGAAGAAGAGACACCGGCCGCCACTGAACAGCGTTTTCCCACTGAGCCTCAGGAAAACCTGCTCTATTTTATGGAAAAAAATGCACCACTGCTTGAACCCTGGCAGCGGGAAATCATGCGTATTGTACGTAAATCCAGCCAGTATTTTTATCCACAAAAACAGACCCAGGTCATGAACGAAGGCTGGGCAACTTTTTGGCATTATACCCTGCTTAATCATCTCTACGATGAAGGGAAAGTCAGTGAACGCTTTATGATGGAGTTTCTCCATAGCCATACGAATGTCGTGTTCCAGCCCCCCTATAATAGTCAGTGGTATAGCGGGATTAACCCCTATGCGCTGGGTTTCGCTATGTTTCAGGATATTAAACGGATCTGTCTGTCGCCAACCGAGGAAGACAAGTACTGGTTCCCGGATATTGCCGGAAAGGACTGGCTGGAAACATTGCATTTTGCCATGCGTGACTTTAAAGATGAGAGCTTTATCAGCCAGTTCCTCTCGCCGAAACTCATGCGTGATTTCCGGCTATTTACCGTACTGGATGATGATCAAAAGCCTTATCTGGAAATCTCCGCTATCCATAACGAGGAAGGCTACCGCCACATTCGTCATCAGCTTGCGGCACAATATAACCTCAGTCATCTGGAGCCCAACATCCAGGTATGGAATGTGAATTTACGCGGTGATCGATCATTAACCTTGCGGTATGTTCCACATAATCGAATCCCTCTGGACATAGGGTACAAAGAAGTTTTGAAACACGTTCATCGTTTATGGGGATTTGGCGTCGTGCTGGAACAACAAAATGAAGATGGGAGCATCGTGCTGCTGGATCGTTGCCCGGGCCCCGCTCAGGGCTGATATCAGGCTCAGATTGCGATAAAGGGGCCAGGCGCCCCTTTATCGCAAACAAACAAGGTTGTCAGTCCCCTTGCGTATTGTCTAATCCGGGGGCTAACGCCCTTGCATTTTTAAATCACCAGGCAGGTTCTTCTGCATGCCGTGCCAGATTTCCCCACTTTCTCGACCATAATTTCTGACCACATCGAAGACGTTGTCATAGCGATGCTGCTCGCACAGCGCGTCAAGCTGGCGGTAAAAATCCAGGGCCAGCCGGCGAGCCGCCGGGTTTGAAAAATAATGACGACCAATACGGGTGTACAACCCTTTCATCCCATTAATGATCAAGCCATAAACCGGATTACCGGAAGCAAACGCCAATCCGCGAAAGATATTATAATCGAGTTCAGCAAACGCATCGGCGTGGTCATCAACCCCGGCAGTTTGAGATAATACTTCTCGCACGTTATCAGGATGTAAACGAATAGCGGTGCGAATAAAAATAGTCGAAATATTCGTGCGCACCGATAAAAGATTATCGATAAGTTGTGGCATGCTATCGTGGTCAAGGCGCGCGATAGTTTCCAGAATATTAAGCCCGGACGTTTCCCAAAAATTATTCACACGAGTAGGTTTACCATGCTGAATAGTTAACCAGCCATCCCGGGCAAGGCGTTGTAACACTTCACGCAGCGTGGTTCGGGTAACGCCAATCAGTTCCGATAATTCACGTTCTGCAGGAAGAATCGACCCGGGCGGGAAGCGATTATTCCAAATACTTTCGATAATATACTCTTCAGCGAAACCCGCTGGGCTTTGTGCCTTGATGACCATGGTAAAATTGTCCATTACTCAGGTTTTGCTAATTAAACTCATCATACCAGACACCATGAACGCCAGATAGCGCCCATATTTAAATTCTATATTGAATTTTAGTATCCAATCGACACAGACCATCTTATCGCCCGGTAAAACAGACTCACACGACAAGGCTTCAGGATGATTTTTAACAAAACGATACAATAGAAATAACCTTTATAGCGCATTTTACAATAACATTATTGAGGTCGGGTGCGCTATATCACGGCCTGTCATTCAGTCGCTGGTGATAACAGGCTCGCTATGGTTATAAATTTATCAAAAGTAATCGTATGTAAAAGCGGTATTATTCGGAATTATTTTATGCTCCCGACAATAGACAAGCGTAAATAAATGCAGTGTCTATCGCTATAACACGATCGTAAGCACATTATAGCTAAAAAATAGATTCCATTAACAGTATCAGCACGCCTTGCTTTCGGAGTATTTCTTTACCGGAAAAGGCATAATATATTGATTTTTATTGAATAACTTGGTAATTCTGTTGTCATAAAAACATCTGCCCCTTGAAGGCCTCAGTGTTGAAGGTTTTTAAGGTGACCAGCGTTTTCGTTAAGTGGGTTATTTTCAGCGGCCTACTGGCACAAAAAACTTTTTCGTTTACACTGCCGACTCTTGGCATGTTGCAGGGACCTTGATTATGTTGCAATACTTAAACCAGTGCTCACGTGGACGCGGAGCATGGCTGTTAATGGCGTTTACCGCATTCGCTTTAGAATTAGTCGCTCTTTGGTTTCAGCACGTCATGGGGCTCCACCCTTGCGTGATGTGCATCTATGAGCGTTGTGCATTATTCGGTGTAATGGGGGCCGGGTTATTGGGAGCCATCGCGCCGAAATCACCACTGCGCTATGCAGCCATTGCACTGTGGTTATTCAGTGCCGCCAAGGGGCTGCAACTGGCCTGGGCACATACCATGATACAGCTACACCCTTCCCCTTTTGCTACCTGTGATTTTGCACCACACTTTCCCCAATGGTTACCTCTTGATCAATGGCTGCCACAAGTCTTTGTGGCGAGCGGTGACTGTGCAGAGCTGCAATGGTCATTCTTATCACTTGAAATGCCCCAGTGGTTAGTGGGTATTTTCGCAGCTTATCTGTTGGTTGCGGTGCTGGTATTGATAGCCCAGCTGTTTAAACCTAAAAAACGCGGGCTGTTCAGCAAGTAGTCCCTGATAAACAAAAATAAAATGGCTCACCCTGGGGTGAGCCATTTTTTTATCATTTGAGTTCACTCCCTTACGGGAGACCAGAGGCTTGCCTGAATAATAAAACCACCGGCAAAGGCACAATGCGTTTTATAAAATGAGGACCTTAAGTGCCACCTTCCATGACGCCTGTTTATCGCAAGCGTAGAGAGTTAATAACTAATCTGACACCAGGAACGGTTTGTGCCGTTTTAACCGCTAACGCTGCTTCTTGTTCACTGGAAACAAATCCACTGAGTTGTACGCGGCCTTTAAACGTTTCAACAGAGATTTGAGTTGATTTAATGTTTTTCTCACCGATCAGTGCAGCTTTTACTTTAGTGGTGATAACAGAGTCATCAAAATAACCACCAGTCCCTTCAGCTGTTGGGGTTGGTGCGCAAGCGGTTAACGTCAGTCCCAACGACATGACAACGAAGATCATCATAAAAAATTTCTTCAATTTCATTCTGCTTTCCTTACGTTATAATTAGCACTATCACCCTGATGTGGTGATGCCCCTCTAAGAATTACCGATTTTTACTGATGCTGCAAGCAAGCTTCTTCCTGACAGTGAAAAAATATCAGCCCTCTTTTGATGTTTATTCCATTAGATTATCTGGCAAGAAATAAATACCCATTCTCCTGCCCGAAAATTAATTACCTTAATACCCTCCATGTTGCACGGCACATTATTACCGTATCTGAACGTTAAACCCTCAGACAGTCTTAAGGTATCGGAAGGTGCGTTATCATAATCAAACGGTGGTGGCAGTAAAATAATCAAGTTTGCCACCCGGCAACATGGGCTGAATTTATCCGGGGCAGAAAGCAGACAAGCTCGACAGCGTATGGAAATAGACTTAGAGTACTCATACTTTCCGAATGACGAATGCTTATGGATTAAAAATGAAAATATTGATTTGGGTTATCACATGGATCTTCGGTATCGCTTGCGGATTATCCATAGCCAGCTGGATGGTGGCGAATGAAAAAATTGCTGATGCTGTCGTCTTTCTTTATGTCACCAATGGATTGGCTTTAATTACTTTCATCGCCCTCGTCTACCTGGTCATTAAGCACCGTATCAACTTAAGCAGAAAAGCATAACCCTGGCGCATAACGGGCAGGCAAATGAGGTGTAAAATGCCTGCTCTCGTCTTACAAGTGGCCCCTGCGCTTTATCAAAAACAGCGTAACTGATTCGCTAATATCATTGATAAATCAGATAATTACTCCGCCCACTCTGGCTTATTTAAAATGTGATCTTGCCAGTCAACCACCTCAGACTCTTTTACCGCAATATGACGTACCGAAATACGCTCACGGTGCATCGCAGATTTAGATCCTGTAAGAAGTGGGTGCCATGCGGGGAGCGGCTTGCCTTCCGCCAGTAGACGATAGGCACAACTTTGGGGCAGCCACTCAAAAGTGGGTAAATTGTCCCGGGTCAGTTTGATACAGTCCGGTTCATACTCAAAACGCCGGGCGTAGTTTTTACACTGGCAAGTTTTTATATTGAGCTGTTTACAGGCGACATTGGTGAAGTAAATTTCATCCGTGTCTTCGTCCATAAGTTTGTTGAGACAGCATTGCCCGCAGCCATCACACAGCGATTCCCATTCGGCATCACTCATTTCATCAAGGGTCTTACTTTGCCAGAAGGGGACAACGGTCATAACAGTTCCTGCATGATAATATTTAAAGATGCACCTTATAAACAGTATACCTTAAGGATGCAAGTATTGCCGCCGGTTGGCGGCAATAGGATCACAGAACGCGGGTGGTCAGGCTGTTATCAGCAAAAAGAAGTTCCAGTTGATCATTTTTAGCCAAAGGGCCGACGCCCTCTGGTGTTCCCGTAAGAATGATATCCCCAGGACGCAAGGTAAAAAATCGACTCATATAAGCAATCAATGGCACAATTTTATGCAGCATATCGGCTGTTGAACCCAACTGGCGCACCTCTCCATTAATTTTCAGTCCCAGCGTGATATTCTGTGGATCATGAGGGAACCCTTTTGCAGAAATAAAACCCGAAACAGGGGCTGAGTTATCAAAAGCTTTTGATTTTTCCCATGGTTGCCCCGCTTTCTTAAGACTTGCCTGCAAGGTGCGTAATGTCAGGTCCAGCGCAATCCCATATCCGGCAATAGCGTCCTGTACTTGTACTTCATTAGCCTGTTTCAAGGTTGAACCGATCAATACGGCCAGTTCGACTTCATGGTGTATCTCACCCAGGCCTTCAGGAAGAACCAGCGACTGGCGGATATCACACAACGCGGTTTCTGGTTTGATAAACAGCACTGGCTCTTGTGGGGTATGGCTCCCCATCTCTTTAATATGATTGGCGTAATTGCTGCCAACACAAATGACTTTATTGACTGGAAAATCCAGCACCTCACCTTGCCAGTTGCGATGTTGATACATAATGTTTTCTCCGCCTTAATGTCGTTAGCCTTAATGGTGATTGCGCGAAATCAGGTGTAACAAGAAATTCCCGCAATCCATATCACAACCCGATTCGCACCGTCACCCGGTCGAGTCACCGCCCCGGTTCCCCTTTCGCCTGACAGATAATGGGAACACTGTTTAACTTCACACACAATAACTCAGAAAAAACAGAACAAAAATAATCCGCCTGATGCCCGTATCGCTAAAACGTAATGGGCATCGGTGGCCTGACTCTTCTATTTTTTGCTGGTATTTTCCAGATGCATGGTGAGCAGACTCTCAGGAGGCGGAGGGATCTGTAAATAATATCCCTCTTGTTCCAGTGCTTGCTTAACTTTATTCAGGTCAGCATGCGCCAGTGTTTTGCTGCCATCGAGCGGTAGCATCATTGCCAGCACAGGTGTGCCAAAACCTTTCATTAACTCTTCGGGAACACGAGAGAAATCGTCCTTTTTCTCTACGTAGAGGTAGGTCTGGTCACGTTTAGAACTTCGATAGATCACACAATACATGTTTTTTACTCTATTTTAGCCAGTCTTTGGCTTGCCTGAATATACCCGGGACTATAACATGCCTTACGTAGTTCGGAATATCGTCCCACCATGGTGGGGATTGAAACTGAATTGAGTAAGGTCAGGATGTCAAATACGCCAATAGAGTTAAAAGGGAGCAGTTTCACACTTTCAGTCGTCCATATACACGACTCCCGGCCAGCGGTGATTCAACAGGCCCTGGAAGAAAAAATAGCTCAGGCTCCTGCATTCTTAAAGCATGCCCCTGTGGTATTAAATGTCGCGAGCCTGGAAGGTGCTGTTAATTGGCAACAAATTCAACAGGCGGTGCTCGCGACCGGACTGCATGTGGTTGGGATCAGCGGCTGTAAAGATGCATCCTTAAAAGAAGAGATTCAGCGTGCGGGATTACCCCTGCTTAATGAGGGTAAAGAGAAAGTCGCGCGTGAATCTCACGTTATTACACCTGACCCAATACCTGAACCTGCCCCGGCTGTGCCCCCCTATGCTAAAGCGCGCTTTATTGATACGCCGGTTCGTTCCGGGCAACGTATTTACGCGCAAAATAGTGATCTGATTGTGGCAAGCCATGTTAGCGCAGGTGCAGAATTAATTGCAGATGGTAATATTCATATATACGGTATGATGCGGGGTCGTGCCCTTGCTGGTGCACAGGGTAATACTGATACTCATATATTTTGCACTCATCTGTATGCAGAACTGGTTTCTGTCGCGGGGGAGTATCGGCTGAGTGATGAAATCCCGGCAGACTATTATGGAAAAGCGGTCCGTCTTAATTTGATTAATGGTGCGCTTTTTTTTCAACCTTTATTTTAAGCCCTTTATAGCAAGGAACTCCTCATGGCACGCATTATAGTAGTTACATCGGGTAAAGGAGGCGTAGGGAAGACCACGTCCAGCGCAGCCATCGCTACAGGATTGGCCCAAAAGGGAAGTAAAACCGTCGTTATCGACTTTGATATTGGTTTACGTAACCTGGATTTAATTATGGGTTGCGAACGCCGTGTAGTATATGACTTTGTCAATGTTATCCAAGGTGATGCTACTTTAAATCAAGCACTTATCCGTGACAAGCGTACTGAAAATCTATACATTTTACCGGCATCACAGACCCGTGATAAAGACGCCCTGACCCGGGAAGGGGTTGGGAAGGTACTTGACGATCTTAAAGAGATGGATTTTGAATTCATCATCTGTGACTCACCGGCAGGTATTGAAACAGGTGCCCTTATGGCACTCTATTTCGCTGACGAAGCGATTATTACCACGAACCCTGAAGTATCTTCCGTTCGTGACTCTGACCGCATCCTGGGTATTCTCTCTTCTAAATCTCAGCGCTCTGAAAAAGGCGAAAGCCCTATCAAGGAACACCTGTTGCTCACACGTTATAACCCTGGGCGTGTCAATAAAGGGGATATGCTCAGTATGGAAGATGTGCTGGAAATCTTACGTATCCCTCTGGTTGGCGTGATCCCCGAAGATCAGTCTGTTTTACGGGCGTCTAACCAGGGTGAGCCGGTTATTCTTGATGTCGAGTCTGATGCCGGAAAAGCCTACACAGACATGGTTGAACGCTTGCTTGGAGAAACTCGCCCTTTCCGCTTCATTGAAGAAGAGAAGAAAGGATTCCTCAAACGTCTTTTCGGAGGATAAGTTATGGCACTGTTAGACTTTTTCCTGTCGCGAAAAAAGAGTACTGCCAATATTGCCAAAGAACGTTTGCAAATTATTGTCGCAGAACGCCGTCGTGGTGATAGTGAGCCCCATTATTTACCCCAGCTGAAACGTGATATTCTCGAGGTTATCTGTAAATATGTACAGATAGATCCTGAAATGGTCACAGTGGCGCTGGAGCAAAAAGGGGATGATATTTCGGTACTGGAACTTAACGTCACCTTGCCTGAAACCGACGAGGCCGTTAAATCAGCCTGAATGCATCAGTGCCTGGTGTTCGCGAGTAGCGTCACACCAGGGCTCAGGTCAGTGGCAGGCAGATATTATCTGCCCGCCACTGCTTAGTGGTCTGCCAGCAGCTGATTCAATGTTTCTGCCATCAGTTTACCCCGCCAGCCATTGATAAGCTCCGGCTGGGATGATGTTTTTAATTTCCAGTGCCAATTCAGTAACTGGTTTATCTGGCGACGTGATGCCAGGAGCTCAACACTGAGTCCGCTGCTCTCACTTATACCCTGCACCGCTGCTTTAATTCCTTTAAATAACCCCCGATAGCCAGGCATATCGACCAAATTCACTAAGGGGGCGGGTAGCTCACTCTCAGATAATGCTTCGGCCTCTGCCACCAAAGCAATCAGGGTCTTACCATGAAAGCGAATCTCACTCCCACTGAGGCCCAAAGCATCCAGCTCACCTAAAGAACCAGGCATGTACCGAGCCACTTGCCACAGATGCTCTTCCCGCACAACAAAATTAACGGCCATATCTCGTTCACGGGCACTACGCAACCGCCAGGCGGCTAATTTTTTCAGGCAGCCCAGCTGACGTGGGCGTAACTGCCAGGCCTGCCCAATTTCACGCCAGGCCTCTTCCGGTGCCAGTATGTCCTGGCGGCGGGCTTGCATCAGATGACACTCATCCAGGGCCGCATCCAGCCAGCCAGCAGCCTCGACTTCAGCCATCAGCTGCTGGGCAATGGGAAGCAAATAGAAAACATCGGCCGCGGCATACTCACACTGGCGTTCAGATAAGGGACGTGCCAGCCAGTCTGTTCGTGATTCACTTTTATCCAGCGCTATCCCCGTAAAAGACTCCACCAGCGTGGCAAAACCACAAGAGAGCGCCTTGCCAGTGAAAGATGCCAGGATCTGGGTATCAATGAATGGGTTGGGCATCATCTGGAAGGTATTGAGAAAAACCTCAAGATCTTCACTCCCCGCATGAAGGAACTTTTTGATGCGAGTATTCTGCAGCAGAGCTTTGAAAGGTGACCAGTCTGTGATGGCCAGTGGATCAATTAAAGAGACCGTTTCACCGTCATACAGCTGTATTAGCCCCAGTTGTGGATAATAGGTACGGGTACGAACAAACTCAGTATCCAGCGCTAATGCAGAATGATGTCCGGCCATTTCACACACAGCCACCAGTCCTGCATTGGTAGTAATCATCTGGTAATTCAAATTCTATTCTCTTAGATTGATGCTTCAATTATTAGCACGCCGAAGGCTGGTTGTACCCTCAGAGGGTCGCGCTCCCCGTCCCACCTGTCTCGTCTCGTAGCTCTCGTCGTAGTATTTTCCCGACACTGGATTTAGGCAATTCAGAACGAAACTCAACCAGTTTTGGCACTTTATAGGCTGTTAAGTGCTTACGACAATAGAGAATCAATTCCTGCTCGCTCAGTTCAGGTGATTTTTTAACCACAAAAATTTTGACAGTTTCACCAGTAACACCCGCAGGAACCCCCACGGCAGCCACTTCCAGCACCCCCTGGTGCTGCATGACGACTTCTTCAATTTCATTAGGATAGACGTTAAAGCCCGAGACCAGGATCATATCTTTTTTACGATCGACAATACGCATAAAGCCGTCATTATCAATGTCCACAATATCGCCGGTTCGTAGCCACCCGTCTTTGAGCACTTCTGCTGTCGCGTCAGGCTGTTGCCAGTAGCCAGCCATCACTTGCGGGCCTTTCACACAAAGCTCACCGGGTTCACCTGGGGGAACCTCCTGACCATTATCATCAATCAGTTTCACTTCAGTAGAAGGCACAGGCAAACCAATTGAGCCACTGTGATAAGTCATATTATGGGGATTAGCGCTAACCAGTGGGGCGCACTCCGTCAGACCATAACCTTCCAGCAAAAAACGCCCTGTGAGCTGCTCCCAGCGTTCGGCAACCACACGCTGGACTTGCATGCCTCCACCGGCGGATAAATGCAGTGTTGAAAAATCCAGCTGCTGAAATGCCTTATTATTTAATAACGCATTAAACAAGGTATTTACCCCCGTCATAGCGGTAAATTTATGGCGCCCCAATTCTTTGACAAAACCAGGAATATCGCGCGGGTTAGTTATCAGTAAACTGCATCCCCCCAGTTCAATAAAGAACAGGCAGTTCATCGTCAGGGCAAAAATGTGATAGAGCGGTAACGGTGTCACCACCAGCTCTTTCCCTTCTTCAAGCAATGGGCCATATGCGGCATTCACCTGCTCGAGGTTAGCCAGCATATTACGATGCGTCAGCATTGCTCCTTTAGCAACGCCGGTGGTACCACCGGTGTACTGCAAAAAGGCAAGATCCGCATTAACCATCTCAGGCTTAACATACTGTAAACGCTCGCCGCACTGAATGGCCTGACGGAATGAAATGGCATCGGGGAGATGATACTTGGGTACCATGCGCTTAATATACTTCACCACCAGATTGACCAGTGTTCCTTTCGCGGTGGAAAGCTGATCTCCCAGGCGGGTTAAAATCACATGTTTGACGGGCGTTTTGCCGACCACCTTTTCCAGGGTATGAGCAAAATTTGAGACGATAACAATTGCGCTGGCCCCACTGTCCACCAGCTGGTGTTCCAGTTCACGTGGGGTGTAGAGTGGGTTCACGTTTACCACTACCATCCCCGCACGTAATATGCCAAACAGTGCCACAGGATATTGCAGCAGGTTAGGCATCATTAAAGCGACGCGATCCCCCTTCTTCAGGCCAAGCCCTTGTTGCAAATAAGCTGCAAATGCCCGGCTACGTGCTTCCAGTGTGCGAAAGGTGATGGTGTGGCCCATATTAACAAAAGCCGGGTTGTCAGCATAACGTGCGACGGCTTGTTCAAACATATCAATCAGAGACTGATATTTATCGGGATTAATCTCTGCCGGTACATCGGCAGGATAGCGGTTAAGCCAGACCTTATTCAAGGGTACACCTCTGATAGTACTGTGTATTGTCATCGCTCCCGCCGTTTCATTTTATTGACATGATATTAACCCGGCGTGCCAGTGTATTTTTTACCGGTTCAACGGTTGCGAAACCTGTCACTCATTTTTTCATCAGGAATGATGACAATAGTCCACGTTCAATTTCTGTGAATTAAAATATTTTATTCAATACGTTGTGTTGCAGATAAAAGGTTCAATGCCCCTTGCGGGGACAAGGGAAACACAGGTAATTTTGCGGTTACTCACGGCCGGGCAATTTTTTCCAGGTCACTTCATTACGCAAATAGACCGGTTCTGCCTGTTCCACCGGGACGCTATGCCCTGCAGCAAATGCCTGTTGTGCCAGCGGTAGCATGTCTTCAGCCTCGGGTAGTGTGGTTTCACCGTCACGCAGCACTACCCCACTGTCTTTTGCCATATCAGGCCAGGCCTGCCAGCCGGTTCCCACCGTGGCCCATTCCCCGTGTAAATCAGCCAGACGTTCGGCGACGGCTTCAGGTTTTAATACGGCTTCACTGGCTTCACCCTGCCAGAAACCCGATGCATCACGCACATACTCCGCCCAATAGACTTCCCCCATACGGGCATCAATGGCCGCCAGAACCCGGGTCGCCCCGGTACGACGCCAGGCACCCTGGGCCATGGTCGCAAGGGTTGATACACCAACCATGGGAAGATCCGCCCCTAACGCAAGCCCCTGGGCAATACCAATGCCGATACGAACGCCAGTGAAACTTCCGGGGCCGCGTCCATAAGCCAGTACGTCGATGTCTGCCAGGGGAACTGCAGCGCGGGCAAGAATATCTTGCACCATCGGTAAAATTCGTTGCGTGTGTTCACGCGGACAAAGTTCAAACTCAGCATATAACGCTGTCGGGTCTTGCAGTGCAACAGAACAGGCTTCTGTTGCGGTATCGATGGCTAAAATTCGCATGGACTGACTCGCCTCTGGCAGAGATAAGGTCAAAAAACGGCGCGTATCGTACCACGAACCGAAGACAATTACCGCTCCGGGAGGGCATTAAGGAAGTCGACTGCCCGATTAATATCCCGGGTACGGGGTGTGGGTGGCAAACTATTGAGGAAAACGCCGCCATAAGGACGCATCACCAGCCGATTGTCACAGATAACAATCACCCCACTGTCGTCTACGTCACGAATCAAGCGCCCCACCCCCTGTTTGAGCTGAATAACAGCATCAGGTAACTGAATATCTGTAAACGGATCGCCTCCCCGTAACTGGCAATCCTCCATCCTGGCTTTCAGTAACGGGTCATCTGGTGAGGTAAAAGGGAGTTTGTCGATGATCACCAGCGATAGCGCATCACCACGCACATCCACGCCTTCCCAGAAGCTACTGGTTGCCACCAGTAATGCATTACCAGCCCGGACAAATTGTTCCAGTAACTGCCCTTTGCTGGTCTCACCCTGGAGCAATACAGGCAGTGTCATAGTGGCACGAAACTGTTCAGCTAAGTCGCGCATCATGGCATGAGACGTACAAAGCATAAAACAACGCCCATTATTAGCTTCGATTAATGGGCGAAGTAAATTAGCCAATTGTTTAGCACCATGGGGACGATTGGGCTCGGGTAAACCACGAGGCACACATAACAGGGCCTGCTTTTCATAGTCAAACGGGCTGGCCAATAGCAAGGTTCGTGCCTGTTCTATACCCAAACGTTCAGTGAAGTGACTCAGCTTATCGTTTACCGAGAGGGTGGCGGAGGTAAAGACCCAGCTGGCGGACTTTTCGCTCATCACCTCTTTGAATTTATCCGCCACCGAAAGCGGGGTTAATGCCAGAGTGAAATGGCGTGCATTACACTCGTACCAATAGCTGTAACCTGGCTGGCCGACATCTTTCAGGCGTTTTATCCGCTCACGATAGATGACCGCACGTTCAAATGCAGCATCCAGTAGAGCAGACCGTCCCAATGACAGCTTCGCAACGTCGTGACACAGCTCCAGGGCATCATCAAGTAATAACAAGGCGCGCTGAATCCCCGGTTCAAGCAACACGGTGCGCAGATTTCCCCGGTATCCCGGCTCACCGAGCTGTAAACGAAAATCTTGTGTCCGCATGGCCAGGCTATCCGCACTCTTCTGCAGTTGCTGTACATCACGCACTTCAGTGCGATAAGCAATCGATATATCTTTTGCCAGATCAAGGAGCTGACGACTTGAGAGTGATTTCCCGAAATACTGGCTGGCAATATCAGGAATTTGATGGGCTTCATCGAAGATGGTGATATCAACATCAGGGATAAGCTCCGCGAAACCGCTCTCTTTAACCACCATGTCTGCCATAAATAAGTGGTGATTAACCACCACCAAATCGGCATCCATTGCCTTTTTACGTGCTTTGACGACGAAACATTCCTGATACAGGGGGCAGTCCTGACCAAGACAGTTGTCATTGGTGCTGGTAACTAATGGCCAAACCGTCGAGTCCTCTGCTACAGCGGTACAGCTACTGATATCCCCTTCCTGGGTCGCACTGGCCCAGTGCCGTAAATGCGCCAGGTCACTGAGCTGTTGTTCTGTGAGCCCGCCCGCCCCTAGCATCTGTTGCTCAAGGCGCTCAAGACAGAGATAGTTGGCTCGCCCCTTCAGTAGAGCAATACGGCCCGCAAAAGAGAGAGCTTTCGCTATCGTCGGTAAATCTCGGGAATAGAGCTGGTCTTGTAAAGCCTTAGAGCCGGTTGAGATGATGACTTTTTTGCCCGAACGCAATGCGGGCGCAAGATAAGCATAGGTTTTACCGGTTCCAGTACCTGCTTCTACTACTAAGGAACGCCCTTCATCAATGGCCTGGGTTACCGCCAAAGCCATCTGCCGTTGGGCTTCTCGAGGCTTAAATCCTGGGATAACATTCGCCAGCTGGCCATCTTGCGCAAAATCGTCTGTCACATTACCCCCTGGTTTTATTGCCAGTGATTATGTCAGCCCGGGCAAGTTTAATCCAGTTACCCAGTAGAACCTGCGAGGTGATTATGGCAGTCTGTGTCCCCCAACGCGTTTACTACCAAGGAACAATCATGACCATTACCAGAATAAAACCAGAAGATCGCTGGTCTGACGCGGTTATTCATAATCAGACCGTCTATTACACCGGTGTACCGGAAAACCTCGACGCGGATGCTTATGAGCAGACAGCCAATACCCTGGCGCAAATTGATACGTTGCTCGCATCCCTGAACAGCGATAAAACGCGTATTCTGGATGCCACTATTTTTCTGCCTGATGGGAAGGATTTTACCCTGATGAACCGGGCATGGGATGAGTGGGTCGTCGCGGGTCATGCCCCTGTACGCTGCACCGTACAGGCCGCACTGATGAACCCACAGTACAAAGTGGAAATAAAAATTATTGCTGCCCTGTAAATTATCAGGATAAGTGGTAATTACACTTGTTCGTCATCATCGTCAAAGCGGGCAACGATATGGTCGCCGGTATGAGTGGCCCGGATTTCGCTGGCAACCAGAGTGATTGCTTCGCCGCTGCTCATTCCTCCGCTGATAAGTTCCTGAATACGCTCGACAGCCTTCTGCTGCTGTTCATGGCTCAGCGCGGGTAATCCTGAAATCATGTTAAACTCCTTTGACAAATTTTTGACTCTTATTGTAACCCATACCCATTGATGCCATCTGGATAAACGTTACCATGTCCCCTGCTTTTCATATTCTCCCCTGGCAAACTGATGCCGTACAGCACTACTTTCAAGGGGTATCACACCATCCCTGGGCAATGATGCTACATTCCGGTTCTTCCCGGCATCCTTATAGTCGCTTTGATATCATGGTGGCAGACCCCCGGGCAACACTGGTCACCCGTGGCAAATTGACACAAATTAACCGTGACGGGCACCTCACCGAGTCAGATGATTGCCCATTGGTGCTTTTGCAAAATACCCTCGACAGCTACGGTTTCTGTGCAGAGCCCCAAGAACAGTACCCCTTTTGCGGGGGAGCCCTGGGACTGTTAGGCTATGATTTAGGCCGTCATTTTGAAAACATACCGGAACAGGCGGAAAAAAGCCTCAATACCCCTGATATGGCGATAGGTATTTATGACTGGGCATTGATTGCTGATAACCACCTCAAGCGCCTGACACTGGTCAGTTTTGGGGATATTGAGCAACGACTGGCTTTTTTGAATACCCTCCCTTCTTCCAGGGCGCGCCTTCCGTTTAGCCTGACCTCACCCTGGCAGTCAAATATGAGCCGTGAGCAATATGGGGTTAAATTTGGCAAGATACAGGAATACCTGCGCAGCGGCGACTGCTACCAAGTGAACCTCGCCCAGCGATTTAGTGCCCGCTATCAGGGGGATGAGTGGTCTGCTTTTGAAAAGCTAAATCAAGTAAACCAGGCACCCTTCAGTGCATTCCTGCGCCTGCCTGACAGTGCTATTTTAAGTCTGTCACCTGAACGTTTTGTCCATCTGCAAAACAAACAGATCCAGACCCGCCCCATAAAGGGGACCTTACCACGGCTGGCAGATCCACTGGCGGATAAAGAACAGGCGAACAGGCTGGCATCATCCCCTAAAGACCGGGCCGAAAATTTAATGATCGTTGATCTGCTGCGTAATGATATTGGTCGTGTCGCCGTACCCGGCAGTGTTAAAGTCCCGGAGCTCTTTGTCGTCGAACCGTTTCCTGCTGTCCACCATTTGGTCAGCACGATTACCGCCCTGTTGCCTGACAACCTTAATGCCTGTGATTTACTCCGCGCAACCTTTCCTGGCGGCTCAATTACAGGGGCACCAAAAGTGCGCGCCATGGAAATTATTGAAGAACTCGAGCCTCAACAACGGAATGCCTGGTGTGGTTCGGTCGTCTATATTAGTTTCTGCGGCAGTATGGACAGTAGCATTACTATTCGTACCCTGATTGCTGAGGATGGCCAGCTCTATTGTTCCGCTGGCGGGGGAATTGTTGCGGACAGCCATGAGAGTGCCGAATATCAGGAAACCTTTGATAAAGTCAATCGTATCCTGCCACTGCTGGAGAACTAATTGATGGCACTGAATAATTTCCTTGCCCGCTTTCAGCTGCTACAACCCGATTTCCGCCCCGTAGGGGAACATCAGCGCGAAGCCGCCGTTTTAGTCCCCATCGTCAGACGACTCCAGCCCGGGCTACTGCTGACCCGGCGTGCTTTGACGTTACGCAAACATCCTGGGGAAGTTGCTTTCCCGGGCGGTTCTGCGGATCAAAGTGACAATTCGCTCATTGCAACCGCACTGCGTGAGAGTTTTGAAGAAATCGCCATCCCGCCCCAGGCCGTGGAGGTGATTGGCTGCTTGCCCAGTATCGACAGTGTGACGGGGTTTCGTGTTACCCCTGTGGTGGGAATTATCGCCCCTGATTTACCCTTACAGGCAAGCCAGGATGAAGTGGATACTATTTTTGAGATGCCACTGGCTGATGCCTTAACCCCTGCACGCTACCATCCCCTTGATATTCAACGCCATAACATTCCCCATCGTGTCTGGCTCTCCTGGTACCAGGAATACTTTGTTTGGGGCATGACGGCCAGTATTATTCGGGCCCTGGCATTACAGATAAACGGTAATACAGATACACACTAAATAACGTGCATGATAAATAGTTTATTAGCTAAATAGTTTATACTTACCCTACCAGGTTACAAAAGCCAGCGCAGCGGCGGCTTGAACGATAACATACGGACCAAACCATATTGACACTATAATGCCAGTATTTTTCACTGGTATTAGGTGATTTATGCTAATTCATTAGTTTAATTCATGTGAATAGTTTACCTGGGTTACCAATAACTTTTTAAACTAGCGCATAGCCATTTTACAGCATCATCTTTGGTAAAAGATGCAGCAAGAGGAGTTTCACTGTGATTAGTATATTCGACATGTTCAAAGTCGGTATCGGACCTTCCAGTTCTCATACCGTTGGCCCGATGAAAGCCGGTAAACAATTCGTCGATGATCTGGTCGAACGTGGATTGCTGGCCAGTACCACGCGAATTGCCGTAGACATTTATGGTTCCCTGGCGTTAACCGGTAAAGGACACCATACCGATATCGCGATTATCATGGGTCTGGCGGGCAACCGTCCCGACAATGTTGATATCGATACGATCCCGGGTTTTATTCGTGATGTTGAGTCCCGTGGGCGCTTGCCCTTAGCGAAGGGAACTCATGAGGTTGACTTCCCCGTGGATGACGGCATTCGTTTCCATAGCCGAAATTTACCTTTGCACGAAAATGGCATGCAAATCCATGCATACCAAAATGAAAAAGTTATTTACAGCAAAACTTATTACTCCATTGGCGGTGGTTTTATCGTTGATGAGGAGCATTTTGGCAAGGCCGATGCCAGTGAAGTGGCTGTGCCTTATGCCTTTAAGTCAGCCCAGGAGCTGTTGCAGTATTGCCAGGATACCGGGCATTCCATATCAGGCCTGGTGATGCAAAATGAGCTGGCGCTACGCAGCCAGACGGAAATAGAACAGTATTTTGCCAATGTCTGGCAGACCATGCGTGCCTGTATTGATAAAGGGATGAATACTGAGGGTGTGCTGCCCGGGCCTTTGCGTGTTCCTCGCCGGGCTTCGGCATTGCGCCGGATTCTGGTTTCCACAGACAAGCTCTCTAATGACCCGATGAATGTTGTCGACTGGGTGAATATGTTCGCACTTGCCGTCAATGAAGAAAATGCCGCGGGTGGGCGCGTTGTTACAGCGCCAACCAATGGTGCCTGTGGCATTGTTCCGGCTGTGCTGGCCTACTACGATCACTTTATTGAGCCTGTTACCCCTGAAATTTATATTCGCTATTTCCTTGCATCTGGTGCGATCGGCGCCTTATACAAAATGAATGCGTCCATTTCAGGTGCTGAGGTCGGTTGTCAGGGCGAAGTGGGGGTTGCTTGTTCTATGGCCGCAGCAGGGCTGGCGGAGATCCTTGGGGCCAGTCCTGAGCAGGTCTGTATTGCCGCAGAAATTGGTATGGAACATAACCTTGGCCTGACTTGTGACCCTGTGGCTGGGCAGGTTCAGGTTCCGTGTATTGAACGCAATGCGATTGCTTCCGTTAAGGCAATTAATGCCTCCCGTATGGCAATGCGGCGGACCAGTTCACCACGTGTTTCCCTCGATAAAGTGATCGAAACGATGTATGAAACAGGTAAAGACATGAACGCAAAATACCGCGAAACGTCCCAGGGCGGATTAGCCATAAAAGTGCAATGCGACTGATCACTAAATAACCGCTTTACTGTTTGCCTGACACTGCCAGGTGTCAGGCTTTGCAAACCGCCTTGTTTTTCATTTGTCTTATTGTCAGATATCCCTTCCAGGCTCCATACTGCTGTCACTTTTTTACATTATCGTAATATATTCATATGCTGACGACTTCACATACTACACTGTGATCAGAACTCATGTGAGTTTGGAAAGGCCAACCAAGGCGGTTTGGAATGCACACAACACAAAGGATTCTCTCTGGCTACCAACGCCGGCGCGTTATTGTCTGCATTTTGCTGGCAGCGCTGGTGGGCCTGCTGACTCTTGCTGCCAAATATTTTTCCGAACTTCGTTTAAATGAGCAACGCGTTGATCAATTTAATCAGCGTGCAGTACTGACCGTTGAGAGCCTGCTTGCGCCTTTTGAACAGTTATACAAGGATACGCTACCGTTAATCAGCCTTTCTTGTGAAAACGCCCAGCAGACACTGCGTGAGTTTACTGCGAAGGTACCCACAATACGGTCTATTTCACTGGTCAAAAATGGGGTTTTATACTGCTCCAGTGTTTTTGGTACCTCACAATTTATTGTGCGCGACCTTCAGCCTCAGATGCCTTCCCCTGAGCCGCGACTCCTGTTAGGGGTGGATCATTTAATTAATAAAGGCTCTTCTATTCTTCTCTCATGGCATCCGATTTCTGCCAGCCCTAATGATGGTATTGTTCAGGTGATTAATCTGGGTATGCTGACGGCGTTTATGCAACACGCTGAAGGCTCGTGGATAACCAGAACCATTTTAAATATCTCCGGCTCGCACTTTGAGTATACGCAGGGTCTGGTTAATGATGTGGACATGCTGGGGAATGAGATACGCCATGATACTCCTTCTCAAAATTACCCCTTTTCAATCACCACAGTCGGCCCTTCTCCCAGCTCTCTGGCAATCGACAATCTACCCTCACATCTGCCGCTGGCCGCTGTGATCAGTCTACTGGCAGGGGTCTTCGCCTGGTTTATGACCGCAAAACGGATGAGCTTTTCCCATGAAATAAAAATGGGGCTGGCCTCCAGGGAGTTTGAAGTTTATTTCCAGCCACTCATTCATTCAGATAACCAGCAATGTATCGGTATTGAACTGCTGCTACGCTGGGATAATCCTCGCCACGGGAGCATCTCTCCGGATGTTTTTATCCCTCTGGCTGAACAACAAAACCTGATTATTCCACTTACCTGCTATGTTCTGCGCGAAACGGTGGGAGCCCTTGACCAGTTCCCGAAAATGGACGAATTTCATATTAGTATCAATGTGGCAGCTTGCCATTTTAAAGATAACATCATCATTAAAGATTTACGCCGTTACTGGTTTCCGGCTCACCCTCAGCAGCAATTGGTTCTCGAACTCACCGAACGAGAGGCATTGCCCATCGTAGACCACCATGTGGTTCGGGAACTGCATCATTTAAATATTAAACTGGCCATTGATGATTTCGGTTCAGGACAAAGCTCACTGGCATATCTGGAAACACTGAGACCAGATATCCTGAAAATAGACAAGAGTTATATCGGGGCTATTGGGACTGATGCCGTGAATTCTAAAGTCACGGATATCATTATTGCGCTCGGCCATCGGTTAGATATTGAATTGATTGCTGAAGGGGTTGAAACGGCTGCGCAGGCTGCCTTTTTACGCCAGCAAGACGTGAAATTACTGCAGGGGTTTTTCTTCGCCAGGCCGATGCCACTGAAACATTTTCCTGCCTGGCTGGAGATGCATAATCGCCACCTCTCCAGCCAGTAAAAACAGACTACTCGCGGTAAGCCCTCTCAAGCTTAAAGTTCATCATCCTCATGAACTTCAGGCTCTTTAACGACGCGAACTAAGTCGACGCGATAGTTATTGGCCTCTACGATCTGTATTTGCAACGGTGGCACTTCCAGAATATCACCCGGCTTAGGAATCTGGCCATTAACAGCAATCACTAATCCAGCAATTGAGGCTATGTCTTCATCCACATTCACCAGTGTATTAATATCCAGACGCTGTTGTAACGCGTGCAGATCGGTTGTGCCTTTCACCAGCCAGCCATCACCATCCTGGGTAATCTCTGGGGTTTCATCCGCATCAGGAAACTCACCGGCAATGGCTTCCAGCACGTCCAGAGGAGTGACCAGTCCCTGAACCATACCGAACTCATCATTTACGATGACAAAGCTCCCCCGTGCCCGACGTAATACACCCAGCAGGTTAATGGGGTCAAGAGTTTCAGGAACCACAATGGCCGGCGACTGTGCTGCAACCACCGCAATGTTGTCCCCTTTATCCAGGGCCACCAGTAATTCTTTAGCGCGAGCAACGCCAATGACTTCATCCAATTCCCCGCGGCAAACCGGGAACAGGCTGTGTGGTGAGGCCAGCAGTTGTTCGCGAATTTCTGCTTCGGTTTTAAGGGCATCGACCCAGGAGATATCCCCCCGGGGTGTCATGATACTGCGTAAAGATCGGGAAGCGAGCGTCAATACGCCGTTAATCATATAACGCTCCTCTTCTGCAAAAGCTTCTGCCTCAATGGGCGTCATCGCCTTACTACTTTCACTGCTGGCTTCCATTTTTTTGCGCTTGCTTCCCATCATGCTGAGAATCGCGTCGGCTGTACGAGCGCGGAGCGGTTGTCGTGACTGGTGACGAATAAAGTTACGACGAGCTATCTGGTTGAAAAATTCAATCAGAATAGAGAAGCCAATGGCCGCGTACAGGTAGCCTTTCGGAATATGGAAACCAAAGCCTTCTGCCACCAGACTCAGACCGATCATCAGCAAGAAGCTCAGACAAAGCACGACAACGGTAGGATGCTGATTGACAAAGTTGGTCAAAGGTTTTGACGCCAGCAGCATCAGAATCATGGCAATCACAACCGCGGCCATCATGACCGGAAGATGGTTGACCATCCCTACTGCCGTGATGACAGCATCAAGCGAGAATACCGCATCAAGTACCACTATTTGGGCAACGACAACCCAAAAACTGGCATAGCCTTTTCCATGACTGCCATCATGTTGTTGGTTTTCTAGCCGTTCATGTAACTCGGTGGTGGCTTTAAACAATAAGAACAACCCCCCGAGCAGCATAATAAGTTCTCGCCCGGAAAAGGAAAAACTGCCGATGGCAAACAGCGGCCTGGTCAGTGTCACCATCCAGGAGATCAGTGACAGTAAACCCAGTCGCATTATCAGAGCCAAAGAGAGGCCAATAACGCGGGCTTTATCTCTCTGTTTTGGCGGTAGTTTATCCGCAAGGATGGCAATAAAAACGAGGTTATCTATGCCAAGAACAACCTCCAGTACGACCAGGGTAAACAACCCTATCCAGATTTGGGGGTCCATTAACAGTTCCATGTCGTACTCCTGATGCAAATAGCACAAGTTTTCATTTTATTAAAAGCAAGGGCGACATGGGAAACAGGGGTATTTTTCGGGCCTGACGCGCCGAAATGAGAGAGGAACACTGAAGTCCCCATTGTGAAAAGGCGTCGGTGACGATCCATAGGGTGGGCTACTGCCCTTTACTCCTTACAATTAAACGGATGCTAACATTACCAAAGCTCAATACGGTTTTGCAAAGTTTTAGCTTACTTTTTTGTCAAAAACATCGTCGTTGGCAACTTAATTTATGCTGCAAAAATATTGAGGCATGACAGTTCTAAATTACGGATCTTCATCACATAATTTATTTCTTTCACAGCCTAAAATAAATTATGTGAGTCATTAGTTTGTTTATTGACCACGTTGTTTGAATCGTTTCGCTACACTTATCTTGAACACTCGTACCCTTCATGGGTTAGTCATCGCAACAATAGGAGGTAGCAAGTGACTATTGCTATTGTTATAGGCACACACGGATTTGCGGCTGAACAACTGCTTAAGACAGCCGAAATGTTACTCGGTGAACAAGAAAACGTAGGCTGGATAGATTTTGTTCCCGGTGAAAACGCAGACACATTAATCGTTAAGTATAACGCTCAACTGGAGAAACTTGACACATCCCAAGGCGTACTTTTCCTCGTTGATACCTGGGGAGGAAGTCCATTTAATGCCGCCAGCAGGATCGTCGTGGATAAAACACATTATGAAGTTATTGCCGGCGTCAATATTCCTATGCTGGTGGAAACATTCATGGCGCGGGATGATAACCCCTCTTTTGATGAATTGGTTGCCCTGGCTGTCGAGACAGGTCAGGAAGGTGTTAAAGCACTCAAAGCCGCCCCGGTAGAAAAAGCGAAACCGGCAGTTCCCAGTGCTCCGAAGGCGTCCGCCCCGGCGAAACCTATGGGCCCTGATGACTATATGACTTTTGGACTGGTGCGCATTGATGACCGTTTAATTCATGGTCAGGTTGCTACCCGCTGGACAAAAGAGACCAACGTCTCGCGTATTATCGTCGTCAGCGACGAAGTGGCAGCAGATAACGTGCGTAAAACATTACTGACTCAGGTTGCGCCTCCTGGTGTAACTGCCCATGTCGTTGATGTTGAAAAAATGATCCGTGTTTATAACAACCCCAAATACGCGGGTGAACGAGTGATGCTACTGTTCACTAACCCTACCGATGTTGAACGTTTAGTTGAGGCTGGAGTAAAAATTACTACTGTTAATATTGGTGGGATGGCATTCCACCAAGGTAAGACACAGGTGAATAACGCTATTTCTTTAGATGCCAAAGATATTGAAGCTTTCAATAAATTAAATGCTCGTGGAATAGAGCTTGAGGCACGTAAAGTGTCTTCAGACCAAAAACTTAAAATGATGGACCTTATCGCTAAAGTTAAATAACGATCTTTTACTCAAATAAATTGCTCAGACTTCACACTTAAGTCGTCATCAATAGGAGAAGTACAATGGAGATTACCGTTCTTCAGATTGTGCTGGTGTTCATCGTGGCCTGTATTGCAGGTATGGCATCGGTACTTGACGAATTTCAGTTTCACCGCCCATTAATCGCCTGTACCTTAATTGGTATCGTTCTTGGGGATATGAAAACCGGTATTATTATCGGTGGTACTCTGGAAATGATCGCCCTCGGCTGGATGAACATCGGCGCTGCTGTAGCACCGGATGCCGCCCTGGCTTCCATTATTTCGACCATTCTGGTTATCGCCGGGCATCAGAGCATTGGTGCGGGTATCGCCCTGGCCATCCCTCTGGCTGCAGCGGGCCAGGTATTAACCATTATTGTGCGTACTATTACCGTCGGCTTCCAGCATGCGGCAGATAAGGCGGCAGAGAGTGGCAATCTGAGCGCCATTTCCTGGCTGCATTGTACTGCCCTGGTGCTGCAGGCCATGCGTGTTGCTATTCCTGCCGTTATCGTTGCTATTTCCGTGGGCACCAGCGAAGTTCAGTCCATGCTTAATGCAATACCTGAAGTCATCACCAGCGGTCTGAATATTGCCGGTGGTATGATTGTGGTCGTTGGTTATGCCATGGTCATCAATATGATGCGTGCCGGCTACCTGATGCCATTCTTCTATCTGGGTTTTGTTACTGCTGCCTTTACCGACTTCAACCTTGTGGCACTGGGTGTGATTGGTACCGTTATGGCCGTCCTCTACATTCAGCTCAGCCCAAAATATAACCGTACTGCTGGTGGGCAAACCCCCGCTGCTGCAAGTAACGACCTTGATAACGAACTGGACTAGCAGGTGAATAAAATGGTTGATATCACTACTAAATTGGCAACTGAAAAGAAACTGACACCCAGTGACGTTCGTGGCGTATTCATGCGTTCAAACCTTTTCCAGGGTTCATGGAACTTTGAACGTATGCAGGCCCTTGGCTTCTGTTACTGCATGGTTCCGGCAATCAAACGCCTGTACCCTGAAAATAATGACGAACGTCGTCAGGCAATTAAACGTCATCTGGAATTCTTTAACACACACCCTTATGTGGCAGCCCCCGTTCTTGGTGTCACACTGGCGATGGAAGAACAGCGTTCTAACGGAGCCCCCATTGATGATGCCGCAATAAACGGCCTTAAAGTGGGTCTGATGGGTCCCCTGGCCGGGGTCGGTGATCCTATATTCTGGGGCACGGTTCGTCCGGTATTTGCAGCACTTGGTGCGGGTATCGCAATGAGTGGAAGCCTGCTCGGCCCTTTGCTGTTTTTTGTCTTGTTCAACATTGTACGTCTGTTAACGCTCTATTACGGTGTCTCCTATGGATACCAAAAAGGTGTCGATATCGTTAAGGATATGGGCGGCGGCTTTCTGCAAAAACTGACGGAAGGGGCGTCCATTCTCGGCTTGTTTGTCATGGGAGCCCTGGTCAACAAATGGACACATGTGGATATACCACTGGTCGTGTCAACGATTACGGATCAAAATGGTACCGTCCACGTCACCACTGTACAAACAATCCTTGACCAGTTGATGCCCGGAGTGGTGCCGCTATTACTGACCTTCGGTTGTATGTGGCTGCTACGTAAGAAAGTGAATGCCCTTTGGATTATTATGGGGTTCTTCGTGCTGGGTATTGTTGGCTATGCCATTGGCCTGCTCGGCGTGTGATTACGCTGTCTCCCGGGGGCAGTTATTGCCCCTGAACTGACTGAATAACAGAGGGAAAAAACCACGTTTTTTCCCTCTTGTTCATTTCCGTACCCTGTCCTTTCATCGTGCTGCGTCAGCCAAAGGTTGTATACCGCCTTGAACAAAGGCTTATGGGGCGTAAAAGGCGTATTTTTCTGGCAGGAAAACTATGACATTAACCGATTTTGTCTTGATTTTGTTTATCGTGTTGCTATTGGTTTGGGCGATTTATGATGAGTGCATCATGGATAAGCGTCATGGAAAGACGCTGCTACGCATCACATTACTGCGCCGTAACCGCATTGATGGTTCTATTTTTATCTTTCTGATTGGTATTCTTATTTATAACAATATCACCACTCAGGGTACGCTGTTAACCACATGGTTACTTTGTGCACTGATATTGCTGGCTGTTTATATCTCGTGGATAAGAAAACCCAAATTATTACTTAAATCTGAGGGGCTATTCTTCGCCAATGTGTGGGTGAAATATGACCGGATACAGGCGATGAATTTATCTGAGGACGGTGTTTTAGTTATCCAGTTAGAAAAAAGACGCTTGCTTGTTCGGGTCAGGAATATTGATGATCTTGAGAAAATCTATAAGGTAATGGTTACAAATCAATGATTTAAAATATAGCATAGTCTATATTCAAGCTGTTTCTTCAGCGGGGATATATAGACGATGCTATATTTCACCCAAGCCTTATCGCATATTTAACCTGAATTCAATAAATGAATTAAAATGCCCCCACGACACGGTGAACTCACCATAAAATAAATAGCAATGATTGTTTTATCGCAGATAAATATGTTAAGGTTGCGCCCGTTAGTGGGGAGTAGCCGATTTCCTTTTATGGAAATGTACATGTCAACATACTCGTTTCAGCCGTTTGGTAATGAAACGTGGCATGTACGCCTCAGCATTCTGAGTAGGCGAGACCATAGGCGCACACCATCGTAAGTTGGGGATGGCTGTCGTGCATATGGATATTCCCAACTGAGGTTGTTTTATGAATTTCTCCGCCACTATTCTGCTTGCCTTCGGTATGTCGATGGATGCTTTTGCTGCCTCCATTGGTAAAGGTGCCGCCCTCCACAAGCCTAAATTTTCTGAAGCGTTACGCACAGGCCTCATCTTTGGTGCGATTGAAACACTCACTCCGTTAATCGGCTGGGGGTTAGGCTATCTGGCCAATGAAGTGATCATCGCCTGGAACAACTGGATCGCATTTATTCTTTTGGTATTCCTCGGCAGCAGAATGGTGATTGCAGGTTTTCGCCACACCCCGGAAGAAGCGGTAACGAAAATTCATCGTCACGGATTCTGGTTACTGGTAACGACAGCCATCGCCACCAGTCTTGATGCTATGGCTGTCGGGGTGGGTCTTGCCTTCCTGCAAGTGAATATCATCGAGACGGCACTCGCCATAGGCTGTGCAACCGCAATCATGTCAACCCTGGGATTGATGATTGGCCGCTTTATTGGCCCGCTCCTGGGTAAGCGTGCAGAAATTCTCGGCGGCCTGGTGCTGATAGGTATTGGCTGTGAAATTATCTATAGCTATTTAACCGCCTGACGTTCAGTAATGGGCTCTGCACGTTTCTCCCATACACGAACAACAAAATCGGTTTCACAAACAAATAACGCTGACTGTTCAAGCTGCTGCCAGACCTCCTGGCGTGCACGCCAGGCAAAGGGGGTCATCTGTAATAATGTTGCAGCTTGATTCCCGGTTAACTCCATCGTCCATGCGGGCTGTAAGGTCTGCTTAAGCTCAAAATGGGGCATGTCTTCCAGTTCCTCATGATGTAACTCTGCATGGGAGTAGATCAGTTCTTTAAACTGCAACAGGTGCCGTGGGCCAGGCGTTGCGGTGATAACCACCCCGCCAGGTTTCACAACACGAGCCAGTTCGGTTGCATTACAGGGGGCAAAAATTCTTACAATGGCATCCATGCTATTATCGGCAAAAGGCAGACGCTGGCTGGAAGCAACACAAAAATGTGCATTGCGATAGCGTTTAGCGGCATAACGTATTGCAATTTTAGAGACATCCAGCCCATAAGACTCCCGGGCTATTTCCCCAAATGTTCCCGTGTAATACCCTTCCCCGCATCCAATATCCAGCAACGTTTGCACTGATAATGATGCCAGCACCTGGCTGATAGTGTCCCGCAGGGGCTGATAATGACCTGCGTCGAGAAAAGCACGACGGGCCTGGATCATTTCCCCATTGTCACCGGGTTCTTTAGAACGTTTATGTTGTACCGGTAATAAATTGAGATACCCCTCTTTGGCAACATCAAACTGATGTCCGTTGATACAACGGTAGCTATTTGTAACCTGCAATAATGGGGAATGGCATAAGGGACAAAGCCAGGACATCAGAAACTCCGGAAATCACAAAGAGGCCAAGTGTAACGCTGAATGTTCTCAGCGTAAAATACTACTCTTCTCTGATAGCAACAGACGATTATTTTCCGTCACGGTGGGGACAATCACAAACCTGATTAATGCAGTGAAAATGAACATATCCTGAATGACAGATAATACAATAGCTCTTGTATACAATTATCACTATCAGTCACCGCCCTCTTTGTGACCAATAAAAGAGAGGATATATTATTCCTTATTAAAGGTGATGAATTGAATGTGTCATAGGATATTTTTATGATTTCAATATTTTTGTAATAATTCATCAGGTGACGTATAAAGTTTAATCAAATTTTATTGCCTGCAGGCAGCCAGATTTGACTAAATAAATGTGATGATCGTTGAGGGCATAAAAGAAAAAAACCCCGATAAACGGGGTTTTTATCCTGACTCTGGACATTAGACCAAAGCAGTAATTAGATAGCAGTAACGTTTACTGCAGCAGGACCTTTCTGGCCGTCCTGAATTTCAAACTCAACGTTTTGGCCTTCAGCCAGGGTTTTGAAGCCATTGCCCTGGATTGCAGAAAAGTGTACGAATACATCCTTGCTACCATCAGCTGGAGTAATGAAGCCAAAACCTTTGGATTCGTTGAACCACTTAACTTGACCTTTAATCTTTGCCATTTTGCAAATTCCTTAGAGTGTTTTCTTCGCCCGCAGGCATACTATAGATAAAACAGAGATATTACTGCATGAGGCACTCATATAATGCTCGGCAGAGAAGCGGTATTCAACGACAACGTTTTTACTCAGAACTTCTTTACTGAAAATGCCATACATAACCAGAAGTGTACCCCGTTCAACCCAATGTGTTATCACATACAACGTTGATAATGGCAAGCCATTTTTAAACATGTATCGATCTGATGCACAAACTCATAAAAATAAGTGATTGATTTAGACAATAACTCATTTTATTTGAGTAAATGTTTACCAAATTCTGCTGTAGAAAACTATTCAAACAACAAACTCCGGCAACAATGTAACGATAGCTTAACGCATTGTTTTCGTCTAGAAAAAGACGAAATTAAATCAATTTAAAATTCGATATCTTTATGTTAATAAACTCTTACCTAAGACGAAAACAGACTAAACAGAGCCCGGACTATTCTGTTGTATCATTTATCACCAATAGAATTAGCTTATACAAACTACATAATATATTTTTTAAAATAAAAGAGTGTCACATTTTTTTGCAGAATTAATAGTACCGCCCTTCACATATCCCTGTTATATACCCAACACTGTTTGAGCCGCCGGGAGCGCCAGTACCCCCACAATATAACAAGATACGGGGGCATGATAACCTCAAAGAGCACCTTCCCTTAAGTTAAATATTCTTCTGTATTCAGCAAAGGGCAATAGCGTTCAGGTGATTTAATCCGTCCCCCCTGTTTATCACCTGACTTAACAGGTGATTTCAACATAAAGCTCGGGAGAAATTCTTCCTATTATTTCCCGCAAAAACGACAACCCCTGTCGGGATTTAACGTTCAGCGATCATGCCCACCAGATCACTATCATCACGATCCTGGGGCACTTCCTGTTTTTTTTCTACAATGGTATCCGGTTCGTTGGCCTCACACAGGCGACGCAGCAGGCTGTTCTGCCTTTTTTGCAGGTCAATGAGCTGCTCTAATAACGCGATCTGCTCGCTGGCTCGCACACTGGCACGATTGATAAAAAACCATAGTACGGCGACCAGCAGCAATACTCCCCCTGACACAACCAGTGACAGGATATTGATGGCACCGGGTAGCCACTCAAATGCATTCATCTTAACCACCTCATTAAAAAACCCATTCTACACCTGAGGTGAGAAGAGAAAAATCGCTACCAGGGAATAAATTTGTTGATGGTACAAGCACCGGTGAAAAAGGAGACATCCTGATCACACATTACATTAACCGTCTGAATCCACAACAGCAAACTGCCTGTCAATATGACAAAGACCAGTATCCATCTGTACTTTTTCACAACCGACTCCGAATTAATAGGGGCGATGAAACAACACGTCATACCCTGCCTGGCGTGGCTATGAGCCTGACTATCGAGCATGCTCTGTGAGCATTTCGATGCTTCAGTAACGTTTACACATAAAAACTATTAAGCGTATTATTTTGCGAAAATGCAACAGAAGCAACTCTGTCGTATCGTTAATCCTTCCTGCGCAGCAGATTTGGTCAGGCGGCAAGTCAGGTATGTGGGCCTGCAACCGCAATAACTCACTGATCAGGGGGCTGGAAAGGCGATGCTCAACCACCATGCTGGCCAAAAACAGGCACCGCAACACAACCCGGCTTCCTGTTCTTGGTTATCTTCAGCATCCTCTGATTATGGGTATGACTTAACACCGGAAATAAAGCATCGGTGCTGGTAAGGGTATGCTCAGTTTCTGGAACAGAATTTACTGTTGCAAAGCTCTCTTTAACATCCTGAGGGTAACGCTATGCCAGCAGTACTTTACCAATAACCCTGCTGCACAGGAGCCCTGTCAGGGAATACATCTGCAGGCTATGCATCAAGTCTGTCTTGTGAATATAAACAATACTCCCCCTCTTCGAGGGGCCCCAAATGAATGATCCCCCGCACTTATCCAAGTACGTACCGAAGACCAAAAACGTCCAGTACTGAAGGGACAGGATCGGGCGGTTTATCCGGGTAAGCCACTGCCTCTTATCACCCCTACTGCCTGTATTTTATACAAATACGAAGCTATTTTTATTATAAAAGTCAGTTACTAGCATCGAAATAAATCGGTTATTTACACCTCAAAATAGACGACATTTTTCTGACACTTTGATGGTAAACTGGTGGCTATTGTTTGCTCACAAAGAATCCGTTAAATATGGTCAAAACTGCGCCAGATGGCTTACCCACGCCACAACGTTATGGAGCCATTGTTACAATCGGTCTGGGGATCACCATCGCGGTACTGGACGGTGCAATAGCCAATGTTGCACTCCCCTCTATTGCTCATGATCTTCATTCGACGCCGGCAGAGTCTATATGGATAGTTAATGCTTACCAGATTGCGATTATCGCCTCCTTGCTGTCATTCTCTTTCCTGGGGGATATTTTTGGGCATCGTCGGGTATATCAGTGCGGGTTAGCCGTTTTCTGCGCCACGTCGATACTCTGCGCGCTCTCCACTACCTTATCCATGATGACGATCGCCCGTATTATGCAGGGCCTCGGGGGAGCGGCACTGATGAGCGTAAATACGGCGCTGATCCGGCTTATTTATCCCCAAAGCCTCCTCGGCAGAGGAATGGGGATTAACTCATTTGTCGTTGCCGTGTCTTCAGCCGCCGGGCCTACCGTGGCTGCCGTGATCCTTGCTTATGGTTCATGGCACTGGTTATTCTTGATTAATGTTCCCATCGCCCTGGTGGCATTGATTATCTCCCTGCGCTATCTCCCGCCCAATAATGTCGCCACCTCCCGCCAGCGGTTTGATATCCCCAGCGCACTGATGAATGCCGCAACCTTTGGTTTATTAATTACCGCCATCAGTAGCTTCTCGCAAGGGCAATCCCATGGGATTGTTGCCGCTGAAGTGGTCGCCTTCCTGATTATTGGCTACTTCTTTGTACGCCGGCAGTTAACACTCCCGGTTCCCTTGCTGCCTATTGATTTGCTGCGTATCCCTATTTTTTCGTTATCCATGGCGACTTCCGTCTGTTCTTTTGCCGCACAGATGCTGGCATTCGTCTCACTGCCATTTTTTTTGCAAAACGGTCTTGGGCGTAGTGAAGTCGATACCGGGTTATTACTCACACCCTGGCCACTGGCAACCATGGTCATGGCACCGCTTGCCGGGTACTTAATTGGTCGGGTCAATTCGGGGCTGATGGGCTCCGTTGGAATGCTGGCCATGGCCGTGGGCCTGCTTTCTCTTGCCATATTGCCAGCCCAGCCCAGCGATGCAGAAATTATCTGGCGAATGGCACTCTGTGGTGCTGGGTTCGGGCTGTTTCAGTCACCCAATAACCACACGATTATCTCTTCTGCACCTCAGGGGCGCAGTGGTGGTGCCAGTGGTATGCTCGGCACGGCCCGTTTACTGGGCCAAAGTAGCGGAGCCGCCCTGGTCGCCCTGCTCTTCAACCTGTTTGTCCACAATGGGACCCATGCTTCTTTGATCCTGGCGGGGATTTTTTCTGTGCTGGCAGCCATAGTCAGTGGCCTGCGTATGAATGAGTCGAAAAAAACGGCATAAAAAAAGCGCGCCCTGGGGCGCGCCTGACTGACATTCACTTAACGAGATTATTTCAGATATTCACCTGAACGTAATGCTTCGATACGTTTATCCAGTGGTGGGTGAGTCATAAATAGCTCACTCATTGATTTTGCTTTGCCATTAATGCAAAACGCCATCATGCTACTCGCTTCCTGCGGCTCATAGCTGGTTTTCAGACGCTGCAACGCAGCAATCATCTTCTCACGCCCCACGAGTTTGGCCGATCCTGCATCCGCGTGGAATTCACGGTGACGGGAGAACCACATGGTGATAATACTCGCGAGGATACCAAACACCAGCTCCAGAACGGTTGCGACAGCAAAATAAATTAACGGGTTACCGTTACTGTTTTCACTGTCATCACGATTGCCTGACAGGAAGCCAGAAACTATCTGAGCGATAATACGGGAAATAAAGATAACAAAGGTGTTCACTATTCCCTGTACCAGCGTCATCGTCACCATATCGCCGTTAGCGACATGACTGATCTCATGAGCGATAACGGCCTCAGCCTCATCGCGGTTCATGTTTTGTAGCAGCCCGGTACTGACCGCGACCAGGGAAGCATCTCGACGCGCGCCGGTTGCAAAGGCGTTAATATCTGGCGCATGGTAAATCGCAACCTGGGGCATGGCTATACCCACTTGCTGTGACTGATGACGAACCGTGTCCATCAACCAGCGTTCAGTTTCATTACGTGGCTGTTCAATGACTTCGCCCCCCACGGAACGCAACGCCATCCACTTTGACATGAGTAATGAAACAATAGAGCCGCCGAAACCAAACAGCAGCGCCATGATCATCAAGCCCTGCACACTACTGGACTGGATACCCGTCAGACTCAGAACCAGCCCAAAAACCAACATCACTGCAAGGTTGGTCAACAAAAAAAGACCGATACGCATCATAATTCTCTTTTACCTCGGTTAAAAATACGCATTCTATACGCTACCCCTCATCCTAGGGGCACGCCGCCTATTTTCAAGCATCAAAGCTCGCCAACTCATTAATAATACATAACTTTACACTCTGTAATCATTTCTCTAACAGGGAATAAGAAAAGCAGACTCACAGAACACTGCCGCAATCATCAAACGATGTTTAAAAAGGCTGGCAGAAACAAGGATGGGATAAAAAAATAGCAGGCCCCTTGTGGGGCCTGCTAACTGATCAGTTTGATGCTTTCGGCTGATCAGCGGCACTCTTTTGCTCGACATTGGCAAGGTCGAGTGCAATGTTTACCGTTTCATCTAGGTAAGGATCAGGATCCTGATAAGTTTTCGGTAAGTCTTCCAATTTTTTGATCGCCGGTTTACCCGCACGTTTTAAACGGTCATTAATGCGTGATAATCGTGTCGCATCATCTTCCTGGCTCTCTTTTTCACGTTGAGCAAAATTAAGGGAGACAATACTACGCTTATCTTTCAATGCATTAATGCGTTCAATATCTTTGGCGATATACTGAAACTCAGGGTCTTTCGCAATACGCTGTTCATGTCTTTTCAGTAGTTGCGGTTCAAACTGGGTGATATCCCCGGTTTTATTATACGACGCCGCTTTAATACTATCCCAAGGGAGGGCATTGTCCTCAAATTGCTCACCGGTTTCAATTTGCTGATGTCCTGTTGGCATCAGGATATCTGGTGTGACCCCTTTACGTTGAGTACTCCCCCCGTTAATACGGTAGAACTTTTGGATAGTATATTGCACTGATCCCAGTGCTGGCCAATCCGGGCTTAACATCTGATCATAGATACGGTTGAGCGAACGGTACTGCTGAACCGTACCCTTACCAAAGGTCGGTTCACCGACCACTAATGCCCGGCCATAGTCCTGCATTGCGGCAGCAAATATTTCCGAAGCAGAGGCACTAAAACGATCCACCAGGACAACCAGTGGCCCGTTATAATAGACGACACCGTCCGTATCACTGTCTTCACGTATCCGCCCATTGTTATCCCGTACCTGAACCACCGGCCCACTAGGAATAAACAACCCCGATAACGCTACTGCTTCAGTCAGTGCACCACCGCCATTGGAACGTAAATCAATAATCACGCTCTTTACGTTCTCTTTTTCCAGTTTTTGCAACTGGACTTTAACATCGTCCGTTAAGCCAACGTAGAAGCCAGGAATATCCAGGACACCGACTTTTTCATTGCCAACAGTCTTAATCGACATTTTAACGGCCCGGTCTTCAAGGCGAATACGTTCCCGGGTTAATGTAACAATACGTGTTTTTGCCCCTTTACCGGCAGGCAAAATTTCCAGCCGGACTTTACTGCCTTTTGGCCCTTTGATTAAGGCAACGACATCGTCCAGACGCCAGCCAATGACATCAACCATGCCCTTACCGGCCTGACCAATACCCACT
Source organism: Citrobacter sp. JGM124 (assembly GCF_018257795.1). Taxonomy (GTDB): domain Bacteria; phylum Pseudomonadota; class Gammaproteobacteria; order Enterobacterales; family Enterobacteriaceae; genus JGM124. The sequence goes on along the minus strand of NZ_JAERJD010000001.1, from coordinate 378,287 downwards.
ATTTTGTCCCCTACGGCAATGGCTTTGCTTTTTGCCGCCGGGCCGCCCGGTACCATGGAGTTAATCACGGTATAGTCATCATCCATTTGTAATACCGCGCCAATCCCTTCCAGGGAGAGACTCATTTCGGTATTAAACTGCTCGGTATTACGCGGAGAAAGATAGTTAGTATGGGGATCAATTTCGCGTGCAAAAGCCGTCATAGCTAAAGTGAATACATCCTCGCTATTACTTTGAGCCAGACGACGGATCGCAAACTGATAACGCTTTTTAAGCGTTTCACGAATTTCCTGATCTGTTTTACCGGTCAGCTTCAGGCTTAATTCATCAAATTTAACTTTTGCATCCCATAGTTTGTCCAGTTCAGCCACACTGGTTGGCCATGAGGCCTTACTACGGTCAAGGTTAATGGTATCGCTACCGGTGAAGTCCATAGGTTTTTCAAGGACTTTGAGTGCATATTGATAACGCTCAAAACGACGTTTTTGTGCCAGATTGTAAAGGTCATAAAAAATCGTCAATTTTCCAGAGCGCAGTTCATCACCCAGTTCAGCTTTTTTATTGGCAAATTCAGCCACATCACTGGCTAACAGTACATTGTGACTGTAATCAAGCAGGTTCAGATAACGATCAAATATCTTAGCCGAAAAATCAGCGTTCAGATCAAACTGGCGATAGTGAGAGCGGGTGAACCTGGATGTCACTCGCTCACTCACTGTGGAGTGCTGATGCTCTTCCTTTAACTGCGGAATTTGATCAGCACGCGTAATATCTGTCAACGCCATGGCGCTGCCTGCCACAAAGAGCAGGCAAGCAACAGCCGTAAGCTTAAAGAGTTTGTTCATGCCTGGACCAGGCCTCCGTTTCAGAACTGTAAGTGTTCTGCGCGTACGATCATTGCCATACCAGAAGTCAGCTGTACACGGACGCCATCTTTGGTAATTTCCAGAACAGTTGCGCCCATTGCGTTGTTACCCGCTTTGACTTTAATTGTCTGTCCAACCTGTAGTACTGATAGATCAGTCACCGGGGTGAGCGTCTCTTCACGCACGACTTTATCGGCGGTCTTTTCTGCTGGTTTGCGACTTGGTCTATCTGCACGCGCTTTACGCTCAGTACCTTCCTGACGACGTGCCGGCGCGGGCTGAGGTTTACGTTTACGACGCGGGGCTTCTTCTGTTACCCCTGCGGCAGCGGCTGCCTCACGTTTTTTCGCTTGCTGTTCAGCACGTTTCGCCTGAACACGTGCTTTCGCTTCTTCAAGCTGGGCACGTGCATGTTCAACATGCTGTTCATCCAGCTCACCGCAAGCCTGACCATCGAGGTCAACGCGAATTGCCCCCGCTTTGATACCATGTAAATAGCGCCAGCTTGAAGTGTAAAGACGCAATGCGGAGCGCAGCTGCGTTTTACTGAGGCTCAATTCACCGTCAACACGGGCTACCAAATCCTGAAAGATACCTATCTTTAAAGGACGTGCTTCGCCTTCGGCACTAAAACAGAGCGGGAAACGCTCGGCCAGAAAAGCGATAACTTCTTTGCTGCTATTCAACTTAGGTTGATTTTCCATGAAATTTCCTGATTACACCGGAATTGCCAATTAGCGCAGGCATGAACAGGCCACATTATAATGACGCTCTCGCTAAATGCCACGTGATCCGTTGTTTATCATGCTATAAGGAGACGATTTTTTTAAAATCGGTGCTATTCAGTACTTCTGACAGCCGTCCGACAAGCGCTTTGAGGCCATTTTCGTCCTCTTCGGTAAACCGACCGTACTGAGTACTGTCAATATCCAGCACTCCAATAATCTGTCCCCCCGCCGTGACTGGCAGAACAATCTCTGAATTACTGGCAGCATCACAAGCAATATGCCCGTCAAATGCATGGACATCCTCAACGCGCTGTATCGATCCGGTGGCGATGGCTGTTCCACACACACCTTTGCCGACAGGAATGCGTACACAAGCTATTTTGCCCTGAAAAGGCCCAAGCACCAGTGAACTGCCGTCAAGAAGATAAAAACCTGCCCAGTTGACCTCTTCCAGACGTTCAAACAGCAAAGCACTGGTATTCGCCAGGACAGCCAGAACGCTGGTTTCACCGGTCATCAATGCACTAAAATCACGGTGTAAATCCGCGTAGAATTGCTCTTTACTCATTACTCAACCATTTTCATATCAACAATAATTGTGGCACCCACTCAATTAAGCATTATATGCGCCACACGACAAGGTGTATCATTTTATAAAAAATATCCGATGGGATAAATAAAACCTATCGCAGCTTGATGGGGATGACAACAGATGAAAATAAAGAACGTTAGACAAATATTGCCATCGACATGCTATCAACGCTGCCCTGAATGCGATGAGTTGTATCTGCTTCCCCCTGTGACTGCAAGGCAAAATGCCTATTGCCCCCGCTGTGATGCCCGGGTGCGTAATGGACGGGACTGGTCGTTAACCCGTCTGGGAGCCATGGCGATTGCTATGCTGCTACTGATGCCCGTCGCCTTTACAGAGCCCTTGTTAAGTATCTATATGCTGGGCTCCCGCATTGATGCCAGCTTATGGCAAGGGATTTGGCAGATGGCCATTGAAGGAAACACCATTACTGCCGGAATGGTCATGTTTTGCCTGATAGGAGCACCATTAATCCTGGTATGCGCCATTGCCTATCTCTGGCTGGGGAATATTTTAGGCATGAACTTGCGCCCGGTACTGTTGATGCTTAACCGTCTCAAAGAGTGGGTAATGCTCGATATTTATCTGGTAGGGATTGGTGTCGCTTCCATTAAAGTCAGCGATTATGCCTTCATCACGCCTGGATATGGTCTTATTGCCTTCTCCGCTTTGGTGATATTGAGCTTACTCACGCTGATTCATCTTAATGTTGAGCAGCTCTGGCGGCGTTTTTATCCACGTCGACGTTGCCAGGCAAATGCCTCGCAATTACGTGTGTGTCTCGGCTGCCACTTCACCACAGTACCGGACGATCGGGGCCGCTGTTCACGCTGCCACTCCCCCTTACCAGTGCGACGCCCATTAAGTTTGCAAAAGACCTGGGCGGCACTGATTGCCTCTTTTATTTTTTTGCTGCCTGCTAATCTGCTGCCTATCTCGATTCTTTACGTCAATGGCACACGTCAGGAGGACACCATTATCTCTGGTATCATCACCCTGGCTAATACCAATATTGCCATTGCCGCCATCGTATTTGTTGCCAGTATTTTAGTACCATTTACGAAAATTATTGTTCTGGTTACGCTGTTACTCAGTATTCATTTAAACTGTGGTCCAGGGTTAAAGACGCGGATGAAGCTATTACGCTTTGTCACTTGGATCGGTCGCTGGTCGATGCTGGATTTGTTTGTTATTGCATTAATGATGTCATTGATTAATCGTGACTTATTACTCGCTTTCACGATGGGACCTGCTGCCGTTTATTTTGGTGCAGCGGTGATATTAACTCTGCTTGCTGTCGAATGGCTGGACAGTCGACTGCTTTGGGATGTACATGCCTCAGGAAACCCCCGCTTCTGTGAAAGAAGCACGGATTAAAACCAAACGCCGAATCTCACCATTTTGGCTGCTGCCCTTTATTGCCTTGCTCATTGGTGGCTGGTTAATGTGGACCACCTATCAAGAAAACGGCGGGACGGTAACCATCGACTTCACTTCCGCGAACGGTATTGTTGCGGGCAGAACTCCTGTACGTTATCAGGGGGTGGAAGTGGGAATGGTAAAAAGTATCAGCCTGGATGACGATTTACGAAAAATTGAAGTGAAAGTCAGTATCAAAAACGATATGAAAGATGCACTCCGCCAGGATACCCAGTTCTGGCTGGTGACGCCGAAGGCCTCTTTGGCCGGTGTTTCAGGGCTTGATGCACTGGTTGGCGGTAACTATATCGGTATGATGCCTGGGGAAGGCGAACCTCAGAATCACTTTACAGCCCTGGATACGCAGCCCAAATATCGCCTGGATAACGGTGAGCTTTTGATTCACCTCACGGCGCCGGATCTTGGATCTCTGAATAGCGGCTCACTGGTTTATTACCGGAAGATTCCCGTCGGGCGGGTCTATGATTATGAAATCGACAACAGCAAACAAGGGGTGAATATTGACGTTTTAATTGACCGTCGCTTTGCCAGTCTTGTCAAATCCAGTAGTCGCTTCTGGAATGTTTCCGGGGTGAAGGCTGATGTGAGCCTGAGCGGAGCCCAGGTTCAGCTTGAGAGTCTGGCGGCCCTGGTGAATGGCGCCATCGCTTTTGATTCCCCTGATAATGGCCAGCAAGCCAGCAGTAATGCGAATTTTACCCTATTTGAAGACCTTGCTCATAGCCAGCGCGGTGTCAATATTACCCTGACCCTGCCCGGGGGAAATGGCCTTCGTGCCGGGTCAACTAAACTGATGTACCAGGGACTGGAGGTGGGCTCCCTGACACGAATGACGCTGAATCCTGACAGTTCCGTTACCGGGGATGTGGTCGTCGACCCGGGCGTGGTGGATTTAATGCGCAGCGGGACTAAGATAATTTTACAACAGCCCAAAATTTCATTAAATAATCCGAGTATCAGCCGCCTGCTTACCGGTAATACCCTGGAGTTAATACCCGGTGAGGGTGAGCCACAGCAGCATTTTACCGTGTTACCCAGCGCCCAGAGTCCATTACAACAACCGGACGTACTGACACTGACACTTAATGCCCCTGAAAGCTACGGTATTGATGTCGGTCAGCCAGTTATTTTGCATGGCGTACAAGTGGGGCAAGTGACTGAGCGCACCCTGTCAGGACAAGGGGTAAGTTTTGCTATCGCTATCGCGCCTGAGTATCGATCCCTGATTCAGGGGGACAGCAAGTTCGTGGTGAATAGCCGGTTTGATTTAAAAGTGGGGGTCGACGGTGTTGAAATGCTGGGGGCCAGCGCCAGTGAATGGTTATCGGGAGGCATTCGTGTTCTTCCCGGTGACAAGGGAGTGGTCAAGTCAAACTATCCTCTGTTCGCTAATCTGGACAAAGCACGTGAAAATAGCCTCACACCACAGCCCACAACCACACTGACGCTTATCGCCACTAGCCTGCCGGATATTCAGAACGGTTCGGTCGTTCTGTACCGCAAGTTTGAGGTGGGCAAGATTACCAACGTCCGCCCACTGGCTGACAATTTCGAGATAAATGTTCATATAAAACCTGAATATCGCCATTTATTGACCCCCGGGAGTGTCTTTTGGGCCGAGGGCGGCGCGAAGGTACAAATCAATGGCAGTGGCCTGAGTGTTCAGGCAGTTCCCTTATCCCGAGCCTTAAAAGGTGCCATTAGCTTTGACAATATCAAAGGGGTGGGTGAAGGCGCTGTTAAAGGGGGAAAACGCATCCTGTTCGCGTCTGAAACAGCCGCCCGAGCAGTAGGGAGTCAAATCCTGTTGCGGACGTTTGACGCAGGTAAGCTTTCCGTGGGGATGCCTATTCGTTATCTGGGTATTAATATCGGCCAACTGGAATCAATGGATCTGTCCGCCACCCGTAAAGAAGTGGTCGCCAAAGGGGTGCTGTACCCGGAATATGTGACCACCTTTGCAAAAGCAGGTACCCGTTTTTCCGTGGTGACGCCGCAGATTTCTGCCGCTGGTGTCGAGAATCTCGATACCATTATTCAGCCTTATATCAATGTTGAACCCGGCCAGGGCAGTGCACAGCGTGATTTTGAACTGCAGGCTGCCACCATCAGTGACTCTCGCTATGCGGATGGCCTGAGTGTGGTGCTGGAAGTTCCTGAGGCGGGTTCCTTGAATATTGGTACACCGGTACTGTTCCGGGGTATTGAGGTGGGCATTGTCACGGGTATGAAACTGGGTGACCTCTCTGACCGGGTATTGGTAAACCTGCGAATCAGTACCCGTTATCAGCATCTGGTGCGTGACAGCTCTGTCTTCTGGATGGCATCGGGTTACACTCTTGATTTCGGCCTGATTGGCGGCGTGGTGAAAACTGGCACCTTTAATCAGTTTATTCGTGGCGGGATAGCCTTTGCCACACCACCAGGTACCCCGCTCGCCCCTAAAGCCAGAGCAGGAAAACACTTCCTGCTGGAGCAAAATGAACCCAAAGACTGGCGTGAGTGGGGCGCCGCCCTGCCCCGTTAACTCAAGCCAGGCTGCGTGATGCACCAGGCTTGTGCTAAACTGCGCCCCTTATTCTTTCCGGGGGCGCTTTTATGGCTCAGTCCAGTTCTGCTTATTTACCACAACCTTTTCTAGATATGATCAGCGAGGCTATGCCCGCTCCCCTGACTCTGGAGAGTTTTATTGCTGCCTGTCGCCGCCCATTGCGGCGCAGTTTACGCGTCAATACACTCAAAATTTCTGTCAGTGATTTTCTTACTCTGGTTGCCCCCTATGGCTGGCATCTGACGCCGGTTCCCTGGTGTGCAGAAGGTTTCTGGATTGAACGTGACGACGAAATCCTGCCATTGGGGAGTACTGCCGAGCATTTGAGCGGTTTGTTCTACATTCAGGAAGCCAGCTCCATGCTGCCAGTAAGCGCGCTATTCAGTGAGCAAGATATCCCCCTGCGCGTAATGGACATGGCTGCTGCTCCCGGTTCTAAAACGACACAAATTGCGGCACGGATGGGTAATCAAGGTGCAATTCTGGCAAATGAGTATTCCGCCAGCCGGGTCAAAGTCCTGCACGCAAATATCAGCCGTTGCGGTATCAGTAACGTTGCTCTGACCCACTTTGACGGCCGGGTATTTGGTGCTGCGGTGCCAGAAAGTTTTGATGCGGTGCTACTCGACGCGCCTTGTTCAGGTGAAGGCGTGGTACGCAAAGATCCTGACGCACTGCGTAACTGGTCACTGGAAAGTACCCAAACCATCGCCCAAACCCAAAGGGAATTAATCGATAGTGCGTTTCACGCCCTGCGTCCTGGTGGCACCCTGATCTACTCAACCTGCACCCTGAACCCGGCTGAAAATCAGCACGTCTGTTTGTGGTTACAGCAACAATACCCCGACGCGGTAGAGATAGTCCCCCTGGGCGCACTTTTTCCTGAAGCAGAAAAGGCTCTGACACCTGAAGGTTTTTTACATGTCTTCCCACAGGCGTATGACTGTGAAGGTTTTTTTGTTGCCAGATTACGTAAAACCGCTTCAGTGACGCCGTTGCCCAAACCCAGTTATAAACTGGGGAAATTCCCGTTCACTCCGCTGAACGGTGCCCAGGTGCAGCAGCTGAAGAATGCAGCAACACAGTCAGGCTTGCAGTTTGGCGACAACCTTACGCTATGGCAACGGGATAAAGAAATCTGGTTGTTTCCCAAGGAGATAGTCCCCCTGCTTACGGCGGTGCGTTTCTCACGGACAGGATTAAAACTGGCTGAACAGCATAATAAAGGTTTCCGCTGGCAACATGAGGCGGTGATTGCACTGGCACCAGGTGTTGGCCCATTGTGCTTCCCACTCAGCGCCACAGAAGCCGAGAGCTGGTATCGCGGCCAGGATATTTATCCCGACACCCCCATCCCCCGGGATGAGGTGATTGTGACCTTCCAGGAACAGCCACTGGGTCTGGCCCGGAAAATAGGCTCCCGGCTTAAAAATAGCTATCCCCGCGAACTGGTTCGTGACGGAAAATTATTTAGCTCTGTGATGCCGGTTTAAAAAATTATTCTTTTTTGCTTGTAATCCACGCGGTTGCGACCAGGCTAAAGGTAGACACCACGGCTGGTCGTCATTTTCTGCGTCTTACCCCAGCAACAGAGGGATGATAATGTTTGCCTTGGTTATTTTTGTTTGTTATCTGCAGGGGGGTTGCAACGATTATATCGTTGAAATCCTCCCCACTGAGGAACAGTGCCTGGCGGTGATGGAAGAACAACGCATTCGCCGCGGTGGCTGTTATCCTCTGGACGAAGTACATGACAACTTTTGGCTACCGGCTCAGGAATTTGCGGACTTTTAAGATCCAGCGCCTGGCGGGAGTGCCAAAAGAAGCGTGAAGGATCACGGTTCAGACTACGGGCGGACGAACCATCATACGGACAGCTTTATTATGGTAGTCCGCATAGTGTATGAACTGAAATCCCATTTTTTCCGCCAGATGGATGGAGGGCACGTTATCATCATCAATAATGCAACAGACTGGCGCCCCGAAAGTCGAGTCTGACCATTCCAGAACTGCGGTTAATGCTTCACTGGCATAGCCCTTCCCACAGGCAGCAGGCAACAAAACCCAGCCTGCTTCCTGGTACTCAAGCGCTGGTGTGATATTCCGCTTTTGGTCCTGTAGCCCTATGGTGCCGACAAACTGCCCACTCTCTTTTTCACATATGGCCCAATAGCCATACCCCATCACCTGCCAGTGACCAATATACCGTAGCAGACGGCCCCAGCTAACCTCAGGATCATGGGGTGTTCCCCCCATATATTTTACCGTTTCAGCGTTCGCCCAAGAGGCTGCCAACGAATCAAAATCATTGAGCGTTAGATGGCGTAATACTAAACGCGCCGTTTCCAGGGTTGGTGCCTGAGTAAGCATAACTTGTTCCTTGCATAATCCTTATTGAAGACGTTGCTGAATACCAGCACGCGCTAAAAAGATAATTGTCGCCAGCAGTACGCTGAAAAAGAGTGTCCCCATAAATACGCCTGAGCCAGTTAAGGTCAGCAGTACACCACCAATTAAAGGACCAATGGCAATTCCCAGAGTCTGGAGCGATGAAGCCCCCATATAGGCCCCTCGATGCTCTGCCGGTGCGAGCTGATCCAGCAAAATATTGAGATTGGGCATCAGAATCGCTTCCCCGACACTGAATACCACCGTGACGCTGAACCATAATACCGGGTCAGTATTCCCTATCGAGAAAAAGCCCAGCTGGGCAATCGCAAAAATAGCACTACCGAGTAAGATACGCTGGGGCAGTGCAATCGGTGCCAGCCAGCGAACTAAGAAAATTTGTGCCACCAGCACGGTGCTGGCATTGGTCACCAGAATCAGCGTGATTAACGGCACGGCGGCTTGTGCATCCAGAGTCATTAAATACAGTGGCACCACAGCTTCATAATGCACAAAGACGATGGAGCATAAAATACTGCACAGCAACGCCGCAACAAACAGTTTATCCCGTGCGATGATCAGCATCACTTGACGCAGAGGAACAGCGGGCTCCGCATCCTGCTGCGTCGTGGATACTCTGCCCTTAGGTAAAAACAGCAGTAGCCAGATGAGGAAAGGTAAATAACTCAACGCGGTGATCAGAAAGGTTCCTTTCTGGGATGTTAATCCCCAGGCGATACCCACCAGGGGGCCGGTCACCGCACCAAGGTTAATCAAGTAATAACGTATTTGCAGGGCAAGGGCTCGACGGCGTTTATCCCCGAGTAAATCGCTCATTAATGCGCGCATGGGCGGATCGACCCAGGCAAAACAGACCCCCACCGTCAGCAGCCCCGCTATAAAGACCCCCATGTTACTGGCAAGTGCCAGTAAGGCATAACCAACAAAAGAAAAAGCACAACCGAGGGATAAGATACCCCGCCGTCCCAGACTATCGGAGATTTTCCCCCCATAAATGCCCAGGACTACCGCCAGTACAGCACTGCCAGTCATCGCGACGCCAATGGTAATCGGTGACATGAGATAGTCACGGGTCATGATGATGCCAAGAAAAGGCCAGGCCATAAAATAACTGAAACGAATAACCAGGGTAAAGAATAGCAACATCACCACCGTCGCCGGGAAAGTTTTTAACATCTGGAAAAGGGTTGGAGTCCCCACACTGGCGCGGGCAGATTCACTGCTCATAGGCTATCCCATTATTAATTAAATCGTTTTTATCCTCCCGTTTTCTGGGCTGCTAATTAGATTTAAAAGGTTTAACCTGCTTGCGCAATAGAAATGTAACCACAATGTTTAATACGCACGCTTTATGGGTGGATCTTCATTCTGCCAGCAAAAAATATTAATATCTGCTGGCAAAAACCATCGTGGCAGGTGATTAATACTGTCGCGGTCTTTTTTACTGGCGGACAACCCGGGATGACGGGCCACCCACCAGCGAAAAAAGCGAAACCCGCACAGCCTTAAGGCTGGAAAACATTCAAACGTAAAGATTTAAAGAACCATTATAATTTACCAGTCAGTCGCTGATGAAAATCAGTACTGCGTGTATCAAGGCCGATGATCTCAACCGTTGTCTGGTAACGCTGATATCGCATGCTTATCGTGTCGAGTATTGCCACTGTCGACGCATCCCAAATTTGGGCTAGGGTCAGATCAATAATCACCCGTGATGGATCATCCGCATAATGGAAATGCTCAACCAAATCGTTACTGCTGGCAAAAAATAGCGGGCCACTTACCTGATAGGTCACACAGTCCCCGCTGGGGGATAGCTGACGCCGGGCCTTCACCACGTGGGCGATACGGCGGGCAAACAGCAAAATAGCGAAAATTACGCCCCCGACAACCCCCAGGGCCAGGTTGTCGGTATAGACCGTTATCGCCACAGTCACCAGCATCACCAGCGTTTCTGATACGGGCATCCGCCGTAACATCGTTGGAGAAAGGTTGTGCCAGTTGAGTGTTTTCACCGCCACCACCATCATGATCCCGGCCAGGACTATCATAGGTATTTGAGCCATCACCTCACTTAGCGCCGTCACTAGCAGTAGCAGTACAATAACCGCCGACAGGGTCGAAAGTCGTGTACGCCCTTTTCCCAGTTCGACGTTAACCATGGTCTGGCCGATCATGGCACACCCGGCAATACCCCCGTAAAAACCAGCAAAGATATTTGCCACCCCCAGCCCCCAGCACTCTCGCCCTTTATTTGATGGGGTATCCGTCATGGCATCGACTAATTTGGCAGTCAGTAATGACTCCATTAGCCCTACAAAGGCAATGCTTAAAGCACAGGGCCAGATAATCTGGAACGTGGTCCAATTAAGGGGGACCAGTAATTCAGTGATCCCAGGCAGCCCTGGTTTCATGCCACCAATATCCTTCACCATCGGTACAGACCAGCCCATAAGCAACGTGATGCCAGTAATCACAATGACCGCCACTAGCGGAGCAGGAATAGATTTAAGTACTCTTGGCAGCAGTAAGACGATGACCAGTGTCAATACCAGTAATCCCCAGATTAATGGTCCTTTTCCCCAGACATGGGGCAGCTGGGCAAAAAAAATCAAGATAGCCAGGGCATTCACAAACCCGTTCATCACGGAGAGCGGAATGTACCGCATCATGCGCGCCAGCCCGGTGACACCAAACAGAATTTGAATACCTCCCGCCAGCACCACCGCTGGCAGAATATAACCCACACCATGCTGCTGAACCATAGGGGCGATGACCAGCGCAACTGACCCCGCGGCAGCCGTCACCATGGCAGGCCGCCCACCCAACACCGAGAGGGTAAAACAGAGCACAATGGATGCAATAAGGCTGACTTTCGGGTCCACGCCGGCAATCACTGAAAAAGAGATCACTTCAGGGATCAGTGCCAGGGCGGTAATCACCCCGGCGAGGAGTTCCCGTTGTATCAGTCGTGGTGAACGTAGCACACCCCTGAGGCTATTTTCCCTGGCGTGTTGAGTGGTGGCATAAACATGTTTTGTCATAGTAAATACAGTATTAAGAGATCATCGCACGATGTACTGGGAAGGCGTCAGAGTGTAATCGCCCCCTTGCCCAGAAGCGAGCTTTTCAACGGCCCTTTATTATATTTAACCTGACGTTTGTTATACTGCCGGGCTCTTCACTGGATAAGTCAACAAGGAACCCTCATGCAAAAAAGCATTCACCGGGCAAGTCATCGCATCGGGCTGGTTACCGCACTGTTGTGTTTTCTGATTTTTTCGCTAATCCTGCCAGGTGGGGATTTATCCCTGGGAGTCACGGTCGCTGTGCTGGTTTATTGTGCATTTCGCCTGTTGGGGTGGGTGATTGCTGTTTTTTTCTCTTCTGATAAGGGCCGGTGATGGCCCCCTTGCGGCAACTGTATTTTTTAACTGTCTTGTGCATTAACCATGCGAGAACGATATTCAGTCCGGGCCTTCCGCTATGAAGGAACAGAATAAACCGGGTATATTGATGTATAAAAACGTGGGGAGATAAACGTTCTCAATTTTTATTGGAACAAGATACGTTAAGAATTAATCAGCGATGATGCTGAAGACACATTGCCGGGAAGATATTATGGCGGAAAACAAACAGAATAAATCCTGGGCGGTCGCCTGCGTCTTGTAATTAAAATAACACTTTGAAAAACATGAAGATAAAAAAAGACCGAATACGAGCCCTGTATTCGGTCGTGGGAAAGGGCTCATTTATGAGCCATGCGCTAAAAGCAGGTTTAAGGGAAATTACCGTTCACCATGCTTTTAAGCATAGATGAGTCATATCAACTTTCCAGTTTTCTCAGGAAATAACACAAAATAAACTATGTCTTATTTTACCGTCAGAGAAAACAGTAACAGTGCGTTGACTTAATTACTGTTTTCACAAAATCATGCCAAATAATGAGGCCTTAATCACAAAGTTTCTGGGCTCGCTCAATAAAAGGCTCAAGACTCATTTTCTCACCCGGGTGCTTGGGTGAGTCTATCAGGATAACCGAGATAGGCTGCCCGCTGGTTCTGCCACTGAGCACTTGCTGTTCCGCCTCTTGATTAAGGGGATACTGCATCAGTGTGCTCGGGTTTATCACAAATAAAGCATTGCCGGTGCGACAGGTCAGCATCACCTCTTCGCGATTGAAGGCCCATGTCCCTTTTCCCATTTCAAAACGGCTTACCGTAATGACATTGGATGCAGCCAGTGCCGTACTGGTGCTGGCAAGCAGGGCTAAAGTCAAAATTATCTTTTTCATCGTTCTCTCGTATACCCTAATGACTATCAGAATGGTTCCTGGGTGGCAAACAGGCTCACAATCAATAATACCGCCACTGATAGTAACATTTCCAGCCAGGTAAACTGAATAAACCGCTGTTGTGCCAGCGCAGAACGATTAAACCGTGGAACTAGCCAGTAACGATTGATTAGCGCCAGGAATACCATCACCGCCACCAGGAAGATTTTCAGTAGCAACAGGCGAAAATAAGTGCTCCCGAGGGGGAAAACCCAGCCAACGATCAGCAGGCTATTCACCACACCGCTCAGGATCACGGCAGCCACCGCCAGGTGACCATAACGTGAGAAGCACATCATCGTACCTGTCGCTTCCTGACGCCAGACGGCTTGATGCGCCATCCCCATGCAAGCCAGTAAAGGAATTAATCCGCCCGCCCAAAAAGCGGCACTTAGCAAGTGGACTGCGTGATTTACCCGCTGAATGGCCCCCAGGATGCCGTCATGCAGGGTCGCATGCCCTACCCCGGCAAGCAGGATTATCTGGAATGATGTCAGCGCTAGCAGTAAAGCCTGTATCTTTGGAGGGCTAACCACTACACACCCTAAAGCGACCAGTGCCAGCATCAGCTGCCAGCACCAGACAGCACCAAATTGTGTTCCCAGAACAGCCCGCCAGATTTCAGGTGTGACCGTGTCAGGCCAGCCGTCCCCCATCAGTCCTGCCTGGGCACCAAACAATAAAATGGCGCTGATAAAGGATAGCCACACGGCTGGCCGCCAGACTTTCTCGAGACGCAGTGCTAACATGTCCCCTAAACGGCCAGGGGCCAGCAACACACTATAGACAGTACAGCCAAAGACAGCCATCAGCGCCGCAAAGTGCACAAACCGTAGCGCAATATAACACGCCAATAGCCCCATGATTATTTCACGGTGAACTGATAATCACCTTTAGTCTTATGCCCATCGACCGATACAACATGCCATTCCACAAGGTAACGGCCTGGTTGTAAGGCGGTTTCGACAGGGACTATTAGCTGTTTTTCATCCTGAGCATTGCGCCGGGCTTTGCCAACGTTCACAACAACCTGTTCAGGCCCCGTCACCTTAATACCACTAAAATTGGGTTCAATACCTTCAGAAAAATCCAGGGTGATAACCTGCGGTGCAGGGCTGACTTCCGCGTCAGAAGCTGGAGAGTGGGTTTTCAGGTGCGCATGTGCCAGGGCGGCTGAAGACGTCGTCAGGGCAGTGATAAAAAGGGCCAGTGAAACGACGCGTTTGGCAAAAATAGCCATATTTACAACTCCTTTTTTATTATCAGGTGAGGCACTGAGGATAACGTTGTGACGTGAGCAAGTCGAGTATGAAGGCGATTACTGCCACATTACAGGCTACGTTGTATCCAGTTTATCATCAGTGGGATCTCTTTTTGTTGCTGTTATTCTGAATAACACCCTCTGTTTAAGGGTATAAAACTTGTTATCTCAAAGAGAAAGCAGTAACTTTTGCCCAGCATTTTGCAGGAGAAAATGATGACCTATAATCTCGCGGAACTCCCCTTTGATGAGATGGAAAAAGTGAATGTTGATTTAGCGGCGGCAGGTGTGGCGTTTAAAGAGCGCTACAATATGCCTGTTGTGGCCGAAATAGTAGAACGCGAACAGCCCCAGCATCTGCGCGACTGGTTCAGGGAACGATTAGGGGTTCACCGTGCGATATCCGTGACACTCTCAAAGCTGCCTTATGAGCCGAAAATGAAATAGCCCCATTGCTGACTATTTTGCCTCGAACGGCCAGCCTGTTCATTGCCTGACAGACACCTCTGGCCATAAGACACCAAACAGGAACCAACAATGCTGCGAGTTATTGATACAGAAACCTGTGGCCTGCAAGGGGGGGTAGTGGAAGTGGCCTCTGTGGATATCATCAATGGCCAAATCACCAACCCAATGAGTGACCTGGTTCGACCGGATCGCCCGATTAGCCACCAGGCGATGGCCATCCATAAAATTACCGAACAAATGGTGGCTGACAAACCCTGGATTGAAGACGTTGTCCCCCGTTATCAGGGAAGCCACTACTACGTGGCACATAATGCCAGCTTTGACCGACGCATGTTGCCAGAGCTTTCCGGAGAGTGGATTTGTACCGTTAAGCTGGCAAGGCGCTTGTGGCCGGGAATGAAATACAGCAATATGGGGTTATATAAGTCCCTGAAACTACAGGTTGATACCCCCCCGGGTTTACACCACCACAGGGCGCTGTTCGACTGTTACATTACCGCCGCATTGCTGTTGCGAATCATGGAAGAGTCAGGCTGGTCAGCTGAGGACATGGTTACCCTGACCGGGCGTCCTGCACTGGTGACCGAGCTGGCATTCGGTAAATACCGCGGTAAAGCAATTGCCGATATTGCACGTCAGGACCCGGGCTATTTACGGTGGATGCTGAACAATATAAAAACACTCACGCCTGATCTGCGTTTGACCCTGAATCATCACTTATCGCAGCAGGAAACGCCCTAACCAGCCGGTGGCATTATAGTGTGATGCCACCTGCTGAAGTTGGGCTGGACAGCCCCGTTATGCGGCATCCTTCTTTTTACGCGCCGGATGATCACTGACATTTTCAGTCAGTGGGGCTTCGCTATTCGACGCCGAGGGTAATTTGCCGTTTTTAATAATACTGGCCAGCGTGTCTTTATTTTCCGCCATCCATAATGCCAGCATCTCTCTTTTGTCATCATCCATTTCTGGAGGACTTTGCTGTAACCAGGTACTGAGCACTTCCGCCATATCCAGCATTTTGTCGTAAGCATCGGCATCTTTTTTACTGGTAAAGGCCATTTTTTCCTGCCCCTCTCTTACAACAATGTATTTAATTTCAACTGCCATTTCCCGGCCCCGTTTAACTGTTTATTTGTCCAGTATATTAAAAAAATATTATTCCCTCAAGGGGATTTTATTTCAACGCAAACGTTTTCGTTTATACTGCGACAGTTTTTTATTCATAAGGCCTATTCGCTATGTCAAATTTAGGAACTGCCCTGCGTCCTGCAGCGACACGTGTTATGTTGTTGGGTGCCGGAGAACTGGGTAAAGAAGTCGCCATTGAATGTCAGCGTCTGGGGGTCGAGGTGATTGCCGTCGACAGATACCCTGATGCACCTGCCATGCACGTGGCTCATCGCAGCCATGTCATCAATATGCTGGACGGAGAGGCATTGAAGGCCCTGGTCGCACTTGAGAAACCCCATTTTATCGTTCCTGAGATTGAAGCGATTGCGACTGATGCGTTGCTGGAGCTTGAAGCCCTGGGTCAGCATGTTGTGCCCTGTGCCCGCGCCACGCAACTCACCATGAACCGTGAAGGTATTCGCCGTCTGGCAGCAGAAACACTTCATCTCCCCACTTCCCGCTATCACTTTGCTGACACCGAAGCCTCATTCCGCCAGGCCGTGAGTGAGACAGGCTACCCTTGCATTGTTAAGCCAGTCATGAGTTCATCCGGTAAGGGACAAAGCATGATTCGCACCCCGGAGCAACTCCCTGAGGCTTGGGCCTATGCCCAGCATGGTGGGCGTGCTGGTCAGGGCCGTGTCATTGTCGAAGGTGTCGTCAATTTTGACTTTGAAATCACACTGCTAACGATCAGTGCCGTGGATGGGGTACATTTCTGTGCTCCTATTGGCCATCGTCAGGAAGATGGGGATTACCGTGAGTCATGGCAGCCGCAGCAGATGAGTGATATCGCCCTGAACAATGCAAAAGCTATTGCTGAAAAAGTCGTTGTGGCTTTGGGGGGGTATGGTCTGTTCGGTGTCGAGCTTTTTGTCTGTGGTGATGACGTTATTTTCAGTGAAGTATCCCCACGTCCCCACGATACCGGTATGGTGACGCTGATTTCTCAAGACTTGTCAGAATTTGCCCTGCATGTGCGTGCCTTTCTTGGCTTGCCCATTGGCAATATTCGCCAGTATGGTCCTGCCGCGTCGGCAGTCATTCTGCCACAACTGGAAAGCAATAACGTGACATACACTAATCTGGCTGCAGCCCTAGGAAGCGGCTTACAACTGCGCCTGTTTGGCAAACCCGAGATTACAGGTAAACGTCGTATGGGCGTGGTACTGGCAACTGCACCTGATGTGGAAGACGCCGTAGCCTGCGCGATCGACGGAGCAGCAAAAATTCAGGTTATCGCGGGGTAAAACAACGCCGTTAACCTGCCCCATGACGGGGGGACACCGGTGACATATCGTCACCGGTGGTTCACACAGGATTACTGAAATTCACTCCAGGAATGGCCGTCACGGGTGATCATCGCCACAGAAGCTACTGGCCCCCAAGTTCCTGCCTGATAAGGTTTGACCCCATCACAGTCGGTTTCCCAGGCATCAGTAATGGAGTCGACCCATTTCCAGGCTTCTTCCACTTCATCACGGCGTACAAACAGGGCCTGGATGCCGCGCATGGTTTCCAGCAACAGACGCTCATAGGCATCCGCCAGATGTGACTCGTTAAAGGTTTCAGAGTAGCTTAAGTCCAGTTTGGTGATCTGGAGATTATGCTTGTGCTCAAGACCCGGCACTTTGTTCAGAACCTGAATATCGACCCCTTCATCAGGCTGCAAGCGTATTGTCAGCTTGTTCTTTGGCAATTCCTGCCAGGTATCTTTAAAGATATTGAGCGCCGGTTTTTTGAAATAGACCACCACTTCTGAACATTTGGTTGGCAGACGCTTCCCAGTACGCAGATAGAAAGGAACCCCAGCCCAACGCCAGTTATCAATATCCACACGAATAGAAACAAATGTCTCTGTCGTGCTGGTTTTATTCGCGCCTTCTTCCTCAAGGTAACCCGGTACTTTTTTACCCTGAGCAAACCCTGCGGTGTACTGCCCGCGAACCGTCTTCTCACGCACATTCGTGCGGTCAATACGGCGTAAAGATTGCAGCACTTTCACTTTTTCATCACGAATACTGTCAGCACTCAGATTGGAAGGCGGCGACATGGCTATCATGCACAGAATTTGCAGCAAGTGGTTTTGGATCATATCGCGCATCTGACCCGCTTTATCGAAATAACCCCAACGCCCTTCGATACCGACTTCTTCTGCAACGGTGATTTCCACATGGTCAATCGTGCGATTGTCCCAGTTATTGACAAACAGTGCATTCGCGAAACGCAGTGCCAGCAGATTAAGTACCGTTTCTTTACCTAAGTAGTGGTCAATACGATAAACCTGACACTCTTCAAAGAATTCGCCTACCTGGTCATTAATTTCGCGGGAAGTCTCCAGCGAGGTTCCCAGTGGCTTTTCCATAACAACCCGGGCAGGTTTAGCATTCAGTTTGGCTTTACCCAGACCACGGCAAATCGCCCCAAAGGTGCTGGGCGGCATAGCAAAATAGTTGATCGTGACACGATTGGTCTGATCCAACATTTTGCCAAGTTTAGTGAAGCTTGCTGTGTCTTCCACATCCAGATTACAGAAATCAAGACGCGCACTGAGCGTTTGCCACAAACTGTCGTTAATGTCCTCTTTCATAAAGGTTTCAAGTGCTTCGCGCACGACTGCGGTGTACGCCGCTTTATCCCAGTCTGCACGCCCCACCCCTAAAATTCGGGTATCTGGGTGAAGCTGCCCGGCCTTTTCTAACTGATAAAGCGATGGCAACAACTTACGACGAGCCAGGTCGCCTTTTGCGCCGAATATAACCAGGTCGCACGCCTGGGCTGTTTGCGTTACCGCCATGTTTGTCTCCTCGTTTCGGACATTCCGGTTGATTTTTACATTCCCCTACTCAGGGCATGGACAACCGGACTATTCATATAACTTAATGACATGCAATGTACTTCTTTTGCCAATTTGACGTAAACCTTTACGCCGTATTTGCGCATTTTATTCTGCATTTTCCCATTATCAGTGGGTTATAACGCAATATTTGCAAAATTTCCTGAACGATTTTTGTCATCATTAAGGTCAGCACGCGGGGGGAGGCCCTGTTCCTGATCACCATTTTGAAGAAACTGACTGATGATTTCCCCTTTTTCTGAAATCATTAAAACCAATGGGATCTAATTTTATAAAGAAACAGGCCAGCAGTTGCCCCTGAATTCCCGTCACTCACCCTTTTGGGGCTCTGAGCCCGGTGCAAAAGATCAATTCTCAGGTTTTCATGTCCCGGTCATTTGCGTCTGTAATATTGTAGTACAGTGGGCGCGCCAGGCGAAGGGGTCTGCCCAGGGAATGATAACCTCAGGTAATGGTTTACGGTCACCTGAAAGCTCTGGCTTTTACTCCGCGGGAAACCCACTTGTGGTGCTTCACCAGGCGGGCTCAATGCGTGTTGGTATGTCAGCGTCCCATTTCACTTCGTCGTCCGGGGACAGCATTAAGCCCAAACGCGTCAGAAGGACGTAAATGCGCATCGAACCATCATAAACCCTGAGCGCCAATGCCACTCACGGGAATTATTTTATCATGACACTGTAACTTCGCTGCGCATTCGGTTAGCTTATTTCCATCAACTTCTTGTCGCGCTGATTTCATGCGCCATTGTTCACACAACACCAAAGTTGTTTCAGTCAACGGAGTAATACATGTCCAGACGGCTACGCAGAACCAAAATTGTCACTACTTTAGGCCCGGCAACCGATCGCGATAATAACCTGGAAAAGGTTATTGCCGCCGGTGCTAATGTGGTACGTATGAATTTCTCTCATGGTTCTCCTGAAGATCACCAACTGCGCGCCAACAAAGTGCGTGAGATTGCTGCAAAACTCGGGCGTCACGTTGCGATTCTGGGTGACTTGCAAGGACCTAAGATCCGTGTCTCTACCTTTAAAGAAGGTAAAGTCTTCCTGAATGTCGGTGACAAGTTTCTGCTGGATGCGGATTTAGGTAAAGGTGAAGGAGACAAAGAGAAGGTCGGTATTGACTATAAAGGTTTACCTGCTGATGTTGTTCCGGGTGATATCCTGTTACTTGACGACGGTAGAGTGCAGTTAAAAGTGCTGAACGTGCAGAACCTGAAGGTGTTTACCGAAGTCACTGTCGGCGGACCGTTGTCAAATAACAAAGGCATCAATAAGCTTGGTGGCGGACTTTCTGCGGAAGCACTGACTGAAAAAGATAAAGCTGACATTCTGGTAGCAGCAAAAATTGGTGTGGACTATCTGGCCGTTTCATTCCCGCGTTGCGGGGAAGATCTTAACTATGCCCGTCGTCTGGCCCGTGAAGCGGGTTGTAACGCAAAAATTGTTTCTAAAGTGGAACGGGCTGAAGCGGTAGCCAGTGAAGCAGCCATGGATGATATTATTCTCGCTTCTGACGTGGTCATGGTAGCCCGTGGCGATTTAGGCGTAGAGATAGGCGATCCGGAGCTGGTCGGTATCCAAAAAACGCTGATTCGTCGGGCGCGTAAATTAAACCGTGCGGTTATCACCGCGACGCAGATGATGGAATCAATGATAACCAACCCGATGCCAACCCGGGCAGAGGTGATGGACGTCGCCAATGCGGTACTGGATGGTACAGATGCAGTGATGCTCTCGGCGGAAACGGCAGCTGGCCAGTACCCGGCAGAAACCGTCGCAGCAATGGCTCGGGTCTGTATGGGCGCAGAAAAAATCCCCAGTATCAACGTTTCCAAACACCGTCTGGATGTGGAGTTTGATAATGTGGAAGAAGCCATCGCCATGTCAGCGATGTATGCCGCAAACCATCTGAAAGGGATCACCGCCATCATTACCATGACGGAGTCAGGCCGTACCGCGCTAATGACGTCACGGATCAGTTCTGGCCTGCCTATTTTTGGGCTGTCGCGTCATGAGAGCACACTGAACCTTATCTCATTGTATCGCGGGGTGACACCTGTACGTTGCGAATCCAGCACTGACGGGGTGGCGGCGGCGAATGAAGCCGTCATATTACTGCGGGATAAAGGATATCTGCTTTCCGGGGATTTGGTCATTGTGACTCAGGGTGATGTGATGGGTGCTATCGGCACGGCGAATACGACACGAATTCTGTGTGTTGAGTAACGTTCGTTAATCCGGGGTCATTCCCTTGTTTCATGCCTTGCAAAGGGGAAAACGTCTGCGTTTTCCCCTCTTTTTTCATGCTGCCAGGATCATTTCCGGGGGTATAAATCGTCCCGTAAGTAAGGCTCCGTTTCCCCTTCTTTACGTGTTTTTAGTAATTTCAGTATCCAGGTATACTGCTCAGGGTGCGGGCCAACCAGCAGCTCCACTTCTTCGTTCATTCGACGGGCAATCTGTTTGTCGTCCGCCTCCAGCAGGTCATCCATGGGGGGGCGAATATAAATATCAAGGCGGTGCGTGGTGCCGTTGTAGACAGGAAACAGAGGAACCACTCGTGCCCGGCAGACCTTCATCAAACGACCGATAGCGGGTAGTGTTGCTTTGTAGGTAGCAAAAAAGTCGACGAATTCGCTATGTTCCGGGCCATGATCCTGATCCGGGAGATAGTAGCCCCAGTAACCCTGACGGACAGAGCTGATAAAAGGCTTGATGCCATCATTACGGGCATGCATCCGCCCGCCAAAACGACGGCGTACCCTGTTCCAGGCATAGTCAAAAAGTTGGTTGCCCTGGTTATGAAACATTGCCGCCATTTTCTGTCCCTGGGATGCCATCAGCATCGCTGGAATATCCACAGCCCAGCCATGGGGAACCAGAAAAATTACATTCTCCCCCCTGGCCTGGAGATCATCGAGCAGCGCTTTACCATGCCAGTCCACACGTTCCAGTATTTTTTCAGGGGAGCGCATCCCTAATTCCGCCATCAGGACCATCGACTGGGGTGCCGTCATGAACATGTCATCAATGATTTTTTCACGCCGGGCTTCTGACAGCTCAGGGAAGCAATAGAGCAGGTTAATTTGTGCCCGGCGTCGTGCGCTGCGTGCCAGACGCCCTGCCAGGCGCCCCATTTTAGCCAGGAAAGGATCCCGCACCTTCGGGGGGAATAATGCCAGAGCGGCAAATGTCCCCACTCCTAGCCAGGCCCCCCAGTAACGAGGGTGTAAAAAGGCTTTCTTGAATTCAGGAATGAACTCACTGTGATTTTTTTTATTTTTTTCCATGCGGATACCAGTAGGTCGCCAATGTACAGGCGAGAAAAAATTGTTTCTATAATAGCGGGGGCCACGCCAGCGTACAAAAATAAATGGCCCGAGCCGAAAAAATTTCGAACTCAGGCCAGAAGAATACGCCTTACATGGCGATTATCAGTACAGCATCGGTTGACGTCAGGCGCTAATCAAGCGTCAGTTTAGGCACCACGTCACGAACCAAGGCCAGGTAACTACGACGATCACTACCGGTCAGCCCATCAGAGCGTGGCAATTTAGCCGTTAACGGGTTAACTGCTTGCTGGTTGATCCATACCTCATAGTGCAGATGCGGGCCGGTAGATCGCCCCGTATTGCCAGACAGCGCAATATGGTCGCCACGTTTTACTTTCTGTCCTGGTTTTACCAGCAACTTCTTCAGATGCATATAACGTGTGGTATACGAACGACCGTGACGAATCGCCACCAAATAGCCTGCGGCGCCACTGTGCTTGGCCATCACGACTTCCCCATCACCCACGGCCATGACGGGTGTCCCCTGGGGCATGGCAAAGTCGACACCTTTATGCGGGGCAATACGGCCTGTGACAGGATTCAGACGGCGGGGGTTAAAACCAGAAGAGACCCGGAACTGCTTGGTCGTAGGAAAACGCATAAAGCCTTTCGCCAGCCCTGCGCCGTTATTGTCATAAAATTTGCCGTCTTCAGCACGAATAGCGTAATAATCTTTGCCATCGCTGCGCAGACGGACACCAACCAGTTCACTCTGCTCGCGCTTGCCGTCGAGCATTTCCTGGGACAGCAGGACCGAGAAAAGATCGCCTTTCTTCAGTTTACGAAAGTCCATCTGCCATTGCATGGCTTTAATCACGGAATTAATTTCAGTGTTGGTCAGCCCGGCGTCACGGGCGCTGGCAATGAAACTGCCACCAACCGTGCCTTTCAGCACGCGGTTTACCCACTCCCCTTGCTGAATCGCCGTACTCAGTTTAAAGCTGTTACCGGTGCGGTCATAGGTTCGGGTTTCACGTCTTGAGACTTCCCAAGTCAGACGCTGGAGATCGCCGTCATCATTCAGTGTCCAGGAAAGTTGCTGCCCTATTTTCAAGTTACGCAGGTCTTTATCGACCGTGGCTATCTGGCTGATAGCCCCCATTTCAATACCATACTGATTAAGGATGCTACTGAGCGTATCTCCTGAAGACACAACATACTCATGCACCCCCTCTTCATTTGCCGTTTTATCGTCTAACTCATCCTGGGGAATGATGTCATCTTCAGCATTGGGGGCTTGTTCCAGTGGCTCACTGGCTTCAGGTAGCAGAGTACGGGTATTGTCGAGCGCGATAACCTTACTGACAGATGAAGAAGCAGGATGGTAAATGCTTGGCCGCCATACTGCGACCGCAAGTGTAAGGACAGTGAGCGACCCCAGCATAACGCGGTGGGGTCGTGACAAATTATCAAATGTCCTGGCGACAGAGCGAGCTATCTGTTGCACGTCATGAATTCCTCATTAATCTCCTTTCAGACAGCTCACATACTGGTCCGATAATTGGGCTAAAAACTGCATATAGCTGTCTTTACCCAACGCAACCCCGATGCCCAACGGGTCCAAGCTGCCTGTGCGCACTGGCGTTCCCTGAGCAACGGCATGGATTACCGCTGGCCTGAATTGTGGCTCAGCAAAAACGCAAACGGCTTTATGCTCAACCAACTCTGTTCTGATTTGATGTAAACGCTGCGCGCCGGGCTGGATCTCCGGATTAACGGTAAAATGCCCCAAGGGCGACAGGCCATAGTGTTTCTCAAAATAGCCATAGGCATCATGAAAAACAAAGTACCCTTTTCCTTTCACCGGTGCGAGCACGGAACCTACTTGTTTATCTGCGTCGGCAAGGCCAGACGTAAAATCACGCAGGTTAGCATCAAGTTTCTCTCGATGCTCCGGCATAAGTTCCACTAATTTGTCATGGATTGCAACTGCTGACCGTTGCGCAACTTCCGGGGATAACCATATGTGCAGGTTATAATCCCCATGGTGATGATCTTCGTCACTTTTTTCACTGTGATCATGACCATGATGGTCTTCATGGTCATCTTCATCGCTCCCTTTCATCAGCAGGGGTTTTACCGTATCCAGTGCCGACAATTCCAGCTGTTTTTGTTCCGGTAACTGGCGAACGGATTTTTGCATGAACGCTTCCATATCCGGGCCAACCCAAACCACTAAGTCTGCGCCCTGTAAGCGTTTTACGTCTGATGGCTTCAGTGCATAATCATGCTCTGATGCTCCATCAGGCAGCAAAACCTCAGTGTCAGTTACCCCATCCGCAATGGCGGCAGCGATAAATCCCAGAGGTTTAATGGAAGCGACTACGGCGGCATTAGCAGTGAATACCGGCGCGGCACACAGAAGCGTAGAGAGTGCTGCGCAAAGAAGTGTTTTTTTATGTAACATAATGCAAATTACCACCGTGATAACGGGAAGAAGTGTGATATTATAACATTATACGATTTCTGCAACCCCTAATACATTCATGGCAAATTTGGTTGAGCTCGAAAATATTTCCGTTTCCTTCGGGCAGCGGAGAGTATTAAATAATATCTCTCTCGCCTTAGCCCCAGGACGGATTATGACACTACTGGGTCCAAATGGTGCGGGTAAGTCTACCCTTGTCCGTGTGGTTCTGGGGCTGGTGAAGCCCAGTACCGGCATCATTAAATGTGATAAAAATCTGCGTATTGGCTATGTCCCCCAGAAGCTCCACCTGGATATCACCCTACCCTTGACCGTTGAACGTTTTATGCGTTTGCGCCCTGGTGTCAAAAAAGCGGATATTCTGCCTGTTTTGCAACGTGTTCAGGCCGCACACCTTATTGATGCCCCAATGCAAAAGTTGTCTGGCGGTGAAAATCAGCGAGTCTTGCTGGCGCGGGCACTACTCAATAACCCTCAGTTATTGGTGCTGGATGAACCAACCCAGGGGGTCGATGTGAATGGTCAACTGTCACTGTACAACCTTATTGACAAACTGCGTCATGAGCTGGGTTGTGCAGTATTGATGGTTTCCCATGATCTGCACTTAGTGATGGCGAAAACAGATGACGTGCTCTGCCTGAATCACCATATTTGTTGCTCAGGAACCCCTGAAGTGGTCTCCACCCATCCGGAATTTATCTCTATGTTTGGACCTATAGGCGCCGAGCAACTGGCGGTGTATCGTCACCACCATAACCACCGCCACGATCTGCAGGGCCGTATCATTTTACGTAAAGAAAAGGGGCAGTCATGATTGAGCTGCTACTCCCTGGCTGGCTGGCGGGTATTTTGCTGGCCTGTGCTGCCGGGCCACTGGGATCCTTTGTCGTCTGGCGACGCATGTCCTACTTTGGTGACACCCTTGCCCACGCTTCCCTGTTAGGTGTCGCTTTTGGCCTGTTGCTGAATGTCAGCCCTTTTTATGCCGTCATTGTCGTCACCTTACTGATGGCGCTGGGGCTGGTGTGGCTGGAACGTCGTCCTCATTTGGCGATCGATACCCTGCTGGGGATTATGGCCCACAGTGCCCTTTCCCTGGGCCTGGTCGTCGTCAGCCTGATGGGCAATGTCCGTGTGGATTTAATGGCGTATTTGTTTGGTGATCTGTTATCCGTGACCCTGGATGATATCGCCACCATTGCCCTGGGTGTGGCCATCGTCTGTGGGGTTTTATTCTGGCAGTGGCGTAACCTCCTGGCCATGACCATCAGCCCGGATCTTGCCCATGTGGACGGGGTGAATTTACAACGTACCAAGATGTTGTTGATGCTGGTTACTGCACTGACAATTGGTGTGGCTATGAAGTTCGTCGGGGCTCTGATAATCACCTCTTTACTGATTATCCCGGCGGCCACAGCGCGTCGCTTTGCCCGTACCCCGGAGCAAATGGCAGGCATTGCCGTCATTCTCGGTATGCTTTCGGTCACTGGGGGGCTTGCTTTCTCAGCACTCTATGATACCCCAGCAGGCCCGTCAGTGGTGCTGGCCTCAGCGGTGCTGTTTATTCTTTCCATGACGCGAAAACAGCATGGTTAACCACGGGAAGATAATCCCCTGATGTCTGTATTATAATGGGCCCTGTAAGGGCCCGTTATGATTCCATGCCGTGATCATCCGTCCGATGGCTAACTCAAATCGCCATCAGCCCGACACGGGCTCAGGCATGTTAAATAATACAGACCAGCCGACATGCTCCAGAGGGGTGTTCTGTGCAGAGCGTATCGACATATCGGCAAGGCAGTCTGCGAACTTAAGGAAACCCCATGGTGACATTCCGCCCAATGACAGAAGATGAGTACCTTGGTTACCAGGAATATTTCATTCCGGATTACGCGCAAGAAATTTCATCCAGTTATGCGCTTTCCTGGGACGATTCCCTTGCCCGAGCAAAGCAGGAAATTACCGAGTACCTGCCCGCCGGCGTGAAAACCCCCGGGCATATTTTATTGAGTATCGTTGTCGGTGCCGGTGAGGCTATACAGCAGGTGGGTTATCTCTGGTACAAACCGGATACCATCATGCGGACGGTGTTCATCTATGATTTCCATATATTCACAGCCTGTCAGGGGCAGGGTTTGGGGAAAAAGGCACTCCATGCATTAGAGCAGGATCTGCGGGAGCAGCATTTCAGCCAAATAAGACTCCGTGTTGCCGGTGACAATGCCCGTGCCCAGCATGTCTATAAAACGCGCGGGTTTGGCGTCACAGGCATCAATATGAGCAAGAATATTATACCGTCAGACGAGCAGGCCTAGCCCACTGATATCCCGGATGTTGTTCTGCCAACGGGAAGCATTGCCCCCCGGTGATCATCGGGAATCAATGGGGACGAGTCACGGCATCTCCGGGGGAATGATTTCAAAATGAGTCCAGGCCCGTGGGGTCGCAATACGGCCTCGGGGGGTACGTTGCAAGAATCCCTGCTGGATTAAGAACGGTTCAAGCACATCTTCAATAGTTTCACGTTCTTCACCAATGGCGGCGGCAAGATTGTCCAGGCCTACCGGCCCCCCCTGAAACTTATCAATCACAGCGAGCAACAGTTTACGGTCCATATAATCAAAACCTTCACTGTCCACATTCAGCATATCCAGTGCCTGGGAAGCGACCTCTGCGCTGATCATGCCATCATAGCGCACTTCAGCAAAGTCCCTGACCCGGCGTAACAGTCGGTTAGCAATACGCGGCGTCCCCCTGGCGCGGCGGGCCACTTCCAGTGCGCCTTCATTACTCATTTCCAGCCCCAGTACGGCAGCACTGCGGCCGACGATATGCTGCAAGTCAGCCACCTGATAAAACTCAAGACGCTGTACAATGCCGAAACGATCGCGCAGCGGCGATGTGAGTGACCCCGCGCGCGTCGTCGCCCCGACCAGGGTAAATGGTGGTAAATCGATTTTAATTGACCGTGCGGCTGGGCCTTCCCCGATCATGATATCCAGTTGGTAATCTTCCATCGCGGGATAGAGTACCTCTTCAACCACAGGCGACAAGCGGTGAATTTCGTCGATAAACAACACATCATGAGGCTCGAGATTGGTGAGCATCGCGGCCAGGTCCCCTGCTTTTTCCAGTACCGGGCCCGATGTGGTGCGCAGATTCACGCCCATCTCGTTGGCGACAATATTCGCCAGGGTGGTTTTCCCCAATCCCGGAGGGCCGAAGATTAGCAAGTGGTCAAGAGCATCACCACGCAACTTTGCCGCCTGGATAAAGATTTCCATCTGTGAACGCACATGGGGCTGTCCAACATAGTCAGACAGTTGTTTAGGGCGAATGGCGCGGTCAATCAGCTCATCAGGGGTCATTGCCCCGGAAGAGACCAGGCGGTCAGCTTCAATCATCCTTTACCTCACAGGGCTGCGCGTAACGCGTCGCGGATCAGGGTTTCACAATCCGCGCCAGCACGGGCAACTTTACTTATCATACGGCTGGCTTCCTGAGGTTTATAACCCAATGATACCAGGGCAGCAACAGCCTCTGCTTCACTGTCATCAGCCATGCCACTTTCTGGTGCGGTAAGAACCAGTTCAGCCGCAGGGGTGAACAAGTCACCGTGCATACCTTTAAAGCGGTCTTTCATTTCCACCACTAAACGTTCAGCCGTTTTCTTACCCACACCTGGCAGTTTTACCAGTGAGACGGCGTCTTCCCGCTCAACTGCATTAACAAATTGCTGGGCTGACATTCCGGAAAGGATCGCCAGCGCAAGTTTAGGCCCCACGCCGTTTACTTTAATGAGCTCACGGAACAGGGTACGTTCCTGTTTATTATTGAAGCCAAACAGCAAGTGAGCATCTTCACGTACCACAAACTGGGTGAATACCAAGGCTTCAGTGCCGATATCAGGCAGTTCATAGAAACAGGTCATCGGCATATGTATCTCATAGCCAACCCCTCCCACTTCCAGTAATACCAGTGGGGGTTGTTTTTCCAGAACAAGGCCTCTGAGTCTACCTATCACATTGTGCTCCCGGGCATGGCTAAATTAAAGGTGATAACCGTTATTACCTGACGGCTATCAATAACATCATAATTTTGTTTATCATATAAAAAAGGCTGGATGCATATCCAGCCTTTTTTATTTTAATCGTCCCCGGGCCAAATTAAGCCGTGACGCACTGACTTGCAACGCATTTTGCGTGACATGGCAGTGGGTAATAGCAATGGCAAGCGCATCAGCGGCATCAGCCTGAGGATTCGCGGGAAGCTTTAACAGCATCCGCACCATATGCTGTATTTGACTCTTCTCGGCGCTGCCGCTGCCTGCCACCGTTTGTTTTACCTGACGGGCCGCATACTCAAATACCGGCAAATCCGCGTTGACCGCCGCAACAATAGCGACGCCACGTGCCTGCCCCAGTTTTAGCGCTGAATCCGCATTCTTTGCCATAAACACCTGTTCAATCGCAAAGTAATCAGGCTGAAACTGGGTAATGATTTCACTGACCCCCGCGTAAATTATTTTTAAGCGCGAGGGTAAGTCGGTAACTTGAGTGCGTATACAGCCACTACCTAAATAGGTAAGCTGCCGCCCCGTCTGGCGAATGACACCATAACCCGTGATGCGTGAGCCTGGGTCGATACCGATAATGATCGCCATTACTTGCCACCTTTATGCAGGTATCTTGCCTGGGGTGAGCCCATTAAAGGGTCGCCGCCACCTCATCAGAAATTTCGCCATTATGGTAAACTTCCTGAACATCATCACAGTCTTCCAGCATATCGATCAGACGCAGCAGCTTAGGCGCGCTATCCACATCAAGCTCCGCTTTCGTGGATGGGATCATAGAGACTTCCGCGTTATCGGCTTTCAGGCCAGCCGCTTCCAGCGCATCTTTCACCGCACCCATCTCTTCCCAGGCAGTATAGACATCAATAGCCCCGTCATCATAGGTCACGACATCTTCAGCACCAGCTTCCAGTGCGGCTTCCATGATCTGATCCTCATCCCCTGCATCAAAGGATATCACCCCTTTTTTGCTGAACAGATAGGCCACGGAACCATCAGTCCCCAGGTTTCCACCACATTTATTAAAGGCATGGCGTACTTCTGCCACAGTACGGTTACGGTTGTCGCTCAGACACTCCACCATCACCGCTGAACCACTAGGACCATAACCTTCATAGATGATGGTTTCCATATTGGCATCTTCATCACCACCAACACCGCGTGCGATAGCACGGTTGAGGGTGTCACGCGTCATGTTATTAGACAGCGCTTTATCAATCGCCGCACGCAGACGAGGGTTAGAACCCGCATCGCCGCCGCCTAAACGTGCTGCCGTTACCAGCTCACGGATAATTTTGGTAAAAATCTTACCGCGTTTCGCATCTTGGGCTGCTTTACGGTGCTTCGTGTTGGCCCACTTACTATGACCTGCCATAAAAATCTCCAAAAACGCCTTTATCAGGCGACATCAATGATAAATTCTTCAATCGCCATGCGGTTGCTCCATGACTTCGTCATCTGAGCCGCCTCCCGCGCCGGCACCCATTTCCAGTCCAGGTGCTCACTGATTGTGATCTGGCGTTCATGGGGGAGTGCCAGCAGGAACCAGGATTCCTGATTCCGCGTCACTCCCGGGGCGTAACGGTGGCGTAAATGCGTAAAAATTTCAAACTCAACACAACGATGACAATCAACCAGAGGTAGCCGCTCGTCGACCACGTCAACAGCGACTTCCTCTTTTACTTCACGCTGCGCCGCAAACAGCGCCGTTTCACCCGCTTCCACACTGCCGGTAACCGACTGCCAAAAATCAGGATCATCACGCCGTTGCAGCATCAACACCCGTTTCGTATCCTCGGCATAAATCACGACCAGGACTGAAACGGGAGGCTTATAACTCATTATTTTTTCTCAGCCTTTTTAACCACATCGATACCCAGTTCAGCCAGTGCAGCTGGGTTAGCAAAACTTGGCGCTTCAGTCATCAAACAAGATGCGGTTGTGGTTTTCGGGAAGGCAATAACATCACGAATATTTTCAGTACCCGTTAACAACATGGTCAGGCGATCGAGTCCGAAAGCCAGGCCCGCATGTGGCGGAGTACCGTATTTCAGGGCATCCAACAAGAAACCGAATTTTTCGCGTTGTTCTTGTTCGTTAATACCCAAAATACCAAATACTGTTTGCTGCATCACTTCATGGTGAATACGTACCGACCCACCCCCGACTTCATAACCGTTAATCACCATGTCATAAGCATTCGCAATCGCGCTTTCAGGTTCGGCGGCTAAGTCTTGCGCACTCATATCACGTGGTGAGGTGAACGGGTGATGCATGGCGCTCAGGGTACCATCGCCATTGTCTTCAAACATGGGGAAGTCGATAACCCACAACGGTGCCCACTTGCTTTCATCTGTCAGCTGCAGATCTTTCCCTACTTTCAGACGCAGAGCCCCCAGCGCATCAGCAACCACTTTCTTATGGTCAGCACCGAAGAAAATCATATCTCCGTCAGCCGCGTTAGTACGGGCCAGAATCGCTTCAACGATAGACGCATCGAGGAATTTAGCTACCGGGCTGGTAATACCTTCCAGCCCTTTTGCACGCTCATTGACCTTCATATAAGCAAGGCCCCTGGCGCCATAAATTTCAATAAATTTGCCGTACTCGTCAATCTGTTTGCGACTCAACTGGGCACCGCCGGGTACACAGAGTGCTGCAACACGTCCTTTGGCATCATTTGCAGGGCCAGAGAACACCTTAAACTCAACCTCTTTAAGCAGATCAGCAACGTCCACCAATTCCATTGGGTTACGTAAATCAGGCTTGTCTGAACCGTAACGACGTTCCGCTTCAGCAAAGGTCATTATCGGGAACTCACCAAGGTCAACATTCTTGATGTCCAGCCATAACTTGCGCACCAGCTGTTCCATTATTTCACGCACCTGTGGCGCCGTCATAAAGGATGTTTCAACATCGATTTGAGTAAATTCTGGCTGACGATCAGCGCGTAAGTCTTCATCACGGAAGCATTTGACGATTTGGTAGTAGCGATCAAAGCCAGACATCATCAGCAGCTGTTTAAACAACTGCGGAGACTGTGGCAGGGCATAGAACTTCCCTTTATTAACACGGCTAGGAACCAAATAGTCACGGGCGCCTTCCGGGGTCGCTTTTGTCAGCATCGGGGTTTCAATATCCAGGAAACCATGATTGTCCATAAAATTACGGACCAGACTCGTGATTTTGGCTCGGGTCTTCAGACGATTTGCCATTTCCGGGCGGCGCAGGTCAAGATAGCGATACTTGAGGCGAGCTTCTTCCGTATTGACATGGTTCGAGTCCAGGGGAAGCGCTTCTGAGCGGTTAATAATCGTCAGTTCAGCGGCTAAGACTTCAACCTCCCCGGTCGCCATCTCTTTATTGACGTTTTTTTCGTCACGGGCACGTACTGTGCCGGTAATCTGAACGCAATACTCATTTCTTAACTCAGCAGCACGTGAGAGCGTATCCTGGCTGTCCGGGTCAAAAAAGACCTGCACGATACCTTCACGATCACGCAAATCAATAAAGATAAGGCTACCAAGATCTCGACGACGATTAACCCACCCACAAAGTGTTACTTGTTGTCCCACATGAGTGGCATTAAGCTGCCCGCAATATACTGTACGCATGAGATATTCCTTAATGAGCTACGCGCGCCACGTCACCTGCTATGCAGGCATATGGGTGGCAACTCTGTCGACTATCACGACTGAATGAAAAAAGGGGGCTATTATACTGGAAATTATAGCTGGCGATAACCCCGAAACCGCCGAGTAGCAATAATCATCTCCGTCCGCGGGTAAAACACACAAAATCTAACAAAATAGACGGGGTGAACCGCCCTGATTTCGGTGTAATGTCTTGTTTTCTGTTCAGATAGTGCTGGAGTTAATTATGTCTGTATTCAATCCAACAAGCAGTGCCCTGGTTGTCATCGATCTACAAGAGGGGATTTTACCTTTTGCAGGAGGCCCCTGGAGTGCCCAGCAAGTGGTGAATAACGCAGCGCGGCTGGCGGAAAAATTCCGTGAACATGGCGCGCCTGTTTTTCTGGTGCGTGTCGGCTGGTCTGCCGATTTTGCTGATGCCCTGAATCCCCCTGTTGATGCGCCATTGTCCGGCCATGAACTCCCCGATAACTGGTGGCATCCCCCTGTAGCCCTTGGGCAGCAAGATAGCGATATTGTTATCATTAAGCGCCAGTGGGGTGCATTCTATGGTACCGAGCTCGAACTCCAGCTCCGTCGTCGTGGTATTGATACGCTAGTCCTGTGCGGCATTGCCACCAATATTGGTGTCGAGTCCACTGCCCGCCATGCCTGGGAACTGGGCTTCTCACTGGTCATTGCTGAAGATGCCTGCAGTGCCGCCAGTAGTGAACAGCACCAGGGCAGTCTGGATCATATTTTCCCACGGATAGCGCGTGTGCGCAGCACTGAGGATATTTTAGCCTCGCTATGATTTATCTCGGTCTGCCACAATGGCAGCACCCTAAATGGGCAAAACTGGGCATTTCCTCTCTGGCGGATTATGCCCGTTTTTTCAATTGCGTAGAGGGTAATACCACCCTTTATGCTTTGCCGAATCAGGCCCGCGTTTTACGCTGGCGGGACATGACCAGCGATCGTTTCCGGTTCTGTTTTAAATTCCCGGCAACCATTTCCCATCAGGCAGCCCTCAGCCACTGTGATGACCTGCGGGATACTTTTTTTGCTACCCTGGCACCACTGGCTAATCGCATTGGTCAATACTGGCTTCAGTTACCTGCCACCTTTACGCCGGATGACTTACCAAAATTATGGCATTTCCTCGACCATCTACCGCCAGATTTCACCTATGGGGTTGAAGTCCGCCATCCGGTTTTTTTTGCCAAGGGCGACGAGGAGCGGGCGCTGAATCAGGGCCTGAATCAGCGCAACGTTAACCGGGTGATCCTCGACAGTCGCCCTGTTCATTTAGCCGCAGCCCGCAATGAGGCGATGCGCGAAGCCCAGCGCAAAAAACCCAAACTCCCGGTACATGCCCTTATGACGGCCCATAACCCATTGGTACGCTTTATTGGCAGCGATGATAATCAGCAGAGTGGTGAGCTATTTACCCCCTGGCTGGATAAACTGGCCCAGTGGGCCGGGACAGGTACGCCCTATCTGTTTATCCACACCGCCGATATTGGTGAGGTTAACTCACTGGTTGATCACGTGTGGCCCCAGTTACAATTACGGTTTCCTGAACTGGGGCCCCCACCGGCTTTGGCCCTGCAGGCTTCTCTTTTTTAAGGAGTGAGGACAGAATTGACGTAGCAGGTTATTATAGGGCGTGGCACGAGTGCTTTTTATGGGGTTTTTATGGTTTGCGCGTTGTATGCCGTGATAGCTGCATTACTGTTAATAAAGTTTTCATTTGATGTGTCGCGTTTACGTATGCAGTACCGGGTTTCGGTTGGGGATGGTGGATTTAGCGAACTTCAAAGCGCCATACGTATTCATGCTAATGCGGTAGAGTACATTCCTATCGGCCTGCTATTGCTGCTGTTCATGGAAATGAACGGTGCCCAGGCCTGGATGATCCACGTTTGTGGCATATTGTTACTGGTGGGGCGATTAATGCACTACTACGGTTATCACCATCGATTAATGCGCTGGCGCCGTTCTGGCATGAGCGCGACGTGGATCTCGCTGATGCTGATGGTGCTGGCAAATTTATGGTATATGCCTTGGGAGTTGGTTTTCTCCTTCTATTGACGCAAAATACGCCCCTTTAGAATTTCCGGATTAACGTTATGTCAGACCGCGATACGCTATTTTCTGCCCCGATAGCCAAACTGGGTGACTGGACCTTTGATGAACGGGTGGCGGAAGTCTTCCCGGACATGATACAGCGTTCAGTACCCGGCTATTCCAACATTATTTCGATGATAGGAATGCTGGCGGAGCGCTTTGTGCAACCCTATAGCCAGGTGTATGATCTTGGTTGCTCTCTTGGGGCTGCAACACTCTCGGTGCGGCGCAATATCCGTCAGGAGGGGTGTAAAATTATCGCCGTCGATAATTCACCGGCAATGGTTGACCGTTGCCGTCGTCATCTTGATGCTTTCAAGGGACAAACCCTGGTGGAAGTTATTGAGGATGATATTCGCCACGTCCCCATTAATAATGCCTCAATGGTGGTACTTAACTTCACTCTGCAGTTTCTCATCCCTGAAGAACGTCAGCGTTTATTGAATACCATCTGGGAAGGACTCAACCCTGGGGGGGTTCTGGTGCTGTCAGAAAAATTCAGTTTTGCCGACCCGCAGGTAGGAGAACTGTTATTTAATATGCACCATGATTTCAAACGCGCGAATGGTTACAGCGAGCTGGAGATCAGCCAGAAGCGTAGCATGCTGGAAAATGTGATGCTTACCGATACGGTTGAAACCCATAAAACACGTTTAAAACAGGCAGGATTTGAGCACGCTGAGCTATGGTTCCAGTGTTTTAATTTTGGATCACTGGTCGCAATAAAGTCCGGGGCAACAGTATGATTGATTTTGGTAATTTTTATCAGCACATAGCAAAAGGCCCCCTGGCCCCCTGGCTGGAAACCGTTCCGGCCCAACTGGCCGCCTGGCAGCGTGAGTCTCTTCACGGGCAATTTAAACAATGGTTTAATACCATTCAGCATCTGCCAGAAATCACGCCTTATCATCTGGATTTATTGCATGGCGTCAGCGCACAAGCCCAGGAACCGTTAAGCTCGGGTCAGCAGCTGGGCATCGAAAAGTTGTTGCGTAACCTGATGCCATGGCGTAAAGGGCCATTCTCTTTGTATGGCGTCAATATCGATACCGAGTGGCGTTCTGACCTGAAGTGGGATCGCCTGCTGCCACATATTTCCTCGCTGGAAGGGCGAACCATTCTCGATGTGGGTTGCGGCAGTGGCTACCATTTATGGCGCATGATTGGTGCCGGGGCGCATTTCGCTGTCGGAATCGATCCGATGCAGCTCTTCCTGTGTCAGTTTGAAGCCGTGCGTAAGTTACTGGGCAATGACCAGCGGGCTCACTTGCTCCCGTTGGGGATTGAACAGCTTCCGGAGCTGAATGCCTTTGATACCGTCTTTTCTATGGGCGTACTCTATCACCGTCGCTCCCCACTGGACCACTTATGGCAGCTGAAAAACCAGCTGGTTCCTGAAGGTGAGTTAGTCCTGGAAACGCTGGTAGTCGAAGGGGATGAGAACACCGTACTGGTGCCTGGTGAACGCTATGCACAAATGCGTAATGTCTACTTTATTCCCTCCGCTCTGGGGCTGAAGAACTGGCTTGAGAAGTGTGGTTTTGTTGATGTCAGAATTGTTGATAGCTGCCGGACAACCTCGGAAGAACAACGCCGCACCTCCTGGCTGACCACAGAATCGTTAGCAGATTTCCTTGATCCCTATGACAGCAGTAAAACCATTGAAGGCTACCCGGCCCCATTACGGGCAGTACTGGTTGCCCGCAAACCTTAAGTAGCCAAAGCGGTTGCCCGGTAAGCCTCGCACTAGTGGCGAGGTTTGCCCCCTCACCTCCTGATGACTCCCCCTTTTTTGTCAGACACTTCCCAGCCCCACCCTGTCCGACAACCGTTAGATCAACAAAAAGTTGATCTAATGGTTTTACAATGGTAGTTTTCAACAAAATGTTGAGTTAAATATGTCTTTTATGTATCCCGGAGTGCCAGCCATGTGTCAGTCAGCCAATGAAGACCCGCGCGATGAATTAATCACCCTGCTTGCTGCAACGGTACGGGTCATCGGCAGTCTGGTCCCTTGCAACACGGAAGTGGTG
This sequence comes from Citrobacter sp. JGM124, assembly GCF_018257795.1. Taxonomy (GTDB): domain Bacteria; phylum Pseudomonadota; class Gammaproteobacteria; order Enterobacterales; family Enterobacteriaceae; genus JGM124. The sequence continues at coordinate 341,977 of NZ_JAERJD010000001.1, read as the reverse complement.
CTGCATGATCTCAGGCAGCCAGAATACTCCATTGCAGAGATAGTTAATGCTGACGTCACCGGGCGGAAAAAAGGGGATTCAGTACTGGCCGGGATCCGTACTGACAAGGCTTTTATCAATGCCATGGAGAAAAGCGAAGAGCGGGTTTCTCTGCTCCTCGATTACGTTACCTACACCCGTGATGGAAAGCCGCTAAGGAGCAGCACCGCTATCTACCGTGACCACCACCAGCAGCCTTTCGCGGCCTTGTGTGTCAACGTAGACAATGCCGGGATCGACGAGGCGGTACGTATCCTCACCTCAATGGCGGGAACCATTCTTCCCTCTTCGCCCTGTGTGCCACCAGCCCCAGTAGCTGATACCAATCCTGTCAGTATTGAAGACTTAATGCATGAAATCATCCGTACCACCCATATTCTGGACGGGCAGCAGAACCGCACCGACACGAAACGTGCCAATTTGCTGGCCGTAAAAAATATGCAAGAAAAAGGGATTTTTCTGATCAAAGGTGGGGTCGAGAAGGCCGCCGCCGCCCTCGGTGTAACGCGTTACACCATCTATAACTATCTTGATTCCCTTAAAAATGAAGCAGACCAGTAGGGTTACACCATGAATAACATGATTAAGTCATACCCCAGCACACTGCCCTACCCTTTTGCTCGTGCAGTTCAGGCCAACGGTTTTTTATTCCTCAGTGGGCAGGTGTCGATGAATGCTCAGGGAGAGCCCTTGCCCGGCACCATTGAACAACAAACCCAGCAGGTGATGGAAAATATCATTGCCACGCTTGAAGCCTGTGGTTCTTCACTGGATAAGGTACTGAAAGTCAACGTGTGGTTATCAGATATGGCGCACTTTGCTGCCTTTAACCAATGCTACCGGCCTTATTTTGCTCCTGACTTCCCGGCGCGTACCACCCTGGTCAGTCGCCTGGCCTTTGATCTTGATATTGAAATAGAGGTTCAGGCCCTGGCCTGATGCCAGCAAACCGCAAAGGAAAACACATTATGTCGCTCAGTATTCATACCCCACTTCTGGAATCACTGGCACTCAGTCAGCTGAACCAGGGGCGTGTCTGGTTAAAAATGGAGGCGATGCAGCCTTCCGGCTCATTCAAAATTCGTGGAATTGGCCATGCTTGTGAAGTGCATTTAGCCCGGGGAGCCCGGCGTTTTGTCTCTTCGTCAGGGGGGAATGCGGGGCTGGCAGTTGCCTATGCGGGTCGTAAACTGGGGGTTCCGGTCGTGGTGGTGGTCCCGGGAACCACATCCTCGCGGGCACGTCATTTGTTAATCCAGCAAGGGGCTGAAGTCATTGTCCATGGGCAATCGTGGGCAGAGGCGAATGAACTGGCCCTCTCTCTGCTGACCGAGCAGGATGCCTTTATTCATCCTTTTGATGATCCTCTACTATGGGAGGGGCATGCCTCAATGATTGATGAAGTGGTGGCCGAGGGATTGCGTCCTGATGCAGTGGTGCTATCCGTCGGTGGCGGGGGGCTATTAGCCGGGGTCGACGAAGGGCTGCGCCGTAATAATATGGGGCATGTGCCGATCGTTGCCGTAGAAACCGAGGGGATGGCTTCTTATCGTGCGGCCATTGATGCAGGAAAGCCGGTGCCTGTCAGTAACCTGTCCGGTGTTGCCACCTCATTAGGGGCTCGTCAGGTATGCCAGCGGGCTTATGATGTCACCCAGCAGCGCCAGGTACTGCCATACAGTGTGAGTGACCAGGAGGCGGTTAATGCCTGTCTGCGTTTTCTTGATGACCAGCGTACCCTGGTAGAACCAGCCTGTGGTGCTGCGCTGGCGTTACTCTACCAGCAAGCCCCCCTGCTGGATAACTATCACCATATTTTGGTGATTGTTTGCGGGGGATCCACCGCTACGCTGGCCACTTTGCAAAGCTTTAACGAGGCGTAGCTCAATGTCATCGCGCAGCCAGGGGGTAACGCCCCTGGCTTCCGGATAATCCTATACTTCAGTCAGTGTTTCACTCAATGGCAAACGTGACTTGGGAAGTGCCGCGTTAAAATCATCCTCATCATGGTAGCCCAGTGCGACGATGACCAGGCTGGTAAAGCCTTTTTCACGTAACCCGAATTCCGAATCCAGGATACCGGCATCAAAGCCTTCTATCGGCGTGGCATCAATACCTAATGATGCTACCCCTAACAGGAAGTTGCCCAGGTTCAGGTAAACTTGTTTTTCCATCCAGTGCTGGGCATCTTTATAATCAAAGCGGTGCAAGTTGGCGAAATAACTACGCCCTTTATGCTGCCCGGCCATCACGTCGCTGTTAGCAAAACGCCCGTCAGCCTGTTCTTGTTGTAACACTTTGTTCAGGTAGTCTTCATCAAGGGTTGTCCGGGCACAGAACACCACAATCTGAGACGCATTGAGTACTTTTGCTTCATTGAAGCTATAAGAACCTGAAGTGGATTTAGCAATACGGGCTTTACCCTCTTCACTGCTGGCCAGAATAAAATGCCATGGCTGTAAGTTGGTGCTGGAAGGGCTTAAACGCAACAATTGCTTTATCTCTTCCACGTGTTGGGCTGAGATCTTCTTGTTACTATCAAAAACCTTGGTGGTATAACGCGACTGTGCAACATCAATAATGCTCATGATGGTCCCTTAACTAACGAAGTAATTCAGTAAAATCAGAATAAGTATGAGAAGTGCTCCATAACTGGAGGCCCAGAAAAAATCAATAACGACAGAATACAGATTCTCCTTCCACTTAAAAACCGTTGTCTGACAACAACACTTGTGCTCAAAGAGGATAAATGCTCAGATTTGAAGATCTCACATTATTTGTCAGGGCGGCATTACTGGGCAATTTTAGCGCAGTAGCCCGTGAGGTGGGTATTCAGCCTTCACAGGTCAGTACCGCCATAAAACGGCTGGAAGATAATCTGAATACGCGATTATTTGTCCGTTCCACACGCCATCTGCGCCTGACACCTGAGGGAGAGACTTGGTTACCCTATGCTGTCTCGGTGCTACAAACCCTGGAAACAGGTTACCAGCAACTCAAACCTTCCGGGGGGGAAATTAGGGGTTCCCTGCAAATTGCGGTGCCCTCTGATTTAGGTCGCCATCTCCTGCTTGATGTGTTTCAGTCATTCCGTCAGTCTCATCCGGCGTTACAACTCAAGCTGCAGTTTTCAGACCAGGTCAGTGACATCTTTAAAGACCCGGTAGATATTGCTTTTCGTTACGGTAATCCTGAAGATGCATCCTATGTCGCATTGCCCGTCGCGGCAGAAAATCGCCGGGTGCTGGTGGCATCAGCACGCTATTTATCCCGTTTCGGCACCCCCATGAGCCTGGATGACCTTACCCAACACGCGGTCTTGATTTATGCACTACATGGCAGGGCCTATGACCGCTGGACATTTCAGCGCCGGGGACAGCAGCATCATGTGACTGTCCAGGGGTCTCTCATCAGTAATGATGCGGAGGTCGTTCGGCGGCTGGCCATCAGAGGAGAGGGCATTGCCTATAAATCATGGATTGATGTCAGTGATAATGTTAAAGCCGGTGACTTACAGGTATTACTACCGCAATATGAAGGTGATAGCCTGCCACTTAATTTAATTTGCCCACACCGTCAGCAACTTTCAACCGCCGTACGCTTATTGTACGAAAAGGTTAAAAACCGCTGTGAACAGGCGCTAGTCACGTTACCTGTGATTGAATAATGTGTCTGTTTTTTCACCTTTTGATTCTGGTGTCAGACCGGATAGCCAGGGCATACGAAGCGCATCAGTAAAGGAGCAAAAATGAGCAACAGTAAGACACCTGCGGGGCTGACTCCCACCCAGGCGCTGGATAAACTTGAGACACTGTATAACAATGCAGTCGATGCTTTGCGCAAAGCCATTGGTGACTACACTCAGCAGGGTATCCTGCCGGATACCGCAGCACGAGATAAGGGGCTGTTTGTCTACCCACAATTACGGGTCAGCTGGGATGGCACCACCCTCACGCCCAACAAAACCCGCGCCTATGCCCGTTTTACGCACCCGGGGAGTTACACCACCACCATCACCCACCCGGAACGCTTCCGTCACTATCTCAGTGAACAACTCGAACTGCTGCATCAAGACTACGGGATACATATTGAGGTTGAGCCCTCAAAACATGAAATCCCCTACCCTTATGTGATTGATGGTTTAAACCTGGATCGCACCATGAGTGCGGGACTGACACACTACTTCCCAAGTACTGACTTGGCACAAATCGGGGATGAAACCGCTGATGGGCTGTTTCAGCCGAGGGAAGAAGGTCCTTTATCCCATTTTGATGCCCGTCGGGTAGATTTTTCCCTCGCCCGGTTGCGTCATTACACTGGCACCCCCATTGAACACTTCCAGGCATTTGTGCTCTTCACCAACTACAGCCGCTATGTGGATGAGTTTGTACGCTGGGGCATTGAACAAATTAACAACCCAGAGAGTCCTTATGTTGCCCTCTCGTGCGCGGGTAATATTCTCCTGACTGCGGAAACAGATGCCCCGGAAGAAACCATGTCGGATTTGGCATGGAAAAAACACCAGATGCCAGCCTGGCACCTGATTGATAAACAAGGAACAGGGATAACGCTGATTAATATTGGTGTTGGCCCTTCTAATGCCAAAACCATTTGTGACCACCTGGCGGTACTGCGCCCTAATGCCTGGCTGATGATTGGTCATTGTGGTGGGCTACGTGAAAGCCAGCAAATTGGTGACTATGTACTGGCCCATGCTTATCTGCGGGATGATCATGTACTGGATGCCGTGCTGCCACCGGATATTCCTATCCCCAGCATTGCTGAAGTTCAGCGCGCCCTCTATGATGCCACCAAACAAGTCAGTGGCATGCCAGGGGAAGAAGTTAAGCAGCGTTTACGCACCGGTACCGTTGTCACAACTGATGATCGTAACTGGGAACTCCGCTACTCCGCCAGTGCTCTGCGTTTTAACCTGAGTCGTGCTGTGGCGATTGACATGGAAAGTGCCACCATCGCGGCCCAGGGATATCGCTTCCGCGTTCCCTATGGCACGTTGCTGTGCGTATCAGATAAACCCCTCCATGGAGAGATAAAGCTACCGGGGCAGGCAAATCGCTTCTATGAAGGCGCCATCTCCGAACACTTGCAAATCGGCATTTGTGCCATCGGCCTCTTGCGTGCCGAGGGCGACAAGTTACATTCCCGCAAGCTTCGCACCTTTAACGAACCGCCTTTCAGATAGGCCGATGAAATGACGTTAAAAGCCACTACATGTGGCTTTTTTAGCAAAATTGCTGGATAAAACAGCAGTCAGACTTGTTTCGTTAAAACAGCCTTTGACAACCCCATTCCTCCTCGTTAATATGCGCCTCGTTCAGACAATTCCTCTGTAGTTCAGTCGGTAGAACGGCGGACTGTTAATCCGTATGTCACTGGTTCGAGTCCAGTCAGAGGAGCCAAATTCTTGTTCTTATGCTAACCTATGAGTCCCTATCTGTTTTAGACTCAACGGGTTAGCGTAAAAACTCTTCCCGATGTGTATCTATATATCCCTATGCATCTAGTGAATTTGGTGGTCAGATCTGGGGTCTTTCCGGTTCGATATTGGAGTGACCCATGTATGTCCCTAAACGACACCAAAATCCGCACGTTAAAATCCCCTGCTAAACCCATCAAGCTTTCTGATTCAGACGGCCTCTATCTGCATGTAAAACCCAGCGGTTCACGTCTCTGGTATCTCAGATATTTCTTTGCAGGAAAAGAAAGCCGCATAGCATTAGGTGCTTATCCCTTGGTTAGCCTTGCGCAAGCCAGACAAAAACGGGATGAATTACGCCGACAGCTTGCCCAGAATATCAACCCCATGCACCAACGTGCCCTTGAGAAAGCCGCCCGTTCACCGGAAAAATGTCTCAAAGCGGTGGCGCTGGATTGGCATAACAAAAATAAAACCTGGTCACAAAATCATAAGATGCGGTTACTGGTAAGTATGCATAATCACATCTTTCCGGCTATCGGCCATATGTTAGTCAGTGAGCTTAAAGCCCGCCATTTTATAGACCTGCTTAAAGCCATCGAAAACAGGGGCGCTTTGGAGGTCGCCTCCCGAACTCGACAGCACTTATGCAGCATTATGCGTCATGCCGTGCATCAAGATCTTATCGAACATAATCCGGTGGAAAGCTTAAAAGGCATCACCACACCGCCGCCAAAACGCCATCACCCTGCCCTGTGCCTTTCAGCATTACCCCTATTACAAACCCGCATTGAACAGTATCAACAAGGAAGAGTGTTAACACGTCTGGCGTTAAAATTAACCCTGCACTTGTTTGTTCGATCAAGCGAGTTACGTTTCGCCCGTTGGGAGGAGTTCAATCTTAAACAAGGGTTATGGACACTACCGGCAACAAGGGAGGCGATCCCCAAGGTCCGCTATTCTGAGCGCGGGGCCAAAATGAAAACGGCGCATTTAGTGCCCCTTTCCCACCAGGCGATTACCCTGCTAGAAGAGATAAAAATCTATTCCGGAGAGAGTGAGTTTGTCTTTCCCGGGGATCATAATCCCCATAAACCCATGTGCGAGAATGCGCTTAACAAGGCATTACGCACTATGGGCTACAACACGCGAACCGAAATCTGCGGCCACGGTTTTCGCACCCTCGCCTGCAGCGCCCTAATGGAGTCTGGCCGCTGGCCACAGGATGCGGTTGAGCGGCAAATGAGTCACCAAGAGCGCAATAGCGTCCGCGCCGCCTATATCCACAAAGCGCAATATCTTGAGGCGCGCAAAGCCATGATGCAGTGGTGGTCGGATTATCTCGATGCCAATCGAGAAAGTTATGTGGCACCTTATTTGTATGAGTGGGTATTGGAGTAAATAGGCAGGATAGACGTTTACTTTTTAAAGTTAAGGGGGTTGATGCTTAGATTAAACTATTCTCTTAGCATCAACCCCCTTGTATCAATAGGTATAACGATATAGCGGCTATGTACCAGCGCCGTCGCGTCCAACATCATGCGGGCAGCAGCAGATCCTATGGATGTTAATAAAAAACCATTATAATCTATTGATTATTATTTTTATTTTGACATTTTAATCCAGTACTAGATTTCTGCTTATCCCTAGGAACTAAATCATGGAGGTAGAGATTGCCTCCAAATCCTTTTGAGTAAGTGTGCATTTTGTACATGAGGGTTTAGTCAACAAGGTCTTTTTTTTGGATTACTCCTATGGTAAAAAATAGAAAATTAAGAGTTTAGATATATAAGGTAATTAAAATGGATCTTTACGAAGCTCGAATGATGGATAAAGGAGAATTACATGTTCATTTGAATGGATTGGTAAGCACTCAAGTAATTAGGGGTGTTCTAGAAAAAAATATTATTGAAATGCCTGAACACTTTAATATAGATACTGATTTGAATGTAACACACCCAGCAAGATCACTAGTGGATTATTTAAAGCCATGGCAGTTTTTAAGGCTCATTCCTGCGAGTCGCTTAGATTTATCTATTATTATTGAGAGTGCATTTTCAAATCTAATTACTGAGAATATTAAGTTTGTTGAATTAAGAAATAGCATTATATACATAGCACTCCTTAATAACATTTCTGTTTCCGAAGCATTGAAGTGGGTTTTAGATGATATTGACTTTTTTTCTAGAAAATTCAACATTCAAGCCGGACTTATTCTAACTATTACGCGTGGCGAATATGCTCCCGAACATCTTCGTTCTCTTCTTGGTGCTTACAAAAGTCTAGGATGTCCAGCAGGGGTGATTGGTTTGGACTTGGCTGGTAATGAAGATATAACACCACCACCTGAGACTGCAAGTTTATTTAGAAGTGCTAAAGACAAATATGGACTAGGCATAACAATTCATGCGGGTGAGACTGGAAATGCTGATAACATAAGGAATGCCATAATTAGTTATGGAGCTGATCGTATCGGACATGGTACAGCTGTTATAAGATCTCCGGTGATAATGGATTTGATTAGAGAACTGGACATTTGCATTGAGGTTTGTCCTATTAGTAATCGTTTGACAGGTGCAGTCTCTGATATCGATCCTCATCCAGTTGGCGAAATGATTAACCATAATATTCCGTTTGTGATTTGCTCAGATAATCCGGCTATTCACAGATCAAGCTTGAGCGAAGATTATGTCGCATTTATGCAAGAGACCAAGAATTTTATAGTCATGGATAATATGTATGAAACTCAAAAACGATATAGCTTTCTTAAAGGTGTGAAATGAACATTCGATTCATAACCAGAAATAGACATAAAATTAAAGAAATAAATGAAATTCTATCAGGTACAGGAGTTGTTGTATTAGCATCTGAACACTCTATAGATGAAATTCAAACTGAAAATGTCCATGCACTAATTAAAGATAAATTATTAAAAGCATTTAAATTAGTTGGGCGACCGGTCTTTGTCGAACATACTGGACTATATATAGAAAGCCTCAATGGTTTTCCGGGTGGCTTAACGCAAATATTTTGGGATAAGCTTCAAGCTGATAAATTTTCACAATTATTAGGAACAAGTGAAAATCCTCGTTTAGTTGCTAAAACAATAATTGGCTATTGTGATTCGATGAAAACCTATACTTTCGAAGGTGAAACTCAAGGTACAATATCTCCTGTGCCAAAAGGCCCTCGAGATTTTCAATGGGATTGCATATTTATTCCTGATGGCGAAAGTGAGACTTTTGCTGAGATGGGGGACAGGAAAAATGAAATATCTATGAGAAAAAAAGCTTTCGATAAATTTAAAGAATATCTATTAGAGGGAGGAAAATAATGGAGCAATTACTTGCTGATTATAAAAAAGGAAATGTTATCCTTTTTGTTGGTGCTGGTGTGTCAATGAACTTAGGTTTGCCATCATGGAGTCAATTGGTTGATCACATTGCAACTGAGTTAGGTTATGACCCAGATATATATCGCACATTCGGTAGTGCACTAGAGTTAGCTGAGTATTACAAGTTGAAAAAAGGCAAGATAGGGCCTCTTAGAAGCTGGATGGATAGAATGTGGCACTCTAGCGAGATAGATATCAGAAAGTCTAAAGTTCACGAGTACATAGCTAAAGCTAATTTCCCTATTATATATACTACAAATTACGACCGATGGATTGAAACTGCCTTATCAACTTATGGTAAAGAGTATACAAAAATATCATCAGTTTCTGATATTGAAAAAATAAATAATAGTAAGACGCAAATAATCAAGTTTCATGGGGACTTTGATGACGATAGTTCAATTGTATTAGATGAAACAAGTTACTTTCAACGATTAGAGTTTGAGACTCCATTGGATATAAAATTTAGATCTGATGTTCTCGGGAAATCAGTTCTTTTTATTGGGTATAGTCTGTCAGATATTAATATCAGACTACTATTTTATAAATTGTCCAAGCTTTGGAAAGAGCAAAAGTTAGAAGAAGCACAGCCAAAGTCTTATATTTTCTTACCACGACCGAACCCAATTCAAGAGGAAATACTGGAACAGTGGAGAATAGGCATAATTTCATCAGAAAACGATAATCCAGGCGAGTCTTTGGAAGAGTTTTTGAAGAATTTCGTATTAGTATAGATACGATTTTGTAATTTTACATCCAAATGGACATTTGTAGATTTAGAATTTTGTAACTTGAAAATTAAATCATAGCATGGAACTACATAGAAATTATCTTAAGTAGCCCCGCTTCGCGGAGCTACTTACTTCGACATGGTCAATGTATGGGCATGACCAGAAATAAATCCTTTTATTTCATTATGTGGAAGCGGTTTCAAAAGCTCCATCGGGAGCTTTTTTGTTAGCATTGATATCTATTAACCAGAATGTTCCTGTCCGCTTTTCGCTCACAGCAGACACTCTCCTCATTGAATCCCCGGAGAAAATTAGTCTGCTTGAGCGTCATGTACACTATCACGCCTTACTGCGCCGTGATAACTAACGTCGAATTGGGATGATTCTTTTTAAAACGGTGATACTGCAGGATCAGAGTGGCGAGATCGTCATCCAGGGCATAGAAGTATGCCTCAGGTACATCTAAGACTTCAGCAAAGCGGCAGACCAGGCGGAAGTCTGGAGAACTGACGTCCCTTTCATACTGACTCACCCGCGAACTGGCGGTCTCTTCGTCCAAGCCCGCTAGGCAGCCGAGTTCAATCTGTTTTAGTCCTTTATTGACACGCGCTAATCTTAATCTTTTACCGATCACAAGAAGCCTATTGAGTTAATGAGCAAAGTAAGATTATTGCTGAGTTCGTCACGCCAGCTCTTAAAGAAAAGATTTACTGAATGAAGTTAAAGTTTATTTAAAAAATTAAATCAGTCAATATTTAAGAATTTCTTTATTATAGCGCATTTTTCAACCTGCTAGCATCTTACGTAGTAAGGCTAAGTAGCCAGCAGGGAAGCAGAACTATCTCTGTAGGGTGAGCACCAGAAAAGAGTCTGGCGAACGTTTTTTAAATTGGTGGTACTGCAGAATTAAGGATGCCAAAGCATCATCCAGGGTATAGAAATAGGCTTCAGGCACATCCAGCACCGCAGCGAAGCGGCAGGCTAGGCCGAAGTCCGGGGCACTAACGTTACGCTCATATTGACTCACCCGGGAGCTGGCGGTTTCTTCATCCAACCCAGCCAGACACCCCAGCTCAAACTGTTTTAAATTATTGTTTACCCGCGCCATCCTTAGTCGCTTTCCTATCACACTCTGTCCATATTCTGAGGGATTGTCCCTCGAGTATCTCGCTAACAACCCTCCCCCTTCTTAAATTATTTCTATCTTGAGTAAATTTAAAATTTATTTAAGGTTGTTTTTTATACTAAAATGAAGATATAGTTTAACTGAAGGAGTTTTAATTTATCTAAGGAGAGTACCTCATGGGCAACCACACCCCCCACCAAGATTGGCATCAAGCGGATATCATCGCGGCGCTACGCAAACGTAAAACATCTTTGGCGGCTGTTTCACGCGCTGCAGGTCTGAGTTCTTCAACACTGGCTAACGCGCTGACACGGCCTTGGCCTAAGGGAGAAAAACTGATCGCCGAAGCCCTCGATATTTCACCCAGTATTATCTGGCCCAATCGTTACTTTGATGCGGAGGGGAATCGAATTAAAAGGACAGTACGTGATAATCAGTAATTTGCCCATCACCTGGCAGTAAGCCATTATTTGCCTTGTCGAGCTAGCTGCGGTACTCGGCAAGGTATATTCCGCAATAGTACCGACGACCTATACTGCTTGCCCGGCAATCCGGCTTTTGGTTCAGGTTCCCTAAAGCATGATAGCCAGCGGTTTGCTTCAGTAAAACGCCTTGCTCTTTTCTGCAAGAGATATGAAAAAACCTAAAACTGGATGTATAGGCACAGTTTAGGGAATTTTCACCTGTGATATCTGAAGTTGCATGCAGTTCACCTTACTTTATACCCGCCTGATACGGTTACACCGTGGCTTAAGCCTGCATCTTCAAGTTTATTGGGTATAGATCCTCAATCACTCAAGTTGCTGAACTTAACATCTATGCTTTGAACAATGTAACGCATTGGCCCGGCAGGCGAGATGTATTTATGGGTCTTGTCGCGCACAAATAACAGGCCCCCGATGAGTTTACGCGGGTAAGGGGTTGGATAAACCAATACAGCCAATGTACACGCAACTTGGAGCATAATGGTATATAGCTTACTAGAAGAGGTAAAACCTATCTGATAAAGCCTCGTTATCACATGAAAACACGCCAGACCTAAAGATAAACCCGCTGTTCTCTATGCCCGCTAAACCGTTTCCTCTCGTAAAGTATGCGTACCAAGATGTCGATAATATTTATAGGCAAAATAGATTAATTAAAATCAACTCATCAATAATAATTCACATAACAAATGATATTTTTAATTTATAAAACCTTATAAATTCATTTGATGAATTTTAGTAACTATCAGATTACGTTTCATCATCCACTAAAAAAGCACAACAATTTTTGTAAAAAAAAGTTTAACTTCATTTTATTTAATAACAAGCACAGAATAAATAAAAGCAACATCATCACGTTACATCAACATCTTTTTTTTCGTGTGAAAAAACAAGTTTCGGATAGAAAACCCTCTTAAATAGATTTTGATTAATGATATTTCCTCCTCCCATCAAAAGCACTATATATATCAGTTGTACTTTATGTTGCCGTGATCTTGCTCTACAAAAGACTGGGCCTCACACCGACGTTGTCACGCTTAGTATTAGCCTTACCACCAGCATTGTACTTTTTTAGTAAAAACAACGTCATTTGCCATGCTAGCTCTGGGAATAATTACAAATCTAGATCTTAAGGATAGATATGAAGGGATACAGCGAAAATTCATATAGTAGGCGTAATCCGTTCGGATGGCTTACCATACCTGAGGTAAAATATCATGCTTGTCAACGGCACCATGTCTATCTCTCCGATGCCGATATTTATATCCATGCTCTTAATAAGAGAATTACTCTATCAATTTTCTTTCAGTCACCGATTTTTCTTAAAAAAATAAATCGCCATAATAATAAACTGAAGTTTAGAACCTTCGAAAGAAGCCAGTTGGAGCAACTGTGTTATCTTGAAAGTGATCAATTCATTCTTAATAGAAAGATTATTTATAGCACAGAACAAGACGTCTTACCTATTCAAGGTCATCTTTTTGATACTTCGCTGATGGGTTTTGAGCGAGTACTTATTCAACAACTGCTCGCTAGCAGTCTTGGCATACCGATATCTGACGATTCACTGAGGTATGGCCATAATTTTGGCATTACCGTAAAGATTAACGATGATATCTTTCAACTATTTGAAAAGTGTACCACTAAACAACGCTACCAACGTCAGCTACTAAGCTTGCCCAATAATATTACTTCACGATTAAGACTACCGCTAGAGTCCAATAATAATTTGGATATCCCAACCATATCGTTATTTCCCATATATCATTTACCTAAGGATGCCTGTTTTGTTATCCGCCAGTCGGAGATAGAAAAATTGCTTACGGGGGAAACTAAATTCATCGGCAGCCAAACGCCAACCCCAAGAATAACCACTCCACTCTCACGCTTATTTTGGCTTTCGTGTAAATATAATCAGACCATCAGTTCGCTTATCAATCAGCCTTATAAATTATTGCCAATTTTTGAGCAGTGGGCCAAAGAGAGCGGTATTGCCGATAAATTCAGCGGAGATACGCTAAAACAGGCGCTAGCGCGAGGTGCTCCCGCGAAAAAATAATTCGACCTTAACCTTATTAAGGGTTCTGCGTGCCTTATTAAGGGTCAGACTCCTTGGGATTATAACCGCACTATGTTTTTCTGGTACATCTGGTGAGATACGCTGCCTCAGGAGAATATATGCCGGAACATCAATTATTAAGAATCAAACAGGTACAGAAAAAAACAGGGTTAAATCGAACACAAATATACGCTTATATGAAATTAGGACTGTTTCCTGCTTCAATTAAAATTGGCCCGGCCAGCGTAGCATGGTTGGAAGAGGAAATAGAGCAATGGATAAATACTAAACTGTCTAATAGATAACGAGAAAACCTATTATGCTATCTTCCATTAATCGTCTTATTCTCACCTCAACCTTAACAGCGATTCAGGCGGGCGACTTTTCCTTTTGCTATAAGATGGGGTTTACGCAAAATGAAATAAGCAAACTCGCCACTATTACCGCCGATGAGCTGATTATTCTTTGCCGGATGTCGAGTCAATTTATGCGCTACGCTATCGATCACGATAAGCTGGTTGCCCTGCTCAATACCACGGCCCAAGAAGCCTCTCGCCAATCTTTGATCAATCAGGCGATTATCTTAGGCGGTTCGATTGCATTGTTACATCATTTTTTCGGTTTAACCTCCAACGAAGTTTGTGCCCGACGCCGTCTACTGGCGGTGAATGTCCCTAGCGGCAGAACACCTACCCCAGATGAAGTTATCGATACAGAAATCTGGCAACGTTGGAAGTTAGCCTGTATTAGTCCGGCGGACTCCCTTGAGGGGCTATCTGCCATGCTGCTTATCACCGAATCCCTTAGTCATCATAAGCATGCCCCTACCCTTACCGCCGTGTGGAACCGAATCACCTTGTTTGAAGAAATGCAGAATACCAGGAGAGGGTGCCATGCCGGATGAAATCGATCGTGACCAGGAGTTTAATGAACAACGTTTAGAAGAGATGATAGAACAGAGCCGTTTTAAACCAGGGCCAACCCCCTCTCTGAGCCACTGTCGACTTTGCGGGGAAGCGATCCCCTTACAGCGCCAGAAAATATTACCGGGGGTAACCACCTGTATTGACTGTCAAAATTTGATGGAAAAAAAACGCTAATCTGCCTAGATTAGGTAGCCAGTACACTCGATCAAAATATGCGTTTATACCCTTTATACTTCAAGTGGCATATACGTTGGCTATATTTTCTGAACCAAACCTCTAAACTAAGCAAGCTCATTGGGATCCTATTACATACCGCTAGGACGAGACGCATTTATGCGTCTCGTCCTAGCGGGTCAATGCTTAACATTGTTCAAAAAGAAATCCTTTGTCTTACAACCAGAATGGTTTTAGCTATGACGGCCGAATAGACAGGTAATATTTAATAAATAGCAATATATCCAAAACCGCCCCAAAATTCGCAATTACTGGAAAATACTTAAAATATGAATTTATTCACATTCCCATTCTGATGACTTCTTATTTTCAAGATCGCACTAGTGATTATTTAAAACTTAGTCACACTATAGCACATAATATTTAGCGCATAAAATAGACAACCAAAGCATACTAAACTCACTTAACCCACTAGATTCACTGATTTCATTGAAAGTTTTCACATTATAGCTCAGAAACACCTTCCCAAATGACTATAAAAATAAAATAGAAAAAGCAGTCAAAAAATAAACCAATCCAAACACAAACCAGCCCAAGAAAAACTTATAACACAATAAGTTGAATTAGGTAATTTTCAAACCCATTAAGTCATATTAATAACAACTATCCCACAACCATCGACCACACCAAATAAATAACATTTTTCTTTTTTAATTCATTTTGAATTTCGCATTTCTTACCGCAGTTATTCGACGGATGATTAAATTTATTTTTCCTCCATAGTGATCATCGTTCAAAGATCATTCTGCTCTTTAACAATAAGGTTTGGGCTTTCACGTAACCATAATTCAGGGTGCCACTGAATGTTCTCGCTAACCCGTTAAAATCGGAATGCAGAATCGGGATGTGAAATAGCAATGATTTATTAGGGATTACTCATCGATACCCCAAATAAATTCGGGTTGCAGGAAGGCGGCAAGGGAGAGAATCCCGCTGAGCTTACGTAGGTAAGTGATTCGGGTGAACCAATGCAGCCAACGTACATTCAACTCGAAGTATGACGGGTATATCAGCCAGCTAAGGTAATCAGCAACCCAGGGTTGCCGAAATGCTGAGCTTGGCTGTTTTTTCTCACCTTAAATGCTCCATCAATCTTTAGAGAGAGACTATTGCTGCTCAGTACTTCCTATCAAATAGGCGTCACCATTAACGAGGAGGACAAATGCTGTCATCCGCTCTATTTCTGGCCCTGGCTATGGAATGCGCGCCCACCATTCATCCGGATACCGCCCATGATGTTGCCCGGGTTGAGTCAGGTTTAAATCCCTTGGCTATTGGCGTAGTCGGCCAGAAAAAAGGACTTTACCCCCATAATATGGAGGAGGCTGTTCATCATATTGACCTGCTTAAGGCACAAGGTAAAAATTACTCGGTGGGCCTGATGCAAATTAACCAGGCTCATTTCTCTCGCTACTCTATCACGGCCAAACAACTGCTGAAGCCCTGCGCCAATCTCACTGTATTCGAAAAAATAATCACCGACTGTTACCTGCGGGGCGGCACCTTAAAGCGGGCGCTGAGCTGTTATTACTCGGGCAATTTTGATCGCGGTCAGAAGCCGGAAGCGGCATTTTCCAATACCAGCTATCTAGAGCGCATGGGTTATACCTCCGGGAAAAAATATATCGTGCCTTCAAGCCATACCGATCAACAAAAGCCAAACACGATACCGAGCAATCCAGCCTGCAAGCTGCAGATCCGTTACCCCCGAGGGATTGTACGCGGCGATTTCATTACCGCCGTTGCACTCCCTTTATCTACCCCAGCGACGCCCGTAACTTTTCCATCCGACGTTATGCGCGGCGAGTTTGTCGTTATTACCTCTGAATAAGGAAATACCATGCTAGGAATACGCGTTAGCAAAAATAATCGGATTCGCCCTGCGGCTGTTTCGGCCTCAGCCGCCCTTCCCTTACCAGCACTCGCCGACGGATTTTCCAAGGCCGAAAGGCTTCTGGAAAAAATTTCTGCGGGTCTCACCGGACTGGCTATTGTCACCATTACCATCGCCGTTATCTGGGTGGGCTACAAAGTATTGTGGGACGGCAAAAGTCTTCACGACTGTAAAGGGATCATCATCGGCGGCATTCTGATTGCCAGTGGTGCCGAAATTGGTGCGCTATTGATGAGCTAGGAGGCGGTATGGCAACGCTGAATAAAGCCCTTACGCGTCCCGCGATGTTATTTGGTATTCCGTTGGTGCCGTTAGTTATCGTCAGCGGAGCAATTATCCTACTGGCAATCTACCTTACTCAGCTTTTATTGCTGTTTCTGCCCCTAAGCTGGTTTGTGATGAACCAGATGGCGCGCAAGGATGCACATATTTTCGGATTAGCCTTTTTAAGGCTGAAAACACGGGGGAATACAACCTGTAACACCCACTACAACGCCACTGCCTTGCTGGCGAACGACTACGACGCGGTAGATATTCCGGAGTTTATCAACCCTATGCGACTTAACCAACGGGCCACCCTCACTCAGTACATTCCCTATTCGTCGCACATTCATAAACAGGTCATTAAAACCCGAAGTAGCGATCTGATCGCCACTTGGGAAATTGGCGGAACGGCGTTTGAATGTGATACGGAACAAAATCTCGACATTCTGTCTGCTCAGTTTAATAACCTAATCAAGTCCTTCGAAGGCCGACCGATAACCTTTTATGTGCACAATATCCGTGAAACCTACCACGACCAGTTTGCCGGGTATTCGGGTAACAATTTCGCCGACAGGGTCAGCCAACGCTACTACTCGGCAATTGAAAAGCACCCTTTCCGTCGTAATCGCTTATTTTTCACCGCCTGTTATCGGCCTTTTGTTGGGCTGGATAAGGTAGAACGTAAACGCATGTCTAACGGGCAGAAGCAACATGCCTTAGACAGTGCTTTAAAGGATATGTTGGAGATCTGCCAGACCCTAGAGTCATCCCTGGCACGTTTCACCGCTACCCCGCTCGGGGCCTATGAAGAAAAAGGACGGGTATTTTCATCGCAACTGTCGTTTTATCAACGGCTGTTAAGCGGTGTCTGGCACAAAACGGCGGTCACGGACACACCATTTTATCAATCGATCGGTACCACTGATCTGTTTTTCACCGACGACGCCGGGCAAAGCAACAACGTGAGCGGAAAAACCTTCTTTCGGGGCTTGGAGGTAAAAGACTACCCAGCAGAATCTTTCACTGGGATCATGGACGTGTTGCTATATGCACCCTGTGATTATGTACTCACCCAATCTTTTACCTGTATGGCCAAAGATGAGGCACAAAAGCACATCAAGCAGACCGCCAAGCGTTTGCGCAGCACCGAAGATGATGCCCTTTCCCAACAGGACGATTTGTTTGTGGCCCTGGATATGTTGCAGGCCGGACATATTGCCTTTGGTAAATATCATTTCTCTCTGATGGTCTCAGCCCCCGATACTAAACGGCTGATTAAAGACACCAACGGCCTGATCAATGCCTTTACCGATTTAGGTATCACTCCTACGCTCTCCACATTATCACTGCCTGCGGCCTACCTCGCGCAACTGCCTGGGGTGTATACCCTAAGGCCGAGATTGGTCCCGATTAGCAGTCAGAATTTTGCAGAACTGGCCTCATTCCATAACTTCGATTCGGGAAAGCGGGATAACAATCCTTGGGGGGAAGCGCTGTGCGTGCTCAAGACTCCGTCGGGGGGTGCCTATTACCTGAATTTGCACAATTCAATGCTGAATAAAGATGATTTCAACCAAAAGAATCTGGGCAATACCAGCGTTATCGGCACCGCCGGTTCAGGTAAAACTATGCTGATGGCATTTATCCAGATCATGATGCAAAAATACCGTCACCCCGCGAGTTTTTCCCACCAGGCGAGAACCCAGCGTCTTACCAGTGTCTATTTCGATAAGGACAGGGGAGCGGAACTCAATCTAAGGGCGCTGGGCGGACAGTACTACAAGGTGAAAAGCGGGGAGCCGACCGGCTGGAATCCCTTTCGTCTTCCTGCAACCAAACGCAATCTGAACTTTATTAAAAAACTGATGCGCATTCTCTGCACCCGCAACGGACAAACCTTATTCCCACGGGACGAGCTGCGTCTTAGTCAGGCGGTGGATGCGGTTATGCAGGCATTACCGGCGGAACACCGAGGGTTTGGTATTACCCGCTTGTTGGAGAACCTCACCGAGCCGCCCACCAAAGAAGCACAGGAAAATGGACTGCGTGTGAGATTGTCTCAGTGGGCCCAAGGGGGTGAATACGCCTGGGTTTTTGATAATGATCGGGACAGCTTTGATATTGGCGAATGCGATAATTTCGGCATCGATGGTACCGAATTTCTCGATGATGCCGATGTCTGCGCCCCGATTTCGTTTTACCTTTTATATCGCGTCACCAGCTTACTCGATGGACGACGACTGGTGATCTTTATGGATGAGTTTTGGAAATGGCTCAACGACCCGGTTTTTGCTGATTTTGCTTTCAATGTGCTGAAAGTTATTCGCAAGCTCAATGGCATCTTTATTCCTGGTACCCAGTCACCGGCGGAAATACTGACTAACCCCATCTCTCCCGCCGTGGTGGAACAGTGTGGGACGCAAATCTTTATGGCTAACCCAAAAGCCGATCGCCAGGACTATGTTGAGGGTCTTAAAGTCGCCCCGGAAATTTTCGATATCATTAAAAATCTCGATCCGCTGTCCCGTCAATTTGTGGTTGTGAAAAGCCCGCTGAAAAAAGGTGATTTAGGCAACTTTGCGGCTCTTGTCACCCTTGATCTGTCTGGGCTGGGTACCTACACCAAAGTGTTAAGTAGCAGCGCTGACAATCTGGAAATCTTTGATGCTCTCTTTCAGGACGGCATGAAGCCCGAGGATTGGCTGACACGTTATCTGCAACTCGCGCTCTAAAAGGAAATAATATGCAACTAAAAATGCTGACCGCCCCTTGTCTGGCGGGGGTTTTACTCTGTCCGTTATTCAGCGATGCTGGTGGTATTCCGGTGGTAGATACCATGAGCCATCTTGAACAAGTCAATGAATGGGCCCAGCACTTAGAACAGTGGCGAAGTACCGTTCAGCACTATCAATCTCAGCTTAATGCCTACCAAGCGCAACTGGCGACCGTGACCGGTCTACGGGATGTTCAAGAATTTTTGATCCAAGCGAAGGGATTAGCCAAGGATCTTAAAAATTTGCAAAAAGATGGCATTTCACTTAACGACCTACTGACTAACGCTGGCGGATCATACAGTAGCGCGCTCAACAGCCTGTACAGCAAATATAAGATGTTTGACACCTGCGCGGCAGTACAGGCTCAAAGCTATGCAGATACCTGCAAGCAAATTGTGATTAACCGGGCTGTGGCTATCGAAGATAGCGCTTTGGTGCAGGAAAAAATCAACAGCACGGTCAACGATATTGCCACCCTCGCCCATCGCGTAGCCATGGCGCAAGACGCTAAAGAGTCTCAGGATTTGGCCAACGCCATCACGGCAAAAAGTGTGCAGCTGAATGCTTTGACCACCCAGTGGGAAATGAGCGTTAAACAGTCGGAATTACGCGACAAAATGCTAACATCCCAGCGACAAAAAGCACATCGCCAGCAGCAACACAATGCCCCGGTGGCGGACTTAAACAACGTATAAAAAGGATTTTATCGATGACACTCAACACCCGCGCGGTTGTATCCCCCCTGCTTATTTTAAGTCTTTTGGCTCTCGGGGGCTGTGAAGAGAAAAAAACCGAGCAGTGGTATATGGCCCATCATGATGAATTAATCCAAGACTATGCCGACTGTTTGCAAACCCAGACTTTCAGTAGCGAGCGATGCATCCCGGTGGTCAATGCCGCCAAAAGATCAAAGCATGAACCTGATGTTGCCGCCGGTATAAAACACGTCAAAATGGAGTATCTACAACGTAAAACCCAACCGGAGAACCCCACATCATGAGTGGCGAAGGCATTTTTAGCGGAATGGAGGCCACTGTCATGCAGGGTTTGAATAGCGTGATACAGGGGCAAATGTCCCTGTATTCAGCGATGATGGCAGGGCTAGTGGCGGGCTCGGCCACTTTGTACATTTTTTGGCGGGGCTATCAAACCCTAGCAGGTAAGTTGCATACGCCTGTCGAGGATGTCGCATGGGATTTGGCGCGGATGGGGATCATCTTGGCCTTTGTTACCAATGCGGATGGCTATTTAGATGCATCTGTTGCCGCCATCAATGGTTTAAAAAGCGGATTAAGTGGCAGTGAAAATGTTTGGGTCCTCTTGGATACCCTCTGGGGGAAAGCACAACGCTTAGGGGAGACACTGTTTAATCTCGATGATTCGACTTATGTCCCCCTCAACGGTGGCCTGGCGGAATTATTGGTGTGGGGAGGAACCATCGTTGTTTTGGTGATTGCCACCATAGTGAATATGGGCGCTGAAATAATGCTGTTACTAATGACAACCACGGCCCCTCTGTTTATTTTCTGCCTGATTTACGGTTTTCTGCATCCGATGTTCAATAACTGGCTGCAGGTCATTTTCAGCGCGCTCCTGACCCTGATGTTTTCGGCCCTGTCATTACGTATAGCAATCGAATATCTCAGTCGAGTGCTAGATAAAGCCAGAGGCGGGGCTGATATAAACAATATTGTGACACTGGCGGCACAATGTTGCCTTGCCGCCATTGGCGCTGGGTTCGTTATCTGGTTAGCGGCAAAAATCGCCGGTTCTCTGGCCGGGGCGAGCGTACAGGGGGCGGTCCAAGGTGCAGCTAAAATGGGGCTAATAGCCAGTGGCGATGCGGTAAAAAAATCCGCCAGTTGTCTCGCCACACCGATTGGCAATACCTTAGGCAGCATCGGCGAAAAGGCGGCCAGCAATCTTAAAGGACCATTATCGCCCCCCAATGCCAAAGCAGCGGCAAAAGCCGCAGTGGCAAAAATGAAAGCCCAACACTAACCGCTATCCCGCTTCACCTATTTCTATCCCAAGACCGCTTATCTTTTAATCCTTTCAGGAACCTAACCCATGAAATCCTGCATCCTATTGATGATGTTGTGCACCCTTGCGGGCTGCACAGCGCCCAGCCCTTTTCCGCCGGATATTTCCGGCGATCTACAACCCGTTAATTCCCCCTCGGTTATCCAAGAGGTGAATAATGTCTGAATTACCCAAAATACTGAATACCTCCCGCTCCTTTGAAAAAGTGATGCTGACCCGGGATGCTCAGGCGAAAAAACTCGCCGGTATTATCGCCGCTGCAGCCACGCTATTGGCTTTACTTTCCATGATGGCGGTCATCGTCATGCTGCCTCTGAAACACACGGAGGTCGCGCTGTATACCGTAGATAGCCACAGCGGGCGAGCAGAATACGTCACGCGTATCAAAGAAAAAGATATTGCCAGCGAAGAGGCGATGGCCAAAGCCTTCGCCGCCCATTACGCCAAGCTGCGGGAGGAGTACAACTATTTCGCCCTACAAAACAATTACGACACGGTGCAGCTCTTTAACAGTGGGCAGGTCAACGCGGATTATCTTGCCGGGTTCGCCGGGCCGGATGCCCCGGACAAGGTTTACCAAAACGCGGCGAATCTGGTGGAAATCGAGGTTATTTCCAACCTGATAAGCCTCGCTACCGCCCCGGATAAGCTGGCAACCCTGCGCCTGAAAAAAACTATCCGCCATATTGTGGACGGCGCAACGCGCGTCGAATTCTGGAATATCCGTCTGACTTACCGCTATCTGCCCCACCAGGCTCTCACTGAAGCCCAGCGGGAGAGCAATCCGCTGGGCTTCACCGTCACCAGCTACCAGCGCGACAAAGAACTGAGGAAAGAATAATGCGTACTCTCTTATTTATCATGCTCACGATGATGCTCGATGCAATCGCCTGGGGAGCCGCACTGCCCCAAGGAAGCCGATACGACAGCCGTATGCAGCAGGTGGCATACAACGGGCAAAATACCACAGTGATCAACACCCGCGCCGGGTACGTCACCACATTAGTTTTTGCCGATGATGAAGCGGTGATCAGTAGCGAAGTCGGCTTTATTAAAGGCTGGGCGGTGACCAAAGAGGCCAACCGAGTCTATATTCGCCCCGCCCCTATCACCCAGCCGGTGACGGATACCGACGGTTCAACCGTTCAGCAGGCATTTTTACCCACGTCAAAAGACTGGAAAACCAATCTGTTTGTCACCACCTCGGCGCACTTCTACAGCCTGGAACTTAACGTGCTCGATGA
Source organism: Citrobacter sp. JGM124 (assembly GCF_018257795.1). GTDB lineage: Bacteria > Pseudomonadota > Gammaproteobacteria > Enterobacterales > Enterobacteriaceae > JGM124. Next base: position 319,327 of record NZ_JAERJD010000001.1, on the reverse strand, counting down.
AGGCACCCCGGCAAACAGCCTGGCGTTTGTTGTGACCTGGAACTATCCCGATGCCAGTCGCCAGGCCAGTATAGCGGCGATGAAAGTACGGCAACAAGCGCAGAGAGAGGCGCAAGAAAAAAGCGGCATCGCCCAAGCGTTTAACGCCGCCGCCACGCCGCGAAACTGGCGCTATGCCCAGCGTGTAAAGGCCGGAAGCGAAAGGATCATACCCGACTTTGCCTATGATGATGGGCGCTTTACTTACCTCGGTTTTTCTCCGCTAAAAAAAATTCCCAGTCCCTTCCTACTGGTCAATGGTCAAGAACAAACGACCCTCCCCTCATTCACCCAGCACGGCAACTATCGCGTGATGGTGATTCCTTCTCTGGCTGAAAAACTGGTCTTACGCTACGGCGATGCGGTGGTGGGCATTGTGAATCAGGGATGGGGGCTGGCAAGGCTAAGCCTCGGCAGCACAGTATCCCCGGCGGTTAACTTGGAGGTAAAACCATGACGGAGAGACAAAGACCTGCCCCTGTCCGTCAGGGCGAAAATCCGGTCTGCGAGAACACCAAAACCCTGGCTGAGCTGGAAGCCGAAGCGCGGGAACGGGCCCAAGCACAGCGTCAAGCGTCTACGCCCGCGAATGATGTGCAACCCCACCAGCCCGAGATCAATAGCCTTAAAAAACGGGGGGGAAACCGTCTTATGATGCTGGGTATCCTGCTTTTGGCGGCGTTGATCCTCGTTGCCTGGATGGGAGATTGGGTTTATAACCATTTTTTAAAAGGCCCCTCTCCCCAGACAGCACCGACAAAAACAGTCGCGGATGAAGTGAGCTACGGACGGAAACGTCAAGGCATGGGGATGGCGGAAAATCCCCTGGGTTTGCCGGACCACACATCAAGCGAACCCCCAACACCGGAGCCCCAGACCGCCCCACCCGTCGTGGCCTTTAACAAATCCCTGGCGTTGGCCACTATCTCTAAACCGCAAAACAGCGGCCAAACCGCGACAGTGTCGCGCACGGCGGAACGCAGCCTCCCCAAGGGCAGTGGGATATCGCCTACAACTGCCCAGCCTTATACCCCCTGTCCGGTAATGCTGGTCATGGATGCCAGCGGAAAACTGACTTGTCCGGTGGGAGCGCAGGCCGCCCCCACAGCACCGCAGGTGTCTACTGTCAGCGGCGTACAGCGTATACGGCTTGACCCGGATTTATCTCTTCCGGTCGATACCTATATTCCCTGTACGCTGCAGACCCGCTTTGTATCCGATGTTGCCGGGCGTATTTCCTGCCTGATTGCCGAGGATGTTTACAGCGAAAGCACCCATGTCCGACTGATACCCGCGGGCACCCGCGCCCGTGGCATCTACAAAACCGGGACCCTCAATCACGGCCAGGCGCGGATGTTTGTGATGTGGACCGAATTGAGGACCCCAAACAGGCTAAAAATTCCGTTGGTTGATTCTCAGGTTGTCGGCCCCCTTGGCGAGGCTGGTATTGACGGCTGGATCGATACCCATTTCTGGGAACGTTTCGGCAACGCCATGATGCTCAGTACCGTGCAGGACGTCGCCGCCGCGGCGACAAGCGCCACTCCATCGACAGATCGCCATACCGATTACACGGAAAACTCGCGCACGGCCGCCGCTGAAATGGCAAAAACGGCGCTGGATAACAGTATCAATATCCCGCCAACCATCTACAAAAACCAAGGCGATATCATTGGGATTATAACCGGCTCAGATATCGACTTTTCAGGCGTTTACCGCTTAAAACTCAAGCAAGGAGAGCATGATGGGCGTCAGTCATATTTCACTCCACCAGCATAAACAGCGCATGTTTGGGGATTACCTATCCCTCGATGGCCTAACTGAAATCGCGGTAAACCGCCCCTGTGAGCTATTTACCAAAATACGTGGGGTATGGCAAAAACACCGGGTTCCCCTGACGCTGGTACAGTGCCAGACCTTTGCTACCGCCCTGGCCAACTATCAAGGTGACCATATCGATGATACCTCGCCGGTCCTCTCTGCCACCCTTGAGTCTGGCGAACGCTGCCAGGTCGTGGTGCCCCCGGCTTGTGAGCGCGGCACGGTGTCGATCACCCTCCGTAAACCCTCCCTGATACAAATTCCCCACCAGTCCTATATCGACGGCGGTTTTTACGACCGGGTTATGGGTAAGGAAAAAACCGCCAGTCATGATGACGAACTTTTAGGTTTATACCATGCCGGTGATATTCCCCGGTTTATGGAGAAGTGTGTCGAGTATGGCAAAACCATCATTATCGTAGGTGGTACCGGGTCGGGGAAAACCACCTACCTAAAAACGATGATCGGCTATATCCCGAGAAACCTGCGCCTAGTGACTATCGAGGACAACCCGGAGACGCGCTTTTACGGCCATGAAAATTACGTCCATCTCTTCTACCCCGCCGATGCCGGAGAAAAAGCCATCGTAACCCCGGCAAGCCTGGTCAAGGCTAACTACCGTATGAACCCAGATCGGATCTTACTGGCCGAGGTGCGCGGGGGTGAAGCCTGGGACTGTTTAAAAATCATTGGCTCGGGCCATGAAGGGCTGATCACCTCTCTACACGCCGGTAACCCGGAAGAGGCGATTAACGGACTGGCAGAGCGTTGTTATCAAAACGTCGAATGCCAGAACATCCCCTATTCGGTCCTGCTGCGCAAAGTCCTCAATAGCATCGATGTTATCGCCAGCATTGATGTTAGCGGCGATATTCGGCGCATGGGGGATATTTATTTTAAACCGGTGCAGCGCGCCTTGATGATGGAGAATTTCAGACATGACACATTTTAATCTCCGGATTTTACTCTATGTATGCCTGCTACTTGCGGGGTGTTCCGCCCCGCCAAAACCGACAGCTATCGAATGGGATAACCCCCTTGCGGCCATTAACCATACATTGCCAATATGGCAGGAAAATAGCCTTGTTACACGCTCGCCAGTGGCCTCCGGACACTGGTCGAGGATAATCGCCAATTTTCAGGGTAATTCACAGGAATGGACGCCTGATATTTGGTATGCCATCGCACATTCCACCCATATCGCAGTCACTGCGCCGGATGCGACGGCGTTCTTTGCAGCTAAAACCTGGCTGCGACAACAGGGCGCGACAGCCCTTATCGCCTACCGGCCCAAAACCCACTGCCTTATCTGCAACACCACCGATATTTATCTTTGCCGCTAACGGCGGTAAGACAGATTCCTCCCTGTTTCCCAGGCATAGAACAACCAAATGGCATCGGCCGTTATTGGTTTATCTCAACACCACCTTAAGGAATAAAATATGATGAAAGAAAACACCATCGCGGTGGCACTTCTGTGCCTAACCGCTTGCACCTCTACACCAACATTTGCCGCCGACCCATGCCAAATTGTGCTGTGTATGTACGGAAAAGTAACGGGAAACAGCGGCGGCAGTGAATGCCGCAGTGCCGAAAAAGCCTTTTTCAGCCTTAATGCATTTAAAAAGAAAGGCCGATTTGATCCATCGAAAACATCCAATATGCGTAAAGTGCTTCTGGGGCAATGCAAGACCGCCGACCCGGCAGCGATAGCCAAAATAATCGGGGAGTTTGGGCGAATTAGAGGGTGATAGTTGGGGTATCGATGTAAGAGAAAGGGCTCTGTGAGATTGTTTGTAAGTGGCCGTTTAAAGCGTTGTAAGGGCTGCTATGAGCGAGGAGCGGACATTAATTTAACTATGTGAGGTAAATTATCCTCATGAACTCATCCGCGAAATAGTATTTATAGCTTCATAGAAAAAATCTTACCACTTGATGAATTATTACAATTAAATTGTATTGCTTTCGATAAAAATCAAGATCGCCCACAATGAAATATATTATTTCACAATCAAGATGTTAAATAATTTTTTTAAAATTAACTTTGTAGTTAGCCTTATCAGGATAAGCAATAAACATTGAAAGATTGTTTTTTCTGCAAAATCTCAAGGTCAGCCTTGCATTATGACGAGGCATTTTACATCCAACTATTATTGCTTTAATGGCCGATTTTGGAAATGATACTAGCTGTCCATTAAGTCTTTTGTTGGGTTCAACTATATTTCTTATTTCACCCTCATACTTCCAGCTTATATGTTTTTGAAATAAATACTCTTGGGATTTTAATCTAACTAACCGTCCTTCAGATAAAATAGGCTCTGAGTTTTTAAAATCGAAAGATTTGAATTCATTGATTACTGGAATTGTTTTTAGATCGCCGTGATTGAACTCTATAGGATGAGTGTTATATGTTACCGGTTGTAAATCGAAGTTCTCGTGATTTTCAATGGACCTTCTGTTATATGCAATACATACCCCTCTCATTCCATCTGCATAATGTGACCACATGAGGGGGGACTCCATGTTTTCACTGAAACAACAGACTAACAAAGTATTTATATAGTCATTTAATGCTATAGTTGAGCGTTCTAGATTTTCCATTATGACTCTGTAAATACTCTGTACGCCATAACTTTTTTCGTCTATGAGCATTTTAGATAACTCATCTTTACTTAATAAATTATATTTTAAAGCGTAATTAACTAAAAGAGACTTATCTTTGCTGCGTAGATTACCCCAGTTAACTACAATAGGGAATTCGAATGGGTCGTTCAACCCTTCGATATTTGAATGCCACATTTCAAAATTGACCACTTCTCTTTTTGTATTTATGTTAAAGTTTCTATATCTAAAAATACAGGTTTCTTTTAGTTCTGTTAAAGTCATTTTTCTCTCAATACATTAAACTCAGCCACATACTAATTTTAAGATTTTCGCATAGCATAAATGGTTAATCTAATATAGTAAATAGTTTAGAGTACGCTGCTGACCTGCTCCCGGCTGAATAATTCACCATGAATCTAGCAATGTCCGCTCCTGGCACGAAGCAGACTAAGGGTAAGCTATCACGCAATTGATTTTAACTTATCGTTCAATTCAGAGTGAATTGTTAACGAGAAGTGGATTGAGGCAGCTAAATTCAATTTTGGAAAAATTGTTAATTTAGCGTCGCCGAAACCACTCACGCGCGTTCACCCCAGTGAATCGCGTGAGTTGGGGGGAGCCGAATAAATTTTGCCGCCCCAGCGAGCAAAAAGCTATCGCCCACGATAGCGGTTTATTTGGGGGGCTTGCCCCGCACAGCGTCCAAGCTTAGGAGCATTATTCGAGGCACGAGAATAATACGACTTTGCGCGTGACCATCCCCGTTGCGAGTAGTGATTTCCGCTATGTTGAGCCGCAGGCGAAAAAATAGAGGTCAAAATCACTTCGTAACGGGGATGGTCACGCGTAGCGTGGACGGTGTGCCGCAGTTGACCTTGGGGGTTTTGGCGTGGCGTCCAGCCGCGACATTACCCCCTTGTCTCATGCAATAAGGGCGTCCAGCCCGCATGTAATGGGACACGCTTTGGTAGAGGGGACTATAGCCCCCTCTACATGCCCGCCTGCGGGCAACGCTTTAAGGCATTCAATCCCCTCCTCTCTCGGTGTATCCACTCGGTGATAACCCATCACTGAGTCGATGCACCGAGATGCCTCATCGAGAGAAACCACGCAAAGGTTAAACTATGCTTAAAAAACTCACTGAGAAGCTTATGCCCATAGCCGATAACGCCATGGCGTTCTTCGGTTATATGCAACAGCATCAGCTATTGTTAGCCTTATTATCTGGGTTGACGTTACCCTTTATTATTCCGCTCAAGCGGGATGAACACGAAAAAGCCCCCCTATGGCAGCGCATTATTATCTGCCTCTCTCTTTTATGCTTTATCTTTGGCACCCTATCACCCGCTGCCTCTTACGTACTTGGTTTTCTCTACCCTGCAAAACGGGAAATCACTACGCCCGTTATGCTATGGGCGATATTGATTTTATTTACCCTGATCGGCGTTATATTCCATTGCGTCGCCCGCCGTATTCTCACACCAGAGATCGATAAACTTAAACGAAGGCTGGTTAAAAAAACCAGCCTCGAGCGCAAGATCCGCACCGATGTGAGAGAAATAAAAGCGCTCCTACCAACAACAGAGAATTATGACCCAGAGCAATTTATTGAGTTATCGAAAGGCGTATTTATCGGTCTTAATGAACATAGCGCACCACAATATATTCCGCTCAGTGACTGGCAAAAACAACATGCCGATGTTATCGGCACCACGGGTGCGGGTAAAGGGGTGGCAACCGGCTTACTGATTTACCAAAGTATTCTGGCCGGTGAGGGTGTTTTTGAAATGGATCCCAAGAATGACGAATGGGCCCCACACTTAATCCGAAAAGCATGTGCAGATGCGGGAAAACCCTTCTACCTTATCGATTTAAACCGACCGGAATATCAGCTCAACCTAATCGAGGGTATTACAGCTGAGCATTTAGAGGAACTGTTTATAGCTGGCTTTAGTCTGGCAGAAAAAGGCGAGGCCGCTGACTTCTATCGTATCGACGACCGCAGGGCCGCACGCGCTACCGCGCAATTAATCACCGAAGACGCGACCCTAACGATCCGCGATCTGTTCAACAGCGATTATGTGCAAAGCATTGCCGAAACGATTAAAGGGTTCTTCGGTAAAATAGAGGAGCTGGCCTTATTAAATGCTATTAATGCGCCGGAGGGATTGGCATTAAAAAAGGTTTTTGACGATGGCGGATGCTGTTACATCATCGGTTCGATGCGTAATAGTAAAGTGATCGCCACTCAGCGCATGATTTTAGTCCGCCTGATGCAACTGGCTGAATTACGCGACCGCATCAACGCAACGCCGCGACCTATTGCGATTCACCTGGCCGAACTGAAATATCATTTATCACGACCCGCGCTAGAAGGATTAAGCGCAGCCCGAGATAAAGGTGTGCATATCATTATGGATCACCAGTCCGTAGCCGATTTACGCGACTGCCCCGCCGATTTAAACGGCGATGCCGTGGTGGGGGCAGTGGTGGAAAATGCCAAATTTAAACTCGTGTATAAACTACAAGACCCCGACACCGCACTATGGGTGGCAAGAATGTCCGGCACGATTCTCGTGGATGATGAAAGCCGCAAAGTAAAAACGAATCGGGTACTGACCGAAGTAATAGACGATGAACGCACCATACGACAGGCGGAGCGTTTTTATATCGACAGCAATATGCTGTTAAACCTCCCCCCGTTCGTCAGCTATATTTTCACGGCCACAGAGTTACCCCGTATATCTCTTATTTCCCCCCTAAGAGTGAATAAACAGCCGCTACAGGTTTATGACGTTTCCCCCACCGAACCTATCTCGATAAAAAAACCGCTCGACTTTACCGACCTACCTGCAGAGCAAATAGAACCCATTTTAGTGTTATCCGAAAAAAATAAAACAGCCGCGACAACGCCGGATGATCCACTGACTGAAAGGTCGTCTTTTGATTTTGATGAATAAGGGAATGCTATGTTGATAAGGAGCAATAAAGAGCGCAAAAACCGTCACAGTGAAAAAATGGTACAACTGCTTAATTTTTTGAAAGAGGAAACCTACAGCGATTTTGACACGCTAAAACAACTTTTTAGATATAAGACACATCAACCGCTTTACCTCCTGCTTAATAAACTGGAAGGCATGGGACTTATCCAAAAATACATTTTCGTCTCTCGCCTCGGTAAACTCCCCCTGTGGGGCATTACTCAGGATGGGATCGCCGTGGTACTTCAACCTGAAGACACTATTTTCCCCGCTCGGTTTGAACCGGCGAAGTTAAAAGGCTGGAGCCTCAATCACCATCTTGATAATCAACGGGTACACCTGATACTGGCCCAAAAAGGCGCGACAAACTGGATTAATGGCGACCGTAACACCTTTTTAAATCAGTTTAAGGTAAAGCACCGGCCTGACGGGTTAATTACGCTGCCAAATGGCAAACGGATCGCCATTGAAACGGAACGCAGTTTAAAAACCAAAGCACGCTATCAGCAAATTATCGCCAGCCATCTTAGAGCACGAACGGAAAACCGCTGGTTTTTAGTTTTCTACATCGTACCGGATGCGCAAAAAAAACGGGCATTAATGCTGCTATTCGACACGATAAAACAGGTGATTGAAAACAGCCAACATGTCACATTGGAGGCTAAACACCGTAACGTATTTCGCTTTTATACTATGGAAGAACTCAAAAATCTGGAGCTAGCAAACTATACTTAAAACCACGTTCCGGCCCCTTTGCATGATTATTTAGCGGCCTTTATCTCACTCACGATGCGCGTCAATTTTATCCGTTATAGACCGCCCGGCAAAACATTCTATCAGAGATCAATGAAGCTATAACATCATTGCTATTGAGGCGTACTGCTTCACCAGCCAATCCATCGTTAGGCTAATTATGGCTCACCAAACCGAGCGATAAATATCTCGGTTGTCACGGATCTGCAAGTAACCAGCGATCGCCATTCAACGGTTACTTATTTGACCAATAAATATACTCCGATGCACGTTAATCGCCGCTCAGCCATCACCCCCAACAAAGCAATGAATGCCGATGACAACCCGATACAGATATAAGAATTTACAAGCCGAGCAGCACCGATAGCAGCAACGCCACACAACGCATTGCTTTACCAGAAATAGTACAGATTGCGGCCCAGTTGAATAAGGGATGTTATCGCCGGCGGACAGAGAGCCAACTGGTAGCATTCGCCGACTTAATGTCATTAACGGTCTAGCGCCTGCGCATTGTCCACATACCCACAATCGACCTCTACCGGCTTGCCCCGACGGCAGAGGCGCTCCCGTTCGCGGGTGTGGCTTTGCTGGCCTCCCCGCTCACTGGCTTCTCTTATGTGGATATATGGGAAATGCTTTCTCCCGTACTCCTCAACAATCCATTAAATAACGATGGGCTTTCGATGCGGCACTGGCCGCCTTGAAAATGTAGCGTTTATCATCTTTCAGTGATTTCAACCATGAGGCGATATAACTTTCGTGCTGAACCTCCCCCACAACTTCTAATTCGCTTCTGTTGTCTCATGCGATCTCAGTGAATCGCACAAAGACTGTAAAACCCAATGAAATCAAAAGACTTGCATGGATTTTTTCTTTTCGTAATATATCAACTCATCTCATAACAGCGCAGTCAAAAATGAGTACAGCCATGAGTACAATCAGTTTTCATCTTCATTTTAGGTGAGTACAATAGCGGTATAAGAAATAGACAAGGACTCGCTATGCTCACTGATGGCTCTCCTGCATGACTGACGTAGCTGAGCCAATGATCATTCAGGCATTCATCGCGAAAGCGTCCGTAAAAACTCTAAATAAATCCGTTCTGTATCAACTTGCCGGACTGGATAAACCACAGCGCCACTCCATGCTCATAAGCCTACTAGTAAAGTGCTCTGCAGGTAAACTCAGGCCCATGGTAAGTTCTTGTCGTAGCCGGATAGCAGTGAAACAGCGCAATACGACCCATAATACGAGTGGCTTGCACGCCTGAAATCCCAAAGGCAATAGTGAGCGTCCGGCATGCCTTCATAAAATCATCCATGCAGGTCAGACATTCCTGCTTCTGCTTCTCGGAGAATCCTGAACATCTGTTCGTCAGAAAAACGCTTCTTCATAGGGATGTCATCATGTGGCTTATGAAGACATTACTCACATCGGGGCCCTCTAATCAACGGGGAGCAGGTCACATCTCTAACAGTATGACCAGATAAGCTATTCCATAGTAAAAAGCGTGCCTTCTAGCCGTCTGAAATATAAGTTAAAATCTTCACTTTAAAGCTGGAATATCAAAGCATATAAGATTAATCTTATAATCATTGAGTAACAGACAAACTACCCCACAACAAGCTTTATATATAGAGAAAATTAGAAATCACAAGTACTTAAGGAGAGCGATGTGAAAATTCTTTCTAACCATCGAGCTACACCTGAACAACTACCCATAGTAAGTCGAAATACGTCAGGTATTGTAGTTATTCGGGGTGCAGCAGGCAGCGGCAAAACTACAAGTGCTTTACTTCGACTTACAGCAATAGTCAATGCGTTAACGTATCGAAGAAATCTCAACAATGATACGACCCCGATCAAAACATTAGTACTGTCATTTAATAGAACTTTAGCCGGATATATTGAGGGTTTAATCAATGATAGTATTAAAGCTAAGGCGATACCTGTAGTTGTTGAAAATGACACATTTGCTAATTGGGCTCGAGGGCATTTAAATACCCCTTTAATAAGCGATGCCAATCGCGATTCTTATCTTCGAAATAGATGTTTATCTCTGGGACTGGATTTAAACTTTGTGCTCGATGAAATAGATTATTTTCGTGGTAGATTCCGTCATCATGAATTGGATAACTACTTAACAGTTGAGAGAACGGGTAGAGGATTGTCACCTCAAGTAACCAGACAAACTCGTCAGTTTTTAATAGATGTTGTTCGCTTTTATGTACAATACCTTCAAGATAATCAGTTAGATGATTGGCACTCACAATGTGAGAAAATGATAGATGACGAATGTTTAGGCTATGACATAATTGTAGTCGATGAAACCCAAGATTTTTCGGCTAACCAAATTAGAGCAATACTAAACCACCTAAATGAAGATTATTATTTAACATTTGTCATTGATACAATTCAACGTTTATATCCTCGAGGTTTCACATGGGTAGAAACCGGATTAGATATGCGAAATGCGGCCTATTTTAGATTAGGGGAGAACCACAGAAATACTGTGGAAATTGCTGCATTTGCTGCGTCAATCACTCATGGATTAACAATTGATGATGATGGGAGCATCAGCGACTTTACACAAGCTACAAGACATGGTCCTAAACCAGTTGTTTGCAAAGGGCGATATTCTCAGCAAGTTAATTATGCGATTGATTATATTAAAAATAATGTTAACTTGCAAAATGAATCAGTAGCATTTCTTAAACCTAAAGGCGGAAAATGGTTTGATGAAATTGAAAAAAAATTAACTCATCATAACCTTCCTTACGTTACAATTACGAGAAATAAGGTTTGGTCAAGAGGGCCTGAAAATATCGCGCTATCAACAATGAACTCCGCGAAGGGACTCGAGTTTGATCACGTAATAATTTTAGGTCTTAGTACTGAAAATATGCAACATCAACAAGATGAAAATGATGATAAATTACAGCAATTGAGAAGATTACTTGCAATGGCTATTAGTCGAGCCAGAGATTCTGTTGTTATCGGATATAAAGAATCAGAAAAATCAGATTTGGTAGAGTATTTTACCCCTGGAACTTTCGACGAGATAGATTTATAAATGATTATTAAACAATACATTACAGATAATGGTATAACTGAGGTTCTGCATTTTACTACTGAAAAAGGATTAACCGGCTGTGCAGGTACTGCCAAAGTTTTATCTCGTAAAGCATTAAATGCAGATCAATATTTAAGCTATATTGCGTCACCTGTATCAAGTGAGAGAAAAGAGGCCCAAGATACTTTTAACAAAGATGAAGATTGGTTAGATTATATAAACCTATCCATAAGTGAAATAAACACAAGTTATTTCAATGCAGCTAAGCGTTGGTTCAGAGACGAAGATCGATGGTGGTGTATTATGGCTTTTGACCCTATTATACTGACTCACCCAAATGTTTATTTTACAACTACGAATAATATATATACATCTGTAATAAGAACTCATGGTACTACAGGGCTTCAAACTATGTTTGCAGATACGATTACAAGGTGGAGAGGAAATACGATAAGAAGAAATGGTCGACCTCAAAGATTGACTACCTGCGAGCAAGCTGAAGTTTTGTACCCAAACCCACTCGATATGAAATTTCTTAGAAGCGTTTATGTACATAACCAAGAGCAAGCAGCATCTATACACGGAACATTGAGGAGCTTTGGTTTTCATTCTGTAAATGTTATTATTTGTCCAGAAAAATTTTTAGGTGTGCCTAACACATTCTAAGAGGGAAAAATGAACTCACTCAGAAAACAAAAGGTCATAAATTCCGCACTGTGGGCCGCTGCTGGTGATGCTATTGGCTGGATTTCTGAACTTACGGATGAAAGTGGCTTAAAGCGTAGGATTAACGATACCTACCTTCTGAAACCTGTTAGCTGGAATCGAAAAATTGGTGGATACTCAGGAGTAACTGTGAGTCTCCCGGCAGGAACATATTCAGATGATACACAATTAAGATTAGCTGTATCAAGATCAATTAGAAGCAATGGAGAGTTTGACACTGAGTCATTTGCTAAAATAGAGCTTCCAGTTTGGTTATCTTATGCATTAGGTGCAGGCAGAGCAACTAAGTTAGCAGCTACCAATCTAATGCGGAAAGATACAAATTGGTTCTCTAACTTCTACAAAAGCAATGGCATTGAGTATATAAACTCAGGTGGAAATGGAACCGCCATGAGAATACAACCCCACGTATGGAGTTGTAAGAATTTATCTGATAGAAAATATGTTGCATCTGTAATTAAAGATTCATTAGTAACTCATGGGCACTTAATAGCAGTCTGTGGAGCTCTCTTGCATGCCGATACTCTACAGTATGCGTTAATAAATGGTAGACCAGCAGGCCCTACAGAAATCAATGGTTTTATTGATAACTTCACATCTGTCCCGGATATTATTCAGGAAATCTATGAATTGAATAACTTCTGGCTTCCTAATTGGGAGATTATGTCAGGTAACAAATTGCATGAAGAAATAGATAGAATTCGAGTAGAATCCAAAACATATCTTTCAAAATCTCTAAATGCAGCTAAAGAAAACAGTGATCTGTCGGATAAGTACAAATCTGCAATTAATGCCCTTGAATGTAACAAAGACTCAAGGAGAGGAGCAGCAACAAACACTGCAATTGCGAGTGCTTTGCTTTGTCATTTTTACAAAAACACAACTCCATACGAAGCAATTATCTCATGTGTCAATTTATTAGGCACCGATACAGACTCAATTGCAAGTATGACTGGGGCTATTTTGGGATGTTACCATGGAATCCCAGAGTGGAGTATCCAGGACAGCAAATATATAATTAGTGAAGCAAGCAGATTAAATGACATTGCAGAAGGTATTGTCACCAAAAATTTTAATTACCCAAACATAAACAAATGGCAGACACCACAAACGCAAAGTGATACTTTAGTTAAAGACAGAGATGGTATGTTTCATATTATCGGATTAGGAAAAGTCACACCATTAAAACCAGAAAGCTGGAAAACTAAAAGTCACGAGTGGAAATGGATGCAACTCGAGTATGGTCAAACTGTATTATTGAAGAGTAAAATTGGTGATATTAAACTTGCTGCCCCAACTCAACTTAGTGAGAATGACTTACCTCTCAAAAATGATATTGTGTCCGAACAATCACTTGCACCTAAAGAACCTTCACGACAAAATGATTTAAGAAATAATTCACAGCCAGTTTCTAATCAATATAATTTTGAACAAAATAGCTTCGATTATACCTATGCAGATTCTAAAAAATTAGATCTCGATGACATAACAACAAAATTAATTAAAAATGGCTTTAGTGAACGGGAAATAGGTCATTACCTTATTCAATTCGCTGATAAAAATGGCCTTGATTCATGCATTGCTTTCGCTGCGATCATAGGCAAGGCATTTACTTCAAGAAAGAAAAAACAGTAATATACTAAATGGCTCAGACATAAGTCTCGAGCCATTTTTGTATAAAATAAATATTAATGCCTATTGAAAATAATTTATGCGATAGTTCTCTTAAATAAGAAAAAATCGCAATCCAAATCCAAAATTTTCACAATATTAAGACCCTTGGTAATTACTTTTGACCTCTGTAAATAGACCTGTTTTAGTTCCATGCACTTTTTGAGATTTCCGGCTTCTCAGCCATCAGCCGATATTCTTCCGGCGTCAGGTTATTCAGGGATTCATGAGGCCGTTCGCTGTTATATTCATTCAGCCAGCGTTCGGTGATTTCCCTTGCTTCATTCAATGTTCTGAACAGGTAAAAACCCAGTATTTCCGTCCGGTACGTGCGGTTAAATCGTTCTATAAACGCGTTCTGTGTTGGCTTGCCCGGCTTGATAAATTCCAGTATCACGCCATGCTCTTCGGCCCATTGCGCCAGAGTTATTGAAACAAGTTCAGGTCCGTTGCCCATCCTCATTTTCAGTGGATTTCCAGTTGTAATAACTGGCTTCAGATACGCCGTTCTCGCGACAGACATCCTTCACATGCCGACCACCTTCAACTTCTTTTAAAACTCTCAGGATCTGAGTTTCAGTAAAACGCGCCTTTTTCATAATGACCTCCGCTGATTACATCTTAACCAGAGAACTCCATTAAACGGTAAGACTAAATTCAGGGGGGACTACAAGGGCATCGTGCATAAAATCAATCGACCAGCTCTGGTTAAGCGCTTCTGGTGTAGCCAGCGGCGCAGGATTACGCACCGACAAACGTTGCTTTCCCTTACGACGGAAATTAAGTTTTAACAGGCAGTAAATCCGATGAACTCGCTTATGGTTCCAGGTGTTCCCCTGCCGACGAACAACCTGAAAAAGCTTCTTAAAACCGTATCGCGGATAGCGTTCAGCCGCTTCCGTCAACGCCTGAATCACCGGCTCATCACGCCGAGTATCGGGTTGATAGAAAAATACTGTCCTGCTCAGTGATAACGTCCTGCATGCCTGACGTATGCTCATTGCAAACTGCGAGATCAGATAACTGGCGAGCTCACGTTTTATCAGTGGTTTTAAAGCTTTTTTTCGATAACGTCTTTCAGTGCTCTGTTCTCAAGACTCAGGTCAGCAAACATCTGTTTGAGACGCCTGTTTTCATCTTCCAGATCTTTGATTTTCTTAATATCAGCCGCTTCCATCCCGCCATATTTTGCTTTCCAGTTGTAATAGCTGGCTTCTGAAATAGCCGCCTCACGGCAGACATCTTTCACCGTTCGACCGGCTTCAACAGACTTCAAAACAGCGATGATTTGATGTTCGGTGAATCGTACTTTACGCATAGCGATCTCCTCTTGAGGACATATTCAGTATGTCGGAAGATCTCTAAAAGTGAATGGTTCTTTTTGTCAGGATACTTACAAAACTAGCAGATAAAAAACTTGCAGGACATAACAATATCTATTGGTGGTCATTCTGGTGGTCTTGACAGGATGAATATTCAGGTTTAGCTTACTTATTAGCCAGTTACTGGCAAAGGCGATCCCAGTCAGAGGAGCCATATTAAAGAAAGCAGACGTTTAAAGACGTCTGCTTTTTTGCTTTCTGGCAATGACTTCCCTTTTCTTTTACGTTCACCCTCTTCCACCCAAAAACCCTCGAAACCATACCCTTTTGCTGATAATGGTAGTTCGGTTGCGTTTTTACCAACAGGCATGGGTGCCATGTCACTTACTGATGCTAAAGTAAAAAACGCCAAGCTCCTCAATAAGGAATATAAGTTGACTGATGGATTCGGTATGTTTCTTCACGTTACACCTAAGCGGTTCTAAATACTGGCAAATGGCTTATCGCTTTGACGGGAAGCAAAAGATACCCTCCATAGGTATGTAGCACCGCAATTCGAGGTATAGACAAGAATCGAGCGGTTAAAAGGCAGCCTTAACGTAGGCTATTTTACCTTTTCCAAGCAGCCCCTCGTTCACCACCCGGGGAGCTGGGGCGCTTGCTGATGGACAATCACCTTAATGATATTTTGCTGGCGAGCAGATAGAACTCTATAAGCCGCGAATTGTCAGCCTGGATGTTCCTACCTCATGGCATACACTACCAGATAAAGACCCTTAGCAGGCAGACCCGATCACCCGCGCAGTGATAACCGCCATCAACAATATGCTTATCGACCTGATGGCCGCTATGTAGCATAAGGAATAGCTGAATCGTCACCAGCGATAGAAGCAAGGAATTGAACAGGCCTATAGGCTGGGTAAATACTTGGGAAAACAGGCCGATCATGAACGGCATCAGAAAGTTTTGTACTACCGGCAGGTCAAGAAACTGAGCATCCGTGAAGCGGTAGACGCGACAAGATATAGCCCCTCCCAAGTATTCCGCATTCAGGCACTTTATCGGAAATAAGAAAATGGAAATTTAGGTTAGGCAACACCAAGTGTATGATGTCCGGTGTTAACCCTGAGAAAATAAAAGAATTTGCCATGTCGCAACAGGAAAAGGACCCGTCGCTTCCGGCCATCTGCTGGCCGGTGCCGAAAAATAACCGGGGCGAAGAGTTCAGTAATCTGGAGGAGATGCTGACGCATCTGGAAGGCGAGGCTACAGGGTACTGGCTGATTGGTCGTAATGGTATGTGGCACGGCGGTATTCACATCAGTGATGCCACCACACCGTGGTGTGCGCTCAGCGGTCAGGCGATGAATGAGGCCGTGGATTTTCCGGTGCCGTTTAAGGGAGAGCATGCCGTGCGCTGCATGGCGGACGGTGAGGTGGTGGCGTACCGGATTAACCGGGATTACCTCAGCGTGCCGTGGTACTGGGGGGATTTACGCTACTCCGGGTCTTTTGTGCTTATTCGACACCGTATTCAGCCAGGGGAAACAGCAGAGAGCGGGCTGACTTTTTACACCCTGTATATGCACCTCGCGCCCTGGCTGGCCTACCCGGAGCAGGACAGCACGGCGTTCAAAGTGACAGACGGCCAGCACCTGAAGGCGTATCTCGATGAATCCCGGCAGTGGGTAGCGGCGGAGCTGCCGCCCGGCACGCGGGTAACATGGAATAAGGCGGTCAGCGCCTATACCATGACCGGGAGCAACGGGCGACAGTATGCGCACGTCACACTGGCGGAAGCGGTTTCGGGCAGCATGAGCCTGAACGCCGGGGACCGGGTCTGGATAGTATGCGACAAAGGGAATCTGGTTCCGGCCCGCGACAGCGTCACCCGTCCGGCGTGGTGGTCGCCGTTCCTGCCGCCGTCACGCGAAACAGTACAGTTTGATACGGTGGTGTGTCCTGACCCCTATCCGATTAAGGCCGGGGAGCCGGTGGGACATCTGGGCTATTTTCAGGTGCCCGGCGAGGACGGGCATGAAAAGCGCTATCAGATGCATATCGAATGCCTGGCCCCGGACGACCTGCCGCGCTTCCTGAGTAACCCGGAAGGCGTGGGGCGTGACATGCCCGCCTTTGCCCGCTGTCCGAAAGGAATACCGGTGTACCTGCAAGTCACCGGTGGGGAAATCCAGAAGGGGCTGATAACCACGCAGACCGAAACGGTGATGGCACTGTCCGGTCAGGCGGTGACGGACAAAGAAGGAAAACGCTACTGGCCGGACGGGTCGCCGCGCGGGCTGCTGGCGGAGTCGGATGTGCAGCTGCTGTCCCGGTACGATCTGGCCGGCCGGGGGTTTGAGGCCACGGAGGACAGCCCGGTGAGCTTTGACCATCTCAACGGGAAGACGCAGCCGAAAGGGCTGGTGAAGACGATTTTTGAACGGTTTTTCAGCGTGGCTGACAATGACGGGCAGCCCTGGAGCAAGGCGGTAGCATTTAACTATCAGCAGTTGTTGGACAAGATTGACGACGCGAAATCCCCTCGTTATAACCCGGAACAATACCGGCGTGCGGTGCAGAACCCGTCAATGCGTGACCATCTGTACCGGTTGTGCGTAAAGCACCCCAGCGACTGGTACTACTCGTCGGAAACTCCGGTGTGGAAAGCGTTCTTTACGCCGCAGCTGAAAAGAGACGCGCCAGAGTGGTACGCATACAGCATGAAGTTCCTGACGGATATCCGCTGGATGTACCGTGTGGAGGGCATGGTGGAAAATCCGTGGCATATGCATCCGCTGGTTTTTCTGGATGCTATTAAATCTCAAGTTAAAATTTTAGAAGGTAAGTTGACTTACAACGCTGAAGGAAATGATATTTCATCATCTATATATTATAGCCGAGTTATCCACTGGCCAGGAAATGATCTTTCAGGTGTAACTCTTGGCCGTGGTTATGATATGGGGGATCGTTCTGAGAGTAATATTTATAATGATATGATTGCATCAGGAATATCTAATATTCAGGCTGTTAAAATATCAAAATGCGCAGGACTTAAAGGAGTTTCTGCTCGTGATTATGTAAGTGATCATAAGAAGGATATAGGGGAGATAACATTGCAGCAGCAAGAGGCGCTCTTTTTTATTATTTATCCTAAATATGTTGAGCGGGCTATTGTTAATTATAAAAAGTGGACTAATGGTATTTCCAGTGCGAAACAATGGGAAAGCCTGGATACATCTATCCAAGAAGTGTTGGTCGACTTCGTTTACCAAGGTTTTACCAAAGGGCCTAAGCCTATGCTTGCAGGTGCAAATAATAGTAAACAAGAATTAATTGATTACATACAAAAAACACCTGCAATTTCACAATACGAACCAGGCAGACATAGAGTTGATTATTTGGAGGGTAGATAATGAAACGAGCCTTAGCTATTATTTTACTGTATTCGTCATTTTCATATAGTACGGATATTTGCCGCAATATAACAACATCTGAACAGGTTGCTTTGTGCTCGGAAAGTAAAAAGGATTCAGCTGATAAATACTTGAACGAGCAATATTCGATGTTGATATCTAAAGTCAATTCTGTATATATGAATGATGAATCTTTAAAGCAGGAGTTCGTAAGCAACATTAAAACTTCCCAAAGAGATTGGATTAAATTTAGGGATTCTAATTGTAAGTTATACTCATTCCAAATAGATAACAAAAGCTCGGCATATCAAACGACTGTCAATGAGTGTGTCGCAAAAATGTCAAAAACTAGAGGGAAGGAGTTGGCTGAGCTTTCTGGCGACATATAAATATGGACATAAAATTTAAAAGGATCTTTTTAAGATCCTTTTTTACGTCTTTAACTTCCATACCCTGCTCGTTTTTGTAAAATGTCGCATTTTGTGTAAGTGTCCCAGTTTTAGTTCCACGCACTTTTTGAGATTCCAAGTTTCTCAGCCGTCAGCCGATATTCTTCCAGCGTCAGGTTATTCAGGGATTCATGAGGCCGCTCACTGTTGTATTCATTCAACCAGCGATCGGTGATTTCCCTTGCCTCATTCAATGTTTTGAACAGGTAAAAATCCAGTATTTCCGTCCGATCTGTTCGGTTAAAACGCTCGATAAATACATTCTTTGTCGGCCTACCCGAATTAATAGATTTCAACATGACGCCATGATCTTCAGCCCACTGAGCCAGTGTCAGGGAGATAAACTCTGGTCCATTATCCATGCGGAGTTTTAATGGATAGCCACGAATTGTAATAAGTGGCATTGCTTATTCCGTTCTGACGACAGATCTCCTCAATCTTCAGCCCTGAATAAGCAATATTCACGATGTTAACGTTCTGAGTTTCAGTAAACCGTGCTTTTTTCATTTTGATCTCTACAAGCAAATGTAAAGGCAGAAAATCTAATTAGGGGGAGTGGACATAAGCACCATTATACGTCGTGATAAATCCCAATGATTTCTGCAATTCACCGGGGGGTTATCTTTCTTCTTAACGTTTATTTGCATGCCAGTGAATAAATCAGAAAATAATATGGGTCGTTACCGGAGGTGGGCAGTACTGATGGCAAACTTATAAAAAACTGGAATGGGTATTCATCCAGTCAGTTTCACTGTGTGTGGAGCGGCGCCCAAGAATTGCATTCCTGTATGGGTAACGACCAAATCTTTCAATTATTTCACTGTGCTTAATTTCATACTCAAGAAATCCGGGTAAAGGCAGTGATGCATACAATGCTTTCGCTTTATCATGGATTAGCCTGGATTCAGAATGCATCCATGGCAACAGTGACACGGCTTTTTCCTCCGCACCCAGACGCTTCCACCCTTCTAATGAGATAAGTTCCTGAGAAAGGATCAGTGCCATTCCATCCTGATGGTAAGATTTGCCTGAACCTCGATTTAGATTTCGTGAAAACTGGTCAAGTATAATTATCTCTGCCAGTCGTCCTTCGATGGTTAAACGCCATGAAAAGAGCTCACCACTACAGGCAGCCTTCCAGATATCATAAAATCGCGTTTTGATTAATAAATCGAAGTTATTATCATTTTTGAACCAGAGATCTCTGTTCGCAGGAGAAAACCAGAATTCAAGAATATCCTTATGGCCGGGTAAATTATTCGCAGTCATCAGATGCACCTCATTGTGTTGCGGAGAAAGCCTGCTGCTTGCAGCTGCAGGCCTTGAGTGTTATGCCTGTAGAGCAGGCATCACGACTTCCTGGACAATTTGCATCCCTTCAGGGGAAGCCCAGGTTCCGACAAGTTCAGCGATGACCTGGTTAGTACTGGTCAAAGTGACACCGTTTTTTTCCATTCGGCGCAAGGAGATATCATCCGCGAACTGAGTCGGAGAGGCCCCCGCATCAGCAACGACCTGAACCTCATAACCGTCACCCACCAGGCTCAGTGCCGGATACACTGTGCAGACATCATTAGTGACCCCTGCAATGATTAATTTTTTGCGCCCAAGTGCATTCACGGCCCGGGCAAAATGTTCGTCATCCATAGCATTAACAATACCTGCACGTTTTACACGCTTCGCAAATTCGTCAGGTAAAATAGACTCAAGTTCACTGAGTAATGGCCCCTGTGCATATTCTTCCATGCTGGATGTCAGAACCACAGGAATATTGAGTATTTTTGCTGTTTTAGCAAGCATCAATACATTACGTTTGAGCTCTTCAAAGGGCAATGATTTTGCCCAGCCCATAGTCCCGGTCTGATGGTCGATAAGTAAAATAGCGCTGTCTTTAGCCGTAAAACGATTCCAGGACATAGTCGACTCCTGTTTAGTACGATGAAAGTGATGGACCGGAGAAAAACATAATTTTTGTTTTTTCTTCGGTGGCTTCTGCCACCAGAGTGGTGGGTTCATCCTGTGCCAGATAAACAGGCACGTTTAAATCATCATGATTGAATGTCAGCCCCCCAATACGCGTCGCCCCATAGATTGGGAGAATGAATGCGCAGTGTCTGGGTGGTAGTGGAAGATTAAGTACTGCATTTTTCTCAAGGGAAATATCCAGTATTGTTACCTTTGTAGGGGGCGACAGTGGGGAATAAATACCCTGAAACCCCCCTGCCAGGATGCGCGCCTGATACTCGTCCGTGCAAACTACCGGGACGGCAGTTGTCGCCAAAGGCAGAGCCTCTGGTGACATGTCCTGTTTACTACCCGGGAGCCCAACAAATATCTGTAGAGAATGTACCGTCTTGTTATCCTCGGCGGGAACTTCCTCATGAACGATCCCACGGCCTGCTGCCGTCCAGTGCAGGCCTCCCGGCGCGATGAAGTTACTGGTGCCGATATTATCCCGATTATTTATGCCCGTTTCTGAGTCCAGAAAGACATAAGAAACCGCGGACAGACCAGCATGATGATGGGGCGGGAAGACAGGCCCGCTCATCCATGCGTGGTCCACCCCGATAACAGGACTCTGAATACCTTCCGGCATGCGTAAGGACGTCGCCCGGAAATGGTCCCCGTGACGCATCCTGCGGAGTGATACAATAACCGGTGCCATCTGCCGTTCCCCGCTCAACCCATTACCGGATAGTCGGTATAGAATTTATCGGTACCGCCAAAAAAACCTTCCCGGTGGGCTTCATTCATTGGAGCATGGCTTTGTAGTCGCTCAACGAAATCAGGGTTAGCCAGCACCATTGTGCCGTACGACTCAAGATCAGCCAGGCCGGATTCAACATCCTGCCCAACCTGTTCGCGTGCGCGACCAGGGCGGTTAAGCACCAAGTCACTTTTCCATATAGCTCGCATATCCTTCAATAAAACCTCGTTCCCCATATGCATAATATGCAGATATGCGAGATTTAATTTATTCAGTTCTGCCGTCAGATAACGATATAGTTCATCGCTTTGATTCCCTTCATCAATGCCCCACATATTCATTCCCGGAGACAGGCGAATACCGGTCCGGTCTGCGCCAATTTCTTCTGTAATGGCCCGGGCGACTTCGATAGCAAAGCGGGCACGGTTTTCAACAGAACCGCCATATTCATCAGTACGTTCATTGGCACTTGGTGCAAGAAACTGATGGATGAGGTAAGCATTTGCGCCATGAATTTCAACACCGTCGGCACCCGCGTCAACAGCACGACGGGCAGCAAAACGGAAGTCCTGTACCGTCTGACGCACCTCCTCAGTGCTGAGTGCTCGTGGCACAGGAATGTCCTGCATACCTGTGGCCGTAAACATTGAAGAACCTGGTGCAATGGCGGACGGTGCAACGCCCTGCCGGTGATGTGGCGTATTGTCAGGGTGTGACATTCTGCCTGCATGCATCAGCTGAATGAATAATTTGCTGCCTTTCTGATGCACGGCCTCAGCAATTTTTTTCCAGCCTGCCACATGATCATCCGTATAAATGCCCGGCGTCATCAGGTACCCCTGCCCGTCCTCAGACGGCTGAGTACCTTCAGCAATGATCAGGCCAATGCTCGCACGCTGTGCATAATACAATGCGGCAAGTTCATTCGGGGTTCCGTCTGCATTAGCCCGGGAACGGGTCATCGGCGCCATGACCAGGCGATTTTTAAGGGTGTAATGACCCAAATTAACCGGAGTAAACAGTTTGCTCATAAGGATTACCTCAGGACTTAATGACGTTATCAATATTGTGTTTTCATCATGCTTTGTTTTACTCAAGGGATAAAGATGTGATTTTGGATTTCATTGTTCCATTCTTGGCGCAATGTGGTGAAGAGTTATCCTGCCCGTGTAAGTATTCATTGCGCCTTTCACCTGACCTGAGCGCGAGGCACAGGAAGGGGGTAAACCTGAATATCATGTGCTATTCATCGCCAATTTATTCTGTAATGCATATTGAAAATAAAAATGACATACCATTATTTACAGCCAATTTTTTCATTTCTTTATAAAAAATAAAACTAACAAAAAATAAAATGATGGTGAATATCCCCGCACCGCCAGTAATGCTTACTCAGCAGCCGGACTCCCGGTTAGTTGTGGAAATTTATCGTTGCTAAATAGATATAAAATACTAGAATTAGCTGTTTTATCTGCCTTTAATAATTGATAAAGGGGATATAAGGGGGATGGTTTGAAAATATCAGGTGCTGCTGGCGCATTATCCGTATTTACGGGCGCAGTGTCATACGGTATGCCGGGAGTCATACTTAGTCTGGCCACAGAGAGCGGTGCAAAGATCGAGAGCTTGATACCGACACAATTTCTTTTTTCATTTGTGCTTTTTTTTATGCTTTCCGAAAGGCAAGGAAATAATACAGGTACCTTCCATTTGAGGGATAAACTGCTGGTTTTCGCCACAGGCATCCCAATGCTCTGCATCACATACTTTTTTTATAATGCTGTCCACTATATTGGGGTTCCTGCCTCAACCCTGCTCATGATGCAATCAGCATGGATCGCCCCCGTTTTAAATGCCATCATCAAAAGGAAGGCACTAACGCGCAGTGAAATAATAAGCTTCATATTTATAATGACAGGCGTTGTCATATCTACCGGTGTTTTTCATGGAGAAGCGACACTCAATGTGCAGGGCCTTTTGTGGGGGCTGGCTGCTGGGGTAGCCTATAGTCTGGTTATCATCTCTTCTTCAAATATCGCGAACGGCGTTCGTGTTATTGATAAAGCTAAACTACTGACTTTTGGTGCATTTATTGCATCATTGTTTCTCTTTAACAAGAATATTGATATTGCCCCCATCAGTGAAAGTAGCCTGTGGTCTGTCATCAATGCGGTATTCTCTTCAATTCTTCCTGTGCTGCTCTATGGATTCGGCATGCCCAGAACCCACTCTTCCCTTGCTGGCATGCTGGTAACAACAGAGCTTCCTGCCGCATTTTTATTTTCATACTTACTGTTATCTGACGCTATCACATCCTATCAGATTGCCGGATGTATCATTATTATTCTTTCTATTGTCGCGCCTCTTATTATCTCCAGATTCAGGAACCGCTCACCTGTCAGCCATATACCCCATCAATAAACAGATCACAGCCACCAAAAATATCACTATAAAAGGTGGCTGGGTCAGTAAAATAAAATACGGCATATTTTATTCTTACCCCCCCTCTCCGAAAGCCATCAGAATAATGCTGACAAATGGCACCGCAATGCTCTATTTTAATTCACTATTTAAAATATCTTGATGCAGCCATATTACAACAATAAATAACGTTAGTTTTATTTTTATAAATGGGTATCACCCTGACCCAATATGGGTGAAACATGACCCGTATAAGATGGTCGCATTACCCGATAATCACTACAATGAGTCATCAGGTCATTATTTTGACTGGTTTAAAAAATATTCGGGGAACCATAAATTGAAAATTACTCAGATTCGTAATGCCACTCAGATCATCGAATATGCGGGGAAGCGATTCCTTGTCGATCCCATGTTTTCTGACAAAGATGCATGGCCCGGTTTTGAGGGAACCGTGCGTTCAGAAATCAGGAATCCTATGGTGGCATTGCCCCTGGATATCCGCTCACTGCTTGATGTGGATGCCATTATTGTCACCCATACGCACCCGGATCACTGGGATCAGGCGGCTGCCGACAGTGTGCCAAAACATCAGCTGATTTACGTTCAGAATGAAAATGATAAGGCGTTGTTGCAACATCAGGGGTTCACTAATCTGCAAGTTCTCACCGAAGGGTGCTATTTTGGCGATATTGAACTGATTAAAACAACGTGCCAGCATGGTTCAGATGCTGCTTATGGCAACCCACAATTGGCAGAACTGCTTGGTGACGCTTGTGGTATCGTGTTTCGCCATCCATCGGAAAAAACCTTGTACCTTGTTGGTGACAGTCTCTGGGTTAAAACCGTGGAAGAAAATATGCGTAATTATATGCCAGATGTGCTGATTATGAATACCGGTTGGGCTCATGTTCTGGGGTACGGCGCGATAATCTTCGGGAAAGAAGACATAGTGAGGGCGCACGTTGTTTTACCTGATGCGCAGATTGTCGCCACCCACATGGAGGCGGTTAACCATTGCCTAGTTACCCGGCAGGACGTACTGGAATATGCCCAGATTAACCAGATTCAGGATTATGTTTCAGCACCTGCCGACGGTGAATCACTCGTATTCTGACAGCAACCGACAGCAAAGGAGTCATCGTGTCCGGGATTTCAGTTGCCATACTTGTTACCCAGGGTTTCAGTACTTATCACGTTTCAGTCCCCCTGATCCTTTTTGGGAATACCGTCTCGGATCAGCGGCTTTTTACTCGCTTGATATGTGCTGAAACGCCGGGGCTTATCTGGTCTGGTGAAGGAACAGCAATACAGGCTGATCATGGGCTGGATGCTCTGGCCCGGGCCGATATCGTCATTGTACCTTTTTGGGCAAATGTTCGGGAAAAACCGTCTGCACCGCTACTTAATGCCCTGGTAAAAGCACGTGATACCGGTGCCCAGATCGTGGGGCTGTGCTTGGGCACTTTCGTCCTGGCTTATGCCGGTTTGCTGGACGGGCGTGTCGCGGCGACACACTGGGAGTATGAGAGAGACTTTCGGGAACAGTTTCCGTCCGTTCACTTGAATCTTAACGAACTCTATGTTGATAACGACGGGCTGATTACATCCGCAGGAACGGCTGCAGCAATGGATTGCTGTCTGTATCTCATTCGCAAATATTTCGGTAGTCTGACAGCTAATGGTATTGCCCGCAGGATGGTTACCCCTCCCCACCGTGAAGGAGGCCAGGCACAATATATTGATCATCCTGTCACCCAAAAGACGACCGACTGTAGAATTAATATGGTCCTTGACTATCTGTTACTCAATATTCAGGCTCCCCACGATATTGATTCCCTGGCGGTGTATGCCTCCATGAGTCGCAGGACACTTACCCGGCATTTCAGTAAGGCAACAGGGATGTCCGTCATCGAGTGGATCACCGCCGCGCGGCTGCATTTGAGTCAGGCGTTATTAGAAAACATTGACCTCCCCGTAGAACAGGTTGCTGAACAAGCAGGGTTTCAGTCTGCGGCAACCTTCAGGCTGCAGTTCCGGGAAAAATTTGGTGTCAGCCCCAGGGCATGGCGGAAAACCTTCCGTAGCGAATAAGTCCGTGTGCCACATCAACGGGAAGAAGCTTCTGGCGGTCAGCAACCGCGACACAAAAAAACCGCTATGCTGTGCCATGGCCAGCTTTTGTTGACCACGACAGCAGGGGTTAAGACCGAAATAGAGCGCGTTACAGTATGCTGCGTTTCATGCTCTCATGCGTGTCCTTCTTATACTGACCATTTTCTGCGTTTCGAGGTGTGGAGGTAGGGTTGTGGCGTGGGGTAGGTAATCACTTCGATGCTTGATCCCCAGGGCGTCAGGCAATAGCAAAATTTATTTCCCGCTCCCGCCTCTATCCCGGTTAAATCTATAGGGTCCGCATTGCGCTTGCCGCCAGCAGCTTCTATTTGTCTGACAGCCAGTTCAATATCATCCACATAAAAGGCAACATGCTGCCAGCCATAATCTGCGGGGGTGACAGGGCCAGATCGATTTTGCCCTGAGAATTCAAACAGCTCTATTTGGGCTCCATTCGGAAAGCCTATCATTCTGATGGCAATTTCTGCCGTATCACTTGAAATACCTAATCTTTTTTGTGTTGCAACAGCGTGCCTTGGGGGCTGTGATTTCAGGTAGGTGTCATAGATAACAGAAGCATTTAATGCATTGATGAAAAATTCAGTGGCGGCATCCAGATCCGGCACCGTCAAGCCTATATGGTCGATACCATGCACATTGTTATTCATAATGCTCTCTTTTTTCTAAAAATAGCCTGTTCCTCATGATACGTGAAGAAGTAAAAAGAACGCCAGGGGGTACAAGCCCCCCTGGACTCAGGATACTTACTTTCAGGTTACTCGGCGTGATTAGCGACGTCATTCGTAACAACAGGTTGTATTTTTTCCAGGATAACAGGAATATTTTTATAGGCCGGAATGCCGCTTTGCGGGTCGAAGTTATCCAGCGCCACCAGGTTATTTGACTCAGGGAAATAGGTTGCCACACAGCGATCCGCCATGTCGTGAATTACAATTTCAAGATTATCTACGCGTCGGTGTGTGGGGCTCTGCTGTTTATCCAGGGCGATAACATTCACCCTATCCCCCGCAACCAGCCGCTGTTTTTCGGCTTCATCCTGACTGATAAATAATACGTCACGTCGACCAAAAATACCCCGGTAGCGATCGTTCAGACCATAAATCGTGGTGTTGTATTGGTCATGGCTGCGAACCGTGGCTAATACCAGCTCACTGGCATTCGCTGATTCAGGATCTTCGAGTAATCCTTCGGTAGTGAAAAAATTCGCCCGCCCGGATGGGGTGACCCATTTACGTGCTGACGCAGGATTAGTCAGATGAAAACCGCCCGGTTGCAGGATCCTTTCATTATAATTCTCAAACCCGCTTAATACGGCTGCCATCGCGT
Organism: Citrobacter sp. JGM124; assembly: GCF_018257795.1. Classification (GTDB taxonomy): domain Bacteria; phylum Pseudomonadota; class Gammaproteobacteria; order Enterobacterales; family Enterobacteriaceae; genus JGM124. The sequence continues at coordinate 291,882 of NZ_JAERJD010000001.1, read as the reverse complement.
CACGTATCTGGCTGTAATCATCCACCATCTCTTGCCAGTCGACTTTAGTATCCGGCAGCGTGGCCAGGGCGAGCCCGGCGACAATTGCACACTCGGACTTGAGATACGGGCTAACCGGTTCCAGCTTGCCACGGGAAGCGTGTACCATCGACATAGAATCTTCGACCGTAATAGCCTGCTCACCGCTTTTTTGTATATCTCGTTCAGTACGCCCCAATACGGGAAACAAATAGGTATGGCGGGCGGTGAGAAGATGCGAGCGATTTAACTTCGTCGCCAAATGTACGGCCAGGTCGAGTTTTTTCATGCCACTAAAACAGGCCTCTTTATCTGGCATGGCCACCGCCAGATTTCCCCCCATACAGATCAATGCCCGAGAACGCCCCTCAAATATCGCCTGCATACTGGCAACAGCCGCATGACCAAATTCTGCCGGGGGAGTGAAGCCAAATCGCGTTTCCAGCTTCTGTAAAAATAGTTTGCCCGGTTTTTCAGTGATCCCAACAGTACGATCCCCCTGAACATTGGAATGGCCACGCAGGGGGCAAATTCCGGCCCCTTCCCTGCCCATATTGCCTTTTAACAACAGCAGATTGACCAGTTGCTGAATATTTTGCGTGCCATGCTGGTGCTGCGTGATCCCCATGCCGTAGCAAATAATGGTATTTTTGGCTTCAGCGTAAGCTTGGGCAATCTGTTCAATCTCTTCTTGAGTCATACCGCTGTGTTTAACGATATCGCTCCAGGCTGTGTTTTGCACATCCTGCTTCAGTGCGACAAAGCCTGCGGTATGTTGTTGAATAAATTCGTGATCAAGAATCGCTGGCTGACCATTCTGGCGGGCCGTATCATCCCAGCCAATCAGGGTTTTCATCACCCCTTTCATTAATGCGGTATCACCGCCGATGCGGATTTTGTAATAGTATGTCGCTAGCTGAGTGGACGACAAGGTCAGCATCTCAATCGGGTTTTGTGGGGCGGTGAAACGTTCTAATCCTCTTTCTTTAAGCGGATTAATGGCGATGATTTTGCCACCACGTTTGGATACTTCACGCAGAGAGGTTAACATGCGTGGGTGATTCGTACCGGGATTATGGCCGATACAGATAACTAAGTCCGCTTTATCAAAGTCTTCTAACAGAACGGTGCCTTTGCCGACCCCGATTGCAGCGGCAAGCCCCACGCTGGTAGGTTCATGGCACATATTTGAACAGTCGGGAAAATTGTTGGTGCCATATTCCCGGGCAAACAGCTGATAAAGAAACGCCGCTTCGTTTGAGGTTCTCCCTGAAGTATAGAACTCCACCACATTGGGATCATCATAACTTGCCAGCCGCTGGCCTATTTGCCCGAACGCCTCTTCCCAGCTGATTTCTTCATAATGGTCGGTCAGTTCATTGTATTTTAAAGGATGGGTTAAGCGACCTTCATTTTCCAGATCGTAATCATTCCAGGATAAGAGCTCCGTAACGCTATGCTCAGTCAGAAACTGGGGAGTGGTTCTTTTCCTGGTGGTCTCCCATGCCATGGCTTTGGCACCATTCTCACACATATCAAATGAGGCACTGTGTTTAGGATCAGGCCAGGCACACCCCGGGCAGTCAAATCCCTGTGGCTTATTCATTTCAAACATGGCAATTAAATCATGCCGCTCATTCATCTGCCCACGTATAGCGTCGGCAACGGCCTTCAGCGCTCCCCAGCCCCCAGCAGGACCAGTATAATTTTCTATTTTCTGCTTCATTATTCATCCTTAATTTTATAATTAAGTGAGTCAATTCGACGACATGCAATGCACCAGGAAAAAAGTTTCTGTCTCTCACTATATACAATATTCGTAAAATTACAGGATGATCTTTATCATTATTTAGATTATTACTTCATGACATCATTGCCGAGTACGGGGAAATATAAAATACACCCTGTATTCTGAATAACTTGCATTGCAGAAAAATGTAACAGGACGAATGCCGGGACATTTACTCAGAGATGTGGCCCGCTTACCGCGTCCAGTTAGTGAATGAATATATTTTGAGGTCAGGGATGATATTCATTGCAAGCCATTCCCTGCACGGCTTGCAATGAAACCAATGAATTATTCGCTTTGCGCGTACTCAATTCTGTTTTTGCCGTTGGCCTTAGCCTGATAAAGTGCATTATCAGCCACCCTGATCAGACATTCATAATCAGGATGCCCATTGTAAACAGCAATACCTGCACTCACCGTGACGTGGACATATTCATGACTGTGGAGCTGTACAGGCGTATCCTGAATTTTTTTTCTCATTTGCTCAATGATGCTGAAAGCCTCCGTTTTGGCGGTTTCAACAAGCACAATTAAAAATTCCTCGCCACCGAGCCGAAAAATATAGTCACTACTTCTGGTACTGTCATAGAGCATTTCAGCCACCTTCTTCAGGATATTATCCCCGTCGGCATGGCCATAAGTGTCGTTGTAGGTTTTAAAATTATCAATATCAATCATGGCGATACTGAGTGGAATACGGGAATGCATGGCCAGTGATATTTCATGCCGAAGAATAGTCGGCAGAAAACGACGGTTAAGTAACAGTGTTAGCGTGTCTTTTCCGCTTTCCAGTTTTTGAACTTCATCAAACAATGATCCCAGCAGCGTATTAATTTTATGAATTTTGCTTCTGACTGTTTTTAGTAACGGAGCATAATCCTGGGATATCAGTCCCGGGGTACAGCTATAATCGTGAATATATTTGTCCGTTTCAATAATGGTATCGGATATCGTTTTTACACGCTGAACATTGCTAAAATTAGATTTCCCTTTGTGGTTAAACCACAGAGCAAAGTCTGAATCATTGAGATCCTGAATAGAAGAAAGCGGCGTACCGGTCGCCACACTAAAAATAAAAGTATTTTCCCAGTGAAGTAATGAGGCATTCTGACGGGCACTCTCAATACCGGCATTTTCCAGAATGGAAAATAGCCGATACGATTCTTCATTTTTGGTATCAATGTTGTGGGATTGCGAATAACTTTTGCTCATTATCTCGATGGCGATATCCATTGAAGTAGCGGCAAATCGCATGGCATCAAAACAGAGCGCTTTATCCTCAGCGACCTGTAAGATTTCTTCATTAAGGCGCCATTTTAAACGTCGTGCGCCGCGCTCTACCAGGTCGACGGGAATACCAATGCGGGCATGAATCTCCCCAATCTTTTTTTGCTGCTCAATCAAGTCAGGCAACCGCTCCCCGGTATTCGTCAAAATATCGACTATCCACGTTGTCATTGCCCCATGGAGTCTGTCATGAACTTGCTGGCTGGAAAGGAAAAAAGAAGCATCCCGATCATTTAACATGTAACTGTAGAATGTATCGGCAAAGTCAGAAGCTTTCCGGGCAGAGAGCGTGCTCAATAAATGGAAAGACTGCGGTGATGTTACGGCTATCAGCTGGTTCCATTCTGATTTTATCATCAGATTGTATTCCAGCTCGCTGTCGTCGTGTTTAATACTCAAGGAGTCGTTCAACTTTTAATCTCTTTTACCAGCGTGTATGGGATATCCAATAAACTTCAAGCTGCCGTTGAGCACTTGAAAAGGTCTTCAAGGCGTCAGTTAGCCGATTATTATGAGAAGCATGGGTGAGTTTGACTCGTCTGCCACAGCACCAGGAAAAACAGGCTTCTCAGTATCGTGATTATTCTGTATATACTCGCTTATTACTTTATTTGACGTGGGTAAGTATCCCGCCAAAATAGATCCAGTACCAGTCAGCAACACTATTCTTTTCACAATTTGACCCAATAAATATCTCCTTCCGTCATCAGCGACTCACAAAACATGTACAGATCGCCCGATAAAGGTCGAGACATGGGCGGGCCCCCACATGCTGATCAGCACATTGAATTGATGAAGGAAACGTGTCAGCGAAACACGACAAGTGGCAGGTGAGTCCTGGGAATGCAGCCTCACTGACAGGCAAGCCCAGGACAGCTGACTAGCTATGTTGACTGTTAATGTCGGGAATGAACGCTCCCCTCTCAGGAAGCCCGCCATCCCATGGCCGGAGCAATATATTTGAGAATAGACTCAATAACATGAATATTGTAAGCCACACCAAGTGAGTTAGGGACGGTCAGGAGTAAGGTATCCGCCTCGGCAATGGCTTCATCCTGTTTCAACTGAGCAATGAGTTTTTCTGGTTCTGCGGCATAACTGCGGCCGAATATAGCCCGCGTTTTTTCATCCAGATAACCGACCTGGTCCCCGTCCTTACCGCTGCCACCAAAATAGGCACGGTCACGTTCATCCATCAGGGCAAAAATACTGCGACTCACGGACACCCGTGGCGTGCGCTGATGCCCCGCCTCTTTCCAGGCCGCACGATACGCCCGAATCTGATCCCGTTGTTGGATATGGAATGCTTCTCCTGTTTCATCATCTTTCAGTGTTGAGCTCTGTAAATTCATTCCCAGCCTGGCTGCCCATACGGCAGTCGCATTCGAACCAGCTCCCCACCATAGCCGTTCCCGTAACCCCCTGGAGCAGGGTTCAAGAGGCAGTAGCCCGGGGGGATTGGGGAACATTGGCTGAGGGTGGGGTTCAGCAAAACCTTCACCTTTAAGTACATTAAGCAAAACTTCCGTGTGCCGGCGAGCCATATCCGAGGCGTCTTCCCCCTCTTCAGGGCGATAGCCAAAGTAACGCCATCCATCAATCACCTGCTCCGGAGAACCACGACTGATGCCTAATTGCAGCCGGCCATTGGCGATGAAGTCTGTCGCACTCGCCTGCTCCGCCATATACAGGGGATTTTCATAGCGCATATCAATCACCCCAGTCCCAATCTCAATGCGTTGAGTCCTGGCAGCTATTGCTGCAAGCAAAGGAAATGGAGAGCTGAGTTGCCGGGCAAAGTGATGGACTCGAAAATAGGCCCCGTCAGCGCCGAGTTCCTCAGCAGCAACGGCCAGATCAATTGACTGGTGCAGTGCATCTGCTGCCGAGCGGGTTGCTGGCTGGGGGGAAGGATTCCAGTGACCAAACGATAAAAAACCTATATTTTTCATTGCCTGTCCTTTTATTTGGCTGGCCAGGTACGATCAACGCCAGCAAAAAGATTGATCCTCTACTCTACGCGGTTGTCGATGATAATAAATATCATATCGTTAATCGTATCTTTCAATTTTTTTGAATAAAGCTTCAGGGATGATCGATACCCCCGATAAGAGACACTGCCGCTTAAGCCTGCCACCAGCGTCTGGACAGACAGGAAATGCGTACTCTACGGTGCAGAACAGTGCCCGTCGACCAGAGATCCCGACTATCTGCTCTTGTTATGTGATAAACCTCTCAGCCTGTTGTTCTCTGACACGAAATCTTTTCTGTAATCAGCCTGTATTTTTGTGCTATCGCACATAGTCTATTTCATTACCAGAATTTAGAATACACACAATACAAAAAAGGAGTTATTCAGCGGTTAGATTTATTATTAATTTAAATATATTACTTACAGAATGAACATCACCTCCCGTTAATAAAAATTATAACGGAGATATTTGTATTAACTCTCTATTGTCAATGACGTAAATATATGAGGTCTTATTATGAATGCAATAGAACCCTTGGCATGGTACGGGGCACTCATTGGTCTTTTTATTGCTATTATACTTATTCTTAAAAAAATCAACCCGGTTTATTCTCTGTTTCTGGGGGCTATTATTGGTGCCCTTATTGGTGGCGGGAATTTAGTACAAATTGTTGCCATGCTAACGTCAGGAACCCAGAGTGTAATGGGCACAGTAATACGTGTTCTTGCTGCTGGGGTACTGGCTGGCGTCATGATGGAATCCGGGGCGGCAGAAACCATAGCCAAGGCGATTGTGCGAAAAATGGGCGAGAGTAAAGCCATTTTTGCACTGGCGCTGGCGACGATGATTATCACCGCCGTGGGGGTGTTTATTCCTGTCGCGGTATTAATTGTGGCACCGATCGCGTTGTCTGTCGGTAACAAAATGGGTATCTCTAAGCTTGCCTTACTGCTGGCATTATCTGGTGGCGGGAAAGCCGGTAATATTATTTCACCTAACCCCAACACCATTGCCGCTGCTAATGGTTTTAATGTCAATCTCAGCGATGTCATGATAGCGGGTCTGATCCCCGCACTCTTCGGCTTGATGATGACAGTTATCGTTGCCTCCATGCTGAAAAGTAAGGGTGTTATGGTCAGTGGCCCGGAAGCGGCTGAAGCTTATGGGTCTAAAAATACGAAAGACGACAGAGCCTACCCCACCCTTGGCAAGGCCATTGTCGCCCCTGCCGTGGCGATTGTCTTACTGATGGTTAACCCAATTGGCTCTATTTTTAATATCAGTATCCTCAGCTCAGTCAAACTGGATGCCATGTATGTACTGCCAATCGCGGGTATTGTCGGCTTGTACGCCATGGGTCAGAAAGACAAACTGATTGCCTATACGACTTCAGGCCTGGAAAAAATGACCGCCACCGTACTGATTTTGATTGGTGCAGGTGCCATCGCGGGACTGATAGCAGCATCGGACTTATCAGCACAAATTGTTGATTTAATTAATGTGATGGGAATTTCTGGCACTTTCCTTCCACCGATCTCAGGTATTTTAATGGCAGCGGCTACCGCTTCCACGTCAACAGGTACCATCCTCGCCACCGGCACATTTGGTCATGCTATTGCGGCTATAGGTATCGCGCCAATTGCCTCCGCGGTCATGGTTCATACCGGGGCTACCGTTATCGACTCCTTACCGCAGGGTAACTACTTCCACATCACTGCCCAGAGCATGAATATGACCATTAAACAGCGTATGAGCCTGGTGCCTTATGAGGCTATCGTGGGTGGAACCATGACCATTGTCGCGACTGTACTTTACGGCTTTATTCTCTGATATGAGGCAAACCATAATGAAAAAAGCAACATTTGTATTAGCCCCTGATTCCTTTAAAGAGAGCATGACGGCAAAAGAAGTGTGTAACGCGATGGAAAAAGGGTTACGCAAGATTTTCCCTGAAGCGAATTACATTCATGTGCCTATGGCTGATGGTGGCGAAGGGACCACCCAGTCACTGATTGATGCTACCGATGGTCAGATGTATCACCTGAATGTCACAGGACCATTAGGCACCACCGTTGAAGCCAGCTACGGTATCATGGGCAATGGTGAAATTGCGGTCATTGAAATGGCTTCCGCCAGTGGCATTCAGTTTGTTACCCAGGAAACTAAAAACCCGCTGGTGACCACCACCTATGGCACAGGTGAACTGATCCGTGCCTGTCTGGACAAAGGCATTAAAAAAATCATTCTGGGCATTGGGGGAAGCTCAACCAATGATGGTGGCGCGGGTATGGCGGAAGCCTTAGGTGCGCGCTTTTATGACGCGGCTGGAAACACACTGCCACGAGGCGGCGGTGCCCTGGGGCAACTGTATAAAATCGACATTTCAGGGCTGGATAGTCGGCTGAGTCAGGTGGATATTCAGGTCGCTTGTGATGTCACGAATCCACTCTGTGGTGAACAAGGTGCCTCTGCTATTTTTGGTCCACAAAAAGGAGCAACCCCCGAAATGGTTGCCCACCTTGACAGTAGCCTGGCGCACTATGCGGGGGTGATTCGTGCCCAGCTGGGTAAAGAAGTGGCCATCACTCCGGGAGCGGGTGCTGCGGGCGGACTGGGCGCGGGTTTGATGGCCTTCACCCAATGCACACTACGTAAAGGTATTGATATTGTCGTCGAGTACAGTGGCCTGTGTGACAAACTGGCTGGTGCCGATTTCTGTTTCACGGGTGAGGGACGCATCGACTACCAAACCAAGTTCGGTAAAACGCCTTATGGGGTCGCTCATAGTGCGAAAGCCGAAGGCGTGCCCGTCATCGCCGTGTCAGGTTGTGTGGGGGATGATGTGGAAGCCCTTTACGATGAAGGTATCGATACTATTTTCGGTATTATCCCTCGTGCGGATAACATTGAAGCGCTGCTAAAAGACGGCCCATTAAATATGGAACGCACTTGTGAAAATATTGCCCGCCTGCTTAAAACAGCGCTGGATAATTAATTTCCATTTATAGAAGATAGATAATATGACTGATTTATTCAGACGTACAAAAATTGTCGCCACACTTGGCCCGGCAACTGACCGTGAAACTATTCTGGAAAAAATAATTGCGGCGGGGGTTAATGTTGTCCGGCTTAATTTCTCTCACGGGGAAGCACAGGATCACATTAACCGTGCAGAACAAGTGCGTAGCATCGCCAGAAAATTAGGTAAAACGGTGGCTATTCTGGGAGATCTGCAAGGCCCTAAAATACGGATCTCAACCTTTAAAGAGGGAAAAATATTTCTCACTGTGGGAGAGACCTTTATTCTCGATGCGTTACTTGAAAAAGGTCTGGGTGACCAGACGCAGGTTGGTATCGACTATAAAGCTTTGCCACAAGATGTCGTCCCGGGGGATATTTTATTGCTGGATGATGGCCGAATTCAGCTCAAAGTGATGGACATTGTCGGGGAAAGCATCCGTACTTGCGTCACCGTGGGTGGCATGCTTTCCAATAATAAAGGTGTCAATAAATTGGGGGGTGGGCTTTCAGCCGATGCCCTGACAGAAAAAGATAAAGCCGACATCTTTCTGGCAGCAAAAATCGACGTGGACTTTCTGGCGGTCTCTTTCCCACGTAATGGGGACGATTTGCACTATGCACGGCGCCTGGCGCGTGAAGCCGGATGCCAGGCGGCAATTGTGGCCAAGGTCGAACGTGCTGAGGTCGTCGCCACACAGGAACAGATGGACTCCGTGATTCTGGCCTCTGATGTCATCATGGTAGCCCGGGGGGATTTAGGCGTTGAGATTGGTGATGCCGCCCTGGTCGGCGTACAGAAACGACTCATTCAGCGCGCGCGTCAGCTTAACCGTGTGGTTATCACAGCCACTCAAATGATGGAGTCAATGATTGCTAACCCCATGCCAACCCGGGCAGAGGTGATGGATGTTGCTAACGCTATCCTGGACGGGACTGATGCGGTGATGCTTTCGGCTGAAACCGCGGCGGGCAACTACCCTGTCGAAGCCGTATCAGCGATGGCTAATGTCTGTTCCGGAGCAGAACGGGACCCACGGGTTAATATTTCAAAACACCGTCTGGATATTCAGTTTACCAATGTTGAAGAGATGGCCGCCATGGCTGCCATGTATGCCGCTAACCACCTGCAAGGGGTTAAGGGTGTCATCGCCTTGACTGAGTCAGGACAGACCGCTTGCCTGATGTCGCGCATCAGTTCAGGCTTGCCGATTTATGCCCTGTCCCGGCATCCAAAAACCCTCAATCAGGTTGCGCTGTATCGGGGCGTTGCGCCCTTTCCTTTCGGCTACGCTGAAGCAGGAACAGATGCCGCTCATGAGGCTATCATGCTGTTAAAAACGCGGGGGATCGTGCAATCCGGCGACCGGATCATTCTGACTCAGGGCAGCCGAAACAGTGAGGTGGGCACCACGGATACCTGCCGTATTCTCGTGGTCAGTTAATCTTCATTTTTTACTATTATGCCCGCATCATGACGCCCCCCGGCAGTACATGATGGCGGGCATTTTTTGTTTCATGGGGGGACGGTTACCCCCCTTTTAAGTCAAGAGTAAAAAATAACGTGCATTGTGCGCTATCATACCGGGCGGCGACTGTCAGGAACGTCATCCCCATGCACCCGACACTGATGGTCAAGCCACGCGACCCGGTTTTTAAAGAGCTTCTGTCTCTGGAAAATCAAGCCATACCGCACTTGAGGAACAGCAAATGACGGATTACGAATTTGACTCGAAATTAGCCCTTTCGATCGTCGAACGAACCATGAAAATTATTAACTGTAATATCAATGTGATGGATGCCAAAGGCCGTATTATTGGCAGTGGTGATAAAGAGCGTATTGGTGAAATTCATGAAGGCGCACTCCTGGCCCTTAGCCAGGGCCGGGTAGTGGCCATCGATGATGCGTCAATGCATACCCTACACGGTGTCAAACCGGGTCTGAATTTACCCTTGCGCCTGAATAATCAATTTGTAGGGGTCATCGGCCTCACCGGTGATCCTGATGAACTCCTGCATTATGGTGAACTGGTGTGCATGACAACGGAGATGATGCTCGAACAGGCGCACCTGCTAAAACTCCTGGCGCAGAATAGTCGTCTGCATGAAGAGCTGGTATTAAGCATGGTACGCAACGATACCGTTTCCAGCAGTATGCAGGAATGGGCACAGCGACTTGGCGTGGATCTGATGTTACCCCGGGTGGCTATGGTCGTGGAGCTGGACAGCGGACAACTCGGGGTCAGTACCGCGATGAGCGAATTGCAGCAATTGCAAAGCTTGCTGAAAGAGGCGGGTAAAGATGATTTGATGGCCATCGTTTCCCTGACCGAGATGGTGGTACTAAAACCCGCCTATCTTCATGCAGAACGTTGGGAACCCAAAGAACATAAGAATCGCATGGAACAGCTCTACCAGCGTATACAACAACGCAGCCCGCTGAAAATCAGCCTCGGGCTGGGCAAGTTTTTTCCTGGTGATGGGGGGGTGGCTCGATCCTATCTGACAGCAAAAACAACCCTCAGCGTTGGTAAACTGCGCACCCCAGATGAGCATTGTTTTAGCTATCAGGATATTAAACTACCGGTTCTGCTCGACAGTCTGCGTAATGGCTGGCAGGCCGCCGAGCTGGCCAGCCCACTACAGCGTCTGAAGGCCAATGACAGCAATGGCGTATTCAGGAAAACACTCCATGCCTGGTTCAGGCATAACCAACAGGCCGGGGAAACAGCAAAGGCCCTCTTTATTCATAAAAATACGCTGGAGTATCGTCTGCGGCGCATTTCTGACCTGACCGGACTCAATTTGGCTAATTTTGAAGATCGTTTTTTGCTGTATGTGGCAGCACAGCTTGATAACGTTTAAGCGATTTTCTTATTCTTTAGTGTTGCCCTTCCCTGTCCTTTGGTGCAAAAAAACTCAAGTGTCTTCTGGTTAGCTGCATCGCACATAGTGAGCATGGCTAAATCAGAGTTTTTACCTATCGCTGGCCTGACACAATCAGTAAATTTCTCATATCAGGTATGATCTCGATGACCCAGGATGGTGTTAAAAACTCCAATAAAAACTTATGTGTATACCCTTATTATTGAGGGTGTTGAGGTTAACGATGCTTTTGAAACGCAGTTTTTCTGTCGCAATTCTGGTCCTGCTCACCCTGTCGATTACTGCTTGCGGACATATGTCAAACCGGGGGCGTAACACGGCCATAGGGGCCGGGATCGGGGCTGTGGGCGGTGCGATACTCACGGGGGGTAGTGCCATTGGTACGGTGGGTGGAGCGGCAGTCGGGGGCGTGATAGGCCATCAGATTAATCGTTGATAAGTGATTTCAGATACGCTCCCCATCCGGGCTCGTGTCTGCGCCTTATTCATGCAGCACGGAGAATATCTCTCTGCCTGGTCATTGCCTCTCTGCCGGGCCAGGCAACAGGCTACATGAGTAAAGTTCCGGCGATCGGAACTTTACTCAATAATGCTCTGATTACTTAATTTGATCCACTAACGACCTGGAAACAAACCAGCGGGAACCGTTATAGACATTAACCCCATCGGATGCCACTTCCTTATTGTTTAACCAGGCAATACTCTTATTACGTGGGATGCGCAGCGTCTGGTCTCCTTTTTTCACCACCAACACCGGGTTTTCTGCGTCGGTTGAGTCCTGACTCACCGTCGCCCCTTTAGCACTGAATTCGGCGTTAGCATCAAGGAACAGTAAATCTGTCGCCTGTTGCAGGTTTACATCCAGTGCTGAAGCCATAAAGTGCGCGACTTCAGTGTTGTCCATTAAGCCACCCAGTAGACGCCCGCGTGGGTCATAACTATAAAGGACAACATCTTCCCCGGTATGCCCGTTGGACGTGAAACCTATTTTTGCCCGTTCAGCAAGGATAGGCCCCACTACATAGTTCAGCTCCCCCGTCTTCGCGCCCATGATATTATTCACTTCGGCATCCGTTAAATCATCAACACCCAGCCATTCCTGTGCCAGTGTGCGAATTTTCCCTGGATTCTTGGTGGCTGACTGGGCTTCAAGAATGGCTTCAAAACCTTCGCCGGTCACTTTCGCTTTTTTCAGTGGGTCAATAAAACGTGTCCAGTGGGTTTTATCATAATTTTTAGACGTGGAACGGTCGCCGATAGAGATACCTGAGTTACCGTGATCGGTCATGGCAACAATTAAAGTATTACCATCTTTTTTGGCAAAATCGACTGCTTTAGCAACCGCATTGTCAAATCCCAGGACGTCGCTGACAATACCCACAGGATCGTTCGCATGAGCTGCCCAGTCAACTTTTGAGCCTTCCACCATTAAAAAGAAGCCATCCGGGTTTTTAGACAAAATATCAATGGCTTTTTGTGTCATCTCGGCCAGTGAAGGCTCAAGGGTGGCATCACGATCTAAATCATAAGACAGGGCCGTGTGTTTGTCTGACTTGCCAAAAACCCCCACCAGCTTTTTCCCGTTGAATGCATTTAATTGCTCCGGGGTATTTACAATACTATAACCGCGAGACGTCAGCACATTAGCCATGTCTTCTTTATCAGCACGGTTTTCCGCTTTCAGGTATTTAGCACCGCCGCCTAAAATAACATCCAGATTATTATAGACAATTTGTTCTGTGAGGTTGTCATAGCTCTTACGTGAAGGGTCATGAGCACTAAAATCAGCCGGGGTGGCGTGCATAAACTCACTGGTGCTGATAATACCCACTGAACGGCCACTCAAACGTGACGCTTCCAGTAGCGTCGCGATTGGCCGCAATTCTTCCCCTGGATTTGGTGTTTTCACCCCCGGAAAATCATACTTTTTACCCGTACTGGCGATATTACCACTCTGCGATTTCCAGCCTGAAGAGATAGCAGAACCTGCGGGGGCGGAATCGGCTATTGTGCCATCACCATTCCATGTGCTCATCAAACCACTTGCCAGCGGATCCAGCGCCAGGGGTTCGCCTTTATATAAACGAGCAAGGGTGGTTCCTGTCACACTCATACCATCCGGTATCATGACAATCACATTCTTGATTTTTTGTGACGGGCCATGGGTATCGGCGGCAGTGGAGATCAGTGGTACAGTCAGTGAAACTGAGATAGCACTATAAAGAATTGATTTTAGAAAACGCATAAATAGTATATTCCCAAGAGGTATAATAAAAATTGTAAGATTTGAGAATAAGTAGAGAACATTTCACTTTTATTAAAAAAAGATAACTAGAGATTACATTTACAATTATATATATATCAAAAAATGACTGGCTGGTGGCAGGCTATTTATAGCAAAACTCACTGTTTAAAAAAGACAATAAAATAAACCGACTATATATTGCCGATGCTGAAAAGCGGGGCTATTTCATCACCTGGTTATACTGAGAATAATTAACGTTGCAGACAGGCATACTTTCTGAAAGGAATACCACCAACTGACAGAGACAACATGCATCAGGTGTATCCCAGCCCGGGAAATAGTATGCCAGAACCAAGCTGGGAGACTCACCATCACATGCATCGCTTTGTGGCTGGGCCTCCTAAAGAGGCGCACTTATAATGGGCTACCACAGCGGTTTGATTATCGATGCGTATCGGCATTCCTGAACGCCTTTCCAGCTCAGTGCGTAATGCCGTGCCATTGACACTGCTTTCCGTGGCCATTTTTTGCAGTGTTTGAGCCATCGGTAACGGCACCTTTTTATTTGATTCAAACTCTGCCCGGTTACGTGACAAGGGTTCATGCACTTCTATCCAACGGCTCCCATCAGGCTCAGTGGTGGTTTTTACCGACTGATCGATAATCTGCACCCGTTCCCCTTCCTTCACCTGGTTGAATAGCCACTCAATATCATCATTGCGCAGACGGATACATCCCTGACTCACACGCAGGCCTATACCAAAATTGGCGTTAGTCCCATGTATGGCATACAATTTGCCAATATAAATGGCATACAGCCCCATGGGGTTGTCAGCGCCGGGCGGGACATAAGCGGGCAACACTTTCCCTTCTTTTGCGTATTCTCTGCGGGTATTCGGGGTCGGAGTCCAGGAAGGAGCCTCTCTTTTACGCTCCACTTTGGTCACCCAGTTTCGAGGGGTTTCCCGCCCTGCCTGACCAATGCCAATAGGCAAAATCTCAACCGTATTTTCTCCTGGAGGATAATAGTACAGCCGCATTTCGGCGACATTCACCACCAGGCCCTGACGTACAGTATCAGGCAGAATAATCTGTTGGGGAATAATCAACTGACTTCCACCCGCAGGAAGCAGTGGGTCAACCCCGGGGTTGGCTTCCAGCATGTTCGACAGCCCCTGACCATACTTGGCAGCAAAATACTCCAGCGGCTGGGTATTGCCCGGCTCAACAGTGATAACCAGAGGTTGTCCGACTAAACGACTCCCCTCCGGGGGAAGCGGGTAAGTTACCGCCCAGGCCGAGTGAGTTAATGCCGTCAGCACCAGGGCAAATGAAGATAAATACTTCATCATATTCTGCATCTCATTATAGGTTGTTCTTCATTAATCATAACGTGGTTATCAGATTTAGACAGAAAACTTGTACACCAATATGGCCTTGTGGGTTGCACAGGTCATAGCCAAAATGCATGATACCTCCTGCGTTTGTTAAAGGAGGCACCATGAATGCATTGATTTCTGAGCTAAAAAAGTACGGTATTGAGCCCGATCAAACCCCTTATTTGGTGGTGATAGCCATCATTATTCTGTTGACCGCCATTATCGTGCACTTCATTCTGCACCAGTTAGTACTTAAGAATATAGAAAAGCGAGCTGAGTCCAGTTCCAGCCTGGTATTACAGATTTTCACTCAAAATAAACTCTTTCATCGCCTGGCGCTGATGCTGCAAGGGATCATTGTTAACATTCAGGCGGTGTTATGGCTTTCTGCTAGTTCAGATGAGCTGGCCGTGGTAACGACCTGTGCTGAACTCTGGGTCATGCTGTATGCCCTGTTATCCTTCTTTTCGCTGCTGGACGTTATTAATGGGTTATCCCATAAATTCACGACCTTTTCCCACCTGCCATTAAAAGGCATTTTCCAGAGCCTTAAACTCATTGGCTCACTGGTGGTTGGCATTATGATTATCTCGTTGCTGATCGGGAAATCGCCAGCCATTCTGATTAGCGGCTTAGGTGCCATGGCTGCGGTACTGATGCTGGTATTTAAAGACCCAATATTGGGTTTGGTTGCCGGAATACAGTTATCTGCCAATAATATGCTGAAAATTGGTGACTGGCTGGAAATGCCTAAATATGGCGCTGACGGGGCAGTTATCGATATTGGTTTAACCACAGTTAAAGTTCAAAACTGGGATAACACTATTACCTCCATGCCAACTTATGCGCTGGTTTCCGACTCGTTTAAAAACTGGAGTGGTATGTCCGCCTCAGGTGGACGCCGGATTAAACGCAGTGTCTTTATTGATACCACCAGCATCCATTTTCTCTCCGAAGAGGAGCAAAATAAATTACAGGAAGCAAATCTGCTGCATCCTTATATTGTGAAGCGGAATCATGAAATTGAGGAATATAACCAGCATCTCAGTAATGACTCGGTACTGAACCAGCGGCAGATGACCAATATTGGTACTTTCCGTATCTATCTCAGTGAATATCTGCGTAACCACCCGATGATCCGCAAAGATATGACGCTTATGGTCCGCCAGCTTGAGCCAGGATCGCAGGGTTTACCCCTGGAAATCTATTGTTTTACTAACACTGTCGTTTGGCTGGAATATGAAGGGATTCAGTCGGATATTTTTGACCATATCTTCGCTATCGTGGGTGAATTCGGCCTGCGTGTTTACCAGTCTCCAACCGGGAATGATGTACGCTCCCTGGGCGAAGTCATTACCCATTAAGTCCGACAGGCAAGATACCGTATCGGTCAGCAAAAGATAACCAACGCTGGCCGATACTGAATGCTGACAAGGTCTATTTTTGTGGTCGCGGGTATTTTTGTAACCAGCGACCACTGGCCAGTCGCCAGTAAAAACAGGCGCCACGAACGGCCCAATCAAGGAACATTCCCAACCAAACACCCACCACGCCCATTCCTAATACAACCCCCAGAGTATAACCGGCAATGACCCGGCACCCCCACATCCCCACCATCGATACCCACATGGCGAAGCGGGCATCACGCGCCCCTTTAAGCCCAGCAGGTAAGACCCAGGAAGCCGCCCATATGGGCATAAAGGCGGCATTTAACCAGAGCAGGACCACAACGACGTGAATAACCTGAGGATCATCGGTGTAAAATGAGGCTAACAAGCTCGCAAAGGGAGCGCTTCCCCAGGCAATAAGAGTGAGAACCAGTGTGGAGAGCCAAAAAATATGCCGTAACTGACGTTCAGCCTGCCCTATCTCCCCCTTACCCAGCCGCCGGCCAACAATAATGGTCGACGACGACCCCAGCGCATTACCCGGCAAGTTAATCAGCGACGCAACGGAAAAGGCAATAAAATTACCGGCGATCACGCTGGTACCCATCCCGGCAACAAACATTTGCGTCAGTAACTTACCCCCATTGAATAAGACAGACTCCACACTGGCGGGAATGCCGATACCCATGACTTCAAGCAGTATCCCCCAGTTCAGTGGGGCAAAATAACTTCTCAGCGTAATGCGCAATGCCGGATTAAAGCCACTCATCAGGACCATAATAATGGCGATAGCCCCGATATAGCGGGAAAGCGTCAGCCCCAGGCCTGCACCGACGAAGCCTATTCCGCTCCAGCCAAATGCCCCGTAAATTAAAATACTACTGATAACAATATTGAGAATATTCATTCCGCCGTTAATCAGTAACGGCAGTTTGGTATTCCCCGCCCCTCGCAAAGCACCACTGGCTATCAGCGTGATCGCGGCGGCGGGATAGCTCCAGACGGTAGTTTGCAAATAGGACAATGCCAGTGCCTTAACGGCAGGGGTGGCATCCCCGGCAATGGTGTTGATAATCAGCGGGCCCGCAATATGAATCACCGCCGCCAGTATAAACGCGACGATCGTCATTAAAACTAATGACTGCCTGGCGGCCGCACGCGCTCGTTCAGGATCCAGCTTGCCAAAACTAAAGGCCACCACCACCATGGTGCCCAAGTCAATCGCCGCAAAAAAGGCAATAATGACCATATTAAAACTGTCAGCCAGCCCGACCCCGGCCATGGCGTCTTGTCCAAGCCAACTGACGAGGAAGGTACTGAAAACCCCCATCAATAAAACACAGGCATTCTCTAAAAAGAGAGGTACCGCTAACGGCATCACTTCCCGCCATAACAGCACGCGATGCGCCTTTCTTTTAGCACCCCAGGGGGATTTACGCACCCCACGCTGCAGGACTTCGGAGAGTTTCAATCAGTAACTCGGATAATCAAATGAAACACGATTTTAAATCATGAGCCAGCCGCAGGGATCCTGCAAAGCTTTTTCATATAATCGCTTTAAAAGACAACAAGATGTTGATTGTTTAGACAAAAAAACATTTTCTGCTATTTTATCTTTGACAAACCCACGGTAATAGCTATTATAGCGCCCAACGAAATTCCTCTGTAGTTCAGTCGGTAGAACGGCGGACTGTTAATCCGTATGTCACTGGTTCGAGTCCAGTCAGAGGAGCCAATTTAGAGAAAGCAGACGTTCACTGACGTCTGCTTTTTTGCTTTTTATCAATTGGTTCCCCGCTTTCCCCAAAAATGCTCGAAGCCATACTGTAAGTCTCCCTGCAAAAAGAACCACTCACTTTCAGTATTCCCCTGACGATACCCGCCGGGATCATTGAGTGCGAGCTGAACAGATACCTTAGTGAAGAATAACCTGAGAGCGCAAACGTATCAGCGGATGGTCGTCAGCCCATTCAGCATGTAAGCAATATTTATAAGTTAAATGGCGAGTGCTGGCGACGAGCGCGCCTGAACTGCTGAAAATATTTGGTTGTCTTTTTCGTGACCACACATATAATGAGTGAGTGCTTACGCTTTTATTTATCATTTAAAAATAAAAAATGACCATGCCGGGCATCGTTCATCGAACCGCCGGGAATACTGCATAACTTGCTGGAGTAATCATGAAATCAATCAAATGTGGTGATACCCCGCCCCTACTTTCGGTGGTATGCGTTTCCGCTCCCCGCCACGTCAGGGGGCCTGGCCTCTGGAAGATGCCAGATCAGAACCATTGATAAAACGCCCCGTTGATGTAGCCATCCATTTATGGAGCACGAATCAGATGTCAGTCTATCCTGACATAGGGGGATCAAGGCATGGGTAACGAGACCAGTAAAGACTCAACGTGAATGTCCGATACGGGTATTTCCCCTGAAAAGTAAATGAACCATGAAAAATCACTCATCAGGAAGGACAAAAAATAAAAATGTCTCTCCCACACCAAGATTGTCTTTCAGATTAACAAAGACGATATTAGCAATAATCACAGGAGCAATAACTGTGGCATTATTATGTAATTATTATGCTAAAAAGATTCCGCCCTATACCGATTCCCCGCAGTTCCATGACGGTGCATTCAAAAATGTGAACCCAAGACAAGTCGTGAGTGCGGCAGAAAATATTCAGGTTTTATGGAATTTTATTTTCAACAAACCCAAACAGACTAAGCCCGGACAACCGCTCCCAATCAAGGCATTATCCACCGGGCATCTGTTGCAAAGCCCGGATAATTCGGTATTCAGGCTGGGCCATTCTTCTCTGCTGCTGAAAATGAAGAATAAATACTGGTTAATCGATCCGGTATTCAGCAAAAGAGCCTCTCCGGTACAGTGGCTTGGTCCTGAGCGCTTTCAGGATACACCGATCACTATTGATGAATTACCTGAAATTGAAGGCGTGCTTATTTCTCACGACCATTATGACCATCTGGATTATGACGCAATTATGCGTCTTAAAGAGAAAACTCGGCACTTCCTGGCCCCACTCGGCGTTGGTGATTTATTGCGTACCTGGGGTGTTCCAGCTGAAAAGATAGTCCAGTTAGATTGGTGGCAGGATTACAGTATTGAGGGGATCACGTTTATATCCACACCCGCCCGGCATTTTTCAGGGCGTGGCTTGTTTGACAGCAACAAAAGACTGTGGACATCCTGGACGATGATCTCTGACAATTTCCGACTCTTTTTCAGCGGGGACTCAGGCTACTTTGATGGCTTCAAAAAAATTGGTGAAGCCTATGGACCCTTTGACATGGCATTCCTTGAAACCGGTGCCTACGATGCGGGCTGGAGAGATATCCATATGTTCCCGGAAGATACCATTAAAGCATTCCAGGATCTGAAGGGAAAGTGGTTATTCCCCATCCATAATGCAACCTTTGATTTAGCTTTTCATTCCTGGGATGCGCCCTTTAACAGTATTGTGACGCTGGCAAAACAACAGGGAATTTCATTATCTGTACCAGAGATTGGTGCAGGTGTTGAATTTCTGGCACCCTCAGTCGAGAAGCCGTGGTGGAATATAAACCAAGAGAGTAACTAGCCGTTTTAAAAAGAGGCTAATGGCCTCTTTTTATTTACAGATATCATGCTTCACTGGGTGATCTATTTATTCAAGCATTTTCCAGAAAACCGTGAATCCAGCGTGTTTATAAGCTTCCGCGTTATTCGGATCCTTTGCTGCAAATTTCACTGTAGAATAAGCCAGCGCCTGGAACACTGAGTCAGCAAACCCCCTGTTAAGGCCTGAAAATACTGTGCTCTGCACGAATTCCTCATGAATGCCCATATCAGGGAAGAACTCCGCTGCTTTTTGTTTCAATTCCGGTGTTATAAAGTCACCAACATCCAGGTGACTCAGCGTAATATTGGCCGCCGGATTCTTCACTCCCCAGGAAATATAACTGAACCATAAAAAACGGGCACGTTGCTCCAGGGTGGCAGACAGTGGAAATCCGTCAGAGAGATACGCGCACAGTGTTTTTTTCAAATATAAATAGAGTTCGTTAATTAACGCTTCTTTGCTTGGGAAGTAGCGGAACAGGGTGCCTTCCGATAATCCGGCATGTTTAGCAATCATTGCGGTGGATGCACTGATCCCGCGTTCAGCAAAGCAGGAGCTTGCTGCTTCCAGTATTGCCAGCGCTTTTTCTTCGCTACGAGGTCTTGCCATATTACGTCAGCCTGTGAACAAGGAACCCTGAGGATTCAGATCAAATAAAAAAGTATTCACTCATTATAAAACAACACCTGCTGGTTGCAACAAGAACCACATCCCTGCCCCCGCCTTCTGAACAGGCTGCGAGTTCCAACGCCGGGTGAAATCGTTTCTCCGGTATCCATTGCTCACCCGGTGGTCCGTGGCGTCGTCGCGAATCGGGAATACTACTCGGCTGACTTCACATTTGTATGGCCCGTTAACACCGGATAAACCATCCAGTTTTGTGGCGTTTTTCATCATGCCGTATTTTCAGGCTACATATCGAAGAAGATCAGGGCTGCGTGATAAAGGCACACCTTCAGACGGGGATCCGATGCTTTCCTGGGCTGTTAAGAGCCAAAAACAGACAGCATGCAGCACGGCTGTCTGACGAAAATCGGCACGGTGCTTTATTGGCGCCGTCTTGGCACCATGTGTACCTAAAGCTCTATGCCACCGACAGCTACTCAGACATCGACAGTAAACCGTCATCCAGCCGGTTACCCTGAATCCTGATACCGGCCAAAAGCGTATCCATATTGGCCAGATCCTCTGCACTCAATTCAAGATCAATTGCCTGCAGGTTATCGTCAATATAAGCCACTTTATCCATGCCAGGAATCGGGACAACCCAGGGTTTTTGTGCCAGTAGCCAGGCCAGAGCGACCTGAACAGGGGTCGCATTTTTGCGGGTCGCCACATCCTTCAGCATACTGACCAGCGGCATATTGGCTTTAATAGCCTCCGGTGTGAAGCGTGGGAAGTTTGCACGTAAATCAGTCGAACTATCAAATTTTGTTGATGTATCAATTGTTCCGGTCAAAAAGCCGGTACCAAGAGGTCCCCATGGCACGAAACCGATTCCCAGCGCTTCGCACACGGGCAAGACTTCGGTTTCAGGTTCACGTGTCCATAGTGAGTACTGATTCTGTATGACAGTGACAGGGGTTACCGCATGGGCCCGGCGGATGGTTGCAGCCCCTGCTTCCGATAAGCCATAGTGGCGGATCTTACCTTCCTTAATTAAATCCCCGAGTGTGCCCGCAACATCTTCAATGGGGACATTAGGATCAACACGATGCTGATAGAACAGATCAATATAATCCGTTTTCAGGCTTTTTAGCGAAGCCTCAGCAACGGCACGTATATTTTCCGGGCGACTATCAAGCCCCGTTATCGCGCCATTTTCCAGCTTAAAGCCAAATTTTGTTGCAATAATCAGGTTATTACGGTGCGGTGATAACGCCTTCCCGATCAATATTTCATTCGTATAAGGGCCATATGCCTGGGCTGTATCAAAAAATGTAATCCCCCGATCAACCGCGGCATGAAGAACATTTATGCCAGTCTGTTCATCAACAGCACTACCAGTACCGAAGCTTAAATTCATCGCCCCCATGCCTAATGCTGATACGGTTAACCCACTACGACCTAACTGACGATATTTCATGTTTTTCCTTACTTATTAAACACAGGTGATGCCAGGGCAAGAAGCACGATGCCGCCGAATAACGCATCCCGGTGAGTTAACCCATCTTCAATTTCGTGCCCATTGATCCATCCGGCAGGACGAATACAGAGCCAGATGGGCGTGACGCTTGTTTGCTAAATAGCGCGTAATAATCCAGGTGAGAGGCACTATGGCATCTGACATGAGTACATTGAGGCAATATTAAAAGAGGGGATTGTATTTGTATGTGGATTTATCACACATTCAGTATTCCCGATTCAGGAATAATAGACCGCCTTATAAAAAATAACCGAACCAGGGGCAATATTAATGAGCATGATTCATAAAGCTTATCTTGCTTAATGTGATTATTAACCGCTATCAGATCGCTATCATTAGATGAATTATCACTCTTTATTCAGGTATGTATGGGCCACTCCCACGCTATTAAGACTACCGGGCTGCTTTTCATCATCATTCTAAGTTCTCTGATGGCCTTTACGTCTTTATCAACAGATATTTATCTTCCCGCTATGCCCATTATGGCAAAAGAATTACAGGGGAATGCTGAATTAACTATCACCGGTTTTTTAATCGGTTTCTGTCTGGCTCAACTCATTTGGGGCCCTGTCAGCGATCATTTGGGTCGTCGCTTACCGCTGATCACAGGCATGTTTTTATTTATTATTGGTTCAGTCGGCTGCGCACTTTCTACTGATATAACGCAGATTGTCTTTTGGCGGGTCTTTCAGGCGTTAGGGGCCTGTACTGGTCCGATGCTCGCCCGCGCCATGATCCGGGATCTTTTCAGCCGGACTCGCGCCGCGCAAATGCTTTCAACGTTAACCATCGTCATGGCGATAGCCCCTATTATTGGCCCCCTGCTCGGCGGACAAATGATAAAATTCACCTCCTGGCATGCCATCTTCTGGTTACTGGCGGCTATCGGCATCTTCATGCTTTTATCGCTCTACTGGCTGCCGGAGACATTACCTGCTGAACGCCGTATTTCAGCCTCACTCCGTGGTGCGTTCCATACATATTATCGGTTACTCGGTAATATGAACTTTATGAAATTTACGCTCTGTCTGACGTTTTATTATGTTGCTATTTATGCGTTTATCACCGGTTCGCCTTTCGTCTATATCGCCTATTTTCATGTTGATCCGCAGCATTACGGATGGTTGTTTGCCGTAAATATTCTGGGCGTCATGGGATTCAGCGCAATCAACCGTCGTCTGGTTCAGCTTTACTCGCTGGAAACGTTACTCAAAGGCGCTGTGCTGATCGCCGCACTGGCTTCGGTGGCACTGGGATTGACGATAAAACTTGATGTGAGTGGCATCCCCCTGATTGTCATCGTAATCTTTGTGCTATTTTCAATGAATGGCATTATTGCTGCGACTGCGACAGCTGCAGCACTGGACTCAGCCCCTGATTCCGCCGGTTCGGCTTCTGCTCTGATAGGTTCACTCCAGTACGGTAGTGGTATCATTTCATCGTTACTTTTGGCCGTATTCAGTGATGGAACCCCCTGGACTATGTGCTGGATTATTATGTTGTTCACTCTCGCCAGCGCCGGTATGGCACTGACCATCCGGACAAATAAAACGAGCCATTAGCTAAACCTGCGCGGTGGTGACAGTCACCCCGCTTTGTGCATGCTATCCGGGTGATATCGTCGACATCTTGTTGTTATCACCTGTACACCGGTTTTTCTCACGGTGGGAGTACGCGAGTGATTACGGGTATTATCCACCCGGCCCGGAAAACAGATCTGTTTGCCAGTGAACCGGCCATTCTTTCTCCGCAAAACTACTGGCAAACTGCTGAACAGGCGAAGGAAGAGTGCCTTCAGGGAATAAGGCTGACATTAAAAAGTGATGTTACAACTGTAGAACACCATAAAGCCATGTGTTCAGGGTGGCCGGCCCATGAGCCACCTTTTTGCGCAGCCATAACCTTGAAGGGACATGGCTCGCGTCTTTCATTACTCATGGTGGCGACGATGAAGAAAGCCGTGACACTCTCCTTGCCAGTCTGGTCCCGGCAGCCCTGCATGAAAAAACACTTGGTATTGAATACAGTAAGAGCAGAGAAGCACCGAGATGGTAACCTTCTGGTCAGAAATACCACGCAACTGAACACGTTTACTGCCCGTCAATCCAATAAAGGCCCCCCACTCCTTGCCCTTTAAAAGCCCGGCAATGATTGAAGTGACAACGTCACAAAAAAGTCAATCTGACTATTTACGCTGATTTTTATGCCGATCGCGGAAGGATAAAAGCACGGCTGGTGTGTCAGTCACCATGAGTCATGAGATGGGCTCATAAACGCAATCACTTTCCCCCCATAACTCTTCTTCATTCCAGTTGATAAACTTTATTTCAGATAAATTCTATTCGATTAGGTGGGCATTATATTATGAAAATACTGATCGCAGGGGCGACTGGCAGCATTGGGCGTCACGTTGTGGCAATGTCACTAAAAATGGGCCATGAGCCAACCGCACTATTAAGAACCCCCCGGAAGAGCACACTGCTGCCACAAGGCGTTAAAATTTTTCACGGGGATGTTTCCATACCAGAAACACTGTCAGGAATATCTGATGGTATTGATGCCGTGATTTTCACACTAGGATCAGATGGTAAAGGGCGTATCGGAGCCAGGGCTATTGATTATGGTGGCGTCCGCAACATTCTGAAAACGCTGAAGAAGCGGTCAGTCAGGATTGTGTTAATGACCGCAATCGGGGTCACCGACAGAGATGGCGTTTATAATCGTGAAACAGAATCACATGACTGGAAGCGACGGGCAGAACGTCTCGTCCGTGCCAGCGGTCACCCCTATACGATAGTCAGGCCAGG
Organism: Citrobacter sp. JGM124; assembly: GCF_018257795.1. Lineage (GTDB taxonomy): Bacteria > Pseudomonadota > Gammaproteobacteria > Enterobacterales > Enterobacteriaceae > JGM124. Next base: position 267,325 of record NZ_JAERJD010000001.1, on the reverse strand, counting down.
CTGGTTTGACTATAACAAACCAGACCAACACAAAATCGTCATGCTGCAGGGTGACAAACATCACTCCGGCACACCTGCTGATGGTGTCATCGCCCGTGAACAAATTGCCCGGGTACTGGTTGGTGCATTAACGGATCACGAGGCTAAAAATAAAACACTGGAATTGATCGCTGAGTATGGCGATGAACAGCAGGATCTGACCCCACTGTTTTCATCCCTGCTGCCGGATTCCGTAGAGAAAAACGATGGTGTGCTGGATATTGACAATATGCCACTCGATTCAGAGCCGCCATGTATAATTCACGACCTTAACGCTATGTCGCAATGAGTTAAATATCCTGAGACAGGCGGCAGAATATACCGCCTGTTTAGCTTCCTTGAAGGGGCTGAAACCTGTCACAATCCGATATGTTATCGCCGGTAACACTACTTACCTGATCCTGTTTATGGCTGAACATGGGTAGATTCAGTCCCGGCCCCGAACGGCAGCCATGTGCAGTGATAAATAGCCCTGCCGCCCCCGGCGAGATGTGCAAACAGGGGATTACGGATGTAATTCGCCATATTTATACGCAGCCGTTGCTCCGCCATCAATCAGCAGGTCGCTTCCGGTCACATAAGTACCATTAGGGCCGAACAAAAATTCAGCCAGTGCGCCAATTTCATCCGGTGTGCCGCCCCGGCCAGCCGGCGATTTATCCAGCATATTTCGATAGAAAGCTCCCCTTTCCGCGCTGTTAAGTTCGTCATAGGCCAATGGCGTGAAAATAATCCCCGCGCTGATGCAGTTAATTCTCGCCCCCCGCTTGCCCCATTTCACCGCTTCTGACATAACACGAAGCGCATTACAACGCTTGGATATCTGGTAAGCATATAAGCTGTCTTCAATTTCTTTCACGAGTGGCATATCGAGAAGTGCCTCCGGGGGGAGCGTGGCAAGGGCATCGGCCTGGGCCTGAGTCAAAGCATCAACAGCCAGGCGATGACTGGACTGTGACCCTATCACGATACAACAGCCGCCAGGGGCGATAACCTGACCAAACTCTTCAAACAGTACAGCACTGCCGTACAAATCAACACGGATAAGATCCTGGGCTGTTGCCTGAGAAGGTGACAGACCTGCAGTGTGAATAATCCCGTTAACCTCACCGATATCACACGCTTTTTTTTACCAATTTCTGTACAGACTGACGTGAACGAACATCGACGGTGGTGGTACTGACATCGAAACCAGCACGAGAAAGGGTATCTTCAGCCTGTTGTGCATTCTCCGTTTTTATATCCGCCAGGAGAATATGTTTCCCTACACTGACTCGTCGCGCAATCGCCTGAGCAATTGAACCACTACCAATAACAACAATCACATTTTTCATTCTATACCTCTCCTGTGGGTTATTGCCGTCGCCTTGGCAAGGTTTCCCAAGTAAAGGCTTTTCGGGTTCGACAGCGTATAAAGCATAGCGACTAGAAAATACCACGGTAAGTCAGTTCAGATACTTGACCTTATGAACCTTGTTCATGAATGACCACTAAAGACGACATGACTCATCCGTCAGTGCTGAAGTTGTCCGACGCGTTAATGACATAGTGCTGAATTATTTCCGCCTTCATAATTCTGTCTTTTGATATAATTATGCGGTTTAACGTTAAGGGAAGGATTTCTATCGGTGCCAGATAAACTCGACACATTGAAAATTTTCTGTACCGCTGCAGAAACATTGAAATTTCGGGAAACAGCGAGCCGCCTTGGCCTGGCACCTCAAATGGTCACAAGGGCTATTGCAGAACTGGAGCAACAATTAGGTGAAGTCCTTTTTTTGCGTAATACCCGGCAGATGACATTAACCCCATTTGGTCAACAACTCTGGCCAAAGGCCGAAGCACTCCTTGCTGAAAGTGAGTCACTCTTTGCACAGGGAAAGAATAAAGACAGTCAGGATATGACTGGCCGTGTACGGGTTACATTACCGCCTTTGTTTGAAAATCAGGAGATCGTGCGCCACTTACTTCAGCGACTTGAACCCTACCCTGAGCTGGCAATTGAATGGCTCCCTGTTGACGCGCATTTGAACATTATTGATGAGCAAATAGACATTGGCATTCGGATAGGCACGATCCCGGATAATCGATTTATTGTTAAGCTCATTCGCCCGGTAGGAATGCGCATTGTTGCCGCACCGGAGTTAGTACAGCGTCTGGGGATGCCTGACACGCCACGCACCCTGCAATACACTTATCCACTCAGTGCGCTGAGTAACAGTAATTCAGGGCGGGTATGGCCGTGGCAATTTGCCGACGGCAGCTCCTTTTTCCCGGCCAAACCGGCCTTCATTGCCAGGGATATGGGTAGCGAACTGGCTGCCGCACTCGCCGGGAGAGCCTGTAGCCAATTACCCGATATTACTGTGCGCCCCTATTTACAACGTGGGGAACTGGTCAATCTATTTCCAGAAATGAATTACACACCCTATCAGCTTTATATCTTCCGCCCCCACCAGCCACTGCTCCCCATGCGTACCCGCGTTGTATTTGATCATTTGACTCAAATCTTACATGAGCTCTTTAGGGAATAACTGTTTATTTGATACCGGGCAACGTACTGGCAGGATTGATGCACATAAAAAAAGCCCCGGCAACATACCGGGGCCTGGTACAAGCAAACATCACATTGGGCGACATGATGTGCGGTAAAACGACAATTTATAAACTGGGTTCAGGCACCGTTAAGCGCCGCTTTCATTGCCCTTACCATGTCACCATCAACACAGTAACGAGTATATTCCTGGGCCACTTCACCGCTACTCATAGAAACATCAGGATTGCGGTGACGCATTACTGATTCGGTCAATTGCCCCGCCGAGCTGTGCAGTTCGTCAATACCCTGTTGTAAAAACAGTGGGAGACTGGAAAGCCTCACGCCTGCACCGGCCATAATGATTGGAGCATGTGACCGCTGTTTTAGTTCCCGGATTAATGCAATTCCTTGCTCCGCACTGGGTTGTTGTCCTGATGTCAGTATCCGGGCGACGCCAAGTTCAGTCAGTTCATCAAGGGCTTGCCACGGAGAATGGCACATGTCAAAAGCCCGGTGAAAAGTGACAGACATGCCATCGCACGCCGCCATAACCTGTCGCATACGATGCGTATCCACATTGCCATCCGCATCCAGTATGCCTGTTACCAGTCCCGGGAAGCCAAGTCCACGTACAAAAGCGATATCTGCCAGCATGCTGGCAAACTCACCCTCGGTATAACAAAAGTCCCCCCCACGCGGGCGAATAATAGGGTGAACGGGTATCCTTACTTGCTGTTTAACCAATGCCAGAATACCTGGTGAAGGTGTCAGGCCGCCTTCTGCAGGGGCGGAGCATAGCTCAATTCTATCCGCTCCCGCGTGTTGTGCTGTCAACGCACAATCCAGCCCGTAACAGCATATTTCCAGCAATGCCACTCTCTGCTCCTTAAACTTGCTTGCATCCAGGTTATTTCCTGAACGTGGTTCGATGATATGTACTGATAAAATCAGTTCACTATGTCACTCCATGTTGATGAAGAGATAGAGCAACGTCACAGCATCACGTTAAACAGCACTATTTTGATGGAGATATGTTCATGCCGCCGATGCCTTACTGCAGCTAAAATATCCGTATACTATTTATTAAGAAGAACGGTATTCAGCACTGGCTGGCGTTCGCTTAAGACTACCGCCTCGATACTCCAGGGATGGAATTTCAGTGTGACTTTGCCGTCAGTAATCGCCAGAGTGGGATTGGGCAGTGTTTCCCCTTCGGCGGCTGGCGAACTGGTTTTAACCTTAATCCCGGTATCCAGTAGGCCATCATTACCCAGGAGCGCCAACGCGCGAGCATGTAAACCCTCCGCTGGCCCGGGCAACACAATTTCAATGTGTTCCCAGCCTTCATGGGGATAACGTTTTTCCCCCGGCCATGGCAGTTCTATCAGGGTAAAATTCCAGTGCGCGACACAAACAGGTTGTTCTAATTTAAATAAACGTACTGGTCTGCCATTAATCAGACTCTCACTGAATAACGTACCACATTTCTCTAATCCGGCACTCCAGCGTTCAGCTGTTGCATTTTGATGGCAGCGTAATGAAATATGGTCAGCCATTAACGGTGCAATATCCAGCCCGATACGACAAGCCAGCCCGGTTATTTCCTGCGTAAAACGTGACAAGTCACTCACCAAGTCATACAGTTCATCAACACTCTGCCATTTGGTCATTCGGTGATCCTCACAAAACTTAAAGAACAGTAATCTACCCTGTCATCCCCAGGTAACCAACTATGATGAATCCCCCCCGGGGGTGAACGCCTATTCCTTATACACTGGAATAAATTACTGGGCGGGGAATAAGGCTTTTGCTGACTCAGCGAGGGAAATGACGTTATACTCCATGCTTATTTCTTTGCTCATTTATAGACGACCACCTTATCAGGTGGTCCGGACTTATTGTTAAGGTATCCCGGTGAATATTCAGTCTCTTCTCTCAGAAAAAGTTAGCCAGGCAATGATTGCTGCAGGCGCTCCTGCGGATTGCGAACCGCAGGTTCGTCAGTCTGCAAAAGTTCAGTTCGGTGACTATCAGGCCAATGGCGTGATGTCAGTTGCCAAAACACTGGGCATGCCACCGCGACAAGTTGCAGAGAAGGTGATTGCCAGCCTCGATTTGACCGGTATTGCACACAAAGTCGAGATTGCAGGGCCCGGTTTTATTAATATCTTCCTTGAACCAGCTTTCCTTGCCGGGCATATTGAAAGTGCTGTTACTTCTGAACGTCTGGGCATTAGTCCGGTAACACCACAAACCATTGTTGTCGATTACTCCGCACCAAACGTTGCGAAAGAAATGCATGTGGGCCACGTGCGTTCAACCATTATTGGCGATGCATCGGTACGTACTCTTGAGTTCCTCGGCCATCGTGTTATTCGTGCTAACCATGTCGGAGACTGGGGTACCCAGTTTGGCATGCTTATCGCGTGGCTTGAAAAACAACAAACAGAAAATGCCGGGGATATGGTGCTGTCGGACCTTGAAGCCTTCTACCGTGATGCTAAAAAGCATTACGATGAAGACGCAGTCTTTGCGGAGCGCGCCCGTGGTTATGTCGTCAAGCTGCAAAGTGGTGATGAATACTGCCGTGATATGTGGCGCAAGCTGGTTGATATCACCATGACTCAGAATCAGATAACTTACCAGCGTCTTAATGTCACCCTGACCCGGGATGATGTCATGGGTGAAAGCCTCTACAACCCCATGCTGGCGGGCATTGTTGCTGATCTGAAAGCCAAAGGGCTGGCGGTAGAGAGCGAAGGCGCAACGGTCGTCTTTCTTGATGAATTCAAGAATAAAGACGGGGAGCCAATGGGGGTTATCATTCAGAAAAAAGATGGCGGTTACCTCTATACCACCACTGATATCGCTTGTGCAAAATATCGCTATGAAACCCTGCATGCAGACCGTGTGCTCTACTATATTGATTCCCGTCAGCACCAGCATTTGATGCAAGCCTGGACTATCGTGCGCAAAGCGGGTTATATCCCCGAAAGTATGTCTCTGGAACATCATATGTTCGGCATGATGTTAGGGAAAGATGGTAAACCCTTTAAAACACGTGCTGGGGGAACGATCAAACTCTCTGAATTGTTAGATGAGGCCCTGGATCGTGCTCGCCAGTTGGTGGCAGAAAAGAACCCGGATATGCCCGCTGATGAGCTGGAAAAACTGGCTAATGTGGTAGGTATCGGTGCGGTTAAATATGCTGATCTGTCCAAGAGTCGTACCACTGACTATATCTTTGACTGGGATAACATGCTGGCATTTGAAGGCAATACAGCGCCTTATATGCAGTATGCCTATACCCGAGTGCTGTCGGTGTTCCGTAAAGCGGGGATCACTGAGTCTGCTCTGCTGGCGTCTCCTGTTACCCTGACAGAAGATCGTGAAATCCAGCTGGCTGTCCGTCTGCTACAGTTTGAAGAAACGCTTGGCGTTGTTGCCCGTGACGGTACACCACACGTCATGTGTAGCTACTTATATGATTTAGCCGGCCTGTTTTCTGGTTTCTATGAGCATTGCCCTATTCTGAATGCAGGAAGTGAAGAGCTGCGGAATAGCCGCCTTAAACTGGCCCTGTTAACAGCGAAAACGCTGAAACTGGGTCTGGATACCTTGGGTATTGAAACAGTAGAGCGGATGTAATCCCCCGCCGGATGTATAACGGGCTGTCAGAACTCTGCTCTGACAGCCCGTTTTTTATATTCTAAGGCTGGTAGTTGACGATAACCTGGTTACTGGTCACCCGTACCGGGGGATAAAGCCCTCCCCTGCCAGACACATACCAGACAAAGCGCAGCGGCTGCCCGGCTGGATCCCCTGCCAGTGCCCGGGTAGTGCCACTGGGGCCATCCAGCTCAGTACAACGGCTCTCTGAACAGAGTTTGACGACCAACCCTGTCGGCTCTGGCGTCAGCAACCGATAACGCCAGGCAATTAACGTTATCGTCCCCCTCACCGCCATCGGTGGTTTAAGGGGGACAGAACTGGCTTCAGTGCCACGATAATTGAGAGTGGCCCCCACCGCGCTGTTTTGCCAGTCGCCGCCCCCGCTGGCGTGAACAAACAGGGGAAGTAACAGCAGTAACAGAGCGCGCCGCCGCATTATTGGCCACCAATCGTCGCCGTCATGCGAATATGACGGTTATCTGATAGTTCAAGATTTGAAAGCACCACCAACTGTGGCAATGAACGACGCAAAAAGCGCGCCAGTAACGGGCGTAATGCATGGTTCACCAGCAAAACAGGAGGCGCGCCAAGCATTTCCTGGCGCTGTAGTGCGTCCCGGGATTGTTCAAGCAGGCGATCAGCAAGCCCTGGCTCAAGCCCACCGCCTCCTTGCAGAGCCTGTAATAATATACGTTCCAGGGCGGGATCAAGGCCGATAACCTGTACTTCATCATTCCCGGGGAACCACTGTTGTGTTATCGCCCGTCCCAGGGCAACCCGTACCACCGCGGTTAATTCATGGGGGTCATTTTGAATAGGGGCATGTTCAGCTAACGTCTCCATGATAGTACGCATATCACGAATCGGGATCTTCTCTTCCAGCAGATTCTGTAGCACTTTATGCAGTGTCGTGAGGGTGACCACTGCCGGTACTAAATCTTCGGTCATTTTTGGCATTTCCTGGGCAACCCTGTCCAGTAACTGTTGCGCTTCCTGGCGACCAAAGAGTTCAGCCGCATGAAGCCCAATTAAATGGTTGAGGTGTGTCGCCACCACGGTGCTGGCCTCAACCACAGTGAACCCCTGAATTTGCGCCTGCTCTTTCAGGGCACTTTCAATCCAGATAGCCGCCAGACCAAAAGCAGGGTCAACCGTCGCTTCACCGGGTAAAGACCCGGCGGCAGTACCGGGGTTTATCGCCAGCCAGCGGCCGGGATAGGCTTCACCGCTACCAATCTCCACCCCTTTCATCAGAATGCGGTAACGTGCTGGGGTTAAGTCCATATTGTCACGAATATGAACGACCGGTGGTAAAAAGCCCATCTCCTGCGCGAACTTCTTCCGGATACTACGAATACGCCCCAGCAGTTCACCATCTTGTTGGGTATCAACCATCGGGATCAGCCGATATCCCACTTCCATACCAAGGGGATCTTCTAACTGGACATCATTCCAGCTGGCCTCCACCACTTGGGTATTCTCCGGCATTTTTACGGGTTCAGGGGCATCAATGGCGGCTTGCTCTCGCCCACGCAGCCACCAGGCCAGGCCCAAAAGCGCAGCGGTAAACAGGAGGAAAACAAAGTTTGGCATGCCCGGAACCAAGCCCAGTAGCCCAAGAACACCGGCAGATAGTAGCATCACGCGGGGATGGCTGAAGAGCTGAGTCACCATCTGCTCTCCCACATCCTGGTCGGTTGCAACACGGGTAACAATCACCCCCGCGGCTGTTGAGATAACCAGGGCCGGTATTTGCGCGACTAAACCATCACCGATAGTCAACAGGGTATAGCTTTCTGCCGCCGCACCAATCGGCATATCATGCTGAACCACCCCCACCAGCAAGCCACCAACGATGTTGATAACCATAATGATTAAGCCGGCAACCGCATCACCACGAACGAATTTACTCGCCCCGTCCATCGAACCATAGAAGTCCGCTTCCTGAGTGACTTCAGCACGGCGTTTTTTCGCCTCATCCTCACCGATTAATCCGGCATTCAAGTCCGCATCAATCGCCATTTGTTTGCCTGGCATCCCATCGAGTACAAAGCGCGCACCCACTTCTGCAATTCGCCCGGCCCCCTTGGTGATGACCATAAAGTTGATGATGACGAGGATGATAAATACCACAATACCGATAGCGAAGTTCCCACCCACCAGAAAGTGGCCAAACGCCTCTACCACTTTTCCTGCAGCTGCCGCCCCGGTATGCCCATCCAGTAATATAATCCGCGTTGAGGCAACGTTCAGTGCGAGGCGCAGCAAGGTAGTGAACAGCAAGATGGTCGGGAAAGCGGCGAACTCAAGAGTGCGCTGGGTGAACATGGCAACCAGCAGGACCATGATGGATAAAGCAATGTTAAAGGTGAACAGCAAATCAAGGACAAAAGCCGGTAATGGCAACACCATCATCGACAGGATAAGTAAAATAAGTATTGGCCCGGCAAGGATCTGCCACTGCCCCGACTTCATACTGCTGGGTAGACGCAGCATCGTTATCAAACTACTCATCAGAGTCCTTCTCATTTGCAAAGTCCAGCGCGGCTGGCACAGGTAAATTTCCAGGTTTTTTAGGGATAAGTCCCCCAGTCATACGCCAGCGTCTGAGCTGCCATACCCAGGCAAGTACTTCGGCCACGGCGCTATACAGCTGACCCGGGATTTGTTGCCCTATTTCGGCATGTCGATACAGTGCCCGGGCCAGGGGGGGAGCTTCCAGCATCGGAATGCGATTTTGTTCCGCCAGTTCACGTATTCGTAACGCGACTTGACCGGCGCCTTTCGCCAGTACTTTTGGCGCACTCATTTTGTTTTCGTCATACTGCAATGCGACGGCATAATGGGTCGGGTTGGTAACAATCACATCCGCTTTCGGCACATCCGCCATCATTCGACGGCGTGCCATCGCCCGTTGTTGCTGTCGAATGCGCCCCTTAACATGTGGATCCCCTTCATTTTGCTTATGCTCATCACGAATATCCTGCTGTGTCATTTTCAATTTTTTGATATGGCTAAAAATTTGAAAGAAAACATCAAACCCCACCATCGGGATAAGCCCCAGGATAACGAGCAGGGCGCAAAGCGCCACGGTATTTAAGGCATCACTCAGCGCCGTTACAGGGGGTTCATGAATCAAGCGCAGCATAGAGGGCCAGTTGTGCCATAAAAACCAGCCAACAACGACACCCACTAAAATGGCTTTCAGCAAGGCTTTAAACAGTTCTGCCGCGGTCTGCATGGAGAACAGACGTTTGAACCCTTTAATTGGGTTCATTTTGCCCAGGTCAAACTTTATCGATTTGCCATTGAACATCACGCCACCGAGAAGCATCGGCGCGGCAATAGCTATGATAACCAGCCCACCAATCAGTGGCAGGAGAGCCGTTACTGCAAGCGTGATTAAATGGCTAATTTGGTGAATGGTCAGATTAGGGTCATTGATAATTTTATGGTCAAAATGCAGACCATCGGAGAGCATTGATCCCAAAGTACGGGCCAGTGAAGCACCACCTGCCCACAGGACGCTTAATCCAACCAACAACATCAACAATGAGGTGAGTTCACGGGATCGCGGGATCTGCCCCTCTTCCCGCGCTTTTTCAAGTCGGTGGGATGTGGGAGCTTCTGTTTTTTCCTGATCACTCTCTTCAGACACTCTGAAAATCCCCTGGCCTTAAGGTCAGCGAAAGCATGCCAGAGGTGATAAGGAATAATGGGGGAATTACAGCGGTTTTTATGCGGCTATTTTAACGTTAAGTCACACCATGCCAGTGTTTGCTGGCATGGTGTGACGGCGCTTAGAAGCCTAAGCTATCGAGTAAATCATCAACTTGATCCTGGCTTGCTACCACCCCGCTCGCGCTGGTATTCATCTGTGGGCCATTCAATAAGCTCTCATTGGCTCGTTTTGCACGGGCTTCAGGTTCAGGCATATTTTCCAGTAATACCATCAGCAACTGACGCTCAATTTCCTGGATCACATCCATCATACGCTTGATAACCTGGCCGGTCAGATCCTGGAAGTCCTGAGCCATCATGATTTCAAGCAACTGTGCGTTGGTAAAGCTGGTATGCCCCGGCACGTCAGACAGATACTTACGAGTGTCTGTGACCAACTCACGCGCATCGTCAAGGGCAATCGGGTTTTCAAACCACTCATCCCAGCGCCCACTCAGAGATTTGGCACCACGTTCCAGCTCCGCCTGATGGGGTTGAGAGAGTTCTACACAGTTTAATGCCCGTTCAGCGGCCTGGGCTGTCATCTGTACCACATAATCCAGTCGGTCACGTGCATCCGGTATTGCTTCTGCTGCTTCGGCAATCGCTTGATCCAGCCCCAGTTCACGCAAACTGTCACGCAACATACGCGTCAGGCTGCCGATACGTGCGACAATATCAGCCGCTGAATTTGGTTGTAGTTCTGTTGCCGGGTTTGTTGACGAGTGCATGAGCACCTCCTTACATGCCAAGCTTTTCGAATATTTTATTCAGCTTCTCTTCGAGTGTTGCGGCAGTAAATGGTTTAACAACATAACCGCTTGCTCCCGCTTGTGCTGCTGCAATAATGTTCTCTTTTTTGGCCTCTGCCGTTACCATCAAAACAGGCATGGCCGACATGGAACCCTCCGCGCGAATGGTTTTAAGTAACTCCAGTCCATCCATATTTGGCATGTTCCAGTCGGTGATAACAAAACCAAAACCCCCTGCTTGCAGTTTTTGGAATGCATCAACACCGTCTTCTGCTTCTTCAACGTTATTAAAACCGAGTTCTTTTAATAGGTTACGCACGATACGTCGCATCGTTGAGAAATCGTCCACCACCAGAAACTTAAGTTCTTTGTCTGCCATAAAATCCGGGCTCCTTCAGTTAAATTCGTATTGCCTGTCCGGCACTAATTTTCGCCAGCATTTGCTGGCTTATCTGACCTAACTCGACCACTTCGCTAACGCCACCTGCATTGATGGCTTCGCGCGGCATGCCGAACACCACACAACTTGCTTCATTTTGGGCAATCGTCCAGGCCCCTGCCTGGTGCATGGCGAGCATTCCTGCCGCACCATCATTCCCCATCCCGGTAAGGATCACGCCCACCGCATTACGCCCCGCATATTTCGCTACCGAATGAAACAGGACATCCACCGAAGGACGATGGCGGTTCACAGGGGGGGCTTCGGTTATCGTGATTTGATAATTTGCACCACTGCGAACCAGCGCCATATGCTGATTGCCTGGTGCGATATATGCGTGTCCCGGTAATACACGCTCACCATCGCAGGCTTCTTTTACTTCTATCTGACATAATCGGTTAAGCCGCTCGGCAAATGAACGGGTGAATCCTGCTGGCATATGCTGGGTAATCAACACCGCCGGGCTTGAAAGTGGCAGGGGTTGCAGAACATGACGAATGGCTTCCGTACCGCCGGTAGAAGCACCAATGGCAATCAATTTTTCTGAACTCAGCAATGGGCCACTTTTTAACAACACCGGTGTGGCTGGGTTGCTATGAGCCGCGAGCTTCGCCCGGGATGCGGTGCGTACTTTATCGGCAATGGTCTCGCTGTAAGCCAGCATTCCTTCACGGATCCCTAACTGAGGTTTGGTGACAAAATCAATGGCACCTAACTCAAGTGCGCGCAACGTCACCTCCGAACCTTTTCCCGTCAGGGATGACACCATAACCACGGGCATAGGGCGTAGCCGCATAAGTTTTTCAAGAAAATCAAGACCATCCATACGTGGCATTTCCACATCCAGGGTCAAAACATCAGGGTTGAATTTCTTGATCAAGTCACGTGCCACTAGCGGGTCAGGTGCAGTGGCCACCATCTCCATATCAGGGTGACTATTAATGATCTCCGTCATTATCCGCCGCATTAAGGCAGAGTCATCAACCGACAACACACGTATTTTTGTCACGTTCTTTCCTTACTCAGCCCATACACAGTCTGGCCACGAAGCCAGAAATCACGACTAAGATGACTGAAATTTTCCGAATGCCCGGCAAACAGTAATCCCCCCGGTTTTAATAACGGAACAAAGCGCTGAAGAATGGCTTGCTGTGTTTTTTTATCAAAATAAATCATTACGTTACGGCAAAAAATCGCATCAAATGATCCGGGGACATTCAGCTTTGAATCCAGTAGGTTAATCACCGCAAATTCAACGTGCTTAATGATCTCCTGACGTACACGGACATAGCCTTCATGGGGCCCGGTTCCACGCATGAAATAGCGCTGGAGCTGTTGCTGTGACAGGGTTTTAAGTTCCTGTTGGCGGTAAATACCGCTCTGCGCTTTCTCCAGCACTTGCGTGTCAATATCACTGGCAAACACTTTCCAGCGTCCATGTCCCTCCCCGAAGACATCCGCCAGCGTGATGGCAATAGAGTATGGTTCCTCCCCCGTGGACGCCGCCGCACTCCAGACTTTATATTCACCCGTTCGTTGGCGTGCATGCTCCGCCAGCAACGGGAAATGGTGCCCCTCCCGGAAAAATGCTGTCAAATTAGTAGTCAGAGCATTAATAAAGGCCTGCCACTCAGCATCGCTGGCATTCGCCTCCAGCATTCCAAGATAGTCACCAAAATCGTCCAGCCCGAGCAGCCGTAAACGGCGTACCAGGCGGTTGTAAACCATGTCCCGCTTATGGTCAGCCAGCACAATCCCTGCGCGCTGATAGATTAACTGACATATCCGACGAAAATGGACGTCGGAAAGCGGCAGACGCTGTGTCATCTGTTGTAGTAATGACGATTGTCCATGAGGACCCAGTAATGTCATCGCGTCTTCTCAATTGCTCTTCAGATATGACTGATATCTAAAATCACCGATTTATTTACCCAGCACCGAGTCATACGTCACTAAGACGAAATACATTAACCACCTGAGTTAAGTGTTCCGTCTGGCTGGCCAGCGATTCAGTCGCACTGGCCGATTCTTCCACTAATGCAGCATTCTGCTGAGTGACGAGATCCATTTGACTCACGGCCTGAGCAACCTGTGCTATACCGTGACGCTGTTCATCGGACGCAGAAGCTATTTCACCCATAATATCATTGACCTGCGTCACCGAATGGACGATCTCAGCCATGGTTATGGCTGCCGCTTCTACACTTTTTGAACCTTGTTGTACTCTGTTTACTGATTCTTCTATTAACGCTTTGATCTCTTTCGCTGCCTGAGCACTGCGGCTGGCCAGATTGCGTACTTCTCCGGCCACAACAGCAAACCCACGCCCCTGCTCCCCGGCGCGAGCGGCCTCAACAGCTGCGTTCAGTGCCAAAATATTGGTCTGAAATGCGATGCTGTCGATAACGTTAGTAATATCGCTAATTTTCTGTGAGCTGCCAGTGATCTCTTGCATCGTCCGGGCCACGGTCGCCGTCTGATTGCCACCCTGCTTTGCTTTATCCGCAGCGGCATGGGAAAGTTGTGCCGCCTGGCGAGCATTGTCGGCATTTTGTCCGACCGTGGCGGTTAACTGCTCCATACTGGCTGCCGTCTGGGCCAGAGAAGCGGCTTGCTGTTCTGTTCTGGCAGACAGATCATTGTTTCCCATAGAAATTTCGGAAACACCGCTGTACATAGCATTGCTATTATCACGGACTTGAGTGATCGTCTCTTTAAGGGCGCTCTGCATCTTTTTAAGGCTGGCAAAAATAAGCGATATTTCGTTACGCCCAAAAACAGCAATCGGTTTTGCCAGATCCCCGGCGGCAATGCTGTCAAAATGATCCCGGACAATACCCAAAGGCTGCACAATCATTTTACGCGACCACCACAGCGAACCCAGGGTCAGCATAATGGCGATAACGGCCACACAACCAAAAATAATCGCTGACAGCTGGTAGTTAATCTCACTGTCACTACGCGCATCAGTAATGCGCTGGTTAATTTCCTGCTGCCAGAGAGTAAAGTAAGACTCAAAGCTGTCCTGAGCCTGCCCCACAGGTGCATTTAAGAATTCTGATAGCTGATTATTTTCCAGCCAGGAAATCTGTTTTGCTAACGCCGCTTCAAAGCCGGTAAAACTTTGTTGTGCAGACGTGATCATCTCGGCATCGTTGTTATCTGCACTAACCGATTCACTAAACTGAGCAAAATACGCGGTGGCCTGCTTTAAATTTTCCCGGGCCAGCACAATCTGACGTTTAACATCCTCCACAGGGTAGCTTAAGGCTGTCAGGGTACCTGCCCGGCCTAATGCCCCTCCCGCCTGAAGGAGTGCCGCTCTACTTTGCGTCAGTAATTCGCGCTGCTGATTACTGGACTCCACCATTTTCAAATTCTGATAATCGTCATGGGATGCCCAAAAGGAGAGCCCATTGCTGCCTATTTGCAGAACACCACAAATCACTAAAATAATAAAAAGCGTGGTCGAAATTTTGATACGGTTAAACATCAATCCCTTCCTTAGCTAATACCTGTAAGTGTTGACTTAATCAGCCGGGTTTCTGCCTATGGCATAAGCAGAGATGCCCCGCAGTTATTCGGGGCAATTACGTTACTGCTATTGAGCCACTCTGTGCCGGTTTAACCGCAGCCAGACGATGCTCTGACACCAGAGACAGTCAAACAATGGCCTGCGTAACTCACCCGTCCCTCCCCCCGGAATGCATTATTTCCAGTGCATTAGCAAAATTTATAACTCTGTTTCTGCCAGGGTGATCTATCGGTTTCTTCACCTTATTCTTCTTGTTCAGTGACAGAGTAAGTGATGAATAACAGTAACAGAGCGGCGTACTGGGCCTGCCCTGCAAGGTTCCGGGCAGACAAACTCAGTAAACGCTTATCGATATTATCGGCAGCGTTAATTGAAACTTTATTGAATGGTGCAGGGAAATTAATGGGGAACAACAATGGTGGGAAAATAGCCTGCAGGCAGCGTTATTCAGAAAAGAATAACGCTGCCCATCAAGACAAACAGCAGGATGATACGGTTACGACACGGTGGACTCAACCAGTGCCATCTCTTCACTACTCAGCAGTTTTTCAATATTGACAAGGATTAGCATTCGCTCACCTAAGGCCCCCAGGCCAGTGAGGTATTCCGTTGATAGTGTTACAGCGAATTCAGGTGCCGGGCGAATTTGATCCGTGGTCAGGGAGAGAACATCAGAGACGCCATCAACAACGATGC
Source organism: Citrobacter sp. JGM124 (assembly GCF_018257795.1). GTDB lineage: Bacteria > Pseudomonadota > Gammaproteobacteria > Enterobacterales > Enterobacteriaceae > JGM124. The sequence continues at coordinate 251,936 of NZ_JAERJD010000001.1, read as the reverse complement.
CAACCACGCGTTGTTCAAAATTGAGAACAATAACAACGGTGTTGTCATTATATTCCACATCGTTCTGTGCAAACTTGATGCGCAGATCAATGATGGGAACAATCACCCCGCGCAGATTCGTCACACCTTTAATAAAGTTAGGCGTATTGGCAATGCGTGTCACTTGGTCATAGCCACGGATTTCCTGAACTTTCAGAATATCAATGCCATACTCCTCATCGCCAAGGGTGAAGACCAGAAACTCCTGTCCTACGGATTCGCCAGTTAATTTTGCCACATGCGTTGATGCTGTCATTTGCATACCTATATCTTAAGCGGTTGATCAAGCGATGGTGAACCAAGGCGTTGTTCACGATTTAAACTCTGCAGGGCAGAAACGTCGACAATTAAAGCGACGCTACCATCCCCTAAAATAGTGGCAGCAGAAATGCCCGGTACCTTGCGATAATTACTTTCGAGATTTTTTACCACCACCTGGTGCTGGCCTATCAGTTGATCAACCAGCAGCGCGAAGCGGCGACCTGCACTTTGCAAAATAACCACGATGCCTTGTGTCGCTTCAGTTTTCGCCCCCTGAACATCAAAAACCTTCCAGAGTTCAACTAAAGGTAAATATTCACCCCGCACTTCCAGTACACGTTCCCCCCCCGCCAGCGGGTGCAGATCATGTTCCTGAGGCTGCAGTGATTCCATCACGGCATTCAGTGGCAAAATAAAGACTTCGTCACTCACTTTTACCGACATGCCATCCAGTATTGCGAGGGTCAGTGGCAGCAAGATCCGGATAGTCGTCCCGGCCCCCGCTTTGGTCTGGATCTCCACATGCCCACCCATTTCCTGGATATTACGTTTGACGACATCCATACCCACGCCACGGCCAGAAACATCCGTGACCTGCTCCGCGGTGGAAAAACCGGGCGCAAAAATCAGCATGCCTATCTCGTCATCACTCATATTTTCGTTAACCGCCAGCCCCTGCGAGAGCGCTTTGGCCAGGATACGTTCGCGATTCAACCCGGCACCGTCATCCGTGACTTCAATACAGATATTTCCGCCCTGATGTTCAGCAGATAAAATCAGATTGCCTGACTCACTTTTCCCGGCGGCACGACGTTTGTCTGGTGTCTCAATGCCATGATCAAGACTGTTACGCACCAAGTGAGTCAGTGGATCAATAATGCGTTCAATCAGGCTCTTATCCAGCTCAGTGGAGCTCCCCAACAACGTCAGCTCAACTTCTTTATTCAGCTTACTTGCCAGGTCACGCACCAGCCGAGGGAACCGGCTAAACACATATTCCATCGGCATCATACGAATCGACATGACTGACTCTTGCAAGTCCCGGGCATTACGTTCCAGCTGCCCCATGCTGGTAATCAGCTCACCGTGGTGAACGGGGTCTAGCTCACCCGAACGCTGGGCCAGCATGGACTGCGTGATCACCAGCTCACCGACCAGGTTAATCAGCTGGTCAACTTTTTCTACCGCAACCCGAATGCTGCTGGACTCAGAAGCCCGATGGGCGGCTTTCTCGCGCACCACACGTCCGCTGACGGGGGCAATAACGTCGGGTAACGACGTTTTAGCCTCAACCCGAGCAGGCGCTGTCGGTATCACGGCGACCACGTCCCCTCCGGTGGTAAGCCCTTCTTCAGTGCTGGCAGGGCTCAGAGGCAAGAAATGAATCTGCTCAGGCTCAATCACGAAACACAATACGGCGGTGATATCATCTTCACTGACCGTCGTTTCCAGTGTCGCGGTGAGTGAGGTGGCCTCTTTGACCACCTCGCTGACGTTACCTAAATTCGTCAGCTCTTCCAGCATCAGATCACATTCTGCCTCTTTGAGGCCGTCCAGCAATATGCGGAGCTTGCCATCACTCGCAGGGGAAACCGGTGGGCTTTTTTCTTCAGGCGCAGGGGCAACCTCCTTTATCGGGGTACCTTTACTCTCCAGGGCTAACTGGCGTAATGCCTGACAAATATACTGAAAGCTTTCCGCATCTGGTTCTTCTGAAGCTTTATAGGCATCTAACTGTTCCTGCATAATATCTTTGGTTTCCAAAAACAGGTTGATAATATCTGGGCTAAGCTGCATTTCACCACGCCGCGCCTCATCGAGTAAGTTCTCCATCAGGTGGGTCGTTTCCTGCAATATGCTAAAACCGAACGTTCCCGCACCACCTTTAATGGAGTGTGCTGCACGGAAAATGGCATTTAACTGTTCGGAATCGGGATCCTCTGGTACCAAATCCAGTAAATGCTGTTCCATATCAGCCAGTAACTCGTCGGCTTCATCAAAAAATGTCTGGTAAAAATCGCTGATATCCATACTCACGCTATCACCTCATATCTGGTTGTGGCGCAATATTATTATTTCCGGTTAACGTCTCTGGTAATGCGTGTAAAACGTCCAGGGATTTATTTTCGCTTTCTGCGTTTTCATGCATGATGGCGTCTTCAGTCTGTTTATTCAGAACCAACAAACTAATACGGCGGTTGATGGCATCCCCTGCACCTTTGTTCGATAACACCATGGTCGATGACATCCCGACAACCCGCAGAACCTTCCCTTCATCAAGCCCACCCGCAACCAGTTCACGTCGTGATGCATTCGCCCGTTCAGCAGATAATTCCCAGTTGCTATAACCACGTTCACCATTGGCATAAGGCAAGTCATCCGTATGACCTGACAGGCTGATTCTATTCGGCAAGTCATTAAGCAATGGTGCGATTTTGCGCAGAATATCACGCATATAAGGTTCAACTTCGGCACTGCCAGTTTTAAACATAGGGCGGTTCTGGCTATCAATTATCTGGATACGCAGACCTTCCTGTACCAGTTTGATCTGTAAATGGGGGCGCAGTGCTCGCAACTTAGGGTCAGACTCAATTAACTGATCCAAGTCGCCTTTAATGCGTTTAAGACGATTGGATTCCATACGCTGACGTAACGTTTCAATATCAATCTGTTTTTTCACTTCACCCTGTTGTTGGGTGTAATCATCACCGCCCCCCGGTATCGGGCTGTCGCTATCCGCAATACGCTCTCCCCCCGTAATCGCCTGGGCCAGTGGGGTACGAAAATAATCGGCAATTTGTGCCAGTTGTTTCGGGCTGGATATCGAGATTAGCCACATGACCAGAAAGAATGCCATCATGGCGGTCATAAAATCAGCATAAGCAATCTTCCATGACCCATGCCCACCCTGCCCGTGGTGTTTACTTTTACGGCGTCTTACGACAACGATAGGGTGGGACTGATTTTTCATACTTCTTCTTCCGTGGCACGTTGAGCATTCGGTGAACGAACGGCACGGACGTGCTCTTCAAGTTCAACAAAGGATGGGCGCTCGCTGGAATACAGGGTCTTGCGTCCAAATTCCACCGCAATAGGTGGGGCGTAACCATTGAGACTTGACAACAGTGTCACTTTAACGCACTGCATCATTTTGGTGGTTTCCGCACTTTTCTGACGTAATACCGATGCCAGCGGGGAAACAAACCCGTACGCCAGTAAAATACCCAAGAAAGTCCCCACCATGGCATGGGCAATCAGGCTGCCCAATTCAGCCGCGGGACGATCCGCAGAGGCCAGTGCATTCACTACCCCCATAACCGCGGCAACAATACCAAAAGCCGGCAATGAGTCCCCCATCAGTGACAAGCTACTGGCAGGGATTTCGGCTTCATTTTCATGGGTTTCTATCTCTTCATCCATCAGCGCTTCTATTTCAAAAGTGTTCATATTGCCGCTGATAATCAGACGCAGGTAGTCAACAATAAAGTCGAGCATCACCGTATCAGCCAGAATGCGGGGATAACTGGCGAAAATCTCACTTTCTTCTGGTTTTTCAATATCGCGCTCAAGGGAAAACATCCCTTGCTGACGGGACTTCGCCATCAAGCGATAAAGCAGCGCCATTAAGTCCATATACATACTTTTGTTGTATTTAGACTGCCGAAACAGGAGGGGTAATGCTTTCAACGTTCCCTTGATGGCTTTACCATTGTTACCCACAATAAAAGCCCCGATACCGGCACCACCAATGATGATAAATTCAGCGGGCTGATACAGTGCGCCAAGGTGTCCGCCGGTCATCATATAACCACCAAAGACAGTCCCTACAACAACCAGGTAACCTATTAAAATCAGCACGAGACGATCCTTCCGCTATTGAATATGGTGAGAATGAACAAAAAACCAGTAACAGGGCTAACGACAGACATAAAAAAAGCAGCAGTAAAACTTCACCGCTGCTGGAATGTTTTAACATCGTGCGTGTTAAACGACCTGTTCCACCTGTTCATCCAGCAGTTGCGGAATAATATCGGCAGAGTTTATGAAAAGTTTACGTCTTTTTACCGCACGTGAAGGAGGCTGGCAAAGACTGCAGGTAAAACTTCCGGCGGGCTGGTGTGCATGGGTAATAAAGTTACCCCCACAGCTACTGCATTCACATAATTCCAGCATGCCACTTTCGACAAAACGCACCAGTGTCCAGGCCCGTGTCAGTGCCAGCAATGGGCCATCGGCTGAAGAAGGACATTGTTCAAGATAGAGGCGGTAGGCTTTGATAACAGCATCAACACCTTCGCTCAGACCACTGCGCAGTAAAAATTGCCAGGCATTGCAGAACATAGAAGCATGAATATTTTGCTCCCACGTCATAAACCAGTCAGTGGAAAAAGGTAACATACCTTTCGGCGGAGGGCTGCCACGCAGTTCTTTATAGAGCTTAATCAAACGACCACGACTCAACTGTGTTTCGCTTTCCAGCATCTGTAATCGGGCACCTAAGGTGATAAGCTCCATTGCCAGTTGAATATCCCGGGCTTCCTGAACAATGCTTTTTTCGCTCATATCAGGCCCTTTTCTTCTTGGCGGTTTCAGCCGGCGCAGAAACGCTATTCAGTAGCTGAGTAGAGAGCAAAATACCGGTGTGGATCTGTTGCAGATCATCCACTCGGGAATCTTGTGTCAGCCTTGTAATCGTTTGATGATCATTAAAACGAAATTGGCATACTAGCTGATTAGTTTCCGCCAATTTGACCATCTGCGGTAATGTTAACTCAACTAACGTTGTGGCCATATCCTCAGAAATTCCTAAACGGAACATCGCAGAGGCTTTATCCTGCCCGATGAGGTGCTGTGCAAGTAGTAAATATGACAGATTGATATCATATATATGTTTTAGCAACTCGGATGTGTGCATTTATACCACCCAAAAAAACACTATTTGTAAACAGTGCGAATTAATCCCAATACATCAAAAAAGATGAGCGTTAATTACAGCGTTCTGAAATTAATCGGTACTGAACATCGGAACGAACCTACCCCACCCATACCTTTCATCTGACGATGCCGAGAAAAAACCACACCCCATAAACTCAAGGATCACGCGGGTAACTGGAGGACCTCCCCCTAAAAATTACCCGATAGCGCCCAACAAATGCAGAAACACTGCAAAACCGGCTTATTATTGCCAGACGGGACAGTCTTTGTTGTTATCTGAGGTCAAAAAATTAAGACTTTTCCTAATAGAGGCTGACTCTACTCGCAGCACATAGCACATACAATCAAACCCACCACGATTTTGAAATTTATGTGACGCAGATCACAAAAACAACTTAAATTTTTTACGAAAAATCATTAGCCAGGCTTGCTATTCGGTTAATTTTTAGCCCCGCTATTGTCATGAAAAAACCAATGTTGTCATTTACGACCAGTCCAGGCTCTTATGTGCTAAAGGTGCTTAAATATTCACAATATCGCCGTAAATTTTTTTGCCATAGCCATCATCGGTTTTTTATGTTTTAAAACTAAAAATAATGTATATAAATATAACAATAATTTATGATGATATTTTTTACTCAATCGTGATAATAAAATAATCACCAGAGGCTGGTTTCTATTCATTATCATATTGGTAACATTTCCTGTCGGGGAGCAATTTAGCCCAAGCATCGCATAAAGATATGACAAGCTTATTTCATAAGAATAGTTTAACTATTATGAGGCTATATTACGGCGGCGATCGTCGGGGGCACCATTGCTGGTATAAGCACATCCTGGTGTAGCATGCCAGGAGAATAAATACCGCTCGCAGAACACCAGCAGGCAACGGGGGCGACACCGGGTCACAATGACGGAATGATGCGATTCGACCGCATCAGAAATGCTGAAGAAGGGCAAGTGGCCAGGCAAAAGGCAGATAACAGATAAAGAAGATGAGGACCAACATATGCCTGCCCTCTTCATTGATAAACACACTGAATGATCAGTGTGCCTCTTGTTGTTGTGTGAACTTTAACTCAATAAGCGCGATTGCCTTTTGGACAGCCCGCTGGGTCACTGGATCAGGGTGTTTGGTAAAATCAATCGACTTTAACTGACTTGCCATTTTATCCCGAACCGCTACTGGGGCAATCACATCAATCACGTCAAGAATTTGCTTGATGACTAACTGGCATGCCACAACATCAGACACCAGCTCTTGATCGGCGGAAAACTGTTCGGCCATGACTCTTCTCCTGTTTAATACCATAGGCAGTTTACCTGCCCTGTTTACGATGAAGCAACCGAATGAACCGCTGCAAAAATAAAATAATACTGATACCAATAAGGTACCCGCAGGCCAATACGATGGCCCGGGCGACCGGCTAAATTAATTTGAAGAATTTTTTTTATGAAAAGAAAAACGCAGATGAAAATAGTCTTTCAGGGTTTCTTCCATTGACTGGACTTTCTGGTCAATGCGCTGACATAAATACTCATCACTATTCATGGCTTCCACCCTGCTCAGTGCCATCAGGTCTATCTCTTCTTTTTGTCGTTCGCTCAGTTCAGGTTTATTTTGTTGTTGCGTCATAATCGCACTCTCCAGAATTTGTTGTCAGTATCTAACGCTATTATGATACTGAACTCCATGGTGTTATTGAAGTGACTTGTACACCGCCCACAGGAAGAAACCTTGCCATTCATCCCTGCAATTGAGCCCAGGCTGTCGCAGATCACAGGCCTTAATGCTCAGGAAGGCGGCAGCATTTCACAATATCAATTTCACTTAATGCAGTGTTTTAAATCGAAACAGTATCTTACACAGTATTACTCCACTAAGAATACTTCCTTCATTGGCCCCACGTGTTAACCTGTGGCCATTCTGGTTGAGGTACCAATAAAGATGAAACATCGTTATCTTTTAATCGCTATTTTGTTGGTGGGGGGTTGCACCCTGAATAAAAACCCTAAGGTGGTCAGCACGGACCCTACCGCCGGAGTCGTTCGTCTGGGCTATAGCCTGCTGCCTCTTAACAGCGGTGAAATAGATCCTTTCCTGACGCAATCTACTGCAGCACAGCAATGTCAGAAGTGGGGCTATGCCACGGCACTACCTTACGGGGAGACGAAGACCTGCACGGTTTACAGTGGGCCTCAATGCCTGAATTATGACGTACTACTGGATTATCAATGTCGCGGTACAAGTGGAACCCCTTATTCCGTTGTCACTAGCAACTGGTAGTGCGTATCGTAACGGGGCAGGATATCCGCACGGATAAGTGTCAGTATCGCCCCCTTCGCCCATCAGCAGGACGCCAGCGGATAAAACACCATTTTAGTGTTTCTCACATTTATTATTAATAGTGTGTCTTTCACGGGATTTATCTTTAATTAAATCGTAATATTTTTATTATTTTAATATTAAAGAATATCAGCGCTTCCCTTCCGGTTATTTAATCAAAAAAGGTATAACAAGATTTATTATCATTATTATTACCAACTATTTAACTAGAAATAAAATTAACAATCATTATCATTTAACTAATAAATGCAACATTTTATTTGCTTTTCCGCAAATAGATATCTAGAGTATTAAATATCTACCGAATCTTATTTATGGAGTGACACATGTTAAAAAAGGACATGATCGAAAAGCTGAACGAGCAAATGAACCTTGAGCTTTTTTCATCCCTGTTGTATCAACAAATGAGCGCCTGGTGCAGCTATCATAGTTTTGAAGGTGCGGCTGCTTTTCTGCGCCGTCACGCTCAAGAAGAAATGACGCATATGCAGCGTCTGTTTGCGTATTTGACTGACACAGGAAATATGCCACAGATTAATGCCATTCCTTCACCTTATAAAGAATACTCTTCATTAGATACCTTATTTACAGCAACTTATGAACATGAACAGTTAATTACTCGTCAAATTAACGAACTTGCTCATGCAGCAATGACATCGCAGGATTACCCGACGTTTAATTTCCTGCAATGGTATGTTGCCGAACAGCACGAAGAAGAAAAACTGTTTAAATCAGTACTGGACAAACTGAGCCTGGTTGGCAAAAGTGGTGATGGCCTGTACCTTATTGATAAAGAACTGGCCACCCTCGATACCCAAGCTTAAACGCGTATCGCTGTTGATTCTGCAGGCTTATTCACCTGCAGAATCATCTTCCCTCAAAAAACCTGCCTGAAGAATAACCTTTTTATATTAATGGAGTACTTTCCCGGTATTACGGTGCTGCCAGTAGTGGTACAGGCTGAGTACAGAAGGTTTTATCTGATCAATACTGTCCAGGAATGCTGCGGGGGACATCTGGTTTATTGTCGCCACATTCTCTTCAATGCCATGTAACGCAATAACCGCCAGGGCCGGACGGAGGTTTTCGGGTAATTCAGCACTCCCCGTTAGCATCACACCGCGCATATAACCATAGCACCACTCTTCTACCAGCACGATTTCACGGTTGTCCACTTCATCTGTGCCGAACAGCGGTTCAAACTGCGTCGGGTAAAATGCCAGACGCTCCGCAATATCGCTCTGATGCTGATAAACCAGCCCTTCAAAACGAACTTTTTCGGCTTCGTTTTCCCACTGTGGGAGCTCACGCCCCCCCCAAAGGGCCGGCCAGAGTTCTGCCGGGTCCAGGGTATCCCGGACAGACAGCAATGCGGTCAACAAGCCATCAAGTTCTGCCGCATCAATTACCGAATCCGGAGTACCATACTTCGCTAATACCTCATCAATCCATTCAATTTCATCTTCATTGAGTGGTCCCTGGGTCATCATTGGTTTCTCCTGGCGTTACAGCACGTCACCGCCCACACAGGTGGCCGGTAACGCAAATCATTATAGTAGCCCTATAGTACAACGAAAGTGTGGAACATGCTGAGAAAGAAAAACCTGAGAACGCATTTCCGCACGTTGCCTGTGCAGAGCCCCCTTTATACGTTAATGGCATGACGTAAACGGATACCGATAACGCTACCCCCTAAAGCCATGACCATCCAAATCCAGCCATGCAGGCTCCCTGATGCGGTGCCATCAAAAAAGCCCCCAAGATTACACGCCGCATAAGCGCCACCAAGCCCCATCAGTAACCCACCTAACACACTGGCACATATCCTTCCTGCTGATGCGGGGGACGACGGGTGCTTGCCTGTCAGATATCGGGAAAACGCGGCCCCTAACAACCCCGCAACAAACATCCCTACCATGGGGTTAAGAAAGAGCGGTTTTGCCAGTCTTGGGTCATCACCAAACAGCCCGAACAGTGAAGCGACCCTAAGGGCTGACTCATAAATAGCCCCTGTAACGGTCCAGGCAGAGCCATGTAATGCCACTACCGTTGAATTAAGTACCGCAATAAGAATACCGCCAGTTAATACGGTAAAACGCCCATCTTTCCAGAACACATGACGTCGGGTAAAAATATGACTGATATTCCCTGTTTTCTTGAATTCCAGATAACTGAATAAAAAATACAACGCTGCCACCAGCAGAATATTGAGCAGCATGCCGCTCCATAAGTTACCTGTAATATCTTTCGCTGTAATCGCAACGCCCGGAAAAATGGCGGTCAACTCAGGTTTGAAAGCGTTACTGATTAATGTGCCCACACCATAGAATACCAGCACAATCCAGAATAACGGCCGCCCCTCACCACAACAATAAAGCGTTCCCGAAGCACAGGCCCCTGCCAGCTGCATGCCAATACCAAACACAAAAGCCCACACAACAAAGGGGACACTTATCGCCATAATATTCCCGACCATTTTCCCACCAAAAATAGCATGGGTGAATGATAATAGTGTGGTGAAAAGCAGTATCTCAATCAGAATTGTTAATAAATGAATACGAACATAATAACTGCTTCTGCGGGAAATCATCTCCCGCCAGCCAAAAACAATACCAAATCGACTAAATGATAAGGTGAAACCAAGGCCGAATCCTATTGTTCCCATCAGCGCCCATTTCAGGCCAATAGCGTGCCCCAGCCAGAATATAAAAATCACGCTGACAAGCGCCACAATTATTGACATTAACTTTTCGTTCACACAATCACCATTAAATTTCATCACCCTCGCCCGGGGAGCCGTAAAAAGTCATCCCGCCGCAGTAAACTTAATTAATCAGCTTATTCCTGTTGTCAGGCCTGCATAATAATATCTGACACATGCCATTAGTCCCGGTCACCTTTTGGTAAGAACCTGGCCCCGTATCACTCATAATTCTTACCAGATTGCATACATCCTTGCCCACCAGGAAATGCGTTCCCGGGCATCAATACCAATAGCGTATTATCAGGATTTAAGATGTTCAGTTAAATAACCCTCCGCTATTATTTCTATGCCAGTTGATCAGGCTCATATTGCCTGTAAATAACCGCTCTCAGAATGTTTGAAAGCCACTTTACCCTTCGCTGAACACCGGTGGCGATACGGCCAGGATCGACACAGGGTTAACACCTTAGCCAGGGACAGTGAATCCCTGTCCCAATGAAAGCCTGGAGCATCACGCACGATCTTCAGAATAAAAGGCATCCAGGCCCTGGCTCCCGAAAACTAATACCAACCCGCGGGTTCATTTTTATAACCGTGTCTTATCAGACTCAGTATTATTGCGATTAGTTTTGATGTGTCCTGTTACGCTCCTGTGATAGTGTTTATTGGTATCGTGATAAGCCGTGATAAATAAATTTTTATCATACAAAAATTTATAGATTATTGAATGCTGCCATAGAGACTTATGGAAGGAACAGGAGGCGGGATAATGGCCCGTGTTTTTGAAATATCCAAATCAAATAAAAGTGGTTTGAACAGTAAAGAAAGCTATATCGTGACCCGTAATAAGGTTAGTTATTTACGCATTCTTGGTGCGGAACCGCAGTGGGGATTAATGACCGCCACCGCAGATGAAGATAATAAGCGTATAAAAGTATGCCCTGAGCAACTACGTCTGGTTGAGACCGCACTACGCCTGGGAAATGAACTGACAACATCACCGTTAGTAGAGAAGGACTGGGCCGGGCGCGAGTATGTGCAAATCTGTTTGATTCATCAACCACCGGAGCAAAGTGACCAGGAGCTGACACACGAACTGAGCCTCGTTTTACACCGATTCTTTGAGCTTTATGATGCATGGACAGTATTCAGCAGCCGCTCTGATGATGACATGGTTGCCCTCTACGATGCCGTCGCACCTGATAATGCAGGGAGTGACGTATATCTGAGTGATGGTATCTGGCTGAGTCGCGATGGCACCCTCACTGACCGGGGGCGATAACATAACGTTACCGTCAGAATACCCCGCTTGCTCCGCGACGAGAGCAAGCCGTACAGCAGGCACAAACTTAACACGTTATTCATTACAGGCCAGTTGCAGTGGTGTTATCTCTGACTGTCGCAATTCGGTTTTCATTCGTGGCATCAACAACCATCACAGCCAGTGTATTCTGGCTGTCTGTGGGCCATGACATATTCAGGAGCGGCGGCAGAAAATGGCAGGATGCAGCCCGCAAGTTCAGGCCATGTGCAGGCGGGGAATTTCAGGCAATAAAAAACCACCCGAAGGTGGTTTACACGACACTGCTTATCATTGATTTTATTCTTATTTTCCCATGGTGCCCGGAGCGAGACTTGAACTCGCACAGCGCGTACGCCGAGGGATTTTAAATCCCTTGTGTCTACCGATTCCACCATCCGGGCTTGGGAAAAATTGGAGGCGCGTTCCGGAGTCGAACCGGACTAGACGGATTTGCAATCCGCTACATAACCGCTTTGCTAACGCGCCAATTTCTTAGCCTTTACAGCTAACAGCAGAAACCTGCTGCTTAATAATTTGGAGCGGGAAACGAGACTCGAACTCGCGACCCCGACCTTGGCAAGGTCGTGCTCTACCAACTGAGCTATTCCCGCACTTTACAAGTTAAAGAGTTTTTTCTAATCACTTGTTTTAATTCTCTTCTGAACGTCAGTGCTGCCGTTCGATGCGTTGCATTCTACTTATCTGGCGCAATGAGTCAATGAAATTTTCTAACTCTTCGAATCGTTTGATGATTTTTGCGCCGGATAGATCACTGTTCGAGCAAATCGCTCCTTGCAGCGGCTAAATATTGAAACATTGACCAGAAAGTGAGTACCGCGGCAATAAAGAATAATGCGATCCCGGCATACTCAATCCACATATTCGGGCGCCACAGCATGCCAATCAGCGCCAGCATCTGCGCCATGGTTTTTGTTTTACCAACCCAGGAAACAGCAACACTGCTTCTTTTACCAATTTCAGCCATCCATTCACGCAGGGCTGAAATGATGATCTCCCTGGCTATCATGGTTGCCGCGGGCAACGTGACCCACCAGGCATGATAGTGTTCCGCCACCAGCACCAGGGCAACAGCGACCATCACCTTGTCAGCAACGGGATCAAGGAATGCACCAAAACGCGTGCTTTGATTCCATCGCCGGGCAAGAAAGCCGTCAAACCAGTCGGTAATCGCCGCCAGCCAGAAGATAAACGCACAAAGAAAAGGAGCCCAGCTGAACGGCAGATAAAACGCCAGAACAAAAAATGGGATAAGAATGACCCGGAATAGCGTGAGCAGTGTAGGAATATTAAATTGCATAGCGCCAAGTAGCTTTCTACTGAAAGTGGTAAATTGTCCCTATGTTGCTACAGAGACCCTAATGTTTCAACGAGTAGTAGATCTTTTCTGCCAGTGCTTGTGAAATACCCGGCACTTTTGCTATTTCCTCGACGGATGCATTCTTTAATGGTTGCAAACCGCCCATGTATTTTAGCAGCATCTGACGTCGTTTGGGGCCGATACCTTCGATTGTTTCCAACGCACTGGTATTTTTCACTTTGGCACGCTTGTTTCGGTGTCCGGAAATGGCGTGATTGTGTGAATCATCGCGAATATGCTGGATCACATGCAATGCGGGTGAGTCGGGGGGGAGAGCAAACCCCTCACCTGTCGGTTCCAAAAATAACGTTTCCAGCCCTGCTTTACGATCCGTGCCTTTAGCAACCCCCAGCAGTAACGGGTGATGTTTGTCCCAGGACACATCAAGTTTGTCAAATACCGCCTTCGCCTGGCCTAATTGCCCTTTTCCCCCGTCGATAATAATCACATCAGGGACTTTACTCGCCTCTATCGCCTTACCATAACGCCGGGACAGCACCTGTTCCATGGCCGCGTAATCATCCCCCGGCGTAATTCCCGTAATATTATAGCGGCGATACTCTGCCCGTAATGGGCCATTGGCATCGAATACCACACAGGAAGCAATGGTTTGCTCCCCCATGGTATGACTAATATCAAAACATTCCATGCGTTCAATTGCCGGTAGTTTTAACACTTCTGCAAGGGCGTTCAGGCGCTGATGAATGGTCGACTGTTCCGCCAGCCGGGTTACCAGTGCTGTTGCCGCATTGGTTCGTGCCAGTTTGAGGTAACGCGCGCGTGGCCCCCGGGGTTTACTCTGGATGTTAATTTTACGGCCTGCGAATTCACTCAGCGTATCTGCCAGGATGGTTTTATCTTTCAGGGTAAAGTCGAGCAGCACCTCACTGGGTAAGCTACGCACCTCACTGCCTTGCAAATAAAACTGACCAACAAAGGTTTCCACGACTTCGGCAAGCTCAGTGCCTGATGGCACTTTAGGAAAATAGCTACGGCTCCCCAGGACTTTACCCTGCCGGATAAACAGTACATGAATGCAAGCCATACCGGCGTCAAATGCCACCCCAATCACATCAAGATCATCGCCATTATTGGAAACAAACTGCTGTTCGGTAACACGCCGTACTGCCTGAATTTGGTCACGAATACGCGCGGCTTCTTCAAATTCCAGCTGGCTACTGGCTTGTTCCATGCGTTCAATAAGCAGGTTCAGTACCTGGTCATCCTTGCCCGATAAGAATAAACGCACATACTCCACTTGTCGGGCATAGTCTGCTTCACTGACCAGCCCGCTGACACAAGGCCCCAGACAACGGCCTATCTGGTACTGCAAGCAAGGGCGGGAACGGTTACGATAGACACTGTTTTCGCACTGACGCACAGGGAACACTTTTTGTAATAACGCTAACGTTTCACGTACCGCATAACCATTAGGAAACGGGCCAAAGTATTCACCACGCGCATGTTTAGCTCCGCGATGCATCGCCAGCCTGGGGTGAGTATCCGCACTCAGAAAAATAAAGGGGTAAGATTTGTCATCCCGCAACAGCACATTATAGCGAGGCTGATAAAGCTTGATGTAATTATGCTCAAGGAGCAGTGCTTCCGTCTCCGTATGGGTAACGGTAACATCAATATGTGCTATCTGCGCCACCAGGGCTTCGGTTTTACGGCTGGCAAGATGACTGCGGAAGTAGCTGGCCAGCCGTTTTTTTAGATCTTTTGCCTTCCCGACATAGATAACGGTGTCACTGGCATCATACATGCGGTAGACACCCGGCTGGCTGGTCACCGTCTTTAAAAACGCATGGGAATCAAAAATATTACTCACTTCCGGATAACGTCTCCGTATTAAATAGCCCGTAACGAATCGCCAGGTGGGTTAATTCGACATCGCCATTAATGTTAAGTTTACTGAACATTCGATAACGATAACTGTTAACGGTTTTCGGGCTCAAATTCAGCTGTTCAGAAATTTCATTGACCTTCTGCCCTTTGGTTATCATTAGCATTATCTGTAACTCTCGCTCCGATAAGCAGGCAAAAGGTGAAGCCGATTTGTCCGGTTCAATTTGGCTCAATGCCATTTGTTGCGCGATATCTGAAGCAATATAACGCTGCCCGGACATAACCAGACGAATGGCATTAACCATATCTTGTGGTGCCGCGCCTTTGCTCAGATAGCCAGCAGCCCCAGCTTGCATAACTTTAGCTGGTAAGGGATTTTCAGTATAAATCGTCAACATAATGACTTTGATATCGGGGGAATAACGTAAGATTTTACGAGTTGCTTCCAGCCCGCCGATCCCCGGCATGTTCATGTCCATTAACACCACATCCACAGACTGATTACGGCACCATTTAATGGCGTCTTCACCGCAATTAACTTCACCCGTTACGTTAATGCCTTTAATATCTTCCAGAATACGTCGTATCCCTGCTCGCACCAACTCATGGTCATCAACAAGAAGTACGTTGATCAAAGAATAAATCTCCAGAAAATGGATAACGTTACTGATGAGAACAATTCATAGAGTAACGCTTTTCAGACAAGAGGCAAATTCAATTTGCCGTAAGCGCAGCCAAGAACACAATATGAAGAGTTTTCTCACCCTTTATGGCAACAGTCTGTTTAAAAAACTAACAGCCCGCTCAAATAAACGGCTTACCTGGCTCCCTTCCTGTTCTTGCACACATGCACACCCGCTATAGTATCTCTCAAGGTAGTTGAACCGTACTTAAATCATTTATTATAGATTCCTATACTACCAACATTAGCAAAACATTTTTCCATAATACGGCTATAGTATAATTAACATTGGTAACAGAATTTTTGATCTGTATCCGGGCTCAATAAATTCACCTGAGCCATGATATACTCCAACGCCTTAATATCCCGCCGCACAAAAGGTTGCGAAATCACCAAGCATTGAGGAATGTAAATGAGTACTCCTGATTTTTCCACGGAAGAGAATACCCGCCAGCTGGCGAGTGAAATTTCTTGCCTGAAAGCACTGTTAACGCAGATGCTGCTGGCTATGGGTCAGGCCGATGCCGGACGTGTAATACTGAAAATGGAAAAACAAATCGCTGAGATGGAAGACACCGCTCAGGCAGAGGTGTTTTGTAATACCGTTAAGCAGATCAAGCAGGCTTACAAGCAATAAATCTTTTCGGGCTGGCAACCTGTTGCCAGCCCATGTATTAAATAACCACATGAATGGAGAGATTATAACGATTTTTCTGGCCGTTATGATATTGCGTATCTTTTACCTTTCCCCGGATTAACAAATTTCAGCCTCCCCCATTATTCACCCACCGATAAAAAACCCTCACTGACCGGGTCTATTTGCAATCTTTGGCGAACGCGACGTTTTAATCATTAATCCCGTTACGTTTACCTGCAAGAGGCCGGCACATTATTCTGGGGTGCTGACAGGGGGCGAAATAAAACCGGGCCTCTGGGCTTTAAGGGGTATGGCCCATGTTAATGCCCGGGGATGGGCTACAGACGGCAACGTTGTTCCCGCTGCTGGAACTGATCATACTTGCGCAGCGCAATCAGGTAGTTATTGCTACTGGTTTTGGGTAACCATTCACTCAGTGTTGCCAGACAGAACCCCTCAGGGGCATCTTGTGGTGGCCTGTAATGCTCGCGCAGGTGGTTCCCTAACCGGCGAAGACGCACCACATACTCACGGATCGTGCCATGGCTCATCTCCGTCTGTTCAAGCAGATAGGTTTTGAATCCAATAATATCAAAAAAGTTATCTTGCTCTTTGCTGTACAGATCGCCACAAAAGCGGCACAGGGCGGCCCATAAAGGTTTTTCTGCCAGCCAGCCGGCTTCATCAATCTGGGTATCAAGCCGGGCAATACCCGCTTTATTGACAAGCACCCCGGCACGCGTCAGGGTCACTCTGTCCAGTATTTTACGACAGTGTGCACAGTGCGTGGCCATATGTTTAAAATCTTTTAGGTAGCGGCTTAATGGCCGTCTTTTTACTGGTTGCAGTATCATTTGCTTTTCCCGAACGACTGAGAATATCCTGTATGCCTATAACTTACCCAGTTTGCTACGCAAACGTTTAATCGCCTGGCTGTGGAGCTGGCTGACTCTTGACTCCCCCACATCCAGTACGGCTCCTATCTCTTTAAGGTTCAGCTCTTCCTGGTAGTACAGGGTCAGGACTTGCTGTTCCCGTTCCGGTAACTTTTCAATCGCGTCCATCACACGCTGGCGCAGATTACCGTCCAGCAGTGCCTGGAGCGGGTTTTCCTGCTGGTGCTGATCAGTGATGAGCTCAATACCATCCCCATACTCTTCATGCCATTCGTCATACGAAAAGAGTTGGCTATTATTGGTGTCGAGTAACATCTGGCGATAGTTTTCCAGCGGAATATTGAGCCGTGTTGCTACCTCAGTTTCTGTCGCATTCCGCCCCAGTTCTTGCTCAAGCTGGCCAATCGTCCTGGCCACTTCCCGGGCATTACGCCGGACACTGCGTGGTGCCCAGTCACGGCTGCGTAGTTCATCCAGCATGGCGCCACGAATGCGCTGCACCGCATAGGTGGTAAAGGCCGTCCCTTGTAATGCATCGTAACGATCTACTGCATTAAGCAGACCAATCCCCCCCGCTTGTAACAGGTCATCAAGTTCGACACTGGCGGGCAAACGGACCTGTAACCGCAATGCTTCATGGCGTACCAGGGGGACATAACGCTGCCACAGGGAGTGTTTGTCCATGACACCATCAGCGGTATAGAGTGCATTCACCATAAACAGCCCTGCGTAAATTGATTTATCGGCATAATTATCCGTTGCTGACGGGGTTTTAATCGCAGGAATAGTGGGGCAAATAGCGGGTATTTTTGACAGTAACGGGGAAGTGAACAGGGATCAGTGTGCGAGGACGGTGGATACCTGTGCCGATGGCGGGATCGGCTGTGGGGCAGCCGATTGCCATGCAGAGCACAGCAATCGGCGTAATGACTCAGCTACGGGAGAATTAACGCAGCAGGGACATCATGGACTGTGGTACCTGGTTTGCCTGGGACAGGACAGAGGTGCCAGCCTGTTGCAGGATCTGCGCACGGGACATGTTGGACACTTCGGTCGCGTAGTCCGCGTCCTGGATACGGCTACGAGCAGAGGTCAGGTTATTAACGGTGTTGCTCAGGTTAGAGATGGTGGACTCAAAACGGTTCTGAGATGCACCCAGGGAGCTACGTTGCTCATCCACAGACTTCAGGGCGGCATCAATATTAGCCAGTGGGCTGCCGTTAGTGGTACCGGTGGCGTCAACAGTGCCAGACAGAACGTCAAAACCGGTGGCTGCAATAGTACGTAACTTACCGTTAACCACCGATTTTGTGTCCACAGCTTTTGCTGCGGCGATCGCGGCATCTTCTTGGGTCGCTGCAACACCCGACATTTTCCCTGCCAGGGCTGTTGCTGCAGTCGTTTTCTGTTCAGCTGTTGCACCAGCTTTGTAATAATCAGCGACCTTTGAATCTAAAGCGGCGGTATTATCAAAGCCTACTTTATCCTGGAATGCTTTGAGTGCTTTTGCTGTATCAGCCTTTGCAGTGGCCTCCGCGTCACCCGTCTTGCCAGTCTCATTCGTAACAGCATCGGTATAAGCTTTATATTCATCAGTTGCACCAGAAAGCTTGTCTGCTGCTTGTTCTGCAACTGTTTTTGTTGGCGCTTGCGCACTATTAAATGCATTTGTTGCAGATGTCAGTGTAGCTTGGTTGGTATTTAATGTGGTGCTTGTCTGACCCGCCGCTGCCAGGTTCCAGCCAGCACTGGAATTGATCTTAATATCAATCTGCTCATTGTCTTTAGAGCCAACCTGGAAGTTATAAGCTTTCGCGCCATCTGCACGGTTATCAAGAATTTTGATGCCGTTAAAATCAGTCTGTTTAGTAACGCGGTCAATCTCTTCCATACGCTGGTTAACTTCAGACTGGATGGAGTCAATATCGGACGCAGAGTTGGAGCTGTTCTGTGCCTGTACGGTCAGGTCACGCACACGCTGCAGGTTGTTGTTGATCTCACCCAGTGCGCCTTCAGCGGTCTGTGCCAGGGAAATACCGTCGTTCGCGTTACGGGAAGCAACGTTCAGGCCGTTGATGTTAGACGTAAAGCGGTTGGCAATCGCCTGACCAGCGGCATCGTCTTTGGCGCTGTTAATACGCAGGCCAGAAGAGAGACGCTCAATAGCGGTTCCTAAAGAGGATTGTGATTTATTCAGGTTGTTCTGGGTCATCAGCGACAAGCTGTTAGTATTAATCACTGCCATAATTCATTATCCTTCATAATAAGTTAAGTTTCAGGCTGCTGGCCTACGGCTTGCTCGCCGTTGATACCGTTATCGACCCCTTGAATCTGATCTTTAGTCTTTTTTTTAAATTTCCTGAAACTGAAAATACCCCCCTAAACCCCGCTTATCCTGCCCATTGAATGCCGGCATTTTTTATTAAACTTCTGGGTGCGGGTGCCGATAACTCTGTCATTGGTCTTCGTTCGCTTAAGGAAAACAGTATGGCAAGTGTCAGTGCGCTCGGTGTTGGCTCCAATCTGAAACTCGGTGATTTGCTGGATAATTTAACCCAGTCAGAACAAGGGCGGCTCACGCCCCTGACCAGCCAGCAAACCTCTTACAAGGCCAAACTCACCGCCTGGAGTGTGGTGCAAAGCTCGGTGCAGAAAGTGCAAAGTGCTGCCGAGGCGCTGTCAAAAGCGCAAAATATTGCCACCACCAAAGTGACCAGCACCAATACGGCGTTTACCGCGACCATTGATGCCAGCGCAGACGCCAGTAACTACAGCGTGGAAGTGACCCAGCTAGCCCAGGCCCAGTCGCTGGTTTCCGGCAAGTTTGGCAGTAAAACGGACGCACTCAGCACCCTGAAGAGTGATGCGGACAATCCCCGCACCCTGGTCTTTACTCAGGGCTCCGGGGATAAGCAAAAAATAATGAGCGTGACACTGGGCGATGACCAGACTTCGCTGACGGCGATCCGGGATGCGGTGAACAAGCAGCAAGGCGGTGTGACGGCCAGTATTATCCAGGCCGATGACAACACCTTTCATCTGTCATTCACCGCCCGGGATACCGGGGAAAACAACGCCATGCGTGTTGAGGTCACCGGGGACAGTGACCTGAATACACAACTGGGGTATGACGCTAAGAATCCCATTGCCGGGAAAATGAGCGAAACGGTAGCCGCAAAAGATGCGGAACTGAAAATCAACGATATTGAGATTAGACGCAGTAGCAATACCATTACCGGTGCCCCTGAAGGCGTCACGCTTAATTTGACCCAAACCAATGAAGGAAAGCCTGAGCAGCTGAAGGTGGCGAAAGACACGGCCCCCATGAAAAGTGCGATTAAAACCTTCGTGGATGCCTACAACTCGCTCCAGACCACCATTAATTCTCAGACTAAATATACCGCTGCGGATAAGGGCAGTACGACACAAAACAGCAGTAATGGTGACTTACTCGGGGACGGCACCCTGCGCAGTATTCAGACCCAGCTGCGCTCCATGCTCAGTGCACCTGTCGGGGGGGATATTGCCAACCTCGCCTCCCTGGGTATCACCCAGGATGTTACGGGCAAGCTCACTATTGATGATACCAAACTGGATAAGAATTTGAATGAAAAGCCAGCCAGTGTCAGCGCGTTCTTTACCGGTGACGGCAAAGAAACCGGCTTTGGGGTGGTGACCAACAAATTGTTAACCGGTTTTCTGGGGGATGATGGTGCCATTAAAAGTGCCACCAACGGCATTGATAAAACACTGAAAAATATTGATGACCGCATTAAGACCACCAATATCAGCATTAATAGCACCATCGAGCGCTATAAGAAGCAGTTTACCCAGCTCGACGGCTTGGTTAATCAACTCACTAACACGGGTAACTATTTGACCAAGCAGTTCGACGCCATGAGCTCATAAAAGGATACACAGATGTATAATCGCGCCGGAGTCAATGCATACGCCCAAGTCGGACTCGAAAGTTCGGTGCTTAGCGCATCGCCCTATCAGTTAGTGGTTATGCTGTTTGATGGGGCGCTTAGCGCCTTAAAAAAAGCGTCCATCCTGATGGAACAAGGGGATATTCCCGGTAAAGGACAGGCCATTACCAAGGCGATTAATATCATCACTAATGGCCTGCAAGCCGGGCTTGATCATTCGGTGAACAGCGAACTCACAGGTAACCTTGATAGTCTGTATGACTATATGGGACGCCGTTTACTGGAGGCCAACCTGCGCAATGACCAGGAGGCTCTCGCGGAAGTACAGCGTCTTCTGGAGAATATTGCTGATGCGTGGAGACAGATTAATCCTTCCGCCGGCTTAATGCAGGATAATCAGCCATGACAGCAACCCCCTCTTCCCTGGCTGACTGGCAGCAAGTCCTGCAGCTCAGTAATCAAATGCTGGTCATGGCCCAAACTCAGCAATGGGAAGCTTTGATCAGTGAAGAACTGGCCTATATTCAACGTGTAGAGGCACTTTCAGGCAGCGAGGGGAGCGTTGCGGATTGCCCTCACCCGGACAGCCTGCGTGAAATTTTACGCCAGTTGCTGGCGAATGAAGCGGAAGTTAAGCGACTATTACTGGAACGCATGGATACACTGAAGGTGATGATTCACCAGGGGAATCAGCAACAGTCCGTGAATCAGGCATATGGCCGGCTGGCAGGCATGCTACTGTTGCCCGCCAATGCACCGGATGCCACCCCAACCGTAAAAAGTGATCCCTAGCGGCCGGGCCCCGCGTCATTCACCCTGCCGCCAGGCGGAGCAATATAGCAGCAAGAGGGCAGCAATGGGTTACCCGTTGCTGGCCACTTGCTGAATTTCAGCAAAGCGCATAAAGGGGGCCGCCACATGTTATCCCTCTTTACCCGTTCAAGGGGTGCGTTGCGCTTCTGTCGCCTGTTCAAGGGCCAGGGCACACTCAGGGGTGAGTTTGCTGACGCGCTGGAGCGTCATACCCCCATAGGCTAGCTGATTATTGTTCAGGGCAAGGGGATAAATATCCTGTTGTTCAGTGATATTAAGCCAGCCCTCATCCTGACGTTTACGGGTTAACTTACCGGGGACGGCAATAACCCGTTGCCACTGGCGGCAGTCGAGGGTTTCACCATCTGCCATCACCACCAGCGTTGCCAGGGCTTCCGGGCTCACCAGCTCAGACTGCGGGCCAACGGATTGCCAGTACCCCGCCACATCAGCCGGCGCAGGATGGGGGATCACATCGGCATACTCTGTGATACCCGTACACCCCACCAGCAGTAATAAGCCGGTTATTAGTAGACCTTGTTTCATTCCCACTCTCTTATTCTCGAGTCATACGTGGTGATTGTGCCAGTAAAGTGCCCGCCCGACCAGTCACAACGGGTGTCCTCCCCCCGAATCAGACCCTGATTATATCAGGGTTACTGTTATATCCGCCAAAAAGAGGTAGAATTCGTCACCTTTCGCACCTCCTCCAGGTGCCGTTCTTCTGAGTTCAGAGGCGGAGACAATGAACTGGCAACAGCTTAAACAACACTATTTTATTACTTTCTGGAAACCGGTACCGGCAGTGATTGCCGCCGGTATTCTCGCCACCTACTACTTTGGTATAACAGGCACCTTTTGGGCCGTTACAGGGGAGTTTACACGCTGGGGTGGGCATATTTTACAAGGGTTCGGTGTTCATGCAGAACAGTGGACCTACTTTAAACTGGTGCAGCTGGAAGGCAGCCCGCTTACCCGCATTGATGGCATGATGATTATCGGCATGTTTGGTGGTTGTTTTGCCGCCGCTCTGTGGGCTAACAATGTCAAACTGCGCATGCCACACAGTAATATCCGTATTGTCCAGGCGCTGGCTGGCGGTATCATTGCAGGCTTTGGTGCCCGCCTGGCAATGGGGTGCAATCTCGCGGCATTCTTTACTGGTATTCCTCAGTTTTCTCTCCATGCCTGGTTTTTTGCTATCGCCACGGCACTGGGCTCATGGTTTGGGGCGCGTTTCACGCTACTGCCCCTCTTTCGCCCCCGCGTAAAACTGCAAAAAGTTTCATCCGCGTCGGCCCTGACACAAAAGCCAGATCAGGCACGCCGCCGTTTCCGTGTCGGGATGCTGGTTTTTATCGGCATGCTGGGCTGGGGGCTCCTGACGGCCATCAATCAGCCTAAACTGGGGCTGGCCATGCTGTTTGGTGTCGGGTTTGGCCTGTTAATTGAACGGGCGCAAATCTGCTTCACTTCCGCGTTTCGTGACTTATGGATTACCGGGCGGGGGCAAATGGCTAAAGCAATTGTGCTGGGCATGGCCGTCAGTGCTATTGGTATTTTTAGCTATGTCCAGATGGGCGCCACTCCTAAAATTATGTGGGCAGGGCCGAATGCCGTCATTGGCGGGCTGTTATTTGGTTTTGGTATTGTGCTGGCCGGTGGGTGTGAAACGGGCTGGATGTATCGGGCGGTAGAAGGGCAAATCCATTACTGGTGGGTCGGACTCGGTAATATTATTGGCTCCACCTTACTGGCACTGACTTGGGATGACCTGGCCCCTACCCTGGTCAATGACTGGGATAAAATTAACTTACTCAAGACATTTGGCCCTTATGGTGGCTTACTGGTCACCTATTTATTATTGCTGGTTGCCTTGATACTTATTGTGGCTCAGGAGAAACGCTTTTTCCGCCGCCAGTCACGGGCCGTTAGCACCCCAGTTACGGAGACCGTATGAAGACGTCAATGACCCCCGACTACCGGCTGGACATGATGGGGGAGCCTTGCCCTTACCCGGCAGTAGCCACACTGGAAGCCATGACCCAGCTCACCCCGGGCCAAATTCTGGAAGTGGTTTGTGACTGCCCCCAGTCAATTAATAATATTCCGCTTGATGCGAAAAACCACGGTTATCAGGTGCTGGATATTCAACAAGATGGCCCGACGCTGCGCTATTTAATTCAGCGTTAATCCTGGCCCATTAGTCCGTTCCTTTCATCCAGGCACCGCAGGAGAGGAAAAACTGTTCGGCACTGGCTATCTGTTTTACTGCCGTTTCCCCATAACGGGTTACCAGCAGTGCCAGCAATGATTCCGCCATGCCGCAGGCGGCAACCACTGACGGAAAAAAGGACGGGCTTTGGGACGAAAAATAGAGTGTATGGGAAGCATAGCGAGCCAGGGGGGAAAGGGGCGAATCTGTCAACGCAACGATTTTGCTCCCGGCCTGACGCGAGGCTTCCAGTACATCCAGTGACTCCCGTGAATAAGGGGAAAAACCAATCATCACAATCACATCATTTGTGGTCAGCTCCCGGGTAAAAACCTCATAATTACTCGCCTGACCATCAATCAGCGACACTTCTTTTTCAAATAAACGATAGCTGTAAAACAGGGTATAAGCCACAGGGTAACTGGCACGAAAACCACAGACATAAACGTGATCAGCCTGGTACAGGGCTTCAATGGCGGCGCTCATTTGCTGATGGTTCTGCTGCCGGGTATCCGTCAGATTTTGATTATGTGCATTAAACATTGCCTGGTAGAGGCTGGCGGCACTATTGTGGCTGAGTAATTTTTTCGCCCGGCTTTGGTGGCTCTCCGGGTTTAGCCCCAACCCTTGAACAAAATCCTGTTTAAACGCTTCCCACCCAGTGTATTCCAGGCGTTGTGCCAGCCGTAACAAAGTGGCTGGCTTCACCCCCACTTGGGTGGCAAAAGTGCGCATGGACAGTGTCATAGCTTCACTGGGATACTGGCAGATAAAATCCGCGGCACGTTGTAGCTCGGGACTTAGCTGAACCTTTTTCTTTTCCAGTATTTTTTGCGGGCTCATGGGGCGTCTCACTCCAGCAATTAGCAACGGAACTCCAGCGAATAGTTAAAAGCTAACGGAAATCCCTGGAAATTTTAAGCAGTTGTCTCGGAAATTCGTCGTTTTCATGACCTGGATTAAACATTGTCATACGACTGGGCATAACTGACAACTTTTAGCGCTACAGATTAGGCGTATTGATAACGAAAACCCACCCCACGTAATATCAAAAAACAGTTCACTCCCGGGACCAGAAGGGATGAAGACAGGAAAGCAGCCGCCCTCTTCTCTTTTTTAGAGACGCCCACACCTTGACGCCTGACTATTCTGGCCCCCTGAAATGTGAGAGTAATTCAGTGATACGGCCATCTTATTGGGATAAATAAGAAAGGGGAATGAATACGCCGGGCTGGCTGCACGCCTCCGTGTTTCTCAGAGAAGAAAAGCGACATGGTACGGGGGGAGATAATCCGTAAAGATGAATGGGTCACCAGAGGATGGGCCCGTTCGCCGGCAACCCAGTAAAGCGCATGATTTCTGGCCATTTGAGGATCGGGGAGAACGTCGTGAGTGACAAGAGCAGAGACCGCTAGCAGTAATATTTCATCCACCACCGGACTGTCTCATTTTCACCATGAGAATTCCCTTCATTGGCAGAAGGATTTGAACACTCTTGCTGGATTAGCCCTTATGCAGTAAGGGAAAGACTGCCATGGCGGGGCCTTTGGGCATACGCGGGTGATACTTGCGAGTCATTGATAACCCATGGATGGCCGATAATCACCCTGAGCCACTGCCCACCACAGGTCGAAAAATAAACAGCTCTGTGCTACATACGTGCCCCGCTAAAGCCGCTATGCAGTCAGTATCTGTGTATCAGATACGTCACAATCTACACCTGCATATTCATCATCTCTTGATAGGCGCTCACCAGTTTATTACGCACCTGAACGCCCATAGCCAGAGAGACTGAAGATTTTTGCAGGTCAACCATCACGTCATTAAGCCCAATACCCGGGACACCAAGGGAAAACTTCTCGGCCTGAGCTTTCGCCACATTTGCTGTTTCGCTGATCCGGCCAAGTGCCGACTGAAGTTCACCGGCAAAATTCACGCCTCCGCTGGCGGCAGGCTGTGGTGTATTTTGTTGTGCCAGTGCAGCAGTCGCTTTGAGTTGTTGCAACACGCCTTCAATACCCTGGATGGCCATCTGGTTTCCCCTTTAAATTCATCCGGGGCAGATTAGCATGTTACCCGCAGAGTAAAGGCGCTAAATAGGCCTAAAAAACCGGGCTAATTCAGCCATAGAAATTCCCTAAAAAGAAAATAATGACCCTGCCATATTTTGGCATTTTTTGTTGTATTTGTTCTCCGGGAGCCTTTTGTGTTCACTCTTTATTCGAATGACTCTGTATCCACTACGCGACGAGGTGCTGAATGACGGCCGCGACACAGGCACAAACGCCGCAAAATAAGGCAACTGAGTGGTTAACTCGCCTACGCGCTAACCCGAAGATCCCTCTTATTGTCGCCTCGGCTGCTGCGGTTGCCATTGTTGTCGCCCTGGTTTTATGGGCCAAAACCCCTGATTATCGGGTGCTGTATAACAACCTTGCGGACCAGGATGGCGGGGCTATTGTCACGCAACTCACGCAAATGAATATTCCTTATCGCTATTCAGATAACGGTACCGCCATCATGGTACCTGCCGATAAGGTTTATGATTTACGCTTGCGCCTCGCCCAGCAAGGGTTGCCTAAAGGCGGCGCGGTTGGCTTTGAATTACTCGATAAAGAAAAATTTGGGATTAGCCAGTTTAGCGAGCAAGTGAATTACCAACGGGCATTGGAAGGGGAGCTGGCAAGAACGATTGAAACCCTGGGGCCAGTTAAACAGGCCCGAGTCCATTTAGCCATGCCAAAACCGACCCTGTTTGTTCGGGAACAAAAAGCCCCCTCCGCCTCAGTAACCTTAAATTTGGAGCCTGGTCGGGCGCTGGATGAAGGCCAGGTGAATGCGATTGTGCATATGGTTTCCAGCGCCGTTGCCGGTTTACCCCCGGGTAATGTCACGCTGGTTGATCAGGGCGGGCATTTGCTCACCAAGTCAGACACCTCCGGACGGGCGCTGAATGACAGCCAGTTAAATTATACCACTGACGTTGAAAGTCGTTTTCAGCACCGTATCGAATCCATTCTGGTCCCTATTGTCGGCAGTGGTAATGTCCATGCCCAGGTCACTGCGCAGATAGACTTTGCCAGCAAAGAGCAGACTGAAGAACAGTATCACCCTAATGGCACGCCGGAACAAAGCGCCATTCGCTCCCGTCAGTTAAACCAAAGTGAACAGTCTAACGGGCAGTTTCCCGGTGGCGTGCCTGGTGCGTTGTCTAATCAGCCTGCCCCGGCCAATACAGCCCCCATTACGCCGCCCGGGCAACCCAACCCTCAAGCTAATACGGGAAATAATCAAGCGGCAAGCACCACGAGTCAGACAGGGAGCAGCAATAACTCGCGGGATGAAACCACCAACTATGAGCTGGACAAGACGATACGTCATACTCGCCTGAATGTGGGTGATGTACAGCGTTTGTCCGTCGCTGTGGTGGTCAATTACCGCTCATTGGCTGACGGGAAGCCTGCGCCACTGAGCGATGAACAGTTAAAACAGATTGAGAGCCTGACACGGGAAGCCATGGGTTTCTCCCAGACCCGGGGCGATACCCTGAACGTGGTGAATTCACCCTTTACCGCCAGTGAGGATGAAACGCTCGACAGCTTACCGTTCTGGAAGTCTGCCGCATTTTTCGACTTATTAGTCTCAGCGGGTCGCTGGCTGATCGTGCTACTGGTTGCCTGGCTGTTATGGCGTAAAGTCA
The DNA here is from genome assembly GCF_018257795.1 of Citrobacter sp. JGM124. GTDB lineage: Bacteria > Pseudomonadota > Gammaproteobacteria > Enterobacterales > Enterobacteriaceae > JGM124. Next base: position 224,249 of record NZ_JAERJD010000001.1, on the reverse strand, counting down.
TACGCCCACTCATGCTCCAGCGGGCGGAGACGATTAAACTGGCCAGCAATACTCAACAGGCCCGTAAAGCAGACGATGAACCCGCGGTTACGGTGAGCCTCAGCCGGGACGAACAATTGCAGCAGCGCAAAGTGAATCAACGCCTGAGTGCAGAAATCATGAGCCAGCGTGTTCGCGATATGTCCGACAGTGATCCTCGCGTCGTCGCACTGGTTATCCGTCAATGGATGAGTACTGAGATATGAGCATGAACGGAACCGAGAAAAGCGCCATTTTACTGATGACCATTGGCGAAGACCGGGCCGCAGAGGTGTTTAAACACCTTAATCCCCGTGAGGTGCAGCACCTGAGTACTGCAATGGCCAATATTCAGCAAATTTCTAATAAAGTTCTGACTGAGGTACTGGCGGAATTTGAACAGGAAGCAGAGCAGTTTGCCGCATTAAGTGTCAATGCCAATGAATATCTGCGCTCTGTGCTAATCAAAGCCCTTGGGGAAGAACGTGCATCCAGCCTGCTGGAAGATATCCTGGAGACACGTGATACCACCAGTGGTATCGAAACGCTGAACTTCATGGAGCCACAAAGTGCGGCGGATCTTATTCGTGATGAGCACCCACAGATTATTGCCACTATTTTGGTGCATTTAAAACGCAACCAGGCAGCGGATATCCTGGCTCTCTTTGATGAACGAGCCCGTAACGACATTATGCTGCGTATTGCCACCTTTGGCGGTGTACAGCCAGCCGCACTGGCGGAACTGACGGAAGTGCTGAACAGCTTGCTGGATGGTCAAAACCTTAAACGCAGCAAAATGGGTGGCGTAAGAACTGCCGCTGAAATTATTAACTTGATGAAAACCCAGCAAGAAGAAGCGGTTATTAGCGCAGTACGTGACTTTGATGGCGAACTGGCGCAGAAAATCATTGATGAAATGTTCTTGTTTGAAAACCTGGTTGGCGTGGACGACCGCAGTATTCAGCGCCTGCTGCAGGAAGTGGAGTCCGAATCGCTGCTGGTGGCACTAAAAGGGGCAGAACCGCCATTGCGCGAAAAATTCCTGCGCAATATGTCCCAGCGTGCGGCCGATATTCTGCGGGACGACCTGGCCAATCGCGGGCCGGTACGTTTGTCCCAAGTGGAAAACGAACAAAAAGCAATTTTGCTCATTGTTCGCCGCCTGGCCGAAACCGGCGAGATGGTAATCGGCACCAGCGAGGACACTTATGTCTGATTCGCAACCCTGGAAGCCCTGGATACCGGATGATCTCGCCTTCCCGACACCGGAATTTGAGCACCTTGAACCAGTTAGTGAGGATCCTGCCGCTGAGTCTCACAAACCCGATACGGAAGCCGAGACCACCCAGGCCCTGGCTCTGCTTCAGGCTCAGGCCCATGAACAAGGCGAACGCGCTGGTTTCGCCGCTGGTCATAAAGAGGGGCTGGAAGAAGGACGAAAAGCAGGATTCCAGCAAGGTATGGAACAAGGCCTGGCAGAAGCCAGGCAGCAGCAGGCACCTGTCCAGGCCCAAATGCAACAGCTGTTCAGTGAGTTCCAGTATACCCTGGATGCCCTGGACAGCGTTATCGCCTCCAGACTGATGCAAATGGCACTGGAAGCGGCGCGTCAGGTGATAGGCCAGGCTCCTGCTGTCGACAGTACCGCCTTGATTAAACAAATTCAGGGACTGCTGGCCCAGGAACCATTATTCAGCGGCAAACCTCAGTTACGGGTTCATCCCGATGACCTGCAACGTGTTGAAGATGTGCTGGGAGCCACCTTAAGCCTGCACGGCTGGCGGTTACGGGGAGATCCTTCCTTGCATCAGGGGGGGTGTAAAGTCTCTGCGGATGAGGGGGACCTGGATGCCAGCGTCGCGACACGCTGGCAAGAATTATGCCGTCTGGCTGCCCCTGGAGTACTGTGATGACAGCCCGACTGACTCGCTGGCTCGATACCCTCGATACTTTTGAAGCTCGAATGGCACAGTTGCCTGCTGTGCGACAGTATGGTCGCCTGACTCGGGCTACGGGACTGGTGCTGGAAGCCACCGGGCTCCAGCTCCCTTTAGGAGCCATCTGTATTATCGAACAGCAGGAACGGGATATCGAATGTGAAGTGGTCGGTTTTAATGGCCATAAACTGTTCCTTATGCCACTGGAAGAGGTTGAGGGGATCTTACCCGGGGCCCGGGTTTATGCCCGGGCGGCAATGATTAATGGTAAAGCCAGTGGGAAGCAATTGCCCTTGGGGCCTTGCTTATTGGGACGGGTACTGGATGGCAGTGGTCGTCCATTGGATAGTCTTCCCGCCCCTGATACCAGCATGCAGGGTTCATTAGGCTCAACGCCCTTTAACCCATTACAGCGAACGCCCATTGAGCATGTGCTGGACGTCGGTGTACGACCCATTAATGCCCTGCTGACTGTAGGTCGTGGTCAGCGAATGGGGCTTTTTGCTGGCTCCGGTGTTGGTAAAAGTGTGCTATTGGGCATGATGGCTCGTTATACGGAAGCCGATGTGATTGTCGTGGGCTTGATTGGTGAACGAGGCCGTGAAGTTAAAGACTTTATTGAGAATATCCTCGGGAGTGAGGGGCGTGCACGTTCAGTAGTGATTGCCGCACCGGCGGATGTCTCACCATTATTACGTATGCAGGGTGCGGCTTATGCCACACGTATAGCGGAAGATTTTCGTGATCGTGGCCAGCATGTTTTGCTGATCATGGACTCTCTGACACGTTATGCCATGGCGCAGCGTGAAATAGCACTGGCAATTGGTGAGCCCCCTGCCACGAAAGGCTATCCACCTTCTGTTTTTGCCAAATTGCCTGCACTGGTTGAACGGGCGGGTAATGGGACTGAAGGCGGAGGCTCCATTACCGCTTTTTATACCGTACTGACCGAGGGGGATGACCAGCAAGATCCGATTGCCGACTCTGCCCGTGCAATTCTTGATGGTCATATTGTGTTATCCCGTCGGTTAGCCGAAGCGGGGCACTACCCGGCGATTGATATTGAAGCCTCAATCAGCCGTGCCATGACGGCACTGATTAGCGATCAGCACTACGCCCGGGTCCGGCACTTCAAACAACTGCTTTCCAGTTATCAACGAAATCGGGATTTGGTGAGTGTCGGGGCTTATGCGAAAGGCAGTGATCCCACGCTGGATCAAGCTATTGCCCTGTGGCCTGCACTGGAGGCCTTCTTGCAGCAAGGTATCAATGAACGAGCAGGCTGGGAAGAGTCTCGCCAGGCGCTCGATATCCTCTTCCCAACGGCCTAACAGGAGGTCAGTATGGCCCAGCCTAACGCACTGGATACATTGAGTGAGCTTGCTTCAAAAGAAGTCGATAAGGCGGCCATCATGCTGGGGGATATGCGCCAGGGGTATCAGCAAGCAGAACAACAACTCGGCATGCTCATGAACTATCAAGACGAGTACCGTAGTGCCCTGAACAGTAGCCTGTCTCAAGGTATGGCCAATACCCGCTGGCATAACTACCAGCAGTTTATTCTGACACTGGAAAAAGCGATTGAGCAACATCGCCAGCAGCTCATGCAATGGAATCATAAGGTTGAACAGGCCCTGAATGTCTGGCGTGAAAAAAAGAAAAAACTCCAGGCCTGGCAAACATTGCAAGAGAGAAAAACGACGCAAGCCTTGCTTGCCGAAAACCGACTTGACCAGAAACAAATGGATGAGTACGCCCAGCGAGCCACTCTGAGGAAAGGCGAATGATAACACTGCCACAAATATCTCAACATAAGGCTGCAGATAAGTCAGGCACATCTGACCCCCTGGCCAATGACAGTGAAGGAACAGTCGAGGACTTTTCATTGCTGGTACAGCATGCTAAAGGAAGCACGACGCTTGATGTGGGGAAGGCTGTTCTGCTGCCTGAGGCAGCATCAGGCAAGACCTCAGTAAAAAGAGACGTTCTTTTAAAACAGGTTGCAGAACTGACTAATCCCTCCTCCCATTTAGCCCCTCAGGAAACACTGGCCGCCTTACTGGTCCCTGTCGGGAAGAGCAATTATGGTGGGACAAAAGAGCATCTCACCCCACTGGATAATGGTGATGCAGACAGCGGTACTGATTTACAAGCCATCAGTGCCTTATTAGCTATGCTGCCACAGCAACAACCCATTCAGGCATTGCCCACACCGTTAACGGGTAAAGCCGTTACCAGTAACCATACCCAGAATATAGCCGCAGCGGGTGGTGCTCCCCTCACCGTGCAATCCCATGAGGTGAGCAATGCCAGTCCCCCCCTTGCCAATAGCAGTGCCGCAGGCATTTCAGACAACGATGAAAAAATAAGTCCACGTGCTGGGGATGCCCATCTTTCCACCGGGGGGCATACACCGCCGTCGGTCAGTGCGGCACTCAGTAGCAGTACACCTGTTGTATCCACGGGTACGCCGATTGCGCCCCCTGCCACACCAATACTGAATTCCCAGCTGGGTAGCCAGGAGTGGCAACAACAGTTATCTCAGCAGGTGGTGTTATTTACCCGTCAGGGCGTGCAGCAGGCTGAACTACGCCTGCATCCTGAGCATCTAGGCAAGGTGGAGATCAATTTAAAACTTGATGATAATCAGCTGCAGCTGCAAATCATGTCACCCCATAATCATGTTCGTGCCGCGATTGAGGCCGCTATTCCGATGCTCCGTACCTCACTGAACGAAAGTGGGCTACAGCTAAGTCAGAGCCAGGTTGGTGGCGAAGGTTCCATGCACCAACAGCATACTGGAGAGCATGAGCAGCAAGGCGCCCGACAAAATGGCGTGTTCTCGCTTGATGCCCAGGATGACGAAGATATTCCATTAGCTGTCGGTGACACACTACTGAACCTGGCACAAGGTAAAGGTTCAGTGGATATCTTTGCCTGACAGCATTACTGATTAAACGCCAGAGGTAATGACAATAAATAGGTGTTTTCCGGGCTTTGACACTCACAAGACACGGGATAATTGTGTTACAGCTGTAACGATACAGGAATAAAGCGTTCAATGACTGATACCGCGTCAAAAAAAGGCCGCCTTCGCACTATATGGATGCCGTTATTGGTTCTGATTACCCTTGCTGCCTGCGCGAGCGCGGGCTATAGCTATTGGCGGTTGCAACAAGAGGCCTCAGGGGAACAAGTACAGAAACCACTCCCCCCTGCCGCACCCATTTTTTATGCGCTGGATACTTTCACCGTCAATCTGGGAGACGCTGATCGTGTTTTGTATATTGGGGTAACTTTACGGCTGCCAGATGAAGCAACACGCCAGCGCCTGAGCCAGTTCTTACCCGAAGTTCGCAGTCGTTTATTACTGCTATTTTCGCGTCAAAATGCCAATGTACTGGCAAGCGAAGACGGGAAACTGAAATTGATTAATGCGATAAAAACAACTCTGGCAACCCCACTGGTGGCTGGGAACAATCCACAGGTAGTCAGCGACGTGCTGTATACCGCCTTTATTTTGCGGTAACGTTATGGGCGACAGTATTCTTTCCCAAGCCGAAATTGATGCGCTGTTAAATGGCGACAGCGACAGCAACGAAATACCACTGGCGGGGCCGGTTAGCGACTCCAATATTCGGCCCTATGATCCGAATACACAGCGTCGTGTTATTCGTGAGCGGCTACAGGCCCTGGAAATTATTAACGAACGTTTTGCTCGTCAGTTTCGCATGGGGTTATTTAACTTGCTGCGCCGCAGCCCGGATATCACTGTGGGTGCGATTCGTATCCAGCCGTATCTGGAGTTTGCCCGTAACCTTCCGGTACCAACAAACCTGAATCTGATCCATCTTAAGCCGCTGCGTGGCACGGGGTTATTTGTGTTTTCCCCAAGCCTTGTGTTTATTGCTGTCGATAACTTATTTGGTGGCGATGGTCGTTTTCCTACAAAAGTTGAAGGCCGTGAGTTTACCCATACGGAGCAGCGGGTCATTAACCGCATGCTGAAACTGGCGCTGGAGTCCTACAGTGACGCATGGAAAGCGATTTATCCGCTGGATATCGAGTATGTCCGTTCAGAAATGCAAGTAAAGTTCACCAATATTACAACCTCACCGAATGACATTGTGGTCAATACCCCTTTCCATGTGGAAATTGGTAATCTGACTGGTGAGTTTAATATTTGTCTGCCATTCAGCATGATTGAACCCCTGCGGGAACTGTTGGTTAATCCACCGCTGGAAAACTCCCGTCAGGAAGACCAGAGTTGGCGGGATACTCTTGTACGTCAGGTTCAACACTCCGAACTGGAATTGATTGCCAACTTTGCCGACATCCCGTTGCGTTTATCGCAAATACTCAAACTGAAACCCGGTGATGTGTTACCCATCGATAAACCTGAACGCATTATTGCGCATGTGGATGGCGTGCCCGTACTGACAAGCCAGTACGGTACGATGAATGGTCAGTATGCCCTGCGTGTTGAACACTTGATCAACCCGATATTGAATTCGCTGAACGAGGAACAGCCCAAATGAGTGACATTAATCAACCGTCCAATGAACACACTGAATCAGCGGACGACCTGTGGGCTGATGCTTTGAACGAACAAAAAGTCGCCAGTAAGAGTAGTAGCACTACTGACAATGTTTTTCGTGCTCTGGAGGACAGCAGTGTCGCCGGCAACCTGCAAGATATTGACTTGATCATGGATATTCCGGTCAAGCTTACTGTAGAGCTAGGCCGTACCCGTATGACAATTAAAGAGCTGTTACGCCTGACGCAGGGTTCTGTTGTTGCCCTGGATGGCCTGGCAGGGGAACCCCTGGATATACTGATTAATGGGTATTTAATCGCGCAAGGGGAAGTCGTGGTGGTGGCAGACAAATACGGTGTGCGTATTACTGACATTATCACACCTTCAGAGCGTATGCGTCGCCTGAGCCGTTAAATGAAAACCCAGTCAATTGTGCCTTCCGTTCCCACTCATACCGACTCCCCGTTAATTTCGGTGAGTGCCGCCCTGGGGGGGATCGTCATATTGATTTTATTGGTGGCCTGGATTGCCAGGCGCTTTGGTTTTACTGGCGTTAATACCTCCGGTAAAAAAACCTTGCAGGTCTCGGCAAGTGTCAATCTGGGGCCACGGGAACGGGTTGTTATTGTTGATATTGAGGATGCCCGATTAGTTCTCGGTGTCACCACATCACAAATAACACACCTTCATACCCTGCCCCCCGGGCCATTAAATGAGCCACCTTCGTCGAAAAACAGCAGTGCCGACTTCCAGAATATGATGAAAAACTTGCTAAAGCGGAATGGGAAAGCGTAATGATATCGGGATTAATACGCACATTAACTTTGTTACTCCTGATAATGCCTGCGGCTTCATTTGCCCAATTACCCGGCCTGATTAGCCATCCCTTAGCAAATGGTGGTCAAAGCTGGTCATTACCGGTACAAACACTGGTATTTATTACCTCATTAACTTTTATTCCAGCCATCTTACTGATGATGACCAGCTTCACGCGGATAATCATCGTATTTGGTTTACTCCGCAATGCATTAGGTACCCCATCCGCACCACCAAACCAAGTGCTAATCGGCCTGTCGCTATTTCTCACTTTTTTCATCATGTCACCCGTGTTTGATAAAATTTATAGTGACGCCTATAAACCCTTCAGTGAAGATAAAATCAGTCTGGAAACCGCGCTGGATAACGGTTCACAACCTCTGCGTGAATTTATGTTACGGCAAACGCGGGAAGCCGACTTAGCGCTCTTTGCCCGACTGGCTAATACCGGCCCCTTGCAAGGCCCGGAAGCAGTGCCAATGCGAATTCTGTTACCGGCCTATGTCACCAGTGAATTAAAAACCGCATTCCAGATAGGTTTTACTGTATTTATTCCATTTTTAATTATCGACCTGGTTATCGCCAGTGTTCTTATGTCTCTGGGCATGATGATGGTGCCTCCGGCAACCATTGCGTTACCGTTTAAGTTAATGCTTTTTGTACTGGTGGATGGCTGGCAGCTGCTGGTCGGCTCTTTAGCGCAAAGTTTTTATAGTTAGGGGGAAATAACATGACACCAGAATCGGTAATGATGATGGGCACAGAAGCAATGACCGTTGCCCTGGCCCTGGCAGCACCGTTGTTATTAGTTGCATTAATCAGTGGGCTCGTCATCAGTTTATTGCAGGCAGCAACCCAAATAAACGAAATGACACTGTCATTTATTCCAAAAATTCTGGCTGTATTTACCACCATCGTTATTGCAGGACCATGGATGCTAAATCTGTTGCTTGATTATATGCGTACGCTACTGACTAATTTGCCCTACATCATTGGATGATACAGATAGACAGTAACCAGTGGCTAACCTGGTTAAATGACTACTTTTGGCCGCTACTCCGTGTACTGGCCTTAATAATGACAGCACCGATTCTCAGCGAGCGTAGCATCCCTAAGCGCGTCAAAGTCGCTTTAGGAATTATCATTACTGTGATTATCACCCCATCTCTGCCCGCAACACAGATCACTATTTTCTCCGCCAGTGGTTTCTGGGTAGCCCTGCTGCAAATATTAATCGGTGTTGCATTGGGTTTTACAATGCAGTTCGCCTTCGCCGCAGTACGTACAGCGGGTGAAATTGTCGGTCTCCAGATGGGACTTTCCTTTGCGACTTTCTTCGACCCGGGCAGTCGCCTGAATATGCCGGTTCTGGCCAGGTTTCTTGATTTGCTGGCATTACTGCTATTTTTGACATTCAATGGCCATCTGTGGCTGATCTCTTTATTGGTTGATACTTTCCATACTCTGCCCGTCAGTGAAATGGCAATCAATAGCCAGGCCTTTATGACACTGACTCGCTCTGCTGGTTTAATCTTTATTAATGGTCTGATGCTCGCATTGCCCATGATAACGCTGTTGCTTACCCTGAATATCGCGCTTGGTATGCTAAACCGTATGTCACCACAACTGTCTGTTTTTGTTATCGGTTTTCCCGTTACGCTGGCCGTTGGCATGCTGGTTTTTGCGGCGATGATGCCGTTGATTGCCCCTTTCGTCGAACACTTATTCAGTACCGTATTTGATCTTTTAGCCAATATAGTGAGAGAACTTCCGGCACCTTAAATGATCAAACCCCGCATAAAGGTTCCACTTAATACTCATTGGCGTTTAAAAGTAACTTATAAATATCATTTTATCTAAAGTCCCCCCTGCAAGTTTTCTCTTTTTTTGATAGGTGTTTGCTGCGAAAACTCCTGAAAAAACACAATCTGCTTTACAGAATAGTGTTTTCACTTTTTACTAATCAAACGTAAGGGCGAAGAGTAAATTTCACCACAGGATGTATATCGTATATTACACCATACTCACATTTATAATTTCATTCAGAAAATACAGTGTGTTGGTTTATAGCAATAATAAGTAATATTGAATTGGGGTTGTTATGTCAACTGTCATCATGGACTCGTGTAGTTATACCAAGCTGGGGCTTACCTCTTACTTAGTCAGTCGTGGAATAAATATCAATAATGTTTCCACTGCAAGAACAGCAGCAGAACTGGCAGATATCTGCCAGGCATTAGAACCACATGTCGTATTTATTAATGAAGACTGCTTCATCCATAATGAAGAACACAGTTATCAAATGAAAAATACCATTAACTTACATGCAAAAACCCTCTTTCTGGTTTTTATGGCAATTGCTAACGCAAGTTTTGGAGCCTACCTGCGAGTAAAAAATAATTTATTAATCAGCTCAAAATCGATTAAACCAGAGTTCCTGGACAGGATTCTGGAAGGTTACCTCAAAAGGAATATGCAATGCGTTACCGATATTAATCTACCGCTGCTAACCCTCAGCCGCACAGAATACAGTATACTCAAGCTATGGATGGCTGGACAGGATACAATGAAAATATCAGAACAAATGAAAGTTAAGCCTAAAACAGTTTCTTCCCATAAAGGAAACATAAAACGAAAAATAAAAACGCATAATAAAAAGGTTATTTTTCATGTGACACGACTGACCGATAATGTGACTAATGGTATCGTTGTCAATTTCTGTTAATCTCAACTCTGGTTTTTAGCAAACATACTGCCCTTCGTCATCACTCAGACAATCCATAATAAATAATATACAATTCGCTGAATCATTTAATGCTAACTATGAAAAAATAGTTAAGTTGAACAAAGCGTAGTGAATAGATGCTGTTAAGGTGAAGTGGGCAGTATGTTTGTCATGGCTGTCATTTGCGTTTTTTCACATACCCATATGTGAAAACATAAAAAACCATGCCGTATATTTTTCACTCACTATTTGCAAAATAAATAAGCATTTTTACAAAGGTTATGCCCCCTTTCAAAAAAACTATCGTACGGGTACGGGTTTAAGCACTTAGTCACACTATTGTCAACAGTGAATACATTCCCGGATAGCATTTACATTCCGAATAGAGCTGTTAAATATTCTTATAGATGACGGAAAACTCAAAATAAGAAAATCACAGCCACAATATTTACTGCCATTGAAAATGCAGGGCTGTCGTCCGTAAAAGTACTGCATGACGGTAATTCCCCCCATAAGAAAGGGGGATTCTGTTTAGCGTACTACTCTCCCTTTTCAACAAAAATACCATCAGGGTGCCCTTCTTCATTAAAGAACCATACGCCTAACGGATAATCTTCAAGTGAGACCAGATACATAGTTCCTTCATTAAACGGCTCGATAGCCATGACGGTCCCCGAACGACGTGGGCCTCCATCCGTCTTTACCGTTACACGATCATTAATTTTCATATTTTCCCCACTGTTGTGCCTGCTATGCAGATACGATTTAACAGGATAATAAGCCTGCCTGGCCATGGTATCAGCTTGCCTGTTTGTTAAGCCAGCCCTCATGAAGGACAGAAGTAAAAATCATTATTGGTATCATTAAGATCCACTATCACTGGATACATTTGGGGAAACAAAAGCACACTATCTTTGCATAAAAAGAGTCATAAAAATGGTGGTTCAGGCGAAACCTGAGTATAAAAAAACCCGACTGTAAAGCCGGGCAAATATACAATAACAAGAAACAATTGAAATCATTACACTAGAAAATCTAGTACAGCTTCACCTTATCGTTATTCTTCCTGAACACAAGGATATTTTTCACTAAAATGAGAATTATTATCATTTATTTTATGAGAGAAAATTAGTTTAAAATGTTAAAAATCAAAATGTTAAATGAAATCTCGATTCTGAACAGAGGGCATAACTCATCTGAAGAATATATTTTCTTACCCTTTGTTTAAAATTTTCGTCGCAAGACAGAAAATATAAGCTTTTGTTCGCTTCGCGCAACAATCCTGTTTCTGTTGTCAGCCCTGTCAGTGGCATGACGGATTCACGATTTACGCTGATATATCTTTACTTTTACCTCATCTTAAAAGCCATCTAAAGCAGTCTGTTACGCAAGCCGGATCTCTTTTGTCAACATAAATTAACAATAAAATAACAACTAAAATGCTCGCTATCTCTATCCTTTTAGCGTTTACTAACTGGCAATAAATGAATCATCACGAGGGTGTATGCACCTGCGCTCTGCTCAATTTTTACCCCTGATTGCGGCACTTTTTACTCTGTACATCATTTGGGGCTCCACATACTTCGCCATTGCGGTTGGTGTACAAAGCTGGCCACCTCTACTTATGGCAGGGATCAGATTCATCTGCGCCGGGATAATTTTAATGACGGTGCTGTTGCTAAGAGGGCATAAATTGCCACCACTGCGCCCTCTGTTAAATGCCGCTCTGATCGGTGTTTTATTACTGGCAGTTGGTAATGGTTTTGTCACTGTTGCTGAACATCAGCATGTACCCTCTGGTATTGCGGCGGTCATGGTCGCCACAGTTCCATTATTCACTCTTTGCTTTAGCCGCTTTTTTGGTATTAAAACTCGGAAACTAGAATGGCTTGGGATCGCTATTGGTCTTGCCGGCATTGTCTTGCTTAATAGCGGTGGCAATTTGAATGGTAACCCTTGGGGCGCCTTGCTGATCCTAATGGGTTCCATTAGCTGGGCATTCGGGTCTGTTTATGGTTCTCGAATTGAATTACCAAAAGGATTGATGGCAGGTGCTATTGAAATGCTCGCTGCCGGTCTTGTTCTCCTTATAGCAGCCCTACTCACAGGGGAAAAACTGACCTCGATGCCAAGTACTGCAGGTTTGTTAGCCGTCGCCTATTTGATTGTTTTTGGTTCCATTATTGCAATCAGCGCTTATATGTATCTCATTCGCAATGTCTCGCCAGCAATTGCTACCAGCTATGCCTATGTTAACCCGGTTGTTGCCGTTTTATTAGGTACGGGGTTCGGTGGTGAAAACCTGTCACTTACTGAGTGGCTGGCATTAGGGATAATTATCTTTGCAGTGGTTCTGGTGACGCTAGGAAAATATTTGTTCCCGATGAATAATTCAGCTACCCCAGTGCAGATTTCCGAATAGCGGTATACATAGTTTCTGTTACTTTATTTGGTGTATGCCAGATGTGTCTATCTGGGCATGGCATACACCAGAGAAAACCCACTCTTCCAAACGTTCAACTAACGCCAGATCAGTCAATTTTTTCTTACCGCGTAAAGCGCACTCCCAAACGACTAAGACTCTCCAGCCAGAGGCTAGCAAGATATTGATATTTCTTCGGTCACGATTCACGTTTTGGGCTATTTTTTTTAACCAAAATTCCCGGTGAGTATTTGGCATTCTGAACAGATGGCACTCATGATGATGCCAAAAACACCCATGTGTAAAAATAATACACTTTTGAGCATCAATGACAAAATCGGGCGTGCCTGCAAGTGAGGTATCTTGATCATGAAATTGAATACCTGATTCAGTCAGAAGTCTCGCCAGCTGGATTTCAATAGCAGTATGCCTGGTAGCGATAGCACGCATATTTTTACTTCGTATTTCTTTGCTATGTACATCTGCCATATGCCCACCAGTAAGCTAAACACCGCTACAATACTAAGAGAATCGCTGGAGTACTTTTTCATCTGTACTTAAATAATCCCCTGATAATTCCGCACATAACTTAGCCATAAACTGCACCAAGTAATGGGCATTATATTCAGCCAGGGACTTACCCGCTTCAGTTTGCATCGTCGCGGGTAACTTCAGAAGTTTATTCTGGAAATGGTCCAAAGCATACAGGCTATCATCAAGTGCTCTGTTTTCAGCTAAAGGATCTGCACTGTCAAACAGAGGCCTGCCAAGTGCCCCGGACACATAAAATACACGAGCCAAACCTATAGCCCCCAATGACTCCAGTCTATCTGCATCCTGGACTATTTTTGCTTCCAGTGTTTCCGGCACGATACCAGCACTAAAACTGTGCGCACGAACCGCATGAGCAACGTCTGCATAATATTCATCAGGGAAGTCGGGGAAAAAGGTGCCCAGAATACGTATAGCCTCTTCCGCAGCAAGACTGGATGCCTGCTTACGGTTAGGGCTATCCTTAGGTAAATTAACAATATCATGAAAATAACATGCAGCTATAACAACTAAACCATTAGCATTCGTGTTGCTCATTAGGTGTTGTGCGGTCTTCCAGACACGCTGCAAATGAGCAATATCATGAGCACTGTCATCATGACACCAATGTTCTTGTAAATATTGTTCAAATCGTTTTTGCCATTGCAATAATGACATAGTCATACCTCCCATGTTGCGCTTGGTGATGTTTCAGAAAGATGTACACTCACGCATAATTTTCTCATTTTAACAGACCTATCGTTAAGATAAGAATTATAACGTCCATGATGTGTTACACGTCCATTTCGTGACTATTTTAAAAAGGCCAACGTTAATTGGCCTTCAGTTGTGTTAATTTTGATTAAGCATGAGCGCGCTGCTTAAACATAGCACCTAACTGAGCATGCATCTCTGTCTTTAACTTATGAAATTCTGCCTGCCGAGATGTGCGAGAAACGTTATCTTCATATATTTTCGTATCCTTTTCTTCAATCGCTACTGATGGCACTGACTCGAAGTGAATATTGGATTTTGGGTCATGATTAAAATGGTTTGATCCTTTTGAAAAAGAAAACAATTTAACCAGACACTTAAATGAATTTGATACTGATTTTAGCAGTGAAAGAAAACCACTTTTAATTTTATTAACTATCGAATCAGTTGTTTTAATACTCTCATTGACTAAATGAGTCCCCAGTTTCATCAGGTTTTGATTGTTATTGTAACCCGCTGTAAATACACCATGCATAATAGATATCCTTTTCTTAGTGGTCATGCTCTTTAAAAAATACGTTCCCTAGTCCATAGGTCTAAAGTGTTCTTATTTTACAATCATCTGTGAAATTCGCTCTACAGTTAAAGCATCTGTTAATTGAGATTCACTTATTTTTACTCCAAATTCTTCCAAACGAATAAGAAACTCAATGAGCTCCACAGAATCCATGGCAAGTTTCGTAATCAGGCTATCATTCGGGTTTATATCATTAACAGGCGTACCATTAACTTCAAAAATGATATTCTTTATAACAGATAAAGCTTCTTCGTTGTTCATACACCAGTCACCAAATTATCAACTATTTGCAATTCATCAATATCTTTAGTTGACTCAGAAAGATTTACTTTTTCCTGTATTTGTGCCGAATGTCGACTAAATGGATCGATTGTTCTGTTTGTTGTATATAGCGGTTTTTGTTGCGCTACCGTTTTAATTTTACTGCTTACTTTCCGCCGTAGCTGAACACCTTCATCAGAGGTAGACGCTGGTACTGATATTTTCGTTTCTGAGAAACGCCTGGTGGTTTCTGAATATTTTCCACTAGAGAAGTGCTGAATATTTTCTCCCTGTTGAGCATTCAGTTGTTCAAACTTTTTAACAAGCGCTTGCACTTTTCCACGGCTACTTACAGGAACTTGAATCGATTGATTGTCAAAATTAACTTGCTCTCTCTGTACAGAAGATAGAGCATTATTCTTGGTTAAGAGGCCATCAGTATCAATCAAATCGGATAAAGCCCGGGCAACATCTTTGGCCGCATTGTGTAACGTTTTCCCACCATCATTTAATATGTCCGGTGTAGAGAAAAAGCCATCCACAGTATTTATTCTCTGATTATACTGAATTTTATTCAATACACTCGTATCATCGGCTCTTGCAGGTGAATCTATTCTCACACGCTCTGATAGAAGATTGACAGTTTCCCTCTGTGAATGACCATCCATCATTGATGGTTTTGAAATAGCAGTATGTTCTGTTGCAAATTGAGGCTCTGGTAATGATATGAATGACTCACCAGCCTGCATTGCAACAATTGGTTCTAATTTATGCGTATATGCCTGTAGAGGTTCAACATTCATAATATACTCAGAAAATTTATCCTGCCCACCATTTTGAATTCGTCCCCAGAGCAGATCCATAAACTGCTTGGATAGCTGGGTTCTCTGCTCTGGCGTTAATTGCTCGGCTGAGGTGTTTAACAAAGCAATACCGTAGTCCATGAGGGATGCGGCATGAGGCTCACCAGACTGACCAGTTACCATCGAGTTACCATTACCACCATAAGCAGTATTATTTATGATGACAGGAGCCTGCCCACTACCTGCCGGTGGAAATATCTCAGTCGTCTTCGAACGTGGCATATCGCTTCCAGATAAGTCTGGCGTTCCACTCTGGAGATTATCCGGCAATGTCGGGCCTGCAAGGGGGGATTTGGCAACATAGTCATGAAACCTTAATGTCTTTGATAATGCTGCACAACTGTCTTTAAAATACGTTCCAGAGCATATAAGAGACGTCCATGTTTGCCCGGACTCAGTTAGCTCTTTAATTTGTTTATCAATAACCTCCATGCATGCCATTGCACTGGGGGTAAAAATATCATCATCAGTGACAGAAGCTTCATGCACATTGTGATGATAACTCCAGGCGATACGACAATGCTGTATATAATCGGAGACATGTTTTTCAAAAGCAGCTTTGCCATATTTAGCAAAGAGATAACTCAGTTCTTTGGCCACTTTATTATCATTTTCAAAATGCGTATGTACTTTTTCAAACTCCCGAAAGACTCGATCAAACTTATCTTGATCTTCTGGTTTAGCATCTTTATAGATAATGCCCAATAACCCCTTCACTGCTTCAGCTTCCCAGCCTTGTCCAGTAGACCTAACCGAATCAGGTAGCCCTTCCGCTGCCATACTATTAAAAAGGTTATATGCAATACTGGTCTGCCCGGATAATTTCTTGAACTCATTTGCTGCATTGAGTGTATCGACATTATCAATTGAAGAAGAAAAATGACTCGATGAGGTCTTGCTTTGTTTGTTGATAGCCAGAGGTCTATTTAAAAGAGTAGAAACATTGTTTCTATTAGCTGACATTATAGTTGACATTTTTATCCCGCATATATTTTATTTGTTTTTTCGTACTGTGGTAAATACATTAACAAGATTTTGCAAAACAGACTGCACATTTGTCCTATTAATATTTTCACCTGCTTGATATGAAGGTTCAGGATCGTGAATTACATTATAAAAAATATTGTCAAACTTCTCAGTTACTGGTAACGCTGGTCGTAATGGATTTGTTCGAATTTTAATTGCCGCAGCCAATCCGGAGCAATAATCTCTAAAATAAATACCATTAGCGATTATTTCCATCCACTCCTGCTTAGGTTTCGTTAACTCATTAATAGGGTGAAACAGTTTTTTATAACATTTTTCCGCGTCAGCGGTGAATATATCTCTATCGTCTGGTTTTTTCACTTCTCCCTGGTTATAGTGATGCCATGCTTTACGACAACACTCTGTATAAGCTTCCACGTGTCTATAAAGCGCCTTTCTTCCATACTTATGCAATAAGTACGATATATCTGATGTAAAAGCCATCTGTTCATATCTGTTATCGGTTGACTTTTTAAATGCCAGACAAATCTTATTAAATTTTTTTTTATCCTCAGGAAGAATATCTTTGCAAAGCATACCAAGCAAATTCTGTACTTGTGCTGAACGCCAATCAAATTGCAATTCTCGAAAATAAATGGGTAGATCCTTACAGGCTATAGCAACATAAAGTCCTTCTGCTTTAGCTCTATTGTATGGATTCATAACAAAACCCTGATAAGGATCCTCATCATCCGAATTCCCAATAATCTTCCCTAAAGTCAGCTTGAACGGAACCAATTGCGTATGGCTGGTGCTCGCTATTGATATTGCTCCAGCCATACTACTGGAAACAGGTACAGAATTACCCCCCATGATATTACGGACAAAACCTGCTATTAAATTATTATAGTGTTCTTCAGCATATGAGTTATTACAGTAGTCAGTTTCTACTGAACTGCTTGATATACTACCAGAATATATGCCATTTTGCATGATAACATGCTCCTGCCAGTCATTAATGATTGATTTTAGATATTTTTAAACCATACCATACGATGGTATTAAATATAAAAACCCAGCTCGGAGATTAAATTAACATATTTCATATGATATATGAACATCACCTCCTGAAAGGCATAAACATAATCAATTTATATGACGTACGATATCATGCACAGCCATATTAACATTGTGTCTTTTCATAATCATCATTACACATTACAGCAAAATATATTCATAATATTTTTCAGTATCCCCCCAGAAGAAGAAATACTTACAGCATCATCATTTTCAAAAGAATGCAATAATACATTTTCTGTTTTTGGAAAAATCCTTTCGAATGTATTATTAAGGGATGCTACAGAGAGTTGTGTATTAGGATCTATTTTTATAGTCGCACCTAAAGCGCTACATGTATCCTTAAAGTATAACCCATCACAGACAATTCCCGCCCATTCTTGCTTAGGGTTCGTTAGTTCATTAATTAATTTATATATAATTACATAACAAGCTTCAGCCCCAGGGGAAAAAATATCATCATCACCAGTATTCCCCAGATGCCCTGGTGTATGGTAATACCATGTTTTTCGGCAGCACTCAGTAAAAAGTTCGACTTGCCGGTAAAGTGCCTGCTTGCCGTATTTATTCAATAGAAAAGAGAGATCACGAGCAACAATACCCTCCATTTTATAATCATCTTCTACTGCTTTAAAACCGCTACAGATTTTATAAAATCTTTCCCGGTCTTCAGAATGAAGCTCTCTGGACAGAATGCCCAGTATGTTTCTAATTTGTTTATTTTTCCAATCTAATTCTAAATTGCGGATTGAGTCTGGAAGATCTTTACATGCTATAGCCTCAAATAAATCACTCCCCTTCCCCCCAACGGCAGGATTTAAGATAAAAGCCTGAAGAGGATCGCTGTTATTTAGATCCGTGAAAGTCGTTGATAGATTCAATCTTCTGGGAGCGACATCACACTGATTGAGTGAAGTCAGTGGCCTGGCTACTGTATTATTAATTATTAGATTCTCGGGATGGTTACCAGAAATATTTTTTATATTATCAAGTAATAATCGGTTTGCAGGCAGAGTGCAACAACAATGATTTTGGATGCTCGTCGTATCTGTGTGACTGAGGCCAGGAGATAAAAAATCATTTCCCCCAGTTTGACCATTAGTATTGCCCGCGAGTGGTTGATGATA
This sequence comes from Citrobacter sp. JGM124, assembly GCF_018257795.1. Taxonomy (GTDB): domain Bacteria; phylum Pseudomonadota; class Gammaproteobacteria; order Enterobacterales; family Enterobacteriaceae; genus JGM124. Next base: position 205,678 of record NZ_JAERJD010000001.1, on the reverse strand, counting down.
TGATTGTGCATGTGCCAGAATCTGTGTATTTGATATATTTTCAGAACTTATACTATTGTACATAGATTCCTCTTTGGTTAGTTACCGACTCTAAATAACCCTTTATATTATCAATTGGATAATTACTATAAAAACATTTGCATAATAAATGATAAAATGAGGGTGAATGTATTTCTATACAGTGTAATAACTCACTAGCTCAACGATTTAAGCACATCCCTGGCACTATCACCTAAAGCACTTATAGCCCCACTCAATACTTTATTAATGTTATCGAATGTATTATTAGCCTGGCTATATCTTTGGGCAAATGACTGCATATTACTCTGAAAAGCATTCCCAGCAGCATTAAAGCTTGCCAGCCAGGCTTGGTAGCTAGCTGTTGAGACCTTACTATTATTTATACCCGCGGGATAAGTACCTGATACAGAATTATATTGATCCATATTGAATGTAATATTTCCAGCGTCATCAATTTTAAAGGCAGGCTCAAGCGTTGTCTTCATGCTAATTTTGGAGTCATTGGTCATACTGCTCCAGCCCTTAACACTGCCAAGCTCTTTATTCAGCTTGTCGACATCCTTCTGGAAAGAATCATATCCTGCCTGCATGATGTCTTTGTCAAATGTCACATTATTGCCATCATCTCCTGCTGTTACTGCATTTGCTGATGCTTTTTGAACGTTTTCATTAAAAGATTCATACATTTCTGTATAACTTTGCATCAGGTCAGCATAGAAATCGACATAATCTGTTTTTATCTCCCCAATAGCCATGGCAAGCCTACGCCAAATCTCAGAATAGCTGGTTCCCGTAGTTATCTGCTCACCTCCTCTATTATCCCCTCTCTGCTGCTGAGAATAGCTAGCTTCATCGCTTTGTTGGGCTTGACCTCGATTCATCATTGGTTGTAATTGTGCTACTGAGTATTTTTGATACAGTAACTGATTACGTATTTTATCATGAATACGGCTTAACTGTTCACTGCGCGCATAAAATAGACCTTTCATATAATCAGCATTATTGCTTCCCTTAATAATATAGCTCTGTATAGCAGAAAGATTATCTATCATACTTTGTATATCATGGTCAGGATTTCCGGGCCTAATATTTTTCCAGCCACTCCTGTCAAATAAATCAGCTATTTTATTGATGCGATCAGTATCATATCTTAATAGTTCTCCAACTACATCGTTACATAATTTATTGATTTCATTTTTAGAAAGGGATGTATGATCATTCAGTGCCGAGGCTCCCTCTAATGACGATAGATCATTATGCACTGTAACTACATCAGGTAATGATGCTACATGGCTGGTTATAATATCTGGTAACGGCATTGAGTTTCGGTGTGCATTGTTTAGTTCAGGATTCATTTAACACTCCTTATGGTACAAAGCCAGACATTAATCTGGCTTAATAGTTGGAGATTAACGCATACGATCTGCGACAGATGATGCAGCACTATTATTGTTACTCAGCGTATTTTCGAAGAATTGATTTAAAGCTGATTTAGTTTCTGCAGCCTTTCGCGATGTTTGCTGATGGGTATTTGCAATTTCGTTATTTACTGTTTGATCGGCACGGGCCATTTCGGCTTCTTTAGTCTCTCCCGCGGCACTAACATTAAATCCACCTTCGACCATTTTTTGGCCAGAATGAACAATCGTGTTGCCATAGTCAGAGCCAGCACGTGTATGGTTAGTCTTGATCTGCACTTGATTATGCTGGTTACGGGCGGTACCACTTAAACCCGTACTCAGCGGCACTCCAGCCCCAATAAGACCAGAAGCTGATTCATTTAATGTTTGCCCCTTATGCAGTAGGTTATCCGCTGCACCAGTTGTCGCTGCTTGATGCGTTCCTTGTTTTCTTTCAATTGTAATAGCTTTAGAAAGATTATTGTTTATAGATTTTGATTCATTATTCAAGGCCTTCATCGTCCTTGTAGCGGTCACTCCTTGCCCAACAATACCGGCAGCCCCAGAAGTAATAGCACCTGTCATACGCTGCTTCTCGGCTTCAATACCCTTGTTTCCTGCACGATTAGCCGCTTCAACAGTTCGCAGGCTAGATTGTGCGGAAGACTTAGCTGACTCAGCTTCTTGCTTCGTCAGCGTTTGAATGAGCTGATTATTCAGCGCCATCATTTTTAAATCACCCATGACATTGATAAACTGGTGGCCTGTAGCATCAACGGAGGTAATATCGGTTCCCCCCTCAACGACTTGTTTAGTACTAACAGCAGGAATTGCTGAATTTAACGAAGAGGTACTGGTTTGCAGTGATTTATTTGCATTATTTGTCTGATTTAACGTCTGTAATAAACCAGGTTGTGTATTAAACAACGTTGCAGCAGAAGCAGCAGCACGTTCCAGTTTATTAATATCACTACCATCCATAGCAGTAGTTAATTTCATTAGTTTCTGGGCTTGTTCTGCATTTATTTTTTCTTGTCGTGCCGGAGGGGCAGAAAGAGTTGGCCGAGTATCCAACTGTACCATCAAACTTTGCCCGTGAATAAGAGATGTTATCATTCCAGGCTGAATAGCTAGCGCTGAAAACTCTTGGGCAATATCATTATTCGATTTCCCAATATCATTCCCGTTAGTTATTTTTCCGGATGGCCCTGCATGTGCCGGTTTAATAGCATAGAGATTACTATCTAACATAGTTATATTATTCATAATGAATATTCCTTTATTGATATAGAATGGAAGTTTACCCGGCTACAACACTCATCCTTCTTGTTATATATTTCCCTGCCTGCATTCTACTATCAGCAATTAGTGAAATATTCTTAACTATTTCACTTGTAGAATCTATACGGGATTTAGCGACTTCAACGATATGATTAAACATTTCATTTAGAAGATTCTGTACCGCAGCAGTTTCCAGAAGCTGGGCTTTAATTTTTGCCGCATCAACTTTCATATCCGCAGTAATGATATTTCCTGTTGTCTGTATCACATTATTAGCTGCAGAGACCCCGGTGAGCCCTTTATCAGTATAATTAGTCACACGTGCCATGCTCTTTTCCTGCATACTAAAAGAGCGTCCAAATCCTTGCCCCATACGCTTAATCAAGTCTCCCATGGCATTATTAAAGACTTTATCCATGACTTTAGAGCCTAATTTTTTCATCACTGCGTCTGAAAGCTTACCCGCCATATTACCCGCGAAAGCGACAGCAGCAACCATGATAATGGCAGCCGCAATAGCTCCTATTATTTGACCAATCATCTCAGCAGTCGATTTATCAAGACCAAAAGCTTCAAGAACTTGAGTATAAACCTTACTAAGTAACTCCATTAAGGGCTGTAAAATTGTTTCCATCAACGGTTTTAGGGCCTCAGAAAGAAAAGAAAAACCATTAACAGCCTGATTAATCTCATCACCAACAGTTAAAGCCAGGCCTATTGCAGCAAATGCCAGTGAAGCACCACCAGTAAATGCAGCAGCAGCAAAACTAACAGCAGTAATAACCCAACCTAAAACTTTGCCAATGCACCCCATCACTTTTTGCATTTCTTCTGATTTACGAACACTATCTTCATATTCCTGTGCTTTTTTTGCTGCGTCTTTAGCTGCGGCCTCTGATAACTTACTTTTAAGCTCAGCTGCAGCTTCAAGATCATTGCTGGTACTCATATCAATAAGCTTGGACATTAACGCAATAAGAAAAAGTAAACTTTTTGATTTTTCATTATTCTGCTTACGCTGATTTTCTATCACTGCATGTTGATTTTGTGCTATTGAGTTTATAAGAGAGCGAGACTTTTCTAGCGTATTGTTCAATGCAACTCTTGACGTATACTCAGCTTTGATAGCGGGGTTTAAGACATTTTCTGTATGCTGATGAAATACCAATTCAGCTTTATTAGCTGCAGCCTGAGCAATAAGAACCGTTTTTTTTGCCTCATTAATTTCTTGGGCTAATTCAGCAGAAACTGGGTATTGTTTATCGGCTTCAGCTTCTAGCATAGCCAATTTGGCTTGAGCATTTTGTAGATCAGATGCTGCCATTTTGGAATCATTTTCCAACCTGTTAGATTCTTTCTGAGCGGTATGAAGAGCATCTGAGTTATTAGCCCATTCCATACCTTGTGTTTCCAGCGAAATTGCCAGCTCAGAATAGGTGCTTTCAGCACCGGCCATCGTTGCATTATAGCTTTTAAGTTTTGAAATCTGTTCCTGTAGCGAAGCACCTGTAGATAATTGACCTATTTTCCCTTGCAATTCGATTATTCTAGCTGATGTACATAGCGTAGAACTGCCAGGTTCATCATTTGGATTAACCAGTAAAGGCATATCTTGATGGACTAAATCAATGCGCCCTCCCTGCCCATTTATCGCATTACGAGTATGTTCAAGTACACTCATAAGTTGCTTTGGTTGTATGACTTGTAAAGCATCTTTGACGAGATCTAATTGTGGATGGTCTTTTATCGCACCATTAGCAAAGCGTTTAGCCTGATCGCTCTGTTTTTTTAATTGTTGTTGATCAACATTACTCAGAAGATGGCGATTTTCAATACAATCCAAAGAATCAATATGTATATTCATTTATATATCCTCATTTGTTTCTTCTGGTGATTTATTGTCCATCTCTTCACTATTTATCTCATCAAGCGCTAAGAGATAAGTACTGGCGCGCTGATTTAATGTTTCATCACTGCATTTGTTAACAACAATTTCAAAGCACTTACGAGCCTGTACAGCACGACGCTGCATTAAATTACACTGTCCTGCATAAAACATAGGTCGATAATCGTTATTTGATAACGAATAGGCTAATGCATAAAAATCAATGGCCTTTTGATAATCCTTTTTCAGTTGATAAACTGCCGCTAATCCCATTGCATATTCGGGATTATAAAAATCATAGATACAAAGAAATCTGAAAAGCGACTCTGCATCATTAAGTTTACCATGATGGTAAAAATCATAAGCAAGTTTATAGACATCATTCATTGTTTCATTGGAAACGCCATTCACATCTTTAAGAGTCGCACCGTTCTGAATCGCTTCAATTAAATTTTCTGAATAAAGTTCAATTTCATTATCATCATTAAAATGCTCTTCCATATCGCATGATATATCATGCATTTTTTCATTATTCATTCTTACCTCTTACACTATTTACTTAGAATTCCAGAAATACATTTCACTAACTCGAATGCAGACAGTAAAGAACACAAAAAATCATACTGACTACCTCACATGATTAATACAAAAAAAACGCACTGTTCTAGTTATTTTTATCCATTACACTATCCTGACTAATTTTATCTACTGCACTCCTGTATCGTTTTCTGTAAATTCATTTTCAGTTTCTTGTGAGATATCCATGCCAGCCACTTCTACCTGACGTAACCAAATCAGAATATTCATAATTTTCATAAGAACATCATCATCAAGAGAAATAAAACTATATTGTCGATAAGATTTATAAATTCGCCTGGTCAGAGGAATATCTCGAACGACTGGAACACCGATCTTTTCAGCATAGGCTATTGCTGCTTTAGCTTTTTGATGAGTAGTACGGAGTGCAATAAAAGGCAACATTGCGACTTCTGGATTAAAATAGATGGCTATCGCGATATGAGTTGGGTTTGCCATGACAACTTCTGAATTTCTGATTGCTGACATTTCTTCCCCTGAGAGAATTTCATGATGAATTCTTCGCCTTGCTCCTTTTATTTCTGGGTTACCATCATTTTCTTTTCGCTCTCGTTTAACCTCATGCTTATCCATTTTGAGATCTTTAAAATGTAAAAAATATTCAACAATAAAATCAGCAATCAAAATAACCAATGAAAAAGTTATAAACACCATTACAGATTTAAATGCTAAAGATACCCATAAAAAAACGAGCTCATGTAATCCGGCATGAACAACAGACAATACTTTCTTCAAATCATTTTTGACTAAAAAGTAGCAAACCAGTGTAAATACAACTAAATAGCATATGGATTTTACGAATTCTTTAAGAGTTCGCATACTGAATATTTTTTTCACACCTTCGACAGGATTTAACGCTTTAAAATTAAGCTTGATCGCTTCAGTCGCAATAGAAAACCTTGTCTGTAATAATGTCATAGCAATACCCACGACACTCAAGATAACTATCACTGGCAACACAATTCTGAAAAAAACAAACATCAATTCTAGCAAAAAATCATTAACCCTAATTTCAGAATTGTGAAACATTAGCAAAGTATACAAAGAGATAAAATCTTTAAAACTAAGTAAATGAGATATAAAATAAACCCCTGAGACTAAACATAAAGTAGTAGTCAAATCTTTACTTTTAAATGTTTTCCCTTTTTTAGCGGAGTCTTTACGGCGTTTATCTGTTGGTTTTTCTGTTTTTTCGGCCATTAAATATCACTTCATTTAAGAGATAAATGTTTGCAATGCCAAGTTTGAAAATATCTGCCATGGCTTTTCAGTCATGGCTCTAAAGCCATATAATAAAAAAACGATAAATGCGATGAAACTTTTAATTGTTAATGACAGTGAGAATGGATTGAGCTGAGGACAATAGCGTGCAAAAACACCTAATAATAATTCGGCGACAAGCATTACCATCAGAACTGGAGCAGCCAATATAATACTATTTTTAGCTATGACCATTAGCAAGTAACTTAACTCTTGCCAGTGAATTTTCATTACATTACTGCCTTGTGGAAAAACTTGGTAACTTTTCATCATTAACTCCAGTAATAATTGCATACCTCCGCTGGCAAAAAATATTGCGCCAAAAGCAAAATTCATAAATCCTGACAATACGGAGCTCTGGCCACCATTTACAGGGTCGATACTATCACTCAGTGTTGCACCTCGTTGATTATCTAATAATTCGCCGATATTGATAGCGATCCAGAAAGGCACACATAATGTCATAGCAAGAATTAATCCAACGACAACTTCCTGTACTAGCAAAATAAACCAACCCTGCTCTGGTGAGATAACTAATTGAGAACATGGCCAAAGTCCAATGATCGTTAATGTAATAAGCGTATTTTTAATCACTAATCCAGACAGAACTCTCTCACCTAATACAGGTAACATATAAAAGACAATAGCGATTCTTGCATATGCCATTACAAATAAAAGCACACCATTTTGAAAGTTAAGATAGTAAATGATAAACTGCATAAACAGCCCTTTTTAACGGAAGGCCATAGTCATAGCCATTGTCGCAAAATTTAGCATTTCTGCAGAAAACCATTCAATAAGCATAAAAATACTGGCAAAAACAGCCAACATCTTTAATCCAAATGGTAAGGTTTGTTCCTGTATTTGCATAACAGTCTGAAATAAACCAACAATAATTCCAATGATGGTCGCAAATGCAATCGGAACCGCTGTCAGTTTTAATACAATAATTAGTGCTGAATTACCTATAAATAAAACATTATTCATGTTGTCATCAGATCAGCGTACTGTGTGATCAGTCCTTTAGTTAAAATACTCCATCCGTTCATGGTAACAAATAAAATTAACTTTATTGGTATCGATATTGTTACGGGACTCATCATCATCATGCCTAAAGCTAATAGAATACTTGAGACTACCATATCAATAACTACGAATGGAACATATAGATAAAAAGCAATTTTAAAAGCACTTTGTATTTCGCTCAGTGCATAGGCTGGCATTAACGTCATTAATGGTAATGAACTTAACTCATGGTCTTCTACGATAATATCCTGTTCTTGATTTTTATTCTGCTGAACTTTATTGAAAAACCTAATAAGCTCATGATCTGAATATTGTACTAAATATTCTCTATAGCCGCCAAGCCCTTGCTCGAAGAATTGTGTAACAGATGAACTATTATTGAAATCAATATGGTTAGATTCAACATAGCTGGATATCTTTTGACATACTGGCATCATCACAAACGCTGTCATAATTAATGCGACGCCATTTAGCGTTATTGTCGATGGTACTTGTTGAATACCTAAAGCATTTCTCACCATGACCAGGACAATAGAGAATTTTATAAAACAAGTACCTCCTGCAATAATAAACGGCAGGAGTGTAAAAAATGACAATAATGCAATCAAAGAAATATCGTTACTTAACATCTGGATGGCTCGTTTTATTTTCAGGTGACATGTTTATTTGATTTATTTCTACAGCTAAACCACCACTTTCCAGAGCAACAAGTTCTCCTGTAGCAAAGAACTTTCTATTCAGATATATTTTTATTTTTTGTTCTGCATCAGTACTTACAGGTAACATACTCCCGGCAGTAATATTATTTAAATCCCCCAAAGTTATTACATGACTGTCCAGAACAAATTCAAGATCAACAGGCAGATTTGTCCAGTCTAATAAATGTTCTTCTTCACCACGCGATGGCTGTACATTGACAATGTTCGATTGTGTCACAATAATCCCCTCATTACCTTGATAATTAAAAGTGAATAGCTTTTTGCCGCCAATATCCAGCGAGCATTGCTGTTTTTTTATTAATAACAGGTCACCTGATATAAGTTTGGTAAGTACTGATAACGGAATTTTGCTAGTTCCCAATACGTAATTCAGCGTCAGAGGCAACCAAAATAGTGGGATTCTGTTACCATAACTATCATTTGACTCCCCTGGCCAGTCGGCACATAGAATGGTACAAGGATCAGCGATAAGAGATACTAATGTACTCGGGATCGGTTGCTGTAGCATGGAGACATGCTCAACGGTCCATAGTATTCCTTCAACAAGAAAACTCAGTTGCAGCGTATTCAGCCAGCTGGCAAGATAACCCAATGGCACTTGCTGCCATGGTATACCTGGTAAGTGACTGTCCATGCTATGTAACCAGCTGTCTATATCGAAAAAAGCTGTTACTTGTCGATTATATTCATCTATCATTTTTAGCTGCAGATAACGAATATCGGTCTGCGTTTCAATAATCACACGTCCAGGATTACAGTGGAGCACATGCTTAAATCTTGAGTGCTTAAGATTACTCACTCGTAAATACTGGCGTAAGTTCATTCCTGTTCATCCTCCCATCTCTGGGCTAATTTACGCCATTCAGCATCATCTTCATCGTAAGATTGTGGCTGTAATACTTCTGTCACATATCCATTGAGATTCCCTATTTGCCTGGATAACATATCTGCAGCGCGTATGTCTGAAGGCTGCAGGGTCAGATTATCTGCTCGATGTGAATGGACTGGAATATGTACTTTCACTGAATGATCACCAGACCAGCGTGAAAACTGATAATTGATATTGAGAGCTTGTCGCTGAGTTCTCGTATTTTCAATCAAACTATTGGCGGTTAATTGATGTATTCGCTCCACAATTGATGATATTTCAGAACGCGATTTTATTTCATGCTGGCGAGAATCTACATGTTGAGACAATATCTCTTGTTTTGGTTGAATGACTAATGGCTGACTTTTATTAATGTCATTATCCTGAGTTTTACTTCCCGCATCATTATCAAGCGCTGATGTATCTGAATACCTTACATTTTTATTAATACCTTCTCCGGGTAAGTTATAATTATTTCCATGACTATGGTAAGTCAAAATTGACTCTGATCTATTTGTAACTTGTTTTTTTTCTTTATTAAGAACCATGCCAAAAATTGAGCTTTGAGAATGCCCATGATTAATATGACCGACACGAGTAGAAAGTATCTGGTTATCAGTATTTTTTCTTTTGCCGTATAACTCCGGGAAAAAATTAAATATGCAATTGCTTATATTTTCTCCGTGAGACATAGTTTTCTCTTTATTTCTTTTTTTAATATTTTTCACAAGACTGTTCATATCCAATGATGCATCTGGATTCACTTCAACAGTTGATGTAAGTTCATAGTTTTTTTCTATCATAAACAGCCTGTTCCTGTATTTCATTTTCAGAATTATTATCGCGCCGTCGATTTTCAATTCTTTTTAATCGCTGTAGGTATTTCGTCATTTTATAATTTCGTTTATTTAATTGACTCATTACAATGTTCGATTCTTTTAGTCCATCCTGATACCTAATTTTTTCTTCTTCTAATTGTGTGATTTTATGAGAGACTATTTGGAGATGTGCGAGAAGAGCCCCCTGGCGTCTTATCCCTCTATAAATATCTGCCCTCGCTAATATTCCTGATGGTGTCAATAACTTAATCTGCTGATTGATATAAGCTTGTTCTTCCTGGTAGTCCTTGATCTCTTTCTCAATCGTTAATAACTTACTTTCTATCTGAATGATATGTGATAGCAAAATTTCCTTTTTACGTTCAAGTAATAAAATGAAATTTTTTTCATTTTGCCATACATTCATAAAAACGATCCATGCATGACTGAATATCAGTATTTTCTTTCATATCTTGTTTAAGAAAGGATTCCATATCTATTTTACGGTCAAAAGCTAAGTCATTCTGTAGATTCTCTCCTCGCCGATATTCACCAAGATCAATATAGAGCTGCATTTCTTTTTGTTTTATCAAAAAGTCACGAAAACGTAACGCATTTTGCTGATGTTTTTTTTCAGTCACTTTTTGAAAGACACGGCTAATACTTTTCAGGATATCAATTGCAGGGTAATGTCCTTGAGCTGCAAGTTTTTGACTTAAATAAATATGTCCATCCAGAATTGAACGCACTTCATCACCAATGACATCGGCCTCCTCTTCGTTTTCTATCAGTACAGTATAAAAAGCGGTAATAGACCCATGATGAAAACGGCCAGGCCGCTCGAGTAATTTGGGTAAGGCTTCAAAAACGGATGCTGGGTATCCACGCCGGGCTGGCAATTCACCCATGCTCAGAGCAACATCACGTAATGCACGAGCATAACGAGTTATAGAGTCAATAAAGAGCAAGACACTCTTACCTTGTTCACTGAAATATTCAGCGATAGTTGAAGCAACCTGTGCTGCATTACAACGCTCCACACATGAACGATCAGATGTCGCATATACCAGAATAACCTGTGAACGACGCGAAGACTGACGCAGTTCTTCAACAAACTCAGTAACTTCACGTCCACGTTCACCAATTAAACCAATAACATAGATATCAGCCTCTGAATGCTCAATTATCATATTCATTAGTGATGTCTTACCACAGCCAGCTGCCGCAAAAATACCTATTCTCTGACCTTGACCACATGCAAGTAATGCATCAATTGCCCTGACGCCTGTTATCAGGGGAGTTACGATCGGTTTTCGCTGTGTAAAATCTCTTGGTAAACCTGTGACTTCAAGATTGACCTCATTTTTACAAAATTTCGTCCGGCCATCATCAAGATAACCACAAATATTACCTGTAGAATCAAGAATAGTTCCTGCCAAGGAATCACTGACATTAATGCAAAAAGGCTTTCCCGTAGGCAATAATACATTGTCCCTTGAAAACCCCTGATTATCATTAAGCAAACTTAGTAAGGTATACTCCCTGTTAAAACCAATAACTTGCGCAATTCCGATAACCTCAGGTTCAATAATAGAACGTTGTATTTCGCAGATTTCACCAATTTTTGTACCGGGCAAATGTGCTTCTATTACACTACCCTGGATTCTCAAAGGATGTGCAAGATGAACAAAACAATGTTCAGCCATGGTCGATTCCTTTATTTAAACGAGTACCATCCGATAGTCCTGTAAGACGGTCAGATAATGATCTAAAAATGCGAGGAATGACTCTGGTGATTCTAAATGTTGTTCCTGAACTTGTGCTCGTAGCTCAAGATTACCTTCAACAGGATACAAACAAGGTTGCCCACAGTAGAATACATCTTCATTATAATTAAACATAATTGGGAATATGTTTGAACTTGAATATGCCAGAGCTGAAGGATTATAGTCACAGAGTTTCGCCCATACCCATACTTTATCATCCTCATTTCGAATATGGATGGTTGGAATATCATCTTTCATATTCAAAGATATTGTCGAATGGTTACTTAAATCCTCATCAATAACATTAGAAAGACCTACATTATTTAACATACTGGACAGCAGAGAAACCAGATCATATTTCATATATACCCCATTTAATTATCAAGTGAACCAATGACATCGACATCTATACCTGCAGAGATCTCTCCAAAAGATAGCACCTCCATCTCAGGATATGTTCCTTCAATTATTTTTTTAACAAACCTCCTGATATCAAGAGATACCATCAGAATAATATCTCGGGCATCCATATGATTTGACCCTAGTGAAGAGTCAAGTCGTTTAATAATGTTTTCTGTTTCTGGTGGTGGAAGATTAATAAAAGTTCCACTAGATGTTTGACGAATTCCGGTACGGATCTGATTTTCCATATCATGTGACATGACAAGAGTTCTTATAACTCCATTGGTTGAAAAACGGTTGGATATATAACGAGCCAATACCCCACGCACATGCTCAACCAACATAATAGGATCTTTTTCCTTAGGGGCCCACTGTACCAATGCTTCAAGAATAAGGCGCATATTTCTGATCGAAATACGCTCTTGTAATAAACGCTGAAAAACTTCAGTGATACGCTGAACAGTACTACTACGGTAACACTCTTTTAGCAATTCTGGATACTTTTTTTCTAAGTCATCTAATAATGTTTTTGTTTCCTGAATTCCAAAAAACTCTGAAATATTATGAACCAGTAAAGTAGACACACAAGAATAGAACTCATCAATGGCGCTTCTTGTATAAAAGCCAAGTTGATTAGCTTTCTCAAGGAGATCATCAGGTATCCAATAAGTTTTCCCATGGTGTGTTTCCATGGTGATTACGTTAGGCTCAATTATTTGTAGTTCTTCCCCTCGTAATAATATCTTATTCATTTCAGGGATTACTTGATAGACTGCTACTTGTATCTCATTAATGGCTACAGAGAGTTTTCCACGTTCAACATTGGCATCATAATTCATGACAACCTCAGGCAATCTGACTCCATATTCAATAAAGAAGTTACGCTTCAAAAGTGATGGTAGATTATGCTGTTCAAAATATGTTTCATAGCCTTTCCACGCTGTGATGATCAGTGGGATAGTTTCAGGTATAAATTGTCCATCAATCATAACTGGTTTACTTTGTGCTTCACTAGATTCGCCATCAGGCCTTGAGTCGTTTGACGAACGATTCTTCTTTTCAGAATGTTTATGTTTAAAAAATACGCCCAGTAACAATAATGCCAGCAAAATAAAAATAGGTAATGGGAAACCAGGCAACAATCCTAAGGCTATAGCTAATATAGCAGTAATAACAAGAATGAATTTATTAGAGAACATATCCTGAATTATTTTCGCACCAAGATTATTATTCTCATTATTATTTACTCGTGTAACAATCAGTCCACCACTGATAGATATTAGTAGTGCAGGTATCTGACCAACCAATGCATCACCAATAGTCAATAATGTAAAAATTGATGCAGCCTGGGATACATCCATGCCATGCTGAAAAACACCAACCGCAATCCCACCCAATAAATTGACAAATATGATAATTATTCCAGCGATAGCATCACCCTTGATGAATTTCATCGCGCCGTCAAGAGCACCATAGAGCTGACTTTCAGCTTCCAAATCTTTACGTCTGCGTTGTACTTCTTTTTCATCAATGACACCAGCTCGCAAGTCAGCATCAATGCTCATCTGTTTCCCCGGCATTGCATCGAGAGAGAAACGAGCAGCTACTTCAGCAATACGTTCTGAACCTTTCGTTATAACAATGAACTGTACAATCGTCACAATGAAAAAAATAACAAAACCAACTACTAAATTATCAGCAATAACAAACTCACCAAAACTTGAAATGATTTCTCCGGCATCTGCATCTGCCAGCACAAGACGGCTGGTACTGATTGATATCGCAAGCCTAAATATGGTGCTAATCAGCAATATGGATGGAAACGTAGAAAAATCCAGTATTCTAGTTATATAAAAAGAACCCAAAAAAATCAATAATGAAATAGTTAAATTAAGGCCGATGAGAAAATCAACCAAATAAGTAGGAAGTGGAATAATCAACATAACCACAACCATAATCATTATGACCAGTATAATAATTTCAGGTCGAGACCTAATTTGTAATACAAAATTTTGTAACATGTCATCCCAACACATTAATCATGAAATTTATAAATTAGTCAGTATATTAATACTTCATGCTCACCAGTGAATACTTTCTATTTCTATCTCTTTTTCATAGATGGAAAGCATTAAAGAAGACATAAACTCCTGAATAAAACAATGGCATTGTACATCAGCATATAAAAAACTTGGCGTATCATTATAAACATTCCGTAGCGTCTGCACCGCTTCAGCCTTCTGACTCATGAGAAGGCTGGACATATAATTACAATTAAAACTCAGGAACTTACTTTCAAAGTTATGAGAATCAATCAAACCAACCATAAATAAACCAAGAATGCTTGACTCGGCTAATTTACCATTATCATCTTTTATTTTTTCATTAAAACTAAGTTGTCTGAAACTTTTAATCAATAACTGGTCTATGGTATGTAAAACCCTTGCATCTGATAATTTTGAACTTAATGCTCCAAACTCCTCAAAATGTATACCAGGTACATTTGCTTTCATATCAGAGACTAATGCAGTAAGAGTAAAAGAAAGTAAACGGGTTCTATTTTCACATCCAAATTCATCTATCCAATCTTGATAAATAAAACTGGCAGGCAAATCAATCTCAAGAAACCGTAAATAACTATTACGTAGTTCTTTAGCTGATATAGGGATATTCCCTTTTGAAATACTGAATTTTTTAGCCAAACATCCAATATTTATGCCTGAATTCATTTTTTTTCTATCACAGAATTTCTCTAAATCAGTAATTGCCTCTTTAACTTTCTTTTTTTGTAATTCTGATAACTGGCGGCTCAAAAGAAGTTCACGCAATGCTAGCATGAGATCACTATCGTTTGGAAACAAGCTTCTTGAAAAATTAATTAAATTAGTAGGATCTTTTATTTGATTGATTTTTTTGACAATCATTCCTAATTTTTCATCTGCTTTATCTTCAAGCATAGATGTAACAAAATCATTCTCCGCACTATCATTTCTTCGTCCTGTCTTACCGAATCGGCCAAACGTACTAAAGAGATCGGCCATCTCTTCTGCAGCATAACTCATTTCATCTTGCAAATTAATAAATGTCATTTCTGCCATTTCATTATTATTGCTAGCACTATTATGAACAGTACGATTTAAATTCTGACGGAAATCCAAACGATTAAACTCGACAGGATTGACAGAGCGGATTACCATTCACTGCTCCTTATTATTACTTCATTGTGTCACGTAACATAGAGACGGTTGATTTTAATGTCACGTCATCCCCTCCCCAGGTCCTTCCAAGAACGGGGTTAGCATTTTCATATCCCTGCCAAGTTTCACCATGCACCATCAGTTTTGGCTGGATAAGAAACAGACGCACCATTTTTTTATTACTGATATAGCTATAGTCAAAAAGTCTACCGAGGAATGGAATATCTTTTAATAAAGGTATGCCTAAATTATGATATTCATCTTGATCTCTGCTATATCCACCAACAAGCAAGCTGTAACCAACGGGTACTCGGGCTTCTGTACTAATTTGTGTGTTTTGAACGACTGGTAACGAGTCAATGTATTCACTAACCCCATCACTACCTAACGGTAACCCCCCATCCTGGATATTTAGTATCATCTCTATTTCTTGTTGTCGCTGCGCAAAACGAGGCAGTACACTGATCATCGTCCCATACGTTACCTTTTCCAGCGATGAATTTCTTTCACCAATTAACTTCGCATAAAAGCTGCTATTATTATCAAACAAAGCTGGTATATTTTCTTGTGTCAGTATTTCTGGCCGTGAAACGACTTGTGCATTTCCTTTTTTGACTAATGCAGTCACATCAGCCAGAAAATGAACACTATTTTCAGGTGTTAGCGAGCTCGTATTAAATGTGATGCCTGTGTTACTGACCTTTGCTGCACCTTGCCAGCGTACGCCCAATTCATTTACATCATCTTTAGAAATATCAATGATCCAAAGTGATAGTTGGATTTGTTGCTTTGGAATATCAATAGCATTAACTAAATCCTCTACGAAACTCACTTGCCGAGCGGAGCCCTGGACCAACAGACTATTAGTATCTGAATATGCCACTATGTTTACAGAGTCTGACGCCATATTCCCGGTGCTATTAGTTTGATTCCTGGCAGGTATAGAATTAAAAGCCGGCAAAGGTGGATAACTGCCATTCTGATTAGCAGACATCGCTTCAAGTGTATTTTTCGTATCATTATCAATACTGATATGCGCACGTTCAGTTGAATGAGCTCTCCCTGACCCATCATGTGAGCGATTAAGCAATTGATTAAGAACTGTTGCTACACCTGGTATAGTGACGGGCGTATCACGTTGGTTATACGTTCGATCATTCACGAAAGTATTCTTTAACTTGATAACCCGAATAGTTGTTTCACCCGTACCTGGTTTTGCATACGTCGCATCAATATATTTCGCAGCAGCAGTGACAAGTTCGACATATACAGGTGGCCCCGATGTATAAAAGGAACCAGCCCGCCCATTAGAGCGTAAAGGAAAACGTGGGTCATATAGTCCAGATGACTGCAGAAATGCAACCAGTCGATCATAAGGTGCATACGCTAGCCTTACAATACTGCTTTGAATTTCGCTGGAGTCATAAACATAAATAGAACTACCATCATCATACCAAATTAATCCAGTTTGAGCGGCAAGTGTTGCGAGCAGCTCTTTTGGCTTACTCAAATCAAAATTACCAGATACACGTTTTTTAGCTGCTTCAGTACTAACAATTATAGACTTATTTAACGCACCGCCAAGTACATAAAACAATTGCTGAACACTATTATTACTGGCTACATAAATACTATCATCATTCATTGATGGCGCATAATTACGTATTGTCTCTTCTTTATTCTTGTTAAATAGTTCAGCACTAATGCTGTTACAAAAAAAGACACCGAGTAAAAATATCATTGCCCTCTGATATTTTTGTGTTGTCCCAAGCTTAGTCATGTAACAATCCTTCCAATTTTTTAAACTCCCTTGGAGTGATTCCGAAGATAGACTTTATTTCACTCGAAAAGTGAGATGAAGACGAGTACCCATTATTCCCTGCAATTGTTGCAATGGATTTATCTTTTTCTATTAACTGTAATGCACTATGTGCTGCACGCCACATTCGTAACTGTTTTTTAGGGCCACAGGTAAATGCATTGTGACAAAGTTTTCTAAAATAAGATTCAGAAACACCATAAACTTTACATGCATTGTAAAGTTTATAAGCGTCATTATCATTCTCACCCTCAAAAACCTGTGATAATAAAAAATATGCAATCCAATAACTTTCCATATTACGAATGAATGTGTATATACATTGTAAGCTCTGTTTTTGAGGATTAATGATTCCACTGATCAGGATATCCATCAATCGGTCTGTAGTATTATCCAGAAGCAATATAATATTTCGCTCAGTTTCGAGTGATTCTTTATCACTTTCGCTTTTATCCTGACAAAGTGTCTTCATCTTACCGATCCCAGACTCACAATTTTTAGTCTGATAATCAAGAAAGCAGAAAAGAGTTGAGATTTGTGATAGAGGAAACTTTTCCACCATCCATTCATTCATGAAACGCACTGTCAAATGATCATTCGAAGCAAGCAATATAGCATTATTGATAATATGCCTGTCGCTACTTCTGTCATTGCCGTCCGACAAAGTCAGCATTGATTCATTACTCATTGGTCTAACCAGCAATAACTCGTCATTGATTTTTATAGTATTGTCTACTATTTTTTCTGTAGTCGGTATTAATAGCCTGTCGTACCCCTGCATATCCGAACGATAGTATCCAGAACAGTTTGTTAATATTTTTCTCATGGAACCTCAATCTAACGTTAGAAGCATATAAACAATAATCAATGTTAATACTTAAGGGAATTTAAGCATATTAATATAATACTCATTTTCAAAGTACTTATACATAAAGTTATTTAACACAACTGTTGTCTGGCCTCTTAACAGGTGTTTTTTAGTAAATCTAACAGGAAAAAACTTAGCGTCAATTCACTTTCATTAAATTAAACAATAAATAAAAAATGTAATAAAAAAATCAAAAAAAAATCAAAAAAACACTATTGATATTTTCCACAATGAATTTTATAGTTCTTCCCTGTTTGTTTATTCATACACACATTAAATTCTCGTTAAATGTAAACGCATATCTTTCATAATGGTTTCTAATACATATATAGGTATGTGTGCCGTTTTACTTAAATATGATTCTATTGAAACATCAAGTTTTTAAACAGATAGTTTAATAAACCTCTGTTATAGCGCTGGATATCATAGAGCTTGATATGTTTTTTATAAAAACTGTTAAATAATCAGTTGTACTCTATGGTTCCATATCGATAAACAGCATCAGACAAGAAGCAATCTGTACTATGAGAAATGAAGAAGTAACAAAACACTACTCTTTGAAGATATTATTTGGCCCTATGTTTGGCTGTGAGCTTTATCTTCCTGCAGATGACTATTTTATTATTATTAACCCTGGGGTTACACTACTCGATAAGAATGTAGAATTAGAGACTGAACGTGACCATGCTGTACATTACGCATCAAACACGCTTTATATACCTTGTGATATAAGCTCACCTAATATCACTTTATTTTTATCTGATCCTACAATTGATGGTGAACATCTTTATTTCAATATTGAAGTTCATGATGATCAAGGAAACTGCCGTAAGTCCTCATTTAAATCGAACGATATATTCACTCATGAACATATCAAGATTGCTGTGAAATGTAGCGATGACGCATGGTCTCCTGACATCAAAAATCATCATCTTATGCCATCACTAACAGCATCGGGTTATGATTCAACTCGAAGAAAAATTAGAAATAAAAAAATTTTAGCAACATTCTGTACTGTTTTTTTTGTCTTTCTTGTTATCGGTTTGTTGTCTTTTTTTTCATATTATAAAGTATCGTCAGATAAGCAACTCATTAGCCTTAGCGAAGTGTTTTCCGGTGCACCTGGTTCTTTAGAGATAGTAAAAGGACACAATGACAAGTATATTTATATACTGGCACAAAATTTTCAAGATATGGAATGGGCGAAGGAAGCCGTAAATAAACTGTCAGAACATAATAATTTGATTCCTGTATTGTTAAGCAACAGTAAGAAAAATATAATAACTGAATTGTATAATACTGGATATCCAGTATTACAATTAGACTTTAGCTCCCCGACACACCCTGTTCTTACAATGTATCGAACACTAAGTTCGGATGATGAGTTAGCGTTGAAAAATATAGTTTTTGAAAAGATACCTTTCGCACACAGTATAGATTTCAATATAAAAACGAAAGAACATCTTATAAATGAGGCTCGCCAAGGACTAGAGCGATTAAATATTCATTATCGGCAAATAAACATGAATGATGGATACTCATTAGTTGTTAGAGATGCATTGAATGATAATACGCTCAATGCATTGCGTAATTTCATACATAAATTTGATCAGCAATGGGGAAGCACTGTTATCACATTCTCCATTAATCTTGATGAGAATTGGCTCCAGAATAAATCATATGTTGATTCGTCTTCTGGATATTTATTCCTGAATCCCAGACATTGGTATTTTCCATTAAAAAACAAGGAGTTTTGACTATGCCTAATATGAATAAAACAACTGAAAATAATAATTATTTTCTCGACCAAGTATCATCGGGTTTTGAATCCGGTGCTGAGAATATGATTACACAATTGAATAATGCAGAAGAAGAACTTAAAAAAGACCCTTCTAATCCTGCTGTTTTAGCCAATTACCAGGCTAAGTTGCAAGAATATACTCTCTTCCGTAATGCTCAGACCAGCACCGTTAAGGCATATAAAGATATTGGAGCTGCAATAATCCAAAACTTCCGTTAATCATTAGAGGTACGGCATTTTCCGTACCTTTTATTTACAGGACTTAAACATGAATCAAGGTATACAAGCGTTATCATCACTGACTCAATTGACACCATATGCATCCCACATTGATAGTGAAACATCGGTAGCTATTCATGATGTGAATTTCAACAATCTCGTTTCAAACGCATTTAATAAAATAAGTGAAACAACTACGCAGTACAAAGATATTATTAATTCACTAAGTCACTCAGAACATTTTTCTTCTGATCCGAAAACATTACTGATGCTTCAAAGCTATATTGGTGAATATAGTAATTATGTTTCATTAGTCAGTGCTTTGGCTAGAAAAGGTGTTGCCACAATAGAAACCTTGGAAAAATCTCAATAATGTTATCAAGAATCTTCCCTGCTATTGGACTGGTCTTAACCATATTATTCATTTCTGGCTGTAATGATGAAAAAGTTTTAGACAGTTTGACACAAGAACAAGCCAATCAGACATTATCCATTTTACAGCAACATAATATCTCAGCATGGAAAAATGGAAACTTAAAAGCAGGCTACACAATTAGTGTGCATGCTACAGAGAATACGGCTGCACTTTCCATTATTAACCAATATCAGCTACCCTGGGCTGCTGATGTTCAGATTGGTAATGCTTTTCCTGATAGCTCGTTGGTTTCTTCTCCTGGTGCAGAGCAGGCACGAGTAAGATCTTTGCAAGAGCAGAGGCTGGAGCAATCATTACGAATAATATCTCAGGTAGTTAATGCTCGTGTACATATAAGCTACCCTTACTTTACCAATGACCTTTCAGGTAAAAATTCAGCCAGTCATATAGGGATTTTAATCTCTTACAAGGGTGAAATAGATGAAAATATCTTTATTTCGCAAATTAAATCACTAATAAAAAATAGTATTGATGATATTCGTTATGAAAATATATCTGTTGTTCTCTTTCATGCGCCAATAATTCAGTACGCACCTCCATTGCAAGTGCCAGGATCACAGGCATACTTCTGGAGTATTATTTATTCTGGAATAATAATACTTATTGCAACCATTTCTGGTTATATTATTTACATGCGTTATAACCAAAAAATTCAGTATAAAAATATGCAGTTATCTTCTGAGGTATCATCCCCACAGAAAACAAATAGTGAGGTTCCAGAAAATAATGATGACTGAAGATAATCAGATGATGAATATATTATATGCCCCTTTATCGTATACGCATTCAGATAATTTGTCTTCAATATATCCTTCGATGGAAATTTTGACTGATGTTATACTAAACCACTGGATTATTACCAAATATCATCTTGATGATTTGCCCGATGTCTGGAAATATGATAATCCTATTTCGACGATCTTAATTTCAAATTGGTATATTATACCTAAAATATCTTACTTTATTGGTGGGTATATTTTACGTGAGCGTTTAATTCTTGACAACAGCGTATTGATGAGTGATTTACAATTGCTTTCTTTTATATCACTACCGCTACGTCATTCCGTACAAGGTATCAGTGATTATAAAAATATTAATTACGCTACATTCGGTGCAGCATTCATTTTGGGAATCGCAAAGAATTTTCCAATTGCATTAAAGCAACGTTTACATCTTTTTTTTCCATCTGATATGGATTTCCCTAAAATAAAAATATCCATAACACCAGATAATATTAATTTGTTAAAAATGGCTATAATTTATGCGCGTAATTCCAATAAGTGATTTGCCACCAGATCATCACAATCTTTCCGTTATTCATTTCAAAGAGCGAGATCGTAATAAAAGATTAGCGACAGCTCTTGAACGTACCTTAGCTAGCTGTAGTAAAATGCATAAGGAATATGAGTCTCGCACTCTTGTTTTGAGAGAAAATAGCCAAAAGGAAGGATTTATTTCTGGCGTTGAAATGTTTATGACACAGTTAATCCATTTTATTAATAGTTATGAAAAACTTCAAAATGCAAGACTCGAAGCTTTACGAACCAGTATCATGAATTCAATTAAAAATTCATTTCATGATACCGTTATTGTTGAGCGTATCATTCATAATTTACAAGTTCAGTGCAATCAACAAAAACCACTGCGAATTATTATCCCTAAAAGAGTTAAAATACCTGATAACATAGATTATTCAAGTTATATATTTAGTGAAGACAGTAATATAACCATTCAAAATGATATGGATTCTATTCGTTTTCCTATTGACTCTGTTTGTCAAAAATGGATGACTCATGCAGATAATGAAATTTATATTTTTAACAAGGATATCTCTGAACTCATACCGGAAATGATTTCAAAAATCATTAATATGAATCCACATTCAGATGATCACTCAGCTATAAATGAAGAGTAAAAAATTTGGAGACTGATAGATGAATATTTATTCTGATAATAGTAATATATCACCCATCACTGCTTATAGTGATGCGCATGATAGCGATGACTTTAATAATTTAGTATTAAAACACATTAAAGAAGTCCAACCTGATGGTACTCTAGATGAATTACTTAATGAAATGAAGGCACTATCACCAGATACCCCTCGCACAATGCAGCAGCTAAATTCTGCATTGCAATATTCAGATGCTATTTTACGCACCGATCCAGATTATGCAGACTACACTACCGCTGTACTGGATAAAAAAACAGCTCAATTATCAGGATTAAATATGCTTATGCATAACATGCTTTATAAATCTCTGTTAAATAATAATGAAGAAAAAGATTCAATCTAATTTTTGATATAACAACAGCATATCCCCGGACCACCTCCGGGTTTTAAATATGAAATTTAAAATTAAAAAAATCATTCTCCCTTTGTTTTTTTCTTTAACGTCTTTTGGAGTGTTTTCTAATACTAATGATTGCATACATGAAGCAGCTCAGTGTTTTAAAATAAACCCACTTATCATTAGAGCGATAATCTGGCAGGAGTCAAATAACAGACAAAATGTGATTAGTGTGAATAAAAATAAAACCATTGATATCGGAGTAATGCAAATAAATAGTATCCATTTTGATAATTTGAGATCACAAGGCATATCTGAAAAGGAGTTAAAAGAAAATAGTTGCTCAAATGTTTTTTCTGGGGCCTGGATTTTAAATAATGTGATACAAGATGCTGGCTATACATGGGAAGGCATTGGTAGATACCACTCTAAAACCCCAATGTTTCGTGACAGATATATATCGGGTCTTATCGAAATAATCGTTAACAATAATAAAATTATCAATGATATTCAAATCCCTTATAAAACAGGGATTCGTGAGAAATTTCACTGTCGTTAATTTTATTATTAATAACCCAGTCAGGATTTAAATCACAGTGCAAGCTACTTCCCGCCTGCACTGTGTCTTATTCAGAAAAAAATTATTTTTTAATGTCATCCAGTAAAAAACAATCATATATACTCTTATTCTTCAGGAATTTAATAACCTTATCATTAGATATACTGCAGTTATTTAAATACCCATTAATATACTCTATCATATTTTTTCGTCTGTCATCAATAATGGGATGTTCGTCCTGTGCTATTTGTTCAAACTGCTCTAAACCTTCCATATTATCGACTGATATATTTCTGGCACTTAATGTGACACAGGCAAGGCTTCCAAAAATAATGATGACACTTGAAAAAATTAATTTCCTGATTGAAAAAAAATTTTTCTTCATTTGCATATATGGAACAATAGATATTGAAGTAGATGCCGGCACCGTATTAATCACTGATTTCTGATCAGCATAAGAAAAGTCATCATGGACATGTCGTACTTTAATCATATCATCATGCTGAAATTTAACTGACTGTACATCTTCATAAACGGGTGCTGTGGTCAATTTGTAGCCAAGCTTTGGTATCGTGGATATTGTACTTTTCTTTTCATCACCCAGGCTGAGTCTGAGTGACCTTATTACTTGTGCTATACTCTGCGATGTAACATACCCCCCTCCCCATACATTTATAAGGAAATCATTCTGGGATACTGGGTTAGGGTGTTTCTCACAAAGAAGTGCCAGAACATCGGCTTCTTTCTTTCTTAGTTGTATAACCTGTTCAGCCTGCTGCAAGATCCGCAGTTTATGATTGAATGTAAAATTAAGAATAAAAATATTTCCAGCATTCATTTCATTAGTATTCATTTTATCAGATCCATCAGATATTTAATGAATGAACTCACCATTGTCGTCGTTTAGGTGTGAGACTTTAACAGCAACAATGTGTTCCTTTAAGATCGTGCTTTCCATGACGACCCTATTTATAATACCATAAATATGGTGAATTAATAATGTCGTACAAACTATATCGTTAGCTATAATTATTTTAACATTGCTCTGAGATTATCATATGTTTAACATTATCACCCCAATATATGTTGATTGTATGTTAAAGTTTTTTATGCTTTATTTAGCTCTATTAGGATAGCTCCCCATGTAAAATGGCGATGTAATCCGTGAATGCACGATGATATTAATAACAATTCTCAGTCTATTATTTAAATGCTAGAGATTAATAATGTTTTAATCGTCTTTATATGTTAATTATCTGTATGCATTAATAGATGATATGTTTATTGTAAGTATTAACAGTGAGTGATAAATAGCATGAGCTATAATAAAGGGATCGTTTAATTTCTGGTGTATAGTATGTAAAAAAAATCTCTCTATATATCAAAAAACAATGATTCACTTAATAATTATATGAGCATTAACTATTCGTTAGTATACTGCCAGGCAAGCGATCTATTCCCTCTAAGCGGTTATATCACATTCTTGTTGCTGTTTGTCATCCTCATTGACTATTTTTATGTTTAACTCCCTGCGCAGCAAGCCATAACCCACCATTTTTCATTGCAAAACCGAAGAGTAGCCCGGGTAATAAGGAAGCCAGAACAAGCTGCCACTGCCCCTGATTAGCAAATACAGCACAAGCTCCAATGAACGTTCCAGGTACGAAAGAAAGCAATGTATGGCGGGCCTGGATACACATAAGAAAGGCAACAACAGCAGTCAGGATGTAGTTAACCACATCCAGATGAGGGACAAGAGAGCTGCCATGGATAATAATCAGCGCCCACAGAACCCCGCTACATAGGGTAAACAGTGAAATAAATAGTCCCTTAAACCTGTCCTGAGGACAGGCAAAGTATGCCGTACATCCAAGAAACCCTGCCCAGTTTAGCAGGCCAAAGCAATCAGCAGCCCAGCCCCATAAACCGGACAAAATACCGGTTGTTAATGCAAGTGAAAGAAGTGTTTTCATATTCATTTGAGAATAATAGCAGTCGTCACTTCGTAAGTGTCATCTCCCAACATGATTTATGAAATTAATAATTATCTTTACATCAATTATGTGATTTGCATCACACCATGTTATCTTCTGTTTCCTGCAACTCATCTCGCATGGCTTGAATTGCTTCACGTGTAATTATTGCCAATGTCCGATAAAAAGTCGTTGTTGAGCAGGCTTCAACCTTACCGAGAAAACTGCCCGCCCAGGGTAATATATAATGATCAAATAAAGCTATCTGAGCTTCTGATTCATCTTCACTGGACTGATCTTCTAACCATGATGCTGCCAGTAACAGTCCACCAAAACTATCTGCAGGTGCATCAGAGAGAGGCATACCGCGCTGTTCAAGAAACTGACGAATATCTTGTTCATTACTGTCAGCCTGCCAGGCTGACCGATAGAGGGATACATGACACTCATTGCCAATAAATAAGGCATGATAATCGGCTTCCAGAATGGATGGCTCTGCATTTTCTTGTAAACGAACAATCAAATCCTCTTGTTCTAAAGGCCAGCTGGACGCGAGCTTTCCTTCCCTGATAACAGTAAACAGGGGGCCCAGCAATGGATCTTGTGGCTGGCGATAAAACAATGAACCTAAAATACGACAAATGACTGAAAATTCGTTCATGACAGACGTTCCATAATGGATATGTTTATAATGAGGCGAATTCTATCACAGGCTTCATTCCATGTGCTGTGAGGAAACTTAACATCCGTTGAGGCGTTACATTCAGGATACGTTCCTCCGGGAATTCAACCTCGCTAATTATCTTCCGGCATTCATCAAAATCACCTAGCGTGAAGGCTGTATGGGAGTCAGAGCCCAACGCTAACCAGCCACCAGCATCACGTACGGCTTCAGCAATTAAGCGGCAATTAGGCCCGCTGCCTTTTCGTGAATGTGTAAATGAAGAGTTATTTAGTTCAAGCGCCACATTATAGTTAGCTGCTGCGGCGGCAACAGCTGGAATATCTACTTCATACTTAGGATTTCCGGGATGGCTGATGATGTGAATATCACCCCGAGCCATAGTGGCTATCATCGCCTCAGTATGCATTGCCTTATTTTGTGGCGGGAAAACGGGCTCATGAAAGCCGGCAAGGATTAAGTCCAGTGAATCCAGCATCGGACCAGTGCAGTCAATCTCCCCGGCAGTATTTTTTATATTCGCTTCAATACCACGTAAAATACCGACCCCATTGATAATTCGAGGCCAAATTCGCATGTTCACAAAATGCCAGTAATGTGGCGCATCGGCCATATCCGGGCCATGATCAGTAATAGCAAATAGTTTAATGCCTTTGTTTTGTGCCATAGTGACATAATCATGCAATGTGCTGTAGGCATGGGTACTGGCTACAGTGTGCATATGTAGATCAACGGGATACATATATTTCTCCTCTTTTTTAATAAAAGTACCAGTTATTGATGACAAAGATGCGTCCAGCATTCCCTTTATCGAATACCCTAATATCCCCGGATTATAGAAACTTTTCCGCCAGCCTCTTTCCCCTGCTCAATAATACTTATTGTCTCTACAATAAAGGCTATGGCTTCTGATGGATGCGTCATCGCCGCAATATGTGGTGTTATGGCTATACGCGGATGTCCCCACAGTGGACTGTCAGCAGGAAGAGGCTCTGTCGCAAAGACATCAAGCATGGCTGCTTTGATCTTACCGCTGGTTAATGCCGCCAGTAAGTCACTTTCAATAAGATGCGCTCCCCGGGCCAGGTTAAGTACATAAGCACCCTCAGCTAATTGATTTAGCCGTTCTTTATTAAGAATACCTTTTGTTTCAGGCGTATTAGGAAGAAGGTTAATCAATACACGTGTATCAGCAAGGAATGCTGCCAGCTGGTCATCACCTGCATAGCTTGTTATCCCTTGGAACGCTTTCTTGCTGCGGCTCCAGCTGCGTACAGGAAAACCCCATATCGTTAGACTTTCAGCGACCTTTTTCCCAAGCACACCGGCCCCCATAACACCAATGGTGAATTCCTGGTGGGAATATTCAGGTAGCGGTTGCCATTGTCCGGCTATTTTCTGCATCTGATAATCGTCAAATCGACGGAACCAGTGTAATACCTGGCTTACTGCATACTCCTGCATCTGTTGAGCCATACCCGTATCTTCAAGACGATATAACGCGACGTCCTTTGCCAGCATGTCAGGGCATTGTTTTAATTTATCGAGAATTCCATCAACCCCAGCCCCCAACACAAATACGGCTTTCAGCGCCTCACGTTGTCTTAGCACCTCAACTGGAGGGTTCCAGACTAAAGCATAATCAGCTCGGTGATTATCGCCCTCAGTCCATTGACGAATTCGCGCCAGGGGAAGCGCTTGTTTCAGTTTTTGTAACCACGAATCTACATTGGCTTTGGGATGATAAAAAATAATATCCATTGCAACTCCTGTTAGTGCCATATTTGCGTTATCAGGTATGAGATAACTGATGATATGACAAAACTGACTGGTAATGATGATTAAAGAAGCAAACTGGACGAAGTTTGACTAAACAAACATAAAAACATGAAATTAGCATTGACGTAACTGCTACTTTTCCCCTAAATTAACCGCGGTTTCACTCATGTGGAACTGACAATATGGTGAGGTGTCCGAGTGGCTGAAGGAGCACGCCTGGAAAGTGTGTATACGGCAACGTATCGGGGGTTCGAATCCCCCCCTCACCGCCATATTTAGTAAAAAAGCCTGGACTCTTGTTCAGGCTTTTTTATTTTAAGCATCCTGTATACCGCCCCCTCTTTCGGGTCACCTGCTGCGGTTATTCTCGACAACAGCCTGAACTTATCCCTCTTACCTGCCTTTTGTCGAATCCTGAATCGGTTATCCCTTAACCGAACAGTCACTGGCAGTTAAAATACGCTTGACCGAAACGTGCTGACTCCCTATAGTAGCGCCCCGTTAGCCCAGTAGGCTGACAACAATATGGTGAGGTGTCCGAGTGGCTGAAGGAGCACGCCTGGAAAGTGTGTATACGGCAACGTATCGGGGGTTCGAATCCCCCCCTCACCGCCATATTTAATGAAAAAGCCTGAACTTACGTTCAGGCTTTTTTGTTTATCAAAACGTCAATTCTGACAAACATCTTTGCCTTTGATATCCAGCGCTAATCATAAGCATTCAGTGCCCGCTGGCACAGGGCCGAGCGTACACAATCTTGTTTAGTAAACCGTACAACACCAACCATTTCATCTTCCTGAAAACGTGCCAGTGCATCACCGAGTCCTGATGGTACCCCTCGTGGCAAGTCACATTGAGTGATATCACCATTCACAATCACCGTCACATTTTCACCCAGACGTGTCAGAAACATTTTCATCTGCGCCGCAGTCACATTCTGTGCCTCATCCAGAATAACCACTGCATTTTCAAACGTTCGACCACGCATATAAGCAAAAGGCGCTATTTCAACTTTACCTATTTCAGGACGTAAGCAATATTGCATAAAGGAAGAGCCTAAACGCCTAACCAGAATGTCATAGACGGGGCGAAAATAGGGGGCGAACTTCTCAGAAATATCACCGGGGAGAAAACCAAGATCTTCATCAGCCTGTAGTACCGGGCGAGTCACGATGATTCTTTCAACATCTTTAAGGATAAGGGCTTCTGCTGCTTTCGCAGCGCTGATAAAGGTTTTACCGCAACCGGCTTCACCGGTGGCAAAAATCAGCTGTTTAGTCTCAATCGCATTGAGATAGTGTGCCTGAGCTTCATTACGTGCTTCAATAGGTGAATGATCTCGGGTATCTCTTGCCATACCGATAGATTCTACCCCGCTCATTTGCACAAGCGCAGTGACCGATTCCTCTTCACGCTGCCGGTGGCTACGTGAATCTCGTCTCAGAACACGTTTCGCTTCACGACGAGCTTTGATCACAGCTTTCTGTCTTCCCATGGATGGCACCTTACTGTTGGTTTCATTTCCCGCACTGTCTATGCAAGTGCGATAGTGGTCACTAACGGATGAGGTTTGGCTTCCTTGTAAGCCATTAATTGCCTGACTGGAAGATACATAAGAGGTCGCCAGATAGCGGCGGCTTAATGCACCTGCATGACGCTGGGTTGATACTGCCAGAGGGTATATCAGGGTGAAGGTAATAAAACCAGAGGAGTGGTGCCCGTACTGCGCAGTACGAGTAGAGTGTCTTCTTAGCTGTACGGTACGCGACGCTATCATACATTACTCCCTGGTGATGAATGACTGCAGCCTGAAACTGCCTCTCACTGTATTAATTACAGCAAAACCCATATAGATCGCAATATAAAGTTAACGTTATATTAACAATATGCTGAGACTATTTGAGTTATGCCATATATTTATTACAGTGGTATAACAGCGAAATGAGTCAGTAAAAAATTTTAATCTATTTAACCCTTATTCTTGGCAACGTTGGGAGTGGCCTCCATCAAACTCTGCCCCAAATAGTGATGACTATTGATAACCCCCGGCAGTGCGAAGAAATATCCTCCCCCTATTGGCTTGATATACTCTTCCAGGGCTTCTCCATTAAGCCGTTCTTGTACCGTGATAAAACCACGATAGAGATCATGCTGATAACAGACGAAAAGCAGTCCCATATCAAGCTGCCCTGATTTTGTCGCGCCCAATGAATAACTGTACCCTCTACGAATCATCAAGTTTGATTGCGTTTCTGGAGTTCGGGGATTCGCCAACCGGATATGAGAATCAAGAGCAATGATATCACCATCAGGATCGGCTTGATAATCAGGCACATCATGTTCCTGCATCATTCCAAGAGGAGCCCCACTGTACTTATCTCGTCCAAAGATGGTCTGCTGTTCTTGTAGCGGCGTTCGATCCCAGGACTCTACCCGGAACTGAATAATACGTACCGCTTGGTAACTGCCACCGACAGTCCAGGCGGGTTCTTGCTGGTCAGCTGTCACCCAAACCACAGATTCCATCAGTTTGTTATCCTGACTATCTGGGTTCGCAGTCCCGTCTTTAAAACCTAATAAATTTATCGGCGTTTCTTTGCCACGACTTTGCGCTGCATGAGCAGAAATGAACCCCTCTCGCCGCCAGCGTACACTCAGTAAATCCGGCGTATGCTTGATGATATCCCGCAACGCATGAATCACGGTATCACCCGTATTGGCACAGATTTGAATCAGAATATCCCCATGGCACAGACTGGCATCCAGTGCATCGTTAGGGAAACGTGTCATTTTCTGTAGCGCAGCAGGGATTACCCCCTCCAGATTGAAGCGCTTATCAAATAAAGAACTGCCAACAGAAAGTGTCAACGTCAGATTATCGGGATAAATAACCTCTCCCAGAATACCAGAGTCCATGGGCGGTAACCTGGGATTCGGTGTGTCCGGTATGGCGCCGCCTTTCGTCAGAAAGGCAAAACGCGCTGTAAGCAAGCGGAACAGCCGTTCCAGTTCAGCTTTATCATTGGCCAACACATCAAATGCCACCAGCATCATAGAGGCTTGCTGTGGAGTCAAAATACCAGACTGATGCGGGCCATAAAAAGGCTCCGCATCAGAACGATCACTCACAGAAGGAGGCACGTCTTTTGTTATGTCAGATGCACTGGATGCAGCGACAGCCATCGGGCAGCCGCCACTCACAGCCAGGGCTCCACCCAACGCCCCTAATTTTTTCAGTAAATCACGTCGGGAAGGCTGATGCTTATCTGATTTATTGTGCTCTGCCATAAACTAATCCAGTCCCATCACACCACGCAATTTAGAGAGTTCCTCCGCCAGTACTGTAATGGGGCCTTTCAACGCATTACGGTCGCTATCGGTTAGTTTTTCATAACTTTCAAAACCATCGTTGGTACGGTACTTAGCCAGGATACTGTTTACCTTAGTAAAGTTTTCATCAACATTAGCCAGAAGTTTCGGTGCTTCTTTCGTTAGCTGTGGGCGCAATAAGTTAACAATTTTCTGTGCCCCGTCAATATTCGCCTGGAAATCCCATAGATCTGTACGACTGTAACGCTCTTCTTCACCACTAATTTTACTGGCGGCGACTTCTTCTATCAGCCCGGCGGCACCACCAACAACTTTTGCTGGAGGGAAGGCAAGTTCAGATATACGGGTCTGTAAATCAAGCACATCAGTATTTAGCTGGTCAGCATACCCATTCAGGCCTGCCGTCGTGTTATCACCAAACAAACCTTTTTCCAGGCGATGGAACCCCGTAAATTGTGGATCGTTAGCTTTTTGTTCAAAGTTGTCTTCACGGGCGTCAATGCTGCCATCAAGATCGGAGAACAGTTCAGCAATAGGCTCAATACGTTCATAATGCTGACGGGTAGGTGCATAAAGCGCTTTTGCTTTCGCTAAATCACCGGCTTTTATTGCCGCAGTGAAAACTTCAGTCTCTTTTACCAGTGCAGCCGTTTCCGCCAGCACATAGGATTTGTATTCAGTGATCGGCCCAGCCAGCGCCAACAGATCAGTAGCACCTCCCGTTTGGGTGGCTGTTCCTTTTACCACCAGCTTCCCTTTTGGATTACTTAGCAGGCCACAGGTAATATCGTAATCACCGGGTTGTAGGTTAGCAGTCAGTTTTTGAGTAAAACCCGGGGCTATATTCTCGCGTTCTTCAACGACCATGACACCTTTAAGAATTTCCCATTCCAGTGCCTTTTGACTCTTATTCTGGATAATGAATTGTGTTTTACCGGCATTCACTGTCAGGCTCATGGGCTCACACTGTTTATCTGTTACCACTACTTTAACTTGTGGAATATCTGCAGCATAAACGGCACCTGAAGAGCATATTGCCGCGACCAGAGCAAGATATCGTGCACTAAACTGAAAAGATTGACTCATAACACATTCCTGTATCGCATTAGATGGAAGTATTCGCGCCCGATTAATCTGACGCGAGGACAATTAGCGCACGGCACTGGCCGGGGCATGATTACGTAATGGAATAAAGAACAGCACTAAAGCAGGGATCAGGTAGATAAAGTAGACGGCAACTTCACTCACTGTTGGCGTTTCCTGATAGCCAAAAAGCCCTTCAAGTAAGGTACCAAATAACGAGTGAGTGGAGAGTGTCTCACTCATATCAAAGGCAATATCCTGGAAGTGATTCCACAATCCGGCTTCATGGAAGGCGCGGATAGCGCTGGCACTTAATCCTGCTGCTACGATCAAAATAAACAGGCTGGTCCATTTGAAGAAAACGGCAAGGTTAAGACGGACGCCGCCATAGTAGATGAGAAACCCCAGAATCACAGCTGTTGCCAGCCCCAGTAATGCTCCCAGGGGGGGCATCATGCCAACATCTTGCTGGAAAGCAGCCAGCAAGAAAAATACGGACTCAAGTCCTTCCCGGGCAACAGCAAAAAAAACCATCAGTATAAGTGCCCAGCTATGATTATTTTTTTGCGCCAAAGCACTATCAACCGCCTGTTCAAGTTGCCCTTTAACATTACGGGATACTTTGCGCATCCAGAACACCATCCATGTCAGGATAAAAACAGCTATCAGGGCAATAAGGCCTTCAAAAAATTCTTGCTCTTTTTGTGGAAATTCACCGGTTGTGGCATTAATGACCAGTCCCAGTATCAGACACAGAACTGCGGCTGTGACTACCCCACCCCACATAGCAACAAATAAATGACCACGTTGCGTGCGCTTAAGATAGCTGGCTATCAAGCTGACAATCAGTGCCGCCTCGAGCCCCTCACGTAGCATAATTAGAAACGGTACAAACATTCCGGCCCCTCTGGTGTGAACACCTGTCAACTTGCGTAAAGAACGGTAAGCATATAACGATATTGATTATCATTACCACCAAAAAATAAAACAAGCCTTCCGGGAGGATATTTCTTAAATGTGCGGAGAACCGTGAGAAAAAACCATGGCAACCACCCAGGCAGATAATATAAAAACAATATTTTATTCAATGTAATAACTATTTAAGGCATCGGTAAAATGATGTTTTTAAGCGTGAAGTTTAGTCTGTCATTCCCGGTCGGGATATTATGGGAAATGTTGTTTGTCTGAATAAAACATTGAGTTATCGTCCGGGAAGGCATTTTGCCACACAGAGAGGCCACCACGGCCTGGCAAGTCTAAAAAGCCGGGTACAATGCCATACAGTTCATACTGTGCCCTGATAACCAGTATGCAGTTATCATTCTGTCTAAAACACCATCACACGTCAGACGAGGCCAAATAATTGACAAAACAGAATGATAAGATCACATGTCGCGCCACATTTAGCCCGGATATCGCTAACCAAAGCTGACAGTCGATGATTCGGGGTCGCCAACAGATCAATGGCACCCAGCCTGCCTGGAGTGGACAGATTTGTTTGTTATTCCTGGGTACAGGCAAAAAACAGTCGGTTATGACCGATATTTTTTACCCGTTTTCTGGTGTCACGGTATTTTTATGACCTTTGCGTTTCAGCTTCAGCTCGCTAACCAGCACACCCAGGACTATCAATGCCGCCCCCACTAAAGCCAGCACAGGTAACCGTTCCCCGGCCATTCGGCCAAATATCCCGGCCCAAACAGGTTCACCCGTATAGATAACTGTTGCCCGCGTTGGGGAAACACTCCGCTGTGCCCAGTTCATGGTGACCTGAATAATTGCACTAAAAATCCCCAACCCCAGCGCGACGATAATCAGCTGACTGCTTAAAGGTGGAATGCTTTCCTCTGCGGGGATCATGGCTGCAAAAGCGACAGCTGAAGCAGTAGCAAGCTGTACCACCGTAACGCGTTTAATATCAACCCGGCCAGCAAACATACTAATGAGGATAATTTCTGCCGCGATGGCTACAGCCCCAATAAGGGTGATAATTTCACCCGCTCCTAATGTCAAACGCGTACCTTCCGGCCCGGCTAGCATAAGCAGGCCGAAAAAGGCCAGAATAACACCTATCCATGACATCAAACCCGGCATACGACCAAGACAGATCCACTGCAGCAGCGGTACAAGTGGAACATACATTGCAGTAATAAAAGCTGACTTACTACTGGGGATCGTTTGCAAGCCCCAGGTTTGTAAACTGTAACCAATCGCAATAGAAATACCGATGACGACCCCGGCTTTAAACTCAAGTAATGTTAATCCCGAAAGCGATTTTATGGAGAACAGTCCTACCACTAACGCTGCTGTGGCAAAGCGTAAACCAACAAAGAAAAAGGGATCGCTCACCGTCATAGCATACTGGACAGCAAGGAAGGTCCCACCCCAAAACATGGTGATAAGAATAAGCAGTGCTTCTTGAGGGGTAAATGATAAATAACGTGTAAATGACACAGGCATGGACAAGACCGAAAACGTAACTGGAATGGATGAAGAACTATAGTGCGTTGTCACATATTCTGACGCAATGGGGAGCGAAAAATAAACCTTAGCCGCCCCACCCATTTTTAAGTGGCAAGAAACATATATTCTGGCAAAGTACTGGATAGGTTCTATGTTTAAAGAACATTAATGGAGGATACTATGTCAGCAGATAAAGAAAAAGTACATCATATTGAGCAATGGGCCCGTTTACGTGACACATCTCCTGAGATTGCTCACGCTATCTTTGAATTAGCGCATTTCGATGAAGCTTTAGCTGAAAAAATCTGGGAAGAAGGGAGCGATGAGGTGCTTCCCCTCGCCTTTTCCAAAACAGATAAAGATCAGTTGTTCTGGGGTGAACAGACAATTGAACGAAAAAATGTCTGACCAACCCTGACATCCAGGCCTTTCAGTCAGAAAGGCCTGGCTGTTCTGGCAGATTAACGTCTGGTCTCCCCATTCATCAGAATGATGTTAAGCTTTCCGCCCCAAAACTCAGCAATGAAAACATCTTCTGGTTTAATATCTAAACGGGCTAGCTGTGCATCAAGCCAGGCTTCATCTTTTTCCACTGAGTCCAGCTCGTAAGGTCGGGCCTTACCATTTTGCATCACGATAACCGCAGGTATTTTTGTACCTTCGCAAACGACTGACAGCTGACCATTAGGCTCAATTTGAGCATAGCGTACCTGCTGAAACGAGTGAATCCCTTGAGTATGTAACTGAGAGGATACACTCATAATATCTATTTTATTCTTCTTACTGAGGATGCTTTCAATCAGGAAACGACCATTTTTGATGATGGGAATAGGCTCGCCAATAGTCACTGTCCGAAAAAAGCCCACATGTTTACTGACCCAATTAAGCGTCGAAATAAGTAAAACACCAATCAACAGTACCAGGATATACTGATACATAGGAATAACATCGTTATAGATCACACCACCAATAATCCCCCCCAGGACAAAGTTGCCGATAAAATCTACCGGGGTCATCTGTGATAATTGAGTTTTACCCGAAAAGTTAAGATGGGCTATCACAATGATAAAACCAATAATAAATTTTAATAATACAAAACCGTAATATCCCATTGAATCAAACATTCTGTATCATCTCTGCCATCAATGTTAACGTAACAAAAAAATGACCTCATGCTGAGTACAGAATTATAGCAAAAGAGACATTCGGTGATTACATACAACTGTTTTTAATGCCTCCCCACCAGAAGAGCATCGAGTCTTAATGGGGAAGCATTATTATAGTATATAACTGTCACATTATGCTGAACAGTATGTCTCCGGCGCGATCAAATGATACAAATTTTAATATGGCATTATAGTATTCACTCTGTATCTTCTGATGCCCCAAGAAAACCGAGCTTAAATTGCGCCTTATCGGCTAAAGAGAGTAAATCAGGTCTTTCAGGGTACATCGTCAGGAGTGGAAAAAAGAGAGCGGACCCAATGATACTACGACTGTCTGCGTCTTTCGGGCGTAGTCCCCATAAATTTTGGTACGTCATGGGAACCGATTTACCATTAACCAAGTGGTTGCCTATATAGAGCATAATATGCCCGGGAATATAAACCAATGTAGTAAAGGGCTGACCATACTTCGCAAGATAGTCCAGACGTTCCTGTGGGCTGGCATCACTCAAGTCAACCTGTCTGAAGGTTGACTTAATCTGTGCTGCTGAATTCCGAGGTAGATAAATTCCAAAAGGCAGCATCAGACTCCGAATCTCTGACGAGCAATCATTGTAAAAGAGTGTATTTCCCCAGCCATAGGGCTGACCATTCATTGATTTTATTAAAGTGGCAATATTCATGGGTGTCATCTGCCAGGGCATCCCAGTAAAAATATCCTCACGTAAACTGACCGATTTTATTGATGCACTTCCGTCAGCATTCCGCACCGGAATAATGGCAGAAAAATACCCTGTCTGGTAATTTTTAAAGGGCAATATGGTACCTGGACGGGCAATAAAATAGAACTGTTTACCCACATTAACTGAAACAGGCTGTTTAATAAATGCCCCAAGATTCGTCAAACCCAGTGATGTCCACTCACTGACAAATTCGGTGCTTACGGTGGCTATATCATCACTTTTAACCCAGCCAGTAACCGATGGAGAAATAACGTATTTCCATGCCTTATCCATACTCTCTGTTAGAATATAAACTGGCGTTCCAGGGCGAATAGCTGACATTTGTAAGTAATCAAATGGGTAGCCTTCCCCGGCATTTTGGGGGTTATGGAAAGCAGGGGCATCGGTAGGTAATGCCCTTACCTTCGTTTCCCGTACGCTGATCGCCCGGGATGATACCTGATAAGTCTTATCAATCGGATTAAGGCTATTATTCCTAATATCTTGTTTCCATGCTTCTGAATTGACTCTGAAGTTTTCCCCCCAGGACAGACTTTTAGGTGAAAGGTATTGACGAATACTGGCATCAAGGCCGCGTTCTGGCTTATTTTTTAACACCCGTGAGATGTAATAAATATTCCAGGGAGATTGCCCCTGCTTACCCATACCGTAGTATTTTGATAATAAGGCTGAGAAATACTTATTTTGATTATCCTTAGCCATTACAGGGATATTACTGTCACTTAATACTGGAGAAATCCATTCATCCACTGATTGTGAATAGTTTTCTAAGGGAAAAAGACTTTTATTCGTATCAATATAGTATGATGTTCTTTCTGCTGTTTTACAGCCAGACAGCAATAAGAATGCGATAATAAATAAGCACTTAAATCCTGGAGGCAATATATCAGATTTCATACAAACTCCTTTCGTAAAGAAGGAAGATTCATCCATTTCTTCCTGTAAATGTAAACAAGTTAGCATGCCTGCCTACGTTCTTAATTAAACAGATACCCGTAGCTCAGGTAGTTAACATAATCATGAAAAACGACAGTCCACATATAAAGGCATCTGAAAGCACCAGTATAATAGTTGCCAAGACTACCATTAATATAAAAATGTATTTATAAGTAACCGTTTTTAAATGCAATAATTAAGAGTTTCCTCATCCCCTACCATGAAAATCAGATATATTACCTTCATGCCATATACTGGTAATCTGACTGATGATTAATGATTGTCTACTGCGCTTTCAGAGACCAGAATCATAATTATATTACTGAATATTATCGTGTTCATCAGAAAGTAT
This sequence comes from Citrobacter sp. JGM124, assembly GCF_018257795.1. Classification (GTDB taxonomy): domain Bacteria; phylum Pseudomonadota; class Gammaproteobacteria; order Enterobacterales; family Enterobacteriaceae; genus JGM124. The sequence continues at coordinate 167,938 of NZ_JAERJD010000001.1, read as the reverse complement.
TGCAGTACAACTGATGTTAATAACCAGTTCCTATTAAAACTCATTCAGGGCTTCCCATATGCGGTTCCCCACCAGTAAAAAATGGTTCATTTGCCCCGTTTAATTTAAACAGGATGGAATAATGAAATAAATAGTAACCAGAATGATGACGGTCATCATCGATAAACCACGATATTGAAATGAATAGGGTCCGTATCTGAATATCAATAAAGGAAGCCAAACGGCCTCCTTTATTGAACGGTTAATTTTTTACATTGTTTATCTCGATGTGCCAGTCTTTTTCTTCCCAATCATGGGAGTAAAAACGGCGGGAAAATTGCATTGTTTTTCCAGTTAACTCGCCGGTTTTAAGATGAACACCATAAATTCCTAATCCCAGAGGGGTACTGTTTTTCTCCTGTATTGTCTGCCAGCCATCAAAACCATAGTGCAGGACAAAAGGTTCGCTGGCTTCTATCAGTAACTCCATCCCCCCTGGTAAAACATCGCAGGACAGATAATCACGCCAGTGCCGGACTGCTGGCTTGACCGGGTGTTTCACATAACGCTGATAAACAACGTCAAGACGTTCGATGGGCCTACCACTTTCCTTCGCATAAATCAGCTTCACTAACTCAGCATGTGCCCAGTTCAGAGGCATAGCACTGCCGCTAGGGCGCCCCTTCTTGAGTCCTCGTTCAGGAATATCGGCCTGATCCCAGATTTGTTCCGGTAGCATTCCCCCGACACTTGCTGATGCCAGCATCGCATCAATATAAGGCTGCACCTCCTCACCACTGGCCACCGCATAATGCCCTCTCTCACCACTGAGTAATGGCCACAAACGCCCATTGCCACTCCCGTCAAATGCTCTGCCATCATCATGTTCACCGTACCCGTCTTCGTTATAGCGGTAGTAGTAGGGCCCGGCAGGCAGGTTAACGCGAAGTAACTTATCGATAAGGTGGGTGGTGTCACGTATACGACTATCGGTTGCTTCACGCAACCCAAAGCGAACCATGCAAAGATACTCCATACCCAGTAACGTTCGGGTTTTAATCGTTTCCTCATTTCTGTTACGCAGGGTAACATGACCGTAGCGGGCCGAGTGATAAGCCGGATTCAGGCGAATATAATGGCCAGATATGGAATGTTCACGATCAAGCTCACTGTCATGTACATAGACCCATGACTCCAGTCGTCCATTCCAGTCATCGGCCAGTGAAAGGGCGTACTGCCGATCCCCTTCACCGACTAATCCGGATTCAGCACCTGCAACCAGGGCGGCGATACACGCGGATAAAGTAAAAGGGTTAATACCCGCATTTTCTTCCCAGCGGTCTTGTGGGCTGGAAGGCCCATGATGAGCAATGTAGGTTAATGCTTTCTGTACCATCTTAACAACTGCACTGTGCATATCCCCCAATAGCCCCTCTTCATGCAGTTTAGCCGCAAAGAGTACCGGCAAAGCGACTTCATCGAGCTGGATCCCCTCCCAGTATGGGCGTCCGTCTGCGTAGTTATTCTGCATCCAGTGGCCATCTGGCTGCTGAATAGTAATCAGGTAAGCCAGCAGGGCACGGACTTCCTCAATCAGGCCATAAGCCAGTAGTGCAAAGCCAACTTCAACTGAATCCCGAGGCCATACCAAATGATATCCACCGGGATCCTGGTGGGCATCCCCCCAGGGGGTACTCAAGCTGGCAACCATGGCCCCAGGGAAGGTACGCCCTTCATGGGTTTTCAATACTGAAATTGAGGTTTTAATTGCATCACTTAATGTCTCGGGGAGTGGCGTTCGTTGTGGGAAACAGACATTTTTATGCCATTCAGCCCAGTGGTGTACATACTGCCGCCTGGCTTCGGCAAAACCTGCAACCAGGGTACTATTTGCAAGGGTTATAGCCCCCTCTGGGTTGCTTGCAAAAGCTAATGCCAGCGTTCCACTTTCACCGGTGAGCTCCCCCATCATCGCAATGTTCCCGGGGCCCGCCTGACTGTATTCCCACGTCATTCGCTGATGTTGGTTAAAATCTTGCCAGCCATCAGAAGTCCCGACATAACCCACGCTCCTGCGGGTAAATCCCTGGTCTGCTGCAAGAAATAAACACTGATTATTTTTCTCTGCCAGTAAACCTTGCGCGGTAACGCGTCCGGTATTGTTATCACCATCGCCATCAAGATGGGGCGCGATCAAGGGATAGAGTTTCAGCCCTTCACCGTCAAGCTGGTAGCGAATTAACAGCGCATCTCGAACTGGGTCCGCAACAACTTCCAGCTCCAGCCGATAAAGTTCATGTTCATGGATGATGGTTGGCAGAAGCAAACCAGAAGCAGGTGTGCTCAGGGAATAGTTATGGACACGTTTAATTTCAGACCAGAATCCTTCCCCTGCGACAATAAAGCCTAAATCTCGAATCTGCGGGGTACTGTTCGATGGCCAGTAGACCTCATTAAGTATCCCATAACCAATGGTGAACCAGACTCGCCCCTGACCAAGCCCTGTACCCACGAGGTCTTTCGCACTGCTGGTCCATGTTGCCATGATCCCCGGAGACCCTGGCGCAATATTTTCATTCATCCCGCGCTCCTATTGCACCAGTGAACGCCATTTATGGCCAGGTCGCAAAATACGATGCTGCGTATCAGGCCCCTCGGTACCCGCTTTATAGAGATCGGGCATACCCGTCTCCCAGGCTTTCAGGGCGGGTTCAATAGCCTTCCATGCCCATTCCACTTCATCGAAACGCAAAAAATGTGCCCGTTCGCCATTAAGCGCATCAATCAGTAACTGCTCATAAGCGGAAACTTCATATTGCCCCGGTTGGGTATAAGGGGCACTGAGTGAGATGTTGTGTGCTTTCGCATGCATACCCGGTAGTTTAGCTGTCATGTGCATTTCCATGCCCATATCCGCCCCCATACGGAATACTAACCAGTTATTATCAACGGTTAAATCCCCAGGCAAAGCCCCGGCTGGTGCTTTGAACTCGATGGCAATTTCAGCATAATTATTTGTCAGTCTCTTACCACTGCGCAGGTAGAATGGCACACCTTTCCAGCGCCAGTTATCGATCTCCAGGCGGAGTGCGGCAAAGGTTTCGGTATTCGTTTCAACAGGGATGCCGGGTTCGTTACAGTAGTCGACTACCGGTTTACCATTAACTACCCCCGCACAATACTGCCCCCGTACAGCCCAGTCTGATGGATTCATCTCTTCAGTGGGGCGAATCGACTTCAGTACTTCTACTTTATGGTCACGCAGGATTTCACCATCCCAGCGCCCCAGGGGTTCAATAGCCGTCAGCGTTAGCAACTGCATCAGGTGGTTTTGCAGCATATCGCGCATTGCACCAGAATGATCGTAATAAACCGCCCGGTTCTCAACACCCAGCGTTTCAGCATAGGTAATCTGAACCTGCTCAATATGTTCTGCTTTCCAGACGGGGGCCAGTACCCGGTTAGCAAATCGGAAAATCATCAGGTTTTGCGTGGCTTCCTTACCTAAGAAGTGGTCAATACGATAAACCTGTGACTCATCCCAGTGAGTATGAACCTGGTTCCGCAATGCCTGGGCGGTGGCCAGATTGGTACCGAATGGTTTTTCTATCAGGATCCGTCGCCAATTTTCATCATTTTCTTCAGCAAGCCCGGCTTCACCGATCGCTAATGCGGCTTCGCCAAATAACGTGGGCGGCAGCGCAAGGTAAAATAACGCCGATCCGCTCACTTTACTTTCCAGCTGTTTTAAATCATTAGCGACTAATGAACCACTCACAAAATCAATATGCTGGCTGAATCCTTGCCAGTCTGCCTCATCAAAATCTTTCACAAACTCAGATAACGCATTGTGGAGATGCGTTAAAAAATCATCCCGGCTCCATTTATCAATGGAGTAACCTATTATTTCCAGTGAAGGAATTAACCCCCTCTTATGGAGCTCAAACAAGGATGGCATTAATAACCGTTTGGTTAAATCACCACTGGCACCGAGAATGACTAATGAGGTGTTGCTCATATATTACGCTCCTTTTGTTCCATCTGAGTCTGCGGCTTTTTCCTGATGACCGCCAAAAGCATGGCGCATAGCAGACTGCACTTTATCCGCAAATAAATCGTTACCTCGTGAAGCAAAACGCGAGTAAAGTGCCGTCGTGAGAACCGGCGCAGGCACTCCTAAGTCAATAGCGGCAGAGGAAGTCCAGCGCCCTTCCCCGGAATCGGATACCCTGCCTTCATACTTTTCAAGATCCGGTGAGTGATTCATTTCCTGGGCTATCAGATCCAGCAACCATGAGCCCACCACGCTCCCCCTGCGCCACAATTCGGTTATTTCAGCAACGGGCAAGTTATATTTGTAGTATTCAGGATGCTCAAGTGGTGCGGTTTCGGCATCGGCATCAACAGCCTGATGCCCCTGATCGGCATGTTTAAGGATACTTAATCCTTCGGCATAAGCCGCCATCAGACCGTATTCAATACCGTTATGAATCATTTTCACAAAATGACCCGCACCGGTTTCACCACAATAAAGATAGCCCTGTTCAGCGGGTGAAGGGGGGCCACTACGCCCTTGTGTACGTGGCGCTGTATCAACACCGGGGGCTAATGCCTGAAAGACAGGTTCGAGAAATTCATAATGCGCTTTTGGCCCACCGATCATGTGACAATAACCACGTTCTTTACCCCAGACACCGCCGCTGACACCGACATCCATGTAATGAATACCCTTCTCAGCAAGCCACTTAGCCCGACGGATATCTTCAGTAAAATGTGAGTTTCCCCCATCAATCAGGGTGTCCCCTTTATCGAGTAGCGGAATTAAGGTTTCAATGACCGAGTCAACAACTGCAGCCGGTAGCATTAGCCAGATATGGCGAGGTGCAGGCAGGTTTTTTACCATCTCTTCTATGGAGGCATTAAAAACCGTTGTCGCAGGAACCCACTTTTTACTCTCGGGATTAGTATCAAATACCACACATTGAATACCCGCCTGTGTTATACGGGTCACCATCGCCGACCCCATACGACCAAGACCAATAAAACCAAGCTGTTGACATGTTGAAACTGAGTGACGCATACGTTATTTCTCCACTGTCGAATGCCATTATAAATAGGTTGTTTATCAATGTTGTCAGGCAATGCAGGCCAGCTCTGCCCACAGGAAGATTCAGAAAAAGTATAGGCCACTAACAGAGAGTCGTTTGGCTCCAGCTTACCTTGATGAAGAGTAAACTGTAACAAAGTGGCTCAGATGAATAACCGATAATCTGCCCCAGTCTGTCAACAATATCGTCTTTAACATTAGCAACATTTTCTCCGCTTGCCTTCTGTAATGTGCCTTAAGCGCCAGGAAATACTTACCGGTGGCTAAATTTGTGCTCGGTTAACTATATTGTTAGCTTGCTGAAAAAACATTGATTGAAATTATGAATGGCTTCCCTGGCCTGAAAGCGGGGAAATGGGGTGTTGGACCGTTCTTACAGTAGTATGGTGAAGCTATCAGGGGCGGGGGAAATAAAATACATCTGAAGGCGCTGGTGGGGATGAAATAAGGGCATGTTGCTGGAATAAAGCCATCAACACGCCCCTCAGTGAACTAATTGATTAGCCGTCGATACCTTTACTGCGCAGGTAGTCTTCATACCCCCCAGTAAAGTCAATAACACGCTCAGGTGTCATCTCAAGAACACGGGTCGCCAGTGAACTCACAAATTCACGGTCATGGGAAACAAAGATCAGCGTTCCCTCATACATTTCCAGTGCCATATTGAGTGACTCAATGGATTCCATATCCAGGTGGTTAGTCGGCTCATCCATAATCAGGATGTTAGTGCGCTGCATCATCAACTTGCCGAACAACATCCGTCCTTTTTCACCACCAGAAAGCACCTTAACGGGTTTTTTAATATCATCCTGGCTAAACAGCAAACGCCCCAAAATACTGCGTACTGCTTGTTCGTCTTCGTTTTCTTGTTTCCATTGGCTCATCCAGTCGAATACGCTGAGATTTTCTTCAAATTCGTATTCGTGATCCTGGGCATAGTAACCAATTTTGGCGTTTTCAGACCATTTGACGGTTCCATTGTCTGGGGTCAGCTCACCAATCAATGTTTTCAGGAAAGTCGATTTACCGATGCCGTTAGTCCCCAGAACAGCCAGTTTTTCACCCACTTCCAGCAACAATTTAACATTTTTAAATAACGGACCATTCTCGAATCCTTTTGACACAGAATCGATTTCCAGCGCGTTACGGAACAGTTTTTTCTCTTGCTCAAAGCGAATGAATGGATTCTGCCGACTGGAGGCTTTGACTTCTTCCAGTTTGATCTTGTCGATTTGACGGGCACGAGAGGTGGCCTGCCGGGACTTTGACGCATTCGCACTAAAGCGACTCACAAAAGATTGCAGATCAGCAATTTGCGCTTTTTTCTTGGCATTATCTGACAACAAACGTTCACGGGCCTGCGTGGCCGCGGTCATATACTCGTCGTAGTTACCAGGATAAACACGCAGTTCCCCATAGTCCAGATCCGCCATGTGCGTACAGACCATATTCAGGAAGTGGCGGTCGTGCGAAATAATAATCATGGTACTGTTACGCTCGTTCAGTACCTGTTCCAGCCAGCGAATAGTGTCAATATCCAGGTTGTTGGTTGGCTCATCAAGCAGCAGAATGTCAGGGTTTGAGAACAGCGCCTGTGCCAGCAAGACACGTAATTTCCAGCCAGGGGCAACTTCGCTCATCGGGCCATAGTGTTGTTCTACAGGAATACCAACACCTAACAGTAATTCACCAGCACGTGACTCCGCACTGTAGCCGTCCATCTCACCATATTTGACTTCGAGATCAGCGACTTTGTAGCCATCCTCTTCGCTCATTTCAGGTAACGCATAAATACGATCGCGCTCTTCCTTAACTTCCCACAGTTCAGCATGGCCCATAATTACCGTATCAATGACGGTGAATTGCTCAAATGCGAACTGATCCTGGCGCAACTTACCAATGCGCTCATTTGGGTCAAGAGAGACGTTACCCAGGGTTGGATCTAAATCTCCACCCAGAATTTTCATAAAGGTCGACTTACCGCTGCCATTGGCACCAATCAAGCCGTAGCGATTGCCGCCGCCAAATTTAACGGAAATGTTTTCAAACAGTGGTTTGCTGCCAAACTGCATAGTGACGTTGCTGGATACAAGCACAGAGATGTCCTGAAGAATTAAAGTTGTCTGAGTTCTGAAATATCGATTCTGGTCTATTATGCCATAAGCTGAGGGATGAATCCGCCCGTATCTTCACCCTGCCGGATGAACCCGGAAAAAAAATGCTCTTTAGTCGATATCTGATTCCCTGAATACGACCAATACCCTTATAATGCGTGACCAAGTTCACCAAATGCTTACTCCACTGACCAGCACGGTACAGATAACTCAGACATCATGAATATTAAACTTCGTTCGTTTTTAATGCCGTTAGTCGTCGCCGCGTTCTTCTGTAAATCTGCGGTAGCAGTGACTTACCCCCTTCCTACTGACGGTAGTCGTCTGATAGGTCAAAACCAGGTGGTCGCCATTCCTGAAGGCAGTACCGCTTCCCTGGAGCATTATGCAGCCGAATACCAGATGGGACTGGCGAACATGCTGGAAGCCAATCCAGGGGTTGATACTTACCTGCCAAAACCGGGGACCGTCCTCAACATCCCGCAACAGCTGATTCTGCCCGACACCGTTCATGAAGGTATTATCATCAACAGTGCCGAAATGCGTCTCTACTACTATCCCAAAGGTACAAATACCGTAATTGTGCTACCGATAGGCATTGGCCAGTTAGGGACAGACACCCCCATTAACTGGACCACTAAAGTTGAGCGTAAGAAAGCCGGGCCAACATGGACCCCTACAGCGAAAATGCATGCTGAATACGCCGCAGCGGGTAACCCACTCCCGGCCGTCGTCCCTGCCGGCCCGGATAACCCTATGGGGCTTTATGCTCTGTATATTGGTCGCCTTTATGCTATTCATGGAACCAATGCCAACTTTGGCGTAGGGCTGCGGGTGAGTCATGGCTGTGTTCGCTTACGCAATGACGATATAAAATTCCTGTTCGAGAATGTGCCGGTTGGGACACGCGTTCAGTTTATTGATGAGCCAGTGAAAGCCACTACCGAGCCAGACGGCAGCCGCTTTATCGAAGTTCATAATCCACTGTCCACCACCGCGGAGCAGTTTAACTCCAAAGAAGTGGTACCGATTAATTTGAATAGCAGCATTCTGAAAGTGACTGCCCAGCCTGATATCGACTCCCATGTGGTTGATCAGGCAGTTCTGAATCGTTCCGGTATGCCTGTTCGCCTGAACTAATCACGGCGCCATCATCGGGCTTGTGTCCACGCATAAGCCCGACATCAAATATCTCACGCTTTTCTCCGCATCATACGTATAACATTTATACTCAATACTTATCCTGTCAGGTATACCCGTCAGGACTTATCATTATTCCTTCAGCCTGCTGCCGCTTATTAACATCTGCCCGGGAGTATTCTGCGGTATGAATAGGGCCAGATGACGCTGCTGTAGCCAGTATAATCCCCGTGTTTTCTTCATTATTAGAGACTGGAATACTGAATATTTAGCAAGATGCATAATTCATCTGTCTCAGATAGAAAACAGGTTATTTTAATTGTATGATGAATGGGTTTTCCCAAGGACAACCTCTCATGCACAGCATATTGAAAATTTTCTGGCAGTATCTGCGATCTTTTGTCTTAATTTATGCCTGCCTTTATACAGGTATTTTTGTGGCCACATTATTACCGATTGCTATTCCTGGCAGCATCATCGGTATGCTGATCATGTTCACCCTGCTCGCACTGCAAATTCTTCCCCCACAATGGGTTAAACCAAGTAGTCATTTGCTCATGCGCTACATGGCATTGCTCTTTGTGCCTATTGGTGTCGGTGTTATGCAGTACTTCGATGTGTTAAAAGCACAATTCGGCCCGATTGTTATCTCTTGCCTGGTCAGTACACTCGCAGTGATGTTAGTGGTTGGCTGGAGTTCCCAGTGGATTCACGGCAAAAAAATAGTCGCTGGTGAGGAAGAGGACGTTAAAAAATGATGCACAATATCTGGTGGTCATTGCCACTCACACTGGTGGCATTTTTTGCCGCTCGCAAACTGTCTGTACGCTTTAAAACACCATTGCTTAACCCATTACTGGTTTCGATGGTGGTGATTATTCCTTTCCTGCTACTGACACGTATTCCGTATGAGGATTACTTTCAGGGCAGTGAAGTACTCAACGATTTATTACAACCCGCAGTGGTTGCTCTCGCTTTCCCGCTGTATGAGCAACTCCATCAAATTCGCGCACGCTGGAAATCAATTATCACAATCTGTTTTATCGGGAGCCTGACCGCGATGTGTACCGGTACTTCCGTTGCTTTATTACTTGGCGCTTCGCCAGAAATCGCGGCATCTATCTTGCCTAAATCCGTCACAACGCCTATTGCCATGGCAGTGGGTGGCAGTCTGGGGGGCGTTCCTGCCATCAGCGCAATGTGCGTTATTCTGGTAGGGATACTCGGCGCCGTGTTTGGACACACGCTCTTCAATAATTTGCATATCAGCGCGAAAGCGGCACGTGGTCTGGCCATGGGCAGCGCCTCACACGCATTAGGCACTGCCCGTTGTGCCGAAGTTGACTTTCAGGAAGGGGCATTCAGCTCTTTAGCCCTGGTGGTTTGCGGTGTGATCACTTCCCTGCTCGCTCCTTTTGTTTTCCCAATTCTGCTCTCACTTTGGGGTTAAAATTTGCTACTGATCTCGAATTATTCGATTTAATTACATTAATTACATTAATAATAAGAATTTGATCACATATTATTAGCTGAGAGATCCTTAAACTGACTCCCTGTTAACCACGCTATGGGGCTAAAACATGAACTCACGTTTTGATTCTGCCTTTACTCAGTTACCTGCCAGCTTGCAGGCCGTGTTACAGCCTCTGCTGGCTGATGAGCACTTCCCTGGGATGTTCACCGCACCAGAAGTTGCCCACATTAAGCAGCACACTGGCCTGAATGACAATGAACTGGCCTTCGCGCTCCTGCCACTTGCCGCCGCGTGTGCCCGTGCGGAAATTTCACATTTTAATGTCGGGGCCATTGCTCGCGGTGTCAGTGGTAATCTCTATTTCGGCGGGAATATGGAGTTTACCAGCACCACTATGCAGCAAACCGTGCATGCAGAACAAAGTGCCATCACCCATGCCTGGATGCGGGGCGAAAAGAAACTGGAATCCATTACGGTTAACTATACGCCCTGTGGTCACTGCCGCCAGTTTATGAATGAATTAAACAGTGGAACGCATTTACCCATTCACCTTCCCAATGTTCCACCCGCAACACTGGGGGATTATTTACCCAATGCTTTTGGTCCACGTGACTTGGATATCAAAACATTGCTGCTTGATGACGAGGATCATCACTTTGCTTTAGTGGGGGATGATCTCACCCAGGCAGCCATTGTTGCGGCTAATCGCAGCCATTCACCCTATAGCCAGGCACCTGCAGGTGTTGCCTTAGAAACTCAAGATGGCAATATCTTTGTCGGAAGTTATGCCGAAAATGCCGCTTTCAATCCTTCTTTACCCCCGCTGCAAGCAGCACTGAATGTTCTTTCTCTGTCCGGGTATGAATACCGTGAGATAAAACGTGCAGTGCTGGCTGAACGTCGGGAAGCGTCCCTGGTTCAGTGGCCGGCAATCTCTGCAACACTGAATGCAATTGGTGTGAAGAATATCAACCAAGTATTTCTTGATTAAGCATAATGCGGGTGAATACCACCCGCATTGCTGGATTTGTCCGCAACTGCACGCACACTTCTTGCGCTTCTTTCCCGCCTAAAGTAGCCTTTAAATTTCCGTGTCCCTATAGGTGAGTCTGCAACTCCATGCTGAAGCGCGTGTTTTATAGCCTGCTTGTGTTCATCCTCTTATTGCTTTGCACAGCACTGGTGCTGGATCGCTGGATAAGCTGGAAAACTGCGCCCTATATTTATGAAGAAGTTCAGGATCTCCCCTATCGCCAGGTTGGCGTCGTACTGGGCACCGCAAAATACTTCCGGACGGGTGGCATCAATCAGTATTATCAATACCGTATTCAGGGCGCATTAAATGCCTACAACAGTGGCAAGGTCGATTATTTACTGCTCAGTGGTGATAACGCCCAACAGAATTACAACGAACCGATGACCATGCGCAAAGATCTCATCGCCGGGGGGGTAAACCCCAACCACATCGTGATGGATTATGCCGGTTTTCGTACACTGGACTCTGTGGTTCGTACCCGCAAGGTTTTTGATACCAACGACTTTATCATCATCACTCAGCGCTTCCACTGTGAAAGAGCCCTGTTTATTGCTCGCCATATGGGAATTCAGGCACAGTGTTTAGCCGTCGCATCACCCAAAAATATTTTTAGTGTCCGTTTACGTGAATTTGGCGCTCGTTTAGGAGCCCTGGCTGATTTATATCTTTTTAAACGGGAACCACGCTTTTTAGGGCCACTGGTACCTATCCCACCGCCCCATGAAGTTCCCGATGATGCACAAGGCTATCCAGCCGTAACGCCGGAACAACTTATTGAGCTAAAAGCAAGTCAGAAGAATGGGCCATCCACTCCCTTACCTGTCAGAATGGAAAATAGTAATAAAACGGAATGAAGGTAAATCAGGAGTGCCAGCTTTAACGTGCATACACCCATACCACAATAATGGGGTTCCGTCACAGCAGAAAGCCGACAGTATGGTGAGTGAGACCAGCGTTAGCCACTAATGCGGCGCGTCAGCTGACGCCATCCCCACTCTATCGGCCCCTGAGAGAAAAAATGCAGCCACAATACCGATACCAGAAGGTTAACGCACCAAACAACAGGAACTATCATTAACAGATCAAGTCGGTCCAGTTTCATGAATAAGCCAAAGTGATAAAACACAGTTGTGCAGATAACCGTTTGTAATAGATAGTTAGTCAGAGCCATTCTACCGACACAGCTTATCCATTTTACCCAGTGAAAACGCGAGATTTGTTGCCAGTAGCCCAGGATTAATGAAGCATAGCCTATCGCCTGAAAAGGTGCCCCGAGTTCTCGCGGTGCTTGTAACAACAGGCCACACCAACGATATGCCCAGTCCAGTTGCCACTGGGCAATCATTGACGGGATATTAATCATGAGTCCCAGCGCGATTAATCCCCAGCCAGTACGACGATAATGCCGTGTACTAAACGCCCCTTTAAGCCAGCCATTACGCATCAGTGCTGCACCTGTCATCATCATTCCGGCCAGTTGCCAGCCATATTGTATGGTCAGGGCCATCAATGACGATGTCATTAAATCGGTGCGATTAATGATGGCTTCAAGCCCCCCCTGATGGCGCCAGAACTGTTCATATTGCTGATGTGCCAAGTCAGGTGTCCAGAAATTATTGCCTTCAGGCCCCGATAATATGCCTAACAACACCAGCACAGCGACACCTATCAGATAAAGCAGTGCACCAGTGTGAAACAACGACTTTTCTCCAGGAGCATCACGGATAATTGGCCAAATAATCAGCCCCACCAGGCCATAGGCCAGCAGAATATCACCTTCCCAAAAAAGCAATGCATGGATCAGCCCCAGCAGTACTAACAAGGAAAGGCGTGTCTGGATCCAGCGCTTGCCCCGGACAAGCAACATTTGCAGCCCCGCACCAAACAGTAATGCGAACAGAGTAAGAAATTTAACCTGGGCAAAGATATCCAGCAGCCCCCAAGTCCAGGCATCACGCTGGGTTATGGCACCATACCAGGCTGGATTAAGATAGGCTGCTTTTGGCAAACCAAAAGCAGTGATATTGAGTAGCAGGATCCCCAGGACAGCAACGCCGCGAATAAAATCCAGCGTAACATTTCGTTCCATGTATCCTGCCCATAATCTTAGTTGTGGCGTACAGCGCGTAAGAATTCCTGACGCGTATTTTGACTCGATTTAAACAGCCCGCCTAGTGACGTGGTGGTGGTGGCACTGGTCGCATCCTGAACACCACGGGCTTTAACACAATAGTGAACGGCATCAATGCATACAGCCACATTATTCGTCCCCAGCAGTGTTTGTAACGCAATCAGAATTTGCTGTGTCAGCCGCTCCTGAACTTGGGGGCGCTGGGCAAAAAATTGTACTATACGATTTATTTTCGACAGCCCGATTACCGTATCTTTAGGAATATAGGCAACCGTGGCTTTACCATCGATGGTAACAAAATGGTGTTCGCAGGTACTGGTCAGCGTGATATCCCGCACAGTGACCATCTCATCGACTTTCATTTTATTTTCAATGACGGTAATTTTAGGGAAATTGGCATAGTCCAGACCGGAGAAAATTTCATCAACGTACATCTTCGCAATACGTTGCGGTGTCTCCATCAAACTGTCGTCGCTCAAGTCAAGGTTTAGCAACTCCATTATTTCTTTCATATGACCGGCAATTTCTTGCTTGCGCGTTGCGCCGTCCAGCTCACGCAACGGTGGACGCAGCGGGGTTTCTAAACCACGCGCAACCAGTGCCTCATGGACCAGGGAGGCTTCTACTGAGAGTGATGACATGCTGTATTCTCCTGCAGGTGTGCTGACCTTTGCTTTCGTTAGCGCAAAGTATCCAGCCATTGTGCGGCAGCACGCCCTGATAATCCAGTAGTGCCCACATAAATATTCTTAGGTTTAAATCTTGCCCGGGGATATTGTTTCGCTTTAAACGAGGCATACTCTGTGTTTCATCTCACTGAATGCAGGCAACACCCAGGCAAATTGAAGTATGACGCCACACTTCCCCTGCATAATTCATTTTTCCTGTAGACGCCAAATTCAGAGGGACGATGAACACAGACAAACCATGCGCATCGTCTCACTGAATGCAGGCCACACCCGGTAAATTGAAGTATGACGGGGGAGTTGCGGTCATAATACAGTATAGATAGACTCATACAGGATGACATTTGTTCATCACTGTTGAATTTTTATTAAGGGGATATGCATGGAGTTGCTGGAAGAGCACCTAATTTTTGGGGGATGGCAGCAGCGCTGGCGTCACGATTCTGGCGTGCTGAATTGCCCAATGACATTGAGTATTTTTATACCACCTTCACGGGGAGAGGTACTGCCCCCGGTTCTCTATTGGTTGTCAGGATTAACCTGCAATGATGAGAACTTTACCACCAAGGCAGGGGCACAACGACTGGCTGCAGAGCTGGGAATTGTACTGGTGATGCCTGACACAAGCCCACGTGGGGAACACGTTGCCAATAATGAGGCTTACGATCTTGGACAAGGGGCAGGATTTTATCTGAATGCTTGTGCCGAACCTTGGGCAAGCCACTTCCGCATGTATGATTATTTGCGGGATGAGTTACCTGACTTAATTCGTGAGCATTTTACTGTTAGTGAGCGTGCTTCTATCTTCGGGCATTCCATGGGAGGCCATGGAGCCTTATTAATGGCGCTGAAGAACCCGGGTCGTTTCCGTTCCGTTTCTGCGTTTGCTCCTATTGTTAATCCCAGTGATGTTCCATGGGGTGAAAAAGCCTTCACGGCTTATCTGGGCAATGACCGGGCAACATGGGAAGCCTGGGATAGCTGCCAGTTACTGCAGCAGGCCAGCGCTTCAACTCAATTACCGATACTGATTGATCAAGGCGACCGAGATCCCTTCCTGCCCGTTCAGCTACAACCTGAAAAATTTGCCGCTATTGCACAACAGAAAACGTGGCCATTGACCTTACGTATCCAGCCAGGGTATGACCACAGCTATTACTTTATTGCGACATTCATTGAGGATCACCTGCGCTTCCATGCCCAGTATTTGCTAGAAAACTAAAATAAAGTAAGGGGAGTGCATTCCTGCCCTCCCCTTACTTTTGATACCCCAGTCTGCCCCCTTTGTGCTGGTCAGACTGGGGCAGATATTTACTGCCGGTAGTCAGGGAAACTCATTTCTTTATAGCGAACAAAACGGCTACCTTTGATAAATTTGTAACCAAACCAAATGCATAAAAAGAGAGGTAACCCGACATAGGTCGCTACCACACCGCCCCAGTCAATATTATCAGCAAGGAAGGCTTCGTAGTTTTGACCCAATGTGATAGTCATGCAAAGCACAAAGGCAAAAATAGGCCCTAACGGAAACAGTCCTGAGCGATAGGGTAAATCATTAACATCATTCCCTTGTAATACATAACCACGACGGAAGCGGTAATGGCTGATAGCAATACCTAACCAGGCAATAAACCCAGTCATCCCTGAAGTATTCAGCAACCATAAATAAACGGTCTGGTCACCAAACATAGAACTCAGGAAACACAGTGCAGCAATGACGGTGGTTGCATAGAGTGCATTGCGAGGCACACCGCCCGCTGACAATTTGGCAAAAATACGCGGGGCTTTACCATCACATGCCAGGGTATATAGCATACGGGTAGACGCATACATACCGGAGTTACCCGCAGAAAGAACTGCTGTCAAAATAACCGCATTCATTACTGCGGCGGCGGACAGTAGCCCTGCATGTTCAAATACCAGAGTGAAGGGACTGACGCTGATATCTTTGACATCGTTACGCAGTAAGCTTGGGTCAGTATAAGGGATTATCAGGCTGATAATGAGAATGGCAAACACGTAGAACAGTAAAATGCGCCAGAATACCTGACGTACTGCTCGTGGAATATTTTTTTGTGGGTCCGCGGATTCCCCGGCAGCAATACCAATAAGTTCAGTTCCCTGGAAGGAGAAGCCGACAATCATTGCCACACCGATCATTGAAGCAAATCCCCCTGCAAAAGGGGCATCGCCCACGGTCCAGTTACTCCACCCAGCGGGCTGAACGCCTTTAAAGATCCCCAAAATCATCATGATCCCAACGATGATAAAGATAATAACCGTGGTCACTTTGATCAAAGAAAACCAGTACTCAGATTCACCGAACCCTTTTACAGAAATCCAGTTCAGGGCAAATATGATACCGAGGAATAACGCACTCCAGATCCAGCCGGAAATATCCGGGAACCAATAGTTCATCACCAGTTGGGCAGCAACCAAATCCACGGCGATAGTCACCGCCCAGTTGTACCAATAGTTCCAGCCAAGAGCAAAACCAAAACCTTCTTCAACGTACAGCTGGCCATAAGTAGAAAATGAACCAGAAACTGGCATGAATGCCGCCAGTTCACCCAGGCTGGTCATCAAGAAATAGACCATCGCGCCAATCAGAATATAGGAAAGAAGTGCGCCTGCGGGGCCTGCCTGAGAAATGGTTGCCCCGGATGCGACAAATAGCCCAGTGCCTATAGAGCCACCAATGGCTATCATAGTTAAATGGCGCGCTTTTAGTTCACGACGTAAGCCAGGTGCTTGTGTGGTTTTACTCTCAGAATCCATGAAAAATATTTGCCCATACAAAAAATAATGGGCGATTGTATCAAAAAGGATTTAATTCGTTGGGATAAATACCGCGTTATAAGAGAGCTTCATGATGGCTTGAGGATTATAAGCAGTTGTTGATTTGTTGGGTAAACTGGGGGGTTTTATTCCCCCCGACGATTTACCCGCTCACCAGGTCGCTGGCAGGCCAACCCTCATTGGCCAATGATCTTAGCCAGGGCTTCTGCAGTATTGCAAAAAGCGCGCCAGTGATTTAGAAATATGCTTCTGGCGGTGATAAATATAATGCAATGTACGTATTAAAGGCGGGAACGGAAGCTGAACTTCAACCAGTGAGCCACTTTCCAGTTGTTCAGCAATGACCCGGCGAGAAAGGCAGCTTATGCCCATACCATGCCGTACAGCATGCTTGATTGCCTCGGAGTTTCCAAGTTCCATACCTAAATGAAACTGTGGTAATTTGGAGAGTAACAGATAATCAACAATTTCCCGCGTTCCTGAACCTTGTTCGCGTAGAATCCACGGCTGACTGGCCAGACTCTCCAGTGTCACGGGTTGCGACAGAAAAGAATTTTTCGGGGCAGAAAAAACCACGAGCTCATCTTCCTGCCACGCTTCACTGATAATATCAGAAGAGTGGCAAGGGCCTTCAATCAGGCCGATGTCGACCCGAAAATCTGATACCGCATTAATAACATCCTGGCTGTTACCCACACTCAGTTCAAAGGGCAGCTCAGGAAAATCCTGGCGGTAACGGGCAATGATCTCCGGTAATAGATAGTTGCCAATAGTACTGCTGGCGTAGACGCGAATCGCGCCATTATCTTCAGAGAAGAGCTGTTCAATGTCTTTTGCCTGTTCAAGCAGACCCAGTGCTCGTGGATAGAGCAACCGTCCATGTTCATTGACCAGCAATCTTTTACCAATGCGATCAAATAGCTGAACACCCAGCTGCCCCTCCAGATCCGACAGCGCTGCGCTGACCGCTGATTGTGACAATGCCAGCCGTTGCGAGGCCTGTGTGGTTGACCCGCTTTTCAGCACTTCAGCAAAAACTTCCAGTTGTCGTAGGGTGATATGCATACAGGGTTCTCACAGTCAGAAATCTTTACCACTTATACAGATTAATTATAAATATATAATCAATTTTATATTTATGCGACCCCAGCGTAATCTTTTCCCATCAAAAAGGAGAAGGTTATGTCTATATTACCGATTCAGTTTCATCACATTTCATCACCAGGTTTGCTACCCGGATTGATTTTAAGCGGGAGCATAACCGCTGTTGCGCTCTGGCTGGGTAGTGAACCGATGATAGCCAGCATGGGCTTCGGGGCGCTGACCTTAGCTATTCTGGCGGGCATGATCATGGGTAATACGCTCTATCCTAAAATCGAATCATGGTGTGGTAATGGGGTTCTTTTTGCCAAACAATCATTACTGCGCCTGGGGATCATCCTCTACGGCTTTCGCCTGACATTTTCACAAATTGCTGAAGTGGGCTTCAGTGGTTTACTGATTGATGCCATGACCTTATGCAGCACCTTTGCCCTTGCCTGCTGGCTGGGGAAAAACATCTTCGGCCTGGACAGACAAACGCGCTGGCTGATTGGTGCCGGTAGCAGTATCTGCGGGGCTGCGGCGATCCTTGCCACTGAACCAGTGGTTAAAGCAGACTCCAGTAAAGTTACCGTTGCCGTTGCGACTGTGGTTATCTTCGGCACCCTGGCTATTTTTATCTACCCAGTGCTCTATCCCTTAGTGATGCAAGGGTTTACACCTGAGACCTTTGGGGTTTATGCCGGTTCAACCATGCATGAAGTTGCCCAGGTCGTGGCGGCAGGGCATGCCATTAGCCCTGAAACAGAAAACAGTGCGGTGATAACCAAAATGCTGCGGGTAATGATGCTCGCCCCTTTTCTTATTTTTCTCAGCCTGCGCGTTAAAAAGCTGTCTGCGGGGGGGAAAGTGCAGCCAGGAAAAGTCACGATCCCCTGGTTCGCCCTGCTATTCATTGTCATCGCCATCTTTAATTCATTTAATTTATTACCTGCATCTGCAGTAAAAGCGTTAATTTTTGTTGATACCTTACTGCTTGCCATGGCGATGGCTGCACTGGGACTGACCACCCATATCAGCACGCTGAAGAACGCTGGCGCTCGCCCTTTACTGCTAGCCCTGGTGTTATTTATCTGGCTTCTGGTGGGAGGCGCCGGGATTAATCTGGCCACACATTATCTGATAGGATAATTGATTGCTGAAAATCCTGCATGAACCGCTATGATGACAACCTGGATACTACAGGAGAGCAACGATGAAGTTTATTGGAGCGCATGTCAGCGCCGCTGGTGGTCTGGAAAATGCCGCCATCCGTGCCCATGAATTAGGTGCGACTGCATTTGCCTTATTTACAAAAAATCAGCGCCAGTGGAAAGCACCGGTATTGACCGAAGAAATTATCAGGCGCTTTAAGCAGGCCTGTGAACGCTACCATTATACTCCAGCACAGATTCTGCCCCATGATAGCTATCTGATAAACCTTGGCCACCCTGAACAGGAAGCTCTGGAAAAGTCTCGGGTAGCCTTTATTGATGAGCTTTCACGCTGCCAACAATTGGGGCTGACACTACTGAATTTTCACCCTGGCAGCCATCTTAAGCAGATCTCAGTTGATGCATGTTTGCAGCGCATCGCTGAGTCTATCAATATCGCCCTGGAGCAAACCGAAGGCGTCACCGCCGTGATTGAAAATACGGCGGGTCAGGGAAGCAATCTCGGTTTTCGTTTTGAGCACCTGGCCGCCATTATTGATGGCGTGGAAGATAAATCTCGCGTTGGGGTCTGTATTGATACCTGCCATGCCTTTGCTGCCGGCTACGACTTGCGAACAGAAGCTGACTGCGAACAGACTTTTGCTGATTTTGACCGTATTGTTGGCTTTCACTATTTGCGCGGGATGCACCTGAATGATGCAAAAAGTGAGTTTGCCAGCCGGGTT
This sequence comes from Citrobacter sp. JGM124, assembly GCF_018257795.1. Classification (GTDB taxonomy): domain Bacteria; phylum Pseudomonadota; class Gammaproteobacteria; order Enterobacterales; family Enterobacteriaceae; genus JGM124. The sequence goes on along the minus strand of NZ_JAERJD010000001.1, from coordinate 148,492 downwards.
GACCGACATCATAGTTTAGGGGCCGGTAACATCGGTCTGACGCCGTTTCAGTGGATCATGCGTGATGCCCGTTTTGACGGTATTCCTCTTATTCTAGAAACGGTTGATCCTGACATCTGGGCACAAGAAATTGCCTGGCTTAAAGCACAACAAGCCGACACGATCGACGCTTAAAAAAAATGCCCCCCATCAGGTGAAATGGGGGGCATGGATGCATCAAACGCGACGCTTATCTATTAAGACTCGGCTACTTTTGACTCGAGCTGAGAATCTGGACGTTTCAGGATGGCATAAGCCACACCGGCAACCAGCGTACCAGCAACAATCGACAACAAATAACCCACGACAGGTGTGATTGCGCCTGGAATTAACAGCACAAATAAGCCCCCGTGCGGCGCCATGAGTTTTGCACCCACAGCCATTGACAGGGCTCCAGTGAGAGCGCCACCGACGATACAGCTTGGTAATACACGAATAGGATCCCGGGCGGCAAAAGGAATCGCCCCTTCAGAGATAAAGCACAGGCCCAGCACCACGGCTGCCTTGCCCCCTTCCCTTTCGGTATCATCAAATTTCTTACGTGCGATGAGTGTAGCCAGGCCCATTGCTAATGGTGGCACCATGCCCGCAGCCATAATAGCAGCCATCGGGGCATAGGTCTGGGTACTGAGTAGCCCCACACCAAAGGCATAAGCCGCCTTGTTAATCGGCCCCCCCATATCAGAACACATCATAGCCCCAAGGATCGCTCCCAGCAGTACCGCATTCGCAGTCCCCATGGTTTGCAACCAATGAGTCAGTCCTTCAAGGATTTTAGCAACCGGGGTTCCTATCAAGTAAATCATCGCCAGACCGACAATCAGTGTCGAGAACAGTGGAATGATCAGGATAGGTTTCAAAGCCTCCATACTGGAAGGTAACTTGAGCTTTGTACTAATCAGTTTGGCAAGGTAACCGGCGATAAAACCAGCAATAATACCGCCAATAAAACCAGAACCCGTACTGACTGCCAGCATACCCCCTACTAAACCAGGCGTCAGACCTGGACGGTCAGCAATCGAGAAAGCAATAAATCCTGCTAATACTGGAACCATTAAAGCGAAAGCAGACCCACCACCAATTTGCATTAATGATGCGGCCAAGGTGCCTTGCTGTTTAAAGGCTTCGATACCAAAGGCAAAAGAGAGTGCAATACACAGCCCCCCCGCAACGACCATCGGCAACATATAGGAAACGCCCGTCAACAGGTGGCTATAAACCCCTGCTTGTGCTTTCTTACCCGCATGATGAGTCGCGTCACTGTTCTGGACACCTTTCCCCGTATAGGGTTCAGCTTCCACTAATGCTTTGTCAAACTCCTGGGCCGTCTTCTTGAGGGCCAGGCCTGTCGAAGTACGATACATGGGTTTGCCCGCGAATTTTTCGAGGTCAACATCAATATCTGCCGCAACAATAACCAGATCCGCTTCGGCGACTTCTTCAGCACTGATTGGGTTTCCTGCGCCTACCGAGCCCCGGGTTTCAACTTTTACCCACCAGCCACGTTTTTTCGCTTCAGTTTCAATCGCTTCAGCTGCCATAAAGGTATGAGCAACACCTGTAGGACAAGCAGTGACCGCAACGATGCGTTTTGGACCGCCACTTTTTGGCGCTGCAGCCACCGGAGAAACATAAGGTTTCGCGTCATTGACAACCTTGTTAAGTAAGGTCTCAGGATCAGTAATCGCTTGCTCCGGATCCGCTAGCAACAACGGTTTGTTGGCCAGGTTTTCATCCGTTGGGAGCTGCGTTCCTAAAACCAGTACCCACTCAGCCTCTGACGCAGAATCCGTTAAGGTAAACTGCAGGTTCTGAGCAGCCTTACCCAGACGCAATTTGGCGATATAGCTACTCGCCGGCCCCATATCTGGCGCTAAAATCAACAGCTTTTTCATGGTTTTTCTCCTGCTGTCAGTGGAATGGTTTTAACTCAACACGCGCCATCATTGCCGCCAGTTGAGTACGGTCAGTAATACCGACGTTGCTTTGACTCACGGCCAACGCCGCCACAGCAGTCGCCAGACGCAGCGTATGCTCGCTTGACTCACGCATCAGAAGCCCGTAAATCAACCCACCGACCATTGAGTCACCCGCTCCCACAGTACTCACAACTTCGCAAGCGGGTGGTTTGGCTATCCATTCGCCTGATGCATTAACCCATAGGGCACCTTCAGCACCAAGAGAAATAACCACATGAGCAATGCCTTGTTCACGCAACGCATGGGCGGCTTCAATCACATCTTTGAGTTCCGGTAATTTGCGCCCAGCCCATACTTCAAGCTCACGTCGATTCGGCTTGACCAACCATGGTGCCGCCTTCAGTCCTGCAACCAGAGCCTCACGACTGCTATCAAAAATAATACATGGGCATTGGCTACGCAGACGTAGCATCCACTCGGTGAACGCATCCGGTGATACCCCCGCAGGTAAGCTGCCGCTGACACAAACCATATCAAACTGGCCAAGCCAGCTGAGTGAATCAGCAACAAAACGATCCCAGTCTGCCCCCGTCACTTCAAACCCGGAGAAGTTAAGATCAGTCACTTCCCCATCTTTTTCTGTCAGTTTGACGTTAATACGGGTACGCCCTTGAACCACTTGAAAACGATTAGCAATACCCAGTTCGCTGAACAGATGCTGAAAACCTTCCTGGTTCTCTTTTCCGAGGAAACCACTCACGGTCACATCAATGCCTAAGTCTTTGAGCACTTTGGCAACATTGATCCCTTTACCTGCAGCATGCAGGCCTGTGGTGCGAACCAGATTGACTTCGCCCCGTTCAATTTCCGCACAATAACCGACCAAATCGTAAGCGGGATTTAGCGTTATTGTTGCAACACGTCTGCTCATTGTGCCCCCTCTCCCAGACCTGAATTAATCGCTTCGCCGATAGCATTCAGTGCTTTTTCAGCTTCATTGCCCTGGGCGGTGAAGCGCAGGCGATGACCTTTTTTAACCCCTAAGGCAACCACTTTCATCAGGCTACGACCATTTGCTGGTTTTCCCGACCCATCAAGGTTTGTGACTGTCACATCACAGTCAAACTGCTTGATGGTATTAACCAGAACAGTCCCCGGACGAGCATGGAGACCATGTTCATTTTTAATCACAAATTCAGCGCTTAACGCGCTTTCTGTAGCAACGTCATCAGAGGTCAGCAGCATCAGGAGTAAAGAAGCATCTGCAGTTAATAGTTTTTCTGCCCCTTTGGTCGCCAGAAGATTATCCAGACGCTGCAGGACAGCCAACGGTTTATCATCCACCACAGATGCCGTCACCAACAGAGAAACCGGCTGATTATCGACGTTAAAACTGGCTGCTGGACGACTCACAGCAATGGCACTGGCCAGGTTGCCTTGTGCACTGTCACTCAGCCAGACGCCCGCACCAAGATAAGCCGGAGCCGCAGAGATAACCTGACTGACAAACAGAGCATCGACCGCTCCCGCCTGTTTCAGGCGGCCGGCATTGATAGCCTGTAATGTAACGAGATCCTGAGCATCCACGTTCAATGTCAGCATGCTGTTATCCAGCAGCAGATCCGCCGTCTGAGTTTCACCCATCAGCAGAGCACGTAACTCCTCTGCCTGTGTCGCTGATTTCAGCTGTTCAGCAATGCTGTCATCACTCAAAACATGAGTCAGCTGACGCAACAGGCCAAGATGCTCATCAGAACTGGCGGCGATACCGATAGCGACATAAACCTGCTGACCTTCTCCCCATGAAACACCCTGAGGAAACTGGAAGACTTGAACACCCGTTTTTAACACCAGATCGCGAGTATCCGTCGTGCCATGGGGGATAGCGATACCATTCCCAAGATAGGTGGAGGTTTGCTGCTCACGGGCCAGCATGCCGTTAACATAACCCGCACCGACATACCCTGCCTGTTCAAGTGCAGCGGCAATCATGCGGATGGCTTCTTCTTTATTACCGGCGGCACAACCGGGATGAATATTCTGGGCAGATAGTTGGAACATATTGCTCCTCTCCTGTGAGTTGAATCGATTCAGTTGAAGCAGAAGAAAATTCCCACACCTTTTGTCGGAAAAGATTCAAAGTCCGCTGAAACGTTTCAAACATTTTGAGTGTGATGTGAAGTTATCGCAATAGTTCTCTCTTTTCTATTACTAAATTTTTGAGCTTCAGCACATTTTCAGCTCACCGGGTTCTGATTTAAGGCAAGCTTCAGCCCTCTTCATCCTCAGGGTGTGGAATACATGCCGATACCCGCAAATGTGGACCACGCCTGAACTCATGGGGCAGCAGAATAGATACTGGCAATAAAAACAGACCAGAATTCATCGTTGGGGGGCTACAAATGATACCGTTACATCATCAACTTCAGCTTGAGTCGTCTGCAGGCCATGTGGATACCCGGGTTTAAGGTGTCGTCGCCGCTTCGAGCGCGATAAGATAGATCATCGCTTGCTGGCGATTATCGCCACACATATCCTTTGCCGCCTGAAGTCCACCACATACTGCGGGGCGCAGAGGAGAACCAAATATTTGACAACTATTTTCTTCTGAAAGCTGGATACAGCGAGTATTGGCCGGTTTGCCATTTGGCATGCCAGGAATGGGCGTCGAAATAGAAGGAGCAATGCAGCAAGCGCCACAGCCTGGTCGGCAATCCATCTGCAAGTCCCCTACAGTGAGAAATAAACGCGACACTCTAACAACCCGCTGGTGATAAAGATATTCCCTTTTGCGCTTTATTCCCCCCCACTGACGAAATCCGCTTGCCTGAATCGCGCCACACGGGTAATTTTACGCAATATTTTTGTCCCCCCTTTTTTTGACAGGAAACATCGATGGCCAGAGCGAACGAAATCAAACGCGGCATGGTACTGAATTACAATGGTAAGTTACTATTAGTTAAAGATATTGATATTCAGGCTCCGAGTGCACGTGGTGCAGCAACTTTGTATAAAATGCGTTTTTCTGATGTCCGTAATGGGCAGAAGGTTGAAGAACGTTTCAAAGGGGATGATATTGTTGATACCGTAACGCTGACACGCCGTTTCGTTGACTTCTCCTATATTGATGGCAACGAATACGTCTTTATGGATAAAGAAGACTACACCCCGTATATTTTCAATAAAGATCAAATTGAAGATGAACTGCAGTTTATTCCAGAAGGTGGCATGCCCGATATGCAGGTACTGACCTGGGATGGGCAGTTACTCGCCCTGGAACTGCCACAAACGGTTGATCTGGAAATCGTTGAAACTGCCCCTGGTATAAAAGGTGCCTCAGCCAGTTCTCGTACTAAACCTGCTACCCTGTCTACGGGCTTAGTTATTCAGGTTCCGGAATATATGGTAAGCGGTGAGCGTATTCGTGTGCATATTGCAGAAAAACGCTCAATGGGCCGAGTAGACTAATTTCCCCAATAGAAGTGTTACCTGCCAGCATCACTTTAGCGGGTAACCACTTTCTGGTGTTGTTTAAATATTGCCCTCCCGTTTGTGCCTCTTCTCATTTATCTCACAGCTGTTCACAATGGGGTCTTCTTCACGAGAAAGCCTTGCCGTCATCTGCTGACATTTGGATCATTTGGAGTTTCTGTGACAAAAACCAACTTAATTACAGGCTTCCTTGGAAGCGGAAAAACGACCACCATTCTTCATCTACTGGCGAATAAGCCCCCGGATGAGACGTGGGCGGTACTGGTCAATGAATTTGGTGAAGTCGGTATTGATGGTGCTTTACTGGCCGAAAGCGGCGCGTTGCTCAAAGAGATCCCCGGCGGTTGTATGTGTTGTGTTAATGGTCTGCCCATGCAAATGGGCCTGAATACCTTACTGCGCAAGGGTAAACCTGACCGTTTACTTATTGAACCGACTGGATTAGGCCATCCAAAACAGATCCTCGACTTATTAACAGCGGAGGTCTATCAGCCCTGGATTGATTTAAGGGCCACCCTCTGCTTACTGGATCCACGTCAGTTATTGACACCGAAGGTATTCACTAACCAAAACTTCCGTGATCAACTGGCTGCAGCAGACATTATTATTGCCAATAAGCAGGATAATGCTGATGCGGTGAGTCTTGAAGCGCTCCGTGACTGGCAAAAAAATGAAAAAGATACACGCCCGGTTGTTCATACCGAACGCGGTATCATAGATTGTGCATTGCTGGATGAACCGCGTCTGAATCAGCGCACATTACCATCAAGTCATGAACACACGCACACTATGGCAGCCAGACAAGTGCTTGCCGCACTCAGCCTCCCGCAACACCAACGCTGGCGCCGCAGTATCAACAGTGGCCAGGGGCATTTTTCCTGTGGCTGGATTTTTGATGATCAAACCGAATTTGACACTATCGGCTTACTGGAGTTTGCAAGACTGGCGCCAGTAAGCCGGGTAAAAGGTGTGCTACGTATCAGTGAAGGCTTGGTGCGTATCAATCGTCAGGGCAATGACTTCCATATTGAAACACTACAGACACCACCGCCTGATAGCCGCATAGAGCTGATTCATGATGAACTCACTGACTGGAATGCCCTGCAATCAGCATTACTGAAGTTGCGTTCAGCCTGACCTATGAGCACCATGCAAAGAGTATGTGGAGGTTTTGATTATTTACCTCACCGTGTCAAAGCACTTCACATCCTTTCTGACGTTTTTATATGCGTATAAATCAAGATTCAAATAAATAAAAATAGCCTGTGAGTAGCCACAGCCACCCCACTTATACTTTTCTTGAGTATAGTCAAACTTTGTTACGCAATCTGGCATAAAAACCTCGCATCACCGCCATCAATGAGGTAATCTCAAAAAAGCTTAAAATTACGAGTTGTAATTATCTGTGGCTGTAAAAAAGAATCTGCGTCCCTCTCTTTTTCAAGAAGGTACCTGGCTCCCTGGCTCAGGTAGTTCATCTCGTTGCGTTATCATTTTAATAACGAATTTGTCGTTAAGGACAGCAAGGGAAAACACATAACATGGTCAAATCTCAGCCGATTTTGAGATATATCCTGCGGGCAATTCCCGCAGTCGCGGTAGCAGCGTTACTCTCCGCATGCAGTACAACAAACACAGCGAATAATATGCATTCTGAGATGCATGCAGTAGACGGTCAGAACAGTTTTTTACTGCAAGCTTCTCAGGATGAATTTGAAGAGATGGTTCGTAATATTGACGTAAAATCACGTCTTATGGACCAATATGCTAGCTGGAAAGGCGTGCGTTACCGTCTTGGTGGCAGTAGCCGTAATGGCATTGACTGCTCCGCCTTTGTGCAGCGTACTTTTCAGGAACAGTTTGGGCTAACGTTGCCACGCTCAACTTCCGAGCAACAAGAAAGTGGGAAGTCTATATCACGCAATAAATTAGCAATGGGTGATTTAGTGCTGTTCCGTGCAGGTTCAACTGGGCGTCATGTGGGTATTTATATTGGGAATAACCAATTTGTTCATGCCTCGACCAGTAATGGTGTCATGATTTCAAGTATGGATGAACCGTACTGGAATAAACGTTACAACGAAGCTCGGCGAGTTCTTAGCAGCAGTTGATGATGGTCAACAGCTTTATTGATGATTTCTCCCTTCGTCATGAATAGAGCAACGGATTATTTAAAAAAACGCTGCAATGCAGCGTTTTTTTATATCTGTTAATTGACCCCACCACACTCGGTGTATTAACCCTTTATCGTTTTAAGCAGTACTGAATTAAACAACTCTGAGTTTATACGTTATAGTCAGAGTCTAATGTCAACGGATGACGTGTTTGCAGTTGTAGGATTGATGCCCTCATGCTTTATAAAAAAATTTTTTCTGACAATTATTTATCAAAAAAGCAAATCATCAGTACTGGTTTCGTTATCGGACTCGTCGCTGCGATTCTCTTCGGTAGTATTTTTAGTTTCATACAGTATAAAAAACGTGATGCGAGCTATACCGATATTAGTCAGGATATGGGGAGTTATCTGACCACACTGTTTAGCCAGCTTCAGGCTACCGCCAAAGATATGCAGCCATTGCTTGCTGCCAATTGTACCAGTAGCAGTCGAGAATTAACGTCCCGTGCGGCGTTCAATCTGAATGTACGTACCTTTGTGCTTGTGCGCGACGGTATCGCTTTTTGCTCCTCCGCTACTGGCGAAATGTCCATGCCATTAAAAGAGATAGCCCCCAGCCTTGACGCCCATAAAAATGTTGATCTGGAGATCACGTCCAGCACCCCCAGAATACAAAATCACCCCATGATTGCCGCCTGGTTTCGTTCTCCAGGCACTATGGATAATGGTATTTTTGCTGCGATAAGTATTAATTTGAAACCCTACCTGTTGTTTAGCGCGCAACAAAGAAATATTACATCTATCGCTTTAGTTGTCGGTGACAACGCACTGACTTCAAATAATGAACAGGTGGTGGGCACTGACAAACTCTCCACTAATCCAACCCGGATAACCCAAATTCAGGGCTATCCCATAAAACTGTATCTTTTCGGCTCCCCATGGCGGGCTGAAGACATTCAACTGTCAGTTCTTTCCAGCCTTATTTTTGGGCTATTGGTCGGTTCACTGGGGGCATACATTCTGACCGTGCACCGGCGGCCCGAACACGAAGTCTTAACTGGCATTAAACTCGATCAGTTTTTTTTGGCTTACCAACCCGTCATGGCAATACCTGGACTGGAGGTCAGGGGTGTTGAAATCCTTATGCGCTGGCGGCACCCGTCCGCGGGACTCATTCCCCCTGATATTTTTATCAATGTTGCAGAAACACAGCATATTATTATTCCACTCACGCAGCATCTCTTCAAACTCGTCGCACAGGATGCCGTTTTATTGCAAAAAGTGTTACCAGCAGGCTCCAAGCTGGCGTTTAATTTGTCACCAAGCCATCTTTATTCTCCAGCATTCAAGAATGATATACAGGCACTGGTGGCCGCTTTACCCCAGGATCATTTTCACGTAGTTTTTGAAATCACAGAACGGGGAATGCTTAAAGAGGCTGAGGCCACAGAAATTTTTGCCTGGCTCCATGATCAAGGATTTGATATTGCTGTTGATGATTTTGGCACCGGTAATAGCGCCCTGATTTATCTGGAACGTTTTAACCTGGATTTTTTGAAGATAGACAAAGGGTTTATTAATTCTATCGGCGTTAATACCACCACTACCCCCGTGCTGGATACAATACTGGCACTTGCTCGCCGCCTTAATCTCGAAACGGTTGCTGAAGGCGTGGAAACACCAGAGCAGGCTAACTGGCTAATTAACCATGGAGTAAATTACCTCCAGGGCTATTATTTCGCCCCCCCACTACCCAGTGAGGCATTCGTCGAATGGTATTTATCACCGCGCAACTATGACGAGATTATCCATCCGTCATGATTAGCTGACAAGTAACCAGGGATAACGGTGATATCTTTCGCCGTATCTCGGGCGCCGTGCTGAAGAGACTGGTGGTTAAATAAGAGAACAGCTTTCTGGTGGATATGGCTGAACAGCGTGAATTCAGAACACGACCTTGTTCTGAATTTAAAAGAGGGGGGGACGTCCGACTGACTCCGCAATGGCGACGCCACAATTTTTAAGACGGCAGGTTGCTGCTGGCTCATCATACTGACTGACAAACAAGCAAAGTTCACCTTCGCATTCAACGACGGTACTGGCGACGTCTATATCACTGAGCGCCTGGCTAAGTTTATCCATAATAGGAAGTACAGTTTCGCCATTGTGCCCCAGTAATTTAAGCCCAATCAGACGTGTTTCGTGGCTACTGTCATTTTGCGTAACAGGCTCGACCCGGGAACCGGTAAACCCGGTGCACCAGCGGTAGCTCTGTGGCAAACGATGAACAATAGACAATTGTAAAATATTTAAGCTCATTTCCCTGTACGACCTAATCAACACATCTCACCAGTAGTTTACATACAGGTTAACACAATGTTGCCAAATTGGGGCTCTGTTAGCAAAAAAACCGTCAATATTTTTTAAAACAATTCAAAGTGATTAATTCATTTTTGTGTTTTAGTGCGCACTTTTTATTATATGCACGCTAAGGCATAAGCCTGTTCACCCGTCAGGTGACCGATTGATCACCTGACGGGATGACAGCGAAATGATCGCTCCCTATCCCACTGAAAGAGGTGACTATTGGCTTAATGTGGTTGGGGTGACTTCATGCGCGCATAACGATAAAACAGTAATGAACAGGTTGAACACAATGCAATAGCACCAATCATGGGCCATGCTGTGTTAAAACTGGCAATCGCTAATATCGCCCCGGTTAAGGCGCCTATACCAAAACGGAAGGTCCCCGCAAGGGATGAAGCCGTGCCGGCAATATGTGGAAACTCATCAAGAATAACCGCCATCGCATTGGAGGAGATCATCGAGACGCAGCCAACAAACAGGGCTATTCCAAGAACTAAAGCCCAGAATCCAAAATTAAACTGGTAGCTCACCAATAACCATATGGCCATAACAAACTGAATATAGAGACCCAGCCGGAACATATTAATTGCCCCAAAACGGCGAACAAACCGACTGTTGATCATCGTCATTATGAATATAAAGACAATATTCAGTGCAAAGTAATAACCAAAATCCTGGGGAGGAATGTGATTCAGTTCGATATAAACAAAGGGGCCAGCACTCAAGAATGAAAACATGCCCGCAAAACTGAAACCACTGGCCAGCATATAGCTCAAAACGCGTTTATGGCGAAATAAGGTAGCAAAGTTGCCCAGTGTTGTCCGTAAACGGAATGGCTGACGATGTTCTGGTGACAGAGTTTCATGAATGAAGAAGAAAATCATTCCCGAGGCCAACAACGCCGCCGCTGCCAGAATCCAAAAAATAGAGTGCCAGTTAAACCATACCATGACAAACCCACCGATAATGGGGGCAACCAGCGGAGCAATAGTGGTGACCAGCATGACAAATGACATCATGCGTGAAAACTCTTCTTTCGGGTAAATATCACGCATCAGAGCGTTGATCACCACACTGGATGCTGCTGCAGCCAGGCCATGCAAAAATCGTAAGGCAATCAGCTGATCGATACTCTGAGCCAGGGCACAGGCCATAGCCGCCAGAGCAAAAACCAGGGTTCCGCCCAGCACTACGGGCTTACGTCCCAGACTGTCAGCCATTGGGCCATAAAATAGCTGGCCTATAGCGAATCCTAAAATGTAGGTGCTCAATGTCATCTGGACACTGCCCGCTGAAACATCAAACTGCTTTGCTATCATTGGCAATGCTGGCAGATACATATCAATAGAGAGTGGCATCAGCATAGCCAGCATGCCGAGAATAATGACAATCCCTACAGAAGAGTTTTGTTTGCGGCTCAAGAGTAACTCCAAAATATTACGGTGCACCAACACTGGCAATTTCTTGCTCGGTCAACTGACGGTATTCGCCCTCTCCCAATTCTGGGTCGAGAATAATATCCCCAATACGCTCCCGGTGTAGCTCGATGACACGATTCCCCACTGCCGCGAACATACGTTTAACCTGATGATAACGCCCTTCACTGATAGTTAAGCGCACCTCTGTTGGCGTCACCACTTCAAGCTTCGCCGGCTTGGTGAGATCCTTCTCACTATGTAACTGAATACCTGCGGCAAACTGCGCCCCGGTGTCATCTGTAACGGGCGCTTCTAAAGTGACATAATAAGTTTTTTCACAATGATGGCGTGGAGAGGTTATACGGTGCGACCATTGACCGTCATCGGTCATCAGCACCAGCCCGGTCGTATCAATATCCAGCCGCCCGGCAGCATGCAATTTATGTGCTGAAGGTTCGTCGAGAAAGTAGAGTACCGTGGGGTGATCGGGGTCTTCAGTCGAACACACATACCCCTGGGGTTTATTCAGCATGAAATAGCGCGGGCCATGTTGCTGAACCAACGGATTACCATCAAAAGCTACCTGGTGGTCAGGATGCAATTTAAAAGAGGCATCACGGACTACCTCATCATCTATTGTCACACGGTTAGCACGAATTTCGCGGCCAGAGATAGCCCGGCTGATACCAAGCTGCTGAGAAATAAATTTATCAAGTCGCATTAAACTGTTGCCTGTTTAAAAAATAGCACCCTTTACCCGATAGCAGGAAATCTACTGTCGAGTGAAAATGAGTTTATCTGGTGATGAACTTGCCAGTATAACGACATCAAAAACTCTCTCAAGATAAAAGCGTGATTCATGGCATAATCATGCAAGATGTTTGCTAACCCCGAGTCATGATGTCCTTTACCTTACGCCCTTACCAAAAAGAAGCGGTGGATGCGACCTTAACGTATTTTCGCAAACACCTTGAACCAGCGGTCATTGTTTTACCCACCGGTGCCGGAAAGAGTTTGGTGATTGCCGAACTTGCCCGCCTCGCACGAGGGCGGGTGCTCGTCCTCGCGCATGTCAAAGAACTGGTTGCCCAGAATCACACAAAGTACTTGGCATTAGGGCTGGAGGCCGATATTTATGCCGCCGGTCTGCATCGTAAAGAGTCCCGGGGAAAAGTGGTTTTCGGCAGTGTGCAATCCGTGGCACGGAATCTGGAGCGTTTTAGCGGAAAGTTTTCATTATTAATAGTGGATGAGTGTCATCGCATTGGGGATAGCGAGGAGAGCCAGTATCAGCAAATTCTGTCTCATTTACGCCGCAGTAACCCTGAACTACGACTACTTGGATTAACGGCTACCCCTTATCGGCTTGGCAAGGGATGGATTTATCAATACCACTATCATGGCATGGTCCGCGGTGATGAACAGGCGCTCTTCCGGGACTGTATTTATGAGTTGCCGCTACGCTACATGATTAAGAATGGCTACCTTACCCCCCCCGAACGTTTGGATATGCCTGTTGTACAATACGATTTTAGCCGCATACAGGCCCAGGATAATGGACTGTTCCGCGAAGCAGACTTGAATCGTGAGTTACAGCAGCAAAAACGAATAACACCACATATTGTCAGCCAAATTATCGAATTTTCCGCCTCACGGCAGGGGGTGATGATTTTTGCTGCCACTGTGGAGCATGCCCGAGAGGTCACAGCCCTGCTGCCAGAAAAGCAGGCTGTGTTAATCACTGCGGATACCCCAGGTGCTGTGCGTGATACATTAATTTCCCAATTTAAACGTCAGGAGTACCGCTATTTAGTTAACGTATCAGTACTGACGACGGGGTTCGATGCTCCACATGTCGACCTGATTGCCATTCTCCGGCCCACTGAATCGGTTAGTTTGTACCAGCAAATTGTCGGGCGTGGCCTGCGGCTGGCGCCAGGAAAAAAAGATTGTCTGATCCTTGATTATGCAGGCAATCCTCATGATCTGTTTATCCCTGAAGTGGGAAGTACCAGACAGAAAAGCGATAACCATCCCGTGCAAGTGTTCTGCCCTGCCTGCGGTTTTGCCAACCTGTTTTGGGGAAAAACCACGAGCGACGGTACCCTCATTGAGCATTTCGGCCGTCGTTGCCAGGGCTGGTTCGAGGATGACGAGGGCATGCGTGAGCAATGTGACTATCGCTTCCGGTTTAAAAACTGCCCGAACTGCAACGCCGAAAATGATATTGCTGCCCGTCGTTGCCACCAATGCGACCATATCCTGGTGGACCCCGATGATATGCTGAAAGCCGCGTTAAGGCTCAAAGATGCACTGGTACTGCGTTGTGGTGGCATGACGTTGCAGGCAGGCACAGATGCTAAGGGGGACTGGTTGCGGGTAACCTATTATGATGAAGAAGGTGCTGATGTCAGTGAACGGTTCCGTCTACAAACAGCAGCACAGCGTCTGGCCTTTGAACACTTATTTATTCGCCCCCACCTACGTGCTCCGGGTATCCCACTGCACTACGTAACCGCCGAAGATATTGTGGGGCAACAAACCCTGTTCAGACACCCGGATTTTGTCGTAGCCAGAAAATCCGGGCAGTTCTGGAATGTTCGGGAAAAGGTCTTTGATTATCAGGGCCGCTATCGCAGGGCTAATGAATTACGAAGTTAATCGTAGTTTTCATTGCTGGATGGGCCAGTTACGGCTATAATCTCGCCCGCTTTTGCATCCGCAAAGCAGAAAACTTTACCTGTTGCTGGGTCGCCTGTAACAGGCTTATTTAAAGAGAAACATTCAATGTTTACTATCAATGCTGAAGTACGTAAAGAGCAGGGCAAGGGTGCGAGCCGCCGCCTGCGTGTAGCTAACAAATTTCCTGCTATCGTTTATGGCGGAAAAGAAGCTGCAATCTCCATCGAACTGGATCACGATTCCGTAATGAACCAACAAGCTAAACCTGGTTTCTACGATGAAGTTCTGACCCTGTCTATCGATGGTAAAGAAGTTAAAGTTAAAGTTCAGGCTGTTCAGCGTCACCCGTTCAAGCCAAAACTGACTCATATCGACTTCGTTCGCGCTTAATTTCGCGTTGAGTGATAACCAGCGAATACGCTGAGTATTTGCTGGTGAGTCAAGCGGGCCCGGGAGTTCCTGTTTATTGCTTTTGCGTAAACTTGAACCCCGGGCCCGTTTTTTATGTCCGTCTTTCGCCTCCCAGTACGGCTGGATAAGCCGGGGGGAATCATCCTTGATCAGGTACCTTACCTCGTGCGTACTTTCGCCCCGTTAATGGCTTACTCCTTACCGGGTCACAGACAACACTGGCGATAAAAAAGGCAGAAGTAACCTCCCGCCCTGTGATATCAAAACCAGGCGACTTACTTGCCTGATACTCGACGTGAAAGTTGATCTCGCAAATTAGGGGGAGTTCCTTTGATGGTCAGGGTGTCCGTCACGGGATCCCAGAAAATGCGTTCATCCATTAGCATGGCATCAAAATTAATCGTCAGCCCTCCTCCACTCCCCGCAAATTTCGTCAATTGACGTAACGTGCTGCGATCCGCAGGAAAACTCTCTTCCAGCTCATAACCCTTTTCTGCGGTAAATGCCTGGAAACTTTTATCGTCCACTGCCCAGGGTAACGTTTCAGACAAAGAAGCCAGTTCTATCTCCTCACCGGCATCAAGCTGCTCTTTACAGTAGTCATACACCTGCTGACGAGCATTCTGTCGAGTATTTTTATCCAACTGTGCTTCATGGGTAAAATCATCCACAGCTTGCAGCAGCCCCTTATTTTGAGCTTTGGCATTCAGGCCTTCGCTGGCACCAAGGAAGTCCATAAAGAAATCTGCGACTTTACGCCCTACCCGCCCTTTCAGGAACGTTAAATAGCGCGTCGACTCCGGGTTAGTTTCCCATTCCGTCAGGTCAATACGTGCCACGATATCTGCATGATTAATGTCCAGATAATGCGTGGCACTGATGTCCAGTTCTTCATTGACTCGCATACTGCTCAAATTATTCAGTACTGCAACCAGCAAGTACTCTACCGCCAGGTAACGATAGTGACAGAACAGGACAATTCCGCCTTCGGCAAAAGGATATTTCGCTAGCTCGTCACGCAAACGGCCCGTTGCCGCACGCGTAAACGCCAAAAAATCTTCATCTCCCCGGCGTTGCAAGGTTAACGCTTGCGCCAGCTCACTCTCTTCACTGAACAAACCATAAGCTTTATTTTTTGCGCTGTAGACACGGTGTAATTCTGCCATCATGTCTTCAACGGTACTGTTATTGACCAGCAGCGAATCACGCAAAACCACGTCAAGTGTCTGCTCATCGCGCTTAATCAATTGATGCAGGGCTATCTGGTTGATATCCAGACTCATGATAAACTCTCCTCTAAGACCGGGCATTATTCAAACATTGCCAGTTCCGGTAAGCAAGCCTGATAAAAAAGCGGTAAAAATGTCCTTGCTACGGTAAGATAACCCCCCTTTTATCGTATACGAATGATTTTAAATTTATGCCACAAACATCCCGTTATAATGACGAAGACATTGAAGTCATGTTAGCTGAGCTTGCCGCCGTGCTGGAAAAGCACAAGGCACCTACGGATTTGTCCCTAATGGTGCTGGGAAATATGATTACTCACTTGATTAATACTCGTGTCTCTTCAGCACAACGTGCAACGTTAGCTCGTTCCTTTGCCGAAGCATTGCAAGCTTCCGTGAGCGAAGATAAAACCCATTAAGGAAAGATACAAATAAGTTATGGTGACCAATCGCCAGCGCTACCGTGAAAAAGTTTCCCAGATGATCAGCTGGGGACACTGGTTTGCCCTGTTTAATATATTACTGGCTATTTTGCTCGGCAGCCGTTATCTGTTTGTGGCTGACTGGCCATCCACGCTTATTGGGCGTGTTTACTCTTATATCAGTATCGTTGGTCACTTTAGCTTTTTGGTCTTTGCGACCTACATCCTGATTATTTTTCCTCTGACATTCATTGTCATGTCACAGCGGTTGCTGCGGTTTATCTCCGCAGTCATTGCCGCAACCGGCATGACACTGCTGTTGATTGACAGTGAAGTCTTTACCCGTTTCCACTTACACCTGAACCCAGTGGTTTGGGATGTGGTCGTTAACCCCGATCATGGTGAAGTATCCAGGGACTGGCAGCTGATGTTTATCAGTCTGCCTGTGATTTTACTGCTGGAGATGCTTTTTGCGACCTGGAGCTGGCATAAATTGCGCAGTCTGGGGCGACGTCGTAAGTATGCCCGCCCGGTCGTGGCACTGTTTATTGTCTCTTTCTTCGCCAGCCACCTGATGTATATCTGGGCCGATGCTAACTTTTACCGCCCTATAACCATGCAGCGTGCGAATCTACCCCTCTCATACCCGATGACAGCCCGTCGTTTTCTTGAGAAGCATGGTTTACTGGATGCGCAAGAATACCAGCGTCGTCTGATTGAGCAAGGTGATCCTGCCGCGCTTTCTGTGCAATATCCGTTAAGCACACTGCAGTTTAATAACGAACCGACATCCAAGAATATACTGCTAATCACGGTTGATGGCCTCAATGCACAAAGTGTTGACCAGGATATGCCAGCGTTGCATGATTTCTCAACCCAGAACATCAGCTTCCGGCAACATATGAGTTCAGGCAATACCCATGACAACGGTATATTTGGCCTGTTTTATGGTATATCACCGACCTATATGGATGGGGTAATAAGCTCACGAATCCCCTCCGCACTCATCACTGGCCTTAATCAACAGGGCTACCAGTTAGGCTTATTTGCTTCTGATGGATTTAGCGCACCGCTTTATCGTCAAGCATTACTGGCAGACTTTTCGCTGCCCGCGGCAAAATCTCAGCCGGACAGCGTGACCGTATCCCAATGGACAAACTGGTTAAACAGCGCCACAAATAGTGAGAATCATTGGTTCTCCTGGGTCTCCCTCAATGGCCTTAATATTGAACAAAACGATGATTTACAGCATATCGCTTCACAGTATCCTCGCGCAGCCAGGAGCGTAGATAGCCAAATCAAGCGGGTGCTCGATACCCTGGATGCCAGTGGGAAGCTACAAAATACCGTGGTCATTATCACCGCCAAGAATGGTATTCCTCTGACCAAGGCCGAGGATCGCTTCCCCTGGTCTCGGGCTCATATTCAGGTTCCTCTGGTTATTCACTGGCCTGGCACGCCAGCCCAGCGTATTGATAAACTGACCGAGCACCAGGATATAATGACAACACTCATGCAACGTTTGCTGCATGTACGCACAGACACCAGTGATTACTCCCAGGGTGAAGATCTGTTTGCTGCAACACGTAAGAATAACTGGGTGATTGCCGCCAATAATAGCACGCTTGCGGTAACGACCCCGGATATGACCTTGGTGCTTGAGAACAATGGTAGCTACCATATGTATGACCTACAGGGGCAGCAGATCAAAGAAACTAAACCGTTACTGGAGCTACTGCTGCAAGTATTGATTGATGAAAAACGTTTTATCGCCAATTAATTGATTATTTATGATGCAGTTAGCAAGTTTACCTCTTGCAATCAACACTGAAAAAGGTAGTATAATCTCCACATCGGCACGTAGCGCAGCCTGGTAGCGCACCGTCATGGGGTGTCGGGGGTCGGAGGTTCAATTCCTCTCGTGCCGACCAAATTCCCCAAAAAAACCAACCTTTTAGGTTGGTTTTTTTTCGTCTGCTATTTGACGGGGGTAACACTGGGGTAAAATCGCACAGGAAAATGCTGAAGATTGGTCTTTCTGACGTGTTATCTGCGTCATTCATTATCATCAGGTGACGCAGATTTTTCTGCTATTTTTGTGCCGGGAATTTTTTATACAACGTACACACCGCTACATCATAGATCAGAGCTACCTGCTTTCTGTCCGTCCCGTTAGCAATCAAACGCCTTGCCTGGGCCCATTCTTCTGATGTTAGCTTTGGTCTTCTACCTCCGATCCTGCCCTGCTCTCTTGCTGCCGCTAAACCGGCCATCATCTTTTCAACAATCAGCTCACGTTCCATCTCATCTGATGCGCCCATAATATGGAAAATGAATCGGCCCATTGGACTTGATGTATCAATGCTGTCCGTCAGGCTGCGAAAGTGAATACCCCGGCTTTTCAATTCATCAATCAGCAATACAAGATTACGCATTGAGCGTACCAGCCTGTCGAGTATCCAGGCAACCATGTGTCCTCCTCTGCCAGCTGCTTTAATGCCCGTTTCAGCACCGGACGATTCGCTACGGTGCCGCGCATTTTCTCTTCAAATATCTGCTCACATCCTGCGCGTTCCAAAGCATCACGCTGTAATGATGTGTTTTGTTCATTTGTTGATACGCGTACATACCAACACCGTACGCTGCGGCATTTATGTCCGTTACTGATGCAGGAGCGGCGGTCGATGTCCCGCTTCATGCGTCCTGTGAGCCGTCAATCGCAGTTTGTCAGAAAAATGGATAACTCCGCACTTTTGAGGGGGCTTTCATTCCGCCCCCAAACGCAGGTGGGCTGAGGCTTCGCGTGGTTTTTGATGCGGGATTACACCGCATGCAGAATGCGGAGAAACAAAGCCGAACAAAAAATGTGCACTTAATTTTTTGTATGGTGGGGAGATCAATCCCTGCGGCCTTTGCCCGGCGGGACGGCCCGCATCATCGAATTTTTGTACCCGTTAAATTAAAGCATTCATCCGAATGGGTATCCTGAGCGGAGAAGCCCACCAGCTGAGTGTGCTGGTGGGCGTGACAACAATTACCAGTTGCCGTAAGGGTAGGTTTTACCTTCGATAAAATCTTTTATGTACTGGTCATACCCATCCGGAATGCTGTAGTTAAAATCAATGCGGGTGGGTATATTCTTGCAAATATCCAGCTTATCGCCTGAAAACGTACCGATGCGTTTTGGCTCCAGTGGAATGTTTTTGCCTCCGGCGCTGTCCTGCAGCCAGATTGTTACCTTCCCTT
The DNA here is from genome assembly GCF_018257795.1 of Citrobacter sp. JGM124. Taxonomy (GTDB): domain Bacteria; phylum Pseudomonadota; class Gammaproteobacteria; order Enterobacterales; family Enterobacteriaceae; genus JGM124. Next base: position 129,151 of record NZ_JAERJD010000001.1, on the reverse strand, counting down.
CTGGTGCCAGACCAAACAGCAATGTTTTATACCAGGCGGTATTGCCGTAACGGTCTGTTCCTGTAGGGGTCAGCATGATCTCGCGCAGTGACGGTTTAAAGACGATCTGCGTTTCATAGGTCTTTTTATCGATGATGGAATCCCAGCAGAATACCATATTAACGGGCGGGTGCCGGGCCTTATTGAAGTGAATAGACCCGCTATTGGTATTATCACGCCATGAGCCTACTACATTAGGATCGCTCTGCGAGCTATCCAGCGCCCGAAACTTTGAGACCACATTACTGCTGTCAATAATGGCTGCGTACGTCACCACAGCGGGCAGGCTATGAGGCGTAAAAAATGCAAATCCCCATTTCCCATAGGGCATTTCGCCCGTTTCTTCCGGCGTCGGCAGTTCCGACGCGCGGCAGCCGCCCACCAGCAAGACCAGCGCAAGCGCGATTTTCAGTCTCATACCTTTTTCCCGTCCATGTTGTATACGGTACGCTGCCAGTTTTCATCCGGGCGATCCAGAAAACCGATAATTTCCGTTGCGGATGCGCCCCCCTGGGTGTAACCCTTCATATCCGCAATGATCGCGTTCCAGTTTGCCGAGCAGTGAATATATCGCTGAGCGATGATGTCAGTTTCGTCCTGGCTGAACGTGCCAGAGGACTGGCCTGAACGGACGGCCTTGCCCATCGCCACGGCTTTGTCGCACAGAGGCTTTAATTCATCGGGAATACTCAGTTCTTTGTCCTTAGTTGTGATGGGGTCAAACATTACCCCAGCTTCCTGTGCAGCAGCGTACATAACCCGCAGAGCCACTTTTGACCAGTCATTTTTAATGACCCGGTTGCGTAGCGTCATGGCGGCATAGCTGCGTTTCTGGGGTTCACCATAGCGGTTCGGTGGCATACGGTCATCAAACCAGGTTTCTACCGAGACTTCGCTGGTGCGCATGATGGGCGCAACCGCCGGGAAGGTGTCCAGCTTTTCCAGTTGCCTTGTTGTCTGGTGATAGCCGCGCGTCTGCTCTCCCGGCTGGCGCAGCGGGATAGTGTCAGTCTCCGGGCGGGTCAGGAAGAGGTTCTCTTTAACGGCGGGCAGATAGCCTCCGCCAATATCCGAATGCACACCAGGTAACGCCAGTTCAGGCCATGCGGGTTTAACGCTGTTTAAGGCGAAGTTAAAACGGCATTCGTGGGCTGCGGTGATATGGAAAACTTTATCAGCCACGCCCGGACGCAGAACAAGGTTTACGTTACCCGTATCCGCGTTGTGCGGATTCAGTCCGTTTAACGGCGTACCGATAGCCGCCACGGTGTCAAAAATGCCGATAAAGCGGATTTTACCTGCCGGATCGCCCTGAATGCCGTCACGGATAGCAGCGATAATCGCGGGGTCTTCCGAGTGAATACGGTTAGCAAAGTGGCGCGAGGCTGCCGCACCGCGACTGAAGCCGAAAATATCAAACTGAAGCGTTTTAATAACAATTTCGTTATCTGGATTCGTTCGGCTTAATTCTTCCAGTGCCGTCTTAATATTTCCAGTCAGACTGGACACGGCTTTATCGGTTTTGGCAATCACGCCAGTATCAGAAATCCCCAGCCCCTGACCAATCATACTGTCCGGTTTGCCCGCTTCCGTGCCTATGCCATCAATATAAATATCTCGCTGATACAATGAATCATCAGCGGTGAAAAACTTTTTATATAAAGTCCGTAGCCAGTGCACGTTGGTATAATAGCCCATATAGCTGGTGGCTCCCACGCCCGATACGCCCATACCCTCCCGCGCACATTTGCCAAGAATTGCGCCCGCGTCGGTGTCATCGAGCTGGTAACGCTGCGCAATACAGGCTTTTATCGTGTTATCGGTGTTGATGGCATTGTTGCCCGTGCCGTCAAAGAATACGCCAATGGTTAGTGTGATTTCCTTCTTTGTCTTTGATGCGGTATTACGGGTCTCTTCAGTCACCGGGGTGGCAGGTTTTCGCGCAGCCTGTGCGTATTGCTCCGGCTCCTGGCTTACCCGGGAAGATGAAGCCGCGCGCGAAGCAGGCTCCTGATAAGGTCCATGTTTGCGCCATGTCTGGGAAGGTATAAACAAGGCATTACAGGAACAACTGGAGCGACTGTAAAGGGTGCTGGCCTGCTGCACCCCACCCAATGACAGCTCACCGGGATGTCCGCCCATAATATGAAATTTTCCTGCGTGAACGCCGCAGGAGACCTCATCTCCTTTTCTGGCAACAAAGCACGGCGGCGTACCCATTTTTACGGCCGGATCTCCACTCAGTACGCTTCCCCCGCAGCTGGTTTTATCACCTTTGACAATCCAGTACCCGATGCTCATTTTTCGCCCCTTTTCGGGGGCAGTTCATTAGCATATTGCTGTGGCATATCAAATCCTTCTGGTTAATATGGCTAAAGAACCGCCATCATACACCGCATGATACTTAACCAAAATTTCTTTGTGTAGATAATATGTTACGGATAATAGCGTATTCTTAACGCATACCCTTTTCACCGCATTTCCTCATGTAGCTCCGATTCAATTACTGAAGATTTACCTATGTTAATGACCAAAACCGCCTACGCCCGGCACAAAGGCGTAAGTCGACAAACTGCCTGCTACTGGATAGCCAGAGGTGAGCTTGTGCTGGTGGGCGGTAAAATTGATGCCAGCGCCGTAGAACAAAAAGCTACAGGCTTTAACGCCCCTGCTACATGGTGTGACGACAGCAGGCGGGTAAATATTTCGCCGAAAGTTGCGCTATTTTCTCAGGACAGCGATTATTCGAAAGAGAAAAATCAGATTATCCCGGTAAGTCCTGACGAAACCGCAGCAATCGTGCTGGCGCTCGATGATGTTTATCCACCAGCAGGGACACATGACGAAATACAGCCCCGCATCCTCGATGCCGTGGAGGCGCTGGGGCTTGAAATTAAAACGCTGGATATTGAAGGTGATGAAGAACATATCAGTGGGATCGCTGTATATGACCCGGAGCAGTGCCGCGAGGTAATGCGTTTCGACTCGTACCTGTTTGAGCTTAAGACACTGACATTTCTCCGCTGGCTGGTTGTCACAAAACGCCTGAGTGATGCCGACCTGAAGAATGTCACAAAAGCCGGGTTGGATACTCTGGCTGAACCGTTCATCACAAGCGCAGCGGACGTTTACAGCAAGCGTTTTGATTTTGGCGATGTAGAGGCATAGCAGCAGCCTGAAAGTGTCAAGTGTAAACCTGCAGGATGCTAAGTTTTGCTATGGTTTTCTATCAAAAGTATCAGATCAGGAACGCCATTTTGCGTATAAACGAAATGGATCAGCCTTAAAAAATAAAAGTAACATCATGATTTATTGTGTTTTTATTTTAGTCCAAAATACGTCCATTTTTATTTGTGAAAAATTCGTGCTTTACACATTGCCCTGTAAGCAGCGCCACGTCTGGTCTGAGACAGAAAGCAGAGGGTAAATCTCTGGATAGCAGTACCTGCGGTACTGCCGATACCGATATTTTTTTGTGCGGCTAAAATAAGAAACTAGTTTCGGGATTAAACGAAGCCACATTTTTTGGTAAAATGTGCAAAACATGCTGCTTTTAATTCATCGGATCTCTGGTAATTTTCTGCATTGTCGGATTGGATGGGTTCAAGAGTAAACGGCTATGACTTTTGGTTGATGTTATACGTTAAGTTCTACATAACAATAGGGGTATCATTGATAAGCAACAAAATCAAAAAGATACAACATCATTTCAAGTCTCTCGTCCAGGCTGGTTTTTTTTCGTCCTGATTTCACCGGAATTCCCCCGCCAGCCTTGTGGCATGACCTACTCTGATACCACACGAACTCCTCCGCCCTGTGGAGCAGGCGGCCTGCCATATTTATTCATTGAAAGGTTTACGAACAGAGGGCGCTGGCATGAAGACAGCGAACACGACACACCCCTGCCCCTTTTCAGGCAGGGGGATAACGGCTGTTACAGCAAGAAGAGTGTCGCCAGGCCGAGGAAGATAAAGAAGCCACCAGTATCAGTGATCGCGGTGATCATCACACTGGAACCCACCGCCGGATCGCGACCCAGTTTTGCCATCGTCATGGGGATCACCACCCCCATCAGTGCAGCCAGTAACAGGTTGAGTATCATCGCCAGGGTCATAACCCCGCCCATTGCCGCATCATTATAGAGCGCCCAAGTGACGCCCCCCATCACCCCACCCCACACTAAGCCATTAATCACGGCCACACCCAATTCACGCATTAGCAGGAATGAAATATTCCCCGCCTGAATATGCTGGAGTGCCAGGGCTCGTACAATCATGGTGATGGTCTGGTTACCCGTATTCCCTCCGATACCCGCGACGATGGGCATCAAGGATGCCAGGGCCACCAGCTCAGAGATGGTATGCTCAAACAATCCGATAACTCGGGAAGCAATAAATGCCGTGCAAAGGTTGATCGCAAGCCACGCCCAGCGCGTGCGTACCGCTTTACTCACGGGGGCAAACACATCCTCTTCAGCACTCAGCCCCCCCATACGACGAATATCCGTATCTGTTTCTTCGTAAACTAAGTCAACGATTTCATCAACGGTCAGGCGCCCCATCAGTTTGCCATTACTGTCTATCACCGCGGCACTGATTAAGTCGTCGCGTTCAAAGGTTCGGGCGACCTGCTCATCATTATCCTCTGGCGCAAAACAGGTCGGGTTTTCGTCCATGACCTTCTGGACTAAGGTCTGCGGTGAATGAAGCAGAATAGTGGTGAGTTTAAGCTCACCGATCAAGGTATTGTCGCGCTGGGTAACAAACAATTTATCCGTGTTTTGCGGGACTTTTCCACGAATACGTAAATAACGCTGCACGACTTCAAGGGTAATATCCGCTCGCACGGTAATAACCTCAAAGTCCATGATAGCGCCGACACTGTGCTTATCATAATGCAGGATTTTGCGTACCTGGGCCCGTGCGCTCTGGGGTAGGGTCGGTAAAAAACGCCCCATCAGGTCACGCGGGAGGTATTGAGCAAGGTAGATCTGATCGTCAAAGTCCAGCGGACGCAGTGCATTCAGCAGGGCTTTATCGCTCATATCCTCGATCAGGTCAGACCAGACGGTCTCTGATGCCTTAACCAGTACGCTACCACGTCGATCCTCAGTGACCAGACTCCAGAGTGCCAGTCGTTCTTCGGTGGGCAATGCTTCAAGCACATCAGCCAAATCCGGTGCGGGCAAACGCGCAACCAACTTAATGATTTCAGCAATATCTTGTTCGACGCCAGGTTCTTCCGCAAAAGGTTCTTTAGCCAGAATGGCCGTGGCAACGGTTTTATTCAGTAGCAGGATATGAAGAATGCGTGCGCGATCCATATCGCGTTGCTTGGTACTATATTTCCGCAAAACAGTCATAAATAAGCGATTCCCTGGCGACAAGGCTGTAGTTTATAAGGTAAATATTGAACTTAAATGAAACTTAGCCCCTGTTTAGTATAGAACGCGTCCTTTCTGTCACGGCGTCTGTATTTTGCTGTATTTCGGCGACAGGCAAGATATCCGTTGACTGGATCCAGTTGAATACGCTCGGTGGTTCATCAAAACCGCATAAGAATAACGTTTACAGGCAGAAAAAAACCACCTGCTTCGTCAATTTTGCAGTAAGTTTATGATAATAGTATGTCGCGGTCACGAATACCACTGGCAGTCCAGCGGTATTATACACCGAATAAATCAGGTTAAGCTCCCGTCCGGGCAACCGCATCACGAGAAGCCAGTTCCCGTTCTTGCCCGGTTAGTTCACTCAAATGTCCCTGACGCATTTCAAGTAAACGATCCGCATGGGTAAAATAGTGATCGTCATGGCTAATAGCGAAAATAGTCTTGCCTCGTTGCTGCATCAATGGCAGAAGCACTTGGTAGAACTCCCGGCGAAAATGGGGATCTTGATCCGCAGCCCATTCATCAAGCAAAATGATCTCACGCTCCTCAGCCAGGGCCAGCAACAAAGCGACCCGCTTACGCTGCCCTTTTGAAAGTTTCAGATTCAGGATCCTGCCGTTTTTGAGCTCCAGTTTATCCGTCATTTTCAAGTAAGCTAACCAGTCAGCGACCACGTCAGGGTTGGCCTCTTTACCTTCTGCGCCCAGTAATTTATCAAATAGCCAGACATCAGTGAAAACCGCCGAGAACAGCTTGCGATACGCCTGCTGATTATCTGCCGTTACTGGCAGGCCATCGAGGTATATCCCTCCTGAAACCGGCTGGTACAAACCGGTGAGCAGCATCGCCAGTGTTGACTTACCGCTGCCATTGCCGCCGATTAAAAATACCAGTTCGCCCCGTTTCAGGGTAAGGTTAATGGGCCCAACGCGAAAATTGTTATCCTCATACTGGAATACCACATTACGCATCTCCAGAGTCTGCCATTCAGTTGCCGGCAACGACGTAGTGAACGATGAAGAATAAGGAGCCAACTGGAAGGCATTAAGCTTATTAAAAGCCACTTGTGCACTGAGCAGTGTCGGCAGTGCCCCCACTGCCGACAGGAGCGGCGTTCGCAGAAAAAGTAACGTTAAAGCAAAAGCGGCCGCGACATTACCATCAGACCAGCCGAGACTGTTTGCCATCCAGAAAACCAGGCCAATCGCTCCCAGCATCATAATATTTGACCAGTTCACGGCACTAAGATGATAGGTATCAGCCCGAATGATATGCTGCCGATAACGAATGGCATGAGGGGTATAAGTTTGATGGTAAATCCACTCACCACGCTCTTGATTCAGGGCCAACTCTTTGCGCCCTTCAATCACTGTCTGGTAGTCATCATAGAGCGAGTCTTCCACTTCCCGGAGAACCGCAAGATGCTTATAGACTCGGGATACCAGTATATACCCTCCCCCAATGGTCACCATAACCCAGACCGCAGTAACGGAAAGCATTCTTGGTGATAACCAGCCGAGATAAATAACTGAACCTACAGTTAAAATGACTCCCTGAACTAATTCAGGCAAACGTACAAATGCGATGGTGATATTACGAATGTCACTGGTTAACCCCGCCAGTAGCGTCGCACCACCCAACTGCTCTACCCGCGCAACAGGGGTATCCATAATACGTTTCATCAATTCACTGCGCAGACGATAAACAAAATGGTGCCCTAGTGTGGTCAACGCCAGCTGGGAGGCGAGGGTCACTGCCATTAAGGCCAATAACAGCCCCAAAAATTCAGGCAGTACTGAGAGCGAAAGATCCGGGGTTTCTATCAGACGTTTACTGATAAATGCGATAAGACCAATTCCCAGGGCTGCGCTGATCAGACTTAACAGGATGACAACCAAAAAGGGCCAGCGATATTGCTGGTATACCACACGTAAAAGTTCCATATCTCAATCATCTAAAGTAAAACAGTCTGCAGTGTAAACAGACCGCTCCTTACTTCAAGAATAATTCTCATTTTATTCGATTTGGCTGATATGGATAAAGGCAGGGCGCAATACAGCACTGCCCTTAGAAGAGATCACCTTTCCCTGAACGTTGGCTTATCCCCCTTACGTTTTAAAATATCTGTTATTGATACTCCTCCAGCAGGAAAGTTTTAAACTGGGGAGACATCCAGGTACTGAAGCCGTTACCCTCTTTGGTGATCAGATAGACTGCCAGCCCCTCTTTTTCCGCCACTTGTTTCGCTTTTTCTGTCCCCAGTACCATTAAACCGGTATCCCAGCCATCCGCTTCCATGGCGGTCGTCCCGATAACAGACACAGAAACTAAATTATGCGTAATGGGTCGCCCTGTCCGGGGATCGATAATATGAGAAATACGCTTGCCATCGAGCTCATAGTAATTCAGATAGCTACCAGAGGTACTGATGGCATGGCCATTAATATCAACCAGTGCCTGTATCGCCATCTCCCGATCCGTGGGTTTCTGTATCGCTACCCGCCAGGCCTTGCCCTGTGGGTTCATTCCCCGGGTAACCACCGTGCCTCCAACCGAAACCAGATAGCGACTGATACCATTTTGTTCCAGAAGTTTTGCCAGATGATCCGCGGCATAGCCCTCCCCGATGGTGGAAAGATCGACCGACAGTTCAGGCAATGATTTCTGTAGCCATTGCTGACCCGAGGCATTTATCACCCGCAGATGCTCCAGCCCGGTTAATGCCTTGGTGGCATTAATCTGTTCCTCATCAGGCGTTCTCTCCGGCGCTTTATGTGGACCAAACCCCCATAAATCAACCAAAGGGCCAACAGTGATATCCATAGTGTTATGCGTTTTTGCCCCAATACGCAGCGCCATAGTAATAATGTCGCTCATTCCTTCACTGACAGGGTAAGGTGTCGTGCCCTTGAACTGATTAAAGCGGGATAACGCGGAGTCCTTCTTCCAGGTTGACATCAGCATGTCATCCGCATCTAGCTGTGCCTGAATCTTTTCCCGGAGCCCCTGTACTTGCGAACGATCAACACCAGCCAGACTCACTCGCCAGAACGTCCCCATTGTCTTACCTTCAAGCACTGAAGCCTGTGAGGCGCTCGGGTCAGGCTTGTCACACCCTGCCAGTAGCACAACCAATATCACAAGCCAAATTTGGCAAAACATACGTAGATTCATGGGGAACAGTCTCATTATTAAAGCGGGTCAGAATACGATAAAAAAGGGAGGCAAAACAGGCAGGAAAGAGACAATAAAGGCGCCTTTCGGCGCCTTTATTTCTGCTAACAGAGGAGCAGAAACGTCCTGCCCCTTGTCATTCGTTACATTAGAACTGGTAAACCAGACCTAAAGCAACGATGTTGTCGGTGTTGATGTTAGCTTTCTGAGTAAACTCATTGCTGTCCAGCAGGTTGATTTTATAATCAACGTAGGTAGACATATTTTTGTTGAAGTAGTAAGTTGCGCCCAGGTCGATATATTTCAGCAGGTCCTGGTTGTTGTAACCATTCTCAATTTTCTTACCTTTAGACTGCAGGTAAGCCAGGGATGGACGCAGACCGAAGTCAAACTGGTACTGAGCAACTAACTCAATGTTCTCTGCTTTGTTAGCAAAACCAGATACGTCATCCTTGCTGCTGGTACCGAAACGGGTTGCGTTGTAGCTCTGAGTGTACTGAGCTGCCAGATAGATGTTGTTAGCGTCATATTTCAGACCACCGGTGTAGGTAGTTGCATCTTTACCATCACCATAGTATGCAGCAGAATTCTGTTCGCTGGTACGTTTAGAGCTGGCAATGGCGGTACCTACGCTGAAGCCCTGACCAATATCATAGGTCAAAGAACCACCGAAGCCGTCACCGTTCTGATACAGTGGGGAACGACCGTTGTTGCTCTGTTCAGCGCTACCATTTTTACCCTGGTATTGCAGAGCGAAAGCCAGGCCGTCAACCAGACCAAAGAAGTCAGAGTTACGGTAAGTCGCTACACCGCTAGCACGCGATTGCATGAAGTTATCCGCACCATAGGTATCACCACCGAATTCTGGCAGTACGTCAGTCCATGAAGTCACATCATAAACTACGCCGTAGTTACGACCATAGTCGAAAGAGCCTGCATCGCCGAATTTCAGACCAGCAAATGCCAGACGAGTCCATGAGTTGGAGTTATCTGAACCTGATTCAGAGTTGTTACCCTGAATCTGATATTCCCACTGACCGTAACCTGTCAGTTCGCTATTGATCTGAGTTTCACCTTTGAAGCCCAGACGTGCATAAGACTGATCACCATCCTGACCTTTGTCTTTAGAAAAATAGTGCAGACCGTCCAGTTTGCCGTACAGGTCTAATTTGTTGCCATCTTTGTTGTAAACTTCAGCAGCCTGAGCTGCACCGGCTACCAGTAATGCTGGAACCAGAAGGGATAGAGCTTTAAGTTTCATATTATTTACCCTCTATTTGTTATATGCCTTTTTATTTACCACTGCACAATGATCAACGAATTAACCATCAGGCGCGTCTATTGTCCGAAACAAATGGGAAATAATCCAATGCGTTTATGATACGAAAGCTAAATAGATGTTTCACTTATCAATATAGGTGTAACAAAAAGTTAATACAAGGGAACTTTTTACGTTTACTCATAGGGGGAATATTAGCACTAATCATCAAGCAAAAATAAAAACCTTAAATATCAATAATGTAGAAAGACACCTGAGATTTAGCACTGAATGGTAATTTTTTTCCTGCATCAGAGCCTAAAATTAATCCCGCTATCATCATTAATTTATTTATTTATTATCGTCATTCGATTCTGAATGTCATTTCACACTTTAATACCGGGTGCTTGCATCCGGTTTTTTTTACTTTATTTTACACTCTCCCACTGTTCTTTTTACAAATGAACACCGGGCCATTCGTTTATCCACGCTTCTTTTTCCCCAATGATTCAAATCACACACCGCTCACCTGACAGCTTTATATTTTTTAATACACTGAGTTCGGTGTTTCCTGAATCTCCGGTCTGAAAAATCAATACCCATTTTATTACTGGCTTAATTACAGATTATTCCTAATTTTGCATTGTGTTAATACATTATTTAGCCTTTATATCTTCTCTTTCAATCCTGATAGCGATGCAAAGAATAGAAATACCATTATCAATTCACTGACAAAAAGATAAAAACGGCTTTACTTCCATATCTCATAGTGGCACATCACAAAAGAGTAACACTCTGATTTTAATTGCATTTCATTTTACACCCGCCATAACCTGAAAACATCTTAAGATTTGCCATCCCCGTAGAATGCTTATTGTTCGACGTTCCTGGAGGATTTGCGTTATTCTGTTGCGTACTTGAGTATGGTTTAATCTTAAAAATGGCGATAAGCCAGGTTGTGCATAAACGATGGATCAATCTGAACACTCTTCTTTCAACAAGGTTTCTTTTTTTTCTGGCAGCATCACGCGTTTCTTCTTGTTACTGATCGTTGTCCTGCTCGTCACGCTTTGTGCCATGGTACAAAGTGCCGTCACTAGCTGGTTATCAGCAAAAAGCGAACAGGTTGCCAATATTGCCGACACGCTCAATAAACGAGTCGAAACCTACCGCTATGCAACATGGCAGTTGTATAACAACGTGACGATGACGCCACCACCACCTGAAAAAAGAGTGCAGGAGACCCGCCTGCGTCAGGAAGTGTATTATCTTGAAAAACCTCGACTAAAAACAGAAGCGATCATCTTTGGTCCACATGATAATGCAACGCTTGATATGACACAGCAGATATCCAGCTATCTGGACACATTATGGGGTGCTGAAGATAATTCCTGGTCGATGTACTACTTAAACGGCCAGGATAATAGTTTGATTCTGGTCTCGACACTCCCCCTGAGGGATATATCCTCTGGATTCCGCGATTCAGTCATTGAGGCGATCATCGATTCACGCCGGACGGAAATGCTTCACCAAGCCAACGTACTCGATGAACGAGAAAGTTTCTCTTCACTGCGTAAACTCAACTGGCAGAACATCCACTATTTTACCCTGCGTACCACATTTAATCAGCCAGGCCACCTGGCAACAGTCGTCGCCTTCGACCTTCCAATTAATAACTTACTGCCACCACAGATGTCACCCGATGATTTCCTTATCGAATCAGTAAATTCGACAGGGGCCATGACGCCCACCGATAAGGATCCTGGATACAACACCAGTATCCACTTCAGCCGTGCCCGTATTGAAATAAATGCACCGATTATGTCCACTCCGATGGCCCTGATCTGGCAGGTGCCTTACAGCCAATTAATCCTTGATATTATAAGAAATCTTTTACTGCCGTTGTTACTCAATTTAGGATTACTGGGACTGGCCTTTTTTGGCTTAAGAACATTTCGTCACCCTCCAGTACCCAGTTCAGCTCCTGCCGATGAATCAGATGAACTGCATAATTTACAGACTCTGAATAATGACATCGTTACCCACTTACCATTGGGGTTTGTTGCCTGGGATTTAGCGTCAAATCGCGCCATAGTTAGCAATAAAATGGCTGATCGCCTGTTGCCTCACCTCAACGTGCAAAAAATAATGTCCATGTCTGAGCAACACCAGGGGACAATTCAGGTAACCGTGAATAATGAACTTTATGAAATTTTACAGTTTCGCAGTCACATTACACCTCAGACACAACTCTTTTTTATTCGTGATCAAGACCGGGAGATACTGGTCAACAAAAAACTAAAACAAGCACAGAAATTGCTCGACAAAAATCAGCAAACCCGGCGTTCTTTTATGCAGCACCTTGGCGAGTCGTTGCTGTTACCGGCTCAGGATATCATGGCGTTTTCTACTGCTATGCCAGAAAATCATCGGGGGCCATTTGTGAATGCCATTCAAGTGTTGGTCCAGCGAGTTGATGAAATTCGGCTACTGAACAGTGTAGAAGCCGATAAATGGCAGCGTCATGATGCCGATTTTGTACTTGCTTCACTGGTTGATGATATCGTCAAAACAATACTTCCCTCATTGCAACGCAAAGGCCTGCACTTAGTAGTGGATAACAGACTGCCGGCAAACATTCAGCGTTATGGTGATGCGCAAACTCTGCGCCATATTCTGATTTTATTGCTGCAATACTCCATCACAACCACACAGATTGGTAAGATAACCCTTGAAATACGGGAAGCGCCCTCAGGAAATGGGCAGCTTTTATTTTCTCTTGTTGACACTGGGTCTGGCATTAGCCATGGCGAAGTCGATAATCTTACGTTCCCCTACCTTAGCGATACGTATCAGGACAGGCACGGGAAGGCCAATGGGCTGACATTTTACCTCTGTGAGCGTCTGGCAACGCAACTTGATGGGGCATTGAAGATCACAACTCGCCAGCCTATGGGTACCCGATACGATTTATCCGTCACCATGCCAACAGTGACTCTGACTGAGACAGATGGCGAACGGTTGCTGGATGATGTGGTCGCTATGCTGGATATCACGTCCAGTGAGGTACGTAAGATAATGATACGCTGGCTTGAGAATTTTGGGGCCAGTTGCGTCATCACGGATGAAAGAGTCGCCAATGAGCATTTCGATATCTTTCTGACTGACAATCCGTCAAATCTTACTGCTTCAGGGCTACTTTTAAGCGATGATGTGGCTGAAATCCAAAATATAGGACCTGAACAATTTCGGGTTAACTTTAATATCAACAGCGCGATGCAAGATGCCATACTACAGCTGATAGAAGCGCAGCTGAATGTTGAGCAAAACCCATCTCCATTAATAACAGACAAGGAGTTTTTACAGCTTTACAGCAGCGGGTATTACGCCCTGTTTGTCGAAACAGTACCTGAAGATATACTACGACTCTATGCTGAATTAGCAGCAAACAACGTTGATGCCCTGGGACAGATAGCACACCGTCTGAAAGGTGTTTTTGCTATGCTTAACTTGCTTCCTGGCAAACAGCTATGTGAAACCTTAGAGCATCATATCCACGATAATAATGCTCCGGACATACAAAAATATATCAACGACATTGACACCTATGTCAAGCGTCTGCTTCAGCAAGGTAGCCTATTACATGACTAATATGAACGTAATTATTGCCGACGACCACCCGATAGTTCTGTTCGGTATTCGTAAATCTCTCGAACAGATAGAGTGGGTTAATATTGTTGGTGAATTTGAAGACTCCACAACGCTTATCAATAAACTTCCTAAACTGGAAGCAAATGTACTGATAACAGACCTGTCCATGCCTGGAGAGAAATATGGCGATGGGATCACTCTGATCAAATATATCAAACGTCACTTTCCTGACCTGTCAATCATCGTGTTAACGATGAACAATAACCCCGCGATTTTAAGCGCAGTATTAGACCTGGATATCGAAGGTATTGTACTGAAACAAGGAGCACCGACTGATTTACCAAAAGCATTAGTCGCGCTGCAAAAGGGCAAGACATTTACCCCGGAAAGTGTCTCTCGCCTGTTAGAAAAAATTAATGCTGGCGGCTATGGTGACAAACGCCTTTCGCCAAAAGAGAGCGAAGTTCTGCGCCTGTTTGCTGAAGGCTTTTTGGTTACTGAAATAGCGCGTAAACTCAACCGCAGTATTAAAACCATCAGCAGCCAAAAGAAATCTGCAATGATGAAGTTGGGTGTTGAAAATGATATTGCCTTACTGAATTATCTCTCATCGGTTAGCCTGGCACCGGAAGATAAAGAGTAAGTACCGTCGAAGCATTAGCGATCTATTCCCCTGATGAAAACAGGGGAATAGATCCGCACTCTTGTTATACTTCATGGAGTTGACGTGTTTTCCTGACCTGTGCTGCATATTTTTCCAGTGTCAGCCTGACCACGTCCAGGGTTACCGGTTTAGAAAGACAACTGTCCATTCCTGAAGCAATACAACGTTGTTTTTCTTCTGCAAGCGCATTCGCGGTTACCCCAATGACCGGCATGGTTAACCCCAGCTCACGAATATGCTGTGTCAGACGATAACCGTCCATATTCGGCATGTTTACGTCACTTAAAACAATATCAATATGGTTTTTACTGATCACATTAAGCGCATCCACACCGTCATTGGCTGTTCTGCAACGATAACCAAGCAGGCTTAACTGGTCTGCAAGTAATCGACGGTTGATGGGATGATCGTCCACGACCAGAATCAGCATATCTTCATTATTTTCACTCTTCTCGTTATCTGTTGATAATTGAAATAATTCGGTCCGCAGATTTTGCCGTTCAGCAGTCATGCCATAAATACGTGCTAACAGCATCGGGAGCTCATGGGGGGATACCGTACTGTATATCCATTCTCCTGCATGGCGTTCAACAGGAAGCCCAATATGAGAGTGGTCAAAAATAATGCTCGCCTTACCACCCCATGGACTTTTACGTTTTTCATCACTGATCAGAATATCGTTGGAACTGGGCTCTTCCCCTGTCCAGTAGCGTACAGTCATCCCACAGTCAACTAGCAGCAATTTAAGGTAGTCGCTTAATGAATCATTGCGTACATCGAGCCAGCAACAATAACGTGTAAATTCCTCACATTCGACGACCGGCGCAAAATGAGCATGATAAAGAGGAATACGCACCGTGAACTGGCTCCCCATGCCCGGTTCACTGTCAACTGAAATATCGCCATCCATCATGTTAATCAGTTTTTCACTGATAGCCAGCCCCAGCCCTGTACCCTGAAAATTGTGCTGAACCCCAGATCCGACCTGAAAGAAGGGATCAAACAAGCTCATCAACTCCTTCGACGGGATACCGATCCCGGTATCCCGAACCCGGAAGCTAAGGTAATCATCCTGGAGTGCGACATGGATAATAATACAGCCGAAATCAGTAAACTTAATCGCATTACTCAGCAGATTGGAAATCACCTGCTGCAGGCGCATTGAGTCGCCTGATAACGTCAGGGGAACTTCGGGTTCAATAAAGCAGTACAGCCCAAGTTGTTTTCTGACTACCAGTGGTAAATAGTTCGCTGTAATGTGATCAAGGGCTTCACGAGGTGAGAATTCTCGTGGCTCTATTTTTAATTGCTCAGACTCTATTTTCGAGAAATCGAGAATGTCACTGATGATTTTTAATAAAAGGCTGGAGGAATTGCTCATGGCTGTTACCAGCCTGTCTGCACCCTTTGGTAAGGTCTCGTTACGCAACAAATCAAGGTTACCAATAATCCCGTATAACGGCGTGCGTAATTCATGACTCACGGTAGCAAGGAACATGGATTTTGACTGGCTCGCCTGCTCAGAAGACTGGGCCATCTCTTGCAGAGACTCTTCCATTTTTACCCGGGCACTGACATCCACCAATACGCATATGGCAACATTTTCATTACGGTAACGTGAATGAACAAAGCTCATTTGCAGGTTTGTCTGATTACTGGTCAGAACATCGACAAAATTGACTTGTTGCCCGCAAATAATCTGCGTGAGTTTTTGCCTGTCCTCATGAGTCAGCATGCTCAGGTAGTCATGTGCCAGCTCGTTACTGAGAATATTCGTGCCATCCCGCGTGCGCAAGATACAGATCCCAACCGGGGCAGATGCGACTATTTTATGATTAAACTGTTCATTTTCTTCTAAGCGTCGCGCATCACTCTCTGCTGGCACAAAGACGCGCCGCTCATACATCCGAGTCAGCAGCAGCAGCCCCAGACCTATCAGCAGATTCAGTATCACGGCATTAATAACCGACAACCGGATAGTGTCAAAAACAAATTCCACGGGCACCGAATAAACCACAGTCAACGATGTGGGGGAGAGATTCTTCTTCAACACCAGTGATTTAAAACCAGAGCTGTAACCGAACCAGGTACGGTTCTGTAACCAGCTATTTTCCAGCTCAAGGCGAGGATCAGAACCACGCAGGGAGATTAACAGCTTACCTGATTCATCAAAAATACCGACCCCTACGGGTAACGAACCGGGTATAAAAAAGTTTTCGGTTCTTACACTTTGCTCTATGCCCAACAGCCCCTGGAGTCTGTTTGACTGATAAACCGGTGTTATCGTATAAAAATAACCCAGCCCGGGACGTGGCCCCTGTTCTATCCAATAGAGACTATTAGGCCGCTCATTTCGAGCGGTTCCGTAATAATCCTGTACCCGACTCTGGAGCATTCTGAGGGTGCTGTCGCGTTCAAATGGCATATCTCTGAGGCCAAAATTCGCAATACATTGCCCGTCATCAATCACTAAAAAAATCCGGTTAAGATCGTAAACTGTAGAAAAATTCTCCTGCCAGTAATGGAGATATCCCGCCAGAGACTGTACAGGCGTATTCCAGCTTTCACGGGTTACTGAGCAATTGGAGGGCTCCAATAAAGGCATGAACGTGGGAGTCTCAGGCAAACTGTCTTCAGCATCTACCGGGGGCTGAGGGTCTATTGGGGTGATAAATCTATTTTCAGTGACGTATTTGAGATCTTTGATAACATCACTACTGCGCTGTATGAAACGCTGGGTTTGATCAAAATTCGTATTAAATTCTTGTCTTATCTCTGACTCTCGCTGATGTAGAGCATTAATAATATAAAATACAGAAAGCAGTACAATCAGCAGCCAAAATAACAGCACCAGAGCCCGAAAAAGATAGCGGGAAATTTTCAGGGTATTACGGAAAGAGACAAGATAGTTCAAATTAGGCCTGAAAGTCAGCGAGTAAAAGAGAATCTGATAAGGTTAAGGTAGTCGTAAAATATCCCCCTCGCAATACCAATGCGATGCGGGATGATAACCTTAAGTGATATCACCAACACCGGCGATAGTAATATTTACAGAAAAAACATAAAAAAAGAGGAAAAACAAATGCTTTCCCTCTTTTTAGTGATGATAAAAGCCAACAACGCAATACGGTTTTATCCGCTATTTCAGATTATTCGTCTGCGTCGTTACTTTCGTCTTCGTCACTGTCCGTTTCAGGCACGATATCATCGTCCCCTTCCGCTAATGAACCATCAATGCTGTCCAGCTCTTCGTCATCAACAGGTTCAGCGACACGTTGTAAACCTACCACGTGCTCATCTTCCGCTGTACGAATCAGAATCACGCCCTGAGTATTACGACCCACAACACTGACTTCAGATACTCGGGTTCTCACCAGTGTACCCGCATCGGTGATCATCATGATTTGGTCCGTGTCTTCAACCTGGACCGCACCGACGACAGTACCGTTACGTTCAGTCACTTTGATAGAGATAACGCCTTGAGTCGCACGGGATTTAGTTGGATATTCTGCTGCTGAGGTACGTTTACCGTAACCATTTTGTGTCACAGTCAGAATAGAGCCCTCACCTCGCGGAATAATAAGCGATACAACACTATCGCTGTCCGCCAGTTTGATACCGCGAACACCGGTAGCATTACGCCCCATCGCACGAACCGCGTCCTCTTTAAAGCGAACGACCTTACCAGCGCCAGAGAATAACATCACCTCATCTTGCCCATCGGTAAGATCGACACCAATCAGTTCATCACCCTCATTCAAGTTGACAGCAATGATACCGGCTGAACGTGGACGGCTGAATTCAGTCAGCATGGTTTTCTTCACGGTACCGCTGGCGGTTGCCATAAAGACGTTTACCCCTTCAGCATATTCACGGACTGGCAGAATCGCCGTGATACGCTCATTTTGCTCAAGTGGTAACAGGTTCACAATCGGTCTGCCACGAGCCCCGCGACTGGCCTCTGGTAATTGATATACCTTCATCCAGTAGAGACGACCACGACTTGAGAAACAAAGGATGGTGTCATGGGTATTGGCCACCAGCAGTCGGTCGATGAAGTCTTCTTCTTTAATCCGCGCAGCTGATTTACCTTTACCACCACGGCGCTGAGCTTCATAATCGGTAAGAGGCTGATATTTCACATATCCCTGATGGGACAAGGTGACCACAACATCTTCCTGATTGATCAAGTCTTCGATATTAATATCAGCAGAATTGGCGGTTATCTCTGTGCGGCGATCATCACCAAACTGAGCACGCATTGCTTCCAGTTCTTCACGAATGACTTCCATCAAACGTTCTGCACTGCCCAGAATATGCAGCAGTTCTGCAATTTGTAACAACAGTTCTTTATATTCATCGAGCAGTTTTTCATGCTCAAGCCCTGTCAGCTTTTGCAGACGTAAATCGAGGATAGCTTGCGCTTGCTGCTCGGTGAGGAAATATTTTCCGTCACGAATACCAAACTCTGGTTCCAGCCATTCAGGACGTGCTGCATTATCCCCGGCACGTTCCAGCATCTGTGCCACAGAACCTAAATCCCACGGCTGTGCTGTTAAACCTGCTTTCGCTTCAGCCGGTGTCGGCGCTCGACGGATAAGCTCAATAATAGGATCAATATTAACCAGTGCAATGGCCAGAGCTTCAAGGATATGGGCCCTGTCACGAGCTTTGCGTAGTTCAAAAATCGTCCGGCGCGTCACGACTTCACGACGGTGACGTATAAATGCTGACAGGATCTCTTTGAGTGTCATGATCTTCGGCTGACCATGGTGCAATGCCACCATGTTAATGCCGAATGAGACTTGCAACTGAGTCTGGGAGTAGAGATTATTAAGTACCACTTCCCCTACAGCATCTCGTTTGATTTCAATGACAACACGCATGCCGTCTTTGTCAGACTCATCCCTTAGCGCGCTAATCCCTTCAATACGCTTGTCTTTCACCAGTTCAGCGATTTTCTCAATCAGGCGGGCTTTATTTACCTGATAGGGGATCTCATGAACGATAATGGTTTCACGACCTGTTTTCGGGTCAGCTTCAACTTCAGCTCGGGCACGAATATAGATTTTACCGCGCCCAGTACGATAAGCCTCTTCAATGCCACGACGGCCATTGATGATTGCCGCAGTCGGGAAATCCGGGCCAGGGATGTGCTCCATCAGGGCTTCAACACTGATGTTTTCGTCTTCAATGAAGGCGAGACAACCGTTGATCACTTCCGTAATGTTATGAGGTGGAATATTCGTTGCCATGCCCACAGCAATACCGGATGCACCGTTAATCAAAAGATTCGGGATCTTGGTTGGCATGACATCCGGAATTTTTTCGGTACCGTCATAGTTATCGACGAAGTCTACCGTCTCTTTTTCCAAATCAGCCATTAGCTCATGGGCGATCTTCGACATACGGATTTCCGTATAACGCATCGCCGCAGCGGAGTCACCATCGACAGAACCGAAGTTTCCCTGGCCATCAACCAACATGTAACGTAAGGAGAATGGCTGCGCCATACGTACAATGGTGTCATAGACAGCCGTATCACCATGGGGGTGATATTTACCGATGACATCACCCACGACACGGGCTGATTTTTTATACGCTTTATTCCAGTCATTGCCCAGTACGTTCATGGCGTAGAGTACGCGACGGTGTACCGGTTTGAGTCCATCTCGGACATCTGGAAGTGCACGGCCGACAATAACCGACATTGCATAATCCAGATAGGAGCTTTTAAGCTCTTCTTCAATATTGACCGGTGTAATTTCTCTGGCAAGGTCGCTCATGTAAACGCTATCCCTCTCACTGTATCCCGGATTCAAAGGTCGCAAATTATAACACATGCGCCCCACAGTGGGGAAACCAGAACGCTTTTGCTGACGCTTTATTCACGACGCTAGCCTGATATACTGCTGTCATTCACTTCTGAAAGGAGTTACCACCGCTATGAACCCTGAAAACCCGTCGTTTTCACAAAATGTCGATCCACAAGAAATAGCCAAATTTGAAGCTGTTGCTTCTCGCTGGTGGGATCTTGAAGGTGAATTTAAGCCACTACACCGCATTAATCCCTTACGTCTGGGTTACATCAATCAGCGTTCAGGGGGAATTTTCGGTAAAAAAGTGCTCGATGTTGGCTGTGGAGGGGGGATTCTGGCAGAAAGTATGGCCCGTGAAGGGGCCGATGTTACCGGCCTGGATATGGGGGCAGAACCATTACAAGTGGCCAGACTGCATGCTTTAGAAGAAGGTATCAGTGTTAACTACATACAGGAAACCGTTGAACAACACGCTGAAGCGCATGCCGGTGAGTACGATATTGTCACCTGTATGGAAATGCTTGAGCATGTTCCCGACCCACAATCGGTAGTTGCCGCATGTGCGCAATTGGTCAAACCGGGTGGTCATGTATTTTTTTCCACGATTAATCGTAATGGCAAAGCCTGGTTAATGGCGGTGGTTGGCGCCGAATATGTGTTACGTATGGTTCCCAAGGGAACGCATGACGTCAAAAAATTTATTAAACCTGCCGAATTATTGCACTGGATTGACCAGACCCCGCTCCGTGAACGTCACATCACCGGTTTACATTTCAATCCATTAACTAACCACTTTAGCCTTGGTCCTGGGGTCGACGTTAATTATATTCTGCATACTGAAGCCTGATCAGGCATAAGATATACCAACTCGTACTGAAAAATGCGCAGCAGTAATGCTGCGCATTTATTCATTAAGTTTAAGAAACCAGCATCCGATCAAATTTTTCATTTTTTTTGTATCCCATTGACAATCGAATCAGGCCTTATGTGGCGAGGACTTACAGAAATTCACACTTCAGAACCTCAATTTCTCCTCAAAATCAATACTTGTTCTAAAGAGAATCCTTACTAGAATACTCACCATATTGTGATTTATTTTTATCCAAACCCCTACATATAGTATTTATCCACAGAGTTAGTCACAGATTAACAAATGTGTATAAAGCGGGGATATCTTCTTTTCACGGACAGGTACAACGCACATGAATCAGAGTCTGCTGGTTACAAAACGTGATGGTCGCACTGAGCGCATCAATCTGGACAAAATCCATCGAGTAATAGACTGGGCTGCCGAAGGGCTGGATGACGTTTCAGTCTCGCAGGTTGAACTGCGTTCCCATATTCAGTTCTATGATGGTATTAAGACTTCTGACATTCATGAAACGATTATCAAAGCAGCGGCTGATTTAATCTCCCGTGATGCCCCTGATTATCAGTATCTGGCTGCACGACTGGCGATTTTCCATCTGCGTAAAAAAGCCTATGGCCAGTTTGAGCCTCCTAAGCTTTATGACCATGTTATTAAAATGGTTAAAGCAGGAAAATACGATCAACATCTGCTGGAAGACTACACGGAAGAAGAGTTCAAGCAGATGGACGATTTCATCGATCACTGGCGCGATATGAATTTCTCCTATGCGGCAGTGAAACAGCTTGAAGGCAAGTATCTGGTACAAAATCGCGTGACCGGCGAAATTTACGAAAGTGCTCAGTTCCTCTATATGATGGTCGCTGCATGCCTGTTCTCCGGTTATCCCCGTGAAACACGTCTTGATTATGTGAAACGTTTCTACGATGCGGTATCAACCTTTAAAATATCTCTGCCGACCCCTATCATGGCAGGGGTACGAACCCCTACTCGTCAGTTCAGCTCCTGTGTGCTGATTGAGTGTGGTGACAGCCTCGATTCCATCAATGCGACGTCCAGCGCTATTGTAAAATATGTTTCTCAGCGTGCGGGGATCGGTATCAACGCAGGACGTATTCGTGCGTTAGGTAGCCCAATTCGTGGTGGTGAGGCTTTCCATACCGGTTGTATTCCGTTCTATAAACATTTCCAGACAGCAGTAAAATCCTGCTCACAAGGGGGCGTGCGTGGTGGTGCGGCGACCTTGTTTTACCCAATGTGGCACCTGGAAGTTGAAAGCCTGCTGGTATTGAAAAATAACCGTGGCGTGGAAGGCAACCGCGTGCGCCATATGGACTATGGGGTACAAATCAATAAATTGATGTATACCCGTTTGCTTAAAGGTGAAGACATCACCTTGTTCAGCCCTTCTGACGTTCCGGGTCTGTATGATGCCTTCTTCGCCGATCAGACTGAGTTCGAGCGCCTTTATACGCAATATGAACAAGATAGCAGTATTCGTAAGCAACGCATTAAAGCCGTTGAGCTATTTTCACTGATGATGCAAGAACGTGCGTCCACGGGGCGTATCTATATTCAAAACGTGGATCACTGTAATACCCATAGCCCGTTCGACCCAAGCGTGGCTCCTGTACGTCAGTCAAATCTGTGTCTGGAAATTGCCCTCCCGACTAAACCGTTGAATGATATTAATGACGAAAACGGTGAAATTGCCCTCTGCACCTTGTCCGCATTTAACCTCGGGGTTATCGAAAGCCTGGATGAATTAGAAGATCTCGCCGCTCTTGCAGTACGTGCTCTGGATGCCCTGCTTGACTATCAGGATTACCCAATCATTGCAGCAAAACGGGGCGCGATGGGGCGCCGTACCCTGGGTATAGGTGTCATTAACTACGCCTATTATCTGGCCAAAAATGGGGTGCGTTATTCCGATGGGAGTGCAAACAACCTGACCCATAAAACTTTCGAGGCAATTCAGTACTATTTGTTGAAAGCATCTAATGAGCTGGCTAAAGAGCAAGGTGCCTGCTTGTGGTTTAACGAAACCACCTATGCTCAGGGCATTTTGCCTATCGACAGTTATAAGAAAGATCTCGATGCTATCAGTAATGAACCACTGCATCTCGATTGGGAAACCTTGCGTGAGTCCATTAAAACGCATGGTCTGCGTAACTCGACTTTATCCGCACTGATGCCTTCAGAGACATCCTCACAAATCTCTAACGCCACCAATGGAATCGAACCACCACGCGGCCATATCAGCATTAAAGCCTCTAAAGACGGTATTCTGCGTCAGGTGGTTCCTGAATATGACCGCCTTAAAGATAACTATGAATTGCTGTGGGATCTGCCAAACAATGATGGTTACCTGCAGTTAGTGGGTCTGATGCAAAAATTCATCGACCAGGCTATTTCGGCTAACACTAACTATGACCCAACGCGTTTCCCGTCAGGGAAAGTTCCGATGCAGCAATTGCTGAAAGACTTGCTCACCGCCTACAAATTTGGTGTGAAGACGCTTTATTACCAAAATACCCGTGATGGCGCCGAAGATAACCAGGATGACCTGCTGCCTTCAGCCCAGGATGACGATTGCGAAAGCGGTGCCTGTAAGATCTGATGCCTCCCGGGCAACATGACATCATGTGGCCCGGGACCTCTGTATAAGGAATATTATTAATGGCTTACACTACATTTTCCCAGAATAAAAATGATCAACTGTCCGAGCCGATGTTCTTTGGTCAGTCCGTTAACGTGGCGCGTTACGATCAACAAAAATATGATATTTTTGAAAAGTTAATAGAAAAACAACTGTCTTTCTTTTGGCGCCCGGAGGAGATTGACGTCTCCCGGGATCGTATCGATTTCCAGGCACTGCCAGAGCATGAAAAACACATCTTCCTGAGCAACCTGAAATATCAAACATTACTGGACTCTATTCAGGGACGCAGCCCGAACGTAGCCCTGCTGCCTTTGATCTCCATCCCAGAGCTTGAAACATGGGTTGAGACTTGGGCATTCAGTGAAACTATTCACTCCCGTTCCTACACCCATATTATTCGTAATATCGTTAACGATCCGGCGATTGTTTTTGATGACATTGTCACCAATCAGGAAATCCTCAAGCGTGCGAAAGACATTTCGGGTTACTACGATACGCTGATTGAAATGACCAGTTACTGGCATTTACTGGGGGAAGGTACCCACCATGTTAACGGTAAAAGCATTACCATTAATCTGCGCGAACTGAAAAAACAGCTTTATATCTGCCTGATGAGCGTTAACGCACTGGAAGCCATACGTTTCTATGTGAGCTTCGCCTGCTCCTTTGCTTTCGCAGAACGTGAGCTGATGGAAGGAAACGCTAAAATCATCAAACTGATTGCGCGTGATGAAGCCCTGCACCTGACCGGCACGCAGCATATGCTGAACCTGTTACGTTCAGGTGAAGATGATCCTGAGATGGCAGAGATTGCACTGGAATGCCGCCAGGAGTGTTACGACCTGTTTGTTCTGGCCGCAGAGCAGGAAAAAGAGTGGGCTGAGTATCTGTTCCGCAATGGCTCTATGATTGGCATGAACAAAGATATTCTCTGCCAGTATGTTGAGTACATCACCAATATTCGTATGCAGGCAGTAGGGCTGGATTTGCCCTTTAAGACACGTTCAAACCCTATTCCCTGGATTAATGCCTGGCTGGTGTCAGACAACGTACAAGTGGCGCCACAAGAAGTTGAGGTCAGCTCTTATCTGGTGGGTCAAATTGACTCGGAAGTCGATACCGATGACCTGAGCAACTTCCAGCTTTAAGGTATGGGTAGCATTACACTCACAATTACCGGCGCGAAGTTAATCAGCCATAAAGAACACCCTTCGCTGCTTGTTGCCCTGGAGTCTCACAATATCTGTGTGGAATATCAGTGTCGTGAGGGATATTGTGGTTCATGCCGGGTCAAGCTGGTCACTGGCGAAGTTAACTGGCTGACTAAACCCCTGGCACTCATTCAGCCAGGGGAAATACTTCCCTGCTGTTGTAAAGCGAAGGGCGATATCGAAATAGAGCTTTAGTGTATTAAGCCCCGAGCCATTTGCCAGTACAGTCAGTCAAAAGCCCCCCTGTTTACAGGAGGGGCTTTTTCTTCACCACGAGCAGCAGGATAACAATCAAAAGCCCCAAAAAAACCCGGGACGACGGTGAATGTCCCGCCTGTTATTTCAGCAAGTCAGGGACGTTTAACAAGATAAACTCGTTATCATCCGCCATATTCGGCTCACGGCTGGAAGAGAACGGGAAATTGTTATCGTTACCCACAATAATATGGCTATCATCAACAACATCAACATTCTCGATAGTAAAGAACGGGAAAGTCAGTACTCCATCATTTAATGGTTTACGTGCCAGTTTGTCCGGATCCTGAATATTCATTAAATCAATATAAGCCAGTTTATCGACAGGCTTACCGACGTTATCATCGGAAAAAGCAATTTTATACACTCGCTTAAACTTCGCCGGTTTGCTAAAGCAGTTATCCGTCGGGGCCCCTTCAGCACAGGCCTTATCTGAAGCACCTTCCCCATTATCCCGTTCGATAACCAAACCATGACTGGCGTCTGTCATATTGAAATCACCAATCGCATTCTGATTATCTTCAAGGACATATTGCCAACTACGCCCTGTCCAGTCCTGTTTTTTTACATCAAATTCCAGTACTCGTAGATAACGTTTCCCCTCAACATTTTCATACTGCTCGCCTTCCCAGAGCGCCCCTTCCAGCATCGGGTATAACATTTTACCGTCCGGTGAAGCGGCCATTCCTTCAAACCCTTTGGAGCGCGTTACCTGGAAATTTTGTTTCCCATCAGGGGCTCCTGGCAATGTCAGGGTTGGGTTATCGGGTGACTTCACTACCTTATCTTCCACACGGGTATCAAAAACTGCCAGAACCTTGCCATTCAAATCTGTTTTAATCAACCAGGGGCCAAATTCGTCACCAATCCACAGCGCATTATCGGCAAACTGGAAACTTTCAGGATCGAAATCGCTCCCCGTCAGATAACGCTTTTCGGTGCTCTCATTAACAATATGGAACGGCACTTTTCTATCCTGGTCATTCAGGAATAATGTGCGTAACGGTGTCACTGTCCCGTCTTTAAAATCAATGTTGTATTGTGTCAGATACAGCATGGAATCGGGGGAGTTGGCTTTGCTACCAAAACCATTATCTGTCAGAACCCAGTAGGTTCCATCAGGCATATGTTTAATCCCTGAATGCCCCTGTAAGGGCTGCCCATTGACAGGCAAGCCTATTCCCGTCAAACGATCAGCAGACTTCCCGGGTACACTACCCAATTCAGTGACACGTTGCCCACTGGTGTATTTACCACTTTGTTGCAAATCTGATGGTGCATCATCAGGGGCTGGAATGAGTGACTGCACAGGCAAGATCGCATGGCCGGCAAGGGTTGCCTGCACTGACTGAGCTTGTGCCCAAAGGTTACAACTCAGTGCCAGGCAACTTACTAATAACGCGGATCGTGTTCGAGTGAAGTGCATACTGTTTTCCTTTGTCGTTGTGGTTACCCCTTGGTCAGGTCAACGACAATATAGGAAACACAAATGACAACAGTATGATTTAAACAAGGTCACCATATGATTCACGGATTTTAATCCATCCCTGATCGACAGCCAGTGCCTCTCCATTCATCCAGCGACGCAGCATATTCAAAGCCATCAGGGCACAAACTTCCTGACGCGTTGCCAATTGATAATGGCTCACACCAAACTCAACAGCTAAACCGTAGTCCCCTGTCTCGGTTGTCAGAACAAAATTAATCTGACTCTCTATCGTGCCCGCGATCACCAAGGCCAGATCGGCCCCCTGTTTCTGACGCAGACCAGCACCATAGTCCAGCGTATCCCTGAGGCTTTGTTGTTGGGGGGGGAGTATTTCACTGGCAAGCAACGGGACAGCGGCTCTGACAAGATCCAACGCCAGCAAACCGCCCGTAAATTGCTCACTGATGCTCAATGTCTGATGATTTGCCTTCAGTCGACGGGCTATTTGTGCGGGTAAACCTTCTGTCCCTTCATAAATCAGGCTATCACCCGCGACACGTTTGACCTCTGGCCAGATAGCTTCCATTGCTGCCCGCTGCGTTGCCGGCCCGGTGAGTTTCAGCTCAATGATCGGCATGGACGACCGATAACCCATCACGACCCCATCAGGTAATGGCAAATTTTCCAGGCTTTGGGCTAAATCACTTTCACCGCGGCCAAAGGTAGTAAGACGCAAACACACAGGAGGTTCAGGCAGCGTAAAGCGTGCCCGCAATCGCGGCAAAATCTCCTGCGCAACCATCTCTTTGAACTCGGATGGAACGCCTGGAGTAAAAAAGATCAAACAACGATTCAGCTGCATTGCAAAACCACATGCTGTCCCAACCGGGTTATCAATCATCTCACTGTGGGCCGGGATTAACGCTTGCTTACGGTTGGTCGGCGCCATGATTTTACCCCGTTTTGCAAAGAAGGCTTCCATCGTTTTCAGCCACTCTTGATGCTCCACTAACTCGACGCCAGCAGCAGTCGCTGCTGCCAATGCACTGAGATCATCACTGGTCGGACCCAGACCACCGTTAACAATAAGCACATCCGCGTGCTGACTGCGCTCTTTAAGGATGGTAATTAAATCCTCAAGGTTGTCACCGACCGTATTGCGACGTGAAAAAGGTAATCCGTGGTTGAACAGATAATCCGCAAGCCAGGCGGCATTGGTATCAATAATTTGCCCGTATAAAACTTCATCACCGGTTGACAGCATTTCTACTTTTAACATTGCTCTACCTTGCAGATAAATGGAGGACGTACTGCCTGCTATACTTCAGATTATTGTGCATTTCCTTTGCATCGCGTGGCAAATCACAGACATGATCGAGGCGATATAACGCAGACGGCGCTGAAAACAGGCATGATAAAGCGCGGTAGAATACCGCGCTGACAAGATTAGAAACGGGCATTAACCCCGACGTAGGCGCCATCAGCAATCATTCTGTTACTGTCGCCATTTTTACCATCCAGCGCAATATAGCGATAACCGCCTTCAAGGCTGATTGGCCGGAAAATGGCCCAGCTAGCACCAGCACTGGCTTCTTTATAGTCTTTTACACCACTGGAGAGCGAGTCCGGTGAGTAGTAATAATCACCAAACAGGCTGACGCTGGAAGTAACAGGCCACCTTAAACCGCCCCCCGCCGCCAAAGCATAACCATTTTTGCCTTCTTTCGGATTCAGGTAGAGTGCCCTGCCACCCACTGTCGCCGTAACAGGCCCCAGAGGGATATTATAGCCAAGCCCTAAACCGGCCGTATTGCCATTATTTTCATGGTGGGCATAGTTCCCATTAATTGACAAACCGCTGGTATCGGTAGAAGCACCTAAGTAGCTAAACTCTTTACCCACTCCGCCACCAATGCTGATTGCACTCGCACTGGCAGATATCAACAATAGCCCCGGCACACAAGCCAGATATCGCTTTTTCATTCCATGGTTCCTGAAAAAAGGGGGGAGCCCCTATAGATAAAATCTCTCACACGTAGATTATCTAATCAATGCCTCACTAAATGCTACTGATTCTTGCATTGTAATAAAATGAAAATAGAACGGATCTTTGTCTCGGGATCAAGGAATTACAGTAATAGGAAATGGCACATTGTGAAAAGGACAAAAACCACCTAAACCTAAGGGTGAGCAAATGTCATTACTTTCTTAAAACCGTCTATTTTATTATTGGAGATACAGATGAGCAAAAAAGGATTAACCACTGTTGCAGGCGCCCCGGTTGCCGATAACAATAATGTTGCTACCGCAGGTCCACGCGGCCCGATGTTACTCCAGGATGTCTGGTTCCTGGAAAAACTTGCCCATTTTGACCGTGAAGTGATCCCAGAACGCCGGATGCATGCAAAAGGCTCAGGAGCGTTCGGTCAGTTCACTGTCACCCATGATATTTCTCGTTATACCCGCGCAAAAATGTTTGATACGGTGGGCAAAAAGACGGAGTTATTTATTCGTTTTTCAACCGTTGCCGGGGAGCGTGGTGCTGCGGATGCGGAACGTGATATCCGGGGTTTTGCCATCAAGTTTTACACAGAAGAAGGTAACTGGGACCTGGTCGGTAACAATACGCCCGTATTCTATTTGCGAGATCCGCTGAAGTTCCCTGACCTTAACCACGTGGTAAAACGTGATCCCCGAACAAATCTGCGTAATGCCACCTATAAGTGGGACTTTTTCTCCCATTTGCCTGAAGCCCTGCATCAATTGACTATCGATTTCAGTGACCGGGGCTTGCCTCGCTCTTATCGCCATATTCACGGTTTTGGTAGCCATACCTTTAGCTTTATCAATCAAGACAATCAGCGTTTCTGGGTAAAATTCCATTTGAAATCACAGCAGGGTATTGAAAACCTGATGGATGATGAGGCACAAAAAATCATTGGCGAGGATCGTGAAAGCTCCCAGCGTGATCTTTATGATGCCATTGAAAAAGGCGACTTCCCACGCTGGACTCTGTTTATTCAGGTTATGCCCGAAGCAGAAGCCTCACAGACCCCTTACAACCCTTTCGACCTGACTAAAGTCTGGCCACATGCTGACTACCCACTGATTGAGGTAGGGGTGCTGGAACTGAACCGTAACCCGGAAAACTATTTTTCTGAGGTTGAACAGGTGGCTATGTCCCCCGCAAACATCGTTCCCGGGATCAGCTTCTCCCCGGACCGTATGCTCCAGGGGCGCCTGTTCTCCTATGGTGATGCCCATCGCTATCGCCTGGGGGTGAATCATCATCAGATTCCCGTCAATGCTGCAAAATGCCCGTTCCATAACTACCACCGTGATGGTGCGATGCGTATCGATGGCAACAGTGGTAATGGCGCAACTTATGAGCCAAACAGTTTCAATGTGTTCCAGGAGCAGCCTGACTTTAGAGAACCCCCTCTGAGCCTTGAAGGGGCGGCAGATCACTGGAACCACCGTGAGGATGATGACTATTTCAGCCAACCACGGGCGCTGTTTAACCTGCTTAGCGAAGAAGAGCATCAGCGCATGTTCCAGCGTATTGCAGGAGAACTGCAAAGTGTGCCAGCGGACATTACTGAACGCCAGCTGGGGCTGTTTGCTCAGATTGCGCCTGAATACCGGGCCGGTATTGAGGCCGCACTGCAACAGCTGGCGAGCAATAAATAGCCGCAAACGGGTGCATCCGGCACGTTATTGATAACCACCGGGGATGAATACCCGTGACCAATGCCCGGGCTGTTTCATGGCCCGGGCTGTTCTTCCTTCTGTCGGTGCCGGTCTCCGTCCATATTTCAGGTAACCGTTCATCAATTTATGAGTGAGTCAGCCTGAGTGTGGTGAGTCTCATTCCAGTTTCGGGTGTGCATCACGGCCAGGGGCCGGGCTCGTCAGTCAGCAACAGCTATCATCGCTCGCCCATTACCCAGGCCATCAGCCTGTGGCGCGAAACTTTTATCCCTTCCTGCTGGAATTCATCAGGTAACAGATACCAGTGGACGGGCATCTGAAAGCGTGGCAATTTCCCCTCCAGCCACGAGTGAAGATCTTGAAAGCTCACCCCCTCGCGGACGGTAATTATCGCCACTGGACGTTGCCCAAACTCCACATCAGCCACCGGAACAATAAATACCTGCTCTATCGCCGGGTGTCTGGCGATCACCTGTTCCACAGCCTCAGGCTGAATGCCTTCCCCTGCACTAAAAAACAGATTATCGGAGCGTCCTAAAACCTGTAATCGTTGCCCCTGTAAGACACCAAGATCATGGCTAGGAAACCAGCCTTCTGCATTACAAACAGGCATCAGTCGGCCATTGTGCCAGTATCCCCTCGCAAGGCTGGAAGAGCGAAGCCAAATTTCACCCTCAACGATTTTCACCCTCTGCCCAGGTAGCGGGGGGCCTACATCAGGTAAGCCATCCGCTCGTTTAGCACAGACTGTCGAGGCCAGTTCAGTCAGCCCATAGCCGCACCAGCAAGTGAGGCCAATAGCCTGAGCCTGCTGAGTCAATGTCACCGGGATGACGGCACCGCCCAGCAAGACTTCACGTAAGGTGATGGCTTGTTTCTGTTCCAGCAAACGCCAAAGCTGAGTGGGTACCAGCGAGGCATGAGTACAGCCCTGCAATGCCTTGCCAAGTGGGATATCCGGTTTAAGTACAAGTTGCCCCCCGGCCAGTAACCAGCGCCAGAAAATGCCCTGCCCGGAAACATGGAAGAGTGGCAGTGACAGTAACCAACGATCCTCCATGCCATAATGCAGTCTGGAGAGCACACCAGCCGCACTCGCCAAGTGTGCGGCTGGCGTGTGCACCGCCGCTTTTGGGGTGCCGGTACTCCCTGAAGTCAGCGTCATGGAAGCCAGCCGGTCAGGTTGCCAGGTTTCCTGCCAGGGACTTGCGGTTATCCATTGCAAGGAAGGTAAACCCGGGGGGGGAGTATCATCAGGTGCCGCAAGCCCCCAGGAAAGGGTCATTCCCGGTAATAGAGATGACAAAAATGATTCTGGAAACTGAGGGTTAAGAGGCAGGATACGCGCACCGCACTGTAACAGCGCCAGCCATGCCAGTAATATTTGTGCGCTGTTCTTCCCCTTTAGCGCCACCCCGTCACCTGCCTTGACGCCCTGTTGATGAAAACCACCCGCCAGGGCGTCCACTTGCTGGCATAAGTCCCCCCAGTTAAGTGTTTTTCCTTCCAGTATCAGAGCATTATCGCCCCTACGCTGGCGTGCCCAATGATGCCAGGGCCAGTGAAAAAAAGTCATCGGATGCGTTCCAAATTATCCTTCTTCCAGCAAGGAAGCGGACTGGCAGGCCAGGGTCTGATCACTTGCGCCTGCATCAGCGTCAGGGTATCTAAACCGGGTATCACTCCGGGGGTTAACCAGGCGGCTATTCGTGCCAGTTGCGTTAGTCCCAGACTGGATTCCAGAGAGGAGCTGATAACGGCAGTCTGCCCCAGTTGCTGTGCGGCCGAGACCTGTTGCTGAATACGCTCAAGACTGCCGGTCAGTGTTGGTTTGATCACCACCGCAGCCACACCGGCTTCGGACTGAAAATGGTACCCCTCTTCGCGCAGGCTTTCATCCCATGCAATAGCAATACCCGTCTCATGGCTGAACGCTCGTGAGTCATCAGGGTTCTGGCAGGGTTCTTCAATAAAAGCAATACGCGAGCGATAAGCAGGATCAACATATTTTGCGAACTGTCGAGCCTTAAGCGGAGTCCAGCGGCGGTTAGTATCGAGGCGTAACCGTAATCCTGGTACGGCTTCCAGCAACAGGTTCACCACCATCCCGTCCCGCACCGCTTCATATTCACCAATTTTAACCTTGGCAATTTTTTCACCCTCCATCGCCGCCAGACTCAGGATAAGCTCATCAGGATCCCCACTGCACAACGGAGCCGTTCGATAATCGGCTGCCACGGGCAGCAGCCCGTGAAGTTCAGCCAGTGCACAGCTCACACCAAAGGCTACAGAGGGCATAACCGGTAAAGGTGACTCCACCTCTGTTTGCCACTGATCAAGCCAGTCAACTAGCACGCGTTGAGCCTCCATGAGGCTCTCATAACTGAATCCTGGCAGGGGGGCAATTTCTCCCCAACCCTCCTGCTCCCCCTGAGTTAAGCGCACCAGTAACCCTTCACGTTGTTTCATGCGCTGATCACGCAGTACCACTCCCGCATCCATCGGGATTTGGTAACGCCATACGGCAGCCCGGCGCATTATGGATTCCGTTTAAATTTACTGAAGTCCGGTTGCCGTTTCTGATTAAAGGCATTCCGTCCTTCCTGACCCTCTTCGGTCATATAAAATAGCATTGTGGCATTGCCCGCCAGCTCCTGTAAGCCAGCCTGACCATCACAGTCGGCATTCAGTGCGGCTTTCAGGCAACGCAGCGCCATTGGGCTATTTTGCAGCATTTCCCGGCACCAGCGAATGGTCTCTTTTTCCAGCTCGTTAAGCGGTACGACTGTATTTACCAGTCCCATATCCAGCGCCTGCTGTGCATCGTACTGGCGGCACAGGAACCAGATTTCGCGCGCCTTTTTCTGGCCAACAATACGGGCCATGTATGAAGCCCCCCAGCCACCATCAAACGATCCTACTTTCGGTCCTGTCTGACCAAAAATGGCATTCTCAGCCGCAATGGTCAGGTCACACATCAAGTGCAATACATGCCCCCCTCCGATAGAGTAACCCGCAACCATGGCCACCACCGGTTTAGGGCAGGTACGGATCTGGCGCTGGAAATCCAGTACATTAAGGTGATGGACACCACTGGCATCCTGATAACCACCGTAATCCCCCCGGACTTTCTGATCCCCCCCTGCACAGAAGGCTTTATCCCCCTCCCCCGTCAGAATAATCACCCCGATGCTGTCGTCATAACGGGCATCCGCCAGGGCGTCAATCATCTCCTTCACAGTTAATGGGCGAAAAGCATTACGAACCTGTGGACGATTAATGGTGATTTTGGCAATACCGTCCTGGGATTTATGGTAGCGGATATCGCTATAACCGGCGGAACAGTCCTGCCATTCAATCGGGGCATACAACATATGTTCATCAACGGGGATCATGATCACTCCTTGGAATCAGAATAACGCAATAAGATGGACAACCGATTGCCAAAAGCCGCAGGAGAATCCCGGTGTGCATTATGGCCGGCGTCAGGAATAAATTCAGGGTTCAAACCGTGGCGAGTGGCGAGAGCAGAAAATTTTGCGTCCCGTTCACCACACAAATAATAAAATGGTATTGTCAGCTGCTTGAGTGCAGGCAGCATGTCTGGTTGCCTGGAGAGTGATGTGGCCCACAGCACAGAGGCTAACCCAGCAGGGCTATTCTGACTACGTAATGCCACTAAGGCATGACGTTGTTGCCTGTCAAGACTGCTGAATACGGGTTGTTGATACCAGTCGGTAAGTACCAAAGAGAAATCGTCATCACGAAAGCGCTGTACCCACGTGGCGTCATGTTGTTGACGAGCCTGACGACACACGTCATCCTTCAGCCCCGGGTGCCCCCCTTCCACTACCAGCCCCCGTAATCCCGATGCCTGACCGTGAGTTGCGTGGTACATTGCTACTCGCCCGCCGAGTGAGTAGCCTATCAGCCAGTAATCATGAATATGGTAATGATCCAGCGTCCTGCGGAGCAACCTGTCCAGCGAGCTGAACCCCTCCACGCTGATATCAGCCGATCCCCCATGCCCAGGCAGGTCAATAAAAAGCTGTGACCATGCCTGAAAGACATCACTGACTGGCAGCCACTCTGCATGGTTCCCTAAGAAACCATGCAGCCAGACAATAACGGGCCCCCGGGGCTGACTACCGGGGCGAAAAACCGCATGCAAGATCATGGGCTGACGGCCTGGGCCAGTAGCTGCCTTAAGCAGTCAACCCCA
The DNA here is from genome assembly GCF_018257795.1 of Citrobacter sp. JGM124. Taxonomy (GTDB): domain Bacteria; phylum Pseudomonadota; class Gammaproteobacteria; order Enterobacterales; family Enterobacteriaceae; genus JGM124. The sequence continues at coordinate 94,799 of NZ_JAERJD010000001.1, read as the reverse complement.
GCAGTCGGCTCTGTGACTATCTCAATCAACGTAGTCATCTCTTGCTGCCATCCCTTCTCAACGGCAGCCCTCAGCTCATGCCAATCCCCTGGTCGGTGATAAGCAAGACCAAACATGGCTGCCGCGTGAGAGAAATCAACGTCCTGTGGCAGGGTATAAAAACGCTCCCTCTGTTCAGCCGGGGTGGGTAACATTGAAAAAATTTGCCCACCATTATTATTCACCACCAGCAAAACCAAAGGGCCAGGGGGATGGCGCAGTAATGCCAGCCCGTTCAGGTCATAAAGTGCAGAGAGGTCACCAATAATAGCAAGTGTCGGGCAGCCATTAGCCCGCTGTACCCCAGCAAGGGTAGAGATAAGACCATCAATGCCACTGGCCCCACGGTTGCTGAATACCGGATAACCAGCAGGTAACTGTGCAAACGCATCGATTAATCTCACCACCAGACTATTACCGACAAACAGTTGCCCCGCTGGCGGCAATAACTGGTCAATACGCTGGGCGACCTGTGCTTCACCAAACTGGGCTGTCTGTTCCTGTACCCGGTTCAAGGTTGCCAGAGCAAGGTCATCTAACGCCGGAGCCCAGCGCGATGCTTTTTGTGGTGGGTGGTTATCAAGCCAGGGTTCTATTTCTGCCACTAGCCGACGCCCACGATGATGGAAGGGATCCAGTCTTCCTGAGCGAGAGTCAATAAGCCAGTATTCATCGGCCTGACAGCCTGCCTGCCATTGTAAAACACGCTTCCCGGTTAAATAGCCACCAAACTGCACAACAATTTCCGCCTGTTGCAGGCAGCTTGCCCCCTCTCCAGCGAGCCACAGATCAGCGCAGGGCAATGGCTGCCCTGTTTGTGACAACACATCACCAATGACAGGCCAGCCGAGTGTTTTGGCCCAGGCGGCCACCCTCATGCCTTCTGACGGAGACAGGTTACCCGCCACTACCACGCCGCGTTTTTGGCGCCATTCATGCCAGTCTGGCTGAACCACAACCCCAGCTCCCCACATTTCACGCAGCCAGGGCTGGCTACTGTGCCACCAGTCCCCCAAAGTATGTTGCCATGCCAGCCCTGTATCGTCATCAGCCCCGTATAGTGGCTCTGCAAAGGGACAGTTCACATGTAATGCTCCACCCTTTAACTGGCTCATGGCACTGTCGAGTGACGAGACTAACCAGCTGGCCGGGGTCTCTTGCCTGGGGATGGGCAAGTTAAGACTGGCCGCAGGATGACTACTAAAAATATGGTGCTGGCGGATGGCCTGATTGGCCCCACAGTCAATCTGCTCCGGCGGGCGATCTGCTGTCAGGAGAACTAATTTTTCACCCGTCAGCCCGGCCTCAATGACTGCCGGATAGAGATTAGCCACTGCCGTACCCGATGTGACAATAATACCGACAGGGCGGGCGCTGGCTTTGGCTAACCCTAAAGCCAAATGCCCCAGTCCTCGCTCATCAAAATGCGTGTGGCAGGTAAAGGCAGGGTTTTCCGCTGCTGCCAGCATCAAAGGGGTGGAACGCGACCCAGGGGCAATACAGATATGATGAACACCATGTCGTGTCAGTGCTTCAAGGATCACCGTCGCCCAGCGACGGTTAAAGGAGCTTATTGACATATTATTGTCCTGAGACAGTTTTATTCCATTAGTATAAATATCACGCCCATAAGAAAATTGACCTGAATCGTGAAGATGATATTTAACTAATAGAATTCAATAACAAAGTACGCAGCCCTGCCGCTTTATTGTCAATTTCCTGCCACTCCTGACGGGCAACTGAGCCCGCCACAATACCCGCACCTGCATAAAGCCGCACCTGATTACCTGCCACTTTTGCCGATCGGAGTGCGACACAAAACTCACTCTTTGCAACAGAGAGATACCCAGCAGAGCCCGCATACCACTCTCGATCAAAGGGTTCATGCTCGGTGATAAAGACACGTGCGGGTTCACGGGGAAGCCCCGCAACCGCGGCAGTGGGTTGTAAACGATCCAGGCAGAGTCTGTCATCCGGCTTTTTAAGCCGGGCAGTAATTCCCCGCTTTAAATGCTGAACATTGCGTAGTCTGATAACCTGGGGGGGTAAAACATCCAGTTCATCAACAACATTTTGTAAACGCTGGCAGATATCTTCCAGTACCAGCATATTTTCACGCTGATTTTTATCATCTTTTAACAACCAGTCAGCAAGCGCCTGAGCACGACCATCATCATCATGACTAATAACTGTCCCAGCCAGGGCTTCTGTATACAAATGCTTTTCGACCCGTAACCATAGTCGTTCAGGGCTGGACCCAAGAAATGCCGCAGAGCGATTGAAAACCATTAAAAAATGATAACAATTGAGATTAACCCGTCGACTGGCGGCCATTAATCCGGCAGCAGAAACGGCAGAAGAAAAGAGCATATCCGTTGCCCTGGCGAGCACCACTTTGTCCAGTGCGCCCTCTTCAATGGCCTGAGTCGCCTGGTGGATTAAATGACACCAATCAGATAAATCAGGCTGATGGGTTTCATTCAGTATAGTCAGGTTAAGGGAAGGTATCGGGGTTTCCGGCAACAGCTGCTGAAGGAAGGCTTGTGCTTGTCTGGCATCCTCTCTGAGGGATGTCTCACTGTAAAGCCAGAGCCAGAGTACCGCTTCTCCCCCCGTTCTCCGCCATTCCAGACGCGGCAGGAAAAGATAGCCCTGCGTTGAGTCAAACCCGTTCAGCCCCCAAAGACGAACGGTCGGTAATTTGGCCTGTTGTTGACAAAAAAGCGCCGCATCCCCAAGGCTTGAGAACACATTCACCTGCCCCAGTGCGGCGACCTCTTCCGCCCCATTCCGATGCTGCCAGTAAAACTGAGGGTAGGCGACTTGTCCGGTCAGCCAGCCAAGTGGATCTGAGCGCTCACTAAGATTCAGCGCCACACTGATGCCCGTAAAACCTGGGGCATCAGCAAATTCCCGAGTCAGTTCAAGCTGCATATGCTGCAGCGCTGTGGCTACCGAATTCACAATGACTTCACCTTCCCTGAAAACAACTTACTATACGTGGTTTTTTATAATAAAAAAAACAGGCTACTATGTTCAGTAACTTATGTTTCTTTTTTTATAACAAGCTAGTCCTGCTCGGTACAATGTGACAGAACAAAACCGACGATGACACCGACAGCGGTGCTTATACCGATACTGTGCCATGGTTTATGGTGAAGATAATTATCGGCCCAGCAAGTAGCTTGCTTGAGTGAGTCATACCCCTGCTCCGCACGGCCGCTCAAACGATCGTTTACTTCCTGCAAGCGCCGTGCGGCCTGGAGTTTCATTTCAACGTAATACGGGTTGTCAGGATCATCGAGGGTGTAGAGCACTTGCTCCAGTGTTTCTCTCAGTAATACAACATCATCTTCCGGTGTGAACAGGTATTTAGACATAATTGCTCCTGTGAGAAAAAATAGTCTCTCTAACTATAATCAATCATTATGAACTTCGCTCAGAGGCTCTCTTGCCATGCCAATGTGAAGAATACCATCTTCATCGTATTCAGGCGTGACAGCCGAAAAACCAAACCGCTGGTAGAAGCATTGCAGATGCGCCTGTGCGCCAAGATAAATTGATTTGTCAGGCCACTGTCGCTGACAGGCTTGCAGGGTAAATTGCATTAACTGCTCGCCCACTTGTTTCCCCCGTAGTTGGGATGACACAATGACTCGCCCGATAACAACCGGCTCAAGCTGATTGTCACTGTGCAGTATCCGCGCATAAGCCACTAACTCCCCTCCGTGGAACCCAAGGATATGGCGATTATTCCCCTGAAGATCTTCTCCATCCACATCCTGATAAACACAGTTCTGCTCAACCACAAATACAGCACAACGAAGCTGTAGCACCGCATAAAGCTGGGTAACCGTTAACTCACTGTGGTGAAGGTTATGCCAGTTAATCATAGTGACTCCTGATCGGGTATCTCTGCCATAGTTAGTATTGTAGATAATAAATAACCGATAACTGACAATAAAAAACTGCACCTTACTTCGTTGGGCGTCCAACTTTTTGGGTGCAGTTCAGTAGTACAGCCGTTTTAGCGTGTTGACACACTCAGGGTTACATCAGGGGTTGTGCTAACTCAACCAGGCTGACAAGCGGTTGTGGGTAAATACCCAGCACCAGAACCAGAATAGCTGAGATCAGTACCACGATCCCCCCGGCGGTCAGCGCCCAGTTGGACGGCGTATCACGATTCAGCTGCTCCGGAGCCTTCAGATACAGGCTAACCATGACGCGCAGATAGTAGTAGACACCAATAGCACTACCGGCAATGACAGCCCCTGTTAACCACCACAGGTGAGACTGGACACCCACGGCAATAATGTAGAATTTGCCAATGAAGCCCAGTGTCATTGGGATACCTGCCAGTGACAACATCATAATCGTCATAACAGCAGACAGTACTGGCTTATGCCAAAACAGGCCGCGGTAAGAGAACAGCGAATCAGCATCAGAACCACGGTACGGGCTGGACATCAGGCTAACCACGCCAAATGCGCCCAGGCTACTAAACAGATAACCCGCCAGGTAGATACCTACCGCTTCTCTCGGCAACGTGCCGTCCTGTAAAGCAATCAGCGCCACCATTAAATAGCCGAGGTGAGCGATAGAGGAATAACCTAACAGACGCTTGATATTCGACTGGGTCAATGCCATCACGTTACCAAAAATCATGGAGGCAAAGGCAATCAGGCCCAGTACCACACGAACTGATCCATTATCCTCGAATGGAACATAGAGGAACAGTCGCATCACTACAGCAAAAATGGCGATTTTACTGGCAGTGGCCAGGAAAGTGGAAACCGGGGCTGGCGCGCCCTGATAGACATCCGGTGTCCATAAATGGAATGGCACCAGTGACAGTTTAAAGCCAATACCAACAATCAGCATCCCCAGGCCTGCCAGTAACAATGGCTGACTCAGCATATTGTCAGACAGGCTCTTACCCAATTCGACAAATGATAACTGACCAGAGTTAGCATAAATCAGCGCGATACCAAACAGTAAGAACGAAGAGGCCGCCGCCGACAGAATGGTGTACTTAATACTGGCTTCAAGGGAACGTTTCTGACGGTAAGCGTAACCCACCAAACCAAATAATGGCAGGGAGATTAATTCAATGCCCAGGAATAGCGAAGCCATATGGTTCGCATTCGCCAGCAAAATGCCGCCCAGTGCCGCAATCAGTACCAGCAGGTAAAACTCGTCACGGTTATCGTTGTAGCCCTGTAACCAGGGATAAGCGAAAGTACAGGTAGCGAGGCTCGCCAGTATCACAAGTCCCGTATACAGCATGGCATAGCCATCAACCCGCATCAGTGGTGTGACATCCATCGCCCCCACCTGACCTACAAACCACAAAGAAACTAATGCAGCGTTTAGGCCGATAACTGAAAGCGTGGCACTAAGAAAGTGGTCTCGCCGCCACGCAATGGAGAGCATCACAACCACCACCGTCAATCCGACGATTAACAGCGGGAGTAGCGCAATCAAATGTTGAGCAGTTATAGTCATGGCGAATTACGGCCTTGTAGTAGAAATGGACTGTGTGAACCACTGCTGAATATTACTCATGGAGGCATGAGAGGTATCCAGAACTGGCTGCGGGAAAATACCCAACAGAACTAACAGTGCCACCAGGAACAAAATAATTGAGAATTCACGTGCCGTCATACCCGGCAATGTCTTGGCGCTTATCTCACTTTGTGCTTTACCGAAGTAAGCACGATGCAACATTGCCAGAGAGTAAACCGAGGCGAATACCACACCAAACGTCGCGATAACAGTGATAACAGGCACAACCTGGAAGCTGCCGAACAGCATCATAAATTCGCCGACAAAGTTACCGGTACCCGGCATCCCGAGGTTGGCCACTGCAAAGAACAGTGACAGGCCTGGTAACCATTTAATTTTATTCCACAAGCCCCCCATCTGACGCATATCACGGGTATGCAAACGCTCATAAAGCTGGCCGCAGATAATAAACAGCGCTGCTGCCGACAGGCCATGTGCAATCATTTGAATCACCGCCCCCTGATAAGCCAGCAGGCTACCGGTATAGATGGCGATTAATACAAAACCCATATGCGAAACGGAAGTATAGGCAATCAGACGCTTGATATCTGTCTGGGCGAAAGCCAGCCACGCCCCGTAGAAGATACCAATCACACCCAGCACCATGGCAACCGGGGCAAAGGCAGCTGACGCTTCAGGAAACAGTGGCAGCGAGAAACGTAACAGACCATAAGCTGCGGTCTTCAGCAAAATACCGGCCAAGTCAACAGAACCAGCGGTTGGCGCTTGTGAGTGAGCATCCGGCAACCAGCCATGCAACGGCACCACAGGCATTTTCACCGCAAATGCAATGAAGAAGCCCAGCATCAGCAGCCATTCAACACCGTGGGACATCGGTGTATTCAGTAACTGCTCATAGTTAAAGGTCCAAATACCTGTCGCGTTATAATGAACAAACACCAGCCCCAGAATGGCAACCAGCATCACCAGACCACTTGCCTGGGTGTAGATAAAAAACTTGTTTGCCGCATTAATACGCGTCTTCCCGGTGGCGGATTTATAACCCCACAGTGCAATCAGGAAGTACATAGGAACCAGCATCATTTCCCAGAAGAAGAAGAACAAAAACAGGTCGATAGAGAGGAAAACCCCCATCACGCCGCCCAGGATCCACATCAGATTCAGGTGGAAAAAGCCCTGATATTTTTGGTTTTCATTCCAGGAACAGAGTACCGCCAGAACACCCAACAATGCGGTGAGCACTGCCATCAGTAATGACAGACCATCCAGTGCCAGATGAACTGAAATACCGAAACTGGGTATCCAGGGCAGAATAAATTCAGACTGCCACTGTGGCAAACCTGGAGACTGCGTCAAAGAATAGTCGGCCTGCAACCACAGTTGCAGAGTCAGTACCAGTGTCAGCCCCATGGTAATCAGTGCAATCCAGCGCGGCACTTTCACGCCGAAGCGTTCGGTCTGCCAGCAGAAGAACCCACCGATAAAGGGGATTAATATTAGCCAGGGTAATAGCATGGCGTTTTGTGTCCCTTATTAAAATAAATCTTATACATCGCTCACGCCCCCCTCCGGTTAACAGAGGGGGAACTCACCATTGGATTAATGCAGAACCAACAACAAAGTCAGTACCACAACGGCACCAATGCTCATGGATGCCACATACCAACGCAGATAACCATTCTCACTCACTAACAGACCACGACCAGCAACGCGGGCTACAATAGCGGGAATGTTCATCAGGGCATTCAGTGGATCACGCTTAAGCAGCCACGAGATACCCAGGAATGGTTTAACAAACAGTTTGTCGTACAGGCAATCAAAGCCCCAGGCATTGAACCACAGCTTACTCAGCAGGCGACCTGGCGTGCTATTAGCCAGCGCGGTAACCAGAGTACGCTTCCCTAACCACAGCCCGCTGGCAATCAGCAATCCGGCAAGAGCAATAACACCTGAGATAGTTTCCAGTGTCAGCTTGTTATCGTGAGTTAATGCAGTGGTATCCGGTAAAACACCCTGCAACGGCTGTACAATCATCGCACCAATAAAGGTCGATAATACCGCCAGTACAATCAGCGGCAGATGATGGGTAATACCTTTACCCGCATGTGCCTTGATCTGTTCTTTGCCATGGAAGGCAACATAGATCAGACGGAAGGTATACAGTGGGGTCAGCAATGCGCCGGCCAGGCCAGCAATCAGTAAGTACATATGACCGTTCGCCAGTGCGCCTTCGAGGATTTCATCTTTACTGTAGAAACCCGCACTAATGACAGGCAGCGCAGATAATGCAGCACCACCAATCAGGAAGCAGACGTATACCAACGGAATAGACTTACGCAACCCACCCATTTTGAAGATATTTTGTTCGTGATGGCACGCCAGGATAACCGAACCTGCGGAAAGGAACAGCAATGCCTTAAAGAATGCATGGATCATCAAATGGAAAATCGCCGCATCCCATGCTTGTACCCCAAGCGCCAGGAACATATATCCAAGCTGACTCATGGTGGAATAAGCCAGAATACGTTTGATATCCGTCTGCACCAGAGCACAAAAGCCTGCCATGACCAGAGTCACTGCACCAATGATACCGACCAGCTCCAGTACCTCTGGCGTCAGCAGGAACAAACCATGTGTACGAGCAATCAAGTAAACACCAGCGGTAACCATAGTTGCTGCGTGGATCAATGCAGAAACAGGCGTGGGGCCTGCCATCGCATCCGCAAGCCAGGTTTGCAGTGGCAGCTGGGCAGATTTACCCACCGCACCACCCAACAGCATCAGGGTTGCCAGATTCAGCATATGATTGTCTGCGGCGAAGTGTTGTGGCGCAAGTTGAACCAGTTCGCTGAAGTTCAGGGTGCCCAGCTCTTTGAAGAGAATGAACATACCGAACGCCAGAAAAACGTCCCCGACACGGGTCACAATAAAGGCTTTCATCGCCGCGGCGCCGTTCTTCGGATCGGTGTAATAGAAACCGATCAATAAGTAAGAACAAAGCCCTACCCCTTCCCAGCCCAAATACATCAGCATCAGGTTATCGGCAAGCACCAGAACAACCATGCTGGCAATAAACAGGTTCGTATAGGCAAAGAAACGTGAGTATCCCTCTTCACCACGCATATACCAGGAGGCAAAAATGTGGATAAGAAAGCCGACGCCCGTTACCACAGACAGCATGGTTAATGACAAACCATCCAGTTGCAGTGTGACACCAATGTCAAAATTATTCACCGCCATCCAGGTCCATAAAGGCTGGATAAATGCATGGCGGTCACCACCAAGGAACTCTATGCCCGCAATCAGTGTGACCAGAGCAGCAAGCCCGACAGAGCCGGCACCAATAGTAGCGGAAACATTTTCAGACCAGCGCCCACGAGAGAATGCCAGTAATAAGAAGCCAAGTAATGGCAGAAAAATAGTTAACCAGAGAAGGTTCATCCACGCATCTCACTTACTGAATCGATATTCAGGTTCTGGCGACGACGATGGAGCTGCAGTAACAACGCGAGGCCAATACTGGCTTCAGCCGCAGCTAAACTAATCGCAAGGATATACATCACCTGACCATCAGGCTGGCCCCAATAGCTCCCGGCAACCACAAAAGCCAGCGCAGCAGCATTGATCATCACTTCAAGGCTTATCAGCATAAAGAGCAGATTACGGCGGATAGTTAACCCCGTCAGCCCCAGCACGAATAAGATAGCGGCAAGGATCAGCCCATGTTGCAACGGAATCATACGTTCTCCTCCGATTTCTGTCTCACAACCTTGTCAGCCGGACGATTGCTTAATACTTCACCAGCCCGGTCTTCGCGACCAAGATGGAATGCAACCACCAGTCCGGACAGTAACAGCATTGAGGCTAATTCAACCGCCAGGACATAAGGGCCAAACAGGGAAATACCTACATCTTTAGCATCAATATTCGCCCCGCTGATCCCCTGGTCATTAATACCTGCAATAGCGTAAACCAGTACCACTAACAACAATGCGGAAAGAATACCCGGGCCGATCCAGACTTGTGGTTTCAGCCATTCCCGCTCTTGCTGCTGTACCGAGTTACCCAGATTCAGCATCATCACAACGAAGACGAACAGCACCATGATGGCACCCGCGTAAACGATGATTTCCAGCGCCCCGGCAAAGTATGCACCAAGGGAGAAAAAGACCCCGGAGATCGCCAGCAAAGAGACAATCAGGTAAAGCAATGCATGAACCGGATTGGTATGCGTTACCACCCTAAGGGTGGTCAGGACCGCCACAATGGCACAAATATAAAAAGCGAATTGCATTCCTGACTCCTTAAGGTAACAGGCCTTTGACGTCGATAGGCTGGGCTTCGTTTTCCGCCTGACCTTTATCTTTGCCGTCGATTGCCATACCTGCCATCCGGTAGAAGTTATATTCCGGGTATTTGCCCGGACCGGAGATCAGCAGATCCTCTTTTTCATACACCAAGTCCTGGCGCTTGAACTCACCTAATTCAAAGTCCGGGGTGAGCTGAATAGCGGTAGTCGGGCAGGCTTCTTCACACAAACCACAGAAGATGCAACGAGAGAAGTTGATGCGGAAAAATTCCGGGTACCAACGACCATCCTGCATCTCCGCTTTTTGCAAGGAAATGCAGCCAACAGGACAGGCAACCGCACACAGGTTACAGGCAACACAACGCTCTTCCCCATCCGGGTCACGGGTTAACACAATACGACCACGGTAGCGCGGCGGCAGGTAGACTGGCTCTTCCGGATACATGCGCGTTTCACGTTTGGCGAAAGCATGCATGCCAATCATCCAGATACTGCGTACCTGGGTGCCGAAACCAACCACTAACTCTTTTAATGTCATGGTTTATTCACCCCTTATGGTGCCTGGTAAAGAATGACCGCGGCGGTCACCAGCAAATTGATAAGCGTCAATGGCAGGCAAATTTTCCAGCCAAAAGACATCACCTGATCGTAACGAGGACGAGGTAACGCTGCGCGAATCAAAATGAACATCATCATGAAGAACGCTGTTTTCAGTGCGAACCAGATGAACGGGGGTAACCATGGACCGTGCCAGCCACCAAAAAACAGGGTCACAATCATGGCCGATATAGTCACAATGCCAACATACTCACCCACGAAGAACAGGCCAAACTTCATACCGGAATATTCAACATGGTAGCCATCCGCCAGTTCTTGTTCAGCTTCTGGCTGGTCAAACGGGTGACGGTGACAAACCGCAACACCCGCAATGGCAAAGGTCACAAAGCCAAAAAATTGTGGGATCACATTCCAGAGATTAGCCTGATTATTGACGATGTCGGTCATATTAAATGAACCGGCCTGGGCAACCACCCCCATCAGAGACAACCCTAAAAATACTTCGTAGCTTAACGTCTGAGCGGAAGCACGCATCGCACCCAACAGGGCATATTTGTTGTTACTTGACCAGCCAGCAAACAGCACGGCGTAAACACCGAGCCCCGCCAGCATCAGGAAGAACAGAATCCCGATATTCAGATCAGCAACCACCCAAGTTGGGCTCACTGGCACAATGGTAAATGCCAGTAACAGTGAGGTAAACGCAATCACTGGGGCGATGGTAAAGACGAATCGGTCAGCGAACTTCGGGATCCAGTCCTCTTTAAAGAACATTTTGATCATGTCAGCCGCCAGCTGAAGCGATCCGCCCCAACCCACACGGTTTGGCCCGTAGCGGTTCTGGAAGAGCCCCAGCAAGCGACGCTCACCAAAGCTCATAAACGCGCCACACACCACCACCACTAACACAATTACTACGGCTTTAAGGATGCTGATGAGAATTTCAATAACATCCGGCGTGAACCAACTCATTGGGCAGCCTCCTGCAGGTTCTCAAGACGGGCACCCGCAAGCACAGGTGCAATTCCTGGCATCCCCATCGGCAAACCTACCAGGCCTCTGGCGAGTCCGGCAGAGAGCTGTAGAGGCAGGCTCAGGGTCTGACCTTCATAACTGAAGGAGACCAAACCACCCGCGTTAATGCCTAGTGTGGCTGCATCTTCCGGGTTCAGTTTGAGGTATGGCTCAACCATCCGTTGCTGGAATACCGGTGAACGCTGGGACATTTCGTCACTACCAAACAGGTGATAGTAAGGGGCCACACGCCATTTACCTGCTTCAGCATGGAAGCTTTCAGGGACCGCCGTGAAATAGTCCAGGCTGGTCTCAGAAGCTTCAATCAAACGCACGCCCGGATCACCATGACGCAGACTCCCCCCCACTTCGGCCTGGAATTTGTTCCAGGCTTGAGGTGAGTTCCAGCCCGGAGCCCAGGCGAACGGAATTTGCTGACGATCAGCAAGGGGGCTGTTGTTTCCTTCCATGGAGAAGGCAAACATCGTGTCTTTATCTTGTGGCTGACGCGGCTCATGCACACTGATATTAGCGCGCATAGCAGTACGACCACTGTAGCGATGCGGTTCACGCGCCAGTTTCTGACCACGGATACGGAAACTCGCATCTGGCGCTGCATCTTTGATACCTGCCAGTTGTGGTAATGCTTTCACACAGGCGTCAATCACATGATCAAGCTGCGTCCAGTCGGCATGGCGATTCTGGACAATACTTTGCAGAGAATGCAACCAGCGCCAGCTTTCCAGCATCTCAACGCTGCTGTCGTAATAAGCAGGGTCATAAACCTGGAAGAAACGCTGTGCCCGACCTTCATTGTTAATGACGGTGCCATCACTTTCTGCGAAGCTGGCCGTTGAAAGCACCAGATGCGCCTGGTCCATAATGGCGGTGTGTTGATGATCAATGACCAGCACCAGTGGTGCTTTGCTCAGGGCTGCGTCAACACGAGCCGCGGAAGCATGACGGTGCAGATCATTCTCAAGCACCACGACGGCATCAGCCGCACCGGTTTCCAGTTCAGTCAGCGCGTCATCCAGTGAGCCACCGCCAATCATCCCCAGACCAATGCTGTTAACCGCACGGGCAATCATGGTCACACCCACATCCGCACCACGGCCTTTCAGTGCTTTAGCCACGTTGGCAGCAGCCTGCAGTACCGCTTCGCTACCGGCATTCGTCCCGGAGACAATGAGCGGCTTGCGTGCACCAGCCAGGGCCTGAACAATGACGTCCACTTTGTTTTGCAATTCACGACTCAGTTCTACCGCGGGTGAATTGGCATCCAGGGCATGAGCAATAGCAAAGCCCAGGCGCGCCTGATCGTCAACCGGGGCACGATAGGTCCAGGCAGAGATATCATCCAGTCGAGTATCGTCAACATTCGTCACAAACAAAGGATGTTTAGCGTGCTGGCCAATGTTCATAATGGCCGCAATCTGCCAGTCAGCCACTTTTTGTGCAGCAGCCATTTCGCGGGCTTTGCCTTTTACCGCCTGACGAATAGCCAGTGCAGCGCGGGCACCTGTCTGGGTAATGTCTTCACCCAAAATCAACACCGCATCGTAAGATTCGATTTCACGCAGTGCCGGGGTATGGATCCCACTTTCACGCAGAACTTTCAGTACCAGTTCAAGACGAGCCTGCTCTCCTGCAGCAATCCCTGTGTAGAAATTACTGGCACCCACCAGTTCACGCAGGGCAAAGTTGCTCTCAATACTTGCCCGCGGTGAACCAATACCAATCACTTTTTTCGACTGGCGCAGGATATCTGCGGCTCCTTGCAGGGCTTGTTCCGCATTCAGCGTAATCAGGTCATCGCCACGGCGTTGAACCGGCTGGCGAGGCCTGTCTTTGCGGTTCACATAACCATAACCAAAGCGACCACGGTCACACAGGAAGTAGTGGTTTACCGTACCATTGTAACGGTTTTCAATGCGGCGCAATTCCCCATAACGCTCACCCGGACTGGTGTTACAGCCCAGGGAACATTGCTGGCAAATACTGGGTGCGAACTGCATGTCCCATTTACGGTTATAGCGCTCGGAGTGCGTTTTATCGGTGAAAACACCGGTCGGACAAATCTCTACCAGGTTACCAGAGAACTCACTCTCCAGGGTCCCTTCTTCAGGGCGGCCAAAGTAGACATTGTCATGAGCACCGTAGACCCCTAAGTCTTTACCGTCCGCATAATCTTTGTAATAGCGGACGCAACGATAACAGGCGATACAGCGGTTCATCTCGTGAGAAATAAACGGCCCCAAGTCCTGGTTACGGTGTGTACGCTTAGTAAAACGATAGCGGCGGAAACTGTGACCGGTCATGACAGTCATATCCTGAAGGTGACAGTTGCCCCCCTCTTCACAAACCGGACAGTCATGGGGATGGTTCGTCATTAACCACTCTACGACACTTTCCCGGAACTGATTCGCTTCACCATCATCAATAGAGATGAAGGTGCCGTCCGAGGCCGGTGTCATACAAGACATTACCAGGCGGCCGCGGGTATCTTCAGCGTTCTGATATTGCTTTACCGCACACTGGCGGCAAGCACCGACGCTGCCCAGCGCCGGATGCCAGCAAAAATAAGGAATATCGAGGCCGAGGGAAAGGCAAGCTTCAAGAAGGTTGTCCGCCCCATTTACCTCATATTCTTTGCCGTCTACATGAATCGTAGCCATAGTCAGCATGCTTCCAGTTGGCCTGAACAAACTCAGGCGTTAATCAAAAATTCTTGTGCCATTCCTCTGGTTACACCATGAGGAATGAATATTTACCAACGCGTTTTTAACAGGTTCGGTTGAATACCGTTAATCAAACGGAGATTACCGAGGTCCTGTCTGGCAATGCCTGCTTCGAATTCGTCGCGGAAATATTTAATTGCACTTTGTAATGGCTCAACGGCACCTGGCGCATGAGCACAGAAAGTTTTACCCGGTCCCAGAGAACGGCAAAGCTGCTCAAGTGTTTCAATATCACCCGGCTGCCCTTCCCCACGTTCAAGCGCCCGCAGAATTTTCACACTCCAGGGTAAACCGTCACGACAAGGCGTACACCAACCGCAGGACTCTCGGGCGAAAAACTCTTCCAGATTGCGTACCAGTGATACCATGCCGATTTCATGATCAACGGCCATGGCCAGTGCAGTGCCCAGACGGCTACCTGCTTTACCGATACTTTCAAACTCCATCGGTAAATCAAGGTGTGCATCTGTAAGGAAGTCAGTCCCTGCCCCACCTGGCTGCCAGGCTTTGAATTTCAAGCCATCGCGCATGCCTCCGGCATAGTCTTCGAGGATTTCCCGGGCCGTAGTACCAAAAGGCAGTTCCCAGACACCCGGATTTTTCACCCGTCCAGAGAACCCCATCATCTTGGTGCCATGGTCTTTACTCAAACCACCAATGCCCTGATACCATTCAACACCATTAGCCAGAATAGCAGGCACATTACACAGGGTTTCCACGTTGTTAACACAAGTGGGCTTGCCCCATACACCGCTTGACGCTGGAAAAGGAGGTTTAGAGCGTGGGTTTGCACGACGCCCTTCCAGGGAGTTAATCAGTGCCGTCTCTTCGCCACAGATATAACGCCCGGCACCGGTGTGCACAAACAGCTCAAAATCAAAACCCGAACCCAGTATATTTTTGCCTAATAAGCCGGCTTGCTTCGCCTCTTCAATAGCGCGACGCAGATGCACCGCGGCTTCAATATATTCCCCACGCAGGAAGATATAACCGCGATAAGCTTTCAGGGCAAAAGCCGAGATCAACATGCCTTCCACCAGCAAGTGCGGTAGCTGCTCCATAAGCAGACGGTCTTTATAGGTGCCGGGTTCCATTTCATCGGCGTTACACAACAGGTAACGGATGTTCATGGACTCGTCTTTAGGCATCAGACTCCACTTAAGACCGGTGGAAAAGCCTGCGCCGCCGCGCCCTTTCAGGCCGGCGTCTTTAACAGCGTTAACAATGTCATCTGGAGCCATACCGCTCAACGCTTTACGGGCACCCGCATAGCCATTTTTGCTCTGGTATTCTTCAAGCCACACGGGTTGTTTGTCGTCGCGCAGGCGCCAGGTCAGGGGATGTGTTTCAGCAGTACGAATAATGGTTTTCATTTATACCGCTCCAGCAGGTCAGGAATTGCGTCCGGCGTCAGATGACTGTGCGTGTCTTCATCAATCATCATATTTGGCCCCTTATCGCAGTTACCCAGGCAACAGGTTGGCAGCAAAGTAAAACGACCATCGGCTGTCGTCTGTCCCGGTTTGATCGCCAGCTGGCCTTCAAGGGCGGACTGAATCCCTTGATAACCGGTAATATGGCAGACTACGCTGTCACAATAGCGAATAACGTGACGTCCCACGGGCTGGCGGAATATTTGGCTATAAAACGTTGCCACACCTTCAACATCACTTGCCGGGATACCCAGAACATCTGCAATGGCATAAATCGCCCCATCGGGAACCCAGCCACGCTGTTTCTGAACAATTTTCAGCGCTTCAATGGAGGCCGCACGGGCATCTTCATAGTGATGCATTTCGTGCTCAATAGCCTCACGTTCTGCCGCACTCAGCTCAAAAGCCTCAGCCTTGTTTTGTTGGTTATCGTGCATAGTTAGCGATCCACATCAGACATTACAAAATCGATACTACCCAGATAGACAATCAAGTCAGAAACCAGGCTGCCACGAATTGTCGCCGGAATTTGCTGCAAATGCGCGAAGCTCGGCGTTCGGACACGGGTTCGGTAGCTCATGGTGCTGCCATCACTGGTCAGGTAGTAACTGTTAATACCTTTGGTTGCCTCAATCATCTGGAAGGATTCGTTTGCCGGCATCACCGGACCCCAGGAAACTTGCAGGAAGTGAGTAATCAAGGTTTCGATATGCTGCAAAGTACGCTCTTTCGGCGGTGGCGTGGTCAGCGGGTGGTCAGCTTTAAAGGGACCCGCTGGCATATTTTTCAGGCACTGCTCAAGAATACGCAAACTTTGACGCAGCTCTTCCACTTTTAGCATCACACGGGTATAGCAATCGCTGATACCGCCACCCACAGGCACTTCAAAGTCAAAATTCTGATAACCAGAATAAGGACGCGCTTTACGGATATCAAAGTCAATGCCAGTAGCACGCAGACCCGCCCCGGTGGTTCCCCACTCGAGGGCCTCTTTGGCGGTATAAGCAGCAACCCCTTGAGAACGGCCTTTCAGGATGGTGTTGCGCAGTGCCGCTTTCTCGTAAGAATCGAGACGTTTTGGCATCCACTCAAGGAACTCTTTCAGTAACCGTTCCCAGCCTTTTGGCAGATCATGGGCCACACCACCAATACGGAACCAGGCAGGGTGCATGCGAAAACCAGTAATCGCCTCAACCAGGTCGTATATTTTCTGACGATCGGTAAATGCGAAGAACACCGGGGTCATTGCCCCTACGTCCTGAATAAAGGTCGAGATATAAAGCAGATGGCTGTTAATACGGAACAGCTCAGACAACATGACGCGAATCACTTCCACGCGTTCGGGAACCACGATGCCAGCCAGTTTTTCAACGGCTAACACATAAGGCATTTCATTGACACAACCGCCAAGGTATTCAATGCGGTCGGTGTAAGGAATATAGCTATGCCAGGACTGACGCTCGCCCATTTTTTCAGCACCACGATGGTGATAGCCAATGTCAGGAACACAGTCGACAATCTCTTCACCATCAAGTTGCAGAATAATACGGAACGCACCGTGGGCTGAGGGGTGGTTCGGACCCAAGTTAAGGAACATGAAGTCTTCGTTTTCGCTACTGCGCTTCATACCCCAGTCTTCAGGCTTGAACGTCAGTGCTTCCATTTCCAGATCTTCTTTCTGCTTGGTCAGAACAAAAGGATCAAATTCAGTGGCGCGGGCGGGATAGTCTTTACGCAGTGGATGACCTTCCCAAGTGGATGGCATCATGATGCGTGTCAAATGTGGATGACCATTAAAGGTAATGCCAAACATTTCCCAGGTTTCACGCTCATACCAGTTTGCGTTCGGGAACAGCTTAGTCAGTGTCGGTACATTTAAATCGTTTTCTGACAGGGCCACTTTCAGCATGATATCGCGGTTGCGATCAATAGAAATAAAGTGGTAGAAAACGGAAAAATCCGCAGCAGGTAAACCGTTGCGGTGAGTACGGAGACGTTCATCCATGCCATGCAGGTCGAATAACATGACATAAGGTTTAGGAAGTTTTTTTAAAAAATCGACAATTTCCAGCAGTTGCTCACGCTTAACCCAAACAACAGGTACTCCGGTGCGGGTTGGCTGAAGGGTAAATGCATCCGGCCCAAAGCGGTTGCGCAGTTCACCGATCACAGGGTCATCAAGATGATCCCTCGTTTGCCAGGCTGGCATTGCGGCGTCTTGCGCAGTTAAATCGGTCATAGTTCTCACCATTGCAAATGAGTCTGTGGTGACTGACGGTCAGTGCCTTTGCTTTGATATTATAGAAATGCAAGGTATCCACTGGCCGCAGGCGTAAATTAAATTTCGTCGGGTGTACGAAGGTTGGTCACAGCAATACGTTCGCCACGTTTACGCTCACGTTCTGACTGCATATTGGCGCGGTAAACACCTTGATCACCAACGACCCATGACAACGGACGACGCTCTTTACCAATAGATTCCTGCAGTAACATCAGGGCTTGCATATAGGCTTCCGGGCGCGGAGGGCAACCTGGAATATACACATCCACTGGCAGGAATTTATCAACGCCTTGCACAACAGAGTAAATATCGTACATGCCACCAGAGTTGGCACAAGATCCCATGGAAATGACCCACTTTGGTTCCAGCATCTGATCATAAAGACGCTGGATTACCGGAGCCATTTTGGTAAAACAGGTACCGGCAATCACCATCAGGTCAGCCTGACGTGGAGAGGCACGTAAGACCTCAGCACCAAAACGTGCGACGTCATGCACGGCGGTAAACGACGTTACCATCTCCACATAACAGCAAGAGAGACCGAAGTTATACGGCCAGATTGAGTTTTTACGACCCCAGTTAACCATATCGTGCATAGCATGTTCTAATTTGCCCATGTATACACTACGGTTAATTTCTTGTTCCAGTGGATCAGTCACGATCTCCTGTTTTTGCAGGGGATAACGGTCATTCTCACCGTTAGGGTCTATGCGGGTGAGCGTATAGTCCATCTTATTGCCTCGTTATTACTGCGTATGACGATTAGTGATATTGTCTTGCTCTGGATTCATTTGTTCACGGCGCGAACGTACAGGGGTCCAATTCAGGGCTCCCACACGCACCAGATACACCAGACCTGCCAGTAACACTAAAATGAAGATTGCGGCCTCAATGAAGCCAAGCCAGCCACTTTCACGAACGGAAACAGACCAGGCAAAGAGGTACAGGGCTTCTACGTCAAAGATGACGAAAAACATGGCAACCAGATAAAACTTGGCAGAAAGACGTAGACGTGCTGTACCAACGGAGTCAATACCTGACTCGAAGGGAGTGTTTTTGTGCCGGGCTCTGGCTCTGCCACCGAGTAACCAACCCCCGGTGAGCATAAAACAGCACAGACCAATAGCAACAATGACAAAGACAGCGAGCGCCCAATGTTGAGCGATAACTTCGATAGATGTTGACATACTCATTGCTTACTCATCAAAAGTGGCGCTTAAATCTCTGCTCTTGATGGCAGATGAACACCACATCGATTCATGGGAAGAACGAAAAACCGTACAATTACTGCCGGAAATCAATTAAAAGACAGAAAATTGATGGGGTTTTTTACTCCTTTCTATAACCTTTTGTCAACTTTAACAAAAGTAAGCACACATTAATTTACATTGACACATTGTCGTTAACATTTAATGCGTTATCCCCTTATCTTCATAAGTGTTTAATGCAATTGAAAGTTTGTTGAATCGTGTCCGTCGTGTGCAAAAAATAATCCCCTCTATTCTGGCAGGAAATCACCATGATTCCTCTTTTAAATATGCGTATTTTTTTGATCCAGAACACAGTTTTGCTAATTCACATCAAAAACATATAACATTTGTATGATTTTTTTAACACCGGGTCTGTCACAGGCAGATCTGTAACATCAAACCCCCAAAAACAGATTACTGAAGTTTATGCCGCCGATAATTTGGGAGTCTCCCCCATGCTATTGAGGGAGCTTCCTGCCACGTTCAGGTTTCGCCTCTCATCACCCGTGCCTTACCACGATGGTATTTCGCACCGACTCAAACCAGCGATAACCTTTATAATAGTAGCCCAAAAATTCAGGGTGAAAGAAAACGGGTATCCAATGCCGATCCATGTTTAGGGCTATAACGCGTGATATTTAGCTGATTAGATAACTGATTGAAAATGATTTCCGCCACAGGATTGCGCGTTTCCCGATGTTTACAGAGTAAGTACTTTGTTTCAGGTAAAGCAGGTAGTCCTTCAAATAATCCCAGCACACGCAGTTCCTTACACATCATGATGTCTACCGTGCCGGCCGTCACGCCAAGACCCGCTTTTAATGCGGCATAGACGGCACTCTGGGTCACCGCTTCATAAGAAACCCGCCAGGGAATGCCTGCCGTATTAAGGGCGTCCAGCATCATGTCCCGGTGGAGACTCGATTCTTTAAGCATCACCAGGGGAATGGGGTCCCCCTTGCAATACGTGTAATCCGCTGCGCAATACCACAGTGTAGGCGAGAGATGCAGCAAGGTACTATCATAATGCGGGGGATGTGAGGTTGCGATGATCAGGTCAACCTCCTGCTGGCAGATAACATCATCCTGAAAGGGATCATTTTTGATTCTCACATCAAGAATGAGTTTTGGATATATCGAGCGAATGAGCTCTAACTGTAATGGCAGAATTGTTTCTGTTAATTCACCCGCTGCCCAAAGGGTTAAAACGCCGTCAAGGTTATTCGCCCGTAAAGACAAACAAGCCTCATCATTAAAACGCAAAATTTTACGTGCATAACCCAGCAACTGCACCCCATGTTCAGTCAGTAATTTATTCCGGCCATGACGAGCAAATAACTCTTTTCCTATTAATGACTCAAGGCGTTGCATTTGCTGGCTAACGGCCGACTGAGTTCGGCAGACAGCAATAGCTGCAGCACCAAAAGTATTCAGATCTGCAACGGCAACAAATGTGCGCAACAAATCAAGGTCGAGATTAAGTATAAGACGGTTTTCATTAGTCATTTTTTTCACTAGTCGAGTGCTCTTACGAGTTGTCCTTGTTTATGTTTAAATGACTTATCAATAAGATAGGTCAATTCCTTTTTACGTTCCACGCCACCACATCCGCAGTCCGCCAGGCCGTCATTTCACCTCGTTTTATTTAGTTACCATCCTAAAAAAATGCCATCAGTGATATCCAAGTCGTATTCATATATTACGGCATGGCTATTTTTATTCTATTTGCCGGTGCCTATTTTAAACCAATTCATTATTACTGAACAATAAGTTAATAACTGTTAAAGAACGATATTTTTTGACTGAATAATTGAACAAATAAGAAAAACACATCTTTATAAAGCTGAAAGAACTGAAAGTTTTCTTATGAAAACCAGTGCCCCATAGTTATTTACGTTACCTTTCTCTGTAAGCAATAATTCTTATTGCATTTTAGCAGTAGTAAATGAAGTATTTGATTTATTTGTTTACTAGAAAAATAATCTTTATAAAAATTAAAGAGCTAAATGATTCTTTATAGATGCAGAATTCTGATTGATTATCCCTTTTTGCTTAAAATAGATATGAAACACAAGTCATGTCTGAACCACTACCATGAATGCTGCAATGCAAAAACCAGAGGAACGAAAATAGCGTCTTCAGACTCAGTGCGGTAAGATTCATCACCTTATATGCTGCATAATAGATCAGCACAGGTTTGTGTAACTATAATTAGCGCCAAAAACAAGATATCCTCCCCCGAAAAACCGCCGGGGTTTGTTCTGACCAGAGAATATTTTTTATTTCTCATGGTAACGACCCTTCAAATCTTGCAGTAGCAGGAGTACATTGTGGAAATGTATGCTTCCACGGCAGGAAGCAAGGTTAACAACAAAGGTCAACGCTTCATGTCCCCTATCGAAAAATCCAGCAAACTTGAAAATGTCTGTTATGACATCCGTGGTCCTGTGCTTAAAGAGGCGAAACGCCTTGAAGAAGAAGGCAATAAAGTGCTTAAGCTCAACATTGGCAACCCTGCGCCATTTGGCTTTGATGCACCGGATGAAATCCTTGTTGATGTGATTCGTAACTTGCCCACCGCGCAAGGGTACTGTGACTCTAAAGGGCTGTTCTCTGCCCGCAAGGCCATCATGCAGCATTATCAAGCCCAGGGAATGCGTGATGTGACGGTAGAGGATATTTACATCGGGAATGGGGTGTCGGAACTGATCGTTCAGTCGATGCAAGCCCTTCTCAACACGGGGGATGAAATGCTGGTCCCCGCTCCGGACTACCCGCTCTGGACGGCGGCGGTTTCTTTATCCGGCGGTAAAGCAGTTCATTATCTGTGTGATGAAGAAGCGGACTGGTTTCCTGATCTTGACGATATTCGTGCCAAAATAACGTCCCGGACTCGGGGGATCGTGATTATTAACCCGAACAACCCTACCGGTGCGGTTTACTCTAAAGAATTACTGTTAGAAATAGTTGAACTAGCTCGTCAGCATAATTTAATCATTTTTGCCGATGAAATTTACGACAAAATTCTTTATGACGATGCGGAGCATCATTGTATCGCTGCACTGGCTCCGGATCTGCTGACCGTAACCTTTAATGGCTTATCTAAAACCTACCGCGTGGCGGGCTTCCGCCAGGGCTGGATGGTGCTGAATGGCCCGAAAAAACATGCCAAAGGCTATATTGAAGGGCTTGAAATGCTGGCATCAATGCGTCTTTGTGCCAACGTACCAGCCCAGCATGCTATTCAGACCGCGCTCGGTGGCTATCAAAGTATCAGTGAGTTTATCGTGCCTGGCGGGCGGTTATATGAACAACGTAATCGTGCATTTGAATTAATAAATGAAATACCCGGCGTGTCCTGCGTCAAACCACGTGGCGCATTATATATGTTCCCAAAAATTGATGCCAGGCGCTTCAATATTCATGATGACCAAAAAATGGTTTTAGACTTCCTGCTACAGGAAAAGGTGCTACTGGTTCAGGGTTCCGCATTTAACTGGCCTTATCCGGATCACGTCAGGATAGTCACCTTGCCACGTGTCGATGACCTGGAAATATCCATTACCAAATTAGGGCGTTTCCTGGGGCATTATCACCAGTAATCTGCAGCGGGTTTCATCAGGGCTGTCAATATCGGCCGGACGCCAGTTTTCCGGCTGATTTGCAATGCTTTCATGAACACCGCACAATGCTGCTTATCTGTTCTGGATCGCGAGATACATTATGCAGCAAAGCCATTTCTTCGCTTATCTTTCCCGTCTGAAACTAATCCATCGCTGGCCACTGATGCGCAATGTGCGCACGGAGAATGTCTCGGAACATAGTCTTCAGGTCGCGATGGTTGCCCATGCGCTTGGGGTCATTAAAAATAGAAAATTTAATGGCCAGGTCAATGCGGAACGTATCGCCTTATTAGCAATGTACCATGATGCCAGTGAGGTGCTCACCGGGGATCTTCCCACACCGGTAAAATACTTCAATTCACAGATAGCTCATGAATACAAAGCGATAGAAAAAATCGCACAACAAAAAATGATTGAGATGGTGCCAGAAGAGTTACGTGATATTTGGGCCCCATTAATCGATGAGGCGCAATACACTGCTGATGAAAAATCGATAGTCAAGCAAGCCGATACCTTATGTGCCTACCTCAAATGCCTGGAAGAGTTGTCCGCCGGAAATAACGAGTTTTTGCTCGCCAGGACCCGCCTGGAAAAAACACTCGCGGAACGTCGCAGTGACGAGATGGACTATTTTATGCAGACTTTTGTGCCCAGTTTTCACCTCTCACTGGATGAGATTAGCCAGGACTCCCCTTTATAGCGATAACACCTTGTCAGCACAGACCATAACTTAAAATGGAAACAGCATCGGTACCATAATGACGCAAACCATCATAACAATGAAGGTAAAAGGAACCCCAACCTTGGCAAAATCACTGAAGGTATAATGCCCGGGGCCCAATACCAGCGTATTCACCGGTGAAGAAACCGGCGTCATAAATGCTGCCGATGCTGCCATCGCGACTATCATGGCAAAAGGATAGGGAGAGACGCCCATTGTTTTTGCTGCTGCGAGAGCGATAGGCGCCATTAATACGGCAGTTGCCGTATTAGAGATAAACAACCCGATGGTTGCACACATAACGAACAGGCAGACGAGCATGATATGTGGCCCGTAATCACCGCCGAAGGACATCAGGCCATGAACTATCAAGTCCACTCCACCCGTTTTCTGTAGTGCCAGGGCAAAGGGCATCATGCCGACAATCAGGATAATACTTGGCCAGTGAATCGCTTTGTAAGCACTTTCCATATCAATACAACGGAATTTGCCCATCAGTAAACAAGCAATAATGGCGGCAACGGCATTCGGCACGTCATCCATCACCATCAGCACGACCATCAGTACCAGGCAGAACAACGCATGGGGAGCCTGACTGTGTGCCGGTGAGGCATCAATAGCCTCGATGGGAACATTGAGTAGCAGAAAGTCGCGACTCTGTTGTGAGAGTTGTTTAATTAATTGCCAGTCCCCGACAACCAGAACAATATCACCGGGCTGTATTGGGATATCCACCACGGCCCCTTCCATCGCTTTTCCTGCCCGACGCAGCCCGACAACATTCAAACCATAACGACTGCGAAATGCCATTTGTCGTATGGTCTGATTGATAAGCTCTGATTCAGGTACCACCAATACCTCCGCCATCCCCACATCCATGGCCTGATCGGAAAAGTATTCACCACGTAATATTTTAGGCTCCAGCATCTGCTCGCTGCAGAATTGACGGAGTTCATCTTCAGAGGCGGAGATATCAATAAGCAACACATCACGTTCGCAAAAGGTTGTCTCCCCGGCCACATTCACCATCACCCGGCGAAAACGCCGCCAGCGTTCAACGCCAATCACATTAGCGCCATAGCGTTCACGGAGTTTGAGATCATCAAGGCGGGCACCTATCATCGGGGAACCAGGGCGCAAAGCCAGGCGACGCGCCCGCCCATTGAGGCGATAAGCTTTAATTAATGAACGAAAAGTACTGCGTTGCCCCCCTTCTTTATCGACGCGGGTATCCTCCCCTTTCAGGGCAAAACGGACGAACAACATATAAATAATGCCCAATATCAGGACCACAATCCCGATAGGAGTGACACTGAAAAACTGAAAGCCGTCAAATCCATCACGGACTAATTCACTGTTGACCACCAGGTTAGGCGGGGTGGCAACCAGTGTCATCATGCCACTAATCAAACCAGCGAAACTCAGTGGCATCATTAATCGAGAGGGGGATATTTTCATGCGCAGTGCCACACTCAGCACCACAGGAATGAAAATAGCCACTACCCCCGTTGAGCTCATAAAAGCCCCTAAACCGGCTACGGTTGCCATCAACAGCACCAGCATTTTTATTTCGCTGCTGCCCGCAACCGAGACCAGCCACACACCAACATTCGTTGCAACCCCGGTACGCACTAAGCCGTCACCGATAATGAACAGTGCAGCAATCAGAATAACATTAGGGTCACTAAATCCAGAAAACGCTTCGCTAATGGTCAGCGTGCCACTGAGCACAAAAGCGATGATCATCAAGAGTGCCACGGCATCCATACGCATCTTGCCCGTTGCAAACAAGACAATCGCAATGCCCAGTAAAGACAGTACCCAAATGAGTTCCAGATTCACACTATGTCCTTTTTATTCTGAGTGCTGACATCATTCGCGCAGATACTATAAAAAAGCCCCATAGGTTAAGGGGCTAAGTGGCAAAGATTAGTGTTTTCTCAGTATTTCAACATGGCCATCTGCCGTTTTCTGTACCAGGAGCTCCTTCAGGGATGACAGGGCATAATTAACCTGCTCCAGTCGCGGCGTCTCTGCAGGCGCGTTGACAGCAATAACATGGCACCCTGCGCTAAGACCAGACAATATACCCGCGGGGGCATCTTCCACCACCACGCATTGCTCCGGTTCAAGACCCAGCAATTGGGCACCCAGCAAATACGCATCGGGCTCCGGTTTGCCACGCTCAACCTGTTCTGCGGTAACAAAAACCTCAGGTTTTGGTAAACCTGCGGTTCCATGGCGGGCAAACGCAATAGGTACGGTCCCTGAAGTGACTATCGCCCAGGGAATCTTTTCGTCATTGAGATAGGTAAGAAGATCGATGACTCCCGGTAAGGCGACGACCCCCTCGGTATCCTCCGCTTCTTTAGCCTCAAGCCATGAGAATTCCCGCAAAATAGCCTCTTCGGAGGCTCCAGGCATAAAATGACGTAATGAAGTCATCGCTTGCTTGCCGTGGATAAAGTCCAGCACCTCTTGCGCAGGAACGTTAATGCGTTCAGCCAGCTGGCTCCATGCGCGCTCTACTGCGGGCAAGGAGTCTACAAGCGTACCGTCCAGATCAAACAAAAATCCTCTACACTTCAAGCTGTATCTCCTCAGGCATTAATAATTTGCTTAATTTCATTGGCGCTTAAATGATACTGACGCGGGCAAGCATGCCAGATGGCTTGCATACGAATGTATTTATCCCACATTGGCGTTTGCGCATTAAAGTTGTCAGCCCCAGGCGAAAAATGGGTATAACGCTTCTCAATGGTTACCAAAAAACGAACATAATTCAGGATTTCACTCTCCAGCCCCGCATCAAAGCCGAGGAAAGCCACACGCCTTTCGTCAATATCACTGCTGTCTTTCAAGTTTGCCCGGCTCACCTGCAAAGCGTGGAACATTTCCATAATATCGATAATTGCACGGCAGGTTGCTTCTTTCAGTGCACCAAACTCACTGTCGAGTTCACGCATTTGCAGACCATAACCCCGTTCAACGATGGTCTGCAGACGGTGATAACGTTCTGCATTCTCCGGGTCCATCATCGTCATTAATTTATACTGATTGGATAAGATAAGTCGTTGTGCGTGAGTCATTTCCATTTTCTGATACCTGCCTTCAAGAAAAAATATTGGCTTCACCATACCGAACGAAACTGGGGTATTGCTTTGAGATAGCACAAGAGATTAATAGAAAATCGTAAACAACTACCTTGCTCCCCCCAAAAGAAGGGCATTTTTAAGAATACGTCTGATACTTTCAGTCGCCCTTCATTATACGGTCATGCAAAATACCTATCCTTGCCCCAGGAGAGATTACAAATCATCTAAAAAGGTTTTATCCAGTTGTTTGAATGCCCGCTTCAGCACATCTGCCAGTGCCTGATAGTCAGGCTTGCCTTCTACAGGGGCCAAAGCCTGACCCGACTGTTGCAGTTTTTCGCGCACCTCATAAAACCATTGCAGGGTTGAGGGGGGTAATGGAGTGACTGAACGCTTACCTAACCACCATAGCGCCTGCAACGGCAGGCTGCAGGCAAAAAGTGCTGTCGTCACGGCAGGCCCCAGTTGGCCGCCCAGCGCAACTTGCCAGGTAAGGGTGAATACGGCGATCGGTGGCATAAAACGGATAGCGAAACGCGTCATCCGAATGATTCTGTTTTCAATAAACACCGGTGTAAGACGCTTATCCATAGGCCAGGTATTCGCATAATGCTGCCCGCGTCCGAATAAGCTGAACCAGCTTACGTGACTATTCTGGGGTGTTGACATGGCTCCGCCTCAAATTTTTATGCAAAGAATAAAAAATAATAACAACACAACAACTGATGATTATAAGGTTCAAAAGATTTTGTATTTATAGTGATCTATCTGCTACGCTGTGCGCGTTTTACAGCTGTAAGCCATAATACACAGGCTATCCCCCAAGCTCATTATACTTGCCGTAACCAGTCTTGGGTAAACAGCAGAATGTTCGCTTAATTTATTCGTCATGCCCCAAAATCCCACAGGCATGACGTTGATCATAAATGTCCGGGTCTTCATGGGCTACGATGATAGACTATCAGACGTTTTTTTAGCCACGAATTAAAAGTAGGTATTCCATGTCGAGTAAGCTTGTACTGGTTCTGAACTGCGGTAGTTCATCACTGAAATTCGCTATTATCGATGCGGCAAACGGTGAAGAATATCTTTCTGGTTTAGCCGAATGTTTCCATCTTCCTGAAGCACGTATCAAATGGAAACTTGAAGGCGCCAAGCACGAAGCGGCTCTGGGTGCTGGTGCTGCCCACAGTGAAGCTCTTAACTTCATCGTTAATAACATTCTGGCACAAAAACCAGAATTGTCAGCCCAGCTTACAGCAATTGGTCATCGTATTGTTCACGGTGGCGAAAAATATACAAGTTCCGTTGTTATTGATGAATCCGTGATTCAGGGTATCAAAGATGCAGCCTCTTTTGCACCTTTGCACAACCCGGCTCACTTGATTGGTATTGCTGAAGCACTGAAATCTTTCCCGCATCTTGCTGATAAAAACGTAGCTGTTTTCGATACTGCTTTCCATCAGACAATGCCTGAAGAGTCTTATCTCTACGCATTGCCTTATAAACTGTATAAAGAACACGGTATTCGTCGCTATGGCGCCCACGGTACCAGCCACTTCTATGTAACTCAAGAAGCGGCAAAAATGCTCAATAAACCAGTTGAAGAGCTGAACATCATCACTTGTCACCTTGGCAATGGCGGTTCTGTTTCTGCTATCCGCAATGGTAAGTGTGTTGATACTTCTATGGGTCTGACTCCTCTGGAAGGTCTGGTGATGGGTACCCGTTCTGGTGATATCGACCCGGCGATCATTTTCCATCTGCATGACACTCTGGGTATGAACATTGATGACATCAACAAAATGCTGACTAAAGAGTCTGGCTTGTTGGGTCTGACTGAAGTAACCAGCGACTGCCGTTATGTGGAAGACAACTACGAAACCAAAGCCGATGCAAAACGTGCAATGGACGTTTACTGCCACCGTCTGGCTAAATACATCGGTGCCTATACCTCACTGATGGATGGTCGTCTGGATGCGGTTATCTTCACGGGTGGTATCGGTGAAAACGCAGCCATGGTTCGTGAACTGACATTAAATAAACTGGGTGTTCTGGGTCTGGAAATGGATCATGAACGTAACCTGGCAGCCCGTTTCGGTAAGTCCGGCTTTATCAATAAAGAAGGGACTCGTCCGGCACTGGTTATTACAACCAATGAAGAGCTGGTTATCGCTCAAGACGCATCCCGCCTTACTGCCTGATTCTCTTGCCGTAGCCCAAGGCTACGGCATGTTTTCAGTTAAGCTGAGCTAAGTGGCTCACGAAAACGAAGAGGTTATACCGTGTCCCGTACAATTATGCTTATCCCTACCGGAACCAGTGTCGGTCTTACCAGCGTAAGTCTTGGCGTTATCCGTGCTATGGAACAAAAAGGCGTGAGTTTGAGCGTATTCAAACCTATCGCCCAGCCACGTAATGGCGGTGAAAATACGCCAGATCAAACCACCAGTATTGTCCGTGCAAACAGCTCTATCCCTGCGGCTAAACCGCTGAAGATGAGCTATGTAGAGTCTCTGCTGTCAAATAACCAGCAAGATGTACTGATGGAAGAGATCATCGCCAACTACCACACCAACAGCAAAGATGCTGAGGTCATTCTGGTAGAAGGGCTGGTTCCGACGCGTAAACATCAGTTTGCCCAGGCACTGAACTACGAGATTGCCAAAACACTGAATGCTGAAATCGTCTTCGTGACCTCTCTGGGCAATGACTCGCCTGAACAGCTCAAAGAACGTATTGAACTGGCACGCAACAGTTTTGGCGGCAGCAAAAATACCAATATCAATGGCGTGATTATTAATAAGTTAAACGCGCCAGTGGATGATCAAGGCCGTACTCGCCCTGACTTGTCTGAAATCTTTGATGACTCCAACAAAGCCAGTGTCGCGAATATTGATCCTAAACTGCTGTTCGCTAACAGCCCGTTACCCGTATTAGGTTGCATTCCCTGGAGCTTCGACCTGATTGCAACCCGTGCGATTGATATGGTTCGCCACTTAAATGCAACCGTGATCAACGAAGGGGATATCAATACCCGTCGTGTGAAATCAGTCACTTTCTGCGCGCGCAGTATTCCTCACATGCTGGAACACTTCCGCCCGGGCTCATTGCTGGTCACCTCAGCTGACCGTCCTGATGTCCTGGTTGCTGCCTGCCTGGCGGCCATGAATGGCGTAGAGATTGGCGCAATTCTGTTGACCGGTGGCTACGAAATGGACCCTCGCATCAGCAAACTGTGTGAGCGTGCATTCGCGACCGGCCTGCCGATGTTTATGGTCAACACTAATACCTGGCAGACCTCCCTGAGCCTGCAAAGCTTTAACCTGGAAGTCCCGATTGATGACCTTCAGCGTATTGAGAAAGTCCAGGAATATGTTGCCAGTCATATCGATACCCAATGGGTTGAGTCCCTGACGGCCTCGTCAGAACGCAGCCGTCGCCTGTCACCACCGGCCTTCCGTTATCAGCTCACCGAGCTGGCGCGTAAAGCGGGTAAACGTGTCGTACTGCCAGAAGGCGACGAACCACGCACCGTGAAAGCGGCTGCTATCTGTGCAGAACGTGGCATTGCTACTTGTGTGTTGCTGGGTAATCCTGATGATATCCTGCACGTTGCCGCAGCACAGGGCGTAGAGCTGGGCTCAGGTATTGAGATTGTCGACCCTGAAGTTGTACGTGAAAGCTATGTTGCTCGTTTGGTTGAGTTGCGTAAGAGCAAGGGTATGACTGAAGCCGTTGCTCGTGAACAGCTGGAAGATAACGTGGTACTGGGTACCTTGATGCTCGAGCAGAATGAAGTGGATGGCCTGGTTTCTGGTGCCGTGCATACCACTGCTAACACCATTCGCCCACCGTTACAGTTGATTAAAACAGCACCAGGCAGTTCACTGGTCTCTTCCGTCTTCTTTATGCTGTTACCAGAACAGGTTTACGTCTACGGTGACTGTGCCATCAACCCGGACCCATCCGCAGAGCAATTAGCAGAGATAGCTATTCAGTCCGCTGACTCAGCTGCCGCTTTCGGTATCGATCCTCGGGTAGCAATGCTCTCCTACTCTACCGGTACGTCCGGTGCAGGTAGTGATGTAGAAAAAGTTCGTGAAGCCACTCGTCTCGCTCAGGAAAAACGTCCAGACTTGGTCATTGATGGACCGTTACAGTATGACGCCGCTGTCATGGCTGATGTAGCCAAATCTAAAGCGCCAGACTCCCCTGTAGCAGGCCGTGCGACTGTATTTATCTTCCCGGACCTGAACACAGGTAACACCACTTACAAAGCCGTACAGCGTTCTGCTGACCTGATCTCCATCGGGCCAATGCTGCAAGGTATGCGTAAGCCAGTAAATGACCTGTCTCGTGGTGCTCTGGTTGACGATATCGTTTACACCATCGCACTGACAGCGATCCAGTCAGCACAACAGCAGTAATCATCCCTGCTCTGGCTGAGCCAGAGCAGAAAGAGAGCTATTCGCGACTGACACAAAAAAGCCGTAATTCTGATAACCAGATTTACGGCTTTTTCACGTTTCAAATCAGACCTGTTCCTCAGGGATGGATCACAAGGCTCTGATATTATCTATTCGCTTTGTGAATCGCCTGATTCATTTCTGGCATTACGTGTCATCCATAATGCCAGTGCTTTCAGGGAGTCTGGCGTGAACTCATCACAACGTGCCGTGATCTCTTCAGGAGTCATCCAGCATACGTCGCTGACTTCTTCAACCTGAAGGGCAAAAGGCCCGTGGGAAACGCAGCTAAATAACCCCCCCCAGACACGGCAATGAGCATCTTCAAAATAGAATTGCCCATGTTCAGCAAAGGGGACACCAGCAATACCCAGCTCTTCTTCTGCTTCACGACGCGCTGACTCTAACAATTGCTCTTCCGCCTGGACCACGCCCCCTGCAGTCGCATCCAGCATTCCGGGCATAAAATCTTTTGTCTCAGTACGGCGTTGTACCAGTATATGGCCCATACCGTCACTGACTACGATATAAGTTGCCCGATGTCGTAAACGCTGCGCACGCATATTTTCGCGGCTAGCTTGCCCAACCACTTCGTTATTCTCATCAACAATATCAACCCATTCTGTGCCACCAAAAGGCTGCTGATCCACCATCGGAAAAACCTTATTCTGAGCGTTTTAAAACGCGTTATTGAGTTTTTTGTAACGTTACGGGGTAATCTGAACCTGTGCAATCATCCTGTTGCCGTTTAAAGTGCGAACGCTCAGAACATCATCATCAAGCATGCCAAAACTCGCTTCATGACCCCCTTTGGGAATACTCACTGAGCCTGGATTAAATAAATAGCAGCGTTGGTGTTGTGTTGCCACTGGCAGGTGCGTATGACCAGAGATAAAAATATCATGCGTGACCAGCGGGGGTAACGCCTCGGGGCTGTAAAGATGCCCGTGCGTCAAAAACAAGCGCTGTTTCGGGAGGAGTATTTGTTGCCAGGGAGCGGTTATCGGAAAATCCAGCAGCATCTGATCCACTTCGCTATCACAATTACCGCGTACGGCGATAATTCTATCCGCAACCTTGTTCAGGCACTTGGCGACCTCCGCAGGGGCATATCCTTCTGGTAGCGCATTTCGCGGCCCATGATTGAGTAAATCCCCCAGGATAACCAGCCATTGAGCACCACTTTCGGCAAAGAGGTCCAGTGCTCTTTCCGTGGCAGGTAAAGCACCATGTATATCCGATATAAACATCAGCTTCATTCACATTACCTCTAATCGGTCCCTTGCAACATTATAACCAGCGCTGTTGGGAACAGCTATGCCGAAAGTGCCAGCCACTGCTGTACTGATGAACGCTGCCACTGGAAAGCCGCATAGGCTTTAAGGCGTTCAGGCACCTCATCACCGTTTAAAATAAGCCGGTTGAGCATTACCGCCAAGTCACTGTCAGCAATGGACCACTCACCAAACAGGTTATTCTGCCCTTCTGGCAAAAACTTGAGGGCCGTGCTCAGAAGCTTTTCTGCTGCCAGACTGCCATTTGTACTTAAAGGGGGTCTTTTATCCCCGATAAACACAACCGAGGTAGGTCTTTCTTCACGAATGGCCATCAAATCACTGCGTAACCATGCCTGAATCTGTCGTGCCTGAGCTCGTTTTTCCTTGTCCTGGGGATAAATCCGTGCCCAGACCGGCGGGGCAAACACCTCCTCTAAATACTCATCAATAGCTGACGATTCACTGAGCCTGAAGTTTCCCCTTTCCAGCATCGGTACTCGACGTGTCAAATCATACCCATCCCAGCCAGGCAAAAGATTATCCCCACTATTTAAATCAATAGGCTGAAGATTAAAGGTGAGCCCTTTTTCCTTTAGTGCAACATACACAGAAAAAACATAAGGACTCAGGTAGCTACTATCTGACCATAGCGTCATTGTCGGCTGATTCATAAAGCGCTCCCTTAGCACTACTCATAGCTATTGAACATAGAATATAAAAAAACCACTGTCATCAAGAATCAGCCATAGAGACAGGCCGACCAAATGCACCAGAGCGTCTATAATGGTGACAGATACTTTTTTCCTCGTTTTCTCTGCCCCTGAAAGATCCATTACTGTCGGGAAATAGGCAGATAATATTTTCTCCCCACTGGTATATTCTGTGACAGGACGTCATTAACAAGGAGCCTGCCATGCCAATACCCCAGGCGGATGCCATTATCCGCATTAAAAATTTACGGCTGCGAACCTTTATCGGAATTAAAGAAGAAGAGATAACCAACCGTCAGGATATTGTCATCAATGTGGTGATCCATTACCCCGCGATTAAAGCCAGATCCAGTGAAAATATCGCTGATGCACTGAATTATCGCACGGTAACCAAAGGGATCATCCAGCTAGTAGAAAATAATCGCTTCTCTTTACTGGAAAAACTAACCCAGGATGTTCTGGATATTACCCATATGCATCCCTGGGTCACGTACGCTGAGGTTGAAATTGATAAACTGCACGCATTACGTTATGCCGACTCCGTATCAATGACCCTGAGCTGGCAAAAATAGATTGCAACAACGGGAGGTTGGATATGCGTGTTTTAATCACTGGAGGAACCGGGCTGATTGGTCATCATCTGATAACCCGCCTGGTGAAAGAAGGAGCCCGGATAACCGTCCTCACCCGCTTTCCTGAGCGGGCCGCCACTCAGCTGGGTTCACAGGTATCATTATTGCCGGATTTAAGCCTCCTGAATCATCTGGACGATTTTGATGCGGTTATCAATCTGGCAGGCGAACCTATTGTTAACAGGCGCTGGACAACATCACAGAAAGAGCATCTGTGCCAGAGCCGCTGGCATATGACTGAACAGCTGGTCGCGCTCATTCGTGCCAGCCACTGCCCCCCAGAAGTGCTTATTTCAGGTTCAGCGATAGGTTATTACGGTGATAAGGGCGAAATACCTCTCACTGAGGATACCCCGCCCCATGACGAGTTTACCCACCGTCTTTGCCAACAGTGGGAGCAAATAGCATTAGGGGCTCAAACAGCCAGGACCCGCGTCTGTCTGCTACGTACCGGCGTGGTACTCGCAAATGATGGTGGAGCATTAAAGAAAATGTTACCCCCTTTCCGTTATGGTTTAGGGGGCGCATTAGGGAACGGGCACCAGTATATGGCCTGGATCCATATTGACGATATGGTGAACGGCATTATCTGGCTGCTGAATAATCCACTGCATGGCCCATTTAATCTGGTCTCCCCACAACCGGTGACGAATACTCAGTTTACCCGCACGTTGGGCAACGTTCTCAACCGCCCGACGCGTCTATCCGTCCCCGGGATGATGGTACGTTTACTGATGGGGGAAGCCGCGGTATTACTGCTCGGCAGTCAGCACGCGATCCCCCAACGGCTTGAGGCGTCTGGTTTCCAGTTTAACTGGCCAGAGCTTCATGACGCATTACAGAATTTATTGACCTGACGGCATACGCGACATCAACTAAAACGGCGCAGATAGCGGAAGGTCCGCGCCATAAAACTATTTTAATGCCCCGGATAAGAACTGTTGTAAACGTTCGCTTTTAGGATGATTAAAGACCTCTTCTGGTGGCCCCTCTTCTTCAATGCGTCCTTTATGCAAAAAGATGACATGGCTGGAGACATGACGGGCAAACTCCATTTCATGGGTTACCACGACCATGGTTTTCCCCTCTTCGGCCAGTTTCTGCATAATACGCAGCACTTCCCCAACCAGTTCGGGATCCAGTGCGGAAGTGGGTTCATCAAATAACAGAACCTCCGGTTCCATTGCCAGTGCGCGCGCGATCGATACTCGCTGCTGCTGACCACCAGAAAGATGCACGGGGTACTTTATATACTGACGTTCATCAATACCCACTTTTTCCAGGTACTTTATTGCCCGCTCTTTGGCATCCGATTTACTCAGGCCAAGTACTTGAATAGGTGCCTCCATGACATTC
This sequence comes from Citrobacter sp. JGM124, assembly GCF_018257795.1. GTDB lineage: Bacteria > Pseudomonadota > Gammaproteobacteria > Enterobacterales > Enterobacteriaceae > JGM124. The sequence goes on along the minus strand of NZ_JAERJD010000001.1, from coordinate 59,762 downwards.
TCAAGCACCGTCATATGGTTCCACAGATTGAAGTGCTGAAATACCATCGTCAGGCGAGTACGCAGCAAACGTAGCTGGTTTTTATCCGCAACTTTTAATTGCCCGTCTTTGTCCCGAACCAGATTGATAACTTCATTACAGACGGTGATCGAACCTTCACTGGGTTTTTCCAGGAAATTAATACAACGCAAGAACGTACTCTTACCTGAGCCAGAAGAACCAATGATGCTGATGACATCACCAGCTTTGGCCTTTAATGAAACACCTTTGAGTACTTCATGTTCACCATAACGTTTATGTAAATCCGTTACGCTTAATTTATTTTCAGTCGTCATCAGCACTCGCTCAGTGTGAAGCAGGTTTAACATGTTGCAACCAGCGTTTCTCCGCTCTACGGAACAGGCTAATCAGCACATAGGAAATCATCAGATACAGTACCGCTGCGATACCAAACGCCGTAAAAGGTTGATACGTTGCGGCATTAATATCACGGGCAATTTTCAGCAAGTCAGGCACTGTGGCGGTAAACGCCAGGGCGGTAGAGTGGAGCATCAGGATCACTTCATTGCTGTAGGCGGGTAATGCAATACGCAACGCCGAGGGCAAAATAATACAGCGATACATTTTTACACGCGAAAAACCATATGCTCGTGCGGCTTCAATATCCCCGTGAGGAACCGCCCGAATCGCCCCGGCAAATACCTCAGTCGTGTAAGCACAAGTATTTAGTGTCAGCGCTAAAATAGTACAATTCAGCCCGCTGCGAAAAAAGGCATTCAGAAAATCCGTTTCTTTGACTATCTCCAGAGTATAAAAGCCAGAATAAAAAACCAGCAGCTGAACATAGAGCGGAGTTCCACGGAACACATAGGTAAATAAAGCAATGGGGAAAGAAATAAACCGATTACTGGATACCCGACCAATAGAAAGAAACAGGGCCAGAATCCCCCCCATTACCACAGAAGTAATCAATAACCATAAGGTCATTGCCACCCCTGTCATGCGGTAACCATCTGACCATAGCAATGATTTCCAGTATTCCTGAATGATCTCTGTCATAGCTCCGCCCTCTTCACACCCACAGAATAACGGCGTTCAAGCCAGAGTAATATGCCGGAGGAAAGCGTGGTAAACACTAAATAAATCCCACCCGCAACCAGAGCAAAGTAGAGTGGCTGCCAGGTGCTTTTCCCGGCCAGCTGGGTCGCTTTTACGACATCCTCTAAGCCCAGTAAAGAGACCAGGGCTGTCGCTTTCAGGATAACCTGCCAGTTATTACCGATCCCAGGCAAAGCATAACGCATCATTGTCGGAAACAAGATACGGCGGAATGTTTGGGAGCGGCTAAAACCAAATGCAATACTGGCCTCAATGTGCCCTTTGGGAACGGCCAGGTAAGCGCCGCGAAAGGTTTCAGTAAAATAGGCACCATAAATAAACCCGAGCGTGGCAATACCTGCCGTCATGGGGTCAATATCAAGCTGCTCAAAACCTAATGCATCGGTAATACTGTTTATCAGCATCTGAAGGCCATAAAAAATCAATAGCATCAGTACCAGGTCAGGCACCCCACGGATCAGGGTGGTATAGCCTTCAAACAGCCATGCCAGTGGACGATTTTTCGACAGTTTTGCCCCGGCACCTGCCAGCCCTATCACGACAGCAAGCACCACAGAGGCGAGAGCCAGTTCAAGCGTGACCAGTGCGCCTTTTAAAATTACTTCGGAAAAGCCATACAACATGGTGCATATCCTGTCGGTCAGTGTGCACGTTATTACCAGCCTCTCTCATAAGAGGCTGTTTTCTCAACAGTGCGAACTAGTCACCGTAGACATTGAAATCAAAATATTTTTTTGCCAGTTTGTCATAAGTACCATCTTTGCGCATCTCAGCAAAGGCAGTATTTAACGCTTCACGAAGCTCGTTGTCATTCTTGCGGACACCCATACCTGTGCCGACGCCAAACAGTATCTCATCTTTAATCGCCGGACCACCAAACTGATACCCGGCCCCCGCTGGAACCTTCAGGAAACCTTCACTGGCCGCGACTTCATCCTGAAATGCGGCATCAATACGTCCCGCAAGTAAATCAGCATAGATGGAATCCTGGCCTTGATAAGAGACAATCTCAATACCTATAGGTGCCCAGTGTTCATTACCATACGTTTCCTGAGTCGTGCCCTGCAGAACACCCACGCGCTTACCTTTCAGGGTCGCAACATCAGGGGTTATCGGTGAACCTTTTGCCACCACCAGACGAGAATCAGCAGCGTATAATTTGTCGGTAAAATCTATTTCTTTCTTACGTCTTTCAGTGATAGAGAGTGATGACATAATGGCATCGATTTTTTTCGCTTTTAGCGAAGGGATCAAACCATCTAATGGGCCTTCAACAAAAACACATTGCGTATTCATGCGGTTGCAAAGTTCTTTTGCCAAATCAATATCAAAACCGACTAATTCCCCTTTGGCATTTTTTTCTTCAAAAGGCGCATAAGTCGGATCTGTACCAATGCGTAAATTTTTAGGTATCGCAGCAAATGAAGAACTGGCGGCAAATAATGCAACTAACAGAGATAGTGATAAAACGCGCTTTTTCATAATTATCCTCAAATAAAAAACTGTCTTTATTTAACGTCGGTTACAGGCCCCCTGACGGCGACATAGCCTACACCAGCAAAGAAAGCCCGTCAGCTATCATCAAATCCAGTGACGGGTTTGCCCCATAACGATGCATATTTATATTGTCAGATTAAAAACCTATTCAATACTCATCTACAGACTAAGGATAAAATTAATTACCGTAAACATTAAAATTGAAGTACTTACTCGCTAACTTGTCATAAGTTCCGTCTGCACGCATTTCTGCCAGCGCTTTATCCATGGACGCTTTTAATTCGGTATCATTTTTACGCAACCCAACGCCGGTACCCTCTCCGAAATACTGTTTGTCTTTCACTGATGGGCCAGCAAAAGCAAAATCTTTGCCCGCGGGTTGTTTTAAGAACCCTTCGCTGGCAGCCACTTCATCCTGCAGCGCAGCATCCAGCCGGCCAGCGGCTAAATCAGCGTAAATCAGATCCTGGTTAGCATAGGGGATCACATCAATACCATTAGGCCGCCATTCAGCATTGGCATAAGCTTCCTGGGTTGAGCCTTGCAGTACCCCAATATGCTTGCCTTTCAGTGACGCCAGGGTGGGTTGCAAGGTGGAGTCTTTTGCCGCAATCAGGCGAGAGTCCGCGGCGTAAAGTTTGTCTGAGAATAGGATCTCTTTCTGACGTTTATCAGTAATAGAAAGGGAAGAAATGATAGCGTCGATTTTTTTGGCTTTAAGGGAAGGGATAAGCGCATCAAAATCACTCGAAACCCAGGTACATTTGGCCTGAATACGCTGGCATAATTCATTGCCAAGGTCGATATCAAAACCAATGATCTCCCCTTTTACATCTTTAGATGAAAAAGGGGCATAGGTCGTATCAGTACCAATACGCAGCGCCTGCCCGCTTTGGGCAAAAGCACTGAATGAACCTGAAAGGCCAAGCAGCAACGACAGAGCAATAACTGATTTCTTCATACAATACCTCAGGTTTGGCTTCTTATTGTGGTGTGTTGTTGTGTAGTTGTGTTTAACAGATAAATTGCAGGTTTCATGCCACTTTTCATAACGTGACATTATGGTGAGTTTTTTGTTATTAAATAGTTTCAATTTTGCTGTCAAAAATAAAGATAACAGCTTTTACTGGCGAGGAAAAAGAACATCCGGGTAAATGGAGGGTTAATTTTTTTAACATAACGACAGGCGCACAATTTCCTGTGGGGCAGTTGCCCTGATAAGGTGCACCAAATCAGGGCGGGCGAATTACACCCCATTCCAGCGGGCAAACAAATCGCAAGGGAGTTCGAGATCGAACTGATCAAGAATGCGGTTGACCGTTTGATCAATAATCTCGTTAATAGACTGGGGACGATGATAAAACGCTGGCACGGGGGGCATAATAATAGCCCCAAGTTCTGCCGCCTGCGTCATCAAACGCAAGTGTCCCAAATGGAGAGGTGTTTCACGCACGGCAAGCACTAAAGGACGCCGCTCTTTTAGCACGACATCCGCCGCCCGGGTTAACAAGTCATCGGTATAGCTGTTCACAATGCCCGATAAGGTTTTAATCGAGCAAGGCAGGACTGCCATCCCTGAGGTTTTAAACGAGCCAGAGGAGATACTGGCGGCAATATTACGGGAATCATGTACCACATCCGCTAAAGCCTGAACCTCACGCAGTGAATAGTCCGTCTCAAGGGCAAGGGTCTGACGTGCTGCCTGACTAATAATCAAATGGCTCTCGACCTCAGGCAGTTGCCGCAACACCTCAAGTAAACGAACACCATAAATAGCACCACTGGCACCGGACATACCAACAATCAATCGTTTCATCTATTACCTTTTATCAGCCAGCCCTTCAGGGGGATGCCTGGACTCGCTTCATATATTAATCTGGTTGTGAACCTGCCTGATGGCCTGTCAGAGGCATTCATTGCCCTTACTGGCCCTGCTTATCGCCATTCCCTGATACAGCATATCAAAAGGCCTCCCACCTTAGCAGATATGCGACGCTGCTGCCCCTGTGACAGGGGCAAATTAACTCACCACAATAAGTACAAAATAAGAGTAATATCATTCAGGCTAGCTTTTTAAGCTGATACTGTCATTGCCCAAAGGTGAAAGATCCCAAATGCGTCACCTGTGGGGTATTGTAGCCCTGTTGATATATCCATCAAAGGAAGAGTAAACATGAGCAAAGCTAAAGCTATCGTTTTCGGCATGATGATGTCTGCGGTTATGTCAGCCAATGCCGCCACAGAAACAACAACGATAACCGGCGATGTGGGAAAAGAGATCACGTTAACATTAGAATCCAATCCAACGACCGGCTATGGCTGGATGATTAAAACGCTTCCTGATGATCTGATTTTCGTCTCTGCCGGGTATCAACAATCAAAAGAGTGCCCCACCGGAGCCACGGGATGTGGTGGTGATGAAGTATTCTACTTTATCGGAGAGAAGAAAGGAGAAAGCACTCTGAAACTTATTTATGGTCAGTCATTTAACAAATCCAGCTGGCAGGAAAAAGAGATCAAGGTCGTGATTAAGTAGGCCCTCCTCCCCTGTCTGTTTGCTGTATCTACCGATTCTTTCCCCTATCTGACAGGGGTTATATTCATCGGTAAGGGAGACATCTGTATTGCCACCTGAACCTTATTTGCCAGGTGCACATGGGGTTCAGGTGAAGATATTGCGCGGGTCTGTTTTGCTCGTCTGTCCAGCAAGAACCAGAAATGGATGTTGTCAGTTTCGAGAGGCTTCAGCAGGCAGAATATATAGCTCAGAAATAGTATAAACTTCAGCCAGGCTGTAGTTATTCTCAAGTTCTATATCGTTAAAATCGATTTTCCCCGCCATGCGATAGCTGTCAGAAAATACTGTCACCACGAGGGCTGATTGACTCTTTTTAAGTAAGTCCATAAAGATCAATAAAATGACAGAATTACTGTTTTTTCATTTCACCATGATCACTTCATGATGCAGAAACTATGTTTGTCGATCATCACGAGCCATCCGATATTCCCTTTCATGAATCAGTCTAATAAACCCTAGCTAATTTCCCTGCCTAATCAGATAAATCATTCTGCGTTATGCTTTTCAGACACAACAACGGGAGACTGACGTGATGCAAACAGTAACACTGAACAGCGGTATTGAAATGCCCCTGCAGGGATTTGGCGTGTTTCAAATGACGAATGAGGATGACTGTGAAAAAGCAGTTATTGATGCCATTAATACAGGCTATCGCCTGATTGACACTGCAGCGTCTTACCAGAATGAGACCCAAGTTGGGAACGCACTGAAGCACAGTGGTCTCCCGCGTGGTGAACTCTTTGTAACAACAAAGCTTTGGCTCCAGGATACCCATTACGAGGGGGCTAAAGCGCAGTTTGAGCGTTCACTGAACCGCCTGCAGCTGGACTATATTGATCTGTATCTGATTCACCAGCCCTACGGTGATGTTCATGGCGCCTGGCGCGCCATGGAAGAACTGCAACAAGCAGGAAAAATTCGCGCCATCGGCGTGAGTAACTTCCATCCTGACAGGCTTGCTGATCTTATCGCTTTCAACAAAGTGACTCCGGCGGTGAACCAGATCGAGGTTAACCCTTTCAACCAACAGCTGCATGCCGTTCCCTGGATGAAAAGTCGAGGTATTCAGCCTGAAGCCTGGGCACCTTTTGCTGAAGGAAAGCAGGGCCTGTTTCAGCATCCACTCCTGACGGCAATTGGCCATCAATACGGCAAAAGTGTGGGTCAGGTTATCCTGAGGTGGCTATTCCAGAACAATATTGTTTCGCTGGCAAAAACCGTGCGAAAAGAACGTATGCAAGAGAATATCAACATTCTGGATTTTGAACTCAGCGCTGAAGATATGCTGCAAATTACAGCACTTGATACCGCGACCAGCGCATTCTTTTCCCACCGTGATCCCGCGATGGTGGAATGGCTAACCGCCCGTAAACTTGATGTTTAAACGGCAATAAGAAGGTATTTATTATATGCAAAAACGCTATCTAGGCCAGTCCGGACTCGACGTATCCGCCATCGGATTGGGTTGCATGGGACTCAGCCACGGCTACGGCCCTGCGACAGATACTCAACACGCTATTGCGCTTATTCGTGCCGCCGTAGAACGTGGTGTCACGTTCTTCGACACCGCCGAGGTGTATGGCCCATTCCTCAATGAGGAGGTTGTCGGTGAGGCCTTAAAACCTTTTCGCGAGCGTGTTGTTATCGCCACCAAATTTGGTTTCACCTTTGGGGACGATAACAAACAACAGATCCTCAACAGCCGCCCGGAGCATATCCGTAAAGCCGTTGAGGGGTCACTGCGCCGCCTGAAAACAGATGTCATTGATCTGTTATATCAGCACCGTGTCGATCCGGACGTTCCTATTGAAGATGTTGCAGGAACGGTGAAAGACCTTATTTCTGAAGGAAAGGTTAAACATTTCGGCCTGTCCGAAGCCGGGGCCCAAACTATTCGCCGCGCCCATGCGGTACAACCCGTCACCGCGCTGCAAAGCGAGTACTCCCTGTGGTGGCGCGAGCCTGAACAGGAGATCCTGCCATTGCTGGAGGAGTTGGGTATTGGTTTCGTGCCATTCAGCCCACTAGGCAAAGGCTTTCTGACCGGTACGATTACGGCAGGCACAACTTTTGGCAAAGATGATTACCGCAGTCAGGTGCCACGTTTCGCTGCACAGGCGATTGAGGCAAATGAAAAGCTGGTTTCGCTGTTAGGCCACCTGGCTGGCGAGAAAGGTGTCACAATAGCGCAAATTGCGCTGGCATGGCTGCTGGCACAGAAACCCTGGATTGTTCCTATCCCTGGTACAACCAAGCTGCCCCGCCTGGAAGAAAATTTGGGTGCTGCGGATGTCACGCTTTCAAAAGAGGATTTGCTTAAGATAGACCAGGTACTTGAAACAATAGAAATAGTCGGTGCACGATATTCCCCTGAACATCAGGCCCGTGTAGGGCGTTAAGCCGCACCGTCAAAATGGACAGATACCGTTCACCACCCAATAAAAAACTGCACCTTAATCCGTTGGATATCCAACGTATTGGGTGCAGTTCAGTGACACTCAGACAGAATTAACAACCTGTCATACTGAGGTTAGCCCTCGTTGTGCATTTCCAGATTTTCTACTTCATTTTGTCGGGCTATCGCCTGGGAGTCGTCATTGCGCAATGACTCCAGATAGTCCAGATATTTTTGGTCCACATCTTTAGTGACATAGATACCATTAAACACTGAACACTCAAATTCAGTAATATCGGGATTCTCCACGCGCACAGCATCAATAAGATCATCCAGATCCTGGAACAGGAGCCCATCGGCACCGATGATTTGACAAATTTCATCAACTTCACGCCCGTGGGCGATCAGCTCATGGGCGCTGGGCATGTCAATACCGTAGACATTAGGAAAACGGACTTCCGGTGCGGCAGAGACCAGGTATACTTTTTTAGCACCCGCTTCACGTGCCATCTCAATAATTTGTTCGGAAGTGGTGCCACGAACAATAGAATCATCCACCAGCAGTACGTTTTTATCCCGAAACTCGGCCCGGTTAGCATTAAGCTTACGGCGCACCGATTTACGGCGTAATTGCTGGCCTGGCATAATGAAGGTTCGCCCAACATAGCGGTTTTTTACAAACCCCTGGCGATAAGGCTTACCCAGAATATGCGCTATTTCTAATGCGATATCACATGATGTTTCAGGGATAGGGATCACCACATCGATATCCAGGTCTTCCCATTCACGGGCAATTTTTTCCCCGAGTTTTTTACCCATTTCAACACGTGCGCTATAGACAGAAATTTTGTCAATAAATGAATCCGGGCGAGCAAAATAAACATACTCAAACAGGCAGGGGTTGCTCACTGGGTTATCAGCACACAAACGCGTGAACAGCTCGCCCTTTTCAGTGATGTACACCGCTTCACCTGGAGCGATATCACGCAGGAAGTCGAACCCCAGGGTATTTAACGCCACACTTTCAGAGGCCACCATATACTCAGTACGGCCATCATCCAGGTCTCGCTTACCGATAACCAGCGGGCGGATCCCATGAGGATCACGGAAGGCCACCATACCATGGCCGATAATCATCGCCACACAGGCATAAGCCCCACGGATCTGCCGATTCGTGCCGGCTATCGCTGCAAAAATATTGTCCACTTCCAGTGGATAGTGGCGATAATTATCCAGCTCGCTGGCAAAAACATTGAGCAGAATTTCAGAATCAGAGGTCGTATTAATATGACGACGCTTCTCTTCAAATAGCTTCTTACGTAACTCATGGGCATTGGTTAAATTACCATTGTGCGCCAGTGTAATACCGTAAGGGGAGTTGACATAAAACGGCTGGGCCTCTGAAGCACTGGAGCTACCGGCGGTAGGATAGCGGACATGGCCTATTCCCATGTTCCCTTGCAGACGCTGCATGTGACGGGCTTCAAATACATCACTCACCAGCCCATTGGCTTTACGGAGTCGGAAGCAATTCAAGGAATCAATAGTGACGATGCCGGCGGCATCCTGACCTCGGTGCTGAAGCACTGTCAAGGCGTCATAAATAGACTGGTTGACCGGTGTGAAACCGGCGATACCAACAATACCGCACATGTTGTCTTTTCCTCATTAAGCCACAACCCTCGCTACAATTAGCGGGGCAAGAAACTTGACGAGCTTTGCAGGTAATCAAAAAACCACCTGATGATGACACTGAACTGTGGGATAAGCTGCGACTGCTGCCACTCTTCGCTTTTCGAAAAGCCGGTAAATGAGTCAAGAAAGAACAGAATGGCGGAGACGATTAACACTCCACGTAACGCACCAAAACAGATCCCCAACACCCTGTCTGTACCCGACAGGCCGGTTTTTTCTACCAGTGCACTAATGACATAATTCACTATGGCACCAACGATAAGGGTTGCAATAAACAGTAACGCGATGGCTATTCCATTTCGTACCAGTTCATCTTCAAAGCCAGTAAACCAGACTGACAGATAAGGATAATAGTGACTGGCGACGAAGAAAGCACATCCCCAAGTCACAAGCGATAACGCTTCCCTGACAAAACCACGAACAACACTTACCAGGCACGAAAAGCCGATAACTGCAATAATGGCGTAATCAATCCAGACCATGAAATACTCTCGCGATAAATCGCCCTGACATCCGGTTCGGGCGCATTCTAACAGAAAAAGAAAACGTTTGCGTAGGGATTTCCTTCGCAGACATAAATAAATAATGGCGCTGAAAAATGCATCAACGCCATCCGAAAAACACCTGCAAACAGTACCTGTTTAAGGCGTATACTTCATCACATAAGCCCCTGGTAAACCAGAAACAGACTTGATTTCATTAAGTGAAGCATTGAGCTTCTCTTTCGAGGCATCAGGCCCCACCATAATGCGTGTGACCGAATTGGCCACCGGAGTGGACGGCTGTGTATAAGCTTTAAAACCTGCCAGACGCAGTTTGGCAACGATCTCATTAACCTTATCGGCATTCCTGAGCGCCCCAATCTGTACCACAAATGCCTGACCTGTTGGTGCTTTTTCCGCTACTGGCTCAGATTTTGTCACCGGTTCTGCGGCGGCTACCCGTGTCTCCGTTTTGTTATCAACGGGCTTGGGCTGCGGTTTTTCAACCGGTTTTGGCCGTTCACGGGGGGGAGGAATGTCTTCACTGGCAATGGTACGCTCAGGCTGCATAGCAACCTCACTTAAGCCGGAAGGTGTTGCCCTGCCTGCCTGTACTTCTTCCGCAGCCCCTTCAGGAGGTTGCGCGGGCAGAGCCTGGTTAGTTTGCGGCAGCATGTCAGGTTCATCATTGTCACCGGGTTTTGGTACCAAAGGAATGGCGGCAAATTCATCCTGATAATACTTTTTTTGGCCGTCAAGTAACCCGGGTAACACGATGACACCCAAAGCAACCAGAATAATGGTGCCAACTAATCGATTCTGAAACTTACTTGCCACCCGTTATCCTCTTGTCCAGTTCTTCCATTACATGGGCTACGGTGTGAAATGAACCACAGACCAGGATGGTATCTTCCGCCGTAGCTTCAGCCTGGGCCGCATGCCAGGCATGTACCACATGGTCAAATTGCTGCCCTTCCCCCAGGTGCTGCATGAGCTGTTCAGCACTGGCACCACGTGGCCCTTCCAAAGGAGCACAATACCAGCTATCCACGACCGGTGCTAAACAGTCTAGCGTGCCAGGAATATCTTTATCATGCAGCATACCGATAACCGCTAACACGCGCCCTTGTTTTGGCAACTGGCCAAGCCGTTGAGCCAGGTAACTCGCCGCATGGGGGTTATGAGCCACATCGAGGATAACACGAGGTGACTCAGAAACTACCTGAAAACGACCGGGTAATGTCGCCCGTTCAATCCCAAGGCGCAGAACATCTTCATTCACCTTAAGCCCACTGGATCGCAAAGCGGCAACGGCGGTGGCTGCATTTGGCTGTGGGATTAGCGGCAGTGGAAGCCCGGACAGCTCCCCCTGAGCATCGCGGAAAGTCCAGTCAGTTTCTGAAACTTGGTAATCCCAGTCGATACCCCGGCGCAATAAACAGGCCCCTTTCTCTGCAGCCACATGGGCTATCGACGCGGGCATATCCGGTTCGCCAACGATTGCCGGCTTATCTTTTCGGAATATTCCGGCTTTCTCACGACCAATACTTTCCCGGTCAGGTCCCAGCCAGTCAGTGTGGTCGAGGGCAATGCTGGTAATAATGGCAACATCTGCATCCACAATGTTAGTGGCATCCAGTCGCCCGCCCAGCCCGACTTCGAGGATAACCACATCAACGGCTTGTTGCTTAAAAAGCAGTAAAGCCGACAGTGTTCCAAACTCAAAGTACGTTAATGACGTCTCACCACGGGCGGCATCTATTGTGGCAAACGAGGCGGTATGCAGTGACTCAGGTAGCTCGTCTCCCTGGATCCGTACGCGCTCGGTATAACGCACCAGATGAGGGGAACTGTAGACACCAACCCGGTATCCCGCAGCTATCAGTACATTTTCAAGTAACCGGCAGGTGGTACCTTTGCCGTTAGTACCCGCCACGGTAAATACCATGGGTGCAGGTTTTAAGATATCCAGCGTTGCCGCAACTTTCTGTACACGAGCCAGACCCAGCTCAATAGTGGTAGCGTGGAGATTCTCAAGGTAATGAAGCCAGGTCGCCAAAGGCGATGTCCCTTGAGGAGCAGGATTTTTTTCCATGATGAGCGCTTTAGTTCGGTTCCCTGAAAAGATTCAGTTGCTGTTCGGTAACCTGTCTCAGGCTGTCTTCTGATGGCCTGTTTATCCAACGTTCTATGCCTTCATGCTTGCGTTATCATAAGGACAGAGAAGAAGTACCGTGACGATATTAATTCACTGAATATCACCAGGAAAAGTTCAAGAAAAAAGCAGGCTGTCAGGCCTGCCCTTGTGATACATCAGACCTCAGAACTCTGTTCCGGTGCCGGCGGAACCACGATAGGTTCACGAGGCGCATCAGGGTCCGGAGTGGGTAGCCCCATAAACTTCGCCAGAAGGCTGGCAAGTTTATGACGCATTTCAGGGCGACGGACTATCATGTCAATGGCCCCTTTTTCAATCAGGAACTCACTACGCTGGAAGCCCGGCGGCAGTTTTTCTCTGACGGTTTGTTCAATAACACGGGGGCCTGCAAAGCCGATCAGCGCTTTCGGTTCAGCGATATTTAAATCACCCAGCATAGCAAAACTGGCTGAAACGCCCCCCATTGTAGGGTCAGTGAGCACTGAAATATAAGGCAAACCGAGCTCCTGCATTTTAGCCAGGGCAGCACTGGTTTTTGCCATCTGCATAAGTGACATCAGCGCTTCCTGCATACGTGCACCACCTGATGCAGAGAAGCAGATAAGCGGGCATTTATCTTCCATGGCCTGTTCAGCTGCACGAACAAAACGTGCGCCCACCACGGACCCCATAGACCCACCCATAAAGGCAAACTCAAAGGCGACAGCAACGACAGGCATACCATACAACGTGCCTTTCATGGCAACCAGCGCGTCTTTTTCACCCGTCTCTTTTTGAGCCGAGAGCAGTCTGTCTTTGTATTTCTTAGAATCTCTGAACTTCAGCACATCTTTTGGCTCAAGCTCGCTACCCAGCTCAACCATTGAATCCTGATCAAGCAGGCTATTCAGACGAGCACGTGCCGCCATACGCATATGGTGGTCGCACTTCGGGCAGACACCAAGATTACGCTCAAGCTCGGCACGGTATAATACCTGCCCACAGCTGTCGCACTTGGTCCACACCCCTTCAGGGATGTTCGCTCTACGGGTTGGAGTAATATTACTTTTATTAAGAATTCGTTCAATCCAGCTCATTGATGACCTTCTGCTCGAACCTGGTCGATGCCAGTTTTTCCAGGGCAGTATTCTGCCTCGGACCATAAATGGGAGTCATTAAAACACAACGGCACGCGACTTTGGATAAAAAAGTGCGCGAACCGCTGCCATGTATTATTTTGATTGTCGTGATGCAGCTCGTTTATGGCGAATAACTTCAATCACGCCAGGCAGAATTGACAGCACAATAATTCCGACAATCAATAGCTTGAGGTTTTCCTGGATCACAGGCAAGTTACCAAACAGGTATCCAGCATAGGTAAACAGTAAAACCCATAACAATGCGCCCGTCACATTATAAAGCGCAAAACGGCGATAGCACATATGCCCCATACCGGCGACAAAAGGTGCAAATGTTCGCACAATAGGAACGAAACGCGCGAGGATAATCGTTTTTCCTCCATGACGCTCGTAAAATGCGTGGGTTTTATCGAGATAACTACGACGGAATATTTTTGAGTTCGGATTGCTGAATAGTTTCTCACCAAACAGCCGCCCAATGGTGTAGTTGACCGCATCCCCTATAATGGCAGCTATTATCATGAGCACAACCATCAAGTGTACATTTAAATCATTTGTTGGCAATGAAGCAATAGCCCCTGCAACAAACAGCAATGAATCCCCGGGAAGAAAAGGGGTCACTACCAACCCTGTTTCACAGAACAAAATCAAGAACAGTATGGCGTAAACCCAAATACCGTACTCTGCAACAAGCTCTGCTAAATGTGCATCGATATGTAAAATGAAATCAATAACAAGGTGAATAAAGTCCATCATTGGGTCAGTTCCTGGCTATATTTAGTCAGTTAAAAAAAGAGGACCAGCCGGTGGCTGGGGTAAAGCAAAGCGCTCTGGGTAGTCAACAGAGACCAAATAGAGCCCTTCTGCTTTTGCCGTCGCGGCGGCTTTGGTACGGTCCTTTACCGACAGCAGGTGTGCCATCCAGGTTTCATCCTGATGCCCACACCCAACCTCCATCAAGCTACCAACAATATTGCGCACCATATGGTGTACAAAAGCATTGGCTTTAATCTCCACCACTACATAAGCACCAAAGCGCGTGACAGTAATGTGTAACACATTACGCCAGGGGGTTCGGGACTGACACTGTACTGCGCGGAATGATGTAAAATCATTTTCCCCGATCAGGCTTTGTGCTGCCCGCTGCATTCTATCTGCATCCAGCGGTAAATGATAATGGGTTACCCCCTGCTGTAGAACAGCAGGACGTAAACGGTGGTTATAAATAACATAGCGATAACGGCGGGCAGTCGCACTAAAACGGGCATGAAAATCATCCGCCACAGGCTTTACCCAACGCACGGCAATATCGCCGGGTAAATTTGCGTTAACCCCCAGAGTCCAGGCCGCATCTTTGCGAACAGCCCGGGTTTCAAAATGCACCACTTGCCCTGTCGCATGAACCCCCGCGTCGGTACGACCAGCGCAGTGCACGTTAATGGGTTCATTCGCCACCTGCGAAAGTGCTTTTTCTAGTTTTTCCTGCACACTGCGTACTTCGTTTTGTCGCTGCCAGCCATAATACTTACTGCCGTCATACTCAATACCCAGAGCAATTCTGTACAGCGGGCTGTCCTTTAGCACCTCGGACATTAGTACATATACTCCTGAATAAGTTTTTCAGCAGTTTTTATCGCCATTAACGCTCCACCGAAACGCACATTATCAGCCACTGACCAGAACTGGATCTGTGACGGTATGCCATAGTCATTTTGTACACAGCCAACGGATAAGTGAACCTGACCAGAGGCATCAGCTACCTGCGTCGGGAACTGGCCCGCCTCGGAGAGTTCAACGTCTTCCGCTTGTGTAAATGCGTCCCGGGCTTCTTCTTCGGCTAAAGGGCGCAGGGCTTCAAAGCTAACCATTTGCGCATGACCGTAGAATACGGGCGATCGAACCATACTGGCTGAAACGGGTAGCCCGTCATCTTGTAATACTTTGCGTATTTCGTTAACCAGACGACGCTCTTCACGCACACTGCCTTCAGCATCAGGAACCATTGGCAGAAGATTGAACGCCAGCTGGCAACCAAAATAGTCTTCGTCATCCACTGGGATACCATTAAGGAGACGGGCACTCTGCCCTGCCAGCGCATCAACGGCCACTTTGCCCTCAGCAGAGACGGAAAGCAGGTTGGTCACCTGAATACGGGAAAGCCCCCCCTGCTCAATCAACGGTTTCAAGGCACATAGGAGCTGGCTGGTAAGGCTACTGGCCACAGCAACCAAAGAACGATTGCGATACTCACTCAGCACAAAGGGGTTAACATCGGGTACTACGAGGGGGACGTCAGGCTCCATCGCAAACAAGCCGCTGGAATCAATCACCAGGCAACCTGCATTGGTCGCCTCTTCAACATAATCAGCAGAAGCCTGTGCACCCGCAACAAAAAAGGCCAGTTGCACCTGAGTCCAGTCAAATTCTGCCGCATCCTGAACTTGAATCGTCCTGCCCTCATAGCGCAGGTTTTCCCCGACACTTTCATTACGTGCCAGAGCATAAAGCTCACCAACCGGGAACTGACGTTCAGCAAGCAGTTCAAACAACGCGGAACCTACCGCTCCGGTGGCACCTAAAACGGCAATATTCCAGCCTTCAGACATGTTGAATCACTCCAGAAAATAAAACGAGCACCCCGAAGTCATCACTTCGGGGGTAATAAGATAGCGCTTAATTCGGTGCCTGGTAAGCGACGCTAAACCCCAATGCTTTTAATAAATCGGCGGTGTTAGCCTCATCGCACTGTACGCACAGTGATGACCACTCCCGCCGCTCAGCATAGTGTTTTCTGAGCTTATCAAATTCACCGGTCGTTCCGGCCACACTACGCAGCAAAGCGTCATCTCGCCGGACATCATACACCAGATGAACCAGTCTTTTGAGTCTGGCCTGATTCAAAGAGCCGTATAACGTCACGGCGGCAATATCAGCCCCCGGCAAAAGAGCCCCCAGGGAAACAGACTGGGGCTGACCAATAAAATCACTAAAGGCTTCAAAAACCTGGGTAGTTCCCCGGGCTTTGCCTTCCAGTGTATAACCTGCAATGTGTGCTGTACCGATATCAACCTGGCTGAGTAATTCTACGCTGAGATCCGGTTCTGGCTCCCACACATCTAACACCGTGCTCAGTGCCTGCCCCTGACTCAGGCAGTGAAGCAGGGCATCATTGTCAACGACCTCGCCACGGCAGGCATTAATCAAAATGGTCCCGGGCTTTAAACGCTGAAGTAACTGCTGGTCTGCCAGGTGGAATGTCTGGTAAGGGCCATCGAGATACAAAGGCGTATGGAACGTGAGAATATCCGCTTCCTCTACCAAAGTGTCCAGGGCGTGAAAATCTCCCGTATCCCCCCGATCAGCACGGGGAGGATCGCACAGTAGCGTCCTGACACCCCAGGCATTCAACCGCGCCTGTAATCGAGACCCTACATTACCGACCCCAACAATACCCACTGTCCGATCAGTCAGGGTGAAGCCATCACGCTCCGCTAGTGCCAGCAGGGCAGAAAAAACATATTCAACAACCGCAATGGCGTTACAGCCTGGAGCCGCAGAGAATGTGATACCTGCCTGCTGTAAGTAGGGCTCATCAATATGGTCAGTACCCGCGGTAGCCGTACCAACAAACTTAACGGGTTTATTCTCTAATAAATCCCGATTCACTTTCGTAACAGAGCGTACCATTAATGCATCTGCATCATTGAGCTCTGCAAGGGGAATGGGACGTCCGGGAACTCGGATCACCTCCCCTAAGCGACTGAATAGGTCATGAGCGTAGGGCATATTTTCATCAACGAGAATTTTCACGTAATTACCTGTCTGTAAATCGTCGAGATAAGACCGAATAGTGTGCCATAATCCTGCATTCGGACAATGGTCTAGTACGTAATGTTTTGTCGTTTTGTCAGTGAGTAAGGATTAATTTATCAATGCAACCCATCCAGAGTGGGACACCGCGCCCTACCGGGGAGCCACCTCCCGTTGCAAATACATCAGGAACGCTTCCCCTGTCCTCAGTGCAACGCACCGTCCTGGAAAGCTTAATCAATCGTGTGGTTGCCCTGAACCAGCAACAACCCGCAGAGCTTTGGGCTGGGCTCAAACATGATTTGAAATTAAACAGTGATATGCCATTGTTAGCGAAGCACTTTCCGGCTGCTGAACACAATCTTAATCAGCGCCTGGCCCAGGCACAGACCACCGTGTCAAACCGACAGGTTATTTCTCAATTGACGGAATTATTGCCGCACGGGAATAATCGCCAGACGGTGAGTGATTTTATTCGTCAGCAATTTGGGCAGACGGCCCTGAGCCAGTTAACCCCCACGCAACTTAAAACCGTACTGACGCTATTGCAGAATAATCAACTGGCTCACACGATCCAGTCGCAGAGGTCTTTACTGGCGAATAACCCGTTACTGTCGGATGCGGCCCAGCAACCCCCGCTGACTAATCCCGCGGGAAACAGCGCTCTGCCTGATCGCCCAATCATGCCAGCAGAGCAAAATATTTTGAATCAGTTAGTCAGCAAACTGGCCGCCGTCACAGGGGACTCAGGCAAACAGATTTGGACAACCCTGCTGGAAAGCGTCAATGTCAGGCCCGGCGATCCGATCCCTGCCCGGCTTTTTGCGCCATTAACTAACTGGTTACAGGCGCATCAAACCCTAAGCCAGCATCCGGCACCAACATTACACACCCTTCAGGCTGCCCAGAAGCAACCACTAAACGAGCCAGAGCGAGAGTGGCTGATGGATTACAGCCAGCAGCGTTTACAGATCTCACCACAAACTGTGCTCAGTCCGTTCCAGATACAGGATATCCTGACTCAAATCTTGCTTATGCGCACAGAGCGTCAGCCTGCTGGTGTAATTGAAGTCAGGGATATTAAACCGATTACCGGCCCACTGTTTGCCAGTACCATGGATGCGATTAAACAGGTCAGCACACGCCACTCAGTGGCGATAATTGCATTCCTGATAGCCATTCTGGTATTGCTAATCGTGCTGTGAATGCGTCCCCCGCTTAACGGCGGGGGAAAGTTCTATTTTCTGAAAGCCAGTATCGTAACCAGCACACCGACTATTGCGGCAATGGCTGCGGCAAGGAAGACAGAGGAGTAACCAAAGGCCGTCGCAAGAATACCGGTTAACGGGCCACTGATACCCAATGAAATATCCTGAAATGCCGCATATCCCCCAAGGGCCGTGCCTCTGACCTGTGATGGCACACGTTTTACCACTTCCACACCCAATGCAGGGAAAATCAGCGAGCAGCCACACCCGGTGAGTGCGGCGCCCAGTAATGCAACTCCCACACCAGGAGCCAGCCATAACAGAGCAAGACCAACCGCTTCAACCACCAATGACGCAATAGCAACACGGACTCCCCCGTAGCTGTCAGGCATCCAGCCGAAAAATATACGAACCAGAACAAAAGCACCGCCAAAAGCCGTTAACGTTAGCCCAGCGTAAGGCCAGTTATTCGCCGCAAAGTAGAGGGAAACAAAGGTGCCAATCACTGCAAACCCAACCCCTTGCAGGGCTAGTCCCACACCGGGTTGCCAAATAAGTCCAATCACTTTAAACAGGGACGGCCGCGTGCCCTTATGGGCAGGAACGGATTTGACAGTGGCATTAAACAGTAAAGCGAACACGGGCAACAACAGCGTGGTCACACCCAGTGCCTCAAAGCCCCAATGATTATTGAGCATCAGTCCTAAAGGGGCCCCGACAGCAAGGGCACCAAAAATAGCCATGCCATTCCAGGACATCACCTTACCTGAAAGCTCAGGCCCCACCAGACCAAGTCCCCACGTCAAGTTCCCGGTCAGTAACTGGCTCTCACCAAACCCGAGGATAAGACGCCCCACCACCAGGAGGGCAAATTTTGCCTCGACACTGACGGGTAATAACGCCGCCAGCAAATAGGCAACCCCAGCCAGGCTACAGGCAAACATGCCTTGCATCACAGAACGTTTAGCACCGAACTGATCGGCAAGACGCCCGGCATAACCACGGGTTAATACGGTGGCTAAAAACTGAATGCCTACGGCAATACCTACCATGGTATTCCCATAACCAAGCTGGTGATGGACAAATAAGGGGATAACCGGCAGGGGAAGCCCTACGGCCATAAAAGTAATAAAGACACTTGATGTGGTACGAAAAAGCAGAAAACTGGAACGAGATCCTACAGGCATATAACCTACTCCATTGAAGTAGAGTCAGGCGGGAAAGCACCCACATCACTCTCTCTGAAGATTCAGATAAGGTGCGTTGGTTAACGTTAAACGCTTACGCACTACCAGAAGGTAATGAGGGAACCGAGATAGTGCACGGGTACGGGGGGAGTGTCAATAGATTGTAAACAGAGAACAGGGTGATAACATCGGGCAAAAAAATAGGGCACCGTCTGGTGCCCTGTCATATTTTTCGCTTGCCAGTAATTATGCGTCCAGTTTGCGCATCACCAGTGTGGCATTGGTACCACCGAAGCCAAAGCTATTGGACATCACGGTTTTCAGCGGGGCATCCGTCGCTTCAGTGACGATATTCAGGCCGACAGCTTGTTCATCCAGCGTTTCGATGTTGATGCTCGGGGCAATAAAGCCATGTTCCAGCATCAGTAAGCTATAAATGGCTTCCTGAACACCAGCGGCTCCCAGGGAGTGGCCAGTCATTGCTTTGGTCGCGGACATAGCCGGTGAAGAATCACCGAAGACTTCACGAATCGCGCCCAGCTCTTTAACGTCACCAACTGGAGTGGAAGTACCGTGGGTATTGAGGTAGTCAATCGGGGTGTCCACACCATGCATTGCCATTTTCATGCAACGCACAGCACCTTCACCGGACGGTGCAACCATATCTGCACCGTCAGAGGTCGCGCCATAACCTACGATTTCTGCGTAGATATGCGCGCCACGTGCCAGAGCATGCTCAAGTTCTTCAACCACGACCATACCACCACCGCCAGCGATAACGAAACCATCACGGTTAGCGTCATAAGTGCGGGAGGCCTTTTCCGGCGATTCATTGAACTTGGTAGACAGTGCACCCATCGCATCAAACTCACAAGCCATTTCCCAGCATAGCTCTTCACCACCACCGGCAAACACGATGTCTTGTTTACCCAGCTGGATTTGCTCTACTGCACTACCAATACAATGTGATGACGTCGCACAGGCAGAGCTGATGGAGTAGTTCACACCGTGGATTTTAAACGGGGTGGCCAGACATGCAGAAACACCAGACCCCATCGCTTTGGTGACCACATAAGGACCAACCGCTTTCAATCCACGTGGGCTGCGCATGGCATCGGCACCAAAGACTTGAAAACGCGGGGAACCGCCACCAGAACCGGCTATCAGACCCACTCGTGGGTTATTCTGATAAGCTTCAGTACTTAAGCCGGCATCCTGAATCGCCTGCTCCATTGACAAGTAAGCATAGATAGAAGCATCACTCATGAAACGCACAACTTTGCGATCGATGAGACCGGTGGTATCCAGTTTAACATTCCCCCATACATGGCTACGCATGCCCGAGTCTTTTAACTCTTGAGAGAAGGTGATCCCTGAGCGTCCTTCACGCAGAGATGCCAGGACTTCCTGCTGGTTATTACCGATGCTGGATACGATGCCCAGGCCAGTAATCACTGCACGTTTCATTCAAATACCTCTTTCACTGCTTAATATGTAGGATTTCGTCGAGCACAATAGCGTACAGTTGTACGCCGAACAAGTCCGATCAGCCAAATTATTCAGAAATTTGCACCGTTTTACTTGCCTCGCTATTATCCATATTCCGCCGTCAGACGAGTAACTTACGTGAAAAACAGTCCGATACGACCCGCTAGCCTGGGTTTTAATGAAGAAGGTACACCTGTATCTCGAGATTTTGATGATGTCTATTTCTCTAACGATAATGGACTGGAAGAGACGCGTTATGTCTTTCTCGGCGGAAATAAGTTGCCTGATCGCTTTAATACTCACCCAGGAACGGTGTTTATTGCGGCAGAAAGTGGCTTCGGTACCGGACTTAACTTCCTGACTTTATGGCAAGCATTTGAAGAATTCTACCAAAAACAGCCAGAAGCGACGCTTCAGCGCCTCCATTTTGTCAGTTTTGAAAAGTTTCCCCTCAGGGCTTCTGACTTAGCCCTTGCCCATCAGCACTGGCCAACCCTTGCCGCCTATGCCACACAGCTGCAACAGCAGTGGCCAGATGCCATAGCGGGCTGCCACCGACTGTCATTTGCCCACGGACGTGTCACACTGGATTTGTGGTTAGGGGATATCAATGAATTTGGGCCACAGCTGGATGACACCTTTAATCAGCAAGTGGATGCCTGGTTTCTTGATGGTTTCGCCCCGGCCAAAAATCCGGATATGTGGACGGATGCACTCTTTCAGGTCATGGCTCGTACAGCGCGTCCTGGGGGCACGCTTGCTACCTTCACTGCGGCAGGCTTCGTTCGCCGCGGTCTTCAGGATGCCGGCTTTACCATGACTAAAAAGAAAGGTTTCGGCCGAAAACGTTCGATGCTCACTGGGGTGATGGAACAAACCACCGCACCAGGGTTACGTACTCCTTGGTACGCACGTACAGGCACCCGACAACGTGAAGTAGCCATCGTGGGGGGCGGTATTGCCAGTGCCCTGCTGGCCGTTTCCCTGTTACGCCGGGGTTGGCAAGTCACATTATATTGTGCTGACGAGGCGCCCGCAGAAGGCGCATCAGGAAATCGTCAGGGGGCACTGTACCCACTTTTAAGCCCACACGATGTGGCCCTGACACGCTTTTTCCCGATGGCGTTTACCTTTGCTCGTCGTGTCTATGACGCCCTGCCCATCGCCTTCGACCATGACTGGTGCGGTGTTACTCAACTGGCATGGGATGAAAAGAGTGCCAGAAAGATAGCCCAAATGCTTCAGCTCACGTTGCCCGAGTCTATCGCCCACGCGGTGGATGCCAGGACGATTGCCCGACACTGTGGGGTTGAAACCCACTGTAATGGTATTACCTACCCTCAGGGAGGCTGGCTTTACCCGGCCCAGCTTACCAGCGGTGTACTGGCCTGGGCTCAACAGCAGGGACTCAACGTTTTCTACGGTGATGAAGTGAAAGAGCTACAGCAACAGGATTCTGGCTGGCAGCTAACTTTTGAACGTCATCCCCCACAGCAGCATCAAGCGGTGGTACTCGCCAATGGGCATAAAATCAGCCAGTTTTCTCAGACGAGTAACCTTCCGGTTTACGCCGTAGCGGGGCAAGTCAGCCATATCCCCACTAACAACACCCTGGGACAACTTCGCCAGGTCCTGTGTTATGACGGCTATTTGACCCCTGTGAACCCGGAGAACCAACACCACTGTATTGGTGCCAGCTACCATCGGGGTCAGGAGATTAGTGTGTTCAGCCAAGAGGACCAGCAACACAATCGCCAGCGATTGATAGACTGCCTGCCTGATGCTGACTGGCCAGAAAGCGTGAATGTCTCTGATAATCAGGCTCGCTGTGGCGTGCGTTGCGCTACGCGTGATCATTTGCCCATGGTGGGCAATGTCCCGGACTATACCGCGATCCTGACGCAATATGCTGACCTGGTAAATGCCCCCGATAACGCCGCCCCTGCGCCCGTCTATCCGAATCTGTTCATGCTCGCGGCGCTCGGTTCACGTGGGTTGTGTAGCGCCCCACTCTGCGCAGAAATACTGGCATCTCAAATGAGTGAAGAACCGATTCCGATGGATACAGAGACGCTGGCAGCACTCAATCCGAATCGCTTGTGGGTGAGAAAATTACTGAAAGGAAAAGCGGTTATTTAGCCTCCGCCACCCGTTCCCATATTCATGGATGAGAACGGGTACAAACTTGCCGGTTATGCGGCTTTGGCTTGTGAGTAGAGCTTCTCCCACATGGCCAGCACCAGGGCCTGATCTCGGGGCGAAAGCTCCCCTGCGGCGATAGCTTTTTCCAGGCTTTCACTGACCTGACGATGGAGCGCTTCCGGAGAGTGATCCTCACCTGACTCCAGGATAGATATTGACAAGGTCAGATGACCACGCAGATAACCACCAGCAAATAGCTCATCGTCACTGCC
Source organism: Citrobacter sp. JGM124 (assembly GCF_018257795.1). GTDB lineage: Bacteria > Pseudomonadota > Gammaproteobacteria > Enterobacterales > Enterobacteriaceae > JGM124. The sequence continues at coordinate 36,613 of NZ_JAERJD010000001.1, read as the reverse complement.
GTGTTCAACCATACCGTCAATAGACGCCAGAATGTGTGTTTCAAATTCCGCAAGCATGATACTTCCTCTTTACAAATAGGGGTAATATACCCTTTCTCATTTTCTTTTCAGGTAATGGGGATGATATTAACTACAGATCTTCAGGCCAGGGAAATCGCTCCGCGGTCAAGGGCGGCGTATGGTAAAACGCCCTCAGTCCATTAATCAGTCGTGCCGGGCGGGCTGGTATCCCCTGCTCAAGATAGTGCATCACTTGCCCATGCACCCGTCGCTGAAAAGCAATACGATCGGGTTCTGCATCACCACTTAAATTGTCGCAGCTCACATTGAAAGGAAATCCTGCCGCCACACAGAGCAACCACTCCAGGGCCTGGGGCTTCACTTCCATATCTTCAAACTGACGTTGGGTCTGGGCATCACGACCATCCGGGCAGTACCAGTAACCAAAATCGACCTGTTTGCGCCGTGCTTCCCCTGCTATGCACCAGTGGGAAATTTCATGAAGGGCACTGGCATAATATCCATGGGCAAACAGGATACGGTTTACAGGGTGTTCATCATCTGCTGGCAGATAGATGGGTTCATCATCACCTTTAATTAAGCGAGTATTAAACTCAGCGAGGAAACAGTGATCAAAAATGTCAATCAGCTGTTGATAATGATGTGTCTCATGCATATTTTTATTATCCATTTAAGCAATGCCCAACCAATTCAAAATATCAGGTCCATGACTGTCATACAGTAGTTTCATACTCATCACGGCGGAAACCACCACAATCATGGGCCGGATCAACTGCTGCCCTTTACTCAGCACCAGGCGGGAGCCCATTCGGGCACCAAGCACTTGCCCCACCAGCATGACTAAACCAATCCCCCACACCACTTTACCGCCAATGATGAACAACAACAGTCCCCCCAAATTGGAAGTGGCATTGAGCACTTTGGCATGTGCTGTCGACTTGGCGAGGTTAAAACCACACAATGTGACAAAGGCCAGGGTGTAGAAAGAGCCAGCCCCGGGTCCGAAGAATCCATCATAGAAACCGACACAGCCCCCAGCGACAACAGCAAACGGGAAACCATGCAGACGACGGTGTCTGTCTTCCTCCCCCAGTTTCGGCATCAGTAAGAAATAGAGACCAATGCCGATTACCAGTAATGGCAAAATCTGGCGCAGAACATCGGCCTTAATATATTGCACCAATAGCGCGCCACTGACCGCCCCAATAAAGGTCAACAGAATATTGAGTTTTTGATCCGCCAGGCTGACCGCTTTACGACGAAGAAAATAGAGTGAGGAGGAAAATGATCCCCCACAAGCCTGAAGTTTGTTGGTGGCAAGTGCCTGAGCGGGAGACATTCCCGCCGCCAGCAATACCGGTACTGTTAACAATCCCCCTCCGCCAGCCAGAGCATCAATAAATCCAGCCAGCATGGCTACCGCAAACAACACGCCCAGCATGGTGGGGGAAACAATAAACCATTCCATTAACTTATCCGTTATAAAACGTGTTCATCCAGTAGTGCCTGGCAGGAAGCAGGTAAAGGGGGCGGCGTGGTAGGTTTCGCCACTGAACTCCCGGGCTTCGGCGGGGCAAACCAGCTCTTCAGTTCAGCACCGCAGCCATCGCCAGCTGGCGGTTCAGCCTGTTCTTCACACTCAAGGCTATTGGCCGGGCAGCGTAAACGAACATGCATATGCGCACGATGGGCAAACCATGGGCGCACTTTATGCAACCAGTCCCTGTCAGTGCCGGCATCCAGACAAAGTTGCTGCTTAATCGCCGGATTGACAAAGATACGTGTGACATCAGGATCCTGAGCCGCCAGTTTAATCAATGTGCCGATCTCTGGCTTCCACTGCGACGGCACGACACCTTTGCCATTAGCCGCGACGAGATCGATAGCCTGGGGACGCAGTAACTGTGCACTGGTCCAGCGTTTTTTGGGCAATTGTAAAAAAATGTCCACATCCAGCCCGGTCTGATGGCTCGCATGGCCGGAGCTGAAGCGTCCCCCCGCAGGCATGCCCATATCACCAATCAGTAACGTGCCACCCGTTTGCTGATGCGCCTGCTGGCTGAGTCGCTGGATGAAAGCCACTAAATCCGGATGACCAAAATAACGACGCTGGTCAGTACGCATAACTTGATAGTGGGCATCCGACAGTGGCAGTCCATGAGCACCAATGATACAGCCATTGGAAAAGCCACCCACTGACTGGGCGCTGCCGCTAATAGGGTGTTCAATTTTTTGCCATGGCGTTGCCGCCATGACCTGGACACTGGCCGTCAAAGCCAGCAATCCAGCCAGGATTTTATTCATCCTGTCTCCAGCGTGGGATTGTACAGTGAACATCTGCATTTTGCGCGCGCTGGCGCAGTAAATGATCCATTAAAACAATCGCTAACATGGCTTCCGCAATCGGAACGGCCCGAATCCCCACACAAGGGTCATGACGACCGCGGGTAATCATTTCTGTCTCTTCACCCTGACGGTTAATGGTTTTACCTGGTACAGTAATGCTGGACGTTGGCTTCAGGGCCATATGGGCAACAATTTGCTGACCACTGCTGATACCACCAAGAATGCCCCCTGCATGATTACTCAGGAAGCCTTGCTGGGTAATCTCATCCCGGTTTTCACTCCCGCGTAACGCCACAGCAGCAAACCCCTCACCAATCTCAACACCTTTCACCGCATTAATACTCATCAGGGCATGGGCGATGTCCGCATCAAGACGGTCAAAGACAGGTTCTCCTAACCCTGGTGGAACGTTGTCAGCCACCACGGTGATTTTGGCACCAACAGAATCGCCTTCTTTTTTCAGTTCACGGATAAGCTCGTCAAGCGCTTCAATTTTGTCCGGATCAGGACAAAAGAAAGGGTTATTTTCAACCTCATCCCAGGATTTAATTTCCAGAGGAATATCGCCCATTTGGGTCATACAGCCCCGGATAGCAACGCCGAAGTGTTGCTGGAGATACTTTTTCGCAATCGCCCCAGCCGCAACACGCATCGCGGTTTCCCGGGCAGAAGAACGCCCACCACCACGGTAGTCACGCACACCATATTTTTGCTCATAGGTATAATCCGCATGACCCGGGCGGAACACGTCTTTAATGGCGCCGTAATCCTGAGAACGTTGATCGGTATTCTCGATAAGCAGACCGATACTGGTACCTGTCGTGACGCCCTCAAAAACGCCGGAGAGGATTTTCACCTGATCCGGCTCCCGACGCTGTGTGGTATAGCGAGAGGTTCCCGGACGACGGCGATCCAAGTCGTGCTGAAGGTCGGCCTCAGTCAGACGAATACCAGGCGGCACACCATCAACAATACAGCCCAAAGCAATACCGTGAGACTCCCCAAACGTCGTTACACGAAAAACCTGTCCAATACTATTGCCAGCCATCACGGCTCCTTACCGTTTGTTGTTGTAGGTATGACTCACACAAGTCCGTAAAAATGATTATGGTTTAATCCTGATAGCGACTGAAATGATGACGCGCCTCTACCAGCTGTGATTTAGTCAGCATAAAGACGCCATCACCACCATTATCAAATTCAAGCCAGGTGAACGGGACATCAGGATACTGTTCTATCAGATGTACCATGCTATTTCCCACTTCACAAATCAGTATTCCTCCGTCTGCCAGGTAGTCTGGCGCAGACCCAAGAATACGACGCGCCAGTTCCAGCCCATCATTGCCGGCAGCCAGCCCCAGTTCTGGTTCAAAATGATACTCGCCAGGCAAATCCGACATATCTTCTGCATCAACATAGGGAGGGTTGGTGACAATGATATCGTACTGGACTTTTGGCAGGTCACGGAACAGATCAGAACGCATAGGGGTAACATTATGCTCCAATCCATGCTCGCTGATATTCTGTTCAGCCACCGCTAAGGCATCAACGGAAATATCCACCACATCAACATCGGCTTCAGGGAAAGCATAGGCACAGGCAATACCTATACAGCCACTGCCGGTACACATATCAAGAATATGGCGTGGTGCCTGGTCAATCAAACCGGCAAACTGGTTGTTAATTAACTCACCAATAGGGGAACGCGGTACTAACACCCGATCATCAACATAAAACTCATGGCCGCAAAACCAGGCTTTATTCGTCAAATAGGCGACAGGTATACGCTCATTAACACGACGAATTACACGCTCGACAATAAGGTGACGCTCACCCGGTGTCAGGCGAGCAGTGCGCATATCTTCTGGAATATCCAGCGGAAGATAGAGACTGGGAAGAACCAGCTGAACGGCCTCATCCCAGGGATTGTCGGTGCCGTGACCATACCAAATATTGGCAGCACTAAAACGGCTGACTGACCAACGTAACATATCCTGGATGGTATGCAGTTCGTTCACTGCTTCATCGACAAAAATTTTATCCATGCTGCCCTCCGCAGGCGACTCATGATGATTCAATAATAAGGGGGTAGTTTGCCATGAAGAGTGGGACAAATCAGCATTGATGATGCAATGTTCTGATGGGATATACCGTTTTCTTTATTGATGAGCCAGAAAACGAGTAAACTTAGCGTAAAACAGATGTAAGAAGAGAAAATATGAAAAAGTCTTCCCCACTCAGTTCAGAGGATACGTCCCTGTTTCGTGGCCTGATGAGTGATACTAAAAAGTTGACTCAAGACACCATTGTGCATCGAACGGTACGTAAAAAAGTCACACAGATCCCCGCTGAACGACTGCTACAAGAGCAAGTGGATGCCAGCCACTACTTCTCTGATGAATTTCAGCCCCGCCTCGCGACTGAAGGGCCAACCCGTTACGTCCGGGAAGATGTGAGCCATTTTGAGTTGAAAAAAATCCGCCGGGGGGATTACTCCCCGGAGCTGTTCCTCGATCTCCATGGCTTGACTCAGCTACAGGCCAAGCAAGAGTTGGGAGCACTCATTGCGGCCTGCCGCCGCGAACATATTTTTTGTGCCTGTGTCATGCATGGTCATGGCAAGCATATTCTGAAACAACAAACCCCATTATGGCTGGCACAACATCCTCATGTCATGGCCTTTCACCAGGCACCTAAAGCTTATGGTGGTGATGCGGCATTACTGGTACTGATTGAAGTGGAAGAGTGGGCGCCACCCGAATTGCCATAAACCACCGCGTTGGTGCAAAAAAAAAGAGCCGCCCGGGCGACTCTTACAGTGACAAACCTGATGGAAGGAGCGTGTTTTCTCCCTTTCACACCGTCAGATTAGTTTTGCCGTTTTAAGCTGGCAGGGGCTTTTTTGCCAGTTCAGCGTGCCTTTCCCACTCCGGGGATCCAATGTCACACAGGCAATCGCCGAGGTAGAAAACATCGGTGGGGATTCCTGTGGGCACAATGCTGTGACCAAATACCCCACCAAAGGGAGGTGTGAAACAATCAACAATGAGGACACGCCTTCTGCGGCCAGAACCTGGAGGTAATCCGCAACACGGTCAGCATCCCCACCGGGAGTCAGTTCAGGCAAAATATCTGTTTTCCCGTCGAGGGAAAACACATCTCTCATTATTGCTAACGTCTGCTCCGCGCGCAGATAAGGGCTAACCAGAGCCCGGTCGATACTTTCAGTCTGGCCTTTTAGCCAGCCTGCCATCAGCCGTGACTCATCACAACCACATTCAGTAAGGGGACGAACCGAGTCACTTGCCGCATCGAGAACAGCATCACCATGACGCATTATAAAGACTTGCATATTGCACCGCTTTAGTTAACCAAAGACACCAGGAGCCCACGTAACAACGGAGGGCTTTGGCAGCCCGGCATTGTGCCTTATTCATACACCGAATGAAATGCTGATCTTTACCTTAAGGCCATAAACTCAGTCAATGATTGCCGGTAAAATAATCGACAGCCATCCCTGTTTATTCCAGGTGAAGTATTCATCACCGCAAGCGTGGCCTTGTTCTGCAAGTCCTGGCCGAGTGCCGCACTGACGTGCCTGGTTAAACAAACGCGTGCCCCTGAGTGCCCAGCCACATATACAAAGCCAGGAAGCCTGTCACCTCAGCCCTGCCACCAGATAATGAAATTCTTCATTTATATCAGTGGATTAAATAGCACTCACAAAGCCACCCTTCCAGCCCCATCCTGCGGGGAAAATTTGAAGGGGGGAAACACGCCCCCCTGTTACCGGGGTGAGACCAGAATTCAGCAGAAAGGGTTAATAAGGAAATCAAGGAGATAAAAAAATGGCGGACGTGCGCCGCCAGCCATTTTTTAAAGCCGACGGTTTAGCGTAAACCCAGCTGGAATATTAGTGTTTCAGCCTGGCAACAGAACAGGAAGTCGATATCCAGACGCACACCATCAGTCACTTCGGTAATATGATGGCTTATCTGACAAGGTTCAGACTCCACCTCGCGTGCTTTAGCGCTCAGTGCTTTCAGGGTCTCTTCAGCCTGTTCCTTTGTTGCAAATACATGGCTATAGGAAGCCACACAATCAGTATTATCAATGATAGAACCGACGTCTATACAGCAACAAACCGGGGTTTCATCTGCACTATTTTTACTCATAGTTAGTTCCTCAGCAGTCTAACGTAACAAGGCGAGCACCTTATATTTATCTCTACTAGTTTACGTCTCCCGCCCTTTTCTCTCCAGTTCATTATCTCACTCAACCTGAGGAGTGACGAAAATCACACTTTAAGATGATCTAAAACAAATAATTTGGCTGGTAGCCTTGCTCTTAAAGTGGCTATTTTTGCGATTATCGCCCCATTTCAAGTAACAATAATTAAACAAAGCAGAAACATTATTGCAGTATGTCTGCTGCCTGTACCTATACTGGCCAACTGGTCTGATTTGTATCTACCTGCTCTGTCTCTACTATTCGCGCTCCCGTTACGGTAAGTAGCAATTTTATATAAAAAAAATTAATGAGGTTTTGGTTATGAACCAGAAAATCCGGTTTGCCCGGTCAGCTGTCGCCATCGTTGTCGCGGTGGTCAGTGGTCAGGCACATTCAGCCGGCTTTCAGTTAAACGAATTTTCTTCTTCTGGTTTGGGCCGAGCCTATTCAGGTGAAGGCGCTATCGCGGATAATGCCGGGTCAGCCAGCCGTAACCCTGCTACCATTATGATGTTTGATCGCCCCTCCTTTTCTGCCGGTGCTGTATTCATTCAGCCTGATGTGAATGTATTTGGTCATTCACCCGCCGGGGGCAGTACTGATGCCAAAAATATCGCCCCGAATGCCTGGATACCTAACCTGCATTTTGTTGCCCCCATTAATGACAAATTTGGCTGGGGGGCCTCCGTTACCTCAAACTATGGCCTGGCAACGGAATTCAACGATAGCTACCGTGCGGGATCCATTGGTGGCAAAACTGACCTGCAAACTGTGAATTTCAATCTGAGTGGGGCTTACCGTCTGGACAGCCAGTGGAGCTTTGGTCTGGGTTTAAATGCCATCTATGCCAGGGCAAAAATTGAACGCTATGCAGGGGATTTAGGCAAAATTCTGGTGGGTGGGGGTAAAATTCCCTCAGAGTATCAAAATGCGGTAGGTAATCTCCCGGCAGATACCCAGATTACCAGCCTGAAAGGCAATAAATGGGGGCTTGGCTGGAATGCCGGGGTACTCTATGAACTCGATAAAGGTAACCGCTATGCGTTAACTTATCGTTCTAAAGTCAAAATTGATTTTGACGGGGATTACAAAAGCAGTATTCCCGGCGCCTTTAACCCACTTTTAGCGAATTATGGCTTATACGGAACAGGTGGTGCGACCATACCGGGGTCTTTAACCTTAAACCTGCCAGAAATGTGGGAAGTATCCGGTTATAATACCGTCGCGCCCAAATGGGCCGTTCACTACAGCATGGCCTATACCCGATGGAGCCAGTTCAAGGAACTGAAGGCCACCGCCACAGAAGGTCAATTGCTTTTCCAGAAAGACGAAAGCTTTAAAGATGCCTACCGTTTAGCAATAGGTACTACCTATTTTATGGATGAGAACTGGACCTTCCGCACGGGGATTGCCTTTGATGATAGCCCGGTGCCCGCTGACAAACGTTCTATTTCCATTCCTGACCAGGATCGTTTCTGGCTCAGTGCCGGAACCACCTATGCCTTCAATAAAGATGCATCGATTGATATCGGAGTCTCTTACATGCATGGCAAACACGTTGAAATTAAAGAGGGTCCTTACAGCTTCCGCTCTGAAGGTAAAGCCTGGCTTTATGGCACTAACTTTAATTACTCTTTCTAGTCAGCACCCTCTTGATAAAAAAACAGGCGAACCTAAGTTCGCCTGTTTTTTTATCATCAAAGAACTAAGGCGAATCAATATCCTGCAAATCATCCTGAATCGCTGCCGCGTTTGGATTCACCTCTGGCTTCAACTGCCCACCATTTGCCAGGAAATCGTAACGCTGGAAGTACGCTTCACGCACCAAAATATAAGGATCAGAGGACTGGCGCAGTAGCCCATCGCTGTCCAGCAAACGTGCCCGTGTTTCAATCCCTTCCAGAGTCCATTTACCAATCGACATTGGCCAGGTCAGCCAGGAAAGCACCGGATACAGGGTGTCAGCATACTCACCACCGTCTTCCCGGAAAGTGAAGCTACCGTATCCTGGCAGCATAATGTAGGGGCCGTAACCCACACCATAGTGCCCAAGGGTTGTACCAAAACGCATCGGGTAGGTTCGTTCAAGTTTAGGGTTCGCCATACTCGCAACGTCAATAAAGCCCCCCATCCCCAGCAAGGTATTAAGGAAGAAACGCGTGAAATGCACCATACCCTGATAAATATTTCCCTGGGCAAAGTAGTTCACCATTGAGGCTGGCTCTTCCAGGTTGCTGGTGAAATTGCTTAAACCATTACGTGCTGGCTGAGGAACATAATCCCGCCATGCCACGGCAACTGGTCGCACAATATAGGGATCTAACACATTCATATTGAAGTTGAACATGGTACGGTTGAACCCTTCCAGCGGATCAGAACGCTCTTGTGGTTGTTTGTCAGCCGAGCCAGCACACCCTAGCAACAAGGTTGTTGTCAATGCCAGTCCGGTCAGGCGGAAATTCATAAGCGTCTCCAGTTGTTGTTAATCTACGCTTTCAATATCATGCACGCCCAGAGGGGCTAAAAAAATATCAGGGCCACCACAGCTGTTTCAATCAAGAAACAACCTCAATACCGACAGGCCACGCCTATTCTTTTTCAGCAACAGTTTATCAGGATACAGACTCGATTTTGTTCCCATTGCTGCGCTACGGGATACTATACCGACAGCTCGGAGTATCATCCAGCATCAATCCACATCATGCCCCTTCAGCTGATCAGTTATTTGTTTAAAAAAAAATCAATGAAAATGCAGCCGTTCAATTAAACAACAAAAAACGCAATCTATGCCTTCAAAAACGCAATGAAGCATTATAAATGCTTGAAGAAACACAGGCCATTACGGTACCATCGGCGCGCATTAACGAGATTCAGGCACACCAGGTGCTGTAACGTCCTCTTAGTTAAATGGATATAACAAGCCCCTCCTAAGGGCTAGTTGCAGGTTCGATTCCTGCAGGGGACACCAGAATCCTGCTGACCACAGTTCAGAGTGATATACCGATATCCCGCCTGTTTTTAAGTTCAGTGATACCGTTACCCTACCCATCCAGTATATTGTCGACCGACGCTAGTTAATCGCCAATGGTGTGCGTTATACACCGAAAGGTGGCACTCCCCCTTATGGAAATATTCAGCTTTAGCCCCCGGGCGTGACTTTGCCTGCTGTTTTTTTTAATCCCTCTCGCGGATAGCGTTCGCCCATGGCAGATTGCGCCAGCATGATCCGATAATCCCATCGCGTAGAATACCGTCCTTCTCAGCGGACGCGTCCTGCAGTACACGCCACTCAAGACCCGGATCGAGGATCTGCTCTTCAGTTAATCGGGCTTTACCTGCGGTGATCGATTCCAGAGGCATAAGGAAAATACCGGAAGATCTTTAGACAGGCGTATGTGGGGAGATAACGAAAAGATATTGAGGCCAACATATAAAAAATCCCCCCCAGCCAGATTGACTGGGGAGGATTTGACTCAAAACCTTACGACTCAGTCTAAGGCATAAGCAATTACATAATCGCCACGATCAGGAGACTGGCGAGCACCACCTGCTGAAATCAGAATATATTGTTTACCATTTTTTGGTGAAATATAACTGATTGGTCCCCCTTGGGAACCCACAGGTAAACGCGCTTTCCAGACTTCTTTCCCGGTGGCACTGTCATAGGCGCGTAAATAGTAATCCTGGGTACCGGCAATAAAGACCAGGCCACCCTGCGTCGCTAACGTACCGCCAAGTGTCGGCATACCAACAGGCATCTGTGCTTTCATTTTGATGCCAAATGGCCCGGTATCCTGAACCGTACCAACAGGTACCTGCCAAACAACCTTCTTGGTTTTCATATCGATTGCTGACAGTGAACCAAACGGTGGTTTCTGGCAAGGAATGCCTAAAGGTGACATAAAGCGGTTTTTATTGACGCTGTACGGTGTCCCTTTCAGGGGAACAGCCCCCATGCCCGTATTCACCGATTCGCCACCATTGCTGGCTGCGGTATTTTCATTATCCGACGGTACCATCTGCACCCAGAGTCCCAGGCGCATATCGTTAACAAACATGTACTGATGCGTAGGATCAAATGAGATGCCTCCCCAGTTCATGCCACCTAACGACCCAGGAAAACTGAGGGATACATCAGTATCCGGTACAGTAAACAGGCCATCATAACGCATGGACTTAAACCCAATTCGGCAGGCTAGCAGGTCAAACGGCGTGGCCCCCCACATATCGGATTCTGTCATCGTCTGGTTGCCTATCTGTGGCATGCCGACGGAGAACGGCTGTGTGGCAGTATACTGCTCACCAGGAATGCTACCTTTTTTGATAGGTTTTTCTTCAACTTTGGTTAACGGTTTACCCGTTTCACGATCAAGTACCCAGATCATGCCGGTTTTACCGCCAATCACCACGGCCGGTCTTGTCGAACCATCGTCCATTGGAAAATCGACCAGGCTAGGCTGCATGGGCAAATCGAAATCCCACAAATCGTTATGAACAGTCTGATACACCCACTTTTCTTTACCTGTTGTTGCATCAAGAGCCAGAACGGATGCACCATACTTATGATCAAGTTTAGTACGATCTGCACCCCACAGGTCAACAGAAGAGCTACCCATCGGGATGAATACCGTATTCATCTCTGGATCATACGACATAGGTGCCCAGGAATTCGGGGTACTGCGTACATAAGTTTGCCCGGATTCCAGCGTATTGAGGGTGGGATCATTGCGGCCTGGATCAAATGCCCAACGCATTTTTCCGCTGACCACATCAAATCCACGTAACACGCCCCCAGGCATATCAGTCTGGACGTTATCCGCAACACGACCACCGACCACCACAGTGGTTCCAGCAACGGTTGGGGCAGAAGTTAGCTGGTACTGCGGATCAGGCGCATCCCCGAGGCCCGCTTTTAAGTCAACCTGACCATTGTCACCAAAGAAATGACAAAACTCACCGGTATCTGCATTGAGCGCGATCAGACGCGCATCAATTGTATTCATCAGAATACGGCGCTGACAGGTATCACCCGGCTGCAGAGTCACCTGATCAACAGGTGTTGAACCTGGTTTCGTTGGCTGCTCTACAGGTTTTGTCGCATCAAACCATGCCAGCCCACGACAGCGATTCCATACCTGGCTCTCAGCATTGATTTCCTGCTTCCAGATTGTCTTGCCGGTGTCAGCCTCAACCGCAATGACATTATTATGCGGGGTACAAAAATAGAGCGTGTTACCTATTTGCAGAGGCGTTTGCTGGTCCTCAGCCCCATTTCCCCCGGGGCTGATTGGCGTATCACCCGTATGATAAGTCCAGGCTACTTTTAGATCCTTGACGTTATCACGATTGATCTGGGTCTGCGCGACGAAGCGATTACCGCCAGGAGTATTTCCGTAGTTTGACCATTCCGTATGCTCTGTACCCGGCTTAATGGGTTCAATAGCCAGAGGTTTACCTTCGTCAACCGTCGGATGTGGTACAAACATTTGCCAAAACGTTACAACCATGCCTATCACAATCACCGCACTTGACGCATATGCCGGTGTACGCAAAGCCGTTTTCCCTTGCCGTAAACGTAGGGCTGGTAATGTCAACAGCAGGATAAGCATTAAACCCGCGGGAACCATCAAACGGGCAACTAAAGGCCAAAATTCCATGCCCGCATCATAGAGAGACCAAATCACTGTCACAATAAAGGCAACAGCAAACAAGGAAACAGCGGACGATTTACGGCGAAATAGCTGAATGGCGGACAGCAGCATTAGAATACCAGTGCCTGCAAAATAGCTACTGCCACCCAAAGAGAGTAATTTAATGCCGCCAATAATATAGTACAACGAGACGAGCAGGATAATCAGCCCAAGGAGTATGCACCAGGCTCGCATTCCTTTCTGCTTAGATATCGTGTCATGTTTCATTTTCAATAACTCATTTTCTTTCAACAGAACATATATTTTATGTCTACCAGTAACAAGATCGTAATTTTTTTTAGTAAATAATAATTATCATTCACTCAAATTGGGGATTGCCGTGAGATGACGTGGCAAGGCTCGGTTGGCTGAACGCATATTTTTAAACAACGCGTTATGATGATTTAAAATAAGAATATCATTGCAGAATAATGGGTTAACTCGTATCCCAGACACGGAATTAACGATTTTAAATAGCAAGCCACTCCGGTATCAGATCAAAAAGCGATCCCGGCCGTGTAAAGACGTGCTGAAAAGACCTTCGGGTAACACAGGTGTCGTCCTGCCCGTCGGTTATCGGCATTTTCACTGACCTCCGGGAAGGGATGACAAAATCTAACAATGGTAGAAAATATTTAACACAGTATCATATAATCTTTATGCTGTTTTCCGAGCTGCTGTAATGAAAATTGTTTGTAAGCACCAAATGGTAGTATCTGCCTTAACATTCTCCTGCCTTGGTGCACTGCCTCCCGCCTCAGCCGCCGAGCAAATCCTGGTTATCAGTGCAAAACCAGCCCCGGTTTCAGAACTGGATACACCAGCGGCGGTAAGTGTCATTGATGGCGACGATATGCGTTTTGCCGCGCCACGCGTTAATTTGTCTGAGTCATTAAACGCTGTCCCTGGTTTACAAATTCAAAACCGACAGAACTATGCCCAAGATTTACAACTCTCTGTTCGAGGATTTGGTGCCCGATCGACTTTCGGTGTGCGTGGGTTGCGTATTTATGTCGACGGGATCCCTTCCACCATGCCTGATGGACAAGGTCAAACGTCCAATATTGATATTAACAGCATTAACAGCATTGACGTACTGCGCGGCCCTTTTTCCGTGCTTTATGGCAATGCATCTGGCGGCGTAATCAATGTTTCTACACAAACAGGTAAAGCCCCTCCGTCCATAGAGGCCAGCAGCTACTACGGCAGCTCAGACAGTTGGCACTATGGTCTGAAAGCCAGCGGCGCTACGGCAGAAAGCGGTCATGCTGGCAATATGGACTACGTTGTGTCAACGAACCGTTTCACTACACAGGGCTATCGTGAGCACAGCGCAGCACGGAAAAATTTAGCCAACGCCAAACTCGGTTTTCAACTCGATGAAGTGAGTAAACTCACACTGTTACTTAATAGCGTTGATATTAAAGCGGATGATGCTGGCGGGCTAACTTCACAAGAGTGGCATGATAATCCTCGCCAGTCTCCGCGAGGAGAACAGTACAATACCCGTAAAAAAACCCGTCAGACGCAAATGGGCCTGCGTTATGAACGCCAACTCAGCGAGCAAGATGATCTCAGTATCATGGCTTATGCCGGTGAACGTAATACGACACAATATCAGTCAATACCAGCGAATATTCAGCAAATAAAGCCAGCCCATGCAGGGGGGGTTATCGCCCTCACTCGCCACTATCAGGGCGTTGATACCCGCTGGACCCATCAAGGAAATGTTGGGGTCCCCGTGACCTTCAGCACCGGGCTTGATTATGAAAATATGACTGAGAGCAGGAAAGGGTATGAAAACTTCGTCCTGATCAACAGCACGCCGGCCTACGGGGTAAAAGGGGACTTACGCCGCAACGAGCGTAATACCATGTGGAATCTTGACCCCTATCTGCAGACTCAATGGCAGCTGACTGACAGACTCGAGTTAGATGCCGGGCTGCGCTACAGCTCTGTATGGTTTGACTCACATGATTTCTACATTACACCGAAAAATGGTGATGACAGTGGAAGTACCCGTTATCACAAATTGCTGCCAGTCGGCGCAGTACGCTACGCACTCACAGACGCATGGAATGTCTATCTGTCCGCTGGCCGTGGGTTTGAAACACCGACCATTAACGAGCTTTCTTATCGCCCGGACGATAAAAGTGGTCTGAACATAAACCTACAACCAGCGACCAGTAACACCGTTGAGATTGGCAGTAAGGCACGTTTGGGCAATGGGTTAGTCAGCCTTACCCTGTTTGAAACCAATACCGACAACGAAATAGTTTCCGCGGGCAATATCGGCGGAAGAACCAGTTACAAGAATGCGGGGAAAACTCGTCGTCAGGGTACAGAACTGGCTTTGGATCAACAGTTTGATGAAAACTGGAGTTTAAAAGCAGCCTGGACTTGGCTCAAGGCCGAGTATCTCACTGATGTTTGCCAGGATACCAACTGCAATGGTAACCGTATTCCCGGCATAGCACGTAATATGGCTTATGTATCCTATAGCTATGCGCCGGAACAAGGCTGGTATGCGGGCAGTGATATCCGTTATATGGGTGACATTATGGCCAATGACCAAAATAGTGCGAAGGCCCCAGCCTGGACGACTGTTGGTCTGAGCAGCGGCTATAAGTGGTCATTTAATCAGATAGAAATGGATCTCTTTGGCCGGATCGATAATTTATTCGATCGCCATTATGTGGGCTCCGTGATAGTGAATGAAGGTATGAATCGTTACTATGAACCCGCGCCGGGTCGTAACTACGGAATCGGGCTTAATGTGACATGGAATTGGGAGTAACAATGGCGGGCTGAATAGTGTGTTTGCCCCCCCTGTCCTGGCGTTACCACAGGTCAGCGGGGTGAGATTCGGACAGAGATCTGCGCCTGCCCTATTGTTTATCGGCAGGCCAGATAGGGGTTGTCACCATGAATAAGGGCCTTATCATCAGTCATTCCGGGCATCGGCCTTGCCGCTGGGTGATCAGGGTGCCCCCCACCATTACACAACGGCTCAGTATCCAACAGACTCTGACTCTTATTCAAAACGCCGCAATTCACGTGGTAGCTTGCTAAAAAGCTCATAACCATTATCGGTAATGAGTAACATATCCTCAAGCATGATAGCCCCGACACCTATCCCGTAATACGGGGTTTCAACACTAAACACCATACCGGGCTCAAAGTGTTCGGTCGCCGTGCTGCTAATAAAGGGGGCTTCTTCGAGCCCGAGGAAAAGACCATCACCATGCCCTAAATGACCCCGGTTATAATAAGGCAAGCCATGCGCTTTGATTGT
This sequence comes from Citrobacter sp. JGM124, assembly GCF_018257795.1. Lineage (GTDB taxonomy): Bacteria > Pseudomonadota > Gammaproteobacteria > Enterobacterales > Enterobacteriaceae > JGM124. The sequence goes on along the minus strand of NZ_JAERJD010000001.1, from coordinate 21,031 downwards.
GCTCATTGTGTCATTGAATACATCGCTTAATTTTACGCCAGGACCAATCATACTAAGCATATGATTATGCCCAAGTAAAATCGTATCATAAATGCGCTGTGCCATCGCTGTGGGTTCACCAAAGACCACGGTACGCGCAAGATCCGCACCATACCCGGCAACATCCACACCACAGTCAAATTTAATTAAATCCCCTGCCTGAACAGGCTTGCGACTCGGCAACAACTTAGGAGAAAAATCATCACCGACTGAGATCAAGTGGAAACGTGAATAGTTGGTGTCAGGGTGCTGCATCACTGCCGCTTTATAAGCAGCGGTTAAATCCCAGGCAGAACAACCCGCCTTAATCGCACTGAAAGCCTCCGTGATACCATATTCAGTGATTTGAGCACTTTTACGTAAAAAATCCACTTCCCAGGGACTTTTGATCATACGTAATGCATTAAAGAAAGACGTGGAATCCACCAGATTTAATCCGGGCATCACTTTATCCATCGTCGTTCTACCACCATAACTCATTGCCATGAGTTCAATAGCAATGGTTTTATTCAAAACACCCGCATCTGAAAATGCAGATTTCAATAAACCGAACACAGCATCGAGTGGTGGCCCAATAGGGCGCTCTTTCACCGTTCTTTCAGGGTTGAAGGGATCATCAACATCCACCCAAACGGGGAAAGTTTTAACTTCATAATTCGGTAGCTCAAATGATAATCCCGCCGCTTCAAACTCATTCATGATGATAAGTGAAGGCAGTTTCTCATCGCGGAAAATAACGGCAAGAGCAGCACCAGTATGGCGAAAGGTATACATGAAAAAACTAGGAAAACCAGTTACATGACAAAAGTTATCTGGCGTGGTTACCACGACAGCATCAATATTGTCACGCTCCATAAGTGCCCGCGCTTTCTCCGTGACATTTTTTAAGTGTTGCGCTTTATCCATATCCCCATTGTCTCCCGCTTTGTGGTTATTTTGCCTCAGATAACATCAGGATATCACTGATAGCCTGTAATTATCGCGCCGTTTGAATCACTGGGGGGAGGATAGCCCGTCAAGCAAGCAGAACGGTGCTGACTTAAAACGGGACTATCTCCACAGGGAATTATTTCTCTTGCTGGTTATTCAGCCATGCCAAATTGGCATTGTTTTTACCCAGCTGTAATACCAGAATCCCTATCGCCAGCCAGATAACGCCAACAACCTGGGCACTGGTTTTGATATGAAATAAAACAGGCAACAAAATAAGTATGCCAACGCAAGGCATCACGATATCGAAGAAGAATGCCGTCGCACCTGTACGCTGTTTTTTGATCTTAAAATAACCAATAACAGCGATATGCAACATGATAAAGGCACTTAAGGCTCCCACATCAACAAAAGAAACCAGTGTCCCTAAGCCATCATCAGATAATCCAGCAATCACAGCGAGAACCATATTAAATAAAGCGGTAAAAATAAGGGCTGCTGTTGGCACGCCGCTATCTTTACCGACTGTGGCGAAGATTTTAGGCAAGCGCCCATCACGCGACATACTAAATAATAACCGCCCGGCAGCAGCCTGCCCTACCATCGCAGCAAACGCCGCGCCAACACCTTTCATTACCGCCAGCGCCACACCAATCCATACACCAAGCTGGCTGTTCACGATAGTGTAAAAAGCGGCGCCCTGTTCTTGGGGGTGTGAACGGAAATATTCCGCCGAATGTGGACTTAACAGTGCACCAACATAGGTTTGCAACATGAAAAGTCCACCCGCGAGGAACAAACAAACGATAATCGCGGTACCTATCGCGCTACGGCGCTCATGATGCTCTTCAGAGAAAGTCGCAATGGCGTCAAAACCTAAATAAGACAAGACAGCTATCGAGACCGCACCAAAAAGGTTGCCCCACGTGAAATCAATGCCACCGACAAAAGGCTCAAGTAAATCTCGTTGTGGGCCAACGGAAATAAGCATATAAATGCCAGCCGCCAGTACTATCGCCAGTACCACAATTTCAATAATCAGTATCGCTAAAGTGAATTTAGCCGATTTTTTGATCCCGATAAGATTAAGCGCTACCGTAACTATCACGGCCACACTCGTCCAGGCCCATACCGGGATATCTGGCATAATAGAGTTCAGCGAAATCCCGCTGAACAAATAGGCCACTGCCGGTATCAGCATATAGTCCAGGAACAGCAGCCAGCCGACTAAGAACCCCACCTTGGGATGAATACCTGCCGAACAATAAGCATACACCGCACCCGCATTGGGTAATTCGTTAGCCATTCGGGCATAGGATAATGCAGTGAACCCCATGATCAAGGTGGCAACCAGATAGACTAATGTTACCGCGCCATCGCTGGTTGCATCGAGCACACCGAACAAACCAACCGGTGCTGCAGGTCCAATAAACAGTAACCCCATCACCACCAAGTCATGAAGTTTCATGTTTTTATTCAATTTAGGCATAAACCTCTCCAACTGCTTTTTTTATAAATTTTTCTATAAGACATGGATAACAAATTCACGAAAGCTATATTGATATTCTCAATGTAGCCAACAGAATGCAGCTGTTTATATTTCTGATAGTTACGCGGTCAGTTCACTGGTCACACTGCCAACAGTTCAGCATCTTTCAGAATGCTTTGTCGCAGTAAGCCATGATAACGGTTTAACAGGAACCTCATCATATTACGAAGCAACGTTGTAAGCTGTGAAAAATTTCGATATATAAATTCGCTGGTTACTTTCTTCTTAAATGGCAACAGCCCGTTCACAGCGTCCTTTGTTCCTGCCCGGTCTCCCATCATCCCTGGTGAACACATCGCCGGCACCGTGGACGCGGTATCAAAGAATGCCCTCGCCTGACGTCACAGACAGACATAAAACCGCTCTCTACTAACAGGTAGAGATATCAATGACAGTCAGTTGATATCGTTCCCCCTTTGACTGAGCATGATACTTCTGCCCTGGAACAGTTTGTTTTACTTGATGTTAAACTATTACGCCTGGCTTGTAGATAACGGCTAAATAACCTATTAATCTAGGTTATAAGAATATAATCTTTAGGCTTGTCGGCCGAAAGGTAACCCGTTAACCCCCCGAAGGGGGATAACCAATCAGTACCCGATTATGGTCGGTTAGTGAAGAACGGGATTCAGTGCCACCAGCAGATTCAGGGCCCGTCTTCTTCCGGCAGTCCTGTTATAACAAGCCCTGGTCCTTGCCCCCGAAAAACAGGGATGGCACCGTCATTAGGTGCCATAAAGATTACTTTGAAGCAGGCTGTTTTATTTCAGCATAACGGGCGGTCAACTGCTGCAGGTGCATCTCCAGCTGCGCCCTGGCAGCGGCAGGCAGTGCCTCACCGGCAGGGGTTTGTGCCAATATGCGCAGTTGTTCTTCCGCCGGTATGGACTTATCAAAGGATTGCATGGCAGAGAAGACCACTGACTTCAGCTCACTGACGGTCATGTATTTTCCCTTTTTTTCATCAAGCCCATTCAGCCGATCGCTCAGTTTTTTTAGTATCATCATTCCCGTGTGCCAGTCATTCAGCTGTTCAGCCGGTAATGCGGCAGCATGACGTTGTTGCCGCCACTGCTGAGTCAAAAGCCTGGCCTTTTCCGGCCAAAGCACCTGAGCTTGTTCCAGAAGCTGCTGGCTGTAATCAATATTCCAGTCAGGTGGCAATTTATCCAGTCGGGTAAGCTGCTGCTCTGTTTGTGTCAGTATCGCTGGTGACAGCGGAGAGTGCTGGCGCAACACATCCAGCTGCTCAGACGTGAGTGGCACTGGTAACGGTGCCAGTGAGGCCAGCAGCTGAGTCTGTAGCGGGTCAGGACGGTGAAGATACTGCCACCCCCACGTGGTAACAGCGCTTATCACCAGCATGGTACACATGCCGGCAATAAAAGATGGCCATCTTTTTACCCCGTCGGGTACGACTGTCTGTACTTCCACCCTGGACTGTAGTTCCGGCTGCGCCACATACACCCATTTTGCCGTACTTTGTGACACATTCCCCCCGTCAACCACATTGTCATCAGTCACTGGTACCCCTGTGCCATTGATTAGCCTGGCAGGTAACGGAATGCCCGACGGTACGACTCCCCCAGAATCAGATGTGCCATTACTGTTTTCCAGCCGGATAGCACTGTTGTGCATCATGGATCGTAAGGCATCAAACTGGCTCAGATGTTTTAGCTCCAGGCGCTGTAACACCGTTCCCAGACTGGTAAGCAGTTGTTCCGCACGGTACAACTGACTGAGGTCACTGTAATTCAGTGGCAGGGTGCGCAAACGCTGTTGCAGGCGCTGGCTAAGGCTGCTGAGGATTTCTATACGGGCGTGAACCGGCTGCGGCCAGAGAGCCCCCCACTGGTGACTTATCAGGGCATCCAGTATTGCCAGGCCTTCATTCAGGCCGAATAACCCAGCCAGCTGTGTACGCGCCTGCGTGTACCAGGCCGCGGTCTGTAGTTCCACTCCATTTTGCTCAAACAACGAGAGACAGAGTTTTTCCACATAATGCCAGTTCACATCCGGCCGTGCGGGATGTGTCAGTTTGCTCAGTTCTTCACGCAGGGCGACATAGTCGGGTAGCGTGCGGGGATCACTGCCGGTTTTTACCGGCCTCGGTTGTACATCATGCATAAGGGTCATCCCTGAGGGTAAAAAAAGTGGGTGTAATCGGGGGGGCTGCTCGCCAAACCTGTCGAAAACGTTTCTTCGTTGCAGGCAACCAGCGGTCGCCAGATGGTTAAAGAGGCGATGTGTCACCGTTATAGCGCTATCTGAGCGTATAAAGAGAGAGTGCTGGCTTCGGTTTATCGCGAAATACGGTGATACCCGTCTGACACTGACCAGAATGGGGGCTGGCTTTACCTGTGTGTGGCCGAGTCAAGGTACTGCTGTTGTTTAAGGTGCCTCAATAAAACCCGGCCTTCTGGCATGAACTCGGTGCCATAACGCACCAGGCCCAAACCTTTCAGCCTGGCATCAATGGCATAGCGCAATTCACCCGGGACGTCATGTTCCAGCAGGACAACGGCTATCTTGTCCAGACGGGGTTCATACTTGAGCAATACCGCCGACAAGGTGCCCATCAGTTCATGGGCCGTGCCCGGCATCCCTTGCAGGATTTTGGTCATATCGGGCAGGCCATAATCCGGCAAATGTGCCAGGGTGCCAGCACGGCAATTAAGAATGCGTTGCATATTATCCAGTACCGAGAGGATGACCTGGTTCTGCTCGTTAACCTGATCAAGCGCAAGTCCACCGGTGAAATTACCGGTCAGTATTTCATATAATGAGGGGGTATTGTGTTCCTGGGGCATCAGTTGTCCTTGATTGGTTGCAGCGTCAGATAGTTATTACCGGCTTCCAGGATGCGCGGCTTATCCGGTAAGAGCATTTCACGTTCAATAACCCGCTTCCAGGTATTGGCCACCCTATCAGGGTGTCTGAAAAAGCCAGCTACCGCCACAAACTGCGTGTCTTCCTCCATCGGCATATCCAGGCTTACATCTGCGCCAGGTTTCACTACCACATCACGGCTGGCAAGCAGATCCGCTTTCAGCATCATGCCATCATCCTGGAGCAGTTGCTGATAGACCGTATTATCGAAGGCCTTGCGATCTTTCAGCTGGTACACTCGCACGATTACAGACTCGGACAGGGAGTGACTCTCGCGGGAGTCAGTGTTCAGCTCTTCACGCGCGGTAAAATCCAGACGCAGGATCTTAACCTTTTTGTAAAAGAGACTATTGAAGACCGATTGAGTACCATCCGTGACGCTTTGTGTCACCCCACACCCCACCAGGCCGAATACCATCAGAGGTATCAGCCAGCGCGCAGTCTTAATCAAACTTGTACGTAACACGTCGGTTTCCTTGTTGTGATGTTGCAGGCTTCAGCCCGGTGTAGTAACCCAGCACCGTCGTAAAAGTGGGGGGAATATCACCCGGGAGATCATCATCGTCCATTCCCAGTACGCCATTAATACCCAGCCAGTAGGGACCTTCACCCAGTGGCGGAATACCCAGAAATTGGGTCTCGGTGGTCAGAGTGATTTTTGCTTTAAAACGCCAGCCCAGATAGACCCGTAGCATCACCAGGAAATCCTGATATAGCAGGCCATCTGGTTTCCAGCCCTGAAGCTCCTGCGTGTTTACGGTGGACAAGGCAACCAGCAACTGACTGTTGGCATCCATCGCCTCATCACCAAGGGGCATATTGCCATCCAGCATAACGTCCTGATCATCATAAAAACCCAGAGGCTGGCGGATCGCTACAGGACGCAAGCAGTACGGACTGACTTGCACCCGAGTATCGGGGGCTAACAGGCTGACCAATGCCTGCATCCCTGCCTGAGTTTTTCCGGGTTGCTGCAGCACGCCAAGCAGTGACAGAAAACGTGATACCGGGGTAGCAATGTGCTGCGCAGTACCTGGGATACCCAGCCCCACCAGGCCCAGTAGTGACTGGGAAATACTGTCGCTGCCGCCAGACTCGAAGCTCGCCGGGTAAGAGTATTTCCGCCAGATGCGGTAAAACTGCGTCAGGATACGATGGCTGAAGATATCCAGAAATCCCTGCAGTGCCTCATGCCCTTCACGGCGCTGAGTAATATCATCTAGATAGGCCGTCGGCAGGGGGGAGTCGACACCGTACATCCCCATAAAGGTGGCACGAATAACCGGTACTTTACGATCATCATCATCATATTCAACGGCTTGCAGCTCACTGGCTGGAAACCCCATCCCCGGATGTGGGGCAAAACGAACCGGATCGTCGGCAGGATGGCTGGTTGACCCTATCAGGGGGTTGCCCGGATTGCGCTTCTCCAGTAACTGACAGAAACGATAAAAGTTAATGCGGTGAAGGTCGGCTTCCAGCCGCGGGGTTAGCCGGGAATGCGGCGGTTGTGCTTCTCTTCCCATTCCAGGCGTTCTCCGGTTGGTTGCAGAATGATAATCAGGCGATTAAACAGATAGATATCAGTGTAAAGTGCAAAAAAGCGACTCAGCATTTCGCCAAACAGACAAATATCCCCTTTTCCAGCAAAGCCGTGGCTGTCCAGCGTCACTTCAATCTGTACGCCCCGCACCAGATATCCCTGCTCGAAACGTTCCGTTTCACTGTGTGTCACATTGAGTATGGCCTCCAGCCGACGGCGGTTCATCTCGCTGTCCGTCCATTCATACAGCGCCAGGGTGCCGCGCAGCACATCAGCATTGTCCATCATCGACAGGAAACCGCTGCCAAGATGGCTCAGTACACGCCAGTGAAAACGATCCTGTGCTGGCGGGTAACAAGGCAGGGTCGGTGCACACAGGTTACGCACGCCGATACGGGTGGAGGTGGTTTTCATCACGGTGTCAAGCACCGTACTCTGCAGCGCACGGCGGGGAAGCTGGCCATTGGTGCCGGTGAGCGTCAGGGACAGGCTTTCATCTTCCGGCACTCTGTGGTTATCAAAAGCCTCACCGCCGAGGATAAGCCAGGTGTTATACAACCCGGACGGCCCACGGCGGACACGGGTGTGGTAGTAATATTCCGGTGCACCGTGACGCATTATGCCGCCTTTGTGGCGGAAACTCGAAAAAGGCACATAGGTATGCTGGCTTGATGACATCACTGAATCCACAGTATAAATCTCAGTATGCCCATCCTGTATACGCATCGGGCGCAGCAGGTATTCGGTTTGCAGGGAATCCAGCGTCAGCGGGTCAGATTCCAGTGGAAACAGGTTGATGACCGGCACACAGTTCAGGCACAGATGCTTTTCAGTAAAGCTGAAGTCATGCTCCCAGCGTTCTGCCAGCACGACATCAATTTCAAACCAGGGGAGCGACGCCGGGAGAACCACGCTCTCCAGCCCACACAGGCCGGTGAACATGAACTTCTCACGGAAGGTAAAATATTCCAGTAACAGCTGGTAACCACTAAAACTGCTTTCCCCCCCTGGCCACAGGCCATCGTTATCACCGAACCCGAGGGCGGTAAAATACCCGTCAAAGGGTCTTCCGCTCGTATCACCAGGCAGACGTAGCCACATCCGGGCCACATTCATGGTGAAAGCCTCATGCATGGCACAGCCCAGTGCTGCGTCAGCATTGAAGTAGAGCGGGAGCTGGCTGAGGTCGATACGGCTCCAGTCGGCAAGGTGGCTACAGGCAAAGCGCAGACTGATGACTGAACGCCCGTCGGGTGCGGTTGACAGGCGGGCGTGCTCCAGTGACAACGGCTGGAGCATTATCTCTTTGGTGGTGGTGTACCGACAGCGGGTGCCTTGCTCACCGATCGGCCGCGAATTCACCTCAAAGCCTTTGGTGATGCGCATCTGTTCCTTCATTTCGCGCCAGTCGGGGGTGAACTCCACCACAGACATCGACGGAATGGTACGCAAATAATGTGGCCACAGCAGGCTGACCAGCCCTTCGGTCAGTTCCGGTAAGTCATCATCGAGTTTCTCTCGCAGCCGCCCCATCAGAAAGGCAAAGCCCTCGAACAGACGTTCCACATACGGGTCGCGTGCGCCCGCTTTATCCAGATTAAGCATGGCCGCCTGCTCTGGGTGAGCCCGGGCAAATTCTTCACCCGCTTCCAGCAGGTAGCGCATTTCAGCGTCATAATAACGCAGGGTTAAGTCATCCATAATTTCTCTGTCTGAGGAGTAAATCTCTGTTGGGGATCAGGTGAACCAGAAACGAACGAAATGAAAAAAAACGGGAGCAGCAAAGCAGAGGGAATCGATCCGATCAATCATACCGCCTTGCCCTTTATTCGTGGTACCCACGTTTTTTTCGCCACGCTCTCGTCTTATGGCAGAGATGCAGAGCCCGCCTGCAAATCCCAGTAGCGTTATCATCAATGAAATCAATGCCGCCTGCCAGGGGGCAAAAGGAGTAACCCACCAGAGCAGGGTCCCAGTCAGGGTCGCCAAGGTGAGCCCGCCGATAAATCCGCCAACCGTTTTATTCGGGTTCAGCCGTGGTGAACGGGAGCGCTTCCCCATAAGATTGCCGAAAACATACTGCATAACGTCGGAAGTCTGTATGACAATCATCAGGAACAGCAACAACTTGATATTCTGATGCTCATATCCTGGTATGGGTAATATCAATAAAGCAGGTATGTGGCTGATGCAATACACCGCGAGTATCATACCCCATTGTATTTTTGCGCTTCTTTCCAGAAAGTTATTTGAATCACCAGCCAGAGCGATTCGTGTGGGAATGAATAAAAAAGCATAAACCGGAATAAAAAGGGCTAAGGCACCGTACCACTGCATACCAACCAGCACATATTGCAGCGGCAGCAGAATAAAAAAACACCAGAATAATACATCGTGATCCCCGGGGTAAGCTGGTCTCAGCGTGATACTCTCCCTTAACACCAGCAGTGATATTATCGCGAATAACAGGGGGGCTCCAATGGGGCCAGCCCATACCGCTGCCACCAGGAGGAGGATCATCACCCACCAGGTACGGATACGGGTATTCATATTTATAATAACGGGTGAACTGCCTCTGGCTTTTTCAATCATAAAACCTACGCCACTGGCACATATCAGTACACCCAACAACCCTGCCAGTAAATAAACCAGGGCTTGATCCTGAAAATTCATGATGTTAGTCCTTCCAAAGCTTTCCTGACAGGTCCGTTAAAGGGCCAGGGGCAACGTACTGGTACCCGCTGTATCCCCTTCACCCTGCTGGCCAGATGACCGGGACCACTGTTGAACGATGACATTTCATCGTTATTTTTTCGGATACCTGTCGGAAAAGAATCAACAACTGCGAGTGATTAAGCATGCCACCCCGCTTATCCGGTGAGCGATGTGGCTGACTGCCATCGCTGACACAAAAAGGGGCTTACCCGTCAAACGGAGCGGGTTCATACATTGATTTTTTAAGCAGAAATGAAGGTTTTATTACAGATGATGAACATTGATATTAGCCGCCATGATGCCGTGCTCCTTAAAGGAGTGTTGCTACATGAAAGTGGGCTGGGATCACCCGCACAATACGGCTGCACGTGCAGGATCCAACGAGATCAGTCCGGAAAGCAATGCATCCATTTCAGGCTGCAGACGCGTTTTATCTGCTTCATTACGCCCCGCCTTGCTCCGCAATAGCTTTAATCTGCGGGCTTTCACTTCAAATACCAGCCCGGGTGTCCACTGTTCAAGCGTAAGTGCCCCCGCACTGCTGTCGAGCTCGCCCAGCAGGTGCAGTGCCATTTCATTTTTACCATACTGCTCGCTCACCCGGGCCATCAGCAGGCGCATCAGCCACCGCTCACGGGTGGAAGTATACCCAGGCTGAGTCTGTAACCAACTGAGTGCGGCCTCAATGCCGTCACTGTCCGCTTTCGCCAATACTTCAGGCTCCAGGATCAGCACATCATCACTGCCCGTCCCCCCGGCTGATATCGGCTCTTCCTTCCATCCGGGCATATCATCCAGCACGCTTTCGTTAATCCAGCTCAGTGTCACTTCGTCCGCAAAAGGTGTACCGTCGTTGAATGCCAGTGCTTCCAGCCCCGGAAGACGGGCCAGTAACCCCTTCAAGTCACGGCAGACGATATCGGCACGTACACTGTCCGGGCCAAGTTTTTCCAGCGCCTGCCAGGTGTACCACTGCACATCCAGCCACAAGTGATTTACCCCCTGAGCCAGCAACGTGTCTGTATGTTCCAGTAGCTCAGACCAGCTTTTCTGCAGATACAGTCGCTTAAGATGGGCCTTATTGTCGGGTTTCGGTGGAACCAGACGCGTGCGCCCGGACGCATCCAGCGGCGGGAGTTCTGTGAGTGTGTCCCAACGGACGCTTTTCAACAGGTGATGCCCGGCCAGCCAGCCGCCTGGCTGATCGCGAAGGTATTTTGCCAGTACTTTGGCCTGATCGAGTAAATCTCGCCCTGACGTGACAGTACTCATCACTGGCGCAGAAGACGCAGGAATAGCGGTGACATGCTCCTCCCTGCTGGTTTGTGGTACCAGGCTACTGGCACCACCGCTCTGTGCCAGACGATTATCCAGGGCCTGGTACAATCTGCCAAACTCCGGGCGCGCATCGTCGTCAAACAATGCCAACGACTTTTCCACCAGCAGCAGGCCACCTGTAATACGCTGCATGACGGACATGTCGACTTCCGGATACAAAGAGAGGCTGTCAGTCACCCGGCTGCTGCCCAACCATTCCAGAGCAGTTTTGCGCCCCCGATCACGGCGTGGATACAGCGAAGTACCAAACCGCTCAAGGGCCGCCGCAAGCAGTTCGATCCCCTGAGCTAATCCGGCCTCACCATCCTGATGGAGTCGCGCCCAGATATAAAAAGTGATGACCCGGAGATCCTTACAGGTGCTGGTCAGTAGATTTTCCGCCAGTGCGCAGATCAGGCCGGTATCAATACCAGAAAGCTTATTGACCTCTTCCCGAATGCGCTGGAAATCATCATCGTACCCAGGATCCTCTCCGGCCGGATCAGCGCCACTGATTGGTTCCAGCCAGCGATCCCAGTCAGCACAGTGCGACTGTGCTCTGCCCAGGAGTGTTTCTTCATCCGTACCACAGGCCTGAAGTACGCTTTGTAGTGTTGCCATTATTCCATCCTATCCATGTCTGAGTTCTCTGTCGTAACAAGGGCCCGAGGGGCTGCTGACCTGCCAGGAAGGGAGATGCCCCGATGCGGGAAAACTGACGGGCCAGCTTTACGCGACACACCCATGCCATTAAATTTCATTTTCCGGATTCTGCCAGTGACCTGACGACCACCGATGGTGTGATCACCAATGCGAATGACACCTTTTATACTTATTCCTGTTTATTTAATTTTGATAAAATATCACTGAGTGTTGTCTGGTAATTTTCTTCTGCGATAAACTTCTTATGAATGGTATATTTCCTGTCAATATCGACAGACTGCACATGTAATTTTACTATACGATTATTTTTAATAATAAGAACATCCGCTAAAGGAACAAGATAAGTTAAAGCGAAAAGAATTAAACAATATAAGCAGCCCGGCGCAAAAATTAACCAACACAGTCCCACACCGATAAAAAAACGGCCCCAAAGAGATAAACAGCACGCCCTGCAGAGTAAATCGAGTCGATTTAAACACCAATGAAATATCAGTGGATTGTTGATTGAATATGACAAAAATTTATTACAGTGTTTTTCATAACTGAATAAAAATCAGACTTAATGGCAGCATTATAACAGTTCTTGTTATTGCCATCGCCATACCAAACTTGGGTTTTTTAAATAATGCTGGCAGGCTGACAATCTGTATTTTAATAGAAAAACCGAATGGTAACACTGCAACTGAAAGCATTATAGCAGACTCCCACTCTTTATAAATAAACCTATCCACCGCATCGTTGAGTGATGATGAAGCAGACCATACAACACTGAACAGGATGATATTAAAAATAACACCAATTCATACTAATATATTAACGATTTATTTATTAAACAGAACTGACGTACTTAACGGATCATTCAGAGATAAATGATAATACTCAAGGAACCACAAGGACAGGTGTGAGGTATCTTTTATAGTCACATTGTTCATTCCTGAAAATACCCCTTCTGCTTCGCCTCTGCTGATTTTAATTCCAGACGTTTTTTTCTTGTTGTTTTATTGCGAATAACTCACTGTGATTTCTATTCTTTTTAAATGCACCCCCGCAATAATATAGTTTTTCTGTTCATTCGGTATTTCACTCACACGATGAGATCGGTTCTCCTTTCGACTATGGCTTTCTTCTTCCGTGGTAGCTCGTCCCAGCCCCGGGTATTCATTCATCACGGTTTTAAACGGGGTCCAGTCCGGTGCTTGTCAGAATAAAGCACTCCAGTCGCCCATATTTATTGTTACTTTGTTATCCTGGGGTTCAGGGCACAACGGAGCCCTGTAATATGTTCAGCCTGTGATCCAGAAATATCACGATAACCGGTAGTGCGATTATCCACCGTAAGTACGTTCATGCCGGGAAGGGATAAATTTTGCACCGCAGGGGCAACTACTTGAGCTATGAAGCGAACCGGCATATTTTCGCCCGTTGGCATTATTGCTCGGGATATGCCCCACTATTTTGTAAGTCCCGGTATGTTTTCCGCAGGTCACCTTCTCCTGCTCCCGGGCAACAGGGATCCCCATGATGGTATCGGCCGGATCACCTTCAAGAATTTTTCCACCGCAGGTGGTCATGTCACCCTTTACCAGATAATAACCTTTCGCCATTTTTCACATCCTGAGTTTATCAACTATTCAATCGCAAAATACCGTGCTGCTTGCCGAATCGAGCACAATCAGACCGGACAGAAGCAAATCCATCTCAGACTGAAACCGTAATTTGTCGGTTTCACTGGGGGCCAACGCTGCGCCTGTTGCCGCAGCGTTGGCCAGCCTGACAGACTGCGACCAGAGTCCTCAGTGCGCGCATTATTCAACGCTATCCACGTCACTGTTTCCGGCACGGGTCATCAGCGCCTGAGTGGTGGCCGCGCTGTCGATACTGAATATCTGATCCGGCAACGTAAAACCGTGCAGGTCCAGCAGCGCCAGCGGACCTTTCCCGAGTTGTGAACGCAGGATCCACTGCAGGGTTTGCCGGTCCGGGGTGGTGAAACTCAGCATCCACTGACTGCGATCAAGCTGCTGACGCTTGCCCTGCTCCAGCCAGCGAATAAAGCCCCAGGTGCCACTGTAGTCCCCGAACAGACGTGCCCCCGTATCGGTTGAGGTCCAGGTCAGCATCGTCCCGGGTTTGTAGGTTTCCCCAGGCCAACGGAAGGACTGCCAGTCAACCATCTGGTTAAAGTAATGCAGTTTTTGTCCGTCCAGGGTCAGCCGGGTTTCCACCACCTGTGGTACAGGAAGCGCCTGCAGCTCAAAACTGATGCCCTGCCCGCCGTCAGTAAACAGAATGCCCGACAGCTGACTCAGCTGGTTAATCGCCTTCAGGAAAGCCGGGTTAAAGCGCAGTTTCTGCGTATTAACGTCATCCGGCACCCACTGGCTCCCCTCCTTGTGCAGGACTCCCCGGAGCTCCGTTGTCAGGAAGCGCTCAATACGGCCACTGTCCCCACGGATAAACTCCGCCAGCATCGGCAGGGAAGCATCACTCCTGCTCGCGGCAAACGGGAAGCGCCCGTCAAAGGCACTGTTCCAGCCCGCCACCACAGAACGCCGCCATTTATCATTCAGGCTCGCGGCCGACGGCTGAAGCACCGTTTCCCAGGCCTGGGTCAGGGGCTGCACAAACATCGTGTTCCCAAACCCGTTCCACTCTTCACCGAGGCTCGCCGCAATCAGACTGCCGTATTGTTGGGTATCAGTCAGATCGATGCTTTTGCCCTGGAATACCGTTTGCGCCAGGGTCTGCATCATCTCCTGGGGATCGGGGGAGCTGACCACCTGCTGCAGGCGCAGACGCACACGCGTCATTCGGGTCAGATACGTCTGCAGACTCAGCGAGTCGTCTGCCGACATGACGTTACTGCCTGTATTTTTACCCAGCAGCTGAAGCAACGGGCCAAAGGTTTCATCCAGTGGCCCCTGAGCGCCCAAAGCAGACAGGTCAGTCGCGGGGTTGTCTTTCCTGCCCACCAGATCCCTGGCTGATTTGATGATCGAGTCAGACAGCCCCCCGCTTTGCTGCCCGGTCTGCCCTTGCCAGGCGACCGTATTCATCAGGGCAATCAGTGGCGACTGGCGTGCATCACTCATCAGCGTGAACTGGTCGATAACCTCGGCAATCGTGTTTGCCTGATTCCAGTGAAGGCTGTTGAGAAACGCCAGCCAGCTGCCGGCAAAATCATTGAAGTAGCGTTGTGTCAGACGCGCTTTCAGTGCCTCCGGCAACAGTTCAGAGGAGACGGATGCCCGACTGTCACTCAGTACCCAGTCGATTTCATCCCGGCGCGAACTGGCGACCTTCTCAATAGCCTGCCGGATCTCCCCTTCCCAGGCCTGACGGGTGAACATGCCAGGCACCACCTCGCGGGTTGAAAACAGCCGGCGCGCGTCGGTGCCGCTGGTCATGTCTTCCAGAGACACATCAGCAAAATTACGGCGCACGGATTTGAGCATGTTTTCATACAGCGTGCTTTCCGCGTTGCGGCGGCCAATCTGCTGCAACAATACCTGGCGACTCTGGCTGACCAGAGCAGCGTCCTGGGTGATCCCCCACCGGGGCTGCCGGGGCAGCGTACTGATATAGAAAGCCCACAAATCCGGTGACAGGCTCTGCCACAACCCGGTTGAGATACCTGCGCGTGTCGGCTGCACGGCTTTCATGGTCTGAGCATAAAACGCCCCGTCAGCCTTATCCGGGCGGGACATCATCAGCCAGGCTTTCAGCTGGTCATAGCCCGGCTTTGACAATTGTGCCCGCTGTTCACTATTGGGAGCTGAGTGTGCCAGCGCGATGAGCTTTTGCGTCAGGGCAACGTTTGCCGGGTCACGAATCAGGTAGTTGTTCGCCACGCCGTACCAGGGGAGCATGGCATCGAACAGCTGCGAGTTATGGTCCAGGCCGAAACGCTGATACCAGGGAGCGCCGTTCATGGCATGGTACTGCAGGTGACCGGCATCATTGCGTAGGGTATGCAGGGCCGTCAGTTGATGATCCGATACCGCGGGGTGCTCCACCAGGGCATGTGCCTGCCCGGCAATGGATATGATCTGCTGGCGATTAACCGCGAATGACAGCAGCATCCCCGCGGCCCAGACCCCGACAACGGCCATCAGTGCCCAGGCGGCTGTCCGTTCCCACGCCATGCCGACCCGGCGGCCACGCACGCGGGTACAGTCATTCACGATCCCCTGCCAGGTCACCGGCAGGGTCAGCGCATGGCGTTGTGATTCAGGGATATATTTCTCAGCATCGGCAGGTGTGGCTCCGGCTGTTTCTCCTGCGATAGCGGCGGGTTTATTCTCCGGCAGGCTGAACATCAGACCACGCAGCGGAACGCGCTGCTGTGAGACAGGCAGCCATGGCACCAGTTGCTGAGTCCAGCGGGCGATACCGCCGTCTTTGAGGTACTGGCCCAGGCGTAGCAGGAAGTCGTGGCCGTTGTTCTCAGCGACCTGACTCACCCCCTGCGTTCGCAGGGCCGGCAGCAGCAGCTCAAGCTGGCGGGTAATATCGTCAGGTTTAGCACGCGGCGGGAAACTGGCCCCTACCGTCTGTTCTGTGCGTTTTGCCTGCGACCACTTGCTGTCACACAGCTGCCACAACCAGACCGGGGCGGAATAGCGCAGCAGTTCACTGATGTTTTCCAGTCCGCGTAAATCGTTGTCGCTAATTTGTGGGGTCAAATTAAGCGACTGCGGCATGACGCGGACAATACCGTCCAGTGGACGCCCGCGACGCAGTTTGCGTAGCGCGGTATATTTTTCTGTGTCCGGTTCAGTGGTCAGACTGCCGCCGTAAATTAGCACGGTACGGTTGCCTTCAAGCCACTGGTTTTCCTGCAGTCCGGGTACCAGTTGTTCGATTGCAGCTTCATCGCCGGTGACCAGCAGAAGGCTGACTTTATGGTGCCAGAAGATATGGTAGCGGCGGCGAAGGTAGGCGCGGAGCTGTTGGCAGCCAGACACGGCAACCGATATAGACGTAGCATCTTCCTTTGGCGGTGTCTTAACATCATCACCCTGCGCATGTTGCCGTTCTTTACTGAAACTGCGTTTACCTTCAGTGCGCGCACCAAAGAAAAGAAATACTCCAGTTATGGCCAGAGCAATACTTGCTGCCACAGAACCACTCAACCAGCCATACCAGGCTGGAGTATCCCTGATGAGTTGAAGTTTTTCAGGCTGCCAGTAAACGATACCCACCAGGATAAGACTGCAAACCAGTGCAGCTAATACCACAAGCCAGAACAAAATTTCCGGTTTTTTTAACAGTAAGAAGAAGCGCCTCATGCTTTGCCCTCCTTAGCGGAATTCACAGGGGATACAACCATATTCCAGACCATTCCAGTTTGTTGATCGCGACTAATCAGTAAGTGATACGCCGGTTGTTGATGTATTGATTGTGTGGCACCGGCCACAGCAAGCCAGAGTGATGCGTTACCAGGATTACCCAGAAAATCATTAAAATTATGAAACCCCGTCAGCGGGTCGATATTTTCCAGGCCTGCGGCACCAATGCCTTTCATCAGCATGGCATGAGCCTCGGTTTCAGCATCCACCCCACTGAGCCACAGGTGCTCCGGCTTTTCGGCGTTAACCGGCACCCAGTCGAGTGCTCGGGTAATGGCATAGTGCAACGCATCAGGTTCTCCTTCTCCGGACTCCGGGCGGTGCAGGAAGGCCAGCGGCGGAAGGATGCCCTGTGTCAGGCGATTACCCAATAACAGGCCACTTATCGCCTCAGCAGACATCGGCGTATTGAGCGGCGCGTACTGCCATGACACCACCAGAAGAACAGCCTCGCTACGGGTATAATGGTCGAGCCAGTCATCAATAACTTGCGCACCACTCCCGGCGAGGCTGGAAACCGGTTGCTGAACACCTGACTGTTGCCAGGCATCCCAAAAAAACGCGAACGCTTTCTCTTCAGGTAAAGATGAGGAATGCTCCAGAAATACCATTACGGGCTGCTCTGCTGGCAGTAAAGACAGCGACTGCGCCAGTTTGCGGGTTAGAGCCCTGAATAATGCCTGAAGATGCTGTTCTTCTTTAGCTCCCCCGGCACGGGCTATCTGACTCAGACGGATATCTTCCTCCCCGCGCCAGGATAGCTGGGGATAAAAGACATTCTCATTTTTCACAAGATTGCTGCCAATGGCCGTGAACGGTTTACCCACAGAGGAGTGTGCCGTGCAGCATTCAGCCGCCAGAATTTGCAACGCACGTCTGCCCCGGCGAACCTCCTTGAGGATCGTCTGTTCCCGCTCCCTGTCCCGGGCATTGGCGGAAATTGCACGCAGCAGATAAATCACGAACAAAATAAACAGCAACCCTCCAAGCACTATCGCGGGCAACACCACGGTCAGCAACACGTTATTTTTTCCCGTCACCAGACGGGAAATGACGACACTGAATCCAGTCAGGATCATCAGCACTACCATCCAGCGGGCAAATTTTGGGGGTGCAGGCTTGATGCTGACATCAGGCATGTTTTTTAAATCGACAGGCATAGTGTGGTTCTTGTTTTAGAGGTAACGGCAATGGATAACAGACTGGCAGGATCCGATAAGCGACCTTGCCAGATGCCACAGGGGGTTATTTTACAGCGTCGATTAATACTCTTTAGTGTGTGACGGATGGCGGTTCGCTGTCAGGTGCGGTGGAGGACTCGATCGCCACCTCCGCCGGCCAGCGGACCGTTTTGAACGGCGTCCAGTCGCGGGGCTTGTCAGGATACACCGGCACGGTCGGCACCGGCTTTTTCTCCATATAGTGACAGCAGAAACTCCATAATCCCCCTGCCGTGTCCGTTCCACCGACCGTCCAGGTCAGAATAAACCGATCCACCACTTCCAGGGTGCCGGGTTTACAGACCGCGCAGTAGATACGGTGCCCCCAGTCGGCGTGCGCCCGCCGCATCACCCACTCACCATGAATGTCTTTCCAATCAAATATCTTAATCACCGGATGCCAGCGCTTCCACGGCCAGAAACTTTTCTGGAATTCGTAGACATAGACTTTCTGTCGCTTGCGATTGAAGCGAACGGGCGCTCCACGTGGTTCGAGGAGCACTGATTTATAAAAATAAATAACCACAACGCCTAATACTACAGTGCAAGCCAAAAACGATGAAAATACAAGTTTGTTAGAAATGACACTAAATGTCAGAAAAATATAACCAAAATAAGGGATTGATATTATTAACAAAGCTAACCACTGCCCACCCCAGCCAAAATTCACATAACGCGGGGTCTCCATCCACACATCGTTAAGCTCATTCACCCAGATAAGCCTCGGGGGAAAGCCGCAGTCCTCTGCCTTGTCCGGCATATCCCCTGTCCAGCCCTCAACCGGATGGTCCAGCCGTGAGCGCGGGGGCCGATTCCTTTCCGCTCGCTCTGCCTGTTTCTTCAGCCGCCTTTTAATTTTGCCCATTATCTTATCCCTGCGTCGCGTTAAGGGTCATGCCCAGTTTATTTTCCGCATCCTGGCTGTCCGGCCGTATGCCACCTTCAGCGTGACCGCCGGTGTGCGGCCCCCCGGCTTTTGCCCGTCACCAGACGCGAAATGACGACACTGAATCCAGTCAGGATCATCAGCACTACCATCCAGCGGGCATATTTTAGGGCAGCAGGCCTGATGCTGACATCAGGCCTGTTTTTTAAATCGACAGGCATGGTGCGGTTCCTGTTTTAGAGGTAACGGCAATGGATAACAGACTGGCAGTATCCGATAAGCAACCTTGCCAGATGCCGCCAGGGGTTATTTTACAGCGTCGGTGAAGACTGTTTAGTGTGTGACGGATGGCTGTTCGCCGTCAGGGGCGGTGGAGGACTCGAGCGCCACCTCCGCCGGCCAGCGGACCGTTTTGAACGGTGTCCAGTCACGGGGCTTGTCAGGATACACCGGCGCGGTCGGCACCGGCTTTTTCTCCATATAGTGACAGCAGAAACTCCATAATCCCCCTGCAGTGTCCGTTCCACCGACCGTCCAGGTCAGAATAAACCGATCCACCACTTCCAGGGTGCCGGGTTTACAGACCGCGCAGTAGATACGGTGTCCCCAGTCGGCGTGCGCCCTCCGCATCACCCACTCACCATGAATGTCTTTCCAGTCAAATATCTTAATCACCGGATGCCAGCGCTTCCACGGCCAGAAACTTTTCTGGAATTCGTAGACATAGACTTTTTGCCGCTTACGGTTGAAACGGACCGGAGCACCGCGGGGCTCAAATAACATCTCTTTCAGGAGATAAATAAAAAAGCACAATGAAAAGAATGTACAGGGAATAAAAGCAAGCCATCCCTGTATGAATGAAGCTCTTCCCAGCAAAATAAGAAAAAAAACACTAATAAATAGCGGCAAGACAGATAAAGACATAATCGGCCATAACATGCCCCAGCTAAAATTCACATAACGCGGTGTTTCCATCCACACGTCGTTAAGCTCATTCACCCAGATAAGCCTCGGGGGAAAGCCGCAGCCCTCTGCTTTGTCTGGCATATCCCCTGTCCAGCCCTCAACCGGATGGTCCAGCCGTGAGCGCGGGGGCCGATTCCTTTCCGCACGCTCTGCCTGCTTCTTCAGCCGCCTTTTAATTTTACCCATTATCTTATCCCTGCGTCGCGTTAAGGGTCATGCCCAGTTTATTTTCCGCATCCTGGCTGTCCGGCCGAATGCCACCTTCAGCGTGACCGCCGGTGTGCGGCCCTCCTGCTTCTGCCCGTCACCGGACGCGAAATGACGAGACTGAACCCAACCAGGATCATCAGCGCCACCATCCAGCGGGCAAATTTAGGGGGGTAGGCCTGACGCTGACATCAGGCCTGTTTTTTAAATCGACAGGCATGGTGCGGTTCCTGTTTGAGAGGTAACGGCAGTGGATAGCAGACTGGCAGCAGCCGATGAGCGGCCCTGCCAGATGCCACAGGGTTTATTTTACAGCGTCGGTGAAGACTGTTTAGTGTGTGACGGATGGCGGTTCGCCATCAGGGGCGGTGGAGGACTCAAGCGCCACCTCTGCCGGCCAGCGGACCGTTTTGAACGGTGTCCAGTCCCGGGGCTTGTCAGGATACACCGGCGCGGTCGGCACCGGCTTCTTCTCCATATAGTGACAGCAGAAACTCCACAACCCCCCTGCAGCATCGGTTCCCCCGACCGTCCAGGTCAGAATAAACCGATCCACCACCTCCAGGGTGCCGGGTTTACAGACTGCGCAGTAAATACGGTGCCCCCAGTCGGCATGCCCCCGCCGCATCACCCACTCGCCGTGGATATCTTTCCAGTCAAATACTTTGATAACCGGATACCAGCGCTTCCACGGCCAGAAACTTTTCTGGAATTCGTAGACATAGACTTTTTGCCGCTTACGGTTGAAACGGACCG
>NZ_JAERJD010000019.1 GCF_018257795.1 Citrobacter sp. JGM124 | reverse complement strand
CCATAGCTGATGGCCCGAGCGGTAACGATCGCTGCAATACCGGATTTCACCATGAACATCAGCCCAGTTATATCGAGTTATAATGACAGGCCATTTAAACCAGGGAATGCGATTTTTTTTACATTTAAAAATATAAACATTTTTTCTTTTTTTGTTGAAACGAACAGGTTGGTCTCGAGGAGTTACAAAATATAACCTCATGCAAAATAAAAGCATTGTAAAAAAAAACATAAAACTTAACAAAACAACAAGAAGTAATATATTTTCACTGAGGCGCCAAGATATTTTCATTATGACAATGTTATAAAACGAGTAGATGGTAAAACCAAGCATTAATACTGCAGAAGGAATCATTCCCCACCATGTCATCCCTTTATCGTAACGAGGAATTTCCAGCCAAGTGTCATTTGTTTTATTTAGCCAGAGCAACTGCGGAGGTACTAACTGTGGTTGATTATTCTCCGGCAGATCCTCCTTCCAGGCACTGACGGGAGGATTAAGTTTCGGTTTAGCGCGAGCAAACAAATTGTCGGTCATACTCCAGTCCCTTATTGGCTGTCTATGGCGGCTGAAAGTTGCAAAATTTCTTCTGGATATGTTTTGTCTGGCCAGTAACTGACATTCAGCTCCATGCCCGTGAAGCGCTGGGTATTTAGCGGGTATTCTCCACTCAGCTGCAGCATTTTGCTGGTACCCGCCGTGATTAGCCTTTCATCCAGTGCAGGCGCAGAGGTCACTTTAATGGCAGGTGGAACGACGAACGCATTCATGCTCATGATATGAGTCAGTTCAACAGTCTGAGGCACTGGTTTGGCCTGGCCTGCAAGCTTTGCCGTCGAACCGTTACGCGCCAGCACTTCCCGTACCCCACTCCCCGTGGCAGTTAACTCAACCAGCCAGTCAGAGCCTGACTGGCTATAATCGGGAAGGGTCGCCAGAACGGACACCATCTTGGTTCCCGATATCGTGGAATTGAACAAAAACTCGGTGACCCGATCACGCACCAGCTGCGCTGAAACACCGCTTGCAATGGTATGTAATTCTTTCATCGCTTCCTGCAAATCACTCAGGCTGGCGGCATTCCAGGCTTTTTCTTTGCCACCGCGCTTTTCAACCGTACCAAAACAGGTATGGGTCAACCAGCGCTCCAGCGGCGAGCGAACATTGCTGTCAGCGACAGATGTCAATATCAGAGCCACTAATCCCAGAGCAATACACCAGCCTACTGGCCCTAAAATAAAGGCCTCGCTGAAAAGCGCAAAATTGCCAACAAAACCAAAAGCTATTCCAAACCCTCCAGCAACTATCGAGACAAAACCTGCGGCCTTATAATAATCAGCTGCTGTGGTATCCCCTGTAGCCCTGACATCACTAGATTTCATTAAAAGCGAAACACCATCAATCACCACAGCAACACCACCGATCACCCCGGCTACTTTCAGCATCGGGTGTACCATCTCTTTGCTCGCCTGGAACATCGTATAGACCTGTCCGACGATTTCTGCCCCGGCCGCTATCATTAAAAGCGTTCCTGAGCCAAGCGACATTACAGCTTGTGAGTCCGGTAGCCGGGTTTTCAGCGATTTGATATTCTCGTTCATGGTATGGATCTGAAAACCAAGCATGACTCCGGCAAGCACAACTCCCAGACTACCGGCATAAAAACTCGGCGGCAGTTCAAACTGAAAGCCTGCGACTCTGCGCATATCTGCGGCGCTTAAAGAAATTTCCCCAGTTGTCAGAGAGTGGCTGACTATCTCTGGTGTCAAGTCCGGTAAACCTGCAAGCTGACCTGAATTCTTGAGCAAGTTCCCCGATTTTATCGCCGATGCGCTGGTACCAGCCTTACGTACTGCCTGCTTAAACGCCAACGAGTCCACCGTTTTCAAGGGAGCCACCAGTTTGACCTGAATTTTACGTTCCAGAATCAACGGGTCGGTGATTTCAGGCCAGTGACCAGCCCGGGAAGCGCTGGTGATACTGTCAGCATTCTCGAAACGTTGAGTCAAGACAGATTGTCCGTGGGCATTTAATGGCTTACGCACAACATTCTGATAATCCCTGACGGTCATTTCTCCGGAATAAACCGCCACCATCGGCTCTTCACCTGCTGCACAGGCCAGGGCCGACATTGTACGGACAAAACCGGCTTCCGCTTTCTCTGAAAGCAGACTACTCAGTTGGCTAAGAGCCCCATTCAGCGACATCACCAGACTTGAAGTTGTTTGCCTGAACGCGTCGCTGTTAAGGAAACGCCCCATCTCGTCGCTATTGAGCAGCGTTTTAAGATTGGCGTACGTCATCGTCCCGTCATAGACCGACGTCGGCAGATCTTTTCTGCCTGCCAGCAACGCCCTGTAAGGTGGGCTTTTTGGGTCCTGCATCCATGAAAGCCAGACGGTTTTACCGCCATCAGCCGCGTTATCGCTTTTGTCCATCCCTACCATGCCACCGTGGAAATTACCGGCTAGCATGCCCAGAAGTGCAGCCCAACTAATAACACTGGTCTCTGGCGCATAATCATGCTCGATCACGGTATGCCAAAAAACAGACTGATAAGCTGAACTTAAATCCTGTACGACAGACTTTAGCTTTCGCTGGTAACCATCAGCCGTTGACTGATACCCAGCGACAAATTCAGCGCGAGCTGACTCATGGTAATAATCCTCCAGCCGCTCCATCGCATCCTGGGTTTTCATTGATACCCGTTTGACACGACTGATTGGATATTTTCCAGGAATCGCTCGGATGGTAGGATCCGTAGCTATTTTTTCCGCCATTCCGGCCCGAATTTGTAAAATGGCATCTGATATCATCTTCTTATGCCGATTTTCAGTCTTAGCCAGATAGTCAGTCATCACCTTAACGACATCCATTCTGGCACTGTTCAACTCCTGAATCACCCCTACAACATCATCCAGCACAATGGCATGCACTACACCGTACAACTCCTGTAACTCTGCGACCTTGTTACCCAGCACTGTCTGCTTCTTGATATCCCTTCGGGGATAAAAACCATACGCACCATCAGGCTGTCCTTCTTTTCCGACAATGCTCGGGAATTTTTCTGTCGCAAACTCCAGCACGTTCTTTGTCAGGGTGGAGAGTGTGGGGTCAAGCGTCAGGCTACGTCCAGTCCCTTCAATCGTCGCTGTTTTCCCCCCCATAATAGTCACCTGAGTAAAACGAGGGGCCGGAGCCTCCGCCTGTTTGTATTTCGCCAGCACTTCACGAGGCCAGGGGTCATTACTGAAGGCCACGGCGACATGGGAATACTTCGGGTCGACATTGATAAAGCTGCTGCGGATATCATGGTTCTGTTGTAAGCAGGCCGTACTCAGTGGTTCGACGTTTCCCCCTTCTGGCATTTCGTTCGCATTAAACATGCGCAGAAAGCCCTGTGGGGTGACTTGGTAGGCATACCAGACCTGTTTATCTGCCAGAATATACACATAGCCTTCGCGCAGAGTACGCAGGGCGTATTTGAATTCCCCCCCTTTCAGCTCAGTGTCCTGATGAGGAACGGCAGGATACCAGCCGGTATTAACCAGAGAAGCCGGGACTGCTGCCACACGCAGCGGGTATATCGCAACCCCCTTTCTTTCACACGACTTACAGCCTGAAGGCGTGCAGGCTGCCTGCTGACTGGCCGCGGCGTTCTTATTTGCCTGTGCTTTCATATCCATCATCAAATTCCTTTCTCAGTCGCGTCATTCTTGCCGCAGTTCCTGCCAGACAGCGTCCGGCAGGGTCTGGAGCAGTTGCGTAAAATGCAGCTCCGGGTTTTCCATGGCTTCTTCCAGCAGGGCCTGTACCGCTGCATGTGTGGTGATATCAACAGGCAGAGTCAGGGCATTGAGTGCCAGACACAGCCGGTCGCTGAGATGATGCAGCCCCACTTCTTCGGAGGCAGGCCAGGCATCAGCAGCAAGGCGCACTGCCTCTGGAGGTAAGGCGTCACGGGACTCATGCCAGGCAGACAGTAAACGCCAGATATTACGGGCTTCAGCTTGTGCCTGTTCAGCTCCCCAGTTCAGCATCCAGCCTTCATCACCGGGTTTACCACTCAGTGTCCTCAGTTCGCCCGTGCAGGATATCCAGTGCCACTGACTCGTTGTGGCAAGCAGACCTGCAAGCAACTCAGGATCAGCTGTCGCCTGTAACAGCTCAAGACGCAGGGGTTCGAACACAGGGATACTGACACCCGGTTTAATGCGTTTGCATAAATCAGCCAGCCAGACTGCCATTTCATCTGGCGGAAACGCTGAACTCAGCCAACCACAGACATAGCGCTTCTCGTACAGTGCTTCTCCGAATGCATAGGTTTCACTGCTGCGGACCAAATCTTCATCCAGAGACTCACCGGGAGAGGCCAGCAACAGCAGTATCGGGCAATGTTCTGGCGACCAGGCCAGATCCGGGCGCAGCACACGATGCAGGGCATCATTACCCTGACTGATCCGGAGTTGGTCTGTGTGCAGTGGGTTCCAGTCAGCCACTTTTTTGAGCGGATCGAGCAACAAATAGCGGTATTCATCCTGTCTGGCACTCAGGACGTCAGTTAAGGGAGTTAGAATATCCATCAGAGTGCACTCTCCACGCAGCTGGCCGTCGGTGGCAGTTCAGGTTGTGCCGGGCTGAAGCTCTGTGATGCCTGATGATTCAGGGTGGCTGATTTGGTATTCACATCTCCCGGAGTCAGAATGTTGACGCCGGACGGATCGATCACCACAGCGGTTTTACCGCAGTTTAAGGTGATTTTTTTGCTTGCCTGGATCAGAACCTCATCGTCCTTACTGGTTATGGTCATGCCTTTCAGAGCCGTCAGCAGCATGGCATCCCCCTGAGCCTGAATATCAACTTTGCCCATATTGGCGTACATCTTGATGCCCAGTGTTTTGGCAAACAGGCTGATTATCTCCCCGGCTGCAACGGTAAATTTCTTGAACACGCTGAAATCACTGTTCTCGCCAGAGGTCTGAATAAAGTTCTGTCCGCTGCTGATTTGAATACTTTGCGGTGATACCTGGGCGATCCCGTCCGGGGCACTCATCAGCAACACAGACTGCTGCAGATCCTTAAGAGAGGATTCCAGCAGTGTTTTTTGCGTCTGGATCTGCGCGAGTTCAGCCTGTGCAGTGGCTACAGCGTCGCTCAGTGATTTCGCTAACTGCTGCGCCTGATTGAGTGTTCCCAGCGCCGCATCCATCTCCAGGACCTGGCCCTGACCTTTGATTTGTGCATCTGCGGTGATGAAAATACCCTGCTGTGCCCGAACAGCGCCCCAACTGTCCGTCCTGAGCTCAAAACCCTCCCCGCGCGGCTGTTTTTCGCTGTCCACCAGATGCCCGAGATTCAGCTGACTTTTACCGCCGTACTCGGTGCTGACCTTGATGTGTTCTTTTCCACGCTCATCATCGAGGCGGATTTTGTTGTTCGCAGGCGTCCGCAGCACGTTACGTTTGTAGTTGCGGATAGTGACATGGTCGCCGTGGGCCGAGTCGTGCAGCACACCGGCAATGTACGGTCTGTCCGGGTTACCGTCCTCAAAACCAATCGCCACTTCGGTGCCCGCCAGCAGGGGTAAATGCAGGCCGTAAGTATCACCGGCATACGGGCGGGACTGGCGAACCCACAGGCTCTCGAACCCGGTTTCCCAGCTGTCACGGTCAAACAGCATGTTAACGCGATAGCGACCGTCTTTATCGATATGCCCGTAGGTGTCATTCTCGGTGGTGCTAGTGACCCGCCCCGGTAATGTCCCCGCCATCACCGGCCGCTGGCCCGGCTCAGGCCGGAAGCAAATATCCGGGCTGTCCGGGATGCCATCAAAA
This sequence comes from Citrobacter sp. JGM124, assembly GCF_018257795.1. Lineage (GTDB taxonomy): Bacteria > Pseudomonadota > Gammaproteobacteria > Enterobacterales > Enterobacteriaceae > JGM124. The sequence continues at coordinate 4,126 of NZ_JAERJD010000019.1, read as the reverse complement.
CTGACGCTGAAGTCTTTATCACGCCGTGCGTGGCTGCGCATCACCGTGATGACAACCCCCCCGGCAAATACGTCTGCCACTTCCGCCCCGCCGGTGACTTTCAGCACCTGTCCCGGGGAAAGCACCGGGCTGCTGGTGACGCCCCGCGCCCCGGTCTGCCCGTTCAGGTAGCGCTCATGGCGAATGCGGGCGTAAAACGCCCCGGACTCCGGGGCCGGAACACGGTCACCGGAACTGCCCACTGTCAGATAGTTATCCGCATAGTGATACGCCTCACCATAGGTGGTGGCATCCCCCCGGGTCACATCCACCTGGCTGTTCAGGTCATCCGTCGCACTGCGGTAATTGTAGTCCCGGGTGCTGACCTGCTTCTGCACCACGTGATGATGGCTCTCCATTCCCCATACCGCGTCGGCTCCCTGCGAGTGCTGCCCTGACGGTGGCACCGATGGCAGCGTCAGGTCTCTCCTGTACCCCTGCTGGCTGTCGTAAAACTCCACCACGTCGATATTCAGCCGCGTATCAGTGGTAAAGCGGAACCAGATACCCGCCTCACCCAGCAGGCGGGTAATAAAGTGCAGGTCGTCCTCACCGTACTGCATCACCTGCTCGCGGCGCGGGTACACTTTTGAGAGTGAGAACAGGAAATCCTGCCCGCGCATGTTGTGGCGCTCACGCAGAATTTTTTCCACAATCTGTGGGACAGACATGTCCTGGTAAATGGCATTCTGGTGCGATCGGTCAAGCAGCGCCAGCCGGGGCTGGAGCGTCAGGGCGTAACGGGTCTCATCCTTTGAGGTGCTGAGGCGCTCAAAATGGCTCACCACCCCCTGGAGGGTACGAATGACCTGCTGTATTTTGATACCGTAACCCTGGTCAACCGGGGCCTGCAGTGTCAGGGAGGCGGCTTTCATCAGCATCGTCTCTTTGCTGATGCCATGGTCAGGGCTCGTGAATTCAATACGGTAGCTGAACGGCGTGCTCAGGGCTTCTTCGCCTTCAAAGGCCAGCACATCGAGCACGTTGCCACAGCCTTTCACCACCAGCAGGTGATGGTTGTGGCTGAATCTTATCGGGGGATGATTGCTCATATATCCCCCCCAAGTATCGGTTCAAATGCCAGCCCAATCCCCTCTTCCTCACTCCAGTCAAGGCGTAACGACTGTGGTTTCTGCTTCGCAGCCATGTGGGTCAACAACTGCTGGCTCAATACCGGCAGAATTTGTTGATTCAGAAGACTGTCAACATTACGTGCTCCCGTATCCGGCAGCAGACAGGCCGCCGTCAGCGCGTCATACAGGCTCTCATCAATCTGCGTGGTCAGGCCGTAGTGACGATTCAGACGCTTACTGACCTGATCGAGTTTCATCCGCACAATAATGCGCATGGCGGGCTCACTCAGCGGGCGGTAAATCACCGTCTGGAAACGGGCCAGTAATGCCGGCTGGAAGTGGTCACGCAGGATCGGGCGCAGCAGCGTTTGCAAATCGCCGTCACTGGCTTGCGGTTGTTCCTCCAGCAGCTGCATAATGTGATCGCTGCCAAGGTTCGAGGTCATCAGGATCACGGTATTACGGAAGTCGATTTCACGCCCTTCGCCATCACGCATAAAGCCCCGGTCAAACACCTGGTAGAACAGGTTCATCACATCCCGGTGTGCTTTTTCCACTTCATCCAGCAGTACCACGCTGTACGGGCGTTTGCGCACGGCTTCAGTCAGAATACCGCCCTGGCCATAACCCACGTAACCCGGTGGCGAGCCTTTCAGCTGGGAGACGGTGTGCGGCTCCTGGTACTCCGACAGGTTGATGGTAATCAGCGACTTCTCACCGCCGTACAGGACATCCGCCAGTGCCAGCGCGGTTTCCGTTTTACCGACACCACTCGGGCCAACCAGCAGAAACACACCCTGCGGGCCATGCTCTGATGTCAGGCCTGTTTTCGCCGCGCGTAAGCGGCGGGCTATGGCATTAAGGGAAATATCCTGCCCGACCACACGCTTGCCGATTTCGTCCTCCAGCGTCAGCAGTTCGGTCTGCTCGTCTTTCATCAGGGAAGACAGGGGGACACCGGTCCAGTCAGCAATCACATTCGCGACCGTACGGGTATCCACATCCACCTGCACCAGGGCATCGCCCTGCTGCGCCTGTTCCAGTTGTTGTTGCAGGCCGAAAATTTCAGCCTGATTGCTGGTATCCTGCCGGCTGGCCATCAGCTGTTGCACCAGCGCCTTTTCATTGTTGAAAAGGCTTTCCTGTGTCTGAATTTCCGCGTCCAGTTCAGACCGCTGCTGTTCAATAGCCCCCAGACGATCCCCATGGCGGTGACTGCCAGCGGCGATATCCTCAAGCAGGGCCTGTTCTTCCAGCGCCAGTGCGGTCAGTTGTGCCTTCAGGCGAACGAGGGCCTCAGGTACGGTATCGAGGCTCATACGGACACGGGCAGCGGCAGTGTCCAGCAGGTCTACCGCCTTGTCCGGGAGCTGGCGGCCAGTCAGGTAACGACGGGACAGCGTGACCGCGGCCCTTACCGCATCGTCGGTAATATGCACGCCGTGGTATTCGGCGTAGCGGGACTTCAGGCCACGTAGCATCAGGCATGCCGTGTCGTCGTCTGGCTCGTCGACTTTTACCATCTGGAAGCGGCGCTCCAGGGCGGCATCCCGCTCGAAGTACTGCTTATATTCAGACCAGGTCGTGGCAGCAATGGTACGCAGCTCACCCCGGGCCAGGGCGGGTTTCAGCAGGTTGGCCGCATCCGCGCCACCGGCCTGGTTACCCGCGCCAATAATGGTATGGGCCTCATCGATAAACAACAGGACTGGCACCGGTGACTGCTGCACTGCGTCGATAACGTTTTTCAGGCGCTGCTCAAACTCCCCCTTCACGCCGGCACCTGCCTGCAACAGGCCGAGGTCAAGGGTGCGCAGGATGACCGGCTTGAGGGATTCCGGTACGTTGCCCTCAGCAATACGCAGTGCCAGGCCTTCCACCAGCGCGGTTTTACCGACACCCGGTTCACCGACCAGAATGGGGTTGTTCTTGCGACGGCGGGAGAGAATATCCACCATCTGGCGGATTTCAGTATCACGCCCGAACACCGGGTCAATTTTGCCCTCTTTGGCCTTGGCGGTGACATCGAGGGTGAATTTATCCAGTGCATTCTGCAGGGCCGGGCTTAGTTCCCCTTCTTTAACTTCCGCACCGGCAGCATCGCCGATAAATGCCACGTCTCCCCCATGGTTCTGTGCCAGTTCTGCTTCCTGCTGCACTTCTGGCCGTTCGTCGGACTGGGCATCGAGTAACGGGCGCAGGCGTTCAAGCTGACTCCGCCCCAGGGTCAACAGTGGCCACAGCCCCTCGCTGCGTACCAGGCTCGGTTTCTCAGCCAGCGCCATCAGCAGGTGTACACCACGGATGTGATCTTCGCCATTCAGGGAGGCGATCAGCCAGGCTTCCTGCATCAGTTTCTGTATACGCTCAGAAAGCTGCGGGCGGTGACGTACCGAACGTGGCAGTGCATCGAGCCAGCCCAGCAAATCCTGCCACAGGGTATCCATATCCCATTCATAGCGGCGTGCCAGCACCGTCAGGTCACCTTCCCCCTGCTCCAGCAATTTTAGCAGCCAGTGCTCTGGCAAAATTTCGACGTGGGCACGGGTCTGGCACAGGGAAGCCGCCCCCTCCAGCGCACGGGCACAGTAAGGGTTCAGACGTCGCAGCAGAATGGCGGGGTTTTCCATGACTTTCTCTCTTTATCGGTTCCTGGGCACGCTACCGCCCTTCGCTGTTTCCCGTTAAGGGGACCAAAGCGCATATGGCCGGGCGGGCAGATTGTGGTTTTCTTTGCTCATCACCCGCGCAGGCAGGCATTCAGCAAAGAAAAAGACGGGCAGAATGGACTGCCCGTCCGGGCTTAACGCTAAACAGGTAGTGAGTGTGCAAGACGGCAAACAAGTCCGCCCGGGGCTTACATCAGTAAGTGACCGGGCGTATCAGTGCTGCCAGTGTCACTACCCGTGCGAAATATGATGCGTAACTCAGGCAGTAGCGCGTTCGTTCCATGAATCGGAATGAATGATGTTGCCGTCCTTGTAGGTCCAGGTGATTTTTTCATAACGCAGTTC
>NZ_JAERJD010000018.1 GCF_018257795.1 Citrobacter sp. JGM124 | reverse complement strand
ATGGACGACGGTCTGCGTTTCGCAATCCGTGAAGGCGGCCGTACTGTAGGCGCGGGTGTTGTTGCTAAAGTTATCGGTTAATCGCTGAATACTTTATGTAATAAGAAAAAGGCATCTTCGGATGCCTTTTTTTATTCAAGTAAAAAATTAATTGTTAGTGAGTATGATTAAATATCAATCATATTTATGACGTGAGGAGCATCTGCTCGTTCACTTGGTAGAAAAACTCACTCCAACCAGCCATGGCCAGATAAGGTCCAAAAGGTAACTGCCTGATTTCTTTTCGCCGAATGATATGCAGCGTGAGAAAGTGTATTATGCCCGCCAGCGAGGCAATGACCAGGATGAAGGGCAGACTGTGCCAGCCATTCCATGCGCCAATTGCCGCAAGTAATTTAAAGTCGCCGTAGCCTAATCCTTCCCTTTTAGTAAACCAAAAAAATACCCAATAGATTAACCATAGTGAAAGATAACCGCTGATCGCGCCATAAATAGCATTATTCACGCTGTCAGGGTGGCACACACTATGAAAAATGACACCAATCCATAGCAATGGCAGCGTTAGCTTATCGGGGAGTAATCCCGTTTTATAGTCACAGATAGCCAACGTGATGGCAAAACTCAAATAGATTAGGGGCGCGAGCAGGCAAATGATGTTCAGTGCATGAATATTTATCATCGGGATATCTCATCCTTGAGAACAGAGATGAAGGCTAACCTGCAGGCCCTGTTCCCCCAAGAATCCCTGTATAGAATGAATTAACCCTGTGCAACAGTACGCAAATAGCCAAATCTGAGCGGTAATAATAACTAAATAGCTGTGTCCGACGAAAATTTAAGCCGGGCGGGTTGCAAGAATATCAAAAACTCGTATAATGCGCGGGCTGTCTTTATAGATAGCAAGTTCGAAATGAACACTGATAGTCGCCAATTGCTTCATCTGGTTACTGTCAAACAATGTCCCCGATTGTGGGACTATGTATGAACGATTACACTCCCCCATCAATCGTAATGGGTGCGAGGAGTAATTTTTTTCGTCTATAAAATAATTGGAGCTCTGGTCTCATGCAGAACCAAAGAATCCGTATCCGCCTTAAAGCGTTTGATCATCGTCTGATCGATCAATCAACTGCGGAAATCGTCGAGACTGCTAAGCGCACTGGTGCGCAAGTCCGTGGTCCGATCCCGCTGCCGACCCGCAAAGAGCGCTTTACCGTTCTGATTTCTCCGCACGTCAACAAAGACGCGCGTGATCAGTACGAAATTCGCACTCACAAGCGTCTGGTTGACATCGTTGAGCCAACCGAGAAAACCGTTGATGCTCTGATGCGTCTGGATCTGGCTGCTGGTGTAGACGTGCAGATCAGCCTGGGTTAATCAGGTCATTGAGCGATTGAGAGGTTGAAACAATGATTGGTTTAGTCGGTAAAAAAGTGGGTATGACCCGTATCTTCACTGAAGATGGTGTTTCTATCCCTGTAACCGTAATTGAAGTAGAAGCAAACCGTGTTACTCAGGTTAAAGACCTGGCTAACGATGGCTATCGCGCTGTTCAGGTCACTACCGGTGCTAAAAAAGCAAACCGTGTAACTAAGCCTGAAGCAGGACATTTTGCTAAAGCTGGCGTTGAAGCTGGCCGTGGTCTGTGGGAATTCCGCCTTGCAGAAGGTGAAGAGTTTACCGTAGGTCAGAGCATTAGCGTTGAGCTGTTTGCTGAAGTGAAAAAAGTAGACGTAACTGGCACCTCTAAAGGTAAAGGTTTCGCAGGTACCGTTAAGCGCTGGAACTTCCGTACCCAGGACGCAACTCACGGTAACTCCTTGTCTCACCGCGTACCGGGTTCTATCGGTCAGAACCAGACTCCGGGCAAAGTGTTCAAAGGCAAGAAAATGGCTGGCCAGCTGGGTAACGAGCGTGTAACCGTTCAGAGCCTGGATGTAGTACGTGTTGACGCTGAGCGCAACCTGCTGCTGGTTAAAGGTGCTGTTCCGGGTGCAACCGGTAGCGACCTGATCGTTAAACCAGCTGTGAAGGCGTAAGGGGATAGCAATGGAATTAGTATTGAAAGACGCGCAAAGCGCGCTGACTGTTTCCGAAACTACCTTCGGTCGTGATTTTAACGAAGCGCTGGTACACCAGGTTGTTGTTGCTTATGCAGCAGGTGCCCGTCAGGGTACGCGTGCTCAGAAGACCCGTGCTGAAATTACCGGTTCCGGTAAAAAGCCATGGCGTCAGAAAGGCACCGGCCGCGCTCGTTCAGGTTCTGCAAAGAGCCCAATCTGGCGTTCTGGTGGTGTGACTTTTGCTGCTCGTCCGCAGGATCACAGTCAAAAAGTTAACAAAAAGATGTACCGCGGCGCGCTGAAAAGCATCCTGTCCGAGCTGGTACGTCAGGATCGTCTGATCGTTGTCGAGCAGTTCTCTGTAGAAGCACCTAAAACTAAGTTGCTGGCTCAGAAACTGAAAGACATGGCTCTGGAAGATGTGCTGATCGTAACCGGTGAACTGGATGAGAATCTGTTCCTGGCCGCACGTAACCTGCATAAGGTTGACGTACGCGATGCAGCAGCTATCGATCCAGTTAGCCTGATCGCCTTCGACAAAGTCGTTATGACTGCGGAAGCAGTTAAGCAAGTTGAGGAGATGCTGGCATGATCCGTGAAGAACGTCTGCTGAAAGTACTGCGTGCACCGCATGTATCTGAAAAAGCGTCTACCGCGATGGAAAAAACCAATACCATCGTACTCAAAGTTGCAAAAGACGCGACTAAAGCAGAGATCGTTGCTGCTGTAGAGAAACTGTTCGAAGTAGAAGTTAAAGGCGTTAACACCCTGGTTGTTAAAGGGAAAGCGAAACGTCACGGACAGCGTATTGGTCGTCGTAGCGACTGGAAAAAAGCTTACGTAACCCTGAAGGAAGGCCAGAATCTGGACTTCGTCGGCGGCGCTGAGTAAGTCGGAGGAGAAAGACAATGGCAGTTGTTAAATGTAAACCGACATCTCCGGGTCGTCGCCACGTAGTTAAAGTGGTTAACCCTGAGCTGCATAAGGGCAAACCTTTTGCTCCTTTGCTGGAAAAAAACAGCAAATCCGGTGGCCGTAACAACAATGGTCGTATCACTACCCGTCATATCGGTGGTGGTCACAAGCAGGCTTACCGTATTGTTGACTTTAAACGCAACAAAGATGGTATCCCGGCAGTTGTTGAACGTCTTGAGTACGATCCGAACCGTTCTGCGAATATCGCACTGGTTCTGTACAAAGACGGCGAACGCCGTTACATCCTGGCCCCTAAAGGCCTGAAAGCTGGCGATCAGATTCAATCTGGCGTTGATGCTGCAATCAAAGCAGGTAACACCCTGCCGATGCGCAATATCCCGGTTGGTTCTACCGTTCATAACGTAGAAATGAAACCTGGTAAAGGCGGTCAGCTGGCACGTTCTGCTGGTACCTATGTGCAGATCGTTGCACGTGATGGTGCTTACGTTACCCTGCGTCTGCGTTCTGGTGAAATGCGTAAAGTCGAAGCTGACTGCCGCGCAACACTGGGCGAAGTCGGCAACGCTGAGCATATGCTGCGCGTTCTGGGTAAAGCAGGTGCATCTCGCTGGCGTGGTATTCGCCCTACCGTTCGCGGTACTGCGATGAACCCAGTCGATCACCCACATGGTGGTGGTGAAGGTCGTAACTTTGGTAAGCACCCTGTTTCACCATGGGGCGTTCAGACCAAAGGTAAGAAGACCCGCAGCAACAAGCGTACTGATAAATTCATCGTACGTCGCCGTAGCAAATAATTTTAGAGGATAAGCCATGCCACGTTCTCTCAAGAAAGGTCCTTTTATTGACCTGCACTTGCTGAAGAAGGTAGAGAAAGCGGTGGAAAGCGGTGACAAGAAGCCCCTGCGCACTTGGTCCCGTCGTTCAACGATCTTTCCAAACATGATCGGTTTGACCATCGCTGTCCATAATGGTCGTCAGCATGTTCCGGTATTTGTTTCCGACGAAATGGTCGGTCACAAGCTGGGTGAATTTGCACCGACCCGTACTTATCGCGGCCACGCGGCTGATAAAAAAGCCAAGAAAAAATAAGTAGGAGGAAGAGATGGAAACTTTAGCTCAACATCGCCACGCTCGTTCTTCTGCTCAGAAGGTTCGCCTTGTGGCTGACCTGATCCGCGGTAAGAAAGTGTCGCAGGCTCTGGACATTTTAACCTACACCAACAAGAAAGCGGCTGTACTGGTTAAGAAGGTCCTGGAATCTGCCATTGCTAACGCTGAACACAACGATGGCGCTGACATCGACGATCTGAAAGTCGCGAAAATTTTCGTTGACGAAGGCCCAAGCATGAAGCGCATTATGCCGCGTGCGAAAGGTCGTGCAGATCGCATCCTGAAGCGCACCAGCCACATTACTGTGGTTGTGTCCGATCGCTGAGACTCTGGAGACTAGCAATGGGTCAGAAAGTACATCCTAATGGTATTCGCCTGGGTATTGTAAAACCATGGAACTCTACCTGGTTTGCGAACACCAAAGAATTCGCTGACAACCTGGACAGCGATTTTAAAGTACGTCAGTACCTGACTAAGGAACTGGCTAAAGCGTCTGTATCACGTATCGTTATCGAACGTCCTGCGAAAAGCATCCGTGTGACAATTCACACTGCTCGCCCAGGTATCGTTATCGGTAAGAAAGGTGAAGACGTAGAAAAACTGCGTAAAGTCGTCGCCGATATCGCTGGCGTACCTGCGCAAATCAATATCGCCGAAGTTCGTAAACCTGAACTGGACGCTAAATTGGTTGCTGACAGCATCACTTCACAGCTGGAACGTCGTGTTATGTTCCGTCGTGCTATGAAGCGTGCTGTACAGAACGCCATGCGTCTGGGCGCTAAAGGGATTAAAGTTGAAGTTAGCGGCCGTCTGGGCGGGGCTGAGATCGCACGTACCGAATGGTACCGTGAAGGTCGCGTGCCATTGCACACTCTGCGTGCTGACATCGATTACAACACCTCTGAAGCGCACACCACTTATGGTGTAATCGGCGTTAAAGTGTGGATCTTCAAAGGTGAGATCCTGGGTGGTATGGCTGCTGTTGAACAACCGGAACCGGCTGCTCAACCTAAAAAGCAGCAGCGTAAAGGCCGTAAGTAAGGAGAGTCGCTGATGTTACAACCAAAGCGTACAAAATTCCGTAAAGTACACAAAGGCCGCAACCGTGGTCTGGCTGTAGGTACGGATGTTAGCTTCGGCACTTTCGGTCTGAAAGCTGTTGGCCGTGGTCGTCTGACTGCCCGTCAGATCGAAGCAGCACGTCGTGCAATGACCCGTGCAGTTAAGCGTCAAGGTAAAATTTGGATCCGTGTATTCCCGGACAAACCAATTACTGAAAAGCCGCTGGAAGTGCGTATGGGTAAAGGTAAAGGTAACGTAGAGTATTGGGTTGCCTTGATTCAGCCAGGTAAAGTCCTGTACGAAATGGACGGTGTATCTGAAGAGCTGGCCCGTGAAGCATTCAAGCTGGCAGCAGCGAAACTGCCGATCAAAACCACCTTTGTAACTAAGACGGTGATGTAATGAAAGCAAAAGAGCTGCGTGAAAAGAGCGTTGAAGAGCTGAACACCGAGCTGCTGAACCTGCTGCGCGAACAGTTCAACCTGCGTATGCAATCTGCAAGTGGCCAGCTGCAACAGACTCACCTGTTAAAACAAGTGCGTCGTGATGTAGCACGTGTTAAGACTTTACTGACTCAGAAGGCGGGTGCGTAATGACCGATAAAATCCGTACTCTGCAAGGTCGTGTTGTCAGCAATAAAATGGAGAAATCCATTGTTGTTGCCATCGAACGTATTGTGAAACACCCGATTTACGGTAAATTCATCAAGCGTACGACCAAACTGCACGTACATGACGAAGCCAACGAATGTGGTATCGGCGACGTGGTTGAAATCCGCGAATGCCGTCCACTGTCCAAGACTAAGTCTTGGTCGCTGGTTCGCGTTGTAGAAAAAGCGGTTCTGTAATAGACTGTCTTTTCTAATCAAATAGACGGCTCAGTAATGAGCCGTTTATTTTTTCTACCCATTTCCTGGAACCGGTGTTATAATGCCGCGCCCTCGTTTATGGGGCTTTTTAACGACCTGATCTCAGGTCCCGAAGTAGTAGATGACATTAGCGGAGCACTGAAATGATCCAAGAACAGACTATGCTGACCGTGGCCGACAACTCCGGCGCGCGTCGCGTAATGTGTATCAAGGTTCTGGGTGGCTCGCACCGTCGCTACGCAGGCGTCGGCGACATCATCAAGATTACCATCAAGGAAGCAATTCCTCGTGGTAAGGTGAAGAAAGGCGATGTTCTGAAAGCGGTAGTTGTGCGCACCAAGAAGGGTGTTCGTCGCCCGGACGGTTCTGTCATTCGCTTCGATGGCAATGCATGCGTTATTTTAAATAATAACAGTGAGCAGCCAATCGGCACGCGTATTTTTGGGCCGGTAACTCGTGAACTACGTAATGAGAAGTTCATGAAAATTATCTCTCTGGCACCAGAAGTACTCTAAGGAGCGAATCATGGCAGCTAAAATCCGTCGTGATGACGAAGTTATCGTGTTAACCGGTAAAGATAAAGGTAAACGCGGTAAAGTTAAGAATGTCCTGTCTTCCGGCAAGGTCATTGTTGAAGGTATCAACCTGGTTAAGAAACATCAGAAGCCTCAACCGGCTCTGAACCAACCAGGCGGCATCGTTGAAAAAGAAGCTGCAATTCAGGTTTCTAACGTTGCTATCTTCAATGCGGCAACCGGCAAGGCTGACCGTGTAGGCTTTAGATTCGAAGAGGGCAAAAAAGTCCGTTTCTTCAAATCTAACAGCGAAACTATCAAGTAATTTGGAGTAGTACGATGGCGAAACTGCATGATTACTACAAAGACGAAGTAGTTAAAAAACTCATGACTGAGTTCAACTACAATTCTGTCATGCAAGTCCCTCGGGTCGAGAAGATCACCCTGAACATGGGTGTTGGTGAAGCGATCGCTGACAAGAAACTGCTGGATAATGCAGCAGCGGATCTGACAGCAATCTCCGGTCAAAAGCCGTTGATCACCAAAGCACGCAAATCAGTTGCAGGCTTCAAAATCCGTCAGGGCTATCCGATCGGCTGTAAAGTGACTCTGCGTGGCGAGCGCATGTGGGAGTTCTTTGAGCGTCTGATCACTATTGCTGTACCACGTATCCGCGATTTCCGTGGTTTGCCTGCGAAATCTTTCGACGGCCGTGGTAACTACAGCATGGGTGTCCGTGAGCAGATCATCTTCCCAGAAATCGATTATGATAAAGTCGATCGCGTTCGTGGTTTGGATATTACCATTACCACTACTGCGAAATCTGATGATGAAGGCCGTGCTCTGCTGGCTGCCTTTAACTTCCCGTTCCGCAAGTAAGGTAGGGTTACTTCATGGCTAAGCAATCAATGAAAGCACGCGAAGTAAAACGCGCGGCTTTGGCTGATAAGTTTTTTGCTAAACGCACTGAACTGAAAGCTATCATTTCTGACGTGAACGCATCCGACGAAGACCGTTGGAACGCTGTTCTTAAGTTGCAAACTCTGCCGCGTGATTCCAGCCCGTCTCGTCAGCGTAACCGCTGCCGCCAGACTGGTCGTCCACATGGTTATGTGGGCAAGTTCGGGTTGAGCCGCATCAAGTTACGTGAAGCCGCCATGCGCGGTGAAGTACCTGGCTTGAAAAAGGCTAGCTGGTAATTGTCACCAATTGAATCACGGGAGTAGAGACAGATGAGCATGCAAGATCCGATCGCGGATATGCTGACCCGTATCCGTAACGGTCAGGCCGCGAACAAAGTTGCGGTCACCATGCCTTCCTCCAAGCTGAAATTGGCAATTGCCAACGTGCTGAAGGAAGAAGGCTATATTGAAGATTTTAAAATTGAAGGCGACACTAAGCCTGAACTGGAACTGACTCTTAAGTATTTCCAGGGCAAGGCTGTGGTAGAGAGCATTCAGCGTGTAAGCCGCCCAGGTCTGCGCATCTATAAGAAAAAAGATGAGCTGCCAAAAGTTATGGCTGGTTTAGGTATTGCTGTCGTTTCTACCTCTAAAGGTGTTATGACTGATCGTGCAGCGCGCCAGGCTGGTCTTGGTGGCGAAATTATCTGCTACGTAGCCTAATTGGAGGAATTAAATGTCTCGTGTTGCTAAAGCACCGGTCGTTATTCCTGCAGGCGTAGAGGTAAAACTCAACGGTCAGGTTATTTCGATCAAAGGTAAAAACGGCGAGCTGACTCGTACTATCAACGATGCTGTTGTTGTTACACACGCTGAAAATGCACTGACTTTCGCTCCACGCGAAGGTTTTGCAAACGCGTGGGCCCAGGCGGGTACCACTCGTGCGTTGTTGAACTCAATGGTTATCGGTGTTACCGAAGGCTTCTCTAAGAAGTTACAGCTGGTTGGTGTAGGTTATCGTGCAGCAGTTAAAGGCGATGCAGTGAGTTTGGCCCTGGGCTTCTCTCATCCTGTTGAGCATAAGCTGCCTGCCGGGGTTACTGCTGAATGTCCGACCCAGACTGAAATCGTGCTGAAAGGCGCTGATAAACAGTCTGTCGGTCAGGTTGCAGCTGACCTGCGTGCCTACCGTCGTCCTGAGCCATATAAAGGCAAGGGTGTTCGTTACGCCGACGAAGTCGTGCGTACCAAAGAGGCTAAGAAGAAGTAAGGTAACACTATGGATAAGAAATCTGCTCGTATCCGTCGTGCGACCCGCGCACGTCGCAAGCTCAAAGAACTGGGTGCGACTCGTCTGGTGGTACATCGTACCCCGCGTCATATTTACGCACAGGTCATCGCACCAAACGGTTCTGAAGTTCTGGTAGCTGCATCTACTGCAGAAAAAGCTATCGCTGAGCAACTGAAGTATACAGGAAACAAAGACGCTGCTACCGCTGTAGGTAAAGCTGTAGCTGAGCGCGCACTGGAAAAAGGCATCACTGTTGTTGCTTTTGACCGTGCTGGTTTCCAATATCATGGTCGTGTCCAGGCACTGGCAGATGCTGCCCGTGATGCTGGCCTTCAGTTCTAAGGTAGAGGTGTAAGATGTCTCACATCGAAAAACAAGCTGGCGAACTGCAGGAAAAGCTGATCGCGGTAAATCGCGTATCTAAAACCGTTAAAGGCGGTCGTATCTTCTCCTTCACTGCTCTGACAGTGGTTGGTGATGGTAACGGTCGTATCGGTTTTGGTTACGGAAAAGCGCGTGAAGTTCCAGCAGCTATCCAGAAAGCGATGGAAAAAGCCCGTCGCAACATGATTAATGTCGCGCTGAATAGCGGTACCCTGCAACACCCTGTTAAAGGTGTGCATACAGGTTCTCGCGTATTCATGCAGCCTGCTTCCGAAGGTACCGGTATCATCGCCGGTGGTGCAATGCGCGCCGTTCTGGAAGTAGCTGGTGTTCATAACGTTTTGGCTAAAGCATACGGTTCTACTAACCCGATTAACGTGGTTCGTGCAACTATTGATGGCCTGGCGAATATGAAATCACCAGAAATGGTCGCTGCCAAGCGTGGTAAATCCGTTGAAGAAATTCGGGGGTAATGACCATGGCAAAGACTATTAAAATTACTCAAACCCGCAGTGCAATCGGTCGTCTGCCGAAACATAAGGCAACGCTGCTTGGCCTGGGTCTGCGTCGTATTGGTCACACCGTAGAGCGCGAGGATACTCCTGCTGTACGTGGTATGGTCAACGCGGTTTCCTACATGGTTAAAGTTGAGGAGTAAGAGATGCGTTTAAATACTCTGTCTCCAGCCGAAGGGTCTAAGCACGCTTCCAAGCGTCTGGGTCGTGGTATCGGTTCTGGCCTCGGTAAAACCGGTGGTCGTGGTCACAAAGGTCAGAACTCACGTTCTGGTGGTGGCGTACGTCGCGGTTTTGAAGGCGGTCAGATGCCATTGTACCGTCGTCTGCCGAAATTTGGTTTCACCTCTCGCAAAGCAATGGTTACTGCAGAGATTCGTCTCTCTGACCTGGCGAAAGTTGAAGGCGACGTAGTTGACCTGAACACGTTGAAAGCAGCTAACATTATCGGTATTCAGATTGAGTTCGCGAAAGTGATCCTGTCTGGTGAGGTAGCTCGTCCGGTAACTATTAGCGGCCTGCGTGTCACTAAAGGCGCTCGTGCTGCTATCGAAGCTGCTGGCGGTAAAATCGAGGAATAAGTAGCAGATGGCGAAACAACCGGGATCAGATTTTCAAAGTGCTAAGGGTGGCCTTGGTGAGCTGAAACGCAGACTGCTGTTTGTTATCGGCGCGCTGATAGTTTTCCGAATTGGCTCTTTTATTCCAATCCCTGGTATTGATGCCACTGTACTTGCCAAACTGCTTGAGCAACAGCGAGGCACCATCATTGAAATGTTTAACATGTTCTCTGGTGGTGCTCTCAGCCGTGCTTCTATCTTTGCCCTGGGTATCATGCCGTATATTTCGGCATCGATTATTATCCAGCTGCTAACTGTGGTTCACCCCGCATTAGCAGAGATTAAGAAAGAAGGGGAGGCTGGCCGTCGTAAGATAAGCCAGTACACCCGTTACGGCACTCTGGTGCTGGCTATATTCCAGTCTATCGGTATCGCTACCGGTTTGCCGAATATGCCTGGTATGCAGGGCCTGGTAATTAATCCGGGCTTTGCATTCTATTTCACCGCTGTTGTCAGTCTGGTCACCGGGACAATGTTCCTGATGTGGCTAGGTGAACAGATTACTGAACGTGGTATCGGTAACGGTATCTCAATCATAATCTTTGCAGGTATTGTTGCGGGTCTGCCGCCGGCCATTGGCCATACCATCGAGCAAGCAAGGCAAGGTGAGCTGCACTTCCTCCTGTTGCTGTTGGTTGCAGTATTAGTATTTGCAGTGACCTTCTTCGTTGTTTTTGTTGAACGTGGTCAGCGCCGTATTGTGGTGAACTACGCTAAACGTCAACAAGGTCGTCGTGTCTATGCTGCGCAGAGCACACATTTGCCGCTGAAAGTGAACATGGCCGGGGTAATTCCTGCTATCTTCGCCTCCAGTATTATTCTGTTCCCTGCTACATTAGCTTCATGGTTTGGGGATGGAACAGGTTGGGGTTGGCTGACAACAATTTCACTTTCTTTGTCGCCTGGGCAACCGCTTTATGTGTTACTCTATGCGTCTGCAATCATCTTCTTCTGTTTCTTCTATACGGCGCTAGTATTTAACCCGAGAGAAACAGCAGATAACCTGAAGAAGTCCGGTGCATTTGTACCAGGCATTCGTCCGGGAGAGCAAACGGCGAAGTATATAGATAAAGTGATGACACGCCTGACACTGATTGGTGCGATGTATATTACCTTTATCTGCCTAATCCCGGAGTTCATGCGTGACGCAATGAACGTGCCGTTCTACTTCGGTGGGACCTCACTGTTAATCGTTGTTGTTGTTATAATGGACTTTATGGCTCAAGTGCAAACTCTGATGATGTCAAGTCAGTATGAGTCTGCATTGAAGAAAGCGAACCTGAAAGGCTACGGCCGTTAATCGTCGCTTGAGAAGTTACGGAGAGTAAAAATGAAAGTTCGTGCTTCCGTCAAGAAATTATGTCGTAACTGCAAAATTGTTAAGCGCGATGGCGTTATTCGCGTGATTTGCAGTGCCGAACCGAAGCATAAACAGCGTCAAGGCTGATTATCTCGCATATTTTTCTTGCAAAGTTGGGTTGAGCTGGCTAGATTAGCCAGCCAATCTTTTGTATGTCTATGCGTTTCCATTTGAGTATCCTGAAAACGGGCTTTTCAGAGTGGGGCGCATAATCAAATTGTAGGAGTGCATAGTGGCCCGTATAGCAGGCATTAACATTCCTGATCAAAAACATGCTGTAATCGCGTTAACCGCGATCTACGGTATCGGCAAGACCCGTTCCAAAGCCATTTGTGCTGCGGCGGGAATCGCTGAAGATGTTAAGATCAGAGAGCTGTCTGAAGAACAAATCGACACGCTGCGTGACGAAGTTGCCAAATTTGTCGTTGAAGGTGATCTGCGCCGTGAAGTGAGTATGAGCATCAAGCGTCTGATGGACCTTGGTTGCTATCGCGGTTTGCGTCATCGTCGTGGTCTACCAGTTCGCGGTCAGCGTACTAAGACCAACGCACGTACCCGTAAGGGTCCGCGCAAACCGATCAAGAAATAATCGGGGTGATTGAATAATGGCAAAGGCACCAATTCGTGCACGTAAACGTGTAAGAAAAACAGTCTCTGACGGCGTGGCTCATGTCCATGCTTCTTTCAACAACACCATCGTGACTATTACCGATCGTCAGGGTAACGCGTTGGGTTGGGCAACTGCCGGTGGTTCCGGTTTCCGTGGTTCGCGTAAATCCACTCCGTTTGCAGCTCAGGTTGCAGCAGAGCGTTGCGCAGAAGCCGTAAAAGACTACGGTATCAAGAACCTGGAAGTTATGGTTAAGGGTCCGGGTCCAGGTCGCGAATCAACTATTCGTGCACTGAACGCCGCTGGTTTCCGCATCACGAACATTACTGATGTGACTCCGATCCCTCACAACGGTTGTCGTCCACCGAAAAAACGTCGCGTTTAATACGTTCGTTTTTAGGATTGTTGGAGAAAGAAAATGGCAAGATATTTGGGTCCTAAGCTCAAGCTTAGCCGTCGCGAGGGTACAGACTTATTCCTTAAGTCTGGCGTTCGTGCGATAGATACCAAGTGTAAGATTGAACAAGCTCCTGGTCAGCATGGTGCGCGTAAACCGCGTCTGTCTGACTATGGTGTGCAGTTGCGTGAAAAGCAAAAAGTTCGCCGTATCTATGGTGTTCTGGAGCGTCAGTTCCGTAACTATTATAAAGAAGCGGCTCGTCTGAAAGGCAACACTGGTGAAAACCTGTTGGCTTTGCTGGAAGGTCGTTTAGATAACGTAGTTTATCGTATGGGCTTTGGTGCTACGCGTGCGGAATCCCGCCAGCTAGTTAGCCATAAAGCTGTTATGGTAAATGGTCGCGTTGTTAACATCGCTTCTTATCAGGTAACTCCGAATGACGTAGTCAGCATCCGTGAGAAAGCCAAGAAGCAATCTCGCGTTAAGGCCGCTCTGGAGTTGGCTGAACAGCGTGAAAAGCCAACCTGGCTGGAAGTTGATGCAACTAAGATGGAAGGTGTGTTCAAGCGTGAGCCTGAGCGTACTGATCTGTCTGCGGACATTAACGAACACCTGATCGTCGAGCTTTACTCCAAGTAAAGCTTAGTACCAAAGAGAGGACACAATGCAGGGTTCTGTGACAGAGTTTCTAAAACCGCGCCTGGTAGATATCGAGCAAGTGAGTTCGACGCACGCCAAGGTGACCCTTGAGCCTTTAGAGCGTGGCTTTGGTCATACTCTTGGTAATGCACTGCGCCGTATTCTGCTCTCATCGATGCCGGGTTGCGCGGTGACTGAGGTTGAGATTGATGGTGTACTACATGAGTACAGCACCAAAGAAGGCGTTCAGGAAGATATCCTGGAAATCCTGCTCAACCTGAAAGGGCTGGCGGTGAGAGTTCAGGGCAAAGATGAAGTTATTCTTACCCTGAATAAATCTGGCATTGGCCCTGTGACTGCAGCCGATATCACCCATGATGGTGATGTCGAAATCGTCAAGCCACAGCACGTGATTTGCCACCTGACCGATGAGAATGCTGCTATTAGCATGCGTATCAAAGTTCAACGTGGTCGTGGTTATGTGCCGGCATCTGCCCGAATTCATTCGGAAGAAGATGAGCGCCCAATCGGCCGTCTGCTCGTCGATGCTTGCTACAGCCCTGTAGAGCGTATTGCCTACAATGTTGAAGCAGCTCGTGTTGAACAGCGCACCGACCTGGACAAGTTAGTTATTGAAATGGAAACCAATGGCACAATCGATCCTGAAGAGGCGATTCGTCGTGCGGCGACCATTCTGGCTGAACAACTTGAAGCTTTTGTTGACTTACGTGATGTTCGTCAACCAGAAGTTAAAGAAGAGAAACCAGAATTCGATCCTATCTTGCTGCGCCCTGTTGACGATCTGGAATTGACTGTCCGCTCTGCTAACTGCCTGAAAGCAGAAGCTATCCATTATATCGGTGATCTGGTACAGCGTACTGAGGTTGAGCTACTTAAAACGCCTAACCTTGGTAAAAAATCTCTTACTGAGATTAAAGATGTGCTGGCTTCCCGTGGACTTTCTCTGGGCATGCGTCTCGAGAATTGGCCTCCGGCAAGCATCGCTGACGAGTAACCAGATCACAGGTTAAGGTTTTACTGAGAAGGATAAGGTCATGCGCCATCGTAAGAGTGGTCGTCAACTGAACCGCAACAGCAGCCATCGCCAGGCTATGTTCCGCAACATGGCAGGTTCACTGGTTCGTCATGAGATAATCAAGACGACTCTGCCTAAAGCGAAAGAGCTGCGTCGCGTAGTTGAGCCGCTGATTACTCTTGCCAAGACTGACAGCGTTGCTAATCGTCGTCTGGCATTCGCCCGTACTCGTGATAACGAGATCGTGGCAAAACTGTTTAATGAACTGGGTCCGCGTTTTTCTAGCCGTACCGGTGGTTACACTCGTATTCTGAAGTGTGGCTTCCGTGCAGGTGACAATGCTCCGATGGCTTACATCGAGCTGGTTGATCGCGCCGAGTCTAAAACAGAAGAAGCTGCTGCAGAGTAATTTGCAACAGTAAAATAAAAAAACCGGGCTTGCCCGGTTTTTTTATACCCAAAATCTGTTCGATTCTGCCTAATCCTCGTATCCTGATACTCGGCATATAATATTCAGTTGAGGTTAGTATGGGATTACTCGACGATTGGGCTGAACGTCATATCCTGGAAGGGCAGCGTAATGGTGATTTTAACCAATTGCCTGGTGAGGGAAAGCCGCTAATACTGGATGATGACAGCCATGTCCCTGCTGAACTGCGCGCGGGTTATCGTCTGCTAAAAAACTCTGGTTATTTGCCTCCGGAACTGTTGTTACGCCGTGAAGCCATTGAGCTCTCTGACCTGTTAAACAGTTTGAAAACGGTGGGTGAAGACTACCATTCTGTGAGTAAAAAATTGGCCTTATTGGAGCTTAAGTTACAGCAAGCAGGAATTTCTACTGATTTTTTGCACAGCCACGAGTATGGTGAAAAACTCAGTAAACATATCGGGGAGCCATAATAATGTATCGCATTGGTGAATTAGCAAAACTGGCAGAAGTAACACCTGACACCATTCGTTATTATGAAAAACAAAATATGATGGATCATAAAGAGCGTACAGGTGGTGGCTTCCGGCTGTACAGTGAAAATGATTTGCAACGACTGAAATTCATTCGCTATGCCAAACAACTAGGGTTTACGCTTAATGCAATTAGTGAGCTACTCTCTATTCGTATTGAACCTGATCAGCATACCTGTCAGGAGTCTAAAAGTATTGTACAGCACAGACTTCAGGAGGTTGAACTTCGTATTCAGGAACTACAACATATGCGTCAGTCACTACAGCATCTGAACAATGCATGTTGTGGTACTGCACATAGCAGCAAGTATTGTTCAATTCTTGAAGCGCTGGAAGAAGGTGCAAGTCGTCACAATGAATAAATACCGGGTAATGATCCTACATCCGTTAGTTAAGGAAATAGCATGAAGAATAGTTATCGTCACCAAAAAGGGCAGATCAACGACAATGCCTTACAAGCACTACTCCATGATCCCCTGTTTAAAGTGCGGATTGAGAAAAATAAGAAAGGGAAGGGAAGTTATCAGCGTCAGGAAAAATACGGGAAGGGAAAAAACTGGGAGGCCAGTGGTAAGCAAGTCTGTAACTTCTTTACCACTGGCCTTCTTGCAGAACAAGTGCCTTACCCTAATCGTCTCTGTTTCGCTGGAAGTGAGCCGATCCATTCAATCGATTAGCGCAAGTACACTTATCTATTCAGGGTAAAAATGATTCATGCACGACGATCGTTTTGCTGTTTTAACAGGTCACGAATTTCACTCAACAGCACTTCTTCTTGGGATGGACCAGCAGGTGCAGGTGCCGCTTCTTCTTTTTTTCTGTACAGCTTATTAATCACTTTGATAGCCATAAAAATAGCGAAAGCAACGATGACAAAATCAAAAATACTCTGGATAAATGAGCCATAATTCATTACAACGGCAGGCACGTCACCGCTGGCTTCGCGAAGGGTTAAAGAGAACTGTTTAAAATCAATACCACCTATCAGTACTCCTAAAGGAGGCATGATGATATCCGCAACCAGTGATGAGACAATCTTACCAAATGCAGTACCGATAATGACACCGACTGCTAAATCAACCACATTTCCGCGCATTGCAAAATCACGGAACTCTTTTAACATACTCATTTGACTCTCCTCAGGCCTGCGAATAATACAATCTTGCACGTGTATTTTATTTGGGGATCTACCCGTTCTTTTTCTGCTACTCAGTGATGGCTTCACATATCAAACAGGATTAACATCTTCAGCCATCTCTGTTTAGTCAGATAAAGCATAGAGTACTCTATGCCTGCCTGCTATCCTGCAACAGGAATAATTTAGACGTATAGTTACGTATTTACTTTATTACATCATGTACTAAACGAGTATCAATCATCCCGTCATAATGAATTATAAAAAGAAAGGACTTGGCTGGAACAGACGTTCAACATCACTGACAAATTTCTTGTCTGTTAAGAACATGATGACATGGTCCCCTTGCTCTATACGTAAGTTATCACTGGCAATCATGACATCCTGGCCGCGCACTACGGCACCAATAATGGTGCCCGGTGGTAACTTAATATCATCAATAACTCTGCCCACCACTTTTGAGGTGCTCTCATCTCCATGTGCAACGGCTTCAATGGCCTCTGCCACACCTCGACGCAATGAAGAAACATTCACGATATCGGCTTTACGTACATGGCCGAGTAGTGCTGATATGGTGGCTTGTTGTGGCGAGATAGCAATATCAATAACACTTCCCTGGACCAGATCGACATAAGCTTTACGTTGTATCAGAACCATTACTTTTTTCGCCCCCATGCGCTTGGCGAGCATGGCAGACATAATATTGGCTTCATCATCATTGGTAACAGTGATGAATAAGTCTACTTGATCGATATGTTCCTCTGCCAGTAGCTCCTGGTCAGAAGCATCACCGTAAAAAACAATCGTATTTTGCAGCATTTCAGCCAGCTCAGTCGCTCGCTGCTGATCACGTTCAATCAGTTTTACGCTGTAATCTTTTTCCAGCTTCTGCGCCAGACCAGCACCAATATTCCCGCCACCGACCAACATAATACGCTTATAGGGTTTTTCCAGCCGCTGCAATTCGCTCATTACAGCACGAATATGTTGTGAAGCCGCGATGAAGAAGATCTCATCACCAGCTTCAATAATTGTAGAACCTTGTGGCCGAATGGGTCTGTCATGACGGAAAATAGCCGTGACCCGAGTATCGATATGCGGCATATGTTCGCGCATCGTGGATAATGCATTACCGACCAATGGCCCACCATAGTAGGCTTTTACCACCGCAAGGCTGACAGCGCCTTCAGCAAAATTAACAACCTGTAAGGCGCCGGGATATTCAATCAGACGGTAAATATTGTCGATAACCAGTTGTTCCGGGGCTATCAGATGGTCAATTGGAATAGCATCTGCACTGAACAGTTTTTCAGCATCGCGTACATAACTGGGGGCACGTATACGCGCGATACGGTTCGGTGTATTAAATAAGGAATAGGCGACCTGACAAGCGATCATGTTGGTTTCATCAGAACTGGTGACGGCAACCAACATATCTGCATCGTCAGCACCCGCCTCTCTTAACGTGTGAGGGTGGGATCCATGTCCCAGAACCACACGTAAATCGAACTTGTCCTGCAAGCCACGCAATCGGTCCTGATTTGTATCAACAACGGTGATATCGTTGTTCTCCCCCACTAAATTTTCTGCCAGCGTACCGCCGACTTGTCCTGCACCTAAAATGATTATTTTCATCATTTATCACTTAATGAGTGAGATATCTATGATTCACTATTGGTGAAATCAGCGTTTGATTAACTTAGCGTAAAAGAAACCATCACCGCCATCTACAAGTGGCAGGTTTTGTCGTCCCGGCATTTTTTCGTCCCCTGTTTCCACTAAGCTTGCATCGGCATGATGGCTCAGGAATGTCCGAATTTGCTCGCTATTCTCGTCAGGAAGTATTGAACAAGTTGCATACAGGAGTGTGCCACCAGACTTTAGGTAAGGCCAGATGGCGTCAATTATCTCTTTTTGTAGCGTCACTAATTCGGGGATATCCCTGTCACGACGGAGCCACTTGATATCCGGGTGACGGCGAATAACACCTGTCGCAGAGCAGGGCGCATCTAACAGAATGCGATCGAACTTAGCCCCTTCGCACCATTGCTGCGGATGGCGTCCATCACCTTGTTTCACTTCTGCCTGCATATTGAGACGTTCCAGGTTCTCATGGATTCGTTTGATACGCTGAGTATCCACATCTACCGCCATGACCTTGGCTTTTGGGGCCCGCTCAAGAATATGTGTAGTCTTTCCACCAGGGGCAGCACAAAGATCAAGAATGAACTCACCATCTTGAGGATCAAGTAGATCAACACAGCCTTGAGCAGAAGCATCCTGAACCGTTACCCAGCCTTTATCAAAACCAGGCAGGCGCTGTACTGGCACTGGTGTGTCGAGCAATACGGCATCGGGATATTTTTGACAAGCCTGGCCTGTCAGTCCACTGTCTTCCAGTAATTTAAGCCATTCTTCACGGGTATGATACTGACGATTAACTCGCAACCACATTGGCGGGGATTGATTATTGGCATCAACAATGGCTTGCCATTGAGTTGGCCAGGCTTTTTTAAGACGCTGTAGTAGCCATTTTGGATGCAGGTAGTGGCTTTCATCTTTCTCTGCCGCAGCCAGCAAGGCATCTTGCTGACGCTGGAACTGACGCAACACCCCGTTGATTACACCTTTGAAGGCATGACGCTTGATAGCTACAGCCCCTTCAACGGTTTCTGCCAGGGCGGCATGTGGTGGGATACGGGTATAAAGTAGCTGGTACAGGCCAACCAGAATGAGATAATGGACAGTACGTTGTTTACCTGTCATTGGGCGTGACATTAATTGTTGAACAAACCACTCGAGTTGCGGCAATGTGCGTAGTACGCCGAAGCAGAGTGCTTGTAACAGGGCCCGATCTTTTTCCGCAACTTTGAGCTGCATTGCCGGTAATATTTGACTGAGTGATTGTCCTTGTTCGACAACCTGTTCAACTGTTTGGGCAGCAATGCTGCGGAGATTTAATGTTTTTTTCATAACCGGGCTTTGGGTTTCCAGCGCGATAAATAAAAATGCCCAGGATAGACCTGGGCATATGAAGGAGAAGCATCAGGCGAGAAGTGTTCCTGGCTCAAACCACTCCCGGCGGGAGTTCAGTAAATCCTGAGCTGACATCGCTTTTTTACCTGCAGGCTGGAGTGATTCAAGATTTAAGATACCTTCGCCGGTGGCGACCTGAATACCCTGTTTACCGACCGATAAGATAGTGCCAGGTTCGGCATCAACGGGGGTGAGGATGACGGAGGCTGCCCAGACTTTCACTGGCTGCCCTTCAATGTCAATCCAGCTCATGGGCCAGGGATTAAACGCACGGATACAGCGCTCTAGCTGGGAAGCGGAAAGAGACCAGTTAATCCGGGCCTCTTCTTTACTGAGTTTTTCCGCATAGGTAACGAGTGACTCATCCTGGATTTCGGGTTGGGCACTGCCAGCGGCTAACTGCTGTAAGGTTTTCAGTAATCCCTCAGGTCCCAGCCCTGCCAGTTTATTGTACAAGGTCGCACTGGTATCTTCTGGCTCAATATTACAAGCGAGCTTCACTAACATTGCCCCGGTATCCAAACCGACATCCATCTGCATGATAGTAACACCCGTTTGGGCATCACCCGCCCACAAGGCGCGCTGAATCGGCGCAGCGCCACGCCAGCGAGGCAGTAGCGAGCCATGCACATTAATGCAGCCCAAACGTGGCATTTCAAGCACGGCTTTTGGCAAAATTAAGCCATAGGCCACCACTACCATGACATCTGCATTCAAATCAGCAATCAATTGCTGTTCTTCTGCCTTACGCAAGGATGCTGGCTGAAAAACAGGAATACTCTGTTCTTCTGCCAGTACTTTTACCGGGCTGGGCATGAGTTTTTTGCCACGCCCGGCAGGGCGATCTGGCTGAGTGAAAACACCGACAATCTGGTGCCCTGAAGCGAGCAATGCGTCAAGATGACGCGCAGCAAAGTCCGGGGTTCCGGCAAAGATAATGCGCAGTGAGTCAGACACGTTGTATTGGATCCTCAGGCTTTCGCTTTCAAACGATCAAGTTTTTCAACTTTTTGGCGAATACGTTGTTGTTTCAATGGCGAAAGGTAATCAATGAATAGTTTGCCAATTAAGTGGTCCATCTCATGCTGAATACAGATAGCCAGTAAACCATCTGCCTCCAGTTCATAAGACTGACCATTGCGATCCAGAGCCTGAATTTTTACCTTTTCGGCCCGAGGAACCAGAGCGCGTTGTTCCGGAATGGACAAGCAGCCTTCTTCTATTCCGGTTTCGCCGCTCTTTTCAAGCAATACTGGATTGATAATAACTAATTGCTCTTCGCGGTTTTCAGAAACATCAATCACGATAATACGCTGGTGAATGTTGACCTGCGTTGCGGCAAGGCCAATACCTTCCTCTGCATACATTGTTTCAAACATATCATCGACGATACGTTGAATATCTTCATTTACTTCTTTAACTGGCGCAGCGACTGTACGAAGACGCTCGTCAGGAATATGTAATACTTGCAAAACTGCCATAAATATCCAGAGCTATGTTCAGGAGGTAAAAGGGAGATACCCCCTATTCTAGACATTTCCCTAACTGATTGACAGTATCAGTGACCAATAGCAAGGATTGCTTTTATTGTATCTGATAAGGGAAAAACGATGCCACCAACGGAGATTTGGCTGCGTTTGATGCTTATTCCTGGTTTTAGTGGGGATAACTGTCTGAAAGTTTTTCATTTTCTACAGAACTGTTCCGTAATAGATGACGATGCTCTTATTGCCAGTGGTTTAAATACAAAAAGCTGCCACCTTTTTAATAGTCTGACACTAAAGCAGCGAGAAATGAGTCTGGCGTGGCTTGACGATCCACGGCATCACTTTCTCACCGCGGATAGCCCTGACTACCCTGAAACATTACGTGCAATCGCCCATTTTCCACCTGCGCTGTTTGTTGCGGGAGACCCAACAGTGCTGCACCGGCATCAACTGGCCGTGGTGGGGAGTCGTAATCTTTCTGATTATGGTGAGCGTAGTTGTCGTCAATTCTGTGAGCCATTGGTAAAAGCCGGATTGACAATTACCAGTGGTCTGGCACTGGGTATTGACGGGGTGGCTCATCGTTCCGCATTACATGCTCAGGGGCGAACAATTGCGGTGTTAGGCAATGGTCTGGGCAGTGTCTATCCACGGCGCCATAGCGCTCTTGCCCTGCAAATTATGGAGCAGGGAGGGGCGATTATTTCTGAATTTCCTCTTGATAGTTCTCCCTGGCCCAGTCATTTTCCCTGGCGTAACAGAATCATCAGTGGTTTGAGCCGGGCTGTCTTTGTTGTGGAAGCACATGAAAGAAGCGGCTCTTTAGTGACTGCGCGCTATGCTCTGGAACAGGGTCGTGAAGTTTTTGCTTTACCGGGATTGGTTGATAGCCCGGGCAGCAGTGGCCCACATCGGCTGATTCAACAGGGAGCAACTTTAGTTCGCCATCCAGAAGATATCCTCGATTATCTTGAATCTGAACTATGCTGGCTGCGTGTTTCACCGGTGACGTCAATATATTCATCAAATCCCCCCGACTGTGCATTGCCAATTCCTGAACTGTTGGCTAACGTAGGGGATGAGGTTACACCTGTTGACGTCGTCGCTGAACGTGCCGGCCAACCTGTGCCAGAGACAGTAGCCAAACTGCTCGAACTGGAGTTAGCAGGATGGATCGCAGCAGTACCCGGCGGCTATGTCCGATTGAGGAGGGCATGCCATGTTCGACGTACTAATGTACTTATTTGAAACCTACATTCATGACCAAACTGATCTACATGTCGATCAGGATAAACTCACTCACGATCTAACCGATGCGGGGTTTGATCGCGAAGACGTTTATAATGCATTGGTATGGCTTGAAAAGCTTGCCGATTATCAGGAAGGGCTGACTGAACCCATGCAGTTAGTGTCAGACCCGTTATCAATGCGCATCTATACGACTGAAGAACGTCAGCGTCTGGATGCGGATTGTCGTGGATTCTTGCTGTTTCTTGAGCAAATCCAGGTGTTGAACCTCGAAACTCGTGAGATGGTTATTGAACGGATCCTGGCGCTGGATACTGCAGAGTTTGAGCTTGAAGATCTGAAGTGGGTTGTGCTGATGGTGTTATTCAATATTCCCGGGTGTGAAAATGCCTATCAGAAGATGGAAGAATTACTCTTCGAATCAAATGAGGGTATGCTGCATTAACTTTTCGTTTCTGTGAGATACCATGGTTAAGTCTGCACTTTTTGCGGTGCCATCAAATTCGTCCTGCCTCCTTTGTGGGGCAGCTTTAGTTATTCGTTCAGGAAAACATGGCCCCTTTCAGGGTTGCTCTGCTTATCCTGAATGTGACTATGTCCGCCCACTAAAAAACCAGGCGGATGGCCATATTGTTAAAGTACTTGATGGTCAGCACTGCCCTGTTTGCCAGGCAACGCTGGTACTGCGCCAGGGCCGTTATGGCATGTTTATTGGTTGTAGCAACTATCCTGACTGTGATCATACCGAAGTTATCGATAAACCGGATGACACGACAATAGCCTGCCCACAATGTGAGAAAGGCCACTTGATACAACGCCGTTCCCGATATGGTAAAACCTTCTGGTCTTGCTCCGGTTATCCTGACTGCCAGTTTGTTATTAACTTCCAGCCGCGGGCAGGCATTTGCTCACACTGCCAATACCCACTACTTATTGAAAAGAAAACAGCCAAGGGCGTAAAATACTTTTGTGCCAGTAAACAATGTGGAAAGCCGATATCGGCGGAACAAATCTGTGAATAATCAAACCACTGAAAACCAGCTCTTACAAATTGCAGGCGTATTAAAACAACAGCAGGTTATTGCTTATCCTACCGAGGCGGTATTCGGTGTAGGCTGTGATCCTGACAGCGAACTCGCCGTTATGCGTTTACTGGAGTTAAAGCAGCGCTCAGTTGATAAAGGCCTCATTCTGATTGCCGATAATTTTGAGCAACTGATGCCTTATATAGATGACTCTGCGTTAAGTGATGCTCAACGGCTGGTGGTATTTTCCCATTGGCCGGGGCCGGTGACCTTTGTATTCCCAGCCCGGCCTGAGACACCGAAATGGCTGACGGGGCGTTTTGACTCTTTAGCTGTGCGTGTCACTGATCATCCTTTAGTGAAAAAACTGTGTCGCACTTATGGTAAGCCGTTAGTCTCTACCAGCGCTAACTTAAGTGGGAAGCCTCCTTGCCGTCAGGCCAGCGAGGTCTACCAACAATTCGGTAATGATTTTCCAGTATTGGAAGGTGATACAGGGGGGCGCACAAACCCTTCTGAAATCCGTGATGCTTTAACTGGCGAATTATTCAGGCAGGGGTAAGTATGAACGCTTTTGCGGTTTTTGGTAATCCAGTTCAGCACAGCAAGTCGCCCCGTATTCACCAGCATTTTGCTATGCAGATGGGCATAGAGCATCCCTATGGGCGGGTGCTGGCGCCGGTGGATGCATTTATTGAGACTCTTGAGTCTTTTATTGCCGCTGGCGGGCGTGGTGCCAATATCACCGTTCCCTTCAAGGAGCAGGCTTTTGCTCGTGCCGATGAACTGACGGAACGAGCCGCTTTAGCTGGTGCGGTGAATACCCTGAAGCGATTGGATGATGGTCGATTACTTGGGGATAATACCGATGGGGTGGGTTTAGTTAGTGATCTGGAACGTTTAGCACTGATCCGTCCTGGTGATCGTATTCTTTTGATTGGGGCAGGTGGTGCGGCACGGGGAGTGATTGCGCCATTGTTGGCTTTAAATACGCATATTACCATTACCAACCGCACTTTTGAGAAAGCACAGACACTGGTGGAGATTTTTAACCAAACCGGAAAGGTACAAGGGCTGGATTACTCTCAGTTAGAGGGTGAGCAGTTTGACTTACTGATTAATGCGACGTCCAGCGGCCTCAATGGCGAGATCCCAGCATTGCCGCGCTCGCTACTTTCATCACCAGTACGTTGTTATGATATGTTCTATCAACAAGGCCTGACGCCTTTTCTGTCATGGGCCGTCGAACATGGTGTGAATGAGTATGCAGATGGACTGGGAATGCTGGTGGGGCAAGCCGCGCATGCAGTGTTACTCTGGCATGGTGTATTACCGGAAATTGCACCGGTGATTGAAGCATTAAAGCAAGAGATGAGCGTGTGAATCAGGCGATTCAATTCCCTGACAGCGAAGTTTGGGATGAAAACAAACAAGCTATCTGTTTTACCGCTCTCGTTGCGGGATTCCAGGTTAATTGTGCAGTGAGCGGTACATGGCTTGTTGGTGAGTTTGGGGGCAGTACACCGGAACAATGGTTGGCACTATTCCGGCAACACCGTTGGGATCTTGAAGAGCACTTTGAAGCATTAATTCGCAATGAAGAAGAGGATACTCAAGGCTGGTATTGGCTATCCTGATCGAGATACTCGTTTTTCCAGCTGACATAGTTATTAGCTGAGTAGGTTAGCCCCTGGCGTTCATCTTCAGTCAAAGGCCTGATTTGCCGCACTGGGTTACCTAAATAAAGGTAACCACTTTCGAGTTGTTTATTTTGCGTTACTAACGTGCCAGCACCAATAATAACGTCGTCACCAATTAAAGCGCCATCTAATAAGATAGATCCCATTCCTACTAGTACACGATCTCCGATAGTGCAGCCATGTAACATTGCTTTGTGTCCGATAGTCACATCTTTTCCAATAATCAGTGGGTTTCCTTCCGGTTTATAGGATGACTTATGGGTAACATGCAGCACACTACCATCCTGAATATTGGTGCGTTCCCCTATCGTTATCCTGTTAACATCGCCACGGATTGCTACGAGAGGCCAGACACTGACATCATTGGCTAACTGAACATCACCAATGACAACACTACTGGGATCGATCATGACTCGTTGGCCAATGGTTGGGGATCTTTTCTGATAAGCACGTAATACTGTGGACATAAATACCTCGCTACGCTCGTTGTATGATTAAGACTTTGGCCACTTTTCTGAGCAATGGCAAGGGTTGTGAAGGTCAAAAAGTAGCTAAATCGAACGCAGTAACAGCAAAAAGAATGAAAAATAGTCACTCGGAAGAAAAGATCTAAAAAACACTTGTGCTAAAAATCAGTATCCCTATAATGCGCCTCCACTGACACGGAACAACGGTTTACAAACCGCCGAGTGAGTCGAAGAAAAGCGAAAATAAA
>NZ_JAERJD010000017.1 GCF_018257795.1 Citrobacter sp. JGM124 | reverse complement strand
GACGTTCAGGATCGTGACGGCAGCATTGAGGTGGTGGCACAGGAGCATAACCTGTATATCCCGACCGACAACAACACAGGCAAACTGACCGGGACCCGTATCCATACCCCGTTCCTGTTCACCAAGGAAATCGACTCGTCCAGCCCGTACCTGTACAAGGCGGCAACCACCGGTCAGACGCTGAAGTCGGCGGAATTCAAGTGGTACAAAATCAACGACGCGGGCCAGGAGGTGGAGTACTTCAACACCAAACTGGAAAACGTAAAAGTAGTGAAAGTAAACCCGGTGATGCACGACATCAAGGATCCGGCTTTTGAGAGACATAACCACCTCGAAGCCATCGAACTGCGTTATGAAAAAATCACCTGGACCTACAAGGACGGCAACATCATTCATTCCGATTCATGGAACGAACGCGCCACTGCGTAACTCACAAGCGGACGGTTCCCTCTGTCCGCTTTTTTTGTTTTTGCTGAACGCCTGCCTGCGCGGGTGCTGAGCAAAGAAAACCACAATCTACCCGCCCGGCCATATGCGCTTTGGTCCCCTTAACGGGAAACAGCGAAGGGCGGTAGCGTGCCCGGAACCCCTGCCATTTTGCTGTGACGTCAGCCCCTTTACTCTGCCGTGTACTGTAGGGGGGCTTCCTTATGCTCACGCTGACATATTGTCAGGTCAACTGGCTGCGGACGGGGTTTCTGGACGCGAAATCATCCCGCGCACTGACCATACACCACTCCCTGCCTGCCGCCGGTACGTGCCGGCCCTGATGGCATAATCGATCACAGACCGGAGCCAATACCATGAGCCTGACGGATACCCTGAACCAGGTGGTGAACACCGTTACCGGAAAAACCCTGAACCGTTACCGTCTTGATATCCCTTCCTGCACGGCAGATATTGACGTGGAGGATTTCAGCGGTTCGGAGGTGATGAGCGCGCTTTACCGTTACACCATTACTTTCACCAGCAGCGACAAGAATATTGATGCCCGCCAGCTGCTGGGCCAGCCGGCGATCCTGACCATGGGCGGCGGCAGCCTGCTGTCCCTGACGGCGTGCAAGGTGGTTCACGGGGTCATTACCCGGTTTGAACGTACCGGCGGTTCAGCGGATGAGGCGAGGTACGGTATTGTGCTTGAGCCGTTCCTGGCACTGCTGGGCAACCAGTTCCGCACGCATCGCTTTTTCGTCAATAAGTCGGTGCCGGACGTGGTCACCGAGGTGCTGCAGGAACATGGTCTGAAAGGCTGGGAGTATACCTTTACCCTCAAGGCCGACTATCCGAAGCGTGAGCAGATTAACCAGTACCAGGAAAGCGACCTTGCGTTCATTGAACGCCTGCTGGCCGAAGTGGGAATATTCTTCTTCTTTACCCTGCAACCCGACACCCGGACCGAAGTAGTGCACTTCGCGGACAAACAGAGCGCCTGGGCGTTTGGTAAAACCCTGCCGCTGAACAGCCCTTCAGGGACGAATGACAACGGGGCTGATTCGGTGTGGGGCGTGCAGGTATGGCACAGGGTGGCGGAGCGTTCTGTGACGGCTGGCGATTATAACCCCCGGGAGGCCCAGAATATCCTGACGTCCGTGCCAGCGGACATGACCCGGGGTGACAGTGAAGGAAACCTCTACGGCGATGTGTATCATTACCGCCCACGGCATCTTGAACGAGGCGACAAGATTGACCCGGCCGCGGAAACCGGCAACTTCTGGGCTCGTCTGGAGCATGAACGCTTCCTGTCGACCCGGACCCGGGTGACTGGCTACAGCACGGACCAGACTCTGGGCCCGGCCCAGGTTCTGACCATTACCGAAACTGTTGTTCCGCCGACACTGCCCCGGGAAACCGAAAACGGCCTCATCATTATCAGCGCCAGTTACTCCGCCAGCCGGAAAAATGCGCTGAAAGTGGAATGGGCGGCCATGCCGTACTATGAAAACCGTTGTTGGCGACCCGCTGAAAAAAAACGCCCGGTGGTCAGCGGCACCCTGATGGCTCGGGTGACCAGCGCCAAAGATAACGACATCTACGCCTGGCAGGATGCATCGGGGATGTACCGGGTAAAATTTGATGCTGACCGTGACGATAAACGCCAGGGCATGGAAAGTATGCCGGTGCGTTTTGCCAAACCTTATGGTGGTGACAAGTACGGCTTCCACTTCCCGCTGATACAGGGCACTGAAGTCGCTATTGCGTTTCACGAAGGCGATCCGGATCGGCCGTATATTGCCCATGCTATGCACGACTCCCGCCACGTTGACCATGTTACGGAGGACAACAGCACTCGCAACGTCATTCGCACAGCTGGCCTGAACAAGCTGCGGATGGAGGACAAGCGCGGCGAAGAGCATGTCAAGCTCAGTACGGAGTATGGTGGAAAGACCCAACTTAATTTAGGGCACAACGTCAACGCGAGCAGAGTTCTTCGCGGTGAGGGGGCTGAATTACGTACGAATGACTGGGTAAGCGTTCGCGGTGGGAAGGGGGTTTTACTTACCGCAGATGCGCAACCTGATGTTGGCAGTAAAATGCTTGAAATGGACAGCGCTGTTGAACAACTCGAACAGGCTCTCACGCTGGCAAGAAGCCTGCAGGCTGCCGCTAAAGGGGCGAAGGCAACGGTATCCGATATCGACAGCCAGAAGGCACTTAATAGTTCATTGAAATATCTGAAAATGCCAGGGATGCTGGTCAGCGCACCGGCCGGAATCGGCATTCTAAGTCCTGAGGCTGTCCGGCTTGCTTCAGGCGGGGCAAGTATTGGCCTGATGTCAGGTAAAAACACTGATATTAGCGCCGGGCAATCATTCACTGTGGCAGCAAGTGAGGCGGTAAGCCTGTTTGCACAGGCTGCAGGAATGAAAATGTATGCAGGTGCAGGGAAGGTTGATATTCAGGCACAAGCTGATGCCATGAATGTCTCAGCATTACAGGATATCACTATCACCAGTGGTCAGGGAAGCGTAAAGGTTAATGCCAGCAAGGAGCTGATTTTAAGTTGCGGTGGCGCTTATATAAAGCTTAGTGGTGGGAATATTGAACTGGGATGCCCGGGGAATATTTTGCTGAAAGCGACCAATGTTAATCAAACGGGGCCTGCAACACTCGATACTTCACCTCTTACTTTCCCTAAGGGGTATAGCGGAACGTTTACTGTTACCGATCCTGAATCAGGGGATATCAAACCATTCATTAGTTACAGAGTAACTTCTCCAGATGGAGAGGTACTTGAAGGAATATCTGACTCATCAGGGAAGACTGCACCGTTTTACTCATTGACACCTGGTAATGTCAAAATTGAGTTTCCACGTGAGCAAAAGGATGAAGGGCCAGGGCATTGGGTTACAGTCGATCATGATTATTATGGGTTGAAAAATACTGTAATTATGGCAATCAACCGCTTAATTTCTATGGGAGATGAGGGACGTGTTTTTGGTTCTGAAGGGAAGGACTATATGAATACGAAAAGAGATAAAATCCAAGAATGGCAGCCTTTGCCATCTGATGCTACAGACGAGATAGAGCAGCAATCAGCAGTATATCGTTACGGAGAACAGAGAAAGATAACGCAAACTTTTCTGGAAGGTGACGATACCTGGGCTATTACAGGCCAGTCGTGGCACTGGCAACCAACGACCGCTGATGATGTCTATGAGGAAATTAAATGAAATTCAGATTAAAACAGAACCATATATTTTATTTTTGGGCGGTATTTGATCTGTTTTATATTGCCAGGTTTATCTGGCTGAATATCTCTCAGGGACGAATTCCTTTAATTGATGATATATTGTCTTTTAGCAATATTTATCCACAGCAAGGGGTATATTCGCTAGTCCTTTTTTCATTTTCATTACTGCTTAATATATCAATTGTTTTTTCAGCTGTAATGTTCTTAACAAAGTGGAAGTATGTGGGCTGGATAGTTTATTTTCAAACACCATTCAGGTTGTTTTTCATGCTCCCTTCTGTTTCGATATTGCCATGGATTTTCAAAACTATGTCAATCAAAGTCGGAGTGATATTTCTTGCCGCTGTATTCTTATCAGAGATAATTAAGGTTGGGACATTTTATTCGATAAGAGAAAAGAACTTGTAATCTTATATTAACCCTGAGTAAAGAGGAATGTTTATGGCAGGTAGTTCTTTAGTGACATCGGTGACACATACAGAGGCAAAAACTACGACGGGAAAGCAAAAACCTTATTGGGTCGAATTTCAATTGGTTGATGAGCAGGGCGATCCTGTGGCGAATATGCCATGGACGGTGGAAAGCACTTATCCAGTTTCTGGACCAGTCGATAATTTTACGTGTACAGGTCAAAGTGATTCAGATGGGCTTATTCGCATTGATATGCCGCATGGACTTGAACTGAGACTGACGTTAAATGGCAATCAACTGGCAACGGAAATGGAAAAGCGAGCCTTGCGTGTTAGCCGCGATGCTGAAAATGATTCTGTTGTCCGTCCTGAAGCTGAAGATAAAGGATATATTTGGCATTATGCCGTTATCGGTGAACTTTGCCGGACGCTTCCTTCTGTTGAGCTAAGAGATAAGGAAGTATGGCCGCCATTCCATTTCCCTCCGCAGAAAATTATGAGAGGGGTGATGGTAAGAACCAATGAGCTTGAAAAGCGACACGTTATTGAAATATGTCCTTTCAGAGCTTGGGAGCTTGTTCTGCATCATCAAAAGGACTATTCCATTGCGAACGGAATTAATCTTGGTGCGGCAGCAACGCTTGCCTATGCAGACGACAGTACTCTGGATACGGTATCAATTACGCGCTTTTTTATTAACCAGTGCCAGGATCTATCCCGCTTACCTCAGCTTTATAAAGACGGCTCTGCATGGAATACGTTAGTACAGGATGTTCCCTTTAGTGAACGATATCATCCCCCGGTATTTATGGATACTTCACGGGATACTTCGCCTGAGGTAGCCAAGAATAATTCAAAGGCAACAACACAGACAGGGGGCGATACTGCTGTAACAAAGGCAGACGGTGATACGCAGCTTTATTATGTTTATAACGCGGATAAGGTGATTGTTGCCTGGCGAGGTACGGCCAGTTTGTTTGATGTAGGAACGGATCTTGCGTTCAGACCGGTAAATTCAGAATTATGCGATATAGATAAAACTCAATGCACTAGCTTGCTACCTGCTGGGAAAGTACATACTGGGTTTTGGAGTGGTTATAATCGAGTAGGAAAGAAATTTAAAGGTGAAATTGAAAAATTAAAAGATTTACTTGCAAACCGTAAGTTATTTATTTGTGGTCACAGCTTGGGGGGGGCATTGGCATTAATTGATGCGGCAAGATTTAAAAATTACAATCCTATACTTTACACTTATGGAATGCCACGCACCTTTACCCGCGATGCTATAATGCAGTTATCGGATATTACCCATTTCCGTCATGTCAATGATAATGATCCTATTCCAGCCGTACCCGCAGAAGCCAACCTTGATAACGAGTTATATAAATTATGGGGATGGTTTGGTGGAACGCTGGGCTTTTTCTGGTCATTGGGTGAGCTTCTGGCTTACCAGATAGTTGCCTGGGGAGACTGCTTCTGGCACCACGGTAATACGGTTGCCTTCCTTACAGCTAGCCAGAGCCGGGAATGGAATGAGTGTAAGAGGGATCTTCCAACTCCGGCGGGGTGTATTACCATCAGAAATCCACTTCCACTAAAGGCTAAACTTTATCTGGTACCCGCTCTGGCGGAACAAGAGATGCAACAAGCTGGGCAGAAACAGAAAGAATTTAAAGCGTCGTTGACGCAATCTGATTTAAAAGATTTTTTCCCCAAAGGCAGCAACCCGGACAGAGGTGTTAATGTAAATATCTTTGAACATTTTATGACGTCCTATATGCCTTATATGTATAACAAGGTGTTAGAGTTGATTGATAATGCCGGCATAGTGGAAAAACGCACATTTACTGAGCATATATATAACGTTGATTCATTCAGGGAGCAGATGGCAGAAAATAAAAATGATATACCGATTGATGAATTATCCAGAAATGAAATGTTCCTTAATATCGAAAGCTTGTTGGGAATATCGCTGACTCCAACATTATCTATGCCGTCTGGCAATTATACACTTTTGCGGTTTGCTCAATATGGAGAAGAGGTAATGGAAAATGTATAATCAATCAAAAATTATTCTGCTTTCCCTGGTGTTGTTTTCCTCTGCAGGATGCAGTGTTAGCCAGGCCGTAAACAAGACGTTATCTCCACCGGCGGATACTAAATGGGTCAATTTTGAAGTAAAAAACCCTTCTCAGTATACGAAACCGTTTCCGCTTGAGGTTAGATACATCTCGCATGAATGCATGAAAAAGAGAATCAGTGGATTTGATGGCTCAGTTGTCATAGAGCCAAGTTATAACGTTATTGGGGTCCCCATGCAGCAAGAGAGCGAGGGTATCTGGAAAGCAAAAGTTGCGATGACCGGTGGTGGTACGTGTAAATGGACATTGAGTGCGGTTAATTTAGGTATCGAGTATATAGATGCAACACATCTTGGCAAAGATCTTGTACCTGGAACAGCGGTGGGGGTATCGCTTGCTTTTGATAATGATGCTTCTCGAAACGGGCAGTATAGGTCTGCGCAAGGGGATTTAAATCTATCGCCAAAATATTATCCTTATATTAGAGAAAGGAACATAGCAGAGAAGACCAAGTCACTCTCTTTGTTTGGGGAGGAAGATTTTATTTTATTACGGACATCTAATATTAATAAGGTTTTTTATCATCCGGTGATTGATGAGTTGAAAGTTGTAAAATACATTGAGCCAGAGAAGAAAATTGAAGGTGTCTACTCTGAGATAATATATCCGGATGGAAGTGTTGTATCTGATGGAACAGTATTTCCTGATTTTGATAAAGTCGATAAAATGAATCTTGATAAGTAATAATAGACGGGTTTCATGTTTGGGGTATATTAGATTAATTAACTATCACGCTTATGCGTTAGCACTATGCATTTGAGACTTGCTGAATGCGGATAAAAGTTGATGGGAAATTCCTAACCCATAAAAAATTATTCTGCTCTCCTTGGTATTTTTTTATCAGTGTGTTATGAAATGAGTCGAGGTTTACTTGATTTAAAATTCGATGAGGGTGAGTGAATTATGAAAAATGTAATGTCGGCAATGGTTTTTTTCGTTGCTTTAAGCTTTTTATCAAACACTGCGACAGCAGCCCGAGCATTTGACTTTGACAAAGAATCAGTTAGTTTTATTGAAAGTGTATCGAATATCGCAATAAAAGATAAGCGTGTTTTCTTTACAACGGATCCCGTAATCGACAGCAGAACAAAAACAATTACAATCTATTTTGATGCTTATGCGGGTAGTTCAGCTAAAGATGTATATTACTTTGTTGACAAAGCACTTAAATTATATTGCAAAACTGAATTACCAAATAATTCCAATGTGGATTTTTTCTTGAGGAAGAGAAATATTAGCTCATTCAATATTAATATGTGTTAAAACTTACCACCTTTCAACAAACTGAATAGCTCAGATCTATTTTGAGTGCGCAATTTTTTTGTGCTAAATATCATTTTGCTGTGTTGACAATTAATGCATGAAAAATAGAGCCAGAGGCTTTAATGGCTCTGTTATCACAGAATCCAGCTATAACGTTATTGGTATGCCCATGCAGCAAGAGAAAGGGGATATTTGGAAAGTAAAAGTTGCTATGACTGGTGGTGGTCCATGTCAATGGATGTTGAGTGCGGTCAATTTAGGTATCGAGTATATAGACGCGATACATCTTGGCAAAGACCTTGCTCCAGGTACGGTAGTAGGTGTGGCACTCGCCTTTGATCATGATGCTTCTCGCAATGGACAATTTACCTTTATCGCAGGAGATGTAGATTTATCTCCTAAATATTACTCTTATATAAGAGAGAGGAAAATGGGAGGGGTATAGAATAGCTTGTCGCTATTTGGTAAGAGAGGCTTTCTGTCATTGCGAGTTGGTGAGATTTTTCGGTGAAATTCTCCCCTAAACTAGATTAGGGGGAAATAACAAGATTCGTTGATGTAGAAAAGAAAATAAAATAAAAGGTAAATATCCAAAGATTATTTGTTCAGATGGAAGTGTTGTTCCTGGAGAACGCTTTTCCCTGATTTTGATAAGGTCGAAAAAATAGTCGTTAAATAATTTTTATTTATTTTTCTAGGATTAAACATGACAAAAGGTTTAGTTTTACTTGGTGATAAAACTTCTTACGGCGGAAAAGTGATCTCCGCCTCTTCCAGTATTACTGTCGACGGGAAAAAGGCCGCGTTAGTTGGGGATATGGTCAGCTGCCCGGTGGATGGGCATGGAACTAATCCTATCGTGGAAGGAGCACCACACCGGACATTTAACGGTCGGGCTGTTGTCGTCGATGGCTGCAAATGCCAGTGCGGTTGTACTGTAATTTCAAGTGCTCAGAACAGCACAGTAGGATAATCAATGGGCTGGGAAAGGACGAAAGCAACAACAATGACGTTGCCTCCTGAGCCATCTTTTACGGGATGGCTGTTGGCAGGGGGTGTTGCCGCGGTTGTAGGTATTTTGCTGTTTATCCTGCATGTATCAGGCATGGTTAAGGCACTGGCTGCATTCAATATCTGGTGGCTGGCATCCAGCCCTGTTCTTGGCTGGTTTTTCCTGTTTTGTTTACGGGGGGGGCTGTGGGGCAGAACCGTCAATGAACATCAGTTTTTGCAGAAGGAAGCGGAATACGGGCAGCAACAGTGGGAGGCCTGGGCTGGGCGCTATCTGGCCGTGCTTGGAAGCTGCATACTGCTACCTTCCGGAGTGACCTCTTACGCCATTGCTAAATCAGATGCTGCAGATGCGCCGCAATTTCTTTCTCTGACCAGTCATTTTGATGCGAAATCGACGACGTCCACTTCCTTGCTCGAATTGGGTCTGACTGGTGTACAAAACGCGATCGCGATGTTGCCTGCGACAGTGCCGTTCAACGTCACCATTGTGAGCGACATGATTTCGTCAGACTTCGAGACCAGGTTTCGCAAATCATGGGAAAAAATTTATCCTGGGCGTGCGCTGACAGGTTCGATTTCATGTTGTGAAGCTCTTTCTTTTGCCTGGATCGAAGAGCGCCTTAAAAATCCCATTTTCGATATTGATTTGATCCTGATATTGCAGAACCAGGGTGCTGAACTGTATTCCGATGCACTCGCAGCAATGGTACTTACCAGCGATGATGTTGCTAAAAAATACCAGCTTCCTCACTCTGCCCGCATCTTGCGACCGATGCCGCTGGACATGCCAAATTTCAGGACTGATATGGGTTTGTTCCTCGAAACACAAACCATCGCCTGTCAGACGTCAAATGTGTTCTGTGATTACGGGCACTGGAATGACAGGTTTGCTGATCTAATGACTGCGTCTCAATCACATCTGACACCGTGGGTGCCCCAGGAAATTGATGTACTGGAAAAATATAACGGTATTCCAGGAGCCGGGAGCGCGTGGCTTTTAGCCACATTACTGGCCGACATCGTGTCCGTCAGCAACAAACCTGTTTTAGGGCTGTTTACCTCAGGTACTGATCGTTTTGTCAGTACTGTTACCTCAGGGAGTATAAATAATGATGCCGGGTAGTTCATGGAGCAGAGGGGGGCTTGCCGGCATAATAGCCTGCATCTCAGCGGTTATAGTGGCCTTGATCCTGCATTTTGGCCCCTCGTATGGCCTTGATACCCGACTGAA
Source organism: Citrobacter sp. JGM124 (assembly GCF_018257795.1). Taxonomy (GTDB): domain Bacteria; phylum Pseudomonadota; class Gammaproteobacteria; order Enterobacterales; family Enterobacteriaceae; genus JGM124. The sequence continues at coordinate 18,370 of NZ_JAERJD010000017.1, read as the reverse complement.
GCAAGTGCTGGCATTTGTTGCTGTATGGATGGTCTTGCTTATCATTTTCTTTACGCCGTTCATGTTCCGGTTTATGCGGGAAAAGTATCACCGCTGGCGGGAACAAAAGAACAATGCGCTGCCTTCTGATGAATCAAGAGTTGCCCGGACTCCCCCCCGCAATATCACCGTCGACACCATCCGTGAAGCCATGCGTAACCTCTACGGTCGTCGCTGGGGGCGTAAAACACGCATCCTGCTGATAACCGGTACGGCCGTTGACGTGGAGCAACTGACTCCAGGTCTGACGGTTCAGCTCTGGCAGGAAGACCGTGGCACGTTGTTACTGTGGGGCGGTGATCTCAATACGCCAGCAGACAGTGTCTGGCTGACCGCGCTGCGCAAACTGCGCCGTCGCCCGGTCGATGGGCTGGTGTGGGTCACGTCAGCGTTTGACCGGCTCTCAGCACCATGGTTGGAACAGCCGCTGCCAGTACCGTCAGAAAGCACCATGGATGCTCTGTCGCATGCCATCAGCAGCCGTATGGATGCGCTGGGCTGGAAACTTCCGCTCTATGTCTGGTCCTTGCATCTCCTGGCAGGAAGGCAGGAAGGGCGTATTGTACAAGCGACGGGTTGCCTGCTGCCTGCCGGATGCGGTGCTGATCGGCTGACTGGACAGCTTGCAGCCCTGGCAGGGGAACTAACCACTCAGGGTCTGCAACAGACTTGTAGCGAGGTGAAACACGCCTTTCTGCTGGCACTGGCTGATCAGCTCATTTGCCAGCCGGAGAGCGTGACGGTGCCCCTTTCGGTGATGCTCAACCCGTACCGCCCGCTACCAATGGCTGGCGTGGTGTTCAGTCAGTCTTCAGCCGGTGGCGAACGTACCGTGCCGCACCACTGGGGCAGGGATAAGCGCTGGGACGTTATCCCGGATTCTGTTCATTTACTTCCTGCCGCGTTGCGCCCCCGCAGGCTGGGCTTTCCCTGGCATAAGGTCATGTCTCCAGCCGTCGCCCTGGCGATGGTTGCCTGGGCGATATGGATGGGGGCTGCGTATGTGGCTAATCGTAGTCAGATTGGCGACGCAGAAACCCGGATCGCGATGGCTGCCCGTCAGAATATATCGTTGGAACAGCGTCTGTCTGCCCTGTCTGAACTGCAGAAAACGCTCGCTCGCCTGCAGTACCGTGCAGAGCATGGTGTGCCCTGGTATGAGCAGGCCGGGCTGAGTCAGAACAATGCCCTGCTGGCCGCACTCTGGCCACGCTATCAGGATAGCGCGATGCCGTTGCTACGTGATGCGGCGGCGGCGCATCTGCAGAAGCAAGTCCGTGCTTTTAATGCGCTGCCGCCAGGCAGTCCGCTGCGTGAACAGAAGGCAAAAACCACCTATGATCAGCTCAAACTCTACCTGATGCTGGCCCGTCCGGATCATATGGACGCGGCCTGGTTCAGTTCGACGCTGCGGCATGACTGGCCAAAACGTGATGGCGTGAAAGACGGTGTCTGGCAGGGGGTGGCACCCTCACTATTGTCGTTCTATGGCACACAACTGGTAACGCATCCGGAGTGGAAACTCCAGACCGATGATGGCATGGTCAGCCAGGCCCGTTCCTTGCTGGTTCGTCTGATGGGGGTGCGCAATAGTGAATCAGCCCTGTACCAGAAGATGCTCTCCCAAGTGGCACACCTGTATGTGGATATGCGTCTCGACGATATGACCGGGGATACTGATGCCGCCCGACTGTTCAGCAGCCCGGAAAGTGTGCCGGGGATGTTTACCCGTCAGGCCTGGGAGCAGGCGGTGCAGCCAGCTATCGAGGATGTGGTGAAGGCTCGCCGGGATGAGCTCGACTGGGTGATCACGGACAGCAGGCATCAGGCCAATAAACAGGATGCGATGTCCCCTGAGGCGCTAAAAAACCGTCTTACGGAACGTTACTTCGCTGACTTTGGTGGGGCGTGGCTGGAATTCCTCAACAGCCTGCGTTGGAATCAGGCGGCCACGCTGTCAGATACCATTGACCAGCTGACCCTGATGACAGACGTACGTCTGTCGCCGCTGGTGGCGCTGATGAACACGCTGAATGTGCAGGGCCGCACCGGGCAGGCCGGGGGCGCTATGTCGGATTCACTGGTGAAATCAGCCAAAAATTTACTGTCTGGTGATAACAAGGATGTCATTGATCAGCATGCCGGAGTACAGGGTCCACTGGACGCAACCTTTGGCCCGGTACTGGCACTGATGGACAAGAACCGGACGGGAACACCGGTGCCGGGCCTGGAGGCATACTTGACCCGCGTGACCCAGGTGCGCTTGCGCCTGCAGCAGGTCACCAATGCGGCGGATCCGCAGGCGATGGCCCAGACGATTGCCCGGACGGTTTTTCAGGGCAAAGCAGTGGATCTGACAGAAACCCGTGACTATGGCAGCCTGATTGCTGCCGGGCTTGGTCAGGAGTGGAGTGGTTTTGGTCGTACAGTATTTGTGAAGCCTATGGAACAGGCCTGGCAGCAGGTGCTGACCCCGGCGGTAGAGAGTCTTAATGCTCAGTGGCAACAGGCTGTGGTCAGTGAATGGTATTCAGCCTTTGGCGGACGCTATCCGTTCAACAATGCCAGCAGTGATGCCTCACTGCCGTTGCTGGCCAAATACCTCAATGCCGATTCCGGGCGTATTGCGCAGTTCCTGCAGATTAATCTCAAAGGAGTGCTGCATAAAGAAGGCCGCCACTGGGTGCCGGACAGTATTAATTCACAAGGTCTGGTCTTTAACCCAGCGTTCCTCAATGCAATCAATACCCTGAGTGATATCTCGGATATCGCCTTTACGGAAGGCCGTGCCGGGGTGAACTTCGAGCTGCGCCCTGGCACCGCCGCCGGTGTAATGCAAACCGATATGGTTATTGACGGTCAGGCGCTGACCTATGTTAATCAGCTCCCCACCTGGAAGCATTTCACTTGGCCTGCCGATACGGAAGCCCCTGGTGCGTATTTGAGCTGGATAAGTACCCAGGCCGGCACCCGGCAGTATGCCGATATTCCCGGCACGTGGGGCTGGATCCGCCTGCTTGATAAAGCCTCCGTGAGCGCATACCCCGGGGTTGGTAGCAGTTACAGCCTGAGCTGGGAAGCCCAGGACGGTCGCAGACTGAATTATACCCTGCGTACCGAAGCGGGGGAGGGGCCACTGGCACTGCTGAAACTGCGTAATTTTCGTTTGCCGGAGACCATGTTTAGCACGACCACCGCCGCAGAACCCGAGTAACTTGCCTGTGCAGGCCGTTTAGCGAAGGTTCCCGCACACCTCCGCCAGCCCCCCTTTTGGCTGAACGGGACTCGCGAGCCGATACTCCCCTCACTGCCCCTGAACAGCGGTTTGAGATACTGGCCCATCATCTGAAATTCAGTTAGTTGCTAAAAAATAGCAGTGCTATGTGAAATTAACCGTTTTATTTCGCTGAGATCGAAAGAGAACAGTGAATGACTATCAAAAGGTAAATAGCGTTATGCAGTGTGTTTTTTTTATTTTTGCTCTCTTATTGTTATCTGGGTGTGATTCTTCTGTAAATATTCATAAGGAGTGGCTTGGGATCAAATATTATCGTATTGATTTTTCTGGTCATGAGATAAAAAAACTGCCTCAAGGTGCCAGGCGGGTAAAGGAACAACGAGATGTTGCGATAGGTATTCTGGACGGCAATGGTGATACTGGTGAATTTATCGTTTCAGGACGTGTGACCGAAAAAGACTATGTGATTGAGCCAATGAATCATTTATATGATTATTCTGAAGGTTTTATCACCACTTCACGTGACGGGAAGGTTAAGCCTTTCATCACGTATAAAATGACGAATAAATGCCAGCCAGATGACACCTATTCGGGGGGGAGTGACAGCCAGGGCAGAACGATTCTGTTCGCAACAGAAAAACCCTGTGAGGTGGAAATTACCTTTCCGCGTGAAATACATCATGGTGGACAACATGGCAATAGCAAATGATCCCGTGACTGCCCGGAACGCTACAAAAGTGAGAACCTCATGGACGATTTAACCCTGCGCTATTTCGATGCGGAGATGCGCTACCTGCGTGAAGCTGCGAAAGAGTTCGCCCAGACCCATCCAGATCGTGCAGCGATGCTGGATCTGGATAAAGCCGGTATACCGGATCCTTATGTTGAACGCCTGTTTGAAGGTTTTGCCTTCTCTATGGGACGTCTGCGTGAAAAGATAGACGATGATCTGCCAGAACTGACCGAAGGGCTGGTCAGTATGCTCTGGCCACATTACCTGCGCACCATTCCTTCGCTCTCTGTGGTGGCACTGACCCCGGCACTGCAGGCTATGAAAATGGCGGAAGTAGTACCGGCGGGTCTTGAGATCTATTCCCGCCCGCTAGGGCCGAATAACACGGTATGCCGTTACCGTACTACGCAAGATGTGATGCTCAATCCCCTGATGGTCTCGGGGGTTACCATGACCACTGAATCTGACGGTCGCTCGTTGTTGCGGATGCGTTTTGCCTGCAGCATCCAGGCAGATTGGGCTAGTGCTGACCTTAGCCGACTGGGCCTGTATCTTGGTGCGGATACTCCCGTCAGCAGTCAGTTGCATTTGATGCTGACCAAACGCCAGGCGGCACTGTATATACGCCTGCCAGGGCAGGCCGAACGTATTCATCTTGACGGGTATTTTTCACCAGGCGGTTTTGGTGAAGAAGACGGCCTGTGGCCAAAGGGAGATACGGCTTTCAGCGGCTATCAGTTGTTGCTGGAATACTTCACCTTCCGGGAGAAATTTATGTTTGTCCACCTTAATGGCCTGGAGCATATCACGCCGCCGGCCGGCGGAGAGTATTTCGATATTGAGGTGGTCTTCAGGACACCCTGGCCATCGGATCTGCCGATCACCGATGATGCCATTCGTCTCCACTGTGTACCGGTCATTAATCTGTTCACTTTGGATGCAGATCCGCTCACTATCACCGGTCTTGAGTGTGAGTATCTGCTGCGTCCTAAACGGTTACAGGACGGGCATACCGAGATTTATTCGGTGGATTCGGTCACCGGTTCAAACCGGGCTAATGACGCAGAGTACGTGCCGTTCAGCAGTTTTCGTCACAAGGGTGGGATGATGCGCCGCCATGCCCCCCCACGTTACTACCACACCCGAGTGAAGCGCAGCGTGACCGGGCTGTATGACACCTGGTTGATACTGGGTGGCTGCCGGTGGGAAAATGACCGACTTATCGACCGCGAAGCGGTATCACTGCAAATTACCGGAACCAATGGCCAATTACCGCGTCGTGCACTGCAGAGTACCTTGCTGGACCGTTGTGAGCAGGTTGTAGACACACCACTCTCAGTACGTAATCTCTGTAAGCCCACGCTGCCGGTTTACCCACCTGCAGAAGACCGTTTTCACTGGCGAGTGCTGAGTCATCTCGGCTCTGGCTTTCTTAATATGATGAGCACCGCCGAAGTGCTGCGTGGGACGCTGGCGCTGTATAACTGGCAGGAAGACGAACTAAACACCCGGCGTCTGGAGGCTATTCAACAGGTGGCGCACCATCGGCTGCAGCGCTTTGAACAGGGATTCATACTGCGGGGGCTGGATATTGAAGTTACCCTCGACAGCAACGGTTTCACTGGCGAAGGGGATATCCATTTGTTCGGTGAAATGCTTAACCGTTTCTTCGCACTCTATGCTGATATGAACCAGTTTAACCAGCTTACCCTCATCGTTCAGCCAGAAGGAAAATGCATCCGGTGGAAAGAGAACCACAGTCTGCGTCTGCCCGGCTGATAGCGCAGCTGGAAGAGCGGCTGCCCTATATCAACTTTTACCGCTTCTGCCAGCTGCTGGAGCAGAGCCAGCCGGGGAAACCGGTGATCGGCAGCACGTGGCAGGTACGTCATGAACCGCTACGTTTCCGGCCGCATCCGGGGATGGGATTCCCAGTCTCAGAAATCAAAGGAATGGAGCTGCCTGAACATCAGCACTTGCCACCCACAGTACGCATCACCTTTATGGGGCTGTATGGTGTAGAGTCACCGTTGCCGACGCACTATATCGATGACATTACCCAGGGGCGGGAAGGGATTGAGGCGACCACGGATTTCCTTGATATCTTTAACCACCGGCTGATTGCCCAATATTATCGTATCTGGCGTAAGTACTCGTACCCTGCGAGCTTCGAGGATGGCGGTAAGGACAATATATCCCAGTACTTGCTGGGACTGGCAGGGCTCGGCATTGAGGGTTGCACGGAAAGTATCGCGGCACCGGCCTCACGTTTTCTGGCGTTGCTACCGGTGATGTTGCTACCAGGGCGGACTGCGGAAGGAATGGCCTCGTTGGTACGTTTGCTGGCGCCCAACACACAGGCGAAAATCTGGCACCATGATAAACACCGTGTGCCGCTGAAAAAAAAGCTGGCCATGAGTGTCAGTCAGCCTGTCACCCTGGCAAATCGTCCAGTGATGGGCAACTATGCTACTGACGTGAACAGCCAGGTGCTGATGCGCCTGGCGACCACCGATCCGACGGAGGTGCAGGGCTGGTTACCTGGGGGGGATCTTCACGCGGATCTAATGGCGCTGCTGCATGTCTGGCTCGGCTCACGCCTCGATGTACGCCTGCAATTGTGTGTTGACCGTAGCCTGCTGTCTGACGCCACCCTAACCAGTCAACCTAAAGCAGGTGGGGTACAGCTGGGCCATACTGCCGTGATGCGGCCGTTGAATGTGGCGAATACCACCGCACAGCCCAGAACAATAACCATCAATCTTGGCCGCTATCAACGGGTAAAGGAAAACATTCACCGTAGGAAAACTGATGAAGATGGCGACTATCGCTGGTAAATTACCCCATATTGCCTTGGCTACCGTTATCACACTGATACTGGCAGGCTGTGGGCTGACCCAGAGCGTTACAGACGGCACTGCCGCCATGACCAAATCTATTTTTTACAAACAGGTGAAAACGCTTCACTTGGATATTCGGGCCCGTGAGGCGGTAAATCAGAATGCGGGGGGGGTTTCACTGTCCACCATGGTACGTGTTTACCTGCTCAAGGACCGCAATATCTTCGACGGCACGGACTATCCGTCATTGTTTAAGACTGACAGCCAGGCCATCAAAACCGATCTGGTGGCAGAAAAAGACATTCGCCTGCAGCCAGGGGGAGCGGTGATGGTCGACATGCCAATGGAGGAGAGCGTACGTTACGTAGCAGTGGCTGGCATGTTTATGACGCCAGACCAGGAGCATAACACCTGGCGTGTGGTGTTGAGCCGAGATGACCTCCTCCCGGATAACGCCCGCGTTATCGAAGCAGGAAATAACCAACTGACCCTACAGCCACTAAAAGATGAATAACCCCCCGCCATTGAGTACACATCCACTGGCAGCTTGTCTAGCTTGCTTTCTATTGCCCGTGTTACTCTATCGGTAATTCCCCCCAGGGAAAGATCACGAAAAGTACGTTTTTCACACAATAAATAGTGCATTTATTGACCTGTGACAAAAGTGGGTCATTAAGTGATATCTAAGCAGAAATGAATGTGATCAAGTCTTCTTAATTCAAAACTAAATGGAATTAGAGCAATGAATCTTGAAGATTTAATGAAGCATATTACTATTATCCCTGATTATCGTCAGTCATAGAAAATAGACCATAAATTATCTGATATTCTTCTTCTCACTATTTGTGTCGTTATCTCAGGTTCTGAGGGATGGGAAGGCATTGAGGATTTTGGTCATGTAAATATGGATTTTTTGAAACTCTATGGTGATTTTGAAAACGGTATTCCCGTACATGATACTATTGCTAGAGTAGTGAGTAATATAAGCCCTAATAAATTTCATGAATGCTTTATTAACTGGATGAAAGAATGTCATACCGTCGATGAAGAAGTTATTACGATTGATGGAAAAACGCTGTGCAGATCATATGATAAAGCAGACGACGCGGAGCGATACATGTCGTTAGTGCATTTTCTTCGATGAGCGGTATTGTCCTTGGACAGTTAAAAACGGCTGAAAAGAGCAATGAGATAACAGCCATGCCTGAACTGTTAAAGTTAATTGATTTAAAATGAAAAATCATCACGACGGATGCGATGGGATGTCAGAAAGATATCGCTGAAAAGGTCTGCAAGCATGAAGGGGATTATTTACTGGCGGTGAAAGGTAATCAAGGGAAATTATACCGTGCGTTAGCAGAGACTTTTCCCGTGAGATGTATCAATGATCCACAGGTAGACAGTTTTGTAACGGAAGAAAAAAGTCATGGAAGACAGGAAACCCAGCTTCATCTTTTTAGTGATATTCCTGATGAACTTATCGATTATACCTTCGCCTGGAAGAATTTAAGAAAGGTAGGGATGGCAGTTTGCTTTCGTTCGGAAATAACAGCAGACAATAAAGAACCCGAAATGACAGTGCATTATTATATTAGCTCTTCAAATATATCAGCAGAGAAATTTTCCTCAGCGATCCGCGGTCACTGGCAGATTGAGAATAAATTACACTGGCGTTTGGATGTGGCGATGAATGAAGATAATTGCTGAATAAGAAGAGGGGACGCAGCGGAATTATTTTCCGGGATCAGGCATATCGCGATAAATATGTTATCGCAGAATAAAGAATTCAAGGCTGGACTGCGTAGAAAGATGCGTCGGGCAGCAATGGACAGGAAGTACCTCGCGTCAGTCCTTGCGGGCTGCGGGGTTTCGTAATCTTTCCCTGTGTTCAGTTCTAGTTAATGGTGGCGGGTATGGATATTTTGAACGACAGGCTTATACACGGTATGCGTTCTACTATTTAAATGATGTCTTAACAACAAATGCCAAAGAAACAGTTCAAGTACAAAAAGGTCGTAGTACTGTAAAAATCACTGTTGATTACACCAGACAGTGCAAGTGAGATAGCGGTTAATTATGAATAATTCAATTTTATTGTTGGGTTTTGTTAGTGCCATTAATTTTTTTTCATTGGGTGCGTCTGCGAATGATGTAGATGTATTATCGTCAGTTAAAAGCTATCCTTTCAAGGATGGAGAACCTTACGGCCTATCACAAGTATATCAAATTGATGCACCTGACACGGGTTTCCCGCCTTATTATATTTTCCAGAAGTTAGGTAAAGGGAACGCATACCCATTTGTTTTTAATCGCGAAGGACTACCTGGTAAAGAAGAGCCATACAGTCGGTGTAACGTAGTGCTCAAAGTTAATAATCAATACCTCATACCAAAGGAATGATAAATCTGGATATGCCGAAGATTCTGAACCATGCCTTGGTATCGATAGAATGCAGATTATTAAAGGTAACAAAGATATTAAATGGTATGTGACCGATGCTTTATATCAGTCAGAAGGTGATACACCAGATAAAACTGAAGAAATATATTTTTATTCTGACAGCTTTTTTTGCTTCTCAAAAGATTTTAGTTCAAAACTAGCTGCAGGCAAAATTAAAATAAAAGACCTCGAGAGTTTATCTGTGGATGGGAAAAACGCTGAGGAGTGTGCTAAATAAAACTCAGTGGTGATGCTAATTTACACTAGGATCGCGTTGATAATGAATAGAGCTCAAGCTGACAGGTTTTGTTAATACACTACACTTTATTGTAGAGGCACTGTCGCAGAAGGGGATAATTAGAGTATCTCATATATAGATGGACTAACAAATGAATCTTATTATTTCAACAATTGCCGGTTTTTTATTCCATTTAATGCATATGCATCAGGAGTTACATTATATGGTACTGACTCGATAACCGTTGACATTAACAATCATACAAAGACTCTTAACTTTGATACTGTTATCAATGGCTATAGTGTTAAATGTAGTGGTGATAAAATAATTCTCTGGGGTAAGCCGAAAATAATTAATGAGGGCAATCCTCAGGATGCAAATGTGATTCTTGTAGATTTGGAGCACAGATATAAAAAAATTGAACAGAGTGTGAGTGAAGGTGTTTTTAGCATTGATTTTATAAAAGGAAAGGATCTCGCCTATATCGGAACCAATCAGGGGTTGTTTTTTAATCTTGCGAATGGAAATTTGAAGCCAGTTGGGTCAGAATTTGATCCTACGGATGATGATAATTTTGAAACGTGCGAGAAAAATAGCTTGTGGGAATTTAATAGATATCCTTGAGCAACAGCCAGTGTAAGCCCTGCTGGATAATCACTCAAAATTCCTAATGATACTATCATGAAATATATTTTTTCTTCCTGTATATTTTTACAAAGATTGCAATTGGATGTGATAATTGAATTTTAGATGTTAATAATGGAAAAAACTTTCTGCAAAGGTTTTGCTGAAAGATAATGATTCGTTGGAAGTATCAGTTTCAGAAGCCAGCAAGCAGCTTAATCTAGAAAATGTTGATGTTTCATCGGAGAAAAAAATCACATTACATTTGAAGATTACAATCGTGATGGCTATAAAGATTTTAGTATTTGGTCTCTGGGTAAGGGAATGGGTACTAATAAAATCTATAGATTATTTTTCTTTTCTCCTGCCGACAAAAAGTTCAAAGAGATAAAGCCAACATGCGGCGATGACTTTGTTAACGTAAGTATTGAAGGTTATGATCTGATTAATATCATTTATGACGATAACACTCCAAAGTCATGCTCTATTCCTCTCAAAAGTCTTAAATAACTGCATTCGATATGTAAGTGAGAGATATAGAGTTAAAGATATATTTAATTGAAAAATTTTATCAATGGTCGAAGCCAGGGGGAAAGTTAAATTTCATAGTCATTAGGACATCCATGTAAGTATATAAGCACAGGACGAAATGTTATGAAAAAAGTTTGCATGCCATTCATTATCGGTTTCAGTTCTTTCTCTGTGGCTTCTGTTCTTGCTGCTGACGCAGGATTTGTTCCTGTAACTAGAGCTCTGTCATCTGATTCAAGTGCCAACATTTCTTCGTCATCCAGTTTTGATGCATGCAATATGTATTTTAGTGATTTTAAATACCCCGCATTGTCTGATGATGAGTACTTCCAAAAAAATCACCAATATCGGAGTGGACTTGCCTGTATTCTGGTGAAGCATTTTAAGCAGGATATGATGTACAGCAAGTTAACAACAAGGGGGCAGTGTTAGTGCCGCTGATAATAAAATTATTTATGACTACAAGAATAAGGTATGGAAATCAATTCCGGATTCTACAGATGTGAAAAATGGGAAGGCAAATCATCTATCTCTATTTCAAGTTAAAAGCAAAGACGCATCATATACAATGGCCTGAGTGAAAACGAAACTATCGAGAAAGACTAATGAGAAAGCGTGCAGGTATACCTGCATGCCATTAAATTGATGGTGATGTGATTTATCTTCATAGTCATCATATTAATAGCAATGGGCATTGAAATACCAGATAGTGAATCGTTTCTGATAAATGGAATATTAAATTACAATATGACTCTCTACGATATTAAACCAAGATTTCAGGATTTATTACGACCAATAGTCCGCGTATTTTTTATCCGAGGTGTGACTGCCAATCAGGTCACCGCCAGCGCGGCAATTTTCTCGGTGGTCCTCGGCGCAGTGTTGATGCTCTTTCCCGAACCCCGTCTCTATATTTTACTCCCTGTCTTTCTGTTTATTCGTATGGCACTCAATGCCATTGACGGCATGTTAGCGCGGGAGTTTAACCAGCAGTCCAGGCTTGGAGCGATCCTCAATGAGGTTAGTGACATTATCGCTGATGCCGCGCTCTATCTCGCGTTTGCTTTTTTGACCGGTGTTTGCCCATGGTTGGTTGTGCTGGTGGTATTGCTGTCGTGGCTGACAGAGTTTTGCGGCGTCATATCCCAGACGCTGACGGGCAGCCGAAATTATCGTGGTCCGATGGGCAAAAGTGACCGTGCCTTTGTACTGGGGGCGTTAGGCTTGTTTATCGCGCTTTGGCCGCAGTACATCATTGTTGCTAATATCGTCTTTGGTTTCTCGGCTGGCCTGCTGGCCTGGACCTCAATCAACCGCTGTCGCAGCGGACTGGAGGTCGGAAATGCCTGATTCCCTGCACACGTTGTATTACTGCCTGGGTGGGATCTTCAGCATTTTAATGTTGGCGACCGTTGTCATCTTCATCTTAAAAAAATGCCGTCCGCAGCGTGACTGGCTCGAACTTCAGCAACGGATATACAGCTGGTGGGGCATCGTTGGCTTATTTTCGCTGGCGATGCTTTCCCCCAAAGGGCTGGCACTCACCTTCTTCGGATTTCTCAGCTTCCTGTCCCTGAAGGAATATCTGACGCTGGCCTCGACACGCCGCTCTGACAGCGTGCCATTGCTGTGGATGTATGCCGCGATCCCTCTGCAATATATCTGGGTGGGCATGTCCTGGTACGGCATGTTCATTATCTTCATCCCAATTTACGTCTTCTTATTCCTGCCCGCGCGCATGGTGCTCGTTGGCGATACGAAAGGGTTCTTACACTCAGCCTCCGTCATGCACTGGGGCATGATGACTACGGTCTTTGCGCTAAGCCATGTCGCTTTCCTGATGATGTTGCCAGGCGTGGATATCAAAGCGGGCGCACTTCTGGTGATCTTCCTTGTCGCGACCACCGAGCTTAACGATATTGCGCAATATCTGTGGGGGAAATCGCTTGGCAAAATCAAGGTCACGCCTAAGGTCAGCCCAAATAAGACGCTAGCCGGATTGCTGGGTGGCGTGCTGACCACCACGCTGCTGGCGGCCATTTTCGGCCCGCTGCTGACGCCGATGAACTGGATCCACTCGCTGGGTGCCGGGGTGATTATCGGCCTGAGCGGGTTCTGCGGCGATGTGGTGATGTCGGCCATCAAGCGTGATTTTGGTGTGAAAGACTCCGGGAAACTCCTGCCGGGGCACGGCGGTATTCTCGACCGCCTGGATTCGCTGATTTACACCGCGCCGTTGTTCTTCCACTTCTATTACTACTTCTACATATAGGAGGCGCAGATGAACCGTTTTCTGCGCTGGATCTTTACCCTGTGCATCGCATACCCCGTGGTCTGGATTTGGCTGGGTGTTCGCGTGTCGGGCCGCAAAAAGCTGCCTGTGGAAGGCCCGGCCATTATCGTGGCGAATCACAACAGCCATCTGGATGTGCTGACGCTGTTCACGCTGTTCCCACTTTCAACGCTGGTGAACGTGCAGCCGGTAGCGGCGGCAGACTATTTCCTGCGAAACAAAGTGATTGGCTGGTTTGCCCTGAAGGTCATCGGCATCATTCCTGTTTACCGCGGAGCTCATCAGGCCAATCCGCTGCAGGCCTGTGTCGATGCGCTGGCAGCAAAGAAAATTGTGATTATTTTCCCCGAAGGCACGCGCGGCGAGCCGGGGAAGTTTTCAGAGATCAAATCCGGCATCTGGCATCTAAGCCAGCAGTGCCCGGAGGTGCCGATTATCCCTGTCTATATGCACGGGCTGGACCGCTCAATGGGCAAAGGGCAGAAAATCCCCGTGCCGTTTTTTATCGACATCTTCATCGACGAACCGCTGTTTTATGACGCGGATAAAGCCACGTTTAAACAATCGTTATTCACTCGTTTCGTCACATTACAACAGCAGGCGACAAGGAAAATCATATGAGTCAGGAAGCGCGTTTATTTCAGGAAAGCACATTCGCAACCAGCGATGGAGAGTCGCTCTATTTTCGCCACTGGCCTGCAGCGGAAGGCAACGGCAATAAAGTAATTGTTCTGTTTCACCGTGGGCATGAACATTCCGGGCGTCTGCAACATATTGTCGATGAGCTGGATATGCCCGACACGCATTTTTACGCCTGGGATGCTCGCGGTCACGGTCAGTCGCCGGGTGATCGTGGTTACAGCCCGAGCCTGGCTCGCTCTGTTCTGGACGTGGATGAGTTTGTTCGTTTTGTGGCGAAGGACGCACAAGTCAAGCTCGAGGATATCGTGGTGATTGCGCAGAGCGTGGGGGCAGTGCTGGTTTCCACCTGGGTTCACGACTATGCGCCGAAAATTCGGGGGATGGTGCTGGCTTCTCCGGCCTTTAAGGTCAAACTGTATGTGCCATTCGCCCGCACGGGTCTTGGGTTGATGCAGCGTCTCCGTGGTCTGTTCTACGTCAACTCCTACGTGAAAGGGAAATTCCTTACCCACGATCCGGAGCGTGTCGCCAGTTTTGAGCAGGATAAGCTCATTACTCGGGCAATCGCGGTGAACATTCTCCTCGATCTCTACAAAACGGCAGAGCGTATTGTGTCCGACTCTGCTGCCATTACTCTGCCAACCCAATTACTTATCTCTGGCGATGATTTTGTAGTGCACGCAAAGCCACAAAAACAGTTCTACGCCGGTCTGCGAAGTGCTATCAAAGAGCAGCATATTTTACCCGGTTTCTATCACGATACGCTGGGTGAAAAAGATCGCGCCCTGGCCTTCGATAAAATGAAAACCTTTATCGACAAACTCTATGCGGTAAAACCTTATAACTTCGATTACAGCCATGAAGACCAATGGAGCCCGAGCGCTGACGCGTACCGCGAACTGCAGGCACCGCCAAAAGCACGCTCGCTGGAGGGGGTGTTCTATTCCTCAATGAGCTATGGCATGAAAACAATTGGCAGACTGTCAAAAGGGATGCGTCTGGGCTACAAAACGGGCTTTGATTCCGGCAGCACGTTGGATTATGTGTACCGTAACTATCCGGAAGGTACAGGTGTTCTGGGGCGCATGATTGACCGATACTACCTGAACAGCATTGGTTGGCAGGGGATCCGGGTACGAAAAGTCAATATTCAGCAGGTCATAGAGCAGGCGGTCACCCGGCTGAAAGAGAGTGATATGCCGGTACGTGTAGTGGATATCGCAGCCGGACACGGCCGCTATGTGCTCGACGCGCTGGAGAAACATCAAGATATTGAAAGCATCCTGCTGTGTGATTACAGCGACCTGAATGTTGAGAAAGGCCAGACCATGATTGAAGGGCGAGGGTTAAGCCACGTCGCTCAGTTCAAAAAGGGCAATGCCTTTGACTATGACTCTCTCGCCACGCTTGAGCCCGCTCCTACACTTGGGATCGTTTCCGGGCTGTATGAACTCTTCCCGAATAACGCCTTAATCAAAGCCTCGCTCGCCGGGCTGGCTGCGGCAATACCGCCAGGTGGGGTGCTGGTCTACACCGGGCAGCCGTGGCATCCGCAGTTAAAAACCATCGCCTATACCTTAACCAGCCATCAGAGCGGCATTCCGTGGATTATGCGTGTGCGCACGCAGAAAGAGATGGACACGCTGGTGGAGCAAGCGGGTTTCGATAAATGCCATCAGCTGATTGATGAGTTCGGAATTTTCACCGTCTCGCTGGCCGTGAGAAAGCAGCATGGCTGAGTCCGCGCTCATGCAGAACAACACCAGCCTCTGGAAACGGGGGCTGTGCTGGGCGGTGTTGCTGGGACCGCTGTTTTTCCTCAGCTATGGGCAGGTGAATCAGTTCACGGCCACACGTCATGATGTGGGAAGCATGGTCCTTGGGTGGGAACATGCTATCCCGTTTATGCCCTGGACGATCGTGCCTTACTGGAGCATTGACCTGCTGTATGGCATTTCGCTGTTTATCTGTACTTCGAGGCAGGAGCTGAGCCGCCACGGCTGTCGGCTACTCGCTGCATCGCTTATTGCCTGTGTGGGCTTTCTCCTGTTCCCGCTGAAATTTACTTTCGTGCGCCCGGAAACGCTGGGGATATTTGGCTGGCTATTTCAACAGCTCGAACAGTTTGATTTGCCTTATAATCAGGCCCCGTCGCTGCATATCATCCTGACATGGCTGCTGTGGCTGCGTTTTCGTCATCATCTGGGGAAGGAGGCAAGGCTGCTTTCCGGTGCGTGGTTTTTGCTGATCGCAGTATCGGTTCTCACCACCTGGCAGCACCATTTCATCGATGTCGTCAGCGGGATTGTGGTCGGGGTGTTGATTAGCTATGCCATTCCGGTTGAAAACCGTTGGCGGTGGAAGCGTCCGTCAGAGTACGCGGTACGGCTCGCCGCGAAATATTGTGCCGGTGGAATAGTGTGTTTACTGGCGGGATTATGGATCCACCACTGCTTCGCTTTACTGTGGTCAGCGGTAGCATTATTGATGGTAGCGGCGGGCTATGCCGGGCTCGGTGTATCAGTGTTCCAGAAAAATAACCATGGCGATGTATCCCTCTCTGCCCGTTTGCTATTGTTCCCCTATTTAGCCGGGGCATGGCTTTCAAGAAAATGGTTTTCCAGACGATTATCTCTGAGCAACGTTATTTATGACGGTGTGGCACTGGGCCGGTTTCCTGACACAATGGTGGCACAGGTAGCAGTCCTCGACCTGACGGCTGAATTTCATAAAGGCCGCCGTAAAACAGAGCATTGGGAAGCTTACCCGCTGATGGATTTGGTGGTGCCGGGCGTACGTGATATTCACCTGGCCGTGATAAAGCTTAGCCAGATGCAGCAAGGACATGAAAGTGTGCTTGTGTGCTGCGCCTTAGGTTTATCCCGCAGTGCAACGATTGTTGCGGCCTGGCTGCTAAGTGAAGGGCACGCCGGATCGGTCACGCAGGCCGTGGCGTTAATCAAATCCCGGCGGCCCCAGGTAGTGCTTACATTCGCTCATCTTCAGGTTTTGGAAACGTTCAGCAAGGAGCTGCAATGTCAGATATCACCATGACCAACAAAATCATGCACATTCATCTGTCGAGCTGGCGCTATTTTGCGGCGCTGACGCTGCCGCCGTTGGTGCTGACTTTTAACCTCTTATTTTCAGCCAGTTGTGTGTTGCTAATGGGACTCTTTTTGCTGACTCATTATTACTGCTGGCGCCTGTGGCTAGATGAACGTCTTTTTCAACTCATTGAGAGTGAATGCGACCTCATTGAGTTTGATAACGGGATGGCGCATTTGTGGGGAAAAAGAAAGGGGAATACTTGCACCCTTGTTGAACGTTGGAGTGGGGTAAGGGTTATATTTTATAAGGCAATTTTTTCTGTACTGGCGCTGTGGTTTGTTTCATCAGCCATGGCCCTTTATAAGACTCTTGGTTAATTAAGCTGAAAGTGAAACCGCACAAACACTAATAGCGCCTTAGCATTAGACTCCTCGAATGGACAACTGGTCATGAATGATATCCCCACGCATAAAATCAAAACTAGCGGTGACCCGCGTACGTTACAGGATTATGCCGTCCTGCGCGAAGAACTGAGCAAGTTGACGCATCCGGCACGCCCGGATGTGAACTGGCATTATGCCGAAAAACTCTGCCTCTCGTTATTTGGGAAAAATGGTGTGGAGCTACAGACGGCAGCCTGGTACACCTTGGCCCGTACGCAACTGGCCGGGTTGTTCGGTCTGAATGAAGGATTATCCATCCTGGAGGCACTGATAAGCCATCAGTGGGGGACAATGTGGCCGCAGCCGGTACATGCCCGAATGGACATCCTCAGCGAACTGAGTCCGCGTTTGCAGCAACGAATGCGTTCGCTCCAACTGAACTACAGTGACCTCAGCCAGTTGTACCGGGCGGAGCAACTGCTTACTGGTCTGGGAAAAGTACTGCAGCGTCTGGAGCTTAACCATCTGAGCCAGCTCGATACGTTGCGAACCCTGATGCACAACAGTGCTGTCCGGCTGGAAAATAGCGATGGCATTACCAGCACCGGGTCGAACATTCAGTCTGGTATCGTGTTTGATGAATGCTGCGACAGCAGCCTCGAGGGACCTTACTGGCAGCCCTGCTGAAGATACGCCAGAGAGTGCAGTGAAGTGAAGTGGGTATGTAAGTACATCCGATGCTGAAAGTAGCTTTCAGCCACCACAGATAGCCAATAAGGGACTGGAGTATGACCGACAATTTGTTTGCTCGCGCTAAACCGAAGCTTAACCCTCCCATTAGTGCCTGGAAGGAGGAGCTGCTGAAAAACAGTGAGCCACAGCTGGTGCCGCCTCAGTTGCTCTGGATGAATAGGTTAAATAATGTGTATCTTGAGATCCCCCGTTATGACAAAGGAATGACTTGGTGGGGTATGATTCCGTCTGCAATATTAATGTTAGTATTGATGTTAGGTTTGTTGGTTCATAGCATTTCTGTAGAACGAGAGTACGGTTGTGTTTTTATGCCGATATTGAGTGTGTTGAGCACTATTTTTTTTTCAACAATGTTCCTTTTTTGCATAAAAATATATTCCATAACTCCCAGAGATCAGCCAATTCGTTTAAACCGTGATCGATGTAAAATCTATGTATATAAATATAAAAAAAATCGCATTCCCTGGTTTAAATGGCCTGTCATTATAGCTCGATATAACTGGGCTGATGTTCATGGTGAAATCCGGTATTGCAGCGATCGTTACCGCTCGGGCCATCAGCTATGG
>NZ_JAERJD010000016.1 GCF_018257795.1 Citrobacter sp. JGM124 | reverse complement strand
ATGGACGACGGTCTGCGTTTCGCAATCCGTGAAGGCGGCCGTACTGTAGGCGCGGGTGTTGTTGCTAAAGTTATCGGCTAATCGCTTATAACATTTGACGCACCGTGCAAGAAAAGGGCATCATTTGATGCCCTTTTTGTACACTCTTGAAGCAGAACCTGACTCATCAGTGATTTTTATTTATAATCATTGCTGGGACAGGCTCTGAAGAGGTGTTATATACCGGATAGCACCGTGAGCCGTTCGGTCTGGTTTGCCTCGCTCGCGCGGGGCAAAATTATTTGTCTGGTTTACTGTGACAGGTTGATTTATGAGTGCGAATACTGAAGCGCAAGGGAGCGGACGCGGCCTTGAAGTCATGAAGTGGCTGATTGTCGTCTTTCTGCTTATTGTCGCGATCGTGGGTAACAATATTTATCGCGATGTGAACCTGCCTCTGCGGGCATTGTGCGTCGTTGTTGTGATTGCCATTGCCGGCGGCATCGCTCTGATGACTGCGAAAGGCAAAGCAACGGTAACTTTTGCCCGCGAAGCAAGAACCGAAATGCGTAAAGTTGTTTGGCCAACTCGCCAGGAAACATTACATACCACCCTGATCGTGGCAGCGGTTACCGCTGTGATGTCACTGATTCTGTGGGGGCTGGATGGTATTCTGGTCCGTTTGGTCTCCTTTATTACTGGCTTGAGGTTCTGAAATGTCTGAGGCTCCTAAACAACGCTGGTACGTCGTTCAGGCGTTTTCCGGTTTTGAAGGCCGTGTAGCAACATCGCTGCGCGAGCATATCAAATTGAATAACATGGAAGAGCTTTTCGGTGAGGTGATGGTACCTACCGAGGAAGTGGTAGAAATCCGTGGTGGACAGCGTCGCAAAAGCGAACGTAAGTTTTTCCCGGGCTATGTCCTGGTTCAGATGGTCATGAATGATGCAAGCTGGCACTTAGTACGCAGTGTGCCACGTGTGATGGGTTTTATTGGCGGTACATCTGACCGTCCAGCGCCAATCAGCGATAAAGAAGTTGATGCTATCATGAACCGTCTGCAACAAGTCGGGGACAAACCACGTCCTAAAACGTTGTTTGAACCAGGTGAAATGGTGCGTGTCAATGATGGCCCGTTCGCAGACTTTAACGGTGTTGTTGAAGAAGTCGACTATGAGAAGAGCCGCCTGAAGGTTTCCGTATCTATCTTCGGTCGTGCGACACCGGTTGAGCTGGATTTTGCTCAGGTCGAGAAAGCATAATAATTTGTTCGTGCAGTAGGCAGCGATTATTTGTTGCGCAGGGCGTGAGATTGGCATACAATTTCGCGCCTTTTGTTTTTATGCGGACTGTACGCATAAAACGTTTTATCCACGGGGAGCCTTATTGATTAAGGCGCTATAACCCAATAGAGGAAATTTTCCATGGCTAAGAAAGTCCAAGCCTACGTCAAGCTGCAAGTTGCAGCTGGTATGGCGAATCCAAGTCCACCAGTTGGTCCAGCACTGGGTCAGCAAGGTGTTAACATCATGGAATTCTGTAAAGCGTTTAACGCCAAAACAGAATCTATTGAGAAAGGTCTGCCAATTCCGGTTGTTATTACCGTTTATGCTGACCGTTCTTTCACTTTTGTTACTAAAACCCCTCCTGCTGCCGTACTGCTGAAAAAAGCAGCGGGCATCAAGTCTGGTTCTGGCAAACCGAACAAAGACAAAGTGGGCAAAGTGACCAGTGCACAGGTTCGCGAAATCGCAGAAACTAAAGCTGCGGACATGACTGGTGCTGACATTGAAGCGATGATTCGCTCAATCGAAGGTACTGCTCGTTCCATGGGCCTGGTAGTGGAGGACTAAGAAATGGCTAAACTGACCAAGCGCATGCGTGTGATCCGTGACAAAGTTGATGCAACTAAGCAATACGACATCACCGAAGCTGTTGCCCTGCTGAAAGAACTGGCTACTGCTAAATTCGTAGAAAGCGTTGACGTTGCTGTTAACCTCGGCATCGACGCTCGTAAATCTGATCAAAACGTCCGTGGTGCAACTGTTCTGCCACACGGTACTGGCCGTTCAGTACGCGTTGCTGTATTTGCCCAAGGCCCAAATGCTGAAGCGGCTAAAGCTGCAGGTGCAGAGCTGGTAGGCATGGAAGATCTGGCTGATCAGATCAAAAAAGGTGAAATGAACTTTGACGTTGTTATCGCATCACCAGATGCAATGCGCGTTGTTGGCCAGCTTGGCCAGGTTCTGGGTCCACGTGGCCTGATGCCAAACCCAAAAGTAGGTACTGTAACGCCTAACGTTGCTGAAGCAGTTAAAAATGCTAAAGCAGGCCAGGTTCGTTACCGTAACGACAAAAACGGCATCATCCACACTACCATCGGTAAAGTGGATTTCGATTCCGTTCAATTGAAAGAAAACCTGGAAGCGCTGCTGGTTGCCCTGAAAAAAGGCAAACCATCACAGGCTAAAGGCGTGTACATCAAGAAAATTAGCCTGTCTACCACTATGGGTGCAGGTGTTGCGATTGACCAGTCTGGTCTGACCGCAGTAGCGAACTAATAATCGCCTTTACGTGGGCGTAAGAGTAGTCTATTATCTTACGCCCATTGTTCTGCTAAGCAGAGCATCTATTCAGTTCGACGTATGCTGAACAGAATAGAAAGAATTTTCGGTTGGAGCCTGGCCTTATCCAGGCCTCCGTCCAAGACCGCAGGTGCTTTGAAAGAAGCTTAATTTCCTGCGTAGACGGTGACAGAACCTGAAGAATATTTTAGATAGTCTTTAGCTTGTTTCTGCTCACCGTATGTAGATGCGTTTTCCCATTTTGGTTAAACGTGAAGTGAGTTCCGGGAATTTTTCCCGGCTAAAACCCAGGAGCAAAAGCTAATGGCTTTAAATCTTCAAGACAAACAAGCGATTGTTGCTGAAGTCAGCGAAGTAGCCAAAGGCGCGCTGTCTGCTGTTGTTGCGGATTCCCGTGGCGTAACAGTAGACAAAATGACCGAACTGCGTAAAGCAGGTCGCGAAGCCGGCGTTTACATGCGTGTTGTTCGTAACACCCTGCTGCGCCGTGTTGTTGAAGGCACTCAATTTGATTGCCTGAAAGACGCGTTTGTTGGTCCGACCCTGATTGCATATTCTATGGAACACCCGGGCGCTGCTGCTCGTCTGTTCAAAGATTTCGCGAAAGCGAATGCAAAATTTGAGGTCAAAGCCGCTGCCTTTGAAGGTGAGCTGATCCCGGCATCCCAAATCGATCGCCTGGCAACTCTGCCGACTTACGAAGAAGCACTGGCACGTCTGATGTCGACCATGAAAGAAGCCGCTGCAGGCAAATTGGTCCGTACTCTGGCTGCCGTTCGCGATCAGAAAGAGTCAGAAGCTGCTTAATAGCGCTTCCCTTTCTATTGCATTTGCTTACGTATAAACTTATTCTGATTTTCAGGAACAATTGTTATGTCTATCACTAAAGATCAAATCTTAGAAGCAGTTGCCGCTATGTCTGTAATGGACGTTGTTGAACTGGTTTCTGCTATGGAAGAAAAATTCGGTGTTTCTGCTGCTGCTGCTGTAGCTGTAGCTGCCGGTCCTGCTGAAGCTGCTGAAGAAAAAACTGAATTCGACGTAATTCTGAAAGCTGCTGGCGCAAACAAAGTTGCTGTAATCAAAGCCGTTCGTGGCGCAACTGGTCTGGGCCTGAAAGAAGCTAAAGATCTGGTTGAATCTGCACCTGCTGCCCTGAAAGAAGGCATCAGCAAAGATGACGCAGAAGCTCTGAAAAAATCTCTGGAAGAAGCTGGCGCAGAAGTTGAAGTTAAATAAGCCTGCCATTCTGGTAGCAGCCTGAGAAATTAGGCTGATGGCTGGTGACTTTTTAGTCACCAGCCTTTTTGCGCTGTAGGGTTTCAATAGGGTTTCACGCTGTTTGACTATTGAAAACCTCACAATGTATGTCTCTATCGACGCCTTAATATACTGTGACTTTCTACGCCGGGAGTTCCGGGGTAAAGCACAATGAAATGGTTTAAGAGTGATAGAAACAGACATTGCGGAAAGTGTTCCACTTTCCGATCCACAAAATAGTGTTGCATAAACTGTCCCTTTCTGTGGGCAGATGGGTCGACTTGTCAGCGAGCTGAGGAACCCTATGGTTTACTCCTATACCGAGAAAAAACGTATTCGTAAGGATTTTGGAAAACGTCCACAAGTACTGGACATTCCTTATCTCCTTTCTATCCAGCTTGATTCGTTTCAGAAGTTTATCGAGCAAGATCCTGAAGGACAGTATGGTCTGGAAGCAGCCTTCCGTTCCGTCTTCCCAATCCAGAGCTACAGTGGTAACTCAGAACTGCAGTACGTCAGCTATCGTCTTGGCGAACCCGTTTTTGATGTTAAAGAATGTCAAATCCGTGGTGTGACTTATTCTGCTCCACTGCGCGTAAAACTGCGTCTGGTTATCTACGAGCGCGAAGCGCCGGAAGGAACCGTTAAAGACATTAAAGAACAAGAAGTCTACATGGGTGAAATTCCACTCATGACTGACAACGGGACCTTCGTTATTAACGGAACTGAGCGTGTTATCGTTTCTCAGTTACACCGTAGCCCGGGCGTGTTCTTTGACAGTGACAAAGGTAAGACCCACTCTTCAGGGAAGGTACTGTATAACGCACGTATCATTCCTTACCGTGGTTCATGGCTGGACTTCGAATTCGACCCGAAAGATAACCTTTTCGTGCGTATCGACCGTCGCCGTAAATTACCTGCGACTATTATTCTGCGTGCACTGAACTACACCACAGAGCAGATCCTCGACCTGTTCTTTGATAAAGTCACGTTTGAGATTCGCGATAATAAGCTGCAAATGGAGCTTATTCCTGAACGCCTGCGCGGTGAAACGGCCTCTTTCGACATTGAAGCCAACGGCAAAGTTTATGTTGAAAAAGCACGCCGTATTACAGCGCGTCATATCCGCCAACTGGAAAAAGACGATATCAAACATATCGAAGTTCCGGTTGAATATATTGCGGGTAAAGTGTCTGCAAAAGATTACATTGATGAGTCTACCGGCGAGCTAATCTGCCCGGCAAACATGGAACTCTCTTTGGATCTGCTGGCCCGTCTGAGTCAGTCCGGCCACAAACGTATTGAAACACTGTTCACCAATGACCTGGATCATGGTCCTTATATTTCTGAGACCGTCCGTGTCGACCCAACCAGCGATCGTCTGAGCGCTCTGGTTGAGATCTACCGCATGATGCGTCCTGGTGAGCCGCCAACACGTGAAGCAGCAGAAACACTGTTTGCTAACTTGTTCTTCTCTGAAGACCGCTACGACCTGTCTGCTGTTGGTCGTATGAAGTTCAACCGTTCTCTTTTACGTGACGAGATTGAAGGTTCCGGTATCCTGAGCAACGATGACATCATTCAGGTGATGAAAAAGCTCATTGATATCCGTAATGGTCGTGGCGAAGTGGATGATATTGACCACCTCGGTAACCGTCGTATCCGTTCTGTTGGCGAAATGGCGGAAAACCAATTCCGTGTTGGCCTGGTGCGTGTTGAGCGTGCAGTTAAAGAGCGTCTGTCTTTAGGCGATCTTGATACCCTGATGCCTCAGGATATGATCAACGCCAAGCCTATCTCAGCAGCAGTGAAAGAGTTCTTTGGTTCCAGCCAGCTGTCTCAGTTTATGGACCAGAACAACCCACTGTCCGAGATCACCCATAAACGTCGTATTTCTGCGTTGGGTCCGGGCGGTCTGACTCGTGAGCGTGCAGGCTTTGAAGTGCGTGACGTACACCCAACCCACTACGGTCGTGTATGTCCAATCGAAACGCCTGAAGGTCCAAACATCGGTCTTATCAACTCCCTGTCTGTTTATGCACAGACTAACGAATATGGTTTCCTCGAAACGCCATATCGTCGTGTTGTTGATGGTGTAGTCACTGACGAAATTCATTACCTGTCTGCTATTGAAGAAGGTAACTACGTTATCGCTCAGGCAAACACCAACCTCGACGAAGCCGGTCGTTTCGTTGATGACTTGGTTACCTGCCGTAGCAAGGGTGAGTCAAGCTTGTTCAGTAATGACCAGGTTGACTATATGGACGTATCGACCCAACAGGTCGTTTCCGTCGGTGCATCCCTGATCCCGTTCCTGGAACACGATGACGCCAACCGTGCATTGATGGGTGCAAACATGCAACGTCAGGCAGTACCAACCCTGCGAGCTGATAAGCCGCTGGTAGGTACTGGTATGGAACGTGCTGTTGCCGTTGACTCCGGTGTTACTGCCGTAGCTAAACGTGGTGGTACTGTCCAGTACGTTGATGCTTCCCGTATCGTTATCAAAGTAAACGAAGACGAGATGTATCCTGGTGAAGCGGGCATTGATATCTACAACCTGACCAAGTACACCCGTTCTAACCAGAATACCTGTATCAACCAGATGCCTTGTGTGTCTCTGGGTGAACCAGTTGAACGCGGTGATGTTCTGGCTGATGGTCCATCTACTGACCTTGGTGAACTGGCGCTTGGCCAAAATATGCGCGTGGCATTTATGCCATGGAACGGTTACAACTTCGAAGACTCCATTCTCGTCTCAGAGCGTGTTGTTCAGGAAGACCGTTTCACCACTATTCACATCCAGGAACTGGCTTGTGTGTCTCGTGACACCAAACTGGGGCCAGAAGAGATCACTGCAGACATCCCTAACGTGGGTGAAGCGGCGCTGTCTAAAGTGGATGAGTCCGGTATTGTTTACATTGGTGCAGAAGTCACTGGCGGTGACATTCTGGTGGGTAAAGTCACACCTAAGGGTGAAACCCAGCTGACACCAGAAGAGAAACTTTTGCGTGCTATCTTCGGTGAAAAAGCCTCTGATGTGAAAGACTCTTCTCTGCGTGTACCTAATGGTGTTTCCGGTACTATTATTGACGTGCAGGTCTTTACTCGCGATGGCGTAGAAAAAGACAAGCGTGCGTTAGAAATTGAAGAGATGCAGTTGAAACAGGCGAAGAAAGATTTGTCTGAAGAACTGCAAATTTTTGAAGCGGGTCTGTTTAGCCGTATTTATGCGGTGCTGGTTGCTGGCGGTGTTGAAGCTGACAAACTGGACAAACTGCCTCGTGATCGCTGGCTTGAACTGGGCCTGGCGGACGAAGAGAAGCAAAACCAGCTGGAACAGCTGGCTGAGCAGTACGACGAACTGAAGCATGAGTTTGAGAAAAAACTCGAAGCCAAGCGCCGTAAAATCACTCAGGGCGATGACCTGGCACCTGGTGTGCTGAAAATCGTTAAAGTGTATCTGGCTGTGAAACGTCAGATTCAGCCTGGTGACAAAATGGCTGGTCGTCACGGAAACAAAGGTGTTATCTCGAAGATCAACCCAATCGAAGATATGCCTTACGATGAAAACGGAACACCGGTAGACATCGTATTGAACCCGCTGGGCGTACCATCGCGTATGAACATCGGTCAGATTCTTGAAACCCACCTCGGAATGGCAGCTAAAGGTATCGGTGAGAAAATCAACGCGATGCTGAAGCAGCAACAAGAAGTGGCTAAGCTGCGCGAATTTATCCAGAAAGCTTACGATCTGGGTTCTGATGTGCGTCAGAAAGTCGATTTGAACACCTTCACTGATGAAGAAGTTCTGCGTCTTGCTGAAAACCTGAAGAAAGGGATGCCTATCGCAACCCCAGTCTTCGACGGTGCGAAAGAAGCTGAAATTAAAGAGTTGCTGAAACTGGGTGATCTGCCGACTTCTGGCCAGATTACGCTGTTCGACGGCCGTACAGGTGAGCAGTTCGAGCGTTCTGTAACTGTAGGTTACATGTATATGCTGAAACTGAACCACTTGGTCGACGACAAAATGCATGCGCGTTCTACCGGTTCTTATAGCCTGGTTACTCAGCAACCGCTGGGTGGTAAGGCTCAGTTCGGTGGTCAGCGCTTCGGTGAGATGGAAGTGTGGGCACTGGAAGCTTATGGTGCCGCGTATACCTTGCAGGAAATGTTGACCGTTAAGTCTGATGACGTAAATGGCCGTACCAAGATGTATAAAAACATCGTGGATGGTAACCATCAGATGGAACCGGGCATGCCGGAATCCTTCAACGTACTGTTGAAAGAGATCCGCTCGCTAGGTATCAACATCGAGCTGGAAGACGAGTAATCGTTGCTCAAAAGGTCCAGGGTGCCCGACTGATGTCGGGCATCACAGAGTGCTAACTCCGACGGGAGCAAATCCGTGAAAGACTTATTAAAGTTTCTGAAAGCGCAAACTAAAACTGAAGAGTTTGATGCGATCAAAATTGCTCTGGCATCCCCAGACATGATCCGTTCATGGTCTTTCGGTGAAGTTAAAAAGCCGGAAACCATTAACTACCGTACGTTCAAACCTGAGCGTGACGGCCTTTTTTGTGCTCGTATTTTTGGGCCAGTAAAAGACTATGAGTGCCTGTGCGGTAAGTACAAGCGCTTAAAACACCGTGGTGTTATCTGCGAGAAGTGTGGCGTTGAAGTTACCCAAACTAAAGTACGCCGTGAGCGTATGGGGCACATTGAGCTGGCTTCTCCTACTGCGCACATCTGGTTCCTGAAGTCTCTGCCATCCCGTATCGGCTTACTTCTGGATATGCCACTGCGTGATATCGAACGTGTACTGTACTTTGAATCCTATGTGGTTATCGAAGGCGGTATGACTAACCTCGAGCGCCGTCAGATCCTGACTGAAGAGCAGTATCTGGATGCGCTGGAAGAGTTCGGTGACGAATTTGACGCGAAAATGGGTGCGGAAGCTATTCAGGCCCTGCTGAAAAGCATGGATCTTGAGCAAGAGTGTGAAACTCTGCGCGAAGAGCTGAATGAAACCAACTCAGAAACAAAACGTAAAAAGCTGACCAAGCGTATCAAGCTGCTGGAAGCGTTTGTTCAGTCTGGTAACAAGCCAGAGTGGATGATCCTGACCGTTCTGCCGGTTCTGCCGCCAGATCTGCGTCCGCTGGTACCGCTGGATGGTGGTCGTTTTGCGACTTCTGACCTCAACGATTTGTATCGTCGTGTGATTAACCGTAACAACCGTTTGAAACGCCTGCTGGATCTGGCTGCGCCAGATATCATCGTGCGTAACGAAAAACGTATGTTACAGGAAGCGGTCGATGCACTGTTAGATAACGGTCGTCGCGGTCGTGCCATCACGGGTTCAAACAAACGTCCTCTGAAATCTTTGGCTGATATGATCAAAGGTAAACAGGGTCGTTTCCGTCAGAACCTGTTGGGTAAACGTGTTGACTACTCCGGTCGTTCTGTTATCACCGTAGGTCCATACCTGCGTCTGCATCAGTGCGGTCTGCCTAAAAAAATGGCACTGGAGCTGTTTAAACCATTCATCTATGGCAAGCTGGAACTGCGTGGTCTTGCTACCACCATCAAAGCTGCTAAGAAGATGGTTGAGCGCGAAGAAGCGGTTGTTTGGGATATCCTGGACGAAGTTATTCGTGAACACCCAGTACTGCTGAACCGTGCACCAACCCTGCACCGTTTGGGTATCCAGGCGTTTGAACCTGTTCTGATCGAAGGTAAAGCTATTCAGCTGCACCCACTGGTGTGTGCTGCGTATAACGCCGACTTCGATGGTGACCAGATGGCAGTCCACGTTCCACTGACGCTTGAAGCCCAGTTGGAAGCGCGTGCTCTGATGATGTCGACCAACAACATCCTGTCTCCTGCGAATGGTGAACCAATCATCGTTCCATCTCAGGACGTGGTCTTGGGTCTGTACTACATGACTCGTGACAAAATCAATGCCAAAGGCGAAGGCATGGTACTGACCGGGCCGAAGGAAGCAGAACGCATTTACCGTGCGGGTCTGGCTGAACTTCACGCTCGTGTAAAAGTCCGCATCACCGAGTATGAAAAGAATGAGCAGGGCGAATTCGTCCCTAATACCCATCTGGTTGATACCACTGTGGGCCGTGCCATTCTGTGGATGATCGTACCTAAAGGCCTGCCATTCTCTATCGTGAACCAGGCGTTGGGTAAAAAAGCCATCTCCAAAATGCTGAATACTTGTTACCGTATTTTGGGTCTGAAACCAACGGTCATTTTTGCTGACCAGACGATGTATACCGGCTTTGCTTACGCAGCGCGTTCAGGTGCTTCTGTTGGTATTGATGACATGGTTATCCCGGCCAAGAAAACGGAAATCATTTCTGAAGCTGAAGCCGAAGTGGCTGAAATTCAGGAACAGTTCCAATCTGGTCTGGTAACGGCAGGTGAGCGTTACAACAAGGTTATCGATATCTGGGCTGCGGCGAATGACCGTGTCTCTAAAGCGATGATGGATAACCTGCAGACTGAAACCGTGATCAACCGTCATGGTGAAGAAGAACAGCAGGTTTCCTTTAACAGCATCTACATGATGGCCGACTCCGGTGCGCGTGGTTCTGCAGCACAGATTCGTCAGCTGGCAGGGATGCGTGGTCTGATGGCTAAACCAGATGGTTCAATCATCGAGACCCCAATTACTGCGAACTTCCGTGAAGGTCTGAACGTACTCCAGTACTTCATCTCAACCCACGGTGCACGTAAAGGTCTTGCGGATACCGCACTGAAAACAGCTAACTCCGGTTATCTGACTCGTCGTTTGGTTGACGTTGCTCAGGACTTGGTCGTTACTGAAGATGACTGTGGCACCCTGGAAGGCATCACCATGACCC
This sequence comes from Citrobacter sp. JGM124, assembly GCF_018257795.1. Classification (GTDB taxonomy): domain Bacteria; phylum Pseudomonadota; class Gammaproteobacteria; order Enterobacterales; family Enterobacteriaceae; genus JGM124. Next base: position 17,793 of record NZ_JAERJD010000016.1, on the reverse strand, counting down.
CGGTTATCGAGGGTGGCGATGTTAAAGAACCACTGCGTGATCGCGTTCTGGGTCGTGTAACGGCGGAAGATATTCTGAAGCCGGGTACTGCGGATATTCTGGTCCCACGTAACACCTTGCTGCATGAGCATTGGTGTGACCTGCTGGAAGCGAACTCTGTTGACAGCGTGAAGGTACGTTCCGTGGTTGGTTGTGAAACCGATTTCGGCGTGTGCGCGCATTGTTATGGTCGTGACTTGGCTCGTGGTCATATCATCAACAAAGGTGAAGCTATCGGGGTTATCGCGGCACAGTCCATCGGTGAACCAGGTACACAGCTGACGATGCGTACCTTCCACATCGGTGGTGCGGCATCTCGTGCGGCGGCTGAATCCAGTATTCAGGTGAAAAACAAGGGTAGCATCAAGCTTAACAACGCGAAGTCTGTTGTTAACTCCAGCGGTAAGCTGGTTATCACCTCTCGTAACACTGAGCTGAAACTGATCGACGAATTTGGTCGTACCAAAGAAAGCTACAAAGTGCCTTACGGTGCGGTGATGGGCAAAGGTGATGGGGAACAAGTGAGCGCCGGGGAAACCGTAGCGAACTGGGATCCACATACCATGCCAGTTGTCACTGAAGTGAGTGGTTTCATCCGCTTCACTGATATGCTTGATGGACAGACCATTACTCGTCAGACCGACGAATTAACAGGCCTGTCTTCACTGGTTGTTCTGGATTCTGCAGAACGTACCGCCGGTGGTAAAGACCTGCGTCCAGCATTGAAAATTGTTGATGCTAAAGGTGGTGATGTCCTGATCCCTGGTACTGATATGCCAGCGCAGTACTTCCTGCCAGGTAAGACTATTGTTCAGCTGGAAGATGGCATTCAAATCAGCGCGGGTGATACGCTTGCACGTCTGCCACAGGAATCCAGTGGTACTAAGGATATTACCGGTGGTCTGCCACGCGTAGCGGATCTGTTTGAAGCTCGTCGTCCGAAAGAGCCAGCAATTCTGGCTGAAATCAGCGGTATCATTTCCTTCGGTAAAGAAACCAAAGGGAAACGTCGCCTGGTTATCACCCCGATTGATGGCAGTGATCCGTACGAAGAGATGATTCCGAAATGGCGTCAGCTGAACGTGTTCGAAGGTGAACGTGTTGAACGTGGCGACGTGGTATCCGACGGTCCTGAGTCTCCACATGATATCCTGCGTCTGCGTGGTGTTCATGCGGTCACGCGTTATATCGTGAACGAAGTACAGGACGTTTACCGTCTGCAAGGCGTTAAGATTAACGATAAACACATCGAAGTTATCGTTCGTCAGATGCTGCGTAAAGCAACCATCGTCAATGCCGGCAGTTCGGACTTCCTGGAAGGGGAACAAGCGGAATACTCTCGCATTAAGATCGCTAACCGCGAACTGGATGCGAACGGCAAGATCAACGTGACTTATGCACGTGACCTGTTGGGTATTACCAAAGCATCTCTGGCGACTGAGTCCTTTATCTCAGCGGCATCGTTCCAGGAAACTACTCGCGTTCTGACTGAAGCCGCGGTAGCAGGTAAACGTGATGAGCTGCGTGGCCTGAAAGAGAACGTTATTGTGGGTCGTTTGATCCCGGCTGGTACCGGTTATGCCTACCATCAGGATCGTGTCCGTCGTCGTGCTGCTGGCGAAACGCCAGTTGCTCCACAGGTCAGTGCAGAAGAAGCAAGCGCTAGCCTGGCAGAGCTGCTGAACGCAGGTCTGGGCGGTAGTGACGATTAATACCCCGTTATTTATCCCTCTCTAGTGGGTAAATAACCGCCTGTTTAAGCCCCGGTAAGTAAACACTTACCGGGGCTTTTTTTTACTAAAGCGTGCTCTTATAATCTTGTTTCAACCGAGGATACTGAAAGATTCTCCCTTCCGAAAAAAGTATCCCAGTCTTTCCACACGGGTTGTAGCCCTGCGTCACGCAAGGCATTCGCCACGGCCAGCGGTGTACGACTATCATGAGTGGCAAACTGCTCCAGTTCTGGGCGGTTTTCAGCGTAGCCCCCTGGTTGCGTTTTAGAGAACGCGCTCACATTATTGATTGCCAGTGGCACCACATGGTCACGAAACCATGGTGACTCGCGGGTGGAGAGTGATAATTCGACATCAGGTGCCAGTAATCGGAACGCACAAATTACCTGTACCAATTGCGGGTCACTCATTATTGAAGCTGGCTCAATCCCTCCGGCACAAGGCCGTAATCGGGGAAATGAAATGGAGTAGCGGCTTTTCCAGTAAGTTTTCTGTAGCCAGAGTAAATGTTCTGCCATCATATAGCAGTCAGTACGCCAGCTATCAGAGAGGCCAGTCAGTACTCCCAGCCCAATCTTATCAATACCGGCTCGACCGAGGCGCTCGGGTGTTTCCAGACGCCAGGTAAAGTCTTGCTTTTTACCACGCAGATGATGCCGGGCATAGACCGCCTGGTGATAAGTCTCCTGATACACCATGACACCATCCAGCCCCAGCTGCCGGAGTTCAGCATATTCGTGTTCAGCCAGTGGCTGCACCTCCATATGCAATGAACTGAACTGCTCACGAATAGTGGGCAAATGCTCGCGAAAATAGTTCATTCCTACTTTGGTCTGATGTTCACCTGTGACGAGCAGTAGATGCTCAAATCCCATTTCGCGAATGGCCGCACACTCTTTGGCTATTTCTTGGGCATTGAGGGTTTTTCTCTTGAGTTTGTTACTCATGGAGAAACCACAATAGCTACAGTCATTTGCACACAGGTTTGAAAGATAAAGAGGAATATAAAAACTGACTGTGTTACCAAAACGCTGGCGGGTCAGTTGCTGGGCTCGCCGGGCCAGAGGCTCCAGGTAGTTGCCCGCCGCAGGGGAGAGCAATGCCATCATATCCTCCCGCGTCGGGGAAGCCGTATTTATTGCTTTTTCAACATCAGCCGCTGTTTTACTGTTAATTCGCAGAGTTATATCGTCCCAGTCAAGCTGTTGCCAGCTATCAGTAAAGCCGTTGTTCATAAGGTAGCCTCCGGGTTAAGGCTCAGAAAGTGGGTTAATGGACTGGATGCCTGGGCTTGCTGGTGGCGTGCCCCGAGGCCTGATTCAGCCGCCAGTGAGCCAGCTTCCACCGCCAGGCGAAAGGCATGAGCCATTTGTACCGGGTTGCGCGCAACGGCAATGGCCGTATTGACCAGGACCGCATCAGCACCCATCTCCAGAGCTTCAGCCGCATGACTTGGGGCACCAATTCCGGCATCAACCACCACCGGTACCTGGGACTGTGCAATGATGATTTCCAGGAATGCACGGGTTTGCAGCCCTTGATTTGAACCAATAGGGGCACCTAACGGCATGACGGCAGCGCAACCAACCTCTTCGAGCCGCTTACAGAGCACTGGGTCAGCCCCACAGTAGGGCAGTACAACAAATCCCTGACGGACCAGGACTTCAGCGGCTTTCAGTGTCTCTATTGGGTCGGGAAGTAAATATCGGGCATCGGGATGGATCTCCAGTTTTAACCAAGGTGTTCCAAGTGCCTCACGGGCCAGATGGGCCGCAAAAATGGCTTCTTCCGCCGTTTTTGCCCCGGATGTATTGGGCAGTAGCTGGATACCTGCCTCCTGCAACGGGCGTAAAATGTCATCACTATGCTGGCGTAAGTCGACACGTTTCATTGCCATAGTGACCAGCTGGGAACCGGAAGCGCGGATCGCCGCAGTCATCACTTGGCTGGAAGCAAATTTACCGGTGCCGGTAAATAAACGAGACGTAAAATTTTTATCAGCAATCTTTAGCATGTCAGCCTCCGGCAATAGCCTGAAAAAGTAGGATCGCGTCGCCTTCCTGGATGAAAAAATGATCCCATTGATCACGTGGTATGATGTTCTGGTTGATGGCCAGCGCGCTGCCGGCGGTGAGTTGATTCAAGCTTGCTAGTAGCGTGCTTATTGTCTGGAATTCAGGGCACTGCAATGGTTCATCATTAAACAGAATCTGCATGTTCAGTTTCTCCACAGATGGGACAATGGGGGGATTTCTGCATCCTCAATGCCCGCCAGTCCAGCCGTCTGGCATCAAAGAGGTGTAACGCCCCTGAGGCGGGCGACAGGCCAGTCAATAATTTAATGGTTTCCAGTGCTTGCAACGTCCCCATGACACCGACCACCGGGCCGAGAATTCCCGCTGTTCTGCAGTTATGCTCCGGTTCGTGTTCATCCTGCCAGAGACAGCGGTAACAGCCTTGTTGCCATGGTGGGGTTAGTACCATCAGCTGACCCGTGAAACCCACGGCACTGGCGGTAATCAAGGGGGTACTGGCCGCTACACAGGCGGCATTCACGGCCTGCCGTGTCGCCATATTATCGCTACAGTCGAGTACCACATCAGCCTGAGTGACTGCGTCGAGCAGTGCTGCTCCAGCCAGGCGCTGATGCAAAGGGATAACCTTGATATCAGGATTAATACGTTGAAGCTGGTGTCTGGCAGCGGTTGTTTTTGGCTGATCAACATCCTCGACAGTAAACAGAATCTGACGCTGTAAATTACTTATATGTACTTGGTCATCATCAGCAATCAGTAATGTTCCCACGCCCGCGCCAGCGAGATAAAGGGCTGCAGGGGACCCTAATCCCCCCAGGCCAATAATTAGCACGCTGGCGTTGAGTAACTTTTGCTGGCCATCAAGGGAGATATCTTCCAGGAGGAGTTGACGGCTATAGCGCATAAAATCGGCGTCATTCATCCCCTGTGCCTGCCAGCTCTAATAACTGCTGTGTGGCTGCACGCCAGTCTGCCGCCTGGGTAATCGCGCTGACCACGGCTATCCCCCCCACTCCGGTAGCCAGTACTGCACTGGCTCGCTCCAGAGTAATCCCCCCAATGGCGACACTGGGGTAGTCACCGAGTGTCTGAATATGTTGGGCAAGTTTGGTCAGCCCCTGCGGAGAAGAGGGCATCTGCTTGGTTTGAGTGGGAAAGACGTGGCCGAGGGCAATATAGGACGGTTTGACACTGAGTGCGCGATCCATTTCCATATTGTCATGGGTAGATATCCCCAAACGTAAACCCGCTGCACTGATGGCTGACAGGTCCGCAATATCTAAGTCGTCCTGGCCCAGATGGACGCCATAAGCTCGATGTTTAATGGCCAGACGCCAGTAGTCGTTAATAAACAAACGAGCGTTATAGCGTTGACCTAAAGTGATGGCTGCCACGACCTGCGATTCCACATCAAGGTCTGACTTATCTTTAATTCGTAGCTGGATAGTACGCACACCGGCATCTAACAAGCGTTCAATCCATTCTACCGTATCAACGACAGGATAAAGTCCAAGTCGCTGTACGGTGGGAGGAAAATATAATGCTGCTGTCATCTTCATTCCTCTTATAAATAAATATCGCTGCCATGCTTACGGAAACTCTCTGACTTTTCTTGCATACCGACTTCAATCACCTGCTGCGCGGCATAGTCTCTTACTTCCTGGCTTATTTTCATCGAGCAGAATTTCGGGCCACACATTGAGCAGAAGTGAGCGATTTTTCCTGATTCTTGTGGCAGGGTCTCATCGTGCATGGCACGCGCAGTGAAGGGATCGAGCGCGAGGTTAAATTGATCTTCCCAGCGAAATTCAAAACGGGCTTTTGACAGGGCATTATCACGAATCTGTGCTCCGGGATGACCTTTTGCCAGGTCAGCCGCATGCGCGGCAATTTTATAGGTGATAAGCCCTTGTTTGACATCTTCTTTATTAGGGAGCCCAAGGTGTTCTTTTGGGGTGACGTAGCACAGCATGGCACAACCAAACCAGCCAATCATGGCGGCGCCAATACCCGAGGTAAAGTGATCATAGCCCGGTGCGATATCAGTCGTTAAGGGGCCCAGTGTATAGAAAGGTGCTTCGTGGCAATGTTCCAGTTCTTCGGTCATATTACGGCGGATCATATGCATTGGCACATGACCCGGCCCTTCTATCATTACTTGTACATCGTACTGCCAGGCGATTTTAGTCAGCTCACCTAAGGTTTGTAGTTCAGCAAACTGGGCTTCATCGTTAGCATCCTGAATTGAGCCAGGACGCAGGCCATCCCCTAATGAAAGAGAAACGTCATAAGCGGCACAAATTTGGCAAATTTCATGGAAATGCTGGTAAAGGAAGTTCTCCTGGTGATGCGATAAACACCATTTCGCCATAATGGAACCACCACGGGAAACAATGCCGGTAAGGCGTTTGGCTGTCATTGGTACATAACGTAACAATACCCCTGCATGGATGGTGAAATAGTCCACACCCTGTTCCGCTTGTTCAAGCAATGTGTCGCGGAAAATTTCCCAGTTAAGATCCTCCGCAATACCATTGGTTTTTTCCAGGGCCTGATAGACAGGAACCGTTCCTATGGGGACAGGGCTGTTACGCAAAATCCATTCACGTGTTTCATGAATATAGCGGCCAGTGGATAGATCCATTACTGTATCTGCCCCCCAACGCGTCGACCACACCAGTTTTTCGACTTCTTCTTCAATTGAAGAGGTCACAGAGGAATTCCCGATATTAGCGTTCACCTTCACCAGGAAATTACGCCCGATGATCATCGGTTCTGTTTCAGGGTGATTAATATTTGCAGGAATAATGGCACGACCGGCTGCGACTTCGGCACGGACAAATTCTGGTGTGATATTTTGTGGGAGACTGGCTCCAAAGTTCTGTCCAGGGTGCTGATGCAGTAACACCTCATCCCGGATACGTTCACGCCCCATATTTTCACGCAGGGCAATAAATTCCATTTCAGGTGTGATGATGCCTTTGCGCGCATAGTGGAGTTGCGTCACACACATACCCGCTTTAGCGCGACGGGGCACGGAAAGGGATTCAAAACGTAAATCTTCTGGCCCATCATCAGCCAGGCGGGTTTGGGTATATATCGAACTACGCTGGCTTAGTGTCTCACTATCTGCTCGTTCGTTAATCCAGGACTGGCGCAGGGGTTGCAGGCCACGTAGTACATTGAGGGGGATACTCGGGTCGCCGTAAGGGCCGGAAGTATCGTAGACAGGAATGGCATCATTAGGTTGATATGACGGATTATTTTTACTCCCACCTGTTAATGTCGGGCCAAGCTGAATTTCGCGCACAGGAACACGCAAGTCAGGCCGAGAACCGGTGAGGTAAACACGTCGGGAGTTGGGGAAAGCAGTGCCTTCAAGCGTATGGATAACACGTTGTGCAGCGGCGCGTTGCTCACGTCGACGGCTTTTTTTTTCTGTAACAGACATAGCACATTCCAGTATTCATTGGGATATGGCTTGTCAGGACAACGGAGGAGTAATGAGGACAGGCTGCCCGGAACTGAAGCAGGGCGGCGACCACATAGTTACTCTTGTTCCCTTCGCAGGTATTAACCTGATCAGGTTCCGCGGATCCCGAATTAACGGTCTCAGCCGGTGCATTACACACTCGGCACTCCGACAAGAATGATCCCGTCTTGCGACGGGGTCTGGCTAACTTACTCGTTAATAACAAACAACTCAAGACCGAGATGGGCTATCCTGGGGGGATTCATACAGGCAGAATGTTATTATCCAGGCCCAGCGCAATGAGTTTGTCTTCCAGTGAAAAGCGAGATTCCAGATGCTCACCGACTTTTGATAATACCTGTTGAAATGCTATCCAGTCATCTGCATCAATGGTATTTTCCAAGTGAGAATCATAGAGATCCATTATAATTTTGGTGTTTTTTTCCAGTTTGGAGTAGACCTGAGTGATGCCTAAAGATGAGTATTCACCTTCTAGTTTATCCATAATACGATTATAAATACTGAAGTGGCCGGATGATAGATAGTCAACTAAACGCTGACAAAATGTATCCAGGGCTTTTTCATCGAGCGCGGCATATGACTCCTTGTTAGGCTTGATCCCAACCATATTGTAATAGGCCACTAACAGGTGCTTACGAGCATGTAGCCAAAGGTCGACTAACTCATTATTACCACCAACGCGCTCAGTCAGATTTTCTAACTGGTTAAGCATGATTGACTCCGTGAGTTAAAAGGTATCTCGCTAGCTTATCAAAAACATATTGAACAATTTGTTTATATCAGTGAAACCGGAGAAGCGCATCAGTTCATGGAACGTATTATTACAAACTCAGATCATGGCTGGTGGATCATCGGTCATGAACAGAAATTATGGTTGCCAAAAGGTGAACTCCCCCATGGTATTGCCGGAGATTTTCAGCTCGAAGGTCTCGGCGGACGGCAAATTGGTGAATGGCAAGGGGAGCCCGTTTGGCTGGTGTGCCAGAATCGTCGCCAGGATATGGGTTCGCTAAGACAACTTATTGATAGTGATCCCGAATTATTCCAGCTGGCAGGGCGTGGTGTACAGCTAGCGGAGTTCTATCATTCGCATAAGTTTTGTGGCTACTGCGGGCACGCCATGCATCCCAGCAAAAGTGAGTGGGCGATGCTTTGTGGGCATTGCCGTGAACGCTATTACCCACAAATATCACCTTGTATCATTGTTGCCATTCGACGGAATGATCATATTTTATTGGCACAACACAACCGTCATCGTAACGGTATTTTTACTGTGCTGGCAGGTTTTGTTGAAGTTGGAGAGACGCTGGAACAAGCGGTAGCCCGTGAAGTGATGGAAGAAAGCCGTATTCGTATTAAGAATTTACGGTATGTCACTTCCCAGCCATGGCCCTTTCCACAGTCATTGATGACAGCTTTTATGGCTGAATACGACAGTGGCGATATCGTGATTGATCCGAAAGAGTTGATTTCAGCGGACTGGTACCGTTATGACCAGTTGCCGTTATTGCCTCCACCGGGTACCGTTGCTCGTCGCCTGATAGAGGATACCGTTGCGCTGTGTCGTGCTGAGTATGAGTGTTAAACTAACGGATAACAGCCAAAGGAAATGCCATTATGACTGAACTGAAAAATGATCGTTACTTGCGTGCATTACAGCGCTTACCCGTAGATATGACTCCTGTATGGATGATGCGTCAGGCGGGTCGTTATTTGCCAGAATATAAGGCAACCCGGGCACAGGCAGGTGATTTTATGTCACTGTGTAAAAATGCTGAACTCGCCTGTGAAGTCACTCTACAGCCATTACGGCGCTACGCATTGGATGCGGCGATTCTGTTTTCTGACATTCTTACCATTCCTGATGCAATGGGACTTGGGTTGCATTTTGAGGCAGGAGAAGGGCCACGCTTTAGCCGGCCGATAACCTGCATTGCGGATGTAGAAAAATTACCGGTTCCTGATCCAGAAGATGAACTGGGGTATGTAATGAATGCGGTGCGGACTATTCGCAGTGCATTGAAAGGTGAAGTTCCATTAATCGGTTTTTCCGGTAGCCCATGGACATTAGCAACCTACATGGTGGAAGGTGGCAGCAGCAAAGCCTTTACCCAAATTAAGAAAATGATGTATGCCGAACCGAAGGCCTTACATCTGTTACTGAATAAGCTGGCCGATAGCGTCATTCTCTATCTGAATGCACAAATTCGTGCGGGGGCCCAGTCAGTGATGATCTTTGATACGTGGGGTGGCGTACTGACCGGGCGTGATTATCAGCAGTTCTCTCTGCATTATATGCACAAGATTGTTGATGGCCTGCAGCGGGAAAATGAAGGCCGTCATGTGCCTGTCACCCTGTTCACGAAAGGTGGAGGACAGTGGCTGGAAGCGATGGCTGAAACAGGATGTGATGCACTGGGGCTGGACTGGACTATCGACATTCAGGAAGCGCGCCGCCGTGTCGGCCATAAAGTGGCATTACAGGGAAATATGGATCCTTCCATTCTTTATGCTCCCGCCGCACGTATTGAAGAAGAAGTGTCGACTATTCTGTCTGGTTTTGGCCAGGGTAACGGGCATGTTTTTAACCTGGGGCATGGTATCCATCAGGATGTACCACCTGAAAATGCCGGTGTCTTTGTTGAGGCAGTACACCGTTTGTCATTAGAATATCATCGCTAATACTATAATTACTGTCATGAATATATTTATATTCTGTATTCATGGCAGTTTTTTACTTCATCGTGATAACGTTCTGATAAATCTACGCTATACAATTATATACTCTCATTAAATTTGATTTTTATTTAAAATATTTTAACCCGTACTTTGTTATTTGCTTGGTATATGAAGCAAAGATATTGTTTATATCTGTAATATACAAAATTCACTACAGGCTATAATCCTGGGCATCTATTTATTGATAAATTTTAAATGACTTCCTATACTGCCATTCGACGTCCTGCCTCATATTATTATAAAAATACAGTTATTCTTACCGTTTCGTGAGGATGTCATCATCCAGGATGAAGCTATTGAGCCTTCATGTTTTGTCATAAATAGAAAAATAAAGGAATAGATAAAGGGTGTAATGATGGATCTAAACATGACTTACCAGCAGTGTCATAATTTAAATATACCAGAATCCTGTTTTTTTACATTATCAGAATCAGATTTACTCACTTCAGGAATAAAAAAAGGTATCTCTGATGCTTTGATAAAGCATGGTATAGGGATACTCACTATTCCGGATGGCGATAAACAAGGAAGGTACTTGTCTGAAGTCGTAAACCTTATAGGGAAAGCACATGCACATAGCCATCAGCAAGGGGCCCTCTGGCATATTCGTTCAGGAGGTGAGCACGGGCAGGAAACACTGGCGAGATCACACTCCCTGGATGAGTTCGCCCTGCATACGGATTGCTCCTATGAGGAAGAAATACCCGATTTTATTGGATTACAAGTTGTGCAGCATGATTCAGAGGGGGGAGGAAGTAATCTATTCATTAAGGTTCAGGATCTTATACCCTATCTTTCTTCTGAATCATTAAGCATTCTACAGCGTAAAACTTACCGTTTTATTGTGCCAGAAGAATTCAGGAAAGATAAAGAATTTATTGATGCGCCAATTATTGATGATGAATATAATATTCGTTACCGGCATGATATTATCGATTTAAAATATGCGCCCCCCAGCCAGATTAACGCTATTAATGAGTTAGAACAACTCACCTATTCACCACAAATAAACAAAAAATTATCAATAACTAAAAATAATATTTTATTATTAAATAATAAACGTTTTTTGCATGCACGAACAAAAATCATTGATACAGACAGACATATTATCCGTGTTCGCTTTTTTCTTACTGCACACGCCCGAGGGTGAGATATTTACACCGCATGATAAGTTGCAAAATATTCAACTGCTGTCTGATATTTATGCCGACCATAGGAATATAATATCAATATATCCCGAGCTGTTTTCAACGGTGCCGCTGTTAGTCACACCCTCGAAAGCAAAAGAATTGAATGATTTTTACAATATTTTAGTAAGAGTCATTCATAAGGTTGTGGAAAATTACTTTTATGATGTTGATATCAACCGTACGATTTCATTCAATGATGATAAAATTTTTCGAATATTGTCTTATCTGGAAAAGCATAAACCGTATAACATTGGTGCCTTGAGACCTGATTTTCTTATTGAACAACATGGGAGTGTTAAACTCTGTGAAATTAATGGGCGGTTTATATCCAATGGTATTATTATCTCAGAATATCTGAGCGATTATTATTCAAAGTTTTTTGATTTAACCTCCGCCGGTTCAGGAATGCTCAATGAATACTGTAAGGCATTTGACCTGTCAGAGAATATTTGCATTCTTAAAGGTAAGGAGTCCGGGCGTGATATATTTTTCCTACAGCAAGAATTGAAAGCGGAAATGTGTGGTGGCAGGGTTACCATGGCGACACCACAGCAGCTCAGGTTTATTGATGGTTCGTTAGTCGTATCGGGTGAAAAATATACACAATTTATTCTGGAGCTTCACCAGACAGAGCTAGTGGAATTAAATTATCAGGAGCTCAAATGTTTATTTATGGCCAATACCATTAATGACTTTAGAACGATCATGATTGTGCACGATAAAAGAATGTTTACGTTACTGAGTAATCGTGATTTTTTAATGAAATACTTATCAGGGGATGATGCCGATAAGTTAATGGAATATATCCCTCTGACCTTTTTATTTAAAGGTGCAGGGGAAGACATTTTTTTAAAAGAACCTAAATCCTGGGTGTTAAAGAAATCAGATTCAGGGAAAGGTGATGGAATGTATATTTGTGATGAAATGTCACCTCAGCAGATAAAACTGATGTGTTGCCAGAATCTCGATAACTATATAATGCAACAATATATTCACCAAAAAAAACAGCTGATGCCATTTTCTCATGATGGCAAATTCATGATACGGCCAGTGCATCATGTTGGAGCATTAGCCTCCTTTAATAATACTTATCATGGGATGATGATTGTTAGAGGTTCTCCGCATCAAAATGTGAGTGTTGCCCATGGCGCCACGATTTTTATGCCGTTGATTCACCACCCTGCTTCATAATGAAGTCATGTAAACAGCAGGGTCGTCCTCCTGTTATGAAGGTTCTTCTTTCAGGGGGGGACTCTTGCCTGCCCTCTCGTTTGTCTTGTTCAGTTTTTGCGTGGTGACAAGCAATTGACTAACGATTCAGGTAAACTTTCGGTCATTATTCGTCTTTGAGACCTTTCGATGTTACAGAACCCTATTCATTTACGTCTGGAGAAGCTTGAAAGCTGGCAGCATGTGACTTTTATGGCTTGTCTGTGTGAACGTATGTACCCAAATTATGCTGTTTTTTGTCAGCAAACTGAATTTGGTGAAGCACAGCGTTATCGTCGCCTTCTTGACCTTATTTGGGAAACTCTTACCGTTAAAGATGCGAAGGTCAATTTTGATACGCAGCTCGAAAAACTGGAAGAGGCAATTCCGGTTGCTGACGATTACGATCTTTACGGCGTTTACCCAGCGATTGATGCCTGTGTCGCGTTGAGTGAACTCATCCATTCCCGGCTTTCAGGTGAAACCCTGGAACATGCTATTAAGGTGAGCCTGTCGTCTATTACCACGGTTGCTATGTTAGAGATGACTCAAGCGGGTCGTGAAATGACTGACGAAGAACTCCGAGAAAACCCTGCTGTTGAAGAAGAGTGGGACATTCAGTGGGAGATTTTTCGACTGCTCGCTGCCAGTGAAGAACGGGATCTTGAGTTGATAAAAGGGCTGCGAGCAGACCTTCGGGAGTCGGGGATCAGTAACATTGGTATAAAATTTGACCAACAAGACAGTAAAACGTGATATCTGGCCTGATTTGATCCCTCATAAGGCTTCCAATTAACCCCCCGTCTGGTCTACATTTGTGGGGCGAAAAAAAGTGGCTATCGGTGCGTGTATGCAGGAGAGTGCTTTTTGGCATTTCCGTCGCACTCGATGCTTAGCAAGCGATAAACACATTGTAAGGATAACTTATGAACAAGACTCAACTGATTGATGTAATTGCTGACAAGGCTGACCTGTCAAAAACACAGGCTAAAGCTGCTCTGGAATCCACCCTGGCTGCAATTACTGAGTCTCTGAAAGCAGGTGATGCAGTGCAACTGGTTGGTTTCGGTACCTTCAAAGTGAACCACCGTGCTGAGCGTACAGGCCGCAACCCACAGACTGGCAATGAAATCAAAATCGCTGCAGCCAATGTGCCGGCGTTTGTTTCTGGCAAAGCTCTGAAAGACGCAGTTAAGTAAGTTAACGCGTGGCAGTAAATTGTTTTGGCAGAGGGGCGTTTACGCCCCTTTTGTTTAACTGGCGACGCCTTGCCATTCTGGCAAGTATTGCGTTACTGACTGCTTGTAGTAGTCAGAAACCACTCTCACCCTTTGCAGCGACGGGTTATATTGCCGATGAGGGCGCTGTACGGATCTGGCGTAAAGAGAGTAGTGGAGATAATACTCATATTCTTGCAGCTTTCAGCCCATGGCGGGGAGGGGCAACGACTGTCGGTGAATATCGCTGGAACAATGACCAGTTGACCTTTCTGCAACTGAGTATTGCTGGTAAAGATCCTGAGCAGGTAAGAATACGGTTTGCTGATAACGGCGAGCTGAGTTTTATGCAGCGTGAAGTTAACGGGCAGAAACAGCAACTCTCTGAAGATCAGATAGCCTTGTACTTATATCGTGCCAGACAAATGAGAGAAGTCAGCGAAGCTTTACGTATCGGTCACGTGGTACTGCATCAAGGGCGCTGGCATAGGGATAATACTGTCACAACCTGTGAAGGTACGCTGACAACACCAAAGCTGGATAACGAAGCGCTACGCTTTATTGAACGTCGTCAGAGTAATTCAACCGCGGAAGTGAGTATTGCCTGGCTTGAAGCACCGGAAGGTACACAGTTACTGCTGGTGGCTAATCAAGACTTCTGTACCTGGCAGCCTAAACCTGACGATTTCTAGTCTTCTGCCTCACGTTGTACACCTTTCACCACACAACGATCCAGGTTTCATTCCGTAATATGATTAATAGCGGGAATGCTGAGAGGCTGAAGTACCCATAAACGCCCGATTGCAGACGCTTATGGGAAGCAGATGGCATGCGCTGCCATCTGAAGGCTAATTACTGGTTATTTTCACGTTCTATAGCGCGATAACCAATATCCTTACGGTGGAAACTGCCATCCCAGCGAATATCTTTCATCAACGCTAAAGCACGTTGTTGAGCTTTAGCAACGGTTTCACCCAGGGCGGTTGAGCATAAAACACGTCCACCATGAGTGACGACTTGATGCTGATCATTCAGACGGGTACCTGCATGGAATACTTTGGCATCAGCAATCTCAGACTCAGGTAAACCCTGAATGACATCACCAGTCCGGTAATCCGCTGGATAACCCCCGGCGGCAATAACGATCCCCAAAGCCGGACGAGGATCCCAGCTTGAGGTTTTGGTATCGAGCACGCCGTCACAAGCCGCCAGGCAGAGATCAACGAGATCGGACTGCAGGCGCATCATGATAGGTTGAGTTTCCGGATCACCGAAACGACAGTTAAACTCAATAACCTTGGGATTACCTTGTTTGTCGATCATCAAACCTGCATACAAAAAGCCGGTATAAACATTCCCTTCTGCTGCCATACCTCGCACAGTCGGCCAGATGATACGTTCCATAGTACGCTGATAAACGTCGTCGGTGACCACAGGCGCTGGAGAATAAGCACCCATCCCACCGGTGTTTGGACCTGTATCACCATCCCCTACACGTTTATGATCCTGGCTTGTCGCCATAGGCAAGACGTGTTCGTCATCCACCATAACAATGAAGCTGGCTTCTTCCCCATCAAGGAACTCTTCAATAACAATACGGTGGCCAGCATCACCAAAAGCATTGCCTGCCAGCATATCTCTTACCGCTTCTTCGGCTTCAGGTAAGGTCATTGCGACAATAACACCTTTGCCGGCAGCAAGGCCGTCCGCCTTAATCACAATCGGGGCGCCTTTTTCACGCAGATAAGCCAGGGCAGGCTCCACTTCTGTGAAATTCTGGTATTCAGCTGTAGGGATTTTGTGGCGTGCCAGGAAGTCTTTGGTAAATGCCTTGGAACCTTCTAGCTGCGCAGCCCCTTGAGTCGGGCCAAAAATTTTCAGGCCAGCGGCACGGAAAGTATCAACAATACCGACGACCAATGGGGCTTCTGGGCCCACAATAGTCAGATCAATATTTTCACTCTGAGCAAAGTTCAGTAATGCTGGAATATCCAGAACATCAACAGGAACGTTTTTCAACGCCGGTTCCAGTGCGGTTCCCGCATTGCCTGGGGCGACAAAAACCTGATTAACCAGAGGGGACTGCGCAGCTTTCCAGGCCAGTGCGTGTTCACGGCCACCATTACCAATAATTAAAACTTTCATGAATGCTTACTCCAGAATTAATGGCGGAAATGGCGCATATCTGTGAAGATCATCGCGATGCCATGCTCATTTGCGGCGGCGATAACCTCATCGTCACGAATAGAACCACCTGGCTGGATAACACAGCTCACACCTACAGCTGCTGCAGCATCAATACCGTCACGGAAGGGGAAGAAGGCATCAGATGCCATGGCCGAACCTTTCACTTCCAGCCCTTCATCAGCGGCTTTGATACCCGCTATTTTCGCGGAGTAAACACGGCTCATTTGACCGGCACCGATACCGACGGTTGTATTATCCCGGGCATAAACAATGGCATTTGATTTAACAAATTTTGCGACTTTCCAGCAGAATAGGGCATCACGCAGTTCTTGTTCAGTGGGCTGGCGCTGACTAACCACACGTAAATCAGCAGGACCTACCATGCCTAAATCCCGATCCTGAACTAGCAGTCCACCATTAACGCGCTTGAAGTCCAGCCCGGCAACCGGGGCTTCCCATTGGCCGCAAACTAAGACGCGAATATTCTGTTTGCTGCGGGTGATATTCAGGGCTTCTTCGCTGGCGGAAGGCGCAATGATGACTTCAACAAATTGGCGGGAAACAATCGCTTGTGCGGTTTCAGCATCCAGCTCACGGTTGAAGGCAATAATGCCGCCAAAGGCTGAGGTGGGATCCGTTTTATAGGCACGGTCATAGGCATCAAGCAGAGAGTGACTGACGGCAACACCGCAAGGGTTGGCGTGCTTAACGATAACACAGGCCGGTTCCTGAAACGTTTTGACGCATTCTAAGGCTGCATCAGTATCGGCAATATTATTATAGGAAAGTGCTTTGCCCTGAACTTGAACGGCTGTGGCGACGGATGCTTCTTTAATTTCTTCTTCTATATAGAAAGCGGCCTGCTGGTGGCTATTCTCACCGTAGCGCATATCCTGTTTCTTAATGAAGTTAAGGTTCAGAGTACGTGGGAAGCGACCAGCAGGTTCTTTACTTTCACCATGATAGGCAGGTACCAGACGACCAAAGTAGTTCGCTATCATGCTGTCATAAGCGGCCGTATGCTCGAAAGCCTTAATGGCGAGGTCGAAGCGCGTTTCCAGAGCCAGTGAGCCTTCATTAGCATCCAGCTCTGCAATGATAGCCTGGTAGTCACTGCTTTTTACGACTATTGCCACGTCTTTATGATTCTTAGCCGCTGAACGCACCATGGTTGGGCCACCGATATCAATATTTTCAACGGCATCCTCAAGTGAACATCCTTCCTGAGCCACTGTCCTGGCAAAAGGATAGAGGTTAACCACCACCATATCGATAGGCGAAATATCATGTTCAGCCATAATGGCATCATCCTGACCACGACGACCAAGGATGCCCCCATGAACTTTCGGGTGAAGTGTTTTGACGCGTCCATCCATCATCTCCGGAAAACCGGTATAGTCAGAGACTTCAGTCACCGGCAGGTTTGCATCAGCCAGCAGACGAGCGGTTCCGCCGGTTGATAGCAGTATGACTCCGCGTTGAGAGAGCGCCTTGGCGAATTCGATGATACCGGTTTTGTCAGACACACTGAGCAAAGCACGGCGTACAGGACGACGTTGTTGCATGGTTTTATCCCTTAGCTTTGGTTCGCATATAGAAGAGCGTTAGCTGAATACTGGTCTTTATTGGCTTTCGTGCCCTTGTATAGGGGCTGAGGCGATAAAAAAGGCCAGGACTCAGCTAACACCCCCTGACAGGGGGATCGTTTTAATGCCGAATATTGTAGCGAAAACGTTTGCGTCACGCTCGTGAATTTTCGAGCATCGCCAGGTGTGTGGATAAGTTTGTGTGTAAGTGGGTATAAACAGGGGTTTCGCTGTGGAATGCAGCAAACAGTCATTTTTCTGCAATTTAAGGGTTGCAGTGACGGGAGAACTCCCTATAATGCGCCTCCATCGACACGGAACATGTGAATCACTTCACAAATTAACGTGAACGATAAGAGTTAAA
>NZ_JAERJD010000015.1 GCF_018257795.1 Citrobacter sp. JGM124 | reverse complement strand
CGTATATTACGCTTTCCTCTTTCAGAGTCAACCCCTAACTTCAGGATTTTTAACTCTTATCGTTCACGTTAATTTGTAAAGTGATTCACATGTTCCGTGTCGATGGAGGCGCATTATAGGGAGTTCTCCCGTCACTGCAACCCTTAAATTACAGAAAAATGACTGTTTGCTGCATTCCACAGCGAAACCCCTGTTTATACCCACTTACACACAAACTTATCCACAAATAAGTGAAAAAATCACCCAGCTGGTTCCTGTTTGTGGCGCGACAGACCACTGCCATCAATGACACACGTACTCGATTCACAACAAAACTAAAATAAACCTATTCCCTCCATGGCAGTAATCCTCTGGAAATTGGCGTTCTTAATTCTGCGTCGCGATATCATCTATGCCTTCCTTATATAAGGAATGATACGACACGATTAGAATAGGGCTGTAGAGCCAAGGGACTGAAAAGCGAAACCAGGAAGGCAGCACTTCACGAAGATTGGAGTACGCTATAAATTCCACTATGATAGACAGATTCTCCCCAGTGTTATTAAGGCCTGTCTTTATGGCAATTATTCCTAAGAACTATGCCCGCTTAGAAACCGGTTATCGGGAAAAGGCACTCAAACTCTATCCTTGGGTTTGTGGCCGCTGTTCACGTGAGTTTGTTTACTCCAACCTGCGCGAACTCACCGTACACCACATGGATCATGATCATACCAATAACCCGGAAGATGGTAGCAACTGGGAACTCCTCTGCCTGTACTGCCACGACCATGAACACTCAAAATATACCGAGGCAGATCAATATGGCTCAACGGTAGTGGCCGGGGAAGACGCACAGAAAGATGTCGGCGAGGCGACCTATAACCCATTTGCAGACCTTAAGGCCATGCTGAATAAAAAGTAATCCCCTGCTTTTTTTGGTCCTATAATGTAGGAAGACGCTGAAATCATCCCCGGCGTCTTACCATTACTTGTTTTAACGCTCGCTGAAGGATTCCGCTTTTGCACGCAAAATGGGTTTCAGCAGATAGGACATAATCGTTTTCCTGCCGGTAATAATATCCACTGAAGCCACCATCCCTGGGATAATGAGTAGCGGTTTTGCTTCACTACCAAGGTAATTTTTTTCAGTTCTCAGACGCACGACATAATAGCTCTGCCCTTCTTTATCCGTCACTGTATCGGGACTTATCTGCTCAAGTTTGGCCTTCAGCCCACCATAAATGGTGTAGTCGTACGCCGTAAATTTCACCATAGCCTCCTGGCCTGGGTGAAGAAATGCAATATCCTGGGGACGGATTTTCGTTTCGATAAGCAAAGTATCATCGAGCGGAACAATCTCAACCAGATCACTCCCGGGCTGGATAACACCGCCGATAGTATTGACCATCATCTGTTGCACGATGCCACGCACCGGCGATGTTACTAATGTACGATTAACCCTATCATCAATGGCTTTCCCCGAAGCTTCTGTTTTACTGAGTTCGGTACGTGCTTCATTCAGTTGCGAGAGAGCCTCACTGCGATAGCGATCGCGAGTCTCACCTATTTTATTTTCGATCTCTTTAACCGCGGCTGTCGCTCGCGGAATTGCCAACGTCATGGAATCTAGCTGCCCTCGGGTATCCACTTCAGAGCGGCGTAAACGCAAGATCTCTACCTTAGATATAGCCCCTTTGGCAACCAAGGGTTCCGACATATCTATCTCTTGTTTCAGCAAGTCAAGACTACGTCGGGTCTGGCTGACCTTGGCCTGATAATCAAGCAGCTCCTGTTTCTTTTGTATCAATTGCTCATTCAATCCGCCCAACTCACTTTGAATACGTTGTTTAATACTGATAAACAACTCTATCTCCCCCTTGGCAATATCAGGTGATTTCTCCATAAAATCAGAAGGAAGAGTCAGGGTATCATCATCATTAAGCTGGGCATTGAGTCGCTTAATTCGTGCTTCAAGAGCCAGTCGATCTGCCGCAGACTCACCAGCATTAGAACGAAAGCGCGTATCGTCCAAACGGAGTAATGGTGCTCCAGCCTGAACAACCTCTCCTTCATGAACAAATACTTCTGAGACAATCCCCCCTTCAAGGTTTTGTATTTTCTGTAGTCGCGATGAGGGAATCGCTCGCCCATCTCCCCGAGTGACTTCATCAATTTCTGCCAGTGATGCCCAGATAATCATGACGATAAAAAAGGCCACACTGACCCATAGGGTGATGCGTGCTATCCTGGGATAATCGTCTGTCAGGCCATCACTAACCGGGTTATGGGAGGAGCCGGAGATATTTTCATGCGCTTTTTTTCTTTTTATCAGGCAGCAGATTTTATTAATGACTCGCATGAATCTGCCCTTTCTTGAGTGCATCAATAACATTTTCTTTTGAGCCATCAGCAATGACTTTACCGTTATCTAGCACAATTAAACGATCTACCAGTGACAACAGCGATGCCCGATGGGTCACCAGGAGCAATGTTTTGTTCGCCACTAATGGTGCCATTGCTTTTTTGATCAGGTCTTCACTGGTATTGTCCATGGCACTGGTCGGCTCATCCATCAATAAGATCGGTGGATCAAGCAGGAGCGCGCGAGCCAAAGCAACCGCCTGACGCTGGCCACCGGATAAATTCATGCCACGCTCCCCCACCTGCATGTTATAGCCCAGTGGGTGGCGACGACAAAAATCATGAACACCTGCAATAGTCGCTGCGCGGATCATAGCTGCTTCATCGATATAACTTGCACCCAGAAGTAAATTATCTCGTAACGTTCCGCTGAATAAATGGATGTCCTGAGAAACGTAACCAATGTTATGGCGAATATCATTAACATCGAGCTGGCGGGCATCAATACCGTCAATTAAAACCATGCCACTGTCAGGCTGATAAAAACTGAGCAGCAATTTGGCAAGTGAACTCTTTCCTGAACCACTACGTCCAATAATGCCAACTTTTTCTCCCGGTTCTATGCGTAATGAAATGTCTTTAAGTGACGTATATTGATTTTGTGGGTAACTAAAGGAGACATTATTAAATTCAATACCACCTGAGAGCTTTTCGCATCTCAATGGTACTTCATCCGTGGAGGACTCCTGTTCAAGCCCCATCATATTATCGATACTGGTTTTCGTTATTTTAGCTCGGTGATAACGCGTAATCAGGCCACAAAGCTGCCCCATCGGCATCATTGCGCTGCGCTGAAGAAGATAGCAGGCAATCAGTCCTCCCATACTCAAGTGCCCTTCAATAATCCAGTACACGCCGGCAACAATCATAATCACACCCGTGAATTGCTGTAACCAACTAGTAAAATTAATGGCAACAGAAGAGAGTAATTTAACTCTCATCTCCAGTTTGCTAAGGCCCGTCATCACCTGTTCCCACTGATATTGCCGCTGGCTTTGGGCATTATTTACTTTGATGGCATCAAGGCCGGTCAACGTTTCGACAAGCATCGATTGGCGTTCATGAGAAAGGCGATAGGTTTTTTGTATTTCTGCAATTAATGGCCTCTGAATCAGCCAATTAATCAACAGCGCAACGGGATAAGCAATAAGAGGAATAAAAACGAGTGGTCCACCAATAATACCGACCACGAGTAATATAAGAAAGGTAAAAGGTAAATCGATTAAAGCTGACAACGTGAGGGAAGAAAGAAAATCTCTGACAGACTGATAGTCTTGAAAATACTGAGCAAAACCACCCACTCTGTTGGGGCGTTGCTTCATCTTCATTCCCATAAACCGTTCATACAATGCCGCAGAGACAATGTGATCAGTCTTCTTGCCGGCAAGATCAAGACACATCCCCCGCAATGTTTTCAAAACGAAATCAAAAACAAAGGCAATAGTGATCCCAATAGCCAGCATCCATAACGTTGCAGTTGCATGATTTGGCACCACACGATCGTAAACATTCATCACGAATAACGGTGTCGCAAGTGCAATCAAGTTGATAAGAAAACTTGCCAGTACCGAATCAAAGTAAAGAAACTTTGATAATTTCAGTGTGTCTTTAAACCAGGATTTCGTTTGCGGGATGCGTGAATCAGGCTGAGCATGGTATGCATATTCATGCTGGATAAAGATAACCTGCCCGATGTAATCATCACTCAGTAACGCCTTATCGACCTTTATCTCCCCGCCCCGGGTGTCCGCTGAAAGCAGACGGGCTCGTTGCTGGTCATCCCAGCCGAGTAATACTGCCGCCTGAGCATTCTTTAGCAAAACAATAACCGGAAATGAGATCGCTGAGATGGTATCTAATGAACGCTGTTGTACCCGAGCCTTAAGTCCTGCTCGTCGAGCAGCGCGAGGAAATGTACCAAGATCCAGGCAATGATGTTCCAGCGGGAGGCCTGCCGTTAATGCATTACGACTGGTCATGATGTTATGAAGCTTACAGATAATCATCAGACAATCAAGGAGTGGATCCTGCTGCGGCCTGGAGTCTTCCCCATCGATATCATTTAAAGGGGTATGACGATCAACTGAATCACTCTGAAGTACCATTACCTGACCTTACATGCGAACAAAAAATTTGGGTGATAGATATAACAATGGAGCAGTATCATCAATGTCGATAATACGGCTCCAGGACACAGTGATACATTATTTTAATTCAGGGAGTTCTTTTTCAGACGCCTGCACCCAGTCAGTAGGCTGGCTGGCAGAAGGAGCCTGAATATTGAGCTGTTTTAATAACTCTCCTGTACGAGCATTAATTCTGTATGCAGTAAGTATTTCTAAGAATTGCATCTGAACATAGCGGCGCTGGGCGCTGAAGACTTCATTCTCACTATCAAGCATATCGAGTAGTGAACGATCGCCAAGACTAAACTGTTCCTGATAGGCAATACGTACAACTTTACTGCGATCAGCATACTCTCTTGCGATTGGAACTTGCTGTTTGGCATTAAGCAATGCATTCCATGCAAGCCCTAACTCTTCATTGAGCTGGCGCAGCACGTTTTTCTTCACATCCTGCGCTTCCTGCATTTTATAGGCATAAGAGGAAAGCTGTGCTTTGTCACTGCCACCGTTATATAAGTTATAGCGCATTCTCAGCATCGTCTGCCATTCTTGATTATGCCCACGGGTGCCATCGAGGTTATTATCCATCCTACGCCCGACATCAATATCAACGCTAGGGTAGAAGTGAGAATTGGCAGCTTCATATTGCTGGCGCGTGGCTTCTATATCAGCATCACTTTGTTTTATAAGTGGATTATTTGCCAGCATGACTTTACGAGCTTCTTCAACGGATGCAGGGATCGCGACTGGTACAGGCATTGAGAGATCAATCGCTTCCTGACCCGTGGCACTGGCGTAGTTAACCCGTGAATCAGCAAGATTCGTCTGTTCAGTCAGAAGGTTATTACGAGCTTGCGCAAGCCTGGCTTCTGCCTGGGCATAATCAGCCTCACGCCCCACACCACGCTGAGTGCGCAGGCGTATCTGATCGAAAATACGCTCGTGACTTTTCAAGTTATCTTCTGCTAACTTGACCATTTTTTCCTGCATTAAAACATCAAGATAGCTTTGAATTGTTATTAGCGCTGTCGACTCAACCGTATTTGACAATGCAAATGCACGAGAATTAACAGTCGCTTTCTGGCGCGCGACTTCACTGGTCGTCGCAAAACCATTAAAGAGGTTCTGCTTTAAATCAATACTGGACTCACTACGCTGTAAATCACGAAAATGGTCACCTGCTGCACGCGTGCTGGCATTATCCGTTCTTTCCCATCCGGTTCCTGCAGAGAGTTCAAGAGTCGGTAAATATCCGCCCTTTGCTGCAATCAAATCCTGATCTGCTGATAAACGGCTGTTAGCAGATGCTTTAATCTGGGGATGTGAATTTAACGTATCTTTAATCGCTTGTTCCAGCGTTACACCAGCGGCAGGGGTAAGCATCAATATCGGAAGTGACAATCCGAAAGCGATTTGTGCGCAGTACTTCATTAACTACTCCTATTATCACATTAATTTAAAAGTGATTTTTTTAATTTTTAATACAGTAATGAGATAAAACTAAAATGCCTTTCCGCCTCAATACCAGGAATGGTAATGACCCCGCCATAGACTCAGGACGGGGTCATGCTTTCATTAAGAGTCGGTATCAGGTTTAGCTATCAGATTATCAATTTGTGAGTGATATCCAGCACTATAGGCATCGCTGCCCGCTGAGTTTGTATCTGTCACTGCAAACTGCTGAGGGGAAGCACTCTGCTCAGAGTTCATACCGGCAAGAGGAAGTAACTGGCCCAAATCATGGCTACCATTCCCATCATCAATGATATCGCTGAAATTAAGCTGTTCTTCACTTAAGGAAACGGTTTCATTAGACTTGTCATGCACATTTTTATCACCAGACTCGGTCGTTAAATCGATATTCTCTGTTTTTAACGGCAGCTTTTCAGATGAAGGAGAACTGTCTTCAGTTAACAGGTTGATTAACGACTCTTCTGAGGAATGTGTCTTAACGATAGTGTCATTATTTTCCATCGTATTGGCACCCGAACCCTCAGCAGGTTCTAAATAAAGGTTGTCGTCATCAATGAGCAAAGTTATTGCTTGTGAAGAACCCTCTTCTTCCTGGGAGACAATCTCATGTGCGAATAACTGATCGCTGCTATAAGTGTCACTCTGGTGAGCAGAATCCTGTGCAGCCAGAGACTCTCCAGATACGTTAACCAAAGTAGAAGTGGTACTTAAATGACCATCCTGGTGATCATCACCAGAAAGGCTCAATGTATTAATATCATGGCTGGTTAAGGACTGGGAGTTCCCCTCGGAAAGGTCGAGACTGTGATGATCATCACCGACACCAATATCTTCACTGTTATGAGTCACACCATTAACTGACGTTGTTATGGTCAGTTTGATATCAGTGAGTTTGACGTCACTATCGGTAGTAAACGTTATTTTTTCGCCCAAGATCTTACTGCCATTAATATCAATAACGACCTGGCCATTCTTATCAACAGAATAACTTGTATCACCAAACTTAATAGTTCCTTTCGGCAATCCGGACAGTGTTATCGATGTTATTTGATCATGCTCTTTATCACTGGTGAGAGAAGCATTAAGGGTAAGCTCATATTTCCCTTCTGTTTTACTCACAGGAGCTGTTGGATCCCAGCCAAGGCCACCTTTCGATGATGTCACATCGGAGATCTGGTTTGATCCTTGAAGGATTTGTTTGCCATCAATAACAATACGGATATTATCCACATAGTTAATACTTGAGTTAACGTTAGCCGGCCCTTTTTCCGCATTCCAGTCGTGACCATCATCTTGAACATGAATCGTGTCACGTGCATCTTTATTTGCACCCGATGCAGACGTCCTGTTTCCCATTACAGAATTTAAATCCCGGAAATTGCCATCCTGCCAGTACCCACTGTCCTTATGTACCAGGAATACATCACTTTTATCTACAGAACTCTGCGGGTTACCATTGCTATAAGTCTTGATTTGTTCCTTGGATATATCCTTAGAAACACGCCCTGACTCAATATCACCTTCAGTGATCCATAAAACAACATTCTTACCAACCGCTAATATATTCCCTTCACTATCAGTATCGTAACCATTCGGGTTACTACTCCCGCCATTAATCTGTGTCACTTTGGAAGGATCTTTACCAGTAAAATCTATATCCAGGGACACATGATGATCACCATCACCATCGGCGTCACTGTCAGAATCGGAATCGCTGTCCGAGTCCGAATCACTGTCTGAATCGGAGTCGCTGTCAGAATCGGAATCGCTGTCGGAGTCCGAGTCGCTGTCAGAATCCGAGTCACTATCGGAATCCGAATCACTGTCGGAATCCGAGTCACTGTCAGAATCAGAATCGCTGTCCGAATCCGAGTCGTCATCAAGCAAAGTGAGTTCTTCTGGGAGGATATTATCAGGAAAATCAATGCCGGTTGTAGGGTAGCCAGCTACAGGGTCAATAACTTCACCGGTAAGATCGAGGATGACATGTGTATGCGCGCCACCGCCACCAGCCCCAGGTAGTCCTGCTGATTGTGGGCCTGCCGCAGTGGCCTCAAGGATTTGCGTTGGGTCCTGTCCATCTTCAATAGCCTGTTGTATTGAAGCTATATCAGTCTGGTCTACATTACTGGCGGTGGTCGATGTGGCCCCGGTACTATTCCAATAGGCACCACGCCCCAAATCCATTGTTTGTCCATTGGGTAAAGCAATGGAAACAGCTCCGGTATCACCCGTTGCTATTTGCTCTCCCGCCAGTATGTTATCTCCCTCAACCAATAAACGCTGACTTCCATCAGGTGCTGTAGCAAAAACTTGCCCAATTATTGTTTTTATTGTCCCAGCAATGGCACTCATGCAACATCCTCTTGATCTTTATGTAGGATTAAACATTTCCTAATTAACTAATGTGATTAATTCAATCTCTTGACGACGAACAGGCGAAAGCAGCCCTGCATCCAGGACATAATAGTCATTGATTATTCAACAAATTTCAGTGAAACCATTCATTTAAAAAGGGGAGATTGGATTTGTTTTTTTAGTAAAAAAAGTGGCGGCATTCTACATTTCAAATTGTTACAACGCTACCCATAAATGAAATTACACTATAAAGGAGATATTTTTTTAACTACGGGAGGTAATGCAGTTATTTGCACTGACATATCTAAAAAAGACAGTAATTTTAACTGCTGTTGTTAATGATATTTATATTCAGGTACCGAATATACCTGAATATAAATAACTGAACTAAATGAGCCGTTCATCATCTTCATCAATCAGACGCTCAAGACCGCCCAGTGCGCGTCTTGCCTCTGCTCGGTTAAGAAGTTTACTCTGTGCTGCCTGAGGTAAATCAGTAATACTAATTATCCCTCTGTTTATTAATACACCAATAAGATCCTCTAATACCCGGACCATATCTGAGTCCGTTTCCTGTAGCAGTTGCAGCGTAGAAGCTCGCAGCACACTAGCTTTTAACCACTCAGTAATTTCAGGTGTGGCTTCTGTGATCTGTTCTGTTGCTTCAGGATAAGTTGTGTGCTCAATACGTAAGATTCGCCCATCATTACCACGCTGAATAAAAAACATGGTTGTTCTCCAGTCGTTATTTAATGAGAGTGCTGGCATCGTTAAAATAACGCCCCATGGCACCATACAACCCTATTTTTTGTAATACTTTTAATTCGCCTTCGGTTTCAACTCGTTCAGCAATAAGTGGCAGGTTTACTTGTCGTGTAGCCCAATAAATAGCATCAATAAAGAGCTTTTTATCCTCTTCTTTATCAATGTTTCTAATATAGCCACCATCCACTTTTATCCAGGCTAACCCCCACTGAGGTAAATTCCCAATCAGATAGAAACGACCGCCAAAATGCTGAATGCCCAGACCACAATTCAGCATTTTCAGTTCTCGCACAAGATAATTCATAAATTCTGGCTCAGGTAGATCATTTTCATCCAGTTCCAGAGTCAAACGACAGGCAAGATGACGGGCACTCTTCAGTGGCTGGAGCAACGCATTAATGCTCTCTTTACCCGCAACACTTTCACCACTAATACTCATAGCAATAGACTGAGTATTCTCTTCCATAGCATGAAGCGTTTGCTCAAGCATGACAATATCCATACGGTGACTCAGTGCCAGACGATTAATCCACGGCATAAAGCTACCCGCGGGAAGTATCTCGCCCTCTTCCGTTGCAATTCTGGCAAGGACTTTATGATGCAATAGAGTATGTTGATCATTACACTCATATACTGGCTGGGAAAATAATATAAAATCATTGTGCTCCAGTATGTTTTCCAGCCGTTTTTGCCAGAGAATGCGATCGTCATTATCACTTGCTGTTTTTTGTATTATCCGGTTTTTAGCAAAAAAACGTCGCTCATTTTCAGCCGTTACCAGTGCCTGATCAGCCTTTAATAAAACATCTTGAGGTTTATCACCGAAATTGAAAACCGCCTGGCCAATATGGGCGATGGGCGAGACATCACCTAACCCCGCATTGTGGAGTTCCGTCAGTTGATGCGTCAGTCTTGAAACGAAGCTTTCCATCTCTTGTGGCAAAATCGACGAGATAATAACGGCAAACTCGCCACCACGAACGCGGGCAACAAAGCCTTCATTATGGAAGAGGTTCTGCTGCACATCATTGAGGATACCAGCAATAGCAATTAATAAATGGTCAGTATTTTTCCCGCCTAAGCGTTGATTCAATCCGGCGAGATCCCCCACTCGTAATAAAATAAGATGTCCTGAAGTATGCTCCTCATCACTCAAACGAGACTGCAGTTGAATATCAAAAGCACGTCGATTATTTAATCCCGTCAAGCTGTCACTGTAGGCTTCCAGACGCAGTGTTTCGGTACGAACAGCTTGTTCACTAAAAAGTACTTTAAGCTGTGTAACCATCATATTGATCGCCTCAACCACTCGACGCAGTTCAGGTATTCCAGGTAAAGCTGGCTGATTGATAAATTCACGCTGACTGATAGCCGTAGCTTGCTCGACGATATAATTAAGAGGACGTAAACAGCGGCGTAATAAAAGCATAGCCCCCAGAACACATATCACGCTACACGCACTGAGCAACCAAAAGCTTGCAACCACACTATGCCACAAGCGAGTCAGCGTAAATACTGGATGACTGACAACCTCCACCCGTGCCAACTGCGTCCAGCCTTGCATTACCATCGCCTCCCCCTTGCCTGGACTAAGCTGTACAAGGCGAACAAACCAGTCCGGGACGTCATTACTTTGTGGTCTATTCTGGCGATCAATGAGTATTTTATTTGTTTTAATATCAATAACTTTAATGCTATAGAAATAACCACTATCGAAGATTGAATTAACCAGCAATTCAGTCATTACCGGGTCATCAACATTGGCGGTCAGAGACAACCCAAGGGCAGTTGCGGTGTCCTGAGCATGGGCACTCAATTGGTTATGGTATTGGACACGGGAATTTTCCAGGGTGACATAAAAACTGCCGCAAAATATAACCAATGCGAACAGACAAATACCAATGAGTAGCTGTTTATAAAGTGACATAGCCGCGTCCTATTCATTAATACCAAAGCCTTCCGCACGCATTTTGGTGAGAAGATCCTGCCAACGAGAAAGTCTAGTACTATCGCCGACACGTTTATTTTTACCCGCTTGTGGGATCCATAACCCCTGCTCATTAAAAGAATAAACAGGGAGTAAATCGTTTCTCTGAGTGGCAGGTAAGATCGCTGTTTTTAAATTATCCAGGATCAGTGGAATAGCATCTGGCGTAGGATACCAGGCAACAACCATATGTGCCTTATTGAGCTCCAGTGCCTTAACATAGATAAGTCGTAGCTGACTAGCGGGAACACCTAATTCGCGCAACGTAAAATATTTCGCCAGGGCATAATCTTCACAGTCACCAGCCCCTTTACGTAAAAACTCAATGGGGGTGGCCCAATAATCTTCCACACCCCAGACGATAATATCGTCGACAAAACGCATCCGTGAGTTAAAAAAATGGTTCACATGGTTCAGCGTTTTTTTAATATCTCGCTGCGGTGGCTCATTCAGTAAAGCTATCCATTCGTTAATATGTCGTTGTGCTGCAGGTGTCGCGGGTCCGTACAGTTGCAAAGTACGTGCGTTAATCGTATCAAAATTCCAACCCGCGATGAGTTGAGGAGAAAGCGCGAACAGCAGTACCAGCAAAAATGCCACCACATACTGCCAGTATTTCTGACTAATACGTCGCCATTTCACGTGTGCTTTTTAGTCCAGTAATATACCGTGATAGTGTAAAGCAATCCTGTTCTCCTCAATAACCCTGATGCTTTCTACTAAATACCACAGCGTTAACGTTCTTCACCAGTAGACAGCATGTCTTGCCACCACGCCAGCCAAAGACGTGCGATATTTTTTTCAGAATAAAGACTTCGTTGGAGATAAGCTCGTTCCTGCATCTTTCCAAGATTTTCTGGATCGGTCAGTACACTAATCAAAGCTTCAGCTAATGCTTGCTCATTATTTGCTTCAACAATAATACCGGCACCAGAATCTTTTAGAAGATCACGGGGACCATATTTTATATCAAAGCTGACGACCGGCGTTCCATAAGCTAACGATTCCAGAATGAAAAGGGAAAAGCCTTCCTGGTTAGAGCACATAACAGCACAACTTGACTGGCTATGGATACCGGCAAGATCAGTGGAGAAGCCATGTATATAGATATTTTTATCTAGGCAGTGCTGCGTTACCCATTCTGAGAGTGAGTTTTTTAAGGGACCGGAGCCATAAGTATGCAATTCAGCGGTGGGCAGAGCCTCAACAACAAGAGAAAAAGCCCTAAAAAGAAGTAAGTGTTGTTTTTCTGGTGAGTAACGGGCCATCATAAGGACTTTCTGTGTTACGGCTTTTATTTGTGGTGTATCTTCTGTCAGGGCATTATCTAAATGATGCGGTATTCTCCGCAGTCGATGCGGGGAGATAAGTTCATTCGCCAGCTCATCATGCTGCTGTTGGGTCAGAACAAGTAAACCATCTAATTGTGTTTTTTCCTGGAACAAATGACTGTAAATTGACTTATAGTTGCCACTTTCCAGTCGATGGGTGGAATGAATAACAGAACTGACCGTGGCATGTAGATAATTTTTTGGCAGGGAGCAGACAAATTCCTTCCAAGCGCGATTTTTATCGACTAAGAAGTGCCAGGTTGTCGTTCTGTCAAGATTATGCACAAGCATGGATTTTGCAAAGGCACCTTCTGTTTGAAATTGATGCTCTTGCCCTGCAAAAAATAGCTGAAATCCTGCCAGTTTTGTTTCACCATTTTTCGTGTGGTAGGTTCGCCGCAGCATAATTTGGCGTGTTTGTGGTGAGATAAAATCTTCATAACTAATATTTCCCTCCCCATCGACATAGCGAAGCGCCTCTATTTTTCCAGCACTATCCTTACGTATTTTCGTATGTTTACCTGTCGTGAGCGCAGGAAGTGGTTGCAATTCACCACGAGCCAGCATATCGGGAAGCCAATCATAAACAGTGAGTGCCTCAATCGGTTGAGGTAGCTTTCCCTCTTGGTATAGTTTTTCCACTGTTTGAGCTAATGTATTATTCCAGTTTGAAATAATCACCATTGGCTTAATACCAAGCTCACGAATAAACAGAGCACAGCGTCGGATCATGGCTATCTCTATCCCGTTCCCCTCATAGCGAAAATTACCGCCCAGGAAAACCAGTTGTTGCTTACCATTTGGGACAGGAAGGAGATTCGTTGTATGTTCTCCTTTTAAATATTTACGATAGGCAACATAGCCAGAAAGATAATGCTCAACATCGTCAATTCGCACCCGATAGCTATGGTGGCGAATAAAAAAGCTTCCCACAATCCTTTGTGGATTTTTGAAAAACATCGCCAGTTCTGGCCAGAAAAATCCATTAGCGAGATAACGAGCACGATGCTCCAAAGCACGATAAAATTTTTCCAGATTGAAGCCCGTCAACAGATGCGCGTGCCGACTA
Organism: Citrobacter sp. JGM124; assembly: GCF_018257795.1. Taxonomy (GTDB): domain Bacteria; phylum Pseudomonadota; class Gammaproteobacteria; order Enterobacterales; family Enterobacteriaceae; genus JGM124. The sequence goes on along the minus strand of NZ_JAERJD010000015.1, from coordinate 22,196 downwards.
TCAGCTTGCAAGCGCACTATCATGCGTTGTGCGGCCATCATCAATTCAAGCAAAGTGGGATAGGTCGTGACACGGTTAAGTACAAAATCAAGATGCCCGCTAACATTATCCAGACCAAACTGGTAGTAACGCGCTTCAGGGCGATAAAGAGTGAGTTCATTGATACAGTAGCTTAACCAGTGGTCGTGTGCCTGCCAGTGTTTTTGCGCGATAAAGTAGTCCATTGCACGCTCAACACTCTCCAGCCAGCGAGGTGTTTGCGTCACCCCATAGAGGCGCATAAGGGCAAAAGCCGCTTCGCCATCATAGTAAATAATACGGTGTTCGGCTTTCAGGGAGAGATCGGCTGCGTTCAGGACATGACTGAATGCCCCCGTTGAGCTGTTTTGCATAAACAGAATACCGTTTGCCAGGCGTTCCATTTGTGCAAGATAACGTTTATCCCCCGTCAGTTCCGTATATTTAGCTAACGCAAGGATAGAGACCGCATTCCCCCCCAGTTTAATTTCATCATCAGTATCAATCAAAAAATCAGCATCACTCCCGTCAGCCAGCGGGTAAGTGCGAATAAGGTCTGTGGAAAGACAGTGCAATGCGCTTTCTATTGCAAGAAACTCTTTTTGATTTTTAGTCACTTCCCAGGCTTCAAGCAACGCATAGGTTGAACTGGCATGGCGTAACGTATTGTAGGTCGGGATTGCCCGGTCAAAACAAGGAAACCATCCATAGTGATAACGACCAGACGGGCGCACCTGACGAGCGAGGTAAGCACTTGCCGAACCGATCATAGGTTCCAGTTCATCTTGCCAGTTTGCTAATTCCCGATAACCCGCCTCTCTGCCCTGGGATTCAATGGGCAGAACCTGGTGACCATCACAAAAAATAGCGCGTGTCGTAAAGCGCCAGATAAATTGCTCAGGATCATCTGGCCACTGTAGCTCAATGCCAAAACGCTGTCGGGAATAGTTTGCCAGGTTTTTATTATTTGGCGTGGCTACCCCCTCAGTCCCGATATAAAGAAGTGCATTAGCCGCAATTTCTTGTTCAAGTAAAGCGTGTTCAAAGCTGGGGGAAAAACTAATACCAAAACGAAAATAGTTACGCTTGGTATGGCGCAATTTACTGTTCAGATCATCCCAGCGTAATGCTTCAATATGATCAACAACATCAACACGCAGCCAGACGGGAACTTTAGACGATTGCTTATGCCAGCGCTGAAGAGCTTGTGCACCAGTAAGCCAGGCATCATCGAATGTTTTACCACAGGCCTGAAAGGTATAGGCTCGCTCCTGACCCGTACTGACACTAAAAAAGAGCACGTGTCCCGGAAAGGGAGAGGCAAGCTCAGTAGTATCTAATTTATCGACCATCGGCCGAGTTTGTACGAGTAAAGCGCTCAGTGACATGTAAGAACCTTTCGACATGGATAAATTATTTTTTACCTAAAATAGCATTTTGTGATGGGTCAGAATCATCTATTTTCGGATAAAAACTAGAATGGTAAACTAATACGTAACCTGATAATACGGGTTATATATACAACAGTCCGTGTTTCTGGCATCAATTTTAGCGTTGTTTACCGCGGAACAACTCATGGTATCTGATATTAAATTGCCTTTCCCAGCACAGCGTCGGCCTTACTCAGTTTACTTCATCAGCCTTGATGCCAATGCCATGCGACCTGAAGAATCTATTAACTGATGGGCTGACCATCAGTTATGCTCCTTTTTTAAACACTTTGATATCTTATTCCTGTATTCCTGTCTGTGCAGGTCATAATGCGTTAAATCTATTTAACTGCGTAATAAGCCCACCTCCGCAAGGCTCCAGTAAAGGAATATCAGGATAAAGTTTACCCACTTCCGGATTTATATTATCTTCCGATTTATCATGAGAGATACCGCGTAAGTAATAACATACCGCAATATGAGGTATTCTGAGAAATCGGAATCGTCAGCTGTCCGGCAACTGAAAGAGTATTATCGTTCACCTTTCACTATCAACCAGAAAGGAGGTTTAAACTCAGCCATCATCTGCTCAAACTACGCCTGATCCGAAGTCATACCATGGCTGCCACGGTTCATATTCTTTCCAACCGCTACACTGAGACCCGTATTCATATCCTTTTCTGAGTGACCACAGCCCGGTTATAAGTACAAAGGAGCGGAACCTTTTAATATCGATGAAGTGCTTGTGTCATCAAACGTTCCGCCACTTGCCAGAGTCATGTGTGCAGGATGTCATTCACACAGTTTCACTGTTAATCACTGCCGTGAGTTAAACCTGACACACATTCCGGGGCAAAAAAAACGCCGCCTGGAGATTCATGGCATAAAGCGGCGGCACGCTTGGCGTACATTCTGCATTACTTAATCAATGGCTGCTCTGTGCCCACATCAATGCCTGGGGTCTTTCCTGAATTGTAGTTATAAACAGTCTGGGTCGGGAAGGCGAAATCAGCACCATGCTGATGAACTATCGCGATCATTTTTAAATAGACATCCTGCTGGGCAGCAAGCCACTCACTCCAGACTGTCGTTTTAGTAAAGCAATACACCATAATATTCAAAGAAGAATCAGCAAACTGATTAAAATAGACCAGCAAAGTTTGCCTGGTATCAATTTTTTCATGCTGCATCAGCATGGTACGAATATCCTCAACAATCGCACCAATTTTATCTGCATCATCGTAACGCAGCCCTAATTCCGTAGTAATTCTCCGATTAGTCATTTGCCCCGGATTTTCCACACTAATGGAGGAAAAAATAGAGTTAGGTATATAAAGGGGCCGATGATCAAAAGTGATTATTTTAGTGATCCTCCAGCCAATTTCGACCACGGTCCCCTCTATTTTTCGGTCAGGGGAACTAATCCAGTCGCCAATATTAAAAGGCCTGTCAAAATAGAGCATAATACCTGAGAAAAAGTTGCTCAGAATATCACGACCGGCCATCCCGATAGCGATACCACCAATGCCACCGAATGTCATCAGACCGGACAAACTCATTCCAAAATGTTCACCAAATAACAGAACAATGATAAAGAAGATTGTTATCTTTAGTATTCTTGACATCATTCTGGCTGATGTAGGGTCACCGCCTTTTTTAATCTGTTTTTGCTCAAGCCTGTTAAGTAATTGAAAGATTTTCTTCATTAAAATAAAGGCCATTGCCGCAGTGGAGAACACATTGACCATCTCAAATGAAATTAATTTGAGATTGAAATCAACAATCGCCATATCGATATATTGAGCAATGACAAAAATTATACTACATAGTAGTATTGTCGAAATCAGATGAACAAAAATATTCCGCTGACGGTGTACTTTTCTTTTCTGGAAATAAATGATAATCAAATAGCTAACAAGAAAAAGAGCAACAATACCTGCACCTATCAGATATTTAATTAGTAGCGGTTCATCCATTCCTGTGTCTCCCAAGGATGCCTTTAATGTTTATCGGGCTATCTTATACTTATCGTTTGCTAAGTGGCAGTAGTATAGATGTCTTCCACCTTATAAAACCGGGGACGATGATGCAATTGAATGTCTGTAGCCTTCCAAAAAGCATCTAACGGCGGGATTCTCCTAATATCTTTACCGCCAGCATTGCCAGTACGCCACCCATAACCCAGCGCTGAATGAATGAACAACATGGCCATTTCATGAGAAAATGCGCAATTGTTCCGGCGGATATGGCAATACATGCATTAACCGAAACACTAATGATGATCTGCATCATACCGAGAACTAATGACTGTTGTAAGACACTGCCATGCGCGGGATTGATAAACTGTGGTAATAACGATAAATACATTACTGCAATCTTTGGGTTTAATAAGTTGGTCAAAAAACCCATGAAGAAAAGCTTATAACCACTGTCCTTTGGTAACGATCTTACCTGAAATAGTGACCTTCCGTTTGGGCGAACGGCTTGCCATGCCAGCCATAAAAGATAAATAGCGCCAGTAATTCTCACCGTGTCATAAGCATAAGGCACCGCCATGACTAACGCTGTAATACCACATGCAGCACAGACCATATAAAACACAAACCCCAGCGCCACACCTGCCAGTGAAATTAGCCCGGCAACACGTCCCTGACAAATAGAACGAGAGATAAGGTAGATCATATTAGGACCTGGGGTCAGCACCATACCAACGGCAATGAACGAAAAAGCAATAAGACTACTTATTTCAGGCATGCAAACTCCTGTTCACGGAGAGTTACGACTCAGTCAGGTTCATCCCCCACTGTTTACCACAACCAGGGAAATCAACAGCTGTACTTATCGGGAGCTAAAAACCAGTATGAATACACTGATTTCCCATATGGGTTTCTCAGGATGCCCCTTAAAGGCATGATGGCACAGACGGCCCCGGATGGCCTCATACCTATTACCGATGCCACAATATATGAACGACGATTAAAGTTACCATCCCATGTAGTCGCTGCCAGCGGAATCCAGATAAAAACAGAGCATAACAGGCTGTTCTATTTAAACCATCCACAGCCAGCGGAACATATCCCACCTTCTGCCAGCTATTTGTAATTACCCTGATTAAAGGTATCCTTTCAAGCATATACTCAGACATATTTAGCTGCACTCAGAGCAATGCGGCCGCCACAGTTTTACCGGGGATTTCAATGAATAACGCCGAGCAACAGTTTATCAATGAGCTGGACAACAAATTCTGGAAAGCGGCAGATAAGCTGCGTGCCAATATGGACGCAGCAAACTACAAACATGTAGTACTAGGACTCATTTTCTTAAAATATGTCTCTGATGCCTTTGAAGCCCGTCAGCAAGAATTAATCGCATTATTTCGTGAAACGGGTAATCCGGATAATATCTACGCCATGACACGCGATGAGTATGAAACGGATGCCGATTACGAACTGGCGATTGCTGAAGAACTGGAAGTTGAAGATTACTACACTGAAAAAAATATCTTCTGGGTGCCGAAAGCCGCACGCTGGGAAACGCTAAAAAACAAATCGGTTCTGCCTACAGGAACGCTTTTGTGGAAAGATGCAGCAGGGAAAGAAATTCCCATGCGTTCAGTATCCTGGCTGATTGATAACGCTCTGGATGAAATTGAAAAAACCAACCCAAAACTGAAAGACATCCTTAACCGTATCAGCCAATACCAGCTAAGTAATGAGGTGTTAATCGGCCTGATTAACACCTTCTCTGATGCCAACTTCAGTCACCCCGAATACAACGGTCAGAAGCTCAGTCTTCAGAGCAAGGATATTCTCGGCCATGTTTATGAGTACTTCCTGGGTCAGTTTGCGCTCGCAGAAGGGAAACAAGGCGGCCAGTACTACACCCCGAAAAGTATTGTTACTCTGATTGTTGAGATGCTGCAGCCTTATAGCGGACGTGTCTATGATCCCGCAATGGGCTCCGGTGGTTTCTTTGTTTCCAGTGATCGCTTTATCGAAGAACATGCCGGTGAGAAGCGCTACAACGCCGCAGAGCAAAAACAGAATATTTCCGTCTATGGTCAGGAGTCTAATCCGACGACATGGAAACTGGCTGCCATGAATATGGCTATCCGGGGGATTGATTTTAATTTCGGCAAAAAGAATGCCGATACCCTGCTGGATGACCAGCACCCTGACCTGCGGGCAGACTTTGTCATGGCCAACCCACCGTTCAATATGAAAGAGTGGTGGAGTGCCAAACTAGAAAAGGATGTTCGCTGGCAGTACGGAACCCCACCCCAGGGCAATGCCAACTTTGCCTGGATGCAGCATATGATCCACCACCTGGCACCGAAAGGTTCCATGGCTCTGCTACTGGCTAACGGCTCAATGAGCTCCAGCACTAATAACGAAGGGGATATCCGCCGCAAGCTGATAGAAGCGGATCTGGTGGAGTGCATGGTCGCCTTACCCGGTCAGTTATTTACCAATACCCAAATCCCTGCCTGTATCTGGTTCCTGACCAAAGATAAAACCGCCGGTAACGGTAAAGCCCACCGTAAAGGTGAAGTGCTGTTTATCGATGCCCGACAGATTGGTTTTATGAAAGACCGGGTGTTGCGTGATTTTAGCAAAGAGGATATTGCAAAAATTGCTGATACCTTCCATGCCTGGCAGACAGACAGCGGCTATGAAAATAAAGCGGGATTCTGTTTCTCTGCCACACGGGACGATATTCAAAAGCATGACTTTGTCTTAACGCCCGGGCGCTATGTAGGTGTCGCCGAACAGGAGGAAGACGTTGAGCACTTCACAGAGAAAATGTCCCGTCTGACTGCACAATTAAAAGCACAACTGGAAGAGAGTACAACGCTGGAAGCACAGATTAAAAGTAATTTGGGGGGGCTGGGTTATGAGCTTTGAAGAACAGCGCCTCGAAGAACTTTGTGAACTCGTTGTTGATTGCCCACACTCCACCCCAAAATGGACGGATGATGGTTTTATTGTTCTTCGCAACCAGAATATCCGCAATGGGAAATTAGATCTCTCCACGCCGAGTTTTACCGATGAAGCAGGTTACAACAGCAGAATTAAGAGGGCCAAGCCTCAAAAAAACGATATCGTGTTTACGCGTGAAGCGCCAATGGGGGAAGTGTGCTTAATCCCTGAGGGGCTTGAATGCTGCCTTGGCCAGCGTCAGGTATTATTAAGAGCCAAGCCTGATGTTGATCCCCATTATCTGTTTTGGGCGTTACAGTCACCCTATGTACAGCATCAAATCTCCTGGAATGAGGGTACAGGAACCACTGTAAGTAATGTTCGGATCCCCGTACTGAAAGATTTGAAAATACCCCGATTAGGCATCACAGAGAAGCGTGTCGGGTCAATAATGACATCCCTGGCATCTAAGTTACGGGTCAATGAAAGTATTAATCAAACCATTGAACAAATGGCACAAGTGCTATTTAAAAGCTGGTTTGTGGATGTTGAACCGGTAACAGCAAAAATGGCGGTGTTGGATAATGGGGGATCACAGGAACAAGCGCTACTGGCAGCCATGGCCGCTATTTCCGGAAAGAATGAAGATACTCTGGCCATTTTTAAACATGAGCACCCGGCACAATATTCTGAGTTAAAAATGACAGCAGAACTATTCCCTTCTGCAATGGCAGACAGTGAATCGGGAAATATTCCACAGGGATGGAAAGCAGGAACACTTAACGATATTGCTATATTCCAGAATGGATACGCATTTAAAGGGAAAGACTGGGCAGACCATGGTTTTCCTGTTGTAAAAATTGGTTCTGTTAAACCCGGCCTTGTTGATTTAACGTCATGTAGCTATGTCGGTGAAAATACGGTTGAACCTCTTGAGCGATTCAGACTGAATCCCGGTGATATTCTGGTTGGCATGACTGGCTATGTGGGTGAAACGGGTTTGGTCCCGTATTCGTCAGTTGCACCATATTTAAACCAGCGAGTCGGACGATTAATGCCAGTAGATAAAGAGCAGTATGAGCTGCTTTATGTAATGGTCCGTAATTCAGACTATAAGCAATTTGTGGAGTCTCAAGCACAGGGCAGTGCCCAGGCAAACGTCAGTGGCAAAGCATTAATGAGTTACCCCATCGTGGTGCCTTCAGGCGCGCTTATTAGGAAATTTTCTACCCTAATATCTCCGATGTTAAAGCAAAAACTCGAGCTGTCAGCACAGAGTGAATCATTAACCGCTGTCCGTGATACCCTCCTCCCCAAACTTATCTCTGGCGAAATTATCCTGCCTGAAGTCCCTACCCACGAGACGCTCAATGTTTAGCCTGAATCATCAGGCCTCTTATCGCTGTTGGTGCCCAGGTAAGTCTGGGCTCCAGCAAAAGAGACCAGCAAGAAAATATCAGGTTTTTCTCTCCCGTAGTTTATTTGTGCCTGTTAATACCGTTATCGAGGATAAATAATGACAACCCGCGTTGAAATGATTATTGAGACTCTTAAGGAAAATCAGGATAAAAAATTTACAGCTCAAGAGTTAGCACAGGAATTTATACAGCGTTACCCTATTGAAATCGCGGAAAAACAAACTAACCCAAACTATGATACGAAAGAGAAATTAATTGCACAGCTGGCTGCGGAAATAGGTGGCGATCGAACGATCAACGCCAAGAGAAAATGCCCTAATATCGCGACACGCGATACGCCAAGGCCTCGAATATACTATTGGGATAATAATCCTCAATTACAAACAGTTGACGATAGCCAGTCAGGGAATGATGAACCAGAAATAGATACGCCGTTAATCTCGCAAAGCTACAGTGAACATGACCTGTATCCCATGCTGATGACGTATCTGCATAAAGATCTCGGATTATATTGCCTGCGGGTTGATGAGCGAAAATCAAAGAACACCGTTGGAAACGGAGGAAATCACTGGCTTCATCCTGATATTGTCGCACTGGAGCTTCTGGATCGCGAATGGAATGAAACGGTACGCAGCTGTGTTCGCAGCAGTAATGACAGTTCCGTCAGATTATGGTCATTTGAAGTAAAAAAGCACCTAACCAGGGGCAATGTCCGTAAATACTTCTTTCAGGCTGTATCCAATTCCAGCTGGGCAAATTTAGGCTATCTCGTTGCCACAGGTTTAAATAGTGATGTGGAAAGCGAATTACACATGTTGAGCAGCCTGCACGGCGTTGGGGTTTTAATTCTGAATACTGACTCTTTATTTGACAGCCAAATACTGATCCCCGCAAAAGAAAAAACAAATGTGGATTGGCAATCAGTAAACCGTATCGTTACAGAAAACCGTGATTTTCACCATTATATTGAACAAGTTGGTATTTATAACCAAACCGGTCGTTTAATTGAAAGTGCCTGGAACAGATAAAGGATCAACCGATGATTTCTGAAGATGACCTGGAACAACAAAGCCTGCAGTGGTTTGCTGAGTCCGGCTGGGAAGTGCTGCACGGGCCAGATATCGCCCATGATGCCCCGAATCCTCTGCGGATCTCTTTTCATGATGTCTTTCTGCGACCCGTTCTGCTGGAACAACTGCAAAAACTAAACCGCCATCTGCCGTTATCGGTGCTGGAAGAAGTGATACTGCGTATCACACGGGCTGAAAACCCTGACCTCGTGGCCAGCAATAAAGCCTTTCATCATCTGTTACTCGATGGCATCCCCGTTCAGTATAAAAAAGATGACCAGGTTATCCACGATAAAGCCCTGCTCATGGATTTTAACCATCCAGAGAACAACCGCTTTACCGTGGTGAATCAGGTTGCTATTCAGGGCAATAAGCAGGCCCGTCGTCCTGATGTGATTACCTATATCAATGGGTTGCCCATTGCCGTGATTGAACTGAAAAGCCCGGTGGACGCCAATGCCGATATCTGGGCTGCCTTTAATCAGTTACAAACTTATAAAAATGAAATCAGCGATCTGTTTATCTGTAATGAAGCACTGGTGATCAGTGATGGCTACCATGCCCGTATCGGCTCACTGACAGCCGATGAAGAACGTTTCCTGCCGTGGAAAACACTGAGCAATGAAAATGACAAGCCACTGCTGACGTTTCAACTGGAAACGGTGGTGAAAGGTTTTTTTAACCCGGCGCTGTTGCTGGACTATATCCGCTATTTTGTTTTGTTTGAAAGTGACGGCAAACGGCTGATTAAAAAAATTGCCGCCTATCATCAATTTCATGCAGTACGGGAAGCCGTATCGGCGACTATCGTCGCCTCTACCGGGAAACAACTGCCACTACGCAGCAATATTCAGCCCGGGAGCCGTAAAGCCGGTGTGATCTGGCATACCCAGGGGTCGGGTAAAAGTATCTCCATGTGCTGTTATGTCGGGAAGCTGCTACAACAGCCAGAAATGAACAATCCGACTATTGTGGTAGTGACTGACCGTAATGACCTGGACGGGCAATTATTCGCGACATTTAGCCAGGCCCAGGATCTGCTTAAACAGCCTCCCCAGCAAGCCAGCGACCGTGACCAGCTCAGGGAGATGTTGAATGCTCGCGAATCCGGTGGAATTATTTTTACCACCGTGCAGAAATTTTCACCTCAGGATGGCGAACAGACACATCCAATACTAAACCTGCGCAGCAATATCGTCGTGATTTCCGATGAAGCTCACCGCAGTCAGTATGGTCTCAGCGCGGCACTAGACAGCCAGACCGGTATCTATAAATACGGTTATGCGAAACATATGCGTGATGCGCTGCCAAATGCTTCATTCATGGGCTTTACCGGGACCCCTGTATCGGCGGAAGACAAAGATACCCGAGCAGTATTCGGGGACTACGTCTCCATCTATGACATTCAGGATGCAGTCGATGACGGCGCTACCGTGCCTATTTACTACGAGTCACGGCTGGCGAAGCTCGACCTGAATCACAAAGAACTCACAGCACTGTCTGAGCAACTGGATGATCTGATTGAGGATGAAGAAACCGAACAGAAAGAAAAAACGAAAGGTGACTGGAGCCGTCTGGAAAAACTGGTCGGTTCAGAACCACGTATTCAGGATGTCGCAGCCGATATCATTCAGCACTTTGAAGCCCGTAATGCCACCATGAACGGTAAGGCGATGATTGTCGCCATGAGCCGTGAAATCTGCGTGAAGCTCTATGATGCACTGACTGAGCGGCGACCAGAATGGCACGATCAGGACCCGGAAAAAGGGGCTATCAAAATCATTATGACCGGATCGGCCTCTGATAAAGCCACCCTGCAACCGCATATTCACAATAAGCAAACAAAGAAAAGACTGGAAGCACGGTTTAAAGACCTGAATGACCCGCTAAAACTGGTTATTGTCCGTGATATGTGGCTGACCGGCTTTGATGCCCCTTGCTGTCACACTATGTATATCGACAAACCAATGCGTGGCCATAACCTGATGCAAGCTATTGCCCGAGTGAACCGTGTCTTCAAAGATAAGCCCGGCGGGCTGGTCGTGGATTACATTGGTATCGCCAATGAACTGAAACAGGCCCTGAAAACCTATACCGATTCTAAAGGTAAAGGACAAACGACGGTGGATGCCCGTGAGGCTTATACCATTCTTCAAGAGAAGCTGGATATTATTCATGGCATGTTTGCCAAGACACCTGCAGAGGCGGGTTTCAGCTACGCCGGTTTTGACAGTAATCCACAATACTATCTGCTTAATGCCGCCAATTATCTGCTCGGTCTGGAAGACGGTAAAAAACGCTTCTTTGATGTGGTACTGGCGATGCATAAAGCCTGGTCACTGTGCAGTACCCTCGATGAAGCAAAACCGCTGCAAAAAGAGATCGCGTTCCTTTCTGCCGTCAAAGTAGCGATTATTAAACTGACCACCACCGATAGAAAATTCAGTCAATCCGAGAAAAATTCTCTACTCGGTAAAATCCTCGATAACGCCATTATTGCCACTGGGGTTGAAGATGTATTCGCCTTAGCCGGGCTGGATAAACCCAATATTGGTCTGCTTTCGGATGAGTTTTTGGAAGAAGTACGGGCAATGCCGCAGCGCAATTTAGCGGTAGAGTTACTGGAAAAACTGCTGAATGACGGGATCCATGCCAGAACCAAAAACAATGTCGTGCAGGAAAAAAAATATGCCGACCGCCTGAAAGCGACCCTGATTAAGTACAATAACCGTGCCATTGAAACTGCCCAAGTGATTGAAGAGCTGATTGAGATGGCAAAAGCGTTTCAGGATGCCATGGCAAGGGATGATGCTCTGGGCCTCAACCCGGATGAAATCGCTTTCTATGATGCCCTGGCTGAGAATGAAAGTGCCGTCCGTGAACTGGGTGACGATATACTGAAAAAGCTGGCGATTGAGGTCACCCAAAAGCTGCGCCAGTCCACAACAGTTGACTGGCAGGTACGGGAAAGTGTACGCGCTAAATTGCGTATCCTCGTGCGTCAAACGTTGCGGAAATACAAATACCCGCCGGATAAAACCCCACACGCCGTAGAACTGATATTGCGACAAGCTGAGGTCATGTCAAATTACTGGACGGCCTGAACCTGTCTGATGGGATGACGAGCACGTCAAGGCCCCTGACTTTAGCCTGACAGGCTGGCTTAAAAAAGGACCATCAGGGTTATTCGGGGTGATGATGAAGTTACCCTGTCGAAGTGCTCGCCAGCCCCCTTCCTGTACATAGGCAATGACAGGCAGCCTGTGGCATGATGAGCCCCCGGGCAAGTTATTTAAGGAGAGTACAGTGAAGCAGATCACGCTATATGATGTGGCAGAACACGCCGGCGTCTCTTACCAAACGGTATCCAGGGTGGTAAACCAGGCCCGCCATGTTTCAGCCCGAACCCGGGATAAAGTGGAAGCCGCGATGCGTGACCTGAACTATATCCCCAACCGTATTGCCCAGCAATTGGCAGGCAAACAGACATCAGTATTTGGTGTCGTGACCGCCAATCTGGCTTTGCATGCCCCCTCACAAATTGTCGCCGCGATCAAATCCCATGCGGATCAGTCCGGGGCCAGTGTGATGATTGCCATGGTTGAACAAGGGGGGGTTGAAGCGTGCAAAACAGCGGTTTACCATTTACTGGCTCAACGAGTAAACGGACTCATTATTAATTATCCCCTGAACGATGACGAATCTGCCATCGTTGCTGCCATTTGCGCTTCTGTTCCAGTACTTTTTCTCGATGTATCAGACGGCTCCCCGGTGAACAGCATCATTTTTTCCTACGATGCCGCTGCCAGATTAGCCGTCGAGCATCTTGTATCATGCGGGCATAAACAGATTAGCCTGCTGGCGGGGCCACGTTCCTCAATTTCAGCCAATCTTCGCCTCGCGGCATGGCATAAGTATCTGTCAGCTGCGGGTTTAGCCCCTGTCACCGAACGAGAGGGAGACTGGAGTGCCATATCCGGTTTTCATCAGACGCAGCAGATGCTAAATGAAGGGGTTATCCCGACCGCCATGATCGTTGCCAATGATCAAATGGCCCTGGGTGCCATGCGTGCGATCAACGAATTCGGCCTGCGGGTTGCTGATGATATTTCAGTCATTGGCTACGATGATACTGAAGACAGTTCCTGCTATATCCCCCCCCTGACGACTATCAGGCAGAATTTTCCACTCCTCGGCAAAACCTGTGTCGATGCCCTGCTTCAGTGTAATACCGCTGAGTCACTCAACACGTCGATCCTGCTCCCGGTCACGTTGATCGAACGTAAGACAGTATGCCCGCCAAGTACAACGCCGATATCGCCGCAGAGACTCTCCGACACTTTGCTGCAACTTGCCCGTCAGGTGGCACGATTCCCTCCCCAGGGATGAAACAGCAGGAATTATGTGATTCACCTCACCCATCAGACTGAAGATACTTTACAGCGTTTTCTGATCGGAAATACTCTGCCTTAAATTGTGAGCGAGTAACAGTTTAATACAGGATAACATGATGACGCTAAATAAAGACGCTTTAAGCTCAGTCTTAGCCCGTCGGGACTGGGAAAACCCCGAAGTGACACAACTGAACCGGCTACCAGCCCACCCGCCTTTTTTCAGCTGGAAAAACAGTGAAGATGCCAGGGATAACAAGCCATCCAGCGACGTTATTTCCTTAAATGGTGAATGGAAATTCTGCCTCTTTGCCGCTCCTGAAGAGGTTCCAGCCAGCTGGGTCACCAAAGAACTCCAGCAAGCAGTCCCCATGCCTGTCCCCTCAAACTGGCAAGTTCAGGGCTACGATATCCCCATTTATACCAATGTAAATTATCCTTTCCCTGTTAATCCACCTTATGTTCCTTCCGATAATCCCACTGGTTGTTACTCGCTCACTTTCCAGCCTGACAGTGACTGGCTGGAAGATGGGGAAGTAAGAATCATTTTTGAGGGAGTTAATTCTGCTTTTCATCTGTGGTGCAATGGCCGCTGGGTGGGTTACGGCCAGGACAGCCGACTGCCTTCAGAATTCGATCTCAGTGATTACCTGATCAATGGAGAAAATAGGCTGGCGGTGATGGTATTACGGTGGAGTGATGGCAGCTATCTCGAGGACCAGGATATGTGGCGGATGAGTGGCATCTTCCGGGATGTCACCTTACTGCATAAACCGGCCAGTCATATTAATGATATGGGGCTGACAATGCGGTTCAATGATACCTTCAGCCAGGCATGGCTGACTGCAGATATTCAGGTAGCAGCAGAACGATATGACAACCTTTCGGTTACGCTGCAATTATGGGAAGGTGAACAACTGAAAGGGACAACCACCGCCCCCCTGGGAAGCCGAGTGGTGGACGAACGCGGGGCTTATGCTGATCGCGTGACACTCAGCCTCCACATTGAACAGCCAAAATTATGGAGCGCTGAAGTCCCCTCTTTATACCGCACTGTCATTCTGCTGCAGGACAGCGATGGCACCTTGATTGAAGCCGAGGCCTGCGATACCGGCTTCCGACAAGTAAGTATCGAAAATGGGTTACTGCTATTAAATGGTCAGCCTTTATTGATTCGTGGCACGAATCGTCATGAGCACCATCCTTTACATGGTCAAGTGATGGATGAGGCAACCATGATTCAAGATATTCTGTTGATGAAACAGCATAACTTTAATGCAGTTCGCTGCTCTCACTACCCAAATCATCCGCTCTGGTACAGGCTTTGTGACCAGTATGGCCTCTATGTGGTTGATGAAGCCAATATTGAAACGCATGGCATGGTCCCCATGAACCGCCTGACGAATGATCCCCGCTGGCTTGCAGCAATGAGCCAACGGGTGACACGCATGGTTCAGCGAGATCGTAACCATCCCTGTATTATTATCTGGTCTCTCGGCAATGAATCCGGGCATGGTGCTAACCACGATGCTTTGTATCGCTGGATAAAATCCGTTGATCCCTCCAGGCCTGTCCATTATGAAGGTGGGGGTGCCAATACTGCGGCTACAGATATTATCTGTCCAATGTATGCCCGGGTAGATGAAGATCAACCCTTCCCTATGGTACCAAAATGGTCAATTAAGAAATGGTTATCCATGCCGGGAGAACAGCGCCCTCTGATTCTCTGTGAGTATGCCCATGCCATGGGAAATAGCCTCGGTGGATTTGCCCGTTATTGGGAAGCATTCCGTCAGTATCCTCGTTTACAGGGTGGGTTTGTCTGGGACTGGGTGGATCAGTCATTGATCCGTTACGATGATGCTGGCAATCCCTGGTCTGCCTACGGGGGTGACTTTGGTGATACACCCAATGATCGTCAGTTCTGTATGAATGGTTTAGTCTTCGCCGACAGGACACCACACCCCTCTCTGTATGAAGCAAAATATCAGCAACAATTCTTCCAGTTCCGCAAACTGGCAGGCGTAGAAGATCAGATAGAAATCCGCAGCGAATATCTGTTCCGTCACAGTGATAATGAGGTATTGCACTGGAGATATGCAATCGACGGTAATACCCTTGCTACTGGTAGTGAGATCCTTGATATCCCTCCTGGGGGGAGTCAACGCATTACGCTGCCGCGCCCGGAGCAAACGGCGAGTACTGCCGGGCAAATCTGGCTCACCGTCCATATTGAACAACCACAAGCAACCCCATGGTCTGATGTCGGGCATATCTCAGCCTGGCACCAATGGCAGTCAGGGGAAATGTTACGACTCCCGTCCCCTGCCACAGATCAAGCTCAACAGCCTGAATTGGTCACCAGTGAGACCCTTTATCGCATCACGGTGAAAAACCAATGCTGGGAATTTGACCGCCAACAGGGCTTGCTGACGCAATACTGGATTCAGAATGAGCCACAGCTGCTCACCCCACTGAAGGATCAATTCATACGGGCACCACTGGATAATGATATCGGCACCAGTGAAGTCGATCGTGTTGATCCTTCTGTCTGGTCTGAACGCTGGAAAGCCGCAGGACACTACCAGGCTGAAGCCATTCTGCTGCATTGTGATGCGGAACAGCTGGCGCATGAGGTACAGATTAAGACGACTCACGCCTGGCAGTATCAGTCAGACACACTGTTTGTCAGTCACAAAGTCTACCGAATAACCCATCAGGGAGAGATGATCCTTTCCGTTGATGTTGATGTGTCCGCCAGTACGCCTCATCCGGCAAGAATAGGGCTGACGTGCCAGTTAACCCAAGTGGCAGATTCTGTGAACTGGCTCGGGCTCGGACCACACGAGAACTATCCCGATCGTCTGACTGCCGCCACTTTTGACCGTTGGGAACGGCCGCTGGATGAAATGTATACCCCTTATGTATTCCCTTGCGAAAATGGTCTGCGCTGCAATACACGTGAATTGCGCTATGCCTCCCATTACTGGAAAGGGAACTTCCAGTTCAATATTAGCCGTTACAGCCAGGAACAACTGAGACAAACCAGCCACCGCCACCTGCTACAGCCTGAAGATGGAGTATGGCTTAATCTCGATGGTTTCCATATGGGGATCGGGGGGGATGACTCCTGGAGTCCTTCTGTTGCTACTGATGACTTACTCAATGCCGGGCATTACCACTACCAGTTAATCTGGGGTCATTGATTGATTTTGGGCTGACCTCGTCAGCCCAAAACTCACATAAGGAATGCTGTATGTATTACTTAAAAAATACCAACTTCTGGATGTTCGGCCTGTTTTTTTTCTTCTACTTTTTCATCATCGGAGCCTACTTTCCCTTTTTCCCTATTTGGTTGCACGAAATTAACAATATAAGCAAAGCAGACACCGGAATTATATTTTCCTCGATTTCCCTGTTTTCACTTATCTTCCAGCCAGTATTCGGCCTGATTTCCGACAAATTAGGACTGCGTAAACACTTACTCTGGGTTATCACCGGAATGTTGATCTTGTTTGCGCCCTTCTTTATTTATGTTTTCGGCCCATTACTTCAATATAATATTTTATTAGGTTCTATTGCTGGTGGTATTTATCTCGGATTTGTCTACAACGCGGGTGGCCCGGCAATTGAAGCGTATATAGAAAAAGTAAGCCGCCGGAGCCACTTTGAATTCGGCCGGGCACGTATGTTTGGCTGTATTGGCTGGGCCCTGTGTGCCTCTATCGCCGGTATTATGTTCACCATCAATAACACTTTTGTTTTCTGGCTCGGTTCGGGCTGTGCCGTTATCCTTGCTTTGTTATTACTCTGTTCAAAAACTGAAAAGGCTTCTACTGCCGCTGTCGCAGAGGCTGTCGGGGCTAACCACTCAGCATTCAGTTTAAAACTAGCCTTAGAGCTCTTTAAAAAACCCAAGCTCTGGTACCTGTCGCTCTATGTGATCGGTGTGTCCTGTACCTATGATGTTTTTGACCAACAGTTTGCTAACTTTTTTACCTCTTTTTTCCCCAGCAGTGAACAAGGTATCCGGGTATTTGGCTATGTCACCACACTCGGTGAACTGCTGAATGCAACCATCATGTTTTTTGCCCCTTTGATAGTCAATCGCATTGGCGGTAAAAATGCACTGCTATTAGCAGGGGCCATCATGTCAGTACGGATTATTGGCTCTTCTTTTGCCACTTCGAGCCTACAGGTCATCGTCCTTAAAACCTTGCATATGTTCGAAGTCCCTTTTCTTATTGTCGGATGCTTTAAGTATATTACCAGCCAGTTTGAGGTACGCTTCTCTGCCACTATTTATCTGGTGTGTTTCTGTTTCTTTAAACAAGTTGCGATGATCTTTATGTCTGTCTTTGCCGGTAATATGTATGAACGGATCGGTTTCCAGGGGGGGTACCTGGTTCTCGGGCTGATTGCATTAGTTTTCACATTGATATCCGCTTTTACATTGAGCGATAAGGGGCCGTTGTCACTATTGCAACGCAATGCGGCACCACTGCAGTAAATCTGCCACATATTTAAAAAAAGCCGATTCTCGTCTGTAACATCAGATAGCGCCTGATATTACAGACGGGTATATGACACCATCAGGTATGACAGCAAGTAACCACCAGTCTGATAGATAAACGTTTTACAGGGGCACGATACCTTATGTAATGTATTCAACACCCCCTTATCACCCTAAAAAATGTCTGGAAATAACAGGCAAACAACTGCCGCGATAAAGGCAAAGGGTAATAAATTAGATAAATTTGATATTAAAATAGTTGAATAATTAAATATAGGATGTGATGACTGGAACAACACAGAGTTATCACTTTATGTCAATAGTAAATCAAGATAATAGAATTAGCCGTAAAGAGAAGAAATATGCACTGGCTTCTTTTATTGGCACCGCAATAGAATGGTATGATTTCTATATCTATAGCACAGCATCCGCACTAATATTTGCCTCACTTTTTTTCTCTAAAAGTACAGATCCCTCCGTGGCATTACTCTCTTCCTTTGCTGCTTATGGTGTCGGTTTTTTTGCAAGGCCTCTCGGCGGTTTTATTGCAGGACATGTCGGGGATAAAATAGGCCGAAAAAAAGTGCTGGTATACTCACTATTAGTAATGGGGGTATCGACATTCATTACAGGGCTAATCCCAGGTTTCGATTCCATTGGTATTTATGCCATTATATTTCTTGTTATTATCAGGCTACTTCAAGGTCTTGCCAGTGGTGCTGAATGGGGCGGAGCAGCCTTATTAGCGGTAGAACACACGAGGCCACAACGCCGGGGATTTATTGGTTCTTTCACTCAAATCGGCTCTGCCACGGGCATGTTATTAGCTTCCGCTGCATTTTTGATTGTTAAATCCAGTATGACAGAAGAAAGCTTTATGATTTGGGGATGGCGTATTCCCTTCTTCCTGAGCATTCTGCTAGTCGTTATCGGGTTAATTATTCGTTTAAAAACAAGCGAGTCCGAGGAGTTTTTAGCACTGAAAGAGTCAGGTGAAATTAAGAAATACCCACTTATTGAATTACTTAAAAACCATAAGAAATCTGTCTTCATTACTATTGGTTTAAGGCTGGCACAACCAGCAATGTACGCCATTTTAACCACCTTTATTTTAAGCTACTTAAAATTAAAAGGGCAAGATACCAGTATTGTTTTAACATCAATCATCATCGCTTCAGCCGCTGCCGTTATAACCACACCTGTTTGGGCATTATTATCAGATAAAATAGGACGCCGGATCCCGGCATTTTTCGCACTGGTGAGCATAGGCTTCTTTGTATGGCCATTTTTCTATTTTTTAGACAATGGAAATTTATTTTACCTTCCTCTGGTAATGGCTATATTCCTGGCGGCATTTGACGCAGCTATATACAGTATAGGTGCGGCCTGGTTTGCAGAACAATTCCCCGTTGAAGTACGTTACAGCGGTGTTTCTGTTGGCTACCAGGTGGGTACATTACTCTCCGGTGGGTTAACGCCATTCATTGCCATGGCGTTGCTGACATACAATAACGGTAGCCCATACTTGGTCGCTTTATATATTTCAGCGCTATGCTTAATTAGTCTGGTTGCCGTCTATCACGCCAGGGATCCCATATCTAAGAAAAATTATGCTCAACTGGAAAAAAGCTACCAATAGAGAATTGGTCTCACTATAAAAAGGCCCAATCATGACGAATACCATTGCAAAAGTGACTGACTTGGATAAAACACAGCATCACACCAAGAATTTCAGAACATTATCAACAGACAGCTGGCACGACGGAAGCATTACCAGTAGAGATAAACATTTAATAGCCGTAGCCATTGCACAAGCAACAAACTGTAAGCATTGCCTGTTACACCATGCACATGCCGCCAAACAAGATGGAGCAACCTTCGATCACATTGCTGAGATATCCTACCTGACTGGTATTGTTAATATTGCGGGTGAAAGACTATTAGAGTTAACTGATGGTTTAACGTTACCTGATGACAGCTCAGTCCCACTAGCCCGATATACATCAACAAAAGTCATTGATTATATTAACCAGCAATTGAAAGAAAGTTTCATCACATTGAATATAAAAATACTCGCATTACTTGGCATTGCTAAATACAAGGGCAATACCTCACTCGTTGAGCATTTGCTAACCTTAGCAAAAAATAATCAAATTCATGAAAATGAAATTAATGAGGCACTTCTGGTGGTGGATATTTTAAGCACCGGGATTATTTACTCAAACAATCAAGATATTTATCAATATTTGAGTAAGTAAATTTAAAAAAAATAACCAGTCTTCATGACTGGTTATCTCTCATCCCACTGTCTTCTCCCGGTATTCGGATCTATTTATACCATCTACTATCTCGTATCACCGGCATCTGTTTGAAGCACGGATGTTCATATGCCAGCGCTTTCGTGATGATGAAATGATGGCCTCACGACAGACACTGTTCATCGTTCAACCAGTTTCGGCGGTCTTCAGAACAGCGATAATCTAATTAAGAGTTGTCTGGCCGATGCCCCACCTCAAAGATCCATACCCAGAATGTCACGCAAGAGTGCCCATGAAAAAATAGACACCTTTATCCGTAAAATAACTGGCACATCATGACGGAACACCTGTGAACCAGTCAGTTACCGTATTGTGAAATTAAGATACAGGGAAAGGTGATACCGTCCGTCGATGCCAATAACAGGTGCAATACGTTCATTTACAGAGAGTTTTATATGCCCTTTAATGTTAGAAATGGAAATTCATCCACAACAATCAGCGACAGCAGCATTGACCATCTTGCTCGCCCTGATACTCCGCATGACATTAGCGTATGGGAAAAAATTAAGTCATTTTTCAGCTGTAAGTACAAGCCTGAAGCACTGGAGTGCATCCGCACTATGTGTCACCCACCAGCCGGAACAACCCGGGAGGATGTGGCTGACAGATTTGAACAGCTCAGGAGGTTCGCGCATACCGGATTTGCGGAAAACATTCAGTCCGGCCGGCACGGGGAAAACAACTTCAGTATTCTGGATGAAAACAGTCATGAAATGCTGTCAGTCAACCTCGATGACGCCGGGATATATACCGTCGAATGTCAGGGACACAGTGAAACTCACAATCTTACACCTGACACCAGGCTTTGTGAGGAACACAGAACTCTCGCGACAAGTATCCCCCCGCCAGAGACTGTCCGGACGGCGGTAGATTATGACGCGGTCTGGTCAGCATGGGCGAACCCCGTACCGGGAGAAGAGTGTTCCTCCCGCAACCAGGCACTACAGAAAATGCGTGACTGTCTGAATAATGGCAACCCGGCACTTGATCTGAGTCACTATCAACTCACTTCCTTACCCGACCACTTACCGCCGAACATTACCACACTGAATGTAACATCGAACCAATTATTCATTCTGCCGACATTGCCGTCAGGATTACTGTCACTGACTGCCGATGAAAATCAGCTGGCCAGTCTCCCGACTCTGCCGTCAACACTACAGTCTCTTATTGTTAACCGTAATAAGCTGTACCGCCTGCCAATGCTGCCATCAGGACTGGAACGGTTTGATGCTGAACACAATCACCTGACCAGCCTCCCGATGCTGCCATCAGGATTACTGTCGCTTGCTGTCTCTGAAAATCAGCTGACCTATCTCCCGACACTGCCGTCAACACTACAGTCTCTTATTGTTAACCGTAATAAGCTGTCCAGCCTGCCAATGCTGCCATCAGGACTGGAACGGTTTGATGCTGAACACAATCACCTGACCAGCCTCCCGGCACTGCCGTCAGGACTGGGGGCGCTGACTGTCAGGTTCAACAGACTAACCAGCCTTCCGACGCTACCGTCAGGATTACTGTCGCTTACTGCCTCTGACAATCAGCTCACCAGCCTCCCGATGCTGCCATCAGGATTACTGTCGCTTGCTGTCTCTAAAAATCAACTGACCTATCTCCCGACGCTGCCTGCAACACTACAGTCACTGGCTGCCGATAGCAATCAGCTGACCAGTCTCCCGGCGCTGCCGTCAACACTACAGTCACTGACTGCCGAGTTCAATCAGCTGACCAGCCTCCCGGCGCTGCCGTCAACACTACAGTCACTGGCTGCCGATAGCAATCAGCTGACCAGCCTCCCGGTGCTGCCGTCAGCACTACAGTCACTGTCTGCCGATAGCAATCAGCTGACTAGCCTGCCAGACCTGTCGCCAGGGCTATTGACGCTTTTTGTCAGCTGCAATCAGCTGATCCGCCTGCCAGAACTGCCGCCAGGACTGGAGAAGTTGGCTGCCAATGAAAATCAGCTGACCAGCCTGCCTATGCTGCCGTCAGGACTGAAATGGTTTACTGCCAGGCACAATCAACTGACCAGCCTGCCAGCGCTACCGTCACGACTGGAGAGGTTTGATGCCGAACACAATCAGCTGACCAGCCTGCCGGCACTACCGTCAGAACT
>NZ_JAERJD010000014.1 GCF_018257795.1 Citrobacter sp. JGM124 | reverse complement strand
GGACAGGTGGTGGTGTGATCCCCCTTACGCACTATCCCCAGACCAAAATTAGAGGTACCCTGCCCCAGTGAACTGATGCAACTGGCACCCGTGGTTGTTTTATCTCCATGCAGGGCAAGTCCCCGCCCGTAACAGTTCTCACGATATCCCATCATTTACCTCTCCATTGACAAGACCACTGCCAGTCAGTATCCCCGACACAGCCTTACGCCAGAGCACTGTCACAGGATGCAGCCTGATGTATTCATCCTGCTCTTCGCTCAGTACTCGTCCTTCATCATCCATCTCTGCCAGTTGTTCCGCCGTAAATGATGATTGATCCATTGCTGCCAACAGTTCCGGGGTCACTTTATTGTTATATTGACGATCCATTTCCTTTTCCATGTCATGCCTGTCACTGCGTGGCGGCAATACTAACTGATTTGTGATTTAACTTAAATATCATATTTATCATGTGATTATTGACATAAAGGCGACATGGAAGTAACGATGGAGCGGTCTTGACGTATGGATCACTTTAATTACGTATCTATTAATTCGGCTGCATTCGGGAATAGATCCGCTATTATATTCAGCTTCAGTAAATAGGATCTTCAGCGTCATTCTAATTTATACGTTTCAACGCCTATTCGAATAGTTTTTTATTTACTACGATTTTAAAATATTTATTACTGTGCGTTAGATTGAATAATTTTATGGAGATCGTTTGTGAAAAACGAAATTAGTCCATCAGCCCAAGTGAATATCGGAGATGTTCAGACTTAGTGACTGTTGCTTCTTGTCTTTAGATTTGCCACTCATGATAATAGGTATATCTGAACTCTTCACATGCATGTTTTTTATGAAAAAATCATTTAACGATTTGAAATAATTATCATTGTTCAAAAACTCATAGGCCAGAGGGTAATCCGTATCTTTGATTTGTTCGCTGCCTCTGGCATAGCGCATATCGGTATGGAGGATACCAGCCAACACAGGATAAGGGATTTTCTGATTGTTGAGTTGTTCCCAACCAATGAGATCCATAAGAGGGATGATTTTGTAATCGAGTATCTTCTGGAAGGTTTTATGACCAAAGCGGAAATCTTTTTCTGGGAGCTTAGATACCTTGAGGTGCTTCTGCCACTGATTGATAAGCACTTTTAGGTGTTCAGCCAGATCATCACTGCTAGCTTCATCTAAATCAATCTCAATCAACATCTTGTTAGCAGGATTCAATCCACCCTGCTTCAAGTATTCAGAGATGTATTCTGAACTCACTGAAACATTATCTTTAGGCGTGTTGTTTTCCAGACGATACATCGCCCTTCCATAGTTGAACAGTGAAGTCCTTGTCATTGGCCTGACGGCATAACTGTGTGCCAGCATATGGCTATCAGAAAGCCATTTAGTCTCACGTATAACCTGACCAGAACGGATCAAGGCATCATGATGTATCGCCAGCAATTGGTTCTCTTGGCCTGCTGTTTCCCACTGCTGCCGAGCTTTATAGGCAAAGATCCGTCTTTCTAGCTCAGCATAAATTTTTTCTAGCGTTAAATCTTTCAGCACATCATATCGGCTTACATCAAACCATTCGCTTAGTGCTTCTACAATCTCCGCTTTAGACATCTTTTTGGTCATAATTTTCTTTGTCAGTGTTTTTATTATAAATAATAATTAATTGATTACATTCTGTATGAAAAATAAAACCCGATAATTATTTCATTTTTAAAAAGACAAATCAGTATCATAGTCCATTAAAATAAAAATCATTGATTATAATGAATGATAAGAAAATAAGTTCATATTGTTTACTTCTAGTAAATTAATAGACATACTCAAAAGTATATATTTCACCATGTCATTTAATATATCATTCTTTCTTTGATAATATTTCAAATGCAACGATTAAGTCAGAAAGATCAATTTCATCCGCTACTTTTGCCAAGTCTTGTAAAAAAGATGAACTTTCAACCAATGAGTTTTCAGGAACTGAAAAATAATGTGCGGCTTTATATATAATTTTTTTTGAAGGTTTCTTTTTACCATTCTCAATTAATGAAAGATATGTTTTTGTAATGCCTAATCCTTCTGATACTTCTTGCAGATTTTTATTCTCCTTAAGTCGTAATGCTTTTATTTTAAATCCAGAAAAATACGATAAATTCATAAGAACCTCATTATATTTGATAGTATGATTTATTAATTAACTTCTTCCTCCCTCTTGAATTATAATGAGTCATCTCCAACCAAATTAGAGCAAAACTGAAAGTTTCTACTGACAGATCCTTTAAGTATAATGTATAAAAATCACAAACGGGGTAAAAACATATTCGGGCATAGCTCTTTTTCGCCACCATTGACATAGTTGTCAATGGCTCAGTAATTGAAAGAACTGATAAATGTTCATCAATAATAGTACGAAGCACTTCCTCCAAATAGCGCTTATCAGATGCCATCTGGTTACATCTTTTTACCACAACAGCATTACCATTAAAGAAAGACATATATTCCACCTTCATTTATTGACTTCTATGATATTTTGTCATTTAAATCTAATTCAGGCAAAGGTCAGTCGACGCACTGAATGAAACCAAAAAAGTGACTGTCTGCACTTTTTTGTTTTACTGTCAATGAGATCAGAAATAACTTAAATTTGTTATATTCATATCTCGCACCTTAAATAAATAACATATTCAATATAAAAATCAATCTATAATTTTAACTTACACTCAATACCTCAATATGAATGTAGAAAAGGTTTCAGATAAGACTTCAGTTATTAGCAGCGACTGACCGCGTGTTTTATTGTATCACCTCACATGTATTGCAGATTAGTAGGCTGCATTTACGAAGATATTAAGTGTTTACTGACAAAGCTCACTTAGAGGAACCATCAAAAAAATGAGTATAAATATCTTGAATCAATTTAAGAAAAGCAAGCACTCGTGCCCAATTGGCTATCATAGCACCCGAACTCTTAATTTTTTGATCATGATCTTCATTAAGAATTGTCTTTAATTCTTCTTTGATAGAAGACAATTCCGCTGAAATTATATGCTCATTATTTTTTTTACAAACCTCCATTAATATCTCAAGACTGATTATGGTTTTTTCAATTGTGTGAACAATCTGTTTTTTCATGTGAATAATCTCCGTGAAAAACAGACAGCCACATCATTGACTGTAGATACAAATAACAAGACCCGTTGCGTCTGCAAAACATATTACCCGCAATAATTTTTGGGTCAACACTTTTTTAAAAAAGTTTAACTAATAAAAAAAACAAAAACAAATTCAATTAGTTATATTTTTTATCGTTTTTCACACTCAAGTACCGTCGATGCTTCTACTTCAGCCGCTAACTCGCTGAGAATTGAAATCAGCGTCTTACTTAAAACAATACCATGCATAGTAGATAAACATCGTAACGTCAGGATATGGCCCAATAGAATGGTTTCTTTATTGGGTATCCATATACCAAAAGATGTGCTTTAAACTGAAAATCCTCAAGAGTGGACAAAGTGAAAAATCGAGTTATAACTTCACAATGACATGTTTTTATTGCATTAAAATCATAGTAATAGTGACAATATGGCATTGAAATCGATAATACCATCAGATAGAAAATGACAATAATATGTTGTTATAACCAATTGTTTTTAATTGATATTTTATATAGGTGCATTAAATAATGTTGGTAGAAGTGTTGGTATAAAAAACACCAAAACAAACAAACCCAATATTAATAGGAGTCATAGATGAGGTTCGAGTCCAGTCAGAGGAGCCATATTAAAGAAAGCAGACGCTTAATAACGTCTGCTTTTTTGCTTTCTGGCAGTAAAGTAAATAGCCTTCCCTTTTCTCTCCCCTTCCTGCCATATGATATGTTGACTGTCACAGCTGGAGTCCGGCAGAGCACCATTAAATGACACACTGCCGGGAGGACTCTCATTACCAAAAACCAATGAGTTTCATCCAGGCTCCACCCAGTATCAGCCAAATCAGGATCGAGACAATAGAGACAATGAAACTGACGCCCCACCATTGTCCTGTGGTGTTATAACCAGAACCAAATAGCGCAGGTCCAGGGCCTCCTGAGTATTGTGTTAACCCCATAGAGAGATTGGAGGTATAGCCAAGTACTAATGCTGCAAATAATGGTGGTGTTCCTACCGATATAGCTACTGCCAGAAAAGCGAGGTACATAGCGGAGATGTGGGCCATCGCTGAGGCAAAGAAATAACGGGTATAAAAATAAACTAACACTAAAATAAGAAAAACAGTCAGCCAGTCAAAATGCCCCACGTAAATGACAATATTTTTGGAAATCCAGTTAATCATTCCGTATTTATTAAGGGCATTGGCCATCATGACTAATACCGCAAACCAGAACATGGTATCCCAGGCTGTTTTCTCTTCCGTAATGTTTTTCCATGACATGATGTTTGATATCAGCAAAATACCTAAACCGATAAATGCTGATAATGTGGCAGGAATAGAGAAAAAGATATCCCCCACCGTCCATAACAGGATTAGCAAAATAAAATCAAAGGCCAGTATTTTTTCTGCTAATGACATAGGGCCTAATTTTTTAAGCTCTTCAACGGCAATATGGGGGATTTCCGGTGTTTTCTTCAATTCAGGGGGATAGATCCAGTATAAAACAACCGGCAGGATAATCAGTGATGCGATACCAGGAACGACAGCCCCCAGAAACCACGTGGTCCAGCTGATCTCAACCCCCTGGCTAAAGGCTAATTCCGCGATTAATGGATTGCCTGCCATCGCGGTTAAAAACATAGTACAAACAATGGCATCAATCTGTGACACGCTGAGCATTAAAAATGCCCCGGCCTTTCTGGCCGTTTTTCCTGGGCTGGATTGATACGATGTCGCAATGGATTGTGTTATAGGGTACATGATTCCACCCCCCCTGGCTGAGGCAGAGGGAATACCAGGCCCCAGTACTAAATCAGCCAGTGCCAGCCCATACGCAACACCTAACATACTGGAACCACACTTAGAGATAAACCACAGCGCGACTCGTTTGCCTAAACCCGTTTTGATGACAGCACGGGAAATAAACATAGCAATACCGATTAGCCAAATAGTGCCATTGGCAAACCCCGACAATGCGGAAACCTGATCCCCTTTACCGTTAATTGGGGTGACACCTGTCAATGCAGAGACAATTAAGGCAATCATTGTCACTGCACCCATCGGCATTAATTTAATTATTATTGCAAATATTGTTGTCGCAAAGATGGCAAACATGTGCCATGCATTTATAGCCAAAGCATCCGGAGGTGGAATAAACCATAAAATAGCGCCAAAAAGGAAAGTAAGGATACCTTTCCATAATGAAAATGATAATTTCACTTCTACTTCATTATTCAATGCACTCATATATCCTCGTCCCTAAGCAATTGTGTGCTACTAAAATTATAATACACTCAACTGCTTTATGAATATGAATCATTTTACACAACGATGATTAACCTCAATCACCTTCATAAACAACAAAGCCCTGGCAATTTAATGTCAGGGCTTCTCAGGTACCATATTTTTTTACATTTAACATAAATAGTTACTTATGAAATATTTAATTAAATAACGATTAAAACACAGGAGGTTACCATTGTCAGGTTTTATCACACCCTCTCTTTCACTGGAAAATAAGCTCACAAGTGCATTCCCCCGTACGGCATCGATTCCGGATATGCTGCTTTATTTCTGTTATTAACAATATCATAAAGGTAAGTATTACTTACCTGCCTTTATTTCACCAGGAAATAATTACTGCCGATAACAATATATACCTGTCAATTAGAATCTATCAAAAATAAAAACCATGTCAACAGTGTTCTTACTCAGATGACAAATAAAATAGCGAATGAAAATAAAATGTAAAAATTACGTTAATTAAATTAGATCCATGCAATGGAAAAAAAATAGTCAGTTTACACTCCCGCCAGATGCACTTCAGGCATTGTCCGGCAGGCTACAGGGAACTATTTTCGCTGACTGAAGTAGAGTGCCGGGGTACAACCAACAGACTTCTTAAACATGGTAATGAATGCATTAACAGACTCATAGCCCAGTTCCGTTGCCACATTTTGTACTGACATACCGCTGGCCAGCCCGCGTAACGCAATAATGAGATGTAACTGTTGACGCCAGCGACCAAAAGAAAGACCAGTCTCTTTTACCATGAGCCGGGCCAGGGATCGTTCACTTAGTGCCAGGCGTTTAGCCCAGTCTTTTAGTGTTCCACGATCTTCCGGATGGCTGACCAGTGACTCGGCCATTTGCCGAATTTTAACGTGTGAGGAAACCGGCAAGTTAAAGTTCTGCTGCGGCATCGTAGCCAATTCATCCAGCGTCACTTGGGCAAGCCTGCCAGCATGGCTCCCTGGCAGGTAATCAGTATTCTCATTCACTAAACGACCGATCAATTCTCGTATTAGTGGTGAAATCGCAAAAGTACAGCAGTGGTCTGGCAAAGTCACCGCCCCCGGCTCAATGAAAAGATAATTAAGATGCGCATTCCAGGTGGCTTTAGCACTATGAGGCGTTCCGCCAGGGATCCAGACACCGCAGTGTGGCGGAACAATCCATAGATCATTTTCAGCCTGGCAAGTCACCGCCCCGAAAAGCGCCAGGATAAGCTGCCCCTTACGATGGCTGTGCACGGGGACTTCTTCCTGGTATTCCGTAAAATCAAGTTGACGGGCAACCACCGCACAGGCGGTCAGGTCTGGGTCAAAAACTGAAACAGCATCACGAGAATGTAGCATATTGGCATGATTTAGATATTTTTTGGCAGTATATAGCATTTAAACAACTCTGTGTTCCAACAATAATGATCTTCGTCGTCAGTGACGCTACTGCTTATTGCCAGGAACCTGTACAACCATGCTCAACTCGTGTCGCAACATCTTTGCCTCAGCGCCTTTGGTGGCAGATATGAATGCCCTGATCTATTCTGCCAAAAGTTTTACTGCGGCGATGCTGGCCTATTACTTCGCGCTATCCCTTGGGCTCAATAACCCTTCCTGGTCAATTATCACTGTTTATATTGTTTCCCAAAGTTCAGCAGGTGCCTCCCTCAGTCGCTGTGTCTATCGCCTGGCGGGAACACTGGCGGGGGCGGCAATGACCGTCGCTATTGTGCCGAACTTTGTTAATGACCCTGTTATTTGCAGCCTGGTACTGACTGGGTGGATAACCGGGTGTCTCTATTTATCCCAGCTGGACAGAACACCCCGTGCTTATGCTTTTGTGCTCGCAGGTTATACCGCCAGTCTGATCGGTTTTCCCGCCGTGTTCGAGCCCGGCACCATTTTTGATACCGCCATCATCCGGGTACAGGAAATAACCATCGGGGTGGTCTGCGCCAGTTTGATTCATCGCTATATCATGCCTGAACGCCTGTCGGGCCTGTTTAATAGCAAGCTCGACGCCACCCTGAAGTTAGCCCGACACATGGTAACCTCACTGCTAACAGATGCCCCCCTTGAACGGGGGGAATACCTGAAACTGGCCGAAGCACTACAGGCTTTGGAGGGGGTCGGGCATCACCTCCCCTATGATGCATCCCTTATAAAATCATCACGCCGGGCACGGTGGCTCATTCATGACAGGCTGGCCAGGCTACTGGTCGTGTGTAGCCAGTTGCACGATAGCCTGCGGGAGGCTGAAACGTTCGCCGGGCAGAATACCTGGCTGGTGGAGGGGATCACGCAATGGCTTTCTGGGGAGCACACATCAGGGGGACAGACACCCCAATGCCTGTTTGAACGCTATTTCGCCTTGTCCCCTTCTTCGACGCGTCCTCTAAGTATGAAAGACGTCATGCAAGCCAAATCTATCAAGGAATTACAAGAGGCAGTCAGGTTATTGCAACAATGTGACCTGCTGGCTGAGACACTCCGTTCAGGTAAGCCGTTACCGCCACTGGATGAAGGTAAAACGCCGCAGGGCTATGTGTATCATAAGGATCACTTGGCCGCCGCACGCGCCGCACTGGGTGCTTTTGTCATCATATTCACCGGCTGCCTGATTTGGATCTATTCCGCCTGGTCTGATGGGGCCGTTGCCGTGTCTATTCTCGGAGTCTGTTGCACGCTCTTTGGGAATTTCGATACTCCAGCGCCACATATTGTTAAGTATATTGTGGGCTCAGTTTATGGGGTGGCCATCAGCCTGGGCTACAGCTTTGTCATCCTGCCTCAGGTAACTGAATTTACGGTACTGGTTGCGGTTCTCGCCCCGATCTATCTGCTGGCAGGCTCGCTACAAGTACGGCCTGCGACAACATTTATGGCGATGGGCATCACACTGACACTCCCCATTCTTTCAGAGCTGGGTGCTCACTATTCAGGCCATTTTTCCGTGGCCATCAATACAGCTATCGCTTTATTTGCAGCAACAGGTTTTGCGGTGATCGGCATGACTTTTCTCCAGACTGTGGAGGCCGGCAGAGCGATTAATCGCCTGTTATATCGCTGCCGCCGGGATATCAGACACCGGGCAATGGGGCTCCCCTGGCATGACGTGCGCTGGACAAATGTGATGATAGATCGCACCGCTTTACTGCTTCCTCGACTGCATCGGAGTCATCACTCCCGCGAGCAAGTGCTTAATCGCGTTATTAACTATTTACGCATCGGGCTCGCCATTAGCCAGCTACAACGCTCACAAAAGAAACTGCCCCGTGAAATGGCATTACCAATTAAAGCGCTGCTATCGCGGTTCACTGGAAATACGGAACCTGATGTACTTTTACCGCACATTGAGGCTTTGCTGTTCGCCCAAATGCGCATCACAAATTCCCATACCGCTGCCCTTATTGCGTCACTGATTGACTTGCGGACAGTATTGAACATAACAGACAGGAAAGCAGATATATGATTGCTGATATTAACCTTGGTGGCGTATTGCTACCGGGCCTATTGGTCATTGCGCTGGTGGCATTTTTCTGCACGCTGGTCGTGATAAAAATAGTGAGCTCCACCTCGTTTTACGCCGCACTGCCTTGTGGGGCGCTCATTGAGTTTGCCACTTTCATCGCTATTTTTACCCTGTTAATACCGGGCATGAATCTGCTGGGGTGGTATCTATGAAGCCATTTTTGGTTCTGTCAGGTCGCTATGCTCTGACACTGATCGCTGTCACTGTCGCCATTATTTTTGCTTTTATCGCCTGGAAACACTATGCCGGGGTGCCCTGGACTCGGGATGGCCGAGTCCGTGCTGATGTAGTACAAATAGCGCCAGATGTTTCCGGGCCAGTCAGCCATGTCATGGTAAAGGATAATCAGTGGGTTAATCGTGGTGATATTCTCTATGCTATCGACCCTCATTGGTTGCAACTGGCGGTAACCCAGGCCCAAACAGCAGTGGATGCTAAACGTCATGAAATGGTCATGCGCCAGGACTCAGCAAAGCGGCGAAATCAAATCAGGGAGGTTATCTCAGGCGAAGATTTACAGCAGACATCCCGTGTTGCCAGTATTGCGATAGCGAATTACCAGAGTGCTCTGGCAGCCCTGGAACTGGCCAAGTTAAATCTCGCTCGTGCCACGGTTCGTTCCCCTGTCGACGGCTATGTGACACATCTGCGACTTCGTCCAGGGGATTATGCCAGTGCTGGAGTGACAAAGGTTGCCGTTATTGATGCTCATAGCTTCTGGGTAGTGGGTTATTTTGAAGAGACCAAGATTGGTCATATTCACCCCGGTGACGCAGCCCTGGTGACCCTGATGGGGTATGCTCCTCAAATAACCGGACATGTTGAGAGTATTGGGCGAGGAATAGATGACAGTAATGACATGACTGGCAGTCTGGGTTTGCCTGACATAGAAGCCACTTTCAGCTGGGTCAGGCTAGCGCAGCGCATTCCGGTACATATTCATATTGATGACTTGCCAAAAGAGATCGCGCTGGTGGCAGGGATGACGGCCAGTGTCGCCATTACCCCGTCGCAGGCAGCGAGACAATAGTGTGTATTAGCCGGATAGTGCAGGTGAAAGACAATAAACGACTGTCAGCCAGAATCACCTGGGGGACAGAAACAAAGATCATACTCAAAATAAAAAAGGGGCAATACCCAGAGCAGACTATTATTTCATTAAAAAGACAATAATACTCTGCGCTGGCAATATCATGTTCAGATCATTAACTTTGCAGATAACTAATTCATTTTACTATATTAGTTACCTTGATTATTAGCTATAAACTGTGCCGAACCTGAAGTACATTAATGGTGTCTTTTATTTCATCCATCAGGTTTCTGACATGCTCATCAACATAACATTTTGAATGAAAAATAATATAAACGGGTATCGGGTATGTCCACTCGTTCAGGATAGACTGTAAGGTATTATTCTTGAGTTTTTCATGACAAAGAAAACTTAATCCAGAACCAATACCCATGCCTTTCTCAGCAAAAGAAATTACAGTACGTTCACTGGATACCTTTAGAGTGGGGCCCAATGCATAAGACTCTAATACACCTTTAGTCTTATTACGGAAGAGCCATTTATTACCAGTAAGACAATGCTCAAAGTTAATACATTTATAATCAACCAGGTTTTGTGGGTGCATGGGTTCGCCATACGTACGTAGATATTCCGGGGATGCCAGAATATGTGATTTAAAATTAGTGATCATTTTTGAGTAGTAACTACAATTTGGTAACTCACCGATATGTACCGCAAAATCGACTTCTTCTTCTATAAGATTACCCAAACGATCATCGTATCTCGTATGAACAACCACTTCCGGGTTTTTATTCATAAAAGAGGACAGAGCATAATGCACATCAGGAATGTCAAAAATGACCGGGAGTTTAATTGATACCTCCTTTCTTGAAAAAGACGATACATTTTCTAGCGACTTAACTGTTTCTTCCAGTAACGCATCTATCTTAAGGCTCTGCTCATACAAGTATTTCCCTTCAAAAGTTAATGAGAAAAAACGCGTATTACGATTGATAAAACGGATATTAAATCGTTCCTCAAGATTCTTGATATTTGACATCACTGATGAACGTGAAACATTCATTTTTTTAGCTGCGGTAGAGAAACTTCGATGTTTCGCAACATGGAAGAAAAATAAAAAGTGCGACAAATCCTGTTTCTTTTTCATTTTCATGAAAATCAGTCCCTATACATACATACCAAATGATTCAGTGGTACATGATAGCAAAATGAATAAAAACATCACAAACACTTCATTTATTATCACAGATGAAAACTGTAATAATAAATTAATATATTACGTTATTACCTGACGTCATAAATCATGGCGATAAGTATAAATGAGATACAGTACACTTACCTTTAGTATAAAGCAGGATTAGTAATGTTTTTTGGTATTATTCTAAAATAAACATGTAGCAAATAAAATTCAGGCATCCTGAATGAACTGCATGATGCTTTGCGAAGCCTTATGAATAGCTTCAACGCTGACCCGTTCATGACAAGGTAAGACGAGCATTTTCTTCACCATTTCTGTTGCATTAGGAAAATCAATATTGTTATCCCTGGTATATTTCGGGTGCTTGTAATACTCTTTATAGTAAGGATAATTACTCACTATAGTATTTTTATAGCGAAATGTGTCCGTGTTCACGCCTACATTGTATAATTTTCTGGCCAGCTCGATACCTGATTGTTTAGCGTTATCATTTAATAAACAAACTAAAGAATAACAATTATGCCGACTCATAACATCTGAGTTAAGAAAACTGATCCCTTCAGCGGACTGTAATAAACTCTTCCACTTTACCTTACGCTTTTCACGCCCCTGTATTTTGGCATCAAGGCTGGTGAGCTGCACAATACCTACAGCAGCCTGAAATGCCGATAATTTATAATTCAGACCATCTGCATAGCCAAACCCACCGTGCCGTTCACTAAAGCCAATATGTGTAAATGACCGAATTTTTTCCGCATACGTGTCCGAATTAGTCAATATAAATCCCCCCTCCCCAGTACTGATTAATTTGAACTCATGAGTACTGAAACAGCCAATATCCCCTATCGTGCCTTCATATCCCAGCAATGAATCTGTCCCTGCCGACTGTGCTGCATCTTCGATAATCATAATGTTACGCTGACGACAGAAAGTCACCGTATCGTTGTCAATCGCACGGTATCCCCACATCGAAACGGTGACTAATACACGCGTTGCTGGTGTTATTTTTTTGTCCAGATCGTTGAGTTCTGGTTTAAAGGAATTAACACTGCAATCATAAAAAACTGGTACGCCTCCTGCCTGTAAAATGGCGGATATCGTCATTGGAACACAAATAGCAGGTACCAGTACCTCATCGCCAGGTCTGATAACTGTCAGTAAACTGGCATGCAAAGCTGCCGTTCCTGATGATACGGCAATCGCATGTTTGGTATTAAAATAATAACTCAGTTTTTGCTCATACAACTGGATGACGGATGAGTCTCCCGACAGCATATCTGCCTCAGTCAATATTTCTAAGGTTTGTTGTGTTTCTTTTGGGGTTCTTAATGCTTTATATACACAATCAATAAACATTATTTTCTCTCTATAATTTCTATTAGTGTACTAGTATAATTTCTTCTTTAAGCTTTTCGATATACTCAGATAAATAAGCGACTCTTTCTTCAGCCATAATCCTCCCTTCATTCGTATTTATTGTTTCAGGCAGCCTGAGTAATTTGGTATAAAAATGATCCAGAGCATACATTTTGTCATTTAACGGACGTTCAGATGCAAAGGGATCATCATGGTTATATAATTTCTGTCCCAATTTACCCGCAATATAAAAAACTCTGGCTAAACCTATAGCACCCAAAGCATCAAGGCGATCTGCATCCTGAATAATTTTAGCCTCAATAGTATTAGGTTTAATATTCGCACTGTAACTATGAGAACGGATAACATCCGCAATATGTCCATATAAACTCGTAGGTATCTCTTTAAAATGATCCTTGAGGATTTTTATTGTTTTCTGTGCCGCAAAATTAGAAGAGTGATGACGAATAAGTGAATCTTTTGGCAAAGAGACAATATCATGAAAATAACTGGCTATGATTATTACATCTAAGTTACCCCCTTCATGTTTATGTATATGTTTACTTTTTTCAGCCACACGTTTTAAATGACCTAAATCATGTGCAGCATCTTTATTTTCACTAATTTGTTTTTTTAAAAAATTAAAGATCTTAGTTTCTAACGCCATTAAATATCCACCATAATGACATGCTTTTTTTCTGGCAATGTTTTCAGCATGGGTAATGTAGCGAATTTATATCCATAAATTCTTATTAGCCATCTATCCATGCCATCAAATTTTTGTGTTCCGGTAATACTTCCGCGCCCATGAACACAAGTACGATTATTTAGAATAAGCGCATCACCCGGATTCAATACTACCTGCTCAATATGTTCCGAATGATTTATTGCATCAGTCAGCTGGTGTAACGCTTCTGACGCTTCAGTATTGTTTGCCATTACTTTACTACGGCTATAACGCAACCCCATACCTCCCCCGTGTAGCTTTTTCAGTACAGGAACATCTTTAATAATGATCTCTCTGTCAAAGGATGACTGACTAATTGCACAAAAATTTGGTTTCATGAGAGCACTGATGACATCAGGTGTCAGACTTTTTAGTACCCGCTCTAATGGAATTAACGTTGTGGCAATACCATCAGGATTGCGTAGTCCTAACAGGCCAAAAACCTCTGGTGATACAGGCTTACCGATACAGGGGCTCTCCTCATAAAAATAGCCATTTACCACCTCAGTGTGAAACCCCAATTTTTTAGTCGATCGTAAAAAACTTTTTTCATTATTCCTGGCCGGCATCACCATGTGGCAAAGGCGACCATTCATTTCATCCATAAATGAACGAGCTGAATGCCCCGTCAGCCTGAGTAACCCTAATAATGCCGAAGCTGGTGTTCGCCAGCTAACGCTGTCAGGCGAACAGTCATCGGTTGGAGTATAGGGTAACGACTGTATCGCAAGAAAATTCCTGATGATAATATGTGACGACATCTCGTTATTGGCTATTTCCTGAATTTTTTTTAACATCGAATCATCGATTATTTTTTTTAATAGATCATGTGCGATATTTTCCAATTCAATCGGGTTTTTCTCCTGATCATAGTTATGGGCTATACTATCAAGTGTATTCCACACTTTGCGTCCCTGGCTGGATGAAAAAATAATTTCATTCTGCATAGTTTTATCCCAATAATGTTCAAACACGAGTCTGGTTATTAACATTCAGTGACATACTCTAGCAAAACAACATTGAGTATAACTAAACATCACATGTCAAAAACATGCACATCACTTCATGGCAAACAGTTTGATATCATTGATAAAATGGATATTTCAGTGTATGAAATAGCATGAATATATTAAAATCCATTAATCTATTCCTCTGCGCCCGGTTGATATATGATGCATTGAATAAAAAAATGACTTCAGTATTATTCTTATCACTCGACGGGATTTTTTTCATGTATAATAAAAATAACCTATTGATATAACGATGAGATAATGAAAAAACTCAGGCAGTAAACCTTCAGGATAATAGAAAAATATTAAAATAATTAATACATCAATAGTTACAATGACAATGCTCTGTCTGTAAACAGAGAATTCCAACCCCAGAATAATATTTCTCCATCAATTTTCACCCAAGTAAAAAAAATGAACCATTATGGGTATAAATTATTACATTTCTTCATTGTACCAGTTACTTATGAAGAGAATTATTATTCGGATAAAGGCAGGCGAAAAACAGGCGGGATCAATAACGACAAAAACGATCAAGATCGCAGTTTGTTTGAAATGCGACCAACAGTGAATTAAATATCCGGGTTCAGGATATCAGCCTGAATCCGGATATTTTTACAGCAAAATGATTATCAATTCTTAAGCATCAGATTTGATAATCAATAGCAGCCTCTTCCGGTTCCAGCGCCAGGCGTTTAATTTCCTCTACTGAGAGTGCCGAATTACAGAGTTCAATAAAACGCCAGACATAATTACGTTGTAGCTGCCCACGGCGGATCCCCAACCATACGGTATTGGTATCGAATAAGTGTTGAGTATTCAGGCGAACCAGCTCTCCTTCATCACCACAGGCCTGATCAGCAACCAGACCTATCCCGAGCCCTAATTCCACATAGGTTTTTACTACGTCAGAGTCTTGAGCACTGAGGACGATATCCGGTGTCAGCCCTCGGCGCGCAAATGCCTCATCAATACGCGAGCGCCCAGTGATCCCCTGGCGGTAAGTAATCAGCGGCCAGCGGCTAATATCATCGAGCGTGAGTGGATTACTTTGAATCAGCGGGTGATCTTGCGGCACCAGCAGGCTATGGTGCCAGCGGAACCAAGGATAGGCCACCAGAGAGGGGTCAGTACTTAAACGTTCACTCGCAATACCAATATCTGCCGCCCCGCTGTGTAGTAAGGATTCAATCTCCTGAGGTGTCCCCTGGATCAGCTCAAGGCGGACTTCCGGAAATAAATCACGAAACTCTTTAATCACCACAGGAAGGCTATAGCGAGCCTGAGTATGTGTGGTAGCAATGGTCAGCACGCCACTGTCTTCATTGGTAAACAAGTCGGCCAGGCGCCGCACACTGCTGGCCTCATTTAAAATTCTTTCCGCTATGACCAGTAATGCTTTCCCTGGTTCGGTCATCCCTAATAATCGCTTACCGCGACGGATAAAAATTTCAATCCCCAGCTCTTCTTCCAGCTCGCGGATATGGCGGCTCACACCAGACTGGGAAGTAAACAACATATTGGCTACTTCAGTCAGATTATAATCCTGGCGTGCAGCCTCGCGAATAATTTTAAGTTGCTGGAAATTCATAGTGCCTCCGGGGTCATGCTTTTTCTTTACACTATTGTTAAAGTCATAACCCCGTAAGAACAAATAACAAATACCCTCATCTTATGTCTTTTTGTACTAAAGAAAGTTTAGCCTGCCATCATCCATAATGAATTTTCTGGCAAAGGACGAGAAACCAGTGACAGCAAAGAATCCTTTACTGCTTCAGATTGCGCCGTGAGAGGCTGCCGGGAGGAAAGATTCAGTGTCAGGGGTAAACTTAACGAAGGTTGAGTAATATGGGCCATCCATCCATGTGTTGCCGCGACTAAAGAACAGGCTGCTGACTCGGGTAAAATAGTCACCCCCATACCACTCGCCACAACGGCGGTGAGCGTCGCTGTTGATTCAATTTCGCCCATCACTTCAGTATGTAAACTCCGCAGGGCAAAAGCGTTATCAATACGTTTGCGTAATGCACTGTAGCCACAGGGCAAAAAGAGATTCATCTCCGCAATGGTATTTAAATCAACAGTTTTTCCTGGGCATGATCCACTCCCCACAAGAAATAGATTTTCTTTTAATAGCGGCTCACTGACTAACCCTTCCTGGGCTGAACTATCATAGACAATGGCCATATCCAGCTCACCATTTAATAGTTTATCGTTAAGTACCGCATTGCTATTTTCATGCAGATGAATCATCACATCCGGCAGACCGGCACGCATCGATTTCAGCATCGGGAGGATAACCACCGAAGAGGCTGCACCGGGTGCAAGCCCGATTGACACCGCCCCTTTGAGTGCCTTTCCGACACTGTTTACCGCGATTTGGGCCTGTTCACACTGGCGCAGAATGGCTTTGGCATGAACATACAGCACTTTTCCTGCTTCTGTCGGTGTAACACCCCGTTTAGTACGAATAAGTAACTTCTGATCCAGTTCAGCTTCAAGATTTGCAACCTGCTGGCTTAATGCCGGCTGGGCTATATAGAGCACTTCCGCGGCTTGGGTGAGACTACCGATATCAACGATTTTTACGAAATACTTCAGTCGTTTTAAGTTCATACATTCCCCTTTACGCAACCGCGTCAACCCAAAATAGTGATGTCGCATAAGAGGATGCAAGATGCTTGCCAAGTTATGGCAAACACATAAAAAATACTAATAATATGAATTATAAGAAAATACTATAGATAGAAAGGTGGCAACATACCTGGAATTTTACTAGCGGACCCACTGTATCGGTGCAGTTGCACAACATTGGTGCAATTCGGGTGGGTAAAGCGGGAAAAATAACAGACAGCATGGCACTGTTATCAGGCAATATCTGCCCGATACCTGCGCAATAGTATCGCGAACCTTCGGCCTCACCATTCATCAGACTCCCTGTCCCATAGTCAGGGCTATAAAAAACGAGAATCGCAGTTTTTTTAATACATCCCACCCTGTAACCCGCCTGTTGACATAGTTAACCTGTTGTAATTTCGCTCTATCAGATGAAAATTGCTCTTTTTGTCTGTTTTATCAGCAAACAAACCATTAAATACAACGGAGCCTTTGACAAGCCTCCCCGCCCTCGGTACTATGCGCCCCGTTCAAACGATTCCTCTGTAGTTCAGTCGGTAGAACGGCGGACTGTTAATCCGTATGTCACTGGTTCGAGTCCAGTCAGAGGAGCCATATTAAAGAAAGCAGACGTTCATTGACGTCTGCTTTTTTTCTTTTTATCAATTGCTTACCCTCTGTTTTACGTTCACCCTCTTCCACCAAAAAACACTACTACCCACTACTTTTGTTGGTAGAATCGTTGGTATCTCTGGTTCGATTTAGCTTATACCAACAACTCAAGGGGGTGAATCATGTCACTCACTGATTCCAAAGTAAAAAATGCCAAGTCTCTTGAGAAAGAATATAAGCTGACTGATGGCTTTGGTATGCATCTGTTGGTGCATCCTAATGGGTCTAAATACTGGCGCTTGTCTTACCGTTTTGAAAAGAAGCAAAGAATACTCGCTCTTGGTGTCTACCCTTCTGTTTCACTTTCTAAAGCAAGAGAACGCCGGGATGAA
This sequence comes from Citrobacter sp. JGM124, assembly GCF_018257795.1. GTDB lineage: Bacteria > Pseudomonadota > Gammaproteobacteria > Enterobacterales > Enterobacteriaceae > JGM124. The sequence continues at coordinate 28,604 of NZ_JAERJD010000014.1, read as the reverse complement.
GCCCGTAAGCTGATTGCTGAAGGTATCGACCCTAACGCCAAGAAAAAATCTGAAGCTACAGAGCTAAAAGCAAAACGTGATAACACTCGTGCTTTTAAGGTCGTTGCCAATTCATGGTTTTCCACCAAAAAGAAATGGTCTGAGGATTACCAGAACACGGTAAAAACTCGGCTGGAAACCTATGTCTTTCCCGCTATTGGGGATAAAGACGTAACTGAGCTTTCAACAGGTGATCTGTTAGTCCCACTTAAAAAAGTGGAGGCGCTTGGTTATCTGGAAGTGGCGACAAGGCTTAAACAATACATTACGTCTATTCTCCGCTACGCCGTTCAGCAACAGCTTATTCGTTATAACCCGGCCTACGACCTTCAAGATTCTGTACAGAAGCCTGAAACCGAACACCGCCCTGCACTTGAGCTGGAAGAAATTCCCTTACTGCTTGAACGTGTGGATAGTTATAAAGGCCGCAGACTCACTACCCTTGCCATAAAACTTAACTTACTGGTATTTGTTCGATCCAGTGAGCTGCGTTTTGCCAGATGGTCAGAAATCGACTTCAACAGCAAGCTCTGGGTCATTCCAGAACAGCGTGAAGTTATTGAAGGTGTGAAGTATTCAAGCCGTGGTACCAAGATGAAACGCCAACATATTGTTCCCTTGTGCCGTCAGGCCATAGAAATTTTAAGTGAGATAAAACACCTCACCTATGAAGATGGTAATGATGACGGGTTAATTTTCACTGGCAGCTATGACAGCTTTAAACCCATGAGTGAGAACACCATCAATAAAGCCCTTCGCAATATGGGCTATGACACCAAACAGGATATTTGTGGGCATGGTTTCCGCACATTAGCTTGTAGTGCTCTCATTGAGTCTGGTCTGTGGTCAGAAGACGCTGTAGAGCTACAGATGAGCCATAAGGAAAGCAACAGTGTTCGCGCTGCCTATACCCATAAGGCTAAGCATTTAGACCAGAGGCGTTTGATGCTGCAATGGTGGGGTGACTTTCTGGATGCCAACACTAACAATATGGTCAGACCGTTTGAGTTTGCTCAACAAATATGAAAAATAAAGACCACGGATGGTCTTTACATAAATAATATTAATAAAGATATCTTTAATATCCAACTGCATACACATAAGGTGTGATACAGGAACCATATGTATTACCATTAGGCACAATAGTTGCAGAGATTTTATTGACATTATAAATCTGGAAGAAAAAATCACCTGCTTGTTTATCACCTATAATAGGAGATACTTGGACATTAAAAATCCCATTAGGAAACGCCATTGGGAATTTTACAACTTTATTCTGATTTTCACTACAGACCTGTTCTCCTTTTAACCATTGATAGATAATTCCTGTATTATCATCTTTCCACCAACCATTTTGAGCTAATAAAGCAGAGCTATTGCCTTCTGATGATTTCCAGAAGCCTGACTGACAGGTCAATATTTTCCCATTGATATCCCTGCTAATATCACCCACCCCGGAACAGGGACTTCCATTAACATTAACTTTACTTAAATGTAAAACACCACCTACTGAAATATTCCCGGATGAAGTTATATTACCAATCGAATTAATATTACCTGAACTAATGGCTCCCGCTACCTTAAGCAACGTATTCGATTTATTCGTATCAGTAGCAGTGCCACCTGTTGGAGATGACCATAACGATAACGGCTTGTTGGCGCTTAGATAGAGTTCATAGTCATTACCAGCCGCATCACCACCTAACTTAATAGTATCCCCATAACCGTTATGCGCTATGACTTCTTTTTTAGCGGTAATATTACCATCTGAGGAAATATCTCCGCCAAAATCACCTATACCACTTGCTGTGATGTTTTTCGCATTACCAATATTTTTACCACCCATATTCAAATCGCCCGTCATAGGCAATGTTCCATCGCGACGAAGATAAACTGTATACATCGCACTGTTAAACCCTGTTCGGTAAGCTAATAAACCCTCACTCGTGATATTACGGAAGTCAGAGGTTTTTTCAGACCATTGCCCTTCATAGCCAGAAGCAACGGTTGCACTCTTAGTCATACCACTGTCAACACCTGCCGATACCATTGCTTTACCTAACAAGTCATAGCGAATTTTTGATCCTTCAGACCAAGGGAGTGTTGTCGTAATGAGTCCATTAACCACATAGTTAGGGCTGATGCCATCACGTTTTAACAGTATCTTATAGGCAGATTTTTGCGCATTGATGCCTGAAAAGGTGGAAGGCAATAAGCCTTCATTAATTAAAGTGATATATGTAATTTCACATACACTACCACTACAGGCTCTTGGACCCGGATCAGATCCATTCCCGGCAGCATTCGATAATGTTGAAAGTTTATCGTAGCGAATATTAATATATCCATTCACTGCCTCACCCATCTGTTTCATTTGCTGACCTACAGCAGAAGCCAGAATATTTTCTTGCTCTGCTTTCATATCCTGAAACTTGATCAACCCCATCGTTGCCCCGACACCCAGTACTAATACAAGCTCTAACAGTGAGAACCCCTTTTTAAATTGTTTTTTCATTTTCATCGTCCTTTTTTATTTACATATATTTTAATTAGCAAAAATAAAAAAGTGGTCAATAGAGACAGGATATATAGTGAGAGAAATGATGAATTAAATTAACTACCGCGCCCTCTGGGGCTTGCTCCACAGTTCACCGACCTAAAAGCGAGTTTTAAGTCGGTTCACCGTTCGGACGTGAAAGAGTTATTTATTGATGTAGGTATTAATGTAGGCATTACCATTTTTTCTGTATTTTTCAATATCACTATCATCAAGACTAGGGATCTCAAGCAAAATACCATACACCAATTCCTTATCTACATAACCAATATCACATCCCAAGACTTTGGCAACCTCTGCACCAAAAATTATTTTCTGACGTGTATTCTCTTTTTTTGTTTGCTGTTTCTTTTTAGCTTCCAAGAAAAATAAACGTTCCTGAGCTGCTGCTATTTGTTGCTTTATCGTTTTTGTTGTCATACTTAATCCTCCCAATATTTTTTATTTTTAGCATAAGGGATATGAGCATAATCTTTACCACTGTTAATTTTGTGTTTGATTGTTCTTATTTTCAATTTAAACTGATGTTTAATCTGACGCTGTTTTGCTTGTTCCCTTATATGGATAACTATCTTTTCTGCTTCTAAATAGGCTTGTTCTGTATCAGTATAGATACCTTCATCAAGAAGTTTTTTCGTTTCCCAAGCGATGACTTCATCATTGTTCTTATACATAAAACCTCCTTGTATTAACTGCCTATTATTCCTTAACATATTTTGGATAATAATCAATATGAAAACTAAATTTATTAAACAGAAATATACATAAGAAATAATATTTCCACGTATTTATTCTTGATAACAGGTTATAGTTAACGTTTTGATTTGGATTTTTGTTTCAATATTTGATATTGTTTCGCTATCACATAATGAGGTCATAACGATAATGTCAGGTCTTGATGGTGGATATTTCATCCTTAGCTCAATGGCTAAGGAAAGAGTCAAATCAGGTCTACTTGATAGAGCAACAATAGAAGGCTCTAAAGGCGAGTATACTGTGATTTTTGATGGTTCTGAGTGGGAAGGTAAGCCATTAGTCTTATGCAGCTCCAGACAGCCTTACGAAGCACGAGTCTTCAAAAGCATAGACGGTGCTGCTGCAGAACTACTACGCATAGGTCTAAGTGAAGCTTCAATCAAAAACACTACTAAATCGAACAATAAATAATCAGGTTTAAAATGGATATGCAAAAAGAAACGATTTTTTCAGAAGTTGAAACTGCTAACAGTAAGCAGATTGCTGTTTTGAAGGCTAACTTCCCACAGTGTTTTGATAAAAACGGTGCTTTCATTCAAGAAAAGTTGCTTGAGATCGTCAAATCATCGGATGTTGAACTCTCTAAAGAATCATACAGCTTAAACTGGCTGGGTAAGTCCTATGCCCGGCTGTTGGCTAACCTACCACCTAAAACGTTGCTGACAGAAGATAAAGACCATAACCAACGTGAAGAGAACAAAAACAGTCAGAATCTGTTGATCAAAGGGGATAACCTCGAAGTATTAAAGCACATGGTTAATGCTTATTCTGAAAAGGTGAAAATGATTTATATTGATCCACCATATAATACGGGTTCTGATGGGTTCGCCTATAACGATGATCGCAAGTTTACACCTGAACAACTTTCTGATCTGGCTGGTATCGATCTTGATGAGGCTATACGCATTCTTGAATTTACTACAAAAGGTTCAAGTAGCCATAGTGCATGGCTGACTTTTATGTATCCCCGCTTATATGTAGCTAAAGAATTGATGCTTGATGAAGGTGTTATATGCATTTCGATTGACGAAAGTGAACATTCCCAATTAAAAATATTGTGTGATGAAGTTTTTGGTGAGCATAATTTTATCACTGACTTCGTGTGGAAGAAAAAGAAAGGTGGTGGAAATGATTCGGTTCATGTAGCAATTGAACATGAGTACATATTAATGTACTCAAAGAATAAAAATAGTCTTGAACACTTATTTGAAACATATAAACCTGAGTATTTGTCAAGATACAATCAAGAGGATAGCGAATCAAAATATTATTGGGACACATTTAAAAGAAAATCAGGAAAACAGTATTATCCAATAACTTGTCCTGATGGTACAGTGCTTGAATATGATGATAACGGTAATAAGATTAGCTGGCTTCGTTCAAGAAATAGATTTGAAAGCGATTTAGAAAAAGGAGACGTCAGATTAATCCAAAAGGAAGATGGAGGTTGGTCTGTACAATTTAAACAACGATTACCAAAAGGGAAAAAACCGAGATCAATTCTAATAAATGAAACTTTACTTGATAAATCTGGTACAACTAGTGATGGAAGTAGTGATTTATTAGATTTGTTTGATTTTCATCCGTTCGAAAATCCAAAACCTTTAAATCTACTATCTGATTTAATTAATATAGTGGTTTCTGATAATGACTATGTTCTTGACTTTTTCGGTGGTTCAGGTTCAACAGCTCATGCAATTTTAGAATTGAACAAAAATGACAATGCTAATAGAAAGTTTATGTTGGTACAAATTGATGAAAAATTGAAAAATGATAATTTTGCTTACGTCAAAGGATATAAATCAATCTTCGATATTACAAAAGATAGAATCATCAAGGCAGGAGAAAAGTTAAAAAATACAAATCCAGATTACAGAGGAGATGTTGGTTTCAAAATCTTTGAAACATCCAATGATTTCCGAGCAAAAGATGAATCTGAACTGACACTTTCTAACCATACATTTTTTGATGATGCTGTATTGACACCTGAACAGTATGACACTCTGCTGACTACATGGTGTATATATGATGGTAGCTTGTTAACAACGCCAATTATAGATGTTGATCTTGATGGTTATAAAGCACACTTGTGTGATGGTCGTCTTTATCTGATTGCGCCTAATTTCACCAGTGAAGCCCTGAAAGCTTTACTTCAAAAGCTGGATTCAGACAAAGACTTTGCCCCTAACAAAGTAGTGTTTTATGGCAGCAACTTCGAAAGTGCCAAACAGATGGAACTTAATGAAGCATTAAAAAGTTATGCCAATAAAAAATCAATTGATTTGGATTTGGTGGTGAGGAACTAATCATGTCTAAAGGGTTCACATTCGAAAAGAACTTACCTCATCAAAAAGCTGGCGTTGATGCGGTCATGAATGTTTTTGTTTCCGCCATACCTCACCAGACGGATCATGTTGCTATTCGCCTATTAGCTAATCCAGAACTGAATCTATCTGAACAACAATACTACAACAACATAAAAAATGTTCAGGAGTTCAATGGTATTGATCACTCGAAAGATAATTACGATGCTAAAAGCAATGTAATTGATGTTTCTATGGAGACAGGTACAGGTAAAACTTATACTTACACCAAAACAATTTTTGACCTGAACAAATCCTTTGGAGTTAATAAATTCATTATTATTGTTCCTACTCTTTCAATCAAAGCTGGAACAGTTAACTTTTTAAAAAGCGATGCGTTAAAAGAACACTTTAGAGATGATTACGAGCGTGAACTAAAGACTTACGTTGTTGAAAGTCAGAAAAGTTCGGGTAAAAATACAAAATCGTATATGCCTCAAGCCATTCATGATTTTGTTGAAGCAAGTAATTTCAATAAGAAATATATACACGTCCTTGTGATTAACTCAGGGATGATTAACTCTAAGTCTTTAACTGACACTTATGATGTTGGTTTGCTTGATAATCAGTTTGATACACCATTTTCTGCCCTGAGTGCGGTTAATCCATTCATTATTATTGATGAACCTCATAAGTTCCCTACAGGTAAAAAAACATGGGAAAATATTGAGAAATTTAATGCTCAATATATTATTCGATATGGCGCAACCTTTAGTGAAGGCTATAAAAACTTAGTTTATCGTCTGACAGCCGTAGATGCATTCAATGAAGACCTTGTTAAAGGTATTGATGCATATATTGAAGATATTATTGGTGATGGCAATGCTAATCTCAAATTTGTTAAATCTGACGGAAAAGAAGCCACTTTTGAACTGCATGAACATGGCAACACAAAAACATTCAAATTAGCGAAAGATGAATCATTATCGAAAACACATAGTGCAATTCATGATTTAACACTTGATGCTTTAAACAAAAGTACAGCGGTGTTGAGTAATGGTATTGAGCTAAAAATTGGTAGTTCAATCAATCCTTACTCTTACGATCAGACGCTTGCTGATAATATGATGCTTAAAGCTGTCAAAGAGCACTTTAAGTTAGAAAAAGAGTATCTGACACAAAGGCCACGCATAAAGCCTCTTACTCTTTTCTTTATTGATGATATTGAAGGCTATCGTGATGGCAATGATATTGCCGGAAGCCTTAAAACTAAGTTCGAAGAATACGTTTTAGCAGAAGCTAATGAACTGTTAAAAACAGAGAAAGACGAGTTTTATAGAAACTACCTTGAAAAAACTGTTAAAGATATATCTTCTGTTCATGGTGGATATTTTTCAAAAGATAACAGTGATAAAGATGATAAAATTGAGCAGGAAATCAATGAAATCCTTCATGATAAAGAGCTTCTATTATCTTTAGATAATCCTCGCCGTTTCATTTTCTCTAAATGGACGTTACGTGAGGGGTGGGATAACCCAAATGTCTTTCAGATTTGTAAGCTCCGTTCAAGCGGTAGCACCACATCTAAACTTCAAGAGGTAGGACGTGGTTTACGTCTTCCCGTGAATGAATACATGTGCCGGGTGAAAGACCGCAATTTCACTCTCAACTACTATGTTGATTTTACAGAAAAAGATTTTGTCGATTCTCTTGTCAAAGAGGTCAATGATAGCTCTTTCAAAGAAACTGTTCCGAGCAAGTTTACTCAAGAACTTAAGGATAAAATCCTATCTCAGTATCCTGAGCTTTCATCCAGAACACTCATGAATGAAGTTTTTGATGATGAAATCATTGATGACAATGACAACTTCAAAGATTCTGATGCCTATAGTCGCTTAAAAGCCAAATATCCAGCTGCATTCCCTACCGGGTTAAAACCAAGCAAAATCAAAAAAGCCACTGATGGTAAAAAACGTACTAAAATGCGTGTTGGCAAGTTTAGTGAACTGAAAGAGCTTTGGGATCTGATCAATCAAAAAGCAGTAATTGAGTATAAGATAAATAGCGAGAATGAATTCTTATCTATATTCAAGTCATTTATGCTCGAAGAATCAGATAGATTTACTAAATCAGGCGTTCATACTCGTATTGATAGAATTTATATCCATAATGATACGGCTATGTCAAAAAGTATCATTTCTGCCGATGATAACTTTGTAAAGCTAAATACCATGAGCTATCGTGAATTCCTCGATAACCTGTCACAAACTATTTTCGCTAAACACGATACCTTACATAAGGTTTTTTGTGATATAAAAGACAATATCAATATCACTGACTACTTGAATATTCAGACAATCAGAAAAATTAAATCTGGGTTTAGTAAATATCTGCTTAACAATTCGTTTAACAAATTCAGTCTTGGATATAATATTATTTCAGGATCGATTCATCCCACAAAGTTCACTAATGAAGAAGGAAATCCTCTAAACGAGGTTTTGTCGAGTGATCTTGGCGTGTTGCAGGATAATACAAAGCCACCATTGGATTCTTATCTTTTTGAAGAGGTTTTTTACGACTCAGAGCTTGAAAGACTCAACATAACAGATGGAGAGATCCAGTCCGTAGCCGTTTTTACAAAAATTCCGAAAAACTCCATTAAAATCCCGGTAGCAGGCGGTTATACGTATTCTCCTGACTTTGCTTATGTTGTTAAAACGACAAGCGGTGATTACTTAAATTTTATCATTGAAACAAAAAATGTAGATGGTAAGGATAGTTTGCGGCTTGAAGAACAACGCAAAATTGAACATGCTCAAGCATTGTTCAATCAAATAAGTAAAAAAATCAAAGTTGAATTTAAAACACAATTTTCAGATGACAGTATTATTAATTTAATAAAAAGTAGCATTCATTAAATTAATCCCCTCACTCTTACTTAACGAGTGAGGGGATTTACATGGACCTAAAAGCAAATCGTATTTTCTTAAATAGATGTAAAGATAAGAGTATTGCTATTCCCACCTGCTGAACACTGTGTCGCTGTTTTAGAAACATCCAATACATCACCTGCGGCTTTCACATTCGCTTCTGTTCCTACGCCAACCTCATAGAAATTACCCGCTGCTGCGGTAATGATTTTGGTGCATTCCGCTGCCGGGACGTTAGAGTAAGTAATCGTAAAAGAAGACGCTGGGGCTTTCGATGGCCCTGTTGCCGCTACAGCCAATGTCACATCACCTTTGAAAACATTGACAGGTTTAGCCGCTGTTCCTGAGCCATTCAGCATGTTATCAGGGAAAATCTTAGCCTGAACAGCCACTGTATTGGTAAGCCCCGTAAAACTTGAAGCTGATGTGTATAGTGCTTTAACTCCTGCCTGAATAGTTGCTATATTATTACTCTCAGCCTGCGAACGTTGCGAAGCCTGTACTTTAGGATAAACGATAAATGCTGCAACCACCAATGCTGCGATAATACCGAGAACTAACAAAAGCTCTAAGAGTGAGAAACCTTTCTTACTTTTTCTGTTTTTAATTAATACTGTTTTCTTCATTTCCTTATATCTCCTTAGTTAACTGGAAAGATATAAAAGGAATAAATCATATAAAACATAAAACAACTCTTCTTTGTTTCTTTATATTCTGTTATCTGATAGACGGGCTACCTAATATCAAACAAAAAAAGACCAGAATAATCTGGCCTTTTTTTTGCTGCGAGCTTATTTGACTTTATTAAAACCATCACAGAACACAAGATTGAATATGGAGGTATTCATCTGCGATGATGACTAAAGAGTATAATTATATTTTTTACCTGTCAATTTTAATTAAGAAATAAATAGAATTATTTTTTATATGATGGGAGTTGTGCTTTAAGAGAATTAAAACAATTAACAACATTTTTATGTTCTACTGAAAAAGAATCTATACTCCTTTTTAGAAGATCATTAGCAACATCAACAACAACCTTACTTCCTTCGCTATGATTATAGTGAGTAAATACATCAGCGATCCAATGATAGCAGCAAAGCGTTAACAGGATATAATAGTCCTGATGCTCTTTGACACCTGATAAGAAGGTATATCCATTATAATCAACCTGCCTTGTTCTTTTATAAAAAGGCTTAAGTGTAGGCTTCATGACAATCAAATTATTTTTAGCGATATCGTAATGAATATCATCCATAACATAGTCGTTTTTAAGAAAGAATTTATTACTGTTAACATATAAGGCATAAGCAATCGTTTCAGTAGAGATCCCATGCTTTTCGCATAGAGCCGTTGAGACAACAGGATTATTTTCTATATATCTTATAACCTCACTTTCTTTCAAGTTTTTTGTTTTATTCATATATTTCTCACTATTATTATATCCGATTAACGACGGAAGGTTTCTGGTCTTTTCCACTCAAACACTTCAGAATTTTTTTCTTTAGTTCTTACACTGTTAATTTGATTAGCTTTACGCTGAGAACGAATTTGCTCACGCGCCACACACAACACTTTTCTTCGTTCTTCGACAGTTAAGTTCGACCCTTTTACTTTCTTTGCTTCTGATAATGCATCATTTAAAAAAGACCTTTCTGATAATGAAATTTTTCTCAATCGACCATAGTTATCTATATTTCTAACTCTTGGTCTTCTTTCTTTTTTGACTTTAATAACATCAGATGCAGCAACATCCACTTCACTAACTATTTTTTGTTCTGATACAACATTGTCGTTATTGTCGTTATTGTCGTTAATCCTATTTGCTTCTCTTAGCGCATTGACAATTTCACGAAATCTATTTGTGACCTCAAGTCTCTCTTTTTTTGTCACCCATCTTCTTTTCTTCATTGCAGCTTCATTTAGCATATTAACGAAAATGGACTTTTCATACTCAGTAAGATATTTTATCCATCCTTTTTTTTGTTTTGTCTTTTTCTCAATTTTGTTTTTCACTTTTTTATCCTTTTTATTTATACTTCTTACTTAATACAATTAAAAACCAAAAAACTCAAATTAATCCATGCACTATATTTAAGTTATAAGTCTACTTACTTTCCATTAGCTCCTTAATAAAACGTTACCTACCTACTAATTTTTTAAAATTATTTTTTGTACTAGTAGTACTAGAATTTTATCAGCTTAGGTACTGGGGGTTTAGATGGCGACTTTCAGTCGTAGTAGTTTTCCGTCAGGAAAACTTAGTTTTTCTTTAAGCATTCCCCCCTACCCCCCATGCTAAAATGGAAAGATAGAAGATGCTCATTGCGTCTTGAAAATATTCAGAACGTTTCCATTCTGATACTTCCCCCACGACCCACGCAAACAATACCATTATTATTTTAAAACACTTCTCGTTTTACTAAAGAAGTTATACTAATGTTCTAAAAAACTTTAGGTATTGCGATTCAGGTTGGCAGCTACGTATCACCCGGCACTGCCGCAATAACATAAGAACCGCCATCACTTTAGGGACCTTCATTCTTATACCTGATACAATCAGGTTTAACGTTATTGCTTTTGAGGACTAAAATGTTTTTGGAAATGGTATTTGAAAGACTTATAAAAAGTTGAGATTTAGATTTGACAAATATGAAAAGATTATTTAATACTTTATTATATTTGTAATCACGTTGTCTCTTAACTGATTACAAGGCTTCAAAAGTCGGCAAAACTTTTTTAGTCCTTAAAAAGTCAACTTCTATAAGTTGGCTTTTTTTGTATCTTCATTTTATTTACAATACCAGATTTAGTTTGTCAAATAAAACAACCTTATTTAATTAAAAATGAGAAGGCCAGATAATAATCCAGTTCTTTTATTTTCTTTGTTATATTTCATTATAGCCCTTAAAACGCACTGTATGCGATTTTAAGACACTTATATTGCGTCTGTGGTTTATGCTATATATGTTAGAGAAATGCCGTTAACACTTGCCACAGTCTTATTTCAACATTTAGTATGTATTACTTTATAATATGGCATTCAGAAACAGAGTTATTGGCTATTTACTGAATTATATTTTTCAATATATCTTTTCATCAGCAGTGAGTGGCGTAGGTGCGGCATACATATTATTAGAAAAAAATAAAATGGCAGCAAAAAATATTTTTATTCATATTGTAATATCCTCTATTGATTATTCATTAAGTAATATCAAATACTCATAGAACATTAATAGAGGAAATAAAAATAATTTCAAAGGTTTTATGGCATGATTATAAACAGTTAATATATCATAGCATTAAATTTAATTAAAATTAATGTGGTTTTATCCAGTTCACCAAGCATCATGTTATCCTCCTTTTATTTCACGTATTTTATTGTTTACTTTATTTTTATTGAAATGACAAATTGAAAAAACAGAGTTAAAGTAGTATGTTTTTCATGCTATCATCATTCATCTAGAAGGATATTCTATGACAACGAGCAAGCGTTATGAACCCGTCAAAAAAATCACCGTTAATCAAGAAGGGAAAACTCTCAAAGAAACTTATGAGATTTTTGATCATGATGCAGGTCATTTTGTTCTTGGCGAAGACCATGATGAGTTTACTGAAGCCAAGTCGAGAGCAAGCGCCCTTGAAAATGCGCACTTAGAAAATCTAAAATTGAAGTCTACACCTAAAAGGCCGAGACCTTAGAAAGTATTCCCCTGATGACTCAGGGGAAATAATTACATACTTTCAATGAGTTCACGAAAGTCTCTATAGCTAAACAGCTTCACTTTATCATTGCCATATACTCTACAAATGAAATCCTGATGAAGCTGATGGAAAGTAGATAAATAGCAGTATTCTTTTAATGCATCCAAAACAGCAATATATCTTGCTTTATATTGAATAAAATTATCTGGCTTTTCTTTTTCAGGGTCATGTTCAATCTCAACAAATCTACACAGTGTTATCCTAAATCCATTATCATGCAATGATTTTAATGCCGATGGTATATTTTCCAGTTGATTACAGTATAGAGAATCAATGATAATATGCTTTTCTTCAAATCTATCCGCATATCTCATAAAAATATCGTGACATTTAAAGAATCCATAAGTCGCTAAAACATGACGACCTTCATTGTCTTTTCTGTCTACATCTATTCCATGTTCAACTAAGGCATTAATCACATCTTCTGAACTGACATGAAATAGCGCAGTATGCCCAAGTTTATCCTGATGATTAATATCAACACCAAGATCTATTAATTGTTCTACATCGTCTTGTGTTCTTGCATAGAACAGTAATGTTCGGTCGAGCGAGTCTCTTATTTCATATGCCGATACATTATGCTTTTTGAGAACATTCATTAAAGATCTAAAAATATCATTGGTAAATGGCATCATGTTGTTATCTCCTTTTTATTTTATATATTAAATTCTATTATTCTATAAATTTGTTTTTGTCAAAGCTGGAGATCACAAAAGAATTAATGATATTTAATCACTCATCTCATTTTCAATCTTTATCATGTAATCATGAATATTCTGAATTATATTCATTCATTGCGCATCTCATTATTTTAATAAATAATTTTGGATATTTTATATCTTGTCAAAAGCAGCACTTCGTGATTATCGGAAATAATCACCGGGCTGATAACAGGTATCCCCTGTTATAGATTGGATTTATCCAAAAATAGTGTTTACAAGAGTCTGCACAAAAATGCAACAAGCCCTATATGTAATCATGCAACATATGTAAAAGTAATCACTAACATAAAACATCTAATATTCCCCACGTTACTTAATTCTTTTTCATTGTGATTTATTTTTCATCTATTGCTTTCTCACTCTCATTTTAAGCCTTAACCTACTTCATACACTTTTAAACGAAACCTCTGTCATACATCTGTTTTCATGAATTTTGTCTTTCCCGCCTTACGGCGGGAGGGTAATTAACTCTTTTTGCCCTTACGGGCGCTCTCTAAAACCAAAAAAAACAATATTATTACTCTACCTCAGCCGTTCATCCGATTTAAAGCCCATTAATTTCACAGTCAGTAAAACTCGTGTTATTAATTAATACATGGAAAACTTTTACATTGTCTTTATTTTTTAGCTCCGAGAGGAGATATAAAAATAAAACAATGCCCACTTATACACTCTTCGAGTGTGTGGGGTCTACCGACGGTTGCCTGCCGCAGGCTAAAAGCAAAACCAAGTTCAACGTCAACCCCTGAGTTTTTCTTACGAAAAACTAAAACCAGCATAGTGGGCTTTGATGTTTATTTGTTAGTTTTATTATATTTAAGGTTATTTATTATATGGCAATATTTCATCTGGAGTTTAAAATTGTGAAACGCTCGGAGGGCATGTCTTCCTGTAGGAAGGCTGCTTATCACGCGCGTTGCAAAATAACAGATGATCGCACTGGTAATACCTATGATTTCAGCCATCGTTCTGATTTATTCCATCATCAGATATTAGCGCCTGCTTCTGCTCCTTCTCATATTATCGAAAGCTCAACAGCCCTATGGAATGAAGTTGAAAGGGTTGAGCGCCAAAAAGATGGTCAAACAGCCCGTTATTTTGACGTAGCTATCCCCTGTGAACTTAGCAATGAAGACAAGATAAAATTAGTAGTCGATTACTGTCAGAAGAACTTTGTGGATGAAGGTATGATTGCTGATATCGCCTTCCATGATCTGGATAGTCAAAATCCCCATGCACATGTGATGTTGACATTAAAACCTATCACTGCTGAAGGCTTTGGTAAAAAAGACCGTAGCTGGAATGATAAGAAAAATGTGATTAAGTGGCGTGAATCATGGGCAACATTTTCAAATCGCTATCTGGCTGCCGCTGGCAGTGATGCGCGTATTGACCATCGTTCTATTGAGATCCAGCATGATGAAGCAATTGAGAATGCCACCATAACATTGGACACTGAAGAGAAAGCACTATGGATTGCCAAAGCAGCATTAACCAGCCGCCCGGCAATGCAGCGTATTCCGCGTGCTAAATGGAACAGCCAGACAGCTCAACAACAACGTGCTGCTGAACAGGCTGTTCGTGATGAAATGAAGCAGGAAGCTGTTGCCACATATGGTGTCTTTAAAGATTTAGATCTGCAGATTGTAGTAGATCTTAATAGTTTCACTGTCTCACATCTGCCTGAGCCAGTAGAAATCATCCTGACCGATACGGGTTCACAATCATCATCAGAGGCACAAAAACCTATTCTGGTTGCTCCTGTGCCTCATACACGCACTAAACTGAAAACCACCTCAGCTTCAACACCCGGAGCAATTAAACGCGCTCCTGTTAAATCTAAGAGGGAACAGGTTCCGCTTAAGAAGGAAAGCATCTTTAAGCGCTTTACCGTGCTGGTAGCTGAATTCTTCAAGGAAAGGTTTATTTGGGCCAAGAAGAAGAAACCTGCACCTGTTTCCGTGGATGCTGAACATGATAAGCATATTGCTGAAAACTATGTCTTTGACGAGGTTCAGGGTATCTATGTTTCACGTTCTGAACATGAAAAACGTGTCAGGTTTAACAGTGATAATTACAAACCTTCACCTGCTGAGATAAGACGCTTCCCTAGCCGTCCTAAAGAAGAACAGCACAAGGCCGATAAAGCTCTGGATTACACTCCTGCTCCACCACCAGTATCAAGGAGAAACAGGAATCATCCATCAACCAAACCATCTGGATTTAATAAAAACAGATAGATTAAAATATATACAAAGAGATATATAAATAGATAATGAGTACAATCCCTACACATTTAGTTATAACTCATTCTGATACGGAGAATCTACTAGCAATTAGCTTCATTGTTCTTTCCATTCCTTGATAAACTGTAGCTTCCGTAATATTTAGCTTCGCCAAGTCATTAAGGATTTGTTTTTTATTCTTAATTATTAATTTTTCCACTTTAAAATCTTGAGCAATCTCTGGAATTTCATTCGAAACCAAATCAGGAAAAACAGCATTATTCCCAAATAATAAAAAGGCACCTGACTGTGATGATATACGTTCGTTACTAACTCTTCCCTTTACAAAGAGAATTCGTTCCAAATCCGATGGGATAATTATATTTTCAAAATATGGCTTTTCATCTTTAATATAGTGAATGAGCTTTCCACATGCATTAGTTTCATTAAATTCTTTTTTTTCTTTTTTAGAATCCAAAGCTTCTTTAAAAGAATGACTTAGCATAGATAAGTTTGCAATACAGCTCACTGTATCCGAATCAAAAAACTTAATCTTATATCTGTCTATTTTAAAAATAATTACATGCCCATCAACTTCATTGTTATCTTGATCATATTTGATACTGCTACATGCGAAATACAATGCTATTAGCGGATTAGATGTAATATCGAGTAGTCGAGTTGGCAAACCGTAATGCTGCATTCTAACGAGTTTGTCCAGCATAGTTCTATCATCAATAAATTCTAATGGCCTTGCTGTTAATGCCTCACGAACTAGACTAGATTCATTTTGTAAATATTTATAATTACCTTGTTTGTTTCGTCTAAATAATGAAGGGGCTAGTTCATACGATGCATCCGAATGTCCACGATAAAAAACCTCTTCATTTTCATTACAATCCTTATCAAGGACATGAGCTAAAAAATCTTTTATATCAACAACCTCAATATATTTATTTTGCTCGATCGGAGGCAACACATTAACAACTTGAGGTTTCTTATGAAAAACAAACCCCAGAGAGGTCAATGTATGCTGCAAATCCTTATCTTTTACTCCCCAATGAGTTCTATTTAAACCAAAACTACCTAACTCAAGAACTGTTTCATATAATTTTTTATTAGTAACAAGTACTCTTTCAAATTTTTGAGATATTATAAACCGAAAATAAATATATTTACCATCAATTCTAAGATTAGAGACTTTTCCAATTCTTATCTCAATATAATCAGGATAACTTTCATCTTCCAAATCAGTATATCTTTCGGTCATAAAAAGAGCAGGGATATCTTCAAGAATTGAAAGTGTTTTTTCATTCAATGGTGTCAGTTTATGCCGAATTTCATCTGAGGTACTTTCTAGCATCCTTGAAACAGGAAAATCACAAACACCTGTATCTTCAATAAACATTGGCCAATGCTCAAAAGCATCTGGATTTCCCCCCATAATCAAACTAAACATACATAATTACCCTTCTAATATGACACAACTGAACTGTTTAAAAGGATAACGCAAATAACTTACTTCCGCTATAATTGATGACATACCAATCAGGGACTAAAGGCTGGAAAGATAATCGCTAGACCAATATTGTTCCGAATAGATTTTATAGAATACTTATGCTTGGCTGTCAGTACAGGCGTGAATCCCCTTCTAACTTTTTCAGACAGAAAGGGGAGCGAAGGATTTGGTTTTTTATAATAGCTTCTTAGTTAGCTTTCCAGCCATCACTAGTCTTAACCAGAACAATTTTCGTTTCAACAGGTTCATCCATTCCCTTCACACCAGAGAAAGCTTTTTTATCGACCCAGCTTGGAACACCTGCCAGTTTCCATGTAAAAGTCACTTGCGTCATTTTAACGCCATTACCTTCACTTGGCTCAGTCCAGCTTTTAATTTCAGCAACCGCACGATGACCAACACATGCACCCTTCTCACGGTTCCAAAAATCAACATCTTGGCCTTTGTCCGTGACTTCTAAAACAGTCATGCTGCCAAAGCCATTAGGCTGCTGTGAAACAGTGAGCAGACCCTGTTCAGCTAACCCATTTAAAATCTCATCGCTGGCGTTGTAGCCAGAAGAACGATACCCGTTGTTGACCTTGATCGGGAAACCTTTATTAAAAGCAAAGTCATTATCCTGTAGTGAGTAGCAGAGTTCTGATGTTGAGAGCTTTGCATTAATCGCTTTCTCAAAATCGCCCTTCTCACCACATCCAGCCAGAACAAAAGCCGTACCAGCAACCAGTAAAATTTTCTTCATATACATCCATCCTAATAATATAAATACTGTTTTTTTGTTTGGTTGGTCAGCGTATGTGGCTGTTTTATCTTGTATAGGAACAGGTATCACATAGCTAAACCTTCAGATTAACTAATTGATAGCATTCAATTATTTTTGACTTTCGTCATATCGTTTGTACCGATCAAAAACCCAATAACAATAGATTAAAGCTATCAATAATGATTTATCGATCGATTAAAGTAATTAAACACCGATCAAAAACGCATTATTAATAGATGAATCCTATCAAATATAGGATATTGATCTATTTTGTCGATCAATTGATTGATGCATGAAGTGTTAATCGATAGAGTAAACAGCAAAATCGTATGAGCTTGAGCGCGGGTTTCTTACCACTGATTAGCAGCATTTATTGGTAGTGAGAAGCAAAGCTGGTTTAAGTCCCCGCTCACTTTTCTGATGTTTATCACCTTCTATGGAGTTAGCATGAAAAAGCTGTTTATCGTGGCGCTGGTTATCCTTCCTCTTACTGCCTGCACTACCTATGGCAACAAATCCCTGAAAGACGAATCCCAACAAACCGTCAAAAGCAAAATCGTTAAAGGGAAAACAACCCAGCAGGAAGTATTAGCTGCATTCGGTGAGCCACAGACACGAGCAAGTAATGATGGTCAAGAGATGTGGTCTTATTCCAGTATGTCAGGGGAAACACAGCTATCTAACTACATTCCCGGTCTGGCGCTGTTAAAGAACAGCAGCACAGCCCATATGAATTCTCTTGAGATTTGGTTTAAAGGGGATGTTGTAGATCGTTATAATTTCAGTCAGACAGCAAGTAAGGTTTCTAAAGGGCTGTTGGATTGAATCGTGTATTACTGACATCTAATCCTTTCATCTACGCTTAAATAACAATGCCAACAATGAGCCTCAACACTGTTGGGGTTCAGTTCAGTGATACTGTAGGCACATTCCGTTCTTTATTATTCCCCTGCTTGTGATAGCTCTGATTGTTTCTAAATGCTATGGTAAATACATCATATACAATACTGAAGGTTGATAATCCCCATGTCTCGATATCGTGCTGTTATTGTTAAACTTGAAGAGCTGGACGGGGTACTGTTATCGAAAATAAATGGGCTGTATATGACTCCGAAAGCGGTGTAATACTCGCCAAACGTTATGATCTACCTGTTGATGCAGAAAAAGAAGCTATAGCATTGAATAAAGAGATTAAAGCCGCTGATGAAGAACTCCTTGAGAATCTCAAGGGATTTACCGATGAACCTGAGCATCCGGGCTGTAAGCCGTAAATTACATCATACCTGCTACAGATTAATGTCTGTTATGAAAATCTTTGCATTAGTTTTGCCAAAAATGTGAAGTCTTATTCTTGCCGACAAACTCACTACCGGATTAGCACGGAATATTGATTTTCGTGTTAAATATTTCCATTATTTTAAACGAAAGGGATTTCAAGTCCGATTCGGTTTTACTCTTATCTATTCGCCCTATATAGGTGATAACAGCATTACACCAATCTCTTTTTTCTTTATCATCCCAACATGCTACTTCTGTGATAAAACACATTTCATGAGTATTTCTTAAAATATCTAAACTTACAGATTCAGGAAGAGAAGAGAACATTTTAATAAAGTTAAACTGCGCATGTCTTTTTCTCCAGTTCATAGACATAGCAAAGGAAATAACATGTTGCATGTATATATCATCTCGAATCTCTTCTAGGGTTAAACCATGCCCATGATGAATAAATATCAATACTTTTTTCAGTATTTCATTAAAATCATAGATATTATTATTTTCATAACTAAATTTAGATTCAAACTCTTCACTATAATTCATTTTCATACTCACCTCTCCCTTTTACTTAAATATTAATAATCGAGTTTAAATCCTTCGTCAATTGACAGTTTATGATTTGTACTATTAGGATAAAAATATTAATCTATCTTTACTGTGATTTAATAGTCTGTATTCAGGTCAAGTATGTTTGCTCGTAAATTTGTTTTGATGTGTTATTTTTTAGCTTTACTACAGTAATCAGTATCCAAAAGACTAACAGACAAGTTAATATGATGACTATTGTAAGTTTAGGTTTATTACATCAGTGATCTTACTGTTTCCTCACTAACTTGACTAAGTTTAGATATTAACCTCCTATATACATTAATCATTCTTTCCTTATCGCAATCATCTATTGATTCTGACAAGAAATAGGAATCATAATCTTTAACATAGATGTTATTACCATTCTCTAGGGTAAGCTTCATCCCCTGTTTATTTTCTTCAACATTTTTAACTATACAAGTCATAAATGGAATATTTTGGCTGTGCTGAAATAGTGTTATTGTTTTAATGTTATTCATCTTTTTATTTTCCTTTTTGCTTTTTGCTTTTTGCTTTTTGCTTTTTGCTTTTTTTTAATACCATATTTATTTCAGCCAAATCAAATTTATATCTTATACAATTACGTTTAACTTATATTTTTAATCATCTTTTTGAAAAAATATTTATCTCATGTGCTATCGAAAACAATAAACCTGTTTTCATAAGCACGGCTACGCCTTAACTCTGAAATGTGTATGTTGTCTTAATGAGATGATCGATTAATACTGATAACAAAAGGATAAGTGATCTTATTCAGATCGTTTTATAAAAGATAACAAATTTTATCCTTTTTTGAATATAGTATTACCGTGATAACATATAGCATTTACTCTTAAACATATAGAAAAACTATATTTAAAGAAGCAGCACTTCGTGATTGCTCAAGACAATCACATTGCTGAAACAGGGTTCACCCCTGTTAGTGATGAATTCATACAAAAAATCGGCAAAAGCCGATAAAGCAAAAAGGGCATGATTCATCTTATCACTGCATATGCGGTTTAGTTTTTAAGGTTTTTTATACACTAGCTTTACCTTAAACTTAATTAAAATTTCATATTGAAAACAAATCTTTTCTTATGAGCTTTCGCTCATGGCTCCGCCCCTCATCTATATATTAACGAGGAATTCATCAAGGCTATAGCATTTGCTCTTAAACACATAGTAAAACTATATCCCCCATAGCAGCACTGAGTGATTGTCCAAAACAATCACATTGCTGAAACAGGGCTTGCCCCTGTTAATGATGGATTTATCCATAAAGAATTGCGGCAGTAGCCGCCAGTAAATAGGAGGAAAACAATAACAAGATTTCCGTGTCATCGGCAGCACTTCGTGATTGTATGAAACAATCACTTTGCTGCATATAAAACACAAAGAAAACGCTGCTAAATAACAAGGTGCTATTTATTTGGCACAAGTATCCCTTTTACTATATTAGTACTAGATATTACGAACTGTTTTTAACTTTATTATCATATAGTTATAAGGTGAAAGGTTATTAAAAATAAGAACTATTGAATATCAAAGGTTATTGATTTTACAAACTAGAGTTATCAAATCTAATAACCTTACTTTCACCTAGAAATAGTAACGTACTAAATCAATATAGCATTCTCTCTTAAACACATAGTAAAACTATATTCCCAATAGCAGCACTGAGTGATTGCTCAAAACAATCACTTCGCCGAAATAAGTATCAAGGAAAATACATACTCCTATGAAAAACACCTCATATATAACACAAAAGAAAAACTGGACTCTCTTAACTTCTTACTAATTATTTAATTATAAGCACCCTCCCAGCCCAATAAAATCAAGGCTTCACACCTTTTTTTGCTATGTTTAAACATAGCATATACCTATGTTTAAACATAGATCCGTCCTATGTTTAAACATAGCAAGACTTATGTTTAAACATAGTTTTTTTAACATATAACAATATCATAATAATAAAATACTTATTTTATTTATAGTTTTACTATTGACTTTTGATTTTGTGCATAGTATTTAAAACATATAATAAAAACTATAAGAGAGAAAATATGAATACTAATGATACTGAACTACTTCGCTTATTTGATACATTAACCACAGAACAAAAGATTGATATCGCCAGACACTTACTGCAAAACAAAGATATAAAATCAACTACAGTTATCGCCAAAGAAGAAGATAAAGCGATCTCATTTTCCCAGCCTTATGTTTTTGCTTTCACATCTAACTTTCGTGTTTTTTCTGATCTGGACATATCTAAGAATGAATTCCGTGTATTAACTTACATCTTAGAATACATGGAGTTTGGAAACCTAATTAATCTTTCTCAGGCATCATTGTGTAAAGCGTTAAACATCGCATCTAGTAATATGTCAACCATATTCAAAAAACTAAAACAGAAAGGCATTCTCGTTGATCATCATGGACATCTTTATATTAACTCAAACATCTTTGCCAAAGGTATGAGTCATCAACTTGATGAAAAGCGTAAAGAGCATTTAAGTAATGCAAGAAATGTTCAGGCTGAGATTGAACAATACCCTGATGGGTATGAAAATCTTTCTCAACAGGAAAGACGAGGATTAGCCCTAGAAACAGTAAATCAAAATATTTATACAGATGCTTTTATTTTTAGTAAGAAGAAAAAGAACAATGCAGTTCCTAATGCTAAAAACAGTATCAAGATCGATAAACCACGCAAGGTATATAAACGGACAAAAGAAAATGAAGCAGTCAGACAAGATTTAGTTAATATCACTAAACTTTTGAAAGCTGCTTCCTAAAGAATAATAATAAGGAATGAAAATGAAAAAACTACCCGGTTCACTTGAAATAAAACTGTATGAAAGACTATCAAAAAACGATATTCTTAATGTATTAGCTGAACAAATGACTATGCTTGAAGAAACATTCGGTATAGAAGAGTTTAAACTCTATTCATATCTGGAGTGCTATATTGATAGTAAAAAGCAATCTTTATACTATGAGCAGAACAATACTGTTATAAGTTCATTTAACTTTCAACACCATGAGAGGCTTGAGAATACGGCTAAATCAATATCAAAAGAAGGTAATAAACGTATCATCTCTTTTGATCGTAAGCTTGATGCAGACAAAATACTTGCCTCTGTTGAAAACATACAGATAAATAACCCATACATATATTGGTCTAATGATATTCAAGTCATCCCCGCATCACTAGTTAAGAATATCATTCAAGACGAGGATAATCGTCAACAATCTGAAAGAGACAGGCTTTACCTTATTAGCCAACAACATAAGAAGGAAGAAAAAGAACGTAAGGCCAGAGAGAAAGAAGCGTATGAACGGCCTCTAAATGACTTTATAGCCACCAAGATAAAAGAAAGTGGTTTGTCTGAAAAAGAGTTTAAAAGACAAATTTGTTCCAGTTATAACTATTTAACAAATAAAACTATAAAATCAAAATACTTTATTAACCACCCAGAACTAATAGAAAAATACTCTGGCGCTAGATTAATTCGTTATTCAATAAAAGGAAATGATGGTAAGGTTATAAAAATAGAAATTTACACCGATACCGGAGAACTAATTTTCGAGTTATATAAAACACTACATCTTGTTTAAATTGAAATTTTCAATTATTAAAAAATAGAAGCCTTTCATAGCTTCTATTGGAATGTATATATAAACTCTGCAGAATAGACTACTAATGATCTCCCCTTCATTTCAAGGTCATTTTCCCTTTGATATTTTTAGTGTCTGGTAATGATGCTGATAGATGCTTTTTAACTTGGCTTATTTTATTTTTAAATGAACCTTTTTGATTAACGATATCTTCCTTCTGAATAACAGAGATGATTTTTTTACAATCGTCATTGTCATTCAGATAATTATTGTCTGCACAGTTTTTTTGACTGGTTTCTTTTGTAATTATATTGGGTTCTTTTTTGTTCATTATTTTTCCTTTGTTATATATTTTTTCTGTTTCTTGTCGTCTTATTTCAAAAGAATGATTGTTATTTTTTTGTTCAACAAGTTCTTCACGCAGGCGTGTTAAGAAATCATTATTAACTTCTGTTTTTGTGGATGACATTGTATCTAACTTTTCTTTTCTGCTTTTTCCCATATTTCTCTCCCCAGCATAATTACATTAATATAAATATTATATTCCATATTTAAAACTAGTAAACATATTAAACTAATATTTATTACTTCCTCAATAAAAATAAAATACATAGTAGATATTATTTTATTTTGCCACGCCGAATTTGACACTTTGCTTATATTTAATAAAATAGATTATGACAAGTATTATTAATGAGGTGATGTATGAGAAAAATAAAATTAGATAACAGCGATTTATTAACCTATTTTGAAACTGTAGAAAAGCTAAAAAAACAACCATCAATGGATGAATATTTAGAAGGTTATCGTAAAGTGCGTGAGGCCACTCCTTTTGACACTGAAGTAGATAAATATAGATCTGCTCATAGTGAACTGCGTAGACTGGATAAGAAGAGACAATCACTCATAGATAGCTTTATTGATGAGCTTAATCCTATAAGCAGCTCAACGGCACGAACAGCCGCTAAATCAGGTAATATTAACATATTGCATGAGCGCATGATCTACCAGAAAGCTATCTCAGAAAAGACAGATGCTGAGATTGTTGCTCTGATAGTAAAACAACGCACAGAAGCAGCTCTGGCGTTTCAGCGTTCTGTTGAACAAAGTCTTGAGCAGCTTTTGGTTCTTTCATCAGATAGTGAAAAATCAAACAAGATACGTAATAAGATATCTACTTTAAAATAATAAAAAATCAATAAATTAGTTTAGACTAAAAAACAGGTCTATATTTCATATCAATATAGATAATGTAAATATTATAGTAATTAATAATATTTAGAAAAACATTTATTAAAATGCCGCGCTGATGTACGACAATGTATCTAATTTTTATCAGCATTGATTTTTAAAACCCGACTTACCATTAGCATGACGCCATTCTTTGCCCCCCTTCAGGGCTATCATCGCGGCCTTCTCTTGGATAATAAATAAGGTCGTAACCATCAGGATGCTCATATAAACGTTCAAATTCCAGAAGATTATATCGATCTTTTATATCAATTGATTGATGGTGGTGGTCAGCAATGGAACGACACAGTTGGGAGCTTTGGCTGGATGTTCGAAGGGATAAGGAACGAAGCAGCACTCATGATATGTTGTGCTGCCTAATTAAATCAGCGTAAATTGTTATTTGACTTTACGTCCTTCAGCATAGGCTTTACGGGCTTCGTTCAAACTCATGACGTTAGCCCCACCACCATAACTTGGTTCTTCTTCTTGAGCAGGATCATCTTCCCAATTGCAAACCGGACAAATTTCATAGCTCCCAATTTCCGAAAATTCATATTTATGGCAACAAGGGCATAAATGCAGTGAACTACTCATTTTTGTTTCTCCCAATAACCTATTCCATCTTTAGGTTTAAACATAGTTTTCGGAACACCATCTTTCGTTTTTACAGAAAAAGTATTTGTCGCTGGGTCATAAAAAAGAACATCACCATTCGAATGTGTTTTTGTTAAGATTCCATTTGCTGGTGTCCGAACAAAATAATGAGTAGCATCTACATAATCCTTCGCATTCTTAAATGATTTATCACTAAACTCCCGTCCATGTTTTACCCAATGCTCATATGCATTTTTAACTGGCTCTAATGTTTTAGTCTTGGTCCAAATAGGATCTTCAGGTCTTTTACTTAAATAAACATAAATCGGTGGAATATTCAGTAATGGCAAAACAAGAATATAATCCGCAAACGTCTTCTCTTCCGGAAGCGGAGTGGTCGTTGCCTCAATACGGGTATCTTCCGGCAACGGATCAACAACTACCGGGTTCTGGTTGCCTGTATTTGAAGACGCATTGACACCTGAACTGTCGGGTATCCAGATAATCGTTATACGTGGATCTTACTCTGTAGTAAACGTATCAGGGACGATAAATACCCGCAGATCATTAAAAATTGGCGTGCGCATTGAGAAAACCTCAACACCTTTTTCGGTTACCCGCCCGATATCCGTAAGGCCATTTATACGACAAATGCCATCGAGTCACTAAACAGCGTGATCCGACAGGCGATAAAAAAGCGGAAAGTATTCCCAACAGATGACTCAGTGCGGAAAGTGATTTATCTGGCGATTAAAGGTGCTTAAAAAAATGGAGTATACCGATCCAGAACTGGTGGCTGGCGATAAGTCGTTTTATTATCGAGTTCGGTGACCACCTGAGCGATCGCCTTTACTACGGTGGCAGTTACGCAGAATTATTTATGGGATCAGTCAACGTCAATAATATGCTCTACCATAAATGATAGAGCAATAATTTAATTAAACAGGTCGAAACGCTAGCTGATAATCATATCGCTGCAAATTTATTTGATGCTGAAAATATGGTTGTATATATGGCAACCATTCGACTACCACATCATATGCACCATCATAGATTTGAGGATCATCAGATAAACCAATCTTATCCAAAAAATAAATACTGCTATCTAAAACACCTGAGAATTCCTTTCCTTCACCCTCAGATGTTTGTTTGTTAAACCACTGTAATCGTATTTTATAAGACATATCGACCTCACAAATAACGTTTGATATTTCTATCTTTAACGGCAGATTTTAATCTAGAGCCAGTTAAATGATCCAAGGATCCAAGATGCTCTCCATCACTCACCCGGTATTCTTCCAATTCACCATGTTGCGAATCCCATTCGTACACCCTTCGGCCTTTAGCATCAACCCAGCGCTCTCTAAGCCCACCACCACCTTGTTTAGGTGTTTTTTTCTTAGCCTGCTTGAGACCTGAAATACCAATTTCATTCGTTTCCGGGGCTGGGTGATAATCATGATCCTTATCAGGAATACCTGAACGTCCCTGACTAAGATATGCATAAATCGGTGGAATATTCAGTAAAGGCAGAACAAGAATATAATCCACAAACGTCTTCTCTTCCGGGGGCTGAGTGGTCGTTGCCTCAATACGGGTATCTTCCGGCAACGGATCAACAACTACCGGGTTCAGTGGTAATCCCCCCATTTTTAACGGAGGCGATAAGTAGAATCAATTCATACGATGAATATGCTGCATCGGTGTAAAACCATTCAGTGCCATATTCGGTCGTTCGTGATTATAAAACCACTGCCATTTTGTCGCATATTCCTGCAAAGCATTCAATGATGAAAACAGTGTCTGACTCAGCCAGTCATAACGTACTGTCCGGTTATAACGCTCAATATAAGTATTCTGCTGAGGTTTTCCGGGCTGAATAAAATTGAGTATAATATTTTGCTTTTTAGCCCATTCTGTCAGTGTATTACCTGTATATTCCGGACCGTTATCACAACGAATTGATACCGGCTTCCCTTTCCATTCAATGATCTGCTCCAGTGTTCTGACGACCCGTATTGCCGGAAGTGAAAAATCAACCTCAATTGCCAGTGTTTCGCGATTAAAGTCATCAATCACATTGAGTAAACGGACAGAACGACCATCTGACAGCTGATCGTGCATAAAATCCATAGACCAGCTCACGTTGTGGCTGGCGGGTACAGCCAGTGGTTCAGGTTTTTCACGTTTTAACCGTTTATTAGGTTTTATGCGCATGTTAAGTGATAATTCACAGTAGATACGATAAATCCGTTTGTGGTTCCATTTAAATCCTTTCACATTGCGTAAATACAGGTAACACAAGCCAACCCCCCAGTTTTTCTGACTGTCGGTTACTCGAATAAGCCAGTCAGCAATCAGTTGATTTTCAATATGAAGGGTGGGTCTGTAGCGATAACAGCACTCGCTGATGACAAAAATCTGACACGCCTGACGAACACTGATCCCCTGAATGGTGACTGCATGCTGTGCCATCTGCTTCCGTTCTGACGGCTTCACCACTTTTTTGCCATCGCTTCCTGAATGATTTCAGACTTCAGTCGCTCTTCGGCATACATCTTTTTAAGGCGACGGTTTTCCTCTTCCAGCTCTTTCAGTCGGGACATAAGGGCAGCATCCATACCCCCAAATTTTGAACGCCACTTATAAAAACTGGCGCTGCTGATACCGTGCTCACGGCAAAGCTCAGGGACAGGTGTTCCGGCTTCAGTTTGCTTAAGAATGGCGATGATCTGACTGTCAGTAAAACGTGATCTTTTCATAGAAATCCCGCTGAATTCAGGTTAGTAGAAAATTCTACTTATGAACACACCGATTTTTCGGGGGGATTACCAATGCCTCAATATTTATTGTCATTTATATAATCCCATTGATGAGATGGATAAAAATGAAGCAGCACCCAAGATATTTCGTGCTGCTTCAGAGACATTTGTCATGTATTAGACACTGCCGCCTGAAATTTGTAGAGAGTTATCAGAAGAATAGAATTTTTTACATAGTAAGCTCTCTAATTTAATCGCTTGGCTTTCATTAATATTATAAACACCAATACCTAATGAAAATTCCTTTTTATCTTCCTCGCTCCATTCCATAATTTCAGCTACATCTGACAGTTTATTTTCTGGAATTTCAATTTCAAGAAGTAACGACTCATCCACTTTACTATATACATCAATAGTATATATTATCATCATTTTTCCACCTTTCTTGTTGGATCTGCGGGTTTTGTTTGCTCACCAGTAATATGATTAAATTCACCTAAATGATTACGACCTGAACGATCATAAACTTCTACCGTGCCATGTTGAGAATCCCACTCATAGATTTTTCCTTTTGAATCTTTCCAACGATTACGTAGTTTACCCCCTCCCTTAACAGGTGTTTTAGCTTGCGCTTTTTTAGCATCAGGAAACGCAGGTAATGGAGGATTTTCTTTCGGCGGAGTGTAGTATTTATGATCCGTGTTTAGATAAACATAAATCGGTGGAATATTCAGTAAAGGCAGAACAAGAATATAATCCGCAAAATTCTTCTCTTCCGGTGCAGGGCTGGTCGTAGCCTCGATACGGGTATCTTCCGGCAACGGATCAACAACTACCGGGTTCGGTATCCTTACCGGGTTCTGGTTGCCTGTATTTGAAGGCGCACTGATACCTGAACTGTCGGGTGTCCAGATAATCGTTATACGCGGATCTTCCTCTGTGAGGAACGTATAGGCTTTTCGGCTAT
>NZ_JAERJD010000013.1:46785-81070 GCF_018257795.1 Citrobacter sp. JGM124 | reverse complement strand
AGCGGTAGTTCAGTCGGTTAGAATACCTGCCTGTCACGCAGGGGGTCGCGGGTTCGAGTCCCGTCCGTTCCGCCACTCTTTTAGGGGCGTAGTTCAATTGGTAGAGCACCGGTCTCCAAAACCGGGTGTTGGGAGTTCGAGTCTCTCCGCCCCTGCCAGATTAAAATCCTTTGCTCAGGCAAAGGATTTTTTTTTGCCTCGCATAAATATATTCCCAACGCATTCACGCCAAAAAGCGCATTACTGCGCTATTAACGGTGTTTTTAGTAACGATTTAATGATGCTTTGCTTGTCACTATTCTGTAACCATATGGCATACAGTGGTCTTGTTATTATTCCTGAATCAAGAACACGATGGATATTACCTTGTTGTAATGCCCATTCAACAGGAAGAAATGCATAACCGTTAAGTTCAGGAATAAGCTGGCAAGCCATGCTCGCTGAACTGGTAGTGAGAAGCGGGATCTCATCCCCCTGCACAAATTCAGATTCATATTGCTGGAAGTCAGCCCCCCATTCAATGCGCAAATAAGTAAGTGAATCGCGATGGCATTCCGGACTCCCCGCGTACAGAGCAAGATCAAAATATCCCAATAACTGACTGGTAAATTCGTCCATCTTTGGTGCTTCAGTTGTCAGTAGTAAATCGAGTCTGCGGTCATGGAGTTGCTTAACTAAAGACTGACGAGAGGCGATACGCGCCTCATACTGAGAGTTACTATCTTGTTGATATAGCGATGAAAGCCAGTGTGTTAACATACATTCCCATAGAGAGGCACTGGCACCGATACTGAGCTGATTATGCTGTGCAGTCAGGGAAACTTCCTTTTTCGCAGCCAGCCAGGTACTCATTAAATTTTCAGCGTAGGGTAGCAACCGCTCTCCAGCCGTTGTCAGACGAATGTTGTTTCTGTGTCGTGTAAACAGGTTTACACCTAGCTGATTCTCAAGCTGTCGGATGCGAAAACTGACGGCAGACTGTGTCAAATAGAGCGTTTCAGCAGCACGACCAAAATGTCTTGTTCTGCTCACTTCAAGGAATGTTTTAAGTAGTTCGCTATCCACGACCCTCTCCCAAAAAAATTTGTCGTCATGATTTAAATATTTTGTTTTACACTCTGTCAAGCGTAACTAATACTCCGCGCCATAAATAGCCAGACCAAAAGAATTAGGAGCGTGCAGGATGGCGGAAAGTTTTACGACGACTAATCGATTTTTCGACAATAAACATTATCCGCGTGGATTCTCCCGTCACGGTGATTTCACCATCAAAGAGGCTCAGTTATTAGAGCGTCATGGCGTTGCGTTTAATGAGCTTGATCTGGGAAAACGCGAACCAAAAACAGAAGAAGAAATGCTGTTTGTTGCCGTATGTCGTGGTCAGCGCGAACCAGTGACAGAAGCAGAACGCATCTGGAGCAAGTACATGTCACGAATTAAGCGTCCAAAGCGTTTTCACACTCTTTCTGGCGGTAAACCACAGATGGATGCTGTAGAAGACTATAGCGACAGTGACGATTAACTGAAGGGGCCATTGGCCCCTTCAGGCTATACATAAAGAGGGATGATGTGTATGTTTCCTCTTTGTGGTTGCCACCAGAAAACAGATGACTGTTCTGGCTTGTTCTTCGATGGTAGCCACTGAACCGGCAGTGATAACCCGACGGGTGAATGACTTACCCTGCCAGCCTCTGTAAATGCAATAGCAACCGATCTATCGCCCGGTACCCCAGAGCCTCTTGTAAATGTCCCCTGAGGATATTGTCCTGCTGTTGCATATCGGCAATGGTGCGAGCGACTTTTAATAACCGTTGCCATGCTCTTACTGACAGGCCCAGGGCTGTCAGCGTCTCTTCCAGCCATATGGCATCCTCCTGCTCAAGTCTACAGAATTCACGAACCTCATGGTTGGTCAGTACTGCATTGAGCTTTTGCTGACGTGCTAGCTGTTTTTCCCTACAGGCCATCACACGGGCCCTGACCTCAATACTGGATTCGCTATGATGAAGGGGCTTGCTGAGTGTTCCCGGGGAAAGTAATGGTATTTCAACAGAGAGATCAAAACGGTCCAGAAACGGCCCTGACAGACGCCCCAAGTAGCGGAGGATTTGCTGAGGGCTGGCCCGGTTGTGTTGCCCTTCGTAATGTCCAGTAGGCCCTGGGTTCATGGCGGCAATAAGTTGAAAACTGGCGGGATAGGTTATCTTGGCACGAGTACGAGAAATATGTATCTCTCCTGACTCTATTGGTTCACGTAATGAGTCCAGTACTCGTCGGTCGAATTCAGGCAGTTCATCAAGAAATAATACCCCATTGTGTGCCAGCGAAATTTCCCCGGGTTGAGGCAGACTTCCTCCACCCACCATGGAATTAAGTGAAGCACTATGGTGAGGTGCTCTGAATGGACGCTGACGCCACTGACGACAGGAGTATGACGCCCGTATCAAGCTGGTGATAGCCGCGCTTTGTAGGGCTTCCGCATTGCTCAGTGGGGGAAGAAGGGTATTGAGTCGGCTGGCAAGCATGGTTTTACCTGTACCAGGGGGGCCTATCAGTAAAAGATTGTGGCCACCGCTTGCCGTGATCTCCAGGGCGCGCTTTCCCTGGGTCTGACCAACGATTTCGTTCAAGTCGCTGTCACTGGAGGGAAAATGATGCTCCGTGGCGTTCGGCCTTTGCAGGCTGCCTTTACCTTCAAGCCAGTGACACACCCCGGTTAAGTGCTGTGCCACCAAACAACCAGGTTGTTCTATTAATCCGAGCTCATCGGCATTTTCTATTGAACTGACCAGATACCTGCCTGCTTTCATAGACTCCAGTGCAGCGGAAATCGTGCCTGAGACACCGCGTAATGCCCCTGTCAGTGCTAGTTCACCCACAAACTCATACTGATCAAGGATTGCAGTGCATAGTTGCTCAGACGCAGCGAGTAGCCCTAATGCAATGGGGAGGTCATAACGCCCGCCTTCTTTGGGAAGGTCTGCGGGAGCGAGGTTGATAGTTATCTTACGAGCAGGGAAGGTATAACCGCTATTAATAATAGCACTGCGTACCCTATCACGGGCCTCCCGGACCGTAGTTTCAGGTAACCCGACCAGGGTAAGGCCAGGCAGACCCCGACTAATATGGACTTCTACTCTGACTAAAGGTGCACTCACGCCTAACGCTGCACGGGTATGAATAACAGACAGGGACATTGTTCCTCCATGAAAAGGTCATCATGCCCCGCCAGACTGCGGTTAAAAATCATACTTTTGGGATTATTGAATCGGTGTCTGATTATTTTTCCACCTATAATCGGGAGTACATTTTTTTTGGGAGCAGTGTCCCGGTTTGATATTTATTTTCTGGCGCTTCAAAAAAATCAGTTTATTACCTCGTTTGGCAAATTATTTTAATAATCCTATTTTTTATTTAAATTCAATGCCTTTGGTGTAAATTCGTTTTCCTTCCCTTGTTTTCATTATAAAAAAATCTTGTGTTATTATCCAATTCTGTGATAACTCTGTAGGCATTACTTCGAGCAAGATGATAGAACGTACAGAATATGACAGCCCTTCTACGAGTGATTAGCCTAGTCGTGATTAGCATTGTGGTGATTATTATCCCACCGTGCGGGGCTGCACTTGGAGAAAGAAAGGCTTAAAAATCAAGCCTTAATCGAAAAGAAACCCCCGCACCGAAAGGTCCGGGGGTTTTTTATTGGCAAAGAATTTATTATGAGGGCAGATTCTATGTGGCAGCATAAAATTCTGTTTCTCGTGTATTGAGACGGGGAAGTGACTATGAATGGGGCGCAATGGGTGGTACATGCGTTGCGAGAACAGGGTGTAACCACTGTTTTCGGTTATCCTGGTGGCGCAATCATGCCGGTATACGACGCTTTGTATGACGGCGGTGTGGAGCACTTACTGTGCCGCCATGAGCAAGGGGCGGTTATCGCTGCCATCGGTTATGCACGTGCCACCGGGAAAACTGGCGTCTGTATAGCAACATCAGGGCCAGGTGCAACTAACCTGATTACTGGTCTGGCGGATGCCATGCTGGATTCCGTACCGATAGTGGCAGTGACGGGGCAGGTTGGCTCTGCTCTGATAGGAACAGACGCTTTCCAGGAAGTGGATGTACTGGGAATCTCTCTAGCCTGTACTAAACACAGCTTCCTGGTTGAATCGATTGAGGAGCTCCCTGGCATACTGGCACAAGCATTTGAGATAGCTAACAGCGGTCGTCCTGGGCCGGTATTAGTGGATATTCCAAAAGATATTCAACTGGCTGATGGTGACTTTGAAGCTTGCTTATCTGCCGTCGCGGATGCGGAACCATTACCTGCGGCTGAGATTCAGCAAGCACGTGAGTTGTTAGTGGCCGCGAAAAAACCGATGCTGTATATCGGTGGTGGTGTCGGCATGGCACAGGCGGTTCCAGCATTACGTGAATTTATCGCTGTGACGAATATGCCTTCTACGGTCACCCTCAAAGGATTAGGTGCAGTATCACCTGAACATCCATTCTATACCGGCATGTTGGGAATGCATGGGACTAAAGCGGCTAATCTTGCAGTGCAAGAGTGTGACTTGCTCATTGCTGTAGGAGCCCGTTTTGATGACCGTGTGACGGGAAAACTGAATACCTTTGCTCCCCATGCCCAAGTGATTCATATGGATATTGACCCGGCGGAACTGAGCAAATTGCGTCAGGCTCACGTCGCTCTGCAAGGGTCGTTAAGTCAGTTACTCAATGCGTTACAACAGCCCTTGCAGATTGCCCCATGGCAACAGCATATTACCACTCTGAAAGCTGAACATGAGTGGCGCTATGATCATCCCGGCGCGCCTATCTATGCTCCTTTGTTACTCAAGCAACTCTCTGAGCGTAAACCACAGGATTGTGTCGTCACGACGGATGTCGGCCAGCATCAGATGTGGACAGCGCAACATATGACCTTTACTCGGCCAGAGAATTTTATTACTTCCAGTGGACTGGGTACCATGGGGTTCGGTTTACCCGCCGCCGTTGGCGCTCAGGTTGCCAGGCCTGAGGATACGGTGATCTGCGTTTCCGGGGATGGTTCATTTATGATGAATATCCAGGAGCTGGGCACCATAAAGCGTAAGCAACTGCCAGTAAAAATTTTACTACTGGATAATCAGCGCCTGGGGATGGTGCGGCAATGGCAACAACTCTTTTTTGACGAACGTTATAGTGAAACCAACCTCTCAGATAACCCCGACTTTCTTGTACTGGCCAGCGCGTTTGATATCTCTGGACAACACATTACCCGTAAAGACCAGGTAGAAGCCGCCCTTGATGCTTTGCTCACCAGCGACGGCCCTTACATCCTTCATGTTTCAATTGATGAGTACGAGAATGTCTGGCCGTTGGTGCCGCCAGGCGCCAGTAACGCACAAATGATGGAGAAACACTCATGATGCAGCATCAACTTGCCCTGCAAGCCCGTTTTCGTCCAGAAACATTAGAGCGTGTGTTACGCGTAGTGAGACACCGCGGTTTTCAAGTGTGCTCAATGAATATGGTGAGTGCAGTCAATCCTCAAAATATCAACATTGAATTGACTGTCGCCAGCCTTCGTCCAATAGAGCTACTGTTTAGCCAGTTAAGCAAACTGGTTGATGTTGCCTGTGTCGAAGTTCAGCAACCTGCATCACAACAAATTCGCGCTTAAGCGTAAAAAGGATAAAAGCATGACAACCAAGAAAGCTGATTACATTTGGTTCAATGGGGAAATGACGCCGTGGGGCGAAGCGAAAGTTCATGTGATGTCACATGCGCTGCATTACGGAACCTCTGTCTTTGAAGGTATTCGTTGTTATGACTCTCACAAAGGGCCTGTGGTATTCCGCCACCGTGAGCATATGCAACGTTTGCATGACTCAGCCAAAATTTATCGTTTCCCGGTATCACAAACTGTAGATGAGCTGATGGAAGCCTGTCGTGCGGTACTGCGTAAGAATAACCTGACCAGTGCCTATATTCGCCCACTGGTCTTTGTGGGGGATGTAGGGATGGGGGTTAATCCACCTGAGGGTTACACCACCGATGTCATTATTGCTGCTTTCCCGTGGGGCGCTTATTTGGGGGCTGAAGCACTGGATCAGGGCATTGATGCCATGGTTTCCTCATGGAATCGTGCTGCACCAAATACCATTCCGACAGCCGCGAAAGCAGGTGGTAACTACCTCTCTTCATTACTGGTCGGCAGTGAGGCCCGCCGTCACGGTTATCAGGAAGGGATTGCACTGGATGTAAATGGTTATCTCTCTGAAGGTGCTGGTGAAAACCTGTTTGAAGTGAAAGACGGTGTTATCTTCACGCCACCGTTTACCTCTTCCGCCTTACCCGGTATTACACGTGATGCCATTATTAAACTGGCTAAAGATTTAGGGATAGAGGTTCGGGAACAAGTGTTATCACGCGAGTCTCTCTATCTGGCGGACGAAGTCTTTATGTCCGGTACTGCGGCAGAAATTACGCCAGTACGTAGCGTTGATGGTATCCAAGTTGGTGCCGGTCGCTGTGGCCCAGTCACCAAACGTGTTCAGGAGGCCTTTTTCGGCCTGTTCACTGGTGAAACCGAAGATAAATGGGGCTGGTTAGATCCTATTAACGCGCAATAAAACAACACCAGACGGGCGGCATGGACCGCCTGCTTTTTGACAGACTGGAGTAATTAGCATGCCTAAGTATCGTTCCGCAACCACCACGCATGGCCGTAATATGGCTGGTGCCCGTGCCTTATGGCGCGCAACTGGAATGACAGATGCCGATTTTGGCAAACCTATCATTGCGGTTGTGAACTCATTTACCCAATTTGTGCCAGGGCACGTTCATTTACGCGATTTGGGTAAGCTGGTCGCTGAACAAATCGAAGCTTCAGGTGGTGTGGCAAAAGAATTTAATACCATCGCAGTGGATGACGGTATCGCCATGGGACATGGGGGAATGCTCTATTCCTTACCTTCACGCGAACTGATTGCCGACTCCGTAGAGTATATGGTTAATGCCCACTGTGCTGATGCGATGGTCTGTATTTCTAACTGCGATAAAATTACCCCAGGGATGCTGATGGCGGCACTACGCCTCAATATTCCGGTTATCTTTGTTTCCGGTGGCCCAATGGAAGCGGGTAAGACCAAACTGTCTGATCAGATAATCAAACTGGACTTGGTTGATGCCATGATCCAGGGGGCCAACCCAAATATCAGTGATGAGCAGAGCGATCAAGTTGAACGCTCTGCTTGCCCCACTTGCGGCTCCTGCTCCGGTATGTTTACGGCAAACTCCATGAACTGCCTGACTGAAGCATTAGGCTTGTCACAGCCGGGTAACGGATCGCTACTGGCAACGCATTCTGATCGTAAAGCATTGTTCCTTAATGCAGGTAAACGCATCGTCGAACTGGCCAAGCGTTATTACGAGCAAGATGATGCTTCGGCTTTGCCACGCAATATTGCAAGCAAAGCTGCCTTTGAGAATGCGATGACGCTGGATGTTGCCATGGGCGGGTCCACGAATACCGTTCTGCACTTACTGGCGGCAGCTCAGGAAGCTGAAATCGACTTTACTATGACGGATATTGACCAGTTATCCCGTAAAGTTCCTCAGCTGTGTAAAGTCGCTCCGAGTACACCAAAGTATCATATGGAAGATGTTCACCGTGCAGGGGGCGTTCTCGGCATCCTGGGTGAGTTAGACCGTGCCGGACTGCTTAACCGTAATGTGAGCAATGTGTTGGGTCTGACGCTGCAAGAAACCCTTGCGCAATACGATGTGATGCAAACCTCTGATGATTCCGTAAAAAGCATGTTCATGGCAGGGCCTGCCGGTATCCGCACCACTAAAGCATTTTCGCAGTCTTGTCGCTGGGATACCCTGGACACTGACCGTCAAGAGGGCTGCATCCGTTCTAAAGAGTATGCCTATAGCCAGGATGGGGGGCTTGCCGTTCTGTACGGTAACTTCGCGGAAAATGGTTGTATTGTAAAAACTGCCGGTGTTGATGATGGCAGCCTGATATTCCGTGGCCCGGCAAAAGTGTATGAAAGCCAGGATGATGCTGTTGAAGCTATTCTGGGAGGGCAGGTTGTTGCGGGGGATGTCGTGGTCATTCGCTATGAAGGACCCAAGGGCGGCCCGGGTATGCAAGAGATGCTCTATCCAACCTCTTTCCTGAAGTCGATGGGCTTAGGAAAGTCTTGTGCACTGTTGACGGATGGTCGTTTCTCGGGCGGTACGTCAGGTCTGTCGATTGGTCACGTGTCACCGGAAGCTGCCAGTGGCGGTAATATCGGTCTGATTGAAGATGGCGACATGATTGCCATTGATATCCCATCCCGTAGCATCCAGCTTGAGGTTTCTGATGCGTCACTGGCTGAACGCCGCCTTGCACAAGAGGCGCGGGGGGATAAGGCATGGACACCTCGGGATCGTAAACGTGAAGTTTCTTTCGCGTTACGCGCTTATGCAAGCCTTGCCACCAGTGCTGACAAAGGTGCGGTGAGAGATAAAAGTAAGCTTGGGGGTTAGTATGGCTGAGTCACAGGCTCTACCCGATGCTCCTTGTGGGGCAGAATATCTGCGTGCTGTGTTACGTGCGCCGGTGTATGAAGTTGCCCAGATAACGCCCTTGCAGAAGATGGAGAAACTTTCTTCCCGGCTGGATAACGTGATTCTGGTTAAACGAGAAGACAGGCAGCCCGTACATAGTTTTAAGCTACGTGGAGCCTATTCGATGATTTCCGGCCTGACCCAGGAGCAGAAAGCCAGTGGGGTTATCACTGCCTCTGCGGGTAACCATGCTCAGGGCGTCGCGCTTTCCTCATCACGGCTTGGCATTAAATCGCTTATCGTGATGCCTGTTGCCACCGCGGATATCAAAGTGGATGCCGTGCGTGCATTCGGTGGTGAGGTTTTGCTGTACGGGGCTAATTTTGATGAGGCAAAAACTAAGGCCATTGCCCTCTCTCAAAGCCAGGGGTTTACCTATGTGCCACCTTTTGATCACCCTGCGGTGATTGCCGGGCAGGGCACACTGGCATTAGAACTGCTGCAACAAGATGCACACCTTGATCGTATCTTTGTTCCTGTCGGGGGCGGTGGGCTGGTTGCAGGCGTTGCGGTACTAATTAAGCAACTGATGCCTCAGATTAAAGTGATCGCGGTTGAAGCCGAGGATTCAGCCTGCCTGAAAGCGGCCCTGGATGCAGGTGAGCCTGTAGAACTGTCACGGGTAGGGCTCTTTGCCGAAGGTGTTGCGGTCAAACGTATCGGGGATGAAACCTTCCGCCTGTGTCAGGAGTATCTTGATGACATCATTACCGTAGACAGCGATGCTATTTGTGCCGCCATGAAGGATCTGTTTGAAGACGTTCGTGCCATTGCTGAACCTTCAGGTGCTTTAGCCCTGGCAGGAATGAAAAAATATATTCAGCAACATCAGATTCGTGGTGAACGCCTGGCACATGTTTTGTCTGGGGCGAATGTCAACTTCCATGGCTTACGTTATGTATCTGAGCGTTGTGAGCTGGGTGAACAGCGCGAAGCTTTGCTGGCCGTCACTATTCCTGAGCAAAAAGGCAGCTTCCTGCAATTCTGCCACTTACTGGGAGGTCGTTCAGTCACTGAGTTTAACTACCGTTATGCCAGCTCTGATGATGCCTGCATTTTTGTCGGTGTGCGTTTGACCCGGGGCATTGAAGAACGCCGTGAAATCATCGAATTGCTGAGTGCTGGTGGTTATAGTGTGGTTGACCTTTCTGATGATGAAATGGCCAAGCTCCATGTGCGTTATATGGTGGGAGGGCGTCCGTCTAAACCTCTGCGCGAACGGTTATACAGTTTTGAATTCCCCGAGTCTCCGGGCGCATTACTGAAGTTCTTAACCACGCTGGGCACCCACTGGAATATCTCTTTGTTCCATTATCGCAGTCACGGAACAGACCATGGCCGTGTACTGGCGGCGTTTGAGTTGGGTGAGAACGAGCCTGATTTTGAAACCCGTTTGAATGAATTGGGTTACGAGTGCCATGACGAAACCCAGAATCCAGCCTTCCGGTTCTTCCTTGCGGGTTAGTGGTTAGCTGGTAATAGCTTCCAGAATGCACTGATAAGCGGCTCATTGAGTCGCTTTTTTTGTACACAGACACCTAACTCAAACGGCATATTTTCATTACTTCTATCAATAATCAGCACTCGATTCCGTACCGGTTCCGGGCTGTTTTCCAGCACTATTTCGGGGATCAGGGCGATACCACAACCCAGCGCAACCATCGAGACCATTGCTTCATGCCCGGCGACCGTGGCATAGATAAATGGATTAGTGATCTTTTTGCGACGGAACCAGAGCTCAATACGACGCCTTACCGGGCCTTGTTCAGGAAGAATGAAGGGGATTTTTGTCCAGTCTGGCATTGGCTGCTGGGTTTGGGCTCGTACTGGGCAGGGTAAAGCAGGGGCAATTAATACGACGGCTAAATCTTCCAGTATTGAAAATGCCACCCCTGGGGGGAGTGTTTCTGGTTTCCCGGCAATGGCGATATCCGCTTCTCCAGAGTCGACCTTTTCAACGGCATCGGCGGCATCGCCGGTGGTCAGTTTTATCTCAACGGAAGGATGCTCTGCTCTGAAACGGTCAAGAATGGGGGGTAAATGGCTATAAGCCGCTGTTACTGAACAGAAAAGATGGAGTTCACCACTCAGTGACGGCCCTTGTTGACCCAGCGTGTGACGCATTTGTTGATACTGCAGCAAGGTTTGCTGGGCAAACTGGCGTAATTGTTCACCGGCTTCGGTCAGGGTGACGGTGCGGTTATCCCGGACGAAAAGCGGTTGATTTAGCTGTTCTTCTAATCTTTGGATCTGGCGCGACAGTGTGGAGGGACTGACATGCATCGCGCGTGCGCTACGACCAAAATGGCGACTTTCCGCTAAGTGCAGAAAGGTTTTCAGGTCACGTAAGTCCATAGATGTCTCTCCTTATTTTCCATTGCATATATTGCAATACGGCGTTGTTAATATATCAATTTAAGCAACGCTTTTCCTGTCATATAGTAAGTTTATTCAAGGCAGCACAAGCAAGCTGCATACCGAAACAAGCAGTACCACACGACAATCACGGAGTTCGACAATGGCTAATTATTTCAATACTTTGAACCTGCGTCAGCAGTTGGCGCAGTTAGGTAAATGTCGCTTTATGGGGCGTGATGAATTCGCCGATGAAGCCAACTACCTCAAAGGCAAAAAAGTGGTTATTGTCGGTTGTGGCGCGCAGGGACTTAACCAAGGTCTGAATATGCGTGACTCAGGTCTGGACGTGGCTTATGCCTTGCGCGCAGAAGCGATTGCTGAGAAACGTGCATCATGGCGTAAAGCGACTGAAAACGGTTTTAAAGTGGGTACCTATGAAGAGCTGATCCCCCAGGCGGACTTGGTGGTTAACCTGACGCCAGATAAGCAGCACTCCGCTGTTGTTCAGGCCGTACAGCCGCTGATGAAAGAAGGTGCTGCACTGGGTTATTCTCATGGTTTCAACGTCGTTGAAGTCGGTGAGAAGATCCGTAAGGATATCACCGTGGTGATGGTGGCCCCGAAATGTCCGGGTACTGAAGTCCGTGAAGAGTACAAACGTGGTTTTGGTGTGCCGACGTTGATTGCGGTTCACCCGGAAAATGACCCTAAAGGTGAAGGCATGGCGATTGCTAAAGCCTGGGCCGCGGCAACCGGCGGCCACCGTGCTGGTGTTCTGGAATCTTCCTTTGTGGCTGAAGTTAAATCTGACCTGATGGGCGAGCAAACCATTCTGTGTGGCATGCTGCAAGCTGGTTCTCTGCTGTGTTTTGATAAGCTGGTTGCCGAAGGCACTGACCCAGCTTATGCAGAGAAACTGATTCAGTTCGGCTGGGAAACCATCACTGAGGC
Source organism: Citrobacter sp. JGM124 (assembly GCF_018257795.1). GTDB lineage: Bacteria > Pseudomonadota > Gammaproteobacteria > Enterobacterales > Enterobacteriaceae > JGM124. The sequence continues at coordinate 69,133 of NZ_JAERJD010000013.1, read as the reverse complement.
GCTGAAACAAGGTGGCATCACACTGATGATGGATCGCCTCTCTAACCCGGCTAAAATCCGTGCCAATGCCCTGTCCGAGCAATTGAAAGTCATTATGGCCCCACTGTTCCAGAAACACATGGATGACATCATCTCCGGTGAGTTCTCTTCCGGTATGATGGCTGACTGGGCGAATGACGATAAAAAACTGCTGACCTGGCGTGAAGAGACCGGCAAAACAGCATTTGAAACGGCTCAACAGTTTGAAGGGAAAATTGCAGAGCAAACTTATTTTGATCAAGGTGTGGTCATGATTGCCATGGTAAAAGCAGGGGTTGAACTGGCATTTGAAACCATGGTTGATGCGGGCATTATTGAAGAGTCAGCATATTACGAATCTTTGCATGAACTGCCACTGATCGCGAACACCATCGCGCGTAAACGTCTGTATGAGATGAACGTCGTTATCTCTGACACGGCAGAATACGGTAACTATCTGTTCTCTTATGCTGCAGTGCCACTGCTGAAAGATTTCATGAAAACACTGCAGGTGGGTGATTTGGGCAAAGAAGCCCCGGCGACCACCGTTGATAATGCACAGCTGCGTGATGTGAATGAAGCCATCCGTAGCCATGCTATCGAAAAAGTGGGTAAAAAACTGCGCGGTTACATGACTGATATGAAACGTATTGCTGTTGCTGAATAATTAACGACGGCAGTTTTGACGTGACATTGCGTGGTTCAATTATTTGATAAAAGGGGAAAACATTGTTTTCCCCTTTTTGTATTTTAAACGTGGCAAAAAATCCCGTTTTTACGGTCGCTCACTACATGGCTCTGAAATTCAGGGCAGGTCTTGCGTTACCTTATTTTATGTAATATTGTAAGTTACATGAAAACAAATAACTCATTCTCCGCCACACTTCATATCCTGCTACATCTTGAGCAGGCGAATAAACCGTTAACTTCTGAACAGATGGGCGAATTTATTCAAGGCAATCCAGCCTTTATCAGGAAGCTTCTCGCTGGCCTGCGTGAGAACGGCATCGTTTGTGCGGTAAAAGGGCACCACGGTGGCTGGCGGCTATGTCGGGCAGCCAGTGAGGTCAGCCTGTACGATATCTACCAGGCTCTCGGGGCTCCGGGACTTTTTGCCCTGGGTAATCGTAGTGATAACCCTGCATGTCTGGTCGAAAAAGGGGTGAATCGTATGATGTCGGAGACATTCAGTGAGGCAGAAGCACAAATAATGGCACGCTTCAGACAACTGACACTGCAGGATATAGGAAGCGATTTCATCAGTTATTTCAATGAAAAGGGGCAAAATGTATGACTTCAGAATTTATTGCTAACTTATCTGTCTGTCTGATGATAGCACTGGCAGCGGCCAGCATTTCCATGACCATTACCCAGACCGAACTATTTGCAGGCCTGCGTCGCTGGACGACTAAAAAAAGCGCCATGCTAGGCCATCTTTTTCAGTGTTTTTACTGCCTGAGCCATTGGGTGGTCTTTGCCGGAATGCTGGTTTATCGGCCCAGTTTGCTGCAGAGCGGGATGCCGGTGATTGACTGGATCATGACAGCGTTTATCACCCTGACATTCACCACCTTTGTGAATGGCTTTATCTTTAAGGTCTTCCAGATGGCAATTGGCACACATGTGATGAAGCAAGAATTACAACCGGGGAAGGAAGAGCACTCAGCGTGAGTGAGAGGATCTATCGTGCGGGTATCTTGCATATAGCAGGCAGGGTTTTCATCAACAGGGTGTCCTATTTCAACAGCCCTGCCTGCTTCGTGGCCCGTTATCTTTTTCCCGCGCCTGACGGGCTGCGAGCTTAGTTACGGTACAACACTTTGATAATGTGGTAACCAAACTGCGTGTGCAGAGGACCATAGGGTTCCAGTACTGGGCAGGAAAAAACTACTTTATCAAATGCCGGAACCATCTGACCCTTGCGGAACTCACCCAAGTGCCCTCCTTTTTTCCCGGATGGGCACGTGGAGTGTTTCTTAGCCAGTTTTTCAAAGTCCCCACCATTTTGTAGCTGAGTGAGAATTTCCTGGGCAAGTTTCTCTTCTTTAACAAGGATATGTAGTGCTGCTGCTGTTTTTGCCATGATGTTGCCTTGAGTCATGTGGATTTCGCTCGCTATACTACCACGCTGTTTTTCTTCCCTCCTGACTTTCATTGAGTGACTTTATGCGTTTAAACCCAGGCCAACAACAAGCCGTCGAATTTGTCACTGGGCCCTGCCTGGTTTTAGCCGGTGCCGGCTCAGGTAAAACTCGCGTTATCACTAACAAAATCGCGTATTTGATCCGTGAGTGTGGATATCAGGCCCGCCATATTGCTGCGGTAACCTTTACCAACAAGGCCGCGCGCGAGATGAAAGAGCGTGTTGCCCAGACCCTTGGCCGTAAAGAAGCTCGCGGTTTAATGATTGCCACTTTTCATACCCTCGGGCTGGAAATCATTAAGCGAGAATATAAGGCGCTGGGGATCAAAGCCAACTTCTCACTGTTTGATGACACGGACCAAATGGCGTTACTCAAAGAGCTAACGGAAGGGCTGATTGAAGACGATAAAGTTTTACTAAAGCAGCTGGTCTCGACGATTTCTAACTGGAAAAATGATTTACTGACCCCCGCGGGCGCCGCTGCCCAGGCAAAAGGGGAACGAGATCGTATTTTTGCCCATTGCTACGGGCTTTATGATAGTCATCTGAAATCTTGTAATGTGCTTGATTTTGATGACCTTATTCTGCTTCCTACTCTGTTGCTCCAACAAAATGAAGACGTGCGGGAACGCTGGCAAAATCGTATCCGTTATTTGCTGGTGGATGAGTATCAGGATACCAACACTATCCAGTATGAGCTGGTAAAGCTCCTTGCAGGGGCGAGAGCTCGCTTTACGGTAGTGGGGGATGATGACCAGTCTATCTACTCCTGGCGCGGTGCCAGACCACAGAATCTGGTGCTATTGAATAAAGATTTTCCAGCACTGCAAGTGATTAAGCTTGAGCAGAACTATCGATCCTCGGGACGTATTCTTAAAGCAGCAAATATTTTGATTGCTAATAACCCGCATGTATTTGAAAAACGTCTGTTCTCAGAACTTGGCTATGGGTGCGAGTTAAAAGTCGTCAGCGCTAATCACGAAGAACACGAAGCTGAACGGGTTATCGGGGAGCTTATTGCGCATCACTTTATTAATAAGACATCCTATGGTGATTACGCGATTCTGTATCGCGGTAATCATCAATCCCGGGTGTTTGAAAAAATGCTGATGCAAAACCGCATTCCCTATCGTATATCTGGGGGGACATCCTTTTTCTCACGGCCGGAAATTAAAGACCTGTTGGCTTACTTACGTGTCCTGACTAACCCCGATGACGACAGTGCCTTTTTGCGCATTGTGAATACCCCACGGCGTGAAATTGGTCCGGCAACGTTGCAGAAGCTAGGTGACTGGGCCGCCGGGCGGAATAAAAGCCTGTTTAACGCCAGTTTTGACCTCGGGCTGGAGCAGACGCTGAATGGCCGTGGTCTGGAAGCGCTACAGCGTTTTACGCACTGGTTACAGGATATAACGCGACTTTCTGAACGTGAACCCATTGCTGCTGTACGTGACCTGATTCATGGTATTGATTATGAAAGCTGGTTGTATGAAACCTCCCCAGGGCCGAAGGCTGCGGAAATGCGTATGAAGAACGTCAACCAGCTGTTTAGCTGGATGACTGACATGCTCGAAGGCACCGATCTGGATGAACCGATGACCCTGACGCAAGTTGTCACGCGTTTTACCTTACGGGATATGATGGAACGCGGTGAGAGTGATGAAACTGCTGATCAGGTTCAGCTGATGACCCTCCATGCCTCTAAAGGGCTGGAATTTCCCTATGTTTATCTGGTGGGAATGGAGGAAGGATTGCTGCCACATCAAAGCAGTATTGATGAGGATAATGTGGATGAAGAACGCCGCCTGGCCTATGTGGGGATAACCCGAGCCCAGAAAGAGCTGACCTTTACACTCTGTAAGGAACGGCGTCAGTATGGCGAACTGGTACGCCCGGAACCGAGTCGTTTCCTGCTGGAGTTACCCCAGGATGACCTGTTATGGGAAACCGAACGCAAGACCGTTTCTGCGGAAGAACGCATGAAAAAAGGGCAGAATAACGTTGCCAGCATTCGTGAAATGCTGGCAAAAGCGAAGAAAAATTGACTTAATTTACCCGCAAAGGCCAGTGGACATAACTCTGCCACAAGGTTTCCTGTTCCAGTAGCTCTGCCCCGAGGGGATGGTTACTGAGCCAGTTATCCGGCAGGGACAGTTCAAGGGTTTCACCCTGAGTATTTAGGGTGATAAGGGGCAATGTATCGTCCCTGCGGCGGTTAGCAAAGACGATGGCCAACCGTAACAAACGGCAAAGTCGTTCCGCAATCCGTGGTGGTACCGCATTTTGCTGATGCAGGGATGACAGGTCAATGGTGTTGGTCTGGTTGAGTAACAACGTCGACAGCAGTTTTTTCTGGGACGGTGTATAACCCGGTAAATCGAGATTACGGACCAGGTAAGATGCATGCTGGGGTGCATGTTTGAAATCAATACTCAAACCGATTTCATGCAACAATGCGCTACTGGCCAGTAACTGCTGACTCAGGCTGTCCAGTTCCCAGCTTTGCGCAACCTGGGTCGCAAAATTTTCAGCCAACTGTGCAACACGTTTTGCCTGATGGGTATCGACCAGGAAGCGACGCTGGACAGTTTGTAAGGTTCTCTGGCAAATTTCCTGGCTCACCGCCAAGTGTAACATGCCATAGACTAACCCTTCCCGTAAGGCACCGCCCGCAAGGGTCATGCACTCTATATCCAGCCGTTTGAAAATGGCGATCAGGATAGCGAGGCCACTGGGGAATACTAAAGCTCGCTCCAGCGTCAGCCCCTCAATTTCGAGCTCTTCAAGCCGGCCGCACTGAATGGCTCGTTGCTTGAGTTGTTGTAATTTAGGCAGGGTAATACGTTCATCCATACCCTGGGCCATCATGATTTCTTGCAGTGCCTGCACCGTTCCTGATGCGCCGACACAGACTTTCCAGCCCTGATGTTTCAGCTCGTCAATCACCGGTTCCAGCGTCTCACTGGCAGCCGCTTCCGCGGCAATGAAGTTCTCTTGAGTGAGATTTCTGTCGCTAAAAAAACGTTCAAGCCAGGTCACACACCCCATCGACAGGCTAAATAATGCGGTTGCCTGAGCCCCGTTGCCAGCAATCAGTTCGGTACTGGCTCCACCAATATCGACGACCAGCCGCTGGTCAGCTCCGCCCGTGGTATGAGCCACGCCTTGATAAATCAAACGGGCTTCTTCTTCGCCACGGATAACTTGCACGGGACAGGAAAGAATCTCCTGAGCTTTAGCAAGAAACACATCGGCATTGACTGCCAGGCGCAGAGTGGCTGTGGCTACAACCCGCATTTGGTCTTGGGGAATGTCTTGTAAACGTTCAGCGAAGAGGCGCAAACATTGCCAGCCGCGCTCCATAGCTTCAACAGAAAGTACGTTGTCATGGTTCAAACCAGCAGCAAGACGTACTTTTCTCTTGATGCGGGAGAGGGTTTGGATACTGCCCGCTACCTCACGTACTACAAGCATATGAAAACTGTTAGAACCTAAATCGATTGCTGCATACAGTGAGGCCGAGCCTGTCATAACATTTTAACCTGTGCGTCGACGATTATTACGGGGTGCTGAATTACCATTTCCCCGGCGCTGACTGTTGCCTGGACGACTACGAGACAGACGTTTTGGTGCAGGCAGATCATTTAGTAATGCGTCAGAATTATACTTGCTGACGGGAATTGAGTGCCCAATATAAGTCTCAATCGCGGGAAGATTCAGCGCATACTCTTCACATGCCAGGCTGATTGAGTGGCCGCTAGCGCCCGCCCGACCAGTACGACCAATACGATGCACATAGTCTTCACAATCATCAGGAAGGTCATAATTAAATACGTGGGTTACGGCAGGGATATGTAAACCTCGCGCCGCGACATCGGTGGCGACTAAAATATCTAAATCACCGCGGGTAAAGGCTTCAAGGATCCGCAGGCGTTTTTTCTGCGCAACATCACCAGTAAGCAGACCTACACGATGACCGTCCGCCGCTAAATGTCCCCAAATACTCTCGCAACGGTGCTTGGTATTCGCGAAAATGATAGCCCGATCTGGCCACTCTTCTTCAATTAGCGTCTGCAATAAACGCATTTTTTCTTCATTGGAAGGGTAGAACAGTTCTTCTTTGATGCGGTGTCCCGTTTTTTGCTCCGGTTCTACTTCGACGTATTCCGCATTGTTCATTTGTTCAAATGCCAGTTCCCTGACTCGATAAGAAAGCGTTGCGGAGAACAGCATGTTAAGGCGCTGGGTCACCGGCGGCATACGACGGAACAGCCAACGAATATCTTTAATAAAGCCTAAATCGTACATGCGATCGGCTTCATCCAGAACAACGACCTGAATCGCACCCAAATTAATATGATTCTGTTTGGCATAGTCGATTAAACGACCCGTGGTGCCAATCAGGATATCAACACCGTTTTCCAGAACTTTAAGCTGTTTATCGTAGCCGTCGCCACCATAAGCCAGCCCCAGTTTGAGGCCTGTTGCTGCTGCCAGGGGCTCTGCATCAGAGTGAATCTGCACCGCTAATTCGCGGGTCGGTGCCATGATCAATGCTCGTGGCTGATTCACCTGACGGTTCTCTGAAGCGGGGTGAGAGAGTAAATAATGGAACGTTGACGTAAGAAACGCCATCGTTTTGCCGGTACCAGTTTGCGCCTGCCCTGCCACGTCACGATTCGCAAGCGTTAGCGGAAGTGCTAATGCCTGAATAGGAGTGCAGTTATGAAATCCTTTTTTTTCAAGGGCTTCAACCACTTTAGGGTGCAGGGCGAAGTCGGAAAACTTCTTTTCAGTCAAATGTGTTTTGCTCATAGTGTGGTAGAATATCAGTTTACTATTGCTTTACGAAAGCACATCCGTTGAAATAAACGGAGTGAAATAAAGTCATCCTGCGTTGGTTAATACTACACCAACAAGGTAGACATAATCCTGTGGAGTAGAACATGAGCGATAAAATTATTCACCTGACAGATGACAGTTTCGAGACAGACGTTCTGAAAGCTGATGGCGTAACGTTAGTTGATTTCTGGGCTGAGTGGTGTGGTCCTTGTAAAATGATTGCCCCAATCCTTAGTGAAATTGCCGAGGAATACCAAGGGCAGTTGACTGTGGCTAAACTCAATATTGACGAGAACCCAGGTACTGCACCTAAATACGGTATTCGTGGCATACCGACTTTGCTGTTGTTTAAGAATGGTGAAGTTGCCGCAACTAAGGTCGGTGCATTATCAAAAGGCCAGTTGAAAGAATTTTTGGATGCTAACCTGGCATAATGAAATTTTGTTCCGGTGCGTTCAGGGTTGACTTTTTTTGTTAGCTGCTGGACGCCCGGCTTTAGTCGTGCTAAGTTATCTCCACTGCTTTTTGAACTTGTCTTGTAGTTTAAATCTTTAGCAATACCCAGTGCCTCCTATCTATATGCTGTTTGATATATTTTCTTTGCCAGCAAATAAAGGATGCATAACCGGTTCCGGGTTTATCATTCATTCAATCGTTTCAGTTCTGTGTTTTTCTTAGGACCAGGCAGCGATAAGACATGCATGGTGACCACTTAACAGGCATGGACTCTTCTGCCATACCATTCACGAAATAAGTTTGAGATCTCCCCCGAGTTTAAGAACCCACCATTATGAATCTTACCGAATTAAAGAATACGCCGGTTTCTGAACTGATTACTCTCGGCGAAAGTATGGGGCTGGAAAATCTGGCTCGTATGCGTAAGCAGGACATTATTTTTGCCATCCTGAAGCAACATGCTAAGAGTGGTGAAGACATCTTTGGTGATGGTGTACTGGAAATACTGCAGGATGGATTTGGATTCCTCCGCTCAGCAGACAGTTCCTACCTCGCCGGTCCTGATGATATCTATGTTTCTCCCAGCCAAATCCGTCGTTTTAACCTCCGCACCGGGGATACCATTTCTGGTAAGATTCGCCCGCCAAAAGAGGGTGAGCGTTATTTTGCGCTACTGAAAGTTAACGAAGTTAACTACGACAAACCGGAAAACGCCCGTAATAAAATCCTCTTTGAAAACTTAACTCCTCTGCATGCGAATTCACGTTTGCGTATGGAGCGCGGTAACGGGTCAACTGAAGATTTAACAGCGCGTGTCCTGGATTTAGCATCACCGATTGGTCGTGGTCAGCGTGGCCTTATTGTGGCACCACCGAAAGCCGGTAAAACAATGCTGTTGCAGAATATTGCCCAGAGCATTGCCTATAACCATCCTGATTGTGTGTTGATGGTTTTACTTATCGATGAACGCCCAGAAGAAGTAACTGAAATGCAGCGTCTGGTAAAAGGTGAGGTTGTTGCCTCTACCTTTGACGAACCAGCTTCGCGTCATGTTCAGGTTGCTGAAATGGTTATCGAAAAAGCCAAACGTCTGGTGGAACATAAAAAAGACGTCATCATTCTGCTTGACTCCATTACCCGTCTGGCGCGCGCTTATAACACCGTGGTACCGGCTTCTGGTAAAGTCCTGACGGGCGGGGTTGATGCCAATGCCCTGCATCGTCCAAAGCGTTTCTTTGGTGCTGCACGTAACGTCGAAGAAGGTGGTAGCCTGACGATTATCGCCACTGCGTTGGTGGATACCGGCTCTAAAATGGATGAAGTTATCTATGAAGAGTTTAAAGGTACTGGCAATATGGAACTGCACCTTTCGCGTAAGATTGCTGAAAAACGTGTCTTCCCGGCTATTGACTACAACCGTTCCGGTACCCGTAAAGAAGAACTGCTCACATCTCAGGAAGAACTACAGAAGATGTGGATACTGCGCAGAATTATTCATCCGATGGGTGAGATTGATGCAATGGAGTTCTTGATCAATAAATTGGCGATGACGAAGACCAACGATGAATTCTTCGATATGATGAAGCGCTCCTAATTGATAAATATACAGAAAACGCCACGCTAAGTCGTGGCGTTTTTCTTTATACACAGATACGATAAGCAACCAATTATCATGGACCGATGTGGTTATTGTAAATGCGATTGACAACTTGATTAACAAGTAAATAAATACATTATCCTGCAATAGCTGATGTTAACTCATCTCAGGACGGAATTATCTTCGACTATGTTAACCTTATAACTGCATCTTTTTCAGAGAGCTTGCATTGTGAACTTAATTAATGCCGGAACTGATCTAACCCTGATTTTTGTATTCACAACTGTGTTCATTTTTTTTGCACGTACTGTGGCTAAAAAAATCGGTTTGGTTGATAAACCCAATTACCGTAAACGCCATCAGGGATTGATTCCACTGGTCGGAGGCATCTCAGTTTACGCAGGTATCTGTTTTACTTTTTTTATCACTCAGTACTACATCCCCCATGCCTCTCTTTATATCTTCTGTGCCGGTGTTCTGGTCTTTATTGGCGCATTGGATGATCGCTTTGATATTAGTGTGAAAATTCGCGCCTCTATTCAAGCTATTATCGGCATAGTTATGATGTGTTTTGCTGGTCTTCATCTGGCTAGTCTGGGTCATATATTCGGCAATTGGGAAATGACGCTGGGGCCGTTTGGTTATTTCCTCACCTTGTTTGCGGTATGGGCAGCCATCAATGCTTTTAATATGGTGGATGGTATTGACGGCTTATTAGGTGGACTGTCGTCGGTATCTTTTGCGGCTTTAGGGATTATTCTCACATTATCAGGACAGTACAGCCTCGCGATGCTGTGCTTCGCGATGATTGCTGCGATTTTACCTTATATTTTATTAAATCTGGGAATCCTGGGGCACCGTTTTAAAGTGTTTATGGGCGATGCGGGTAGTACTTTGATTGGCTTCACTGTTATTTGGATACTGCTGGAGACAACACAGGGAGAAACACATCCAATCAGCCCAGTAACAGCGTTATGGATTATCGCTATTCCATTAATGGACATGGTTGCGATTATGTATCGTCGCCTCAGAAAAGGTATGAGTCCCTTCTCTCCTGACCGTCAGCATATTCATCACTTGATTATGCGTGCAGGCTTTACGTCGCGTCAGGCTTTTGTGCTGATTACGTTTGCTGCCGTTGTGCTGGCGGCGGTTGGTATTATTGGTGAATACGTAAAATTCATTCCTGAATGGTTCATGTTGGCATTATTTTTGCTTGCGTTTGTGCTGTATGATTTTTGTATTAAGCGTGCCTGGAAAGTGGCGCGATTTATCAGACGCCATAAACGTCGGACCCGCAGAAACAGTGTCAGCGGCGTAAAAATTTAACCTGATAAACAGGGGAAGTGATGCAAGAGTACAGACCAGACAGACAACCGGTGATAGACAATGAGCTGGATATTCGTGGTTTATTCCGCACGCTGTGGCAAGGGAAGCTCTGGATTGTTAGCATCGCGGTCCTTTTTGCTGCCAGTGCTCTGCTCTATGGTTTTTTGGCTAAACAAGAGTGGAGTGCGACGGCAATTACCGACGGCCCTACAGTGAATATGCTGGGGCCTTACTATACTCAACAGCAATTTTTGCGTAATCAGGACTTGCGTGGGGATCTCGTTTCTGCAGATCAGCCTTCGGTAATGGACCAGGTTTATAAAGCGTTTTTACGGCAGCTTTCAGCTTATGATACTCGACGTGATTTTTGGCTACAGAGCGATTATTACAAGCAGCGTCTGGAGGGAGACAGTCGGGCCGATGCCGCATTACTGGATGAGCTCATTAATAATATTCAGTTTACGCCAGGTGATGCGAGCAGGAATCTTGATGACAGTGTCAGACTGGTGGCTGAAACTGCTTCAGACTCGAATAGCCTCTTACGTCAGTATGTGGATTTTTCCAGCGCACGAGCCACTCGCCATCTCAATGGTGAACTCTTGGGGCGCTGGGCTGCACGTACCACACAGCTAAATGCACAGGTTAAGCGGCAGGAGGCGGTTGCCCAGGCTCTCTTTGATCGCAAACTGAAGAGTGTCAAAGAGGCGTTAAGGATCGCTGAACAACAAAATATCAATCGCAGCCAGACTGGGATACCCGCTGACGAAATCCCTGACTCAGAAATGTTTATGCTGGGACGTCCAATGCTACAGGCTCGTCTGGAAAATCTTCAGGCAATGGGCCCAACCTCAGATATTGATTATGACCAAAATGTGGCATTGTTAAACGTACTGAGTACGGAGCCTTCCCTTGATTCTCATTTTCAAACCTACCGTTATTTACGTACCCCAGAAGAGCCAGTGAAACGCGACAGCCCTCGCCGTGCATTCCTGATGATTATGTGGGGGACTGTAGGGGCGCTTATCGGTGCAGGCGTCGCCCTGGCTCGCCGTCAAAAAACGTTATAGAGACTTTTCCTGGTGGGTGATAAAGGATGGCTCCCACCTTTCCAACCTAAGAGAATCGCCGTGAAAGTGTTAACTGTTTTTGGAACACGACCAGAGGCCATTAAAATGGCACCTTTGGTGGATGCATTAGCAAAAGATGCATTTTTTGAAGCGAAAGTCTGTGTAACGGCACAACATCGTGAGATGTTAGATCAGGTGTTAAACCTGTTTTCGATTAAGCCGGATTATGATCTGAATATCATGCAACCAGGACAGGGACTGACGGAAATAACCTGTCGCATTTTGGAAGGTTTAAAGCCAATTCTTGAGTCATTTAAGCCTGATGTGGTTCTGGTGCATGGCGATACCACCACAACTGTTGCAGCCAGTCTGGCGGCTTTTTATCAGCGTATTCGAGTGGGCCACGTTGAAGCTGGGCTGCGCACGGGTGACCTCTATTCCCCCTGGCCTGAAGAAGCCAATCGTACTCTGGCAGGCCATCTTGCGACCTGGCATTTTGCGCCGACAGAAAACTCACGGCAAAATCTGTTACGGGAAAATATTTCGGACAAACAGATTTACGTTACCGGAAATACCGTGATTGATGCCCTGATTACTGTGCGAGACCGTATGCTGTCCACGACCTCTCTGCGCCAGCGTCTTGAGCAACAGCATGGGTTTCTTGATAACAGCAAAAAAATGATTCTGGTCACCGGGCACCGTCGGGAAAGTTTCGGCAACGGATTTGAGCGTATCTGCCATGCACTGGCGACCATTGCGTCACAACATAGTAATGTGCAGATCGTGTATCCGGTACATCTCAACCCCAACGTTCGTGAGCCCGTGGGACGTATTCTGGGGCATGTGGATAACGTGATTCTGATTGAACCCCAGGAGTATCTGCCCTTTGTCTATCTGATGGATAAATCCTGGCTGATTCTGACCGACTCCGGAGGCATTCAGGAAGAGGCTCCTTCTTTAGGAAAACCTGTGCTGGTAATGCGTGACAGTACAGAGCGGCCAGAAGCCGTTGAAGCAGGAACCGTGCGTTTAGTGGGTACCCATGAAGACGCAATTATTGCGGCAGTTAATGAGCTGCTGCATGACGACCAGAGTTATCACAACATGAGTCGTGCACATAATCCTTATGGTGATGGCAAGGCCTGTCACCGAATTTTGAATGCATTGAAACAGAGTCAGGTAACATCATGAGTTTTACAACTATATCCGTTGTTGGCTTGGGCTATATCGGTTTACCTACCGCCGCAGCTTTTGCTTCCCGTCAGTGCCAAGTCATTGGCGTTGATGTTAATCAGCATGCTGTGGATACCATCAACCGTGGGGAAATCCACATTGTTGAGCCTGATTTAGATAACGTAGTGAAAACTGCAGTTGAAAATGGCTATTTACGGGCCGTTACTCGTCCGCTGACGGCTGATGCTTACCTGATTGCTGTCCCGACGCCTTTTAAAGGCGATCATGAGCCTGATCTGCGTTACGTTAAAGCCGCTGCCGAGTCCATTGCGCCAGTACTAAAAAAAGGCGCGCTGGTGGTGCTGGAATCGACCTCACCAGTGGGAGCCACAGAACAGATGGCAGGGTGGCTGGCTGAACTACGTCCTGACCTCAGTTTCCCACAACAGGCTGGAGAGCAAGCCGATATCAATATTGCGTATTGTCCTGAGCGTGTTTTACCCGGCCAGGTCATGATTGAACTGATTAAAAATGATCGTGTCATTGGCGGTATGACGGCTGTCTGCTCTACCAGGGCTTGTGAGTTGTATAATATTTTTCTCGAAGGTGAATGTGTTGTGACCCATTCGCGTACTGCCGAGATGTGTAAGCTGACTGAAAATAGTTTTCGCGACGTAAATATCGCATTCGCTAATGAACTTTCACTTATTTGTGCTGAAAATGGCATTAACGTCTGGGAATTGATAAGCCTGGCTAATCGCCACCCTCGAGTGAATATCCTACAGCCAGGCCCTGGTGTTGGCGGGCACTGCATTGCGGTGGATCCATGGTTTATCGTGGCACAGAGTCCGCAGTATGCTCGTCTTATCCGTACTGCTCGTGAAGTGAATGACAGCAAACCCCTCTGGGTTATTGAACGCGTGAAAGCCGCGGTTGCTGATTGTTTGTCTGACACTGAAGGACGTGCCAGTGACGTGACCCTGGCCTGTTTTGGACTTTCATTCAAGCCCAATATTGATGATCTGCGTGAAAGTCCGGCCATGAGCATAGCTGAAAAGCTTGCCTGCTGGCATAAGGGAAAAACGCTGATTGTCGAGCCTAATATTGATTCCCTCCCAGGGTCGCTGGCCGCACATAGTGAGCTGGTTTCGCTGGACGTGGCATTACAACAAGCGGATGTTTTAGTCTTACTGGTTGATCACCATGAATTTAAAGCCATCACCGGTGAGCAGATCAAGCAGCCCTGGGTGGTGGATACCAAAGGTATCTGGCGATAAGGCAGCAACAAGTGAACGCAATCCATGCAACCCTGGAGCCACTTCACTGGGAAAATGCGTTTTTTTCGGTGAACAGTAGTCTGGTACGTATCAGTGATGGTGCGCCTCCATTGACGGAAGCCCAGTTGACATGCTGGTCACGAATACAGGCAAAAATTCCCGCCCAGCGTACGGACTGGCTGGATGGTTTGCAGGAACTTGGCTTCCAGTTTGTCGAAGGGGAGGTTGATTTAAGGCTCCGCATAAAACCGTCTCAGCATAGGGTTCGCTTTGATATCGCTCAGTCTGATGATATCGCCGTTCTGCGGGACCAGGCGGCCCATGCTTTTCGCCAGAGCCGGTTTCGTTCCCCTTGGTATCAGGCTGATGACAGCCATCGCTTTTATGCCCAGTGGGTGGAAAACGCAGTTCATGGCACTTTTGATAACCAATGCCTCTTGCTTAAAGAAGCGGGTGTGATTCGTGGATTTGTGACCCTCAGACAGCTGGATAACCAGCAGGCTCGTATTGGCTTACTGGCAGGAAAAGGGCTGGGTAGCGCATTGATGGATGTTGCCCAGTATTGGTGTCAGCAGCGTGGGCTGGAGATGTTACGCGTCGCAACGCAAGTCAGTAATCAGGCTGCGTTGCGTCTCTATATTCAACGTGGTGCCACAATAGACAGTACCGCCTTTTGGTTATACAGGTGAAAAAATGATCCCCTTCAATGCCCCGCCCGTCGTTGGTACTGAAATAGAATACATGCAGTCTGCCATGGGCAGCGGCAAACTTTGCGGCGATGGTGGGTTTACCCGCCGTTGTCAGCAATGGATGGAGCAGCGCTTCCACAGTAAGAAAGTACTGTTGACTCCTTCCTGTACCGCCTCACTGGAAATGGCTGCTATTTTGCTGGATATAAAACCTGGCGATGAAGTGATCATGCCCAGTTATACCTTCGTCTCCACCGCGAATGCCTTTGTGCTGCGTGGGGCTCGTATTGTTTTTGTTGATATCCGCCCGGATACCATGAATATCGATGAAACCAAAATCACAGCAGCGATTACTGACAGAACCCGTGCAATTGTTCCCGTCCACTATGCCGGGGTCGCCTGCGAAATGGACACTATCATGGGAATTGCGAAGCAATATAACCTGCTAGTCGTCGAAGACGCGGCCCAAGGGGTGATGTCAACCTACAAAGGTCAGGCTCTGGGGACTATCGGGCATATTGGCTGCTTTAGTTTCCATGAAACTAAGAACTATACCGCCGGAGGTGAGGGGGGGGCCACACTGATTAATGACCCGGCGCTGATTGAACGTGCCGAAGTGATTCGTGAAAAGGGTACCAATCGCAGTCAGTTCTTCCGTGGCCAAGTGGATAAATATACCTGGCGTGATATTGGTTCCAGCTATCTGATGGCAGATCTGCAGGCAGCATTCCTCTGGGCACAGCTGGAAGTCGCAAATGTCATCAATCAGCAACGCCTTACTCTGTGGCATAACTACTATCAGGCACTGGCCCCACTGGCCGCGTCCGGGCGTATTGAGTTACCCGTTATCCCTGAAGGCTGTGTGCAAAATGCCCATATGTTTTATCTCAAATTGCGGGATATCGAGGATCGCAGTGCGCTGATTGCTTATTTACGAGAAGCAGAGATTATGGCGGTATTCCATTATATTCCACTCCATAGCTCACCAGCGGGCGAGACATTTACCGTCTTTCATGGTGAAGACCGTTTCACGACCAGAGAGAGTGAGCGTTTGTTGCGTCTGCCGTTGTTTTACAACCTTTCCGCAGTGAACCAGCGTACCGTGATTAACACCTTACTGAGCTATTTTTCCTGATATGTCACTGGCTAAAGCCTCTATTTGGACGGCCGGCTCGACATTGGTAAAAATCGGTGCGGGTCTGGTGATTATTAAGATGCTGGCTGTCAGCTTTGGGCCTTCAGGGGTTGGGCTGGCAGGTAATTTTCGTCAATGGGTGACTGTGCTGGGGGTGCTGGCTGGCGCGGGTATTTTCAACGGCGTGACGAAATATATTGCGCAGCATCATGATGACCCACAACAGCTCAAGAAAGTGGTGGGGACGTCCTCTGCCATGGTTCTGGGTTTTTCCTCACTCCTGGCGGTTCTCTTTGTCCTGGCAGCGAACCCCGTGAGTCAGTTGTTGTTTGATAGCGGGAATTATCAGGGACTGGTGCGTTTAGTCGCCCTGGTGCAGATGGGGATTGCCTGGGCAAACCTGTCACTGGCTATCATCAAAGGATTCAGGGATGCCGCGGGTAATGCACTGGCCGTGATTGCCGGCAGCATGATTGGTGTTATCGCTTATTATTTTTGTTATCTGTTTGGGGGGTATGCTGGTGCATTGCTCGGCCTGGCCTTAGTCCCTGCCCTGGTGGTAATACCCGCGATGGGGATTATGCTAAAGCGCGGCTATATCCCACTGAGCTACTTGCGACCGCGCTGGGATACATTACTGGCGAGTCAGCTGGGTAAATTCACCTTGATGGCCCTGGTCACCTCCATCACTTTACCCGTCGCCTATGTGATGATGCGCAATCTGCTGGCGAAGACGTATAGCTGGGATGAGGTTGGACTGTGGCAAGGTGTCAGCACTATTTCGGATGCCTATCTTCAGTTTATTACGGCCTCATTCAGTGTCTGGTTATTACCCACACTGGCACGTATTAAAGAAAAACGACAGCTTACCAATGAAGTGATTAAAGCACTCAAGTTTGTTCTGCCGGTAGTGGCATGTGCCAGCTTGTTGGTATGGCTACTGCGTGACATTGCGATTTGGTTATTATTCTCCAGCCAGTTTACTGCCATGCGTGAGCTATTTGCCTGGCAGCTCGTGGGGGATGTGCTGAAGGTAGGGTCATATGTGTTTGGTTATTTAATTATCGCCAAAGCGGCATTGCGTTTTTATATTTTAGCTGAAGTGAGTCAGTTTATTTTACTGACAGGTTTCTCTCATTGGCTTATTCCATCCCATGGCGCAGCCGGTGCCGCTCAGGCATATATGGCAACGTATATTGTATATTTTACGCTCTGTTGTGGCGTTTTCTTTCTTTATCGTAGGCGAGAATGACAACACTGATTCACGTTTTGGGAGCTGACCTCCCGCATCACAATCAGACGGTATTGCGTTTTTTTAATGACGTTCTCGTCACCTTGAGTCCGCATACCCGCGAGTTTTTAGTCGTTTCCCAGGATCCGGCTCTGGCGTCTGCTTTCCCGGAACTTTCTATTACCTTATACCCCTCCAAGCAGGCAATAGCGGCAGCCGTACTGGCAAAAGCCCGCGCCAGTCGAAC
Source organism: Citrobacter sp. JGM124 (assembly GCF_018257795.1). Taxonomy (GTDB): domain Bacteria; phylum Pseudomonadota; class Gammaproteobacteria; order Enterobacterales; family Enterobacteriaceae; genus JGM124. The sequence goes on along the minus strand of NZ_JAERJD010000013.1, from coordinate 51,929 downwards.
ACAACGTTTTTTCTTCCATGGGCAGTTTAATGCCAGGTTATGGATAGCCTTACTGACTGGCGGGCTCAAGCCAGCCCAGGTTAACTGGCATATCTGGGGGGCTGATCTATACGAAGCCGCAACCAGTTTGACGTTTCGGTTGTTCTACCGCCTGCGTCGACTAGCTCAGAAGCGAGTTGCTCAAGTATTCGCAACACGTGGCGATTTACACTATTTCCATCAGCGTTATCCGCAGGCTGCGGGTGAACTGCTCTATTTCCCGACCCGTATGGACCCCGGACTGAATCATCTGGTGGCGAACAGGCCAGTTCACGAAAAACTGACGCTGCTCGTCGGGAATTCCGGTGATCGAAGTAATCAGCATATCCAGGCATTACGAGACATTGCCGGAAAGTTTGGTGATACGGTACGTGTGGTTATACCTATGGGTTATCCGAGTCGTAATGAGGCCTATATTGCTGAAGTACGCCAGGCTGCTGAACAGTGGTTCAGCCCGGAAAACGTGCAAATACTTACCGAGAATATGGAGTTCTCAGCCTATTTAGCCCTGTTGCAACACTGTGATCTCGGTTATTTCATTTTTGAACGTCAGCAGGGGATTGGCACGCTCTGCTTGCTGATTCAGGCAGGGATTCCTTGTGTCCTGAGTCGTAAGAACCCATTTTGGCAGGATATGCAGGAACAGCTGATACCGGTCCTGTTTACTGATGATCCGTTGGATGAATCAGTGATACGCACTGCCCAGCAAGCGTTACGTTTGGTCGATAAACAGCATATCGCTTTCTTTAACCCGGGATACATTGATGGCTGGCGCAAGGCACTGGCTATCGCTGCAGGAGAGTGGCGATGAGTTTATTGCAATTCGGGGGGCTGTTTGTCGTCTGGCTGATAAGCGTTGTATTTATCGGCTTGCTGACCTATCAGGAGTTTCGCCGTGTCCGCTTTAACTTCAACGTCTTCTTTTCGTTCCTCTACCTGTTGACCTTTTTCTTTGGTTTTCCGTTTACCTGCCTGTTAGTTTTCCGTTTTGGCGTCAGTGTGGTTCCTGCAGAGTTTTTGTTACAGGCTCAGTTAGCTGCAACCTGTTTTTACGGTATCTATTATGTAACCTATAAAACGCGGTTGACTAAAAAGCATGATACCGCTTCCCGTCCTCCTTTCTTCACCATGAGCCGGGTGGAGACGCATTTGTTCTGGATATTGCTTGCCGTGGTCGCACTGGGCAGTGTTTCTGTCTTTTTTATGCAAAATGGTTTTCTGCTGTTCAAACTCAGTTCATACAGCCAAATTTTCTCAAGCCAGGTTTCGGGTGTTGCGCTTAAGCGTTTCTTTTACTTCTTTATCCCGGCAATGCTGGTGGTCTATTTCCTCAGACAAAATAGCCGAGCATGGCTGTTCTTTCTGGTTAGTACAGTTGCTTTTGGCTTACTGACCTACATGATTGTTGGCGGGACTCGGGCCAATATTATTATCGCCTTTGCCATTTTTTTGTTTATTGGCATCATTCGAGGCTGGATTTCCCTGTGGATGCTGGTAGCCGCGGGCCTCTTTGGTATTGTGGGTATGTTCTGGCTGGCCATTAAACGTTATGGGCTCAATGTCAGTGGTGATGAGGCATTTTATACTTTCTTGTATCTGACCCGGGATACTTTCTCCCCCTGGGAAAACCTGGCTTTGTTACTGCAAAACTACGACAAAATTTCGTTTCAGGGGCTGGCTCCCATTATCCGTGACTTCTATGTGTTTATCCCCAGCTGGATGTGGCCAGATCGGCCAAACACGGTGCTGAATACTGCCAACTACTTTACCTGGGAGGTTCTGAATAACCATTCCGGGCTGGCGATTTCACCGACGTTGATTGGTTCTCTTGTCGTCATGGGGGGGGCCGCTTTTATTCCCGTCGGGGCGATTGCCGTGGGGGGGATTATCAAGTGGTTTGACTGGCTCTATACCCGTGCGAATCAGGAAATTAACCCCTATAAAGCCGCTGTGGTCTATGCATTCTGCTTTGGTGCCATTTTCAATATGATAGTGCTGGCCCGTGAAGGGCTGGATTCGTTTGTTTCACGCGTGGTTTTCTTCCTGCTGGTGTTCGGTGCCTGCTTACTGATAGCAAAACTGCTGTACTGGTTATTCAGTGCGGCGGGGCTGGTTTACCATCGGCTGATTTCGGGAATGACCTCCGATAACCGGCATGCGTGATAAGGATAAGTATGAACAATCTGAGTGATGCGCCTAAATACCGTATTCGTGGGCTGGATTTACTGGGCTGGCGCGATATGCAGCATGCCCTGGATTATCTCTACGCGGATAAGCAGTTGCGTGAAGGAACACTAATCGCGATCAATGCTGAAAAAATTCTCACGGCTGAACATGATCCGAACATTCGCCAGTTGATTGCCGATGCAGAATATAAATATGCCGATGGCATCAGTGTTGTCCGCTCAATTCGTAAGAAGTATCCCGGAGCCCTGGTCAGCAGGGTGGCAGGGGCAGACCTGTGGGAAGCGCTGATGCAACGAGCCGGCGCGGAAGGCACTCCGGTCTTTCTGGTCGGTGGTAAACCGGACATCCTTGCACAGACTGAAGAAAAATTGCGTCGACTGTGGGGGGTGAACATTGTCGGTTCACAAGACGGCTACTTCAGCGACGTTCAGCGTCCAGCCCTGTTTGCACGTATTCGCGATAGTGGAGCCGTGATTGTCACTGTTGCCATGGGCTCACCGCGGCAAGAAGTGCTAATGCGTGATTGCCGAGAAGTTCACCCTCATGCGCTGTATATGGGCGTTGGCGGGACTTACGATGTATTCACGGGGCATGTTAAGCGTGCCCCGAAGGTCTGGCAGAACATGGGGCTGGAGTGGCTATATCGTTTACTTTCCCAGCCCAGTCGTATTAAACGCCAGATAAAATTACTCCGTTATCTGGTATGGCATTACAGCGGTAAACTTTGATGCTTTTGGCTATCTGAATACCTGGTTCATTAATTTTTTAACGCGCCATCTGGCGCGTTTTTACGTATGAGGTATGGCCGTGTATGCATTTCCATTTTCCTTTGTTCTCTGTGTCATTGTTTGTAATTTCCAGGAAAATGCGAAACTATTGCCGGCGTATTTTTAGCGGGCCAGTGATTTAGTGTGTGAGACAGTCATCATACAGGGTACCGTTCAGTGGTTTAAAACATAACAACACCTGGTCATAACCGGGATACAACAGACAATACAGAGGATTTATGGCGGAAAGAAAAGCCGAATTGCAAAGAGGACTCGAGCCCAGGCATATCGAACTTATTGCATTAGGTGGCACCATCGGGGTAGGGCTCTTTATGGGATCAGCCAGCACATTGCAATGGGCAGGCCCTTCGGTGTTACTGGCTTATATTGTGGCAGGCTTATTTGTTTTTTTTATCATGCGTTCAATGGGCGAGATGCTTTATCTTGAACCTGTGACGGGGTCTTTTGCGGTTTATGCCCACCGTTATATGAACCCTTTCTTTGGCTACCTTACCGCCTGGTCATATTGGTTTATGTGGATGGCGGTCGGTATTTCTGAGATCACGGCGATCGGGGTTTATGCTCAGTTCTGGTTCCCTGAATTGCCACAGTGGATACCAGCCCTGATGGCCGTGGGGCTGGTGGCTTTGGCTAATCTTGCTGCAGTCCGCCTGTATGGTGAGATAGAGTTCTGGTTTGCAATGATCAAAGTGACCACTATTATCGTGATGATAGTGATTGGGCTGGGGATTATCTTCTTTGGTTTTGGTCATCATGGTCAGCCGACAGGCTTTGGTAATCTGACCGAATATGGCGGATTTTTTGCGGGGGGCTGGAAAGGCTTCTTGATGGCTCTCTGTATTGTTGTTGCATCATATCAAGGGGTTGAGCTAATTGGTATGACGGCGGGGGAAGCCAAGAATCCACAGGTTACTTTGCGCAGCGCCGTGGGTAAGGTATTGTGGCGCATCCTGATTTTTTATGTTGGTGCTATTTTCGTGATTGTTACTATCTTTCCATGGAACCAAATGGACAGTAGTGGCAGCCCTTTTGTTATGACGTTTGCCAAGATCGGGATCACCGCGGCAGCGGGTATTATTAACTTTGTGGTCTTAACTGCGGCGCTATCTGGTTGTAATAGTGGTATGTATAGTTGCGGCCGCATGCTGTATGCCCTGGCAAAGAATCGCCAGTTACCCGCAGTGATGGGAAAAGTGTCGCGCAACGGGGTCCCGGTGATGGGGATTGTTATCTCGATTGTTATCCTGCTCATTGGTTCTTGTCTTAACTATATCATTCCTAATCCGCAGCGCGTTTTTGTTTACGTTTACAGTGCCAGCGTATTACCGGGTATGGTGCCCTGGTTTGTCATTCTGATAAGCCAGTTACGTTTTCGTCAGGAACATCAGGAAGCCCTGAAAACTCACCCTTTCCGCTCTATTCTGTTTCCGTGGATAAACTACCTGACGATGGCATTCCTGATCTGTGTGCTGGTCGGTATGGGGATCAATGAGGCGACTCGTTTATCCCTGGTTGTGGGAGCGGTCTTTTTAGCGGCAGTGAGTTTGATTTATCGGTTTGTGACCCGAAAAACAGAGCATCGCGGCGAAAAAATAGACGTATAAGCGGTAAGGTGCGCAAAGCATAACCAAATGCGCACTTTCTTTTAAATTACCACTAGACAGCTGGGCATGAAGCCCGTATTATCCGACCCCGCAACGGCGCTATGCGCCCGTAGCTCAGCTGGATAGAGCGCTGCCCTCCGGAGGCAGAGGTCTCAGGTTCGAATCCTGTCGGGCGCACCATGCTTTAAGGTGCTGGAGCTGCGGTGGTATTTATACCGCGTGATGATTGACAGTGGTGGCTATAGCTCAGTTGGTAGAGCCCTGGATTGTGATTCCAGTTGTCGTGGGTTCGAGTCCCATTAGCCACCCCATTAATTTAGACGTATTGCGAAGGTGGCGGAATTGGTAGACGCGCTAGCTTCAGGTGTTAGTGTTCTTACGGACGTGAGGGTTCAAGTCCCTCTCTTCGCACCACGCTAAATTGATTGTAAAGCAGTAAGCAGTGTATCGGCGAGTAGCGCAGCTTGGTAGCGCAACTGGTTTGGGACCAGTGGGTCGGAGGTTCGAATCCTCTCTCGCCGACCAC
>NZ_JAERJD010000013.1:0-46780 GCF_018257795.1 Citrobacter sp. JGM124 | reverse complement strand
GTATCGGCGAGTAGCGCAGCTTGGTAGCGCAACTGGTTTGGGACCAGTGGGTCGGAGGTTCGAATCCTCTCTCGCCGACCACCTTCAGCAAGCATCACATCAGCGTACTTTCGCTCTTAAGATTAGTATTTACTTGTGTTGTATCATTCAAATGACAACATAAGAAAAGCAGTACATCGGCGAGTAGCGCAGCTTGGTAGCGCAACTGGTTTGGGACCAGTGGGTCGGAGGTTCGAATCCTCTCTCGCCGACCACATTTAGAAAACCCCGCTCAGGCGGGGTTTTTGCTTTTTGGCATTCCCGAAAATAATGCCGTTCTTCTCTTCTCTTCTCTTCTCTTCTTCTCTTTTACTTTTTACTCACTGATTTCTCTTGAATATGTCCGTGGCAGTGACGGCACGCCTCAGTGTTGCCTCAGTGAGACGGCAGGCCAGGGGATTGTTGTCAGATGGAGACATTTAACATGATGATAAATATTAGTTTTCACCATCATGCTGAATTAGTGTCGCCAAAATGAGACAGGTTCGTGGTCTGGGAAGAGACGCTGTCGCGTAAGCCCGGGCTGTTTCACTGCTAACATACTGATCGCTATATGTTAGTAAGGGGTCACGATGGGGATGAATTATTGGCATGCATTGTGCAATAATAACGGTGTAGATGCTCATTCCACTTCTTATGTTTGCTCCGGCTTCATAAACCCAGGAATGACGCAGAGCCAATTACGGTGCTTATCGTCCACCGACAGATGTCGTCCTCACGGACCTCATCCGACACCATGGACACAACGTTGAGTGAAGCACCAATTAGTTGTCAAATCGACCTGTTTTAACACCTGCCCTGGCAGGTGTTTTTTTTACGTCAGGCAAATAAAAAGGCGACATAGCGTCGCCTGAAAATGAGAAGTTACCCGCTGATACCTGTGCAGGCTTACGGGGGCTAACAGGGTGCCTAATCAGGCACCTGGATTATTTTTTAACGTGAGCAGTAACCCTTCCCGACGCATTGAAGCGGCTTCTTCCGGCTGATGCAGCCTGTCCAGCGAATCAGCAAGCCAGGCGTAGTCAAAGGCATCAGGACGAATTTTAAGTGCTTCGCGGAAAGCATCAGTGGCCTTCTGCCACTCACCATGCTGCATTAACAGCTGCCCCAGCGTGCTGTGTAACAGGGGATTACTCGCCTGAGTTTTTAACAACTGGTGCAGGGCTTTTTCCAGTTTCTCTGGTGTCCCTGATTTCAGGCGTGGCATCACTGTCACCAGGCGATCGTCGTAGTGGCGTTTAAGCCCTTCCAGTACGATATCCTGGGCAGCATCGCTGTCATTGCACTCAATCAGATGTTCAGCCATTGCTACCTGCAGCGCTGTCTGCTGGCGAGTTTTACGACTCTGGTTACGCCACCACTCTTTCAGACCATCATTGCCCTGCTCGGCCATTGCCTGGTTCATTAAGCCCATCCAGGCCTGTTGTCTGATATCGGCGGCGTGGTCTGCGTCAGCAACCTGGGCTTTTTCCAGCGCAGGCAGAATCTCCAGTAAAGAACTCCAGGCATTGGTACGTAAGTAGGCCTGTTCAGCCAGGCGAAGCACTTCTGGGTGACGGGGTGCAATTTCCAGCAACTTGTCGACACCATGCCGTGCAGCGTGATTTTCATTCCGTGTTAGCTGCAAACGAACACGGGTAATTTCAACGGGCAACTGATCATCATTCTCTGCCATTTCAGCAGCGCGTGCTAAGTGTTGATTAGCACGAATTTCGTCGCCACGCTGTTGGGCTGCCTCTGCTGCCATCAGGTAGTTCACCATAGGTTGTTCGGCATGGTCCGCATGACGGCTCATGAGTTTTTCAACCTGGCGGTGATCCCCTTCGGCGAGTTTTAGCAGAGCAGCTTTGGTCTGCTGGCTTGCGCGGCGGCGTTTACGGCTAAGAAACCATCCCCGAGTGTGGGCCCCTGTACGAAAAATACGTCGGAACAGGGACTCAATCAGGAATAACACGATGATTGACAGAATATAGATAATGACCAGCCCAGTAACACTGGTATTAATATCATAATTATCAGTGCGAATAAGGACATAGCCTTGATGGCCGGCCAGCATTGGTCCGAGCACCACACCTGCAATCAATAAGAGAAATAATAACAAGACTTTAATCATCATTATTCTCCCTTACTGGCTGTCGGGGCTGTTTCAGATTTTGAGGTGGCCTCATCCGTATGAGGGGGCTTCGCAGACACTGCCGGCTCCTCTGATTTAGACTCGGTGGGCTGAGCAAATAAACTACGCACCCGAGTTTGTACCAGTTTTTCTAGTAACGCCTGGCTTTGCAGGCTTTCTGGTAAGTCCATATTGATATTCTGATCAAGTAGCGTATCTAACTCAGCAAGAAAAGCTTTGGTTGATTCATCATCCGTATCGTAATAGGCACGCACCCAGGTGGATACCGTTTCCAGTGCCTGTTTGTAGATTTCCTGCTGATGGCGAGGAACGGCCTGGGCCGCTACCAGTAACTGGGAGCGGATATTTTCCCGCAGGTAAATATCCTGGTTGGGTGCCAGAAGGGGAATCGCAGTTTCATCGCGACGGCGTATAGTGATAAAGCTGTCCATAAAACTGTCCCAGCTTTTTACCAGATTCTGACGCCATTCAGTAAGCGTGCCTGACAGTTCGCCGTTATCTGAGTCCATTGGCGAATCATCGCTATAGTTATCTGACAACCGTAAGTTATCGATACTGTTAGAAAGCTGGTTTAGCTTGAGGATAATGCCGTCATAATCAACTTGTGACACCTTTGCCAGGTTGGCAATATCGTCCGTTAAGGCCCGACGCACGGGGATGACACTCGGATCATTCATATCGCTCAGGCTGGCATCCGCTGTTTTAAGTAATGCTGCCGCTGTGGTGACGTCCTGATCGCTCCACAGTTTACGCCCGGCCATCTTCACCAGGAAATCAGCTTGAGCCAGCAGCCAGGCCTGAGCATCACTCCCCGAAAGACTGGCGACTTTGTCCTGAACTTCATCCAGTTGCCTGGTCAAAATAGCCTGCTGTTTTAACGCATTCTGTAATGCCGCCGTTTGTTGGGCTAACTGAGTGGAAAATGCGTGCTGCTGAGTTGCTTGCTGTTGTTGCAACGTTTGTAGCTGGTTCGCGAGGCTTTCACTCGCCGCAGTTTGTGATGTAGCCTGAGATGTGCCGTAGTGATAGACGCCACCTGCTACCGCTAACGCGATAGCAATAGCGATAGCCCCGAGAGCAATGCCTGCCAGGCCAGCCCGGCTTTTCTGTGCCACGGGTTCAGACGATTGCGTCGTACTGATCGCTGGCGTGTTTTCTTCAGCGGCCGTGTCGGAGTTGTTCTGTTGTTCCGTCATTGTGGCGTCCTGTATTTTTAGGTTAATTGTAACGCGCGCAACAGCGCGTCATTATCCGCGTTATCAGCGACCCGAATATCTTGCCAGCCCAGATCTCTGGCAAGGCTCGCCAGTCGTTCACTGACCACAAGTAGTTGACACTGGGTCAGCCAGTTTTCACGGTACCAGGCTGGAATGAGCGTATGGAGTTGTTGTAACATCTCGCCACTGGTGACGACCAGGGTAGACACGTTCTTCTCAGACCATCGCCAGGCCTCTTCCATTCCATTGTAATTTATTTCATTGCGTTGATAACATTCGCAAAAATCAACTTTAGCACCACGTTCCTGTAGTGTCTTACCCAGTAATTCTCTTCCGCCATTACCTCGTAAAATCAGTACTTGCTTACCACTAATATTTTGTAGCTCTGGTAATTGTAGCAAGACTTCACTGGTTTCCTTGTCATGGGGATAGTGAACGGTTAAATGGCTGGCTGCATGTAAAGCGAGCGCTGTTGTGCGCCCAATAGCAAACCAGTTCAATTCTTTCGGCCAGCCGATACCACTTTGACGCAATAATGGGCCGGCAAAATGGATAACGTGTTGCGATAACGCAAAGACCAGAGAGTCTGGTGGCAGAGCGGCCAGCATCGTCGGCAACTGTGCTAATTCTTTGCCCGGAGCAAACTCAATCAGGGGAAAACTGTATGCAGTCTTCCCCGTCAGGCGCAGGCGTCTTACAAGCTCTTCCCCGGCAGGCGAAGGGCGAGTGACAAGGATAGTCACGCAGACGCTTCCCCTTTATAAACTTCAGAGAGGATCTCCCTGGCCCCATTGGCCAGTAATTCTTCTGCCAGTGATATACCCATAGTAATGGCATCTTCGGGTTTACCCAGCCGTTCACCACGGATGATGACGGAACCGTCTGGCGCTCCGACCAAAGCCCGTAGCCATAACCCATCCGTGGTGAGTTCTGCATAGCTGCCGATAGGAACCTGGCAGCCACCCTCCAGATGGATGTTCATAGCGCGTTCAGCACTGACTCGAACAGCTGTTTCTGTGTGGTTCAACGGTGCAAGCAGTGCCTGGGTGTGGGTATCATTCAGACGGCACTCAATGCCTATAGCACCCTGGCCGACAGCGGGTAATGACACCTCTGGCGGCAGCGCATAGCGAATACGCGACTGCATTTCCAGACGGTTGAGCCCGGCGACCGCAAGAATAATCGCATCATATTCCCCACTATCCAGTTTACCCAGACGAGTGCCGAGGTTACCTCGCAGCGAGCGGATAATTAAGTCCGGACGCTGCTCCGCAATTTGACACTGTCGACGGAGGCTGGAGGTTCCGACGATGCTGCCGACAGGCAGCGCATCCAGATTTTCATACTTGTTTGACACAAACGCATCCCGAGGGTCGTCACGTTCGCAAATTGTCACCAATCCCAGACCTTCCGGAAAAGCAACAGGGACATCCTTCAGGGAGTGAACGGCAATATCTGCGCGACCATCTAACAGAGCAAGCTCTAATTCTTTGACAAATAAACCCTTTCCACCGACTTTAGCCAACGGGGTATCCAATAGAATATCACCACGCGTGACCATGGATACCAGCTCAACCTGCAGTTGGGGATGGAAGATTTCCAGCTGTCTCTTAACATAATGTGCTTGCCAGAGTGCAAGGGGGCTTTGGCGAGTCGCAATTCTTAGTATATTGTCTAGCATGCTTGTTACCGTCATTATCAATTACTGACCATCCTACCATTGTTCGTGGAAAGCTGTCAGTGTTGGTGGTTTGGTGACCATGGGAGATATCTACCTGGAATGAGGTAAATAAAGTCGATGCATGACGTGATAGTGCGACTAACAGTGTATCTGGCTTTACGGTCAACAGGCGAGGTGTTAAATTGATCACGTTTCCAGCAATTGTTTTTCAGATCATTTATAGTGCTGAAAAGAATCACCGGAAAGCGGATTCTTCGTCATCTTGAAACTATCAGGCGATACGTCTTGTACCTCTATATTGAGACTCTTAAGCAGAGACTGGATGCCATAAACCAATTGCGTGTTGAGCGCGCTCTTGCTGCTATGGGCCCTGCTTTCCAGCAGGTCTACAGTTTACTGCCGATACTGTTACATTATAATCACCCACTGATGCCGGGTTACCTCGAAGGTAACGTTCCCAAGGGCATCTGCATGTACACGCCTGATGAAACCCAACGTCATTATTTGAATGGCCTTGAACTGCGGTATGGTTTGGAAGTACCAGACACCCCTGACGGTGAACTGCCATTAACCGGCCTCTATTCCATGGGGAGTACCTCTTCTGTCGGTCAGAGTTGTTCTTCTGACCTTGATATTTGGGTTTGTCACCAGTCCTGGCTTGATCAGGAAGAACGGCAATTACTGCAAAGAAAATGTCATTTACTCGAAAGCTGGGCGGCATCACTGGGTGTCGAGGTGAGTTTTTTCCTGATTGATGAAAACCGTTTTCGCCATAATGCGAGTGGTAGCCTGGGTGGAGAAGACTGCGGTTCAACCCAGCATATTTTATTGCTGGATGAGTTCTATCGCACCGCCGTACGCCTGGCGGGGAAACGTATTCTATGGAATATGGTGCCTTGCTCTGAGGAAGAGCATTATGACGAATATGTCATGACACTCTATGCCCAGGGGGTACTGACGCCAAATGAGTGGCTGGATTTGGGAGGATTAAGCTCCTTGTCAGCAGAAGAGTACTTTGGTGCCAGCTTGTGGCAGCTCTATAAAAGTATCGACTCGCCTTATAAAGCGGTGATGAAAACACTGCTGCTGGAAGCTTACTCCTGGGAATACCCTAATACCCGCCTGCTGGCAAAAGATATTAAACAGCACCTGCATGATGGTGAAATCGTCTCTTTTGGTCTCGATCCTTATTGCATGATGCTTGAACGCGTCACCGACTATCTTACTCAGCTGGAAGATACTACGCGTCTTGATCTAGTACGGCGCTGCTTTTATCTGAAAGTGTGCGAAAAATTGTCCCGTGAACGTGCTTGTGTCGGCTGGCGGCGTGAAATTCTTGGTCAGTTGGTTAAGGACTGGGGCTGGGATCATGAACGCCTGGTGATGCTGGACAACCGAGCAAACTGGAAGATAGATCAAGTGCGTGAGGCTCATAATGAGTTGCTTGATGCAATGATGCAGAGCTACCGTAATCTGATCCGTTTTGCACGTCGTAATAACCTCAGTGTTTCTGCAAGCCCGCAGGATATTGGGGTTCTGACTCGTAAACTTTACGCTGCCTTTGAAGCGTTGCCGGGTAAAGTCACACTGGTGAACCCACAAATTTCACCTGATCTGAGTGAACCTAATCTGACGTTTATTTATGTTCCCCCCGGGCGTACGAATCGTTCTGGCTGGTACCTGTACAATCGGGCACCGAATATGGACTCAATCGTGAGCCATCAGCCACTGGAATATAACCGTTATCTTAATAAACTGATTGCGTGGGCTTATTTTAATGGCCTGCTGACTTCACGTACGCAATTGTTTATTAAGGGCAATGGAATTTGTGACCTGCCTAAATTGCAGGAAATGGTGTCAGATGTATCCAGCAGCTTCCCACTGAGATTACCTGCACCGACGCCGAAAGCGTTATACAGCCCATGTGAAATTCGCCATCTGGCGATTATTGTTAATCTGGAATATGACCCTACTGCGGCATTCCGTGATCAGGTGGTTCATTTTGATTTTCGTAAGCTTGATGTACTCAGCTTTGGCGAAGAGCAACAGTGCCTGATTGGCAGCATTGACCTGCTCTACCGCAACTCATGGAATGAAGTGCGAACCCTGCATTTTAACGGTGAGCAAGCGATGATCGAAGCACTGAAAACTATTCTTGGGAAAATGCACCAGGATGCTTCCCCCCCGGATAGTGTGGAAGTCTTCTGCTATAGCCAGCATTTGCGAGGCCTGATTCGTACTCGTGTACAGCAATTGGTTTCAGAATGTATTGAATTTCGTCTTTCCAGTACACGGCAGGATCCCGGCCGTTTTAAAGCCTTACGCGTTGCCGGACAAACATGGGGACTGTTCTTTGAACGGGTAAATGTTTCCGTTCAGAAACTGGAAAATGCCGTAGAGTTTTATGGGGCCATTTCACATAACAAATTGCATGGGTTATCAGTACAGGTGGAAACCAACCAAGTGACGTTACCCCCGGTAGTTGATGGTTTCGCCAGTGAAGGTATTATCCAGTTTTTCTTTGAAGATACTCAGGAGGAACAAGGTTTTAATATTTACATTCTTGATGAGAGTAACCGGGCTGAAGTTTATCACCATTGTGAGGGCAGTAAAGAAGAGCTAATTCGTGATGTCAGTCGTTTCTTTTCCTCTTCTCATGACCGCCTGACCTATGGGTCGAGCTTTATCAACTTCAACTTGCCTCAGTTCTATCAGATAGTGAAAGTCAATGACCGTGTTCAGGTGGTTCCCTTTCGTCCCCAGCCACTAAACTCAACACTGGCTGCACCGAATGACAAAAATCATGACGATACGGCACAGTCCCAGCGTCAACGGCAGTATGAATCTTAATTAGCGAAAGCTAACGGTTTCACCTGCTTGTTCGGAGCTGGCTTGCTCCAGCAGTTTCCAGAATTCCTCACCACTGCGATCGCAAATCCAGGTTTCACCCTGTAAAGTAAAGTGATAGCCGCCATTTTTCGTTGCCAGCCAGACTTGGTGAAGCGGTTCCTGACGGTTAATAATGATTTTGCTGCCATTTTCAAAACTAAGCGTCAATACGCCGCCGTTTATCTCACAATCAATATCACTATCGCCGTCCCAGTTATCAAGGCGTTCTTCTATGGTCAACCAGAGACCATCAGCCAGTTGATGAAATTCACTGTCGTTCATATCTGCTTCCTGTTTGGGTTTTAAGGCAGTATAAAAATTGTGGTTTTTTAGAAACATCCACATGATGAAGCGTATTATATGCTACACAGTATCCCTTATTTTACGGTTATTTGAAGAGATATCCGCTTTACCGTATTGATAAGGCCAGCGACATTTCAGCAGTAAGGGATAAAGAAAGAGTATTGCTTTTCAGACTTCACCTGCGATGATAGACGAAAGACTCGCGAATCACAGGCAACGTTATAATGAAGAAAATTTTCTGCGCGCTGGTTGTCGTCACGACGCTGACTGCACTGACTGGCTGTGGGCTGAAAGGGCCACTTTATTTTCCTCCTACTGATAAAGAGCAAACACCAACGACCAAAAGTGTTCCAAAAGAGGATTCCATACAAACAGCACCAGTGCGTAATAATCGCGGGACGGGTGATGGCCCAACGCAGGTTGTTTACTAGCTATATCGTGTTTTGTCCCAGCGATTTTGGAGCAAAAAATGCAGTTTTCTAAAATGCATGGCCTCGGTAATGATTTCATGGTCGTGGATGCAGTAACCCAGAGCATCTATTTTTCCCCTGAGTTGATCCGTCGTCTGGCGGATCGTCATCTTGGCGTGGGTTTTGATCAGTTGTTGATCGTCGAGCCGCCGTATGATCCGGATCTTGATTTTCATTATCGGATCTTTAATGCCGACGGCAGTGAAGTTTCCCAGTGTGGGAATGGTGCCCGCTGTTTTGCCCGTTTTGTACGTCTTAAAGGGCTGACGAATAAGAGAGATATCCATGTCAGTACTGCCAACGGACGCATGGTACTGAGTGTTACGGAAGATGATCAGGTTCGGGTCAATATGGGTGAGCCCAATTTCGAGCCCTCTCAGATCCCGTTTCGGGCAAATAAAGCTGAAAAGACCTATATTATGCGTGCGGCGGAACAAACCGTGATGTGTGGCGTGGTCTCGATGGGTAATCCTCACTGTGTGATCCAAGTGGAGAATATTGATACAGCGGCAGTTGAAACGTTAGGGCCAGTGATGGAAAGCCATGAACGTTTTTCTGAACGTGCCAATATCGGTTTTATGCAGGTCGTGAGCCGGGAGCATATTCGCTTACGGGTTTATGAACGCGGGGCAGGAGAAACCATGGCCTGTGGCAGTGGCGCATGTGGTGCCGTCGCCGTGGGCATTGTTCAGGGCCTTCTGTCCGAACAAGTTCGCGTAGATCTGCCAGGTGGGCGTCTTGATATCGCCTGGAAAGGGCCGGGATCGCCATTATTTATGACGGGCCCGGCAACACATGTTTATGACGGGTTTATACATCTATGAAACAAGTTGGGGAACAGCAAGACACACGACCAGAATTAGACGATCTGACTATCGTTGATTATTTACGGCGTAACCCCGGCTTTTTTATACGTAATGCTAAACACGTTGAGGCATTGCAGGTGCCGCACCCGATTCGTGGCACCGTTTCGCTGGTGGAGTGGCATATGGCACGCCAGCGTAACCATATTAATGCGTTGGAAGAGAATATTAGCCAGCTATTGGATCAGGCCAGGGTTAACGAAGAACTCTTCTGTCGTTTACTGCAGCTACAAAGCAACCTCGTCGCGGCTTCCAGCTTGCAAGATATGCTGGACCGGCTGCACCGTTGGGCAAGGCAAATAGGGCTGGCGGGTGCCAATGTCAGGCTCTTTAACGATAGCTGGCATATTGGTGCACCTTCTGGCTTTACTCACTTAGGACTGAATCGCCAGGCCTTTGAACAGCTACGTATTCAGAGACTGGGAGAGCAGCAGCACTACCTTGGCCCATTGAATGGTCCTGAGTTGTTGTTGTTACTACCAGAGGCCAAGTCAGTGGGGTCAGTGGCTATGTCCATGATGGGTGGGAAGGCTGATGTGGGGGTGGTGATTTTTAGCAGTCGTGATCCTCAACATTATTATCAAGGACAGGGAACCCGACTCCTGGATGAACTGGCACTGATACTCCCGGAGTTACTTGAACGCTGGGTTGAACGGCAATGACGGACACCTCTCCATTACTGCCGAGTGTGGACGATTTTCTGCGTTATTTGAAAGTGGAAAGGCAGCTCAGTCCATTGACTCGACTGAATTATCAGCGTCAGCTCACGGCGATCGTGCATCTGGCTGATGAGATGAAACTCAAAAGCTGGGCACAGTGTGATGCGGCAACCGTACGTTCTATTGCGGTACGTAGTCGAAAAGCAGGATTGCAAGCATCAAGCCTGGCGCTACGCCTTTCTGCACTGCGCAGCTTTTTCGACTGGCAGATAGGTCAGGGGCTGTTATCAGCCAACCCCGCTAAAGGGATAGTAACCCCGAAAACCAGCCGTCTGTTGCCCAAGAACATTGATGTGGACGATATTAACCAGTTACTGAATATCGATATTAACGATCCCCTTGCTGTGCGCGATCGAGCCATGCTTGAAGTGATGTACGGCGCGGGATTGCGTCTGTCAGAACTGGTGAATATGGATTGCCGTCATTTGGATCTCGCGACGGGAGATGTCTGGGTTACCGGGAAAGGCAGTAAAGAGCGCCGTGTACCCGTGGGGCGCAGTGCCGTCAGCTGGGTTGAGCACTGGCTTCTGCTACGGGAACTCTTTGGGCCAGATGATGATGCCCTCTTTTTGGCAAAAACAGGCAAGCGTATTTCAGCCCGTAACGTACAAAAACGGTTTGCCGAGTGGGGTGTTAAACAGGGGCTAAACAGCCATGTTCACCCTCATAAACTCCGTCATTCCTTCGCGACTCATATGCTGGAGTCCAGTGGTGACCTGCGTGCGGTGCAGGAATTACTTGGGCATGCCAATCTTTCAACGACGCAAATCTATACCCATCTCGATTTTCAACATTTAGCATCCATCTACGATGCTGCACATCCACGTGCTAAACGGGGGAAATCCTAATGCATTTTTACCGTCCACTGGGGCCGATCTCTGCCCTGACTTTTGACCTGGATGATACCCTCTACGATAATCGCCCCGTAATTCACCGTACCACCCTGGAGATGCTTGCATTTGTTAAAGGCTATCATCACTGTATGAGTGACTTTACCTCGGCTGATTTTGAACATCATCGCCAGGCGTTATTGCGCCGTGAACCTGATATTTATCATGATGTGACTGAATGGCGGCGGCGTACTATTGAGCTGGCCATGCTACAGGCGGGTTTATCGGCATCGCAGGCTGATGAGGGGGCTCATCGAGCGATGGATAACTTTGCGCAGTGGCGAAGTCGGATAGATATCCCCCAGGAAACCCATGATACACTGGCGAAACTTGCAAAGAGGTGGCCACTGGTAGCCATCACCAATGGCAATGCCCAGCCGCACTTATGTGGCCTGGATACCTATTTTTCCTTTGTATTGCGCGCGGGTCCCGACGGGCGTGCCAAGCCTTTTGCGGATATGTACCAGCTGGCAGCGCATAAACTCCATCTTCCGCCAGAGCAGATTCTGCATGTGGGGGATGATTTAACGACAGATGTCGGTGGCGCAATCCGTTGTGGAATGCAGGCTTGCTGGATAAACCTGCGAGATGGGGACTTAATGCAGATAAAGGACAGTCGCTTATTACCTCATCTGGAAATTTCACGGTTGGCATCCCTGAACACGCTGATATAATTGTTGTAACTCTGTATAAAACACCAGGGGTTTTTTATAACCTCTTTAATGGCGGTACCCATGGACGTTTCTTACCTGCTTGATGGCCTCAATGATAAACAACGCGCAGCAGTCGCCGCGACGCGTAGCAATATGCTGGTACTGGCTGGGGCTGGCAGTGGTAAGACACGCGTATTAGTACACCGTATTGCCTGGTTGATAAGTGTTGAACAGTGTTCACCTTACTCAATAATGGCGGTGACTTTTACCAATAAAGCCGCGGCAGAAATGCGCCATCGTATTGGCCAGCTAATGGGCACCAGCCAGGGGGGAATGTGGGTAGGGACTTTCCATGGTCTCGCTCATCGCCTGTTACGCGCCCACCATATGGATGCCAATCTGCCTCAGGATTTTCAAATCCTCGACAGCGAAGATCAACTCCGTTTACTGAAACGGTTGATTAAAGCAATGAACCTTGATGAAAAGCAATGGCCTGCACGCCAGGCCATGTGGTACATCAACGGCAAAAAAGACGAAGGTTTACGTCCTCAACATATTGAAAGTTACGGTAATCCGGTTGAGCAAACGTGGCTACAAATCTACCAGGGGTATCAGGAGGCTTGCGATCGTGCTGGGCTGGTTGATTTTGCCGAACTATTATTGCGTGCCCATGAACTTTGGCTTAACAAACCCCATATTCTTAACCATTATCGGGAACGTTTTACGAATATCCTGGTGGATGAGTTTCAGGATACTAACAATATTCAGTATGCGTGGATCCGCCTGTTGGCAGGGGACAGCGGTAAAGTGATGATCGTCGGTGATGACGACCAGTCTATTTACGGCTGGCGTGGAGCCCAGGTGGAAAATATTCAACGCTTCCTCACTGACTTCCCTGGAGCACAGACGATTCGCCTGGAGCAGAACTATCGCTCTACGAATACCATTCTCAGTGCGGCCAACGCATTGATCGCCAATAATGCGGGGCGTTTGGGTAAAGAGTTATGGACAGAAGGAGGTGACGGTGAGCCGGTCTCTCTTTATTGTGCTTTTAACGAGCTTGATGAAGCCCGTTTTGTGGTGAACCGTATCAAGACCTGGCAAGAGCAGGGAGGGGCGTTAGAGAAGTGTGCCATTCTTTATCGTAGTAATGCCCAGTCGCGAGTACTCGAAGAGGCGTTATTACAGGCCAATATGCCTTACCGTATTTACGGGGGAATGCGCTTTTTTGAGCGTCAGGAAATTAAAGATGCGCTCTCTTATCTGCGTTTGATTGCTAACCGCAATGATGATGCTGGATTTGAGCGCGTGGTGAATACGCCTACCCGCGGCATCGGTGATCGTACCCTTGATGTGGTGCGTCAGACCGCCCGCGATCGTCAGCTCACCCTGTGGCAAGCCTCAAGGGCATTGCTGCAAGAAAAGGCCCTTGCAGGGCGTGCTGCCTCAGCACTACAACGTTTCATTGAACTGATTGATGCCCTGGCACATGAGACCGCAGAAATGCCCCTGCATGTCCAGACTGACCGAGTGATTAAAGATTCGGGCCTGTTTATGATGTATGAGCAGGAGAAGGGTGAAAAAGGTCAGACTCGTGTTGAAAACTTAGAAGAGCTGGTAACGGCAACCCGACAATTTAGCTACCAGGATGAAGACCAGGATCTGATGCCATTACAGGCATTCCTCTCCCATGCGGCGCTGGAAGCGGGAGAAGGTCAGGCCGATACCTGGCAGGATGCTGTTCAGTTAATGACACTGCACTCAGCCAAAGGGCTTGAGTTTCCACAGGTCTTTATCGTTGGCATGGAAGAGGGGATGTTCCCCAGCCAGATGTCGCTCGATGAAGGCGGTCGTCTGGAAGAAGAACGCCGTCTGGCCTATGTGGGCGTCACTCGGGCCATGGAAAAACTGACCCTTACCTATGCTGAAACTCGCCGTCTATATGGCAAAGAAGTCTATCACCGTCCGTCACGTTTTGTGGGAGAGTTACCAGAACACTGCGTCGAGGAGGTGCGATTACGAGCCAGCATCAGTCGCCCGGTGAGCCATCAGCGAATGGGGACACCGGTTTCCAGCAACGATTCTGGCTTTAGTCTGGGCCAGCGTGTTCGGCACCCTAAGTTTGGTGAGGGGACTGTGGTTAATCTGGAAGGCAGTGGTGAACATAGCCGCCTGCAAATAGCATTTCCAGGACAAGGGGTTAAGTGGCTGGTTGCTGCTTACGCACGACTGGAAGTCGTATGATAACCAGGACATTCTTACTGACTTTATGACGTTTATTTACGTTGATAGCAGTGAGCCAGTCTCTTTGAAACGGTATCTTACTGTATGTTGACGCTTTATTTTTGCTCGCGTAACATGCGGGCACGATTACGCTAACAGGACACTCGCCTTGGACACACCCAGTAGATACTGGCTCAATGACCTGCCCTCCAGGTTCAACTTCTAAGGCTATCCTCAGGTGCTGATAGCTTTTGCAGTTGTCAGTGCTATCTTTGCGCATGTTGAGTCAGATTATTGAATGGTCTGAAACAATTGTCGTTTCTAACGGTGTACCAGGTTAACTGTCCCTGATATTTTTTGCATTGGGAGTTACGGTTATGCTAAGCGCATTTCAACTGGAAAACAGTCGGCTGAATCGTATTGAACTGGATGAAAATGATGATCTGTCCAATTCATTATGGGTAGATTTAGTTGAACCAGAAGAGACCGAACGAGAGCGTGTTCAGACAGAACTTGGACAGAGCCTGGCCACCCGGCCTGAACTTGAAGACATCGAATCCTCTGCGCGCTTTTTTGAAGATGAAGATGGCCTGCACATTCACTCCTTTTTCTTTTTTGAAGATACCGATGACCACGCCGGAAATAGTACGGTGGCTTTCACTATCCGCGAAGGGCGGCTGTATACCCTGCGGGAGCGTGAATTACCGGCTTTTCGCCTTTACCGTATGCGTGCTCGCAAGCAGTTAATGGTTGATGGTAATCCTTATGAGCTGTTGCTGGATCTGTTTGAAACTAAAATTGAACAGTTAGCTGATGAGATAGAAAACATCTACAGCGATTTAGAAAAACTGAGCCGTGTCATCATGGAAGGACGTCAGGGTGAGGAATACGATGCGGCACTATCCACACTGGCTGAACAGGAAGATATCGGC
Organism: Citrobacter sp. JGM124; assembly: GCF_018257795.1. Taxonomy (GTDB): domain Bacteria; phylum Pseudomonadota; class Gammaproteobacteria; order Enterobacterales; family Enterobacteriaceae; genus JGM124. The sequence goes on along the minus strand of NZ_JAERJD010000013.1, from coordinate 31,767 downwards.
TGGAAGGTTCGTTTATGCTTGATGGATACCCAGCGCGCCCTGAATTTCTTGTTACGCAAAGCGCGTTTACCTGTCAGTCAGCTAGAGCAGGCGCGGGAAATCTTACGGGATATCGAGTCACTGCTGCCACACAACGAATCGTTGTTCCAAAAAGTTAACTTTCTGATGCAGGCGGCGATGGGTTTCATCAGTATCGAGCAAAACCGGATCATTAAGATATTCTCTGTCGTTTCAGTCGTCTTCCTGCCACCAACCTTGGTGGCATCCAGCTACGGAATGAACTTTGAATTTATGCCAGAACTCAGCTGGAGCTTTGGTTACCCCGCCGCAATTATTTTTATGATGCTGGCAGGATTAGCCCCCTATCTCTATTTTAAAAGCCGTAACTGGTTATAAAGAAAGGCGCCATTGGCGCCTTTTTCATTATCCGTTTCTGCTATGGACTTACGATTTCGGTATTTTTCGAGTCCTTCGCTGAGTGTAGATAGCATCGGCAATAAACAGTGCCAGAGCTGCCCAGATAAAACTGAAGGTAACCATTTTATCTTTGGTCACTGTTTCGCCATAGAGCAGTGTCGCCAGCAAAAACATCAGTATTGGCCCGGTGTAGAGGAAAAAGCCCAGCGTTGAAAGACGTAGGCGGTTTGCTGCTGCAGTAAAACAAAGCAAAGGAACTGTCGTCAGAATACCCGCAAACATCAGCATCAGATTTAGCGACAGGCTATTCTGTGTCATATGGCTGGTTGGGCTGTCAGCTATCACAAACAGGTAAACAGTGGCCAGCGGAAAGAGCCAGAGGGTTTCAACGAGCATACCTATCTGTGCATCGATCCCAATCTTTTTACGTAATAACCCGTAAAAAGAGAAACTAAACGCCAGCCCAAGAGCAATAACGGGTATTGAGCCAAAGGTCCAGAGCTGAACCAAGATCCCACACATTGCCAGTAACAGCGCAAACCACTGCAGGGCACGGAAACGCTCACCCAGAAAAATAATACCCAGTAACACGCTCACGAGCGGGTTAATAAAATAACCCAGGCTTGCTTCCAGCAAGTGATTGTTATTCACAGCCCAGATATAAAGTAACCAGTTACTGCCAATTAACACAGCCGTTAGCGCGAGGGCGAGGAGCTTCTTCGGATGCTGACATGCCTGTTTAAGTGTTGGCCACAATCGGTAAAGGCTGATCAGAATCAGCATAAAAAAGAATGACCAGATGACACGATGGGTAAGAATTTCTATTGCCGGAACGTACTGGATCAACTTGAAATAGACGGGAGCTATTCCCCAAATAATACAGGCTGTCAGGGCCAGCAATACACCTTTACCTGTCTCTGTCGCATTCATAGAAAACTCATTAACACGCTATAAAATAGACTGATCATAGTAACATAGTTATTTTGTGATCTCGTCGACATAATGAGGTTCAGATCTGAAGGTTGTGCCTTTAATCATAATCGTTTTTATCGACTGGCAGGCCCCGGGCATGAGATTCTATTATCAGTGCGTAATGGCATTGTAACTTCATGATAGAAAAGTATTCTTTTATGAAGGTATGTGAGCTGCTGGCGATTAAGAACGATAGTTTTTGCCCGCCTCCGGGAGCGGGCATACCGACTAGCCAACGATATAAGTTGCGGTGGCACTGGCAATGTAAATCTGGTCCTGGTTATGCAGTTCAACGCGGGCAACCGCAACTTTATTTCCGGCCCGTAGTAGACGGCTGGTAGCTGTGAAACGTTTTCCCCGCCCCGGACGTAGATAATCGACGCGTAAATCTATCGTTCCCATTTTTGCCAGGCGCTGACGTAGTGCTTCCTCGGTAATGGTTTCATGGCGTGTCAGTGTACTGCCGACACAGACTAAACCGGCAGCCACGTCCAGAGCGGAGGCAATCACTCCCCCATGTAGAATGGTCTGGGCCCAGTTACCGACCATCATCGGCTGATTGTTAAAACTCAGCTGGGCAAATGTCTTCTCATGACACTCCAGCTCAAGGCCCAGAGCACGGTTAAATGGCATTTGGTAAACGAAAATATCACCCACCAGTTTGAGTGCGTCATCGTTGGTCAATAGTCTCTGAGACATTATCCTTTCCCTTATCCGATATCATGGTTAACCAGTTGTATGTTTTTAGTTTTTAAATTGTTAACCGTGGGTTTACTGTGACAGGGAAGGGGAATGAAAAGGGTGATGGTGATAACACTTTTATCGCAAAGAAAAATCTACAGATTTGCGGTGGATTACCTGACAATGGAAACTTTAACCAGACACCAGTTCATGTAGGCGTTATGCTTAGTGCTCTTTTTTAAGGCATCACCGTTTTATCAGCACAGTCTGAAAGGTATGTCGGCTTTTTTGCAAACGGGGATATTGTGACACAGGCGGATGTAATCGATCAGGCGTCGCTGGCAAAGCAGGTTCTGCAAGAAATTTTTGGTTACCAGCAATTCCGTCCGGGCCAAGAAACTATCATTGATACGGTACTGGAAGGTCGCGACTGTTTGGTCGTGATGCCGACGGGAGGCGGAAAATCGTTATGCTATCAAATTCCGGCTCTTGTTTTAGGTGGCCTCACTGTGGTGGTATCCCCACTGATTTCCTTAATGAAAGATCAGGTGGATCAGCTACTGGCAAATGGCGTCCCCGCGGCTTGCCTCAATTCGACCCAAAATCGGGAACAGCAGCTTGAAGTTATGGCAGGATGCCGTACTGGTAGTATCCGTTTGCTCTATATCGCCCCTGAACGTTTGATGATGGATAACTTTATCGACCACCTTAGCCACTGGCCACTGGCTATGGTTGCGGTTGATGAGGCACACTGCATCTCCCAGTGGGGGCATGACTTCCGTCCTGAATATGCGGCTCTGGGGCAGTTACGTCAGCACCTTCCTAATGTCCCGTTTATTGCTCTGACAGCAACCGCTGATGAGACGACCCGGCTCGATATTGTGCGTCTGCTGGGGCTGCAAGATCCACTGATTCAAATCAGCAGTTTTGACCGACCGAATATCCGTTACATGCTGATGGAAAAATTCAAACCCCTTGATCAGCTGATGCGCTATATCCAGCAACAAAGTGGTAAACCTGGCATTATCTACTGTAATAGCCGAGCGAAAGTAGAAGACATCGCCGCCCGGTTACAGAGTAAAGGTTTCAGCGTTGGTGCTTATCATGCCGGACTTGAGCACCAGATTCGTGCTGAAGTACAGGAAAAATTTCAGCGTGATGACTTACAAATTGTAGTGGCAACGGTGGCTTTTGGTATGGGTATTAATAAGCCAAACGTTCGTTTTGTTGCCCATTTTGATATTCCGCGCAATATTGAGTCTTACTATCAGGAAACTGGTCGTGCTGGCCGTGATGGTTTGCCAGCTGAAGCCATGTTGTTTTACGACCCTGCGGATATGGCATGGCTGAGAAAATGTCTGGAAGAAAAGCCGGTAGGGCAGTTACAGGATATTGAACGTCATAAACTTAATGCCATGGGGGCTTTTGCTGAAGCCCAGACCTGCCGTCGTCTGGTGCTGCTCAACTATTTTGGGGAAGGGCGGCAACAAGCCTGTGGTAACTGTGATATCTGTCTTGATCCTCCCCGGCGTTATGATGGCCTTGTGGAGGCGCAAAAAGCACTGTCTTGTATTTATCGTGTTGGCCAGCGTTTTGGTATGGGCTATATCGTTGAAGTGTTGCGTGGGGCTAACAGCCAGCGTATTCGTGATTTGGGCCATGATAAACTCAAAGTCTATGGGGAAGGACGTAATCAAACCACTGAGCATTGGGTCAGTGTCCTGCGCCAGTTGATCCATCTTGGGGTTGTCACACAAAATATAGCCCAGCATTCAGCGCTCCAGCTCACGGAAGCGGCCCGGCCTTATCTGCGTGGTGAACTTCCGCTCATGCTGGCGGTACCGCGTATAGTGGTGATGAAAGCGCGCACGAATCAGAAAACCCTTGGTGGTAACTATGACCGCAGGTTATTTGCCAAGCTGCGTAAGTTGCGTAAGTCTATTGCTGATGAAGAAAACATCCCGCCTTATGTGGTATTCAGTGACGCCACATTGGTGGAAATGGCTGAACAAATGCCAATTTCAGCTGCTTCCATGTTGGGTATCAATGGTATTGGCAGTAAAAAACTAGAGCGTTTTGGTCGTCCGTTTATGACGCTTATCCGTTCCCATCTTGATGGTGTTGATGACGATTAAGATTAGGCCGTGTGTATTATGGGAAAGAACAGGGGCTATGGGGCTGGTTAGCCCCTGAGTTCATCGCCATCAGACATTTCACTGCTGTGTTTCAGGCATGGCGTGCACTGGCAAGTAGTGCAGCAACCAGCACAAACAACGAGCCAAACAGCCGATTTAGTGCCTTAATTTGATGTGGTTCTTTTATCCATACGGCGATGCGCGTTGCCAGCGTTGCATAACCCATCATCACAATGATATCGACCACGACAGTAGTGGTGCCGAGAATAACGTACTGCATCACCTGGGGGGCGGCAGGGTTAATAAACTGTGGAAACAGGGCAGCAAGAAAGACAATGCTCTTAGGGTTGGTCAGATTGACCAGCACTGCACGTTTAAACAGTTTGCTACGAGGCTGACTGTGACTGTGGGCGTTAAGCTCGATGGATCCTGCAGCTCGCCATTGCTGGATACCAAGCCAAATCAGGTAAGCTGCCCCGGCCCATTTCAGTATTTCAAAAGCTATCACTGAATGGGAAAAGAGCGTCCCCAGACCGACACCCACCAGTACGATATGAACAACTAAACCTGCCTGTAACCCGGCAATCGAAGCAAAAGTTTTGTTGTAGCCATGACTTATCGCAGTGGTCATGGTATTGATGGCCCCGGAACCAGGGGAAAGGCTTAATATTATTGTTGTTATAAGGTAGGTTAGCCACCACTCAGCAGTCATACAATATTCCCTGAAAACGGACTTTTATGCCACAATACGCTATTGTGTAAATAGACGCTATCTACTTCAAAAACACCTGATAGGTGGTGCGATTCCTTATGTCTTTGCTAAGAAATGAATGGTTAAAACGTGAGCGTTCCTTAGACTCTTTCGCGATGGGGCCACTGGCCCGTTTTTGGCAAAACCGTGAGGAGTGTGAATTTACGGGCGTCGATCAAGTCAGGGTTCGCTATGTTCGTTTTTGTGCACCGCACCACCAACGTGTGATCGTGGTATGTCCGGGCCGAATTGAAAGCTATGTAAAGTATGCGGAACTGGCTTATGACCTATTCCACAGTGGGTACGATATTTTAATTATCGATCATCGTGGGCAGGGGCGTTCAGGGCGTTTACTTTCCGATACTCATCGTGGACATGTGGTTAATTTCGACGACTATGTTGATGACTTAGATCGTTTTTATCAGCATGAACTGGTTCCTGGTAAGTGGGAAAAACAGTATTTACTGGCCCATTCAATGGGGGGAACCATCGCCGCTCTTTGGCTTGAAAAAAATCCCAATGTCTTTGATGCCGTTGCACTTTGTGCTCCGATGTTTGGTATTGTGCTACGCTGGCCTGAATGGATGGTTCGCCATATTCTTAACTGGGCGGAGGGCTACCCACGGGTACGAGAAGGCTATGCTATTGGTACTGGACGCTGGCGAGCGTTACCATTTCATATCAATGTGTTGACGCATAGCGAAGAGCGATATCGGCGTAATTTACGTTTCTATGTTGACGAGCCAGCATTGCGGGTGGGTGGACCTACCTTTCACTGGGTACGCGAAGGGATTATTGCGGGAGAAAGAGTGTTAGCAGGGGCAACTGCTATCATGACGCCGATTTTTTTATTACAGGCAGAAGAGGATCGCGTGGTGGATAACCGGGCACATCTTCGTTTCTGTCAACTTAAGGCTGCGGCAGGCTGCCCTTGTGAGGGGGACATACCTCACGTCATTGAAGGTGCGTATCATGAGATCCTGTTTGAAAAGGACGATATGCGAGCCAAAGCATTGAATGCCATTCTTGCTTTTTTTGAACGATATCACTGACTCCTATTTATTGACTGAGGTTCACAAATCCTATGTACCATGTGGTTGCTTCTGACTTAGATGGCACTTTGCTATCACCCAATCATTTACTCTCTGCATATGTCAAAGACACCTTAAAACTGCTTACCGCGGAAGGTATCAACTTCGTTTTTGCTACAGGGCGGCACTATGTCGATGTGGGGCAAATCCGTGACAATTTAGGGATTCAGGCGTACATGATTACGTCCAACGGGGCGCGAGTTCATGACCTCGATAATAACCTGGTGTTTTCCCACAACCTGCCAGAAGATATTGCCCGCAGTTTGTTCGGGGTCGTACATGATCACCCAACGATGATTACTAACGTCTATCGTGGCGACATCTGGTTTATTAATCGTCATAGTCCGGAGGACCTTGAGTATTTCAAGGAAGCGAAATTCGGCTACACCTTATTTGATGATCCAGCTACGTTACCGACGGATGATGTGAGCAAAGTGTACTTCACTGGGGCGACCCATGAAGAGTTACTGGTACTGGAAGAGAGAATTAACCAGCGTTGGGGTGACAGGGTGAACGTCAGCTTTTCGACGCTGACCTGCCTTGAAGTTATGGCTGGTGGCGTTTCTAAAGGCCATGCCCTGGAAGCTGTTGCCAAAGCGATGGGACATGAGCTTGCTGACTGCATTGCTTTTGGTGACGGGATGAATGACGCAGAAATGCTCAGTATGGCAGGGAAAGGTTGCATTATGCGCAACGCCCATCAGCGTCTTAAAGATCAGTTTCCTCATTTGGAAGTGATTGGGAGCAATGCCGATGATGCAGTACCTCACTACCTGCGTAAGCTGTATCTGAACGAAGAGTAATTAACCGGAAGGTTAATTACTAATCACATGTAAACCAAATAATAGGAAAAACGGTTTCTATTCTGGTTACAATGGCACAGTTCTTTACTTATGGATTATAGACTGTGCCATTACTTATCATATCGACCCTGCTCTGGGCCTTTTCGTTTAGTCTTATCGGTGAATACCTGGCCGGACAAGTTGATAGCTACTTTTCTGTGCTAATGCGAGTCGGGTTAGCGGCACTGGTATTCCTGCCATTCCTGCGTTTTAAAGGGTACAGATTAAAAACACTGTTGCTGTATATGCTACTGGGAGCACTGCAACTGGGAATCATGTATCTGCTCAGTTTCCAGGCGTATCTCTATTTGTCTGTTCCCGAGTTTTTGCTGTTTACGGTGATGACACCCTTATATATTACGCTGGTTTATGACCTGCTCAGAGGGACCAGGTTACGCTGGGGCTATGCTTTCAGCACGTTGCTGGCAGTGATTGGGGCGGCGATTATTCGCTATGACCAGGTGAGTGCAAATTTCTGGACCGGGCTGTTATTAATCCAGGGCGCTAATATCTGCTTTGCTGTGGGTATGGTTGGCTATAAACGTCTAATGGAAACTCACCCAATGCCACAGCATTCGGCCTTTGCCTGGTTCTATCTTGGCGCGTTTCTTATCGTGATGGTAGCCTGGTTTATGCTGGGAAATCCCGAAAAGCTGCCGACCACTTCGCTCCAGTGGGGGATACTGGTCTGGTTAGGTGTCGTGGCATCCGGGCTGGGGTACTTTATGTGGAACTATGGTGCAACCCAAGTGGATGCAGGTACCCTGGGTATTATGAATAATGTGCTTATTCCCGCAGGGTTGCTGGTTAACCTGGTTATTTGGCAAACTCAGCCACAATGGCCGAGTTTTCTTATTGGGGGGTCGGTGATAGTGGCTTCATTGTGGGTGAATCGACGTTGGGTCGCTCCGCGCTGCGAACAAACGGCAGACGTTCGCAAGCGTGCTGACGTGTTGAGCGAATAAACGCCTCAGTAACAGGTTGACGCTGCTCCCCATCACGAACAGCAGCGTACAACCGACTCCACAGCCCGTCTCCCAGCGGTTTCGTCACGACCAGCCCCTGACGTTCAAAACTTTCCACCACCCAATGTGGTAAGGCTGCAACCCCCATATTCGCTGACACCATTTGAATCAGCAATAAGGTATTATCTACGCTTTTTAATGATGGGTTAACGTCTGCAGGGTGAAGGAAATTACGCCATATATCAAGGCGCTGGCGTTGTACCGGATAAATCAATACCGTTTCATCCTGTAAATCTTCAGGCTCAATTCGTCCCTTATTTACCAGCGGATGCTGGGGCGCCAGAACTAAACGAACCTCATAATCAAACATTGGCGAATAATGCAGCCCACTGCGGGGCAGGATATCGGAAGTCATCACCAAGTCCAGCTCACCTTGCTGTAATGAGGGCTGTGGGTCAAAGGTAACGCCAGATTTAAAATCCATTTCTACTTGGGGCCAGTGCTGGCGGAAGTTTTCCAGTGCGGGTGTCAGCCACTGAATACAACTATGACATTCGATAGAAATACGTAGTCGAGTTTGATAGGGCTCGTTACACGCCTGCAGTGCCTGGGTGATTTGCGGTAATACTTGCTGGGATAACTGCAACAAGATTTCGCCTTGTGGTGTAAAACGCAACGGCTGGCTTTTACGCACAAACAAACGGAACCCAAGTCGCTGTTCCAAATCACTGAACTGATGGGAAAGGGCTGACTGGGTCTGATGCAGCGCAGCAGCAGCAGCAGCGAGGGAGCCGCTACTCCGCAGAGCTTGCAGTGTTCGCAGGTGTTTTATTTCTATCATGAAGATCCTTCATTTCGCCATGAACAATTTGCGCTTGAGGAACATACAGTACCTGCGGATTATAGATGTGTAAACATCTGGATGGCTAAATAAACTATATTTTCGAGTTCAGAAAATGACAATCATAGCTTCTCACACCGGTTAGTGACTTCAGTCAGCTCAGGCAAACAAGTGACTCGCCCTTTGCAAGATGCGGAAATTTAGCCAGATAACCACTTAAAATGAGGCAATATCATGACTATCCATAATCATACTCTCGGGTTTCCACGTGTTGGCCTTAGGCGTGAACTGAAGAAAGCGCAGGAGAGCTACTGGGCAGGTAATAGTTCCCGTGAAGAACTGCTGGCCGTGGGTAAAGCGTTACGTGCTCGCCATTGGGAGCAACAAAAACTGGCGGGTGTGGAGTTACTCCCGGTGGGAGATTTTGCCTGGTATGATCATGTCCTGACCACCAGCTTGTTACTGGGTAACGTGCCTGCTCGTCATCAAAATGAAGAGGGTAGCGTTGATATTGACACTTTATTTCGTATCGGTCGTGGCCGTGCACCCACGGGGGAGCCCGCTGCTGCCGCTGAAATGACCAAGTGGTTTAATACCAACTATCACTACATGGTGCCTGAATTTAGCCTGGGTCAACAGTTCAAGCTGACCTGGACCCAGTTACTGGATGAAGTGGATGAAGCGCTGGCGCTGGGTCATAACGTTAAACCTATATTGCTCGGGCCCGTCACCTACTTGTGGTTAGGTAAAGTGAAAGGCGAATCCTTTGACCGTCTCAGTCTGTTGCCAGATATTTTGCCTGTTTATCAGCAAGTTCTGGCTGAACTTGCCGCGCGAGGGATTGAGTGGGTACAAATTGATGAACCTGCCTTGGTTCTGGAATTACCTCCTGAGTGGCTGGATGCCTTTAAATTGGCTTACGACGCTCTTGCGGGTAATGTGAAACTGTTGCTCACTACTTACTTTGAAGGTGTGACGCCGAACCTGAGCACTATCAAAACTCTGCCAGTACAGGGGCTACATGTTGACTTTGTCCACGGGCAGGATGATATCAATGTTCTTCATCAGCAACTACCTGCTGACTGGTTACTTTCTGCAGGAGTCATTAACGGTCGTAACGTCTGGCGTGCAGATCTGAGTGAAAAATATCAGCAGCTGAAAGGTATTGGGGATAAACGTTCACTCTGGGTCGCTTCTTCTTGTTCGCTGTTGCACAGTCCTATCGATTTAAGTGTTGAAACGCGCCTTGATAGTGAAGTGAAGGGCTGGTTTGCCTTTGCACTGCAAAAATGTTCTGAGCTTGCTTTGCTGACGGAGGCTTTGAATAGCGGCGATACGACCAAAATTGCGGAATGGAGTGCGCCTGTTCAGGCCCGCCGTCACTCTACTCGGGTACATAATGCGGAGGTTGAACAGCGGCTGGCAAAAATTACTGCCGCAGATAGCCAGCGCGAAAGTGCTTATAGCGCCCGGGCCATTGCCCAGCGTGAGCGTTTTAACCTTCCTGCCTGGCCGACTACCACTATCGGTTCCTTTCCACAAACCACAGAAATTCGTAGCCTGCGTTTAGACTTTAAGAAAGGTAACCTCGACAGTAATCATTATCGTACCGGTATTGCTGAACATATTAAGCAGGCCATTGTGGAACAAGAACGCCTCGGGCTGGACGTACTGGTGCATGGTGAAGCTGAACGTAACGATATGGTTGAATATTTCGGTGAACATCTGGATGGTTTTGCTTTTACCCAGAATGGCTGGGTGCAGAGCTATGGCTCACGTTGTGTTAAACCCCCGATTATTATTGGTGATATTAGCCGCCCGGAACCCATCACAGTTGAGTGGGCGAAATATGCCCAGTCCCTGACTGACAAACCAGTCAAAGGAATGCTCACCGGCCCGGTCACTATCCTGTGTTGGTCTTTCCCACGTGAGGATGTTTCCCGTGAAACCATTGCCCGGCAAATAGCCCTTGCCCTGCGTGATGAAGTGACAGATTTAGAGGCCGCTGGTATTGGTATCATCCAGATTGATGAGCCGGCCTTACGTGAAGGCCTACCACTACGTAAAGCTGACTGGCAGGCTTACCTGGATTGGGGGGTTGAAGCTTTCCGTCTCAGTGCTGCTGCAGTAAATGATGATACACAAATCCATACGCATATGTGTTACTGCGAGTTTAACGACATTATGGCATCAATTGCTGCGCTGGATGCGGATGTTATCACCATTGAAACATCACGCTCGGATATGGAGCTCCTGCAATCGTTTGAAGTTTTTGATTATCCGAATGAAATTGGGCCTGGCGTGTATGATATTCATTCCCCTAACGTGCCAGATGTTGAGTGGATTGAAGCGTTATTGAAAAAAGCCGCAAACCGGATACCCATTGAACGTCTGTGGGTAAACCCGGATTGTGGCCTGAAAACACGTGGCTGGAGCGAAACGCGTCAAGCTCTGGCGAATATGGTTAAAGCGGCGCAAAATCTGCGTAGCGCACAGTAGTATGCGTGACGAGTAGCCTACTGGCTACTCGTCCTGAGTCGCTTGATTTCGATGGTCAACACCATATCGTGTAAACCATTTCAGCATGCGTTGCCAGCCATCTTGCGCTGATGGCGCATGGTAATTTGGTCGATAGTCCGCATTAAAAGCATGGCCGGCTTCGGGATAAACAATGATTTCAGCCGTTGTATTTGCCATCTGTAGGGCGCGTCGCATCGCTTCAATACTGTCCAGAGGAATACTGGTATCTTGCCCGCCATACAAGCCTAAAACGGGAGCGTTGAGCCCGGTCGCAATATCTATAGGGTGATGTGGTGAGTTGAGTGTCTTCTCGGCAACCAGCTTCCCATACCATGCCACCGCAGCTTTTAACTGTGGGTTATGAGCTGCATAAAGCCAGGCAATACGTCCGCCCCAACAAAATCCTGTCACCATTAAACGGTGTGCATTTCCCCCATGACGTGATGCCCAACTGGCAACATGGTCCAGGTCAGCCAGAACCTGTATATCAGGTACTGTGGACACAAGCCCACTGAGCAGGCTGGCGATATCAGGATACCCTTGCGGGTCACCCTGGCGAAAATAGAGTTCAGGCGCAATCGCGAGGTAACCCTGGTGAGCGAGTCGATCGCAGAGACTCCGGATATGTTCATTAACGCCAAATATTTCATGAAGAACCATGACTATCGGTAGCGGGCCTGCAGAATTCTGCGGCTTTGCATAGTAAGCCGGCATATTCTCACCCTGGGTCGGAATCATTTTTTCACCCGATAAGATGACATCTGTCGGGGGATGTACCACAGTTGAAAGCAGGGAAAGCGAATCAGCTGCTACTCTTTCTTGTGTTGTTGTTTTTTGAGTCATGGTTTCTCCAAAGCAGCATCAATGCGTTTTGAAAACACGAGTCAGGAATTAGTAGCAAATTTGATGAGCAAAAAGCGCTACCAATGATTAATTATTGAACTGAAAGTCATTGAATTGTGACCGTGATCACTATTCGTGAAATGAATAATGTAACTTGTTTCATTCATGGTGACGGTCATCACGAAATTATTCGCAGGGGTTAGGTAAAGTATTACTTTGCTTCTCCTGAAGCCTACTCTACAGAGGAGTCTGTTATGTCCAAGTCTGATGTTTTCCATCTCGGTCTGATTAAAAGCGATCTCCAGGGTGCGACACTTGCCATTGTCCCGGGAGACCCGGAACGTGTGGAGAGAATCGCGGCACTGATGGATAATCCGGTCAAACTGGCCTCTCACCGTGAATTTACTACCTGGCGTGCAGAACTGGATGGCAAAGCTGTTATTGTTTGTTCAACCGGTATTGGTGGGCCATCCACCTCCATTGCTGTGGAAGAGCTGGCACAATTGGGTATTCGTACCTTCTTGCGGGTTGGTACTACTGGGGCAATTCAGCCAAATATCAATGTGGGTGATGTTCTGGTAACTACCGCAGCGGTGCGTCTGGATGGTGCCAGCCTGCATTTCGCGCCAATGGAATTCCCGGCAGTGGCTGACTTTGCTTGTACCACCGCTCTGGTTGATGCCGCAAAAGCGATTGGTGCGACAACTCACATTGGTGTAACTGCATCTTCTGATACCTTCTACCCAGGTCAGGAGCGTTATGACACCTTCTCTGGACGTGTAGTTAGCCGTTTCAGAAACTCTATGGAAGAGTGGCAACAAATGGGCGTCATGAACTATGAGATGGAGTCTGCTACGCTGTTGACCATGTGTGCAAGCCAGGGACTACGTGCGGGGATGGTTGCCGGGGTGATTGTGAATCGTACCCAGCAAGAGATCCCTGACGTTGAAACCATGAAAAAAACTGAAGGTCATGCGGTAAAAATCGTTGTTGAAGCAGCCCGTCGTCTGCTGTAAACACTCAAACGCGTGAATTAAAACAAAGGGGGAAACAGGGTTTTCTCCCTTTGCTGTTTAGCAGGGCGATAGTTGACGAAACATATAAGTGGTGGAATGCCGTGCCTTACCATCAGGATCCCAGGCAAAGTCAGGGATCATTCCTGCGATTTCAAACCCTAATGATGTGTATAAGGCCTCTGCTATATCACCGGTTCTTGTATCAAGGGTAACCAGACTTTTCCCCAACTCATCTGCTTTTTGGATCACATGGCCCATAAGCATACGGCCAATTCCCATTTTGCGAGCGTCTGGATGCACAATCATCTTCGCTACCTCGCCGCGATGAGTCTGATTGGGAGGCATGTCAGTGAGCAATTGTACGGTACCGAGAAGTTCGTCCCCGCGCAGTGCCCCCAGCACGATTCTTCGCCCTGCAGCCACTTCAGGGAGAACGTTCTGCGACCAAAACTGACTGGCATGACCATAGGTCATGGGTGACATGAAACTGATTGATGCCCCTGCATTCACGCTGTCAGCAAGAATGTGCGAGAGTGCTGTCAGTCGTTGCGTTATTGCCGTGGCATCGAGTTCTACAATGTGTATTCCCATGGTATGCACCTCAGATCATTGAGATAATGTAGTGTGCTGGTTGCTGGCCAGTTTCAAATAACGAAGCACCCTGAAGCCGGTACCTCAAACAATCTCCCACACTCAGATCGTACTTAATGCCATCAACCGTGAGGGAGAGCGCCCCAGAAAGCAGGGCTAAATGGTGTTCGTGGTTAGGCACGGCGGGAGACGTGTAAGCGATACGCTGATGCGGCTCAATAATGCACTCAATCATCTCAAGCTGTAGTTGCCCACTGGGGGGAGAAAGGGTTCGCCGCGAGAAACCATGGGTATGGTCGACCCAGACGTTTTGTTCTGCGCGTCTGATCAAAGGGGGAAAGCCGGGCTCCATCGGGGCCAGCAATTGCGAAAGGGGCAGCGCTAAGGCCGAGGCTAACCGACCCAGAGTTTCCGCTGTTGGGCTGACTTCGCCGTTCTCTATACGCGAAAGCGTTGCCCGACTGACACCGCTGTGGTTAGCAAGATCTTGTAATCTTAAACCGCGATCGGTGCGTAGCTTACGCAGGTGCCCGGCAAGAGCCTGATGTTGAGTGGTTATCGTGTTGTCCATATATGAGATAATATCTCTAATATGGGAAATGGCAAGGGTTTGTGTTGCATTAACCGGCTGCCAGTATAAAGCGTCTGATATCGCATCGTGGATGTTGATGTTGAAAAAGACCTGGCTGTAGAGTAGTCAGAGTGAGGAGAGGAGGCTGCATGGATATATGGGTATTATCAGGTATTGCTGTTCTGGGGGTATTGACGGGCTGGCTCGGAGCCAGTTTACGTGCTGCACAGCGTCAGGCTTTACAACAAGAAAATCAGCGTGAAATTTATGGCGAACTGACTGCAGCACGCCAGGAATTACAACTCAACCAGCACTGGCGTGATGAATGTGAACAACTGAATCGTGAACTGCGTACTCAGCTTGAAATAAACAGTGGTCAGGAGGCTGATATTCGCGAATTGACGACCCTGCTTGAACAGACTCGACTGAATGCTGATGATAAACAGCGACAGATGATGAACAGTGAGCAGCGGCTGAGTGAACAATTTGAAAATCTTGCCCATCGCATTTTTGAACAGAGTGGACGTAAGGTTGAAGAACAGAATCGTCAGAGCCTGAATGGACTGCTTTCCCCCCTGCGTGAACAGCTTGATGGTTTCCGTCGCCAGGTGCAGGAAAGCTTCGGGCAGGAGGCCCGGGAACGTCACACACTGACCCATGAGATTCGTAACTTGCAGCAACTTAACGCAAAAATGGCACAGGAAGCATTAAACCTGACTAAAGCGTTAAAAGGGGATAATAAAACTCAAGGGAACTGGGGGGAAGTTATTCTGGCCCGTGTGCTTGAAGCTTCTGGCCTGCGTGAAGGGCATGAATACCAGACACAGGTTAATATTCAGCTTGAGAATAGCAGCCGCATGCAACCCGATGTCATCATCCGTTTGCCACAAGGTAAGGATGTGGTGATTGATGCCAAAATGACGCTGGTGGCCTATGAACGCTACTTTAACGCTGACGATGACCGGCTGCGTGAAAGTGCGTTAAATGAGCATATTGTTGCGATTCGGAACCATATCAGGTTGCTCGGGCGCAAAGATTACCAGCAACTGCCGGGGTTACGATCCCTGGACTATGTTTTGATGTTTATTCCGGTGGAGCCGGCTTTTTTACTGGCTATTGATAAACAGCCAGAACTGATAAGTGAAGCACTGAAACATAATATTATGTTAGTCAGCCCGACGACGCTCCTGGTCGCATTACGAACCATTGCTAATCTCTGGCGTTATGAGCATCAAAGCCGTAATGCGCAACATATTGCAGAGCGTGCGGGGCGTTTATATGACAAGGTCAGGCTGTTTGTTGATGAAATGTCAGCGCTGGGGGTAAGCCTTGATAAAGCTCAGGATAACTACCGGCAGGCGATGAAGAAGCTGGCTTCCGGGCGTGGAAATGTGCTGGTTTTGGCTGAATCATTACGCAATCTGGGGGTTGAGGTTAAACGTGAAATCAACCCAGAGCTGGTGGAGCAGGCGCAGTCGGACACATCGGAAAATCACCTGTTGACCGAGTCCGAAAACGAAGATGTGATAAAGTAGCCACAGTAACTATTTTCCCTATACGGGTAACAGAATCTGGCGCAACGAATCCTGTCATTGGGTTGCCGCTGAAATGTAGGGTATTGCCCTCCCTTCTGTTACACTTTACCGACATTTTTTGATAAAGCAGGCACTGAGATGGTTGATAAATCCAGAGATACAACGCATTTTGGCTATCGTACTGTAGAAACAGACCAAAAAGCGGATATGGTGGCTGATGTATTTCACTCTGTCGCAGCAAAATATGATGTGATGAATGACGTGATGTCGCTGGGTATTCATCGCCTGTGGAAGCGCTTTACCATTAACTGCAGTGGTGTCCGTCGTGGGCAGCGAGTGCTTGACCTTGCTGGCGGTACTGGCGATTTGACGGCGAAGTTTTCACGCCTGGTGGGTGAAACCGGTGAAGTGGTACTGGCAGATATCAACGAATCAATGTTGAAAATGGGCCGGGAAAAGCTGCGGAATATCGGTATTATCGGTAACGTCAGCTATGTTCAGGCTAATGCTGAGGCACTGCCATTCCCGGATAATAGCTTTGACTGCATTACCATTGCTTTCGGTTTACGTAATGTCACCGATAAAGACAAAGCCTTGCGTTCTATGTACCGCGTACTTAAGCCTGGCGGACGTCTACTGGTGCTGGAGTTCAGTAAGCCAGTACTGGAACCGCTGAACAAAGTCTACGATGCTTACTCCTTCCATATCTTACCACGCATGGGACAGCTGATTGCGGGCGATGCAGAAAGCTATCGTTATCTTGCTGAGTCTATTCGTATGCACCCGGACCAGGAAACGCTGAAAGCGATGATGGAAGAGGCGGGTTTTGAAAACACGACCTATAACAATTTGACGGGGGGTATTGTTGCACTCCACCGTGGTTATAAATTCTAACCCGGGAAGTCGTGATGCCATTTATACCGCTTATTAATGCCAGTCTTGAAGGTGTACTGAACACTGTTCTCTGGCAAGACAGTGCGCTTAAATCTGCCCGGCAACGGTTGTATGGGAAAGTTTTACGCATTGAGATAAAAGAGTTTTCCACCCCTCTGGTACTGGTTTTTAGCGAGCAACGACTGGATGTGTTAAGTGCCTGGGAAGGTGAGGCTGATTGTTGCGTCATCACGCGTTTAGGCGTGCTGACTGAATTGCGGGACCGTCAGCAACTCATGATGCTCATTCGTCAGGGGGAGCTGGAGGTGTTAGGGGATCTGCAACTGGTGCAAAACCTGGTGGCGCTTACGTCCCTGGCAGAGTTCTCTTTTGCTGACCTGCTCGCACCCTATCTGGGTGATATTGCGGCTGAAAGTATCAATAAAGTCGTACAGGGCAGCACTCGGTGGTTAAAAAAGACTTTCAGTAGCAATCAGCGTTATCTCTCTGAGGCTGTTGTTGAAGAATGGCGCCTGGCACCAGGTTCCTTAGAAGTGGCCTGGTTTAGTGAAGAAGCCGAGGCACTCGCCAGTGCGACGTCTGCACTGGGTGCAAGACTGGATAAACTGGAGGGCAAATGACGCCCGGAGAATTTCGTCGGTTCTATTTTATCATCCGTATTTTCCTGAATTATGGTCTTGAGGAGTTAATCCCTAAAAGCCGCCTGACCTTGCCTCTACGCTTGTGGCTGCGTTGCTTGTTCTGGATCCCTAATCGTCATCGTAATAAGCCATTGGGCGAACGTCTGCGTCTTGCATTGCAAGAACTGGGGCCAGTCTGGATTAAGCTGGGTCAGATGCTTTCTACCCGGCGCGACCTCTTTCCCCCCTTGATTGCTGATCAACTGGCGATGCTTCAGGATCGGGTTGCCCCCTTTGATGGTGCGCTGGCGAAAAAACAGATAGAGCACGCGATGGGGGATATACCCGTTGAAACGTGGTTTGATGATTTTGATATAGAGCCTTTAGCCTCCGCCTCCATAGCCCAGGTGCACACTGCGCGACTGAAGGAAAACGGTAAAGAGGTAGTGATCAAAGTGATCCGCCCGGATATCCTGCCAGTGATTAAAGCGGATATGAAACTGATTTATCGTTTCGCCCGTTGGGTGCCGCGTTTACTCCCTGACGGTCGCCGTTTACGCCCTGTAGAAGTGGTGCGTGAGTACGAGAAAACGCTCCTCGATGAGCTCAATTTACTGCGTGAAGCGGCTAACGCCATTCAGCTGCGACGTAATTTTGAAAATAGCCCTCTGCTGTACATTCCTGAAGTGTATTCTGACTACTGTAGTGAAAATATGATGGTGCTGGAGCGTATCTATGGAATTCCAGTGTCAGATACCGTAGCGCTGGAAGCACAGGGCACGAACATGAAACTGCTGGCGGAGCGTGGGGTTCAGGTCTTCTTTACCCAAGTCTTTCGGGACAGTTTTTTCCATGCTGATATGCACCCGGGTAATATTTTTGTCAGTTACGAGCATCCAGAAGATCCACAATATATCGGTATTGACTGTGGCATTGTGGGTTCACTTAATCGTGATGATAAACGTTATCTGGCCGAGAATTTTATTGCCTTTTTTAACCGGGATTATCGTAAAGTGGCTGAACTGCATGTGGATTCTGGTTGGGTTCCTTCAGATACCAATGTGGAAGAGTTTGAGTTTGCTATCCGTACCGTGTGCGAACCCATTTTTGAGAAGCCGCTAGCAGAAATTTCATTCGGTCACGTGTTGCTGAATCTGTTTAACACGGCGCGTCGTTTTAATATGGAAGTTCAGCCACAACTGGTTTTGCTGCAAAAAACACTGCTGTATGTGGAAGGTGTTGGCAGACAGCTTTATCCACAGCTCGATTTGTGGAAAACCGCGAAACCTTTTCTGGAAAATTGGATCAAAGATCAGGTTGGGATCCCTTCATTGTTACGTGCATTTAAGGACAAAGCTCCGTTCTGGGTGGAAAAAATGCCAGAGTTACCTGAGCTTGTTTATAACAGCTTGCGCCAGAGCAAAAACTTACAACTGAGCATTGATAAAATTCAGCATGAATTGCAGCACAGTCATGTACGACAGGGGCAGTCGCGTTATCTGTTTGGGGTCGGTGCCACACTGATTCTGAGTGGGACATTATTACTGATTAATAAACCCGAGCTGAATATGATGCCCGCATGGTTGATGGTGGCAGGTGTGGGTACCTGGATTGTTGGCTGGAAACGTTCAGTCTAAAATTTAAGCTATGATGACGCAATATTACCGTATAATGGTGGCGTCATTCCTATCTTCTCTAACATCAAATTGAGGCAACATTATGGGTAGTATCGGTATTTGGCAGCTCGTTATTATTGCCGTTATTGTGGTGTTACTGTTTGGCACCAAAAGGTTGGGTTCGATTGGTTCCGACTTAGGCGCTTCGATTAAGGGCTTTAAAAAAGCAATGAGCGAAGATGATGCAAAAGACAAAGATGAAGTGAAAGATAAACCAGCACCAGATGCTGATTTTGCAGCTAAGTCTTTATCTGATAATCCTGGCGACGTGAAAAAAGACGACGCTAAGAATAAAAAAGAACAGGCATAAACCGTGTTCGATATTAGTTTTGGCGAACTCTTAGTCGTCTTCGTGCTGGGCTTGATTGTTCTGGGGCCCCAGCGCTTGCCCGTGGCTGTCAAAACCGTGGTTGGCTGGATACGTGCTTTACGCTCCCTGGCTACGAGTGTACAACATGAGCTGGCGCATGAGCTTAAGCTGCAAGAGCTACAGGACAGCCTGAAAAAGGTTGAAAAGGCCAGCATGAACAACCTGACGCCGGAATTAAAAGCATCAATGGATGAGTTGCGCGAAGCGACAGAGTCCATGAAGCGCGCCTATTCACCTTCAGCACGGGACCCTGAGCAGGAGAGCGATGAGGCTCATACCATTCATCATCCGGCAACAGCAAAGCCCAGTGAAGAGATGGAGTCGGCCGCTGTAGCGGAAGCTCACCCAGATAAGGTTGTATCATCCGCCGCACAGGAAGACTCAGAATCCCCCGTTGCCGGGCCTCCGTTGCAAGCGGTGTCGGTTCCTGAGCCCACAAAAAATCCTGAGCCAACGCAACCACTGAGCGAAAAACGTTAATCATGGCCGTAGAAGAAACTCAGCCGCTCATCAGTCATCTGATAGAGCTGCGTAAACGTCTGTTAAACAGTATCATCGCGGTACTGGTGGTTTTTTTGGCACTGGTTTACTTTGCCAATGATATCTATCAGTTAGTGGCAGCCCCGCTGATTGAGCAAATGCCTCTCGGTTCGACAATGATAGCCACGGATGTCGCGTCACCGTTCTTTACGCCAATCAAGTTAACCATATATGTATCCGTATTTTTGGCTGCGCCTGTTATTCTCTATCAAGTTTGGGCTTTTGTCGCCCCGGCACTGTATCGGCATGAACGTAAGCTATTAATGCCTTTGCTTTTTTCAAGTACCTTTTTGTTCTATATCGGGATCGCTTTTGCCTATTTTGTGGTGTTTCCTCTGGCCTTTGGTTTCTTAACGAAAACAGCGCCAATTGGGGTCGTCGTTTCTACTGATATCGCCAAGTATCTTGATTTTGTAATGACGCTTTTTATGGCGTTTGGTGTCGCTTTTGAAGTCCCTATCGCCATTATCCTGTTATGCTGGATGGGTGTGACAACCCCGGAGTCACTGAAACAAAAACGTCCATATATGTTGGTCGGGGCGTTCGTTGTTGGAATGTTACTGACCCCACCTGATGTATTTTCACAAACGCTACTGGCTATCCCGATGTATTGCCTGTTTGAGGTTGGTATTCTGTTCTCACGTTTTTATGTCGGTAAGGGACGGGCTGACGCGGACGAAGACAGCTCTGAAGAGAGCGCAAAATAACCTGACTATTACGGTTAAATAGAGCTGGAGGGGAGGATCAACGGTCAGCCCCTCGCTGGCTATTTTTCTTGTGTTGAAAAATCTTATTATTCAATACGTTGTCAACAGACCGAGACTATTCAATGGAACAGTTGTCGTTTGGAGAATGTCATGTTTGATATCGGTATCAATCTTACCAATTCCCAATTTACTCAAGATTATGCAGAAGTCATTGCCCGTGCTCATGGAGCGGGTGTTAACGGCATGATATTAACCGGAACCAGTCTTGAAGATAGTGCTCAATCCCTGGCTCTGGCCCAGGAGTTTGAGCATTGTTGGGCGACAGCGGGCATCCATCCCCATGAAGCCAGTAGCTGGAATGAAACTACTGCTGAGGCCATTCGTCAGATGGCAAATGCCCCACAAGTTGTAGCCATTGGCGAATGTGGGCTTGATTTCAATCGTAACTTTTCGACTCCCGCAGACCAGGAACGCGCATTCACGGAACAGCTGGCGCTGGCGACCGAGATGATGATGCCGGTTTTTTTACACTGTCGTGATGCCCATGACCGCTTCCTTGCTTTGCTCGACCCTTGGCTTGAATGGTTACCGGGGGTTGTGGTGCACTGTTTTACCGGTACGGCATCTGAATTACATGATTACTTGCACCGAGGTTTATTCGTCGGGATTACGGGTTGGGTATGTGATGAACGCCGTGGTTTAGAACTGCGTGAGTTATTACCACTTATCCCCGCCGATCAACTATTACTGGAAACAGATGCGCCGTTTTTGTTGCCCAGGGATCTTGACCCTAAACCGTCATCCCATCGCAACGAACCCTGCTACCTGCCTCACATTGTGAATCGCGTTGCTGAATGGCGTGGGGAAGACCCCGCCTGGCTTGCGCAGGTAACAGAAGATAATGCCCGTCGTTTATTCAGACTGGGCTTTTAACCAGGAGAGAGTTAAATGAGTTACGCATTTCCCGGTACTTTCCCCGGCCGCCGCATGCGCCGGGTACGCCGTCATGATTTTAGTCGTCGCCTGGTGGCGGAAAACCAGCTGACGGTTAATGATCTTATCTATCCGGTGTTTGTCATGGAAGGACATAATCGAAAGCAGGAAATTGCTTCGATGCCGGGGGTTTATCGCTTAACCCTGGATTTACTCATTAAAGAAGCGGAAGCCGTGGCAAAATTAGGTATTCCGGTACTGTCTTTGTTTCCGGTGATTGAAGCTGATGGCAAATCACTCCATGCGGAAGAAGCTTATAACCCGAATGGCCTGGTGCAACGTGCTGTACGGGCACTTAAAGACGCAGTGCCTGAGTTAGGCCTGTTAACGGATGTCGCTCTCGATCCTTATACCACTCACGGGCAGGATGGTATTATTGATGAGACAGGCTATGTCATTAATGATGTCACGCGGGATATTCTGGTTCGCCAGGCTCTGTCACACGCTGAAGCCGGGGCCGAAATTCTCGCGCCAAGCGATATGATGGACGGGCGTATTGGTGCTATTCGCCAGCAGCTGGAAGCCGAAGGTTTGGTCAATACCCAAATTATGTCTTATGCGGCAAAATATGCTTCCTGCTATTACGGTCCATTCCGTGACGCAATTGGTTCTGCCGGTAACTTGAAAGGCGGCAATAAAAAGAACTATCAAATGGACCCGGCCAATGGCGATGAGGCTCTGCAAGAGGTCGCGCAGGATCTTCAGGAAGGGGCTGACATGGTAATGGTTAAACCTGGCATGCCTTATTTGGATGTTGTACGTCAGGTTAAAAATACATTTGGCGTTCCCACTTTTGCCTATCAGGTCTCTGGTGAGTATGCCATGCATATGGCTGCGATTCAGAATGGCTGGCTGGCAGAAAAAGAATCCATTATGGAATCGTTACTGTGTTTTAAACGCGCCGGGGCGGATGGGGTATTAACTTATTTCTCAAAGCGCGTTGCCCAGTGGCTGCATGAAGAGCATATGCAACAGCGTTGATAGTGCAGTAAGCTGTTAATTAAGCGATAAGCCCGGGGCATCTGTTAGTACCCGGGCTTTTTTGATCATAACTTACGAAAATCAGTATTTTTTATACTTTGTTTAATTTGTTTGTTTAACAGATTAAGCAATAACATAGAGCGTGTCTCACCATCCGTTTCAGCAAAAATAGCCTGTATTCCTTCAAATGACCCTTCTGTGATCATGACGGTATCCCCTGGACAGGGCGTTTCTGGATCAATGATCGTATCGTGTTCTGCCTGCATCAATTCTTCAATAACGGCTTCTGGAACTGTTGCCGGTTGTGTACCAAATCGAACAAAGTGGCTGACACCCCGTGTCGCATTTATGGTGGTGGTATGAATCGATTCGGGATCAAAGGCAACGAACATGTAATTAGGGAACAAGGGTTCACTGACCACGGATCTTTTGCCCTGCACGACTTTTTCAATGGATATAAAGGGCGTGAGGCATGTGACCGTCTGCCGTTCAAGATGTTCTTTGGCGCGTAGTAGCTGGCCACGTTTACAGTACAAAAGATACCAGGATTTCATAAATTCTCTTTTTGATTCACCATGCCATCAGACGAATAATACACCGTATCTCATGGGGTATCCCCTCAATAAATGGCACTTTTTAGCCACCTGTCGGGGAGTATTGATGCTAATTTGACAAAAATACAGCATGGTGCCAATGAAGTAAGTCCGTATAATAGCAGTAACATCCCTATCTTAATAAATCACATGAAATACGACGATCTACGTGACTTCCTGGAATTGCTTGAGCAACAAGGCGAGCTAAAACGTATCAAATTACCCGTCGATCCACATCTGGAAATGACTGAAATTGCTGATCGTACTTTACGTGCGAACGGGCCTGCGTTGCTATTTGAAAATCCTAAAGGTTTTGAGATGCCTGTGCTGTGTAACCTGTTTGGCACGCCAAAACGCGTCGCCATGGGGATGGGGCAGGAGGACGTCTCAGCATTACGGGAAGTCGGTAAGCTACTGGCATTTTTGAAGGAGCCAGAGCCCCCGAAAGGGTTCCGGGACTTGTTCGATAAGCTTCCCCAGTTTAAACAAGTGCTCAATATGCCGACTAAGCGTTTGCGTGGCGCGCCTTGTCAGGAGCGTATCTTTGAAGGGAATGAAGTCGATTTAACCCGCTTACCGATTATGACCTGCTGGCCTGATGATGCTGCCCCGCTAATTACTTGGGGATTAACGGTTACTCGAGGCCCTCATAAAGAGAGACAGAATCTTGGCATATACCGTCAGCAGCTGATTGGTAAGAACAAACTGATTATGCGCTGGCTATCCCACCGGGGAGGAGCACTGGATTTCCAGGAATGGTGTGCCGCAAACCCTGGGGAGCGTTTTCCGGTCTCTGTTGCATTAGGAGCTGACCCTGCGACGATTCTTGGTGCGGTAACACCCGTTCCCGACACCCTGTCTGAATATGCGTTTGCCGGGCTGTTACGCGGAACGAAAACGGAAGTGGTGAAGTGTATTTCCAATGATTTGGAAGTTCCGGCCAGTGCTGAAATCATTCTCGAAGGTTACATTGAACCGGGTGAACTGGCCCCAGAGGGGCCTTATGGTGACCATACGGGTTACTATAATGAGATAGATAATTTCCCGGTATTCACTGTCACACATATAACTCAGCGGAGTGATGCGATTTATCACTCTACTTATACCGGTCGTCCGCCGGATGAGCCTGCTGTTCTGGGTGTTGCACTGAATGAAGTGCTCGTACCTATATTACAGAAGCAATTTCCGGAAATTATCGACTTTTATCTTCCACCAGAAGGTTGTTCTTATCGTCTGGCTGTTGTTACTATCAAAAAGCAGTACGCGGGCCATGCAAAACGCGTCATGATGGGCGTGTGGTCGTTCCTGCGTCAATTCATGTACACCAAGTTTGTTATTGTCTGCGATGACGATATCAATGCACGGGACTGGAACGATGTTATCTGGGCAATAACCACACGTATGGATCCATCCCGTGACACAGTATTGATTGATAACACTCCCATTGATTATCTGGATTTTGCCTCACCGGTTTCCGGGTTAGGCTCAAAAATGGGAATGGATGCCACCAATAAATGGCCAGGTGAGACTCAGCGCGAATGGGGGCGTCCTATTCAGAAAGACCCTCAGGTTTGTGCGCATATAGATGCAATTTGGGATGAACTGGCTATATTCGAGAACCGTAAAGGCAGCTGAGAGATACCCTTTACACCTTAGTATTATTGACCCGATAGAGGGAGCGCATGACAACCTTAAGCTGTAAAGTGACCTCAGTAGAAGCGATAACGGATACGGTTTACCGTGTCCGCTTACTGCCAGAATCGGCTTTTTCATTTAAAGCCGGGCAGTACTTGATGGTAGTGATGGATGAGCGGGACAAACGTCCGTTCTCAATCGCATCGACTCCAAGTGAAAGCGAGTTTATTGAACTGCATATTGGTGCTTCTGAAATTAACCTTTATGCCATGGCTGTGATGGATCGTATTCTGACAACGAAAGAAGTTGTTGTTGACCTCCCACATGGTGAAGCCTGGCTGCGTAACGATGCTGATCGCCCGCTGATTTTGATTGCTGGTGGTACCGGGTTTTCTTATGTTCGCTCGATTTTGCTGACGGCACTTGAGCGTAATCCAGATCGTGAAATCGCGATTTACTGGGGAGGACGGGAAGACAAACACCTCTATGATATTTCAGAACTGAATGAACTGGCATTAAAGCACAAGAATCTGCGTATTGAAGGTGTTGTTGAACAACCGGAAGCTGGCTGGACTGGGCGGACGGGTACGGTATTAACGGCAGTATTGCAGGACTACGACACCCTGGCCGGGTATGACATTTATATTGCCGGTCGTTTTGAAATGGCAAAAATTGCTCGTGATCTCTTCTGCGGTGAACACGGCGCTCAGGCTGATCACATGTTTAGCGATGCGTTTGCTTTTATCTGACATGGGGTTGCCTGTTATATGTTCCTCCGGAGTGTTAAACGTCCTGTTAACACTCCGGTGCCGCTTCACTGATGTAGGTTATACTGCGCGCTCCAGCAGCGTGGCGATTCCCTGACCCAAACCGATGCACATAGTGGCGAGACCAAACTGTGTGTCACGGTACTCCATCAGGTTTAGCAAGGTCGTCGTGATCCGTGTGCCTGAACAGCCTGACGGATGACCCAGTGCAATAGCACCGCCATTCAAGTTGATTCGTTCATCTATTTGTTCCATCAACCCAAGGTCTTTAATACAAGGCAGAATTTGTGCTGAAAAGGCCTCATTCATTTCAAACAATCCAATATCCTGTATTGTCAGCCCCGCTTTTTTCAATGCTTGTTGTGAGGCAGGTACCGGACCATATCCCATGGCTGACGGGCTGCACCCAGCTACAGCCATGGAACGAATATAGGCCCGGACTGGCAGCGCCAGCGATTTCGCCCGATGTTCGCTCATCACCAGCATTGCTGAAGCCCCATCAGCCAGGGCGGAGGTGTTTCCAGCTGTCACGGTTCCATTTCGTGGATCAAAGGTGGGTTTTAATTCTGCAAGTTCTTCTATTGTGGTGTGTGGGCGAATGACCTCGTCAAAACTGACCATCGTCAGAGCCCCACTGGCATCATGTCCCTGGGTGGAAATAATTTCATTGGCGAAGCGGCCTGTTTGTGTCGCGGTCCAGGCACACTGATGGGAGCGGACCGCAAACTGATCCTGCATCTCACGGCTGATTTTGTGCATGTAAGCCAGCATTTCTGCGGTTAAGCCCATCATCCCAGTAGACTTCGCTATTTCACGGTTGAGCCCTGGAGGAAAGCCAGCACCTTGGTTCATGGGGATATGCCCCATATGCTCTACTCCACCGACCAGGCAGGCATGGGCACCACCTGTCTGAATGATTCTGGCGGCATTGTGCAGGGCTTGCATTGATGACCCACAAAGTCTATTAACAGTGACAGCGGGAACCGTATGGGGAATATCTGCTAACAGTGCCGCATCGCGAGCAATATTAAAGTCTTGCTCAAGCGTTTGCTGAACACAGCCCCAATAAATATTATCCACCTCGGCGGCAGGGAGCGACTGATTACGGGTGAGCAGGGCGCGCATAAGATGAGCGGACAGGTCTTCAGCCTGAATATGACGGAATACTCCATCTTTAGATCGCCCCATAGGGGTACGAATAGCATCAACAATAACCACTTTCTCCATCATCATTCCTTGATATTCCTGAGATACTTTTTAAGTCATAGCCAGGTGAATAGGTTCAACTGGTGGGTAAGGTAATAAGGTTTATTGGCCAGGGCTATGATTTACATCTGTTCTGGGTAACCAGAAGATAAATCAGATCCATTGACCAGCCAGACACACATTCACCACCCGGGGAATGAATGGTGTCTTATCACTAAAAAAATTGGTACGAATAACGCTTCGGGACGATCAGAAAGCCTGCTGGTGGTATGCCACCAGATGGTAGGTTGCGGGGTTGGAAACGGGAAAGGTGAGAAGAGCGTACTAATATCGACGTCAACAACAAAAGCAGACTTAGCTGAACACGATGACCCTCCATTAAAGGATGACTGATTGCCAAGTATCGTTGGTTCGTCACTAAAGCGGTTAAGGGGATCCGTATGTAATATATTCACTATTCCTGAGGCATCCAATACCAGTACTGCAATCCTTTCTTTAGCCAGTCGAGATGTAATACTCCACCTTAACAGCAACTGTCAGTCTCCTGAAGCCAGTCATAATTACTGGTCATACCAGGTAAATGTAGTGTGTGTCTTGTGTTAATAAAATGCAATTTCATCTTTAAATAATTGCTGGCCAGGTCACAGGTAGTGGAAATAACTCGGTGTCTGGCGCGGTGTGTTAATATGCAATATGTTCAGTTCACAGAATAGAAAGGTAAATTATGGAATCGCTGGCTACGCTTTATCACCATCATATTGAAACCTTACAACAACGAACCCGCGATGCGCTTGCGCGTTCTGATCTTGATGCTCTGCTGATTCATTCAGGGGAGTTGATTAATGTGTTTCTTGATGACCATCCTTACCCCTTTAAAGTCAATCCGCAATTTAAAGCTTGGGTACCCGTTACGCAGGTTCCTAATTGCTGGTTACTGGTGGATGGTGTGAATAAGCCAAAGCTGTGGTTCTATCTTCCGGTTGATTACTGGAATTGTGTTGAGCCTTTGCCTACAGCCTTCTGGACTGAAGAAATTGAGGTTGTTGCTTTACCTAAAGCAGAGGGCATTGATCGTTTATTACCTGCCGATCGTAGCAACGTTGGTTATATTGGTCCGGTGCCTGAACGTGCATCACAACTGGGTATTCGCGCCAGCAATATTAATCCAAAAGCGACTATCGATTTTTTGCATTATTATCGTGCTTTTAAAACGGATTATGAGCTCTCCTGTATGCGTGCGGCTCAAAAAACTGCGGTGACAGGCCATCGTGCTGCTCATGAAGCTTTTTTGTCGGGGATGAGCGAGTTCGATATTAATATGGCTTATCTTACCGCGACAGGGCATCGTGATACTGATGTACCTTACGGCAATATTGTGGCGCTCAATGAGCATGCTGCCGTTCTGCATTACACCCGTCTGGACAATCAGCCACCTGCCAAAATACGCAGTTTCTTACTGGATGCTGGTGCTGAGTATCATGGTTATGCCGCCGACCTGACTCGAACCTGGGCCATGCAGGACGGTAGTGACTATGCTCAGTTAATCAAAGACATGAATGCTGAACAGTTGGCACTGATAGACACAATGAAAGCCGGTGTTCGTTACACTGAATACCATTTTCAGTTCCATCAGCGCATCGCTAAATTATTGAGCCGTCATCATTTAGTGACGGGTATCAGTGAAGAGGCCATGGTCGAAACAGGTATCACCAGTCCTTTCATGCCTCATGGTATCGGTCACATGCTGGGCTTACAGGTACATGATGTGGGTGGTTTTATGCAGGATGACAGTGGAACGCATCTTGCCGCACCGGAGGCATATCCTTACCTGCGTTGCACACGTATTCTTGAGCCACAGATGGTATTGACCATTGAGCCTGGTATGTACTTTATTGAATCGTTATTAGCCCCATGGCGTGAAGGCCAATACCGTCAGCACTTTGACTGGCAGCGTATTGATGCCATGAAACCTTTCGGTGGTATTCGTATTGAAGATAATGTGATTATCCATGCCCATGGGGTCGAAAATATGACACGTGACCTGAAGCTTGCATAATGGAAAGCTGGCTGATACCTGCTGGACCTGTCACGTTTAGCGAGGAGATAAAGAAGAGCCGCTTTATCACGCGACTGGCCCATACAGATGGGATTTCAGCGTGTAAAGCGTTTCTTGAACAAACAAGAATCGACTATCCTGATGCCCGGCATTATTGCTGGGCTTGGGTGGCAGGTATTCCGAATGACTCTCAAATGCTGGGCTTTTCGGATGATGGAGAGCCCGCCGGTACAGCCGGAAAACCGATCCTGGCTCAATTGCAGGGCAGTGGCATTGGCGAAATAACCGCCGTGGTAATACGTTATTATGGCGGTGTTAAACTGGGTACGGGTGGCCTGGTAAGAGCCTACGGTGGTGGGGTACAACAGGCGCTTAGTCAATTACCGACGGAGCGCAAAGTCGCGTTAACTGAATATACTTTGCAGTGTGACTACTCTCAGCTGACTGGTATCGAAGCATTGTTAAAACAGGCGGGGGGGCTTATCGTCGAAAGCGATTTCCAGGCAATGATTATGCTGAAGGTTGCATTACCGCAGACTCAGCTGGCAATCTTCAATGCTAAACTTGGCGACCTGAGCCGCGGTTCACTGCGATTATCGCCGCGATGATCATCATATCTCTTCTTATATTTACTCATGTTTAAGGACGCGGCTGAAAAATGCATTTTCGTGCCATAACCCGAATTGTCGGCCTGCTCATTATCCTCTTTTCTGGCACCATGATATTACCTGGCTTAGTGGCGCTCATTTACCGTGATGGGGCCGGCCGTGCTTTTACGCAGACCTTCCTGGTCGCTATTATTATCGGTACTTTTCTCTGGTGGCCTAACAGACGCAGTAAAAGCGAGCTAAAACCCCGGGAAGGCTTCCTGATCGTTGTATTGTTCTGGACGGTGCTGGGTAGCGTCGGTGCGTTGCCTTTTATTTTTGCTGAACGACCTAATCTGACGATTACCGATGCTTTTTTTGAATCGTTTTCCGGTTTAACCACCACGGGAGCGACAACCCTAGTGGGGCTTGACACTTTACCCCACGCGATTTTGTTTTATCGCCAGATGCTTCAGTGGTTCGGGGGGATGGGGATCATCGTACTGGCGGTGGCAATTCTTCCTATATTAGGTGTCGGGGGGATGCAGCTTTATCGCGCAGAAATGCCCGGGCCCCTGAAAGATAATAAGATGCGCCCACGAATAGCCGAAACAGCAAAAACACTCTGGTTTATCTATGTCTTGCTCACCATCGCCTGTGCACTGGCACTGTGGTTTGCGGGTATGTCGGCATTTGATGCTATTGGGCACAGTTTTGCGACGATTTCGATAGGTGGGTTTTCTACCCATGATGCCAGCGTAGGCTATTTTGATAGCCCGACAATTAACACTATCATTGCCATCTTTCTGCTCATTTCTGGCTGTAATTATGGTTTGCACTTCTCTTTACTCAGTGGTCGCAGCCTGAAGGTGTATTGGCGTGACCCCGAATTCCGGATGTTCATCACGGTGCAGCTGACACTGGTTGCGGTCTGTACTCTGGTTTTGTGGTTTCACAATACTTATCAACTGGCAGTGCAAACAATTAATCAGGCCTTCTTCCAGGTTGTGTCGATGGCAACCACCGCCGGCTTTACTACCGATAGCTTCTCGCGCTGGCCGCTCTTTTTGCCAATGCTGTTGCTCTGTTCAGCTTTTATTGGTGGCTGTGCCGGTTCAACGGGGGGAGGCTTAAAAGTTATTCGTATCCTGTTGTTATTCAAACAGGGAAACCGTGAATTGAAAAGACTGGTTCACCCAAATGCGGTCTACAGCATTAAGCTGGGTAACAGGGCATTGCCAGAACGTATTATTGAAGCTGTATGGGGCTTTTTTTCCGCCTATGCACTTGTGTTTATCGTTAGCATGCTGGCGATTATTGCCACGGGCATAGATAATTTTTCGGCATTTGCTTCAGTGGTTGCTACGCTGAATAACCTTGGTCCTGGCCTTGGCGTAGTAGCGGATAACTTTGCCAGTATGAATTCGACGGCAAAATGGATCCTGATTGTGAACATGCTATTTGGACGCCTTGAAGTCTTTACTTTATTAGTGCTATTCACGCCAACATTCTGGCGAGAATAAAGGGAGCATATGTGAAAACCTTAATTCTGTATTCGACCCGTGAAGGTCAAACTCGTGAGATAGCAACCCGTCTCGGTACTGAGCTGCAAGCATTGGGCCGGGAAAGTGATGTTCTCAATCTGCATGGGTGTGATGATATTCCCTGGGGGGAGTATGACCTGGTTGTGATCGGTGCTTCTATTCATTACGGCCATTTTAACCGTTCAGTAAATCAATTTATTGCAAAGTATCAGCAGCAGCTTAATAAGGTACCCAGTGCCTTTTTCTCTGTAAACCTGGTCGCACGCAAGCCGGAGAAGAGTACGCCGGAGACCAACGCCTATACGCGTAAGTTTCTGGAAAACTCCCCGTGGCATCCAAGTTACTGTGCTGTTTTCGCTGGTGCTCTGCGTTATCCGCGTTATGGCTGGCTGGACAAGTTAATGATTCGCCTAATTATGAAAATGACAGATGGCGAAACAGACACCAGTAAAGAGGTGGTTTATACCGACTGGCAGCAAGTCTCACAGTTTGCGGCTGAAATAGCCAAATTAACCCGTAATGTGCGGGCTTAATGAGCATATTGTTGAAAAAGAACCCACTCGGTAAATTATTTTAAAATAGGGGTTGTCAGCTGAGAATAACTCCCTATAATGCGCCTCCATCGACACGGAACATGTGAATCACTTCACAAATTAACGTGAACGATAAGAGTTAAAAATCCTGAAGTTAGGGGTTGACTCTGAAAGAGGAAAGCGTAATATACGCCACCTCGCGACAGCAAGCTGAAAAGCACAGTCGCACTGCTCTTTAACAATTTATCAGACAATCTGTGTGGGCACTCGCAGGATTGATATCTACAGTACCTT
>NZ_JAERJD010000012.1 GCF_018257795.1 Citrobacter sp. JGM124 | reverse complement strand
GTGACCGCACTGCCCGTATTCACCGCACCGTCACCACTGAGTACGTTGGCCAGGGTCTGAGCGGCATCCAGGTTAAGATCACCACCCACGCTCACCGCCCCGGTACCCAGAGAGCCCGTATCCGTGAGCGTGACAGCCGCGCCTTTGCTAATAGTCGTGCTGGCCGTCAGGCCGCTGTTGGCCTTGGAGACCGTCAGCTCGCCGCCTGTCACCTGCAGGCTGCCATTCCCGGCAAGACCGCCAACAGAGCTTGATGTCCCGCCATTATTGAGGGCCAGCGTACCGCCCCCCAGATTGACCGTGCCGCTATTTGTCAGAGCACCACTGGTCAAGCTGCCACCGGCGATATTGACACCCCCGGTATTGGTCAGGGCACCGTTG
This sequence comes from Citrobacter sp. JGM124, assembly GCF_018257795.1. Classification (GTDB taxonomy): domain Bacteria; phylum Pseudomonadota; class Gammaproteobacteria; order Enterobacterales; family Enterobacteriaceae; genus JGM124. The sequence continues at coordinate 103,143 of NZ_JAERJD010000012.1, read as the reverse complement.
TTGGTTATCGCCCCCTTCGCGAGCGCCACCGTCCCGCTGTTGTTCAGTGAACTGCTGGTCAGTGTCCCATTCTCACCAACGGTCACGGTGCCGGCATTGGTCAGCGCCCCGTTGATGGCCTGGGTTTTTCCATTGAGGTTAAACCCGCTGCCTGCCAGAGTGCTGAGGCCGGATGTCGCCCCCAGGGCATTGTTGCTGCCCGCCACCACGGTACCGCTGTTGATGGTGGTGGTGCCGGTGTAATCGTTGCCCGCGTTGTTCAGGGTCAGGGTTTCACCACTGGCACTCAGCCCCAGGTTACCGGAGCCGGTGATCAGGGCGGTGAATATTTTCGCGTTGCTGCCCGCAGTATCCAGGGTCAGCATCTCCCCTGCCGTCAGGGCCACTTTCACCAGCCGGGCTACGGTGCTCAGGCCGCCAGAGCCGGACAACCCATAGTTGTAGGTCCCGGTGGCTACATTATTATTCCCTTCGGTAATCGCCTGCTCCGACCCATCTCCCAGCACATTACCCAGCAAATCCGTCAGTGTCAGTTTCGCGACATCATCGGCTGACAGGTCAGTCGAGCCATGAACCAGCTGCTGGCTGACCTGAACGTTCTGATCCAGTAAATTTTTGTCCGTCTGCGTCTGCAGCGGATCCACCTGCACGATGCCGTTCGCCGCAACTTGCAGTTTCTTGGTGTTGATCGTGCCGTTATTAAATACGGTGGTGCCCCCGTTCAGGGTCAGGCCGCCCAGGGACTGATCCCCGCCGGTGACATTCACCGTGGCGTCTTTATCCACAGAAAGGGTCGCGCCGCTCAGAGCAGTGCTGTTATTGCTGGTGCTGCCGGACAACGCCAGCTGCCCGTTACCAAAGTTCACCTGCCCGCCAAAGGCGCTGCCGGTGTTTGCCCCGAAGGTAAAGGCCTGGTCATCAGCATCAATGCTGAGTGTCCCGCCACCAGTCAGGGCGTGGTTGAAGGCATCCAGGCTCGACAGTGACAGGATGCTGTTCGTACTGATATTCACACCGACGGTGTCCGCCACATTGGCACTGTTCAGGGCCACGGTAGCGCCATTGTTCAGCACCAGCTGCCCCGCGCCATTCACCGTATTGGCAAAGATGCCACTGTAGCCCGCCAGCCTCAGAAGATCTGTCGCCGTCGCCAGGCTCACCGAGGCGCCGGTCCCCAGATTACTGGCATTGCTGGCCTGCAGGCTGCTGCTGCCGCTCACCGCATAGTTACCGGCAAAGCCGGTATTATTCGCCCCCAGAACGGTGGCGCCGGCCCCTTTCACACTCACGGTGGTGCCGGCTACCCCTGTCAGTACCTGGTTCAGGGTCTCTTTCACCGCATTCAGAACCAGTTCAGCCCCTGACGCGGTGAGGTTCACCGTATTGGCCGTCCCGAGGTTCGCCCCGCTGGAAACCGACAGCTGACCACCGGTGCCAATATTCTGGCTCCCGGTGAAGGCGGTGTTACTGCCACTGAGGGTGACCGCACTGCCCGTATTCACCGCACCGTCACCACTGAGTACGTTGGCCAGGGTCTGAGCGGCATCCAGGTTAAGGTCACCGCCCACGCTCACCGCCCCGGTACCCAGAGAGCCCGTATCCGTGAGCGTGACAGCCGCGCCTTTGCTAATAGTCGTGCTGGCCGTCAGGCCGCTGTTGGCCTTGGAGACCGTCAGTTCGCCGCCTGTCACCTGCAGGCTGCCATTCCCGGCAAGACCGCCAACAGAGCTTGATGTCCCGCCATTATTGAGGGCCAGCGTACCGCCCCCCAGATTGACCGTGCCGGCATTGGTCAGCGCCCCGTTGATGGTCTGGGTTTTTCCGCTGAGGTTAAACCTGCTGCCTGCCAGAGTGGTGAGGCCGGATGTCGCCCCCAGGGCATTGTTGCTGCCCGCCACCACGGTACCGCTGTTGATGGTGGTGGTGCCGGTGTAATCGTTGCCCGCGTTGTTCAGGGTCAGGGTTTCGCCACTGGCATTCAGCGCCAGGTTACCGGAGCCGGTGATCAGGGCGGTGAACACTTTCTCGATGCTGCCCGAGGTGTTCAGGGTCATTACTTGGCCTGCCGTCAGGGCCACTTTCACCAGCCGGGCTACGGTGCTCAGGCCGCCAGAGCCGGACAACCCATAGTTGTAGGTCCCGGTGGCCACATTATTATTCCCTTCGGTAATCGCCTGCTCCGACCCATCTCCCAGCTCCTTGCCCAGCAGATCCGTCAGTGTCAGTTTATCGATATCAGCGGCTGACAGGTCAGTCGAGCCATGAACCAGTTGCTGGCTGACCTGAACGTTCTGATCCAGTAAATTTTTGCCCGTCTGCGTCAGCAGCGGATCCACCTGTACGACGCCGTTCGCCGCAACTTGCAGTTTCTTGGTGTTGATCGTGCCGTTATTAAAGACCGTGGTGCCCCCGTTCAGGGTCAGGCCGCCGAGGGACTGATCCCCGCCGGTGACATCCACCGTTGCGCCTTTATCCACAGAAAGGACCGCCCCCGTCAGGGCGGTGCTGTTATTGCTGGTGCTGCCGGACAGCGCCAGCTGCCCGTTATCAAAGTTCACCTGCCCGCTAAAGGCGCTGCCAGTGTTTGCCCCGAAAGCAAAATCCTGGTTATCGGCATCAATGCTGAGTGTCCCGCTACCGGTCAGGGCGTGGTTAAAGGCGGCCTGGCTCGCCAGGGTAAGCGTACTGTCTGAGCCAATATTTACCCCAACAGAGCTGTCCAGCTTCTGGGTATTGTTAAGAGTCGCGTTGGATTTATACAGCACCAATTGGCCCAGGCCACTGACACTGTTAGCAAATACCCCACTAAATCCGGTCAGTCGCAGAATATCGCTGGCCGCCGCCAGGCTTACCGATGCATTGCTCCCAAGATTACTGGTATTACCGATTTGCAGGCTACTGCTACCACTCACCGCATAGTTGCCGAAAAAGTCAGTATTATCTGCTGCCAGTATGGTGGCGCTTCCACCCTTCACACTCACAACGGTGTTAATAACACCACTCAAAATATGGTTTAGTGTCTCTTTAACTCCATTAAGTACCAATTCAGCACCCGCAGCTTTCAGATTCACTCCGACGGTGTCAGCACCAAGATTAGCCCCGCTCGAGACCGTCAGCTGACCATCGGTGCCAATATTCTGACTTCCGGTAAAGCCGGTGTTATTACCACTGAGGGTTATCACACCTCCAGTATTCACTGTACCGCCACCACTGAGCACATTGGCCAGGGTCTGGGTGGAGTTCAGGTTAAGGTCTCCCCCCACATTTACGGTCCCGCTGCCCAAAGAACCCGTGTCGGTAAGTGTGATACCCGCCCCGTCACTGATAGAGGTGTTTGCCGTCAAACCACTGTTAGCTTTGGAAACGGTCAGGGTGCCACCCGACACCAGCAGGCTACCACTCCCAGCCAGGCCGCCTTCTGAGGTTGATGCGCCACCATTACTGAGTGTCAGGGTGCCACCACCCAGATTGACCGTGCCACTATTTGTCAGAGCGCCACTGGTCAGCGTGCCACCGGCGATATTGACACTCCCGGTATTGGTCAGGGCACCATTGTTGGTTATCGCCCCCTTCGCGAGCGCCACCGTCCCGCTGTTGTTCAGTGAACTGCTGGTCAGTGTCCCATTCTCACCAACGGTCACGGTGCCGGCATTGGTCAGCGCCCCGTTGATGGTCTGGTTTTTCCCGCTGAGGTTAAACCCACTACCTGCAAGGGTGGTCAGGCCGGATGTCGCGCCCAGGGCATTGTTGCTGCCAGCCACCACGGTGCCGCTATTGATAGTGGTGGTGCCAGTGTAATCATTGTCCGCGTTATTCAGGGTCAGGGTTTCACCGCTGGCGTTCAGTGCCAGATTACCGCTGCCGGTGATTTGAGCTGTGAACGTTTTCGCACTGCTTTCCTTGGTATCAAGGGTCAGAGATTGGTCCGCCGCCAACGCTACTTTTATCAACTGGGCTACGATACTTAAGCCACCTGTGCCAGACAGTTCATAGTTATAAGTCCCGGTAGCAACATCGTTGCTCCCCTGGTTTATCTCCAGATTAGTCCCTTCACCCAGGGTATCCCCTGCAAGATCTTGCAGTGTCAGTTTTTTCAAGTCATCTGCCGACAAGCTCGATGAGCTGCTCACTAACTGCTGGCTGACTCCCGCATTTTGGTCTAACAAATTATCCTGTTGTGTACCTTCAGGATTAACTTTGACAGTACTGGTATTTGTGACACTCAACGCATCAGTCGCAATGCTACCATTATCAAATACCGTGGTACCGCCATTCAGGACTAAACCACCAATAGCTTGATTTTTATCTGTTACAGTCACTGCCGCGCCAGAATTAACGGACAGCTTAGATTGCGTCAATGCGGTAGTGTTATTACCAGATAAGGTGAACTGACTGTTGCCAAGATTAGTGATACCACTAAAACCAGCACCTGTGTTTGTGCCAAAATTAAAGGCACCATTATTGGCATCGATGTTAAGCGTGCCATTACCCGTTAATACGTTATTGAGCGAATCCAGCCCTTCAAGATTAAGAATCCCACCGAGTTCAATACCACTATTGGAGGCAAGCTGCCCATTATTCGTTGCCGTCAGGGTCCCGCCTTGGGTGATGTCCCAAGTGCCATCAAATGTATTTGCTGCCGTGTTAGTCAGTTTGACATTCGCGCCATTATTAACATTGACATTGCCATCGCCATTACCAGAAGTAACATGGCCTAAAGTTGCACTGAAGTCGCCCTGGAATGCGCTACCGAACTGCAGTTTACTGGTATCATCTATAACAATATTTCCAGAGCTAATATTATTTTCATCAACTAATGTAAGATCTGTCGTATCGGAAAGATTGATATTATTGAAGCCCTGAAGTGAAGTATCAGCATATAGAGAGCTTTGTGAACGATTAATATCAAGAGTATTATCCCCATCTCCGGCATTAATCATTCCTAAATAAGTATCCGTCCCTTGCATGTCATTCAGGGTAAAGACATCATCACCGCTGCCAGTAGTAATAGAAGTCAGTGAAGCACCATTATTAATCGTTACATTATTGGCACCATTACCCAGTTCGATAGATCCACGACTTTCTGAACCATTATTCAATACCAGAGTATTATTGCCACTACCTTTGGCCGTCAGATTCCCATCCAGGATACCACTGTTAGTAATAGAGTGCCCTGCATCACCGGCAAAATCGACATTCCCGATAACTGAACCTTGGTTGGTAAAGTTTTTTGCTGCGGTGCCGCTAAATTCTATCGCAGTAGCATTTTTTGCATTAATAGTAACATTTTTGCCTATTACCGTAGAGTTAGAGCTCCCATCAGCGATCGTCAGGGCGGTGCCACCACTGTTGGTAACATTAATGTTAACACCTTGATTAACAAGGTTTAAACCGCCACCTGTAGTCGCAATACCTACACCAGCCCCAGTAACGTTAATATCTAACGCATCAGCATTTAGCCCCGCCAGCGCGGTATTTGTTGTCGATATCCCTGTCCCGGTACCACCCACATTGATGGTGTTATTTCCTTTGCTGCTCGACGCAAAATTTAAACCACTTAAATCATTGAAACCAATCCGGTCATTAATATTCAGCGTTGTATTAGCAAGAGTGACATTAGTGCTTGATGACTTACTGATAGCATTACCAGTTCCATTCAGATTAATAGTCAGATCGGAAAGGTTATGTGCTGCAGTATTTGAAATAGTTACCGCATTTGCAGCATTAGTGGTTGTAATGACACCACCAATCAAATTCAATACAGCATTGTTTAATACATTAACACCGCTACCTCCGGTAGCATTAATAGTACCGCCTGTATTGTTTACAGTAATATTTTTATCCGTAGCAGTAGAATTAACCGTTATCCCAGAAGTCGTTGAGGTTATTGTCCCCGCGTTATTAACTTGTAATGTACCGCTACCATTCTGTGTGGCATTCACACCGGTAGTTGCGTTAATATTACCTTCATTGGTTACTATCGTATTTCCTGAACCATTCTGGGTAGCTGAAATACCGGTAGTTGCGGCTATTTTACCCGCATTTCGGATATAAATTCCTGCAGAGCCGGAACTTTTAGTTGCAGATACCCCAATTGCGGATGTTGCAAGGCTGGTATCTTTCCCGAGGTTAAAAATAACATCATCACTACCGGTCGCGCCTATGTTATATCCCGTAGTATTGGTAGTGGCGTTATCAATAGCATTTCCCGAAAGGATACTGCCTGTGTTTGTTTTCTCTAAAATAATACTGGCACCAGCACCAAAGCCCGTGGTGGCATCATAGGTACCAATTTTTATACCACGGTTATTATTAGTACCGCTTAATACGTCCTGTGCCGAAATGAGTTCAAATTTAGCCCCATCAGCAAAGGTATACTGCCAGGCACTCGTCCCCGTCGCTGTCAAAGTGCCATCTGTCCGATTGATTAAAACATCTGAATTCGGACCAAAATACATTGTCGCCGTATTATTTGTCGCACTAGAGTTACGGAAAGAATATGCATTACCAGTATGGGTTACATGGAACCTACCGGTATAAGCAACATTATTTACCTCACCAATTTCCTGCCCTCGGTCATTAACGACAACATCATTTAATATGTTACCAAATGTCATGATGCTGTTAGTTGAGCCGCCATTGGCCCCCATAAAAATAATCTGGGTACTACCTAAATAATCAATGTTGTCATAAATAACATTAACTGCGGTATTACTTCCATTAACAGTGACCATACCATAATAGTTTGCTGAATCTATTTTGGTCATATTCTGAAGGGTAAAATTTCCGGTCCCTCCATTAATTGTAAAGCCATTCGTTGTCGTGGCCGTAACAGTGAGTCCGTACTGACCTTGTCCATCGATGACAACATTTTTATTGAGCGTTGAAAGGGTAATATTAGTATTAATTGTAATATCACCAGTCAGTTGAATTATATCTCCGTCAACTGCATTGTTAACTGCATTGCTTAACTCCGCCTGGGTACCTGCGGTCAATGTCGCAGCAAAACCGGCGGGAGAGATGAGCAACCCGGTGCTAGCCAAAGAGATGTACAAAGCAAGAGCACGGGGTCGAAATTTGCCATTAGAAACAGGGTTATCTATACTTTTACTTACGTTCCGTCGTGATGGACTAACAGCCTTTGTTTTTCCCTTTGCCAGCTCACTCGCTACCACCCAAATCCCCAGAAGTGCATTCCAGACAATTTTGTAAATTTTATTCATGACACACCTTTGACTGTAATTTGGCTACAATTTTATAAATAAAGTGTAGTCGGTTTTTCACAGCGCATAGGAAGAATCTGGAAATTTGCAGAAATAATTTGACGCAACAGCAGCTATGTCCCACCGCCCAGAAATTGAAAAATAACAAAATAAATTCAAACAATTAGAAACATTTACCCCATAAAAATAGACCAATCACGGGGTTTATCTGTAAATAATTAAGTTATAACTGGAACTTTCAGAGTGATGAACTACAGCTGATGTTAATCACCGCAGTTCGGGGGAAAGGGGTAAGAAAACATAAGGGAAATTTTATTTTTCAACGTGCTCAATCGATTTATCAAGTGATGATAAATCGATAGTCATATTTTTATATTCCGCAGAACCCGGGTTTGTCACTTCAATTGTCTGTTTTTCTTGATATTTTAATATGGCTTTCTTTGCTGAAAATTCCAGCACGTGCCCACTATTGTTTCTTTTTTCATCAATGAAATGAAAATGAAAACCAGGCACGGAAATGCGCCCGAATAAGACGGGAGTCCAGAAACCGATAAGATACCCATTAATGTTATTTAAAGTATCCTCTTGTTGAGTTCGTGCAAAATCGTTGATGTCACGCGGTATATCACTCGCGGGCTGAGGCCTTCTTATTACCAAGTGATCAAAAGTGGCTTCAATACAGACAGCTAAAAAAATGTTTTGCAGGGGAATGAACTGGTTCAGATGCTGTTCAGCATTATGCTGATCAATGTTCACCACAGAGGCTGTACGTTCCGGGACGAATTCTGTTACCTGTAAGAAAGGGAGCATTTCCTGTCGTAGAAGGTGGGGAGCCTCGCCGGCAGTGGCCTCCCAAACCTTACCCTGAAAAATAGTCAGCTCACCATTAATACCTTGCGAACACCCCAGCCCAAAAGCATCAGGATGTTTGAGTGCACTGGCATCATACTCACCACGAAAGTAACCCGCCATTAACGCACCAATAGTTGAAAACTGAACAATTTTACTCACGACACTCTTCTCACAACAATCAGGCCACTGTAAAAATATAGTACTGATTCTACAAAATGCAGCATTTGTCGCTTAAGAATATATCTTCTGTTCTGTTTATCCCCATGTGTCTGTTGCGTCGCTCGAATCTCCTCTTTGTGATAGCGTACTGCTCCTGGCTCACTGTCAGTGATTTTTAACATCCTATTTTTAATGGAGAAAAATAATGATAGTAAGAACATGGCATGGCTGTGTCCCTCTTGCGCATGCGGATGCCTTCGCTAAACACCTTGAATCAACAGGTGTACGACATTCCAGGGAAATAGAAGGCAACAAGGGAGCTTTTGTGAAAAGAGTCTCCCAGGGAAACTGGGCGCATTTTTTTCTCGCCACTTATTGGACTGATATTGAATCTATCAAAGCTTTTGCGGGCCATGACTACCATGTTGCCGTCACCTATCAAGATGATGATAAATTTGGCCTGTTATCTGATCCTTATGTCTTTCAGCATGAAGTAGACGCCGTTCACCCACTGTGAATAAATGAGAGATTGTTTATCTTTTTCTTTGCATCATCCTTGGCGGTGAAACGGCTACAAAAGAGCGAAGAGGCGGTGAATACGCAGCCATTGACAGCAATATTGCAAAATTTGCCGCAAAGTTGAGCAAACGCATTCTTTTTACTGAAATATCATTGACGCACAACGCTGATTAGGGTTTAATGCGCCCCGTTGCCCGGATAGCTCAGTCGGTAGAGCAGGGGATTGAAAATCCCCGTGTCCTTGGTTCGATTCCGAGTCCGGGCACCACTATTTAGAAAAACCAGCCTACGGGCTGGTTTTTTGCTTTCTGGGGTTCCGGTGAATGCCTGGTCTCTGCGCCCTGCTTTGCCAGATTCCAATTTGCCGAACTATACGTTTCCCATCATGTGCAGTTCGCGTGGCTCTACTCCCCCAGCACAGTGTCCAGTCTGAAGTTGTCCCCCTTCTCTGTTTTTAGCATTATCATCAACAGCGCTTCAGGCAGGGGAGATAAGAAAAGGGGCAGAGATATATCACTGGTAAACAGGCGTCGTATCAGCTCTTCAGCTGTGAAAACCCAGCTGGCAGCAAGACACTTTGCGGCGGGGTATCATAACCATTAATACGTTCAATAATTTTAATCGCAGCCTGTGTTCCCACCTCTTTTGACGGCTGGGTAATGAACGAAACCGGGATGTCATACAATGCTTCACTCCCTATATTATCAAAACCTAACAGGGAAATTTCTTGGTTGAAATAGCTATGATTATCTACCGTGCTAATGGTATTCCCCCTCTTTAATGCCCCAAGATAGGCCCCCAATGCGGTCGCCGTATTATGACAAACCACAGCACTTACTTTAGGGAATTGCTGCAAAAATTCGGTTATTTTCTCAATGATATTTTGTTGTTTATCATCAGAGTCAACAATCCATTCCGTTCTGAAGGGAAGACCATACTGAATCAGGGTTGAACAATAGCCACCAATTCTTTCAGCCCGGGTCAGGGAATCACTTTCACCGCCAAAATAGGCAATCTGATGATGTCCATTTTTGATTAAATGCTCAGTGGCTATCTTTGCTGCCAGGGTATTATCCGGGCGAATAATATCCACGCCTGAACATTCACTCGCACGGGCAGCACAAACGACGGGAATGCGGGAATGTGCTAAACGTGATAACACTTCGTTATTGAGAAATATGCCACTGCCAACAATGATCCCATCCACACCATAGCGAATGAGGCTATCAAGGCAAAGGTCAAAACTTTTTTGACTCTTCCCACATTGGGTTAAAAAAACAATTTTATTTTGTTTTTCAATGAACTGACTAACTCCCGAAGCGACCTCTGAATAGAAAGGCTCTGTTAAATCAGGAATAATTAAACCAATAACATTAGAGACGTTGCCCCTTAAAAAAGCGGCCTGTTGATTACGGACATAGCCTAATGCTTCGATGGTCGCATTGACTTTATCCGCCGTCTTTTGGGAAATACGCCCTTTACCACTCAGTACCAGTGACACAGTGGCAACAGAAACCCCCGCCTCTTGCGCGACATCAGTAATGGTCACTTTCCTGACAGTCATAGAAAATCAGCATCCTTGAAAATAGGATCTTTATTTTACATCATCATGGATAAAACGTTTTACCTGTTTGTAGATGTACATCACAAAATAATGGATATTTTTGTGATCAAACATACAACTTAATTAGGTAAAACGTTTTACCCTGTTTTACCTAAACCTTTAATCTGCCCCTGGAACGCTATATGAGCAAACCACAAAAGCAAAAAATAACACTTTGGGAGTTTTTCCAGAGTTTAGGTAAGACGTTTATGTTACCTGTCGCCCTACTTTCATTCTGTGGAATTATGTTGGGTATCGGCAGTTCACTCAGTAGCCATGATGTTATTACGCTACTCCCTTTTCTTGATCACCCTGCCTTTCAGCTCACTTTTATCTGGATGAGTAAAGTCGGCTCTTTTGCCTTTAGCTTCCTACCGGTTATGTTTGCTATCGCAATCCCACTCGGTCTGGCACGTGAGAATAAAGGTGTTGCCGCATTTGCAGGTTTTGTTGGTTTTGCCGTTTTCAACCTGGCGACAAATTTTTATCTCACCATACAAGGGATATTACCCACCACGGACCAGGCAATTTTAAAAGCACATAACATCCAAAATATTATTGGAATTCAGTCCATTGACTCCGGTATTTTAGGGGCTGTTATTGTCGGTATCATTGTCTATTTCTTACATGAGCGTTTTAACACTATTCGTCTGCCTGACGCATTAGCCTTCTTTGGTGGCACTCGGTTTGTTCCCATTATTACTACCTTAGTCCTGGGCTTAGTGGGTCTATTAGTACCGTTAATTTGGCCATGGTTTGCCATGGGCATTTCAGGATTAGGTCATCTTATTAGCAGTGCGGGGGCTTTTGGCCCTATGATTTTTGGTTCCGGTGAACGTTTATTATTACCTTTCGGGCTTCACCATATTTTAGTGGCTCTGATCCGTTTCACGGAGGCAGGTGGAACCATGGAAGTGTGTGGCCATCAAGTCAGCGGTGCATTAACCATTTTCCAGGCGCAGCTATCCTGCCCAACAACCCATGGCTTTTCAGAGAGTGCCACACAATTCCTGTCTCAAGGTAAAATGCCCGCATTTTTAGGCGGCTTACCAGGTGCCGCATTGGCTATCTATCACTGTGCACATCCTGGGAATCGTCACAAAATTAAAGGACTGCTGATCTCTGGTGTTGTGGCCTGTGTGATTGGTGGCACTACTGAACCTATTGAATTCTTATTCCTGTTTGTCGCCCCGTTCCTGTACCTGATCCACGCAATTCTGACTGGTCTTGGTTTTACGGTGATGGCTGTCACTGGCGTGACAATTGGTAATACGGACGGCAATCTTATCGATTTTGTTGTCTTTGGTATTCTGCATGGCATTGACACCAAATGGTATATGGTTCCTGTTGTTGCCTTCATTTGGTTTGTCTCTTATTACGCGATTTTCCGCTTTGCAATTACCCGTTTTAATATCAAAACACCAGGACGTGACACAGATGATAAAGCGGTCAGTAAAGCGAAATCTGCCGCCCCAATCACGACCAAATCTGGCTATGATTCTGATGCTATTTTGCAAGCATTAGGGGGAAAAGAGAATATTGTCTCGCTTGATAACTGTATTACACGACTGCGCATGTCAGTGAAAGACATGAGTAAAATTGATGATGCTGAATTAAAATCACTCAAGGCCATCGGGATAGTTCGCCTTAATGATAATAATTTACAGGTTGTTATTGGCCCGCAGGTTCAGTCAGTCAAAGATGAATTAGATCGGCTGATACAAGCAACAGAAAAATAAATTAATCATACGGCACAGAAGCCAGGCGCTGTGCCGTAATTATTAATATGATGGAAACGCTCATGAAGAGAGATAACGACTTTTCAAAACCTGTTGATCGTCATAATACATATTGTACTCAATGGGATTTTGTTCAGGACAGATTTGGTGAAGCCAACTTACTGCCGTTCACTATTTCTGATATGGATTTCGCGACTGCACCAAACATTATTGAAGCGATGGTGAAACGAACCGAGCATGGTGTGTTTGGTTATAGCCGCTGGCAGCATAGTGATTTTCTTTCCGCTATACAGGGCTGGTTTAAAAAACGTTTTAACAATGAGATTCAGACGCAACAGATTGTGTATGGGCCATCCGTTATCTATATGGTGAGTCAATTGATCTGTCTGTGGAGTAAAATCGGTGAAGGTGTTGTGGTACACACACCGGCTTATGACGCATTTTATAAAACGATTACAGGAAACCAACGAAAAATTCGCCCTTGTCCATTAAACCGACAAGATGACCAGTGGGTTTGTGATATGGCACAACTCGAGAAACTGTTGGCTGAACCGACCACTCGAGTGCTACTACTCTGTAACCCCCATAACCCCACGGGTAAAGTGTGGTCTAGGGAAGAACTTGTCCTGATGTCAGAACTGTGTAAGCGCCATGATGTGCGAATTATCAGTGATGAAATTCATATGGATCTTTGCTGGGAACAGGCCAAACATATTCCCTTATCCGCGATTACTACAGAACCTTACGCACTGTTTACCTCGGCCTCAAAGTCATTCAATATTCCTGCTTTAACAGGAGCTTACGGAATTATTAATGATACTGCTTCGCGTGATGCCTATTTTAATAAATTAAAAGTCTGTGATGGTTTGTCATCACCCGCTATTTTTGCGGTTATCGCGCACATCGTCGCCTACACGGACTGTGATGATTGGTTTAACCAGCTTCGTCGCTATCTTTTTGATAATCTGAGTTATTTAAAGAAACGCTTAGATACTGACCTGCCAGAATTAAAATGGCAGATCCCAGAGTCAACCTATCTCGCCTGGATAGATATATCCCCTCTTAAGATTGATGATAAAGCGTTACAACATCGTTTAATTCATCAGGAAAAAGTCGCCATTATGCCTGGTGATACTTACGGTGATGAAGGCCGGGGTTATATTCGTTTCAATGTTGGCTGTTCACGTGAAAAATTAGCAGACGGCGTGGATAGATTTATTCGTGCTATAAAATCATTTAACTGATATCAGGTTAATGACAGCCGGGAGTCCTCTCCCGGCGATGATGGCTCTATAATATCAGTCGGGATTTCTGATAACAGCCTGTTCGTTATTTCCCTTCAACCCCAAAATATCGTTTAAACGCATGGCGACCGGCGGCAGTGATATTAACTTCACGGAATCCGGGCGTTCTAGTTAACCACCCTTTATATTCACAATGACTAAAAAAAATGGCACCCACCTCCCCACCAAGATGAAAACGTCTTTCACTACAGTCCAGACAGGCACCGCATTTCTTGCGGCGTGATGATGATCTGAACGTCATGCCAAGTTGTGCGAAATACGCAGCCCCTTTTGTGGTCACCGCACTGCCATCAACACTTATCCACTGTTCCGCAAGCATAAAATCATAAATATTGACAGCCACCTCACCGGCTAAATGGTCATAGCAGGTCCGAGCATGGCGTAATGAGGGAGGGGTGCTGATCTTTGCGACAGAAGTCACTGGCCATGAAATGTTCATCACTTTCTCAAGCAGTTCAGCCACCTCACGATTAAACAGACGATAATACCGATGACGTCCCTGACATAAACACGAGATAAGCTGCCCACTCACCAGACGCGCAAGATGTGCACTGGCCGTGGAAGGGCTGATTTCAGCCACGGTACTCAACTCCGTTGCTGTCCAGGCACGTCCGTCCATCAGTGCACAAAGCATTTTTACTCGTGACACATCTGCCATGGCTGCCGCTACCCCAGCCATAGCCTCTTCCAGAAACCTGTCATTATCCACGATATTTGTCTGTTTCAACTTATTTATTCACTATGACTGCCCAGCGCTGAGTGACTTCATCAGCCAGGCGATGATTGTCGGTGACAAGTATCAGTTGATTATCATGATCACTGTATTGAGCCAAAATATTCACACGGTTATTCGCCAGAACGGCTGCAATCTCGCCCAGTTCGCCTGGACGCTCTTGTTTTAGTTTACGGATTAAAGGACGGCATAACCGAGCAACTCGCAAACCAGCCTGCTCCAGTACTATTTTAGCTTTTTCACCCTCGGCCACCAAGAAGTGCGCATGGGCCTCATTGCCTACCGTGAATACTCCTCCGCCTTCCAGGCCTATATCGTTAAGGCCCAGAATCTGCCCCAGCGCAGCCAGTTCACCTGGCGTATTATTTAATACTACATGAATATCATACATGGCTGGGTACTCCGCTCTCTGAGTGATAGTCCCTGAGGGTTTGAACCACTCGAATATGGTAATAGGAAAAAATGGTTGCCCGTCCTTCAGCCTGGGCTGCAGCATGGTGCAGATTTTTTTTCCACAACATAACGGCTTCTTCATCACGCCAAAAGGATAACGACAGTAGCTTCCCTTTATTGTTCAGGCTTTGAAAACGCTCTATTGAGATGAAACCGTCAATATTAGCCAGTTGGGGTTTAAGCGCCTCAGCCAGTTCCAAATAGCGATATTGCTGTTCGGGAATGACTCCCGCTTCAAAGATAACTGCAATCATGTTACTGCCCTCTGTAAGTTGACAGTAACCAGATTGCCCTGTTATCAGGCAGAATACTTCGCTGCTCAACGAATCATGGCAGTATGCCCATCGCCAGGGTAGACCTTGTGGATTGCACCATGAAATGAATGCGTTTTCTTGACATCTTTAGAGGAGCATCCAATCCTGATTGACAACAAATGGTCTATATTCCCGATTGCACTTCCGAATGAGTTACGCAATGCTGTTATTCATAATGCGCTCAGGGATACTGGTAATAATGACAGTTAATTTCTGATAAATGGTTGTTGGCAATGCAAAGGAAAAAAGCATGACACCCTGGTTAATTTTTGGTGCGGGCGGTAAAGGCGTTGGCCTGCTAACTGCTTTACAGGCACTCGAAGCATCACAATCTGTTATTGCCCTGGTCAGAAAGGAAGATGCTGCACAATTTCTACGGGCGAAAGGCGCCACCGTATTGGTGGGTGATGCTTGTGATGAAGCCGTCGTCAGTCAGGCCTGCCAGCTGGCGGGGCCTGGCGCAACCATCATCTCAACCATGGGAGGCTCCCAGGACTACCTGGCTCACCGAACCGTGATCAACTGTGCAGAACAGGCAGGTATCTCACGCATGATACTGGTCACTTCCCTGGGGTGTGGTGACAGCTGGGCTTATCTGTCACCACGTTACCGGGCTGCTTTTGGCCAGGCGGTTCGTGAAAAATCTCTGGCTGAAAGCTGGTTACAAACCAGCAGCCTTGAATTTACCATCCTGCGGCCTGGCGGGCTGTTAAATGGCCCGCCAACAGGTAAAGCGCAACTTTTTCAGGAAGATGACGTACATGGCCTGGTAATGCGCGCGGATGTGGCAACAGAAGTTGTAAAGCAGGCTAATAGCCCATCACTTAATCATCAGATTTACAGTGTGGTAGAACCTGGCCTGAAACCCGCATAATCAACGGCAGCATTTAGCATTTCTGGCTATATCCTCGATCGAGGCTTCCCTGACGGCAATATCAGGGCAATGATTACCTGTCACCCTTAGCGAAGAAGGTAAATTATCCTATGTCTGAACATCAGTATCATCCACCAAAAACCTGGGTCTGGAACACGACAAATGCCGGGAAATTCTCCACCATTAATCGCCCCATTTCTGGTGCAACCCATGAAAAAACATTGCCTGTAGGGCAGCACCCATTGCAGCTTTATTCAATGGGGACACCAAACGGTCAAAAAATCACTATTCTGCTCGAAGAACTACTGGCTGCTGGTGTCAGTACAGCGGAGTACGATGCTTATTTGATCAACATAAATGCAGGGGATCAGTTTTCCAGTGGTTTTGTGGCGGTAAATCCCAACTCAAAAATCCCGGCGTTACTGGATAACAGTGTGAGTCCGCCAATTCGTGTTTTCGAGTCCGGTGCGATTCTGCTTTATCTGGCAGAAAAATATGGTCATTTTTTGTCGAAAGATATTCATACCCGGACCGAAACACTCAACTGGTTATTCTGGTTACAGGGATCAGCGCCTTACTTGGGAGGTGGCTTTGGGCATTTTTATCACTATGCCCCGGAAAAAATAGAATATGCGATTAATCGCTTTACTATGGAAGCAAAACGTCAGCTGGATGTGCTTGATAAGCAATTAGAAAAACACCCCTTTGTTGCAGGAAATGACTATAGCATTGCCGATATCGCTATCTGGCCATGGTACGGTAATCTGGTGCTGGGTGATGCCTACGATGCTGCTGATTTTCTTGACGTCACCACTTATCGTCATGTTGTTCGCTGGGCGAAAGAGATAGCCGCACGCCCGGCCGTTAAGCGCGGACGTATTGTCAACCGCACATGGGGTGATGTGCAGCTACCAGAGCGCCATAGCGCTTCCGATTTTGACAATTTAACCCTTTAACCTCCCTGGCAGGGGGCCTGCTGTTCCCCTGCCTGAATTATTTTCTGCAGGCTGTCTCCCATAGTATTTACTTACAAGTGATAATTATTTGCATTTAAAGATAGCAGCGGCTATGTTTTATAGCAATTGCTATAAATGATGAATAAATCACCCCATTGAGAGACCCATATGCCCAGAAAAAGTAAGATGAAACTGCTCGGTGCTATCGCTGGTATCACTCTGGCTCTATTGCACTTCCCTGCCCATGCACAAGAAAAATTCAAAGCGATAACGACCTTTACCATCATCGCTGATATGGCCAAAAATGTTGCCGGGGATGCCGCCGACGTTGAGTCAATAACCAAACCTGGTGCAGAGATTCATGAATACCAGCCAACGCCAGGAGACATTCGTCGGGCACAGGGAGCAGGCTTAATTCTCACCAATGGTATGAATCTTGAACTCTGGTTTGAAAAATTTTATCAGCATCTTAAAGGGGTCCCCGAAGTGGTGGTCACGACGGGTATCGAACCGATGGGTATTACCGAAGGCCCTTACAACGGTAAACCCAATCCCCATGCCTGGATGTCACCCAAAAATGCACTAATTTATGTGGACAACATTCGTGATGCATTTGTCAAATATGACCCTGAAAATGCTGAAACCTATAAAAAAAATGCTGAAGCGTATAAACAACAGATTCGCCAGGCAGTCGAACCACTGCGCCTTGAGCTGGCGAAAATCCCTGAGGAGAAACGCTGGCTGGTCAGTAGCGAAGGCGCATTTTCCTACCTTGCCCATGATTTCGGCATGAAAGAGCTCTATCTGTGGCCTATCAATGCTGACCAGCAGGGAACACCACAACAGGTTCGTAAGGTTATTGATACCATCCGTCAGTACCAGATCCCCGCAATCTTTAGTGAAAGTACGATTTCCGATAAACCTGCGCGTCAGGCTGCCCGGGAGTCAGGGGCAAGCTACGGTGGCGTGCTGTATGTTGACTCATTAAGTACTGCAGAGGGTCCGGTACCCACCTATATTGATCTATTGCACGTCACGACCAGCACCCTGGTTGAAGGTATTAATCAAGGAATGAAAAAATGAGTCGCCAGCCAGGCATTGTCGTGAAGGGGGCAAGTGTCACCTATCGTAACGGTCATACGGCCCTGAGAAATGCAACCTTTGAGATCCCGACAGGTACTATTGCAGCACTGGTTGGCGTTAATGGTTCAGGTAAATCAACCCTGTTTAAAGCCATTATGGGGTTTGTTCGTCTGGCCGGGGGCAGTATCTCTATTCTGGGACAGCCAACTCGTCAGGCTCTGCGGCGTAACCAAGTCTCTTATGTCCCGCAGTCTGAAGATGTGGACTGGACGTTTCCCGTACTGGTGGAAGATGTGGTGATGATGGGCCGTTTTGGCCATATGGGGATGCTACGTATCCCCAGTCATACAGACAAGCAATCCGTTGACCATGCCCTGGAACGTGTCGGAATGAGCGACTATCGCCACAGGCAAATTGGTGAACTCTCAGGGGGGCAAAAAAAACGTGTCTTTTTGGCGCGTTCTATTGCCCAGGATGGGCAAGTGATTTTACTCGATGAGCCCTTCACTGGCGTCGATGTCAAAACGGAAGAACAAATTATTCAATTGCTTCGTGAGCTACGGGATGAAGGTCGCACCCTGCTCGTTTCCACTCATAACTTGGGTGCTGTCACTGACTATTGCGACTATACCGTGCTAGTGAAAGGCACCGTTCTGGCCTGTGGCCCGACCCGGGAAACCTTCACCCAGGAAAATCTGGAACTGGCATTCAGTGGTGTACTGCGGCATGTTGCCTTAACCGGTTCCGAAACCAGTGTTCTGACTGATGATGAACGTCCGTTTATTCGTAGCCCCCAGTCAGTCAGGGAGAAGTAAATTGATACCTATCTTGTTGGAGCCCTTTAGCTACGACTACATGTTTAATGCCATATGGGTATCAGCACTGGTTGGTGGCGTTTGTGCATTTCTCTCTTGTTACTTAATGCTAAAGGGCTGGTCATTGATTGGTGACGCCTTGTCCCACTCCATTGTCCCTGGCGTCGCCGGGGCCTATATGCTCGGTTTACCTTTTTCTATTGGTGCATTTTTTTCCGGTGGTCTCGCTGCCGCCACCATGTTGTTTTTAAACCAACGAACTAAACTGCGGGAAGATACGATTATTGGCCTTATCTTCTCTTCTTTTTTTGGGCTTGGGCTGTTTATGGTTTCCCTCAATCCAACCGCGGTGAATATTCAAACCATCGTTCTCGGTAATATCCTGGCTATTGATCGCTCGGATATTATTCAGCTGGCGATTATTGGTTTTACCTCCCTCACTATTTTACTGTTGAAGTGGAAGGATTTAATGGTGACCTTTTTTGATGAAAACCATGCCCGCTCCATCGGACTCAACCCGGTGTGGTTAAAAGGACTCTTTTTTATTTTGCTTTCCGTTACCACTGTCGCAGCTTTGCAAACCGTCGGGGCTTTTCTGGTGATTTGTATGGTCGTCACGCCGGGGGCCACGGCTTATTTACTGACAGACCGATTCCCCAGACTGCTTCTTATCTCCGTTATTTTAGGAACCCTCACCAGTGCGGTGGGAACATGGATAAGTTATTTCCTTGATGGAGCAACAGGGGGAATTATCGTTATCCTGCAAACAGCCATCTTCCTGACAGCGTTCCTGTTTGCACCAAAGCATGGGCTAATTGCCAGCCGCCGTCGGGCACGCGTGAATATGGAGTCAGCACAATGAGCCTGTCAGATACCTTGCTGGAACCATTCCAGTTTGATTTCATGATTAATGCCCTGGTGATGACTACCCTGGTCGCTATCCCTTGCGCACTGTTATCATGTTTCCTGGTGCTAAAAGGCTGGGCACTGATGGGCGATGCCATGAGCCATGCGGTATTTCCGGGCATTGTTCTTGCCTGGATGACAGGGATACCACTGGGCATCGGGGCTTTTGTTGCCGGATTATTTTGTGCTCTCGCGACTGGCTACTTACAGGACAATAGCCGAATTAAGCGTGATACCATCATGGGAATTGTCTTTTCAGGCATGTTTGGGGCAGGCCTGGTGCTGTATGTCTATCTCAAACCAGAGGTACATCTCGATCATATTCTGTTTGGGGATATGCTTGGAGTAAGCTGGAACGATATTTGGCAAACAGCAGCCATTGTGGTGATAACCGCCGTGATAGTATTGCTTAAATGGCGAGACCTGTTACTTCATGCCTTTGATCCTGTTCAGGCCCAGGTGTCCGGTTTACATGTGAAATTACTGAACTACGGCTTGTTATGTTTGGTCTCATTAACGATTGTTGCAGCGTTAAAAGCCGTTGGTATTATTCTGTCCATTTCACTGCTCATTGCTCCCGGTGCCATAGCCTCGCTGCTGACCCGCACTTTTTTCTCCATGATGATGGTGGCACTTTTCGTTGCGATATCGTTCTCCTTTCTTGGTGTTTATCTCTCCTTTTTTATCGACAGTGCCCCTGCACCCACTATCGTGGTCTGCTTGTCGGTACTTTTTATTTTCGCTTTCATCTGGTCGTCGATAAAACAACGCCGTCTGGAAGCCCTTCCCCTTTAGCCTGACTGAAGCCGACGAAGGATCTTCACCCTCTCGTCGGCATTTAATGGGGCTGTTTGGATATCGAAAATTATTGCACGTTAAGCGCATTATTTAACCAATCGATGTTCGTAACGGAGTTTGAGGGCCAATGGAACGAGACCGTACGTTAGTGAAGTAATTATCTGATATATCAAAATATAATGGACATAGAAAATACACTTAAAATGATGCCTTTTTAATCGGGAAATGGCATTTAACGGACAGAGCTGTCTACTAATCGATTTTTCAAACGTCCATTTTTAGCTTACCGTACGTTTTCGTACGATTAGTCATCAAACCCCACCGATCATGCCTCATTCAGGCACGGCGTCGGAAATAAGAAAATGGAAATTTAGGTTAGGAAACACCAAGTGTATGATGTCCGGTGTTAGCCCTGAGAAAATAAAAGGATTTGCCATGTCGCAACAGGAAAAGGACCCGTCGCTTCCGGCCATCTGCTGGCCGGTGCCGAAAAATAACCGGGGCGAAGAGTTCAGTAATCTGGAGGAGATACTGGCGCATCTGGAAGGCGAGGCTACAGGGCACTGGCTGATTGGCCGTAACGGTATGTAGCACGGTGGTATTCACATCACTGACACCACCACGCCGTGGTGTGCGCTCAGCGGTCAGGCGATGAGTGAGACCGTGGATTTTCCGGTGCCGTTTAAGGGGGAGCAGGCCGTGCAGTGCATGGCGGACGGTGAGGTGGTGGCGTACCGGATTAACCGGGATTACCTCAGCGTGCCGTGGTACTGGGGGGATTTACGCTACTCCGGGTCTTTTGTGCTTATTCGGCACCGTGTTCGGCCAGGGGAAACAGCAGAGAGCGGGCTGACTTTTTACACCCTGTATATGCACCTCGCGCCCTGGCTGGCCTACCCGGAGCGGGACAGCACGGCGTTCAAAGTGGCAGACGGCCAGCACCTGAAGGCGTATCTCGATGAATCCCGGCAGTGGGTAGCGGCGGAGCTGCCGCCCGGCACGCGGGTAACATGGAATAAGGCGGTCAGCGCCGACACCATGACCGGGAGCAACGGGCGACAGTATGCGCACGTCACACTGGCGGAAGCGGTTTCGGGCAGCATGAGCCTGAACGCCGGGGACCGGGTCTGGATAGTATGTGACAAAGGGAATCTGGTTCCGGCCCGCGACAGCGTCACCCGTCCGGCGTGGTGGTCGCCGTTCCTGCCGCCGTCACGCGAAACAGTACAGTTTGATACGGTGGTGTGTCCTGACCCCTATCCGATTAAGGCTGGGCTATTTTCAGGTGCCCGGCGAGGACGGGCATGAAAAACGTTATCAGGTGCATATCGAATGCCTGACCCCGGACGACCTGCCGCGCTTCCTGAGTAACCCGGAAGGCGTGGGGCGTGACACGCCCGCCTTTGCCCGCTGTCCGAAAGGAATACCGGTGTACCTGCAAGTCACCGGTGGAGAAATACAGAAGGGGCTGATAACCACGCAGACCGAAACGGTGATGGCACTGTCCGGTCAGGCGGTGACGGACAAAGAAGGAAAACGCTACTGGCCAGATGGGTCGCCGCGCGGGCTGCTGGCGGAGTCGGATGTGCAGCTGCTGTCCCGGTACGATCTGGCCGGCCGGGGGTTTGAGGCCACGGAGGACAGCCCGGTGAGCTTTGACCATCTCAACGGGAAGACGCAGCCGAAAGGGCTGGTGAAGACGATTTTTGAACGGTTTTACAGCGTGGCTGACAATGACGGGCAGCCCTGGAGCAAGGCGGTAGCATTTAACTATCAGCAGTTGTTGGACAAGATTGACGACGCGAAATCCCCCCGTTATAACCCGAAACAATACCGGCGTAATCCGTCAATGCGCGACCATCTGTACCGGTTGTGCGTAAAGCACCCCAGCGACTGGTACTACTCGTCGGAAACTCCAGTGTGGAAAGCGTTCTTTACGCCACAGCTGAAAAGAGATGCACCGGAGTGGTATGCCTACAGCATGAAGTTCCTGACGGATCTGCGCTGGATGTACCGTGTGGAGGGCATGGTGGAAAATCCGTGGCATATGCATCCTTTGGTGTTTCTTGACGCTATTAAATGTGAGGGATACGATTTTTCTACGAGAGCAGGGACAATTAGAGCGATTATCGAAGAGAGTAGAAAGCAAGGATTTAGCCTTAATTCACAGATTGCTTATATTCTAGCCACGGTCAAGAGAGAGACAGGCGATACGTTTCAACCAGTAAGAGAAGGCGATTGGGTTGGTCATACTTCGACGGATGAGTACCGGAAAAAGCACTACCGATATTATCCATATTATGGGCGAGGCTATGTCCAAATCACTTGGGATTATAACTATAAAGCATATTCAGAAAAGCTTGGTGTTGATTTGGTTTCGGAACCTGATAGGGCTTTAGAGCCTAATAACTCCTTGTTTATTCTTATTGATGGATTCAGAAATGGAGTTTTCACAGGGAAAAAACTGACTGATTATGTGAGCAAAGACAGAATGGATTTCCTCAATGCAAGACGGTGCATTAACGGTTTAGATCACGCAGAACAAATCAAAGGATTTGCAGAAGATTTTTTAAGTAAGCTGAATGCAGGGGAGTTAATTTGAGGATGAAATCACTATTTATAACTGTAGTTTTATTCGTTCTTAGCTTCTCTTCTGTGGGGAGTGAATTAAGGTGTGGATGGTTACAAAATCCTAGCCCAGCCAATCAATGGATCAGTGATAAAGATGGAACTTGGGATATATCAATTCAAGGACGGTTTACTTCGAGTGGCATTGAAAAATTGAAAGATTTCCCAAGTGAAGAGTTTGTAAAAACAAATGGTAATTATGGATATGGGTGTGCCTGTATCAGGGCTGATGTGGATCTTGATAAGAAAAAGATAATCAAAATCTACAGCTCGAAAATACTACCTCTTTCCCGCTGTCAGGGGGATCGGACTCTTAGTGAACCTTGAGTTGGATCTTTTTATAAAAAGGATCTTCTTGAGATCCTTTTTATCTGAGAGTAATCCCTTGCTCTGTAAACGAAAAAACCGCCTTGCAGGGCGGTTTGATCGAAGTTTAAGCCAGCTTGCAGGCTGCTTAACCGGGTAACTGGTTCTTCGCGGAAACAGCTACCAAATAGGTTTATCCCTTATAAACTGGCTTCTTCAAGAGAAAAGTTACTTTTGCAGGGATACTTACAGTTGCTTTTTGCCCTTCAAGCCCTGACTGATAGTGCTGTACGACCTTAAGCTTGAAGCCGGGAGAATACTTACTCATAAAAAACTGCACCTTACTCAGTTGAATATCCAACTTTTGGGGTGCAGTTCATTACGGCGGTTTTTTTTCGTTTCTGAGCAAGAGATTACTCGCTGAGCAAAAGGATTTCACGGATCCTTTTTCGAACATAGTACTTCGGCAGTCACATACTTAGTCCCCATCCCAGGAGTCCACCCTATTGGAGTCCCCTTACAAGCTATATACCCGAGACTATTTAATTTATCGGTGAATAAAATAAAAAAAATCACTTGAAATACAAAAGAAAAAATCAAACAAGCAATCATGAACTTATTTACTTTATATTGAACAATAAGTGAGAATTGTTTACCTAAAAAAATAGGTTTTATAGATAAAAAAACCATTGAAAATAAAATAAAAAAACCAGTCAGCCCATAAATAAACGCTGATGTAAAAACAAATGAGTCAGGGAAAGAAAAATAATTAAAAAAACTATCTATAAATAGGTAGAGACCACCAAGTGACAATGGAATAAAAAGAAATACAACACCCAAAAAAATACCAACCCTACGCTTTAGTGTTAATTCATACATTAAAGAAATCTCATGTTAATATCGCCAAGCACACTTCTTATGTATCGCCTAACTTCTGACTCAATCACCTTGACACCTCTTTTTAACATATCATCAGCATACATTTCGCCCAGATCCCATAATCCTTTTTCCATCGCTCGTGCTTTCTCAACGAACTCTTGCTGCGATTGCTCAATGCAGGATATAAGTTTGTCTGTCACACCAAACTTATCATCCAAATAGTTAAGACCTATTGCAGCGATCACTCCAGCAACAACAACAACGATTAGTGGAGAAGATATCGTAGAAACAAGAGCTAACGATATAGTGCCCACCCCCCAACTAATAGCGGACGCAATCCCTATTTTCACCACATCTGTTGCCAGAGAACCTATAAATTGAGCCAAATGATTTTCATCGTTCAAAATAAAATCAAGCGTCCTGTACGCCGCTGCCACATAAAAAGTTAAACGGGCACCTTCAATAATTGATTTCCCAAGACCATATTTACCGATCCCCAGATCGACTACCTTTGGATTTTTTAATGCAAAAACAGGGGCGTTTAATATTTTTCTAATTCCCGGATACCCTGTCAGCTTAATTAACTCGGTCCCTTTATGGTTAATGTAAACCGTCGCCTTTATCCCAAAACTCCCCAGCTTCGAAATTATCATCGACGTGGTCACAACATCCTTTCCGTTCACGCCATAGTTAACCAGAACCTGCCCTACACCCGACTGCGTGGTTTCCACCCAGGCTGTTTTTGTGTCATTCCAGCCCCACGACTGGAGCACCTCAAAAGCTTCCGGAATGGTGAGCAACATCACATCATGATTATTCCGTGACAGCATGCCCCGCAGATTTTCATCCGGAAAATCCTGCGTATTTCTTAAAACAGGGTAGTCGGGGACAAATCCTGATTCAGTTTTCTCGCCAGTCAGATAAGGCGGTAGACTCGATTTTTTGGCAGCCTGAGCATGCTGTTCTGGCTCAACCGGGGCAGATGCTCTCTGAGGTGCCTGATAAGGCCCATGTGACATAAAAGTATGGGTGGGAATGAAAAAAGCCTTACATGGACAGGTAGAGCGGCTGTATATCGTGCTGGCGGCTAACTGCCCGTGAATAATCTCGCCGGGATATCCCCCCGCCACGCTGTAAATTCCCGGATGCTGACCACAGGATACCTGGCAGCCTACCGTTGCCTGTCTGTTATTATTCGGCCCAATCATTTTCCCTTTCGGGTGCCCGCTCAGTACTGAACCACCGCATGTTGTCTTATCACCTTTTACGACCCAGAAGCCTGTAGCCATTTTCTGAATTCCTTATTTTTTAGAGCGCGACTGGAGCGAGAAAATCGGCAGGCATTGCGGGGCTGTTGCCTGGCTGACACAGGAGAGCACAATCTTGTGGGGTACTGACAATCACATCACCGTTATCAAGCTGGCTACCGACGAGGGCAAAAGAAACGCCACTCCCGTTAGTATTGGCTGAACCAGAACCGTTGATGATCCTTGCGCGTGTTCCATCAGGATAGACAACGTAATCACCAACCATTGCCCGATTCACTTCACTCCCGTCCTCAAGCGTAAATGAGTCGCTGGCGCTGGCTTTCTCAATTTTCCCGCCATTGCGGGTGAGTGATCCCGCTGTGGCAAATCGCCAGATTGCGACTAAAGAACGGTCTTTCATTTCTTCAGCATGAGATTTGAAAATTTGGCGTTGTTCTTCGTCAGCGCCTGACAGTTGCTCAGCGCTGAATGGCTCCTTGAATAATGCCAGCACTGATGGAGTGAGTTCGTTCGTGTATTGCTTCATAAATCCCTATATTGGCTATAAAAATAATGGCAGCAGCTATTCTACAAACAATAACCACATGAGCAACATGCATATACAAAAATCACGTATTGAACATAACATCCGTTGCCCGAACCATCTTAGACGCCCTCAGCGCGTTTTTACGCCCTAGCCTCAGAATCATTCTGGTGAGTTTTACGGGGGGAATCGTTATGCAGAATATAAGGGATTTTCATCTGTTATCTTTTTTGACAAGGACGGTGAGCCAGTGAGTGGATGGGTTCATTCCAAATCAATTAAACCCACCGGTACGGGCATTGGCCCTGAGTCAAAGTAGAGCTCTGAGATCTAACCGGATGGAGACGCACATTGTGTGCGTCTTTTGTCCAAGGACCAGATAACAAAGGATCATTTGATGATCCATAAGTAATACCTTGTAGAAAGCAGTTTCTTCACACCTGAGTGGTTAAAAAACAGCCTTAACGCACAATGGTTTTCGATATCCAAACTGCCCCCTTTAAGAAGGATCTGCCTTACAAATTAGCCACGCCACCATCCACTAACAGATCCGTACCCACAACAAAAGCAGACTCATCAGAAGCCAGGAATACAGCGGCCTTAGCCAGTTCAAGCACCGTGCCGAGGCGACCAATAGGAACCAGTTCCTGAATACTCTTGCGCAAAGCATCCGTTGCCGGGCCATTGCCCAACTTTCCCAAGGCCGGGGTTTCTGTTGGCCCAGGACTGAGACCATTAACTCGGATACCTCTCGGGTGGAGCTCCCCTGACAAGGTGCGTGCCAGCGACAGTATTCCGGCTTTACTGGCGGCATAAACGCTGGTTTGTGGCAAACCAATACGCGCACTGACGGAACCACAAACGATCACCGAAGAGGGGCTCGCTAGTAGCGAGAGCAGTGCCTGAATCAGGAAAAAAGGCCCTTTAAGGTTGGTATTCATCAGACGATCATAAGCCGCCTCATCCCACGCTTCTACAGGGTGATGAGTCACATCCCCGGCATTGATATACAACACATCAAGTCGTGGCCAGACTGCGGCTAACTCCAGCGCCACTTGTTGTTGGCCGGCAATATTCGCGGCATCACTTTTGATAATCAGCACATCACCCAACATTTTTTGGGCATCCAGCAGAGCCTGCTCGTTCCTCCCCGTAATCGCAACGGTTGCTCCTTCATCCAGAAACTGCCGTGCAGTTTCAAGACCAATTCCACTAGTTGCCCCGGTAATTAATGCATACTTATTCGTTAATCTGCCCATACATTCGCCTCATGATTAACTGGTAAGGCTATTATTTCTGCTATAGTATCTTTTTAACAGTAGGCACCAATTGGATACTAAAGCACATAAAAGTGTGCCTTACGGTTTTATGAGGCTTAACGTGGTAAAAAATTTTTTGAACTTGCCAGAGGCTGGAACCTCCTGCCCAATGGTGAACTTTGTCAATGTCGTGGCTGGGAAATGGGCAATTCCAATTATCTATCGTTTGATCATCATTGATGGCCCTGTACGCTTCAGTGTGCTGCAAAAAGCGGTGCATCCCATTACACAAAAGGAGCTCACCCGTCAGTTGCGCCAGTTTGAGGCACGAGGTTTGGTAATTAGACGTGTTTTTGCAGAGGTACCACCCAGGGTGGAATATCAGATAACGGCGCTCGGAAAATCACTACAGCCCACGCTGGACTCACTGGCAGACTGGATGAATGCCCATACTCACGAGATGGTGTCAGCCTCTTCATCAGCGCAATCAGTCCAGCAGAAAAATCTCCTCGACGAGGGCTCCTCCTAGACGCACTGCCGAGCAAATTCGTGGCATCCCCAGAACAATACCGCGCCAGGTCTGAGTCACCGAGTAGCTTACTGGTTGCAGGTCAGCATGACTGGTATCCCCCAGCCAGGCGAGTATTTCCTTACTCTCAAGCACAGCGGAGGAAAACGGTGCGGTGAACCATTGATGATAATAGTGCCGTGTATTCGGTGACGCATTGACTTCATGAGCTAATTTATCAATAACGCGTGTTCTCACCTCATCAATCAGGCTTTTTTTCTGGGCACTATCACAGAACATAATCGCTTCACCAAACTTGCCCCAATAGAGTTCCTGGAGGGCAGCATAACAGCGTCCGACTGGGGAAAATGAGAAGTAACTTCCAGCGTTCCAGCGATTGAGTACTTGCTCATAATGCACGCGGCCATATTCAAGCAGATCAACGGTTTGTAGCCTGCTTGCAATTTGCTCCATTCGGGCAGCAAGCTGTGTATAGAGCTTCTCGCGCTGTAAATACTCATCAACGTTGTCATAGCCCACCTGACTGACACTCTGTTCAAGCTGTACTAAGCGCTCACTAACTAACTTTGCTGCTAAATAGCCCGGTTCCAGAACAGTGATAAATTCAGCCAGCCAGGACATTGCCGTTATTGAGTGAGGTGTGAATACCAGGTTTAACCCACGTTGCACATCATGGTATTGGGCAATCAGCCGCTCACGTCGATTTTCATAAAACGACTTACTTTGTTGACTATGCCAGGACTGGCGTACTGCGCCAATTTCAAGGGCAAAATCAACAATGAATTTTTCATTACAGCAATTCAAAATCTCATCATGATCGTTCCTGGCAGAATACTTCATGACTTCTCCGCTAATGAATGCATGCGCAGATCTTGACGCAATAATAATGTATCCTCATGAATATAATGTATTTTTTTAATCAACTGGTTCAGCTGAACTTGTAAGGATGCCTGTGACATCTCATTTTTTTGTCGGGCAATCAAACTTTGGGAAAGATTACTACGGATACCATCCAGCGAATGAGAAAAATCACGCATAAATGCGTCCATACTTTGTGTCACCGAGGCATCAATATGCAAACCGATAACATAGCCAATATTATCCATATACGTCGTAATATGCTCATGTAACTTCTGTTTTAAATTATTGAGATCAATTAAATAACGACTCTGTGTGGAATTATCGTTTTCTGGCCGCCAGTCAATATTATTCAGCCAGCGACTGAACATTTCACGCACGCCTCCCTGAGGAGTGGAAATCTGTTGCTGCTCTATCGCGTTGGTAAAAATATGATGTGTGTTGAAATGGAGTTGATTCGTTTGAAAAGAGGGTAATCGCACCCGAATATGAATGCCAGAATCTTCCAGTTCATTACTGACACGCCGCTCAATAGGCTGTAAGGCTTCCTTCAGGCTGGAAGTCAGCTCTATTTCCAGTTGAGTCAATGAAACGCCCAATTTCGTGATCAGCGTTTCCTGAGCGGTGAATAACAGCATCTCACTGGAAGCACGAATTTTATGCAGTAAGATCCGGGCTTCGGCCTCATCTTCAACAATAATTTTCTCACTGCCCGGAGTGAAATCTGCCAATTTCGTTGAAATCAGGTGTTGTGAAGCATGTGGCCTTTCATCAGGAGGCCGGCCATCACGAAAATAGTCATTCATTGCACTATGCAGCTGAGTTTCAATATGCTGGATAGAATCGTTCACCACGTCCAGTTCCGCGGATATTTTTTGCCGAATGTTTACCTTCAGCTCCAGTTCCGTTTCTTGTAGTAACAGCATGTCTTTTTCCAGACTCGCGATGTTCTGTTGTAAACGATCCAGGGTGACGTGTAACCCTTGAGAGCGGAACTGTAAGTAACTTTCCGCCTCTTCAGCATAATCAAGCAGCTTATTACACGCAGAGAGCAATGCATAATAAGCAGCATTAGCATGAGCCGTATGGAGAATATTCTCTATAGGTGTTCCAAGCATAGAATCTTCCCATAAAAGATCTGCCGCATGACGAATCGTCTCCAGATCAGCTAAATCTTCATGGCGCCAGCGCCGCCCAAGCGCTTCTTCTGCAAAGTCTTGCACCCAACTATGATGCTCAGGAGAAGGTAACCCTCCCCGTTTATTAAGTTCATAACGCGCCCGATTGGCCAGATAGCCCCACATGCTGGAAACGGGGAAGATGCGATCCGGGTCAATGGCTCCTTTCATGAGCGTGCCCGCGACCATCGCTTTAACCTGGGATTCATCGTCACTGTTACGATCTTTTTGATCAAACTTATTGACCAGAATATAAAGTGGGATCGATTTTGATACCCGTTTAATCGCCTGCCGAACCTCTTCATCCGAAACGGATTTAAGCTGAGTGTAATCCATGATAGCCAGTACGGCTGATGCCTGAGCTAATTGCTCATTCAGCATATCTTTCAAGTGTGGCTGACCCGCTTCATTCGGGCCGGGAGTATCCAATAAGGTTAGCTGGCCGTAGCCCTTATTAAGCCCTGCAAGGTGGACAAACTCCACTTCAATAAAGGGAATGTGCTCAATAACAGCGTAAGATTTGAACGGGAATGGCACATCCAGTGCGCCAGCAAGACGCACTAAATCGTTCAGACTTTTTAACCAGTGAAAAATAGGCCGGGCACCTAAATAGTGATTTTCAAATCGGGTTCCTTCCACAATTCTGTCGAGCAACGCTTCCATATCCCGATCAATTTCTAACTTCTGTGCCAGACTTTGCCGATCGATCTCTGATAATTTATGCTGCAGTTGACCCATTAATGCTTCAATCGGCTTCACATGGGGAAAGTGCAGTATGGGTTCATGCTGTCCAGGAGTGTGGCGAATCAAGGTGGGTAGCGCCGTCATCGGACGGTTACGATTGGGGAGCACTTCGGTGCCAATAATCGCATTGATGGTTGTTGATTTGCCAGCCTTCATGGTCCCAACAATAGCCAGAACCATTTCATGCTGAGTCACTTTTCTTAGTTCATTTTTTAGCATATCCATCTGTATGTCTATGCCTTCTGGACTAAACTTCAGCGGATAAGCGGGGAAAGAAGTGGCCAACGAGATGTCTTTATCATTCTGCAATGCCAGTGGCGCTATTTTAAGCGTATCCAGGTTCTGCAACGCGAGCTGTAATAATCGCTCTACTTCTTGGCTTAATTCAAAAATTGTTTGCGTGTGCATAAAATATTCCCTTAACTCAAATTAATCGAGTTTTAACGCTGGTACTTTTATTTTTATAATTAAGTATCGTTCGTTACTGTTAATGACTTGTTAATTCTTTACGTAATATTACACTACGCAGTAATCTTGTTTCTAAATTACTCTGCCAATACGGTAGGGTTATAACAATGGGGTAAGGGATCCAATACAAAGCTGTAGGAAAGAGCGGGCTTGGGGAATCAATTGATCCCAGCCTGCCTGTAACTTCTATTTTTACGTCTTTCATTTTCATCGGCTCTTTCCCTCGCATCGATATATCAATAAACCTAACGATACCTCTGATAAGTGACAGGAGGTGTCAGCACCAAATACTTTTTTCATTTAAAACAAGTATAAGGCTTCAGGACAGAGCCATAGCTTTATGAACTATTCCAGCATTACGTTAAATTACCTGTTGTCAGTGATATTTAACACCCTGATTTTAAGTTAAATTCAAATTTTAATCACATACTTGGCCAGAATCTTTTCCTCTCTGGTTTAGCCTCTCCTGTCTGTACTATATAATCCTGATAACTATAGGGTTTTAGTGTATAATCCCGTGATATTTTTCAGATTAACCTATTAATCTTTTGTTTTCATAACATTATCCTATATTGAGGACCTGATAATGCCATTACCTCATTGCCCAAAATGCAATTCTGAGTACACCTATGAAGATAATGGTGTCTACATCTGCCCTGAATGTGCTTATGAATGGAATGATGCTACTGCAGGTGAAGCAGACGACCAGCTCATCGTCAAAGACGCCAACGGTAATCTGCTTATAGACGGTGATAGCGTCACTGTTGTTAAAGATCTCAAAGTTAAGGGCAGCTCTTCAATGCTGAAAATAGGCACCAAGGTTAAGAATATTCGCCTGGTAGAAGGGGATCATAACATTGATTGTAAAATTGATGGTTTCGGCCCAATGAAACTGAAATCTGAATTTGTGAAGAAAAACTAGCTAATTTCTGGAACGGTAAATGTATTTTTACCGTTCTGATAATTATTTATTTTCTGATTTTATTTCATCCGTAATAAACAAAAAATAAAATTATTCTCTCTTCATCAGTCTTAGCTATCTGAAGCAAAACACCCGTTATCACAAAACAAGAAAATATTATTTTCCATTATTAATCATGGTATTGAGACTATTACTGGAATGAATGAGAGTAGAAGACACTACGTCATAAATAGATTATATTCAGAAAATATTATTAAAAAATAGCAGATACGCTCTTCAGGGACGACAGGAAAAACGGTGGGATTCAGACTTAAAAGAGTGTGTCTGAAAAACTGGCACACTCTCTGTAAAGTAACGCCTTGCCGGACGCGGGTTACTTAGCGACGATGAAACGAGCGTCGTCTTCAATAAAGCCTTTTTCTGGAGCCTGATGCGCTACTGGGATGGCGCCAAAGTTCAACTGAGCGCGCAGTTTCCAGCTGGCCGGAACATTCCACGTTGCTTTAACATCTTCATCAACCAGTGGGTTGTAGTGCTGTAAGTTAGCACCGATCCCAATCTCTGCCAGCGCCACCCATACCGCATACTGAGCAATTCCGGTGCTGTGCTCTGACCAAATTGGGAAGTTATCCGCATATAAAGGGAATTGCTCTTGCAGGCCTTTCACCACATCCTGATCTTCAAAAAACAACACAGAACCTGCAGCGGCGGCAAAACCATCGATTTTATCTGAAGTTGGCTGAAATTTGTCTGCAGGAACAAGCTTTCTCAGCTGTTCACGAGTCAGTTCCCAGAATTTTTCATGCTCTTTCCCCAGCAGAATCAGTGCGCGAGAGGTCTGGGAGTTAAACGCAGAAGGTGCCTGTCGAATGGCCTCTTCAATGGTTTCAACTACGGCATCATCACTGACTGGCAAGGTTTTTCCAAGGGTATAAACAGTTCTGCGTTTTTTAGCAAGGGAAGCAAAATTACCTGACATATCGGCTCCTGGTTTATCGTATGTACTTAAATTAAATCATGAAATAAATATTTTTATGTTTATATCAAAACGAATATAAGTTCTTCTACAAACAGCACTTAACCGATTGTGGTGCCATTCTCCATACAGTGGCAGATGGCTGAGTTCATCTCTACAGACAGAATCAGAGATTAAGGGCATACTCTCCTCCCACCCTTATAGATTAGAATATAAGCATTGAGCCGACAACTTCTGGTTCTCTATAGCAAAATTATTCGTATCAAAAGGAGTTTTATTCATGAAAAGAGCACTAATCGCACTAGCCCTCTCTTGTTCTGTCCTGTCCGCTCATGCTGTAGAGCCGCTCACTGTCAGTCGTCTGGCTACTGATAAAACGACGGCTGACGCCTTTAAAACCATGGTCGGCAGCCAAAAATTACCCGAGTGGGTGACTCAGGGCGGAACAACGAGCCCAAATCAGGATGTGGTCATTGACGGGCATAAATACGTGGTACTGAATAGCTGCAAGCCTCATGACTGTTCTGCCCAGAGTATCGCCGTGCTTTACTCCCCTGAATCCAGAAGCCTGGCTGGAGTATTCTCCGAGCTTGATGAACAAGCCGTTAACCAGAAACTGACATGGTTAAATATCAGTGATAATTTATCGATTGATGGTAAAACGATCTTGTTTGCGGCACTTACAGGTAGCCTGGATAATCACCCAGACAGTTTCAATTTTAAATAACACATAAAAAGGTGGCATTTATCGCCACCTAAATTTTATAACCTATTAAAAATCAAAAGCATAACATTATGCCCGGTTATAAATCCTGCTCGTCACTCCAGATAACGGCTTGTGCAGCAATCACCTCTTTTTTCTCTCCGTGATAAGTCACTGACGGGCTACCATAGAGCTCATACCCTTGGGCCAGGGCTTCAGAAACCCGCTGGCAGAAGGTGATATCATCGGGCCCCGTCAGCAGACGGTAAACCGGTAAATTTTGTGGTCGCTCTTTTTTCATTTGCCTTTCTCACATAAAAATTTAACTTTTCAGGACCCATTAACAATATTGCGGATCCAGGCCATTATAAAATGCCGACACTGAGTTAATGATAGTACAAGTTACAGGTTATCTTATTAACGGCCGCCTCAGGAACGCAATACCAGGGGCATATCCGACGTTTAAAAACCCCCTGTGTTCACACGTTCCTGTATAAACCATTTATCCATTCACATCATGAGACTGCCTTGCATTTTTCACATGCAGAAACAGGGGCTTAGTCCCCTCTCAAAATCAGCCCTCCATCAAGAAAAAATCATAAAATTTTGTTATTTAATGATTTTAATGACTTTTTTTTAAGTTATTTTCAGACCCGGCTATTTTCCACGATAAATGATGAAACACGTTTTAACCTGTTTTTTAATGCGTGATCTCTCCCTCAAAAAATAAACAAAGCTATCAACACCACTATTATTAACCTTTGTTTGACATATTATTAACATAATAAAGGAGAGACAAAAACCATGAGCCAACTGAAAAAACATGCTATTCCCGTGGCGATTGCGGAACGTTGCCTGATCAATCCAGAACAATACCAAACCATGTATCAGCAGTCAGTCGAGGATCCTGATACATTCTGGGGTGAACAAGGAAAGATCCTTGATTGGATCACGCCTTATCAAACAGTAAAAAATACCTCTTTCGCACCAGGAAATATTTCGATCAAATGGTATGAAGATGGAACATTAAACCTTGCGGCGAACTGTCTTGATCGCCATTTGCAGAGTCAGGGGGATACGACTGCAATTATTTGGGAGGGGGACAATGCTTCCGAGAGTAAGCATATCTCTTATCGAGAATTGCATCGTGACGTCTGCCGTTTTGCTAATATCCTGCTAGAACAAGGTATTAAAAAAGGCGATGTCGTTGCCATTTATATGCCAATGGTGCCAGAAGCCGCCGTAGCCATGCTGGCTTGTGCGCGTATAGGTGCTATTCACTCTGTTATTTTTGGCGGCTTTTCACCCGAAGCCGTCGCCGGACGCATTATCGACTCCCATTCACGGCTGGTGATTACCGCTGATGAGGGTGTCCGTGCCGGGCGAAGTATCCCACTAAAGAAAAATGTCGATGATGCGCTAAAAAATCCACACGTCACCACTGTTGATACCGTCATTGTGCTAAAGCGCACTGGTGGGAATATCGACTGGAATGCGGGCCGGGATATCTGGTGGAACGAGGTGATGGATAAGGCCAGTGAGCATCATGAACCCGTAGCAATGAATGCCGAAGACCCACTATTCATTCTTTACACGTCAGGATCAACGGGTAAGCCCAAAGGTGTACTCCACACCACAGGCGGGTACTTGGTTTACGCCGCAACAACTTTCAAAGACGTATTTGATTATCACCCCGGTGATATTTACTGGTGTACCGCTGATGTAGGCTGGGTCACAGGCCATAGTTATCTGCTCTATGGTCCACTCGCCTGTGGTGCTACAACGCTGATGTTTGAAGGTGTGCCAAACTGGCCGAAACCCAACCGCATGGCCCAGGTGGTGGATAAACACCAGGTAAATATCCTTTATACCGCGCCCACGGCTATCCGCGCATTAATGGCCGAAGGGGATAAAGCAACCGAAGGGACCAGCCGTACGTCACTACGTCTCCTGGGTTCTGTGGGAGAACCCATTAATCCGGAAGCCTGGGAGTGGTACTGGAAGCATATCGGCAATGAAAAATGCCCCATTGTGGATACATGGTGGCAAACAGAAACCGGCGGTTTCATGATTGCTCCCCTGCCGGGTGCCACTGAGCTTAAAGCGGGTTCGGCTACCCGGCCGTTTTTTGGGGTACAACCCGCACTGGTGGATAACGAAGGCCATCCGCTGGAAGGCGCCACCGAAGGCAATCTGGTTATCATCGACTCCTGGCCCGGGCAAGCCAGAACCCTGTTCGGAGACCATGAACGTTTTGAACAGACTTACTTCTCAACCTTCAAGAATATGTATTTCAGTGGTGATGGCGCTCGTCGTGACGAAGATGGCTATTACTGGATAACGGGTCGTGTGGACGATGTGCTAAACGTTTCTGGTCACCGTCTGGGTACCGCTGAAATAGAATCCGCTTTGGTGTCTCATCCCAAAATTGCTGAAGCCGCAGTAGTCGGTATTCCTCATCATATCAAGGGACAGGCGATTTATGCCTATGTCACGCTGAACCATGGGGAAGAACCTTCACCTGCGCTCTATACCGAAGTGCGTGACTGGGTACGCAAAGAAATTGGCCCACTGGCTACGCCAGATATCTTGCACTGGACTGATTCCCTGCCTAAAACTCGCTCCGGAAAAATCATGCGCCGCATTCTGCGCAAAATCGCTACCGGGGATACCAGCAACCTTGGCGATACCTCAACACTTGCCGACCCAGGCGTAGTCGAGAAACTGCTGGAAGAAAAACAGACGCTAATGACTTCCTGATCACATCTTTCTCCCCCTCGCCCTTTTAGCGGGGGGATTTCCCCTTGATAAGAACCCTGGAGGTTCTGTGATGAACGACGATATTTATCAACGGATAGAAAGTAATGCACACTTTAAAGAACTCGTGACTAAGCGACAGCGCTTCGCTATGTGGCTCTCATTACTGATGTTGTTTGTCTATGTTGGTTTTATTTTACTGATCGCCTTTGCTCCCGGGTGGTTAGGAACGCCGTTTTACCCTGGTACATCCGTGACCCGAGGGATCCCTATCGGGATAGGGATCATTATTTTTTCTTTCATCCTCACCGGAGTTTATGTCTGGCGCGCCAATGGCGAATTTGATCGTTTAAACCGTGAGATCCTCCGCGAGGTGAAAGCATAATGAAATATTTTTTTACGCTATTCGCCGCACTAGGCTCGAGTTTACCGGTGAGTTCATTGGCAGCCGATGCGCTGACTGGGGATGTAGAACGCCAGCCAACTAACTGGCAAGCGATTGTGATGTTTCTTATCTTCGTGCTTCTGACACTCTACATCACTTATTGGGCATCCCGTCGTACTCGTTCACGCAGTGACTATTATACCGCAGGTGGGAATATCACCGGCTTCCAGAATGGCCTGGCTATTGCGGGTGATTTTATGTCAGCGGCTTCATTCTTGGGGATCTCAGCACTCGTCTATACCTCCGGTTTTGATGGTCTTATCTATTCCCTCGGTTTTTTGGTTGGCTGGCCGATTATTCTTTTCCTGATTGCGGAACGACTACGCAACTTGGGGCGCTACACCTTTGCTGACGTCGCCTCTTACCGTCTGAAACAAAAACCTATCCGCATCCTGTCGGCCTGTGGCTCTCTGGTGGTGGTGGCTCTGTATCTGATAGCCCAAATGGTCGGCGCCGGTAAGCTGATCCAGCTGCTATTCGGCCTCAATTACCATATCGCTGTCATTCTGGTTGGGGTTTTAATGGTGTTCTATGTCCTGTTCGGGGGCATGCTGGCGACAACCTGGGTACAGATAATTAAAGCCATTTTGCTGCTTTTCGGCGCGAGTTTTATGGCCTTTATGGTGATGAAGCATGTTGGCTTTAGTTTTAACAACCTGTTCACTGAAGCCATTGCAGTACACCCAAAAGGGGTTGATATTATGAGCCCTGGTGGGCTGGTTAAAGATCCGATATCAGCCCTTTCCCTTGGTCTGGGTCTTATGTTTGGTACCGCAGGATTGCCCCATATTCTGATGCGTTTTTTCACCGTTAAAGATGCCCGTGAAGCGCGTAAGAGTGTCTTCTACGCCACTGGATTTATGGGTTATTTCTATATCCTGACATTCATTATTGGCTTTGGCGCCATTGTGTTAGTAAGTGCTAACCCCGATTTTAAAGATGCGGCTGGCGGGCTGATTGGCGGTAACAATATGGCGGCAGTCCATCTTTCTGACGCGGTAGGTGGCAGCCTGTTCCTGGGTTTTATCTCTGCCGTGGCCTTTGCAACCATCCTCGCGGTTGTTGCGGGTCTGACACTGGCGGGCGCTTCTGCCGTTTCTCACGACTTGTATGCCAATGTCTTCCGCAAAGGTGCCACTGAGCGTGATGAACTTAAAGTATCGAAAATTACTGTCCTGGTATTGGGTATCGTCGCCATTCTGTTAGGTATTCTGTTTGAAAATCAAAATATCGCTTTCATGGTCGGCCTTGCCTTCTCCATTGCTGCCAGCTGTAACTTCCCGATTATTCTGCTCTCGATGTACTGGTCAAAACTCACAACCAGGGGGGCAATGATAGGCGGCTGGCTTGGGCTGTTAACCGCTGTTGGTTTGATGGTCCTGGGGCCCACCGTATGGGTACAGATACTTGGCCATGAGAAAGCCATATTCCCTTATGAATATCCGGCATTGTTCTCTATTTTGGTAGCCTTTGTTGGGATTTGGTTATTCTCAGCGACAGATAACACAGCAGAAGGAAAACTGGAACGCGAAAAGTTCCGCGCACAGTTTATACGTTCACAGACGGGTATTGGTATTGAGGAAGGCCGTTCTCACTAGCCACAAAAAATTAACCGGGGAATTCCCCGGTTAATGTTCACTTTGCTTATTATTCCTGTTCGATTAATAAACTTTCAAGTAAATCAAGATCATGAAGTAGTTTTTTCAAAGTATCATTACTGATTTGCTTTGTCGCACGTAAATGGTAAAGCTCACCACGTTCAGCGCGTAATGCCGCTAAACGGAAGCGTCGTTCAAGGTTCTCTTCCAGCTCGCTATTTTCAGTATTTTTGCTTCCATCAATGCGACGTCGTAAATTACCAATAACCCGTGAGCTGACCTCTTTTAACAACTGGTTATCAATATTTTCTTTAGTATCCGTCGACAGGCGCTCTTCCATTTTTTGAATCGTCACAATGGCGACTTCACCTGTTGCTGCGCGAGCTAAACGCTCTTCTTTACGTGCCACCAGCGGGTCACCCATATCCACATGTCTGAGCAGGATTGGTAGCATAATCACCCCCGCAAACAGTGAAAAAAGAATCACGCCAGCAGCAATGAAAATCAGTTCATAG
Organism: Citrobacter sp. JGM124; assembly: GCF_018257795.1. Taxonomy (GTDB): domain Bacteria; phylum Pseudomonadota; class Gammaproteobacteria; order Enterobacterales; family Enterobacteriaceae; genus JGM124. The sequence goes on along the minus strand of NZ_JAERJD010000012.1, from coordinate 64,256 downwards.
CGAGCAGGAAACGGTGTGCCATCTAACAGAAACAGAGGAATAGACAGAACACCGGCTAAGGTTATCGCCCCCCGGACCCCGGCAAAAGAAGCAATACACAACTCACGAGTGGTAAATGAACCAAAAGCCAGTGGGCGTTTTTTCATCATACGACCGCTGATTTGCTTCATCGACCATAACCACAGGAAACGCAATATAATCAAAGCAAAATAGATGATAATGACATCAAGGAACAGCATCCATAGCTCAACATTAGGATCTGCATTCGCTGCGCTAATGGACGTTTCAAGAATGCCTGGAAGCTGTAAACCTAACAACAGGAATACCATGCCGTTAAACACAAACTCTAACATCGCCCAAACGCTGTTAGCACGTAAGCGCATGGCTAAAGGGGCACTACGCAGTACACCTGCACGTGTGATAGTCATCCCTGCTGCAACCGCAGCCAGGATGCCAGAGACCCCAATGTGTTCAGCTATCAGATAAGAGGCAAAAGGGAGTAACAGCAGTAACAGAATCTGCGTCGCCGGTTCGTCACCACTGTAGCGGCTCATTAAACGCAGTGATTTACCATACAACCAGCTAATCGCAATACCCGCTAACAAACCACCAACAGCGACCTTAAAGAACTCAAGGGAAGCGCCACCAACAGTGAATACCATGCTCCCCATGGCAACGGCGACAGCAAGCTTCAAAGATACCAGACCAGAGGCATCATTCATCAAAGCTTCACCTTGCAAAATCCCCATGATCCGTTTCGGTATACGCCCTTCGCCAACAATGCCAGACAAGGCCACGGCATCCGTCGGTGACAGCACAGCAGCAAGAGCAAAAGCCGGTATTAATGGTATTCCAGGTACCATAAAGTAGATCAGGAATCCAACCCCAACGACCGTCACTAACACTAAAACCAAAGCCAGGCCGATAATTTCTCGTCCCTGACTCAAGAATTCGTTAACCGGGGTTTTCCAGCCATCAGCAAACAGTAGCGGCGGAATAAACAGCAGTAAAAATAGCTCAGGGTCAAACTCTACATGTAAGCCAAATTGTGGCCAGGCCAGCAGCGCACCAATGGCAATCTGCATCAAAGGTAGAGGGATCTGAAAAGGCAATATCCTTGTGATCACACCAGAGAGTGACACCACAAGGGTCATAATGAGAATAGTAAAGAAAATTTCCATGCTTTCCTTAGTTTCGATGTCTGTAAAAATTTACCTCAAAGGTACCGGTACCCTAATAATAAAACACCTTTTCGCATCGAATTAAAACAGGAAATAAATTATCGAGATAAATGCAGCGAATTACGGAATGTAACTCGCTGCAAGACTGGTCAGATAGCCCAACCACCCGCATAAAAAACAACCAGTGCGATGGCAATCACTACCGTACCTATATTCAATTTACGCCATTCACCTGCCACGATACGGCCAATAACCAGGGAAGCGAAACCAATCATAATCCCGGTAACAATATTACAGGTCAGGACAATAAAGACGGCAGTCATCAATCCAGCCATCGCATCAACAAAATCGGTAAAATCGATTTTGGATATGTTGCTTAACATCAACAAGCCAACATACATCAGTGCTGGTGCAGTGGCATAAACAGGCACCAGATACGAAAGTGGCGACAGGAAAAGGATTAGCAGAAACAACACACCGACGGTTATCGCTGTTAAACCTGTTTTTCCTCCTGCTGCAGTACCTGCCGCAGACTCAATATAAACTGCCGCCGGAGCCGCGCCGACTAAAGAAGAGAAGACACTACTGACTGAGTCAGTTGTCAGGGCCTTACCACCATCGATAATCTGCCCATTCTTATCCAGTAAATTAGCCTGACCAGCCACCGCGCGGATAGTACCTGTAGCGTCAAATACCGCTGTCATCACTAAGGCCAGAACACTTGGCAGGACAATCGGATTCAGGGCACCAACAATATCCAGGCTACCAACCAGAGAATGTCCGGATGCATCTTGCAGAGAAGGCATCGCGAAAATGCCAGTGAAATGCACGTTAGGATCGAAAATCATCCCGATAATGGAGATAACGATAATGGTCAGCAGAATGCCACCCGTTACCTGCCGTTTTTCCAGGCCAATGATTGCTGCTAATCCAAGTAAGGACATCATCACCGGGAAGCTAGTGAAATTTCCCAATGCAACAGGCAAACCATCTAATGGGTTTTTAACCACCAGACCGACACCATTAGCAGCAATAAGCAGTAAAAACAAACCAATACCAACACCAGTACCCTGCGCAATCCCCATGGGTAAATTGCGTAAAATCCAGCTGCGGATCCCGGTGACAGAGATAATGGTAAATAATGCCCCCATCAAAAATATGGCCCCAAGCGCAACAGGAACACTGATATTTTGTCCCAGCACCAGGCTGAAAGCAGTAAAGGCAGTCAGGGAAATAGCACAACCAATAGCTAACGGCAGGTTGGCCCAAAGCCCCATCAAAATGGAACCAAAGCCCGCGACCAGGCAGGTTGCCACGAACACCGCTGTTGGTGGAAAACCCGCTTTGCCAAGCATACTCGGTACAACAATGACGGAATATACCATGGCAAGGAATGTGGTAAGGCCAGCAATAAATTCCTGGCGAACAGTACTGCCACGCGCAGAAATTTTAAACCAGGCGTCGAGAGAACCACCAGCACGTGGAGAAGGAGTAGACATATGAAACATCCCCTGAGATTTTAGGATTCGATTTAACTGTGCGAGGGAAAACTCAGTATCCGTTAAACGTTATTCCTTATTCTGCCCCGGTGACAAAAGGACTTATCACAGAAAGCAAACGTTTAACTCCACACAAACAATCAGCGTATAAAATGAAGGCAAACGATTATCTAGCCTTACCAGGGGGATTTTCAACATAACTTTGTCAATTTGTATCAATAAAATATTGATCAGGTCATTTTGTGAGCAATTCACAGGCAAACGTTATCGTCAACGATCGATAACATAATAAAAAAGGGTCAATCACCCGGAATGTCTTACCCCATAATGCATCACCCGCACTGAACAATTACTCATCCAACAACAGACGGGCACCGGTTCCATTGGCTCCTAATTTATCTCCCGGATTACGCAACGGGCAATCCACCCCCGATAAACAGCCACAACCAATGCAGCCATCTAATTGGTCACGTAATGCGATAAGCATACGAATACGGTTGTCGAGCTCTTCACGCCATGAAGAGGAGAGCTTCTTCCAGTCATTTTTATTGATCGTGTGATCATCAGAGAAGGTACTAAAAGCGTCACTCACGGTACTCAGTGGTAAGCCAATGCGCTGGGCTACCTTAATAATACCGACCGTTCGTAACACATCACGTCGGTACCGCCGTTGATTTCCGGAATTTCTTGTACTCTTGATCAGCCCCTTTGTTTCATAAAAGTGCAATGTGGATACCGCAACCCCGCTACGTTTCGCCACTTCACCGGGTGTCAGTAACGCTTTAATTCTATTTTTTTTCTTTTCCAAAATACGCTTTACCTCAAGTTAACTTGAGGAATTATACTTCACAGAAAAGTAATCGACCAATCTAAAATTGAGGGCTGACCATGGCACATCAGGATATTATTCATACGCTAACAGAATGGATTGACTTGCATATTGACCAACCACTGAATATTGATGTTGTGGCAAAAAAGTCAGGATATTCAAAATGGTATCTGCAGCGTATGTTTCGTACCGTAATGCGCCAGACGTTAGGTGAATATATCCGTCAGCGTCGTTTACAAATGGCAGCGCAAGAACTGCTCACCACTAAACGACCAATTTTCGATATTGCAATGGATTACGGCTATGTATCACAACAGACCTTTTCCCGGGTTTTCCGCCGTGCCTTTGATCGCACGCCAACTGACTATCGTCATCAATGTTAGTGTGACCCTGCCCGTGTCCCATATTTAGCGCCCTGCCCGCAGGCAGGTTATGACATCTCATAGCCGGCCTGACCAAAAGATGGTTCCTCTCTGGCAGAGACATTTTTATGTAACAGTACAAATACGCTTGTGAAATTAAACACTGCCATTTTGGCTGTTTTGCAACCAGATGAAAGCAAATATATTTATCTCTTAATAAAAAATACTGCCATGTAGCCTGCGCTGAGACCTAATCTCTGCTAATGGATAAAGAAATAAAAATTTAATATTTCAGGATCATTAAACCGGGATAATTTTTATTTTTTATTACCCTTTATTTTTTGCTGCCATTTTATTCTGGTGGCACGTTCTGTTAATCAATATAACAAGATGTTTCCGTGTTAAAGCACAACCATCATGGTGAACCGTCCTTCACTCTGGTCAGGCCAGATATTAAAACTCATTATTATTAGAGACCTGATGCTCATTTTGGCTTCAGATAGTCAGTTTGACACAGACGAAATTTATGTGCGGCACGAAGAAGCCACTCAACATATTGTTTTATATGCAACAAATAAATCATTGAGCAACAGGATAAAAAGCCATATATTGTCGTCGCTTTTATTTACCCTAATCACCTTTAAATTAATTCATCCGGTGTGCTGTAGCCTCCGGTTGTAGGAGAGATATGATGACGGATAAAGTCCGTATTGATACTTTAGATGCACAATCTGCAACCATCTCTAACGATACTTATTTAGCGAGACAAGCTGAGTTTGAATCAAATGTCAGAAGTTACCCTCGCAAATTACCTTTTGCGATAGCCAAAGCTCAGGGTGCATGGATTACCGACGTTGAAAATAACCGCTATCTTGACTGTCTGGCTGGCGCCGGAACGTTAGCTCTTGGACATAATCACCCGGACATTCTGCAGAGTATCCAAAATGTCATTACCAGCGGCTTGCCGTTGCATACTCTTGACCTCACCACCCCGTTAAAAGACGAATTTTCAGCTTATCTGCTTTCTTTATTGCCAGGCCAGGGTAAAGAATACTGCCTCCAGTTCTGTGGCCCATCCGGCGCTGACGCTGTAGAAGCGGCAATGAAGTTAGCGAAAAAGCATACCGGTCGTAGCGGTATTATTAGTTTCTCTGGTGGTTATCACGGAATGACGCACGGCGCATTGTCCGTTACGGGTAACCTGTCACCGAAAGAAGCGATTCAAGGTTTAATGCCAGAAGTGCAGTTCCTGCCGTACCCGCATCAATACCGTTGCCCATTAGGCATTGGCGGTGAAGCCGGTGTTGCGGCTCTGAGTTACTACTTTGAAAACTTAATTAATGACGTTGAAAGCGGAGTGCGCAAGCCTGCTGCAGTGATCCTCGAGGCGGTTCAGGGAGAGGGTGGCGTCAACCCGGCCCCGGCATCATGGCTACAACGTATTCGCAAAGTGACCCAGGAACATGGCATTTTACTGATTATCGACGAAGTTCAGGCTGGTTTTTCCCGTACCGGTAAATTGTTCGCTTTCGAGCACGCCGGCATTGAGCCTGACATCATTGTGATGTCAAAAGCAGTCGGTGGTGGTTTACCACTCGCCGTTCTCGGCCTCAAGAGAGAGTTTGATGCCTGGGAACCTGGCCATCACACAGGAACTTTCCGTGGTAACCAGCTCGCCATGGCTACCGGTCTGACAACCCTCAAGTATTTGAAAGAAAAAAATGTTGCTGACAAAGTGGCTCGCCAGGGTGAATGGCTGAAAGGCAAACTGGCTGAACTACAAAAACGCTACCCCGTTATTGGTCACGTGCGTGGCCTGGGCTTAATGCTGGGCATGGAAATTGTTAAGCCTGGAGAAGCTCAGGACGCGATGGGTTGCTACCCGGCGGATGGCCAGCTTTCTGCATTGCTTCAGAAGAAGTGTTTTGAAAACGGTTTGATTCTGGAACGCGGTGGCCGTAACGGTTGTGTATTACGCCTGCTGCCATCCCTGCTGATTACCGATGATGAGCTGGAAATCTTCCTGAGCAAATTTGAAAACGCGCTGTTAGCAGCAGGCGTTAAACCGGTCTGAATGGGGTCGTACCGAATGTCACAAGTGAATCCAATCCTGGCATCGTCTGAGCAAAGCATTGACGCTTATCAGCAAGCGATTACCCAAAGTGCCCGGGCCGTGATGCAATGGTTACAGCAGCCAGAAATGTATCAGGGAAAAACGGTTGCTGAATTACGCGAACGTATCACCCTGGATTTTAATCCTCAAGGCCTGGGCAACCAGGCTGCTATTGAGCGTGCGATTGACTACTTTCTGAAAGACAGTTTATCCGTGCATCACCCTCAATGTGTGGCCCATTTACATTGCCCAAGTCTGGTCGTCAGTCAGGCAGCGGAAGTGCTGATTAACGCCACTAACCAGAGCATGGACTCCTGGGATCAAAGCCCGTCAGCGACGATTATCGAGATAAAGCTGATTGAGTGGCTGCGTGCCCGGGTGGGTTATGGCGCAGGAGACGCCGGGGTTTTCACCAGCGGCGGAACCCAGAGTAACCTGATGGGCTTGATGCTGGCTCGTGATGCTTTTTTTGCGCGCCAGGGGCACTCCGTACAGCAAGATGGCCTGATCGGTGATTTGAAGAAAATTAAAGTCTTCTGCTCTGAAAATGCACATTTCTCTGTGCAAAAAAATATGGCATTACTCGGCTTCGGTTATCAGTGTGTGACATTAATCAAAACCGATGACGTTGCGCGTATGGATCTTAACGATTTGCGTAACAAGTTAGCACTGGCTGAGGCCCGTGGCGAACAGGTTATGGCTATTGTTGCCACTGCGGGTACCACCGATGCCGGTGCTATCGACCCCCTCACGGACATTGCACATCTCGGCGCACAGCATAATGTCTGGGTTCATGTGGATGCGGCCTGGGGAGGAGCGTTGCTGTTATCTGAACAGTATCGTCACTACCTGGACGGTCTTGAGCTGGCTGACTCTGTTACTCTCGACTTCCATAAGCAGTTTTTCCAGACAATCAGTTGTGGGGCATTCTTGCTGAAGGATGAGCGTCATTATGAGTTGATGCGCTACCAGGCGGCTTACCTGAATTCTGAGTTTGATGAAGAACAAGGTGTACCTAATCTGGTATCTAAATCACTACAGACGACCCGTCGTTTTGATGCTTTAAAACTGTGGATGGGTCTGGAAGCACTGGGCCAGAAACAGTACGCTGCAATTATTGACAGTGGCGTGACCCTGGCACAGCAGGTTGCCCAGTATATTGAACAGCAGCCGTCACTGGAGCTGGTTATGCAGCCTCAGCTGGCCAGCGTGTTATTCCGTTATCGCCCGGCATCACTGGCCCAAGCCGATGATGCCACCATTGCTCTGCTGAACCAAAAAATAGGTGACGCACTACTGGCTTCCGGTCGCGCAAACGTCGGAGTCACTGAACATAACGGTGTAACCTGCCTGAAAATGACCTTATTAAATCCCGTGGTAACGCTGGAAGATATTAAGCGTCTGCTGGACTTGGTGGAGGTCACTGCCACACCACTGCTCACTGACTGATACCCGCGTCATTAACAGTGGTTCCCGGTGTATGAACTGCTCTATGTTATGGGGGCAGTTCAGCCGATTTTTTATCCACAGGGCAAAAATGACATAAAAAAGGATCGCTCTGCGATCCTTTTTTATGTTGCTCTGTGATACATAAACCCGGCATAAAGCCACGATACGTCAATATATCGCTCGGACGGGGATATCGTGCCACCGGGCAGAGTGTCCGCTTACTGGCCGCTCGGGAAGGCGAACTGGGCGGCTTCGTGGCTGATACGGGCTGGCCAGCGCTGAGTAATTGTCTTACGGCGAGTATAAAAACGGACACCGTCTGGCCCATAAGCATGCAGATCACCGAACAAGGAGCGTTTCCAGCCACCAAAACTGTGGAATGCGACCGGTACTGGCAGAGGTACATTGACGCCAACCATACCGACTTCAATTTCATTGCAGAACAAGCGCGCAGACTCACCATCCCGGGTGAAAATACAGGTTCCGTTCCCATACTCATGGTCATTAATCAGGGTAATAGCCTCTTCCAGGCTATTCACCCGGACAATACAAAGCACAGGACCAAAAATCTCTTCCTGATAAATCCGCATTTCAGGGGTGACCTGGTCAAACAGACAGCCCCCCATAAAAAAGCCACTTTCATACCCCGCAACGGCTAATCGTCTACCATCGACAATCAATGTGGCCCCTGCCGCCACCCCGCCATGAATGTAATCAGTGACTTTATTCAGGTGCGCTCGTGTTACCAGGGGGCCCATATCCAGCCCTTTTTGATTGCCAGCCCCCACTTTCAGAGCTTCAATTTTGGGTATCAATTTATTGATCAACGCTTCGGCCACCTGATCCCCCACACACACTGCCACGGAGATAGCCATACAGCGTTCACCACATGAGCCATAAGCAGCCCCCATTAAGGCACTGACTGCATTATCCAGTTCAGCATCCGGCATAATAACCGCATGGTTTTTCGCCCCGCCCAGTGCTTGTACCCGTTTACCACGCCTTGTACCTTCACCATAAATATATTCAGCGACAGGCGTTGAACCCACAAAACTGATCGCTTTCACGTCCGGGCTTTCCAGCAGGGTATCCACTGCCTCTTTATCCCCATTAACGACGTTCAGTACCCCAGCTGGCAAGCCTGCTTGTTGCAACAGGCTTGCGATTAGCAATGTTGAGCTTGGATCACGTTCTGAAGGTTTCAGCACGAAAGTATTACCACAGGCAATAGCAAGCGGATACATCCATAACGGTACCATTGCCGGAAAATTAAACGGGGTGATCCCCGCCACGACGCCCACCGCATGGAAGTCGCTCCATGAATCAATGTGTGGCCCGGCATTGCGACTAAACTCACCTTTCAGTAGTTCTGGAGCGGCAGTGGCGTATTCCACATTTTCGATCCCACGCCGCAGCTCTCCTGCCGCATCTTCTGGGGTTTTCCCGTGCTCTTCACTGATCAGCGCCACAATCTGTGATTCATGCTCCTCAAGCAGTGTTTTAAAACGAAACAGAATTTGTGCCCGCCTGGCTGGCGGTAAGTTACGCCATGCTGGCAAGGCGGCTTTAGCCGCTGCAATGGCATCTTCAACCGTCGTCTTACTGGCAAGCTCAACCTGACGTATCACTTCTCCAGTCGCAGGATTAAAAACGTCTGTAACACGCCCGTTGGCTGGGCGCATCTCACCATTGATAAGATGAGTAATAATTGTCATGACCGTTTCCTTAATTAATGTGATGCAGCATGTCGCCAACGGCGTCGAACAGACTATTCAGTTCAGTGGGCTGGGTGTTGAACATCGGGCCAAATTGCAACGTATCACCACCAAAACGTACATAAAACCCAGCTTTCCACAGGGCCATACCCGCATCAAAAGGTCGTATGGTCGCATCCCCGTCACGGGGAGCCAGCTGAATAGCCCCAACCAAACCACAGTTACGGATATCAAGAACATGCGGGCAGTGGCGTAGCCCATGCAGCGTTTGAGCAAAATGCGGGGCCAGCTCCGCGGCGCGATCAATCAGGTTCTCCTTTTCCAGTAGATCGAGCGTGGCAAGCCCCGCCGCACAAGCAACAGGATGAGCGGAGTAGGTATAGCCATGGGCAAACTCCACAGCATGTTCTGGCAGGGGTTGAGACATAAAGGTTTTATAGATTTCACTGCGCGCCACAACGCCACCTAATGGGATCGCACCATTCGTAATTTGTTTGGCAAAATTGAGCAGATCTGGGGTGACACCAAAATATTCAGCCCCACTCCAGCGTCCCATACGACCAAAACCGGTAATGACTTCATCAAAAATCAGCAGGATATCGTACTGATCACATATTTCACGCAGCCGTTGTAGATACCCCAGAGGAGGAATAATGGCCCCGGCGGAGCCCGATAATGGCTCAACAATCAGTGCGGCAATATTGGAAGCATCGTGCAATTCGATAAGCTTCAGCATTTCATTCGCGAGCGCAATACCACCACTTTCTGCCATACCTTGTGTGAAAGCCTGATCAGGCTGCAATGTATGAGGGATATGATCGACATCCATAAACTGCCCAAATACTTTACGGTTCCCCCCTATTCCCCCCAGGCTTGTACCCGCAATATTGACCCCGTGATAAGCACGTGCCCGGCCGATAAACTTCGTTTTTGCAGGCTGACCTTTAGCACGCCAATAGGCCCGAGCCATCTTGACGGAGGTATCCGCAGATTCGGATCCTGAACCGGTAAAGAACACATGATTAAGGTCACCCGGCATCCGTTGCGCGATACGATCAGCCAGTTGAAACGACAGTTTATGCCCGAACTGGAAACCCGGCGAATAGTCGAGAGTGCCCAGTTGTTGGGAGACAGCCGTCTGAATTTCACTACGAGTATGGCCCGCACCACAGGTCCAAAGCCCGGACAGGCTGTCAAAAATCCTTCGTCCATGGTCGTCCGTGAGCCAGCAGCCATGTGCTCCAGTAATAAAACGGGGGTCACGATGAAAATTGCGGTTAGCACTGAAGGGCATCCAGTGTGCTTGAAGATTGAGATCCGTCGTGTTCAGGTCATTCGTCATAATATCTCTCCCGAAAGGTGTCGGAAGAGTTTGCAATGGGAACTAAGGTAAGATAAATCCATATTATTGAATGATTAGTTTTGGTTTTACTCACCTATATGAAAAAGAAATCACTGGGCCAAATTACTGATTTTGATCTGAAGTTATTGCGAATTTTTAAAACAGTCGCTGACTGTGGGAGTTTTTCTGCTGCTGAAATAATCCTTGGTATTACTCGTTCAGCGATCAGCCTGCATATGGGGGATCTCGAAAAACGCCTGGGCATGCGACTATGTCAGCGTGGACGTGCTGGCTTTTCATTGACAGATGAAGGGCGGGAAATACTCAAACTCAGTGAAAATATGATGGCATCAATTGAAGGATTTCGTCAGCAAGTCAATGAGATGCATAAAAATTTACGGGGGGAATTCAACATTGGGGTGATCAGTAACTTGGTGACTCAACCGATGATGCGCATCACCAATGCTCTTGAAACACTTAGCAAAAATGGCCCAGGAATCCGTATTAATTTAAGTATGAGTACAGCTTCAGAGATCGAGCAAGGGCTGATGGATGGACGGTTACATGTGGGAGCATTACCGAAAACCTCCCCCATATCCGGGCTGGTATACGACAAGCTTTATGATGAAGATGCCTATCTTTATTGCAGCGTTAAGCATCCCTTATTTCACCCTCAGCAAGAGCCTGGTCTCAGTGAACTGAGTCAGTATGAAGCCGTTATCCCAAGCTACCGTATGACAGCAGACACCATGGGGATGCTCCAGCACTTTAATGGCACGGCTTCGGCTTCCGATCGGGAGGGCATTGCCTTTCTTATTCTGACAGGAAGATACGTCGGATTTCTGCCCGACCACTATGCCAGTGGCTGGCTAGAAAAAGGGATGATGCGCGCCATTTTACCCCAGCAATTGCATGTCAAATCAGAGATATCGGTAGTGACTCGCCGGGGGCGTCGGCCGAATTCTATCCTGGAGCTGTTTCTGCACGCCTTATGATGAATAGGGCTGACAGGGCAGCACGCTTCAACTGCCCTGATTAGCTTAACGGGTGACGTGCACTTCCGGTACTGACTGGCGATTAAATCGTCCGCCAACTGCCCTTTCTAACTGGGCAGCCAGTTGCAGCAACAAACCATCATTAGCTTGCCTGGTTTGGAAATGCATCCCCAGTGGTATCCCGGACTTTTGCCACGCGAGTGGAACAGAAATACCACTCGTGCCAGTCAGGCTGGCAAGTGGGGTATAAGAGAAGAGCTCCCACAAGTTATAGAACCAGTCTAAAACATCTGGGTTATCGCTCAGAGTCAGGTAACGTTTATCCCCCATTAATGGCGTTGGGCCAGAAAACGTTGGCGTCAGAATCACATCCCAGTCCTGATAGAACTGCCCAAGCTTTCGTGATGTGGTATTAAACACATCCTGCATAAGCCAGCGTTCACTGTAGGACATATTCAGTCCTTTCTGCCAAATCCTGATATTGACAGGTTCAACCAGCTCTTCTGGTGGTGCCTTCAGGCCACGTTTCTCCAGTTGTCGTTGAATAAACTGGGCAAAATTACTGATATAACAGGTTGTTTGTGCAGCAAATGCCGCTTCAAAATCAATATCTGGAGCCCGCCACTCAACCTTGTGTCCCAGCTCTTCAAGTAGTCGAACGGTGCGTTCCAGTTCCTGAACAAAATGGGGATCAGCATGATAAGCCCCCCATTCATGAGAGACCGCAATACGCAATGGCACAGGATCACGTTTGATCAGTTCGGAATAAGGTTCATCGGCATGCCAGTAAGGCATAAACTCTCCGGGAGCCCCGCCACGACAACGATCAATAAACAGTGCTGAGTCGCGAACAGTGCGACTGACACAGCCCTGGGTCGAAACATACCCTGTAATATCAGATAACGCCGGGGCGATGGAGAAAACCCCACGGGTACTCTTAAGCCCGATCAAACCATGGGAGCCTGCGGGAATGCGAATTGATCCTCCACCATCCGTCGCATGAGCCAGTGGCAATACTCCCGCCGCAACGGAAGAAGCGGCCCCCGCTGACGACCCAAAGGTGGTGTAGTCAGTGTTCCATGGATTACGAACCACATAGATATCAGGGTTCTCAGCCGAGCCAGCAACACCAAACTCCGGTGTTGCCGAACGTCCAATGATATTCAACCCTGCCTGGCGCATTTTCTGGGTCAGGAAGGCATCTTCCCGTGATCGATTGCCCTGCATAAATTTGGAGCCTTGTTCCTGAAGGCGGCCTTTTACACCCGGTCCCAAATCTTTTATCAGGATAGGCACACCGGCAAATGGCCCATCAAACTGAGTGCCATCAGTGGCAGGATTGGCAATGGCATCATCAAATAGCTCAACCACAGAGTTAATACGTGAATTCACTTTTAGCGTAGCTTGGGCCGCTTGGGCCGCAACCTCTGCGGCAGATACCTCCCCGGTACGGATCAGTTCAGCTAAACCGACTGCATCCTGAGTGGCCCACTCTTGCCAGTGCATGATTGTTTTCATCTGTCTCATCTCCTGTTACGGTACTAATGCACAGTCTGTCACCGGATTAGAGCGGGTCAGAGCGTCTGGTTTTCAACATTACGGGTGCGGCCTGGCGGCCCCTTTCTTTCAGGAGAATCACCGAGGCAATACAGAGAAGGTTGGCTGCAATCAGGTAGTAACCCGGTGATACAGGGTTGCCCGTGATATTAATGAGCCATGAAAAGACAATTTGCGCCGTTCCGCCAAAAATGGTGATACCAAAGGCATAAGCGATGGAGAACCCTGTAGAACGCACGTATTTAGGAAAATTTTCGCACAACACCACCAGCACCCCGGCACCACTGATGCACTGCAGTGCGGCAAAAACAGTAATAATGCTGAAGAACACAACATCACTGCGGTAGGTATTAATCATCTCCAGTCCTGGCAACAGCAGTAGCAACAAGACAATACGCGGGGCGATAATCGTGACTTTACGCCCAAAAAGATCCGCCAGCCAGCCGCCAATCAAAGAGAAAACCACCACACAAACGCCAATCAAAATGGTCGAGGCCATGGCAATACCTGATGCAAAATTCAGCTCATTGAGTGCATAGGTCGTCATGTAGTTGAGGAAGTACTGGGTAATGGTGCTGCCAGACAACATAAAGATCCCCACCAGCACCAAACCTCGATGATTTTTGAGGACTTCAGTCAACAGGCTACCGGTGGATTTCGCTGCCTGATTATCTTCCACTGCAAAGGTCTCATTAAGATTACGACGCATATACAGGGCAATAGGCAGAATAAGCAGGCCGAAGGCGAAAGGAATGCGCCACCCCCAGCTGGCGAGCTGCTCAGGGGTCAGAAATACCGTCAATGAGTAACCAATCAGGCCCGCGGTGATCGCCGCCATACCTTGGGCAACAATTTGCCAGCTGGCATAGAAAGCACGTTTACCTTTCGGGGCCGCTTCCATGATAAAGGTGGTTGCAGGCCCGGCTTCCCCTCCCCATGCAAGCCCCTGCATCATACGCACCAGTACCAATAAGATAGGGGCCGCCACGCCAATGGTGTCGTAACCGGGTAGTATAACCAAGCCCCCGGTACCAATGGTCATCAGCACCATGGTCAGCAACATGGCGGGTTTCCTGCCGGCACGATCAGCGTAACTACCAATAAAAATAGCCCCTAAGGGGCGAACGATAAATCCAATCCCAAATACCGATACCGAAAGTAATAAACTCATAAACGGATCATGGGAAGGAAAGAAAGCATGGCCTATCAAGACGGCAAAGGTCGCATATGCACTAAAATCGAAAAATTCGACGGCAGCTCCCAGGACAACGGCCACCACTTCTTTACGTGATGCCTTTCTTTCTCCACCGCTATTATTGGTTTGATTCGACATTAAGGTCTTCCTCAAGTTAGCAACTCTCCCTAATGGGATAGATTTTTCGTATTTATGTGAATAACTGAGTCTTTCATTTACAGAGGAGCCACCTCTTAAAGAAAGCGCATTATTATTTACGTCATCACCAGTCTGTTTATTAAATTAGCCCCATCCTTTCTGTCAGGTTTTATCTATGCCATGAACGTTACAGATATATAACAAATGGCTTACCTGACCACTATCACAAATATGCAATGGCGGTGTCTAATAAATGTGAGCACTCAAAAATAAACTCGAGAAAGAACAAAAAAACAGAACCCACTATCACTATGATTATTATAATGATTAGTAAAGTCATGCAATAACATTAAGTTATGACCTTATGATAAGAGTGAATGAGCCAGGCACTCAATGTGTGCACCAACCCAAAACTTTATATTTTCAGTAGTAATTCAATGCGCTAATCAACTGATTAATTATTATGGGGATATTTTTATTTTTTATATTCGGAATACGGTTTAATAAAAACATGCACAATATTGATCCATCATTGCCATTTTTGAGGGCGTTATTTTTTAGCGTGTTATCTGGCGATAAGTTTATCCACTTTGATATATACATAAAAATGATTTAAGACACGGTATAGTTTAAATCATGTTGCAATAGCAACCAGGAGGAATAATGCAGCTCAGAGCTCTGAGGTATTTCAGTCAGGTTGCTAAATCGCGCTCTCTGAGAGAAGCCGCAGATAAACTGTTTGTCGCACCCACCGCCGTCACCCGTCAAATAGAACTGCTTGAGCATTACTACGGTGCTTCCCTGATTGAAAGAAGCCCCAGAGGGATAAAACTTACCCGGGAAGGGATGCACCTGGCGCAGGCGGTACAGGCCACGTTACGCGAGCTGGATACGGTGAAGGAAAAAATAGCTTCTGCCCAGAGCATTGTTTCCGGAAGTATTCGTATCTGTTCCGCTGAGAGCCTTATCGCGCCATTTATCGCGCCGGCTCTTAATGAGTTCAGAGAGCTCCACCCCAAGGTTACTTTTGAGATAGATGTCGGCAGCGCACCTTATGTGGCAGAGGCACTCATTTCCGGTAAAGCAGATGTCGCCATAACCTTCTATATGCCCGTCAATGCGGAGGTTCAGGTGACGCACGCCTGCTCTTTACGCCATAAGATCTTAATGGCGATGAATCATCCCTTAGCCGGTAAAAGCTTTCTGACATTGAAAGATATTGCCCAGTACCCGATTGCTACCCCTGCCTCCAACTTTTCAGTTCGTCAATTACTGGAATCAGCAGCAAAACGTGAAGGCCTGAGTCTTGATATGCGATTTATCACTAACTCGATTGATGTGCAGAAACGCCTGGCAATAATGGGGCTGGCGCTGATTATCATTCCACAGCTAAATATTGACGATACAACCGACCAGGATAAATTGATCGCCATTCCCCTGGCTGATGCCGTTATGGGGATGGTTAAAGTGGATCTCGGCCTGCCACGGCAACGGGCGATTTCAATGGCAACCCGGATTTTCCATGAAATGCTGGCCCAGAGAGTGCGTGCACAAAATGTATGATTAACGGGACTCAATACTCTGTTGATAAAAACAGAAAAGGGCTCACCATCGGTGAGCCCTTTTATTGCCGATACCATGATTCTAATCAGGTACGAACCCGCAGTCTGGCCTCTATTTTATCCGCGACTTTTGTCACTACATAAGCAATAAACATATAAAACACGACTGCGATCAGGAATGCTTCAAGATAGTAGAAGTTCAATGCAGCGGTTAACTGTGCCTGGGCGAAAATCTCCACGACGCCGATGGCAAACGCCAGTGATAAGGCTTTCATCACCACCATAAAGGAGTTAGCCAGGTCTGGAATCGCGGTGACGATTATCTGTGGAAACATCACCCGACGGAACATCTGATGATTACTGTAACCCAGTGAAGCGGCTGCATCCGACTGTCCGGTATCAAAAGCATTGACGGCACCTTTCCATACTTCAGCCTGAAAGGCAGAAACACAGGCAGTAAGGGCAACAATAATGATCACCCAGTTAGGCAATGAGTGCGCATTCACTGCTATCCCAAACTTGTGTGCCACGAAATCCAGTGCATTAGGCAAACCATAGTAGGCAAGAAAAATGACCACTACCATGGGCATACCTTTAAAGGCGATTTTGTAGGCAACGACAAACTGAAGCAATAGCGGGACACGGCGGTGCTCAATAAAGGCAAACAGCCCCCCCAACAGTGTCGAGAGTACAAATATCGTTACCGCCATCAGCAGCGTAACCGGCACGGCGCCAAGAATGCTCCAGAAGTCAAAAACCAACACATCGAAATCAAACATCAGCGGTTATCTCCTTCATTCATACGCTGGGGGTAAGACGAGTACGGGCAGCTGATTTTGAGTTGTATCTCGCGTGACGCTTTTCAAAGAAGCGAATGATCAACCATGCCGCCAGACACATCAGGGAATAGATAACGGCCAGTACCATGTAAGTACCAAATTGATACTGGTTATAGTCGTGCTCCATAATGACATGTGCCGTCGCCATGACATCGGCAGCACCGATATACATCACCAACGCCACGTTATGAATCAAATAGATAATCGCGTTACCATAACCAGGCAGTGCAAAATGCACGGCTTGGGGGCCAACAATACGCTTCATTTTCTGGAAAAAGCTGTAGCCGAGACTATCCGCGGCATCATGCTGCCCGCGCTCTACCGCCAAAAATGCGGGACGCATCACTTCTGACAAATAGCCCCCGTGGTAGAAACTCAGGCCAATCATGGCAGCAATATTGGATGAAAAGAAATCTTCTACGCCAACCAGACCTGCCAATAATGGCATGCCATAAAATGCAACGAAGAGCTGTAGTACTACCGGCACACTACGTGCGTAGGAAACATATACATCCGCCAGTTGGCTCAAGATGGGAATTCGTCGTACACGAAAAACCGTCGTAATAAGTGCCAGAAAATACCCGGCGATCATTGCAACAAACAGTATGCCCAACGTTAATGGCATCGCCGTTAATAGCTCAGGGAGCATGGTAGATAGATCCACAGTGAAACACTCCTGCTAACAATCACAGCCAAGGCTCTGTTCACACAGAGCCTCAGATGAATCTGTTACTTCATATATTGTGAGACGTCTTCGCCAAACCACTTCTGAGACAGCTTATCGAGCGTGCCATCATCTTTAAGCTCTTTCAGCACCTTCGTGATGTCATCATTCAAGGCTTTGTTTTTCGCTGAACGATTAATCAGGATATAGGTCTGATTAATCGATACCGGTTCACTGGCTTTAATGGACAGCTTCTGATTTTCGATAACCGTCTGCTGTCCCAAGTTTGAAGGCAGTATCAGGGCATCATATTTACCGTTCTGCACCTCTTTCAAACGGTCAGGATAGGGAATGCCAGCGCTGGACGCATTGATAGTCAGCTTTTCGGTCGGGTGCTCTTGCTGCCACTGAGTCACAAATTTGTAGACGCCACCACCGGCAGTAACAGGAACGATTTTTTTACCCACCAGGTCCTTCATCTCTTTAATATCACTATCGCTACGGCTGTAGATCTTCATCAGGCCGGCCCCCATTGGGGCATCAGGGATCAGGAACTGTTTACTGCGGCTTTCAGCTTTATAGTATCCCCCGGTCGCCATATCGTACTTACCCGTTACCAGCCCGGTTTCTTGAGCAATATCCGCGGCACCTTCCATCACAAATTTATACTGTGGTAATTTGGCATTGATGGCTTTTAGCACATCAGGCTCATAGCCTTGTGGCTCATGGCCAATCGCCCCCCAGGAAAGCGGTTTAGACTCGGCTGCAGTGGCAATTTTCACGGTGCGAACGTCATCAGCAAAGCTATTGCTACTAAACAGTGCCAGGGCGATAACACCAGGCATGACAAAACGGGATAATGTTTTTTTGATTGCAGGCATTGGTTTGCTCCCTTTTAAAATAGTTAGAATGCGCGTTCAGTACTCAGGAACTGCGCCAGACGTGGTGAGGCAGGCGCATTAAAAATTTCTGTCGGGCTACCCTCCGCAGCCACAACGCCCTGGTCCATAAAGACGATGCGATTAGAAACACTTTTGGCAAACTGCATTTCATGTGTTACCAGCAAGGAGGTAATACCAGACGAGGTAACATCTTTAATGACTTTCAACACTTCCCCGACTAGCTCCGGGTCAAGTGAGGATGTCGGTTCATCAAACAAAATCACATCCGGACGCACTGCGAGTGCACGTGCAATACCGGTACGCTGTAGCTGCCCGCCAGATAACTGAGATGGATAATTATCAAACTTAGTCCCCAGCCCAACACGTTCCAGCTCTTGTGCTGCTATTTCCCGTGCTTGCAGCTTGCTCTTGCCCTGAATAACCATTAACGGATCCATGACATTTTCCAGCACGGTCATATTCTTAAATACATTGAATTGTTGAAATACCATTGCAGTACGCAAGCGAATCGCCTGAATGGTTGCTTTATTCGGTGACTGATAATCCATATGGTGCTGATCAAGCTGAATAGTGCCAGCAGAAGGCTTCGCCAGATAATTAATACTCCGCAGTAACGTCGTTTTACCCGTACCGCTAGGACCAATTATCGATACCACATCACCGCGTGCTACCGACAAATTAACGCCACGTAAGATAGGTGTATCGCCGTAAGACAGGGTGATATTTTTTAGATCTAACATTATATTCTGCCTCTATTTATTGACATCAGCATGGCCCAGCACATGCATCAATCGATTGGCCCAGCCAAAAATGGCAATAGCATGGATAAGATCGATAATCTCCCCGTCATCCATCCCCACAGCACGCAGTGCCGCAATATCCTCCTGGCTCGCCTGTGCTGGCGTTGCTGATAACCGTTGTGCAAAACGGTAAATGGCAATATCTCGTTGGCTTAACTGATCGTCGCGTTCAAAGTAAATAGCACTGACAACCGCATCACTTTTCGCCAATTGGGCATGGCGACGCGCATGTACGACAGCACAATACTTACAGCCGTTAACAATCGAAGCCCCCAATGCGCCAAGTTCCCGGTCGGCACGATTTAGCCCACCTTCCACATACATAATGGCATTAAACAACAGGGTACGTGCCACGTAGCTTTCCGGGTCATGAACCAGGGTGCGTACATATTCTGAGACCTTTTTATTGGACGGTGTGACAGCCATGGCATCAAGCTGGGCGGGTGTCGCTTCATCTATTTCTACCGGCGTAATATAGGGGTGCCAGTGGAGTGGTTTCAGGGTAACAGAGGGAATCATGATGACCTCAACAGACGTAAACCAGCGACAACGCGAGTCTGAAAATTCACAAACGCTATCAGTTCTGACAGGGCAATAATCTGCCCGTTGCTGTAGCCCGCTTGCTCCAGTAAACGGATATTCTGCTCCGTCGCGTCAGCCGGATACAGTGTCACCAGATCCGTATGTCGAGCTAGTGTCACCAGGGGCTCCGCAAGCATCGCGTCCCCTTTTCCCAGGGCTTGTAACGCTTCTGAGGGCTGATACTGTGCCAGCTGCGCCTGATAATCCTGCTGTAATGCGATGTCGTGATTTAGCGTCGCAATACGCAGCGCTAATGCCAGACGTAAATCCGCGGGTAGCCCCTGGTCATCCTGTGGTGCCAGGACTGATTGCAAGCATTGTTCCGCACCATCAACAAACTCTGGACGTTGGCGACGAGTCAGCGTTAACCCGTCTTCTGGTAAGAGCCCGACGGCTTGATCAATAGCGTCACTCACAACGCACGCTCCTGTTTCAGTAAGGGGGTTGAGTCCACCCATTCATCACCTTGCAGCTCAGGTACATCGAAAGCCTGTAAACTGGCGTAATGTTGTTCAACATCTTCTGCAAATAGTGAAGCAATAATGCCGCGAGCCAATCGGTCAGCCCCGGCGCTGACGGCGGGAATATCACCCGAGACTTTGCCGTGGGTCAGCATGGCGGCATCGTTAAAGCAATAGATATGCGATAGTAGTGGGCACTCACCAGGTTTTCGTTCCTGAAACTCAAAAGCAGGCCCCAAATCAGGGGCTTCTAGCATGCTTTGACGCGCCGGCCCCATCTCACTGTGGTAGCGACCATCAGCCCAGTTGCGTATATAAGGGGCAATAGCGGCAAATTCCGGGCGGCCGTGGAAATTGTTAGTAAAGCCAGTAGCCGCGATCAGATAGTCATAATGCAGCGCCCCCTGCGTGGTCTCCAGTAAAAGACCATTTTCTTGCTGTTTAACACTGTTAACACCACAATCAAGGAAAAAACGTGCATTTTCATGGCGTGACACACGCAATGTGGAAGACCGCGGCGGCGGTGTCTGGGTAGATGCCGTGTAATCAACAAATTTCCATTTCCAGGCATCCGGGAGCAAGTGCATCCCGTGCACAACGCCCTGGCTTCCAATACCTGTCATTTTATTAATTCGTGGCATTGATTTACGGCGGATAAGTAAGTCCACTGCTGCTGCGCCATGCTCCAGCGCCGTGGCGGCGTTATCCATGGCAGAAGCTCCAGCACCGAGGACAGCAATACGCTTGCCTTGTAAGGCGTCAAAGTCTATTTCGTCAGCAGAGTGAGCCCAAAATTTACGGTCAACCGTGGTCAGGAAATCCGGGACAGCAAAGCCCCCCAGCCCAGAGCGCCCCGTAGCCAGGACCAGACGACGGGTGTAGATTCGTCCGGTTTCTGCCCCACTGAGTTCAAGCGCCAGCAGGTTGCCAACAGGGGTGACCGCCGTCACACGAACACTATTTCTCACTTGTAGATTCAAAACATTACGATACCAGACCAGGTAATCCATCCACTGATTCTTGGCTATTTTATCCAGTGCCTGCCAGGCTTCGTTACCCCACTGAGCAGTAAACCAGGCCCGAAAAGTCAACGATGCCAGGCCCAACGCCGGCCCGTGTAAACTTTTTGGCGAGCGCAATGTTTCCATGCGCGCAAAGGTCACCCATGGCCCTTCCAGACCCGCGGGGGCAGCATCATAGGCCACAACATTACTGACGCCTGATAGCTGTAACTTGGCGACTGCCGCCAGGCCACACATTCCGGCGCCAATCACCACTACATCTCGTACCGGCGCGCCTTCGTACTCCCGTGCAGGCACCCAGGATTTGGCTGGCAGCTCAAGATATTCCAGATCCTGTTTAAGCCGGGCTTCTAGCGCAACAAGACCATCAGCAGCATGTGTCATATCAATATTCCCTGGAGTAAACATCAACCCATTGGCTAACGAAATCGACTAAAGCACAATAATGAATATGCATTTCTATTATTCTGATAACGCATACTTGGCAGTCAATAATAAATATTACGCATAATTAAAGTTAAGGATTTGCATATTCCTCTTGACCCTAAATAGAGTCAAGAAAGAAGCCTGCGTTTTAACCAAACGATTTCTTATAACTTATACATGGAACGTTATAAGACACTGTAGATACGGGGGAGGGAGTTAGAAATTAATCCTGATTTATCAATTTCATAACACGCTGATGCTCACCTGATGATAAACGTTCAAACGCGGGTAATAACTGTGCTGCTGCGACGGCAAGTGCTTCAATAAGTCCTTGTACAGGGGCTGAAATTTTCCTGCCCTGAGGTGTTATTACGCCAAAGAAGTAAGGAATATTCTCTGCCAAAGGACGAATCGCTACCCCCGCCATGGGAATACCCCAGGCGGTGACTGGCTCAAGAATGGCAACGCCTAAACCCGCCCTGACACAACCAAGAATATTCGCTGAAGAATTGGTCTCAATCGTTTCAGAGAGTGTCCCTTTAACCTTCTTCAGTGCTTTTTCATAACGCCCACGTAACCGCTGGGGGCTCCAGGGAACAATAAACTGCCGGCCCGCGAGTTGACTGAGCCTCAGTTGTGACTCACAAACTAACGGGTCTGTTTCTGGCAGGGCGACAACACAGTTTGATTGCCCTATCCAGTGTAATTCCAGTGCGTGATGTTCCAGGGGCAAACTGCACAATCCTAAGTCAGCGCTTCCGGTAATCACCGCATGGGCTGTTTGCTCAGCGGAGTCGCTAAAAATTTGTACTTTATTCTGTAAGTCAAGCGCAGCCAACGCCTGTGGTAGTAATCCAGCAGCCAGGGCTGGCGTTGCTGCAATACTGAGTGGTGGGTGCTGCTGATGGGAGATTTCTGTCGCACGCAGACGAACTTGTTTCAAGGATAACAGCGCCTTTTGCACATACTGATAGAGTTGCAGCGCCTCCTCTGAAGGGTGAATACGAGGCCCGTTACGGATAAAAAGGGAGTAGCCCAGTGATTGTTCCAGCTCCTGGATCTGCCGCGACACGACAGGCTGGGAACGGCTCAATGCTTTCGCCGCCGCCGTCACGCTGCCAGCGGATATCACCGCCGAAAAAGCCTCAAGTTGTCGTAAATCCAGGTCGTTTAATATTACCATCGCGTGCTTCTTTCCTGACTCTTCTGCTTATCCCGACAAGCGCGCGGGAAAAATTCCATCATAGTGAGAGTCACTTAAATTAGCCACCGCCAGGAAAAGAACAGCCCATTATTCTGGCTGCCCAGTGCCAGCATAGCGGGCAGCGATAACAAAAATCTTCCGACGGCCCCTTGTCTACTTTCAGTCGCGGTTACTGGCGTAGGTCAAAACGAATCGGCAACATGACGGTAATTTGTGATTTTCCCTCAGCCATATCATCGGGTAACGGAGGTAAAGGGGCAGCCCGTCCAGGTAAGGCTAGCGCTTCACTGTCCAGTGATGGAAAACCACTGCTTTTAGCCAGGGTAACATTTAACACCTGTCCCGCACGGTCAAGTGTCACATTAATGGAGACCACCCCTCGGGCCTGCTGGCGAACGGCTTGCGCCGGGTAGCGCTTATAATGTTCAAGCCGCTGGAGTAACAAACTCGACCAGTTAGCTTGCTGATTCGTGGGGGAATTAATCTCATTCCTTCCTGGATTCGCTACACTCGGCTGTGGGTTACCTTGAGCCGTACTGGTTACTGATGCCTTTTCGGCAGGTGCTGGCGCTTTCTTCTCTTCCGGTGCCTTAACCGGCTGGGGTTTAACTTTAGGTTTAGGCTTAGGCTGAACCTTTTTTACAGCAACAATTTCTGGATTAGGTGCCACAGTGGGCTTCACCGGTATATCTTCCTGCTCTTTTACCGTCTCAACGGGAGGAGCTGCGGCTTGCTTCTGTCTGACTTCAGTGGGTTTATCCTCCAGAGCCGTCGATTCAGGCTGAGTGCTGGCCACGAGCATAAAAGCAGCAGGCGTAAAGGAAGCCGCTGGCTGTATCAGGCTGGCCTGGTAGACTAACCAGAAAAGTATTCCACCATGTAGCAGAAGGGCCAGTAACACCCCTCCCCCCCATGGTAATGCGCTCCTGGAATCGGACCCGAGTGGGGCAGATGGTGTTGTTGATACGGCACAAGACATTGCAAAATAACTCCGCAGGCCAAAATATTATTACATCGTTTTTGTGTGGTTTGTCGGTAGGGATACTAAGGAGGTCACACAGCATGGTGATAAGGGCATAAAAAAGACAACAACAAGTTTTCATACTATTATTATGAATATTATTAGTATTAATCACTAGAATAAAGCGTTATCCAGTAACGTGACAGTCGTTTTATTTTGACAGGAAGAATAGTTGGCAGTATTTCCAGGATCTTATCGACATCTTTCAGCAGGAATACCCCGGATAAGCGCAATGAGGCAATATCATCCTCACAGCGAATGATGCCCGAATAGTAGCGATTCAATGCCTGCACAAAGTCCCCCAGAGACAGATCATCAGCCAGTAGTTTGCCCTGAACCCAGGCGGGTTCCGCCTCACCCTGATGAATGTCCCCGTACTGATCATCCGTCAGCCAGCTTCCCTGCCCCGCCTCTATTCGTGGGCTCATATTACCGCCATTCTGTGGTGCCATGCGCACTGCCCCCTGGTAAACGGCAACATGGGTTTTCTGTTCCAACAACTGCACCCGAAAACGGGTACCGAGTGCCCAGATACGCCCCTGGGGAGTAATCACACTAAAGGGGCGTGGGGAGGCTTGTTGCTGTTCTTTCTTACTGGTCGTAATAATTATATCACCACTCAGTAACTCAACCTGGCGCTGCTGTTCACTGTAGTAAACATTCAAAGCCGTTTGAGTATCCAGCAATAGCAGGCTCCCTTCACTGAGTGCTATCTGGCGTTGCTCCCCTGTCCCAGTACGGTAATCAGCCGTCAACGTCTGCCAGACTGTACTTTGACGCCCCCAGTGTACTGCTCCACCGGTCAGCGACAGGGTAGCCACCAGCTTCAGTAAGCTACGCCGATGGGGGTTTTCCAGTGAGGAAAGACTCTGGCGAGCCAGGGTTCCATCCACTTTCTTAAAACCGGCACACATCGATTCAATATGGTGCCATGCCCGTTCATTATCCGCACTTTGAGCACGCCACTGTTGCCAGTCATATTTATCCTGTTCGCTCACATCATCAGACATGAGCAATGTTAGCCAGGATGCGGCGGCATAAGCACTTTCAACATTGATGGGCTGACCATTCTGGTCAATAAGTGATTGTTGTCTCATCAGCTAAGGGCAAAGAAACATTGTAGGTTGGCACGCTGCAAATACTGTTTAACCGAGCTACTGGAAATACGCAGACGCTCTGCAATATCGCAATAACGCATTCCCTGTAAATGAGCGAGTAAAAAAGCTTCCCGGACGGGGGCCGGTAGCCCATCCAGCGCACTGTCGATTTGTTCCAGTGTTTCAAGGATCACCCAACGTTCTTCAGGAGAAGGGTGCAAATGCTCGGGCTGGTTTTCCAGTACCTCAAGGTATGCGTCTTCCAGACTTTTACGTCGATAATAATTAGCAACCAAACGACGAGCGACCGTTGCCAAAAAAGGCCTCGGTTGACGGATAGTTAACAGGTCAGGACTGATTAAGACATTCAAGAAAGTATCTTGTGCTAAATCCTTCGCTTGCTGTGGGCAGCCGACTTTGTTACGCAACCACTGATAAAGCCAGCTCTGATGCTCACAGTAGAGTTGTTGCGCCACCTGTTGGGAGCTGGAGATTGTTTTACTCACCATTGATCTTTATCAAGTTACGACAATCAAAGAAATGATAATAATTATTATTTACATTTTCATCTACTGGTGTCAAGACATTGCCATACATTAATGATGCAATTTTGTTACTTATGGCTAACAGTAAGGAAAAAACAGGCAGGAAAAAGAAGCTGGCAGCAGCGCCTTACGGGCACTGCTACCAAGGGACTGGATTAGAACTTCTGTGAGATACTGAATTTTATATTACGACCAATACCCGATACGGATTCTCCCAAGTAGGGGTAATAGTTGGTATTAAACAGGTTATCGACAGCGATACGAGCTTCCAGCCCTTTAATCTGTGATGGTTGCCATGCAAGGAATAGCCCCTGCAGCGCGTAACCTTTGGTTTTTGGCAATGCCCAGCCCCCCGACAGCGGATCGCCCTCAATTGGAGAACGATCTTGCTTACGTACAAAGTCACCATTCCAGCCTGCAACCATATTCCATTCAGGAATTTTCACGCCTAAAGTTGCATGAGCGGTGGTTGGTGGAATTTCTGGTATCCAGGTTTTGTTACCCCAAGGATCGCGTGGTGAGGCATCACGATCCCCACGGATGGTGGTAAAGGAGAAACTGCCGAACATACGACGACTGTCATAAGAGGACTCAATTTCCAGCCCCTGAATCGTGTAGCCAGGTAGGTTACGGTAGTTGGATAGCCCTGCACCACAATCTGCACTGGAGTTCGCCACACGTGCTTCACACAAAACGCCACGACGCAGGAATATTTCGTTTTTACCACGATTACGGAATACCGTTGTGCGGACTTGAACACTGTCATCCTGAGTCACTACGTTGTCATAATTCAGGATAAATCCACCTCGGACGCTGTTAATTTTCTCAACGTCTAAATTACGGCTGGTTCCTGGCACGTTTGAGAGTGAATATTGCATGGTATATTGCTCATCAATCGTCGGCGCACGCCAAGTACGAGTCACATCGGCAAAGAGTGAAATATTCGGTGTTGCCCTCCAGACTACCCCTAATGCCGGTGTCAGGCCGGTGTAACGTTTACTACTGTAATCATGGCCGACCGCGGGATCTTTACTGCTATACATCGCGGCCACGTTTTCATGCCCTTCATTCAGCACATTATCGTAACGAAGACCAGGTGTCACAGTAACGCTCCCCAGCGTCATACTGTCTTGTATATAAACACTGGTCGTTTGTTCTTCACCTGCGGGCATATAGGCAGGCTGGAAAAAGCCATAATTATACTCTGGTCTGTTTTTATAGCTCGGGTAGTACATCAGCGTATCACGTTTATTGTGATGCCAGCTGGCCCCTACTTCCAGTAAATGATCAACAGGCCCAGTACTGAAGCGACTTTTATTGTTTCCTTCAATCAAATTATCGGTGTAGTCCACCCAACTTTCATTACCCAAAGAACCAAGATAGCTCCCCGTTGCAGCATTGTCCGGGCGAGTATCATTTTGCTTCGTTTTTGAATAGCCATAGTTCAGTGTCAGATCGACCCAGGGGTTATCTGCCGGAGCCAGATTCCATTTGATCGAATAGTTTTGGTCTGTTTGCTTACGATAAACCAGTTTGCGCTTCCAGGCACCGTCATAACCGTATTTGTCAATATCTGACTGGCTTGGCGCAGCCATCTCATCACGCTTTGCCGCAAAAGGCTGCCAGCCATTAGCCTCGGAATACATTCCGGATAGCGACAGTGTTTGTGAGTCCGTCAGGTAAATATTGGTTTTTGCCAGAAATGTCCCTTGTTTGTTAGCGGAATAGGCAAAACGCGTATGATCAGGACGCATGATATCGCCGCCATCACGCTTACTCATATAGAGCAAGCCATCAGCCAGCCCCTCCTGAGTTCGGCCATATAATGCACCGCTATAAATACTTTGGTTATCATTGGTATGGAAGCTGTACTTCCCCATTCCGCCAAAATTTTCACCCGGTTGCAGCAAGTCACTGGCGTCTTTCGTCACCATTTTAATGCTGCCACCAAAGCCACCATTACCATTAGCGATGTTAAAAGGGCCTTTATCCACATCTACCTGTTTGATCAATTCAGGTTCAATAAAGATTGAACCCTGTCGATATTTTTCAAAACCTTTTGGTGCACCGTCGAGGGTAATATTGATATCTTCTGTTCCCCCCATTCCCCAGATATTAAGGCTCTGCCCCCCTGGGCGCGGTGAACCTGCGGAAGAGACGCCCGGCAGTTTCTCTAGCAGTTCGGCAACATTATCAGCCTGAATACGTTCAATATTTTCTCTCTTCAGGGTGGACCGGCCAACCACGAAATCCCCACCTGTATTACTCACAACTGACAGTTCAGGAACCGTGATCTGGGAATCAGAGGCGGGGGATGTGTTCAGATTAACCAGACGGTAGCTTTGCCCTTCCTGAACTGCCTGCAATCCACTCCCTGCCAGTAACTGGTTAAAAGCACTCTGAACCGAATATTGCCCTTGTAACCCTTTACTGGTTTTATTGGCTGTCTGATCTGGGGTGAATATCAGCATCACATTGGCATCACTTGCCAGTGCCTGAAGTGCACCGCTGAGGGAGCCTGCGGGGATAGAATAGGTAGTGACTGCCGTTGAACTGGCAGGCGACGTAGCCACCGCCCAGGACTGAGCCGGCAAGCTTGAAGATAATACCAGTAGTCCCGACAAAGCGGCACTAAGGGTGGAGCGTTTAAACGATACAGGCCGCGTTGCAGGTTGGGCTCCGCCGGAAATAGCCGTGGCTTTCCCGTTATCATTTTTGTTCATTGTATTTCCCTGAATGTAAGCGTTCATAAATGCTGCATCAGAGAGGTCACGCGACATGCTAAATCGGGCATAAAAAAATGAATTTATTTTTGTCGACCATATAAAGTTGTTGATATATATAGAAATAAATTATTAACCAGAAAGAAAATATCTGACATTGGTCGCTGGCTGTGGCCAACGTTCCTGCCACTTGTCACACGACAGGCAGGGTCTGTATATCCAGGGACATTCCGGGGCAATTTAAACATAGCCGTGCCTGTCACATAAATAAGAATACCAGGTAGCTAAATCAATATTATTGGCTATATCTTAGATAGAATACTACGCGAAGAGACTAATTTGATGATAAAAAAACAAAATATCGCTCTGACTTTTTTATTCTGTATTTCATTAAATGCCTACTCTTATGAGATTAAACGTGTCGAAATAGCCAGTGATAATATTGATAAGAATTTACATGCAACCGTAGTTTTGCCAGACAGTTACGTTAAAGGAGATAAGAATTATTCTACAGTTTATTTACTCCATGGCTGGAGTGGCAATGATAAAGACTGGACTAAAAATACGACAGTCGCCACACTGGCTGATAACTATCAGCTAATCATCGTAATGCCGGATGGTGATTATGACAAATGGTATATAAATAGCCCGCAGATCGCCAAAAGTTACTATGAAAAATATATTGGCTACGATGTTCCATCCTACATAGACAAGCACTTTAGAACCATTGCCGCTAAAGACGGCCGTGCCATTACAGGCCTGAGTATGGGAGGCTTTGGTGCCCTCAATATTGCTTTAAACTATCCTGACACTTTCGGTGCCGCAGGCAGTATGAGTGGTGGCGTTGATCCCCGAGACTATCCTAAAAACTGGGGGCTGGAAAAGGTCTTTGGCGATCCGGTGAATAATGCAAAATTTTGGAATGAAAAAGCAATCATCAATAATGCCCATCAGTTTATTAACCTGAATATTCCTATTTTTATTGAATGTGGTATCGATGACTTTTTTATTGAACCAAACAGAAAGCTGCACCAGCGTTTACTTGAGCTTAGAGTGGATCACACATATCAGGAAGGCCCTGGGGGGCACACCTGGGACTACTGGGGTAATGCGATAAAATATCAGCTACTGTTTATGAAAAATGCCCTGGAAAAAGAACAGGCGAAAAATAAGTAATAAAAAACCTCTCATCAGTTTATAGCGATGAGAGGCTGTTTTATATTTTTTACCGTTTATTTATCAGAACGGGATATCATCGTCAAAATCCGTTGGCGGTTCATTCGATGGTGCAGGCATTGCGTTCTGTTGAGGGCGGGATTGTGTTCCACCGCTAAACTGGTTATTTGCCTGCGGCTGCTGCGGCTGGCTCCAGCCACCTTGCTGCTGGCCTGCATTACCACCCGCCGGTGCTCCGCCGCCCTGGCGTCCACCCAGCATTTGCATGGTGCCACCCACGTTAACAACGATCTCCGTGGTGTATTTCTCGACACCCGCCTGGTCAGTCCATTTGCGCGTTTGCAGTGAACCTTCGATATAGACTTGTGACCCCTTACGCAGATACTCGCCAGCAACTTCAGCGAGCTTACCGAACAGAACTACACGGTGCCATTCTGTTTTCTCTTTCGTTTCGCCGGTTTGCTTGTCACGCCAGGACTCTGAAGTGGCCAGAGTGATGTTCGTAACAGCACCACCATTTGGCATATAGCGTACTTCTGGATCCTGACCCAGATTCCCGACGAGAATCACTTTATTTACGCCTCTGCTGGCCATATTCATATCTCCTGGAACATGTAATAAATAGTATAAACGCGCAATTCTAGCATGCCCCTGTCGATGTTTATAGCTGCGAGCAACATTCCAGAATTTATGTTAAGCATACATTATTCCATCAGAGTACTGGATATTCATTCAGCTTTTATTATGCCATAATGAATTATTCTGGTCGTCGGTGGTGCTACCAGTACCAACCGCACATCGTTATCATTCGGGAAAGGTGAATGGATAAGATAGAAGTTCGGGGCGCCCGCACCCACAATCTCAAAAATATCAACCTCGTCATCCCGCGTGACAAGCTTATTGTTGTCACTGGGCTTTCGGGTTCGGGTAAATCATCACTGGCATTCGATACGCTCTATGCCGAAGGCCAGCGACGTTACGTTGAATCACTCTCTGCTTACGCGCGTCAGTTTCTGTCCTTAATGGAAAAGCCCGATGTTGACCACATTGAAGGTCTGTCACCGGCGATTTCTATTGAACAAAAATCCACTTCCCATAACCCCCGTTCAACCGTGGGTACCATCACTGAAGTGCACGATTATCTGCGTTTATTGTATGCACGCGTCGGTGAGCCCCGTTGCCCGGATCATGATATCCCGTTAGCCGCACAAACCGTCAGTCAGATGGTGGATAACGTGCTGGCGCAGCCAGAAGGCCGCCGTTTAATGCTGCTGGCACCCATTATTAAAGATCGTAAAGGTGAGCATACCAAGACGCTGGAAAACCTTGCCGGTCAGGGCTACATCCGGGCTCGTATTGATGGTGAGGTGTGCGATCTCTCCGATCCACCGAAACTTGAACTACAGAAAAAACACACAATCGAAGTGGTGGTCGATCGTTTTAAAGTACGTGATGACATTAGCCAGCGCCTGGCAGAGTCATTTGAAACTGCACTGGAACTTTCTGGCGGTTCTGCCATTGTTGCCGATATGGATGATAGCGCGGCGGAAGAGATGCTGTTTTCTGCTAACTTTGCCTGCCCTGTCTGCGGCTATAGCATGCGTGAACTTGAACCTCGCCTGTTTTCCTTTAACAATCCGGCAGGAGCCTGTCCAACCTGCGACGGGCTGGGTGTTCAGCAATATTTTGATCCGGATCGGGTCGTTCAAAACCCCGAACTGTCACTCGCTGGCGGAGCGATTCGTGGCTGGGATCGTCGTAATTTTTACTACTTTACCATGCTACGATCCTTGGCAGATCATTATAAATTTGATGTGGAAACCCCATGGCAAGATCTCACCTCAGCAGTTAAACAGGTGGTGCTGCATGGTTCTGGCAAAGAGAATATTGAATTTAAATATATGAATGATCGGGGTGATACTTCGGTACGCCGTCATCCCTTCGAAGGTGTTTTAAATAACATGGAACGCCGCTACAAAGAGACGGAATCTTCTGCTGTACGTGAGGAGCTGGCAAAGTACATTAGTAACCGCCCTTGTAATAGCTGTGGGGGAACTCGTCTGCGGCGTGAAGCACGTCATGTGTTTATTGAAAATACTGCTCTGCCGACGATTTCAGATATGAGCATTGGTCATGCAATGGAGTTTTTCCAGAACATGAAACTCAGTGGTCAACGTGCTCAGATTGCTGAAAAAGTGTTGAAAGAGATTGGCGATCGTCTACGGTTTCTGGTCAATGTCGGCCTGAATTATCTGTCACTTTCCCGCTCCGCAGAAACCCTTTCTGGAGGGGAAGCCCAGCGTATCCGTCTAGCCAGCCAGATTGGTGCTGGTTTAGTCGGCGTTATGTATGTGCTGGATGAACCCTCTATCGGCCTGCACCAGCGTGATAACGAGCGTTTACTGGAAACGCTGATTCACCTGCGTAATCTCGGTAATACCGTGATTGTGGTGGAGCATGATGAAGATGCAATCCGGGCCGCGGACCACATTATCGACATTGGCCCAGGAGCCGGGGTGCATGGCGGGCAAGTGGTGGCAGAAGGCACCATGACGGACATTATGGCGGTTCCTGAGTCATTAACCGGGCAGTTCCTGAGTGGTAAACGTAAAATTGAGGTACCAAAGCAACGTGTCAGCGCTGATCCGGAAAAAGTGCTGAAACTGGTTGGTGCTAAAGGTAATAACCTTAAAGATGTCACCTTAACTCTGCCAGTCGGTCTGTTTACCTGTATTACGGGGGTTTCTGGTTCCGGCAAATCAACCCTGATTAACGATACATTGTTCCCGATAGCCCAGCGTCAGCTAAACGGGGCCACGATCATCGAACCAGCACCTTATCGTGATGTTCAAGGACTGGAGCATTTCGATAAAGTCATTGATATCGACCAGAGCCCTATTGGCCGAACCCCGCGCTCTAACCCGGCAACCTATACCGGGGTATTTACACCGGTGCGGGAACTCTTTGCTGGAGTACCGGAGGCGCGTTCTCGTGGTTATACCCCTGGGCGTTTTAGCTTCAACGTTCGCGGTGGCCGCTGTGAAGCCTGCCAGGGTGACGGTGTCATTAAAGTTGAAATGCACTTTTTGCCTGATATTTATGTGCCTTGTGACCAGTGCAAAGGCAAGCGTTATAACCGTGAAACCCTTGAAATTAAGTATAAAGGTAAGAGTATCCATGAGGTGCTGGATATGACTATCGAAGATGCAAGAGCATTCTTTGATGCTGTTCCGGCCCTCGCGCGTAAATTACAGACGCTGATTGATGTCGGGCTTTCTTACATTCGCCTTGGCCAGTCTGCCACGACACTTTCTGGTGGTGAAGCCCAGCGCGTTAAACTGGCACGTGAACTCTCGAAACGCGGCACGGGGCAGACACTCTATATACTCGATGAGCCTACGACAGGTTTGCATTTTGCGGATATTCAGCAGTTACTTGAAGTCCTGCATCAGTTGCGTGACCAGGGCAATACCATTGTGGTCATTGAGCATAACTTAGATGTGATTAAAACAGCGGACTGGATTGTCGATTTGGGCCCTGAAGGGGGCAGCGGTGGGGGTGAAATTCTGGTTTCTGGCACACCAGAAACGGTAGCAGAATGTGAGACATCCCATACTGCACGCTTCCTCAAGCCATTATTAGCCTAATTCACAGGCCCCTTACGTCTGGTAAGGGGCTGGCTGTAATCAGGCGTTATACGGCATAACAAACCTTCACTGTCAGTGTAATGAAGGTTTGTTAGTGCACACTCAGATTACCGCAGCAAACGCCTGAGCGACGCGCTGTACATTATGATGATTCAACCCTGCAACACACATACGACCACTGGCAATCAAGTAAACACCAAACTCCTCCCGCAATCGTTCAACCTGAGCAGCGCTCAGACCCGTGTAGCTAAACATCCCACGTTGTTTTAGCAGATAGTCAAAATCACGCCCTGGCATTTCAGATTTGAGGGCATTAACCAACACCTGACGCATCTCCAGAATTCGCACGCGCATCCCCTCAACTTCTGCAAGCCAGTGGTTTTTTAGCGTTTCATCATTGAGTACGGTGGCAACGAGCTGGGCACCAAATGCAGGCGGGCTAGAGTAATTACGCCGAACCGCTGCTTTAAGTTGCCCCAATACGCGTACACAGGCATCAGCGTCTTCACACACCACTGACAGGCCGCCAACACGCTCGCCGTATAAGGAAAATATTTTGGAAAATGAGTTACTGACTAAAACAGGTAAACCTGCATCCGTCATGGCGCGGATAGCGTAAGCATCTTGTTCCATTCCCGCGCCAAAACCTTGATAAGCAATATCAAGGAAAGGGATCAGATTACGGGCTTTCAGTACATCAATAACCACGTCCCATTGGCTATTGGTGAGATCAGCCCCGGTAGGGTTATGACAACAAGGGTGCATTAATATGATGCTTTGCTCTGGTAAGCTGCTAAGTGTTTCCAGAAGCTCCTGGAAACGAACCCCATGGTTCTGTTCATCAAACCACGGGTAAGTATTCACGTTAAAGCCAGCACCAGAAAAGATAGCAATGTGATTTTCCCAGGTTGGATCGCTGACCCACACTTGTGAATTTGGAAAGTAGGATTTCAAAAAGTCAGCCCCCACTTTCAATGCACCGGAACCACCTAACGTTTGAATCGTGGCAATACGCCCCTCATCTAAAGCCCGGCTAGTGGCACCAAATAAAAGTGGCGCAATGGCAGAACGATAATCCCTAAGCCCTTCCATAGGTAAATAGAGAGAAGCTTCTTTAGGTTGCCCATTGCGTTTTTCTTCTGCCGCAGCAACGGCCTGAAGCTGAGGGATAGTCCCCTCCGCATCGTAATAAAGGCCAATGCTGAGATTGACCTTATCCTGGCGTGGGTCAACTTTGAAACGTTCCATCAACGAAAGGATGGGGTCGCCTGCATAGGCGTCAACTTTTTGAAACACTTTGGGGTTCTCCTGGTTTACAGTCGTCGGCATCTTCACTGTAAACCAGGCAGGGACAATCAGTCCAGATACTCCATCACGGCACGTGATGTCAGGCGCGTAACAAGTTCGTAAGCACTTACATTTGTTATTGCAGCGATACGCTCAACAGGTAAGCCTTCTCCCCACATCACCACACTATCCCCGGGTTTATCCTGGGCATCTGGCCCTAAGTCAACACAGATCATATCCATAGAAACCCGCCCGACGATGGGTACTTCCCGTCCGTTAACCAGCACCGGTGTGCCTGAAGGAGCACAACGGGGATAGCCATCACCATAGCCCATGGCCACCACTCCCAGGCAGGTATCTCGTTCGGCATGCCAGAGTCCACCATACCCTACGGGTTCACCTTGTTTATGCCCACGTACCGCAATCAGACTGGATCGCAGCGTCATCACAGGCTGAAACCCTAACGCTTCAGCCCAGGGTTTATGTTCCAGTGGTGAAATACCATACAGAATGATACCAGGCCGAACCCAGTCGAGGTGTGATTCTGGCCAGAACAGAATGCCGTTAGAGGCCGCGAT
The DNA here is from genome assembly GCF_018257795.1 of Citrobacter sp. JGM124. GTDB lineage: Bacteria > Pseudomonadota > Gammaproteobacteria > Enterobacterales > Enterobacteriaceae > JGM124. The sequence continues at coordinate 29,345 of NZ_JAERJD010000012.1, read as the reverse complement.
AGAACGCTGCCCGGGCTTCCGGGCAGTAAAATGGGTAAACACCATCATCTGATCAGTGGTCGCTTCCGACGCCAGTTCATCGGCTCGGGCAAAGTGGCTGATGATATTCACTGGCTGACAAACATTTTTGCATTCTGTCAGGCGTTGATAAAAGGCATCAGCCTCTTCGGGCCTGATACCGAGACGATGCATTCCGGTATCGAGTTTCATCCAGACATTAATGGGGCGTTCCAGAATGGCCTGCTCGAGGGCTTCGAGCTGTTGAAGGCTGTGTACTGCCGTATGAAAGTTTTCAGCGGCAATGGTGGGCAGATCATGGGGATTAAAAAACCCCTCCAGCAACAAAATTGGTTTAGTAATCCCACCTTCCCGCAGTTGTAATGCTTCTGCAAAACGAGCAACACCAAAAGCATCCACCCCAGTGAGCGTCCGTGCCGTTTCCAGCAAGCCGTGACCATAGGCATTCGCTTTAACTATTGCAGCTATGCGGCTCCCTGGAGCTTGTTCACGCAGACGTTGTAGATTGTGTCGCAAAGCGCGGCGGTTAACGACAACAGTGGCCGCTTGCATATCCATTCCTTGCTTGAAAATAGGTTAAACATTCCCCAATATGCACGACAATGCACGATCCTGCTTAATATTGTTCATCAGGAGGCGGGAATACTACTCTTCGTCGTATTGTGGCCCGGCGTAATTATCAAATCGAGACCACTGGCCATTAAAGGTCAGGCGAACGGAACCAATAGGCCCATTACGCTGCTTACCAATGATAATTTCCGCAATACCTTTCAGGTCACTGTTTTCGTGATACACCTCATCACGATAAATAAACATAATCAGGTCAGCATCCTGTTCAATAGAGCCAGATTCACGTAAATCGGAGTTAACCGGACGTTTATCGGCGCGTTGTTCCAGAGAGCGGTTAAGCTGTGAAAGTGCCACGACTGGAACCTGAAGCTCTTTGGCCAATGCTTTCAGGGAACGGGATATTTCTGCAATTTCTAAGGTACGGTTGTCAGAGAGTGACGGTACACGCATTAACTGCAAATAATCGATCATGATCATGCTCAAGCCTTCATGCTCACGATAAACCCGCCGAGCGCGTGAACGCACTTCGGTTGGTGTCAGCCCTGAAGAGTCATCAATGTACATATTACGCTTTTCAAGCAAAATTCCCATGGTGCTGGAGATACGAGCCCAGTCTTCGTCATCAAGCTGACCCGTACGAATACGCGTCTGATCAACCCGGGAGAGTGAAGCCAGCATACGCATCATCAGCTGTTCACCGGGCATTTCAAGACTAAAGATAAGTACTGGTTTTTCTTGCAACATGGCTGCATTTTCGCACAAATTCATTGCAAAAGTGGTTTTACCCATTGAAGGACGTGCCGCCACAATGATTAAATCAGATCGTTGCAGACCCGCCGTCTTCTTATTCAGATCGTTATAACCCGTATCAATTCCTGTCACCCCATCATGAGGGGTCTGGTAGAGTGATTCGATCCGCGACACTGTTGCCTCAAGGATCTGATCGATACTTTTCGGGCCTTCATCTTTATTCGCGCGATTTTCCGCTATCTGAAAAACACGGGATTCCGCCAGATCCAAAAGATCTTCACTGGAACGCCCCTGGGGATCATAACCTGCATCAGCGATTTCATTCGCAACGGCAATCATTTCACGAACGACTGCTCGTTCGCGAACGATATCAGCATATGCGCTGATGTTCGCCGCACTTGGCGTATTTTTTGATAATTCAGCAAGGTAAGCAAAACCACCGACGCTATCAAGGTGCCCCTGGAGTTCAAGAGACTCAGACAGCGTAATCAGGTCGATGGGTTTATTCATTTCCAGCAGGCGCTGCATTTCAGTAAAGATGGTGCGGTGTGGTCGACTGAAAAAGTCGTTGCTGACAACACGTTCAGCGACGTTATCCCAGCGTTCGTTATCCAGCATTAAACCACCCAACACCGATTGTTCCGCCTCAAGAGAGTGCGGCGGCATCTTCAGGCCTTCGACCTGACGGTCGCGAGGTTCATTCGGTTTGTTGAAGGGTTTTTTTCCTGCCATAGTGAAGGTGTTACCAAGTTCATAGTATAAGAGTTAAAAGTATAACCCAGTCTTAGTCCTCGAAGACACAAGGAGTTTCTATGGCCAAACGTATTCAGTTTAGCCAGCATGGTGGGCCTGATGTGCTACAACTCGTTGAGTTTACGCCTAATCCCCCTGCTGATGATGAAGTTCAGGTAGAGAACAAAGCCATTGGTATTAACTATATTGATACTTATATTCGGAGTGGACTTTATCCCCCACCGTCATTGCCAAGCGGCCTTGGTACTGAAGCCGCCGGTATCGTCAGTCAAGTGGGTCGTAATGTGACCCATTTAACGGTGGGAGATCGCGTGGTTTATGCCCAATCAGCCTTAGGTGCTTACAGTACCGTGCATAATGTGCTGGCGGATAAAGTAGCCAAACTGCCAGATGCTATCTCTTTTGAACAGGCTGCGGCCTCTTTCCTCAAGGGGCTGACCGTTTACTACTTGCTGCGTAAAACGTATAAAATTCAGTCAGGTGAATCTTTTCTATTCCATGCTGCTGCTGGAGGTGTTGGTCTGATAGCTTGTCAGTGGGCAAAAATATTAGGGGCCAGGCTGATTGGTACCGTCGGATCGGCGGAAAAGGCCATCCGGGCCAAACAAGCCGGAGCCTGGCAGACCATCAACTATCGCGATGAAAATATTGCCCGGCGTCTTGTAGAATTGAACAATGGTAAGAAAGTCTCAGTGGTCTATGACTCAGTCGGTAAAGATACTTGGGAGGCTTCACTGGATTGCCTGCAGCCACGCGGCTTAATGGTCAGCTTTGGTAACTCTTCCGGGCCGGTAACAGGGATTAATTTAGGTATTCTGAACCAAAAAGGCTCTCTCTTCGCGACCCGACCCTCTTTAAATGGCTATATCACGACGCGTGAAGAACTTGATGAAGCGAGTAGTGAGTTATTCTCTTTCATTGCCAGTGGCCAAATCAGTATTGATGTGGCGAAAAGTCAGATTTTTTCCCTGGATGATGCGGTCCACGCCCATCAAATTCTGGAAAGCCGTGCTACCCAAGGCTCCAGTCTTTTGATTCCCTGATTTATAATTAAATACAAATAATAAGGGCTTCCACCAGGAAGCCCTTTCTTTTTTATTTCGTACTGTATGTAGGGTACAGTGCGATGAATTCGTTAATCGCCAAGGATAGTGTCAGATTTTGAAACCAATTAAAATGCCGGGGACTGGAATAAATACCAGCATGTGATCCACCCCTCAATCTCAGAATCATTCTGGTTATGTTGTATCAAAACTAACGCTTATTCTCTATCAATGAGAGCGCATGGTCGACCACGCTGACATCAGCCCCTGCTTTATGCGCATTTTCACTTAAATAACGACGCCACTGGCGAGCACCGGGTATTCCCTGGAATAAGCCCAGCATATGGCGTGTGATATGCCCCAGATAGGTGCCTTTTGCCAGCTCACGCTCAATATAAGGGTACATTTCACGGACTACCGCGAAAGGGCAAGGCTCAGGATCAGTAGAACCGAAAATCTCACGATCAACCTGAATCAGCAGACCCGGATTTTGATAGGCTTCACGCCCGACCATAACCCCATCAAGATGCTGCAAGTGAGTTTTCGCCTCTTCCAGAGTCTTAATACCGCCATTAATCGACATCGTCAGATGCGGAAAATCACGCTTCAATTGGTAAACTCGCGGATAGTCCAGGGGAGGGATCTCGCGGTTCTCTTTCGGGCTTAGTCCGGATAACCATGCCTTACGGGCGTGAATGATAAACTCGTTACACTCCCCCTTTCCTGATACCGTTTCAATAAAGTCACACAGAAAGGCATAACTGTCCTGATCATCAATTCCAATACGGGTTTTTACCGTTACCGGAATGGAAACCACGTCACGCATCGCTTTTACACAATCTGCAACCAGCTGTGCATCCCCCATCAGACAGGCACCAAAACGACCATTCTGAACCCGGTCTGAAGGGCAGCCAACGTTGAGGTTTATTTCATCATAGCCCCGCGCCTCTGCCAGTTTAGCGCAGTGTGCTAATGCTTGTGGATCACTCCCGCCGAGTTGCAGAGCCAGTGGATGTTCTTCTTCACTGTAGGCTAAATAGTCCCCTTTTCCGTGGATAATAGCCCCTGTCGTCACCATTTCGGTGTACAGCAACGTGTGGCGTGACAACTGACGCAAAAAATAACGACAGTGACGATCTGTCCAGTCCAGCATAGGTGCAATGGAGAAACGGGATGATGGGAAAGCGTGAGTATGTTGTTGTGAGGGCATAGTTGCTGGATGTTTTCGGGTTCAGTTAAAAAAAACGCTGCATTTAGCGAGCAAGCAGGGGCGGGTCGGCCAGGGTCACTACTATACCATAAAGTGCTGTGGGAGGTATCTGCCCTCCTTTAATGACGCTGGTCATCTGTGAGACAGTGCCCTGTATCTTTCTGGTAACGACACCGAGATGGCGCTTAATTCTTCATTTTATGTTCCTTATGGTATTATACAGGGTCAAATACCGGGAGAAACTGATGGATACAACAACAGTTCAAAATATGTTAGCGCAGGCTGAAAAGCTCTGTTTGCAGCGTAATGTACGCCTGACTCCGCAACGACTGGAAGTATTGCGTTTACTGGCACAACAAAGCGGGGCGATTAGCGCTTATGACCTGCTGGATCTCCTGCGCGTGAGCGAACCACAAGCGAAACCCCCCACCGTCTATCGTGCGCTGGATTTCTTGCTGGAACAGGGATTTATTCATCGCGTTGAGTCAACCAATAGCTATGTATTATGCAATCTGATAGACCACCCCACCCACTCTTCTGCAATGTTCATTTGTGACCGATGTGGCGCGGTAAAAGAGCAGGCCGCACAGGGCGTGGAAGATATCATGCATAGTCTGGCGTCCCGGATCGGGTTCGCTCTGCATCACTCGATAATGGAAGCACATGGCTTGTGTGCCGACTGTGCTGAGGTGGAAGCCTGCCGACATCGTGAGGGATGTGGCCATGACCACTCTATTCTGATGAAGAAAAAGCGCTAATCGTAAAAGGGAGAGACATTCTTGCTGTAAAACAGCATGGTAATGTACCAGACCACTGAAGCTCCCTTTCGGTTTACCTTCCTGTAACCAGCCGCCCTCACTGACCAGGGTTAATGCTGGCTCACACCACCGAACCAAGTATTATTTTTCCAATGCCGACGCCAGATAAAGGCCAACGCTATACCCCGTAAGGATAAAAAGACGGATAGTGCCAGCCACAAACCATGATTACCCAACCAGGGTAATGTCAGTAAAGTCAGGCCAAAACCTAATGCAGCAACCGCCATACTGTTACGCATGTCAGCCCCACGTGTCGCACCAATAAACATCCCATCCAGTAAATAACACCATACCCCTACCAGAGGTAAAATGATTTGCCACGGCAAATAGGTATCAGCCAGCTGGCGGATCTCTGGTAGCGAAGTCAGAAGCGCAATAATAGAAGGCCCTGCCAGGGCGTAAATACCTGCAAATGCCAGTGCCACCAGCCCCGCCTGGCGACAGGAGGCATACCATACCTCAAGTAACTTGCTACTATCATGCGCACCGTAGGCTTGCCCGGAATAAGCCTCAACAGAGTAAGCAAAGCCATCCAGGGCATAGGCAGTAAAGGTCAGCAGCGTCATCAGAACTGCATTCACGGCAACAATTTCCCCCCCCAAGCGGGCACCAAAGATGGTGATCCCGGCAAAGCAGAGTTGCAGCAGCAGTGATCGCAACATGATATCTCGGTTGAGAACCAGCAATCGCCGCATATCTCCCCGCCAGCTGTCTTTAAACACCCGCCATGTTATCCCACGTAGCAGCATGACTTTTCTGACCATCAATAACCCAATAATAAAGGTCACATATTCAGCCACTACCGTTGCTAATGCAGCACCTTCGACTTTCATCTCCAGACCGATGACCAGCCACAGATCGAGCAAAATATTGAGGATATTGCCAACCACCAGCAGTATCACCGGAGCCCGGGCATACTGTACTCCCAGCAGCCAACCGAGCAAAACCAGGTTGGCCAGTGAAGCTGGCGCACTCAGCCAACGGATATCAAGAAAGGCACGGGCCTGAACCAGAACATCGCCGTTACCCCCCACAATATTCAATGCCAGGTTTATCAAAGGTGAGCGGAAAAGGACTATCAAAATCCCGGCAATGAAGGCCAGAATCATCGGCTGAACTAAGGCTCGGGCAAGGCGATGAGTATCTTTAGCGCCAAATGCTTGAGCCGTCATGCCCGTGGTGCTCATGCGCAAAAACAATAACAGCATAAACAGAAAACTGGTCGCGGTTGCACCAACAGCCACCCCACCGAGATACACCGGGCTGTCAAGATGGCCAATAACGGCGATACTTACCAACCCGAGCAGAGGCACCGAGATATTTGAAAAAATCATCGGCAGCGCAAGCCGCCATAGCGCACTATCCGCGGGTGAGAAGAGTCGCATAGCAGGACCTACGTGAACTTTAGTGAGGGAATGATGTTAACGTGGTGCGGGTGATATAACAACGCACCACGCTGAGGGAATTTTACAGCCATTCACCGTTGCGAATAACACCAACAGCCAGGCCTTCGATCGTGAAATTTTGCTGGCGCAAGTCAACAACAATAGGCTGAAAGTCACTGTTTTCCGGTAATAAATGAACTGTATTACCTTGTTTTTTCAGCCGCTTAACCGTCACTTCATCATCAATACGGGCGACGACAACCTGACCGTTACGCACTTCCTGTGTTTTATGTACTGCCAGTAAGTCACCGTCGAGAATACCGATATCTTTCATTGACATGCCACTGACACGCAGTAAAAAATCAGCGCCAGGCTTAAACAGTGAAGGATCTACCTGATAGTGACTTTCAATGTGCTGTTGAGCCAACAGGGGTTCACCCGCAGCCACACGGCCAATCAAAGGCAGGCCCTGCTCTTCTTCAATCAAAAGGCGAATACCACGGGATGCGCCAGAGACTATTTCAATTACCCCTTTACGCGCGAGTGCTTTAAGATGCTCTTCAGCGGCGTTAGGAGAACGAAACCCCAGACGCTGGGCAATTTCGGCGCGGGTTGGTGGCATGCCGGTCTGAGCGATATGATCCCGAATAAGATCAAACACCTCTTGCTGTCTGGTCGTTAATGCTTTCATTCCACCCCCTGGGTGTTTATACAGTTATGCTGTGAGTATATACAGCTAACGGTGAATTTGAAACCATAAATTAAGCGAAAACAAGCAATTCAGGCACTTTGGGAGGATCATCGTAAATGTGCCCATAATAGCGTTCCCCAAGTGACAGCGGCTAAAATAAGCGCTATTAATACTGCGGCAGACCCCATATCTTTAGCACGCCCGGAAAGTTCATGGTAATCCGTTCCCACCCTGTCGACGATGGCCTCGATTGCGCTGTTGATGATCTCTACGATCATGACCAGAACGACTGAGCCTATCAACAGGATCCGGGTCACAGGATCAACATCTAACCAGCAGGCGATGACAATGGCGGCAAGTACCATAATGCCTTCCTGTCGAAAAGCAGCTTCGTTACGCCATGCTGCACGTAATCCTTGCCATGAATAACCGGCTGCTTTAATGATACGGATAATGCCAGAAGTATGACTCGCCATGAAAAAGAACCTTTTTAAATTCTGAGCGTCAATGCTCATAGATTAAGTCTAAACTGTTGCGCCACAGAAATTCCCTGAAGTTTCTGGTATCCTTGCGCAGCATTTGTATTATTAACCTGAGGCTTTACATCGTCTATGTCAGGCTGGTCAAGAATTTACTATAAATTACTCAATTTACCATTAAGCATTCTGGTAAAAAGTAAGTCTATCCCCGCAGATCCCGTCAGTGAACTGGAGCTGGATCCTGCACGCCCTATTGTATACGTCCTGCCTTATAACTCTAAGGCCGACATATTAACCCTGCGAGCCCAGTGTCTGGCTCATGGTCTTCCGGATCCTCTCGTTCCTTTAGACATTGATGGGGTCACTTTACCTCGCTTTGTCTTTATTCATGGGGGGCCGCGTGTTTTCACCTATTACACCCCGAAAGAAGAGTCTATCAAGCTGTTTCACGACTACCTGGATCTGCATAACCGTAATCCTGAACTCGATATACAGATGATTCCGGTTTCAGTGATGTTTGGTCGCTCACCGGGTCGTGAAAAAGGGGAAACCAATCCCCCTCTGCGCACACTGAACGGTTTACAGAAATTTTTTGCTGTTTCCTGGCTGGGTCGGGATAGCTTTGTCCGTTTTTCCCAACCCGTATCCCTCCGTCGTATGGCAACGGAACATGGCACTGATAAATCAATTGCGCAAAAACTGGCGCGCGTTGCGCGTACCCATTTTGCACGTCAGCGTTTAGCCGCAGTAGGCCCACGCCTGCCTGCTCGTCAGGACCTTTTTAACAAGCTACTGGCATCTAAGGCGATTGCTCGTGCGGTTGAAGATGAGGCCCGAAGTAAGAAAATCTCTCACGAAAAAGCACAGCAGAATGCAATTGCATTAATGGAAGAGATTGCGGCTAATTTCTCTTATGAAGCGGTACGCCTTACGGACCGGGTTTTAGGGCTAACATGGAACCGCTTGTATAAAGGTATTAATGTCCATAACGCTGAACGAGTTCGTCAACTGGCCCATGATGGTCATGAAATCGTCTACGTGCCCTGCCACCGCAGCCATATGGACTATTTGCTGCTGTCGTATGTACTTTATCATCAGGGGTTAGTTCCACCGCATATTGCGGCCGGCATTAACTTAAACTTCTGGCCAGCAGGGCCTATTTTCCGGCGGCTGGGTGCTTTCTTTATTCGACGGACTTTCAAAGGTAATAAACTTTACTCCACAGTGTTCCGGGAATATTTAGGTGAACTCTTTAGCCGGGGTTATTCGGTGGAGTATTTTGTCGAAGGTGGGCGTTCACGTACTGGTCGTTTGCTCGATCCTAAAACGGGCACCCTGTCGATGACTATCCAGGCAATGCTGCGGGGTGGCTCACGTCCCATCACGCTAGTACCGATTTATATCGGTTACGAACATGTCATGGAAGTGGGAACCTATGCCAACGAACTGCGGGGAGCAACCAAAGAAAAAGAGAGCTTTATCCAGATGGTACGCGGGTTGAGTAAACTACGTAACCTGGGCCAGGGCTATGTGAATTTTGGTGAACCTCTACCGCTAATGACCTACCTCAATCAGCACGTTCCAGAATGGCGCGACGCCATAGATCCTATTGAAGCGATCCGCCCAGCCTGGCTAACACCGACGGTCAATAACATTGCTCTCGACCTGATGGTAAGAATCAACAATGCAGGTGCGGCAAATGCAATGAACCTATGCTGTACTGCATTACTGGCCTCACGTCAGCGCTCCTTAACCCGGGAGCAGTTAACCGCCCAACTTAATTGCTACCTGGGCCTGCTGCATAACGTGCCCTATTCACCGGATATCACATCACCAGTGGTGACTGCAGATGCACTGATTGACCATGCATTGCAGATGAACAAGTTCGAGCTGGAAAAGGATACCATCGGCGACATTATCATTCTGCCCCGAGAACAAGCGGTGTTAATGACCTACTATCGCAATAACATTATGCACATGCTGGTGTTACCGTCGTTAATAGCGGCCGTTATTACACAGCACGGGCAGATGACACGCGAAGCATTAATACAGCAAATTACCGTTGTCTATCCAATGCTAAAAGCTGAACTATTCCTGCGCTGGGACGATCAGCAACTCATTGAAGAAGTAGATTCCTTGCTGGCTGAATTGGCACGTCAGCAACTGGTGGTAATTGGCGATGATAAAATCACCGTCAATAACACCGGGGCACTGATACTGGAATTGCTGGCCGCAGGGGTTCGTGAAACACTGCAGCGCTACGCAATCACCTTTTGGCTACTGAGTGCGGACCCATCCATTAATCGGGGAACACTGGAGCGAGAAAGCCGTACCGTTGCACAACGTTTATCCGTGTTACATGGTATTAACGCACCAGAATTCTTTGATAAGGCCGTATTTACGTCGCTCGTCTTAACCCTGCGTAATGAAGGCTATATCAGTGATACTGGAGATGCTGAACCTCGTGAGACGATGAAGGTCTACCAAATGCTGGCGAATTTGGTCGCTCCGGATGTTCGGCTTACTATCGAAAGTGCTGCAACTCAGGAGGGTGGCGTTGTGCCAGGCGTTACGGCATAACACCGTCTGATATGGCAAGCCGTCTTTTCCATGGGCGGCTTGCCAGTCAAATTAGAAGTGCAAAAAATTCAAAGCGATACCCAAGAAGATCACCAGCCCGACAGCGTTATTATTCATAAAAGCACGAAAGCATTCATCACGACCACGACCGGAGATCAACTTCTGCTGGTGAATAAATAACGCACTGGCCAGCAACAACGACCAATAAAATGCGCCATTAAGCCCGTTTAATTTTCCAACTACTGCCATCAGTACAATCACCGCAATTTGCAGCATGCCGATAATTAACCGATCATGCTGTCCAAACAGGATCGCAGTAGACTTAATTCCAATCTTAAGATCGTCATCACGATCGACCATGGCATACTGCGTATCGTAAGCCACTGTCCAGCAGATGTTTGCGATAAACAGCAACCAACAGGTTAGCGGGACCGTTTCACTCACCGCAGAAAAAGCCATTGGAATTGACCAGCCAAATGCAGCTCCCAGAACAACTTGCGGCAGGTGGGTATAACGTTTCATAAACGGGTACATCCAGGCTAATGCCAGGGCTGCTATCGATAACAAAATCGTCATCGTATTGAGCATCAGTACCAACAGAAACGCCAGAGCCACCAGCCCGATAAAGAGACCTTTAGCTTCTTTTTCAGTCACATCACCGCTTGGTAACGGGCGGTGGGCGGTACGCTTTACATGGCCATCAAATTTGCGGTCAGCATAATCGTTTACCACACACCCGGCTGCGCGCATTAACCAGACGCCCGCAATAAAAATAGCCAAAATGGTCAGGGGCGGGATACCCGGCGTTGCCAGCCAAAGAGCCCATAACGTTGGCCAGAGCAGTAACAAAGCCCCAATCGGTTTATCTGTACGCATCAACCGATGGTAAGCCAATAATTTTTTCTGGTTCAGACTCCACTCCATCAACTATCTTTCCTCTCTATACAACGGAGAATGCGGCAAGAAAAGTTCAGTAAGCATTAGCGGCTTATCAGACAACCTCAGACGAGAGCGCCTTCCCCACAATGCTTCGCTGCATCCAATTTGGATATAATCACGGGTTAAAGAAGATGAGCTAAAAAGATAACGACCCAGCGGAGTATTCCCTAATCCCTGTAGCGCTAACTCAGGCCCATTGAGAGTGCTCTCTGGTACGACTGTACGCCCCAAAAGCCAGGGTTCATCATCACCACAAAGAATAATTTCGCGTAGCCAGTAACGTTCTGAGGGAGGAAGAAGAGCAGCCTCATCGCGGCACTCCTCCTGGAGGACAAACGCTTCCCGAACGATACGAACTGTGACTTGAGAGCAATGCTGCTCAAAACGTCTGGTCATCGAGTCTTCCAGCAGCAACCAGTCAAGCCAGGCAGCATTCAGTTCTTGAGGAAGCGAGTCGAAAAATTGTAAGGCGCGCAAAGGCGACAGCGCGTCAGTCATGAAAATATACTCCACGGTGATACCTGGCGGTATTGTAACGCAGAATCGCCTTTACAGAGCAGGCGAGCATAAAAATTGCTTTAGTAGTCCAAGGGAAAGAGACAAAACAGGCTATCTATAGCAGATAGCCTGAAGTGAAGATCAGAGTATGGAAGGGAGTTATTCTCGTTTTAATCTGCTGCTATTACATAACCACAGAGCAATGACGAGTATCAGAATCGACCCTGAGTAAATAAGCACATCTGAAGGTGACTTATGATCAATGATGATAAGACGAACCAAGGCTGTAATACCAATGTAGACAAAATAGCGTAGCGGGAAGTGGTAACCTGACTGAAAATATTTAACGATCAAGGCAATAAACTCAAAATACAAAAAGTAAACCACCAGCGCTTCAATAAACAGATACTTGCCGGCCTGTTCTGTCGGTGCAAACAGAACCTCCGCCATATGAATAGTTTCCTTGCAGAGGAAGATAATCAGGATAACGGCAAGCATTATCAGCCCCAAATTGAGTACTGCCTGCAGTATCTTCGAGACCCACTCTCCCCGTACCGTAGCTGGCATAAAAACCTCGTTTACTTTAAGTGTAATTGGGATTTTACAAGCTTAAAGTGTGATCTACATCTTATTTTTAACCAATGTGGTTTTTTTATTATTACCGACGCATGCAAGTAGGACTTAAAGGCACACAGAAAGATAAAAAATGCCCGCAACATGTGCGGGCATTTAATAATGAACTGATGGTAGTCCAGGCTGCTATTTATGCTATGCGCGCCAGGCTTTGTAACGGTTAATCAGGCTGTTGGTCGAGCTGTCGTGACTGGTGACCTGATCGTCATTATTCAGTTCAGGCAGAATACGACTGGCAAGCTGCTTACCAAGCTCCACACCCCATTGATCAAAGGTGTAAATATTCAGGATCGCACCCTGAGTGAAAATCTTATGCTCATACATAGCAATCAGTGCCCCCAGGCTAAAAGGGGTGATTTCTCGCAGCAAAATAGAGTTGGTTGGCCGATTACCCTGGAATACTTTAAATGGCACCACATAATCCAGCGTTTTTGGATCTTTACCTTGGGCAACAAATTCTTGCTCAACGACTTCACGTGACTTACCGAATGCCAAAGCTTCAGTCTGAGCAAAGAAGTTAGACAACAGTTTGGGGTGATGATCTGACAGTGGGTTATGGGTGATTGCTGGAGCGATAAAATCACAAGGGATCAGTTTCGTTCCTTGGTGGATCAGCTGGTAGAAAGCATGCTGCCCGTTAGTACCAGGCTCACCCCAGATGATTGGGCCGGTCTGGTAATCCACAGGGTTGCCATCACGGTCAACATATTTACCGTTCGACTCCATATTACCCTGTTGAAAATAGGCAGGAAAACGGTGCATGTATTGATCATAAGGTAAAATTGCTTCGGTTTCTGCACCAAAGAAGTTGTTATACCACAGGCCAATCAGTGCCAATAAGATCGGGATATTTTTCTCTGCAGGCGTTTCAGCAAAGTGCTTATCCATGGCATGAGCGCCGCTCAGTAACTCAACAAAATTGTCATAGCCAATGGACAGAACAATCGACAAACCAATCGCAGACCATAGGGAATAACGTCCACCAACCCAGTCCCAGAACTCAAACATGTTGGCAGTATCAATACCAAACTCGCTGACAGCATTGCCATTGGTGGACAGTGCCACAAAGTGTTTGGCAACGTGTTGTGCATCCACTGCCGCGGTCAGGAACCAGTCACGCGCACTGTGAGCATTGGTCATCGTTTCTTGAGTGGTGAAGGTTTTGGAAGCCACCAGGAACAGTGTCGTTTCTGGATTAAGGTTCTTAAGAACCTCAACGATTTGGGTACCGTCCACATTAGAAACAAAGTGCATATTGAGGTGGTTTTTATAAGGGCGTAGTGCTTCTGTCACCATAAATGGCCCCAGATCAGAACCACCGATACCAATATTAACAACATCGGTAATGGATTTACCGGTGTAGCCCTTCCAGCGACCGCTGATAATATTTTCAGAGAAAGATTTCATCTTCTCCAGCACGGCGTTAACTTCTGGCATGACGTCTTTACCATCCACCAGAATGGGGGTGTTACTACGATTGCGTAACGCTACATGGAGAACCGCACGATCTTCAGTACGGTTAATTTTTTCACCCGCAAACATGGACTTGATGGCCCCTTGCAGATCCGTCTCTTTAGCCAGCGCCTGTAGCTTTTCAAGTGTTTCGGTTGTAATACGGTTTTTAGAAAAATCGACCAGAATAGCGTCGTCAAAGGTGGCAGAGAATTTCGTGAAACGCGTGGCATCTTGCGCGAAAAATTCCGCAAGAGTCACATCTTTAATTTCTTCGTAGTGATCCTGAAGTGACTGCCAGGCTTTGGTATGCGTTGGGTTAATATTTTTCATAGCAATACTCGTGTGATTTAAGAATCGGAACGATATTTGATTGTAACGTCTGACGACAAAAATTGTGACGCTTTTCATATCCCCTTGTGTGGGATGTATTCCACATGACGATAGCAAAGTATAGACGTTATTAGTTAAATTCTTCTTTCCCGATGCCAGATGAAAAATCCGCATAACCCGGACGTTGACATCCCCGCCGTGAACCTTTATTTATTAGAGCCTAACCTGTGTTTACACAGGCCAGAAGAGGCGCGTTACCCAGGTAAAGTATCAGAGGAGCCAGTCCAGTGACGATACGTGAGAGGGGGAGTAACGCCGAGGTGATGTCGCGTATGGTAACGCCCATCATCGACCACAGGGGCTGAATCCTCTGGGTTGTCACCCTAAGTATTCGGTAACGAATATTTTAATACCGACTTGCCCGGCAAATTAATGCCATCACCAAGTCGGTCAACAAGGTGGAGCACTTCTGGGTGAATCCGTAGTTGTCTGCGCCCACCCCGTTTATCGCTCTCTCCTTGTGCCAAGGCTGAATAATTTTTGCCAGTAATCTAGCTCCCTGACACGAGGTCGTTATGTCCCAAACCGTAGTCGCCAAATTTGGTGGTACCAGCGTTGCAAATTTTGAGGCGATGAATCGCAGTGCTGATATTGTTTTATCTAATAGTGAAGTGCGTGTTGTCGTACTGTCTGCCTCCGCTGGCGTAACAAATTTATTGGTTGCCCTGGCTGAAGGTGTTGACTCTGACTTGCGTCAGGAAAAGCTCGACGCCATTCGTAAAATTCAGTACGACATTCTTGAGCACCTTACTCAGTCACCTGTTATCAGCGAAGAAATTGATCGTCTTCTGGAGAATATATCTGCTTTGGCAGAAGCCGCGTCTCTGGCGACGTCAACTGCGTTAACCGACGAACTGGTCAGTCATGGGGAACTGATGTCCACCCTGTTGTTTACCGAGATTCTCCGTCAACGGGATGTGGATGTGCACTGGTTCGATGTGCGTAAAGTCATGCGTACCAGCGATCGTTTCGGGCGTGCTGAACCAGACGTTGCCATGCTGGGCCAGCTGGTCTCTCAATATCTGGCACCGCA
The DNA here is from genome assembly GCF_018257795.1 of Citrobacter sp. JGM124. Classification (GTDB taxonomy): domain Bacteria; phylum Pseudomonadota; class Gammaproteobacteria; order Enterobacterales; family Enterobacteriaceae; genus JGM124. The sequence continues at coordinate 14,100 of NZ_JAERJD010000012.1, read as the reverse complement.
TTTATCTGAGTCGTTAGTGATAACCCAGGGCTTTATCGGTAGCGAAGAAAAAGGACGAACCACTACGCTTGGCCGTGGCGGTAGTGATTATACCGCCGCCTTGCTGGGTGAGGCCCTACATGCCTCACGTGTCGATATCTGGACAGATGTGCCGGGTATTTACACCACGGACCCACGTGTGGTTCCTGCGGCGAAGCGTATCGATCGTATCGCCTTTGAAGAAGCGGCTGAAATGGCTACTTTTGGTGCTAAAGTTCTCCATCCTGCGACTCTCTTGCCTGCAGTGCGTAGCGATATTCCTGTTTTCGTTGGTTCAAGTAAAGATCCTGCTGCCGGAGGAACACTGGTTTGTAACACGACTCACAACCCCCCCCTGTTCCGTGCCTTAGCTTTACGCCGTAAGCAAACCCTGCTGACTCTGCATAGTTTAAGCATGCTTCATTCACGTGGCTTTCTGGCGGAAGTCTTCAGCATTCTGGCTCGTCATAATATTTCAGTGGATCTGGTAACCACGTCGGAAGTCAACGTTGCACTGACGCTTGACACCACGGGGTCGACTTCTACAGGGGACAGCTTACTCACCTCTGCCCTGCTGACCGAGTTATCTACCCTGTGTCGTGTCGAGGTAGAGGAAAACCTGGCTTTAGTTGCGATCATCGGTAACAACCTTTCACAAGCTTGTGGTGTGGGTAAAGAGGTATTTGGCGTCCTGGAGCCTTTTAATATCAGGATGATCTGTTACGGTGCCTCCAGCTATAACCTTTGCTTCCTGGTTCCTGGTCATGAAGCAGAGCAAGTGGTACAAAAACTGCACCGCAATCTGTTTGAACAGCCATAATAGTGCCTGGATCTATCGTCCAAGCCGGGTACAAACCCGGCTTTTTTATCCCTGAAATCTGCCACCATTCGGTGTATCAGTCCCTGAACGACAAAAAATAGACATCAGTGATTATTGAGATCATTTTTTACACGGATACTTACTGAGAAAAGAAGCGCTTTGATTTACACTAAAAAACCGTTCTCTAAGAGGTCGTACAGATGTCCATAGTCAGACTGACGCAGAAAGATATGACGGAAGGCGAACAACGTGAACTTAAAACCTTGCTGGATCGCGCCCGCATTGCCCGAGGTCGTCAACTAACCAATTCGGAAACAAACCAAGTAAAGAAAGAGTACATCGACAAACTCATGGCAGAGCGTGAACTGGCGGCCAAAAAAGCACGCCAGATTAAAAAGAAAAATACGTTTAAACCCGATACTTCAGCCTCGTTTTCCTGGTCAGCAAATAACCATACCCGCGGGAAACGCTAATTTAGCGCCCTTTCTTTTTTCTCCCCGGTGCCGTAAAACGTTTGCGTGAAGCGAGCTCTGCCGGGGTTTTTGCCATACTTTTTGCCCCATTCGTAGCTGGTTTTTTCGCTGTCGTGGCAGCCGTTTTAGTCTTAGCCGTTTTTGCGGATTTATTGGCTTTCGTCTCTTTGGTTTCCGAGCTTGAGTTTTCAATCAGCTTAAAGAGTTCAATAAGCTCATCATCGTTCAAATCACGCCACTCACCTTGTGGCAGCCCGGAAAGGCTGACATTCATAATACGTGTACGTTCAAGGCGCGTCACTTCATAGCCAAAATATTCACACATACGGCGAATCTGGCGATTTAGTCCTTGAACTAGGGTAATACGAAACACAAATGGTGATTCTTTCTTAACCTTACATTTTTTCGTGACCGTTCCAAGAATAGGCACTCCCCGCCCCATTCCCAGAATAAACTCATCAGTTATCAATTTATTCACGGTGACCAGATACTCTTTTTCATGGTCATTACCCGCTCGCAAAATTTTATTGACCAGGTCACCGTGGTTAGTGAGGAAGATCAGCCCCTGGGAATCTTTATCCAGGCGTCCGATTGGAAACACGCGTTTACTGTGATTAACAAAATCAACAATATTGTCCCGTTCACCCTCTTCGGTGGTGCTCACTATACCCACGGGTTTATTCAGGGCGATCAGAACCAAGTCATCCTCCTGACGTGGTTCTATTAACTGACCATTCACTTTAACACTGTCACCAGTGAGTACCTGATCGCCTATTTTGGCCCGTTTACCATTAATAAAAACCAGACCTTGTTCAATATAACGATCCGCATCACGGCGTGAGCAAATCCCACTCTCACTGATGTATTTGTTAAGACGAATAGATGAATTAGTCAGCATGGCTCCTCCGTAAAAACCAGGACTATACCCTACCCACAGAGCCTTGCGAACAGGGTTTATTTAACATTGTGCAATAATCTGCGCTTTTTGGAGAAAACAGTAGATAGCTCAGGAAAATCTCGCGGTAAGATAAGTATCTTCAGATTGATTACCCCTCAGTTATTCTCCCGTTCATCATCCTCATCTGGCTGATTCATGACACTGTAGGCAATCGCGCAGAACAATGAGTTCAGTCGATTCATATCTCCAAGCAGGCCCAAATGCAGTGAACTGGTCTCAATACTTTGCACATTTTGCTGATGTAGCCTGTCCACATGGGCATGCGAATAACGACGATTCATAATACGGAAACGGTGTTTATTACGTCGTAACCGTCGGGCACTGTTAATGTCGCTGGAGAAGAAAACCGACATACTCAACTGGAGATTACTCACCAGTTGCTGATACAGACTATCGAGTTCTTTCAACCCCTCGGCAGAAAATGCTCGACGGGCAGCCAGAGATTTATCTGCCACCTGGCTTCCCATTCGTTCAATGATATCTGCTGCTTGTTCAAGATTCAGGGATACCTCGATTATCTCAGCCCAGCGTCGAGACTCTTCTTCTGCTAAAGCGTCTTTTGGCATGCGAGCCAGATAAAGCTTAATACCGGTATAAAGTGTATCCGCATCATCAGCCAGCTTTCGCAGCGTTTTTTCTTCATGGGGCCCCCCATGAACAATCTTGCACCAGCTCCCCAGCATTTGTTCTAGCGTGTCTCCCATTCTCAGGGTTTCCCTGGCTGCATTCACCAGCCCTAAAGCGGGAATGTCAAGATCCGCAGGGTCAAGGTGTTTCAGCCTCATTCGCGTGTCCGTCTCTGTCGTTTCGCTTATCACTCGGCGACAGAAACGCGCCATCAGGTCGGCAAAGGGAACCATAGCCAGGCAACGAATCAGGTTATAAAACACGTGGAAATAGATAACTAAGTCTGCGGGTGAAAGCGGCAAACGCTGCATGTACACCGCCAGAATATGGATAAAAGGCAGTACGATTATCCCGCCCACCAGCTTGAATAGAAAACTCCCCAATGCCACCCGGCGTGCCGCCGCATTTGATGCGCTGTTGTTGATCATGGCCAACAGGCCCGAACCAAGGTTGGCTCCAATGACCAGGCAGAGTGCCACATCAAAGGAAATGATACCGGTTGCGGTCAGGGTTGCGGTCAACAGAACCGCAGCGAGGCTTGAATAGCTAATGATAGCAAACACGGCCCCAATAAGAGCATCCAGCATCACATCACCGGTCAGGGAAGCAAAAATAACTTTGATCCCTGATGCCTGCGTTATAGGGGTAACGGCGGCAACGATTAGTTCCAGCGCCAGTAATACTAACCCCAGGCCAATACCAACCCGGCCTAATTGTCCGGCACGGCTCTGCTTGCGACTGAGAAATAGAGTGACACCGACAAAAATCAGCAGGGGTGATAACCATGAGAGATCAAAGGTCAGGATACGAGCCATTAATGCCGTACCGACATCGGCACCAAGAACAATCACTAATGCCGGGGTGAGCGCCACCAAGTCCTGAGCCACAAAAGAAGTCACCAGCATGGTGGTTGCGTTGCTGCTTTGCACCAGGGCCGTCACACCAATTCCAGCGCAAAAAGCGACGGGCTTTTTCTCCACACTGCGGCTTAAAACGCTACGTAAATTGGCACCATACACGCGCATAATACCGGTACGAACGATATGCGTTCCCCATACCAGTAATGCAACCGCAGATAGCAAGTGTAACAAAGTCAACACAGACGTCCGTTCTCCTTAAATGTCTTAACGTTATCGGGGGGAGGATTAGCGATATCCAGTATAGAGGGTTTAGTCCAGGAAAGAGACAGGGCGATAGAACGGTATCCCGAACAATGAGGAGCCGATACCAAAAAGTCGTGGTAGCCTTCCGGTGGGATTTAACCATCAGGAGGAAAGACAACAGCCCCCCTGATGGTTTCTGCTTATAGCACGAAGCAGGACTCAGTGAATGGTCGGGCTAATCCGCATCGTAACCCAGGTTAGGTGCAAGCCAACGCTCAATATCACTAACACTCATTACTTTACGCCGGGCATACTCTTCCACCTGGTCACGCTGAATCTGTGCAACCGCGAAGTACTTGCTTTCAGGGTGGCTGAAGTACCATCCCGCGACTGATGCCCCAGGCCACATTGCGTAGGACTCCGTAAGCTGCATACCAATCCGTTTTTCCACATCCAGCAACTGCCAGATAGCGGCTTTTTCGGTATGATCCGGACAGGCAGGATACCCCGGAGCCGGGCGAATACCCTGATAATTTTCCCGAATCAGTTCTTCATTTGTCAGATTTTCATCGGCGGCATAACCCCAGTAAACCTTACGCACTTGCTCATGAAGGTATTCAGCAAAAGCTTCAGCCAGGCGATCCGCGATAGCTTTTATCATAATCTTATTATAATCATCATGCCGGGCGTCGTAAGCCTCTGCCAGGGCATCCTCTTCCAGGCCACCGGTGACGGCAAAGGCACCGATATAATCAGCTTTACCGCTCTCTTTTGAGGCAACAAAATCCGCCAGGCAATAGTTAGCAAAATCACGCTTTTCTGTCTGCTGACGTAGATGGTGCCCGACAGTGAGCAATGCTTCCCGAGCTTCATCCTGGTAAATTTCAACATCATCGATGACTCGGTTAGCAGGAAAAATTCCTATAACACCCCGTGGTACTAGCGTTTTCGACTGCTGTAACATGTCAAGCATCTGACAGGCATCCTGGAACAGGCGTTTAGCCTCCTCACCCACGACCTCATCTTCCAGAATACGCGGGTATTTCCCGGCCAGGGACCAGGTCATAAAGAAAGGCATCCAGTCGATATATTTACGTAACGTCGCAATATCCGCACTCACTTCCTGTACCCCGAGCTGCTGTGGTACGGGTGGAGTATAACCAGACCAGTCAAAGGCCAAAGCATTCTCCCGAGCCTGGGATAAAGTGACCGGAGGTGTACGCGGCTTTTTGCGCGCATGCTGAATACGTACAGTGTCGTACTCCTTACGCGTGCGAGCAACAAAGTCATCATGCTGGGCCGCAGAAAGCAGTGCAGACACGACCCCTACCGTTCGTGATGCGTTCTGCACATAGACAGTCGGGCCACTGTAGTTCTGCTCAATTTTTACTGCCGTATGGGCTTTGGAAGTGGTTGCTCCACCAATTAATAGCGGGATGGTAAAGCCCTGACGCTCCATCTCTTTTGCCACATTGACCATTTCATCCAGTGAGGGCGTTATCAGACCCGATAAACCAATCAGATCAGCATTCACTTCACGTGCCGTCTTGAGAATTTTTTCCGCAGGAACCATAACCCCAAGATCGATGATTTCATAGTTATTACATTGCAGGACGACACCAACAATGTTCTTGCCTATGTCGTGGACATCCCCCTTAACCGTGGCAATAACCATCTTACCGTTGGTGCTACCTTTCTCTTTGCTGGCCTCAATAAAAGGTTCAAGATAGGCAACAGCTTGCTTCATCACTCGGGCTGACTTCACCACCTGTGGCAAAAACATTTTCCCTTCCCCGAACAAATCACCAACCACATTCATGCCGGCCATAAGTGGCCCTTCAATCACTTCTATTGGACGGCTTGCTTGTTGACGGGCTTCTTCAGTATCCGATTCTATAAATTCGGTAATCCCTTTAACCAGGGCATACTCCAGTCTTTTTTGTACGTCCCAGCTACGCCATTCCGCTTGTTGTGCATTCACATGGTCGTCATTTTTACTACCGCGATAACGCTCCGCCAGTTCCAGCAAACGTTCAGTGCCATCGTCCCGACGATTGAGAATCACGTCCTCCACGGCATCACGTAGTTCTGCAGGTAAATCATCATAAATGGCCAGTTGCCCGGCATTGACGATCCCCATATCCATGCCATTGCGAATCGCATAATAGAGAAATACTGCATGGATAGCTTCGCGTACCGGATCATTACCACGGAATGAGAAGGAAACGTTCGATACGCCCCCTGAGATCATGGCATGTGGGAGCTCACGCTTAATGTCTTCACAAGCACCAATAAAATCTTGAGCATAGTTGTTGTGCTCTTCAATTCCGGTTGCCACCGCAAAAATATTGGGATCGAAGATAATATCTTCGGGTGGGAAACCGACGTCTTCGGTAAGAATTTTGTAAGCACGCCGGCAAATCTCAATTTTACGTTCCCGGGTATCTGCCTGGCCTGCTTCATCAAATGCCATAACCACCATGGCAGCGCCGTAACGACGCACGCATTTAGCATGATGAATAAAAGCCTCAATCCCCTCTTTCATGGAGATGGAGTTCACAATCCCTTTACCCTGGATACACTTCAGCCCTTTCTCAATAACGTCCCACTTTGAGGAATCTATCATGATAGGCACGCGGGCAATATCTGGCTCGCCTGCTATCAAATTCAGGAAGCGAACCATCGCGGCTTCTGCATCAAGCATCCCCTCATCCATATTGATATCGATGATTTGGGCCCCATTTTCGACCTGCTGTAGAGCGACTTCCAATGCTTCGTTATACTTTTCTTCTTTGATCAGGCGCTTAAACTTGGCGGATCCAGTAACGTTGGTTCTCTCTCCGACGTTTACAAATAAACTATCGGCACCAATATTTAATGGTTCCAGTCCTGCCAGGCGACAGGCAACCGGTAAATCAGGCAGCTGACGGGGTGCCACACCGGCAACTGCGCGACTCATGGCCGCGATATGTTCAGGTGTGGTGCCACAGCAACCACCGATAATATTCAAAAATCCCGACCTGGCCCATTCCCCAACCTGTTCAGCCATCGTATCCGCATCGAGATCATACTCACCAAAGGCATTTGGCAGCCCTGCATTGGGATGTGCAGTAACATAGGTTTCAGAGATACGTGATAATTCAGCCACATACTGGCGAAGTTCATCAGGGCCAAGTGCACAGTTAAGACCAAATGTCAGAGCATCGGCATGTCGCAGAGAGTTATAAAATGCTTCGGTAGTTTGCCCGGAAAGGGTACGGCCAGATGCATCGGTAATGGTGCCTGAAATCATGATTGGCAACTCAATATCCAAGGCATCAAATTCAGCTTTGACGGCAAAAATAGCTGCTTTGGCATTTAAGGTATCGAAAATCGTTTCGATCATGATTAAGTCAGCACCGCCTTCAACCAATGCCCGCGTCGATTCACGATAAGCGACAACCAGCTGATCAAAGGTGATATTACGATAAGCAGGATCATTAACATCAGGCGAAATAGAGGCTGTCCGGTTGGTTGGGCCAAGCACCCCCGCAACATAGCGTGGTTTTTCTGGGGTACGGGCAGTCCACTCATCAGCACAGGCACGTGCCAGTTTCGCTGCCTGATAGTTAATTTCAGCCGACAGAGATGCCATTTGATAGTCTGCCATGGCAATCGTTGTCGAGTTAAAGGTATTGGTTTCGACAATATCAGCCCCTGCAGCAAAATAAGCAGAGTGAATAGCGGCTATCGCTTCTGGTTTACTGAGAACCAGGAGATCGTTGTTCCCTTTCAGGTCGCAGGGCCACTGAGCAAAGCGTTCCCCCCGAAAGTCGCTCTCTTCAAAACGATAGCTCTGGATCATGGTACCCATACCACCATCCAGCACCAGAATGCGTTCATTTAGCTGGCGTTTCAGCTCTTCTACTTTATTACTCACTCAGAACTCCTGGTGTTAACTGATCAGGGTACTTACAAGGCAGTAACAGTATCAGCACCCTGGAGTTATTATCGGGGGGATTAAAAAGCTTACTCATTATACTGGCATATATTACACCATGCTAAAAGCCATGAAGCATCAATTGACCAACGAGTCACTAACCTACTCAAGCGTCGGATTCATGCGACGTAAGTCAAAAGGTGTAATCTGATAAACATAATAGTTTAACCAGTTTGTAAACAATAGGTTACCGTGGCTTCGCCACGTCCCTCGTGGCGGATTATCCGGATTATCATCCGGGAAATAGTTATGGGGCATTGCAGGCTCCAGCCCAGCATCCAGATCACGAAAATACTCACCTGACAGGGTCAGGGCATCATATTCCGGATGCCCTGTGACAAAAACAATACGTTTATCTTTGCTGGCAAAGAGGTAAGCATCCCCCCCTTCAGACTCGGCAAAAATTTCAAGATCCGTCGACTGTCGAATCAAATCAGCCGGGAAATCAGCATAGCGCGAATGAGGCGCCAGGAAAGAATCATCAAATCCACGGGTCAATAGGGCGTGAGGGTGTGTGATACGGTGCTGGTAAACCCCGGATAGTTTCTCATTACGGGTCTGTTTCGGAATACCATAGAGGATATTCAGTGCCGCTTGTACAGCCCAACAGACAAAGAGTGTCGAGGTCACGTGCTCTTTAGCCCACAGGAGTACTTTCTGGATTTGCGGCCAGTAAGCCACATCACTAAACTCCACCAACCCGAGTGGGGCTCCTGTCACGATAAGCCCATCAAAATTGTCATCTTTGATGTCTTCAAAATCACAGTAAAAATTATTAAGGTGTTCCGCTGGCGTATTACGTGACTCACGAGCGTCAATACGTAATAACTGGATATCAACCTGCAGGGGGGAGTTTGAGAGCAGACGCAGAAACTGATTTTCCGTCTCAATTTTTTTCGGCATCAGGTTCAGTATCAGTACCTTCAGTGGACGGATTTCCTGGTTACTCGCACGTGATGATGTCATCACAAAGACATTTTCTTCACGCAGGAAATTGACGGCCGGAAGCTCGTCCTGTACCCGAATTGGCATAACCTTATATCCTCAAAGCATACGTTTAAACGTTTAGACATCCAGATGCCTGACGATACCGAGTTTACAGGATGATGTCGAGTATTTGCCCGACAGGTGAAAATGTTTCATTCAGACAGAAGCAGAGAGCGGGGACCAGTACCCCCCTGCCAGCTACCCACCTCAGAACGGGGGGGGATATGCGGCAGGCATTACTCTGAATGCCTGCCGCGATTATTTATTCATCCATTAGTCTTACTTTAACTAACAAGTCGCCACAGGGTAGTGGCAGTACCCGGGGCCCAGCCACTGTTAGAGACATTCGCCTGTGTACAAACATAGAGCGCGTCTTTATATATCACATAATCACCAACATAATACTGGACACTATTTGGCGACCAAGTAGGGTAATCTTCTTCCGGTATATTCGGTTCATTTTCACCTTCACCATTGCCCCCATCCTCACCTTCAGTCCCCCCATTTGACTGGCCATCATCGTCAAAATCCAGATCAAAGGCCTGATAGAACCCCATACCTGTATCGGCGACTATCCAGACACACAACAGAATATGGTGGCCAACACGTGAAGGCAGCGTCACACTCAAGTTATTCCATGGTGCCATGGCTTCGGAGCTATAACTCCAGTAAGGAGCATCCGGATTGAAATCACTGTGTATCGGCACCAGATCAAAAGATGCCCGGGTCGGACGCTCCGTAGTATCCCATCCCGGCCGTGTAATATACCAACGGTAACCCCTTGTTTTATGAGCAGCCTGATAATTCCAGGTCACATAAAATGTACTGCCACTGTTCACCGGGAGCTTAGGCCACCCCCCTTTGGTACCCGTCAACCGTTCTAATTCCTGATCAGTATAATTGACAATGATACGGCCCGAAGTATCCCGTCCGCCACTCAGGATCAGGCCATCTTCTGGTGGTGTCGAACTGTCAGTATCCGTATAAAAAGCCTCTTCATTTCCCTGCCTGGCAAACTGACCACCGGTATAGTTAGGGAAGTTTTTCCCCCCTTCCATCTCATTCGCGGGCCAAGGAGAACCCAGCAAGCCTTTTGATATGAGAAAACCGGCACGGGATAAAGGACTGATAACATAACCATGATAAGGTTGAATCGGTTGAGTCGTTCTCTTAAGCTTATTATTAATTCTTTTCAGAATTTCATTTCTTTTTATGACCATCATAAACCCCTTCTAATTTATTGAGATATCTTTATAGAGGGAAAATATATTTTCCCTCCGCACTGTGCTCTTCCATTATTTAACTTATGACTTCCATCACATTTATCCAAAACTACACAGGCGCAAGACAAATAAATAAAGAAACGAGCCAAAGCAATGGAACCTATCAAATAGAAATAGCAAATATAATTAAGCAATTAACATCAGTCTGACACCAATGCCGAGTCGATATAAAATATATCATCAAAAAATAAACAGTAACTATAGCCAGAGAATGAAAAGCACTTATAAAAAATAAAAATATCGAATCAGCGGGCTTATTATGTAATCAAAACGAATATATAAAGCAATGTTTTTTTCATCAAAAAAACACTCATTGAAAAATTAATATCATCTTTATTGTTAAGAATAGGAACCTATAGGAGCGAATAATAAATAGCTAAACATTTTTAGATATTATCAATAACAATTTAAATATCATAATCAAACTGTTTCATATAATTAAATAACAATATCAAAAAAACAACCAACCAATAAAATCCAATAAAAACATACTCACCGGCATAAGTGACCTCTGTAGAAATCCCATTGAACGCAAAATAAAAAAAGCCCGCTATCAAAGCGAGCTCTTCATTACGCTAGCCTGCTAACTTTTTCAGCATTCATCATGATGGTTAGGAAAATACTTCATAATCTTATCTTCTCGCTCGGTAAGGTCCCTGAAAGAGTAAATATTGTTATCCAGCATGGCATCATTGTAGAACATACCCGCACTTTTCCCGTCAATGATATATTCTGCCGCCAGATATGCCGTTGTCAGTTTTCTTCTTACAATGATTTCTTCCGCATGTTCATTGGGTAACAACGTCTCTTTAGCTGCGTTAATGCCCCTGAGTAAGTTCTCCATCTCTTTATAATAGTCAATCTCTTCAACTACCTTCGCCAGGAGTTTGCATTTCTGCTCCGGGGAGGAAGTATGTGCTTTGTGAACAAAAGTCTGGATATCTGAGTTGCAATAAGCAGCAAGCTCTGTACGAAGCTGCTTGCCCAGCGGTCGATATATATCGACGGGAAGAGTATTGTAGTAAATATCTCTCATGCTTTCATGCCGGTATACTGCTTCTGATTTCTCCGCATTACTGGTATCAATTGTCGACACCGGCGTCAGCGATTTCTTTCCTTCCCGGACAGAAAGACCACGTTCAGGTATCACAATAGCTGATTCAGGTGTTGTTAAAGTGACTGATGGCAATACCTTGCCCCGAATATCAGGATGGGCATAAATGCTTTCATAGTAAGAATAAGGGGAAAGAGAAGAGCCAGGCAAAATTTCTGCAGAAAGCGATATATCAGAGTTCTGATTCGATCCTGCATTCATTCTCTGTTCAATGTCAGATAGCAGTGCTGAATTGGAGGAAACGGCTTTATCCAAACTGTTAGTATGATCAGACCGCCCAGCCATATACCTGATAATTCCACCTGCTGCCAATAGACTACCACCCGTCAAAATAGCAGCCCCAATTACCAATCGCTTCAGTAAGTTACTTTTTTCAGGATGGCTCTCTTCTTTATCTGGGGGAAAAAAAATGGCGTTATCAATTTTTTCTTCCGAACTATTGGTAACCGTATTTATTCTGGCTTGCAATGGTACCGTTTCCGGATCATTATATTTTTTTGTTATACCATCAGCTTGATCCGTAATATGTAAATAACTATTCTGAGATATGGGGTCTGAAATACTCGACTGCATATTTATCCTTTATTATGGAGATTGTTCTTTAAAATATTATGTAGCGCCAAGACCATCAGCGTTATTCCTGCTGAAAATGGAGAAACTCTTTGCTTACGACTTCACTAAACAAATGATAATGGTGATACTTGTAGATTAATTTCAATTAACATTCTTTAGTATGAAAATCAGAAAAAATATATTTTACACAAAGGCATAAATAACCATTAAGATGGTATATCTGACATCAGGTCATTGACTGCTTTTATCACTCCTAATATCTCTATAATGGCTGAATTAGTTCACTCTCTCCCGCGTAAATAGTCACTGTGTAATGATTTCGTATACCCTGCATGATGAAATTCATTCCAACATTGATACATGTTAATTATTAATCCTGTCAATAAACACTCTGTTTGTTAATAAAATAGAACCCGTTTATCAAAACGGGCACTATGAGTGCTAAATGATATTTATCTTTAACATTTATTCTTGTGAGCTGATAAATAGTTCATAATATTCTCTTCTCTGTTAACAAGATCTTCTGAAGAGTAAATTTTATGATCAGACATGGCATCATTATAAAAGCCGTTTACGTCCTTATTATCAATGATATATTCCGCAGCCAAATACCCTGTCGTCAACATTCTCCTGATTATTATTTCATCGGCATGTTCAGTGGGGGATAATATATCTTTGTGTGAATTAACATCTCTGAGTACAAGATCAATATTTTTATAATAAAAAATCCCCTCTACCACTTTAGATAAATAATTACATTTATCTTCCGTAGAGGCCTGGCTAGCTTTATGGACTAAAGGATATATTTTTGATTTGCAATAATTACTCAGTGAAATATGAAGCTGCCTGCCAAGAGGTCGGTACATATCGACAGGGAGAGTATTATAGTAAATATCCCGCATGGTATCGTGCAAGTGGGTCGCTCTACTATTCTCAGACGGGTTATCAGATACAGGCCCGAGCGTCGTTACAGAGGTCTGTGGCATGGAGCGATTCCGTAGTTTTTCGCGTTCCTCATAATAAGAGTAAGGAGAACGTGATACACCAGTATCAACAACAGGTTCAGCATAATGAGTTGGATGACTGGCAATGCCGGAAAGAAGTCCCTTATCTATGTTTGTGAACATGACAGAATCTGAAAGATGAGCGCTATTTAATAGAGCAGTATTGCTTGAGCGCCCTGCCATATAACAGAAGAGCCCCCCAGTAGCCAACAAACCAGTACCTGCCAGGATAGTAGCGCCAAGCAATAGCTTTTTCAGCAAGCTGCTCTTGTTTGAAATATCTTCTTTTGAATCTGAAGAAAAGAACGTAGTGTTATCAACTTTTTTTTCTGGACTGTTAATAACTGTATTTATTATTGTATGCAGGGGAACCGTGTCGGGTGTGCTATGAGGTATTACTACGTCATCTATTTGATATGAGCTCCGTAGATAGCTTTGATGATGTGGTATATCTGAATTGCCTGGTAGCATACTTATCCTCTATTTTAATGATTATCTTTTAAATTTCAGGGTAGATATTCTGCTCTTTAAAACATTCAAAATAAGTATGGATGAATATTTTATTGCAATACCTATTGCATATAGCATACCAATCACAAGTGGGAGTTAATTTCAATTAACATTTTTTAGCGATCAAGGGCGCTTCGGAAAACCGTATTATATAAACTACAGAAAGGAAATTAATGCATTCAGAAACAAGGATTAAATAAAAATGAAAATAAAACAGATAACAAAATAGCGACTAATTCATGCATTCATTAAGTGATTTTCACTGTTATTTTACATGAGTAACCAATATGAATAGCTAAAAATTGATACCTTATATATCAATAAATATTTTTATTCATTCAATTTAATATTTTTGGAAATACAAATAAACTTGGCATATTTTGCCAAAGCCAGAATACAAAAAAACCGGTATCTCGATCAGGGCCCTTGCTTGTCTGATGCCTGCAGATGGGGTTACTACATTAGCTCTGATGCCATCCGGACTGTTCAGTCTCATGCTCATTGTATGCCCCTCTCCTTCCTCGCCTGCCACCTTGTTCCTGCAACATCAAACCCCTGATAAACTTTCTCAGAGGCCATAAACGCAAAAAACCCCGGCCGTCAGACTGGGGTTTTTGCTTAATTTGATGCCTGGCAGTTCCCTGTTCTCGC
>NZ_JAERJD010000011.1 GCF_018257795.1 Citrobacter sp. JGM124 | reverse complement strand
CAGTATGTGACTGACTGACCGGGCGCAGCCAGCGCGGTATCAGGTTAAAAGCCTGAGGAGGGGCGGCTGTAGCGTGGTGGTCCCACCGCCCCATGCCGAACCCGGAAGTAAAACGCCGTAGCGCCGGTGGTCGTGTGGGTCTCCCCATGCGAGAACAGGGAACTGCCAGGCATCAAATAAGCAAGAACCCCAGTCTGACGGCCGGGGTTTTTTGCGTTTATGGCGAAAAGAACGCCGCAGGACTCTGTTCCGGGGCAGCCTGGCATCAGACAAGCAGGAACCCTGGTCAAAAGAGCAGGTTTTTTTGCATTCTGAATATTGAAAAAACTGTCTATATTTGTTGCTGGCGCAACCATTCCATAATAAATAAGGCAATGGTAGCTGGAGAGTTAAGGGGGAGTTGTAGGAGATCAATCGGAAGCTGACAGTCACAAGCGATGGCTATCACTGAACTATCGATAACGACGTCACTAAAATTATGACCAGCTTGTTCGCGGAATAAGATGATTTTATCGATCTTTTCATTTTTAAATCCTTCAACAAGTACAATATCGATTGATGAACTGTCCATTCTCGATACCAGATAAGGGAGGGACAACGCATCATTTTCCGGGGTTTCAGTCATCAGTGCCCAGCGTTTGTTACTTGCCACAATCGTTTGGTGTGCCCCTGCCTTGCGTAGTTCGTAACTGTCTTTACCGGGTTTATCAACATCCATCTCATGATGTGTATGCTTAATCATCCCGGGCCTTATTCCATGAGCACAAAGAAGGGGGATTAGCTGTTTTAGTAGTGTCGTTTTTCCTGTACCACTAAAAGCGGTGATTCCCAGAGTCGGTATCATAATTTATCAGTAAGTGTAAGTTATTATGTTGAAGGGACGAATGAACATGACTCACCCGATCAGGCGGATCTGAACGATGAACAGCTTTTAGGTCAATCGTACTATCGAGTTAAATACTTCCAGACAGTTTTTAAGCCGGTATCCATATTTTTCATGGGTGTTAGCCAATATAGTAACATTCATTTTTTATCGTTATTGATTAATGGGCCAATAAGTGAACGTTGAGATGTTCGGGGTGCATTAAAATGAACGCATACCAAATTTATACGATAAGTGATTAAACTGCTCACTAATACGCAGTAGATATTGATAGATCCGGCGGCGGTAACCCTCTCTCCTGTGCATGCAAACATCCCACAACAAGTAACAGTCTCAGTGCTTCCTGAGTACTTACAGCGGAGTATGCCGAAAAAACATATTGAGTCTTATTCCCAGCATTCTGGTTGTACCAGAGTATTCGGTATCATTCATTATCCCTACCCTGATACATACAGCAACACTGAGTCTGCTTCATGGAGCCATTTTACGGTAGCAATACAGCTGATCGGGTGTATTAATATTCTTAAAGTGTTCAGGGAAAGGGAAAACAACAGCCTGGCCACCAGCCTGCCTCATAAAATGCAGAACACGCCTTTCCCCCCGGGTCAGGTAAGTTCGAAGCTGAATACGTAGACTATGATGTAATAAAGCAAGAGTAGGATGATCACGTTGCCCATCATTTACCCAAAAAACCAGCGCCTGACTATTATTGTGTGCTTCCCATAGACGGGCAAACAGATCCCCGGGAATATTTGGTGTATCACAAGGGCAAAAGAGAAACCATTCACTGTTCAGTGTTTCCATTGCGGCTAGCATGCCAGCAAGTGGGCCGGGATAGTCGGGTAAGGTATCGGACACAACGGGAGTATGGTATTGCTGATAGTGGGCAATGTTACGATTAGCGCTAATCGCTATATGAGGTACCTGCTTTTTTAATATATTAAAAACATAGGTAAAAATAGGCATTCCCTGCAATTTAACCAGCCCTTTATCAAGGCCATTCATTCGGCGGCCCTGCCCACCTGCCAAGATAACTGCTGTTATTATATTTTGATTTTTCATTATATAACCTTTTAAAATGTAAGTATAACGCAGCTAAACTGTCCCTTTTCCTGAATACCAATAGGACCATGAAAATGAAATGTAAACGCCTTAATGAGCTGCTGGAACTCCTGCAACCAGCATGGAGTAAAGAGCCTGATCTTAATCTGATACAATTCTTACAGAAACTGGCTCAGGAGTCAGGTTATAGTGGAGACCTCGCATCGTTGACAGATGATGTCTTGATCTATCAACTAAAAATGCGTGATTCAGATAAAGATGCCGTAATTCCCGGCATCAAAAAAGATTATGAAGAAGACTTTAAAACAGCGTTATTACGAGCCCGGGGTGTTATTAAAGAGTAAAACCTTGTAAGCCGGGGGCGTTAAACCGATTTAGAGTGTTATTCTCAACTATTCGTTTTTATCGTCGGTTACCGGATGAAAGATAGCTCTTTTAACTTCCAGACATTGCATCCCGATACCATCATGAATGCCCTTTTCGAGCAGGGTATCCGCGTGGATTCGGGACTCACAGCATTAAATAGTTTTGAGAATAGGGTATACCAATTTCAGGACGAAGATCGTAAGCGTTATGTGGTTAAATTTTATCGCCCATGCCGCTGGTCAGCGGCACAAATAGAAGAAGAGCATCATTTTGCTCAGGCACTACAGGAAGAAGACGTCCCTGTAGCGGCCCCTCTTCGCTTTGATGGTAAAACTCTGCTCCACTATCAAGGGTTTATGTTTGCCATCTTCCCCAGTCTCGGTGGACGTCAGTACGAAACAGATAATATTAACCAGATGGAATGGGTTGGTCGTTATCTGGGACGCATTCACCAAGTTGGTCGTCGAGCATTGTTTCAAGTTCGTCCCACTATTGGGCTGGATGAATACTTGTGGCAGCCTCGAGCATTATTTGAAGTTAACGACATGATACCCGCGTCGATTAAACCCGCATTTTTGAATGCTACTGATGCACTTATTGATGCAATCACACCGCACTGGCCTGATGATGTGGGGTCACTACGCCTGCATGGTGACTGTCACCCTGGCAATATCCTCTGGCGTGATGGTCCACTGTTTGTCGATCTTGATGATGCACGTAACGGGCCGGCTATTCAGGATCTCTGGATGCTGATTAATGGCGATAAGGCTGAACAGCGTATGCAGCTTGAAACCATCATTGAAGCCTATGAAGAGTTCTCAACATTTGATTCCCGGGAAATTGCTCTGATTGAGCCTTTGCGTGGTATGCGTATTGTTTATTATCTGGCGTGGCTAATGCGGCGTTGGGGTGATCCTGCATTTCCAAGAAACTTTCCTTGGCTGCTTGAAGACGATTTTTGGTCAAGACAAACGGCAGTATTTCTTGAGCAAGTTCAGGTTCTTCGTGAACCACCATTACAATTAGTGCCAATGTATTAACTGTGAAAATAAAATTCAGGAGAGATTTGATGATGAAGAAGATTTGGCTTGCACTTGCAGGGGTTATTTTGGCATTCAGTGCATCTGCTGCAGACATTACAGAGGGCAAGCAATATATCGCGCTGGACAAGCCCGTTGCAGGCGCACCGCAAGTACTGGAGTTTTTCTCTTTTTATTGCCCGCACTGCTATCAGTTTGAAAATGTTCTCCATGTTTCTGAAAATGTTAAGAAAAAATTGCCAGAAAATGTGAAGATGGTGAAGTACCATGTTGAATTCCTTGGACCTTTAGGCAAGGAGATCACACAGGCTTGGGCAGTAGCGATGGCTCTGGGTGTAGAAGATAAAATCACCACTCCGATGTTTGATGCTGTACAAAAAACACAGACAGTAAAAAATGTTTCAGATATTCGTCAGGTGTTTGTTGATGCTGGTATTCCTGGAGAAGAATATGATGCAGCCTGGAACAGTTTTGTGGTCAAATCGCTGGTTGCGCAGCAAGAAAAAGCGGCAGCAGACTTCCAGTTACGTGGCGTGCCGGCCATGTATGTTGACGGCAAATATATGCTGAATCCACAGGGAATGGATACCAGTAACCTGGATGTTTTCGTCCAACAGTATGCGAATACAGTAAGAGACTTGGTTGAGAAAAAATAACCAGGTAGCCGAATCATTCTGTATGAATTAACGCGGTGAATAGCATGATAAAGCCTGGGGGCGTAATAGCCACTCGGGCTTTTTTATTTTTAAGTCAAATTAATAACAGGGATTATAAATCAGGTTTTTTGTGAGTGTGGTATAGCTGTTCAAGCTGCAGATCTTTTTCGCTCCATAGCGCATTGAGCCACAACTGAAAATGACGTTTGAAATTTTTATCATTGAGATAATCTCCATGCAGATCATCAGCAATCGGGAGTAGTGAAATACGTACCGTGATGCGGGTCATTTGACCACTTAGCATATCGTAAAAAGGGGAATGGATATTTTCTGGATAACAGAGTGTGACATTGAGTAATTTATCAAACTGTCTTCCCAGTACATTAAGTGCCATGGCGATCCCCGCTGCTTTCGGTGCCAGGAGATGCTTAAATGGAGAATGCATCTGGCGATGTTTATCACGGGTAAAACGTGAACCTTCCACAAAATTAACAATGGTTGTTGGGTGTGAACGGAATTTCAGGCAAGAACGACGGGTGGTGTCAATATCCTTGCCACGACGCTCAGGATGACGCAATAAATAAGCGCGTGAATAGCGTTTCATGAAAGGCATTCCCAGCGCCCAGCAAGCCAGCCCCATGAACGGAACCCACGCTAACTGTTGTTTCAGAAAGTACTTATTCATCGGAATATGTTTGCGAAATAATACGCATAAAATAACAATATCAGCCCAGCTCCGATGGTTACAGATAAGCAGATACCAGTTCTCTTTACTGAGTCCATCAAGCCCCTGGATATCCCAGGTAAGATGTGGATTAAGTCGAAGTAACCAATCTAATCCCACACACCAGCAATACATCATCACTTCAGCAAAAGATGACATTGCACGAGAAACCACTGATATGGGAACAGTCAGCTTAATGAGTCCGGCAATAATAATAGGAATAGAGCAAGTGATAGTGACCAGAATGGTTAAGATAACACTTAATATCAGTATGAATGGTGAGAGTAGTCTCTGCATAAGTGGCTTTTTCAAAAAGTAGCAAGGTATGGGGCATAAGGATTGAACATCCCGCTTATTATATTTTAACAGAAAACGCGTAATTCGGGTTTTCTGATACAGAAATGATTTTATTTCCCCCTGTTATTGAAGATGTATTTTTCCATACCTGACAGAGATAAACTTTTATATCCACATTGATTCATTTATAGATTTCTGCTGTTGAATATAAAAAAATCACTGTAACAATATGAAAACAAACTGTTTTTTGTTTTTGTTATATGGTAACTATACAATGTAATCAATTAGATATAAAACTGTGCACAAAGTTATCCACAGGAGAGATCCTTGCTATGGATCCTGGGATGAAGAATTCTTTTTAGGATCGTGACGTCAAAAGCTCATGTTTTGGCTCAGGCTATGGCATCCTTTAGGCATAGACTAACCAGGCATGGAACGAAACATTATGGCCCAGACTGCGGATAACCCGCTCATTCTCGTGGATGGCTCTTCATATCTTTATCGGGCATATCATGCCTTTCCCCCATTAACGAACAGCCGAGGAGAACCTACCGGTGCCATGTATGGCGTCTTAAATATGCTGCGTAGCCTGATTATGCAGTACCAGCCGACGCACGTTGCCGTGGTGTTTGATGCTAAAGGTAAAACGTTCCGTGATGATCTGTTTGAGCACTATAAATCACATCGTCCCCCGATGCCGGATGATTTACGAGCGCAAATTGAACCACTCCATGAAATGGTCAAAGCAATGGGGCTGCCATTATTAGCTGTTCCAGGCGTTGAGGCTGATGATGTCATTGGTACTTTAGCCCAGGAAGCTGAACGTGCGGGACGTTCAGTGCTTATCAGTACGGGTGACAAAGACATGGCTCAGTTGGTTACGCCAGCGATTACCCTGATTAACACGATGACGAATACGATACTGGGGCCAGAAGAGGTTGTGGCTAAGTATGGTGTCCCGCCCGCGCTGATTATCGATTTCCTGGCACTGATGGGGGACTCCTCAGATAACATCCCTGGTGTGCCTGGCGTGGGTGAAAAAACCGCGCAGGCTCTATTACAGGGGCTGGGAGGGCTGGATACGCTCTATGCCAACCCGGAAAAAATTGCTGAACTCACCTTCCGTGGAGCGAAAACCATGGCAGGGAAGCTTGAGCAAAACAAAGAGGTCGCTTACCTCTCTTACCAGCTGGCAACCATTAAAACTGATGTTGAACTTGAGCTAACCTGTGACCAACTTAATATCCAGCCATTAGCGGTGGAACGTCTTCATGAACTGTTTAGCCAGTATGAATTTAAGCGCTGGATAGCTGATGTTGAAGCAGGAAAATGGTTACAAATGAAAGGAAGTAAACCCGCACCGATTGCATCCGGTGGGAGTCAGCATGACGCAACAGAAGAAGAGCCGGCAGCCGTACTTTCCTATGAAAACTATGTCACTATTCTGGACGAAGACGTTTTGTTGGAATGGGTAGAACGCCTTAATCAATCAGCTCTTTTTGCATTCGATACTGAAACCGATAGTCTCGACAACCTGAATGCTAACCTGGTTGGGCTGTCCTTCTCTACTGAGCCGGGTGTTGCTTGTTATATTCCGGTGGCACATGACTACCTTGATGCACCGAAACAGTTATCTCGTGAACGCGTTCTTGAGCTACTGAAGCCCCTGCTGGAAGATGAGCAAAAGCTAAAAGTGGGCCAAAATCTGAAATACGATCGTGGTGTGATGCTTAACTATGGCATTGAACTGCAAGGTATCGCGTTTGATACCATGCTCGAGTCCTATATCCTGGATAGCGTTTCAGGGCGCCATGATATGGATAGCCTTGCCACACGCTGGCTAAAACATACCACTATCTCTTTTGAAGAGATTGCCGGTAAAGGTAAGAAACAACTGACTTTCAATCAAATTGATCTTGAAACTGCCGGGCGTTATGCCGCTGAAGACGCGGATGTGACACTACAGCTACACTTAAAAATGTGGCCACGTCTGGAAAAAGAAGCGGGACCACTCGCTATTTTTAACGAGATTGAAATGCCACTGGTGCCAGTATTGTCTCGTATCGAGCGAGGTGGGGTGAAAATTGATCCTGCCATTTTACATGCTCACTCGGAGCAATTAACAGCACGGCTTGCCGAGCTTGAACTTAACGCTCATGAGTTAGCAGGCGAAGCCTTTAATCTCTCCTCACCAAAACAATTACAGACGATTTTGTTTGAAAAACAGGGCATTAAACCACTTAAAAAGACACCTGGTGGTGCGCCATCCACTTCGGAAGAAGTTCTGGAAGAGCTTGCTCTGGATTACCCTTTACCGAAGGTCATCCTTGAGTACCGTGGTCTGGCGAAGCTTAAGTCGACCTATACTGACAAGCTGCCACTGATGATTAACACGAAAACAGGGCGCGTTCATACGTCTTACCATCAGGCTGTAACCGCGACTGGTCGTTTGTCATCCAGCGACCCGAACTTGCAAAATATTCCGGTACGTAATGAAGAAGGGCGGCGTATCAGGCAAGCGTTTATTGCGCCTGAGGATTGCCTGATAGTCTCTGCGGACTACTCACAGATTGAGTTACGCATCATGGCGCATCTTTCTCAAGATAAAGGGTTGTTAAGTGCTTTTGCTGAGGGTAAAGATATTCACCGCGCTACAGCAGCAGAGGTATTTGGTGTTCCACTGGACAGTGTGACGTCTGAACAACGGCGCAGTGCTAAAGCGATTAACTTTGGCCTGATTTATGGGATGAGCGCTTTTGGTTTGTCACGTCAGCTCAATATTCCCCGTCATGAATCGCAAAAATACATGGATCTCTACTTTGAACGCTATCCTGGCGTGCTTGAATATATGCAACGTACTCGGGCCCAGGCCAAAGATCAGGGTTATGTAGAAACTCTCGACGGGCGTCGTTTGTATCTGCCAGAAATTAATGCCAGTAATGGGGCCAGACGTGCGGGTGCAGAGCGTGCAGCCATCAATGCTCCGATGCAGGGAACGGCTGCGGATATTATTAAACGTGCCATGATTGCGGTAGATGCCTGGCTTGTGCAGGAAAAACCACGGGTTAAAATGATCATGCAAGTTCATGATGAACTGGTATTTGAAGTTCACCAGGATGATATTGCAGTGGTTTCGCAGAAAATTCACGAGCTGATGGAAAACAGCATGAAGCTTGATGTACCTTTGCTGGTGGAAATCGGTAGTGGCAAAAACTGGGATGAAGCCCACTAAGCTTCAATTTTGACTCTCTTTTTTTGCAACTAATCAACACCAGTAATCGTATTTTGTGATGGCAGTAAAATAACGAAATGCAAAAACTGTAAAAAAACCACAAAAAATGCTTTTTCAGGCGAAAAAAAAAGAGTAGAGTTATTGGCGTAGGGTACAGAGGTAAGATGTTCTATCTTTCAGACCTTTTACTTCACGTAATCGGATTTGGCTGAATAGTTTAGCCGCCCCAGTCAGAAATGGCTGGGGCGTTTTTTATGCGTTAAAGAAAATAATTCCAGCGCATGTCGGGTTGAATATATCTTATAAATTAGCGTGTTATATTTATTTTCGTTGCCTGAAAACCGCCATTGTAGCGGTTCCCGGGGCGATATTTTTTTACTCGCATGTGGCACAAATTATTCAGTATCGGCTTCTGCAGCTTCAACGATCGGTTCGATATCGTTATACCAGGTATCCAGCTTGTGGCGTAGCTTATCAACACCGAGTTTTTTCAGTGAAGAGAAGGCTTCAACCTGAATATCACCATTAAATGCCAGAACTTCTTCACGAACTTTATTGAGCTGGGCTTTACGTGCCCCAGAGGCCAGTTTGTCGGCTTTAGTCAGTAATACCATCACGGAAAGATTACTCTGCACTGCCCAGTTAATCATTTGCTGATCGAGGTCTTTCAGTGGATGGCGGATATCCATGAGGATGACTAAACCCTGGAGGCATTGCCGTTTCTGCAAGTATTCCCCCAAAGCGCGCTGCCATTTGAGCTTCATCTCTTCTGGTACTTCAGCGTAACCATAGCCAGGTAGATCAACCAGGCGTTTACCTTCAACGACTTCAAATAAGTTAATCAGCTGGGTACGGCCAGGCGTTTTACTGGTGCGAGCCAGACTTTTTTGATTCGTCAGTGTATTGAGCGCACTTGATTTTCCGGCATTAGAACGACCCGCGAAAGCAACTTCAATACCCGTATCAGAAGGAAGATGGCGAATATCCGGCGCACTGAGTACGAACGTAGTCTGTTGATAATTCCAATTTTTCAAAACGGTTGTCTCTTGGTCAGGATAAGCAATTGTTGTGATTATACCTGAATGAGCAGAAAACACGGCGTTTCTCATCAATACAATAAAACTTCTAAAAAGTGGATTGGATTTGTGAGATATTTGCCATTGTTGGTGAGAGATATTGAGGTGAAATAAGTAATCATTATGAAATGTTTATTATTAATTTCATAATGTTATACATAATCATAATTTTTTTGACTTTTCATGTCATTCTTAGGTCATTGTTTATAAAAAGAATACTGATAGAGTAAACGGCACTGGCACGGTAGCCAAAATGGATTATCACTTAAAGCATCGGTTCAGGAGCGTCATGGAGACGGCGAACTTCATACGCCAGGAGGCATGGCTTTAAGAATTAAATGGAAACGGAAGACGACATTGACGTTGTTAGTAAAGGATTAGACAGGGTTTGTCATAAATGTACATGGATTGTGGTGCTCTTATGGCCCTGAGTAAAGAAAAAAGGCGACAGATTATACTGTCGCCTTTTTTCTTTGCTTGCTTTCTGCTAGATTCCGCCGCAATTCTATACTGAATGAAACCATGTAAGAAAACTCATTATGAAGCAGAAAAATTCAGCACCACAAGGCAAGAAACCCGCGAAAATCCGTCGTAAGTCTCGCGAAGAGTTAGAAAACGAAGCTCGTGACCGTAAACGTCAGAAAAAACACCGTGGTAATGCGGCAGGAAGCCGTACGGCTAATAAAGGTGTGGGGCAAGGTTCACAGGGTGGCAATACCAATAACGATCCACGTATCGGGAGTAAAACACCCATTCAGCTCGGCGTGGTGAGTGAGCCAGTTTCACGCCCCGCCAAAGTTAAAGTGGAGAAGCAAGCCCCTCTGACCCCTGAAGCTGAACTGATGTTGCTGGAAAACGATGACCGTCTGGATGCATTACTGGAGCGTCTGGAAGAGGGCGAAACACTGAGCAAGTCTGAACAGGATTGGGTTGATGCCACTCTGGATCGTATTGATACCCTGATGGAACAGCTGGGCATCACATATGAAGATGACGAGGAAGAAGAAGAAAAAAGTGACGATTTAATGCGTCTTTTGAAGGGTAACTGACGATTAACCCCGCCACATTATTTGTTCTTATCATCATCATTCCCCTGCTGTGTTATCTGGCAGGGTTATTCGTTAAACTACGGCGGTTGTCACGCTTGAAACGCGCATTGCAGCGTAAATCCTGGTTGCGATGTGGCAGAACCACACCCGCGTTTAAGCGACATCATCGGAAGGAGTGATTATGTCTGAGCAGTTAATTGACTGGGATTTGGCTCTGATCCAGAAATACAATTATTCAGGGCCACGCTATACCTCTTATCCTACCGCGCTTGAGTTTTCTCAAGCTTTTGGTGAGGCGAATTTTCTAAAAGCCGTTGCCCGTTACCCGGAGCGGCCGCTTTCTCTCTACATTCATATTCCATTTTGTCATAAGCTTTGTTACTTCTGCGGTTGCAATAAAATTGTTACTCGTCAGCAGCATAAAGCGGATCAGTATCTCGATGCTCTGGAGCAGGAAATTATCCATCGAGCACCATTATTTGCCGGGCGTCATGTCAGCCAAATGCACTGGGGCGGCGGGACACCGACCTACCTTAATAAAGCTCAAATTAGCCGGCTGGTGGGGTTATTAAAGCAGCATTTTCAGTTCAATGATGATGCCGAGTTGTCTATTGAGGTTGATCCGCGTGAAATTGAACTTGATGTGCTTGATCATCTGCGTCAGGAAGGGTTCAATCGTCTGAGTATGGGGGTTCAGGACTTCAATAAAGAAGTTCAGCGACTGGTTAATCGTGAGCAAGATGAAGCATTTATTTTTGCACTTATCAAACGAGCCCGGGATCTGGGATTCACTTCAACCAATATTGACCTTATCTACGGTTTACCAAAACAGACGCCAGAGAGTTTTGCCTTCACGCTAAAGCGAGTCGTGGAGCTGAACCCACATCGTTTGAGTGTTTTCAATTATGCACATTTACCGGAATTGTTTGCAGCCCAGCGCAAAATTAAAGAGACCGATCTGCCCACGGCTCAACAACGGCTGGATATTCTGCAGGAAACCATCAGCTCGCTGACCGGGGCGGGTTATCAGTTTATTGGTATGGATCACTTTGCACGCCCGGACAATGAACTGGCTGTAGCTCAACGCAAAGGCCAGCTGCACCGTAATTTCCAGGGCTACACGACTCAGGGAGATAGCGATTTGTTGGGAATGGGGGTTTCCGCCATCAGTATGATTGGGGATTGCTATGCCCAGAACCAGAAAGTGTTAAAACTTTATTACCAGCAGATCGATGAGCAGGGTAGTGCTCTCTGGCGCGGTTTGGCTTTAACCCCAGATGATTGTATTCGTCGGGACGTGATTAAAGCCCTGATTTGTAACTTTCAGCTAAATTTTGCTGATATTGAACGCGAGTGGTCCATCAACGTGATGGACTATTTTGCTGAAGATTTACAGCTACTGGCCCCGCTGGTTAATGATGGGCTGGTTACTCTGAATGAGAAAGGGATTACAGTGACGGGGAAAGGTCGTTTGCTGATCCGTAATATCTGTATGTGCTTTGATATCTATTTGCGCCGTAAAGCACGCTTACAGCAATTTTCCCGGGTTATCTGAGCAATCCCCCGGTTAACCAGCGATTAGTGGTTACCGGGGGGCAGAGAGGTTTACAGGCTATTCGATGGTATGGCTAACTCAGTTATTCCATTCCCAACTCTTTCAGCTTACGAGTCAGTGTGTTTCTTCCCCAGCCTAACAGGCGCGCAGCTTCCTGCTTGTGGCCCTGGGTATGTCGTAATGCTGTTGTGAGCAGCACGCGTTCCATTTCAGGAAGTGCATCTGCTAACAGATTCTGATGACCGGATCGTAAGGCTTTGTCCGCCCACTGGCTTAGGAGCAGCGCCCAGTTATCAGGATCAATCTGCGACGTACCATTTTCGGTAATGGTGGTTTCAAATAATTCCGTTGGCAGATCCTGAATTAATACTTCTTGCCCGGCTGCCATTACGGTCAGCCAGCGACAGATATTTTCCAGCTGACGTACGTTTCCAGGCCATGCCAGGCGTGTTAATGCGTTATCCGTCTCAGGGTGCAGCTGTTTTGCCTCCACACCTAATTCACGTGCCGCAACTTGCAAGAAATGTCGTGTCAGACGAGGTATATCCTCCCGACGTTCGCGCAGGGGGGGTAAGTGAATGCGAATGACGTTAAGACGGTGGAATAAATCCTCACGGAACTTCCCCTCCTGTACCCGTAATTCGAGATTCTGGTGCGTGGCGGCAATAATACGGACATCCACTTTCACCGGGGCATAGCCACCAACCCGATAGAATTGCCCGTCAGCCAGTACACGCAGCAGCCTGGTCTGAACATCCAGTGGCATGTCACCGATTTCATCAAGAAATAGTGTCCCACCATCCGCTTGTTCAAAACGCCCCTGACGAATCTGATTCGCACCAGTAAAAGCCCCTTTTTCGTGCCCAAATAGCTCGGACTCAATCAAGTCTTTAGGGATTGCCGCCATATTCAGAGCAATAAACGGGGATTTTACCCGTGGGCTATGACGATGCAGGGCATGGGCAACCAGCTCCTTACCGGTTCCGGACTCACCATTAATCAAGACACTGATTGAAGAGCGTGACAGGCGACCAATAATGCGGAACACATCCTGCATCGCGGGTGCCTCACCAATGATATCGGTTGTCGGGCCATTTACCTGAATATGACGAGGTTGCTGTTGTTCCTGGTAGTGGCTGATCGCGCGTTCAACCAGTGCCACTGCTTCATCAATATCAAAAGGTTTCGGGAGATAGTCAAAAGCCCCTTGTTGATAGGCACTGACTGCCGCATCCAAATCTGAGTGTGCCGTCATGATGATAACCGGGAGCATTGGGTGGCGTTGCTTAATCTGTTGCAACAAGGCCAAACCATCAATGCCGGGCATACGGATATCAGAGATCAAAACATCCGGGGTTTTGGTGGCAAGGGCTTCTAATACTTCATTGCCATTTTCAAAGGCGATACAACTTAACCCACTACCGGTTAATGCACGTTCAAGTACCCAGCGGATGGAGCTATCGTCGTCAACAACCCACACTATGCCTCGTTGCATATAGACCTCTACTTCCGAATAGGCAGGTAAACCGAAAACTCGGTATGACCTGGCCAGCTGTTGAATTCAATTTTCCCTGAATGTTGATCGATAAGATTACGGGCAATCGACAGACCTAGCCCGCTTCCCCCTTCTCTTCCACTCACCATCGGGTAGAACAGTGTGTCTTGCAGGTGGGCGGCGATGCCTGGCCCGTTATCTTCAATATCTATTCTCGCGAGTAAGCGATAACGTACACCATGAAGGGTTAACTGGAATGCTGTACGGGTACGGAGAATAATTTCTCCCCCTTCAGTTCCCAGAGCCTGTAGCGCATTTCTCACAATATTCAGTAAGATTTGCTCCATTTGGTCAGGATCGTGAATAAACTCAGGCAGGCTGGGGTCATAATCACGAATCAGCTGCACATTAGACGGCAATTCTAGTGATACCAGCTTTACAACACGTTCAGCTACTTTATGAATGCTCTCGTTAACATGCGTCCCGGGTAACTGTGGGCCTAACAGGCGATCAACCAGATTTCTTAGTCTGTCAGCTTGTTCAATAATGACGTTAGTGTATTCATGGAGCGAAGGGTCTGGCAGTGCTTTGCTCAGTAATTGAGCTGCACCCCGTAACCCGCCCAGCGGGTTTTTAATCTCATGCGCCAGCCCACGAACTAAATCACGCGCAGCAAGCTGTTGGGCATGCTGAATTTGTTCCTGACTTAAACGACGCTGATTATCCATCGGGGCCATTTCTATCAGAATGTAGCCTTCCATGATCCTTTGAGCTGTCAACGACAAAACGTGAGAGCGCCCATCGATAACCAGTGTGACTTCGTTATCGGTGAAGCCCTGGCCATCCTGTAAGCTTTCTTTCATGACGTCTGTATTCAGTGAAAAATAGCCCAGCAAGTTAGGTAGTGGTGTTCCGTCGTAGAGTTTACGGGCACTCTGGGCCAGCAACTGCTGGGCCGCGGGATTGGCATAATGTACTGCCAGGTCGTCGTCAACCAACAGTACGCTGTTGATCAAGTAATTCAGGATCTGCCCAGCATCGGGCAGGGTGCCAGTTGCCATACAGCCGTCTCCTTGCACTATTTTAGTGCATTATAGTGGTCTGAGGCGAAAAAGCATCGCTGTAACAATATATTTGTGGAGAAAAAAGCCCATCCGGAGATGGGCCAAATATTCCACGGCAAAAAAACAACAATTAAACGCTGTAGTACAATTCAAACTCTACCGGGTGCGGCGTCATACGCACGCGATCATTTTCTGAAATACGCAGGGCGATATAAGCATCGATAGCATCATTGGTGAATACACCACCTGCAGTCAGGAACTCACGATCTTCGTTCAGTGCATTCAGTGCTTCTTCTAATGAACCTGCAACCTGTGGGATCTCTTTTGCTTCTTCTGGCGGTAAGTCATAGAGGTTTTTGTCCATCGCTTCACCCGGATGGATTTTATTCTTAATACCGTCAAGGCCAGCCATCAACAAGGCGGCAAAACACAGGTATGGGTTTGCTGCTGGGTCAGGGAAACGCACTTCGATACGACGAGCTTTCGGTGACGTTACTACAGGGATACGAATAGATGCTGAACGGTTACGGGCAGAATAAGCCAGCATAACCGGAGCTTCGTATCCTGGAACCAGACGTTTATAGGAGTTAGTCGTCGGGTTAGTCAGCGCATTCAGTGCCTTAGCATGTTTGATGATACCGCCGATGTAGTATAAGGCTTGCTCTGACAGACCCGCATACTTGTCACCCGCAAACAGGTTAACACCATTTTTAGACAGGGACATATGGCAGTGCATACCAGAGCCGTTATCACCAAACATAGGTTTTGGCATAAAGGTAGCGGTTTTACCAAAAGCGTGAGCGACGTTATGAACCACATATTTGTAGATCTGAATTTCGTCTGCTTTCTTGGTCATGGAGTTGAAACGTGTTGCTACTTCGTTTTGACCCGCCGTTGCCACTTCATGGTGGTGAGCTTCAACGACCAGCCCCATTTGTTCCATGGTCAGACACATTGCAGAACGCAGATCCTGAGATGAGTCTACTGGTGGGACAGGGAAGTATCCCCCTTTAACTGCTGGACGGTGACCTTTGTTACCACCTTCGTATTTAGTTCCGGTATTCCATGCGCCTTCGATATCGTCGATAGCAACATGAGAGCCGGAAATAGAGCTACCAAAACGGATGTCGTCAAACAGGAAGAACTCTGGTTCTGGTCCAAACAGTACGGTGTCTGCAATACCACTGGCACGCAGATAATCTTCAGCACGTTTGGAGATCGAACGAGGGTCACGATCGTAGCCTTGCAGGGTACCTGGTTCCAGGATATCGCAACGGATAATCAGTGTAGAATCTTCGAAGAACGGGTCGATAACAGCAGTGGACGCATCTGGCATCAATACCATGTCTGATTCGTTGATGCCTTTCCAGCCACCAATCGAGGAGCCGTCAAACATTTTGCCTTCTTCAAAGAAGTCTGCATTTACTTGGTGAGCCGGAATAGTGATGTGCTGCTCTTTACCTTTGGTATCGGTAAAACGCAAATCAACAAATTTCACTTCATGCTCATCCAGCATAGTCAATACGTGTTCAGCGGACATACTTAAACTCTCCAGGATTGGTTCATTTCGTTTGGTAACGAGGTAATCAAACACTTTTCATATGGCGTTTAGCCTACACTCTTTTTTAAAGCGAAATCTGTGCCAACTTTTAAATTTCCCTAAAAAGGCGCTATTATGCAGACCAACGTGCAAAGGGCCGTATCAGAATCGATAATTTGCACCAGTATAGTGCTTTGCTGTGAAACAGAGGCACTATATTGGTGCAAATTACGTTGTAGCGTCCTTTTTCAGCTTCGTGAAAACGATCACAAACCCTTACTTCTCATGTTGTTTGTAAAGGTTCTTTGTGATCCTGTTCTGTCCTTCGATTAATACGTGTACAATAACGCGCTATTTCTAATGCCTGAGGCAAATCTGTGATCGAAAATTTGCGTAATATCGCCATCATCGCGCACGTTGACCATGGTAAAACTACTTTGGTTGACAAGTTGTTACAACAATCCGGTACTTTCAGCGAACGTGCTGAAGCCGCCGAACGTGTGATGGACTCCAATGACCTGGAGAAAGAGCGTGGGATTACCATCCTCGCTAAAAATACTGCTATCAACTGGAATGGCTATCGTATCAATATCGTTGATACCCCAGGACACGCCGATTTCGGTGGTGAAGTTGAACGCGTAATGTCTATGGTTGACTCTGTATTGCTGGTTGTTGATGCAATGGATGGTCCTATGCCACAAACGCGTTTCGTCACCAAGAAAGCGTTTGACCATGGTTTAAAACCTATCGTTGTTATCAATAAAGTTGACCGTCCAGGCGCTCGTCCTGACTGGGTAGTTGACCAAGTATTTGATCTGTTCGTTAACCTTGACGCCACAGACGACCAGCTTGATTTCCCAATCATTTATGCATCAGCACTGAATGGGATCGCTGGTAACGACCATAGTGATATGGCGGCTGATATGACCCCGCTGTATCAGGCGATTATCGACCATGTTCCAGCACCCAGTGTTGATGTTGATGGTCCATTCCAGATGCAGATCTCTCAGCTGGATTACAACAACTACGTAGGTGTTATCGGTATTGGTCGTATCAAGCGCGGTAAGGTTAAACCTAACCAGCAGATCACCATTATTGATAGCGAAGGTAAAACACGTAACGGTAAAGTGGGTAAAGTACTGGGCCACCTTGGTCTGGAGCGTATTGAGGCCACCGAAGCTGAAGCGGGCGATATTATCGCAATTACCGGTCTGGGCGAACTGAACATCTCTGACACACTGTGTGATACGCAGAATGTTGAAGCTCTGCCTGCACTGTCAGTTGATGAACCGACGGTCAGCATGTTCTTTAACGTCAATACCTCTCCGTTCTGCGGTAAAGAGGGTAAATATGTTACCTCTCGTCAGATCCTTGATCGCCTGAACAAAGAGTTGGTACACAACGTAGCTCTGCGCGTTGAAGAGACTGAAGATGCTGATGCGTTCCGTGTTTCTGGTCGTGGTGAGCTGCACTTGTCTGTTCTTATCGAAAACATGCGTCGTGAAGGCTTCGAGCTGGCAGTATCCCGCCCGAAAGTTATCAACCGTATGATTGACGGCCGTATGCAAGAGCCGTTCGAAAACGTGACGCTGGATATCGAAGAACAGCATCAGGGCTCTATCATGCAAGCCATGGGTGAGCGTAAAGGCGACGTTAAGGATATGATCCCTGACGGCAAAGGTCGTATTCGTCTTGATTACCTGATCCCTGCACGTGGTTTGATTGGCTTCCGTACTGAGTTCATGACGATGACATCAGGTACCGGTTTGCTTTATTCTACTTTCAGTCACTACGATGATGTTCGTCCTGGTGATATTGGTCAGCGTCAGAATGGCGTGTTGATCTCTAATGGTCAGGGTAAAGCCGTTGCCTTCGCACTGTTTAGCTTACAAGATCGTGGTAAATTGTTCCTCGGTCATGGTGCTGAAGTTTATGAAGGGCAAATTATTGGTATCCATAGTCGTTCTAATGACCTGACAGTAAACTGCCTGACGGGTAAAAAACTGACTAACATGCGTGCATCAGGTACGGATGAAGCGACTACCCTGGTTCCGGCCATCAAAATGTCTCTGGAGCAGGCTCTGGAATTCATCGATGATGACGAACTGGTAGAAGTGACACCGATTTCTGTTCGTATTCGTAAACGTCACCTGACCGAAAACGATCGTAAACGCGCTTCACGCGGCAGCAAAGACGTATAATTCGTCCTGTTGTGAAACTGCACCTTAACCGTTAGATTCTAACGTAGTCGGGTGCCGTTATTCGATGGTTATTCCCACCCTGTGAGCGTCACGCTGACAGGGTGTTTTTCTTTGGTAATTATAATGCAATACCGGGATTTTACTGGAGCCAGGCCAGGAAGCAGAGTAAGGCATGGTTTGTGATGTGAGTAATACGCTATGGTATTTACTCACATCCCTTCAATTACCAGAAAAATATATTAATAACGGGTTAATCAAATATATTGTTATCAACACAGAATCGTATTAGATCCTGGTTTGACTCCACATTTAATTTATTCATTGCAGAGTTCTTCTGTAAACTTACCGTTTTTGTGCTGCGGTTAAGTTTTTCGGCTATCTGGGTGATTGACTCTCCTGCAATAAAATAACGCAGGACTTCATATTCACGAGGCGATAATTTATTAACTCTGTCCTGTAAGGACATTTCATTTTTATCTCGACGTGTGTTTTTTGTAAATGAAGGCGGATAGTATTTATTATTATTACTTACGATACGCAGTGCTGCTTGTACTTCACTGAGTGGATCTTGCTTAAAGATAACACCCGCGACACCTGCATCATACAAAGCAGAAACAATCATTGGGTTTGAGATCATCGTCAATACCAACAGTTTCATACCAGGAAAAGAACGCAATAAAAAGTCGACGAACTTAAGACCATCCTGATAAGTATCATCCCTTGGCATATTATAATCTGTTATAACAATATCAGGCTTATTCTCACGCAGGTAAGAGATCAAGTCTGTTGATATAGAAAACGTTTTTTCGACACGAACATTGGGTATTTGATCCAGAAAATCTTTCATTCCGGCCAAGACAACTTGGTGATCATCCAGAAGAACTATACGTAGCATTTTCATAGTGTTGTTCCTGATATCGATTCTGTTTCAATGTTTGTTAACAACAGGTGAATTTCGTGCTCTATCTCAACAACATCAGCCAAAATAATCTCATCTAATCCCAAAAGACGCATGTTGTGTTCAACCATTTCGATTCGTGATGATAGATCGATCTGTTTCGCCAACACTAAGGCGCCGCGCATGCGATGCAGGGTCATGTCTATCATATCGGCATTTTTCTGCATGATTCCATCATGTAATTTATGCCAGTCTTCCCACATGGTTTGCAAAAATATATCGCGGTGTCTGTGAAGGACATCAGGCTCTAAATGAGAATGATATTCTACGTTACCCTGAACGTTAATTTGGTCCGGAGAAGCGTGCTGGCTTAATAGCTCTGCCAGTTTACGCAATTTTATCGGTTTCACCAGCCATGCGTTCATCCCGGCTTCAAAGCAACGTTGCTCTTCATCACGCATAGCGTTTGCTGTTACGCCAATAATAGGTTGAGTAACCCCCTCAGATCTGAGTTTACGGGACAGTTCATAACCATTAAGGTAGGGCATATTTACATCGGTCAATATAATGTCATATGGACTGATGTCCCACAGTGCCAGTGCTTCTTCACCATTATCCGCAACGTCCACTTCACATTCTAACTGTTTGAGTTGCTCCCGTAGCGTAATCTGATTAAGCGGATTATCCTCGGCTATCAGGATTCGTAACTTAAAGCGTGGCAGTAACGTTTCGTTAGAAGGAACGATTGATATGTTGTGTATTAGTTGGTTAATTCCAAATCCAATACTGTTAATACGATAAGCATCAATACTGGATGTACTGGTCTCTCCTGAAAGTGAAAGCCCTATATATTGCCCATGCCAGTCAGCCGGTGCATTTGACGGGCCTCGTGTTATTTCCACAAAAATAGCAGAATTATCCATTGGTACTGACGCTTCGCCAACGGGGTAAGCTTGTGCACCCCAGAATTTCAGCCAGTCACAAATATTGGTGGTCAGTTCAGGATGTGGTGTTCGTACCAAAATGGTCGCGTTGGTGAGGTCTAAGGCCGGTTCTGGTGTATCGGGAGCGATATCAAGATCCAGTTCAAAAAAGAATATGCTCCCCATCATTGATTCACTCTGGATCTGAATTTTTGTGTTCATTAACTCAGCGAGATGTGCGCATATTGATAACCCCAATCCGGTACCGCCGGCGGTATTACGTTCAGTGTTAGTAATATAAAAGGGTGTAAAAAGTTTAGCCTGTTTGGCAAGGCTGATACCAATACCGCTATCACATATTTCTATCCGTAGACGGGTTTTTGCGGATGATCGCGTTATCTGGCTAAGACGTATAATCACGTGACCAGAATCAGTAAACTTAATAGCATTACTGATGAGATTACTCAGAATCTGACGTATTCTCGCCGGGTCGCCCACTACCCTTTTCGGTATATCGGTAGACACAAGAGAAAATAACAATAACCCTTTGTTATTCGCCATGCCGGCATAGGTTCCAGTTACATTTTGAACTAACTCCATCAGGCTGAATGGCGTCATATCCAGCTGAAGCTGACCGGCTTCAATTTTACTGAAATCCAGAATATCACTGATGATTTTTTGCAGCATCAGGGAAGCATCTTCAATGCGATTAAAGTATTGACGCTGCTGGTCATCCAGTGCCGTTAAAGAAAGTAGCTCCATAGTACCCAGCACTCCATATAATGGCGTGCGGATCTCATGACTCATGGTTGCCAGAAACGTGGATTTTGCTTCGTTAGCTTCATCTGCGGCTTCTCTTGCATTGGTCAGATTGCGTTCTATTTCGGCATAAGAGCTGACATCAGTAAAAGCACACAGGGTAATATTTTGTTGCAGGTAACGTGTCGGGGCGTAAGCAACATAGAGTGTGCGCTGATCATTAATCTCAAGCTGTTCAATCGTGCCGTCTTCTACAGCATATTGCACCTTACTCAGCAGTTGTCTCATTGCATCAGAGTCTGGTAGCTGCTGTTCGATATCTGCACCCAGCCACTCAAGTGCGAGATCATTGGCAAAGATGACACGACCATCATCGCGAGCGATGAGACAGAGTGCGATAGGTGCGGTCTGCAGCAGCGTCCGGTTAAATGCATCGCTTTCGAGTATTTCATGCTGCGCCTTCTGTGCCGGTAAAAGCACCCGGAGGTTATACCAGCGCATATAAAGAAGACAGGCAGCAATACTGAACAGTAATAGAAAGATGGTGGTTGATAATAACCAGATATTATCGATAAAAAAGCTGGAGTAACTTATCCGATAAACACCAGTCCAGTTCCCTGTTTTATCAGTAACTTTCAGTACTAACCCATCCAGGGTGTAATGCAGCCCTGGTTCTTCTTCCGGCAGCTCCCCTTCTCCAATTAACAATCCGTGTTTTTGATGTGTTAGCCAGGAGCTTTCTCGATACTGTAACCAGAATAGGTATTTAGGGGCGGGATGTATATCCTCCGTCAGGGTATCCGGTTGTGAACGATTCATTAACGTTGCCGCGTAAATACAGCTGTGCTGGCGGGAAGAACTGTCCAGAATTCGAGGGGATAAGCCAGCGGGAATAAAGCCAACAAGTCGTTTGGGTAGCGTTGTTGTGCTGAACCAGACGACATCATCACCTCCCTCAGAAAGCTGGCAATCTTTGGGAGACTTTTCTGGTATTCTTTTACGCAATTCCCCAATAATGCCTTGGTAGGCAGGCATGGTGATCGGGTCAATACCCGTGTTTGTATTCACGGCGGGTATGCTGATACTGACGTCATCTTCTTTATTAAAAAAGAAAACAGTTGAAGCCGGATAAGTGGAGGAGGCCCAGAATGAAGAGTAAAAATCAGACAGGTAGCTACCGAGCATAGACAGCGTATTTTGTGGGCCAAAACACTGAGTTTGTGTTTCGCAAATCAGCGAAAATGGGAGCGTTACCGTCGATTCTTGTGCCTCGAACAGCTGATTTTCTCCACTCAGTGGCGCGGTAACCTTATGAAAAATTTCTGTGCGCTGAAAAGGCAATTTCACCAGTTTTTCGTTTTTATCCCTCAATTGCTTCAGGAAACTTTCCTGTTCATCGATGTAGTCAACGAGTGTTAAAAAATCCAGTGTGAATCGACGTTGTTCCTGTTCAATCGCACGATGGATCCCCCAGTACATCCCCACTGATAACAGGATGCCGACTGGTATTAATATGAAAAACATCCAATGTTGCCAGCGTGTGCTGTAAGTAATTGTAGTAAATGGCGTTTTTGTCATGAACAGTAGACACCTATTTCGTGGATGAATCTGCTGAGTATAATGGACGTGTATTGATAGTGGGGAGCATATTAACAATTTGGGTGCGAGCCGGCCTGGAAAATTAACGGCATAGCTTGTTTCCATCTCTTCATGTAAACACGTCGGTAAGAAAAAAAACGTCCCGTCTAATGGGACGATCGCCAAGTATCAGCTCTTGCTTTTAAGGATCTTTCGTAAAACAGATCGCAACTGAATTAACGACAAAGGTTTATGCAGCATACTATCCATGCCCGCCTTAAGCCCCAGGTTTCTCTCTTTCTGATAAGCGTTACCCGTAAGGCCGATAATTCTTCCTTTATATCCTTGTTCACGGAGTGCAGTAGTGACCTCGAGCCCATTCATATCAGGCATATATAAGTCTGTCATTACGGCATCAAAAGCATAAAGAGAAAAGATTTTCATTGCCTCAAGGCCGTTCGTCGCCTGTACCACATTACATCCAAATAGCTCCAGCTGCTCACATAAAATAGTCCGACTCACTGGGCTGTCATCAATGATCAATACACACAAATCAAAGCGCTCTGTGATGACAGTAAAAGCGGATGTCTCTGAGGGTACGGATGCTCTCTGTTGTTGCATCGCTTGCACGCTATGCCCTATCTCAACAATGCTATAGGCACCGGTTATGACAGCATTATGCTGACTGTTTTGTTCATGGCATAACGAGGGGGGCAAGGCAATAATCAGCCTGCCTGGCCAGTTTATTGTATTCTGTGACGGTGGCCAGGTCTGAATCATGATTCCCCGTGTTTTATCCCCTTGTGCTTTATGGCGCAGAGGGAAAGCCTGTGCGCCCCAATGACGTAACCATTCACATGTATTATTGACTATCTCAGGGATTGCGCCATCAACGTAGATAGGTTCCGGCAGGAGATAGGGCTGGGGTGTTGCATGGGCATCTCTGGCAATGGGCAGATTCGCTTCGAAAGTAAACTGGCTACCGAGTCCTTGCTGACTGACGACGTGCAGCGCCCCTCCCATTGCCTGTGTCAGGCGGGAACAAATGGATAACCCAAGCCCGGAGCCTGGAATCGATTCTGTAAGATTATTTGTTGAGCGAAAGTAAGGCTCGAAGAGATGGAGCAGATGCTCAGAGTTTATCCCCATACCGGTATCAACAATCTTAATGATAAGCCTGACGGTATCATCATCTTGTTGTTCAACACTAAGTCTCAATACCACATGGCCATAGTGTGTGAATTTGATCGCGTTATTAACCAGATTATCCAGTATCTGACGTATCCGCATTGTATCCCCCAGTAATAAATGCGGGAGGTTAACATCAGAGATAGCATAGAGTTGCAGGCCTTTGTTTTCTGCCTTAGCGGCATAAGTTGACACCACCAGTTCAGCGAGCTCCATAGGGGAAAATGGGGCTATTGTCAGCCTGAGTTGACCCGCTTCAATACTCGACAGGTCAAGGCTATCGTCAACGATGCGTAGTAAACTCGAGGAGGATTGTAATAATGTCTTCAAGTACTCTTTCTGTTGTCTGCTTAATTGACTGAGTGCGAAGAGCTCAAGCGTCCCGAGAATGCCATAGAGTGGGGTACGAATTTCATGGCTCATTGTTGTGAGGAATAGTGTCTTCGCTTGGTTTGCGGACTCAGCCATACTTTTGGCTTCTACAAGAGAGTGCTCAATATCTTTTAACCTGGAAATATCATTGAGCACGCAGAGTATGGCGATATCTCCACCCCAGGATGTTGCTGTGTAACTGAGCTGTATTGTTCTGCCATCGTGCAATGTGAGTTCATGCGAGACGGGGGGATAGTTGACGACTGAAATACGCGAATACCACTCCGTGTCACTCTGTACCCAGCTCTGGGCCAGTTCATTGCAAAACAGTAACTTTGCGTCTTTTATGCGTACCAGCACCAGCCCTACAGAGACTGTCTCGACGAGTTTACGATTCAGTGCTTCACTGTCGGTTAGTGCTGAATACTGGATAATTGCCGGTTTGAGTACTCTACGGGACAGATATAGAATACTTAGCACAACAAATATAATAAGAGTCACTGTTATAACTGTTACGACAAGAAAGAATAATAAGTGTTTTTTAATCAATTGCGGAACAGGCAAAGAGTACACAAGGCTCCAGTCACCGCGACCGACAGATTTACGCAATACCAGATACTCCGGAAGGAATGTATCTCCGGTGAGACCGAAAGTATCGGTAATGAAACGACCAACCCAATAGTCATGAGACGCTGAGATATCACTGTGTAATACTGAGCGACCTTGAGGGTCGACAAGATCGTAATTTCCCATGTTGAGAGTAGAGAGCGCGATATTGAGTGCCACATTATTAATCTTGATACCTAACCAGCCTGAAGCCGGGTTATTGATATCGACCGGAGTATAAAGGTAAAGCCGCTTTTCTTTATCTTCAATAGTATTAAACCATGAGATAAATAAAGAACCCTCTTCCTTTTCTGGCCATTTCTGATTAGACAAAAATGTCGCTATTTGATTTTCACTTTCAGCAGATAGCTGTGAAGCTTTTTCAGGATCAGGTGTCAGGATGGTTGTTTTTCCCGTTTCACTGGATGTATAGACAAGTTGTAGTTTATTTCGAGTGATTTCAGCTCTGTCTTTTTGGGTCATGATAATGCCGTACTTTGGCTCGTATTTATCTTCACCGAGCGGATAGACAGACACATCCGGCGCTACATCAGGAATCAATGGTGTGAATATATCAACATTCATGGGCAGACTTATGATTGCATCAGTCAGCGCTTTCAGCCCAGCTTCACGATCATCAAAAAAATCTTGTGCATTATAGGCTGCAGCATTCATCTGACGGCGATAATCCGAAATGGTATTGTTTACGTAGTAGTAAATGTAAAAAAAAGAGGTGGCAATGATAATGCACGACAGTGAAATAGCAAACAGAAGCAATAACGTATTGGATAGCTGAGGCGCCTGATAAGAAGACCCCTGAAGGGGGATGTTTTTTGTTTTTGACATAAAATTAATATACGGATTATCTTGTTATCCATATTCTCTGAGTTAAGTTGATGCTCTGTTTAGCCAGTCGTGTTAATACTTTCGTCGCAATCGGTATATTTACGTTTTATAGAATGATCGTGTTAAAACTTTTACGGTATTTTACGAGAGCACCAGAGGGTGTTCTTCATATAGATATAGGGTCCGGAAGGATGCTGACACAATACCGATGTATTTTATTCATAACGATGTATGTCATTTGATGTGGTTACCGGACTTGTCACAGACTATGATCATTAAAAAACACCTTTGTTTTATATATATCAATTAATTGACGGCTGTTTGAGATAGCTTTAAATCGCTGTGTCAATGGTTTGCTGGGACAGCGGGGTAATTATTATCCTTTTCATATAGTTATACGTCATGATTTTTTTATTAGTTTCATCGTTTCCATCCATACTTTTTGATGCAGTGCTTCATCGCCTGAAGCGAGGAGCAACATTTTTCCGATGGTTGCAACAGCCATGGCCTTCTGATACTGGTATCGCCACGTAAGTGTTGGGTTGACATTGAAGCGATGTAAATGGGCGATACTGGATACAGGTCGTGCCTGTATTCTCATCTCTTGCTTAATTATCGAAATTTTTTCTGTATGATTCGGCGGTATGCAAGACTTGAATTCCCACTTTTTTTCGTGGTTACTAATGAACATAAAACATATTTATGTTTGCATGTTCTGCGGCTAAGTGTACAGGTCTTGAGCATGATGCAATATAAGAAATACCTTAAATAAACTATTGTTTTTTTAATATGTTAGCCGGATCGCAGTGACTGATTAATATTTCGTGATTTACTGTTTGCTTTTTAATTATACCGGGGAATTTCAAATGGTATGAAGCGTCAAAGGTGGTTTTATTTCTGGTGGTGATCTTTCCATAAGGCTGGTTTTTATTTTTTAAATAAACCGGGTTCAACGTTAAAAATTAATTATGAGCGTTATCATTCGGTATGTTAAATAAAGTGAATCCGGTATTGATAATATCAATGACGTAATGATAATGGCCATGAATGACGTAATATATTATAAGCTGTTAATTTATTTAATACGTCACGTGGATTTTCAGAACTGTTTTTCACAGTGGTTAGTAGTTGAGATATATCAATATTTTTTGTTACTCACCAAAAAATGATCACGATGCTCGTTTGCCCTGTTTTTCTTCATAGTCAAAACTTTCATTTACCGCTAAAGTGGATTTCCCAGATCAACAAGGAGATACCCATGCTGTATATCTTTGATTTAGGCAATGTCATCGTTGATATCGATTTTAATCGAGTGCTTGGTGTCTGGAGTGATCACAGCCGAGTACCGCTAGCCAGTTTGCAAAAGAATTTTACTATAGGTGAAGCATTCCACTTGCATGAACGGGGGCATATCAGTGATCAGGCGTTTGCCCAACGGATGGGGCATCAACTGGATATGGCCTTGAGCTACGAGCAGTTTGCTGATGGCTGGCAAGCCATATTCGTTGGTTTGCGTAAAGAAACCATCGATGTGATGCAGGCATTGCGTCAACAAGGGCACCGAGTAGTGGTGCTTTCCAACACGAATCAACTGCATTGCGAATTCTGGCCAGAAGCTTACCCGGAAGTGGCGCAGTCAACGGATAAAATCTATCTTTCTCAGCAGATGGGCATGAGGAAACCGGATACGGAAATTTATCTTAAACTCCTCGAAGAGGAGGGATTCAGTGCAGATGACGCGCTCTTTTTTGATGATAACGAAGATAATATTAAGAGTGCTCAACAACTCGGGATCGAGGCAATTATGGTGACCGGGAAACAAACTATCCCTGAGTGGTTTGCAAAAAACAGATGCTAAACAATATCGGGCATAAGACAAAATACACGGTGAGATCGGCAATAACCTGGGGGAAATTGCTATACCAGAGAATTGACCAGGACAATATGATGACGCTGGCCGGTAACCTGGCTTATGTTTCATTACTTTCCCTGGTGCCACTGGTGGCCGTTATCTTTGCACTTTTTGCTGTTTTTCCGATATTTGCTGATATTAGTGTTCAGCTACGGCAGTTTATTTTTACTAACTTCATGCCCGCAACGGGTGATGTTATTGAACGTTATATCGATCAATTTATTGCCAATGCCAGTCGGATGACGGCAGTGGGCGCAGCTGGGCTGGTGGTTACATCTTTGTTACTGATGTATGCCATTGACAGTGCTCTGAATACTATATGGCGCAGCACCCGGGTTCGCCCTCGGCTTTACTCATTTGCAGTCTACTGGATGATTTTGACCCTTGGGCCTTTGCTGGTGGGGGGGAGTGTGGCTATCAGCTCATATTTACTCTCCTTACGCTGGGCATCAGAGCTGCATAGTGTGATGGACGACATTTTGCGGATCTTTCCCCTGTTACTCTCGTGGCTCTCATTCTGGCTACTGTATAACTTGGTGCCGACTATTCGTGTACCGGTAAAAGACGCTGCAGTTGGGGCGATAATTGCGGCCGCATTATTTGAGCTGGGTAAGAAAATTTTCACCCTCTACATTACGATGTTTCCATCTTACCAGCTGGTTTATGGTGTTTTAGCTGTGATCCCCTTGCTGTTTATTTGGATTTACTGGACTTGGTGTATTGTCTTGCTGGGTGCTGAAATTACCGCTACCTTCGGAGACTATCGTCGGCTCAAGCAGCCAGCAGAAGAAAACAAACCGGAACAATGATGATTGCATTAATTCAGCGTGTAACCCGTGCCAGTGTCAAAGTTGGCAATGACGTCACAGGTGAAATTGGCCCCGGGCTTTTGGTATTTTTGGGGGTAGAAAAAGAAGACACCCGACAGAAAGCCGATCGCTTATGTCAGCGCGTGCTGGGGTATCGTATTTTTGGTGACGAAAATGGAAAAATGAACCTGAGTGTACAGCAGGCGGGGGGGAGTGTTCTGGTGGTATCGCAATTTACCCTCGCCGCGGATACCGAGAAAGGAATGCGGCCAGGGTTTTCTGGTGGGGCGGCACCGGAACATGCTGAGGCACTGTACGACTATTTTGTCGCAAAATGTCAGCAACAAGGTACGGTTACCCGGACAGGACGATTTGCAGCTGATATGGAAGTTTCGCTAGTTAATGATGGCCCTGTGACCTTCTGGCTACAGGTCTAACGTATCCCCGTCTTAGGTTCTACCCGTAGAATAGCG
This sequence comes from Citrobacter sp. JGM124, assembly GCF_018257795.1. GTDB lineage: Bacteria > Pseudomonadota > Gammaproteobacteria > Enterobacterales > Enterobacteriaceae > JGM124. The sequence goes on along the minus strand of NZ_JAERJD010000011.1, from coordinate 93,968 downwards.
TCTTATCTGCGATGGCATTAAATAAGAGAGCAGCTTATGTATCATCTTCTTGTCCCGGAAACACCAGAGGAACTTGAACATTACTTCCATTTTCGCTGGGAAATGTTGCGCAAGCCATTACATCAGCCCCAAGGTTCCGAGCGAGATGCCTGGGATGCGACGGCTCATCACCAAATGGTTGTGGACGAACAAGGTAAGATTGTTGCAGTGGGGCGCTTATATATTAATGCTGATAATGAGGCTGCTATCCGTTTTATGGCCGTTGCCCCAGCGGTGCAAGGCAAAGGTTTAGGGACGTTAATCGCGATGGCACTGGAGTCTGTCGCGCGTCAGGAAGGGGTCAAGCGTGTGACCTGTAGTGCTCGTGAAGATGCGGTAGAGTTTTTTGCCAAACTTGATTTTGTTAATCAGGGTGAGATTACCGCACCACAAACGACACCTATCCGTCATTTTATGATGATTAAACCCATCGCTTCGCTGGATGATATTCTGCACCGTCCTGACTGGTGTGGGCAGTTGCAGCAGGCCTGGCATCAGCATATCCCTCTCAGTGAAAAGATGGGGGTGCGTATTCAGCAATATACAGGGCATAAATTTATTACCACCATGCCAGAAACCGGTAATCAAAACCCACACCATACCTTATTTGCAGGTAGCCTGTTTTCCCTGGCGACGCTGACTGGATGGGGGCTGATTTGGTTAATGCTGCGTGAACGCCATTTGGGGGGCACTATTATTCTGGTTGATGCCCATATTCGCTACAGTAGCCCAATTGTCGGTAAGCCGATGGCATCTGCGGATATGGGTTCCTTAAGCGGGGATTTAGATCGCCTTGCGCGGGGACGCAAGGCGCGAGTGACATTACAAGTGAGTCTTTATAGTGACAATACTCAAGGGGCAATGTTTGAGGGGGTTTATATGGTCCTGCCAGCGAAACCTTTTGGCCCCCTTGAAGAAGGGGGAAATGAAGAAGAATAACCGACAGAACGTGACGTCAGGGCGCTAACAGTTCACCTTGTTTCACCACTTGCTGAATTTGTTGTCCATGACTATCGGTGATATGTAACGTTCCATTTACCGTTGGTCGCAACGGTGTCTGAGCCGCCAGTTGCCCAGAGGCTGAAAGGGTGAGGTTTGCATCTCCTTCCAGTTGATTAACCGGCCATCCCCAGGGGTGGAGAATATTCGTGGGAACATTCTGACCTTTTAATTCTACCTGTGTGACTCGCTGTGGCATCTGGCTAATGGTGGCCGTCGCTTCCAGTAGCCCTTTTTCAGTAAATGCACTGAGATCAGATAAGGTTATCTGCTGTGGGTTTGCACTTAACAGGAGTGATGGGCGACGAACATCAACCCGGTTAAAGGTGGCATTGGCTGCGTTTAATGAGAGCCGCCCATCCCATAGCCCCCACTGATGGTCCCGGGCAATCACCAGATTACTCGCGCTGGCATCCAGAGCGGTAAACTGGAAAGGCCAGTCAGGATTAATATCAATAATCAGGTTACGGCTTGCGGAAAGTTTCTTGATTGTCATCTCTGCCAGCCAGTGGGGTAACGGCTGTGCCCAGAGTGCTTTCCAGTCTTCGGGCAGAGTATACTCCAGTCCGGTGAATACGACTTCGTTCATCAGGGCACTGTCGCCGTCCCGGAGCCACTGCCCATTAGCACGGACTAAACCACCTTCCCAACGTGAGCTAAACTGACGTAATAGTATTCCCTGCGGGATTAAATCAGCATTGATTATCGGTTCCTGGAAGTGGATGGAATGCCAGATAAATTCTCGTGCATTAGCGGAGAGCGTGCCTTCATCGCTGTGCCAGTCACCTTTGCTGAAGGTGATACCTCGTAGGCTAAGATCTAAATCACTGATTGCCCAGGCCGGGCCTTCCAGCCGGGCACCCGTAATATCGAGGCGATCAATTTGTAATGAGGGTGCATCAGTCAACGGGGCAAGAAAGTCGGTGAGGGATTGTTCCGTCTGGAAACGGATATCATTCAGTCGCAAGTTGCCTATTTTCCATGCACCATCGCTGGTACGGCTCACATTACCGGTTAATGTTCCACGCTCGATATCCGCACCAAGGGTCGATAACTCAAGGTTGCCATTGTTGAGCGAACCCTGAGCCAGAACATGTCTGGCAGGAATCCCTTTTAAGGTCAGCGAGTCAGCGCTGAATTCAATACTTGCGGTTTTGCCGAAGAGGCTATCCGACGTAGGATACCAGGGAATAACACCTCCATTTGCCCGTTCAGCGTGCAATGGCCATGCTCCATCACTGTTATCAATAGTAATATCCTGTAGCAGGAGACGAGAGGCCTTCAGTGGTAAAGGAAGGGTATTATTGTGAAGCGTCACTGAGCCTTGCTGGAGCAAGATCGTATCAACATCCAGCGGGTCTGAAAATTGCCGCAGACTTAAGCCAATATCGAGATGCTTCACAGCAATGACTGTCGGCTGGTCAGCATAACCCAGGGTAATATCTTGAAAAATCAAGTGGTCTGGCGTGGACCAGTGATGGCTTATATGACTCAGGGTTAAACGATAGTTGGTATTATTACTGATCCATTGGCTGAGTTGCCGGGCACCCCATTGTGTTTGTAGCACTATATAGAGGGCAACAAGCATAAGCACTACAATGCCTGACACGATAACTATCAGCCTTCCTATCAATTTCATTGTCTTCCATCCTGTGACATTCCGATAAGGAATTTATGCACCATTTGTTGTTATAGCTCAAGGGGAGGATAAGCAATGGTAAAGGCGCATCACGAGTTTAAAACTCGCGATACGCCAGAATGTTAGGCTTTTTCAGGTGGAAAAATTAAATTCAGGATGATGGCAGTAATGCCGCCAGCAGCAATACCAGAAGATAACAGTGTTTTAATCCACTCAGGTGCAAACTGTAAAATTAACGGCTGTTGTGAAACACCTAGCCCTACAGCGAGCGACAGGCCGATAATCATAATCGCCCGTCGATTGAGTGACTCACGAGAAACAATACGGATCCCTGACGCCGCAATAGTACCAAACATCACCAACGTCGCGCCCCCCAGAACAGGTTCTGGAATGTGTTGCACAAAACCACTCACGGCAGGGAACAGACCCAAGACAATAAGCATCAGTGCGACCACGAAGCCAACATAGCGGCTGGCGACACCGGTGAGCTGGATAACCCCGTTGTTTTGCCCAAAGCAGGAGTTAGGGAAGGTATTGAAAATAGCGGAAACACAGGAGTTGAGGCCATTCGCTAATACACCACCCTTCAGGCGTTTCATGTAGAGTGGCCCGGAGACCGGTTGCTCGGAAACATCAGAAGTTGCAGTAATATCACCAATGGTTTCCAGTGAAGTTACCATAAATACCAGCATCAATGGGATCAGTAAGCCCCAGTCGATACCTAACCCATAATAGAGCGGGGTTGGGATAGTGATTAAATCGGTATTTGTGGGTGCTGTACTCTCTGGCAGCATCCCCATCATCCAGGCCAGTATATAGCCCACAGCCATTGCAATGACTAATGAAGCCACACGCAGGTACGGGTTGCGCTGGCGGTTAAGCAGAATAATGACCACCAAGACTGAAGCGGCAAGCAGTAAATTCTTAGGTGCGCCAAAGGTATTATTCGCGAGAGCCCCGTACCCTCCTCCAGCGGAAGTCAGCCCAACCTGAATCAGTGATAATCCAATGATCATCACCACTGTTCCTGACACCAGCGGAGTGATGATTCGACGCGTCAGGTGTAAGAAACGGGAAATGATCATTTCGGTACAACTGGCCAGCATCAGGGTACCAAAGAGAGCTGCCATCATTCCCTGGATATCAACACCGCCATTTTTTAGTGCCATCCCCCCCATAATCAGAGGTGAAACAAAGTTAAAACTGGTGCCCTGAATAGACAGCAACCCTGAGCCTACCGGCCCCCAGGCTTTAATTTGAATAACCGAGGCGACGCCTGACGCGAAAAGAGACATGCTGATAATGTGCTGCGTGTCCGATGCAGGCAAACCTAAAGCCTGGCAAATCAGTAACGCAGGTGTAATAACCGCAACGAACATCGCCAGCAAGTGCTGGCAAGCGGCAAAAAGCGTTTGCGGCAGCGGGGGACGATCGTCAAGACGATAGATCAATTCGTCAGAATAACTGGGTGTAATCGATTGCGTTTTATCTTGATCTGCAGCATTCGCGGACATTCAGGGTTATCTCATTGTGGGAAAGTAGGCAATTTTAACTGACCAGGGCTCAAAAGCAAACGTTTGCCAGTAAATCATACACATCATAAAACGGTATGAAAATGATCATATTAATGGCCGATTAACGTTATCGAATTAAATTTTGTCGCCATCGCCTTGTGGATACTGAAAAACTGCCCCAGGAAGGGGCGGTGGCTTTAATATGAGCCTGACTGAGCAGTTAATGCTGGTTTTTTGATTGTGCCAGGGGGGAGTCATACCACGGAGAAATGATACCGAATCACTTCCTTTTTAAGCATTTGAGTAACGTTCAGTCTCTGGCATCCAGCGTTCAATTAATGCCCCGGCTTGTATCGGATAGCGTTCATGAATATGGCGAGCTAATCGTTGAACCTCAGGGATCATTCCCTGGTCCCGGAGTAAGTCTGCGACTTTAAATTCAGCCGTTCCTGTTTGACGTGTCCCCAGCAATTCACCAGGACCACGAATTTCTAAATCTTGCTGGGCAATAACGAACCCGTCGTTACTGTCACGCAGTACCTGTAAACGGCGTTGGGCTGTTTTTGATAATGGTGACTTATACAGCAGGACGCAATGTGATGCCACCGCGCCACGCCCCACACGCCCACGTAACTGATGCAGTTGTGCCAGGCCAAGCCGCTCGGGGTTTTCAATGATCATTAAGCTAGCATTCGGCACATCAACGCCAACTTCAATCACGGTGGTAGCAACCAGCAGCTGTAACTCCCCTTGTTTAAAGGCTTGCATGACCGCCTGTTTTTCTTGTGACTTCATGCGACCATGCACCAGCCCGACATTTAATGCAGAGAGCTGACCTTTGAGCTCTTCCCAAGTGACCTCTGCAGCCTGTGCTTCAAGTAATTCTGACTCTTCAATCAAGGTACAAACCCAATAGGCCTGGCGCCCTTCATCCTCACAGGCATGGCGTACCCGCTCGATAATTTCGTTACGACGGGTATCCGCAATGGCGACTGTTGTCACCGGTGTTCTTCCGGGAGGTAATTCATCAATAACAGAGGTATCAAGGTCAGCATATGCCGTCATAGCCAGTGTGCGCGGGATCGGTGTTGCCGTCATAATCAGCTGGTGAGGATGAAAGCCCTGAGCTTGTCCTTTTTCCCATAAGGCCAGACGCTGGTGGACACCAAACCGGTGTTGTTCATCAATGATAACCAGAGCCAGCCTGGCAAACTGTATCTGCTCCTGGAAAATAGCATGGGTACCCACCACCATTGAGACTTGACCATTGGCGATGGCTTCCTGTTGTGCAATACGTGCCTTCCCTTTCTGCTTGCCCGCGAGCCAGCCCACTTCGATACCCAGTGGGGCAAACCAGTGACGAAAATTATTGGCATGTTGCTCTGCAAGTAGTTCCGTGGGTGCCATCAGAGCCACCTGATAGCCGTGAGCAATTGCACGCAACGCAGCCAGGGCTGCAACCAGAGTCTTTCCTGAACCTACATCACCCTGAACCAGACGCATCATTGGTACATCTTTGGTCATGTCCTGTTCGATTTCAGCCACTACGCGTTGTTGTGCAAGCGTTGGTCGGAAAGGTAAAGCAGCAAGGAAGTTCTGCTTTAACACATCATCATGGCCGAGGGACAAAGCGTGGTAGCGTTGGGCTCCAGCCCGTAATGCCAGCATACTGAGGTTATGTGCCAGTAACTCTTCAAGAATTAGCCGGCGTTGTGCGGGATGTTTACCCAATTCCAGTTCACTCAGCTGCACGTCGGGTGGCGGACGATGAAGTATATGCAGCGCCTCTGGCAGGCTCATCATGCCCTGGCTAAGTTCAGGAGGGAGTAGCTCCGTGATGGCACAGGTATCCAGTAGCTCCAGAGCTTGATCCGTGAGTTTACGCAACGTCGCCTGGCGAATACCCTCCGTCGTTGGATAAACGGGAGTGAGTGTGTCCTGCAGGTCAGGTGTGCTTAAATCACTCTGAATACGGTATTCTGGGTGGATCATTTCCGCCCCATATTTACCACGTTTTACTTCACCATAAGCCAGCACCCGCTTTCCCGTAGAGAGGCTATTTTTCATCGCTGCATTAAAATTAAAGAAACGCAACGTCAGAATACCGGTGCCATCACTTATTTGGCAGGTCATCATACGACGACCGCTAAAGGAGATATTAGTATTCATCACCTCGCCTTCTACCGTTGTATGAATGGCGGGCAGCAGCTGGCCAATGGCACAAAGCTGAGTACGATCTTCATAGCGTGAAGGGAGATGTAACAGGAGATCCTGAAGAGTATATAGACCTATTTTAGCAAGCTTACTGCTCTGACTGGCACCCACACCAGCAAGGGCACTTAATGGGATCGCGTCAAGGAGCTGGCCTTTCACGGCTTATCCTGCAGACTGCATAGCGGCCCACCATGCGGCATCAGCGTCTATTTCACCTTGCTGATTCACATAGGGGTAAGGAAGCCCCTTACGGCGAGAGACATTGGCCAGTACGGGATAACCACCTTCAAAGAGTAATCGTTGCTGTTCAGCGTCTGGTAACATACTGTTTTCACGCTGATACATTCCTGCATTCTGTCGCTGACGCTGTGCTTCGTAGAGGATCAGGGCAGAAGCAACTGAGACATTAAGTGACTGCACCATACCAATCATGGGAATAATAATATCCTGGTCTGCAAGTGCCAGTGCTTCCTGAGTGATACCGGTTTTTTCCTGCCCCATTAAGATACAAGTTGGACGGGTATAATCAATTTCACGAAAATCAACAGCCTTTCCTGAAAGATGGGTTGCCAGGATCTGCATACCGGAGCCTTTCAACTTGCTGATGGCTTCACTGATGGTTTGGTGTGTTTTTACTTCTACCCATGAATTACTGCCGGCAGCAGCAGAAGCCATGGTACGCATGCGGCTTCCTGGCCACACAGCATGGACTTCGTGCACGCCAACAGCGTCTGCAGTACGAATAATCGCAGAAACGTTATGGGGCTTATGTACCTGCTCCATACATACAGTCAGGTCAGGTTGACGTCTTGCGAGCATTTCGCAAATACGGGCATAACGTTGCGGATTCATAGCACTAGTTTCGGTTACGGGTTACTTTGATCACGTCAGGCATCACACGGATTTTACGCATGATATTGGCCAGCTGGATACGATCCCGGGCAGTCAGTCGAATAAATGCACTATAGACTCTGCCATCTTTTTCTTCGGTATTCAGGCTTTGAATATTCGAAGCAGCTGTGTTGATCGCCGCAGTTAAGTTCGCCAGAGCACCCTGATGATTGAACATATCAACCTTAATCTCAGTGATAAATTCTTGCTCTATTTCTTTATCCCATTCCACGGCCATAAACTTCTCGAGCTCTTTTTGGTAGCCTCGAATATTACGACAGGATTCATGGTGAATAACCAGTCCTTTACCTGGGCTGATATGAGCAATAATCGGATCTCCCGGGATAGGTCGACAGCATTTTGCAAAGGTAATCAGAACACCATCAGCGCCTTTAATTGGCAGATGAGTATGCGTGCTTTGTACTGCGGTTGTGCTGGGTAATGTCGCGGTGACTTCACCTTGCAGATGCTTGGCGATAACAACACTCATGGTATTGCCGAGACCAATTTCTGCGAGCAGGTCATCCAGAGATGTCAGCTTCATGCGATCCAGCTCACGCTGAATATTTTCTGGTGGGATCTCTGCCAGTTTACGGCTGCCGCCCAAGGCATGATTTAATAAACGACGCCCCAGGCTGACAGAATCATCACGTTTCAGATTTTTAAGCATCTGACGAATTTTGGCACGTGCTTTTGAGCTGACGACAAAATTAAGCCAGGCAGCATTAGGACGGGCTCCTGGAGCGGTGATGATTTCAATGGTCTGTCCGCTGGCTAACGACTGTGACAGCGGATAAGGCTGTCTGTCTACGCGTGCCCCCACGCAAGCGTGGCCTATGTCAGTATGTACTGCGTAGGCAAAATCTACAGGTGTTGAACCCGCAGGAAGTTCAACAATACGGCCTTCTGGTGTGAAAACATAAATTTCATCAGGGAATAGATCAGATTTTACGCTTTCGATAAATTCAAAAGAGCTACCGGCGCTTTGCTGCAATTCAAGCAAGCTTTGCATCCAACGGCGGGCACGGATTTGGGCTGTGGTACTGCTTTCACCTTGTTCTTTATAGGTCCAGTGTGCAGCAACCCCCATTTCAGCCATTTGATCCATATCTTCAGTACGAATCTGCACTTCGACCGGCACACCATGTGGGCCAATCATTGACGTATGCAGTGACTGGTAGCCGTTAGCTTTCGGGATAGCGATATAGTCTTTGACTCTGCCGGGACGAGGTTTATACAGACTGTGCATTTGACCAAGTACGCGGTAACAGGTATCAACGTCACGAACGATAACGCGAAAAGCGTAAATATCCATGATGGAATGGAACCGCTGCTCTTTGAGGGTCATCTTGCAGTAAATAGAGTAGAGGTGTTTTTCACGCCCACTCACACGACATGAAATGCCTGCCTCCTGAAGTCGCCCGTCTATTTCCGCAAGGATTTTTTGAATCATCTCTTTACGGTTACCACGAGCGGCTTTCACCACTTCTTTAATGACACGGTAGCGGTTCGGATACAGAGCTTCAAAGCCGAGCTCTTCGAGTTCTGTTTTTAAATGGTGAATACCCAGCCGATGGGCAAGAGGGCTGTATATTTCAAGCGTTTCACGAGCGATACGGCGGCGCTTATCCGGGCGTAGAGAGCCAAGAGTACGCATATTGTGTGTGCGGTCGGCTAGCTTGATTAAAACTACCCGAATATCCTGCACCATTGCCATGATCATCTTACGAAAGTTTTCAGCTTGCGCTTCTTTCTTGTCGCGAAATTTAAGCTTGTCGAGTTTCGATACGCCTTCAACCAGTTCTGCAACGCTTTTACCAAAAAGCTGTTCCATATCCTGGTAGGTAGCCGGGGTATCTTCAATCACATCATGCAGCAATGCCGCCATTAATGTTTCATGGTCGAGTTTCATTTCGGCCAGAATACAGGCAACGGCGACAGGGTGCGTGATATAGGGCTCACCGCTTGAGCGTGTTTGTCCCTCGTGAGCGTCACGTGCAACTAAATATGCCTGCCGGAGTCGCTTGATTTGCTCCTCTGGCAAGTAATGTTGGATTAGCTGATTCAGGCTTTCAAACAGATACAAGGGTTACCCGCAGATTTAATTAACGACGGCCTTCAGCAATGGCAGTAACAGCTTGCAATTCAGCCGCTTCCTGCTCTTGCTGTTCCTGGCGATCACGAACATCAAGGATTTTATTATTGATCAATCCTTCTTCGATTTCACGCAAGGCAATCACGGTTGTCTTATCGTTTTCTTCCGGTACGAGCGGATCTTTACCGCCGGTCTGCATCTGACGAGCGCGACGTGCGGCGACCAGTACCAAGTCAAAACGGTTACCAATTTTCTCTACAGCGTCCTGAACGGTTACGCGTGCCATAATTAAAATGCTCCACAGATGAAGAAATGACTGGGCATGATACTGAAACTGATGTCAGTCTGCCAATAGTTTGCTGATTAAAGCGTCATGTCGCATTTTTTGGCGACTCATGCGTAAACGCTCAGCACGGATGATTATTTTGAGATCAGACAGGGCAGAGTCAAAATTATCATTCACAATAAGATAATCATACTCCGCATAGTGGCTCATTTCTGCGACAGCCTGTGCCATGCGCTTTTTGATAACCTGTTCGCTATCCTGACCCCGACCACGAAGTCGACGATCTAACTCTTCTTGCGAAGGCGGCAGAATAAAAATACTTCGGGCATGAGGCATTCTCTGCCGAATTTGTTTAGCGCCTTGCCAGTCGATATCCAGGAAAACATCGACGCCTGTAGCCAGAACCTGCTCAATCGCATGACGAGAGGTGCCGTAATAATTACCAAACACTTCTGCGTGTTCCAGAAATGCCTGTTCGGCAATCATTTGCTCAAATTCGGGTTTACCGACGAAGTAGTAATGTTCCCCGTGATTTTCTCCAGGACGTTTATCTCGAGTTGTGTGAGAAATAGAAACCTGGGTGTCATACAACGGTTGTGTCTTTAACAAAGCCTGAATAAGGCTGGATTTTCCTGCCCCACTTGGAGCCGAAACAATATAAAGCGTGCCTTGAACCATGGATTTAAACTTAATTGGTATGCTTAAAAGGAAGTACTTCTATTCTCGTAGTATACACACACCCTGACCATGGGCGTAGGTTTTGTCATCAATTACGCTATTTTTTGTTGTGGATTGTACGTTATCCCTTGATTCTATGTCGTATGCACTGCAACAACCGTGATTTTTAGGGGGCAACCCCGAATTAACAAAATCTGTTACTCGAACCACCCCGGCTCTTTGGATATACCAGTATGAATAGTATTCAGGGAGGAAGCATGAAAGAGTGCGTTCAGTATTTTATTGCAGCAATATTATTGAGCACGGGGCTTGTCTCTGCGCCAAATAATGCTGGCTCTGTTGTTATTCTTAACTCTCAGGGAGTAAAGCAAACCAGCGATAATCAGTTGCCGCAATATGCCACAGCAACCCGACTAAAACCCGGCCCATGGGCTGAGAAAACAGCAGAAAGCCACTTTATCAGTGGGGTAAGCTTCAGTAGTGGGAAGCCCCCAGCTTTGTTATGGCATCGTTTTTCGTTAACGGCAGATCCTGATTTTATTTACTGGGTCATCAGTATCTGCAGTTACCATACGGCTTTTACGCTACTGGCCGTTTAATGTGCAGCAGCTCAATGTTCAGTATGTTTATAATAAAAAATCGGTAACCCCAGGCGTAGGCGTAGTGCCAGTAAACGTGCAGTGAAACCAAATAACAACGTGGCAATCACGACGACATCCTGATTGGTGACATAGTGCTGGAGTATGAGGTAAAGCACTGCGGCAGCAAAAGCGATACCGGCATAGAGCTCTTTTTGGAACACCAGGGGAATTCTTTTACAGAACATATCCCGAAGTACGCCACCGAAAACACCGGTAATCACTGCGGAAATAACAGCCACGATTGGGCCTTCCCCCATATCCAGAGCGACCTGGGTACCAATAATGGAAAAGACAACTAAGCCCAAAGCATCCAGTACTAAGAAGAGTTTGCGTAAATGAGGCATAAGCGGTGCCATCATGGTTGTGATTACCGCAGCCACAGCAACAATAACAACATATTCAGGATGTTTTACCCAAGTCAGCGGGTAGTGGCCAAGTAAAATATCTCGTACTGAGCCACCGCCGAGAGCCGTTGCGGTTGCAATGATAATTACGCCGAAGGTATCCATACGACGTCGACCCGCTGCCAGCGCGCCTGTCATTGCTTCTGCCGTGATACCGACAATATAAAGAATATGAAGTAACATAAAACAGCACCTCTCCAGAAGAGATGTCAGAGTACTATTTTTTGAAAATCATCACGATTGAGATTTTCTTAGTTGAAACCTAATGAGTTATTTTTTCTTATTGAAGTTTAGAATTATTCTTCATATACAATAGACTTAGAGTTCTTCACCCCATTCTTATGCATTAAAAAATCTAATCCACTTGTTGGGCGAAAAATGAGGTTGTCGTGTGTTCTTTATCTGCCCTGCAGGTATGGATCAGTATGCGCAATATGGAAGAGAAATGCAGTCAGTAGGGGATATGTAATTGTACTAACACAGTACCGATAGAGAGTGAGGTATATTTGAATAATTATTATTAGTTCAATTAAAGCTTAATAATTAAATACAAATAAAAAAGGCCTGCCATTTTATAACTACGGTTGTCGTTTTTTAATGCTTTATTAAAAAAACTCTACGTTAGACTTTCTCTTGATAGCAAAACTTATGAAATTATTAAGTGAGCCAGGTTGCATTATTAGGGAAGAAAATGAAGCCATACGTTAAATTAATATTCAGTATTGTCATTTACTCTATTACATTGAGTCAATATGCGAGTGCATCTAAAAACTCACTTTACGTACCGGGCAAGTTAGGGGCATCATTTGTAAGTATTTCCAAACAGACTATTGATGACACTGATTTACTTAGTGAAAGGCGAGCTATATATTGTGGTGGCTCAAGCTCAAGAAATGCTTTTAACGGAGGTGTTGTAATAGGTTATGATTTTTATCATGACTATTATTACTCATTAAGGTCTGAGTTTGAAATTATAACGAGGGAAAGAGTGGAACCCCATTATAATATGAGGCAATCTCAACTTAGACTATCTGGCTCCCATGGTTCTATAGCGATGGAAAGTATTAGAGATGAAGTGGTAATTAATATTTTTATGATCAATAGCTATTATGGATTCAGGCGCACCTCTGTCTTTACACCTTATATAAGTTTTGGTTTTGGCGTGGCAAACATTAAACATAAGTCTACCAGTGAACGCCGAGAAATGCGTCGTTCCGATCATTATCGAGATTCTGGCTACAGTTCAAAATCAACGTCAAAGATCGGCAATAATTTAGTATGGAGCCTGGGGGGTGGCGGGTAATATGCTGTAAATGAAAATATTTTTCTGGATATCAATACCTAAATGCAGGTGCCTCATTTGTACAGGATAATGACCGGGTGGTGTTACCTGTGCCAAAAATTAAGACCAGAACCCGTGATATGCTGTTTGGCATTTCTTATCGTTTCTGAAAAATTCACCCTATGTATATAAAATGACAGCCATCGGCTGTCATTTTATAGTGCGATGCGGTAAACGCGTTATTATCATGATATCTCATACTGATTAAAGCGTTACGAAAATCAGTATGAGATTAAAACATGAGCGAGTTTCACCTGTGATTAGGGCTTCGAGGCGATGTTCAAATTATCATAAATATAATTTTTGTAGCTCTCTACTAATTTTTTATCTTCACAATCATTGAGTTCGCCTTTACACAAATGACGCATATCAATATTTGCCTGGTAAAAAGCAGACCTATCTAATCCAGCTTGTTCCAGTATCATACCCCCTAAAAATGCAATATCTGTCAGTCTGCCTAAATCGCTTACAGGGCCAGAACCTGAATTATCACGCAAGCTGAATTGGGTTAAATACATAGGGTCTGGTAGCTCAGTACTATAGCCTTTATTCCAGTTAATCCCGGGCTGATGATCACCGAAATGGAGGAAAATGGTTGGTTTTTTTCTGGTATCAACAAAGTTAAAGAAATCTTCCATCGCTGGGTCCGAAGTACTGATTTTCTCAACGTAATGGCTGAATGCACCTGATGATGGTGCATAATCATCATGGTGATCTGAATCATAAGGACCATGCTCATACATGGTAAGCGCATAAATAAATAGTGGTTTATCTGTTTCAGTGGAAAGGATTTTCTTCACATCATCAAGGATATCGGCAGTTTTTATATGCCAAAGGTTCTCCGAAAGATCGCCAGGGTAACCTAACTCCTGAGGCTGAATAATTTTATCAACTCCCATTTGTTTATAAGCATGTCCGGCGTTATAAGCAGATTTATTAAAAGGTGTTAGCACGACAGTGTAGTAACCATTCGCCTTCATCTGTTTAAACAGACTGTCATTGAGATGATCGACCGCAGAGTAGAAAACTGAGTTTTTCATTGCTCCAAAGTCATCACTGCGTAAGCCTGTTAGCAGTGCAAACTCAGAAAGCCAAGTGCCGCCGCCAAAAGTTTGTACTCGCATTGGCGTGTGTGCCTTTACATTACCCGTTTGTTCAAACATCTTGAGGTCAGGTAATTTTTGGCTTCCCGTTAGGTGATACAGGTGGGGGTCAACAGTCGATTCTTGCAATAGCACAATGATATCCGGGTGAGTTGTTGTACCACCTGCTTTAGATGATTGCTGATTGAGTGCTGTAGCCTTTTCTTTGAAGTAGGCAGCTGATTCTTTACTAAATTGTGGTGACTGGTATTCAATCTGGGTTGATGACATCACCAAGTTTGATAGTACTCCTGTACCTTTTGGTAACATCGAAGCCCAGGGCTTTTGGTAAATGCTGAAACATGAAACCAGACTTACTGCAGAAAGCAGCATCACAGCGATACCATAGATGAATGGGCGATATCCCTGAGTTCGAGGTTGAGCACGCCAGGATGCTACGACGGTGATGGCAAGCAGCAGTAGCATGCCTAAAGCGGCTAATCCGGCAAGAGGATAATGTAATAGAGTTTCGGCATTAGCTGGATCAACCATTAGAAAAATATCAGGAAACATTAATACATCTTTATAAAAATGTATTTTAAGCTGATTAGTTAATTGTAGCAAAATAACTAAGAGACTACTTATTGATAATGCTAAAATAACTCTCCCGGTCAAAAAAACAATCGCGCCAATACTGAATAAATAAACACTAAAGGCAGCAATCACGGGATAGATCTCTCGTGGGGAGTTCCCTGAGACAATAATTAATGCTGCCAGGGTAAGTATTAAGCAGTATACCCAACATTTGGGGCTTTTTTTAAGTGCTGAATAAACTCTATGTACTCTTGACCGAATTAACAATTTCATTACGGTTATCTCAACAAATGTTATTATACATATTCTATTAATGGTTTTTTGTTGCCAGCTTGCCAGGCATAACACCAAAACACAGGCGTGCTACGATAGCAGAAACTATCGGAACAAACATGCTAATCATATGAAATAACGTAAATACTTCAGTAGCGGATAATGGCTTTTTGGGATATCCTGGTTCCGATAAATGTAATTGTTTTTTTCTACATGTAAGTATCTCCACTAAGAAAATTCAATTAATTAACAGTCGGTTAGTTTTTTCTGGTAGATATGTCATTTTTTTCTTATTAATGAAATAGATGCGCTAAGTCATGGTTCTGTCAGATTAGGTTGACTATTTTGGTACCTTACCCGGGCTCTGTCTCGCTTATCAGCTAGCTATTTTGACGAGGAAGTTAAGATGATCGCAAAACTGAACAGTGTATTTTCTTCTTTAACTTATCATCCTGACGCAGGTCGGCTGTTGTTACGTATTCTTGTTGCAGGGTTGATGCTTTTTCACGGCGTTGCCAAGGTAAGCCATGGTATTGACTGGATAGCAACAGACTTGGCAGCAAAAGGGCTTCCTACTTTTGTAGCCTATGGGGTCTTTATTGGTGAAATTCTTGCACCAGCAATGGTTATTCTGGGAATTTTAACGGCCCCTGCTGCTTTGGTTATTCTTATCAATATGATTGTTGCGATGTTAATGGTTAATGCTTTCGGCCATGCTATGGAAGTGACTAAGGTCGGAGCCTGGGCTCTCGAAACAGACGCCTTCTATGTCATTGGTTGTCTCGCTATTATGCTGCTCGGTTCTGGTAGATTTTCTGTTGCTTCCCCTGCATATCGTTGAATGAGTGGCAGGCCTGTGCCTGATAGGGGGCAGGCCTGCTATGCATATGATATGTAAAGCGACATGCTGATTTTCTTTTCAGAATATAATAACAGTCCTCTTTGTTGTATCTCCTGTCTTCTCCTGTTGTATTTCATATAAATTAGATCCCCACCCTTACTATTATCATTGTTTTTAAAAAATGAGAGCAAATAGTACGGATAATCACAACACATACTGATGTGGATATATTTAAGTTGTTGTTTTTTTGTTACATCCACATAAATATATAAACCTCATATTAATCATCTGGTTAATTGTATTTTTTTGTGATATATATGATGCATCATTCGTATCCGGTAAAAGAGATTTACACTTTTTCAAAGTGTTTCCATGCTTTTTTTGTTAGATGTGATAGACGCAGCGTGAGTGTATTGCAAACGTGTAGGGAGTCCGTTCGCGGATGGCTGGATTGTTTTGCTGGTTCAGGTTAGGTTTAAAAAGGGCTGGTTCCCAATTTTGAGCCAACTGAGTGAAGTTACAGTCAGTTGGACCCGTGTTTTTTCATGCACATACGTTCAGCTGAAGTGTCAGGGTATTGGGTCTGTCTGAATTTCAGTACGTTAAGATAAAGATTTCCGGTGTAACGATTTTTAACAGGAAATACATATTATGCATTGAAATCAATGGGATGGCATTGGATATTATAGAGGTTTCTGAGGCTTTCAGGATTTGTAACGCATAAAGACAACAATGAAGAAGTGTTCAAGTGATAATAATTAAATATTCTGGCTGGGATAAGTGTGATTTCTCAGATTACAAAAAACTGGCCATAAAATATGGTTTTAATAATGAAACCTCTCCATTTTTTATAGAGTTCGCTATGAATAATGGAGCCGTATTCGATTTCTTTATTTTAAGGAAGAATGGGGTTGATGTTGGGGCATGTTGCGTTGATAACGGCTGGCTTTGTAATGATATAAAAAATCCAAAGAGTCAGACGAACGATCTCCCATTGCCTAAATATTCAATAATGCCGCCATTCCTTAAAAATATTCGTTGTTTAATGCCATTCAAGTCTAAATGCTTTGCATTGGAATCCGCGCATATACTGAATGCATCATATAAATTTTTCTCTAAAAGAAAGGTCGCGATCGCAAAAGCATCAACTGATTTCTCGGCTAAAACTGTTTCTACAAGAAACAGAGAAATTAGAAAATTCATTTCTGATGGTGGTAGTTTTAAAAGTGCAGCAGAATATTCAGAAAATGAGTTATATGATATCTACAGCCATTTATATTCTGACCGACGTTCAGGTGCGGCGGCTTTATCCCCAGTTGGTAAAGATTTTATTTCTGAATTTAAAAGCCAAATTGTTGGCGATATAGCTTTAATAAATGATGAGCCAGTTGCCTTTCAGCTAAATATAAAATCATTGTCTAATTATGGGCTGTTTGTTGATTTTATTAATATAGGTTATGACACAAAAATCAAAAAACATTCCTTAGGTACGCTGATCATGTGGCGAAACTTGCAAATAGTGGAGTCTCTTTCGGCTGATCATCACGCTCCATCAGTCTACTCATTTGGCATGATGTCTGGTGAGTATAAACAGAGATGGTGTAACCCTGTCCCTGTGGGAAAAATACTAATTTAGTAAATTATCACTCCGTACACTCCATAACTTTCTTTTTTTCAGATAGTTATGGAGGTATTTTTCACTAAGTAGCTTTCAGGGGAAAGCCCATTTTTATTTATTATATAGTGGCTTATGCATTCGGTCTTAAGCTGTCATTAGATGAATATAATCGTTTATGAAGTATTTAATTATAATGTTGATGATGCTAATTCTTTCAGGTATTTGAATCCATAGAGTTATATCAAAAAAATATTTTCGTTTTTTAGATATTATGATAGCGTATGCATTTGCTACAATAAGTTTTGGTTAGCCTGCATTTAATCAAAGGGTAAAAAATGAAAAAAATCATATTATTATCAACATTATCCGTCTTGCTTTCTTATACATCAATAGCATCCGCGAAGGATGGTATATATATTACCGGAAAATTAGGTACATCTGTTCTTAATAATTATGGTAATAAATCAGATCTTAATGGTGATGATATCACTAATGGTAACTCTAAGATCTCAAGTCATACCAAAGGTGTGTTTGGTGGTGGTGCAGCTTTAGGTTATGATTTCAATGAACAATATCAATTACCTGTGCGTGTTGAGTTAGATTTAACATTCCGAGGCCAAGGCGAAGCCAGTGGTAACCAAAACGTTACTATAGAAAATATGCCTTTTGACATTGATGTTAAAAATAAAGTCCGTACTACGACGTATATGATCAATGGCTATTATGATTTTCATAACAGTACTGATTTTGTACCCTATGTTAGTGTAGGTATGGGTATTGCCCACCTAAAACTGCAAAATAACCTCAATGGTGAGGATGTTGTTTCTGGCTCTTCAAATAATTTTGCCTGGGGTGTAGGTCTGGGTGCTAAGTATTTATTAACAAGTAATATTTCAGTAGATGCCAGTTATAAATACATCAATGCAGGCAAGGCTAAAGCATCATTTTCAGGTACTGAGGATGGGGAATTTACTGAATATCATACAGAATCAAAATCAGCATCTAATGATTTTATGGTTGGTATAACGTATAGTTTCTAACCTTTTACAGAACACAGGTTCATTAATGGCCTGTGTTCTGTTATTGTAGCGATTATCCTGGTTATGTTCAGTTTTTAAACTGGTTTTTTATATGAACGTAACATTTAAACCACTTCTTTTCTCATTATTATAGAGTTCTTTACCGGATGAACCACTGTTCTTTTCAGTCGAGATAAGTAATTTTCTTCCCAAAATAGCATCGGCATAGTTTTTCTGATATGAGTCTGAACTCACTAGTGTCGGTGAGCATAGATTTTTATTAGTATCGACGCTGGTAAATTTGGTTATAAATACTTTTTTAGAGGTATCTTTTAACTCTTTGGCGGTTGTTCCACCATAGTTGACGTTAACTATTGATGTTGATGTTAACTGATTAAACTCAACCTCAGAATAGTAATCTCCTTCTTTAGTGAGATAGAAAAACTTAGTATCACTAATATAAAATTTATTGTCTTTAAGTTCGTTACTTTCCAGATTAGAGCAAAACTTTGAATGGTCATCGATTCCAAGCTGATGTGCATAGTAGGCACACCCATTCAGCATCAGTACAGACAGAACAACCATTGACTTCAAATTCATAACAACCCACCCCTTAAATTTATGATCACTAAAAAAGTTAATTCTATATGTTTTTTTCTAATATAACAGTAAGTTAGTAATGTCAGTTGGCTGATGATGCACTTAGCAGTGTTTAGCATAATATGCACCATGCGCAGCAGTATCTGTATGTGTGCTCTTTACCCCGATGATCGCCCGGTATACCTGTCGCCACAGAATATCACTGGAGAAGCAATTCAAAAAAATAATAATGTGGTAAAGATTTTCTTCTGTCATGGTTGATGTAATTCAGGAGATAAAACCAGAAAAATCATCACTGAACGGATTATTTATCCGGGAACAGTGGATTTTTAGCCTGTCTGTAGTGATAAAAAGTGATGAACTTCCTTTTACTATTAGGTTATTTCAGCTATAAATAATAAATCACGTATAGAGTCGAGGTGTATATGGGTAACGCTAAAGAAGAAAAAGTATCTATAAAAGAAGAAGTTAAACAAATCAAAGATGAAGTTGTAAAAGACTTGAAAGAAGCTAAAGATGATTTCAAAGAGGCTGAAAAGTTATTTGAAAATCATCCATCATCATTAGAATGATTTTTATTATATTAAACGGGTGGGTTGGCTATTAAATTCGCCCGTTTATTATTACCCCCGCTTTATATGATTAATGCTATCCGTTTATCGGGGCGATAGCTTTATTCTCATCTTAAATATATTTTTTTGTCCCTTGCTTTATCCAGATGCAGATCTGCCAGCCAGTAACATGTGCTATTTGTATATACAGGAACATTGAATAGGGCCCTGTAGATATATTGCAAGAGCGACCCTGCAATGGGTTGTACTGTGATGATAGATTTCAATAATGGAAGCCCGCCATAGGCGGGCTTAACGTGATTTTTGCATCTGAGTAAACGACTTTGACAGGTTACTCAATATTCTGGATTTGCTCACGCATTTGTTCAATCAGTACTTTTAGCTCAATCGCGGAGTTAGTGATTTCCGAGTTGATAGACTTAGAGGCCAGTGTATTTGATTCCCGATTAAACTCTTGCATCATAAAGTCGAGACGTCGACCAACGGCCTCTTTCTTCTTCAGGATGTTATAGGTTTCTTTAATATGGGCTTCAAGGCGATCCAATTCTTCGGCAACATCAATGCGTTGTGCCATTAGTAACAGCTCTTGCTCCAGACGTGAATTTTCCAGCTGAATATCTGCGTCTTCAAGTTTGCTGACCAGGCGTTCACGTTGCCAATTCAGTACTTCTGGCATGTGTGACCGAACTTTGGTGACTTCTGCGCTAACGCCTTCCAGGCGTTGCTCAATAAGCGTTTTTAAGGCCTGACCTTCGGTTTCACGGGCCACTATAAAGTCGTCCAGTGCACCGTCCAGCGCCATGATGATTTCGGCTGCAATGGTGTCGAGGTCCTGCTCCTGGGCAGACATAACGCCAGGCCAGCGTAGAATATCAACGGGATTGATTTCCCCTTCATCGCTCTGGACTTTGACCCACTGGGCTGCCTCTACCAGCTGTTTTGCTAGTTTTTCATTGAGAAGTAAAGAGGTTTGGGCACTGTTGTCGGGATCGAAACGCAAATTACATTCAATTTTACCACGTGTCAGACGGGTGCGGATGCGTTCACGCGCGACGGGTTCAAGGCTACGGAATTGTTCCGGCATGCGAATATACGTTTCGAGATAACGCTGGTTTACCGAACGTAACTCCCAGGAAGCAGAGCCCCATTCCCCTTTTATTTCACGCCGTGCGTAGGCTGTCATGCTGCGAATCATAGTACGTACCCGTTTTAACCTAATGTATCTTTTGATTATAGCGGTGCTAAGCCTGTCAGGATAGGAATAAGCATCTTAAGGCCGTATAATGCGCAGCCACATTCGTTTTAGCCGGAGATGACCCCATGCGTCCATCAGACCGTCGCGCCGAGCAAGTGCGCCCTGTTACCTTAACCCGCCATTACACTAAGCATGCCGAAGGCTCTGTATTGGTTGAGTTTGGCGATACCAAAGTGCTTTGCACCGCAACCCTGGAAGAGGGCGTACCCCGGTTCCTTAAAGGTCAGGGAAAAGGGTGGATAACTGCCGAGTACGGTATGTTGCCACGGGCTACCCATAGCCGTAATGCGCGTGAAGCAGCAAAAGGCAAGCAGGGGGGAAGGACTCTGGAGATTCAGCGCCTTATTGCACGTTCGCTGCGCGCTGCTGTGGATTTAAAAGCCCTGGGAGAATTTACCATTACTCTCGACTGTGACGTTTTACAGGCAGATGGCGGCACTCGAACGGCTTCTATTACGGGGGCTTGTGTTGCCCTGGCTGATGCGTTGAATGCACTGGTTGCCAGTGGAAAATTAAAGAGCAACCCAATGAAAGGTATGGTTGCTGCTGTTTCTGTCGGTATTGTAAACGGTGAAGCCCTTTGCGATTTGGAGTATGTTGAGGACTCTGCTGCAGAAACTGATATGAATGTTGTGATGATGGAAGATGGTCGCATGATTGAGGTGCAAGGCACCGCTGAGGGTGAACCGTTCTCCCATGAAGAGTTGCTGACTCTACTGGCATTGGCCAGGGGGGGAATTGACTCAATTATTGCCACCCAAAAAGCAGCATTAGCAGAGTAATTTTTAAAGAAAGGCGACTGAATAGTCGCTTTTTTTATGTCCGTGTAATCATATTAGGAGTCAGTCGATGAAACCGTATCAGCGTCAGTTTATTGAATTTGCGCTTAATAAACAGGTACTCAAGTTTGGCGAGTTTACGCTGAAGTCAGGACGTACCAGCCCCTATTTCTTTAATGCCGGGCTCTTTAACACGGGCAGTTGTCTGGCTCTGTTGGGGCGATTTTATGCGGCGGCGCTCATGGATTCCGGGATTGAGTTTGATCTACTGTTTGGCCCCGCCTATAAAGGTATTCCTATTGCCACCACCACCGCGGTAGCACTGGCTGAACACCATGATCGGGATGTTCCTTACTGCTTTAACCGTAAAGAAGCTAAAGATCATGGGGAAGGTGGAAGTTTAGTCGGAAGTCCACTTCAGGGACGCGTTATGCTGGTTGATGATGTGATTACTGCGGGAACCGCAATCCGTGAGTCAATGGAAATTATCTCGGCTCAGGGGGCGAGTCTGGCGGGGGTACTTATTTCTCTTGATCGTCAGGAGCGTGGTCGTGCAGATATTTCGGCTATTCAGGAAGTTGAGCGCGACTATCAATGTAAAGTCACGTCTATCATTACGCTGAAAGATTTAATCAGTTATCTGGAAGAAAAACCGGAGATGGCCGATAGTCTGGCGAAGGTTCGCCAGTACAGAGAAGAGTACGGCGTTTAGTCTTTCTGTTTACCCCGGAGAAAGCGAAAAATATCGCCTTCTCCGGGGGCAACCAATGCCCTGTTATTAATAAAGCTGGGCAGCAATCAGTGGCCAGCGATTTTCAAAGTCATTTGTTGGCAGATAACGGAAATGGCTACGAACAAAGCGCGAGAGCATGCCTTCACAGTAGGCCAGTAGCTGACTGGCCAGTAATGATTCATCATTAACGAACCCTTCACCGTCGCGCATTTTTTTCTCGCGCAGTACCTGGCGCAGTTGAGCTTCAATACGTTCAAACAGTTGATTAATACGATCCTGTAATCGGTCCTGTTCAAACATAAGTGCATGCCCGGTCAAAATACGTGTCAGTCCGGGATTCTTTTCACCAAAGCCAAGAACTAAAAGAACAATCAATCTCAGACGGTTCTGAGTGTCTTTTTCGTCTTTAAGTATCAAATTAATACGGGTAATCAGACTGTCTTCGATAAACTCGATCAGGCTATCGAACATTTTCATCTTGCTGGGAAAATGTCGATATAATGCGGCTTCTGAAACACCTACCGACGCAGCAAGTTTAGCGGTAGTAATCCGCTGGCTGCCATCACTGGACTCGAGCATTTGTGCTAAAGACTGAAGTATTTCTTCGCGACGATTCCTTCTCGCTGCCTGTTTTTCTGCCATGTTCTAGAATACCCCTGAAAATCATCTTGTCAGGACAGGCATACAACCCCTTAGCTTACTGGGTTGTATGCAGACTGTTTTAGCGTTAATTACGGGTTATAGTATTATGAGTCAGTCACATTACTGGCGGCCGGAATGCCCAAAGCCACCTTCACCGCGGATGCTGGCATCAAATTCTTCAACCAGATTAAACTCGGCCTGTACCACGGGTACAAAAACCATCTGGGCAATACGTTCACCAGGCTGGATGGTGAAACTTTCATGGCCGCGGTTCCAGACCGAAACCATTAACTGTCCTTGATAGTCAGAATCAATCAGGCCTACCAGATTACCCAGTACGACCCCATGTTTATGACCCAGACCTGAGCGGGGCAGAATCACTGCGGCAAGTGACGCGTCGGCAATATGAACGGCTAGCCCAGTTGGCAGCAGAGTCGTCGCACCAGCGGGTAGTTCGACAGCACTGTCTAAACAAGCGCGCAGATCCAAACCTGCAGATCCACTGGTCGCATAAGCCGGCAGCGGAAATTCGCGGCCGACACGTGGGTCTAAAATTTTAACGTCGATTTTTTTCATCATAGCGGATAACGATCTCGTCCAATAAAAGGTGTCCAAGGCGCGCCTTAGGCGCGAAAGGCAAGACTTTATCGCCTTCCTCCCAGAAAAGGTGCAATGAGTTATTGTCGCTGTTAAAGCCACTCTCGGGATGAGAGACATCATTGGCACAAATTAAGTCGAGCTGTTTACTCGCCCGTTTTTGTCTGGCGTATTCTTCCACATTATTTGTTTCGGCGGCAAACCCTACAACATAAGGACGATGCGTGGAACGTGTTGCAACACTGGCCACGATATCCGGGTTTTTAACCATTTTTATTGTAATTTCATCACCTTGTTTTTTGATTTTCGTGTCAGCAATCGTGGCTGCACGATAATCAGCAACAGCGGCACAACCAATAAATATATGCTGTCCGGTGACATTTGCCTGGACAGTATCATGCATTTCTTGCGCTGTCGTGACATTCAGCCGTTTTACACCCGGTGGGGTGGATAACGTTACTGGCCCTGAAACCAGGGTGACATTGGCCCCACGTGCCGCCGCCGCCGCCGCGATGGCGTAGCCCATCTTACCTGAGCTGTCGTTAGTGATGTAACGAACAGGATCAAGGCGTTCGCGGGTCGGGCCAGCCGTAACCATTATGTTCAGGTGTTGCAGATCATCTATAGCGGAAAAATGTTCCAGCGCCATATCAACCAGTGTTAACGGGTCAGGCATGCGACCGGGGCCAATATCTCCACAAGCCTGACTCCCACTGTCAGGCCCCCAAATAAGGGCCCCGCGTGCGGCAAGAGTCGCAAGATTCTGTTGGGTCACCGTCGCGCGATACATTTGCTGATTCATCGCTGGGGCGACGGCAATCGGTGCTGGTGTAGCGAGACAAATAGTACTTAGCAAATCGTTCGCTATGCCTGCGGTAACACGAGCGATAAGATCCGCTGTTGCAGGGGCAAGGAGCACTAAGTCGGCCCATTTACCAAGCTCGATATGGCCCATTGCCGCTTCAGCGGCTGGGTCAAGCAGGCTGTCTGAAACCGGGTAACCGGATACCGCTTGTAAACTCAGTGGTGTTACAAAAGCTTTAGCGGCCTCAGTAACAACTACACGTACATCCGCACCGCGATCACGCAGGCGTCGTACAAGTTCTGGCGTTTTATAAGCTGCGATACCGCCGCTGATACCGAGGACAATTTTCTTACCGGAAAGCCCAGTCATGTTTTTTTCCGTTGAAGAATTTAGTTAATGAGCCATTTTATCACAATCCTGCTAACGCGCCTTTTTTCCATTGTCGAGCTACTGCTCAAGACGGGAAGCAGGTCATCGCGTCACAATGAATAATGCGCCAGGATGCTGTCAGGTGATTAAGGGAATAAAATAAATATGGAGCAAGATCCCCCATTGTTACCACGTGAGAAGCTTTTACACCATGGTGTTGGTTCGTTAAGTGATGCTGAGTTGCTTGCGCTGTTTCTGCATACTGGCTACAAAGATATGCATGTGCTGGCGTTTGCACAGAGCTTGCTACATGAGTTTGGTTCACTGCATCGATTACTGTCCGCTGACTATGCCAGCTTCAAAGCAGTACGTGGTATTGGAAAAGCAAAATATGCGCAGCTTCATGCGATTGCTGAACTGGCGAGGCGGTACTATCGCTCTCGTGGTGTTCAGGCATTATCATTTAATAGCCCACATCAGGTCAGAGAATATATCCAGAGCCAACTGATTTCCGAAGAGAGGGAAATTTTTTTAGTTTTATTTCTCAATAATAAGAATCATGTCATTAAATGCGAGCGGATGTTTACAGGCACACTGGGGCATGTTGAAGTTCATCCAAGAGAAATTATTCGAGAAGCGATGAAATCTAACGCGGCGGCGGTTATACTGGCACACAATCACCCTTCGGGTATTGCTGAGCCGAGTAAAGCTGACCGTATGATAACGTCCCGTATTGTCAAAGCTTGCTTGTTTATGGATATTCGGGTGCTTGATCATCTGGTAATTGGTCAAGGAGAGTACGTTTCTTTTGCCGAAAGAGGGTGGATTTAGAACAATTCACACGATCCATAGGGATCTTTGTCTGTTCGGGACTTGAGCACGTGCCTGACTCAGCGTATACTACGCCACCTTTGAGAATCTCGGGTTTTGGCATTATGCGCCTGGCACTGTGGTTCGCATTGAACCGCCAGGGACCAGGCTTGCGGCCTGACGAGGCGCCATAACCCTATACGAAGCTCGAGCTAATTTGATTTTTGGAGAATAGACATGTCCCGAGTCTGCCAAGTAACTGGCAAGCGTCCGGTGACCGGTAATAACCGTTCCCACGCAATGAACGCGACCAAGCGCCGTTTCCTGCCTAACCTGCACTCTCACCGTTTTTGGGTTGAGAGCGAGAAGCGTTTTGTCACACTGCGTGTATCTGCTAAAGGTATGCGTGTAATCGATAAAAAAGGCATTGATACAGTTCTTTCCGAACTGCGTGCCCGTGGCGAAAAGTACTAAGTACTTAGAGGAAATAAATCATGGCTAAAGGTATTCGTGAGAAAATCAAGCTGGTTTCTTCTGCTGGTACTGGTCACTTCTATACCACTACGAAGAACAAGCGTACTAAACCGGAAAAACTGGAACTGAAAAAGTTTGATCCAGTAGTACGTCAGCACGTTCTCTACAAAGAAGCTAAAATTAAGTAATTTTAGTCACTTTGTTGAAAAACCCGGCTTTGCCGGGTTTTTTTATATCCTGAATTCTGGTTACCCATCTTGTTGCCACCCTGAATTTGTTACGTTGTTCTGTATTGCGGTCCAGGATAACGTTACTGTCACGCCATCTTTTTGTACCCTGTAACTCAATCTGTTCGTTGGAGGAGCCATGCCGGAATTACCTGAGGTAGAAACCAGTCGCCGTGGTATTGAACCCCATTTAGTGGGGGCCACAATTTTGCATGCGGTAGTACGTAACGGCCGCTTGCGATGGCCTGTGTCCGATGAAATTCATGCCCTCAGTGATAAACGTGTGATCAGTGTCCAGCGACGTGCAAAGTATCTGTTACTGGAGCTGATGGAAGGCTGGGTCATTATTCATCTGGGGATGTCGGGAAGCTTGCGTATTCTGCCGGAAGAGCAGCCACCCGAAAAACATGACCATGTAGACTTAGTGATGGATAACGGTAAAGTCTTGCGTTACACCGATCCTCGCCGCTTTGGCGCATGGCTTTGGACGCGGTCCCTGGAAGAGAGCAGTGTGTTGTCCCATCTCGGGCCTGAACCTCTGCATGATGAATTTAATGCCGACTATCTGCAACAGAAGTCAGCACGTAAGAAAATCGCTATTAAACCCTGGCTGATGGATAACAAGCTGGTCGTCGGTGTGGGTAATATTTACGCCAGTGAGTCTCTGTTTGCTGCGGGGATTCACCCAGACAGGCTGGCAAACTCATTATCAGAGGCCGAGTACAGATGCCTGGTGCAGGCGATTAAAACAGTGCTGACGCGTTCTATTGAACAAGGTGGAACTACTCTGAAAGATTTTTTGCAGTCGGATGGGAAACCGGGATACTTTGCACAGGAACTACAAGTGTATGGCAGGGAGGGCGAGGCCTGCCGTCTGTGTGGCACAGCAATCAGTGCCAGCAAGCACGGGCAGCGTAGTACTTATTACTGCCGCCGTTGCCAGCGTTAATTACCGCAGGCGCTCAAGCAGTGCCTGATGGACCAATGGTGGTAAGAAGTGTGAAACATCACCCTGGTGGCGAGCGACTTCCTTGACCAGGGTTGACGAGACAAATGACCACTCTTTTGATGGCATCAAAAACACACTTTCCAGATCAGGCATCAGATGGCGATTCATTGAGGCCAGCTGCATTTCGTATTCAAAGTCACCGGCAGTACGTAAACCGCGAATTAAAATATTCGCCTGCCTGGTTCGCGCAAAATTGGCCATAAGGTCACTAAAACCCACGACTTCTACGTTTGGAATATGTGCCGTAACCGCTTTGGCAAATGCTACGCGTTCGTCCAGACTAAAGAGTGTTTTTTTATGCGGACTATTGGCGACGGAGAGGATCACCGTATCAAACATCAAAGCAGCACGCTGTACAATATCCAAGTGGCCGTGAGTTATCGGATCAAAGGTACCTGGGTAGATAGCTCGGGTATTCATAGAGGCCCTTTTTCTGTGTGTTGGTGATTTAATGCCCAGAGCTCAGTGTATTTATTAAAGGTATATTGTGCGTTGACGACAGCAAGCAACAGGCCTTGTTTGCCGTCGAGAAAACCGGCTCTGAGTATCAGTGTCTTACAGAATGCACCAACGGTGTGGCTAAAAATAGCGGCGAGAGAGACCTTTTTACCTTGCTGATGACGCTCATGTGCCCAGGTTGTGGCGTAATTGAGCTGTTTACGCTGAAAAGCAGAAAAATCACGGCAAGTCAGGTGTAGCAGGTCGCCTTTCAGCAGAACTTTCGTTGCCCCTGCACTGTCCAGTGATTCATGAACTTGATTAGCGTTATATTGATATTCTGTGCGTGGATACAGACGGGTGACCCGATCCGGGTACCAGCCACTGTGGCGCATAAAACGCCCCAGAAACAGGTTACGGCGAGCCAGACTGTAAACGGTCTGTTTCTGAGGGTGGGCAAGAACGTCCTTAATCTCCTGTTCCAGCTCAGGTGTGACTCGTTCATCAGTATCTATCATTAAAATATAATCACCGCTGGCATAACCCTGGGCAAGCTGTCGTTGATAGCCGTAGCCTTGCCATTGCGGGTTCACAAATACCTTTGCCCCTGCTGCTTGTGCAATTTTAACGGTAGCATCATGGCTACCGGAGTCGAGCAAGATTATTTCGTCTGCAAAGGCCACTGAAGCAAGACAGTCCGGAAGCAAGTCTGCGGCGTTTTTAGCGATCATTACAACGGAAAGGCGGCAAGTCACTAGTGGCTCCGTTGTGGCAGATAAGGCTGGAGTATTTGCAACAGTCGCTGGAGAGCTCCCTGATTCTGATGGAGAAACTCGACAGCATGACGGCCGGTATACAAGCGGTAGTCTTCATCAGTCAGTAAGGTGGAAACCTCTTTAACAATCGACTCCGCGTCTGTCACCGTAATTAAACCGCCAGCTTGTTTCAACTTTGCGCAAATATCTTTGAAGTTGAACGTATGTGCTCCCATCAGTACGGGGATCGCATGTGCGGCTGGCTCCAGTGGGTTATGGCCACCTCGTTCAACCAGACTGCCACCAACGAAAGCGATATCGGCAATACCATAGAGTAACATCAGTTCACCCATGCTATCGCCAATCACAACTTGCGTGCTGCTGGAAGGGATCTCATTACTACTGCGCAGGATATAGTTAAAACCTGCTTTTCTTATCAGTGTTTGAGCATCAGCAAAGCGCTCCGGGTGTCGTGGTACAAGAATCAACAATAAATCAGGAAAGGATTCTAGCAGCTTGCGATGAGCGTCAAGGATAATTCGTTCTTCTCCGTCATGAGTACTGGCGGCAATCCACACTTTACGATGTGGAGCCCACTGGCTTCTGAGGGTGATTGCCCTTGCTGCCAGCTCTGGTGTGACGGAAATATCAAATTTCAGGCTTCCTGTAACCGTTAGCTGATTACGTTTCACTCCTAAGTTGGCAAATCGTTGCCCATCTTCTTCATTTTGAACCGCGATTAGCGTGATGCGACTCATCAGACGCTGGATAAAATGACCGAGTTTTTTATAACCTCTGGCTGAACGTTCAGAAAGCCGTGCATTAGCAATGACCAGGGGGATCTTTCTTTTATGGAGAATGGTTATCATGTTTGGCCATAATTCAGTCTCCATGACAATCACCAGCTTAGGACGAGTGGTATCGAAAAAGCGGTTCATTGCCCCGGGTAAATCATAGGGTAAATAGACATGATGTACATTTTTTCCGAACGCGGATTGTGCCCGTTCCGACCCCGTAGGTGTCATTGTTGTGACGGTGATTGGTAGATTGGGATAACGATGTCTCAGGGCTCGTACTAAAGGTATCGCCGTCAGTGTTTCTCCGACTGATACTGAATGCAGCAGGATGCCATCCGGCGCGACTTTACCGCGACAGAAGCCATAACGTTCTAACCAACGCTTACGATAAGCGGGTGCTTTACGGCTACGCAATAGCAACCGTATCCAGACAAAAGGCTGAATAAGGTAAAGTAGGGTGGTATACAGTAATTCCAAGCGAGTTATCCGTTTTTTATTATCGGCGCACGAATTCTAAGCATTCATCTTCTGTAAATCTATTATTTTGCTCTCTCGACGCCAAACTCAGAGAGTAGGTTGAGTTGATTAGCAGGATAAGCTGTTATGTTGAGGTCTTCAACTATCATGCGGGGATTGTACAGATACCACGATATATGTCGTTTAATATCTGGACATACCCGGCTCCGCTCTCAGTACCTGCAGCCGGCTGAAACAACAGTGATAACCTCGGCAGGTAAGCTTGCATGAGAAGTGAGAACGGTTGTTTTGCCGAGCCAGGACCCTGTCGAGCCCTGGGGTGGTTTCCCGAGAGTCATTAACGTTGTTCGTCACTTATCGTACAAGATTGCGATACTCTTCACAGATAGTTTGCACGCTGAAGCGCTGTAGCGTGCTGTGTCCTGCCGCGGGGGGATTGTCGTAAATATCTTTCATTGTTCTTGCCAGTGAAGCGCTATTTAGCTCACTCAGCCCACGAGATAGCTCACCGGTCAGTATTTCAGCTGGCCCACCGGGGCAACGGGTACTGACAACGGGGGTGTCCAGAATTAGGGCTTCGACTAAAACATTGCCAAATCCCTCGCTGTCAGAGCTGCACACTAATAGCCTGGCGGACTTAATCCAGGGCAAGGGATTAGCCTGAAAACCTTTAAAAATAACCCTGTCGCTAATTCCCAGTGTTTGAGCAAGCCCTTTAATTCGGGCCTCTTGTTCTGTATTACCTTGGCCCAGGAGTACCAGAGGCGCGGCAATCTGGCTTTGGGCGTAGGCTTCCAGCAGGCGATCATGACGTTTTCCTGGGTGGAAGCGTCCAACATGAATCACATAATCCTGTTCTGGAATGAGGCAGGGTTGCTGTGCGAGTGTTCTGATGGCTTCGATATCAAAAGGGTTATAAATTGTGCGTAGTTGTGCCGGAGTGACTCCGCAATTTTCTGTTAAATCCTTACCGACTGCATTTGAGACGGTAATGACGCAGCGGTTCTGATAAACCTGTTTGATTTTTTGTTTTTTTAGCCAGCGGCTAAAACCGGTACGGTGCCCTAAATATGATGTTGAAAAGACACCGTGCAGGCAAAACCAAAGTGATCGAGATTTCAGAATTTTACTGCGGGATGTAATGCGATCGGTTTTATGTAAGTTAGAGATAACCAGATCGAATTTCCCCCGGTTTTCGGCTTGTGCCAGCGCATTGTCCAGCAAGCGTGCTCGCCGTGACAGTTCAGTCAGTTTGCGCCAGGGAGACCTGTCCGTATCCTTGATTACCCTGTAATTCACCCCTTCGGGAATAGGGTACTCACAAACATCCCGCAGTGAGAATAACGAAACCTTATCCCCTTCATGGATGAAATTTTCGGCGAGGGTTAATACCACCTTCTCCGCGCCTCCGCCTGGGAGTCCATCGATAATAAAGAGAATATTCATACTGTCCCCATCACTTTTTGATAAAGCTCAATGAGTTGAGATGACAAATGTTTTGAAGTGCAAGGCAGGATCCTTTCCCGGGCGAGAGAGCCTTGCTGAGATCCCAGGGCACGAGCAGGGAGCGCCATCACGGCTTCTTGCAATGAAGTGATATCCAGCGCATCGCAAACGTAACCATTTTGGCCTTGAGTAATAAACTCTGCACCGCCACAGCGGGTGGACGTGATCACGGGCAACCCACAGGCCATAGCTTCAAGGATGACATTAGGGAAAGGGTCATAAAGTGTCGGCAACAGTAAACCATCTGCCATTTGATAAAAAGGCAGTGTTTCGTGTTGCATGCCGAAAAGATGGACACGATCTTCACAGCCCAGACTCCTGGCAAGCGATTGATAACGGGAGCTCTCTTTATCTTTACCTACCACGATTAAGTGACGGTCTGTGGGGGCTATTGCCCGAATAGCCTGAGCCAGGCCTTTGCGCTCAAAGCCTGAACCTACAAAAACAAGGCAGGTTGCATGCAGGGGAAGCTGCCATTTTTGGCGCAGAGCCGCCAGTTCCTGATCAGAAGGGGGAGTAAAACGCTGTTGATCTACTGCATTATAGATAACCGTTATTTTGTCGGCAGGATAGGAAAACGTGTCGATTATCTCCTGTTTGACCATTTCGGCATTACAGATAACCCCTTTTAATGCGGGGGATGTGTACATCTCCCGCTCGGCACCCATAACATAACGATGATAAGGGTCTTTAAATAATAGGCTCCCTTTCCAGGAGGGCAAGATACGCTGACGTTGTTCTAACCAGCACTGATGAACACCATCCCCTGCACGGTAAATATCGCATCCGGCGATACGCTCATGGCTTTGGACTAAATCAAATTTTTGCGCTTGCCATAAGGCTCTGGCTGCGTCGGCGAAGCCTCGTTCGCGGCTAATCCTGCCCCATTTGAAAGGGTCACAGATATGGATATGCCATTCTGGTTTGGAAGCCCCCTGCCATTCCCGTGTAATGACATTCAATTCAATATCATGTTCATCCAGGGCTTCGAGAGCGCGTGAGACAAAGCGTTCGGCACCGCCATCAGGGCGATATTTTTGCCTGACAAGCGCTAAACGGTATTTTTTCATGGAAGTAGCCTTTTCGCTGCGGCAATGACGTTTTCAACAGGAATTAAATCCAGGTAACGTTCCTGGGTATGGGTATCGATATCATCCGGGTCAGGTAACGAGCCGTAATCTCCAGCCCATAATACTTCTCCTTGTGCTTGCCAGGGCCGCCAGAATACCAGTTTTGATGGGCCAAATAAGGCAATCAGTGGTGTTTTTAGTGCTGCAGCCATGTGCATAGGGACGGAGTCGACACCGATAAAGAGTTGTGCATGGTCAATTAAAGCGGCAAGTTGTCTGAGCGTTATTTTCCCTGCTAAAGAGGTCACCTGGGCTGTGGGGCAGCCCGCGAGAATATTCTCTGTCATTTTAATCTCTTTTGCCTCCGGGCCAGAGGTGAGAATGACATGTTTGCCCATTTGGGAGAGTTGATTCACCACCTGACTCATGTTTTCTTCACGCCAGCATTTGAAAAACCAGCGTGAAGTAGGCTGAATTACCACATAGTTTCCCAGAACCTCAGCAGGCAGTAACTGCTGGCAGGCTTGCCAGTCTTCCTGCGTGTAACCCATGGTCACCGGGATATCCTGTGTATTCACTCCCAGTGGCGCCAGGATTGAAAGATTCTGTTCAACGGTATGCTGTTTTTGGTGAGTCGCTGTGGAGGCCAGTTGGGTATGGCACCATCGCCAGAATGGATGACGTCGTTTCGGAAAATCGAAACCAATACGTACGGGAGCCCCCGTGAAGGCGGTGATAAGCGCACTGCGCCACTGATCGGCAAGATTTATCACTATGTCATAATGGCGGTGGCGTAACGTCCGCAATAATTGCCATTCTTGCTGTAATTGGTGGCGCTTTCCCTGTTTTTTCCAGTGGCGATCGATGCCATGAATCTGTGAGATTTCTGAGTTTGCAGCCAGCATATCTCGTGTTTCTTCGTAGAGTAGGACATCGATTTCTGCCTGTGGCGAATACAGCTTTAATGCTGAAATAACAGGACTTATCAATAACATATCTCCATGATGGCGTAATTTTATCACCAAAATACGGGACGGTTTCACCGGTGTCAGAGAGGGCATGGTTGAGGTCATAGTCTATTTACCACTGGAGAGTTAACCACTGATTTTAGGTGATGGGATGCATTGAGAGAAGCATTGTCTTGCTCTAATATGGCATGAGATATAAGGACAGGGATAATTTCTGATGGCAAAGCCTGCATTTTTGATAACCATCGATACCGAAGGTGATAACCTTTGGCAAAAGACCAGTGATCTGACAACGGAAAATGCGCGTTACCTTCCCAGATTTCAGGCATTATGTGAAAAGTATGGCTTTAAGCCTGTTTATCTGACCAATTATGAAATGGCTATTGACCCATTTTATATCGAATTTGCCCGGGATGTTATCGCACGTAATACTGCTGAAATTGGCATGCATTTGCATGCATGGAATAGCCCGCCATTAACAGCATTAACTGATGATGACTGGCGTTATAAGCCCTACCTTATCGAGTATTCTGATGATGTTATGAAACAGAAAGTCAGTTTTATAACCAAACTATTAGAAGATACTTTTCAGATAAAAATGGTCAGTCACCGTGCTGGTCGTTGGGCCTTTGACGAGCGCTACGCGGCATTGCTTATCGAGCATGGCTACCTGGTGGACTGCTCGGTGACACCCAAAGTCAACTGGTGTGGTGCGAAGGGTAATCCTGGCGGTAACGGGGGTACAGACTATAGCCGTTTTCCCACTCACGCCTATTTTATGGATACGAATAATATCGCTCAGGAAGGAAATTCCTCCCTACTGGAAGTTCCTATGAGTATTCAGTATAAGCACTCAGCTTTTTTGAACTCGATTAAAACGGGTTACGATAAATTGAGGGGCAAAGTGCGTTCACCCTCCGTGAACTGGTTACGTCCTATGAACGGGAATGTAGAGACCATGCAGCAGGTTGTTGAAAAAACGCTGGCAGAGGGGAGCGATTATGTTGAATACATGCTGCATTCATCAGAATATATGCCAGGCGGTAGCCCAACGTTCAAGACTGAGCAGGATATTGAGCAGTTGTATCAGGATCTTGAAATGTTATTTTCCTGGTTACAACCCAGAGTTACAGGTATGACGCTGGCGGAATATTACCAAATGAAAAAAGGGTCTGTTCAGGCAGGCTAATGGCTATTTACCGCTTCGCGGAAAAGATAAAACGGGGGGAGGGTTAATGCAACCCTCTCCCCGTTTTACTCTTGGCCAATGAATTTACAGTCACTCTAACTTACTGAGTTTCCCTGTTGTACTGTAGAGTACAGCCATTGGTAACCAGAACAAAATCCATGATGTATTCGGATTTTCAATGACAAACATTCCCTGAGTTGCATAAAACAGCAGTGAAAATATAAACAAACAGCTCTCAATTCCGTAGCCTTTGCAGAAAGCATGAAAGGCTATTTTCATGCCGTAACCGATCATCAATAAAAAGGTGATCATACCGATAACCCCCCCTTTTAATAATACGGCTAAATAGAGACTATGAGTCGTATGAATATGTTGATTTACACTGTTTATGAAGTTTAATTCTTTGCCAAAACCCCACCCTAAAATTGGTTTTTGTAAAAATAAATCAAAGGCATTTTGCCAAATTCCAAAGCGGATAAAGCTTTCGTTGTAACTTTTTCCAATCCGTACGAGTAAGTTATGATCATACTTGGTGAAAAAAATGATGATGCCAACCAGAACCAATATGGCCATGATTGCAACAACATGCTGAAAATTATTTTTCTTGATAAGTAACAGTAATGGCAGACTGGCGATAATCAATGAAAATATGGGGTTGCGGCTTTGTGTCAGGAGGAGACCAGAAAATAATAGTAGCGCAGGCAGATAGAGCCATTTTTTACCTGTATCGCGGATTATCATAAATAACAGAAAGATACCGACAGAAAAATACCCACCTAGATCAATGACATTATTTGGTGCCCATGGAAAGCTATAATTAAGGCGTGATACAAAAATGTGGCTTTTATCAGCAAAAATAAGCGTAAGGATACATAACAAGACAATGGCTGTTACGATAATACTGTAAACACGTATCCGGTTTAAACGTAATGCCGAGACTTTAAAAATGACGAGGAAGCAGAGGATATAAATACTGTGTGTTAGCTCTGATGATATTTTTAAAGCAGGTTCACTCCACAAGCCACTTATTGAATAATAGAAAAGAAAAGCCGCGATGAAAATAATACCATTTCTATCCTGCTGGTAATGATTGCCTTTAATAACGGTAGTATAAATTTCACGTCGACAGACGACGACCATGCCAATAAATAATAATAATGACAGGTGAAATAAATTATTAACTCTTGTCAAACCACCAAAGATTGGCAAAAAAAAGATGAACAGTGAAAACATCAATAACATTAAAGATGATAAGGCGTTTCTTTTATTAAATGTCACTAACGTTACCCTTGTGAAAAATGGAGGAGTCTATGGCGCTATTTTTTGATAAATTAATTACGGATATATCATTTTCTTTAAAAATACAGCTGGCAAGACGGAAGGATGGAATAATTGATGTATGTAACTTACTCTCAAGAAATGATGGTGATATCTCGGTAGTGCTTTCATAAAATCGAGGTTTATTGAAGTTATTCATATCAAGTCCGGCCATGATAATCCTTTCGAAGCCTAAAAAGAAAATAATCTGTAATGCCCAATAGGCAACAGTCCCAGAATCAAAAATCCCTGTTCTGATATCTTTGTTAAAAGCAATATGCTCATTGTTTTTATCAAAGATAATAGTAGGGGACTGCTGATACTGTTCTTTCGTATTTTTATCAGACAGACAAGATTGATATATTTTATAGCACGCATCCTCAATCAGACATATTTTGCATTTTATTTTATGATGGCCAAATTCATTTGTTATTTTTAAAATGCCATGCATAGTGGTAAAGAAATAAAAATCTTCCCGGGAAATAATCTCTTGAATAATCAACGGACGTTGATCAATAAAAGTCATATCAATAATAACATAAAATAAAAAATTGATATTTTCCCGTATAGATATTGAACCATTAACTCCCATGGCAGGTATTGCCGATAATTGTGAAAAATCAGTTTCATTAACGGATGGGCCAGAGGCGATAAACAACAGGTCTCCCTGGAACTTATTTTTCAGGGAGCTGAGATCAACGACGGGGATGGGTTGGCCATTAATTTTCAGTGCAGAGATATCGCCCGTGCTGGCCCGGTTTATTTTTACATAAGGCCATAGGTTTTCATTATGCCTGTAGGATCGCGGATGAGAGTAGCGATAGAGCTGTTTGAATATACTATTCATATGTTCAATTCATCCTTTAATGCTGCTATTACGTCTTCGGGCGAAATTTCCGCCATGGTGGTTCCCCGACGTAAAGCAAACTGATTTTTTCCATAACCCCCAATTAACCCCGGGTCTGTTGGTCCATAGAGCGTGATATTAGGGCGTCCGAGTGCTGCCGTAAGATGGCTTAGTCCAGTATCAACGGATACAACAAACTGCGCACCGGCGATAACTTTGGCAACATCTTCAAGACTCAGGCGAGGTAATACCTCAACAAAGTCGTAGCCTTCAGCCAGTCTTTTCGCCCGGGCTTCTTCATGGGCTGCACCCCATGGAAGCTTAACGCGTAATCCACTATTTGCCATTAAACTGAGCAGTTTTCGCCACTGAGTTTCAGGCCAGTGTTTATCATCTCGTGTTGTCGCGTGTAAAAATACTGCATAGCCCGCACTATTATCATTCAGAAGAGTCGGAAAATGACGGGCAATCGCATAATCACCTTGCTGTTCAGGCTTGTTATAACCCAGACTTTGAGCAAACAGCTCGCGAATACGTTCTACGGCATGGAGCTGCCAGCTAGCATGGTGGCGATAGTTATAAAACAGGCAAGCCAAGGGTTCCCGGGCACTACGCCAGTCCATGCCGTGCTTGACACCATAAGCTTTACGGGTCACCAGCAGTGCACTTTTAATAAGGCCCTGTGCATCGATGACGCAGTCATAGTGTCGGCTATGTAACTCTTGATAGAATTTTGCTCTGTCGGCTCGATTTTCGCCAGAAAACCAATGCTTTCGCCAGCGGCGGATAGCAATAGGTATGACTTTATCCACCGCCGGGTGCCAGCCTGGAATTTGCGCAAAGCCTTCTTCAACGACCCAGTCAAAACGGATGCCTGGCAATGCTGTCATGGCATCGGTGAGTGCCGGGAGAGAATGCAGAATATCCCCCATTGAGGACGTTTTAACAATAAGTACCCGCATTAGTTATCCTTACTGGCAGCCAGCAAATCCGTTAACGCAGCCAGTACGCTGTCCGGGGTAATATCAATCAGGCTTTGGTGATAGCCTTCGGCAGCGTCGCCCTTACGAACCTTATGATAGCCTTCTATTAGTCGAATCACTTTGGCCTGATGTGAAAGGGGCGGCGTAAAGTCAGGACTGCTTGGTCCATAAAGGGCCACCAGGGGGCGGTTCAGCGCGGCGGCAACATGCATTAAACCGGAGTCATTCGTCACGACACCCTGGCATGCCGATAGCAGAATCACCGCTTCTTCAAGTTGTGTGTCGCCAGCCAGATTACGGCACCATTCTTGTTGTGATGGTGTCAGTGCCGCAATAATTTCGCTGCCGGCCTCTTTATCTTTCGCTGAACCGAATAGAATAATTTGATAGCCCGCATCGATAAGTTTCCCGGCAAGCGTACCGTAGTGATAATGTGGCCAGCGTTTGGCCGGGCCAAACTCAGCGCCGGGGCAGAAACCGATAACAGGCCTTGCTCTGTCAATTGAGAACGCGGCACAGGTGCGTTTCTGTTCATCATCAGTGACGTTGAGCATTGGCCATAGCAGTGGCTGGGGGATATCTTTGGCAGATGTGATGGTTGATTTATCGTACGCCAGTGCCACATAACGTTGCACCATCAATGGAAATGCAGGTTTATGCAAAATGCGTAAATCATTTAGCAATCCATACCGCATTTCACCCCGCCAGCCTACACGCTGTGTGATCCCGGCAAAAAAGGGTACTAAGGCTGATTTAAACGAATTAGGTAAGACGTACGCTTTGTCATAACCGTTACTGCGTAAGCTATGCCCCAGGCGCCTGCGTTCGGTCAGCCCAAGGGTGCCATGCCCTAATGGCATGGCAATTGCTTCATTAACTTCAGGCATGCGCGCTAACAAAGGACGGCACCATGCTGGTGCCATTACATCGATTATCGCCTGGGGATAACGCGCCTTGAGTGTGCGGTAAAGACTTTGTGACATCATCATGTCACCTACCCATGACGGGCCAATCACCAGAATTTTCATGCTTCAGTTAACCTGCTTATACGCCACGATTTAACCATTCCATATATTCCGCAACGCCTTCTGCGACCGTTTTAAAGGGTTTATCGTACCCTGCAGCGCGTAAATTAGTCAGATCCGCCTGGGTAAATGCCTGATAGCGCCCCTTTAGCTTATCCGGGAAAGGAATGTATTCAATACTGCCTTTTTTATGGAAGGCTAGTGCGGCATCAGCCACTTCCTGGAACGATTCTGCGCGTCCGGTTCCGCAGTTATAAATACCTGAAACTCCATTTTCTAAAAACCACAGATTGACTGCCGCGACATCACCGACATAGACAAAATCACGTTTAAAGCCATCGCTACCTTCAAACAGCTTTGGATTTTCGCCGGCATTTAATTGGTTGTTCAGATGGAAAGCGACACTTGCCATACTGCCCTTGTGCCCTTCACGTGGCCCATAGACGTTGAAATAGCGAAAACCTGTTACCTGCGAGTTCGCTTCTGGCAAAATTTGGCGGACATATTCGTCAAACAGGAACTTTGAGTAACCATAGACATTGAGTGGCTGCTCATACTGCCGTGATTCAATAAAGTCCTGGTTACGACCACCGTAGGTTGCCGCAGAAGAAGCATAAAGAAAGGGAATTTCACGATCCAGACAGTAATGGAGCAGTTCTTTGGAGTACTGATAGTTATTATCCATCATGTACTTACCATCCCACTCTGTTGTTGAAGAGCAGGCACCCTCATGGAATACCGCTTCTACATCACCGAATGATTCGTCGGCTAACAGCTGAATAAGGAAGTCTTCCTTATCCATGTAGTCAGCAATATCGAGGTCAGCAAGGTTGGCGAATTTGGTGCCGTCTTTCAGGTTATCAACGACTAAAATATCTCTGTAACCTTTTTCGTTAAGAGACTTAATAATGTTGCTGCCGATCATGCCAGCGCCGCCAGTCACAATAATCATATGTTTAACCTTTAGAAAATGAGCGCCACAAGACCGTATGTCTCAGGCGAAATTAGCCCAATTATAACATTACAATTTCTTCCCGCATAATGACGAGGGATTATTAGAAATAGCTGACCGGGCCCAGTTAAGGGTAGTCTTTAATACACCATGTTATCTAATTAACGATAATGAGATTGAATCTCATGGCAAGCCATCTTCAGAAAGACAGACTCTATTTTGAGTCTGTCTTTCTGCCATCAGCATTCATAGCCAAAAGTACACACTATTACTTTGGTTCTGTCGCCTGAGGTTGCGTCGATGATCCAGTCCAGATTCGCTGCAATGCCTTTAGTGCCTGATTTTTCGTCGCACTGAGGCTGTCAGTCACAATGTTGAAATAAGTGACTGCATATACCGGTGCGATTGGCTTTTTAGGCTTACAAAGCGCTACACCACGGAATGGATTATGCGGCGATGCTTTGGTGGGGGGAGATTGTGGCGTTATGGTCGTGGAAGGAACGGAATGGTCAGTGTAGCTTTCGTTCAACAAACTCCCCGGGCGAACCAGAGTGATATCGGATGGCAGATTATAGACCATTTGTTGTAGTACCCGTACCGTTGACGGATGAGGGTGACCAATGGCGATGGCAGAACCATCACGCCGGGCGACCTGGATCGCCCGATTAAATTGCATGCGAATATCCGCTTCTTTCTGACTGTCATCGAGAAACACTTTGCGTTTGATGACCTTAACACCGGTACCGTTTGCGGCACGCATGGCCTGACTGTTGCCGATGGTCATGCTATCAAGGAAATAGAGGTTATATTGCTCCAGTGCCTGCATGACTTTCTGCATACCCGGCAGACTTGACGTCATGGCGCTTCCCATATGGTTATTCAGACCCACAGCATGGGGAACTTTATCGACCGCCTCACGAATGATACGTGCTATTTCACTGCTGCTCATCTCTGGTCGTAGAGTATCTTTTTCCAGGGGTTGTTTACTGAGCGGGGCCATAGGGAGATGAATTAAAACCTCATGCCCTTGATTATGTGCTTTGATTGCCATCTCTCTGGCGTGGGGGGCATTGGGCAGCACCGCAACAGAAACATTGGCGGGCAAAGCCAGAACTTGGTTTTCCTGTTGTGGACGATAACCGAAGTCATCAATGACAATGGCAAGCTTTCCGGCGAAAGCAGCACCGACTGGCATTAATCCACAGGCAATGGTGAAGCAAAATGTACGAAGCAATGGCAAAACTTATTTCCCCAACCACGGTTGTGGGTTCACGGCCTGGCCTTGGCGACGGATTTCAAAATAGAGTGATGGGCGGCCCTGACCACCACTGCTACCGACCAGAGCAATTGGCTGACCGGCACGTACTTGACTACCTACTTTGACCAGAGCACTCTGGTTGTAGCCATAGAGGCTCATATCACCTTTACCATGTTCCACGACGACGACTAACCCATAACCCTGTAGCCAGTCTGCCAGGATCACACGGCCATCGGCAATGGCTTTAACTTCAGACCCTTCCGCCGCGGAAATAACAATCCCTTTCCAACGTAGCTCACCTTGCAGCTGTTCGCCATAGCGATGTAGTAATGAACCACGTACAGGCCAGTATGCATCTCCCCGGGGAGCCCCCAGACCACCAGTCCGGGAGATCAGTGAGCGTTCACTGTCTGTTGGTTTATAGGTTGAGCCTTTGCTGGTGGCTTCCTGCTGGCGCTCACGTACTTTTTGCGCTTCACGTGCTTCTTGTTCAGCCCGGGCCTTGGCCGCAGCGGCTGCACGAGCTATCTGGTTTTGCAGCCGCGTCTCATTCTGACGCATCTCTGTTAATTTTTGCTGCCCTTGCTGCAGGGATGATTCCAGGCTGGTAAGTGTCTTCTGTCGTTCATTACGTGCACTTTCCAGTTTGGTTTGCTGGGCTTGTTGTTCATAAAGTAAGGTCTGCTGCTCACTTTGTTTTTCTTCAACCCCCGCTTTCTGGGTGGCGACTTCTTCCTTGGTTTGTTTCAGGTCAGCAATAGTTTGCTGGCGTGCGGTATTCAGATAACCAAAGTAAGCCTGTAAACGCTGTCCGCGCTGGCCTTCTTCACCACTTAAAATAAATTGCAGGCCACTGTGTTCACCCTGGCGAAAAGCGGCGTCCAGCTGGGCCGCCAGATTACGTTCCTGCGTTGCCTGTTGTTTTTGCAGTCGTGCCAGGGACGCATTCATTTCACTTATTTGTCGATTTAATACTGAGAGTGTATTGCGAGTTTCACGCAGCTTACTGCTGGCGGCGGCAATCTCTTGTTCCTGGGCCTTTAGTTGGTTCAGTAACACGGAACGTTGTTGCTGCTGCTGGCGAACTTGACGCTCCTGGGAGGCGATATCCTGCTGGAGGGATTTTAACTGATCCGTATTATTTGCATGGGCTGGAAGGACACACAACAAAACACCAGCACTGAGCAGGCTGGCACGGATGACGGGTTTGATAGCCCAGGATTTCAATAAAATCGTTGTTTCCCTCATGATTTGGGATTATTTCACGATGAACAGCGGCTTACCAGTCATCTCTTAATCTTGCCCTTGTCTCGATTATTGGTATCTTTTTTAGCTGGCAACATGGAGGGTTATGCTGATTAACGGATGCCCCACTTGTTCGACTGTGAGACAAAATGCCTGGGGTATTGTTCCGAAGCACAGTCAGTTTTTTGTATCCACGTAATGGCAGCAGATAACATGATACGAGACAAGTATCTGTCAACGGGCATTATCTTTCCAATAAATCGCGATAGCTTTTCAAAAATGGCTTGAATTACTGCGGGTTTTATTCAGAAACAAATTTTTTTCAGTCACAAAGCGCAGAATATGCATAACATCATTCAGACTGGCTGTAATTGACGCAACGCGAATGTATACTCCTTATTTGGTTTTCTTATTTAATCCTTAGTCGGGAGTGACTACCCCCCATGCAAGACATCATGCAATTCGTTGGCCGCCATCCCATATTGAGCCTGGCGTGGATTGGCTTACTGGCCGCCGTACTGTTCACCACCTTTAAGGGTTTAGCCTCTAAAGTCAAAGTGATTACTCGTGGCGAAACGACCCGTTTAATTAACCAGGACGATGCTGTCGTCGTTGATGTGCGTTCACGGGATGATTTCCGTAAAGGGCACATTGCCAACGCAATCAACGTTCCCGCTGGTGATATTAAAAAAGGTAATTTGGGTGAGCTGGACAAATATAAAGAGAAATCCATCATTGTGGTTTGTAGCAATGGTATCTCTTCTCAGGAACCTGCCACCTTACTGAATAAGGCTGGTTTTGTGAAAGTCTCTTTGTTGAAAGAAGGGGTCGCTGGCTGGTCGGGTGAGAATCTGCCGTTAGTGCAGGGCAAGTAATCTGCAAGATACTCAGGTAAATCATGGCGAATATTGAAATCTATACCAAAGCGACATGCCCATTTTGCCACCGTGCAAAAGCACTGCTCAACAGTAAAGGTGTCGTTTTTCAGGAATTACCCATTGATGGTAATGCAGTAAAGCGGGAAGAGATGATCAACCGCAGTGGCAGAACGACGGTGCCACAGATTTTTATTGATACACAGCACATTGGTGGCTGCGATGACTTGTATGCATTAGATGCTCGTGGTGGACTTGATCCACTGATCAGCTAAGGCAAGTATGTTCTTCATATTTTAAGTCGCTCCCTGGGGTTGCAACATAGCGTGTAAAATCACAGGGTGAGTCCTTGTGTCTCTGTCATGCAGGTGCAATGTTGAGGGCCACTTGAGTTATTCAGGATATCTACGTTTCGTATCGCAGATTTATGCACATTCAAAGTGAAAGGATTAACAATGTCAGAACAAAACAGTACCGAAATGGCTTTCCAGATTCAGCGTGTTTATACCAAAGATGTTTCTTTTGAAGCGCCTTCTGCTCCGCACGTATTCCAAAAAGATTGGCAGCCAGAAGTGAAACTGGACCTGGACACCGCATCCAGCCAGCTGGCTGATGATGTTTATGAAGTTGTTCTGCGTGTCACAGTGACAGCGACGCTGGGCGAAGACACGGCTTTCCTTTGCGAAGTTCAGCAAGCAGGTATTTTCTCTATCGGTGGTATTGAAGGCAATCAACTGGCACATTGCCTGGGTGCATATTGCCCGAACATTCTGTTCCCATATGCACGGGAATGCATCACCAGTCTTGTTTCTCGCGGTACTTTCCCGCAGCTAAACCTTGCCCCAGTTAATTTTGATGCACTGTTTATGAGCTATTTACAGCAGCAAACGGGCGAAGGTGCAGCGAATCATCAGGATGCCTGATGAACAGTCTTGATGCGTCAATGACAGTGATCGGTGCCGGTTCT
This sequence comes from Citrobacter sp. JGM124, assembly GCF_018257795.1. Classification (GTDB taxonomy): domain Bacteria; phylum Pseudomonadota; class Gammaproteobacteria; order Enterobacterales; family Enterobacteriaceae; genus JGM124. The sequence goes on along the minus strand of NZ_JAERJD010000011.1, from coordinate 50,258 downwards.
TACGGCACCGCTTTAGCTATTACGCTTGCCAGAAATGGTCACCAAGTTGTGCTATGGGGGCATGACCCTGAGCACATCGCAACGCTTCAGGCGGTTCGCTGTAATGTTGCTTTTCTCCCGGATGTTCCTTTTCCTGAGACGCTGCATCTGGAGAGCGATCTGGCGACGGCTTTAGCCGCGAGTCGTAATATTCTGGTAGTCGTGCCCAGTCATGTATTTGGTAATGTACTACACCAAATTAAGCCCCTGATGCGTTCGGATGCACGTATCGTCTGGGCAACGAAAGGGCTTGAGGCTGAAACGGGGCGATTACTGCAGGATGTGGCTCGTGAAGTATTGGGTGATGATATCCCGCTCGCAGTGATTTCAGGCCCCAGTTTTGCTAAAGAACTGGCTGCGGGTTTACCAACTGCTATCTCGTTGGCAGCAACAGATAGTCAGTTCACTGATGATCTACAGCGTTTACTTCATTGTGGTAAAAGCTTTCGCGTTTACAGTAACCCAGATTTTATTGGTGTTCAGCTTGGCGGTGCAGTAAAAAATGTTATCGCTATTGGCGCCGGTATGTCGGATGGTATTGGTTTTGGTGCTAATGCCCGCACTGCGCTTATTACTCGTGGTTTGGCTGAAATGAGCCGTCTGGGGACTGCGCTAGGCGCTTCGCCGGAAACCTTTATGGGAATGGCTGGTCTGGGGGATTTAGTACTGACCTGTACTGACAACCAGTCCCGTAACCGTCGTTTTGGTATGGCGCTGGGGAAAGGCCTTGATGTTGATACTGCACAACAACAGATAGGTCAGGTCGTGGAAGGGTATCGCAATACTAAAGAAGTTCGCGAGCTCGCTTCACGAGTCGGTGTTGAAATGCCCATTACCGAAGAAATTTATCAGGTACTGTATTGCGGAAAAAATGCGCGCGAGGCAGCATTAACTTTGCTGGGTCGTACGCGTAAAGACGAAAGAAGTCATCAGTGATGAATCATATCGTTATGCTGTAATCAAAGCGCCCTGACACTGGTTGTCGGGCGTTATTTTTATCTGGAGAGAGCAATGCCGTCTGAAGAGCTGGATTGGGTGTGGAACAATATTAAAGCTGAAGCGCGAGCGCTAGCAGATTGTGAACCGATGTTGGCCAGTTTTTATCACTCGACATTGCTTAAGCATGACAATCTTGGTAGCGCATTGAGCTATATGCTGGCCAATAAACTCGCCTCTCCGATTATGCCTGCTATTGCGATTCGCGAAATTGTCGAAGAAGCGTATAAAGCTGACCCTAAAATGATCGAGTCAGCTGCGTTTGATATCGGCGCAGTGCGCACCCGTGATCCGGCAGTGGACAAATACTCTACGCCATTACTCTACCTGAAAGGTTTCCATGCACTTCAGGCCTACCGAATTGGTCACTGGCTCTGGAATGAAGGGCGCCAGGCACTGGCAATTTTTTTACAGAATCAGGTCTCTGTTTCATTTCAGGTTGATATTCACCCGGCGGCGAAAATTGGCTGCGGCATTATGCTGGACCATGCTACTGCTATTGTGGTGGGGGAAACTGCGGTCATTGAGAATGATGTATCGATTTTACAAGGCGTGACACTGGGGGGAACAGGAAAAACCAGTGGCGATCGCCACCCTAAAATTCGTGAAGGGGTCATGATTGGTGCTGGAGCAAAAATTCTGGGTAATATTGAAGTCGGAACCGGAGCCAAAATTGGCGCAGGTTCGGTAGTGTTACAGCCTGTCCCCCCTCACACCACTGCCGCTGGTGTTCCTGCCAGAATAGTGGGCAAGCCTACCAGCGACAAGCCATCAATGGATATGGATCAACACTTTAATGGCATTAATGGCGGTTTTGAATACGGTGATGGTATCTAGCGTTTAAGCTGTGCGCCAGGATAACCTAACTGGCGCCAGGCCTCGTAAACCACCACAGATACCGCATTTGAGAGGTTCATACTGCGACTGTCAGGCATCATCGGAATACGTATTTTTTGTTCCGGAGGCAGGGCATCTAATATGCTCGCGGGCAGGCCACGCGTCTCCGGGCCAAACATCAAATAGTCCCCATCCTGATAACTCACGGCACTGTGTGCTGGTGTGCCCTTAGTGGTTAAGGCGAACAGACGTTGAGGCTGTTCAGTTTCAACGAATGCCTGATAATCAGCATGGCGAAGAACCGCCGTAAACTCGTGGTAATCCAGCCCTGCGCGGCGTAACCGTTTATCATCCCAGGTAAAGCCCATCGGCTCGATAATATGCAGGCGGAAACCGGTATTTGCACATAAGCGAATAATATTCCCGGTATTTGGTGGGATCTCTGGTTCAAATAAAACGATATTTAGCATACAACCCTCATCAGCAAGAGGGACAGAATAGCAAAATGGACGGCAGGCAGAAATGGAAACCGCAACCAGAAAGTAGATAAGCGAGGCGTGACCATTTTTTGGCGGCGACAAAATGTGCTTTGTCGCCGCCAGACAGGAGGATAAACGCTTGTGAATGCCAGTCTGATAATGACCTTCCCCTGTCTTTAGCGATGGTACAGCGGTAGCCAGAGCACTAAACGAAGTCCTCCAAGGGGGCTGTCTTCAGCTTTTACCCAGCCTCGATTCTGCTGTACTGCCGTTTCAACAATGGCCAGCCCTAATCCTGTGCCGCCCGATTCACGGTCGCGAGCTTCATCGGTACGATAGAAGGGACGGAAGATTTGCTCCCTGTCTTCTGGACTGACGCCGGGGCCATCATCATCGACAGTTACAGTAATGCCTTGATTATCAACTGAAAAATTAACTGCTATTTTATTATGTGAATAGCGTAGCGCATTACGCACGATATTCTCCAGCGCGCTATCTAGCGCATTGGGGTTACCGTGCATGAGCCAAGGGCCAGGTGGGTAAGTGACCTCCAGTGATTTACCCATTTGCTCGGCTTCAAAAGCGGCGTTATCCAGCATTTCAGACCAGATCTGGTTAGCTTTGAACGTCTCACTGACCAGGGCATTCTGTTGTTGATTACGAGACATCACGAGCAAGTCATTAATCATTCCGTCCAGCCGCTGTGCTTCTGTTTCAATACGTTCCAGTTCCTTGCTTTCACCGTTCCGACGACGCAGCAACGCTGTGCCTAATTGCAGGCGGGTTAATGGGGTACGCAGCTCATGGGATATATCTGATAGCAGACGTTGTTGTGCTGTCATCATCCTTTCCAGTGCGCTAACCATCTGATTAAAGCTGGAACCTGCGGCCTGAAACTCCTGGGGCCCCGCTTCCAGTTCTGGATGTTGTCGCAAATTCCCCTGAGCGACGTCGTCGGCAGCATTTTTAAGTTTGCGGGCCGGTTTTGCGAGGCTCCATGCCAGCCATAAAAGTAGGGGGGCACTCACTAGCATGGTGACAATTAACAGTAACAACGGGCGGTCAAACAACAGATTAATAAAGTCTGACTGGGAACTACTGGCAGGACGAATCAGATAGAGCTGGTAGTGATCTTCACCATCTTCAACTGAGAAAGGGCCGACCAGTTCAACACGACCATACTTCTTTTTTTGTGGGTGATCGGTACTATCAGATTGCCCGATAAAGTTACGGATTATCTGCATTTCGTTATGCTGGGCACCGATAACACGCCCTTCACTGGTGACCAGCAGCAAGCGTTGTCCGGGTGGTGCCCATTTATCAATAGCGCGAAACAGGCGACGCCACCACATTAAGTCGTTTGGCGGATCAGCTGCCAACTCGGCCTCAACATGCTGTTCAATCATGTAGCCTTGACGTTGTTCATTTTCCATCAGTTCGGTCATCTGACGTGAGTCCAGCTTGGGCAGCATTAAGACCAGCATCAGCACCAAAGCCAGCGTGAGCCAGAAGATGGCAAAAATTCGCGCGGTAAGGCTACCTATCATGAAGCTGAAACCATCAGATACCCGCGACCACGCAGCGTTTTAAACCAGGGATGCCCATCTTTACGGTCCGGCAGTTTGCGACGTAGATTCGAGATGTGCATATCAATCGCTCGATCAAAAGGTGTCAGTCTTTTCCCGAGAACTTCCTGACTTAAATGTTCACGTGAGACAACCTGGCCTAAATGCTGGGCCAGCAGATAGAGTAAAGTAAATTCAGTCCCGGTTAAGTCCAGGGCCTGACCATCAAAGCTCGCCTCCTGACGCCCTGGATTCACGCTCAGGCCATCAACCTCAATGCTACTGGAATTCCCTTCGCTGCTTTGTTGTTGTTCACTCCAGTGAGAACGTCGCAAAATAGCACGAATACGGGCGACCAGTTCACGGTCATTAAACGGTTTAGGTAAGTAATCATCAGCACCCAGCTCAAGCCCAAGAACCCGGTCAAGTTCACTGCCACGGGCAGTCAGCATGATGACGGGTGTCTGGTGAGTCTGGCGTAGCTCTTTTAGCGTATCGATGCCGTTTTTCTTTGGCATCATTACATCAAGTAATAACAGGTCGATACTGTCGTCCAGCAGCGCTAAAGCTTGCTCACCATCGTGGGCCACAATAACGTTAAAACCTTCCATATCGAGCAGCTCCTTCAGTAATGAAGTGAGCTCACGGTCATCATCAACTAGCAGTATTTTATTCATTATTAAATTACCTCCGAGGCAGAAAGTACGTCATCAGAGCTTGCTAATCTATGACTTTACGTTGTTTTACACCCTCTGACGCTAGTTTGCAGCTGAAATCGTAGACTGGCTCTCGTTGAATCGCAGCACACAATATTTTGGGAGCAAATGATGCGCAAGGTTATCATCGCCGTCATAGCCTCAACACTGGCACTCAGCTCTTTCGCCAGTCGAGCCGCTGATTTACCGATGCGCGTTGGCTTGAATCAAGATACAGATATGATGAAGCGTAGCAGTGTTCAGAACCATATGTTTGATGGCATTAATTTGACTGAACAACAGCGCCAGCAAATGCGCGATCTTATGCAGCGGGCAAGGCATGATAGCCCACCTGTTAATATTAGCGAAATGGAGACGATGCACAGTCTCGTTACCGCAGAACATTTTGATGAAACGGCCGTAAAAATACTGACTGAAAAGATGTTACATGAGCAGGTCGCCAGACAAGTGGAAATGGCGAAAGTACGTAATCAGATGTATCGCTTGCTCACACCAGAGCAGCAGGCCGTTTTAGCACAAAAACATCAGCAACGAATGGAACAGTATCGTGAGCTTTCAGAGCGGTAGCAGAGTAATGGGCTGCAGGCTGTGAGTGACACCCGTAGCAACTAGTACCACCCTAGTACCACCTGTTTTCCTTGCCATAGACACCATCCCTGTCTTCCCCGCCTAACCGGCGGGTTTTTTTTGTCTGTGAATCGTCTTTACGTTTGTCCAGATCTTCCTGATATGATTCAGTGTTTTTATCAAAAAATCATCATCCGTACACTATACTACCCGTATTGAATAGCGGGGGGCCTCATGAATCAACAGTATGGGCGTCTGGTACATAAAGCAGCCATTACCGCCACAATTGTGGCTTCAGTGTTATTAATCATAAAAATTTTTGCCTGGTGGGTCACGGGGGCGGTGAGTATTTTGGCCGCGCTGGTGGACTCAGTTGTGGATATTGCCGCCGCTTTTACTAATCTATTTGTTGTTCACTACTCACTACAGCCTGCGGATGATGAGCACACTTTCGGTCACGGTAAAGCTGAGTCATTGGCTGTTTTAGCCCAGAGTATGTTTATTGCTGGTTCGGCCTTATTCTTATTTTTGACTGGTTTTCAACACTTGGTCAATCCAGAGCCAATGCAGGATGCGGGGTTAGGGATCGGGGTGACCATTATTGCCCTGATTAGTACTTTGTTATTAGTGACATTTCAGCGTTGGGTCGTGAGAAAAACACAAAGCCAGATCATCCGTGCCGATATGCTTCATTACCAGTCTGATGTTATGATGAACGGTGCTATTCTAATGGCCTTAGTTTTGTCATGGCTTGGATGGCATCGCGCTGATTCATTGTTTGCTTTAGGGATTGGTGTCTATATTTTATATTGTGCACTGCGTATGGGGTATAACGCCGTGCAGGCACTGCTCGACAGGGCATTGCCAGATACTGAACGGCAGGCGATTATTAACATTATCAATACCTGGCCTAATGTTCGGGGCACACATGACCTCAGAACGAGACAATCAGGACCGACTCGTTTTATCCAGTTTCATATAGAACTGGATGATAGTTTACCTTTAGTGCAGGCACATCGTATTGCCGATGAAGTACAGCAAGGGATTCTGCAGCAATTCCCAGGGTCAGATATCATTATTCATCAGGATCCTTGCTCTGTTGTCCCTGCTGAACGACAGGGGCGTTTTGAGCGGTAATTTTTTATCGGAAAATTGGCACTGTTGGACCATTTTTTGCGTAATATATCGGCATTTGGCTTGGCCTGAATCAATTCAGCTGGAGACCTTTAATAAGCTAACTGTATCGTGTAGAGGTACAGAGCTACTGGCAGCGGTTTCTGGTCACAGGATTAATTTTGCTTTCAAAGTTCAGAGGTAGTCATGATCAAAAAAATTGGTGTGTTGACGAGTGGCGGTGATGCGCCGGGTATGAATGCGGCGATTCGTGGTGTGGTACGTGCTGCGTTATCAGAAGGTCTGGAAGTCATGGGGATCTATGATGGCTACCTCGGGCTGTATGAAGACCGCATGGTTCAGCTGGATCGCTACAGCGTCTCAGATATGATAAATCGTGGCGGTACTTTCCTGGGTTCTGCGCGTTTTCCTGAATTCCGTGATGAAAAAGTGCGTGAAGTTGCCATTCAGAACCTGAGAAATCGTGGTATTGATGCACTGGTGGTGATTGGTGGTGACGGTTCTTACTTAGGTGCCCAGCGTTTGACCGAAACCGGTTTCCCTTGTATTGGCTTACCAGGTACTATCGATAACGATATTAAAGGTACTGATTATACTATCGGTTATTTTACTGCGCTGGAAACTGTGGTTGAGGCCATTGACCGCCTGCGTGATACCTCCTCTTCTCATCAACGTATCTCTATCGTTGAAGTGATGGGACGTTATTGTGGGGATCTGACTCTGGCTGCGGCGATTGCAGGGGGCTGCGAGTTTGTTGTATTGCCTGAAGTTGAGTTTAACCGTGAAGATTTGGTCGCTGAGATTAAAGCCGGTATTGCTAAGGGTAAAAAGCATGCCATCGTTGCGATTACTGAACACATCTGTGATGTTGACGAACTGGCAAAATATATTGAAATAGGCACCAAACGTGAAACCCGTGCTACGGTACTGGGTCATATCCAGCGTGGTGGCTCTCCTGTTGCTTACGATCGCATCCTGGCCTCGCGCATGGGGGCATATGCAATCGAATTATTGCTGCAGGGTTACGGTGGCCGTTGTGTTGGTATCCAGAACGAAAAACTGGTTCATCATGACATTATTGATGCTATCGAAAATATGAAACGCCCCTTTAAGGGCGACTGGTTTGAGTGCGCTAAAAAACTTTACTAAAAAGCAGCCGTCAGGGTTGCTGTTTGATAAAGGGAAAACATGGTTTTCCCTTTTTTGTATTTAAAAAACAGCGTTTATGGTGGTTATTTATTTTATTTTAGAATCGTTAACATAATGATTTTTAATCATTATTATGAATAATTTCGTTGTTTTTATATGACGAGTCGCATTTTATTATTCCTTTAGTGAATATCAAATCTATTTTTATTCTTTATTTACGTAATTTGTTTCTGGCAGGCTGACTCTATTAATTCTGACAGAGAGAACATGCAATGAACAAATGGGGTGTAGGGCTCACATTATTATTGGCGTCAGGCGGTGTACTGGCGAAAGATATTCAGTTACTGAACGTATCTTATGATCCGACGCGAGAGCTGTATGATGAATACAACAAAGCGTTTAATGCCCACTGGAAACAGCAGACTGGGGATAATGTTATTGTTCGTCAGTCCCATGGGGGCTCCGGTAAGCAAGCAACCTCAGTTATCAATGGTATTGAGGCTGATGTGGTTACCCTGGCACTGGCTTATGACGTTGATGCCATAGCGGAACGTGGTCGTATTGATAAAGACTGGATTAAACGCTTGCCGGATAACTCTGCACCTTATACTTCAACCATTGTCTTCCTGGTGCGTAAAGGTAACCCTAAACAGATTCATGACTGGAACGACTTGATTAAACCTGGAGTGTCAGTCATTACTCCAAATCCTAAAAGTTCTGGTGGTGCCCGCTGGAATTACTTGGCTGCCTGGGGCTATGCATTACACCATAACAATAACGACCCGGTTAAGGCTCAGGAGTTTGTGAAAGACCTGTTTAAGAATGTTGAGGTACTCGACTCCGGGGCCCGTGGTTCAACCAATACCTTTGTGGAACGTGGTATTGGTGACGTTCTGATTGCATGGGAAAATGAAGCCTTGTTAGCAACCCGTGAGCTGGGACAAGATAAATTTGAAATTATCACCCCGAGTGAGTCTATTCTCGCGGAGCCAACCGTAGCCGTCGTGGATAAAGTCGTTGATAAGAAAGGGACTCAGGAAGTGGCAGAAGCCTATCTGAAGTACCTCTATTCACCAGAAGGTCAGGAAATTGCGGCGAAAAACTATTATCGTCCACGTTTGCCTGAAGTGGCGGCAAAATATGAAAATACTTTCCCGAAACTGAAGCTTTACACCATTGATGAAGAGTTTGGTGGTTGGGCAAAAGCCCAGAAGGATCACTTCTCTAACGGTGGGACATTTGATCAAATAAGTAAAAGATAGATCGTCTTTTTGGGTCAAAAAAAGAGCGGGGAACATTCAGTGTTTCCCGCTCTTTATTATTGAGTGGTGCCAAGGCACCACGGCAAAAATTAGGCTTTCTTAGCCGCTGCTGCAGCTTTTACGATAACGGCAAAGGCATCTGCTTTCAGGGAAGCTCCGCCAACCAGCGCGCCGTCAATATCGGGCTGGGTGAACAGTTCTGCAGCGTTGCTCGCATTAACAGAGCCGCCGTACTGGATGATGACTTGCTGGGCCACATCAGCATCCACTTTCGCAATGTGGTCACGGATAAATTTATGAACAGCCTGAGCTTGTGCCGGAGTGGCTGATTTGCCCGTGCCGATAGCCCAGATAGGCTCATAAGCGATAACCGCGCCTTTGAATGCTTCTGCGCCTTGGGTTTTCAGCACCGCGTCAATTTGACGTGCACAAACTTCTTCAGTTTTACCCGCTTCGTTTTCTGCTTCGGTTTCACCGATACAGAGTACTGGGGTCAAGCCTGCCTCTTTCAGTACCGCAAATTTTTTGGCGATCAGCTCATCAGACTCAGCATGGTAAGTACGACGCTCTGAGTGACCAATAATGATGTACTGAGCACCGATATCTTTCAGCATGGTGGCAGACGTTTCACCGGTAAAGGCACCAGACAGGTTAGTGTCAACGTTCTGGGCGCCAATAATGATATGGCTACCGGAAGCAGCATGTTTTGCCATGTCCAGATACAGTGCCGGCGGGGCGATAGCAACGCCACAGCCATCAACAGCAGACAGTTCTTTACGAATTTCAGCAACCAGTTCATGAACCATATGTTTGCTGCCGTTCAGCTTCCAGTTACCCATCACTAAAGGATGTCTCATTTCAATTCTCCACGCGGTAAGCATTAAAAAGAATGGCTGCCCTCAGGGCAGCATGGTGTACTAAAGAGTATAAAGACTCAACGGAGGAATAACTCTGTTTTTTATCAATTATCCGTTGTTGCTCAATGTGTCTGATAGCATCAGCTTAATCGGTTCAACCGCGAAAGTAAGCCCTTTATCGCCGTTATCTACGATCACATACCGTAATGGGCCATCATTCTGCGAAAAATAGCGTTTATTTCTGCTGTCATTAAGCAATTTGTTAGTTTTTTCCAGGCTTTGTTGCTTTGATAATGACGGTGTGAAACTACGAATGATGGCGGCAATATATTCTGTCGCTTTTTCCTTGGTTGTTTTTTGTTCTGATGATTTAGCTGGCAACCAGGTAATTTGAAGCGATTTAATTTTTAACGTCCCACGTTCAAGAGCCGCTGAAGCATACAGGCGTTCGTTGATGGTTGTCGCCGCACGAGTCAGATTTGCTTTATCACGGCTGGATTCGATTGCTCTGAATTCATTGAGTGGTAACGTCGGATTATCGTTATTAAAGGCGTTACGAAACTGCGTGATAGTTAAATCAAACGTTGGGGCATTCGGTAGTAGGTAAGGGGCTACCTTCATGACAGATGCCCCTCCTGTCTGACTTAGCGCAACAGGGCTGACAAATAACAAGGCGATGGCTGGCAGCAGATACTTTATCAACATGCTTCTCCTGGTAATTTTACCTACATGATTAAATCGGCAATCCGCGGGCTTGTCAAAACAGGTACACTGACAGGCAAGACGATAGCAAGGATTTGAGTAATGACCCTACAACAATGGTTGTTTTCTTTTAAAGGGCGTATTGGACGTCGTGATTTCTGGATCTGGATAGGCGTATGGTTTGTTGGCCTGGCAGTGTTGTTCACCCTGGCTGGCGCAGAAATCATGCCGTACTCTACTGCCGGGCTGTTTTTGTCTGGTTCGCTTATTCCGACAGCTGCGGTGGTCGTCAAACGGCTGCATGACAGGAATAAAAAAGGCGGGTGGGCCCTGCTTTTTATCCCTGCCTGGTTACTCTTTGCTGGTAACTGGGAAGTCTTTGGGAGTTTCTGGCAATGGGGTCTGGGGCGTTTCCTGCCAACATTGATTATCGTGATGATGTTGATAGACCTGGGAAGCTTTATCGGCACCCAAGGGAGTAATCGTTTTGGTAAAGAGACCAGCAGGGTCAAATACCGTTAACTTACCCATCTTACCAATAGTGCTCTGCAGTAATATGGCCTGGCCGACGACGTAAATGTTTAGTCATCTGTCGGGTCTCTTTCAGTAACTGCTGAGTATCTCGTACCATTTGTGGATTACCACATAACATCACGTGGCTGGTCTCAGGTGTCATGGGTAAACCAACGACGGCTTCCAGTTCACCGCTGGTAATCAGCGCAGGAACACGGCCAAACAGCGCCCCCTCAGCCTTTTCGCGGCTCACCACAGTTTGAATCTGTAATTTACCCGCGTAGCGTTCCTGCAATTGCTGCATCAGAGGTAAATAACTTAAGTCGCTGGCGTAGCGCACGGCATGGAGTAAAACGATATTATCAAAACGCTCCAGGTCCTTACCTTCCTGAAGGATCGACAAATAAGGCCCTAAGGCGGTACCTGTCGCCAGCATCCACAGGGTATTACAATCCGGGATTTCATCGAGCACAAAGAACCCGGCCGCTTCATTGACCAGCAGAATGTCATCCCCCGGTTGCATAACATGCAGGCGGGGACTGAGCTTACCTTCTGGTACATTGACCAAGTAAAACTCGAGATTAGCGCTGTGTGGTGCGTTTACGTAAGAATAAGCACGCTGTACGCGTTCCCCGTCGATCTCCAGCCCAATTTTGGTAAACTGCCCTGCGCTAAAGGGAGCGACAGGGGCATGTACCGTAAGACTGAAAAGTGAGTCAGTCCAGTGTTGAATATTGGTAACTTTACCTGTGACCCAGTCTGCCATGTCATGCTCCCGTTACGATATTTTGCCTATCTTTACCTGCTTTGTGGGATATTTCCAGTCCGAATCTGGATGAAAGCTCGAACCAACAAATCTCCGTATTACAGGATATACTTCTGAACGTTGGTATCTTTACGGTCTAAATAGTGAATGGACTTGATACGGCGAATCGTGCGAGATTTACCGCGAATCAGTAGTGTTTCGGTAGTCGCTATATTGCCTTTACGGGTAATACCCTCAAGCAAATCCCCTTTCGTAATACCTGTTGCCGAGAAAATAACATTGTCATTGCGGGCCATATCTTCGAGTTTCAGTACTTCACCCGCGTGGATGCCCATAGCCTGGCAGCGTTCCAGCTCCACCTCACCTAAGCGGCGATTTTCTTCGTTGTCTCCTTTCACGTGATGACGTGCCAGTAAACGCCCTTGCATGTCACCATCCAGTGCGCGAATGACCGCGGCAGACACGACGCCTTCTGGTGCACCACCGATGCCATACAGCACATCCACTTCACTGTCTGGCATACAGGTCAGGATTGAGGCGGCCACATCCCCATCAGGTACAGTGAAAACACGCACGCCAAGCTGCTGCATTTCATTGATAATGGCATCATGACGGGGCTTGGCTAAGATAGTGACGGTCAGTTCGCTGAGTGGCTTATTGAGTGCCTTTGCAATATGGCGCAGATTAACCTCAAGACTGAGACTGAGATCGATAACCCCTTTAGCTCCCGGACCGACGACCAGTTTTTCCATGTACATATCCGGTGCATGCAGGAAGGTGCCTTTATCGCCAACAGCCATCACTGCCAGGGCATTTGCCTGACCCATAGCCGTCATCCGAGTCCCTTCGATGGGATCAACGGCAATATCTACGGCATCACCCTGCCCAGTACCGACTTTTTCACCGATATAGAGCATGGGAGCATCATCAATTTCACCTTCGCCAATCACGATTTGCCCGTCAATGTTAATCTGGTTAAGCATAATCCGCATGGCATGCACCGCTGCGCCGTCAGCGGTATTTTTATCACCGCGACCTAACCACTTATAACCTGCCAGGGCGGCAGCTTCGGTCACACGGGAAAATTCGATGGCCAGTTCTCGTTTCATCACGTACTCGCTTGTCAGATGGAATTACGCTGGAGTTTAGCACAGAGCTAAAATGACCAGAGTGGGAATGGAAGACATTAGTTGCCACGGCCATCTTCCCACAACAGGGTGCGATTGACCGCTTTTTGCCAGCCCGCGTAAAGGGCATTACGTTCAGCTTTTTTTATACTGGGCAGAAAGGTTCTTTCGATGGCCGTCTTGTCATGGAGTTCATCGAGGCTTTGCCAGAAACCGACAGCCAACCCCGCGAGATAAGCCGCGCCCAAAGCGGTAACTTCACGTATGACAGGCCGCTCTACTGGGGTGCCGAGAATATCCGCCTGAAACTGCATCAGGAAATTATTGACTACAGCCCCGCCATCGACCCGCAGTGCGTGTAAATGTATTCCGGCGTCAGCCTGCATGGCTTCCAGAATATCCCGGGTTTGGTAGGCGATAGACTCCAGTGTGGCGCGGATAATATGGTTCCCATTTACCCCTCGTGTCAGGCCTAAAATAGCGCCACGGGCATAAGGGTCCCAGTAAGGAGCACCGAGTCCGGTAAATGCGGGCACCACGTAGACCCCATTACTGTCGGAGACTTTACTGGCGAAATATTCAGAGTCATCAGCATCACGGATCAGTTTCATCTCATCCCGTAGCCACTGAATGGAGGCCCCGGCCATAAATACAGCCCCTTCTAGTGCATAGTTCACCTCACCTTGTGGGCCACAAGTGATGGTGGTTAATAAGCCATGGTTTGAGGTCACTATCTTTTCACCGGTATGCATCAACATAAAACAACCGGTACCATAGGTATTCTTTGCCATACCCGGCTGTACACAGCGCTGACCAAATAGCGCAGCCTGTTGATCCCCTGCAATACCGGCAATTGGAATGCGTGTCCCTCCTTTACCACCAATATTTGTTTGGCCGTATACTTCCGATGACTTGCGAACGGATGGCAGCATGATGCGAGGGATATCAAGATGTTTCAGTAATCGTTCATCCCAGTCCAGCTCCCGGATATTGAACAGCATCGTACGGGAGGCATTCGTGTAGTCGGTCACATGGACTCGACCCTGGGTCATTTTCCAGATAAGCCAAGTATCGATGGTGCCAAAAAGCAGCTCTCCACGGTAGGCTCGCTCCCGGGCTCCATCAATATTATCGAGGATCCATTTCAGTTTGGTCGCGGAAAAGTAGGGGTCAACAACCAGCCCGGTATGATGGCGGATATATTCTTCCATGCCTTCCCGCTTAAGCTGCTCACAGATATCAGCGGTACGTCGACATTGCCAGACGATGGCATTGTAAATCGGTTTGCCTGTCTCACGTTCCCAGACCACAGTGGTTTCACGCTGATTAGTGATACCTATGGCGGCTACTTGGTCAGAGTTGATGTCTGCTTTTGCGAGAGCTTCAACCAGCGTGGAACTTTGTGATGCCCAGATTTCCAGAGGGTCATGCTCAACCCAGCCCGACTTAGGGTAGATTTGGGTAAATTCATGCTGGGCGATACTGATGATATTGGCATTATTATCCAGGACAATGGCGCGTGAGCTTGTCGTCCCCTGATCGAGCGCGACGATATATTTCTTTTCTGTAGTCATAATCCGGTCCTGAATTAAGATTTTCATGGCTGATTGCCTGCCAGCCCCTCATCAATTTGAGTCACTGCTTTATGCCTTGACACTGTCATGGCACGGTAATAATGACTGATTTTATCCCCATCGCGGGCATAAGGCGCAGTAGCGAATGAAAAAAGGGGGGATCGTGAGGCAAATTCAGTCAGTTACTAAATAAAATAGGCTGAGAAGTGGAGGTTTTTGGTGAAGAACATGACGCCCGGGGGCCGACACATGTTATGTTACGCAAAGAGCAGAGTACGCCGCTGGACACAAGCATCGGCGCTACTTACAATCGGTTAACGCTATATGTTAAATATAGGCTCATAAAGGCGTCATCGAAGAATCGAGGCGAGGGTAGCCCTAACGCATGGGTATGATAGCTTGAAGCGTATTGGGTAGCATATCCATCAACGCCTGGCCATTCAGGAGAGGTTTATAATGTCATTTGAAGTGTTTGAGAAACTTGAAGCAAAAGTTCAGCAGGCTGTTGATACGATCACTCTGTTACAGATGGAAATCGAAGAGCTGAAAGAGAAAAACAACCTGGCGTCGCAAGAACTGCAACAGGCAGAAGGTCAGAAAGCCGAGCTGGTGCGTGAAAATGGCTCACTGAAAGAGCAACTGCAAGGCTGGCAAGACCGTTTGCACGCACTGCTGGGTAAAATGGAAGAAGTGTAATACCGGCTGGCAATAAAGCTTTTCAAAACAGGCGTCTTAAGAGGCCTGTTTTATTTTCTGCACTGATTCGTGATCGGGCTTGCCACCGGTTATTCAATATCCAGCGCGTCTTCCGACAGAATAATACCCGTGTTATCCGCATACAGGTGATCACCTGAGAAAAACGTCACACCGCCGAAGTTAACCCGGACATCACTTTCACCTGTTCCTTCACTTGGTACTCCTGCAGGGGTTGCAGCAATCGCCTGAATACCAATATCCAGCTCTTCCAGGTCATCGACCTGACGTACGGCACCGTAAACCACAATACCTTCCCACTCGTTCTTTTGTGCAAGACGAGCCAGGTCAGCATCAATCAGTGCCCGACGAACTGAGCCACCACCATCGACGAGTAAAACGTGCCCACGACCATTTTCTTCAAGCAGGCTGTATAGTAGCCCATTATCTTCAAAGCATTTTACCGTAATGACTTGCCCGCCAAACGACGACCGTCCGCCAAAATTAGAAAATAGCGGTTCAACGACGTTGACCTCTTCCTGGTAGATATCGCAAAGTTCGGAAGTATCATATTTCATAGGATTCAGGTTCATCTGCTACAGGGTGCTCCAGTATATAGCGGAACCTTCACTGTTTGCAAAACCATCAATTGTTAATTGGTGTTTATTCTCTACGACAACACGGTACTGATGACCACTCCTGCTGAAAATAACAGGTTGGTTAACAATGCCCCTTTGACGGTACGTTCGAGCATTGGGCGCATGGCCACCGGGTCTTGTTCACGCACAACGTAGCAGGCCTGTTTGACCAGAAGTGGCGCCGCCAGAATAAACAACCAACCCCATAGGCTATTGAGCCAAAAAATATTAAACAGCGCGAAACAGAGCAGTGCTCCCATCAGCAGACAGACGTGGTAGCGACGGGCAAGCACAGGGCCCAGACGAACGGCGAGGGTATTCTTGCCATTCTCACTGTCACTGTCGATATCGCGTAAATTATTAATATTAAGTACGGCTGTTGCCAGTAAACCGCAGGCTGTTGCAGGAAAAATAACCAGCAATTCGAGGGTGTGGGCTTGCAGATACCAAGTTCCAGCGACGCTAATCCAGCCAAAAAAGATCAGAACCGAAATATCACCCAGTCCCATATAGCCATAAGGACGTGTGCCGACGGTATAGGTAATGGCAGCGACAATAGACAGTATCCCTAACAATAAGAAGCCCATGAAGTCAGTAAAGGTTTCACAGGCCAATGCGACGAGTGAAAAGCCAGACAGGCAAATCAGGGTAACGGTAACCACTAACGCTCGTTTCATTTGCGCTTGAGTTATCAACCCTTTTTGCATACCGCGTAATGGGCCTATTCTGTCCTCTTTATCACTGCCTTTAACGGCATCACCATAGTCATTAGCCAGATTTGATAAGATTTGCAGCAAACCCGCGGTTAGCAGGGCTAACAGCGCTATGGCGGGGTTAAACACATTTTGCCAGTAGGCAAGTGTGGAACCACAAACGATAGAAGCAAACGCCAGGGGGAGGGTTCTTGGGCGCAGGCTTTCAAGCCAGGCCTGGGTCGTACTCACAGATTGCGGATTGCTCATTATTTCAGACGCCAGATAAAAAAGGGTTATGGATTACCCTTTAAGGTTAATAACAAACAGGAATAATTGTTATCAGTAATAGTAATGAGATGATTGTAGACGGTTAAGTATAAATCCAGGAAACCCTATTTTCATTTCGTCTGTTTAAATGAAAGGGGAGGCAAAGGCCTCCCCAAAAAAATAAAATGTGCCCACTGGGCGTTACAGAATAAACCGACTCAGGTCTTCATCTGCAACCAGCTCATCCAAGTGCTTACTGACATAGTCGGCATCAATAAGAATAGTTTGCCCACTCAGTTCACTGGCATCGTAAGAGATATCTTCTACCAGACGCTCAAGTACTGTATGCAGGCGGCGAGCACCGATATTTTCGGTGGATTCATTGACCTGCCATGCAGCTTCAGCAATACGACGAATACCGTCATTGGTAAAATCGATACTCACTCCTTCCGTTGCCATCAGTGCTTTATACTGTACGGTAATAGAAGCATTTGGCTCGGTCAGAATACGCTCGAAATCTTCCACCGTCAGGGCTTGTAATTCAACACGGATAGGCAGACGACCCTGCAATTCAGGGATTAAGTCAGAAGGGCTGGCAACCTGGAAAGCACCGGATGCGATAAACAGGATATGGTCAGTTTTAACCATGCCATGTTTAGTGGACACCGTGCAGCCTTCCACGAGTGGTAGCAGGTCACGCTGCACGCCTTCGCGGGAGACATCAGGGCCGGAAGCATTACCACCACGCTTACAGATTTTGTCTATTTCATCAATAAACACAATACCGTGTTGTTCAACCGCGTCGATAGCATCCTGTTTTAGCTCTTCTGGGTTGACCAGTTTTGCAGCCTCTTCTTCTATCAGTAACTTCATCGCATCTTTGATTTTCAGCTTACGAGGTTTCTGTTTCTGGCCACCAAGGTTCTGGAACATGGACTGTAACTGGCTGGTCATCTCCTCCATTCCTGGAGGTGCCATGATCTCTACACCAAGTGGTGCTGCAGCAAGGTCGATTTCAATTTCTTTATCGTCGAGCTGGCCTTCACGCAGCTTTTTACGGAAACTCTGACGAGCCGCAGAGGGTTCTGCTTGCGCTTCAGACTGGCCCCAGTTATTTTTGGCTGGTGGGATCAATGCGTCCAGAACACGTTCTTCGGCCATCTCTTCAGCCCGGAAGCGGTTTTTCTCAATAGACTGTATGCGCACGATTTTGACAGCCGCATCCGTCAGGTCACGGATGATTGAATCTACTTCCTTGCCGACATAACCGACTTCGGTAAATTTAGTCGCTTCCACTTTGATAAATGGCGCGTTAGCCAGTTTTGCCAGGCGACGAGCAATTTCTGTTTTACCCACACCCGTTGGCCCGATCATCAGGATATTTTTTGGTGTCACTTCATGACGCAGCTCTTCACTGAGCTGCATACGGCGCCAGCGGTTACGCAGTGCGATAGCAACTGAACGCTTGGCGTTATCCTGGCCAATAATGTGTTTATTTAGCTCGCTGACAATTTCGCGTGGAGTCATTTCAGACATGGGAGATCCTTACGCCTTAGACGATAATTCTTCAATAGTGTGGAAATGGTTGGTGTAGATACAGATGTCACCGGCAATCCCCAGCGATTTCTCAACAATATCACGAGCACCTAATTCTGTGTTATTCAGCAGCGCACGGGCGGCTGCCTGGGCATAGGGCCCACCTGAACCAATAGCGATTAAATCATCTTCTGGCTGAATAACGTCACCATTACCGGTGATAATCAATGAGGCATTTTCATCTGCAACGGCCAGCAAAGCTTCAAGCTTGCGCAGCATACGATCGGTACGCCAGTCTTTTGCTAGCTCAACGGCAGCTTTCACCAAGTGTCCCTGGTGCATTTCGAGTTTACGCTCAAAGAGTTCAAACAGTGTAAAAGCATCCGCAGTACCACCGGCAAAGCCTGCAATCACTTTATCATTATATAAACGACGCACTTTTTTGACATTACCTTTCATCACGGTATTGCCGAGAGTCGCCTGGCCATCGCCACCGATTACTACTTTGCCGTTACGGCGTACACTTACTATTGTTGTCACGAGCAGACCCCTTTGCATCAGCTAAATTTCAGCCCTGTGCGACGCACAGGACATAATTCAGTTATAAATGGGGGAGGTTTTTAGGGTTTCAACCCCCGAAAGCGAGACGAATGCAGTTAGCGTGCCCCGCGATTTTTAGACGATTGATAGTGTTGTCCGCGTTTTCCTTGCCTTTCAAGGGGCCGATCACCACACGATTCCAGCCATTATTGGCTGTAATATGGGAATCAAAGCCTTCAAATGCCAACTGAGCGCGTACTGTTTCAGCCTGTTCACTTCCTTTGAATGAACCACACTGAACCATCCAGCGTTTCTCATCTTTTTTTACCTGGGGTTCTGCTGCCCGTGGTGCCGGTTCAGGTTCACGGGTGACAGTGGTGACCGGGGCCGGGGCCACTTCACGTGGCACAGGCTTGGTTTGTTGAGTATGGGGAGGGGGTTGTACAGCATCTTGATAGGGCTGTGCCGTAGTATTATTACCCGCAGTTCTCGGTGGCTGACTCTGCACCACTCGGGGCTGTTGCACTGTTTTTTCCACGACCCGCGGTTGCGTGCGAGGTGCTTCCACTACCCGGGGGGATGTTTGGGGCGTCACGGGCTGTGACTGGTATTGGGACTGTTTCTGGCGCTGGGCCGTCGTCTGTTCATTCCACGGAACTTCACTGAGCTGAGTCGGCTGCTGTCGCATGTCAGATTGCATTTGTTCCAGTAACTGACGTTGCTCATCAGTCAGCTGGCGTGAGTTTATTACTTCACCCCCCGCCGTTGGCTCTGTTGGCGTGCGCACCCCTGTCTGGCGATTTTCCAGTTCTTTAATATAACGCCAGCGTTCTTCTGGTTTCGGTGGCAGACCATTTGTCGTTTTATGGCCAGGAATGACACTGACTTCTTCGACTTTGCGATGCGTAATGAAATAAAGAGCGCTGACGAACGCCACTACCGCTGCTGCTGCAATGATGACCATTGCAGGAGAAACAGAGGAACGGCGTTGCGTTTTACGGGAAGTACTCTTTTTGCGCCGCGCACTGGGTGATTGCGCGCGGCGTACATAATCTCGTTGTGCCACTTATGCTGTCTTCATTCGTTTAATAGCCCCCTATGTTACTTAAGGGACAGGTCTTTGACCAGTTTATGCGAGTGCAAAGCGGCTCATTTTCCTTTGCCTGGTGGGCTGGTACTGCCACGTTCAACCAGAACGCACTCCAGCAGACGGGATCCATTGCTGACGGTGTGCCCTTGCAATTGCTCCAGTAACAGGAGCATAGCTTCCTTACCAATACTGAAGCGGGGCTGTGCAACAGTAGTGAGAGGTGGATCACAAAATTTAGCCTGGGCAATATCATCAAACCCCATAATTGACAGGTCTTCTGGCACTCTAAGCCCGTGATGCTTGGCACAGGATATTGCGCCCATGGCCATCACATCGGTATGGCAGAAGACAGCCGTAGGGGGCTGAGGCAGTGCCAGTAGCTGTTCCAGCGCAGTAGATCCGGCCTCAAAGGTAAAATCACCCCGAGCAATATAATGTGGGTCAACGTCAATACCGTTGCGACGTAATGCCTGGATATAGCCTTGTGAACGATAGCGACAATGAGGCATTTCTTCCGGGCCAGCAATACAGGCAATACGTTTATGTCCCAGCTTCTGTAAATAAGAGACGGCATTAAAAGCGGCTGTCAGGTTATCTATATGGACAGTGGGTAATTCAAGTTCGGGAGCGAACTCATTCGCCATTACCATAGGGGGAAGATGGCGCTGATCTTCTTTGCTGGCACCAAAAGGCAGGTGAGAACCTAGCAGTAACATTCCATCTATCTGCTTCGTGATGATAAGGTCAATAAAGGTCTTTTCTTGTTGATTCTGGTGAGCGCAATCGCCAATCAGGACCAGATATCCGTGGCTGGCTGCGGTGATCTCAATTCCGCGGATAATCTCACTAAAAAAGGGATCACAAATATCTGGAACAATGACCAGTAACGTTCGTGATTCATTACGTTTGATATTTCTGCCTAAAGAGTGAGGTAAGTAGCCGACCTCAATAGCGGCTTGTTCCACGCGATGACGGGTATGCTGGGATACTTTATCAGGGTTCATCAGCGCGCGTGATACTGTTGCTGTCGAGACTTTAGCCCGGGCTGCAACATCCTTCATGGTGGGATTTTCCACCGGTTTAGTCGGCTTCAACGTCTTCCTCCTTACGGGTGCTACGCTGCCACCAGCACATCCGGTGTTAATGGCAGAACCCCCCATTCTTAGCAGAATAAACCGGCGCACAGTTACAATAATTTCATTAAAAATGTGATGGATATTTAATTTTTCGATCTACTTCTCATAACCTGACACTTATTGTGCTAACTCTCGATCGGATCAACGTCGAGCATCCATTTGACCTTACGTGCTTCTGGCAGGGTATTGATCAAGACAAGCGTATGGCTGATCAGTTTCTGTAATCTGGCCCGGGAAGGGTGCTGAAGCAGTAGTTGCCAGCGAAAGCGCCCCCCTCGCTTGGCTTGCAGTGCGGGAACAGGGCCCATGATCCAGAGCTGATCATCATGCAGAGGGCTGGCTTCCAGCAAATTACGCAGTTGCTGCAGAAACAGTGCTGCCTGACGATTATTCTGGTCTTCGGCACGGAACATCACATGGCTGGTGAACGGCGGCAAAAAAACAGCCTCGCGCTCTTTCAGGGTTTCACTGGCAAAAGCGTCATAGCCTTTAGTGAGCAAAGTTTGCAATAACGGATGTTCCGGGTGATGCGTCTGCAGTAATACTTCCCCTTGTTTCCCCGCGCGCCCGGCACGTCCAGAAACTTGCACATAAAGCTGGGCAAAACGTTCTGCCGCGCGAAAATCACCAGAGAAGAGCGCGCCGTCGACATCCAGTAAGGCCACCAGCGTGACATCGGGAAAATGGTGTCCTTTGGCTAACATTTGGGTACCAATCAGAATGCGGGCTCCACCTTGATGTACCTCTGCCAGTTGCTGTTCTAGTGCACCTTTACGGCTGGTCGTATCACGGTCAATACGTGATATGGGAATATCAGGAAATAATGGTTGCAGGCTATGCTCAAGTTGTTCAGTACCCATACCGACAGGGAGCAGATGGGTTGATCCACATTGTGGGCATTGACTGGGAATAGCGCGCTGGCTGTCACAATGATGGCAGCGTAGCATTCGTTGCCCCTGATGCAGGGTGTAATAGCTATCACAACGCGTACACTCGGCAATCCAGCCACAATCATGACATAACAGCGCAGGGGCATAACCGCGGCGGTTAAGAAAGAGGATAACTTGGTTATTTGCGGCTAAATGCTTACCGATACTTTTAATCAGTGCGGGCGACAGGCCTGATGTCAGGGTCTGCCCTTTGAGGTCAATCACTTGCTGCGTCGCAGGTGTGGCATTACCGGCACGCCTGGTCAGGCGTAACTGGCGGTATTTTCCTCGCTGAACATTGTGCAGTGTTTCCAGCGCTGGGGTTGCTGAACCCAGAATAATGGGAATGTCTTCGGTATAAGCACGATAAATGGCTAAGTCACGGGCGTGATAACGCCAGCCATCTTGTTGTTTATAAGAGGCATCATGCTCTTCATCTATCACAATCACCCCAAGACGATTAAAAGGGGTAAACAGAGCAGAGCGGGTACCAATAACAATAGCCGCTTCCCCGTTGCGTGCTTTTAACCAGACATTCAGCCGTTCACTGTCATTTAAACCGGAATGTAATACTTCCACTGGGGCATTGAAACGTTCTCTGAAGCGGGCAATAGTTTGCGGTGTCAGGCCTATTTCGGGTACCAGCACTAAAGCCTGTTTACCCTGGGCCAGCACATTTTCCAGGACACTGAGATAAACCTCTGTTTTACCAGAACCCGTGATCCCCGCCAGCAGCCAGCAAGAGAAATGCCCCGCATCACTATGTATTGCGCCCACCGCGGTTGCTTGCTCGGTATTAAGTTTTAATCGTTCCCCCGTTACGGCGTAATTTTTACGCCAGTCTTCACAATCCGGGGTGGCACTATGCAGTTCACATAATCCTTTGGCTTTTAATGCCTGGAGAGCAGTTTCATTGATCTCAAGGTGATTCTGATGACGCCAAATATTTCCCTGGCGCAGTGCGGCCAGGGCTTGCTGCTGTTTCGGCGCTCGTTTCAGGCTATTCAGGTCGATAGCTTTACCCTGATCAGTGGCAAACCAGTACCACAATGGCGCGTGATGGGCTGGTTTTCCCTGACGTAATAGAATGGGCAGAGCATGAAACAGAACTTCGCCAATCGGATAGTGGTAGTAATCAGCGGCCCATAGCAGCACACGCCACAGAGGCATGGGGAATAAGGGCGTGTTATCCAGAGCCAGGGAGATTGGTTTAAGGTTTTCTACCGCCAGTTCACTGTGTTCTTTTATCGCCATCACGATACCCATAGCTTGACGCTGTTTACCAAATGCGACTTGCACCCGGCAGCCTGCGGTGACCTGTATTCCTTCCGGAATCAGGTAATCAAAGGTGCGAGCGAGTGGAACCTGAAGGGCGACTTGGGCGATAAGCATGAAAACATCCTGACAGGAAAAATGACGTAATAGTGTACACTGCACACCGCTAAAAATGCGGATCAGTTTGCACCTTTAGTGGTGGTTCTGTATAATATGCCGCCTTTGGTGTTCAATTCGAATATCCAAATTTATCCATTTATTAACATCGCGTGGTGTCCGGCGTTAGGGCTGGAAGAGCGACGCGGCCTTATATTGAGGTTTACCATGAAAAAGAATATTCACCCGAATTACACTGCGATTACTGCAACTTGTTCTTGCGGTAACGTTATCAAAACCCATTCTACACTGGGTCACGATCTGAACCTGGACGTGTGTGGTAACTGCCACCCATTCTATACTGGTAAACAGCGTGTTGTTGATACCGGTGGTCGTGTTGAGCGTTTCAACAAACGCTTCAGCGTACCAGGTGCCAGCAAATAAGTTTGCACCCGGAAAGAAAAAGGCGCCGTTGGCGCCTTTTTTGTTTTTGTCGTTTAACCCATTCAAGTCAGAAAGGTACTCAGGAGTACCTCTTGATGTAAATTAATATTCCCACGTGTCGGGATCAATTCCCAGCTCGCGCATAATAACCTTGGCATCTTCCGGGATCTCATCACTGCGTTCTTTACGCAGGTCTGCATCGTTCGGTAACGGTTGGCCGGTAAAAGCGTGCAGAAAAGCTTCGCACAGCAACTCACTGTTTGTCGCATGACGCAGGTTGTTAACCTGTCGACGTGTTCGTTCGTCAGTAAGGATCTTTAATACCTTCAGAGGAATGGAAACCGTAATTTTCTTTACTTGTTCACTCTTCTTACCGTGTTCAGCGTAGGGGCTGATATACTCGCCGCTCCATTCAGCCATGAGATACCTTAGTCCTCTTAATCTGTGAAAATAACCTAACACCACCTGACAGCGCGATATTAGCGATAATCTTTTTTGTTCGTTTAACCAATAGAATAAACGGTTTTGCTGCGTGAAACTAAGACGCAGACACCTAAAACAGGTAATTTTAGCGGGTATTTGGATTTTGCTCAATCTACACGCAAAGCAGTTTAGATGTCCAGATGTATTGACGTCTATATTGTCCTTGTTTAATCTGGAGCCAGTTTTCTTCAATGACTCAGGTGAGGCTCCATGACGCGTAAACAGGCAACGATAGCAGTACGCAGCGGTTTGAACGATGATGAACAGTACGGTTGTGTGGTGCCACCAATCCATCTGTCCAGTACTTATAATTTTACCGGTTTTAATGAACCGCGCGCTCACGACTATTCGCGACGTGGTAATCCAACGCGTGATGTAACACAGCGAGCCCTGGCTGAGCTTGAAGGTGGTGCTGGTGCTGTACTCACCAATACTGGCATGTCTGCCATCCATTTAGTGACTACCGTATTTTTAAAACCGGGTGATTTATTGGTTGCCCCCCATGACTGTTACGGCGGCAGTTATCGTTTATTTGATAGCCTGGCAAAACGTGGTGCTTATCGGGTGTTGTTTGTGGACCAGGGGGATGAACGTGCACTGCAGGCTGCTCTGGCAGAAAAGCCGAAACTGGTATGGGTAGAAACGCCAAGTAATCCCTTGTTGCGTGTCGTTGATATTGAAAAAATTTGTGTGGCAGCACGTGACGCTAGTGCGATCAGTGTCGTGGATAACACCTTCCTGAGCCCAGCCCTGCAAAACCCACTGGCGTTAGGCGCTGACTTGGTACTCCATTCTTGTACTAAGTACCTGAACGGTCACTCGGATGTCCTGGCTGGTGTAGTTATTGCAAAAGATCCCGAACTGGTGACGGAACTGGCTTGGTGGGCTAATAACATTGGTGTAACCAGCAGTGCCTTTGATAGCTATTTGCTATTACGTGGTTTGCGCACCCTCTCGCCACGTATGGAAGTCGCCCAGCGTAATGCCCAGGCAATAGTCTCCTTCCTGCAACAACAACCTTTAGTGAAAAAGTTGTATCATCCCTCTTTACCGGGAAACCAGGGGCATGAAATTGCCGCGCGTCAGCAGAAAGGGTTTGGGGCGATGCTGAGTTTTGAACTGGAAGGCGACGAACAAACGCTACGCCGTTTTCTGGATAGTCTGACGCTGTTTACCCTGGCTGAGTCACTGGGTGGTGTGGAAAGCCTTATTTCCCATGCTGCAACGATGACTCATGCGGGAATGGCGCCAGAGGCGCGCGCTGCTGCCGGTATTTCTGAGACGCTATTACGTATTTCCACAGGAATAGAAGATAGCGAAGATTTAATTGCTGATCTGGAAAATGCTTTTCGGATCGCTGCTGAGGGGTAAGCATGAGTGTTTCAGCACCAGCAGGGGCGTCAGTTCGTCAACTGCATAAGTTTGGTGGGAGTAGTCTGGCCGATGTGAAATGCTATCTGCGAGTCGCAGGTATCATGAATGAGTATTCACGGCCTGGTGACTTAATGGTGGTTTCCGCCGCCGGAAGTACCACGAACCAGTTGATCAATTGGCTCAAGCTGAGTCAGAGCGATCGCCTGTCTGCGCATCAAGCACAGCAAGCATTGCGACGTTATCAAAGCGAACTTATCACGGATTTACTTCCACCTGAGCAAGCCGAAGCGTTAGTGGGGGAGTTTATCCATGATCTTGAGCACCTTGCTGGGTTGCTGGATACAAAAATCACCGAGGCAGTTTATGCTGAGGTGGTCGGTCATGGTGAGATTTGGTCTGCCCGTTTGATGTCTGCGGTACTTAATTTGCAGAACATTGAAGCTGTCTGGCTGGATTCCCGTCAGTTTCTGCGAGCAGAGCGCGCGGCCCAGCCACAGGTTGATGAAGCGCATTCCCGCCCGTTATTACAGAATATACTGGTGCAACATCCCCAGAAACGCTTTGTCGTCACTGGGTTTATCTGTCGCAATGATGCGGGGGAAACGGTGTTGCTGGGGCGGAATGGTTCTGACTATTCCGCGACACAGGTGGGGGCACTGGCAGGCGTCTCCCGGGTAACTATCTGGAGTGACGTTGCTGGGGTATACAGTGCTGATCCGCGTAAGGTTAAAGATGCCTGTCTGTTACCTTTACTGCGTCTGGACGAAGCCAGTGAGTTGGCTCGCTTGGCAGCACCAGTACTACACACCCGTACGTTACAACCCGTATCTGGTAGCGACATAGACCTGCAATTACGTTGCAGCTATACCCCGGAGCAAGGCTCGACCCGTATTGAACGGGTGCTGGCCTCTGGCACAGGGGCACGTATTGTGACCAGTCATGATGACGTTTGCCTGATAGAACTGACGCTTCCAAGCCAACAAGATTTTAACGCACTGAAAAAAGATTTGGGGCAGATCCTTGAACGCCATCAGATCCGTCCCCTGGCCGTGGGATCACACCCTGATCGTAACTTACTGCAATTTTGTTATACCAGCGAGTTAGTGCACAGTGCATTACACACTCTTGAGAGTGCCGGATTGCCCGGCAAATTTAGCCTGCGTAACGGGCTGGCGTTAGTTGCAATTGTTGGGGCTGGTGTATGCCGTAACCCACTCCATAGTCATCGTTTCTGGCAGCAGTTAACCGACCAGCCGGTTGAGTTTACGTGGCAGTCAGAGGAGGGGATAAGCCTGGTTGCGGTATTGCGCACAGGCCCGACTCAAAACCTGATCCAAGGGCTGCATACCTCATTATTCCGCGCTGAAAAACGTATCGGATTGGTGCTATTTGGCAAGGGCAATATTGGTTCACGCTGGCTTGAACTCTTCGCCCGTGAGCAGAAAACACTCTCTGCCCGTACCGGCTTTGAATTTATTCTTGCGGGGGTCGTGGACAGCCGCCGCAGTTTGCTGAATGAAAAAGGGCTGGATGCCAGCCATGCTCTGGCTTTTTTCAATGATGAGGCAACGGAACTGGATGAAGAGTCTCTGTTTCTGTGGATGCGTGCTCACCCCTATGATGACTTAGTGGTTCTCGACGTGACGGCGAGTGAACAGCTGGCTAACCAGTATCTTGATTTTGCCAGCTACGGTTTTCACGTGATTAGTGCGAATAAGGTAGCGGGTGCTGGAAACGGTCATCAGTATCGCCAGATTCGTGACGCTTTTGAGAAAACGGGCAGCCACTGGTTGTATAACGCCACCGTGGGCGCTGGCCTGCCGGTTAACTATACGGTACGTGATCTGCGCGATAGCGGCGACTCGATTCTTTCCCTTAGTGGTATTTTCTCCGGGACGCTCTCGTGGCTCTTCCTGCAGTTTGATGGCACGGTGCCCTTTACTGAATTGGTTGAGCAAGCCTGGCAGCAGGGATTGACGGAACCAGACCCGCGTGTGGATCTGTCTGGTAAAGATGTGATGCGCAAACTGGTCATCCTGGCGCGTGAAGCAGGGTACGATATCGAACCCGATCAGGTACGGGTTGAATCATTGGTTCCTGCCGGAAGTGAGGATGATTCTATCGATCACTTTTTTGAGAATGGTGATGCGCTAAATGAACAGATGATACAGCGCTTTGAAGCAGCCCAGGAGTTAGGGTTGGTACTGCGCTATGTTGCCCGTTTTGACGCAAATGGTAAGGCGCGCGTAGGGGTCGAAGCCGTGCGTGCGGAGCACCCGCTGGCAGCGTTGCTCCCTTGCGATAATGTCTTTGCCATTGAAAGCCGTTGGTATCGTGATAATCCGCTGGTGATCCGTGGTCCTGGTGCAGGGCGTGATGTCACCGCGGGAGCGATACAGTCAGACGTCAACCGCCTGGCACAATTGCTGTAGTTCTCCTCCCCTCCAGACTCTGGGGGGGAGTGACTCTGTTGTCGTGGCCCCCCCTGCCTGACATGAAAAAATCGCATCATGTTTGAGAATTAATCAAAACGTATAACGAGATTTCTGTTGACGCTTTACTGCTTTTACGTCATCTTTTATTTAGACGTCTAAACGTCTGGATAGAAAAATATAATATATAATAACGATGCGATTGATGAGGTAAAGGTATGAGCTTTTTTCACGCCAACCAGCGGGAAGCATTGAACCAAAGTCTGGCGGAAGTCGCCGGGCAGATTAACGTCTCCTTTGAATTTTTCCCGCCACGTACCAGTGAAATGGAGCAGACCCTCTGGAGCTCCATCGACAGACTCAGCAGTCTGAAACCCAAATTTGTTTCCGTTACCTATGGGGCCAACTCAGGGGAGCGTGAACGGACCCATAGCATTATCAAAGGCATTAAAGATCGAACAGGTCTTGAGGCTGCACCCCACCTGACCTGTGTTGATGCGACCCGGGATGAATTACTGGGTATTGCACGTGACTACTGGGATAACGGGATTCGTCATATTGTTGCCTTACGTGGCGATTTGCCGGAAGGCAGCGTGCGACCCAATATCCATGCAGCGGATCTGGTGTCACTGTTAAAGGAGGTGGGAGATTTTGATATCTCTGTGGCTGCCTATCCTGAAGTGCATCCCGAAGCGAAAAGTGCACAGGCTGATTTGATTAACCTGAAGCGCAAAATTGATGCCGGGGCTAACCGTGCTATTACTCAGTTCTTTTTCGATGTGGAAAGTTACCTGCGTTTTCGTGACCGTTGTGCCGCGGCAGGGATTGATGTGGAAATCGTACCCGGAATTTTGCCCGTCAGTAATTACAAGCAACTGCAACGTTTTGCCCCTATGACGAATGTGCGCATCCCACACTGGATGCAAAGCATGTTTGAAGGGCTGGATGATGATGCTGAGACCCGCAAGCTGGTGGGAGCGAATATTGCGATGGATATGGTGAAAATTTTAAGTCGCGAGGGGGTGAAAGATTTCCATTTCTACACCCTTAACCGTGCTGAGATGAGTTACGCCATCTGCCATACCCTGGGGGTGCGCCCGGCACCTTAATGCATGGGCGAGAAAGCCATGTTGCTATCTGAAAAAGGGAAAAGCGATGCTTTTCCCTTTTTGCGACAGGCGAACAGGACAGGCTGGTCAAATAAGGTACCGAGCGGTAAGCATCTCGGTACCGAATCAGGAACTCGCTGCTTAACCCGTATTACGCATCCCTGCCGCAATACCTGCAATCGTCACCATGAGTGCTTGTTCAACACGTGCATCAGGGGTTTCACCTTTTTCATCAGAAAGACGTGAACGCGAAAGCAACTCCGCCTGAAGCACGTTCAGTGGGTCGGTATAGATATTTCGGAGTGTGATGGATTCAGCAATCCAGGGCAAATCGGCCATCAGGTGGGAATCATTGGCGATATCCAGGACCACTTTAATATCCGCAGCAAGCTGATCACGCAATTGTTTACCCAGTGGCCACAGTTCTGATGTCACCAGACGCTGATCGTAGTACTCCGCCAGCCACAAGTCGGCTTTGGCGAAAACCATCTCCAGCATGCCTAAACGGGTCGAGAAGAACGGCCAGTCGCGACACATGGTTTCGAGGATATCTTGCTTGCCATCTTCGACCACTTTCTGCAGAGCGGCACCGGCACCCAGCCAGGCAGGGAGCATCAGGCGGTTCTGGGTCCAGGCAAAAATCCATGGGATAGCGCGTAATGACTCCACGCCACCATTTGGACGGCGTTTCGCCGGGCGTGAACCTAATGGTAGTTTACCGAGCTCCAGCTCTGGTGTGGCGGAACGGAAATAGGGTACAAACTCTTTATTTTCACGAATATAGCCACGATACATTTCGCAAGAAATGGCGGACAGTTCTTCCATGATACGGATCCAGTCTTGCTTGGGCTCCGGCGGTGGCAGCAAGTTTGCTTCCAGAATGGCACTGGTATAGAGCGACAGGCTACTGATAGTGACTTCAGGCAAGCCGTACTTGAAGCGGATCATCTCCCCTTGTTCTGTTACTCGCAGGCCGCCTTTCAGGCTACCAGGAGGCTGAGAGAGCAATGCCGCATGGGCCGGAGCACCACCACGACCAATAGAGCCGCCACGACCATGGAACAGTGTCAGTGCAATACCAGCTTTTTCACAGGTTTTTATCAGTGCGTCTTGGGCTTCATACTGTGCCCATGATGCTGCCATTACTCCCGCATCTTTAGCGGAGTCAGAGTAGCCAATCATGACCATCTGCTTGCCCTGAATAAAGCCACGATACCAGTCGATGCTCAGTAGCTGCGTCATGACATCGTCAGCATTGTTCAGATCGTCCAGCGTTTCAAACAAAGGCGCTACAGGCAGGGCAAAGGTACAACCCGCTTCTTTGAGTAGCAAGTGAACAGCCAGTACATCAGAGGGTGTTTTTGCCATAGAGATAACATAGGCAGCAATAGAACCCTGTGGGGCTTCTGCCACCACTTTACAGGTTTCCAGAACTTCCTGGGTATCCGGGCTGGGTTCCCACTGGCGTGGTAACAGCGGACGTTTAGAATTCAGTTCACGGATCAGGAAGGCTTGTTTGTCAGCTTCTGACCAGCTTTCATAATCTCCAAGACCGAGATAGCGGGTCATTTCACCCAATGCTTCGGTATGGCGAGTACTTTCCTGACGGATATCGATACGCACCAGAGGGACACCAAAGCTTTTTACACGACGTAGTGTATCGAGCAATTGACCATTAGCGATAATACCCATCCCGCAGGCCTGCAGGGACTGATAACAGGCGTAAAGCGGAGCCCAAAGCTGCTCGTTTTCGGTAATCAAATCCTCAGGTTTTGGCAGGCGTTGCCCTTTAAGGCGGGCTTCCAGCCAGGCCTGGGTTGATATTAATTGCTGACGCAGCCCCTTCATTATCTGACGGTAGGGTTCTTGATCTGCGTTTTCTCCGGCCAGCGCGCTGAGTTCTGGCGTACATCGCACCATCGACAATTCAGAAACCAGCACCTGAATATCACGCAGGAACAGATCGGTTGCTTTCCAGCGGCTCAATAACAGGACATGGCGGGTAATATCAGCCGTCACATTGGGGTTACCATCACGATCTCCCCCCATCCAGGACGTGAAACGAACAGGGACGAAGTCTACGGGTAATTTGTAGTTCAGCTGTTCTTCAATTTGTTCATTCAGTTCCCGGAGGTAGTTTGGTACTCCTTCCCACAGGCTGTTTTCTACGACAGCAAAGCCCCATTTAGCTTCATCCACTGGGGAAGGGCGTTGCTTACGAATTTCATCTGTATGCCAGGCCTGGGCCAGTAGCTGGCGCAGACGACGCATTATCTGGTTACGTTCGTAATCTGCAACATCGCTGTGGTCGAGTTGCTTCAGGCAGTTATTTACTTCGACCAGTTTGTGAATCAGAGTCCGGCGGGTAATTTCAGTCGGGTGGGCTGTCAGTACTAATTCCAGAGACAGGGATTCAACGGCATGTTTAATATCATCTTCACTGATGTTAGGCTGTTCTTTTAATTTTTTCAGTGTGTTAGCTATGACTTCCGGGCTACCAGCCGCTTCACCATTAGCGGAAATACTGTGATATTGTTCGGCGGTATTCGCCAGGTTCAAAAATTGGCTGAACGCGCGGGCAACGGGTAGCAGTTCATCATTAGAGAGATTCTGTAGCGTCGTTAATAATTCCTGGCGATTCGCTTCATTACCTGCACGGGAAGATTTAGACAGCTTACGGATAGTCTCGACACGATCGAGAATATTTTCTCCGAGCGTGTCTTTAATCGTATCTCCGAGCAGTGTACCGAGCATACTGACATTACTTCGCAAAGCTGAATAACGTTCGTTCATAAGATCAAGACCCAATCTAATATGTGACTTAATTTCACCCGTGAAGGTTCAACACCGCCTTTTATAAAGCCACGTCATTACTCATTCGTCAATTACTACGAAATCGTTTCAGCAAACGATTAACGGGCTTTAATACATGAAATTTAATTGCGGGCTAAATGTATAAGTAGTTCTTATTAAAATAGCGCTAAAACCAGAATAAAAGGAGGGAAAACCCCCTTTTCCCCCGATTTACTCATGCCAACAAAAATGATGAACAACTTGAGAAATAAGCTCACGGGTGGGCTTAATAAAGCGTGTTTCTATGTATTCATCGGGCTGATGAGCTTGATTGATAGAACCCGGGCCTAATACCAGTGTTGGGCAAAGAGCCTGAATAAACGGTGCTTCAGTACAATAATTGACCACCTCTGTTTTTGTGTTCAGTAATTTCTCAATAACCTGTACCAGCTGGCTATCTTGTGGGCATTCATATCCAGGGATCGGCGGGTGTAGTTCGGAGACTGTCAGGCGTCCAGGGTAGCGTTGGCTGACGGGTTCTAACGCTTCAACCAGCAACTCTTCCAGATTAGTGAGTGACATTCCTGGCAAAGGGCGAATATCCATATGCAGCTCACAGCAGGCACAAATCCGGTTAGGGGCATCGCCACCATTAATATAGCCAAGGTTAAGCGTTGGATAAGGTACCGCGAATGCGGCATAGTGGTAACGCTCTTTAAAATTGTCGCGCAAGGTTAGAATCTGGCCAATTGCCTCGTGCATCAGTTCAATGGCATTCACTCCCCGAGCAGGGTCACTGGAGTGGCCTGACTGGCCCAGGATACGAATGGCATTAGAAATATGGCCTTTATGGGCACGCACTGGCTGCAGGGAGGTAGGTTCACCGATAATGGCAAAATCCGGGCGAATATGCGTGTTTTCAGAGAAATAACGGGCCCCTGCCATCGTAGTTTCTTCATCGGCAGTCGCGAGGATATAGAGCGGTTTTTTCAGCCGCGTTACGTCGATATCACGCAATGCGTCAAGAATAAAGGCAAAAAACCCCTTCATGTCCGCACTACCCAAGCCATAAAGTTTATTGTCATGTTCAGTTAATGTGAAGGGGTCACGAGTCCAGCGGCCATCATCAAACGGAACCGTATCGGTATGGCCAGCCAGTAATAGACCGCCCGCCCCCTGCCCAGTACTGGCCAGCATATTGAATTTGTTGCGCGTACCGGGCACTGGCTGAATTTCTACATGAAAATTCAGGTCACGAAACCAGCCAGCCAGTAAATTGATTAAAGACTCATTACTCTGATCGAGTGCGCTGTCGGTGGCACTGATAGAAGGTATTGCGATCAAAGCGCGGTAAATCTCGATAAAAGGGGGTAATTTCATCTTCACTGTTGACAGCCCTTAGGTTAGGATAGTATCAATATTCATGCACTAATTGTGAATAAAAATACATTAGCATTGAGCGTAAAGGAACCATTAATTGTTCCGGTGATGAACACCACGCACGCAGACGTGGGTGAAAGCTTCAGGCTGTCACCTTAAACAGACCGACGAAGAAGGTGAACTGCCCAGATGTTAAATACACTGATTGTGGGTGCTAGCGGCTATGCAGGTGTGGAGCTTGTAACCTATTTAAATCGCCATCCTCATATGAACATAACCGCTTTAACGGTATCAGCGCAAAGTTCAGATGCAGGAAAGTTAATATCCGATTTGCATCCGCATTTAAAAGGTATTGTCGATATGCCATTACAGGCGATGTCGGACATCAGTGAATTTAGTCATGTGGATGTGGTGTTCCTGGCAACAGCTCATGAAGTGAGCCATGACCTGGCACCGCAGTTTCTGGCAGCAGGTTGTACCGTTATTGACCTCTCAGGGGCATTTCGCGTTAACGATGGTGACTTCTATCAACGTTATTATGGCTTTACCCATCAACATGGGGACTTACTGGATGAGGCCGTATACGGCCTCGCAGAATGGCAGCATGATGACATTAAAAGCGCACGGTTAATTGCTGTTCCAGGCTGCTATCCAACCGTTTCTCAGCTGGCTTTGAAACCCCTTATCGAAGCAGATCTGCTGGATTTGAATCAGTGGCCGGTGATTAATGCCACCAGTGGTGTGAGTGGTGCAGGGCGCAAAGCGGCTATCTCCAATAGTTTTTGTGAGGTAAGCCTGCAACCTTACGGTATTTTTAACCATCGCCATCATCCGGAAATTGCAGCACACTTGGGGACATCGGTCATCTTCACTCCCCATTTAGGCAATTTCCCCCGGGGTATACTGGCAACCATTACTGCGCGTCTGAAGCCAGCAGTGACTGCCGAAATTGTCGCTGAAACATTTAAACAAGCATACAGTAATAAGCCACTAGTACGGCTGTATGACAAAGGTGTCCCTGCACTGAAAAACGTGGTGGGTTTGCCCTTCTGTGATATCGGTTTTGCTGTACAGGATGACCATATCATCGTTGTTGGTACAGAGGATAACCTGTTAAAAGGCGCCGCAGCGCAGGCAGTTCAGTGTTTGAATATTCGTTTTGGCTTTGCTGAAACTCAGTCTCTTATTTAACCGTCAGTTGGGTGAAATGATGAATCCTTTAATTATCAAACTAGGTGGCGTGTTACTGGATAGCGAAGAGGCGCTAGCGCGCCTGTTTACTGCCTTGATGACTTATCGCCAGTCGCACCAACGGCCACTGGTTATTGTGCATGGTGGTGGCTGCCTGGTAGACGAACTAATGAAAAAGCTGGCGCTACCCGTCGAGAAAAAAAAGGGTCTGCGTGTCACTCCCGCGGATCAAATAGACATTATCACCGGCGCATTGGCAGGGACGGCGAATAAAACTCTGTTAGCCTGGGCGAAGAAATATGGCATCAATGGTGTCGGTTTGTGCCTCGGAGATGGTGACAGCGTCAATGTCACTCAGCTTGATGAGTCATTAGGCCATGTTGGCCTGGCAACCCCAGGTTCACCGGCGTTGATTCAGGCTCTGTTGGCGAGTAATTTTCTGCCGATTGTCAGCTCCATTGGGGTGACGGCAGAAGGTGAACTAATGAACGTGAATGCGGATCAGGCAGCAACCGCCCTGGCTGCAACATTGGGTGCGGACTTAATTTTGCTGTCAGATGTGAGCGGTATTCTGGATGGCAAAGGACAACGTATCGCTGAAATGACAGCAGAAAAAGCGGAGCAACTTATTCAGCAGGGTATTATTACTGACGGTATGATTGTTAAAGTGAATGCGGCACTCGACGCCGCGCGCACGTTGCAGCGCCCAGTCGATATTGCTTCCTGGCGTCACGCAGAACAACTTCCGGCTTTATTTAACGGCGTTGCCATTGGCACCCGGATTCTGGCATAGACAAAGAACAGGTTTAAAGGAAACGATAATGCAAAACCACGGCATCAAAAAAATTGTTCTCGCATACTCAGGCGGCCTTGATACTTCAGCCATTATTCCATGGCTCAAGGAGAATTACGGCGATTGTGAAGTGGTCGCTTGTGTAGTGGATATCGGTCAGGATCGTGAAGATCTGAAAGGTGTTGAGCAAAAAGCGCTGCGTTCTGGGGCCAGTGAATGTTATGTCGTTGATGCTCGTGAAGAGTTTATCAGTGATTATGTTTATCCTGTTCTGCAGACCGGCGCATTGTATGAAGGCAGCTATCTGCTGGGTACATCCATGGCACGTCCACTGATTGCTAAAGCGCTGGTGGATGTCGCGAACAAAGTCGGTGCTGATGCTTTATGCCACGGTGCCACCGGTAAAGGTAATGATCAGGTACGTTTCGAGTCCACTTGGGCTGCACTGGCACCACATCTGAAAGTCGTTGCTCCGTGGCGCGAGTGGAACCTGCGTTCCCGTGAAGCTCTGCTGGACTATCTGAAAGAGCGTGATATCCCTACCACCGCCTCACTGGAAAAAATCTACAGCCGTGACGAAAACGCCTGGCATATCTCCACCGAAGGTGGCGTGCTGGAAAGCCCATGGAATGCTCCAAACAAAGATTGCTGGGTCTGGACTGTTGACCCGCAGGAAGCTCCGGATCAGGCTGAACAGGTGACCGTCACCGTTAAACAAGGCAAAGTGGTTGCGGTTAATGGGGAGGCTCTCAGCCCGTTCAAGTGTCTGGAAGCACTGAATGCCATTGGCGCCAAACACGGTATTGGTCGTATCGATATTGTTGAGAACCGTCTGGTAGGTATTAAATCTCGTGGCTGCTATGAAACCCCGGGGGGCACCATCATCATGGCTGCACTGCGTGGTGTTGAGCAACTGGTTCTGGATCGTGATTCTTTCAAATGGCGTGAACAGCTGGGCCTGGAAATGTCTTACGTGGTTTACGATGGTCGCTGGTTTGCACCACTGCGTAAATCTTTGCAGGCCGCTGCAGAATCGCTGGCTGAAGAGGTTAACGGTGAAGTCGTTCTGCAGCTTTACAAAGGGCAGGTGACTGCCATTCAGAAAAAATCACCAAACAGCCTGTATAGCGAAGAGTTTGCTACCTTTGGTGAAGATGAAGTGTACGACCACAGTCATGCAGGTGGCTTTATCCGTCTGTTCTCACTCTCTTCACGTATTCGTGCACTGAACGAGCTGAAGAAATAATCACAGCATAGTAGTGGTTGAAATCGGGGAACCTCAGGTTCCCTGTTTTAAAAGTCATAATGAAAACGAATAATGGAGCATGGCTATGGCACTTTGGGGTGGACGTTTTACACAGGCAGCCGATCAACGGTTTAAACAGTTCAATGATTCTTTACGCTTTGACTATCGTCTGGCAGAGCAAGATATCGTCGGTTCTGTTGCCTGGTCCAAAGCATTAGTTACCGTAGGCGTGCTGACGGCTACCGAGCAGCAGCAGCTGGAAGAAGCACTACAGACTTTACTGACCGAAGTGCAGGCTGATCCTGACGCAATCCTTAAAAGTGATGCGGAAGATATTCATAGCTGGGTCGAAGGTAAGCTGATAGATAAAGTGGGGGCCTTGGGTAAGAAACTGCATACCGGGCGTAGTCGTAATGATCAGGTAGCGACGGATCTGAAGCTGTGGTGCAAAATGCAGATCAGCGAGTTACTGGTCGCGACACGCCATCTGCAACAGGCCCTGGTCGAAACAGCAGAAGTAAACCAGGATGCAGTGATGCCAGGCTATACCCATTTACAACGTGCCCAGCCCGTCACTTTTGCTCACTGGTGTCTGGCCTATGTTGAAATGCTGGCCCGTGACGAAAGTCGCCTGCAAGATACACTGACTCGTCTCGATGTCAGCCCATTAGGGAGCGGTGCCCTGGCTGGCACAGCTTACGAAATTGACCGTGAACAACTGGCCGGCTGGCTGGGCTTTGCTGCTGCAACCCGTAATAGCCTGGACAGTGTTTCTGACCGTGATCACGTGCTGGAGCTACTCTCTGATGCTTCAATTGGGATGGTGCATTTATCCCGCTTTGCTGAAGATCTCATTTTCTTCAACAGTGGCGAAGCCGCTTTTGTTGAGCTTTCAGATCGTGTGACATCCGGGTCTTCCCTGATGCCACAGAAGAAAAATCCGGACGCACTGGAGCTTATCCGGGGTAAAACAGGCCGTGTTCAAGGTGCCTTAACCGGTATGATGATGACTCTGAAAGGCCTGCCACTGGCTTATAACAAAGACATGCAGGAAGACAAAGAAGGGCTGTTTGACGCGCTGGATACCTGGCTTGATTGTTTGCACATGTCCACATTAGTTCTGGATGGCATTCAGGTGAAACGTCCTCGCTGCCGTGAAGCCGCAGAGCAAGGCTATGCCAACTCGACCGAGCTTGCGGATTACCTGGTCGCAAAAGGTGTACCATTCCGTGAGGCGCACCATATTGTCGGTGAGGCGGTTGTGGAAGCCATTAAACAGAGCAAAGCACTTGAGGCCTTATCCCTTGAGGATCTGCAGAAGTTTAGCCCGGTGATTGGTGATGATGTTTACGGCGTGTTGTCATTGCAATCCTGCCTTGATAAGCGTGCCGCTAAAGGAGGGGTATCACCTCTTCAGGTTGCTAAGGCGATTGCTGAAGCCAAACAGCGATTGATCTGATTTTTCTGTCGCTATTGATAGTTATTAACTTTCGTTGTTATGATATCTATAGTTAATAACTATCTTTTCGAGGGCGACAGATAATGAATATCCGTGATCTTGAATATCTGGTTGCGCTGTCTGAACATCTTCATTTTCGCCGTGCAGCAGATGCCTGTCATGTCAGCCAGCCAACACTGAGTGGTCAGATTCGTAAGCTGGAAGATGAGCTGGGCATCATGTTACTTGAGCGAACCAGTCGCAAGGTGCTGTTCACTCAGGCGGGTTTGCTGCTGGTAGAGCAGGCACGTACTGTACTGCGTGAAGTGAAAGTATTACAAGAGATGGCGAGCCAGCAGGGTGACACCATGTCGGGCCCACTACACATTGGGATTATACCGACAATTGGGCCTTATTTATTGCCATTGATAATTCCCGCATTGCGCCAGGCTTTCCCTAAGCTTGAGATGTATCTGCATGAAGCACAAACCCATCAACTACTTGCCCAACTTGACAGTGGTAAACTCGACTGTGCCATTCTGGCACTGGTAAAAGAGAGCGAAGCCTTTATCGAAGTCCCTCTATTTGATGAGCCGATGATTTTGGCTATTTATCAGGATCATCCCTGGGCTGATCGGGAAAGTGTCCCCTTGTCTGAACTGGCGGGTGAGAAATTACTGATGCTGGAAGATGGGCATTGTTTACGTGACCAGGCAATGGGGTTCTGTTTTGCCGTAGGGGCCGATGAAGATACTCACTTCCGGGCGACGAGTCTGGAAACTTTGCGTAACATGGTGGCTGCGGGGAGTGGTATTACTCTGTTGCCGGCACTGGCGGTTCCTCAGGAACGCGTTC
Organism: Citrobacter sp. JGM124; assembly: GCF_018257795.1. GTDB lineage: Bacteria > Pseudomonadota > Gammaproteobacteria > Enterobacterales > Enterobacteriaceae > JGM124. The sequence goes on along the minus strand of NZ_JAERJD010000011.1, from coordinate 11,542 downwards.
GTGATGGTGTGGTATACATCCCATGTTATAAACCAGAACCACAGCGCACTGTAGGGCTGGTTTATCGTCCTGGCTCACCGTTGCGCAATCGTTATGAACAGCTGGCTGGAGCCATCCAAAAACAGATGGATGGCCATTTTGCACGTTTAAAAGAGGCGGTTTAAGCCATTTAATGCAGCGACCCGATAGGCTTCGGCCATGGTCGGGTAGTTAAAGGTGGTATTCACGAAGTACTCAATCGTGTTTCCGCCACCTTTCTGCTCCATAATGGCCTGGCCAATATGGATAATTTCCGCAGCACGTTCGCCAAAGCAGTGAATACCGAGGATCTCTTTTGTTTCACGATGAAAGAGTATCTTCAGGGTACCGATATTCATGCCAACAATCTGAGCACGAGCCAGGTGCTTAAATTGTGCCCGCCCGACTTCATAAGGTACTTTCATTTCCGTGAGCTGTTGTTCGGTCTGCCCGACGGAACTGATTTCTGGAATGGTATAAATACCGGTCGGGATATCTTTGATCAGGTGAGCGGTAGACTCCCCTTTCACGATAGCTTGTGCGGCAATACGGCCTTGATCATAGGCAGCGGAAGCCAGGCTCGGATAGCCAATGACATCCCCAACGGCATAAACATGAGGCAGCGCCGTCTGATACATACTGTTTACTTTAAGCAGACCACGGCCATCGGCGGGTAACCCAATGTTTTCGAGCGCTAAAGAGTCTGTATTCCCGGTGCGGCCATTGGCATACAGTAAACAGTCCGCTTTTACCTTCTTGCCGGATTTTAATGAGACGATAACACCGTCATCGACACCTTCAATAGATTCAAACTCTTCGTTATGGCGGATGACAACGCCGTTATTCCAGAAGTGGTAGGAGAGAGAGTCAGACATTTCCTGATCGAGAAATGCCAGTAGCCGATCACGCGTGTTGATCAGGTCAACTTTAACGTTCATTCCCCGGAAGATAGACGCGTATTCGCAACCAATAACCCCGGCACCATAAATAATGACATGGCGTGGGTCATGTTGCAGGCTCAGAATGGAATCACTGTCGTAAACACGAGGGTGGTTAAAATCCACTTCTGGGGGGCGGTAAGGGCGTGAACCGCAGGCAATAACAAATTTCTCTGCAGTATAAGTTTCCACTGAACCATCAGGGCATTCCAGGGCAAGAGTGTGCTCATCAACAAAACGAGCATCACCCTGTAATATTTCGCAGTGGTTACGTTCATAAAAACCCTGACGCATGCGGGTTTGCTGGTTGATGACACTGTCTGCATGATTGAGGATGTCAGAAAATGAAGAGCGAAGCGGGTGTGAGTGGTCGCTATAGAGTGGGTTTTGGTTGAATTCAATGATACGGCTAACGGCGTGGCGGAGGGCTTTAGAAGGAATAGTACCCCAGTGGGTACAGCCACCTCCGACATTATGATAGCGTTCAATTACGGCTATCCTGGCACCTTGTTTAACAAGGCCCATAGCGGCACCTTCGCCTCCAGGACCGGAACCAATCACGATTACATCATAATCATAGGAGTGAGACATGGTGAGCGCCTACCTGTTCTTATACATAAAAACAACATAACTGTAACATGAGCGGAAAAATAACCCAATTATCATTGTGTTCTTTACTGACGTTAGCATTTCAGCGTGGTGTAAACAATCATTCACATTGTATTGTAAAAGGGGTAGTTTTAATCTTTGGTATCGTACCGGCTTGGTTTGAAGGATTCAGGCAACATGATGGGTGTTCGAGCGCAACAAAAAGAGAGAACTCGACGTTCTTTAGTGGAAGCTGCGTTTAGTCAGTTAAGCGCGGAAAGGAGTTTTGCCAGCCTGAGTCTGCGTGAAGTCGCGCGTGAGGCGGGTATTGCCCCAACATCATTTTATCGACATTTTCGTGACGTCGATGAGCTGGGGTTAACCATGGTCGATGAAAGTGGTTTAATGCTGCGCCAGCTTATGCGGCAGGCGCGTCAGCGTATTGCTAAAGGTGGCAGTGTCATTCGTACCTCTGTTGCGACCTTTATGGAATTTATTGGTGATAATCCTAATGCATTCCGTTTGTTACTGCGTGAACGATCCGGAACGTCTGCCGCTTTCCGTGCAGCGGTGGTGCGGGAAATTCAGCATTTCATTGCCGAGCTGGCTGATTATCTGGAGCACGAAAATCATATGCCGCGCAGTTTTACCGAGGCGCAAGCGGATGCCATGGTTACAATAGTGTTCAGTGCTGGGGCAGAAGCATTAGATGTGGATATTGAACAGCGACGCCAATTAGAAGAGCGATTAGTCCTTCAGTTACGTATGATTTCAAAAGGTGCGTACTACTGGTATCGACGAGAACAAGAAAGATTAACACTGGCTCAAATACCCGAAGAATAAGGATGACAGATAAATGAAACAGTTACCTGAAAGAGGAACTTTAGTGCTGGCACTGATTGCTGGTGTTTCGATAAATGGTTCTTTTGCTGCCTTGTTTAGTGGGTTAGTGCCATTTTCTATTTTCCCTATTATTGCCTTGGTACTGGCGGTGTATACCCTGAGTCAGCGTTATAAGGACAGTACCATGGCTGAAGGTTTACCGAGCCTGGCTGTGGCCTGGTTTGTGTTAGGTATCCTCTTGTACAGTACTTTCATTCGGGTTGTACACCCGGATATTGGCTCTAATTTTGTGCCCTCTATTTTGTCTGTTGTGCTGCTGTTTTGGATCTTCGCCAGGATGCGTACCCGGAAAAAACAGACTACTGATCCGCACCATGACGAGATGAACGAAGGGTAGCGTTGTCAGGTCATTCATTGAGTGAAAATGACGAATACCTAACCCCATTATCAAGTAAGCAGAATCCCCCACCTGAGCCGTCCCGGCTCAGGTCAGATCGAGTGGATTGCCTCCCGCCCGGTTTCCATCCTCAAGTCGTGACGTTCAGCCTATCCCATTGTAGGTAATCCTGAGGCAGTTCACCTTTTTGATATTAATAGAGAAGCAACCTGCCTAAGTGGTTCCATGCCCTGTAGTACAACAGTGACCTTTGATGTTATGTTGGCTGCATCATTATGCTCCCAGTCAGCCGGGGATTGCGATAATGCATAGTCTGTTTTATGAGGAGTTATTGTCATTCGAGCCATTTCTGACAGGCTGACCTTGTTCAATATCTTCTCCTCCTTTCGTTAAATGATTACAGATGGCGTCCTGGCTAATACGGTTATTGTTATTTCGTACACCGCTACCCTGTTAGTTACAGGCGAGTTTGATTTTAAAGGAGTCATAAATGGGTGTTTCGATTGCGAATAAAGTTGCAGCCATTACTGGGGCCGCTTCTGGGATCGGCCTTGAGTGTGCCAGAATACTGATTGATGCTGGCGTGAAAGTGGTTCTGATTGACCGTGCAGCCGATCAACTTCAGGAGCGGGTCAAAGAACTGGGGCCTGATGCTATCCCACTGGTTGTGGATCTTCTGAATCCGAAAGATGTCGATAGCATGCTGCCACGTATCCTGGAAGCCGCTGGACGGCTGGATATTTTCCATGCTAATGCGGGGGCCTATATTGGTGGATTAGTCGCGGAAGGTGATCCAGATGTGTGGGATAATGTATTGAATTTAAACATTAATGCGGCATTCCGTTCCGTACGTGCCGTTTTACCGCATCTCATCGCACAGAAATCGGGTGATATCTTGTTCACCAGCTCTGTCGCGGGAGTCGTTCCGGTTATCTGGGAGCCGATTTACACCGCATCTAAATTCGCAGTACAGGCTTTTGTCCACTCAACTCGTCGCCAGGTGTTTAGCCATGGTGTACGCGTAGGTGCGGTCTTACCTGGACCAGTAGTGACGTCTCTGCTGGCTGACTGGCCACCAGAAAAAATGGAAGAAGCTTTAGCCAGCGGTAGCCTGATGCAGCCGATTGAAGTGGCCGAAGCCGTACTCTTTATGCTGACACGGCCAAGCCATGTAACGGTTCGTGATTTAGTGATTTTACCCAACAGCGTTGATTTATAACCTGGAGAATGAATGAATAAAGATCAGGTCGTTATCGGCGTTGATGTCGGCACGGGAAGTGCGCGGGCAGGAGTCTTTAACCTCGCCGGGGAGATGTTATCCACGGCACGACGTGAGATCACGCTTTATCAGCCGCAACCACATTATGCTGAACAATCATCGGCAGAAATTTGGCAAGCGATATGTGACTCCGTCAAACAAGCTCTTGCTGAATCAGGGGCCAGTCCTCAATCTGTTGCCGGGATTGGTTTCGATGCGACCTGTTCTTTGGTCGTTGTGGGCCATCATGGTGAGCCACTGCCAGTGAATGCGGACAATGACACCCAGCGCGATATCATTGTCTGGATGGATCACCGGGCCACAGGACAAGCCCGGCGCATTAATCAGATGGGCCACCCCGTTTTACGTTATGTGGGTGACAAGATATCACCCGAGATGCAGACGCCAAAATTGCTGTGGCTGAAGGAAAACCTACCAGAAACCTTTAATGCCGCATGGCAATTTTTTGATTTGGCAGACTGGCTCACATGGCGTGCTAGTGGTGATTTAGTTCGGTCTGTCTGCACCCTCACCTGTAAGTGGACCTGGCTTGCACATGAGAAACGATGGGATGACAGTTACTTCGAGTCCATTGGGCTGGAAGCATTCCCCCAGGAAGGGTACGCCCGTATCGGGCAGAATATGCAGCCGCCGGGTACCGCTTGTGGAAAGGGGGTGACAGCAGAAGCAGCTCATCAGCTTGGGTTGCTACCTGGTACGCCTGTCGCTGTAGGGATGATTGATGCACATGCGGGGGGAATTGGCAGTCTGGGGGTTTTTAAGAGTGTATTAAGAAACATGGCCTATGTCTTTGGCACTTCTTCTTGCACGATGACTACCACAGAAGCGCCCATATTTATTCCAGGGGTCTGGGGCCCCTACTTCTCTGCAATGGTGCCCGGGATGTGGCTCAATGAGGGGGGACAAAGTGCAGCCGGCGCAGCCATTGATCGGCTGTTATCCTTGCATCCAGCAGCACCGGCTGCGAAAGCAGAAGCTAAACGTTTTGGTAAAGCGTTACCGGTCTATCTGGCAGATTTGCTTGTTGAGCAAGTTGATGATATTTCAAAAACAATTGATTTGGCTAAAGGGATCCATGTTGTCCCTGAATTTTTGGGAAACCGTGCACCTTTCGCCGATCCAGATGCCAGGGCAGTGATTGCGGGTCTGGATATGGATGGCTCATTTGAAAATTTGCTGCAGTTCTACGTCGCCGGTGTCTGCGGGATCGGCTACGGTCTACGCCAAATTCTTGAAGTACAAGAACAAGCGGGAGCACCTGTCGACAACATTGTCATCAGTGGAGGGGCCGGGCAGCATCCATTTATCCGCCAGTTACTGGCGGATGCTTGTGGTAAACCGATATTATCGACTCGTACGACGGAACCCGTACTATTAGGAAGTGCGATTCTGGGAGCGGTCGCGGGGGGGATTTTTGCGGACCTTCCTGAAGGTATGGCAGCCCTGACTTCAATAGACCTGCGGTATTTGCCCGACGATAGCGTTCAGGAACAGCATCAACGGCGCTATCGCTCATTCACTATGCTACAACAAACTGCAAAAGGGCTTGAAGGTTAACAAGCTCACGCGAGTACATTGTCAGCGTAGTACTATTCAGGGGCCGCATATTGGAATGCATGCCATTATCGCCGGGTCACAGGATAAGTGTCCAGGCGATGGCCTTGAATGGTGTTCACCCGGGTTATTCCCCAAGTCACTGCTTGAACCAAGAAAGTATAATGAAGTATTAAAGACCTGTAATTTTATTGAGTAATCAGGCACTACCTATCTCGGGGGGCATATTCGTATGGTATGGAGGTAATTATTTCATAAGATATAATAAGGTATTGTGATATAGCATCTCAGGATACAGGACAGGCAACGGTATCCTGGTAAAGCATCAGTACAGTCATTCTATACGGCAATATTAATGATTGTTTAATGGTTGTTTTGTTCATTGATTTGGCTATAGTCAGCACATTCAATATTCAATTCACTGTTAACTTATGTGATGTAAAATTCCAGAATGTCAGATTTTTATTACAGCATTGAATTTCACCAGTCAGAAAATATTCTGGTGGCTTCATTCAAAAACAGTTTTATTAATATACTTACTGAAATATAAATTTTAGAAGAATAGTCTGTAGGGAAACGCACTATGTCTTTAAGTCTACAAAAGGCTGGAGGTTCTTCTTCAGTATCCGGGCTACTTTTACAACCTACTATCCATTCCAGATGTCATCCATCATTAGTTAAAAATGTTGATAGCCTGAAGTGTGCAGTTAATACACGAGTTATAAACGCTGTTGATAATAGTAAGCAGCCCGAAATCAAGACAGTGGCACCATTTTCAGATGCCTCACGCAATGAAAAACTGTCTGCGAACATTGCCAGAAAACGAGATGACTGGCGTAACGAGTATTATAGCCAGGCGAATCAATATATAAATAAAGTCACTGAATCACCCTCTTTTTTATCGGGCCTGTCCTGTAATATACGTAAGGCCAGTGCCTTTACTGAAAGTACTCGCAAAGGTTATTTGTCGGCATTCTCTTATATTGCTAAAAACGTTAATCAAAATTACTACCTTGGTATATTTCGCAACCTTCTTAGTTTCTTTTCAACAGGGGCGCTGAATCAGAATTGTGTTTTTTGTAGTAAGGCTGTCGATATGAATTTAGCGGAGCTGGCGAAAGGGAAAGTGGATAATTTCTGGGTCGCAAAGCAGACCAGCCAGGGGCAATTGCCACAAAATGTCGTAGAGGAAAACTACAACGCTTTTGTTATGCAAGCAGACCAGAGCCTCTCCAGTCAGCTTCTTGCCAGCACACGAGAACACAGTAGAAATATTATTATGGTGCCGGTCAAAAACAGATATTTTTCTCATGCCATGAATCTTGTCAGGACTGAAACGGCTGATCTGGTCATTGATGGGCAGTCAGGACGAGTGTATGACTTATCCTCTACGAAGGGAAAAGCACGCTTTGATGAACGTTATGGACACAATCGTGCACTGAATTTAGTGCAGATTTATCATACGGGGCAGGCTCCCGAGCTGGAAAAATAATTGCAATGACCCTAACCGAGTGGTCGGGATCTGCAGAGTGTTGGGGCCTTTCCGGGGGATGCTGTTTTCTGTCCGGGATGATTACGATGACGGTCTCAAAACATGACTGCTGAATGGCATCCATATGCTGGTGTATATATAGAGCCGGTATGATGCTACTTGATAGATAGACAGAGAAGGGCTGGAATAGCCCTTCAACGGTAGCTGGCTCGATTAGATGTCTCGGCGCGTCAGGAGCACCCCAGATTCCATATGGTGGGTATAAGGGAACTGATCAAACAACGCGAGGCGTTCAATGTGGTGTGTTTTGCCCAGGGTTTCGAGGTTTTCACATAAAGTGACTGGGTTACAAGAAATATACAGAATACGCGGATAAGCTTGTACCATGGTGAGTGTTTCTTGATCGAGGCCACTGCGTGGGGGATCGACAAAAATGGTTTCGCACTGGTAACTTTTTAAATCGATACCTTTCAAACGATTAAACTCACGTTCACCCTTCATGGCCTGTGTGAACTCTTCCGCCGCCATACGGATGATTTCAACATTATCAATCTGGTTAGCATCAATATTATATTGTGCTGCTGCCACAGATGGCTTGGCAATCTCAGTTGCCAGTACCCGGTTAAAATTACGTGCTAATGCCAGTGAAAAGTTACCGTTTCCACAATATAGTTCAAGCAAGTCCCCGCGAGCGTTTTGAGTAACATCCAGCGCCCACTCCAGCATATGAATATTTACGGCCGCATTCGGTTGGGTAAAGCTGTTCTCAATCTGCCGGTAGATCATGGCCTTACCTGCCACAACCAGGGACTCGTCCACATAGTCCTGATCGAGGCTGATTTTAGTTTTTGTGGCCCGGCCTATGAGATGAATATTGAAACCAGCATGACGCAGGCTATCGCGTAAGGCTTCTGCATGCTGTTGCCATTCATCATCCAGCTTGCGGTGATAAAGTAATGAAACGATGGCCTGCCCACTCACTGTGGTCAAATAATCAATCTGAAAGAGTTTATGGCGCAGAGCAGGAATGTTACGCACTCCGTCCAGCATGATGGGCATCAGCTGGTTTATCAACTCGCTGGCAGCAGGAAAGCTGTCGACGCGTATGCGGCTCTTGGTCTGTTGATCGAACATGATGTGGTAGAGATCATCGCCGTCATGCCAGATACGAAATTCTGCCCGCATCCGGTAGTGGCTTACCGGGGAGCGAAATACCTCCGGTTCGGGGGCAGCAAACGGGGCCATCATTGCTTTCAGGCGTGAGATTTTGTCAGCCAGCTGGGCATCGTACTGCTCTATCGGGAGAAGTTCAGGGGTCATGGCAAGCTATCCAGTCGTCAATGAATACATATTACGCGGCGATTGTAGGGATTCAGCCCTGGATGTCCAGCCCGATATCAGCATAAGTCTTTATGGAAGTCTGGACATCTATCTGATAATGACGTTAGCATGTGCGCCCGGCCTCCTGAGAGTTAAAAGGGAACCCAGTGAAATTCTGGGGCTGACGCGCAGCGGTAAGGAGCGACAAGATGAACGCATATTCTGCAAACACTGCCTGAAAAGGTGGGAAGTTATCATCTGAAGTATGTCACCAAGCCCGAAGACCTGCCGGACTAACGTCGCAATAAACATAGTAATCGCGTGCTATCTGCTATGTCTGCGGCATCCTGGTATAAAGTGGATGCTCTATAAATGATAATGAAGCAACTTTCGCTGCTGTCGGTATTATCCGCCACAGCTTTTTCCGTCTGGGCGCAAGATAACCATTCTGCAGATTCAATGGTGATTACTGCTAACCGTTTCCAGCAGCCGGTAAATACCGTGCTGGCACCCATCTCTGTTGTTACTCGGGAACAGATCGATCAATGGCAGTCAAAATCCTTGACCGATATTCTGCGTCGTTTACCTGGTGTGGATATTGCTTCAAATGGTGGGTTAGGGCAAAGCAGTTCTGTCTATATTCGTGGCGCTGAAGCTCGTCACACCTTAGTGCTAATTGACGGTATCCCACTGGCTAAGGCGGGTATTACGGGGACTGCGGATTTCAGTCAGATCCCGGTGTCACTGATTCAGCGTCTTGAGCTCATTCGAGGGCCGCGCTCTGCAGTTTATGGGGCTGATGCGATTGGTGGGGTAATAAATATCATTACACAGGACGACACCCCCGGTGGACAAATTCAGGCTGGGGTCGGGTCTAATCGTCTTCAGGAATATAACGGTAGCTTACGTCATAAAGTGGGTGACAATACGTTGCTGACCCTTGCTGGTGCTTACGAGGATACCAAAGGATTTAACGTTCAGCCGGATGCAAAAGATCCGTTGGGTGATGGACGAAGTGGCTTTAACAGTAAAACCTTCTGGGGAGGGGTTAATCACACCTTTAACGAGAATATAACAGGTTTTATCCGTGGTTACGGTTATAGCAATAAGACGGGATATTCTGCAGGCAAAAATGAACGCCAGTTGTATAACCATACTTATGACACCGGGATCAACTATGCGAACGATATTTACTCCACATTCCTGAGGGGGAGCTATCAGCATTATAAAGATTATAATTATTTGACCACTCAGGGGCTCTACAATACCGGGTCCTCGCTTGATGATATGACGCAACGTAATCTTCAGTGGGGGAATAGCCTGGCGCTGGGACAGGGTACGGTTAGCGCAGGGATTGACTGGCAACAGCAAAAGTTAACCACTGAAGACACAATCGTTTCCCAGGACTATAGCCGCAATAACACGGGGTATTACCTTACCGGACAACAGCAGATTGAAACCGTTACCCTCGAAGGGTCTGTCCGTGGGGATGATAACAACCAGTATGGCTGGAATGGGACCTGGCAGGCAGCTGCTGGGTGGCAGTTTATTCCTGACTATCGTGTAACCGCTTCATATGGAACGGGTTTTCAGGCTCCAACTCTGGGGCAACTCTTTGGTCAGAAAAGATTTAATATCGACCCTAATCCCGGCTTAAAGCCAGAAAAATCTAAACAGTTTGAACTCGGCTTTGAAGGGCAAACGGGGCCAGTCAACTGGCAGTTATCCGCATATAGAAATAAAATCAACAACTTAATAGATTATAATTCTACCAAAGTCGGAGATGACTGGATTGGTAACTACAGTAATTTACAAGCGGCGACTATCAAGGGAGTGGAGTGGACAGGTTCCTTTGATACCGGTATTTTTAGCCATCAGCTGACTTTCGGCTATCTTGACCCGCGTCGTGACTCCGATAATCAAGTCCTGGCACGCCGCTCCAGACACCAGTATAAATATCAGCTGGACTGGAACATGTTAGGAGCAGAGATGAATGTGGCTTATCAGTACTATGGTAAGCGTCTTAATAACAATACAAGCCAAAACCAATTACCAAGTTATAGCCTGGTCGACATTTCTGTCTCATATCCTGTCACCTCACACCTCACCATTCGTGGTAAAATAGCCAATCTGTTCGATAAAGATTACGAGACAGCTTATGGCTACCAAACCCCAGGACGTGAATACTACTTGTCTGGCGGCTACACCTTCTGATCCACGCCCTACCGTGCTGGTATTTGATTCCGGTGTGGGTGGGTTGTCTGTCTATGATGAAATCCGGCAGTTACTGCCGGATCTTCATTATATTTATGTATTCGATAACGTTGCCTTTCCATATGGTGAGAAGAGCGAAGAGTTTATTGTTGAACGTGTCTTATCTATTGTGACTGCGGTACAGCAACAATCTCCCCTTGCTCTGGCCGTTGTTGCCTGTAATACCGCCAGTACCGTTTCGTTGCCTGCATTACGTGAGGCATTCAACTTCCCGGTTGTTGGCGTCGTCCCGGCAATAAAACCGGCAGCACGGATGACGGCGAATGGCGTCGTCGGCTTGCTCGCCACGCGCGGCACGGTTAAACGGCCTTATACCCATGAGTTGATCGCTCGTTTTGCGACAGAATGCAAAATTGAGATGCTCGGTTCGGCAGAACTGGTTGAACTGGCCGAAGCCAAACTGCACGGTGAGCCTGTATCGCTGGATGAGCTGCGACGAATTTTAAAACCCTGGCTCAGAATGTCCGAACCGCCCGATACGGTCGTATTAGGCTGTACTCATTTCCCTCTATTACGTGAAGAACTGCTTGAAGTGCTACCACCAGGAACGCGCTTAATTGATTCAGGAGCTGCGATTGCTCGTCGTACCGTGTGGTTATTGGAGCATGAGGCCCCTGATGCGAGCTCAATAGAGGAAAATACCGCTTATTGTTTGGCTCTCACTCCAGAAACAGCACAATTAATACCCGTTTTACACCGTTATGGTTTTTCAAAACTGAAAGATCTGACGCTTTCTGAGCATTTTGGGTAAAAAAACGACGGTCAGTAAATTATTTTAAAATAGGGGTTGTCAGCTGAGAATAACTCCCTATAATGCGCCTCCACTGACACGGAACAAC
>NZ_JAERJD010000010.1 GCF_018257795.1 Citrobacter sp. JGM124 | reverse complement strand
CTGACCAGCCTCCCGGCGTTGCCGCCAGGATTATACAGGCTTACTGCCGGGCACAATCAGCTGACCAGCCTGCCGGCACTACCGTCAGAACTCTGGTTGCTTATTGCCGGGCACAATCAACTGACCAGTCTGCCAGAACTGCCGCCAGGATTACGGTCGCTGACCGTCGAATACAATCAGCTGGCTAGCCTGCCAGCACTGCCGTCAGGACTACAGTCTCTGATCGTTGAATACAATCAGCTGACCAGCCTCCCGGCGTTGCCGCCAGGATTATACAGGCTTACTGCCGGGCAAAATCAGCTGACCAGCCTGCCGGCGCTACCGTCAGGACTGGAGAGGCTTGATGCCGAACACAATCATTTGATCAGCCTGCCAGCACTGCCGTCAGGATTACGAATGCTTACCGCCGGGCACAATCAACTGACCAGCCTGCCGGCGCTACCGTCAGGACTGACGTCACTTACTGTCAACCACAATCAACTGGACAGACTACCGGTACTGCCGTCAGAACTGGGCTCGCTTATTGCCAGATACAATCAGCTAACCAGCCTGCCGGGAAGCATTGCTGATATGTTCTCGGGAGACTGTCTGGTGGAACTGGAAGGTAACCCACTGTCAGATCTCACGCGTCAGGCTCTGTGGAACATAACCAACGCCCCCGGATATTCAGGGCCATTGATAGACTGGAGCATGGTAACCCCTCCCGTTTCTCAGGCAACGAGGGCATTATACTTGGCAGTCGCTGACTGGCTGACGCTGACAAAGGGAGGGGAGCCAGACCTCACAGACAAATGGCAGACTTTTGGGCAGGAAAATGATGCCGCCTCTTTCGGCGCCTTCCTGGCCAGACTGAGCAAGACAGAAAACTGCAGAAAAGACCCCGCGTTTAAAACACAGATATCGTCCTGGCTGATACAGCTGGCTGAAGATGACTCGCTAAGAGCAAAAACCTTCAGCATGGCGACGGAGGCAACCTCAAGCTGTGAAGACCGTGTCACTCTTGCCCTGAATCAAATGAAGAACGTGCAGCTGGTACACCATGCAGCAAAAGGGAAATACGATAACAATTACTCTGAGCTGGTCTCAGTGGGACGTGAAATGTTCCGCCTCGATAAACTGGAGCAGATAGCCCGGGATAAAGTAAACACGCTGCGCACCCTTGGTGACTATGATGAAATTGAGGTTTATCTGGGCTATCAGAATAAACTGAAGGAAGCGCTTGGGCTAACCAGCGTGACGGCAGGTATGCGGTTCTTTGATATATCGCATATTACGGACTCAGACCTGCAGGCCGCAGAACTTCAGGTAAAGACAGCTGAAAATAGCCAGTTCAGTGAGTGGATACTGCAGTGGGAACCGTTACGCAACGTGCTAGAACACACATATCCGGAACGCTGGGAAGCGCTTTGTGAAAAGAAAATATCGGATTATGAATCCGTATATCGGAGCCTGGAAAAAGAACTGAAAAAAAACAAACTGAACAATGATACAGACGCCGAACGCACTATAGGAACAAAAGCAATGGAGAATGCAGAAGAGAAATTTCTGACCGGGCTCCGCCCTCTGAGGGACGAAATGCTAGGTGGGTATCTGTAGCCAACATAGCCTTAACCAGACACCATGATCACCGCACCGGGCAAATCCGGTGCGGTATGGTAGCGTGATGTTCAGACAACATCAGACCATGCAGATTGAGCATAAATGATATAGCGGAAAAACAATTTTGGTCTTTCAGACACCCGATTTATCAACAGCTTTGTAATAACACCAGCCTTGATTACGCCGAAGTTCTAACACCAACCTCTGCGGGATGATCTTCTGTTTTCAGGAACTGCAATTGGTGGCGCTTGACCGATAAACGCAGTAATAGCGGTACTGCTCGCATTGCTGGCTATGTCCCGCAGGCATCCCGTTCATCATTGTCGAGGGGCATTTTTTTCTGCTGCTATTAAATAGTTAATGACTGAAGCAGGCACACCGTGTGAACGACAGGGAAATAGAGTCGTTTTGAATGGTTCGCATTATTTGCCCACTGATGGCGAGCTGGGAGCCGCCCCATAGATATTCCCGGATACGAAGGGAATAGAAAATAAATAAAATGGCATAATTGACTGATTCGAGGAAAAAATACAACTTCAGGTGATTTAGTCTTTCGCGCGGTGCGAAGGCCGGACCGTGATTATCAACGTAACCAACTGAAATTTTTGATATTAAAAAATAATACAACCGCTATATATACTCACATGTATACTCAACGCGATTTTCTGAAGTCTTAGCTAACTCAAAAAATTACTCTTCATCATCTTCCACAGGTTCTAACGCGTCAAGAGCAACTCGTACCATAGCGATAGAACCAATACGGATGAAAGCATCTTCTCCATCTTCGTCGGTTATCATAAAACGTTCCGTGGTTTCAGGTTCGCAATCCAGCGTGTCAAAAAACGCATTCAACTGACCGATATCATCCGTCTCTTCGCTTTGCGGCGCATCAGGCTCAATGCTCAGTGGAATCACTGGTCCGCCGTTTACCAGAGTGATATGGACATTAAAATAATCGTCTTCGTAGGCATCATCCTCTTCGCTCACGATGGGGGCAAAGCCATCAGACAGAAACTGATGAAATACCACTTCATGCATATTTAATGCATAACGATGCTCGGAAGAATCAAAAACGAAGAAGCGTTCTGTGTTTAGGGTGTTCTTTTCCTGAAAATAATAATAAAACCTCCGCTTATCCGCTGCTGAAATGGGCAACAGCAAATAGTCCTGCTGCCCCTGTAGCCAAAGTTTTACGGTCCAGAGACCGCTATCCATTTCAATACCGCTTGTGGCTATCGCCTCAAGATCTTCATCGATTTTACGACGCTTCTTGCGGAAGTCGTTTATCAACCGATCGCTTTCCGGGAACACTACGTTTAGAGGTTTATCCAGGGCATTGCATATTGCCTGTGCAAGACTCAGCTTTGCCGCAACCTTCCCGGTTTCGATACGCTGAATTTGTTGCTGGCTGGTACCGACCATAAATGCCAGCTCGCGCTGAGTGATAGATAGCTGGGTACGGAGCTGTTTGATGTTGTTCTGTAACATGGCATCCATCCTTCAGAAGGAGTAGAAAGTGCCATTAAAACACAATATTGAGTAAAAAACACAAATCCGTGTTTTTACTCATTCATCAGCACCCATGGACGAAAAGAAAATCTTTTCATCGTTCTTCTTTGGTATGCCAGAGATCCACGATATAGATATCATTGTCACGAAGCTCGTAGTGAACCTCGTAATCATTGAATAATACTTTTCGGACCTCACGAGGTTCATACCGAATCTGCTGTACGCCAATTGCCGGATGCGCTGTAAGACCAGCACAACCAGTAATCAGGCGATCCAAAACGTTATCGGCGTGCAGGCTGCTGTACTGAAGGGCGAAACGGTAAATACGCTCCAAGTCATCCTGAGCTTTAAGCGTCCAGTAAACTTCCATTTATCAGGATTTCTTTAAGCGATTAGCAAAATCCACCATGTCCGAGTGGCTCACCACGCGACCAGCATCCACATCGGCAAGACCGGCCTGAATGCTCTGATGACGCCGCTCTCTTTCGGCCAGCATACTGGTCAACGCTTCTTTAATAATCCAGCTCTTAGAACGGTCCAACTCAATTGCCAGATTTTCAACAGCAGCAGCCAACTCAACGGGTATCTGTGCGCTGATGGTTTGTTTAGTAAGCGAACCCATAGGGATTATCTCCGTCAATAACATTTAATAACTCCTATTAAGATTAGCATAGAGATACCTATAAAAACATCACATCTCATTTCGCAGGCAACATCCCCGGAAAGTGCTTCGCCACAATGTCATTCATCTTCTCCACCAGATCCAGGCGTTTAAAAGTGATATGCCCACTGCCCTTCTGAAAGTAACGAATACTAAAGAACGCATCTTCATAGGTTTCCTTAGCTGGATTATCCCGAACATGTTCCATTAGTCGGGCAGAGATATCAGCACGATTATCAGGGCTCGGTTTGCCATCCAGCAGAAACAGCATACGCTCCAAGTCAGCCAGCTGATCGCGTCGCCAGCCCCAGTTAAGGCTGAATCCCCAGCGGTTGTGCGCCACCAGATTATTAATGATGATCTTCTTGCCAAAGCAGCAGGGGCTATTGGTTTTATAATCCCATGACAGTCCTTTGAAGACATTGATGATCCCTCGCTCAAAGACATCCCTTTTATTCAGATGTAACTGCTTAAAGGTACTGAGGATATTGGCTTCGCTAATGGCAGGAAGGTCACCTTCTTCCAAGTTTTTATGCCACTGGTCACGGGCCTGGGCATCCATCAAGGCCATCATCCCGGACTTCAGCATCAAGTCACGCCAGATACTACGGTCAATATTACGTGTGATGGCGGGCATCGCTTTGTCAGATGGCTCAGTTAACCAGCTGTCATAGCGGTGCCCGGATTTCATGGCCCAGTCCTGTGCTGTTCCGCCGCCCACTTCTGAAGTGAGTCGGGATACTGCATCAAGCTGCTGGATCAACAGTTCAATCTGAGTCAGTGCGGCATCACGCCCTGTCACAGCCCGTTCAATGCTGGTTGAGAGAATAAGTTCACTGTGATCCGTTAATACATCGGGTTCTGTTTGCATCGTTAATCATCCATAACAGCAAATGCGCCTGCCAACAGTGGCAGGCGCATTATGCGATCAATATAAAAAGGGGAAAGTTTGGAGATAAAAATCAGGGATAAGGCTCGAAGAATTCAGGTGTTGATTAGACCGGTAGCCCGTCTGGCTCTGAGGAGATCGGTTGCTGTCAGAAAGGGACTTTGCTCCTGCCAGGTAAAACCCTCGCGATCGATACGTACCAGTTCATAGCGTTCCACCAGAAAATTCACCGCATCCACCAGCGTGATACCGGCATCGATATGCTCCTGAATAACCGTTTCGTCACAAAACGGAGTGTCATTCAGGCTCAGGCCGTAATATTTATCCAGTAGACAGGTCAGCAGCATTTGCCATATCACCAACAGTGACTGACAGCGCTTTGCTGCCCGTAAAGACGTAACAGACAGGTTTTTCATAATGATATTTCCGTGAAGATGATAAGTGTGGAAGAGGACGTTATGTTGTGGTTTGACTGGCAGATGTTGCGAAGCAGAGTGTTAGTTCAGGGTGACATTCATCAGACAAGCATAGGGACCATAACTGTTCTGACGACGCTCAACATACACTGCCAGGACACCAGAGCACTCCATCACCTCCTTACCAAGATAATGGAGGCTATGACCCAACCATTTGTATTTTCCCCGACAGTAACGAAAGAGATAGGACTGTGGATGCTGGTGGTGAATTTTCATTGCAGCAGATTTACTGATGATATTCATTGTTAACCTCATACCAGACCGTGTTCAGCGAAAGAGAAGATGTGCCTGCCACCGACAATCAGATGATCCAACACATGGATATCCACCAGCTGTAAGATATTGACCAAACGCTGAGTGAGATTTTTATCAGCATGACTGGGCGTGATGTCTCCAGAAGGATGGTTATGGGCAAAAATGACTGCCACTGCATTAAAGTACAATGCCCGTTTCACCACCTCTCTGGGATGAACTTCGGTACTGTTGATGGTGCCAGTGAACAAGGTTTCATAGCCCATCAACTGATTCTGCTGATTGAGATACAGCACCATAAATTCCTCCCGTTCCAGCCAGGCCATTTTCAGGCGCAACCAGTCAATGACTCTCTGGGTAGAGGTAAAGGCAATACCTGGCTCACGTAAATGCTTATCCAGTATGCTCAGAGCCCGTTTGATAGCTCGCTGTTCATTGGGCGCGAGTGTGAAAGCCTGAACGTGTTCATCGCGATCATTCATTTAAAAATCTCCGCTATTAAGAGGCTAATTGCATCATATTTTCCGCCATTACCCACAAAGCCCGATTGAGCTTCACATCGCCATCAATACCGTTAACAGCACGCGTATGACTGCGTTTACCTTTGGCATTACGACCGGATAATCCCCCTTTAATCAGGTTCTCCTGTATCCGCTGGTAAGTGGTCCATAAGTCTGGGGTATCATCTTCATAACGGCGGGGCGTCAGAATTTGCTCAGGCGTGACCGGCTGGTGCTCTTCACCAAAACGGTAGGTTAATGCGGCACGAGCTAATGCCTGTTGGGCTGGTGGGGGTAACAACAATGATTGCATCACATCACGCTGCTCATCCATACGGTCAAACAGCCCCAGCACTTCATAAGCCCCTTCAATGACTTTCTCCACCACATCCCCTTTATGCGGGACACGCACCTCACCGAAGGTCTGGCCGCAAATCAGCCCGTTCTGACAAACGAAGCGAAATAGACCGGGTAGCATCTGATAGCTCGATGAACCGTCGTGGCTATTGAGCAGAATAATTTCAGGGACCTGCTTACCAGCAATCTGGTCTTCACGACGCAGACGTAACATATGTTTGGTGTGCTCGCGTCGACTGACATCACGCACTCGGGTCTGACAGGCAAAGAACGGCTGAAAACCCTCTTTCTGCAGACTCTCCAGCAACGTAATGGTCGGGATATAGGTATATCGCTTACTGCGTGATTCATGTTTGTTTTCACCGAAAACACTGGGTACAGTACGGTACAGTTCTTCGGTGGTTAACGGGCGGTCACGACGAATGGTGCACGCACTGCCAAAATGGGAAGCTAAACGAGACATAGGGGTCCTCCTCAGTAATTAAACTGATAAATAATTCTATAAATGGATTAAATGAGATATTGCGGATGGGGTGGAGACAAAACCGTGACAGGTAAATCAGTCTATCAGACGAAAGATTTGAACCTGCTCTGGATGCTGTATAGCGTAATCACGCAGGTGGTAAAAATACTCCACCAGCGCAGCACTTTCAGTTTTAAAGGACCAGAGACTGTAAGCCATCAGACACACCGCGATACCTGCTGCATCCGGGCTTAACTCCGCTTCATTGCCGCTATGCGGGTTAAACATACGCACTGAGGTTTCGAGCATATCAGGCCAGATAAATACCCCGCCGTTAGACAGCATACTGAACTCCCAGAAAGCGCCCTGATAGACCTCACACATCCTGTCCATTAGGTTAAAGATATCGCCTTCTAAACGCACCCAATCAGGCACTGTGCCGAAATAGAAACGCCAGAAGGTATTGCGGCCACGGGAGTTAACAAGGTTGGTTTTGATGAACTCAGGCTCTTGAATCTGAATATTAAACATGGTGGTTTTCCTGTGAGTTAAATGAAGTTATGGTGATTGATTACTATATATAAACATAAAGCCCTACACCTCACGGTGCAGGGCTTTGTTGAAAGATAAATGAACTAGCCAATGTTATAGTGTCATTATTGCTAATGATTCACTGAAATAATATAGACTTGAAAATAAATGCAAATGAATCAAATGACAGAGTCAGATGGCTAACCATTCTGTATTAAAAGGTATCATTCTCAGACATTTTTCAGTCAGTTTATAATCGATATTGCTCACAACTTCATCGATGGTTAAATAAACAATTAAATATTATTCAATGGTATCAACTTTATATTTAAAGCATAATTCTAGAATAAAAACCCATGGCATACACTTAATAAAAAGCGCAGGAATGAGTTCGCTATTAACTTTCTGATGGAATTAATTTTGATGAATCGAAAAATTAATTCAAAGAGAGTAAAATAATCATTCCCTTAATCTACTTTTTATTTTCTTCATTATATCAATTAGCATTGTTATTACCTTTGATTTGTTAGCTATCTTAATCGGCTCAGGAATGGAGAATTTAACCACCCATTCATCCAATTTTTTATCTATATTTTCTACGTCATCCTTTTTTATTGCAGATAAATATTGACTTTTTAAATCATCGAAGCTGTAAGGGTATTTTCTTGTACCACAATATAAGTATCCATAACGCCCCTTAAGTAAACAGAGTTTCTCCCCTATAATGGATAATTCATCAATGTCTTTATACCTCGTGTATTTAATATTTAACAACTCGATAAATCTATTATCATAAATTTTTTCTTTTTCCACATAGAACGGCAAAAGCTCACCATCAGATATTATTTTTATTAATATCTCATGTGCATCTACAAGTGTTTTAATTTCATGTAAAATACCCTTTAACCTGTCTGTGATATTGTTTTTTTCCATTAGCATATTTTTAAGTTTATTATCAATTTCATATAGTGATGGCAGTATCTCTTCGTCTTTTAATGATTGAATATAAAATACATTTGGCGAATGCAATAGTGCTATGGGTATACAAAAAAAATTTTTATTTGGATGATTAAATTTATGAGCCAGATAAAATTCCACATCCTTTATTTGTTTTTTATGGTAATTAGCCTTAACTAATGAATCCAACTTATTTGATTTTTCAATTTTGCAACTTTCAAAAGAATGAATATCAAAAACGTCAAAAAAAGGAAAAAAAACATTAAAGTCAACATGTAGTGGGATTCTTCGTGAAGAATACAATTCCCCAGTATCCTGAGTTGTTATATAAAACTTTAATGGGTCTACAAGTATGGTATCACTTATTGCTATTTCTCTCCCTTTCTCGGTTCGAGAAGATAAGCTTTCAAGTATCATTTCTTCCATCAACTTGGAAGCTGATACCTTTTTCCTTCTCGACTCTAAAGTTATATATTCCATCAAATCTTTATTGCGTATTGTTACTGTTTTTCTGTCCATCAATGACCTCCCCAAGACTCCCTTTATAATAACTCAATATCAAAAGTGATTCAAAAACCACAATCAATTGATATTTAAGATAAAATGCAAAACAGTTTGAACTGGAATAATGATTTTTCGTTTAATTTTGAAAGAATCATGTTTTATCTAACTGGTACAGTCATCATTGGATAGACACACGAGATCCATTTCAGAACCTAATGCACTCATAGTGTATCGACAGATATCTGGTATGGTTAGGCACTGACCTATCAACATAAGAATCATATAGGCATGACAGTATCCTTCTATGGTACGGCATCTGTTTTATTCAGGTTTGCTACTGATAGAGTAGTTTTGTTCCTGGGGATGGGCTAAGTTCTTCAATAACGGTTCCTGTATTTATATTTATTATATATGGATGGATATCATAAGAACCATAATCCGTATGCTAATTTTAAAGCTGCAGAGTAATAATCATGATAGGCACACTATTTAAGAACACAGTTTAAAATTATGTTTAGCGTTAGAAAATAATAATAAACGATTAAATAACTTCAGAGTTATTATGTAAATAGATAATGTTGTTTTTATAGGGGGGAGTGATGTTTGTGATTGTTTTTATAGCTTTAATTTATGGTGTTTTGATTAATTGTTAATGCTTTTATTTGCTTTTGCATGTTTTTCAGGTGAAGGATAGTGTCGGGTTGGTAATATAATAAAGAGTAATAGTTAATTATAGCGCAAGTGATTTATATATCGAATGGTGTCATAGGAGGTATAGTGTTTAATGTGAAAAATATAATATATAACTGCCGTATCTATATAGTGTAATAAATCAACCATAGGAAAAGATACATGGGAGTCAATACTGCTTCTTACGGCCCTCTTAACGAAAGATATGTTACCCGCGTCAAAGAGACACTGGATAAATGCATTAAGGAATATCCACGCACTATGGTTCTTCGGCTGGATTTACATTTCCCTGCTGATAAACAAAAAACATATCGAAAGGATAGTACATTAGTCACTAAGTTTATTGCATCGTTAAAGTCTCAGATTGATGCAGAATATAAACGAAAAGACAAATCCGAAGTGCGGGTTCATAAAACGTCTATTCGTTATATATGGGTGAGGGAAGTAAGCGCATTAAAACATGGAGTGGCATTAGAGAATAATGAACAACAAACTCATTATCACGTTGCTCTGATGTTAAATAAAGATGCTTACGCATATCCTGGTACATTTTACAAACAAGATGGCAGATATGCGCATAACCTGTCGTTTATGATTATGGAGGCCTGGGTAAGAGCTTTAAATTTGCATCATGAAGAAGTGCATGAGAAATATTACCCGTTAGTTCATTTTCCTAAGAACCCTTTCTATCACATTAATAAAAACAGAGAGAATTTTGATGATGAACTTCAGCCAGTTATTGATAGGTTACTGTATTTTGCAAAGATATACACAAAGGAAAATATGGATGGCTATCGTAACTTTGGTTGTAGTCAGTCTTAATCAATAAATTAATACTGGGGTGTGAATGTCATGGTGGAGTACTGAGTAATATTAAAATCAACTTAGTACTCCTTTTCATTTCTGATTGATACAGAGAGAAAAGTCATGATACAGACGGCGAAAACAACCTCAATATTAAATGACCAATTCGTTGATATGAAATTCATTACCGGATTCACAGGGTTAACCGATAAATGGTTCTACAAGCTGATTAAAGACGGTGAATTTCCGAAGCCTATCAAACTGGGCCGCAGTTCCCGCTGGATGCAAAGCGAAGTCGAAGCCTGGGTTCAGCAGCGTATCAGTCAGTCGCGAAAGTAATTAAATTCCAGTAATAACAATCAATTAATCGTATCCACTCATTAGGCAGCCTGTAAAGCCCTGTAAGACCATCGAACTATAAATTCAGTAAATTCATCGTGTTAGCCACAATCCCTTCTCAAAACGCCTTACAGTGCGTTTAAACAACATCGACGGGAAAGATGGCATATCGAATAACACGAATAGCTATTTCAAATACCTCATAAACCACAATCATCCAGCATCTGAGAGTGAATAATTATGCATAAGTCCACGTTACACAATCTGAAGTTATACCTGGCTCTCGACAGTGACGGTCATTACGTGATTTCGAAAGAAATGAAAAACGCTTCCGATGCTCAGTGGTTCTGTCCCTCCTGCTCTTGCCCTGTGAAACTCCACAACGATACTTCGGGAGAAAATGCCTGGTTTGTACACAACCTCGATGAGGCAACTAAACCGCTATTGGCAAATTGTGGTTATCTCAACACTGAAATCAAAAGGCGTGTCTTCATCCTGCGGTTACGCGCGATGATTGACGAACTGGAGACGTTGACAGCAACGCGGTACTGGTTCTGCGTATGGTGCAAGGCGCATTATGAAGGGGAGAAACACTGTAAAGCCTGCAACACAGGAATATACAGCATCAGCCATGGCGACTGGTGCTGGAATTATAATCAGAAGGAAAATGCATCAGAAATCAGCGACCATACAGTCACCAACATAAATCATTATCACCAGACAGCCTGTACCCATCCTGACTGCGTTAACCGGATTAACCCTTACGTTTCCCTGCCCTGAGCGTGAAAATCGTTCACAGCGTATTTCACTGGCGACAGGAATGAACTTACCTCATTGTTTTATTTAATTATTTATTAAATAGAGGGGAGGGAGTATCCGTTATAAAAACTGTGTGGAACTGAATGTCCAGCAAGCTTCATCCTGTACCATTGGGTAGGAGCTCTGCATAAGGTCAAAACACTGGAGGAAAGGACACCAGGTCACGTGGTTGAATGGCTTGCCGGGATAATGCTGCTGAAAGGCTTCACGAAAAGACTCATTCAGCAACCCCGTATTGACGATGCTGGCCCGGCAGAATAATTGTTCCAGAACAGCCTCGACAGTCTGGCCCTGCTGCCTGGCAAGCTCCTGGAGCACCTTGTTGACCATGACGGTGTATTCTTTCTTGTGACTCATACCGTTATCCCTTCCTTTTGCCAGTCATAATCTCAGGGCTAAACACCGCATTCAGGCCTCCTTGCTGAAAAGCCATGATAATACTGGATTTATCTTCCGTATCCAGAGCGTCAAAAATCAGAGTCCACCACTTTTTAGTTTCTTCTTCTGAAAAGCGTTTCTGCTTAGCGTTATCCGTAAAGGGATCACCTTCACCGGTAATGAGCCAGGTCAGAGAACGCCCCGTGCAGGCAGCAATCATAGCCACACTGTCGATACCCGGCACGGTATCGGTTTTAAGGTATTTCCTCATGGAGGCTTCGGAAACCCCACAATCCCTGGCAAACGAGGCGACAGACTGTTTCCCGATAACAGTTTTGAGGCGCTCACCAAAGTGCTCAGGTCTTTTTGGCAGAGGATGTTCTCCCCAAGTCATCTTATTCTGATAGCTCTCCATACGAATTTACAACCTCATTGCATTCTAACCATTTCAGATTAATTATTATCATTAAAGCGTAATAAAGTAATCAAAAAACGCTTTAATCAATCGAAACTAGCAAATATCCAGAATTTAGTACGTGAAATTTTCAATAAACTCACTCAATAAGTAACATGCAACTCTCCAGTATGACGCCTCTCGCTGGCCTAAAAATGAGATTTATATGTAATAAATTTAAATTCAGTTGACTTCATCGTGTGGTTCGATACACTCATCATACACATTGTAATTTAAGTTTATTCAATGAAAACTGAGCCAGTCCCCTATTCCACCGTTGCTTCATTTACGCCCGGCGCCCATGTCAGTCGCATCAGACAGAATGATGAGGCTAAAGCATGTCGTTTTTACGCGACCGAGCAGTTTATGAGTGACTGCTGGCAACCGGGTAATACCATCAACGGTGATAAAGAACAGGTTGTGCGCCCCACTCAGGCTGTTCTGTCAGTCAGGACGGGAGATGTGGTCATTAGCCTGATTCATGGTAAGGCCGCTATCGTCAGCCCCGAGCATGCCGGCCGTCTGCTCAGTAATAACTATGTCAGGGTCGAGGTTGACGGCAGTAAGGTTGTTCCGGCGTGGTTTGTCTGGCACTTCAACGAAAGCAAAGAAAGTCGCCGCCAGCAGGCGCTGGCAACGCAGGGGTCAACGTTTGTCTTGCGTTTGTCTCTTACTGAGGTACGTCAGTTTACTGCAACGCTGCCTCCTCTTCATAAGCAGAAGGCAATCGGTGGGCTCTATCTGGCCACCATTGAAAAACGCCATTACCAGGAGCGCCTGGCCGTCCTTAACGAACAACAGATCCTGAGCCAACTCAGTGATATGATTCAGTAATTATCCCTTAACCGGGACTTACAAGAACAACAGGAAGAAGTATGTCGCCCCAGATTGAAGCACAGAATTTAAGTGAACTGCAAAGTCGTCTCTGGAATATTGCTGATACGCTACGTGGTAAGATGAATGCCGATGAATTTCGTGACTATTGCCTTGGTTTCATCTTTTACAAGTATCTTTCGGAGAAGTTTGTCACCTATGCCAACAACATCCTGAAGGAAGACGGGATTAAGTATAACGAGCTGACCGCTGAACATCCGGCTTATCAGGACATCATTGATGCAGTAAAAGATGACAGCATTCGGACGCTGGGTTACTTCTTGCCACCGACAAACCTGTTTCACACCATGGCTCAGCGTGTAGCGAAAGATCAGAAAGGTGCTGGAGAAGGTTTTATCCTCGAAGACCTGGCTACCACTCTGCGCAATATTGAGCAAAGCACCCTGGGCACAGACTCCGCAGATGACTTTAGCAACCTGTTTGAAGACCTGGATTTAGGCTCCAGCAAACTGGGTAATACTGCCAAAGCTAAAAATGAGCTGATTGGTAAGGTTATCACCGAACTCGACAAACTGAGTTTTAATCTGAGTGAAGCCAGTTCTGACATTCTGGGCGATGCTTACGAGTACCTGATTGGTCAGTTCGCATCCGGTGCGGGTAAGAAAGCGGGTGAGTTCTATACACCGCAGCCGGTTTCTACGTTACTGGCAAAAATTGTTACCACACATAAGCTCAAACTGAAAAACGTCTATGACCCGACCTGTGGTTCTGGCTCTCTGTTGCTGCGTGTAAAACGTGAAGCCTCTTCTGTAGGTAAAATCTACGGTCAGGAAATGAATCGCACCACCTATAACCTGGCCCGTATGAACATGATTCTGCATGGTGTTCACTATGCTGACTTTGAAATCATGCAGGAAGATACGCTGGAGCACCCGCAGCATACACATCTGAAATTTGATGCGATTGTCGCAAACCCACCGTTCTCGGCCAAATGGAGCGCCAGCCCGCTGTTTATGAACGATGACCGTTTTGCGCAATACGGTAAGCTCGCACCGTCCAGTAAAGCGGATATGGCGTTTGTGCAGCATATGTTCTATCACCTGGAAGATGATGGCACCATGGCGGTGGTTTTGCCCCATGGCGTTCTGTTCCGTGGAGCGGCAGAAGGACACATTCGCAAGTTCATGATTGAGAAGCTGAACTGCATTGATGCAGTCATCGGGTTACCCGCCAATATCTTCTATGGCACAAGTATCCCAACCTGTGTGCTGGTGCTGCGTAAGTGTCGCAAGTACAACGACGGTATTCTGTTTATTGACGCAAGCAACGACTTTGAGAAGGTGAAAACCCAGAATCGCCTGCTGCCGGAACATATCGACAAGATCGTAGATACTTACAACGACTGGAAAGCCCAAGAGAAGTACAGCCATATTGCGACGCTGGAAGAAATCTGCAACAACGATTACAACCTCAATATCCCGCGCTATGTCGATACTTTTGAAGCGGAAGAAGAGATTGATCTCAATGCCGTAGCGCAAGAGATTCGTGAGCTTGAAGGTAAGGTGGCGGAGATCGATAAAACTATTGCTGGATTCTGCAAAGAATTGGGAATTGAAGTACCGTTTACAGTGGCTGAGAGGGATAAGTGATGGTGCCGAAGCTACGATTCAAAGAGTTTGATGAACAATGGAAAGAAAAAAAGCTAGACAATCTCTTTTCGACATTTAAAAGTGGGAAGAGTATTACTTCTGAGGCAATATACCCGTTGGGTAGTTATCCTGTTTATGGTGGTAATGGTTTAAGAGGATATACTGATCAATATACGCATTCTGGTGAATACTTTCTAATTGGCCGACAAGGTGCATTGTGTGGAAATGTTAATATTGTCAATGGTGAAGTCTATATTTCAGAACATGCCATTGCCTGCCAAGCTAACACTGAAAATGATACTGGATTTCTCGCTCAAAAATTAAGGCACCTAAATCTTAATAGAATATCAGAGTCATCTGCACAACCAGGACTTTCTATAGATAAGCTAAAAAAAATAAAAATAGCAGTTCCAAAAGCAAAAGAGCAAAATAAAATCGCCGTTTTTTTTTCCTCTGTCGACAATAAAATCACACTATTGGAAAAACAGTACGAACTGCTATGTAAATACAAAAAAGGCATGATGCAGAAACTTTTTAATCAGGAGTTTAGATTCAAAGATGATAATGATGAGGAGTTTCCTGATTGGGACTACGTTAATGCAGGCGAGTTATTTAAGAATAGTAGCAATAAAAAACATGATGGTGATCTGCCCATTTTAGCAGTGACACAAGAATATGGTGTTGTTAACAGAGATAGTATAAATATTGATATAAAAAGTAGCCAGGCCAGTATTAATACATATAAAAAAATTGATGCTGGGGATTTTGTTATTAGTTTGCGTTCATTTCAAGGTGGGATTGAGTACTCGCATCTAGAGGGTATTTGTAGCCCTGCGTATACGGTGCTTAAAAGCACAAAGCTAATAATTGATGGTTTTTATCGATTTTTCTTAAAAAAAGATAGTTTTATCGAGGAACTTAGCCAAACTGTTGTCGGTATACGGGACGGAAAGCAGATAAGTTATCAGGCTTTTGCAAGTTTAGATTTACCTTATCCAAGTTTGTCTGAACAAGCTAAAATAGCCAATTTCCTTTCTATTATTGATGATAAAATAACCGCGAAAAAAATAGAACTAGATAAAGTAAAAAACTGGAAGCAAGGCATGCTCCAGCAGATGCTCGTCTAAATATCTTCTTGCCCGATCGATATCGGGCTTTTATTCCCAGAAAAAGGCTCAATATACCGATGGCAACGCAAAGCGAATACGAGTTAGAAACGCAGCTGGTTAATCAACTGGTTGGTATGCACTATGAACTAGTGAATGTGACCGATGAATCCAGTATGAAAGCCAACCTGCGCAAGCAGATTGAAATTCACAATCGGCTGGAGGCCACCCCACTGACTGACAGCGAATTTAACCGTGTTTTTCTGCATTTGACCAAAGGTAATGAAGTGATCGATCGCGCCAGAATCCTGCGCGATCGCTACCAGTTATTGCGTGATGACGGTACGGAGAAATGGCTTAGCTTTATTAATAAAGATGAGTGGTGCCAGAACGAGTTTCAGGTCACCCGTCAGGTTAAGCAGTTCAACGCTGAGCAAAACACACGCAAAACGCGCTTTGACGTTACGCTGTTGATTAATGGCCTGCCACTGGTACAGATTGAGCTTAAGCGCCGTGGACTGGGCCTGAAAGAAGCCTTTAATCAGATTGACCGTTACCATCGGGATGCATTCTGGGTAGGCAGTGGCCTGTTCCAGTATGTTCAGCTGTTTATTATCAGTAACGGCGTTGATACCAAATATTACGCCAATAATCGTGCGAACCATTTCGAGCAGACCTTCTTCTGGACAGACGAGAAAAATGAATCCATTAAGTCACTGGAGAAGTTTACCGAAGCCTTCCTGAAAGTTTGTCACATTGCAAAAATGATCACTCACTACACGGTGCTGAACGAAACCCGTAAGTGCCTGATGGTCATGCGACCCTATCAATACTACGCCTGTGAAGCGATGATCCGCCATGTTAAGGACAGCCTTCATCTACAGGGCAGGCCCCGCAATGGCTATATCTGGCATACTACAGGTAGTGGGAAAACGTTAACCAGCTTTAAGGCCAGTCAGGTGATCATTTCCATGCCTGAAGTTGATCGGGTTATTTTCGTCGTTGATCGTCGCGATCTGGATTACCAGACAGCCAAGGAATTCAACAGCTTCGCTAAAGACAGCGTAGATACAACCAACAATACCAGTACGCTGATTAAGCATCTCAGGACTAATAACAGCAAACTGACGCTGACCACTATTCAGAAACTAAACAATGCCATTACTCATGAAGGCTATAAGACACAGCTGGAGCACCTGCGAAAAGAGCGGATTGTCTTTATCTTCGACGAGTGCCATCGCAGCCAGTTCGGTGACACGCATAAAGCTATCGTAAATTTCTTTGAAAATGCGCAGCTGTTTGGCTTTACCGGGACGCCGATTTTTGCCGACAACGTCAATATTACTAATGGCATCAAACAGACCACTGAGACGTTGTTTGAAAAATGCCTGCACAAGTATGTCATTGTCGATGCGATTCGTGATGAGAACGTCTTACGTTTTGCCGTGGAGTATGTGGGGACCTATCGCCGCAAAGAGACCAGCAATGAGATCGACATCAATGTGGAGGATATCGACACCAAAGAAGTCATGGAAAGCGAGATCCGGCTGGGCAAGATAACCGACTATATTCTGGCTCACCACAACGCCAAGACCCGAAACCGCGAGTTTACCGCAATGTTTTGCGTGGGATCGGTGGACATGCTGATTAAGTACTACAACCTCTTTAAAGATAAACAAACAAAGCTTCAGCAGGTCGATCCGGATTACAAGCCGCTGCGTATCGCAACAATCTTTACTTATGCCGCCAACGAAGCGGACAAAAGCGATAAGGAAGCGGTTAACGGCTTACTGGATGAAGAAGATATCAGCCTGCCTCAGGGCGGGAAAATCGATATCTCCAGTAGGGACCATCTGGACAGCTCCATCAAAGATTACAATACGCTGTATGGCACCAGCTATTCAGCTAATGATTCGCAAAGCTTTTACAATTATTACAAAAACATTGCCCAGCGAACCAAAGAGAAAGGCATCGATATCCTGCTGGTGGTCAATATGTTCCTGACGGGATTTGATAGTCCCAGCCTTAATACGCTTTACGTGGATAAAAACCTGCGTTTTCACGGGCTAATACAGGCATTCTCCCGTACCAACCGTATTCTTAATGAGAAGAAAAGCCACGGTAACATCGTCTGCTTCCGCAATCTCAAGAAAGCCACTGACGATGCTATCGCACTGTTCTCGAATAAAGACGCCTCCTCAGTCGTGCTAGTTAAACCTTTTGAGGAGTACCTGAGCGACTATCAGGCTGCTGTAGATACCCTGTTGACCCTGACACCTACAGTGGAAAGCGTGGACAACCTCCCTGATGAAAAAGCTCAGCTTGCTTTTGTGACGGCTTTCCGCGACATGATGCGACTGAAGAATATCTTGGAGAGCTTTGCTGATTTTGATGAAGTGAGTAAGCCTTTATCAGATCAGACTCTTGCCGATTACACCAGTAAATATCTCGATATTTATGACAAGGTGAAAAAACGCACTGGCAAAGATAAAGTCTCGATTCTGGATGAGGTCGATTTTGAAGTGTCGCTGATTCATCGTGATGAAATTAATGTCGGCTATATACTGAGACTACTGGCTGGCATCCAGGCTATGCCACCAGAAGCGCAGCAGGAGCAGAAGAAGAAGGTCATGGATATCGTTGACAGTGACGTCACGCTGCGCAGCAAACGCGAACTGATTGATAACTTCATCGAAGAAAACCTGCTGCATGTTTCACATGATGAAGATATTACCCAGGCCTTTGAAACCTACGTTGAACGTGAAAAACGTAAAGCAGTTGCAACGCTATGTGCTGAGGAAAATCTGGATGAAAGTAAAGTTGCTACCTTGCTTGATAACTACCTGTTTACCGATATTGCTCCACGTGAGGATGAAGTAGCCAGGACCCTTACATGGACGCCCAGGATCCTTGAAAGGAAGACGGTCCTTAAACGTGTCTATGATAAGGTTTGTGGCGTGATTAATACCTTTATCAACGGCATGCAGGGTTTTTAAGCGTACTATTTACTATGAGTAGTGAACCACCAGATAGATAAGGGGCCTGACGATGTCTGTGAACTGGACTAAAGCTGAGTTTTTTAAATGCGCTTTGCAGGTAAACCCTGCGGGCTATAACAAATATCGCGGCAAAGAATCACTCAGCGAAGAGGTCTACAACCAGCAGCTGCTGGAGGCATGTCTTGAAGCTGGGGTTCAGGTTGTTGGTATTGCTGATCATGGTGCTGTGGATGCGGTGGACAGACTTCGTCAGCTCTTTAATGAACATGGTATTGTTGTTTTTCCTGGTTTTGAGATTTGCTCCAGTGAGAAAATTCATTTTGTTTGTTTGTTTGATGAAAATCGGACAGTGCAAGAGCTGGAACGTTATTTGAGTAATTTGGGGTATGAAGACCCCGATGACTGTATTTCACCATCAAAGCTCAGTGCTGTGCAGATCATTGAAAAAGTAGATGATCTGGAGGGATTTATTTTTGCAGCGCATAGCACTCATGATAATGGTGTACTGAAATGCCGTATGAACCATGTATGGAAAGAAAGAGCATTGTTGGCAGCGCAGATTCCTGGAACGGTTGATGACTTAAAAGGGGTTGAGGATGATTTTTACCGGAAAGCCATCCTGAATAAACTCCCTGATTATCGTCGTGAGCGGTCTATTGCCATTATCAACGCAGCAGATGTTGCTCAGCCTGAAGAAATTAAAACAGCAGGAGCATCTTGCCTGATAAAAATGACCAAGCCATGTTTTTGCTCATTTAAACAGGCATTTTTAGATCCTGAATCACGGGTGCGCCTGAATGCAGATAAGCCGCATAGCTATGCTTCGGCAATTGAAAATATCCGTTTTATTGGTGGGTATTTGGATGAGACCAATATTACTTTTTCCGACCATCTTAATGCTGTAATTGGTGGTCGCGGAACAGGTAAATCGACTTTGCTGGAGGCTATTCGTTTCGCCTTGGGTAAACAGTCTTTTGGTGATTCAGCACAAAAGCAGCATAGCGCAATTATTAAGAGCAACCTGGGGAATGGTGCTCTGGTCCAACTGAAGGTCCGCTCTGCTGCAATGCAGGGGCGTGCATTTACCATTAGCCGCAAATTTGGTGGGCAATCCATCGTAACGGACAATGAAGGTAATGTGTCTCCTTATTCTCCGGATGATTTACTTCCTGGGCTGGAGTTATACGGTCAGAACGAAATTTACGAAATGACTCGTGATGCGCAGAGCCGCAATCATTTAGTGGAGCGGTTTCTTGAAGGTGACCATAACCAGTTCGATGTGATTATCAACAAAGCGTTGACTCGCCTTGGAGATAGCCGCCTGACTATACTTAATGCTCTAGAGCAAAAAGCGGAGGCAGAGCTTGAAGTTGCACGTCTGCCCAAATTACTGGAGCAGGAGGAACAATTTAAACAACTTGGTCTGGATGAAAAACTCAAAATCGTTCCCTTGCTGGAAAAAGAAAAGCAGCTTAGTTCACGCCATCAGGAAGAATTGTCCAGAGTAAAGGATGCTCTTCTAACATTAAAAAATAGCCTCCCCGATCTAGCTTATCTCAGCGATGCGGTGATCAATGTTCTGCCGCATCAGCCTCTTCTTATCCAACAGCGTGATGTACTCCAGCGGGTGCAGGAGCAGACGGCGGTATTAGTCCAGCAACTGGATGAGGTTGTTCAGCATTCATCAGCAGAGCTTGCTCCTTTACAAAGCGAGCTATCAGGTTTAATCGGTGCAGAAGAAGCTCAACTTGAAAAGGCTTTTAAAGATATTCCGGCCAGCCAGGGAAAAAGCGGGCGACAAATTGGTGCAGATTATCAAATGTTGTTACGCCAGATTGCTTCTATTCGTCCTAAAGCAACGGCTCTGGAGAATAGGCAAAAACAACTTGATGAGCTATACCTGCAGCGAAAAAGATTACTTCTGGAACTTATCCAGGCGCGTTCTCAACGTTCCGCTACGTTGGCGAAATCAGTCAAACGCCTGAACAGAAAACTAGATGAAAAAGTGAGGCTCAATTTGCAGCCAGAAGGCGATCGTCAACCTCTGTTGCATTTTCTGGAGCAATGTAATCTGGAAGGGGTTGGTCCACGGCGGCTTGCTTGGGTGATGGAGCATGATTTTACACCGGAGAATCTGGTTGAGAGTATCCGGTGTGGTGAATTAGCTTTGCATAATGCTGGGTGGGGGATAACGCCGACCGTCGCGCAGGCATTGTTGCGCTTGAGTGAAAAACAGCTTCTGGAACTGGAAGCATTATCACTACCGGATACGATGCAAATTGAGCTGAATGTAATGCATGACGGTGGCGGTGTTCTCTGGCGTCATATTGATGAACTATCTACCGGGCAACAGTGTACAGCTGTCTTGCATTTATTGTTATTGGAAAATCAAGATCCACTGATCCTCGATCAGCCGGAAGATAACCTAGATAACGCATTTATTGCAGAACGCATAGTGACAGAGCTGCGCAAGGCGAAGCTGTCCCGGCAGTTTTTATTTGCAACACATAACGCTAACATACCGGTTTTCGGTGATGCTGAGTGGATTGGTGTATTGAGCGTAGAAGAGGGCAAAGGGCGTATTCTTCCTGAGCAGCAAGGGGCTATTGATTTACCGGAGATCCAACGCTTGGCGGCGAATATTCTCGAAGGTGGTCAAAGTGCTTTTAATCAACGCCGGGAAAAATACGGGTTTAAATAACAGAAAAGCGAGAGTCAGCCATGCTTAAAAGCGAATTACTGGAGATAATTGCTAGCAGAGAAAGCTCCGGAGTTGAGTTTAAGCGTGATGATACACGCCTTCCAATTTCCTTCGACAATATACCCCCCAACAAATACAGAAGAAAAAACAAAAAGAAGAAAGTAGATGCTCCCCTGTAACGGCGAGCATCTACTTTCGTCAGACAATCTATTCGGCTGTTTTCTTACTATAAATAATGTTGTGTTTCTGCAACTCTGATTCCATAGCATTAATGCAATAAACAATATAATATATGCTAAAAATAAACGTGTAGAATGGACTCATCTTCAATTCAAATTTAAATTTAAATTTATTTAAAGCATAAGCCTGTAAGGCTGTTTTAGCTTTAAAAGCCCAAACGATAATCATTACAGCTGAAGAAAACGACAGGATATTTGCCACCTGGTCTAATATCGTTATATCATCACTAATAGCGATACCAATATCTGACAATAACCATCCTAATCCAGTAACAATGGCCAGCCAAAGAGGAAAGTCTTTTGCAATAAATTGATTATTCATGATTTCAGTTAGTTTTGACTGATTCAGATATAACCACATCATGGGGTAAATACCACCGGTTACAACAGTCAGCAATACAAAATTCATTACCTTTGTATTTATTTCAATTTTTAGTTCATTAACATTTTCCACTTATCTATTCCTCTATTTTCAATCATCATCATATAAAATTTATTAAGCCAATTATTTACCACGATAAATTAATATTTTCATTGGAAAGAAAAACTAATCACACAGTTTTGTTTACAATATAAAGAGTCTATGGAGATAAATAAAAATTACTAATTCAATTGTTCTGAGATAGCTAATAGTCCAAGTAACCAACCGATAAACTGAGGCCCAATGGACCAGAATATTTTAGCTTTAAATATTCCTATAGTACCTTCACGAGTATATATAGCATCGGGTATTAACCATTGCCGAACAATATCACTAATTAACATCCCTAAACCTGGACCAACTGTTAACCAAAACAGTATTTCGATACCATGCCAAAAACTATAAATATTTTCCGTTGATGAAAATACATTAAATAAGACAACAACTAATGACAGAGTAAATGAGATGGTTAAATGTTTTATTGCTGTAAACCGCATATAAATATCCTCACGTTTTTAAATAAACGTCGATAAATCATATCTATTCTTCACGTACACATTGTTTCATGGAGTTCGTCATGTTTTGCTCAAAACCACGTGGTGCAATTGCTTTTTCTTCGCCAATAGCCTTGAGTAATTTAGAAGGATAAATAGCGTTCATTTTTTCCCATGTACATGAACATATAGATCCATTACGTGTTGCAAGCTTACAACTAAGCATAAACTTTCTTTTCTCTGGCGAGTCACAACCTGTGAGTATTACTGCGATAAGTGGGATAAATATGATAAGAGACTTTTTGAAATTATTAATTTTAAAATATGTAGTTTTCACTGTAATTCCTTGTATATATTTACGTTCTCAATTTGATTTGATATATAGAAATATGGCGTATTTTTTCTTACTAAAAAATTATTCCGGGTGAATTTCATCAAATGGCAGGTATATACCTTCTTTACTAGAGGCAGTTTTTTTACGTTGATTGCTATAACGCTCGGGCCAAATATCCTCTGGTTTAAGTTTAAGAGCTGATGCAATAATCCTCTCTCCTCTCGGGTAAGGTCGTGCTAACGCGTTCTTTAGCGAATCAGGTTTAAGTCCTGCCTGAACAGACAATTCACGCATTGTTACGCCTGATTTATGAAGCGCAGCAACAATATCGATTCGATTCCAATTTTTACGAAGATCTTCATTTATGTTATCCATTCGATTATCCTGAATTCTTAATCTGTGCGGATAATCCGCGCAGATTTGTTAACAAATCAATTATTGATCTTTAAATAGAAAGATTCAACAAATTTTAGATCTTTTTATAGATCGTCATGTGTCTACGATGTGGAGAAGCCTATGGATACTGATGAAAAAAATGGCCATATGCATAATGGAAAAAATAAAACCTCTTTTAAAGAAAGACTTAGGCAGTTGATTGGGGATAGAAGCCTGAGGTCAGCAGCAAAAGCTTGGGGTCTGCCTTACTCGACCTTAAACAATTATCTTGAGAAAGACACAACACCATCTCTATATATAGCTCTAAATATATCTAAAATAGAAAATGTATCGCTTGAATGGTTAGCTGCCGGTGAGAGGGGGGAAGAAAATCAAGCTCCGTATCACAGAGAAAAAGCCACGAATGATGATACAAAGATGGCATGGCAATTAATGTTTGACATGCTGGAGCCAGAAGAGGTGAATGCCTTGCTGCGGCTGATACACCGTAAAGGCGTCGAGCATATTCTAAAGTGTCATTGTGATTCAGAATAGTAGACACATGTG
Organism: Citrobacter sp. JGM124; assembly: GCF_018257795.1. Taxonomy (GTDB): domain Bacteria; phylum Pseudomonadota; class Gammaproteobacteria; order Enterobacterales; family Enterobacteriaceae; genus JGM124. The sequence continues at coordinate 145,451 of NZ_JAERJD010000010.1, read as the reverse complement.
GCTGATATAGTTGCATGTTTTGGTATGCCCGCCACTACGACTCCTTCCCGTGTTGGGTACGGAGATTTTACATTCTTTTATTAATTTCAATTAAGACTGAACACTCGATTTAGTCAAATGTACATTCACAGTCACGACATTCATAACGATCAAACACTATTCCATCCAAAGCCGCACCAGTCACCGCTCCTGCAACAGCTCCCGCTAAAAAGCGTCCAAATAACGCCCCTACAGCAGCTCCTGCAATTGTACCGACAACTGGGATAGCAGAACCTATAGCCGTCCCGCTTAATGCGCCTGAAACGCCGCCTGCGACGGCTCCAGTTTTCTTACCGAGATGACGTTCACGAATACGGGTAGAATCGCAGGCTGGGCAACAAATGTAATTTTCCATCATGATTTCCTTTTAGGTTGATTAATAAGCAAAAAAGCCCCTGTCCGTGAGGACAGAGGCTTTCAGTGGTATAAATTTATTGAATAAGACGTATTACGATAAGTTTCTGGCGATGATTACTTAAAGGGATTATTCACTTTGGCATAATCAAAAGGTGAGATGGCTTTTTCTCTATTTGCATCAAGAAAATCCGCCCACCACTGCAACATCAGCTTGCGCTCATCCAAGTGTTCCGCTTTATGGATATACGCCGCCCGCACCGAGTTACGTTCCATATGGCTCATCTGCCTTTCAACCGCATCCTTCGACCATAGTCCTGACTCAATTAACGAACTACAGGCCATTGTACGGAAGCCGTGGCCGCAAACCTCAACCTTAGTGTCATATCCCATCACCCGTAGCGCACTGTTTACGGTGTTTTCACTCATTGGCTTACGCGGATCGTGATCGCCAATAAAAATGAGTTCATGTTCGCCGCAGAACTGTTTTATCTGTTTCAGGATCGCCAGTGCCTGCTTTGAAAGCGGCACCAGATGAGGTGTACGCATCTTTGATCCTCGCTGAGAATGTTTCACGCCGGGAATAGGCTCTCGCTCAGGCGGGATGGTCCACATTGACGTTTCAAAATCGATCTCTGACCAGCGAGCAAAACGAAGTTCACTGGATCGAATAAAGATAAGCAAAGTGAGCTCGGTTGCCCAACAGGTTAGTGGCCTACCAGTGTAGCCATCTATTTTCTGGAGTAATTCAGGGATGCGCTTTAACTCCAACGCCGGACGATGCTGTCGATTACTAGAAGCAACCGCTCCCGCCATCTCCTGCGCCGGGTTGTAATCAATTAACCCGCTTTGCACTGCATAACGCATGATGGCCGTGGTGCGCTGTTGAAGACGGGAAGCCACTTCAAGACGTCCAGATGTCTCTACGGCTTTAATGGGAATTAACAGATCGCGGGTACCCAGCTCAGTAATATTGCGAGTGCCAATTGCCGGGAAGATATTGTCCTCAAGGCTCCTTTTTACGCGATTAGCATGATCTTCCGACCATTTCTGATTGGTAATGAGCCACTCTCTGGCAACCTTCTCGAAAGTAATAATCTCTTTCGCCTGCTCTTCTTTCACAGCACGTTTATGCTCACGAGGATCGATACCAGCAGCTACCAGCTTTCTGGCTTCTTCCCTTTTCTTCCTGGCATCCGCCAGCGAAACATCCGGGTAAACGCCGAACGCCATCAAATGCTGTTTACCGCCAAAACGGAAACGAAATCGCCAATACTTTGAGCCGTTAGGTTTTACAAGTAAGGACATTCCGTCGCCGTCAACAAGTGAATACTCTTTCTCCTCAGGTTTTGCAGAACGAACTTTAGTATCCGTTAGGGCCATGATGGGCCTCCTTCCATTGGTATCTCGTGAGTATACAAACAATATCGAATCGGCAAATATACTCATTAGTATACTCACAAGCTTATTGATGTGGATTGACTCAGGTTGATTTCAGTTGAGGAGAAAATCGTGGAAAGCCTTGTATAGCGCGGATTTCAGACATAAAAAAAGACCTCAGTTGAGGTCTATTTACGTACTTTTGGTGCCGAAGGCCGGACTCGAACCGGCACGTATTTCTACGGTTGATTTTGAATCAACTGCGTCTACCGATTTCGCCACTTCGGCACGAAGGGGTACGCGGATAACGGTGGGGATTATACCCGTCATCTGCGGTGTTGCAAGTAGCATGGTGGATAAGTTGTATTAAGTGCGTAAATTTTCAGCGAAATACCTTATATGCCCTTCTTTCCTGGGGTATCGCACCCTTTGTTATCGTGATTTAGCAAGGCAATGTTCTACACTATTTAGAATAACCCAGGAGAGGAAGCACAAATGTCTATTACCAAAAGTTATGCAGCACCTGCTGCAGGTGCTGAGTTAGAACTTTATGAGTTTGATGCAGGTGCGCTACTGCCTCAGGATATTGAGGTTGAGGTTGAGTACTGCGGGATCTGTCACTCGGATTTGTCGATGATCGATAACGAATGGGGTTTTTCACAGTATCCTCTGATCGCCGGGCATGAGGTTATTGGCCGGGTACATGCGCTGGGTAGTGAAGCGCAGAATAAAGGTCTGAAAGTGGGTCAGCGAGTCGGGATCGGCTGGACGGCACGTAGCTGTGGTCACTGTGATGCCTGTATTAGCGGGAGTCAGGTGAACTGCCAGAGCGGGAGTGTGGCAACCATCGTCAACCGGGGTGGGTTTGCCGATAAGATTCGTGCGGACTGGCAGTGGGTCATTCCATTGCCAGAAAGCATTGATGCGGCATCTGCGGGGCCATTGTTGTGTGGTGGGATTACGGTGTTTAAACCGTTGCTGATGCATAATGTCACCGCTACCAGCCGAGTTGGTGTGATTGGCATTGGTGGCCTGGGGCATATTGCGATTAAGCTGCTGCATGCGATGGGCTGTGAGGTCACCGCATTCAGTTCTAATCCAGCCAAGGAGCAAGAAATCCTCGGGATGGGTGCGGATCGTGTGGTGAACAGCCGGGATCCTGAGGCATTAACGGCTCTGGCGGGCCAGTTTGATTTGATCATTAATACCGTCAATGTGAGTCTCGACTGGCTTCCCTACTTCACAGCACTGGCATGGGGTGGGAACTTCCACACTGTTGGTGCCGTCATGACTCCAATCCCTGTTCCTGCTTTTGCTTTAATTGCCGGGGATAAGAGTGTGTCAGGATCATCGACAGGGTCTCCTAATCAGCTACGGGCGTTAATGAAATTTGCAGGTCGGACTAAAATTGAGCCGCAAATTGAGCTCTATCCAATGTCAAAAATTAACGATGCGCTGCGCCACGTGCGTGACGGTAAAGCGCGTTATCGGGTGGTATTAAAGGCGGATTTTAACTGATTATTTAAGGCTTATCCGCTTAATGCCGGATGAATGGCATTAAGCGGAGTGCACTGAAGGTCAGATTATTTTACCAAGTCAGCAAAGACGGCGGCTACCGCAGCCGCACCAGGGTCGATCACCCCGTCTAAATTTTTACTGTTCACATAAGATGATCGGCCAGCGCCCGCTTTTTGCATTGTGGCCGTCGCGGCGGCACCTGTTGCTGCTGCCTCCGCGGCAGCTTGCAGGGAACCTGTTTTCAGGGCTTCCAGCGCGGGTTGTAATGCATCTATCATGGTTCGATCCCCGGGCTGGGCGCCACCATAATGCTTCATCTGATCCAGGCCAGCGATAAGGGCCTCGGCAATCGGGACTTGTGCCCTGATTTTTTGCCCGGCAGCAGTAAAAAATATGGACATCAATACCCCACTTGATCCTCCCATCACCGTCGCCAGACGCTCACCAATACGCTCAAGTAATGCAGCCGTATCGTTGAGGGGGAGCTCCCCCTGCGTATTGAGGTTGGCAATGTCCCGCGCTCCTTCGGCAAAAGTTGAGCCGGTGTCACCGTCGCCGACTTTGGCGTCAAGATCATTCAGATGAGCTTCATTGCTAATCAGGCTCTGTGTAACAGAGGTAACCCAGGCTTTTACCTGAGGGTTGTCAGAGGGGGGGGTGGCCACGTCATCATGCACCATTCTCACTTTCTGGCGTGCCATAGGCTCATATTTTACCAGAGGTTGCCAGCCAGCGGTTTCGACATCAGAGGATAACGCCGCAATAACGTCCGGGGTCAGCTTAATGGCTGAAAGTGAGAACCCTTTCATATCAAGCGCTGTTACCAAATCAGCCGGCCCAATTAAATACTGAATTTGTCCGGCAATTTCAGAATCAAACAGCGTCTTAGTGAGTAAAGCCATTTCCAGGGCTGAAACGCCACCAAGGTTATTAACCAGCATGGCTAGTGGGGCTTCTGTACCGGTGGCTTTACGCAGGTGTTCTACCAGCATGGCAATCACTTTGACGCTATTTTGAGTATCAAGGGTGGTGACCCCAGGCTCGCCATGGATGCCTAAACCCAGCTCAACCTGACCGCTTTTGATACGTTCTTCTTCACTGTTATTGTCAGGCAAGTGGCAGGTTTGCATAGCAACACCCATGCTGAAAATAGATGAGCAAGCTTGTCTGGCGGCCTGGAAGACTTCACTTAACGGTTTTCCCTGCTCGGCAGCATGGCCCGCAATTTTATGAACTAAAACGGTTCCGGCGATACCCCGCGGCTGTTTGTTATCAGGCAGTGCAATGTCGTCCCCGACAATAACCATCTCTACCTTGAGGCCCGCTTTTTTAGCTTTTTCTGCCGCAAGGCCAAAGTTGAGCCTGTCCCCAGTGTAATTTTTTACAATCAGCAGGCAGCCAGCCGGGCCGGTCATTGCCAGAATCGCATTGAATACTGCATCAACACTGGGGGATGCAAACAGGTCTCCACATACCGCTGCCGTGAGCATCCCTTTGCCAACAAAGCCTGCATGGGCAGGCTCATGACCTGAACCACCACCAGAAATCACCGCAACCTGGCTTTTGTCCCAGTCACTACGCGCCACAATGCGAATAGCAGGATCCATATCCAGCCGTGTCAGATTACGATGGCGAGAACTAATGATAATGCCTTCAATGGCATCGTTGACGAGCTGTTGACGGTCGTTATAGAAGAATCTGGACATAATTTTCCGAAACCTGAGTTGAATATGCTTATAGCATAGACCGTTCCACAGGGAAAAGGGTCACTTTATCAGCAGATTTTCCGGGGAATAACCCTCTTAATGCCACTATTCCCCTGGTAACAGCATAAAAAACGGCATCTTATAGATGCCGTTTTTTATCTGACTGGCAGAAACTAATTAGAGCGTTTGATTAGTAGCCACAGGCTCAATAACAGGAAACTGGCGCTGGGTAACAACGCCCCCAGGATCGGGGGAATATGGTAAACCAGACTGAGGGGGCCAAAAATCTGGTCGAGAACATAGAACAGAAAACCAAAGCTGATCCCGGTCACGACCCGGACGCCCATCGGCACACTGCGTAGTGGGCCAAAGATAAACGACAAGGCCATCAGCATCATAACCGCGACCGAGAACGGTGCGAATATTTTGCTCCACATATTGAGCTGATAACGTCCTGCATCCTGCCCGCTGGCTTTCAGGTAGTTAACATAGTTATAGAGCCCGCTGATGGATAAAGAATCAGGGGATAAGGCAACAACCCCGAGTTTGTCCGGAGTCAGGTTAGTCTTCCACTCACTGCTAACCGTCTGGGAGCCGACAATCTGCAACGGGTTTGTTAAGTCAGACTTGTCGACTTGTGACAGTCGCCATACTTTATTATCCGGGTCATACTTGGCCGATAACGCATAACGAATCGACTGTAAATGTCGCTGTGAGTCAAAGCTATAGATGCTGACACCAGACAACTCAGCGTTATCTTTTACCCGTTCAATATAGATAAAATCGTGCCCATCTTTTGCCCACAAGCTATTCTGAGTTGATAACACAGAGCCACCCAGTAACATCTGTGCCCGATAGCTCCGAGCCATCTGCTCCCCCTGCGGGGCCACCCACTCACCAATAGCCATCGTCAGTATCACCAGCGGCAGCGCTGTTTTCATCACAGATAACGCTATCTGTAAACGGGTATAGCCCGCCGCTTGCATGACCACCAGTTCACTACGCTGTGCCAGCATCCCCAACCCTAATAATGCCCCTAGCAGGGCTGCCATAGGAAAGAAGATTTGAATATCTTTCGGCACACTCAATAACGTGAAGGCCCCCGCGCCCAGAGCAGAGTAGTTGCCCTCGCCGGTTCTTTTTAACTGATCAACAAACTTAATAATTGCCGACAGTGAGACCAGCATGAACAGCGTCATCAGTATGGTATTGAGGATAGTTTTACCAATATAACGGTCCAGTACCCCAAACATTTATACCACTCCTTTGCTGCTAAAGCGGGCACGTACTTTACGCACCGGGACTGTATCCCAAAGGTTTAACACCAGCGCTAATGCCAGATAAAACAAGTTAACGCCCCACATCCCCACTATTGGGTCAATTTTGCCATTCGCCGCACTGGAACGCATTGAGCTTTGTATCAGGAAGAACACCAGATACAGCAGCATCGCCGGTAACATTGACAACACCCTGCCCTGGCGTGGGTTAACCACGCTTAACGGCACCACCATTAATGCCATAATAACCACTGACATAATTAGCGTAAGACGCCATTGCAGCTCAGTGCGGAACTCAGGCTGGCTGTGCCCCCATAATGCGGACATGCTCATCTGGCTGGTATCACCCGGGTCCAGCACCACACTCTGGTGCCCGACAACGGCCTGATAATCTTTAAAATCGGTAATACGGAAGTCACGCAGTAATGCCGTGCCTTCAAAGCGTGTACCCGAGTTTAAGGTGACCACCTGCGAACCATCGGCACGCAAAGAGAGATGCCCTGCGTCAGCAACCACTACGGAAGGCCGAGTATTGCCACTAGGGTTTGTCTGGGCAAGGAACACATCTTCAAAATTCGCGCCTTTCACGTTTTCGATAAACAGTACCGAACGCCCATCTTTGGTTTGCTGAAACTGTCCCTGAGCTAAAGCCGCAACACCGGGATTAGCTTTGGCTTCAGCCAGTACTTCTTCCTGATGGCGGGCAGACCAGGGGCTTAACCAAAGAACGTTGATTGTGGCAATCGCACCAGTAAAAAGCGCGAGGATCATCGCCGCCTTGACCAGGACGGACTTACCCACCCCACAGGCATACATCACCGTTATTTCACTTTCAGTGTATAGTCTCCCAAAGGTCATCAGCAAACCAAGGAACAAACTGAGTGGAAGGATCAATTGCGCCATTTCAGGCACCCCTAAACCTAATAGCGATAGCACTAAATTAGTAGGGATTTCACCGTCTACAGCCGCACCCAAGATCCTCACCAGCTTCTGACAAAAGAAGATCAGTAGCAGGATAAAAAGGATGGCCAATTGGCTCTTGAATGTCTCACGAACCAGATATCTTATGATAATCACATTAAATACACCTGTGAAAACGAGTTCTTTTGCAGGAAAATTGCTTGTTTCATCGCTTATACGTCATTTATTCTCTTTAGTCGTCGAAAACATCGCTAAGATTAAAAAGCCCGGCGAAGTAGCACAACAGGGCAATGTTAAGACGTAACCCAAAACGTATAAAACTATCCGTTAAGATTAACACGAAGTCATCGCAACAGCGGAATGGAGTTACCAAGGCTTTTAATTCTAGCCTTTCCACCCCGCCGTTGTCTTTAAGATTCAGGAGCGTAGTGCATGGAGTTCAGTGTAAAAAGCGGCAGCCCCGAAAAACAGCGTAGTGCATGTATCGTTGTCGGAGTTTTTGAACCGCGTCGACTGTCCCCGATAGCCGAACAACTCGATAAAATCAGCGATGGCTATATCAGTGCCCTGCTGCGTCGTGGCGAGCTGGAAGGAAAGCCGGGGCAAACCTTGTTGCTGCATCACGTCCCTAACGTATTATCTGAGCGCGTCTTGTTAATTGGTTGTGGTAAAGAGCGCGAGCTTGACGAACGTCAGTTCAAGCAAGTGATTCAAAAAACCATCAACACGCTTAATGATACCGGGTCAATGGAAGCCGTTTGTTTCCTTACAGAGCTACACGTTAAAGGCCGTAATACCTACTGGAAAGTTCGCCAGGCGGTAGAAACAGCAAAAGAGACGCTGTATAGCTTCGATCAACTGAAAACCAACAAAAGTGAGCCACGTCGCCCACTGCGTAAAATGGTTTTCAATGTCCCTACTCGCCGGGAGTTAACCTGTGGCGAGCGAGCGATCTCTCATGGCCTGGCTATCTCTTCAGGTATTAAGGCTGCCAAAGATTTAGGCAATATGCCGCCAAATATTTGTAACGCAGCGTATCTGGCTTCTCAGGCACGTCAGCTGGCCGACTCATTCAGCACCCACATCGTGACCCGCGTTATTGGCGAACAACAGATGAAAGAGCTAGGCATGCACTCTTATCTGGCTGTTGGTGCTGGCTCACAAAACGAGTCGCTGATGTCAGTGATTGAATATAAAGGTAATCCCTCCCCTGATGTTCGTCCAATTGTGCTAGTCGGTAAGGGACTCACCTTCGACTCCGGCGGTATTTCAATTAAACCTGCCGAAGGTATGGATGAAATGAAGTACGATATGTGCGGAGCTGCCTCAGTCTACGGTGTGATGCGCATGGTGGCGGAACTGGGTTTACCCATCAATGTGATTGGTGTGCTTGCGGGCTGTGAAAATATGCCCGGAGGCCGGGCTTATCGCCCTGGTGATGTTCTCACCACTATGTCAGGGCAAACCGTTGAAGTTCTGAATACCGATGCAGAAGGCCGTCTGGTACTCTGTGACGTTCTAACCTATGTTGAACGTTTTGAGCCAGAAGTGGTGATTGATGTCGCCACCCTCACGGGGGCTTGTGTGATTGCGCTTGGTCATCATATCACTGGCCTGATGTCGAACCACAATCCACTGGCACACGAACTGGTCAGTGCTTCCGAACAGGCGGGTGACCGGGCCTGGCGTCTGCCGATGGCCGATGAGTTCCAGGATCAGCTGGACTCCAATTTTGCTGATATGGCAAATATTGGTGGGCGTCCAGGCGGGGCAATCACCGCGGCATGCTTCCTGTCACGTTTTACCCGTAAGTATAACTGGGCCCACCTGGACATTGCCGGTACCGCCTGGCGTTCAGGTAAAGCAAAAGGGGCAACAGGTCGTCCCGTTGCCCTGTTATCTCAGTTCTTACTGAACCGTGCCGGGTTTAACGGCGAAGAGTAAGTCAGTGCCACTGATGGCATGATGTTTAGCGGCTTTCCCTGAGAGCCGCTAACACCGTCCGTCGGTTAACCTGATGACGAAGACAATGAGTGATTAATAGGCTGAGACGGGAACCCATGAAGAACACGATATTTTATCTGCTGGACAATGACACCACGCGCAATGGGCTCACTGCTGTTGAGCAGTTGGTCTGTGAGCTGGCGGCAGAAAAATTTCGTGCGGGCAAACGCGTGCTGGTTGCCTGTGAAAATGAGCAGCAAGCGATACGCCTGGATGAAGCGCTCTGGCAACGGGATGTGCAGGCATTTGTGCCGCATAACCTCGCCGGGGAAGGGCCTCGCTACGGGGCACCTGTTGAGCTGGCCTGGCCGGAACGGCGCGGCAGCACTCCCAGAGATATATTAATCTCTCTACTGCCTTGGTTCGCAGATTTTGCCACCGCTTTCCTTGAAGTGATAGACTTCGTCCCTGACGAAGCATCCCAGAAACAACTGGCCCGTGAACGTTATAAAGCGTATCGCGTTGCTGGTTTCCACTTGACTACGGCGACCTATACCCCGCCGGGAACGACATAACAGACCATGGAAAAGACATATAACCCGCAAGATATCGAACAGCCGCTTTACGAGCATTGGGAACAGCAAGGCTACTTTAAACCGAATGGCGACCAGAGCCAGGAAAGCTTCTGCATCATGATCCCACCGCCGAACGTCACCGGTAGTTTGCATATGGGTCACGCCTTTCAGCAAACCATCATGGACACCATGATCCGTTACCAGCGTATGCAGGGCAAAAATACCCTGTGGCAAGCAGGTACCGATCACGCGGGTATCGCAACCCAGATGGTGGTTGAGCGTAAAATTGCTGCCGAAGAAGGTAAAACACGCCATGACTATGGTCGTGATGCCTTTATCGAAAAAATTTGGCAATGGAAGGCAGAGTCTGGCGGGACGATCACTCGTCAAATGCGTCGCCTCGGTAACTCCGTGGACTGGGAACGTGAGCGTTTCACGATGGATGAAGGCTTGTCCAATGCCGTGAAAGAGGTCTTTGTTCGTTTGTATAAAGAAGATCTGATCTACCGCGGCAAACGTCTGGTCAACTGGGATCCTAAGCTACGCACCGCAATTTCCGATCTGGAAGTAGAAAACCGTGAGTCTAAAGGATCCATGTGGCATTTGCGCTACCCTTTAGCAGACGGTGCCCGAACGCTCGATGGCAAAGATTATTTAGTTGTTGCCACTACACGTCCAGAAACCGTGCTGGGTGATACCGGCGTGGCTGTGAATCCTGAAGATCCACGTTACAAAGACTTGATCGGTAAGTTTGTGGTTCTGCCGCTCGTTAATCGCCGGATCCCTATCGTTGGTGATGAACATGCGGACATGGAAAAGGGCACCGGTTGTGTGAAAATCACCCCTGCCCATGATTTTAATGACTATGAAGTTGGCCGCCGCCACCAATTACCAATGATCAATATTCTGACACTTGACGGTGATATCCGTGAGGCGGCTGAAATTTTTGATACTAAAGGTGAAGCCTGCGAGGCTTATAGCGCTGATATTCCTGCGGCTTTCCAGAAACTTGAGCGTTTTGCTGCCCGCAAGGCAGTGGTTGCTGCTTTTGACGAACTGGGGCTGCTGGATGAGATTAAAGCCCACGACTTAACTGTCCCTTATGGGGATCGTGGTGGTGTGGTTATTGAGCCGATGCTGACTGACCAGTGGTATGTGCGCACCGCTCCCCTGGCAAAGGTCGCTGTTGAAGCAGTTGAACAAGGTGATATCCAGTTCGTACCAAAACAGTACGAAAATATGTATTTCTCCTGGATGCGGGATATTCAGGACTGGTGTATTTCACGCCAGTTGTGGTGGGGACACCGTATTCCAGCGTGGTATGATGACCAGGGTAACGTCTATGTTGGCCGGAATGAGGCCGAAGTTCGCGCAGAAAATAATCTGCCAGCAGATATTGCACTGAATCAGGATGAAGACGTCCTGGACACGTGGTTCTCTTCCGGTTTGTGGACCTTCTCCACACTGGGCTGGCCAGAAAATACTGAAGCGCTGCGTACTTTCCACCCCACCAGCGTGATGGTGAGCGGTTTCGATATTATTTTCTTCTGGATTGCTCGCATGATCATGCTGACCATGCACTTCATCAAAGATGAAGATGGCAAACCACAAGTACCGTTTAAAACCGTCTACATGACTGGCCTTATCCGGGATGATGAAGGGCAGAAAATGTCCAAATCAAAGGGTAACGTCATTGATCCACTGGATATGGTTGATGGTATCTCGCTGGAAGATTTGCTGGAAAAACGTACCGGCAATATGATGCAGCCACAAATGGCAGAGAAGATCCGTAAACGTACCGAGAAACAGTTCCCGAATGGTATTGAGCCTCACGGGACTGATGCCCTGCGCTTTACGCTGGCAGCACTTGCCTCTACCGGCCGTGATATCAACTGGGATATGAAACGCCTGGAAGGTTATCGCAACTTCTGTAATAAGTTATGGAACGCCAGCCGTTTCGTGCTGATGAATACCGAAGGGCAGGATTGTGGCTTTAACGGCGGCGAACGAGTGCTGTCGCTGGCGGATAACTGGATCCTGGCTGAATTCAATCGTACCGTAAAAGCTTACCGTGAAGCGCTGGATAACTACCGCTTTGATATTGCGGCTAACATTCTTTATGAATTCACCTGGAACCAGTTCTGTGACTGGTATCTGGAGTTGACCAAACCAGTGATGAATGGCGGTTCTGAGGCGGAATTACGCGGCACCCGTAATACACTGGTGAATGTGCTGGAAGGTTTACTGCGCCTGGCACACCCGATCATTCCATTCATCACTGAAACTATCTGGCAGCGCGTAAAAACCCTGAAAGGCATCACTGCCGATACCATTATGTTGCAGCCATTCCCGGCATTTGATGCCAGCCTGGATGATACCGCTGCTCTGGCCGATACCGAATGGTTAAAACAGGCTATTACTGCTGTGCGTAATATCCGTGCGGAGATGAATATCTCCCCAGGTAAACCGCTGGATGTTCTGTTACGTGGTGTCAGTGCTGAGGCTGAACGTCGTGTGAATGAAAACCGTAGCTTCCTGCTTAATCTGGCACGTCTGGAAAGTATCAGTATTCTGCCTGCCAGCGATAAGGGCCCGGTTTCTGTGACCAAGATTATCGACGGCGCTGAACTACTGATCCCAATGGCCGGGTTGATTGACAAGCAGGCGGAACTGGCACGTCTGGCAAAAGAAGTCGCGAAAGTAGAGGCAGAAATTGGTCGTATTGAAAGTAAGCTCTCTAACGAAGGTTTTGTCGCGCGGGCACCAGAAGCCGTGATTGCCAAGGAACGTGAAAAGCTGGATGGCTATGCTGATACTAAGGCGAAGCTTATTGAGCAACAGACGGTGATTGCTGCGTTATAGTGAGTCTGAGGAGCCCCAGAAAGAGATAGCCATTTTCTTTCCGGGCCTGCCATAAAAGGCCGGGTAGCTACCCGGCCTTTTTATTGTTAGACCCGACTATCGCCGCCAGGTAAGATAATGCCTTGTCCTGATGCTGGGTAGTTTTAAAACAGCTATTTCTTCTATACTTTTTAAAGAGTGATGTATGAATCTTGCTACGCTGGCTGAACCACAATGCCTGTTTCGCCGGATAACCCCCCATGATAATTCGGCTATCGCACGGGTTATTCGCCAGGTTTCAGCTGAATATGGTTTAACTGCTGATAAGGGCTATACCGTTGCAGACCCGGATCTTGACGAGCTGTATCAGGTCTATAGCAAGCCCGGCCATGCTTTCTGGGTGGTGGAAATGGACGGCGTCGTTGTAGGCGGTGGCGGGATTGCCCCACTGTTATGTAGCCAGCCTGATATTTGTGAGCTGCAGAAAATGTACTTTTCTTCCGTGGTTCGTGGCAAAGGATTAGCGAAGCAGCTCGCACTGCAGGCCATCGAATACGCCAGGGATCAGGGGTTTAAACAGTGTTACCTTGAAACAACCGCATTTCTGAAGGAAGCCATCGGGCTCTACGAGCACTTAGGCTTTGTGCATATTGATGAACCGCTGGGCTGCACCGGTCATGTAGACTGCGAAGTGAGAATGCTCAAACCACTCTGATACACGGCACACGATGACAACAAGCGCCAGGCTCACTTCTGGCGCTTGTTCACTGCATCTCTTCGCTTATGCCGCTTGTGCTCTTAATTTTTTGAGACGGCGAATTTTTCGTTCTTCCAGGATGGCAACAATAGCCATCAAAACGATACAGCCGATAGCCGCGGCATCAAGAGCGGCAAAGGTACCCGCCCAGCCCGTCAATCCAAAAACGGGCGTCCCGTCAGCAATCATACCCAGACCCAGCTTGGCAAAACTGTCACCAATCAAATAAGCAAAAGTCCCTTTGATACCGTCTGCAGCACTGATAGCCTTCTTAGGTACAAAACCGACAGCCGCCACACCGATCAGCAATTGCGGGCCAAAAATCAGAAAACCGAGAATAAACAGAGAACCAAGGTAAACATACTGATTACTGGCATGCTGATAAATCCCCAGAGTGGCGATAATCAGGCTCAGGGCAATACAGGCCACCAGGGCACGACGCCCGTTTGCCAGATCAGACAACCAGCCCCACAGTAAGGTTCCTACCAGTGCGCCTACCTCAAACAGGGTGAACCCCTGGATAGCGACATCCTTGGACAGCTTGAGCTCCTGGTAAGCGTACACCGTTGACCACTGGTCAATACCGATACGCACCACATACAGGAAAATATTAGCAAAGCAGAGTAACCAGATAACTTTGTTTTTCAGCACATACTCAACAAAAATCTGCCATTTCGTCATGGCTGAGTCTTCTGTCTCCTGATCTTCTTCACTCAACGGCTCATCAAACAGCTCCTCTGCTTTCCCCAGGCCATAAGCTTCTGGAGAGTCGTTGCCGTAACGCAGAGCAATAAAGCCGACGATCAGAGCAATAATGGATGGGAAGATAAACATGCCAATAACATGCCCATCGAACAGATAATTAGCACCAAATAGCGCGACACCTGCGGCTCCGGCTCCCCCCAGATTATGGGAAATATTCCACATTCCAAGATAGCTGCCACGCTTACGGCGTGGTGTCCATTTGGTAATAGTTGAATAGCTACAGGACCCCCCGGTGCTCTGGAAGAACCCGCTGAGTGAATAGAATGCAATCATCAAAAACAGGCTGACAGAGCCACTCCCCATACTGGCGCTAAAGCCCAGCATACAAATAGCAGAGAGGATCAACATAAACGGCAGGAATTGTTTGGTATTTTTACCGTCAGCATAGTAGGAAACCAGCGTCTTGCCGACACCGTAGGTAATAGAAAACCCGAGCCCTATCATCCCTAATTGTGTCATGCTCAACCCATAGGTTGAGATCATGTCGTTTTGTGCAATATTAAAATTCTTACGAATCAAATACATTGTCAGGTAGCCAATAAAAACTACCAGATATGACTGCATAAAAGGCTTAAACCACATCTTGCGCCGCTCTTCGAGGGGCAGATCCAGCGTGGGTTTACGTACCTGATTTAAAAAAGCCAGCATGAATAATTCCTGATTAAAACATCGACATAATATCGTTATTGTAAAAATCAGGGGGCCATATAACCTGGGATAGCATCCAGGTTAGATCGAGAAAATATCCTAGTTTCCGAATGGTATATATAAAAAGGTGAAGCGAGTCACACTTAAGTCAAAGGACGTGGGGCCTGGGCATTTAAAAATGGCAGTAAAAAGAGCGCAGAGGTTCCAGCAGCGATGGATATCACCACAAAAAAACCGTTCCAGTGCCAGACGTCAATAACCCATGCCAGCGGCCAGCCAGACAGAGAAGCGCCAAGATAAGCAAACAGACCAACAAACCCAGTAGCAGCACCTGCTGCATCTTTATGGGAGCACTCAGCCGCCGCCATGCCAATCAGCATTTGTGGGCCAAAAACAAAAAAACCAACAGTAAAAAAACAGGCTGCCTGCATCACGTAAGTGTGAAAAGGCATCAGCCACAAAGATCCCACAGAGAGTAAGATCCCGGCAGCAAAGATTAAATTCATCGGCCCCCGGTTGCCATTAAACAGTTTATCTGAGCCCCAACCCGCGACCAGCGCACCAATGAATCCACCCAACTCAAACATGGTCACAGCAGAGTTCGCTGTCACTAAATCCACATTCAGTGTTTCAGACATATACAAATTACCCCAGTCATTGATGGCGGCACGCACCACATAGACCAGCACATAACACAGGGATAACAACCAAATGTAAGGATTGCCGAGCACATATTTATAAAGGATCGCTTTTTGTGACAGACCGATACCTTCATGCTGCTGCGCAATATCAAGGGCATCATTTCGCCACTCCCCCACGGCGGGTAAACCAAGGCTTTGTGGTTTGTCCCGCAGACGCCAGCAGATAAATAGCCCACCAATAATCGCCATTATCCCGGCAATGATCATGCCACTGCGCCAGCCATAATGCAGGGCTACCGCCCCCATCATCATGGGAATTAATGCCCCACCAATATTGTGGGCCGTATTCCATAACGCCCACCAGCTCCCTCGTTCCGTGCGGGAGTACCATGCGGTCAGCAAACGGGCACAGACTGGCGAGCCCCAAGCCTGAAAAAAGGCATTCAGCATCCATAAAAAAGCGAAGACCCACAACGATGTTGAAAAACCAAACAGGATATTGATCACCCCAGTGGCAATCAGCCCCAGTCCCATAAAATAACGGGCATTGGAGCCGTCACTGACAATACCCGAGAGGAACTTTGACAAGCCATACGTGATATAAAAAAGGGTCGCCAGTAGTCCCATATCCGTTCGGGTCATCACGCCAGTAGCGAGGATCTCTGGTGCCGCCGCATTAAAGCCTTTACGGGTAAAATAGAACAGAGCATAGCCGAGCCAGATAGTCAGGAGTATATGTTTACGCCAGTAACGATAACGGCGATCGATTTCCTGTTTGTCACCCAATGGCTGAATATTTTTTGGTACTTTTAAAAATCCCAACATGAAGATGTCTCTTACCAGCCTAACGGGAGAGTAACGCTGACACGGGTGCCATGAGTACAAGAAATCATCAGTGTTCCACCTAATGCCGACACTCGTTCACGCATTCCCGTCAGACCAAAGCCAGGCTGCCCAGCATCATTGGGCAAACCACTCCCATCATCGTTAATCACCAGCATCAATTGCTTGTCTTGCTGCCAGCCATGTAATGTGACCACCCGTGCGTTGGCGTGTTTCACAATGTTATTCAGCCCCTCCTGGCAAATACGAAATAGAGTGACGCGCTGGCTTTCGCTGAGTACTGATTCTTCTATCTGCCAGTCGATATGGCTGATAATACCCTGCCCGGCAAGTTCCATCTCTCTGACTAATCCGCTTATGGCCTGGGACAAGGGTAAATCATCGAGCTGCCGTGGGCGTAACCGCCCTAACAGACGACGCACTGAATCGTAAATCCCCAGGGAGAGTTGCTCAATATGGGTCGCGCTCTGTTTAATAGCCGTACTGTCCGCCGCCAGTCGTTGAACAATATTGGCCTGAGTACGAATCGCGGTAATCGTCTGCCCGATGTCGTCATGCAGTTCCCGCGCCACATCTTGCCGAACGCTCTCTTCAGTTTCCAGTAAACGTTCCATCAGACGATGGTTACGCTGAAGCTCGGTGTGTAATGAAAGATTGAGTTCACGCAAACGTTGAATTCCTGCGCCCAATAACAGGCCCGTCAGGCTCTGGGCCAGTAATGACAATAATAAATCTACCGGATAAGCGTGCCACGTCTGGCTGGCTATCAGGGCAATAGCATTCATTAACGTCGCAATGAGTGCACCTTGCCAGCCATAATGCCAGGCGAGGGCGATAATCGGTAATGCCAGGCAAAATGGTGTAAAGCGTGATAACTCGGCAGGCAGCCCTAATTGCAGCCACAGGCTGATGGCGAACAGTACCAAATACCAGATAAGGTGGCGGGCACGCCAGTTGACCGGCTGAGTAACCAGAGATGGTCCCAAGGGGTGCCAGACTGTACTGGTGAGATAGCGCCAGATAACCAGACAGATGGGTGCCAGCGTTAAACTCCCCGTTAGCGCTAACAATAAGGCATGCAATGCCGTGGCCCCTTGTTCTATCCAGGGAACTGACTGTAGCAAGGCAGCGACAACCAGGGCAGCCCCCTGACGCAGTAACGTTTGCCAGTCTTGCTGATCCGAATAGCGGGAAATGAGCACCACTGGCAGCATGCTGAGTAAACTGCCGATCAATAAAAAAGGTAAATGGAGCAATGAAACTTGCCAGGCTAGCCAGCCCAGCAGTAACCACTCAGTAGCCAATAATACCAGCCAGTAACTGCGCGGGCACTGCAGCATTAACCCCATGCGCAGGCCGAAGGGAAATAACAGAACGGCCAGTTCCGGGCTGTCGACTAAATGAAGACTAATACTCCACAGACAAAACCAGGCGGCGGAGAAAATGAAAAAACTGGCAACGATCCCGGCCAGTCGGGGAAAAAAGCCTCGCATTACCAGCCAGCAAACATATAACGAGCCAGCTCGACATCATTATTAACATCGAGCTTTTCCATCAAATTTGCCCGATGGACGTGCACCGTCTTGGGTGACAGTCCCAGTTCTGCGGCGATCTCTTTGACTGCCATGCCATGAGCCAGCTTTTCAGCCACCTGCCGCTCACGCCGGGTCAGTGGGTCCTGTCTCCCTACCGTGAGTTTTCTCGCTATATCCGGAGTCAGGTAACAGCCACCAGTAGCAACGGTATGAACCGCGGCGACTAATTCGTCCGGACTACAGCGTTTGGATAAAAAACCACGAGCCCCGGCTTTTAAGGCTTGTTCGATCAGTGCCGGGCTATCATGAACTGACAACATAATCGTACCCATACCCTGGGGAAGCTGGCCCAGTAAATCCAGCCCCGACATGTCGGGCATTGAGATGTCACAAATACACACCTGGACACCCCGCCCCGGCAACCCTGCCAGCGCGTCACGCCCGGAACCAAATTCGGCCACGACCTGGAAATCCGGTTCCAGCGCCAGCAACTGAGCAAAACCTGAACGTACGATAAGGTGATCGTCAATCAGAGCAAGGGTAATCATGGTCTCTTCCAGGGCATAAAAATCGTCGTTAACTTAACGACTCCGGTAACAAGGTTCAAGCAGTAAACGCCATTAGCCGCTCAGATGAATGACTGACCATGATCAGATTTTTACCCCACTGCTGGGATGCCGCTATGAAAACGGAAAGTATCATCATGACGCTGGATGAGTCCGGCCTCGACCTCACCAAAAAAGCACACCCTGTCCTGAATATTTCCCCCGGCAACTTGCTGTGCCAGATTGAGATAATCCTGGTAATGCCGTGCTTCTGATCGGAGTAATGAGAAGTAAAAATGACTGAGTTCAGTATCAAGCAAGGGGGCAAGTACCGCGAAGCGCTCACAAGATCGGGCTTCGATATATGCCCCACAGATCAGTTTATCCACCAGCATGAGGGGTTCATGGGTACGGGTTTCACTTAATAGCCCCTTCGCGTAACGGCTGGCTGTCATTTTCACATACGGAATCCCCCTGGCTACCATGATTTCACGTACTTGCCAGAAGTGATGCAGCTCTTCTTTTATTAGCAATACCATGCTGTCAATCAGGTTCTGTTGCCACTCACCTTGTGTTTTCGGCATCAGCTTTTTGCTCAGGCCTTTATGCAATGCCAGGAAGTCGGGCTCCGGCCCGCCACTGAATGCAAAATGTTCGTAAGGACGTAACCAGGCAAGTAGCGTGTGGGCGCCTTCTTTATCCGCCACGTATTTGCGTATCAGAAACATCGCCGTCTGGGCTGCTTTGAGTTCGCATATTAGGTGGTCGGTAAGTAACAACGGTAGATTTTCAGGTTTGCGAGCTTGTGCAATCCATGCCTCAGGCGTTGGACAGTGCAAAAAATCACGAATGGGTGAGAGGAGTAACTGTAGGTTCATGCCTTATCCTGGAGTACAGCAGCCAACGCTGCTGCCCCACTATCGATGCTTAGTGACGCACACCGTCGTCATCTTCATCATCTTCGTCTTCATCGTCCTGGTCTTCGTCACCCTCTTCGCCTTCAAAGTAGGTGCCCCAGCCGTCATATTCTACATTAAACTTTTCAGCCAGAGTCATTAACTGCAGTACCTGAGCATCAATCAACTCGGCATTTAATGCGCTCTCACTTAGCACATCACAGCAAATGACCATGTCACCTTCTTCAACTTCCAGCTCTTCAGGATCTGTCACTTCATAGCCCAGTTTAAAGGCTTCTACTGCCGCCTTTTCAAGCGTTTCAAAATCATCAGCGGAAAGATGATGTTCAATGGTGTAAAGTGCATCTGGATCACTACCATCTTCCAGAAGTTCTTCAATAATTAAACGGGTCTCTTCTCGCTGCTCTTCTAGCTGTTCTGAATTTGCCATGATCCTGTCCTCACATGTATCGGCACATGGTGCTTATTCTCACATACGTCGCGGTCTGCCTCCACCTTTCCCGGCAAAGATTTCTCCCCCGGGCTTGCAATTGAATATTCATACATATAAATTGAATTTTAATTCAATTTACGGCGTGTGCCATGTGAGGTCAAAATGAGTCACTTTTATCAGAAACACTTTCTCAGACTGCTCGATTTTACCCCCGCCCAGCTTGACGAATTACTGCTCCTGTCTGCTAAGTTAAAAAAAGACAAAAAAGAAGGAGTTGAAAATCAAAATCTTACAGGGAAAAACATTGCGCTCATCTTCGAAAAAGATTCGACCAGAACTCGCTGCTCTTTCGAAGTTGCCGCTTATGACCAGGGGGCCCGTGTCACCTGGCTTGGCCCCAGTGGCAGCCAAATTGGACATAAAGAATCAATAAAAGATACCGCCAGAGTATTAGGGCGGATATATGATGGTATTCAGTATCGGGGATATGGTCAGGAGATCGTTGAAACGCTGGCTGAATATGCTGGGGTTCCCGTCTGGAATGGTCTGACCAACGAGTTTCACCCCACCCAGCTACTGGCTGACCTGCTGACCATGCAGGAATATTTACCCGGCAAAACGTTTCAACAGATGACCCTGGCTTATGTGGGGGATGCGCGCAATAACATGGGGAATTCCATGCTGGAAGCAGCCGCATTGACCGGTCTTGATCTTCGCCTGGTCGCCCCTAAAGATTGCTGGCCAAATACCGAACTGGTCAATCAGTGTCGTGAGCTTGCCACCCAGCGTGGGGGGAAAATAACCCTGACTGAAGACATTGCGGCAGGCGTAAACGGCGCTGATTTTATCTACACCGATGTTTGGGTGTCCATGGGCGAGCCGAAAGAAAAATGGGCTGAACGTATCGCCCTGCTACGTCCTTATCAAGTCAACCAGCAGATGCTGGCACTGACCGGCAATCCTCAGGTGAAGTTCCTGCACTGTCTGCCGGCTTTCCATGATGAAAAAACGACCCTCGGCAAACAAATGGCGGAGGACTTCGACCTACATGAGGGTATGGAAGTGACTGATGATGTCTTTGAGTCTGCGCACAGCGTGGTATTCTCTCAGGCAGAGAACCGCATGCATACCATTAAAGCGGTGATGGTGGCGACGTTAGCCCCGGGATTTTAATTCCGCCCGTCCTCTCCTCAGGGAGAGGACGGGCCCCACTCTGACGGCATCAGCTCTGCAGCACTTTAACCACTATTTTGCGCACAATCGCGGGCTCGCCTACCGCCACCATAGGCTTATGCACTTCCCCCGGATAGAAGATAACAAAATCCCCCTCATTTAAGATAACGCTCTTCTCTTGCTCACCCGCAGGTAAAAAAGCGAGGTCTTTGTCAGCATGCCACTCAATATTGGACTGGTCAGCAGGCAGGCAGCTAAAAACCATACCTTCCTGGCCACGCAACACAATTTGAATATCAAGATAGCGGGTGTGATATTCCGCTTTGCGGTCTGCCAGGGGTTGGGTGAGATCCTCCGTAAGCAAGACAAAGAGGTTATTACCATCGATATCATGCTTACCGACAGGTGTTTCTGGGGTAATGTATGTTTTAACGTGTTCAATCACCTGACGCAGTTCTACCGGCAACCAATCTTGCAGTGCATGAATATTACCAATGATCATCCTGTCCTCTCTATTTAACACGCTGCCTTAAGTTTATTAATTCTAGCGCGGTTATTTATGAAGGTACCAGCGACGCCGATCATAAGAAGGTAAAAAATCACAACATGGTGAGAATCCGCCCCCAGCCAGCAGGTCGTAGGGTGAAAACCGGGTTCTGGTCTCTATTCAGAGGCAAACGTCACATTTTGCAGGATAAGCAAAAGTGGCGGTATTTCAGTTATTGCAACCGATTGCTACAGATTCAAAAAGTCTTAATAAACCTATTGCAGTGAAAAAACACCCGAGTATAATGCGCCACAATTTGCCAGGAGGAAGTATGGGTCATTGTGTACAAAAAACAGTTACACCCTGTCGTCGAGTTGACGATGTTGCCCCGTCATTATTCTTCCATGGCTTCTATTCTGATTGCTAAAGCCCCTCAATGAGGGGCTTTTTTTTGTTCATCGCCCGAGGACAGGAGATTAATATGACAAATCCACTCTATAAGAAACACATCATTTCCATTAATGATCTCAGCCGCGATGAACTGGAACTGGCCCTGACGACCGCGGCAAAGCTGAAGGCTAACCCTCAGCCAGAACTGCTTAAGCACAAGGTGATCGCCAGCTGTTTTTTTGAAGCGTCAACCCGAACCCGACTCTCTTTTGAAACGGCAATACATCGGCTGGGAGCCTCCGTCGTCGGTTTTTCTGACAGCAGTAATACTTCTCTGGGCAAAAAGGGAGAAACGCTGGCGGACACCATCTCGGTTATCGGCACCTATGTGGATGCGATTGTGATGCGCCATCCGCAGGAAGGGGCTGCCAGGCTGGCAACAGAGTTTGCCGGGAATATTCCGGTGGTTAATGCCGGGGATGGTGCCAATCAGCACCCCACACAAACCTTGCTGGATTTGTTTACTATTCAGGAAACCCAGGGTCGCCTTGAAAACCTGAATATCGCCATGGTCGGCGATTTGAAGTACGGCCGTACTGTACATTCTTTAGCACAAGCACTGGCTAAGTTTGAAGGGAATCGGTTCTATTTCATTGCCCCATCAGCCCTGGCGATGCCGCAATATATTCTCGATATGCTGGATGAAAAAGGGATTTCCTGGAGCTGTCACGCCTCCATTAATGAGGTGGTCGACTCACTGGATATTCTCTATATGACCCGGGTACAAAGAGAGCGGCTTGATCCTTCTGAATATGCCAATGTTAAGGCGCAGTTTGTCCTGCGAGCCGCAGACCTCGATGGGGCTCGTGCCAATATGAAAGTGCTGCATCCCCTGCCGCGTATTGACGAGATAGCCACCGATGTGGACAAAACCCCTCATGCCTGGTACTTCCAGCAGGCGGGTAACGGTATTTTTGCTCGCCAGGCTCTCCTGGCCCTGGTGTTGAATAGCGAACTGGTTTGAGTGAGAGGACAGAAAAATGACGCATGATAATAAATTACAAGTTGAAGCTATCAAGCGCGGGACCGTTATCGATCATATCCCGGCGCAGGTGGGTTTTAAGCTACTGACTCTGTTTCAGCTCACCAAGACTGACCAACGCATTACTATTGGCCTGAATTTGCCATCCCGTGAACAAGGGCGCAAGGATCTGATCAAAATAGAAAATACCTTTCTGACGGATGATCAGGTCAATCAGCTGGCACTCTATGCCCCCCAGGCTACCGTAAACCGTATTGATGAGTATGAAGTGGTCGGTAAAAGCCGTCCGAGCTTGCCCCTGTATATTGAGAATGTACTACGCTGCCCGAACAGTAACTGCATTAGCCATAATGAACCGGTAGCATCCTACTTTTCCGTCAAAAAGCGGGCTGAAGAAATTAGCCTTAAGTGCAAGTATTGCGAGAAAGAGTTTGCGCACCATGTTGTGCTGGCGGATTGATCTGGCACTAATGACAATGAAGCATCCTCCTCTATAATAATGGGGAATTTTCAGGTAAACAGACTGAAATCCGTTTACTGTTTCATGCGGCAGACTATCTCGTGTCTGCCCGACCTGCCAACTGAGGAAGAAAAATGTCTCACATTATTAGCACAGAAAATGCCCCAGCCGCGATTGGTCCTTATGTTCAGGGTGTTGATCTTGGCAGCATGATAATCACTTCCGGCCAGATCCCGGTTGATCCAAGCACTGGTACAGTACCTGATGATGTTGCAGCCCAGGCACGTCAGTCACTGGAAAACGTTAAAGCGATCGTTGAAGCGGCGGGTCTGAAAGTCGGCAACATTGTAAAAACCACCGTGTTTGTGAAAGACCTCAATGATTTCGCGACCGTGAACGCAACCTATGAAGCCTTCTTCAATGAGCACCATGCGCCATTCCCGGCACGTTCTTGCGTTGAAGTTGCGCGTCTGCCGAAAGATGTGAAGATCGAAATCGAAGCGATCGCCGTTCGTCGCTAGTCATACCCTTCATACCCCCAACCCCCAGTGTCTGTATCGCCCTGGGGGTTAATCGGGCATCCGTGATCATCTGATCATTTCCCACATGTGAACAGGCTTCCGCAATGCACGGAAAGTGAAACGACGCCTGAGTTAATTGATCCGTTGCGATTTACTGGCATGAGTGAAAATCATACAGGCGATGCCATCATATTCATAAATCAGCCCTGACTCGTTCAAGGTCGCTTGCTGATCGCACAACCTTGCCCATCAGTTATCTCCATATGTGTACAAGGAAACTGACTTATTTAGGCTACAGTTAAATTCACGGTAATCAGTGAACGAGAAGAGATACAATACAAGACGAGCCAGACACTTTCCTGCCCAGGAAAAAACACACTTCCACCAGAAAAAGTAGATAAACATCACTCAGGAACCACCAGAATATGTTGAGAAGAAACCTATGCAGAACCGCCTTACAATAAAAGATATTGCTCGTCTGAGCGGTGTTGGCAAGTCGACAGTTTCTCGCGTCCTCAACAACGAAAGTGGCGTGAGTGCCAGCACGCGTGAGCGTATTGAAGCTGTGATGCAACAACATAATTTTGCACCTTCTCGTTCCGCGCGCGCCATGCGGAACCAGAGTGATAAAGTGGTGGCCATCATTGTGACTCGTCTGGACTCACTCTCTGAGAACTTAGCTGTACAAACGATGCTGCCCCACTTCTATGCTGAAGGTTATGACCCCATTATGATGGAAAGCCAGTTCTCCGCAGAGAAAGTGGCTGAACATTTGGGTATTTTGCAGCGCCGCCATGTCGATGGCGTCATTCTGTTTGGCTTTAGTGGTATCACAGAAAAAATGCTGCAACCCTGGCGGTCATCACTGGTATTAATGACACGGGATGCCCCAGGATTTGCCTCCGTCTGTTATGACGACGAAGGCGCGATTCGCTTGCTGATGTCAGCGCTCTATGCACGGGGGCATCGCCATATCAGCTTTCTTGGGGTTCCTCATTCAGATATCACAACCGGTTTACGTCGCCACCAGGCTTACCTTGATTTTTGTCAGCAACAGCAACTTGCTCCCCATTGGGTGCTCTCGGGCCTGGCGATGAAGCAAGGTTATGAACACGCCGCCCAAGTCCTGACGCCTGAAACAACCGCCCTGGTCTGTGCTACAGATACTCTTGCTCTTGGTGTTAGCAAGTACTTACATCAAAACCAGAGAAATGATATTCAGCTTGCCAGTGTTGGTAATACTCCCCTGATGTCATTCCTTCACCCGGAGATTATTGCCGTTGACCCCGGTTATGCCGAAGCGGGACGCCGGGCGGCCTTACAACTCATTGGTCAAGTTTCCCGGCAAAAAGAATTGCACCAGATAGTGATCCCTGGCCGGCTACAGTAAGCGATAAAGATCACTTTATTGTGATCTTGACCGAAGAACGGGAACGTTCCCATTCATAAAAACGCAATCACCCGCTAAGCTGAATAAATAAATAGTTATATAAGCCAGGTAACCTTATATGAGCAAAGTCAGACAGCAGGATATCGATAAATTAATCGAGTTGGTGGGAGGACGTGAGAATATCGCGTCAGTGACACACTGCATCACTCGACTGCGTTTTGTTCTCAACCACCCTGAAAGTGCCCGACCAAAAGAAATTGAAGAATTATCGATGGTAAAAGGCTGTTTCACCAACGCCGGTCAGTTTCAGGTCGTCATTGGTACCAACGTCGACAGCTATTATAAAGCACTACTGGCCACAACAGGCCACAATGCTGAAGATAAAGAACAAGCCAAAGTGGCTGCCCGCCAGAACATGAAATGGCACGAGCAGTTAATATCACACTTTGCTGAAATCTTCTTCCCGCTACTCCCGGCACTGATTAGTGGTGGTTTAATCCTTGGCTTTCGTAACGTCATCGGTGACTTGCCGATACGGGACGGACAGACGCTGATACAGATGTACCCGTCAATGGAAGGGATGTACAACTTTCTGTGGCTGATTGGTGAGGCGATCTTCTTTTACTTGCCAGTGGGCATCTGCTGGTCAACCGTACGCAAACTGGGCGGAACCCCCATTCTCGGGATCGTTCTGGGCATTACCCTGGTATCCCCGCAATTAATGAATGCTTATGAGCTGGGCAGCAAGATCCCGGAGGCCTGGAACTTTGGCCTGTTCAGTATTGAGAAAGTCGGCTATCAGGCACAGGTTATTCCTGCATTACTCGCCGGTATTGCTCTGGCCTATATTGAACGATTCATGAAACGGATTGTACCGGATTACCTCTATCTGGTTATCGTTCCCGTTGTTTCTCTGATCATTGCCGTATTCCTGGCCCATGCCTTGATTGGCCCATTCGGCCGCATGATTGGTGACGGCGTCGCCTTTGTTGTCCGCAACCTGATGACCGGAAGTTTTGCGCCTGTCGGCGCAGCCCTGTTTGGTTTCCTGTATGCCCCACTGGTCATTACCGGCGTCCATCAGACGACGCTCGCGGTAGACTTACAGATGGTGCAAAACATGGGAGGAACCCCGGTCTGGCCATTAATCGCCTTGTCTAACATCGCCCAGGCTTCTGCTGTTGTCGGCATCATCATCTGCAGTCGTAAAAAGAATGAACGTGAAATTTCCGTCCCAGCTGCCATTTCAGCCTATCTCGGCGTTACAGAGCCAGCCATGTACGGGATCAACCTGAAATATCGCTTTCCCATGCTATGTGCGATGGTCGGTTCTGGTATCGCGGGATTACTGTGCGGGCTAAATGGTGTGCTAGCAAATGGGATTGGCGTTGGTGGCCTGCCAGGGATCCTGTCTATCCAGCCACGTTTTTGGGGAGTCTACGCGGTGGCAATTGTGATAGCCATCCTGATCCCCATCATCCTGACCAGCTTTGTTTATAAACGCAAAGCCCGTTCAGGAACCCTGGATATTGCTTAATTAATTTTCCTTCCACAAGCAGGAATACGTAATGAACAACCTTTCTCCATGGTGGCAACAAGGCGTTATTTATCAGGTCTATCCTAAAAGTTTTCAGGATACTACGGGGCGCGGAACCGGCGACCTCCAGGGGGTAATTAAACGTCTTGATTACCTCCAGAAACTGGGTATTGATGCTATCTGGCTAACACCATTCTACCCCTCACCACAGATTGACAATGGTTATGACGTGGCTGACTACTGTGCGGTCGATCCCGCTTACGGTACTCTCGATGATTTTGATCAGCTGGTCGCCCAGGCGCACAAAAGAGGCATCCGCCTGATTCTGGATATGGTGTTTAATCATACGTCCACCGAACACCGTTGGTTTAAATCCGCACAGGATAAAAATAGCCCATATCGTCAGTTCTATATTTGGCGTGACGGGACACCCGACACGCCACCGAATAACTGGCGCTCCAAGTTTGGCGGTAATGCCTGGCGCTGGCATGCAGAAAGCGGCCAGTATTATCTGCATCTTTTTGCGCCTGAACAGGCTGATCTGAACTGGGAAAATGAGCAGGTACGTGGTGCGCTGAAAGAAGTATGTGAGTTCTGGGCCGACAGAGGTGTCGACGGACTGCGCCTTGACGTGATCAACCTTGTCTCCAAAGATACGGCTTTCCCCAGTGATACAGAGGGACGAGATGGTCGCCGTTTTTATACCGATGGCCCACGAATCCATGAATTTTTGCAGGAATTTAGTCGGGATGTCTTTACGCCGCTGGGCTTAATGACGGTGGGTGAAATGTCCTCGACTTCTCTGGAGAACTGTCAGCAATATGCGGCCCTGGATGGCCGTGAATTGTCGATGACCTTTAACTTTCATCATCTTAAAGTGGACTATCCTGACGGTGAAAAATGGGCACTGGCAAAACCGGACTACATCGCTCTGAAAGCATTATTCAGTTACTGGCAGCAGGGAATGCACAATCAGGCCTGGAATGCGTTATTCTGGTGTAATCATGATCAGCCCCGTATTGTTTCCCGTTTTGGGGATGAGGGTGAGCTACGGGTAACTTCCGCAAAAATGCTGGCAATGGTACTTCATGGCATGCAAGGCACGCCTTATATCTACCAGGGTGAAGAACTGGGCATGACTAACCCCCATTTTTGTAGCATCGAAGAATATCGGGACGTTGAGAGCCTGAATATCTTTGCTGAACGCTGTACTGACGGAGATTCTGCTGAAGATATACTGGCCATACTCGCCAGTAAATCACGTGATAATAGCCGCACGCCCATGCAGTGGGATACCAGCCCTCAGGCCGGTTTCACCAGCGGTACCCCCTGGATTGGTGTTAGCCACAACTATCCCGACATCAATGCGGCGGCGGCCCTGAATGATCCTGACTCGGTATTTTATGCCTACCAAAAATTGATTACCCTGCGTAAAGCACAGCCTATTTTTACTCAGGGTGATTACCATGACTATCTACCCGAACACCCTGCCCTATGGTGTTATCGTCGACAATGGGATGATCAGACACTGGTGGTGGCTGCTAACCTTAGCGCGCAAGAACAGCAATGGGAAAGCACCAGCGGTGGTGAATGGGAATGCTTAATGAGCAACTATCCGGATGCTCCCTTTCTGTCAGGTAACATCACACTGCGCCCATTTGAAGCGGTCTACTGGCTGCAGAAATCATCGTCATAATCTCTTCCCCCTTTGGTCAACTGCCCAAAGGGGACCTCTGACCTGGTAAAATTCGCCTTCTATTCTTCAGGTGCTTATCTATTACTCAAGCAAAAAATATCATTTGTTCTGAGAGCCCATCCTCCCTGCCCTCGCAAATTTACTTTGTCCTGCATCAATAAAATGGTAAACATGTTTAATGAAAACACTACATATAGAAACTAACATACATAAAAAATCTATATGTAGTGGCAAATCGAAAACCACAACGCCAGTGACTTACTCACTGATTTCGGTTTGTTACGCATAAAAATGACGTACCCCATAGCGCCTGCAGAGGCCTGATACGCCTATCACTACTATCACTAAACAGGGAGCAATCATGACACTGCATGTAATGAAAAGAGACGGATGTAAGGTGCCTTTCATTCCAGAACGCATCAAAGATGCCATCTTACGTGCCGCACTTGCTGCAGGAGTCGATGACCCTGATTACTGTACCGATGTTGCCGAAACCATTCGTGTGCAAATGGCTAATCGCCAACAGGTGGATATTAATGAAATCCAGACTGCAGTAGAAAACCTTTTGATGTCAGGTCGTTATAAACAACTGGCCCGTGCTTATATTGAGTATCGTCATGACAGGGATATCGCACGTGAGAAACGTGGGCGTCTGAATCAAGAAATTCGTGGCCTGGTGGAACAAACTAATGCCAGTTTGTTAAATGAAAATGCCAATAAAGACAGTAAGGTTATTCCGACTCAACGTGACCTGCTGGCGGGTATTGTCGCACGCCACTATGCGCGTCAGTACTTACTACCACGGGATGTGGTGCAAGCGCATGAGCGCGGTGATATTCACTATCATGATCTCGACTATGCCCCCTTCTTCCCAATGTTTAACTGCATGCTGATAGACCTTAACGGCATGCTGACCCATGGCTTTAAAATGGGCAATGCGGAAATTGAACCACCAAAATCCATCTCTACGGCGACAGCGGTAACAGCCCAAATTATCGCCCAAGTCGCCAGCCATATTTATGGTGGGACCACCATCAATCGCATTGATGAAGTGCTGGCCCCCTTTGTTAATGAAAGCTTTAAAAAACATCGCCAAGTCGCCACTGAATGGCAGATTCCTGATGCTGATGCCTATGCTCGCACACGCACTGAAAAAGAGTGCTTTGATGCATTTCAGTCACTGGAATATGAAGTCAATACCTTGCATACCGCAAATGGCCAAACCCCCTTTGTCACCTTTGGTTTCGGGCTGGGGACCAGCTGGGAATCACGTCTGATTCAGCAATCTATTTTGCAAAATCGTATTGCCGGTCTTGGCAAGAACCATAAAACGGCTGTATTTCCAAAACTGGTATTTGCGATCAAAGACGGGGTGAATCACAAAGCTGGAGATATAAATTACGATATCAAACAGCTGGCTCTGGAATGTGCTTCTAAACGCATGTACCCGGACATCCTCAACTACGAGCAGGTCGTCAGTGTGACGGGGTCATTCAAAACCCCTATGGGTTGTCGCAGTTTCCTGGGGGTTTATGAGCAGGACGGGAAACAGGTACATGAAGGCCGTAATAATATAGGTGTCATCAGTCTTAATCTGCCACGCATCGCCCTGGAAGCACAGGGTGACGAGGCGCGTTTTTGGGCTATCCTGGACAAACGATTGATTCTCGCCCGTAAAGCATTAATGACGCGAATCGCTCGCCTGGAAGGCGTCAAAGCACGCGTGGCTCCTATCCTGTATATGGAAGGGGCCTGTGGAGTACGTTTAAAAGCGGATGACGAAGTCGCAGAAATCTTTAAAAATGGCAGGGCATCCATTTCGTTAGGGTATATCGGCCTGCATGAAACCATTAATGCCCTTTTTGCCAACCAGCATGTGTATGACAGCCCTGTACTACGGGAAAAAGCTGTCGAGATTATCACTCACTTACGCAACACAACCGAGAAATGGAAGCAAGAAACGGGCTATGGTTTCAGCCTCTACAGTACGCCAAGTGAAAACCTGTGTGACCGTTTTTGCCGTCTGGATACCGCCGAATTCGGCATTATTCCGGGGGTCACCGATAAGGGTTACTACACCAATAGCTTCCACCTCGACGTAGAAAAAAAAGTAAATCCTTACGATAAAATTGATTTTGAGGCACCTTACCCTGCACTGGCAAATGGCGGTTTTATTTGCTACGGAGAATACCCGAATCTGCAGCACAATTTAAAAGCGCTGGAAGATGTCTGGGATTACAGTTACCACCAAGTCCCCTACTACGGTACGAATACACCGATTGATGAATGCTACGACTGTGGATTCACCGGGGAGTTTACCTGCACCAGCAAGGGTTTCACTTGCCCGAAATGTGGTAATCATGATGCGGCCAGGGTTTCGGTTACCCGCCGGGTTTGCGGCTACCTGGGCAGCCCTGATGCCCGTCCGTTTAATGCAGGCAAGCAGGAAGAGGTCAAGCGCAGAGTAAAACACCTTAATAACGGACAACTGGGCTAAATAAAGGATGAACATCCACCAGTATTATCCCGTTGACGTGGTTAACGGTCCCGGAACACGCTGCACATTGTTCGTTTCAGGCTGTGTGCATGCCTGCCCAGGTTGTTATAACAAGAGTACCTGGCGCATTAATTCCGGTCATCACTTCACCCAGGAAATGGAAGACCAGGTGATTGCGGATTTAAACGATCCAAGGATTTGTCGTCAGGGGCTGACGCTGTCCGGGGGGGATCCACTGCATCCACAGAACGTGTCTGCCGTCCTGAAACTGGTAGAACGGGTCAGGGCTGAATGCCCAGGAAAAGATATCTGGCTCTGGACGGGTTACTTGCTGGCTGAACTCACCCCTGAGCAACAGAAAGTGACAGCACTGATTAATGTGCTGGTTGATGGCAAATACATACAAGCACTACGCGATCCAGCGCTAATCTGGCGCGGTAGCAGCAATCAGGTTATCCATTATTTGCGCTAGTTTACTCGTCTGTTATCCGGGCCCGGTGTCACCGCATTTTTTTATCTGAATATCTGACATTGTCTGATGGGTTTAAACCTGCATAATCAACAGATGATGGTTCTATCGGCAGTGAGCCTTTCACTGCCGGCTACTCAGAAGGCGCTGTGATGACAAAGTCAATCACCACCCGCAATGCCATGAAGGCAGTGGTTATGCTCGGTATGTTGGTCATTATTTTAGTGGGCATCAAAGCCGCTGAAGAGATCATCGTCCCTTTTATTCTGGCTCTCTTTATTGCTGTCATACTGAATCCTTTTATTCGTCGACTAGAACGTTTCCACATACCGAGAATTATCGCTATCTGCCTGGTTGTCATAGTGATTATTTTTGCTCTGGTACTATTGCTGGCTTATCTTGGCACCTCATTAAATGAACTGGCGCGTACCCTGCCTCAGTACCGATCTTCATTGATCGTCCCATTGCAGAATTTGGAGCCCTGGTTACAGCGGGCAGGGATCTCAGTCTCTATTGATGATCTCTCACGATACGTTGATCCTAACGCGTTAATGTCATTGGTAACCCAATTACTGACTCAGCTCTCTAATGCCATGACATCCATTTTTTTGTTACTCCTGACCGTGGTTTTCATGCTCATTGAAGTGCCACAATTGCCCCGTAAGCTACCTCCGTTAATGTCACGACCTGAAGAGGGAATGCAAGCCATTCAACGGGCACTGGATAGCGTCAGCCATTATCTCGTGCTCAAAACCGGCATCAGTATTGTTACCGGGATTGTGGTGTGGGCGATGCTGGCAGCCCTGGATATACGCTTCGCATTTATTTGGGGTTTACTGGCATTTGCGCTGAACTACATTCCGAATATTGGTTCAGTCATTGCTGCCATTCCGCCGATTATTCAGGTCCTGGTATTTAATGGTTTCTATGAGATGCTGGTAGTAGTCGCTGGTTATTTACTGATCAATCTGGTCATTGGCAACATCATCGAACCACGCATGATGGGCAAAGGGTTAGGGCTCTCTACCCTGGTCGTCTTCTTATCACTAATTTTTTGGGGCTGGCTACTGGGCCCCGTTGGTATGTTGCTTTCAGTTCCTTTAACCATTGTGGTGAAAATTGCCCTGGAACAAACAGAAGCGGGCAAAGGCATTGCAGTTTTGCTGAGTGATATGAGTCAATAATCAGCATTGCTACCCTGCAGAGATTTAACCGGTTTATTCGATTTTGAATACCCCGATTAAATCTCTCAGGAAACTATAATCAATATAATTAACAACATCCTCGATCATATTTTCTCAACGCCAGTAATACGCTGATAATTATCAGGCATATATAACCCCATTCTCAAAAGTAACAGCTGTATTAATTTATTCCGCACATATGGTTAAACCGCCCTGAATACTAAAGAAAAAATAAAACTGTTTTATGATATTTAAAAATACAAAAAAAACATTAATTATAACTCAGCCCAAGAACCAGAACACATAATAAGGAATCAACTATGCCTGTTAGTCAAATCCCCCATTATTCCAGAGAATGCTCTAAAGAATTACCGGTAAGCATTTCGCAAAAAAACCATTCACACAACAAAAATAGTTCAATTAATAAAATATCAATAATTATAAACAGTACATTATTAACAGAAAAAAATAAAAATGAACCATCAGGATTAACGTCTGTAGCTAATCATATTATAAGTATAAAAAATAAAATATTCAAAAAAACAGATCCACCTGCTTTTAATGATACAGAGCTTGAAAGGATTCTATCACAAGGTCGAGCGCTTTCTCATGACTCAGAAAACATATATAATTTAATTAATGATAAAAATAGTATCAGTTCACCCAGAACCCCATCCAGCAACAAGACAAATAAAATGGAGATAATATTAGGTGGCATGCTAATTAGCAGTGCCATCGTTGGCGGCGGTATTTATTATTGTCATCGTTCAGGTCATGAGAAAGACAGTCATTCTTCAGATGCCTCCGTTTTTAGAAACCCAATACCATCCTCACTGACATCTTATGAGGGTCACAACCCTTTTCATGCTCATGCTCCGGTTTACGCTTCCAATCCAATATCAAAAAAAACAGATGATATTTTTTATCATGATGTTAAATACACTGAAAAAATAAAGAGAGGGCAGGGCTCCAATGATATTTATTTCAAACAAGGGAAGAATATAAAATTAAAAAAAGCATCAAGAAAAAATGAACGTTCACCCTGCCCCCCAATCAACAAACAGCTAAGGAAAGAAATACTTAAAACATCTTATTCTTATACAAAAAAACAATCTTCGATTTGCCTGACTGACACATTTAATGCTCGTTGCCAAAGGGCTCATCGCCAGGCACAAGCCAAGAGAGGTTGCCTTAGAATTCCTCACAATATGATATTAAAGATAACAGGGAGATACTGTTTTTGCCCCCCTCCTGACTGGCTCGAAATGAGACAGATAGAACCCCCATTATTAAAGAATAATGTCAGCAAACAGAGGGCATACCCGTTCAAGAAAAAAACTGCAACACCGCCCACGATTCCAGCCAGGCGGAAAACCTCTACATATCTCACGATCCCAACCACACCAAAAACGTCAGCACAGACGAATACCCCGCGGTTAGATCCAATATTTAATCATGATGAGATGGTCAAGAATAATCTCCCGGAGTCTCATGGATACATTGTTCCCCAAAAACAGCATTTAGATACTTTACCAAGAACAACCCTCACCCCAGTCAATCCCCATGAAGAACCGCAGACAGTTACAAAAATTAGCCTTACCGATTGCTATCTGGAAAGAGAAGATCTAAACCTATCAACAAGTTTAAGAATTATTAGTAGAACACTAAACAATCCTATATCTAATCTGGTAAAAGAGGGCAAGATCGTTTTCCAGTCTGAGTTTGCATCTCAATTCTGTGCCAATAATACTGCTTTGTATGAGGAATTAAGAGATATAGAGTCTGTAATCGACAGTTTGCTTTCCTGGGTACCCGGCTATAACCGAGCAAAATTTCTCGTTAAACTTGTTGCATCGCTCCTTGAGTCATTAAGCGACGCTTTAGATGGCAAAGATATTGATATAAACAATATCCTTGACCTCAATTCACAGCTTACAGGCCTGTCAAAAGATGTTATTTCATCTATAAAAACAAAAGATGTTAACTCCATATCAAAAGATACTAACAGGGAAAAAATAAAAAATATTATTGCTCCACTGGAATTTAAAAAAAGCGAGCTTATAATTAACACATCGCATGGCGAAAAAATTAAAACCGAAAGAAAATTTAATCACTTATTCGATTCAAAAAAAAATGGCTTCATTTTTTATGATAGTGAAAAAAAATGGACTGTTGATAATAATATAAAATCTAATGAATATATAAGAGAAACATTTGAACTAGCTAAAGAATCCTGGAAAGATACTGAGAATATCTTTTTTTTCAAGAATAGCTCCCCGGATATTTACGGTGATGGTATTATTCTCAGGTACAATGGAGATATCTATACATTAATAGATGGCAGCTTGTATAAAACGACCGAAATACAATTAACTGATACTATTTTTAGATATGTTATCAAAGATAATGATAAATTCCTGCCTATCGCCCATAGAGGCGAAGCATGGTTTTTTGAGGAATCTAAATCACCTGCAGCCAGTGATGATTTAGATTCTTTCTTAAAGAATAATAATAAAATAAACAACATGCTGATTAGCAATCATATAAAGCATCAGGATGTCAGCCCGCTCACTCCGGGAAGAGACATTCAATTTGACAAAGATTTTAATGAATATCTTAAAATAAATAACAAATATTATAAGTTAAGCCGGTCAATTGATACTTCTCATTATATAGAAGGGGAACACACCTTGCTGGCTCTTGAGTTAGTCGACAATCAATTTCATATAAAAGAGTCATTATTTGATGGTATTTGTTGTTTTCATAAAGAACCTATTAATATAATAGAAGAGATTAATCAGGATGGTGTATTCTTTCTTGACAACACCGTAACGAGCAAAATAAACAGTTTTAAATTCCAGTCTAACAGGCTAAATACCATCAGTCGAAAAGATGTAACAACCGTTCACTTTAAAAAATCAGAAGATATAGAAGGAGCCATCACAATAAATGATAACAGCTATATTTACTATAAACATGATTTTATAAAGGCACATTCTAAATATGATGGAAGATACATACTTGGTGATGAGACAGATGACTTTTCAAACATTTTTATTTATAAAAATATTGGTAGCAGAACATATTACTCGATACCAAAAACCAAACCAAAATGGTCAGAGTTGTTCAGGAAATCACACCACTGCATTGCAAAAAGACAACCTCTTTCAATGTGTAACACTGAGTATTTTGAAACAGAAAGAATACGTTACCTCTTAACGCAACACAATAACCACAGAATCACAATTAATAACTATCAAGATATTCTTTCCCCTCATAAAGAAATTCCTGGAATCTATAAAAAAAACAATTCGGAAGACGAGTTTTATTATAAATATGAAGGTGATGATTTTTTCCATGTACGCCTCAATAAAGATCATGAAATTTCTTTTACACCTGCTTTTTTTATCATTTATGGAAAAACACCTGAACAAAAAATAGATCTTAACTCAGTCATTTCAGGTGTAAATATAATAAAAGACTTTGATAGCAAAAAAATCATATTCAGTACACCAAGAGAAACTCAGGAAAGTGTTTTTGATATAAATAAAAAAATTTCTGATATGTATTTAAAATGGCAGGAACAAGATACCGTTTACCGGGATGCTACTCTTGATGACCTGAAAGAAATAGTAAAGAACAGTCGTGAGCTAAATGATATATCCAGCTTAAACGAACTTTTTGACCGTAACGGAAAGAAAGTAGTCACGTCTATTGAGTATGCCGAGAAGATATTTAAAGATAAAATTGATCATATGATCACTGCTCCTGATAGTCTTGATATAAAGAACTTACAAAACTTAGAGGATTCCCATACCTATCCTGTTGTTGGTGATATTTGCAGCAAAGCATTCACACAGGCCCTAAAATATATTAAAGATGCCACAGCGACAATTGAAGAATCCAGTGAAAAGCTTGATAGCTATATCATCAATATATTGAAAATATCAGATGAAAAAGCACGAAACATTTTCATTTCCAGCCTGAAAAAGAAACTACACCGAATGACATTTATTTTTGATGATAATAATAAAGAAAATATCATCATCATCACCAGGAAAAACTCTGTAGATAAGAATAAAGAAACCCTTTCATCAGAAGGTAAAAATACGCTTGGGTTTTCTATTCTAAATGACCCTTTAGACAGAATATTTATTAATACTGCAGTGATTGCTGACATTCATGAGGAATCACCTGCAACAAAAACCAAAGACTTCCTGGAAGTTCCGTCCATTCCCCAGCCTGAAACACCAAGAAGAAATCGTGTTTTCTTTACTAATTTAATAGCAGAAACCATGCTGCATGAAGCCATTCATGCTCTGGGTAGCCCGGAAGACTATTTATATTTGAATGTTAATGAGGAAGGTCGAATTGATAATGTCGATGATTCAATTAAGCATATAGAAACATCTATCACTGAAGGTGGTATGGATAGAATAAAATTTGAATACTTATCTAAAATCTATTTTCAAAGTAATCCACTTTATAAAGGTCTCACATCGACCAGCCTTAAAAAACCAGAGATTCTTAAAGATATATTTCGTGATGATGGATTTTTTCGTTCCATTGTCCTGCTGAACAATCCGGATACGATTAGTTTATTAATTAGAGAGTTGGCAGGTATCCCACCTAATGAAGAAGAGGGAAAAACATAAATTGTTGCTAAAAAATGACTCAACTTTTTATGAGTCAAAAGTCATGGCAGAGACCGATGATACCTTTTATTTTCCAATCGCATTCTGGTCTCTACCCATTTTTATAATCCAAACAATGGCTGAGAATATTTTCCTTTATTATGTACGCTGCCAGTGTAGTTTTTTCCCAAAACCGAGGGTGTTATCGGTCATTTTCAGTTCATTCAACCGAATAATCCACATCGGTGCAGGCAGTACTCTGGCAACAGGAAAGCGCTTATTATAAACCTCTCGTGGGGAGAAAGACTCTTCTTCATTAAGCAGGCTAATTTCACCACGAAACTGCAGACCACGGATTAACGCCACAGTTTTTGGCTGGCTATTAATTGTACCGGCGGTTATTGCACGCCTCCCTATCAGTTGTCCATGCCGGGTCGTGGGTTCACTAAGTAAATAGAATGCGACTTCGTCTTCATCATAAATGTAAAAGGCGTTAGCGCACCAGAGGGATTCCCCAGTACCTGCACAGTAAGTCAGAACATGCTGCTTTTTTATCCATACACCGATGGTATTGAGTGATTCCATAATAAACACCTACAATAAGAGACTTCACCACCGACTAATTATGTACATAGACTATGGCATCCTGGTATCTTTATTTAATTCGCAGCCATGACAACCGTCTCTATACCGGTATTACGACTAACGTTGAACGTCGTCTGGCCGAGCATCAAGCGGGCAAAGGGGCCAAAGCATTGCGTGGGAGGGGGACACTGATACTGGTATTTAGTCAGAGAGTGGGCGACCATTCCCAGGCTCTGCGTATCGAATACCGCATCAAACAGCTTAATAAAATACAAAAAGAGCGTTTGGTTCGTCGGGAAACAAGGCTTGAAGACCTGATACCAGGCCTTCAAAAAAGCGATTAAACCCCTTTAAAATATTCGGCATACTCCACCAGCCCGTGAACGCCATTCAGGGCATCCTCAGCCAGAGGGTAAATTTGCAATGTGGTATCCATTTCTGCCTGGGCACAGCGAATACCATAAGGTGCTGCCGGCTGGAAGCCCAAGTGCTGATACAGTTCGTCACTTCCCAGAGTCACCACCGCGCTATAGCCAAACTCATTCAGTGAGTCCAGCCCCTCATACACTAACTGTTTACCAATACCCTGCCCGCGTAATGCAGTTTTGACCGCCAGTGGGCTAAGTGCAACCCATTGTCGATCTTCTCCTGCCACCATGACAGGGCTAAAGGCGACATAGCCAACCACCTGACCTTCGTCATCGGTTGCGACCACGCCAAGTGTTAACAACCCATCTTCCCGGAGGTTTCGCACCCGATCAGCACTTTCATCGCCGAAAACCTGACGTAAAAGTGTATCGATGCTAGGTGCGTCTATGGGGATCTCTACACGAATTAGCATGGTTCACCTATTGCGTTACTGTCTGGAGTCTGGGGATATTTCAGCCCTGTCTCCACAAAATTTGCCAGTTGGAACAACGCGACACGCAAAGGCTTTGGCATCGCATCCAATTCAATAGCATCCATTAGATTCTTAACATATAGCCCAAGTTCCGTATCTCCTTCAATCACTAAATGACGCTGGAAAAACAGGGTATCAGGATCTTGTTTACGCGCCGCTATCATTAACAGATAGTTAGCATTTGCTCTGAAGGTAACATCCGCCGGGCCAGACTTACGTACCACCAGTTTATTATCGTCCAGCGACGTCAGCCACTGTAGGCCGAGATCAGGGACTTCAATACTCAACCAGCGCCCTTGCAAAAAATCCAGATCGCCCTCTTCGAGGGCCTGACGAAATTGCCATTGCAGGAGTTGTTCAATCACGTGCTGCTTCAAGGTAAAAGGGAGCAGTTTCACCGGCGTACGCAAAAAAACAGGGCCATTTTTAACTAATTGGGCATGCAGTTTATTTAACATGTGATTTAACCTGTGCAAAATTTTGCCGCTATTTTGCCATAACCGATATTTGTGATAGCGCGCCAAATCAACAATTCTGCGAGTAGTCATCGGCGAAGCCTCACGGCACATTGACCAAACAATGCGCTTTTAACTGCCTTAAATCAAAATATCTTAGTGGCAGGTTAACTAAAATCCCACCTCCTCAATTATTTTTTGCGCACTAGCGCGGTACAGCGTCGTACTGGCGCGGTACAGCGTCGTACTGGCGCGATACCTCAGAGTCAGGATTAAATATGGAGTTGCTTTGCCCTGCCGGAAACCTTCCGGCGCTGAAAGCGGCCATCGATAATGGTGCCGATGCCGTTTATATAGGCCTCAAAGACGATACCAATGCTCGCCATTTTGCTGGACTCAATTTTAATGAGAAGAAGCTGCAGGAAGCGGTGAGTTATACCCACCAACATAAACGCAAGCTACACATTGCCATTAATACTTTTGCTCATCCTGATGGCTATACCCGCTGGCAACATGGGGTCGATATGGCCGCACAGTTAGGCGCTGATGCCCTTATCCTGGCGGATATTGCAATGCTGGAATATGCCAGTGAACGCTATCCACATATTGAGCGTCATGTTTCGGTACAGGCCTCGGCGACGAATGAAGAAGCTATTCACTTTTATCACCGCCACTTTGATGTCGCTCGGGTGGTCCTGCCACGGGTTCTCTCTATCCACCAAGTTAAGCAGCTAGCCCGTGTCACGCCAGTACCGTTGGAAGTTTTTGCTTTTGGTAGCCTGTGTATTATGGCGGAAGGCCGCTGCTATCTCTCTTCTTACTTAACAGGTGAATCGCCCAATACCGTCGGGGCCTGCTCTCCGGCCAAGTTTGTACGTTGGCAGCAAACCCCTGAGGGGCTGGAGTCACGTCTCAATGATGTCCTGATTGACCGCTATCAGCCTGATGAGAACGCGGGCTATCCTACTTTGTGTAAAGGACGTTATCAGGTTGATGGTAAGCCTTACCATGCCCTGGAAGAACCCACCAGTCTTAATACTCTCTCCCTGCTTCCAGAACTCATCGCTGCCGGTATTGTTTCGGTAAAAATCGAAGGTCGCCAACGCAGTCCGGCTTATGTCACGCAAGTTGCCAGTGTATGGCGTCAGGCCATTGATCGCTGTCTGGCTTCACCAGCCTCCTATCAAGTACAACAGAGCTGGATGGAAACCCTGGGGGCAATGTCAGAAGGGACCCAGACGACTCTGGGTGCTTATCATCGTAACTGGCAGTAGGAAACCACATGAAATATTCATTAGGCCCGGTGCTTTACTATTGGCCCACAGAGCAGCTAGAAAAATTCTATCAGGCGGCTATCACCAGTCAGGCTGATGTTATTTATTTGGGGGAAGCGGTGTGCAGCAAGCGCCGAGCAACCAAAGCGGATGACTGGCTTGATATGGCTAAAATGCTTGCCAGTCACGGAAAACAGGTTGTCTTTTCTACTCTGGCACTGATTCAGGCCCCATCAGAACTTACCGAACTTAAACGCTATATCGACAACGGTGAGTTTATGATTGAGGCCAACGATATGGGTGCCGTGAATATGGCGGCGGAACGTAAACTTCCCTTTGTTGCCGGGCATGCCCTGAACTGTTACAACGCCGTCGCCTTACGCCTGCTACTCAAGCAAGGAATGGTACGTTGGTGTATGCCTGTGGAACTTTCCCGCGACTGGCTGGATAATATTCTGCGGCAATGTGACGATCTCGGGATCCGCCATCAGTTTGAAGTAGAAGTATTAAGCTATGGTCACTTGCCTCTTGCCTGGTCGGCACGCTGCTTTACTGCCCGTTCTGAAAATCGTTCTAAAGATCAGTGTGAAACCTGCTGCATTAATTATCCTAATGGGAGAGATGTCTTTTCTCAGGAACAACAACAGGTCTTCGTCCTCAATGGGATTCAGACCATGAGTGGCTACGTCTATAATCTGGGTAATGAACTGGCATCCATGCAAGGGTTAGTTGATCTGGTACGGCTTTCGCCTATGGGGATGGGGACACTGGATATTCTCAATGCTTTCCGCGCCAATGAGCAGGGTGCAGCACCCTTACCAATGACGGCATCGCGCGAGTGCAATGGTTACTGGCGACGGGTTGCCGGGCTTTCGCTAGTCACATCAGCTTAAGGAATAGCTCACATTGTTACTTAAAAAGTACTGTAATTAGGCAATACTAAACAGATCCCAGCAACTGTTCATAAAATAAGTGAGCCGCTATGTCTGAATCTCATACTACGCCTTTTTCAGTACTTGACTTAGCCCCTGTACCACAGGGCCTGAATGTCAGTGATGCTTTTCAGCGTTCCTTGAACTTAGCGCATCTGGCAGAAAAACGGCAATACCATCGCTACTGGCTGGCTGAACACCATAATATGGTTGGGATCGCCAGTGCGGCAACCGCAGTACTTATTGGCTACCTGGCGGCAAATACCACCAGCCTGCGACTCGGTTCCGGTGGTGTCATGCTACCAAACCATGCACCACTGGTCATCGCAGAACAGTTTGGTACGCTTGAGACACTCTATCCAGGGCGTATTGATTTGGGCATTGGCAGGGCACCGGGAAGTGATCAGCGAACGATGCAGGCACTGCGTCGCCACATGAGTGGTGATATTGATAACTTCCCTAGAGATGTCAATGAGCTAGTCTCCTGGTTTGATGCCAGGGAGGCTAACCCGGCGGTGCGCCCTGTCCCCGGTTATGGTGCAAAAGTACCGGTTTGGTTGCTGGGCTCAAGTCTCTACAGTGCACAACTTGCAGCACAGTTAGGGCTGCCCTTTGCTTTCGCCTCACACTTTGCACCGGATATGTTGTTCCAGGCCTTACAGCTCTATCGGACACAATTTGTGCCTTCAGAACGCCTGGCAAAACCCTATGCCATGGTGTGTATTAATATTGTGGTGGCCGACAGCAATCGCGAGGCCGAATTCCTGTTTACCTCTATGCAGCAAGCCTTTGTCAGACTACGTCGTGGCGAGACAGGCCTGCTTCCACCACCTGTTGAAAATATGGATACCATCTGGAGTGGTGGAGAAAAGTATGGTGTTGATAAGGCGCTGAGTTTGTCACTCGTTGGCGATAAGGCGAAAGTACGTCATGGCTTGATTTCGTTACTGCGTGAAACCCAGGCCGATGAAATTATGGTCAATGGGCAAATATTCGATAATGATGCTCGCCTGCATTCTTATCATTTAGCCATGGATGTACACGAGAGTTTGTAACACCCTGTAGCCCCTCCCCAACCGGGAGGGGAACCTTTCAGCGGTAAACAGGCAACAAATCGAGACTCGACAATATTTGAATCACTGCGTTACCCACGCCAAAAATAAGTATAAGGGCAATCATACGGTTGCCGCCCCAGACTCGATACAATGGGCTACCAAACTTCTTGCGTGAGGCTCTGGCCAGTAACGCCGGAACAATTGCTGCCCAGATAGTGGCAGCCAGGCCAGCATAGCCAATGGCATAGAGAAAACCATTTGGCCAGATAAACCCACCCACTACCGGTGGAGTGAAGGTCACTATCCCCGTCTTCAGTCGCCCCAATTTTGAATCATCAAACCCAAACAGATCGGCAAGATAATCAAACAGCCCCAGTGTTACGCCGAG
The DNA here is from genome assembly GCF_018257795.1 of Citrobacter sp. JGM124. Taxonomy (GTDB): domain Bacteria; phylum Pseudomonadota; class Gammaproteobacteria; order Enterobacterales; family Enterobacteriaceae; genus JGM124. The sequence continues at coordinate 102,742 of NZ_JAERJD010000010.1, read as the reverse complement.
AAAAGAACTGGCAACAGCAAAGTTTGAGAAAATGAGGAGCAATAAATCCAGTGCTCTGCTATTCAACACACGGCTCAATGCCTGTACCAATACGTCAATATTGCCGCCACGTTCAGCAATACTGATAAACTCAATTCGTGGAATATTCCCCATACTGCCCAGTAACCAAACGGTGTACAACACCAGCGCCATCACGGTTCCCCAGAGTAAACAGCGACTGATAAGGTGTGGATTCTTACCGTAGTACTTCATCAGGCTGGGGACATTGCCATGGTAGCCAAATGAGGCGAGACAGAAAGGCAGCGTCATTAACAAATAGGGGAGATAACTCGGATTAATTGCATTGCTGTTCAGCAAAGTCGTGGGCTCGATATGCCATAACAAACCACCGAATGTCATAAAAAAGGTGATAATTTTAGCACCCAGCACAATTGCGGTCATACGGCTAACCGCCTTAGTACTCAGCCAGACAATAAACGCGACAAACAGGGCAAACAGTAGCCCCCCCATCCGTGCTGACAGGCCAATATTCATCTGCTGCAACGTGTGATGAATGATCGAACCGCTGGCGGAGATATAAGCATAGGTCAGAATATAGAGGACAAAAGCAATTGATAACCCGTTAATTATATTCCAGCTTCGCCCCAGTAGATCTTTAGTGACCGTATCAAAGCTGGAGCCAATACGGTAATTGAGATTAGCTTCCAGAATCATCAGCCCGGAATGCAGCATACAGAACCAGGTAAAAACAAGCGCGACCATTGACCAGAAAAACCATGCCCCTGACATCACCACCGGCAATGAAAACATACCGGCACCAATAATAGTGCCCCCAATGATCATCACCCCTCCAAAAATGGATGGAGTCTTGCGCAGGGATAAATCTGTCATGTCGGGATCCTTACCCAGTAAGTAAATAAACTATATATACACAGTGATTCATTGTACCAGTACACAGGTACAATGAGGATAAAAAAAAGCCCTGCTGGTCAGAGTCAGGGCTTTTTCACTGCTTATTCAGTTAAAACAAGCAGTTTATAGTCTAGTTATGCATCACCAAAACGACGACGTGCGGTTGCTGCACCGTCTTCACGACGTGGGCCACGACCACCTTCACGGCGTTCGCCACTAAAACTACGACCAGCGCCTGCGCCAGCACCTTCGCGACGTGGGCCACGGCCACCTTCACGACGCTCACCGCCACCCGCATAACCACCGCGGCCAGCACCACCTCCGCGACGTTCACCTGAACGCTCTGGACGTGGTTGAGCATCACCCATCAGCTGCATATTCATCGGTTTATTGAGAATACGAGTACGGGTAAAGTGTTGCAGGACTTCACCTGGCATGCCTTTTGGCAGCTCAATGGTAGAGTGTGAAGCAAACAGTTTGATATTACCGATATAACGGCTGCTGATATCACCCTCGTTGGCAATAGCACCAACGATATGGCGAACTTCAACACCATCATCACGGCCCACTTCAATGCGGTAAAGTTCCATGTCACCGGCATCACGACGCTCACGACGCGGACGGTCTTCAGAACGCGGAGCGCGATCAGAACGCTCAGAGCGATCACCACGACGTTCAAAACGCTCGTCACGCTCACGGAATTCACGGCGTGGACGCATCGGTGCATCAGGTGGCAGGATCAGAGGACGTTCACCCTGTGCCATTTTCAGTAAAGCAGCGGCTAAGGTTTCAATATCCAGTTCTTCTTCACCTGGTTGTAATTTAGCCAGCAGTGCACGGTACTGATCCAAATCGCTACTTTCCAGTTGTTGCTGTACTTTAGCGGCAAACTTGGCCAGGCGACGCTCACTGAGCAGCTCTGCATTCGGCAGTTCTGCTTCTGGAATAGTCAGCTTCATGGTGCGTTCGATGTTACGGAGCAGACGACGTTCACGGTTTTCAACAAACAGTAAAGCACGTCCTGCGCGCCCCGCACGCCCGGTACGACCGATACGGTGAACGTAAGACTCAGAGTCCATAGGGATATCGTAGTTAACCACCAGGCTAATACGTTCAACATCCAGACCACGTGCAGCAACATCGGTGGCAATCAGAATATCCAGACGACCATCTTTCAAACGTTCCAGGGTCTGCTCACGCAGCGCCTGGTTCATGTCACCATTCAGTGCTGCACTGTTATAGCCGCTGCGCTCAAGCGCTTCAGCAACTTCCAGAGTGGCATTCTTGGTGCGCACAAAGATGATTGCGGCATCAAAATCTTCGGCTTCAAGGAATCGAACCAGCGCTTCGTTCTTACGCATGCCATAAACAGACCAGTAGCTCTGGCTAATGTCCGGGCGCGTAGTCACGCTTGACTGGATGCGTACTTCCTGCGGCTCTTTCATGAAACGACGAGTAATACGACGAATCGCTTCCGGCATCGTTGCAGAAAAAAGTGCGGTCTGATGTTCCGCAGGGATCTGCGCCATAATGGTTTCAACGTCTTCGATGAAGCCCATACGCAACATTTCGTCAGCTTCATCCAGTACCAAGCCTTTCAGACTGGACAGATTCAGCGTTCCACGTTTCAGGTGATCCAGCAGACGCCCCGGGGTACCAACAACAATTTGTGGACCCTGGCGCAAAGCACGCAGCTGTACGTCATAGCGCTGACCACCATACAGAGCAACGACATTAACGCCTTGCATATGTTTGGAGAAGTCAGTCATCGCTTCCGCGACCTGTACTGCCAGTTCACGCGTTGGCGCGAGCACCAGAATTTGTGGTGCTTTCAGGGCAGCATCGAGGTTATTCAGTAAAGGGAGAGAAAACGCGGCAGTTTTACCGCTCCCTGTTTGGGCCATACCCAAAACATCGCGACCATTCAGAAGATGAGGGATACATTCCGCCTGAATAGGGGAAGGTTTTTCGTAACCCAGATCGTTCAGTGCATCAATAATGGAAGATTTCAGTCCAAGATCGGAAAAAGTCGTGTTTAATTCAGTCATGTAGTACATGTGCCTCATAAATGGCGGCCAGTCTACATAACTCATCGTGAAATTTAACTGCAATTTTCATTGAAAAGTGTGAACCGGCTCAAATTTGATTAATTAACGAACAGAAACGCCCTCACCCGCCAGGGTGACGACTTTAGTAAAAGTGTATGGGCTGTCGTTGTCCGTCAGCTATTGCTGGTCCGATTCTGCCAGGTCGTCTTGCTCCTGGCCCAAGAGCGCTAATTCCAACAATGCATAACGATGCTCAACGTAGTTATGTACGTTATTAGCAACCGCTAACTTGAACAGTGCCGTGGCGCTGTCCTTTTCCCCCAGACTTAGGTAGTACTTACCTAAATAGAAGTTGGTTTCACTGAGATGCTCAGCGAGCGAAGTGTTATCCGTTGCGTTCATCTGGAGCCTTTTCATTAGCTCTGCTTCGCTAATGTTGCCCAGATAGAACTCGACAATGTTCCATCCCCATTGCTCTTTATCCGATTTTTCCAGGCGTTGTTGTAACGCCTCTTTGGCCTGCTTTTCGTCTACATTGCGTTCAGCAATATAGAGCCACAGACTACGGAAGGGATCGTTGGGATCGTCTTGATAAAACGCCTGCAGATCATCTTGCGCTAAGTGATAACGACCTCCGTAATAGAGGGCAATACCACGATTTAAGTGCGCATAGTTGTAAGTTGGATCAAGCTCAAGTACAGAATCAAACGCTTCATAGGCAGCATCAAAATTGCCTGCCTGCGTTAAATATATGCCTAAGTAATTGAATACTTCAGGCATATCAGGTCGGATTGCCAACGCTTGTGAGAAATCATTTCGCGCAAGTGCCCGCAAACCCAGACTATCATACAACACTCCACGCTCATATAAAAGCTGTGCGCGTTCATCATCCGTTAAAGCACGGCTGGCAAGAATTTGTTCCATTCTTGCCAGGATGACTTCTTGCTGTAGCGAGGGTTGTAACGGTACCGCGAGAACCTCGTTTTTACGCCATGCAGAAGTGCTGCATCCTGCCAGTGTGATAGCTGTAGCAACAAAACACCAGCGCAAAAAAGGCTTCATTAACCACTCCTGAAGACAACAAATGGTGAACGTCCTATTCCCCGCTCGCAAAATGGGGCATCCTGCCCCGTAACAAACCGTTATCTACTTACTATAGCAAGTCAGCGAGTCAGTCTTACTCAGCTGCTGGAGCTGCAGGTGCAACAGCTTCAGCTGGAGATTGCTCTGTGGCCTCTTTAATACTTAAACGTACACGGCCCTGACGGTCTACTTCCAGTACTTTAACCGGAACTTCCTGACCCATTTGCAGATAATCAGTTACTTTTTCTACACGTTTGTCAGCAATCTGAGAGATATGAACCAGTCCCTCTTTACCGCCGCCAATCGCAACGAAAGCCCCGAAATCGACGATACGAGTCACTTTACCGTTATAAATACGACCCACTTCGATTTCAGCAGTGATCTCTTCAATGCGGCGAATTGCATGTTTTGCTTTCTCGCCATCGGTTGCTGCAATTTTCACAGTACCATCATCTTCGATCTCAATAGTAGTACCCGTTTCTTCGGTCAGGGCACGGATAACTGCGCCACCTTTACCGATAACATCTTTGATCTTATCAGGATTGATCTTAATCGTATGGATACGTGGTGCAAATTCAGAAATATCCCCACGTGGGGCATTGATAGCCTGCTCCATTACACTCAGGATATGTAAACGTGCACCTTTCGCCTGGTTCAGCGCAGCATGCATGATTTCACGAGTGATACCTTCGATTTTGATATCCATCTGCAGAGCAGAGATACCTTCACGGCTACCCGCCACTTTAAAGTCCATATCGCCCAGATGATCTTCATCACCCAGAATGTCAGACAGAACAACAAAGTTATCGCCTTCTTTTACCAGACCCATCGCAATACCGGCAACGGCCGCTTTGATAGGTACCCCCGCGTCCATCAGTGCTAACGATGCACCACACACGGAAGCCATGGAAGAAGAACCGTTAGATTCGGTGATTTCAGAAACCACACGGACGGTGTAAGGGAAGCTAGCTGCATCAGGCATAACTGCCAGTACACCACGCTTGGCCAGGCGACCATGACCAATCTCACGACGCTTTGGTGAACCGACCATACCGGTTTCACCTACAGAGTACGGAGGGAAGTTATAGTGGAACAAGAAGGTGTCAGTACGCTCACCCATCAATTCGTCCAGAGTCTGTGCGTCACGTGCTGTACCCAGGGTCGCAGCAACCAGCGCCTGCGTTTCACCACGGGTAAACAGAGAAGAACCGTGAGCACGTGGCAGAACACCTGTACGTACATCAAGACCACGAATCATATCTTTTTCACGACCATCGATACGCGGCTCACCACGCAATACGCGGCTACGTACGACATTTTTCTCGATAGCATGCAGAATGTCGCTGATCTCGCCGTCGTCTAAAGTCTCGTCTTCTGCCAGCAGGGCAGTGGTCACATCAGACTTAATCGCACCGATTTGCTCATAGCGCTGTTGCTTATCAGTGATCAAGTAAGCATCGCTCAGGCGTGCTTCAGCCAGGGCAGCAACGCGTGCATTCAGTACGTCGTTAGCAGGTTCTGGTTTCCAGTCCCAACGTGGTTTACCGGCTTCAGCAACCAGTGAATTGATGTTTTCGATAACCACTTGCTGTTGCTCATGGCCAAACACCACAGCACCCAACATTTGATCTTCACTCAGCAATTCAGCTTCAGACTCTACCATCAGTACTGCACCGGTGGTGCCCGCAACAACCAAGTCCAGTTTAGACTCTTTTAATTCATCAGTCGTCGGGTTCAGCAGATACTGACCATTGATGTAACCTACACGAGCGGCACCGATCGGGCCATTGAATGGCAGACCAGACAGGCTCAGGGCAGCAGAAGCACCAATCATGGCAACGATATCAGGGTTAACTTGTGGGTTTACAGAAACCACGGTAGCAATAACCTGAACTTCGTTGACGAAACCTTCCGGGAACAGTGGACGTACTGGACGGTCAATCAGACGTGCAATCAGAGTTTCGCCTTCACTTGGACGGCCTTCACGACGGAAGAAGCTACCCGGGATGCGCCCTGCTGCATAAGTACGCTCTTGATAGTTAACAGTCAGCGGGAAAAAGTCCTGACCTGTTTTTACTTTTTTCTGGCCAACAACGGTAACGAGTACCGCAGTGTCATCCATGCTAACCATAACGGCAGCAGTCGCCTGGCGAGCCATCATACCAGTCTCAAGCGTGACGGTATGCTGACCATACTGGAATTTACGAACGATCGGATTTAGCAAAATAATATCCTCAAACATGACGGGTGTACGTATTGACGTACTACCGTTAATACCCGATCTTCATTACATCCTCGCGACTAATGACAATCCTCACCACCCTTGTGGATAAGGCCTCTCATTAGCCGCGCGAACCTCTGCAATAAAGATCACATTTATGAACAATACAATAGTTTCAACCGAATTGCTTCGTTCGATTGAAAAAAGGGGCCCTGAAAGGCCCCTTTTATGAAACTGGCTAGAACTAGCGACGCAGACCTAAACGAGCGATCAGATCGGTGTAGCGAGCGACATCTTTACGCTTCAGGTAGTCGAGCAGTTTACGACGCTGAGAAACCATACGCAGCAGACCACGACGGCTGTGGTGATCTTTTTTATGCTCTGAGAAGTGACCTTGCAGATGGTTAATCTGTGCAGTTAACAGGGCAACCTGAACTTCGGTAGAACCGCTGTCGTTAGTACCACGACCAAACTCAGCAACAATTTTAGCTTTAGCTTCAACGCTTAGAGACATTTTGAACTCCAGAATAATAGATAAAAAAAGGGGATGCCGATCTCTAATTCAGCAACCACAGTGACTGCCCGGAAAGAAAAAATACTGACAGAGCAGCAAGCCGCACTATTTTACCTGTCGCGACCAATGATCGCAAGCGAGTGCGACTCAGACAGGGTACTCGACAACCAGACGACGCGGTGCAACACGCCCGTCATCGATGATTTCGGCCATACCGATAAATTTCTGTTCTTCACCTTCTGTCACACGGACTAACCCTGCCTGCGGAGCACCTGAAACTCGTACCGGCTGGCCATTTTTAAAATAGACGGCCACATCGGGTAACAAATTCACACGCGGAAAGTCCTCTGCCGGGCTATCCATCGGCATCAGTAAAGGATCAAGCAAGTCAGCAGGGGCAATACCTTCCGTTTCAGCCTGAACCAGCAAATCATTTAGCTGTTCAAGTGTCACCATGCGTTCAACAGGATACTTACTGACCGCCAGGCGTCTTAAAAACGTCACATGTGCACCACAACCTAGCTTTTCGCCAAGATCATCAATGATGGTGCGAATGTACGTTCCTTTAGAGCAATGGATCTCCAGCTCCAGCTCATTGCCTTCATGACGCAAAAACAACAGTTCATAAACAATGATAGACCGGGACTCTCGCGGCACAGCAATGCCCTGGCGCGCGTACTCATATAACGGCTTTCCCTGATATTTCAGGGCAGAATACATCGAAGGAATTTGCTGGGTTTCCCCCCGAAAGCTATCCAGTGCCGTTGCAAGCTGTTCAGAACTAAAAGTCACCGGACGTTCTTCAACGATCTGCCCATCCGCATCAGACGTATCAGTTCGCTGACCGAGACGGGCAATCACACGATAACGCTTATCAGAGTCCAGCAGATACTGGGAAAACTTAGTCGCTTCACCAAGACAGATGGGTAACATACCGGTCGCAAGAGGATCCAGCGCACCCGTGTGTCCTGCACGGTTAGCGTTATAAATGCGTTTTACTTTTTGCAGGGCATCATTAGAAGAGAGACCCTGCGGTTTATCCAGTAACAACACACCATGTATATCACGACCACGACGACGAGGACGACTCATCAATCCTCCTTGGTGTCGTCCGTGTTTACACGACGCTCATCATCATGACGGATGACATTAGAAACCAGGTTAGACATTCTCATCCCTTCTACTAATGAATTATCGTAGAAGAAAGTCAGTTCAGGAACAATACGCAGGCGCATCGCCTTACCTAGCAGAGAACGAATATAGCCTGAAGCATCCTGTAAAACTTTGATGCCCTCTTTCACTGCTTCTTCATCTTTATCGTTCAGGAATGTCACGAATACCTTGGCGTATGCCAAATCGCGAGAGACCTCAACACCAGAAACTGTGGTCATCATGCCCAGACGCGGATCTTTAATCTCACGTTGCAGGATGATGGCAATTTCTTTCTGCAGTTCCTGAGAAACACGCTGTGGGCGACCAAATTCTTTCGCCATAATAATTTCTCCAGACAAAACGGGGGGCACTCGGCCCCCCAACAATGATTATGATGCGCCTATCAGGAAATGGTACGCTTGATCTCGATGATTTCGAAGACTTCAATAACGTCGCCTACACGGACATCATTGTAGTTTTTAACACCGATACCACATTCCATACCATTACGGACTTCGTTGGCATCATCTTTGAAGCGACGCAGGGATTCCAGCTCACCTTCATAGATAACCACGTTGTCACGCAAAACACGGATTGGGTTGTGACGTTTCACGACCCCTTCGGTCACCATACAACCTGCGATGGCACCAAATTTAGGTGATTTAAATACATCACGAACTTCTGCCAGGCCGAGGATCTGTTGTTTCAGTTCCGGAGACAGCATACCGCTCATTGCTGCTTTCACTTCATCAATCAAGTGATAGATAACAGAGTAGTAACGCAGATCCAGGCTTTCTGACTCAATAACACGACGAGCAGAAGCATCAGCACGGACGTTAAAGCCAACCAGAATAGCATTAGAAGCCGCAGCCAGGGTGGCATCAGTCTCAGTAATACCACCGACACCAGAACCAATGATTTTAACTTTAACTTCATCGGTTGAAAGTTTCAGCAGTGAATCGCTGATCGCTTCAACAGAGCCCTGAACATCTGCTTTCAGCACGATGTTCACTTCAGATACTTCGCCTTCAGTCATGTTGGCGAACATATTTTCCAGTTTAGACTTCTGCTGACGTGCGAGTTTAACTTCACGGAATTTACCCTGACGATACAAGGCAACTTCACGAGCTTTCTTCTCGTCACGAACGACAGTAACTTCATCACCTGCGGCAGGCACACCAGAAAGTCCAAGAATCTCGACGGGAATAGATGGACCCGCTTCAGTTACTTCACGTCCCAGTTCATCACGCATAGCACGTACACGGCCGTACTCGAAACCACACAGGACAATGTCGCCTTTGTTCAAGGTACCTTCACGCACCAGAACAGTCGCAACAGGGCCACGACCTTTATCGAGATAAGATTCGATAACAACGCCACTTGCCATACCTTTGCGGATTGCTTTCAGTTCCAGAACTTCAGACTGCAACAGAATAGCGTCAAGCAGGTCGTCGATGCCGGTACCCGCTTTTGCAGAAACATTGACGAACTGGCTTTCACCGCCCCACTCCTCCGGCATGATGCCGTACTGGGACAGTTCGTTTTTAACACGATCCGGGTCAGCTTCTGGTTTATCGATTTTGTTCACCGCCACAACAACCGGCACCTGAGCCGCTTTCGCATGCTGAATAGCTTCGATAGTCTGTGGCATAACGCCATCATCTGCTGCAACCACCAGAACAACGATATCCGTTGCCTGAGCACCACGAGCACGCATGGAGGTAAAAGCGGCGTGTCCTGGGGTATCCAGGAAGGTAATCATGCCGTTATCAGTTTCTACATGGTAAGCACCAATGTGCTGAGTAATACCACCCGCCTCGCCTGAGGCTACTTTCGTTGAACGAATATAGTCAAGCAGTGAGGTTTTACCATGGTCTACGTGTCCCATGATGGTAACAACTGGAGCACGAGACTCCGCTGCTGCACCGGTATCACGGTCACTCATCAGGGCTTCTTCCAGTTCGTTTTCACGACGAAGAATAACCTTGTGACCCATCTCTTCAGCAACTAACTGTGCAGTTTCCTGATCGATAACCTGGTTTATGGTTGCCATCGCGCCCAGCTTCATCATCGCTTTGATGACCTGAGAACCTTTAACGGCCATTTTGTTTGCCAGTTCAGCAACTGTCACAGTTTCACCAATGACAACATCACGGTTTACTGCCTGAGCAGGTTTGGTGAAGCTCTGTTGCAGAGAGCTTGGCTTACGCTTACCTTTACCGCCGCGAACCGCTGCACGCGCTTCTTCACGGTCAGCTTTAGACTCACCATGTTTGCCACCGGCTTTTTTCTGACGCGGTGCTTTAGCTGCGGTACGAGTACGACCACGCCCGCCTTCAACTTCACGGTCATTTTCGTCTTCAGCCTGGCGAGCATGTTGAGAAGTAGTCACATGATAGTCAGACTTATCGTCTTCTACTTTCTCTTGATCAGCCCATACTCCAGCATTAGCTTCTGCCATTTTACGTGCTTCCTCTGCTACGCGGCGCGCATCTTCTTCAAGTTTGCGACGCGCCTCTTCTTCGGCTTTACGTTTCAGTTCAGCAGCTTCTGCTTCACGGCGGGCTTTATCGGCTTGGGCGGTTTTCGTCATATCGTCTGATTGTTGATGAGTCACTTTATCTTTTTCCGCAGCTACACGTTTCGCTTTTTCAGCGGCTTCGCGCCTGGCTTGTTCTTCAGCTTCACGCTTAGCTTTTTCTAGTGCCACAAGTTTGGCAGCTTCCTCTGCCTCACGATGGGCTTGCTCTTCCGCTTCACGCTGCGCCTGTTCTTCCGCGGCAAGACGTTCGGCCTCTTGCGGATCACGTTTTACAAAGGTGCGCTTCTTGCGGACTTCGATTTGTACCGATTTACTTTTCCCACCGGTACCTGGAATATTTAAGGTACTGCGCGTTTTGCGCTGTAACGTTAACTTGTCTGGTACTGAACCATGTTCGCTGTTCAGATGAGCCAGGAGTGTTTGTTTCTCTTGCGCGGAAACAGAATCATCAACAGACTTCGGGATCCCTGCATCAGCAAATTGCTGTACCAGGCGATCGACGGAGGTCTGAATCTCTGCAGCCAGCGCTTTTACGGTTACATCTGTCATGCTGTTCCTTCCTGCTACAGTTTATTACGCTTCGCCACCAAACCAGCAAATGTTGCGTGCTGCCATGATCAATTCGCCGGCTCTCTCACTGCTTAAGCCTTCAATATCAGACAGGTCATCAACACCTTGCTCTGCAAGGTCTTCCAGCGAGCTAACACCACGAGCAGCCAGTTTAAAGGCCAGAGGACGTTCCATTCCATCAAGACCCAGCAAGTCCTCTTCTGGCTTCTTATCACCAAGAGTCTCTTCCTGTGCCAATGCAATTGTGGTGAGTGCGTTTTTAGCGCGTTCGCGTAATGCTTCTACAGTATCTTCATCAAGGCCGTCGACTTCAAGCAGCTCTTGCACTGGTACATAGGCCAGCTCTTCGAGTGAAGAAAAACCTTCTTCAACTAATACGGTCGCGAAATCTTCATCAATATCGAGATATTTAGTGAAGATATCAATTGCCGCATGAGCTTCAGCCTGATGTTTAGCCTGCAGGTCGTCAACGGTCATTACGTTGAGTTCCCAGCCACTCAGCTGTGACGCCAGACGAACGTTTTGGCCATTACGGCCGATCGCCTGTGCCAGGTTACCGGCTTCTACTGCAATATCCATCGTGTGCTTATCTTCATCAACCACGATAGAAGCGACATCAGCCGGAGCCATTGCATTGATAACAAATTGTGCAGGATTATCATCCCACAACACGATATCAATACGCTCGCCTGCAAGTTCCGTAGAAACGGCCTGAACACGTGCGCCACGCATACCAACACAGGCACCAACCGGGTCGATACGTTTATCGTTGGTCTTCACGGCAATTTTAGCCCGTGAACCCGGATCCCGTGCAGCGGCTTTTATTTCAATAACTTCTTCGCCAATTTCTGGCACTTCAATACGGAACAGTTCAATCAGCATTTCTGGTTTAGAACGGCTGACGAACAACTGAGCCCCACGGGCTTCAGGACGTACCGCGTACAACACGCCACGGATACGGTCACCCGGACGGAAGTTTTCACGTGGCAGCATATCTTCACGCAGGATAACGGCCTCAGCATTGTTACCCAAGTCGAGAGAGATATTCTCACGATTTACTTTCTTCACTACGCCAGTGATGATTTCGCCTTCATGCTCGCGGAACTGATCAACAACCATCGCGCGTTCAGCTTCACGCACCTTCTGGACAATAACCTGCTTCGCGGTCTGGGTAGTGATACGGTCAAAGGTGACAGACTCAATCTGGTCTTCAACAAAGTCACCTGGATTAAATGCAGGATCTTCAAAGCGGGCAGCTTCCAGCGTGATTTCACGTGTAGGCATGGTCACTTCTTCGACAACTAACCAGCGACGGAAAGTGTCAAAATCACCGCTTTTGCGATCAATGCTGACACGAACGTCGATTTCTTGTTCATACTTCTTCTTTGTCGCTGTTGCCAGCGCACTTTCCAGCGCTTCAAAAATCTTCTCGCGTGGTAACGATTTTTCGTTGGAAACGGCTTCGACAACAGCCAAAATTTCTTTGTTCATCCTGGGTTTTCACCTCAATCCAAACTATTAAAAGTGGGGTACCAGGTTCGCTTTCTGGATATTGCTCAGGGCGAACACTTCGTCTTTGCCTTCGACCGTCATCGTAATCATTTCACCGTCTACAGATTTAATGATACCTGACCATTTACGACGGTTCTGTACGGCCATACGCAACACAACACTCACTTCTTCGCCAGTAAAGCGTTCATAGTGTTCAGCGCTAAATAACGGTCGGTCAAGACCTGGTGAGGACACTTCAAGGTTGTAGGCGACAGTAATCGGGTCTTCAACATCGAAAACCGCACTGACTTGGTGACTAACATCAGCACAATCATCAACATTGATGCCATCTTCACTATCGATATAGATACGCAGCGTTGACTGGCGACCACGAATAAACTCAATACCGACTAATTCGTAACCCAGCGCCGCAACAGGTGCTGAAATCATCTCTGTTAATTTTTGCTCTAATGTGGACAAGCCCACCCCCAAGACATAAAAAAAGGGCATAAAGCCCAGTTATTCTGAAATCAGATAACAAAAAACCCCGATAAATCGGGGCTTTAGATAACTGAACCCTGTACGCCGCCAAAGCGGCTCGGACACAGTCCAGGAGAACTTTTTTCTAAATTGTTCGCGAAAACATCATATTGATGCTCACAGCATATTTGAAAAATAATTCTCAGGGAAAGTGGTTGCGGGGGCCGGATTTGAACCGACGACCTTCGGGTTATGAGCCCGACGAGCTACCAAGCTGCTCCACCCCGCGTCCGAAACGTGGCAAATACTACGCCAGTATTGCTATAAATGCAAGAATTACCAGGACTTGTTGGTACCGAGGACGGGACTTGAACCCGTAAGCCCAATCGGGCACTACCACCTCAAGGTAGCGTGTCTACCAATTCCACCACCACGGCACTCTGAAAACACAGTAAATTAAACCACCATTACTGTATTTATTTTACTGCGGGATATCACTGCTCGGCATGGTAGGTGCCGCAGGAGTTGTCTGCTCAGTGTGTGCTGGCTGACTTAAGTTATCCCACTCGCTTCCTGTTCCTGATTTGTTTGCGCTCAGGTTACCCAGAATCAGACTGATAATAAAGAACAGTGTTGCTAAGATACCAGTCATACGGGTCATGAAATTACCAGAACCGTTTGAACCGAATAAAGTAGCGGATGCGCCTGCTCCAAAGGAGGCTCCCATATCAGCGCCTTTACCCTGCTGCAACATAATCAGACCAACAAGGCCTAACGCTACAATAAGGAAAATAACTAAAAGAGCTTCGTACATAATCAACCTGTTCCTTGCGGGTTTACCGCGCGCCAATGCTTCAAATCAGTAAAGCGGATAATTTTTAATTACCCGGTGAAGCGGGTGAGAATACTAACCAAAGTCGCAGATGTGCGCAAGGGCAATTTATTAACATTGTACTGACTGCGGAAAAAAACACCAAATTACCTTTGAATTCAGGATAACCAGCACGGCTCGTCTGCCAGTTATCCATAAATCATGGCTGTTCAGGCATCTTTGACTGCTTGCGCAATGCGATGGGCAAATTCAGTTACCTGCGCTTCGTCTTCCCCCTCAACCATGACGCGAATCAATGGCTCAGTTCCCGACTTACGTAACAGAACACGCCCACGACGCCCTAAGTGTTGCTCCACTTCCTCAGTAATGCGTTTTACTGTCTCATTTTCCAGTGGATCGCTGGAACCAGCAGCAAAACGGACATTCACCAGAATCTGTGGGAATAGCTTCATACCGCTGCACAAATCACTGAGGCTCATATTGTTACGAATGATTGCAGTAAGTACCTGCAAACCGGCTACGATGCCATCACCGGTGGTAGTGCTGTCCAGCAGAATCACATGACCGGAGTTCTCTGCACCGATACGCCAGCCTTTCTCTTGCATTTTTTCCAGGACATAGCGGTCACCTACTTTCGCGCGAACAAAAGGGATACCCAGTTCTTTCAGAGCGACTTCCAGACCCATATTGCTCATCAGAGTACCGACGGCACCACCACGTAGTTGCCCCTGACGTAAAGCTTCACGGGCAATAATATAGAGAATTTGGTCGCCATCCACTTTGTGACCATGCTCATCGACCATGATGATACGGTCGCCATCACCATCCAGCGCAATACCTAAATTGGCTTTTTCTGCCAGCACGCGCGCTTGCAGCATCGCCACATCGGTGGCACCACATTTTTCGTTGATGTTCAGGCCATTCGGCTCACAGCCTACGGCAATAACTGTCGCACCCAGTTCACGCAGTACATTTGGTGCAATATGATAGGTGGCTCCATTCGCGCAATCCACGACGATTTTAAGCCCACTCAAGCTCAGTTCGTTTGGAAAAGTCCCTTTACAAAATTCAATGTAGCGCCCGGCAGCATCAACAATACGACTGGCTTTACCCAGCTCGGCAGAGTCCACACAGGTCAGCTCTTTTTCCATTTCAGCTTCAATCGCTTCTTCCACTTCATCAGGGAGTTTCGTCCCGTCAATGGAGAAAAACTTAATGCCATTGTCATAGAAAGGGTTATGCGATGCAGAGATAACAATGCCCGCTTCTGCACGGAAGGTGCGTGTCAGGTAAGCAATAGCCGGGGTCGGCATAGGGCCAGTAAATGACGCTGATAAACCGGCAGCAGCGAGCCCCGCTTCCAGGGCAGACTCCAGCATATAACCGGAAATACGTGTATCTTTACCAATAATGATCTTGCGTGAACCATGGCGAGCGAGAACTTTCCCGGCGGCCCAACCCAGTTTCAACATAAAATCAGGCGTGATTGGGGCTTCACCAACACGGCCACGAATGCCATCGGTGCCAAAATATTTACGGTTACTCATAGCGTCTGTTTTCCTTCGCTGACAGGGTGGCTTCAACCACACGGATTGCTTCTACCGTCTCTTTAACATCGTGAACACGCAAAATTTGAGCGCCCTGCATGGCAGCGATCACTGCACAAGCCAGGCTACCACTCAGCCGATGTTCAGGGCCGACATTCAATAACTGACCGACCATCGACTTACGCGACATGCCTACCAACAGGGGTAAACCATAACAGTGCAATTCAGATAGGCGAGCCAGTAACTGGTAGTTGTGGGTGAGATTTTTACCGAAACCAAAGCCTGGGTCGAGCAACAATTTATCTTTTGTGATTCCTGCGGCTTCACAACGGGCGATATGCTCAATAAAAAAACGATTCACGTCATTAAAGACATCATCGTAATGAATTTTTTGCTGCATGGTACGTGGCTCACCCTGCATATGCATAAGGCAAACGGGTAAACCCGTTTCTGCTGCAGCTTGTAATGCACCCGGAAGTTGTAATGAACGAATATCATTGATCAGGTGGGCACCAGCCCTGGCGGAGGCTTTCATCACCTCCCCTTGCGAAGTATCAACTGAGATCCAGACTTCAAAACGCTGGGCTAATGCCTCAACGACTGGGATGACACGCGAAAGCTCTTCATCAACACTGACCTCAGCGGCACCTGGACGTGTTGACTCGCCCCCCACATCAATAATAGTGGCCCCTGCATTAATCATCATATTGGCGTGTTTGACGGCATCAATCAGAGCATTATGTTGGCCACCATCAGAGAAAGAGTCAGGTGTCACATTCAGTATTCCCATCACATGGGGATGCTGCATATCAAGCGTGACACCCTGCGAACGTAATAACATGTGTTTTGTATCCCTATGTTTGTAGCGGTAGCAGGAAGCTAGAGAATAACGCTGATATTACACCGCTTTTGGTATGACGTCGTTGTGCTTAGCGTCATTTGACGGGGTTTCATGACTCTGTGGGCAGGGAAATCCGGAGACCTGACAGATAAAAAGCCTTATTACTGGTATAAAAAAACCCGGGGACCTGTCCCGGGTTTTTGTCGTTTCAGAAGGGCGAACAGCCTAAAAGCCTTCTGGAGCGAGTCACAATTACTCAGACACTTTATTATCAGAGTCTGGTGCTTCTGATGGACGCTCGGCATTTGGCGTACTTGGCGTAGCATTGTTACTATTGCCAGAGTTACCTTTTGCCTTCGCATCATCATCCCAGCCAGCAGGTGGGCGAACTTCACGGCGAGCCATTAAGTCGTCAATCTGAGGAGCATCGATAGTTTCATATTTCATCAATGCATCTTTCATAGAATGAAGGATATCCATATTTTCATTCAGTAATTGACGCGCACGACCGTAGTTACGCTCAATCAGTGACTTCACTTCCTGGTCGATGATCCGTGCGGTTTCATCAGACATATGTTTGGCTTTAGCAACGGAGCGGCCCAGGAACACTTCACCCTCTTCCTCAGCATACAGCAGAGGACCGAGTTTATCGGAGAAGCCCCATTGGGTAACCATGTTCCGCGCCAGGTTAGTCGCAACTTTAATATCGTTGGACGCCCCGGTAGAAACATGTTCCACACCGTAAATAATCTCTTCTGCCAGACGGCCGCCGTATAGTGTCGAGATCTGACTTTCCAGTTTCTGGCGACTGGCACTAATCGCGTCACCTTCCGGTAAGAAGAAAGTCACACCTAATGCCCGACCACGTGGAATAATTGTCACTTTATGCACCGGATCATGCTCCGGAACTAAACGACCAATAATCGCGTGCCCTGCTTCATGGTAAGCGGTGGATTCTTTTTGCGCTTCTGTCATCACCATGGAGCGACGTTCTGCCCCCATCATGATTTTGTCTTTCGCTTTTTCGAATTCAACCATCGATACCACGCGCTTATTGGTACGAGCGGCGAACAGTGCAGCTTCATTGACCAGGTTGGCTAAATCAGCCCCTGAGAAGCCCGGCGTACCACGAGCAATAATGGCTGCATCAATGTCAGTTGCCAGAGGCACACGACGCATATGCACTTTCAAAATTTGCTCACGTCCACGCACATCAGGTAAACCGACCACTACCTGGCGGTCAAAACGGCCTGGGCGCAATAAAGCAGGGTCCAGTACGTCAGGACGGTTAGTTGCGGCAATGACGATGATGCCTTCATTACCTTCAAAACCATCCATTTCAACCAACATCTGGTTCAGGGTCTGTTCACGCTCATCGTGTCCACCACCTAAACCGGCACCACGCTGGCGACCTACTGCATCGATTTCATCGATGAAGATGATGCAAGGTGCCGCTTTTTTGGCCTGTTCAAACATGTCACGCACACGTGATGCGCCCACACCGACGAACATTTCAACAAAATCAGAACCGGAAATAGTAAAGAACGGGACTTTGGCTTCGCCAGCTATTGCCTTCGCAAGCAATGTCTTACCAGTACCTGGTGGGCCCACCATCAGCACACCTTTCGGAATCTTACCGCCCAATTTTTGGAAACGGCTCGGTTCACGCAGATACTCTACCAATTCGACTACGTCTTCTTTCGCTTCATCACAACCTGCAACATCTGCGAAGGTTGTTTTGATTTGGTCTTCAGTAAGCATACGCGCCTTACTTTTACCGAACGACATGGCACCTTTGCCACCACCGCCCTGCATTTGACGCATAAAGAAGATCCAAACACCTATCAGCAATAGCATTGGGAACCACGAAATGAAGATCGATGCCAATAAACTTGGCTCTTCTGGTGGTTCACCCACAACTTTAACTTGTTTGGTTAACAGGTTATCAAGCAGTTTAGGGTCATTAACGGGAATGTACGTCGTGTATCGGTTACTGTCTTTCAAAGTAACGTTGATCTCACGCCCGTTGATGCGTACTTCGCGAACCTGGTCCTGATTCACTTCCGACAGGAAAGTGGAATAGTCCACTCTACGGCTATTCGACTCGCTGGGCCCAAAGCTCTGAAATACGGTCATTAGCACGACAGCAATGACCAGCCAGAGTATTAGGTTTTTCGCCATGTCACTCAAGGGATTAACCTCACATTACAACTGTGTTAACAAACAGCGTCAGGGTACTATAGTTTACGCCCGGTCGCTACAATGTACACTTCACGTGAGCGGGCACGAGAAGAGTCCGGTTTACGAACTTTTACTTTCGTAAACAGGGAGCGAATTTCTCGCAGGTATTCATCGAATCCTTCGCCCTGGAACACTTTCACTACAAAACTACCACCCGGAGCCAGCACATCACGGCACATTTCAAGTGCCAGCTCTACCAGATACATTGAGCGGGGGATATCGACGGCTGGTGTCCCGCTCATATTCGGTGCCATATCGGACATGACAACCTGAACCTTACTATCACCAACGCGTTCCAACAGAGCTTTAACCACAAGCTCGTCACGAAAATCACCTTGAAGGAAATCTACACCAACAATAGGATCCATCGGTAATAGATCGCAAGCGATGATTCTTCCCTGACTCCCGATTTCAGTCACAACATACTGAGACCAACCGCCTGGAGCAGCACCAAGATCAACAATAGTCATTCCTGGCTTAAAAAGTTTGTCACTTTGTTGTATTTCATCAAGCTTAAACCAGGCTCGGGAGCGAAGCCCCTTTTTCTGTGCCTGAAGAACATATTTATCGCTAAAGTGTTCCTGGAGCCAGCGACTGGAGCTGGCAGAACGCTTTTTACCTGTCATCTCATTATCCAACGTTGTTCATCGTGAGCGGCAGGCTGTGTAAAAATCATCACAGCCAATTTGGCTATACACTGGAGATGGCGGTAGAATGAACCGTTTTCAATCCCAACGTAAGCAAAAATATACGATGAATCTTAGTACTAAACAAAAACAGCACCTCAAAGGTCTTGCTCACCCACTCAAACCAGTCGTTATGCTTGGCAATAATGGTCTGACCGAAGGGGTACTGGCCGAAATAGAACAAGCGCTTGAGCATCATGAATTAATCAAGGTGAAGGTCGCAACTGAAGATCGCGAAACAAAAGCCTTGATCGTTGACGCTATCGTACGTGAAACAAAGGCCTGTAATGTACAGGTTATCGGAAAAACGCTTGTTCTTTATCGTCCGACTAAAGATCGCAAAGTTTCTCTGCCAAAATAAAGACGTGTGCAAAATGCCACGCTCTGCCCGTTGATTAAAGGCCGCATAGCGGCCTTTTTCTTATCTTTACAATACGCAAGCTATTGAGCAAGCATAGTTGAAATTATAAATATTCCACTTTTAGAATTTCAAACTCAACATCACCACCTGGTGTGCGAATCACAACAACATCATCACACTCCTTTGCCACCAGCCCACGTGCTATTGGTGAATTAACAGAAATAAGATTCTGTTTAAAATCAGCTTCATCATCACCAACAATACGATAAGTCAGCTCTTCTTCAGTATCGAGATTTAACACTGTCACCGTTGCCCCGAAAATAACACGACCGTTATTCGGCATTTTCGTGATGTCGATCACTTGAGCGTTGGAAAGTTTCGCTTCAATATCCTGAATGCGCCCTTCACAAAAACCCTGCTGTTCACGCGCAGCGTGATATTCAGCATTCTCTTTTAAATCACCATGTTCACGCGCTTCGGCGATAGCGGCGATAATTTCCGGACGACGAACCGACTTCAGGAAATTTAGCTCTTCACGTAATTTTTCTGCACCACGTAAAGTCATCGGAATAGCTTGCATTTTATACCTCTTAAAATCGGTTCTGTGCGATTTAGTTAGCGCGCCACGCCAATCCAAGTGCGTAGCCTGAGTCCATATGCCCATCCCTGCCAACAAATGAAACAAAACGGCCCGAGGTAATACCCCAGCCAAGCAGAAGATTTCAAATTGTTCCCCATTTTACCCTGGAGTTAACCCAGGGTCATCGTTTACTTTGCACTGGGATGCACCGTAGTATGAGGATAATGTTTACAGGCCGTTACAACGAGATTATGCGATTTTCTAGAATTATCACTGGGTTAGCCACAATTATTGCGCTAAACGTTCAAGCTGCCAATGTGGAAGAGTACTTGTCACAGTTACCTGCTGGGGCAAATTTGGCTTTAATGGTACAAAAAGTAGGTGATTCTTCACCCCTTATTGACTATCACGGCCAGCAGATGGCACTCCCAGCCAGTACCCAAAAAGTGATAACTGCATTAGCGGCACTGTTACAGTTAGGGCCTGATTTTCGTTTTACCACGACGCTTGAAAGCAAAGCGCCCATTCAGAATAACATTTTAGATGGCGACCTGGTGGTGAGATTCAGTGGTGATCCGACGCTCACGCGTCAGGATATTCGTAATATGGTGACTACCCTGAAAAAAGCCGGGGTAGAGCAAATTAAAGGGAATTTGCTTATCGATACATCCGTCTTCGCCAGCCATGATAAAGGCCCAGGCTGGCCCTGGAATGATATGACCCAGTGTTTCAGCGCCCCGCCCTCAGCCGCTATAGTCGACCGTAACTGTTTTTCCGTCTCCTTGTATAGTGCCCCACAGCCAAACGATTTGGCCCATGTACGGATCGCCTCTTATTACCCGATTACCGTTTTAAGTCAGGTTAAAACCCTGGAAAAAGGTTCGCCTCTTACCCAGTACTGTGAACTGGATGTTGTCGTAGGTGATTTAAATCGCTATACCCTGACCGGTTGTATGCCACAACGGGATGAACCATTGCCTCTGGCTTTCGCAGTGCAAGATGGTGCAGGTTATGCCGGGGCTATTGTTAAAAAGGAGCTGGAACAAGCAGGTATACGTTATAGCGGCACCCTGTTGCGCCAGACCGACCCGAATGAACCGGGCACCATTATCGCCAGCAAAGCCTCTCCCCCGCTGAAAGACCTGTTAAAAATCATGTTAAAAAAATCAGATAACATGATTGCAGATACTGTATTCAGAACCATTGGTCATCAACACTTTGGGGTTCCGGGAACCTGGCGATCAGGGGCAGATGCGGTGCGACAGTTATTGCGCCAAAAAGCCGGTATCGATTTGGGAAATAGTATCGTCGTGGATGGTTCAGGACTGTCACGCCATAACCTGATAGCACCGGCAACGATGTTACAAGTCCTGCAATATATTGCTCAGAATGACAGTGAACTCAATATTATCTCAATGTTGCCATTAGCCGGGTATGATGGGTCACTACAGTATCGTGCGGGCCTGCACCAGGCCGGTGTGGATGGGAAAGTCTCAGCGAAAACAGGCTCCTTACAAGGGGTGTACAATATGGCGGGTTTTATTACTAGTGCTAGTGGCAATAAACTGGCATTCGTACAGTACCTTTCAGGCTATGCTGTTGAACCAGCAGACCAGCGTAACCGCCGGATACCTCTGGTTCGCTTTGAAAGCCGACTCTATAAAGACATTTATCAGAATAATTAACGATGAAATTGTTGATCGTCGAAGATGACCTGTTATTACAAGAAGGCTTGGCTATTGCTCTCGCCCACGAAGGCTACGTCCTGGATCTCGCCGCAACGGCGGCCCAGGCTAACCTGTTTATTCGCAGCGCGGAATACAGCCTGGTCATTCTTGATTTAGGTTTGCCGGACCAGGATGGTGCCACTCTGCTTCGTCACTGGCGCCAGCAAGGCATCAAAAGCCCGGTCTTAATCTTGACGGCACGAGATGCACTCGAAGATCGCGTAAATGGGCTGGACTCCGGCGCTGACGACTATCTGGTCAAGCCTTTTGCTTTAATCGAACTGCAGGCGCGTGCCAGGGCACTCATTCGCCGTCATCAAGGGCAAAGTGACAACCTGTTACAAGATAATGGGCTGACACTCAATCTTCAGACACAACAAGTGGTGCTGGATAATCAAGCTGTCGACATTACACCAAAAGAGTTTTCAATCCTCACCCGTTTAATGATGCGTCTGGGACAAACGGTCCATCGTGAAACCCTGCAACAAGATATCTATAGCTGGCAGGACGATCCCGGTTCCAACACGCTCGAGGTACATATTCACAATCTGCGACGGAAACTGGGTAAAGAGAGAATCAAAACAATACGGGGAATTGGTTACCGTCTGGAAAGCCAGCCATGAACAGCATGCGCTGGCGGCTGATTGCGATACTGGCATTTATTCTACTGTTTTTTCAAATCGCCAGCATCCTGTGGTTGTGGCATGAAAGTCAGGAACAAATCGCTTTTTTAGTTAACCAGGCACTGTCAAATTCAGTGAGTGATGCGAGGATCAAAACAGAGATCCGCGAAGCCATCGCTTCTTTGCTTATTCCCTCCGCGGTTATGGTCAGCTGTATTCTCTTTTTTTCTTTCTGGGCTATCACTTGGATCACTCGCCCACTGGAAAATCTACGAACCAGTTTGGCACATCGTTCACCGAGTAATCTTTCCCCTGTCCCTGAGTTTTCCCGGATGGAAGAGATTGTCGCGGTAACCAGCGGGCTTAATCAGCTGCTGGCGCGACTGGACAACCAACTGCAACAAGAGCGCCTGTTTACGGCTGATGCAGCCCATGAACTACGAACCCCTCTTGCGGGTATAAAACTGCATCTGGAGCTGATGGTAAACCAGGGCGTGATGCAAGCACCAATGCTGTTACAGCGAACAGACCAACTGATGCATACCATTGAACAACTGCTCATGCTGGCCAGAGCCGGACAAGCTTTAGTCAGTGGCCATTATCAGACGCTGAACTGGAGCGACGATATTATTAGCCCACTGCGGATGGAAATGGATGAGCTCGCGGTTCAGCGCCAGCAAACTATCAGCTGGCCCGCTAAAAGCGCCTGTAACACACAGGGAGACGCGATACTGCTACGTCTGATGCTTCGCAACCTGTTAGAGAATGCCTGCCGTTACGGCCCGGAACAGAGCGTTATTCAACTGTCGTTATCAGAACAAGCAGAAGGCGTGGTGCTCAGGATCAGCGATCAGGGGCCAGGTATTGCCGAACAGCACCGTCAGAATCTGACAGAGCCTTTCCGGCGTCTCGACAGGCGTTATGGTGGCAGTGGACTAGGGCTTAATATCGTTCAGCGTATTATCCATTTACATCAGGGCTCGCTGACACTGGATAACTGCCAGCAAAGTGGCGGCCTGCTAGCCAGCTGTTGGTTCCCGGGCAAGATTTAAGCCGGCGGAGTAAAAATGCCTGCGTATTCGCGTTACCAAAGATAAAAAGGCCGGTTCAACCGGCCCTTCTCATCCAGACGACTATTTCTGATAAATGATTTCGACACCTTCGTCGTCGTCTTCATCCCAGTCATCGTCCCAGTCATCTTCGGCTTCAGCTTCCATCTCGTCGAGCTGCTGACGATGGTAATCGTCCCACATGAACTCAACTTTTTCAGGTTGCTGAGTGATACTTGCAGACACGATAGGGTTAGCGATAATAAACGCCATAACGTCCCAGCAGAGGTCTTTCACCCCGACCTGACTTGCTGCAGAGATAAGATAATATTTTTCATCCCATCCTAATGCTTCAGCAATCGCTTTAGCTTTCTCTTCAGCTTCTGCTTTGTCCATCAAGTCGATTTTGTTAAAGACCAGCCAGCGAGGTTTGGCCGCCAGATCCGTGCTGTATTTTTCCAGCTCACCGATAATAACCCGTGCGTTCTCTACAGGATCAGAACCATCAATAGGGTCAATATCAATCAGATGAAGCAGTACACGGCAACGTTCGAGGTGTTTAAGAAAACGGATCCCTAAACCTGCACCGTCAGCTGCACCTTCAATCAGGCCTGGAATATCGGCGACGACAAAGCTCTTCTCGTGATCCATGCGAACCACACCCAGCGAAGGAACCAGGGTGGTAAATGGATAGTCAGCCACTTTCGGTTTAGCGGCAGAGACCGCACGAATAAAAGTGGATTTACCGGCATTTGGCATTCCCAGCATGCCAACATCCGCTAACAGCATCAGCTCCAGCTGTAACTCGCGCTGGTCACCAGGAGTCCCCATGGTTTTTTGACGCGGTGAACGGTTAACAGACGACTTAAAGCGGGCGTTACCTAACCCGTGCCAGCCTCCTTTACCCACCATGAGTCTCTGGCCATGCAAGGTCATGTCACCCATGGTTTCGCCGGTGCCTTGATCGATGATACGAGTTCCTACAGGCACTTTTACCGTGACATCTTTACCACGCTTACCAGTACAGTCACGGCTTTGACCATTTTGTCCACGTTCAGCGCGGAATGATTTTTCAAAACGGTAATCAATCAGGGTATTCAGGTTTTCATCAGCCTCAAGCCAGACATCACCGCCATCACCACCATCACCGCCGTCAGGTCCGCCCCTTGGGATATATTTTTCACGACGGAAGCTCACACAGCCATTACCGCCGTCACCTGCTACCACCAGGATGGTTGCTTCATCAACAAACTTCATTTTACTTCTCCGTAAATCATTCGTCCGAACGTTGTCCTGGGGTCATAACTTCGACTCTCTGCCGGC
Organism: Citrobacter sp. JGM124; assembly: GCF_018257795.1. Taxonomy (GTDB): domain Bacteria; phylum Pseudomonadota; class Gammaproteobacteria; order Enterobacterales; family Enterobacteriaceae; genus JGM124. The sequence goes on along the minus strand of NZ_JAERJD010000010.1, from coordinate 77,919 downwards.
GTCCCCAAAGGCGGTGACCAATAGCGGAATACATCGCACCAGCCACCACGACAAACGCTCCAACGTAACCTAAAAGGTTAAGCTGAGGCATGGCAAAATAATCGGGCCAGCCCTGGGATAACAGGTCTGAAAAAAGCAGGGTAAACAGGGGTGTCAGTGTAATCAGAGCACTAACCTGTGATGCCTGCCAGCGCGCCATCGCCTCTGCCAGCGCGCCATAACCCACAATGGTATTCAAACCACAAAAAAATAAACACGCAAGCTGCCAGTCGCTCAATAAGAACAGGGTATCCAGCTTCGCCAGCGGCAATAATGCCACCGAACATAAAATATACAACAAAAGGAGGATCTGTTGTGAGGCCAGACGCCGTAATAATACTTTCTGTGCAACGCCGTAGGTCACCCATACCGTCGCGGCAAGAACACCTAAGATGACACCCAGCGTATAATCTGTCATGCGGGTGAAGATCTCTATCAGGCTGTTATTAAAAAACATAATCAGCCCGCACAACAACATCACCGCACCAGCAATCTGCGTCCCACGCATTTTCTCTTTCAGAATCACCACGCTGGCCACCATCATGCCAACGGGGGACAACTGACCAATTACCTGGGAGGCTGTTGGGCTAAGGTATTGCAAAGAAGAACTAAACAACAGGAAGTTACCAAGTAACCCACCGGTCGCAAGGACCAGAATAACCAGCCAGCGAGGCTTACGAAACAGACGAACAGGAGGTAGTTGTTTACGCAACGCAAGGATGATGCCCAACGCGATGCTCGCCATCGAAAAACGATAAAAAACGACCGTCGGGGGTTCCATTACTTCCAGCACTTGCTTCATCGCTATCGGTAAACTACCCCAACACATCGCTGTAATTAACGCTAAAACAATGCCAACCCCAGCCTGCTGTTTCATGCTCGTTATACCTGTATGATTTTTCGGATGCAGAATGTAAAAAGCCCCGCAATGTATTGCGGGGCTTACATCCGTTATCAGGACGCGAGAAACTTACTCAGCAACGATGCTGATATATTTGCGGTTTTTCGGGCCTTTAACTTCGAACTTAACTTTACCGTCAGCCAGTGCGAACAGAGTGTGGTCACGACCACAACCTACGTTGCTGCCCGCGTGGAATTTAGTACCACGTTGACGAACAATGATGCTGCCCGCTAATACTGCTTCACCGCCAAAACGTTTTACGCCCAGACGTTTAGCTTCGGAATCGCGACCGTTACGAGTTGAGCCGCCAGCCTTTTTATGTGCCATTTAATCTGCTCCTCTGTATTAAGCGCTGATGCCAGTGATTTTCACATCAGTGAACCACTGACGATGGCCTTGTTGCTTACGGTAGTGTTTACGACGACGAAACTTAACGATTTTAACTTTCTCGCCACGACCATGAGCAACAACTTCAGCTTTGATTACGCCGCCATCAACGAAAGGAACGCCGATTTTGACTTCTTCACCGTTTACGATCATCAGAACTTCTGCGAACTCAACAGCTTCGCCAGTTGCGATGTCTAGCTTTTCCAGGCGAACGGTCTGACCTTCGCTTACTCGGTGTTGTTTACCACCACTTTGGAAAACCGCGTACATATAAAACTCCGCTTTCCGCACTCGCCTTACATTGAATTCAGGCTGCGCTATAAATATTCACAATAGGGCGCGAATATTACGCAAATCCCGGCGCTTTGACAAGTGCGATTGTTTATTCCACAGAGAAAAAAAGTACAATCTGTGCCACCCCATTTATCTGTCTCGTATTTTAAGTACAATCTGTACTACAGTATCTCACCTACACCCTCTTGTTATGCCGTATAATTACGGAATAAATAGGACGAAAACCAGACTTTTGCGATGAACCTAGAAAAAATTAACGAATTAGCCGCGCAAGATATGGCGGACGTAAATGCGTCAATCCTGGAACAGCTGAACTCAGACGTTTCGCTGATTAATCAATTGGGTTACTACATTGTGAGTGGTGGCGGTAAGCGTATCCGTCCAATGATTGCTGTGATTGCGGCACGAGCACTGGGCTACCAGGGTAAAGCCCATATCAACATAGCTGCACTGATTGAGTTTATACACACTGCGACACTGCTACATGACGATGTTGTTGACGAATCAGATATGCGTCGTGGTAAGGCCACCGCGAATGCGGCTTTTGGTAATGCTGCCAGTGTGCTTGTGGGGGATTTCATCTATACCCGCGCCTTTCAGATGATGACCAAGCTTGGGTCCCTTAAAGTTCTGGAGGTGATGTCCGAGGCGGTTAATGTCATTGCTGAAGGTGAGGTCTTACAGCTCATGAACTGCAATGATCCGGATATCACCGAAGAGAGCTATTTACGGGTTATTTACAGTAAAACGGCGCGACTGTTTGAAGCAGCATCCCAGTGTTCCGGCATCCTGGCAGGTGCCAATGAAGAGCAAGAAAAGGCGTTGCAGGACTATGGGCGTTATCTTGGGACCGCTTTCCAGTTAATTGATGACTTACTGGACTACAGCTCAGATGGACAGACACTGGGAAAAAGTATTGGTGATGACCTCAATGAGGGCAAACCAACACTGCCGCTACTCCACGCAATGCGTCATGGTACACCTGAACAATCTCAGCTGATCCGAGAGGCGATTGAACAGGGTAACGGGCGGCATTTGCTGCAGCCTGTACTGGAGGCCATGGCAACCTGTGGCTCTCTGGAGTGGACACAGCGGCGTGCAGAAGAAGAAGCAGACAAAGCGATTGCTGCCCTGGCTGTTATTCCTGATACCCCCTACCGTGAAGCATTGATTGCCCTGGCTCATATGTCAGTGCAACGAGACCACTAATTCCTGCTCGCTTTAACGCGCCTCATGGCGCGTTAAAGCTTCCAATAAATAATTCAATTATTACAATCTTCGTCGCTAACACCCTTTATTTTCATCGATTGCATAGCAATTTGCGTGAAATGCCACAGATTTAATCACTCCAGATATTTACAAAAAGCATTTGGATGTTTTCGTGTTATAACTGTCCCTGACAGCCATCGTTATTTGGCAATATTTAAGTATAGTGATACTCACAGGGAGAAGTTATGACAAGTCAACATGTGGACTGGCACCCGGCAGATATTGTGGCTGGTTTAAGGAAAAAAGGGACATCACTGGCCGCTGAGTCACGTAAAGCAGGACTAAGCTCATCAACACTCGCCAATACGCTAACGCGCCCCTGGCCCAAAGGTGAATTGATTATCGCCGATGTACTGGGGATCAGGCCATGGCTTATCTGGCCATCACGCTACCATGACTCACGAACCAATGAGTTTATTGACAGAACGCTGCACATTCGCAAAGTTCGTACTCTCAGTATGCTGAACGCCCAAAACGTCAGCGAAATAGCCCGCGAAGACGACACACCACGCTGAGTCAGTCAGCACAATAACGCAATTTACTAGCCTTAAGCTAAACAGTCACAGGCCGGTGCGATGCGCCCATTAAGGGGGGATAACAATGCTTTTGTTATCCCCCTAAGCGATTGGGTAATATTATATTTTTATGCACGATGATTTATCCTTAATCAGGACATATATCACTATATGTTATAAAAATAAGGAAAATAAAAAATCGTTCCTATTCATAGGATATATTCACAGCAGACAGCTGTCAGTTATTATTGGTCTGTTTATTAATATAATAATATTGTACTTACTAACAAAAATAATCACATGTTGATTACTGAAAAAGTCAGTATCAGAATCCAGCCACGAAATGTACTCAGGAAGATTAAAATAACTTTAAAAACAGCAAGATGCAATATATCCATTGTGAAGATATTACGCTGTCATAAAATGCATAGCACTCATACTAATGATTAACTGTAAGCGCGATACTGTTATCAGAAACATATTTAAAGGCAATTAAACCGGGAATAAAAACACCTTTCACGAACGCCCCATCCCTGATGACAATAAAAATAAAATATCAATGTGTATAACAACAGCATAATACTCAGTTCGGGCATAAAAAAGAGGAGTGTGAAACACTCCCCCTCTTTACTATATCCATTATTCAGTCCAGGCAAGCCCAAACTTGCAATGCAGGATTATTCATTACCGCTGATACGCTCAATGTTCGCACCCAGGGCCTGGAGTTTATCCTCAATGCATTCGTAACCACGGTCGATATGATAAATTCGATCAACAATAGTGGTTCCTTCGGCAATGCACCCGGCCAGCACCAGACTCGCTGAAGCGCGTAAGTCTGTCGCCATCACCTGGGCACCAGAAAGTTTTTCAACACCACGACAAATCACGGTATTACTTTCAATCTCGGCGTGTGCCCCCATACGAATCAGTTCAGGCACATGCATAAAACGATTTTCAAAAATGGTTTCAGTGATGACACCAGTCCCTTCCGCAACCAGATTCAGCAACGTGAATTGTGCCTGCATATCAGTAGGGAAGCCTGGATGTGGGGCCGTGCGAACACTGACACACTTTGGACGTTTGCCATGCATATCAAGGCTTATCCAGTCATCACCGGTTTCAATGTCTGCACCCGCTTCACGCAGCTTCGCCAGCACAGCATCAAGCGTATCAGGCTGTGCATTGCGGCATACAATTTTACCCGCAGAAATTGCCGCAGCCACCAGGAAGGTCCCGGTCTCAATACGGTCAGGCAATACACGATAGACCCCCCCGCCTAACCGGGTGACGCCTTCAATGGTAATGCGGTCAGTCCCGGCACCACTGATTTTTGCCCCAAGTGTGTTAAGGAAATTCGCAGTATCGACGATTTCAGGTTCACGGGCCGCATTCTCGATGACCGTCGTTCCTTCCGCCAGAGTTGCCGCACTCATAATGGTGACAGTGGCCCCAACGCTCACCTTATCCATTACAATATGTGCCCCTTTCAGACGCCCTTCAACGGAAGCTTTGACATAGCCCTCTTCCAGTTTAATTTCGGCACCTAACTGCTCAAGGCCCGAAATATGGAGATCTACAGGCCGAGCACCAATGGCACAACCTCCGGGTAAGGAGACCTGCCCCTGTCCAAAACGTGCCACTAAAGGCCCCAATGCCCAGATAGAGGCACGCATGGTCTTTACCAGATCATAAGGGGCACAGAAAATATTGACCTTACTGGCGTCAAGAAAAATAGCGCCATTACGTTCCACTTTAGTACCTAGCTGGCTAAGTAACTTCATTGTGGTATCAATATCTTTAAGATGGGGTACGTTCTGAATTTCAACAGGCTCTTCAGCTAACAATGCGGCGAAGAGGATCGGTAACGCGGCATTTTTGGCCCCGGAAATGGTCACTTCTCCACTGAGCTGGGTAGGCCCCTGCACACGAAATTTATCCATTGCAACTGTTCTCTTTTAAATCAAAATAGTGGCCATCAACTTATGCTGACGGATTAAAAACCACTGAGCTTACGATCACGAGCCCATTCTGCTGGAGTATAAGTCTTTATTGAAACCGCATGCATACGATTATCAGCAATGAAAGGCATTAACGGGGCATAAACTGCTTGTTGTTTTTTTACGCGACTTAACTCGGCGAATAACTCACCCACCGCTATCACCTGGAAGTGACTACCGTCACCAGAAACGTGAACTTCTTCGAGGGGCAGTGCATCCATCAGCACGGCCTGGATTTCATGATTTTCCATGGCTATATATTCGTCGATTAGTGAAAAAGGGTTCTCATCTTAGAGGAAAGTGAGACGGGCATAAATAAGCAAAAAAAGCCCTTGAACAAAAGTATTCAAGGACTTTAATAATAAAGTGATGAAAATACTACGCGGTACGGCGTGGGATCAGGCTTTCAGGTAAATTGTAAAGCTGTACCAGCGTCTGCAAATTCTCACTAATCTGATACAGCTCAACCTCATTTCCCTGCTTTTTTGCCTCGGCGACCAGGTGAATCAAGAGCGCCAGGCCCGCCGTATCCACACGGGTTAACGCACTGAGGTCAAATGTCGTGACCCCCATAACCACTTCTTTGCGCTGTTCCCACAATGGTGACAGGTTTTCGCTATTCAGTTCACCAGACAGGCTTAACACCTGGGCATTGCGCTGCCAGCTTAAACTCGCGGCCATTATTTTTTGTCATCCAGGGTTATAGGCTGGCGAGAAATAGCCTGCAACTGGGCTGTCAAACCATCGATGCCCTTGGTACGTAGTAAATCGCTCCACTCACTTTGTTTGGTGGTAATCATACTAACCCCTTCCGCGATCATGTCATACGCCTGCCAGTTGCCAGTCTGGCTGTTTTTACGCCACTGGAAATCAAGGCGAATAGGAGGCCGGCCATTAGGGTCAGTAATCGTGACACGAATAGCGACAATGTCGGCATTTCCTAGCGGTTGCTCAGGTGCTATCTGGTAGCTCTGACCATTATAAAGCGCCAGGGCCTGCCCATAAGCCTGCTTCAGGTACTCACCAAAGGCCTTGAAGTAAGCTTCACGCTGGGCAGGGGTGGCATCTTTGTAATAACGGCCTAACACCAAAGCACCTGCATATTTGATTTGCACATAAGGCAGTAATTCTTCTGCGACGATTTGGCGCAAGTAATCAGGATCCTGACGAATTTTAGGTTGTTCCACTTTCAAACGATCAAACGTTTTCTGCGCTGCTTCATTCATCAGCGTATAAGGATTCGTCTGGTCCGCTGCCATAGCCAGTGGTGTGAATGCCAGCATGGCAATCATTATGAGACGCTTAAACATAATACTTTCCTCTTTAGTTAATTCGCCGCATTCCCATGGGGGGCAACGTCATGGTGCTCTGGAGTCACATTGCTGTCCGGGCCAGTAGATTCATTCCCACCATTACCGCTTTTATACAAGAACTGTCCAATGAGGTCTTCGAGAACTAATGCCGATTTGGTATCCTGAATGGTTCCTCCATCTTTCAGAATGCTGGAACCCAATTCTGGATCATCAAAGCCCAGATTTAATGCGAGGAACTGCTCACCCAACAAACCTGAGGTACGGATAGACAGAGAACTGGTATCCGGTATCTGGTTGTAGCGTTTTTCAATATCCAGCGTCACACGCGGCAGGTAAGTTTTGGGATCGAGCTGGATACTATCCACACGACCGATCACCACACCACCGAGCCGTACTGGCGAACTCACTTTTAACCCACCAACGTTGTCAAATGTTGCATATATCTTATAAGTCGGTTCACTACGTAATGAGGTGATATTGGCAACTTTCAGACACAGAAAAATCACCGCTGCCAGCGCCACCAGTAAGAAAAAACCTACCCAAACTTCCAATTTTTTTGATTGCATGAACTCAATTCCCAAACATCAGTGCTGTTAGCACAAAATCAAGGCCTAAAACGGCCAGTGAAGCGTGCACTACCGTACGTGTCGTTGCCCGGCTAATGCCTTCGGAAGTGGGGATCGCATCATACCCGTTAAACAGTGCAATCCAAGTTACCGTAATGGCGAAAACAATGCTCTTAATCACACAGTAAACGACGTCCGTGCGCCAGGATACGGCATCTTGCATCGCAGACCAGAAGAAACCAGTATCAATACCTTTCCAGCTAACACCAACCAGTTCCCCCCCCCAAACACCAACGGCCACAAAAATAAGTGTCAGTAGTGGTAAGGAGATGATTCCGGCCCAAAAACGCGGTGACACCACTCGCCGTAATGGGTCAACAGCCATCATTTCCATACTGGACAGCTGTTCGGTGGCTCGCATCAAACCTATTTCTGCGGTGAGTGCGGAGCCAGCTCGTCCGGCAAATAACAGTGCCGCAACCACAGGCCCAAGTTCACGCAACAAGGAAAGGGCCACCAGCATTCCCAGGCTGGATTCAGCACCATATGTTGTCAGTACCAAATAGCCTTGTAACCCCAGAACCATTCCAATAAACAGGCCCGAAACGACAATAATCAGCATCGACTGCACACCAACAAAATAGAGCTGGCGCATCAGTAACGGGGCATGTTTACGAAATTCGGGCTTTCCTATTAACGCATTGAATAACATTAACCCAGCTCGTCCAAAAGCAGCGCAGGTTTTGAGGCCTCGCCGCCCAAGAGATGCCAGTACATTTAGCAACATGAGCAGCTTAACTCCCTGTTCCAAATAAAAGGTCTTGTTGATAGTCACCGGCAGGATAACGGAATGGTACGGGCCCGTCAGCAATACCATCGAGAAATTGCCGTACTCGTGGATCGTGATTACTCCGCAGTTCGGCCGGACTTCCTTGAGCAACAATATGCCGATCAACAACGATATAAGCGTAATCGGCGATACTCAGAACTTCCGGTACATCATGAGAGACCACTACGCAGGTGATACCCAATGCGCTGTTTAATTCAGAGATGAGTTTAACCAGCACGCCCATCGTTATTGGATCTTGCCCAGCGAAGGGCTCGTCAAACATCACCAAATCAGGCTCGAGCGCGATAGCGCGCGCAAGGGCTGCACGACGGGCCATCCCACCAGAAAGCTCAGAAGGCATTAATTGGGCGGCACCCCGCAAACCAACAGCTTCCAGTTTCATCATCACCGTACTGTGCAGTAAAGGTTCTGGCAGTCTTAAATGTTCACGTAATGGATAAGCCACGTTTTCAAACACATTCAGGTCGGTAAACAATGCCCCCGACTGGAACAACATACTCATACGTTTACGTACAGCGAATAGTCGCGCCCGTGACATGGTGGGAATATTTTCACCATCAAACAATATTTGGCCACTATCTGGCGCAATTTGCCCACCAATAAGACGCAACAGAGTGGTTTTCCCAATTCCAGACGGTCCCATAATCGCAGTAATTTTACCACGAGGCACAGTCAGCGATATGTCATCAAAAATCTGTCGGTTGCCACGGTTAAAACTAACCCCGTGGACCTCTACAAGATTCGCCTCGGCCTGATTCATTGCCTTTCCTTTTTAAAGTCTAGAAGTAAGCATGGCCTGAAAAGGACATCACTACCCACTATTTTTACAGAATATTACCTGCCAAGGTTAGCGAAAGCAGGCATTTGTTTTACTTTTCTATCGCATAAAGTCAAAATTGGGAATAATAGGTGATGCTGATCAGTGTAAGCATTGCAGATGCCTCCTTGGTCCATGGTTGGCGACTATACCTTATAAAGGATTTGTCATGCTGTTAGCGATGGCTTTACTGATTATCGGCTTACTTTTGGTAGTTTATGGTGCCGATCGCTTGGTTTTTTCGGCAGCCATACTGTGCCGCAGCATAGGCGTCCCCCCTTTGATTATCGGTATGACGGTAGTCAGCATAGGAACATCCCTTCCTGAAATCATTATCGCCAGTGCTGCCGCACTACATGGACAACTTGATCTTGCTGTTGGCACAGCGATCGGATCAAATATCACGAATATCATGCTGATCCTTGGCCTTGCAGCAATATTGCACCCTTTTACCGTTCATTCCGATATTTTACGTCGAGAACTACCTTTAATGTTGTTAGTCAGCTTGCTGGCTGGCCTGTTTCTATTTGATGGTGAACTCAGTCAAATAAAAGGCATCTTACTGCTGGCAATAGCCGTGTTATATCTGGCATTTATCATTAAAATAGGGCGTATTGCTGAACGCGAAGGTATTGATAGCCTGACTCGCGAGCAAGCCTCAGAACTACCACAAGAGGGTAACTTGTCTGTGGCTTTCTTATGGTTAGGTGTCGCCTTAGTGACCATGCCAATTGCAACTCAGATGGTCATTGATAACGCTACTGTTCTTGCCAATTATTTCGGTATCAGTGATTTGGTCGTCGGCCTGACCATTATCGCCATTGGCACCAGCCTTCCCGAGCTCGCCACAACCATAGCGGGTGTACGTAAAGGTGAAAATGATATCGCGATCGGTAATATCATCGGTTCCAATGTGTTTAATATTGTCTTTGTTCTCGGGATCCCCGCACTTGTGGCACCTGGTAGTTTTGATCCACTCGCCTTTGCCCGGGATTACTGGCTAATGTTAACAGTAAGTGCTGTGTTTGCCATACTGTGCTGGCGTAAACCCCGTCAGGTCGGCAAGCAGATTGGTGCTCTGTTAATATGTGGGTATGTCCTATGGGTTATGGTGCTGTGGTTTTTTGCGCCGCCTGTCATCAGCTAGAACGGAAAAGAAAATTATGCTGCAGATAAACTTAGCAACGGATTTTGACTTTCAACAGGCAGGAAAAGAAGTCCTCAAGATTGAACGTGAAAGTCTGGCCCAGTTGGATCAATACATTAATGACGATTTTTCAAAGGTTTGCAACAAAATCTTTTATTGCACCGGCAAAGTCGTCGTCATGGGGATGGGTAAGTCTGGCCATATTGGTAAAAAAATGGCAGCGACGTTTGCCAGCACCGGAACACCCGCTTTTTTTGTGCATCCCGGTGAAGCCAGCCATGGTGATTTGGGGATGGTGACTCCTCAGGATATTGTAATCGCAATATCCAATTCAGGTGAATCCAATGAGATTCTGGCCTTGATTCCAGTATTAAAACGCCTGAAAGTTCCACTGATTTGCATGACGGGTCGGCCTGACAGCGCCATGGGACGTGCGGCGGATATCCACTTGTGTATTCATGTACCCCAGGAAGCTTGCCCACTGGGACTGGCCCCGACGTCAAGCACTACCGCCACACTGGTGATGGGTGACGCACTGGCGGTGGCACTGTTAAAAGCCCGTGGCTTTACTGCCGAGGATTTCGCGCTTTCCCATCCAGGTGGCGCTCTGGGGCGTAAACTGTTATTGCGAGTTAATGATATTATGCACGCAGGTGAGGATATCCCTCATGTCAGTAAACAAGCCTCGTTGCGTGATGCCCTGCTAGAGATCACCAGAAAAAATATGGGAATGACCGTCATCTGTGATGACCTGATGAAAATAGAAGGTATTTTTACTGATGGTGATTTACGTCGGGTATTCGATATGGGAGCCGACCTCAATACACTGCGTATTGCAGATGTAATGACACCTGGTGGTATTCGTGTTCGTCCTGGTACACTGGCGGTAGACGCGTTAAACCTGATGGAGTCCCGTCATATCACTTCGGTTATGGTTGCTGACGGCGACCATCTGTTGGGCGTAATACATATGCATGACATGCTACGCGCAGGCGTAGTCTAATAAAGGATTTGTATTGATGAATTACGATGATGCGCTACTGAATACTTGTTATGGGCCAGTGAGCGCACAGGTTATGGCTCGAGCTGCCGAGATACGCCTGCTGATTCTGGATGTGGATGGGGTAATGTCAGATGGCCTTATCTATATGGGAAATAGTGGCGAAGAGCTAAAAGCATTCAATGTACGTGATGGCTATGGTATACGCTGTATCCTCACATCAGGTATTGAAGTGGCTATCATTACCGGGCGCAAAGCAAAATTACTGGAAGATCGCTGCAACACGTTAGGAATTACACGTCTTTTCCAGGGGCAGTCCGATAAACTAATTGCCTATCATCAGTTACTCTCAGAGCTGGCAGTAACACCCAGTCAAGTCGCTTATATTGGTGATGATCTCATTGACTGGCCCGTAATGGAGCAGGTCGGATTCAGTATTGCGGTTGCTGATGCACATCCTCTTTTGCTACCTAAGGCAGACTACGTAACGCAGATTAATGGCGGAAGGGGTGCGGTGAGAGAAGTGTGTGACCTGATTTTGATGTCACAGGGTCTGCTTGACGAGGCCAAAGGGCTATCCATATGAGTAGAACCAAGTGCTGGGTTATTATTTTTCTTGCGATAGTTGCCATTGTGTTAATTGGCATGAATGTCGCTGACAGAGAGAATGATGGGCCCGTTATTGTCGATAACAATGAGCCAACCTATACCACTGAGCATGCCTTGACCCGTGTGTATAACCTTAATGGTGCTCTGAACTATCGACTGGTGACGGAAAATGTTGAACATTTTGCACCAGAGTCTCTCTCATGGTTCACTAAACCGGTCATGACACAATATGATGAAAATAAAGTGGCCACCTGGGAGATCCGTGCCGATCGTGCAAAATTAACCAATGATCGTATGCTTTATCTTTATGGAAATGTGGAAGTCAATGCGTTAACACCCGACTCACAGTTACGCAAGATTACCACCGATAACGCAAGCATTAATTTAATCACCCAGGACATCTCCTCAGATGACATGGTGACTCTTTATGGAACCAGCTTTAACTCCAGCGGAATGAAAATGCGTGGTAATTTACGCCATAAAACCGCCAAGCTGATTGAAAAGGTTAAAACCTCTTATGAAATCCAGACGCAACAAACTCAGCCTTAGCCTTGTACTGATGAGTACGCTTTTCGCCTCCTCGTTTTCGGCATGGGCACTGACGGGGGATACCAATAAGCCGATTCATATAGAGTCTGATCAGCAGTCACTGGATATGGACGGCAATGTCGTGACCTTCACAGGTAACGTGATTGCCACGCAAGGCACCATTAAAATCAATGCTGATAAAGTCGTGGTCACTCGCCCGGCTGGTGTCCAGGGGCAGGAAGTTATTGATGCTTATGGTAATCCTGCAACCTTCTATCAGATGCAGGATAACGGTAAACCCGTTAAAGGTCAGGCCGCCAAGCTTCACTATGAACTCGCTAAGGATTTTGTCACCCTGACTGGTAATGCTTATCTTGAGCAACTTGATAGCAATGTCAAAGGAGACAAGATAACCTATCTGGTGAAAGAGCAGAAAATGCAGGCATTCAGTGATAAAGGCAAACGCGTCACCACCGTACTTGTTCCTTCCCAGTTACAAGATAAAACGGGTCAGCCGTCGACGCAGCAAAAGAGTAACTAATTCGTTATGGCAACCTTAATTGCAAAAAATCTTGCGAAAGCCTACAAAAAACGTCGGGTCGTCGAAGATGTCAGCCTGACCGTTAATTCCGGGGAGATTGTTGGTCTGCTCGGCCCTAACGGGGCGGGTAAAACCACAACCTTCTATATGGTCGTGGGTATCGTGCCGCGCGATGCCGGCAATATTATTATTGACGATGAAGATATCAGCTTACTGCCGCTTCATGCACGAGCGCGTCGCGGCATTGGCTACTTGCCACAGGAAGCGTCTATTTTCCGTCGTCTGAGTGTCTTTGATAATCTGATGGCGGTATTGCAGATTCGCGAAGATTTAACACCAGAGCAGCGTGACGATCGGGCTAACGAATTAATGGAAGAGTTCCATATTCAGCACCTGCGTGACAGCCTTGGGCAGTCTCTGTCTGGGGGCGAACGCCGTCGTGTTGAAATTGCACGAGCCCTGGCTGCTAATCCAAAGTTCATTTTACTGGATGAGCCTTTTGCTGGTGTTGACCCGATCTCTGTACTTGATATCAAACGTATTATTGAACACCTTCGTGACAGTGGGCTCGGGGTACTGATAACCGACCATAATGTGCGTGAAACATTGGCGGTATGTGAACGGGCCTATATTGTCAGTCAGGGGCACATGATTGCCCATGGCACACCTGCAGAAATTCTTGAAAATGAGCAGGTTAAACGTGTCTACCTGGGAGAGGAATTCAGGCTCTAACCGAATAAGGCATGACTCATGTATACCCGTCATACGTCATGCTGCCAACGTGTTGCTTGTATTCAGTTCGTCGAGTCACATAACCTGTCTATTATCGCCGGCGTTCTTCATTTCGCGCCGAAGGTGAGCAGAACGGTTTAGGGTATACGCAAAATCGTTCAAGTTGCATAAGGTGGAACGCAGCCATACCCAAAAGCTGACTGTACTTCAGTCACTAATGAGCGTGGATATGCCAGTCCTTCTGGCAGCTTGGGCGATGACCTGTACATATAGCTAAGGATATTCGCACTGATTATGAAGCAAGGTTTGCAATTACGGCTTAGCCAACAGCTTGCGATGACGCCGCAGCTACAACAGGCCATTCGTCTTTTACAGCTGTCGACGCTGGAACTGCAACAAGAACTTCAGCAAGCACTGGAAAGTAACCCTTTGCTTGAGCAAACAGACCTGCTCGAAGAGATTGATATTCAGGACACCGTGGAAACGGATAGCCTGGATACCCGAGAGGCGCTTGAAAAAAAAGAGATGCCTGAAGAGCTGCCACTGGATGCTAGCTGGGACGAGATCTACACTGCTGGCACCCCTTCCGGTACCGGAACTGACTATATCGACGAGCATTTGCCGGTTTATCAGGGGGAGACAACCCAGTCACTTCAGGATTATCTGATGTGGCAGGTGGATCTGACGCCATTTTCCGATACTGATACCGCCATTGCCACCGCGATTGTTGATGCCGTTGATGACACGGGCTACCTCACCGTTTCACTGTCTGACATTTTGGATAGTTTAGGTAACCATGAAATTGGTCTGGAAGAGGTTGAAGCCGTTCTGAAACGCATTCAACGCTTTGATCCCATCGGTGTAGCCGCTCGTGATTTACGTGACTGCCTACTCGTTCAGCTATCCCAGTATACAAAAGAGACGCCCTTCCTGGCAGAAGCACAACAAATCATTGGCAGTCATTTAGATCTGTTAGCAAACCATGATTTTCGCAATCTGATGCGAGTCACCCGGTTGAAAGAAGATGTTTTAAAAAGTGCTATCGAATTAATTCAGTCATTAGATCCGCGCCCCGGACAATCAGTGCAGATGGACGAGCCTGAATATATTATCCCTGATGTATTGGTACGCAAACACCAACAACAGTGGACGGTAGAGCTCAATGCGGAGAGCATCCCTCGCCTGAAAATAAACCAGCACTATGCCGCCATGGGCAATAGTAGTGCCCGGAGCGATAGTGACTCACAATTTATTCGCAGCCATTTACAGGATGCGAGATGGCTGATAAAAAGCCTTGAAAGTAGAAATGATACCTTGCTGCGTGTCAGTCGCTGTATTGTCGAGCAGCAGCAAGAGTTTTTTGAATATGGCGCTGAGTACATGAAGCCAATGGTATTGGCTGATATTGCTCAAGCTGTTGAAATGCATGAGTCGACAATCTCTCGTGTCACCACTCAAAAATACCTTCATAGTCCCAGGGGTATTTTTGAACTTAAGTATTTCTTCTCCAGCCACGTCAATACAGAAGGGGGCGGCGAAGCGTCTTCTACAGCGATCAGGGCATTAGTTAAGAAACTGGTTGCCGCAGAAAACCCGGCTAAACCGCTAAGTGACAGTAAACTTACATCATTGCTGTCTGATCAAGGTATTATGGTTGCTCGCCGCACCGTTGCGAAGTATCGAGAGTCTTTATCCATACCACCGTCAAACCAACGTAAAAAATTGGTGTGACTCCATTGATAAGGAAAACAATATGCAGCTAAACATTACCGGCCAAAACGTTGAAATCACAGATGCATTACGTGATTTTTTGAACACAAAATTTGCCAAACTGGAACAATACTTCGAGAGAATTAACCAGGTTTATATTGTGTTGAAGGTAGAAAAGGTAGCTCATATAGCGGATGCTACGCTGCATGTAAATGGTGGGGAATTGCACGCAAGTGCAGAAGGCCAGGAGATGTACGCCGCGATTGATGGCCTGATCGACAAATTAGCCCGTCAGTTAACTAAACATAAAGATAAACTAAAACAACATTGATAATCCAGGCATCTCTGTGCTCCATCGGCCCGTTGCTTTCGGTAACGGGCCGTTCGCATAAGAATGCTTAGGTGAACTTATGACAAATAACGATCCTATTTTGCAATTGAGCTCGGTCCTTAACCAGGAATGTACCCGTAGTGGTGTCCATTGCCAGAGTAAAAAACGTGCGCTGGAAATCATCAGCGAACTGGCAGCGAAGCAACTCGGTTTACCCTCTCAAATTGTATTTGAGGCAATTCTTACCCGTGAACGCATGGGAAGTACTGGTATTGGCAATGGTATTGCTATCCCTCATGGCAAAATCGAAGAGGATGCAGCCAAGGCCGTTGGTGTCTTCATTCAGTTAGAAACGCCCATCGTTTTTGACTCGATAGATAACCAACCCGTAGACCTGTTATTCGCCCTACTGGTACCAGCCGAACAGACGAAAACACATCTTCATATTCTATCCCTGGTGGCCAAGCGTCTGGCGGATAAAAATATCTGTCGCCGCTTACGGTTAGCGAATAGTGACAGCGATATTTATAATATCATCACTGAAAACGCAGCCAGTTCGGTCGAAACCAGTAGTGATTAGCATCTTTGATATATCAGACAGTTAAATCTGGAGAGTGAGCATATGGTACTGATGATCGTTAGCGGTACTTCAGGATCGGGGAAATCAGTTGCTCTGCGTGCGCTGGAGGATATGGGCTTTTATTGTGTTGATAACCTGCCGGTAGTACTACTCCCTGACTTGGCAAAAACCCTGACAGGCCGGGAAGTCTCCGCAGCCATCAGCATTGATGTGCGTAATATGCCTGAATCACCAGAAATTTTTGACCAGGCAATGAGTAATCTGCCGGATGCCTTTACCCCACAATTACTCTTTTTAGACGCGGACCGTAACACGCTAATCCGTCGTTATAGCGATACGCGTCGCCTGCACCCGTTGTCCAGCAAAAATCTCTCTCTTGAAAGTGCTATTGATGAAGAGAGCAATTTACTCGAACCTCTAAAATCTCGTGCTGACCTGATCATTGACACCTCTGAAATGTCAGTGCATGAACTGGCTGAAATGCTGCGTACTCGCTTACTGGGAAAACGCGAACGCGAGTTAACGATGGTCTTTGAATCTTTTGGTTTCAAACACGGGATCCCTATTGATGCGGATTACGTTTTTGATGTGCGTTTCCTGCCAAACCCCCATTGGGATCCTAAACTACGGCCAATGACAGGCCTTGATCGGCCTGTTGCTGCATTCCTGGATCGCCATACTGAAGTACATAATTTTATTTACCAGACTCGCAGTTATCTCGAATTGTGGTTACCCATGCTGGAAACTAACAACCGTAGTTATCTGACGGTCGCTATTGGTTGTACTGGGGGTAAACACCGTTCGGTGTATATTGCAGAGCAGCTCGCTGACTATTTTCGCTCACGGGGTAAAAATGTTCAGTCGCGCCACAGAACTCTGGAAAAACGTAAAACATGAGTGTCAGACAGACCGTAAAGATAACCAATAAACTGGGCATGCACGCCCGTCCAGCCATGAAGCTATTCGAGCTGGTACAAAGTTTCGATGCCGAAGTTCTACTCCGTAATGAAGCGGGAACGGAAGCCGAGGCCAGTAGCGTCATTGCTTTACTCATGCTGGACTCTTCTCAGGGGGGACAGCTTGAAGTTGAAGCCAGTGGGCCACAGGAAGAACAAGCCCTGGCTGCCGTGATAGCGTTATTTAATGCCGGATTTGATGAAGACTAGTCAGTCTTCATCATTATTTTAATCCAGATTATGCAGCCTCATAAATGATGTCCCACCCAGCTGACGCATTTGCCGCAGTATCCACTGCTGGCGCTGGAGAATATACCCAGAGGGAGCATTGGCCTTAAAGCGTATCGGGTTTGGCAAGACAGCAGCTAACAGTGCCGCTTCGGCAGGTGTAAGCTGGTGGGCAGACTTGTTGAAGTAATGTCGTGCCGCCGCCTCGACACCAAAAATACCTTCACCAAATTCAGCGATATTCAAATACACGGTCAAAATACGCTGCTTACTCCAGACCGCTTCTGTTACCAATGTTAAACCCGCTTCAAGAACTTTACGGACCCAACTACGCCCGTCCCATAACAATAGATTTTTTACCGTCTGTTGCGAGATGGTCGAAGCCCCCCGCAAATGCGTTTCATTCCGTTCATTATGAGCCAGCGCTTTTTTTATCGCACCAAAGTCAATCCCCCAGTGGTCAGGGAATTTTTGATCTTCGGCAGCAATCACCGCCAACCCCATCCATGGACTGATGTTATCCATACTGACCCAGTCTGAATGGGCGCGATAGCTGAAATCACCGTCTAACCAGGCACTCACCTGTCGTTCAACCATCACTGCGGAGAAGGGAACAGGCACCAGGCTAAACAAAACAATGCCAGACAACCACACCGCACATATGGCCACTATCCCACGCCAGAACAGGCGCTTTAACCTCCCAAACAGAGTAAAGCGCCGCTTTGTCATTCGGCTAATTCCAGTACTCGCGAGACCAGCTTATTAATACCCAATGCAGCTTCATCAATGCGTGTGGCCAGCATGTAAGCCGGCGTTGTGACCACTTTTTGTTCTTCATCAACCACAATGTCATCAACCGGGCAAGGAATATGCTCTGCTCCCATCTCTTCCAGCAAGTCGGCGGTATCCAGATCGGTACCAATGGTGATACGCAGTGACACATCAAAAATTTTAGGCAACATCACCGGTGCAATGCACATAAAACCCAATGGTTTGCCCTGAGCATGCATATCACGAACTAAACGGGAAAAGTCATCGTCCACGGTACAGTCAATGCCCTGGCTTGCAAAGGTACTGAGATTTTTAGCCGCGCCAAAACCTCCCGGCACGATCAAACCATCCAGTGTCTCGGCGCTGGCTTCATGTAAGGGTTTAATTACGCCTCGAGTAATTCGCGCAGACTCCTGCAATACTGAGCGCTGTTGTTCAACGGTTTCACCATTCAGATGATTAATAACATCAGACTGAGGTTTATCTGGCGCAAAGCAAACGGCCTCTGCACCTGAATGAGCGAGTGCCAGCAGTGTTAATACCGCTTCATGAATTTCACTGCCATCATAAACACCACAACCGCTCAACACTACGCCGATTTTCTTCATCTGTTCTTTCCCGTCTCTGCTTACTTTAATATTTTATTTACAATAAGTAACATAATTCATAACTATGCGTAACAATACGCCTGATTTTTGCTATCATTACACGGTGAGATACAAGGGTTATTTTCCGCTGTACCCCATCATTACAGCCACAGAATAAACTACCATGTTGTTTTCCCTGGTGTTGGCGCTCTATTCGCGCACCCTGGTCTAGGCCGGGGTCATTTTTTCGTGGCTGCAAACACCCAGGCTCGTAGCACATTTACATCATGCTGCCACTCATGTCTGAGCTGTTCTATCCATTCACCAACATTATCTGACCAGGCTGGCAGATCCGGTGACTGAATCTGTTGTGCTAATTGTTGCAGATGGCGCAGTCCCACCGATCCCGCTGCACCTTTGATTTTATGCCCCTCTTCAACCACACCTTTATTATCTCTGGCGGTCATATTGGAATCGAGAACATCCAGATAACCCGGCATCATTTTTTCAAATATCGCAGCCCCGTCGGTGATGATCTTCGGACCGACTAACTCAAGGTATTGCTCCAGCATCGGAATATCGAGTAGTGCATGCTGTTGTTCTGTTTCTACTTTCATCAGTACAGGCGAGTCTTCCCTGTCCGAAGAGTCCCAATACTTCCTGATAATGGACATCAATGCCGGAACTGCCAGTGGCTTACTGAGAACATCATCCATCCCCGCATCCAAATATTCTCTTTTATCTTTCAGAACATTCGCGGTGAGTGCAACCAATGGCGGTAGCGACTCTTTCTTAAAGCGCTGATTAAGAGCGCGTGAGATATCCATACCGGTCATATCCGGCAACTGAATATCCAGCAAGACCAGGTCATACTCATCTGGAGAGAACATTTCCAGAGCTTCTTTCCCGGTCATGGCAATATCAACACTATTACCCAGTTTTTCTAACACCGAACGCGCCACCACGACATTTAGTTCAATATCTTCTACCAGTAATACATGCAACGCGGGTAGCGGCATATCATCATCCAGGGTGTCTTCCACTTCTTCAGCCACACTCGGGGCCTGAACTTTAAGCGTAAATATCGAGCCTTCACCAGGCAGGCTTTTCACCTGAATATCGCCGCCCATACTTCTTGCCAGCCGCCGCGATACTGCAAGCCCAATCCCTGTGCCTGTAGCGGGTTTCCCGCCATGACTGTCTTTGACCTGATAATACATGGCAAAAATTTTATCCTGCTCTTCCTCAGGAATACCGATCCCAGAATCCTGGACCTCAAAGCAGAGGCACTGCTCTGACTCATAGTGAACCCTCACCGTGACCAGCCCACCTTTCGGGGTAAATTTCACAGCATTACTGATCAGATTCCAGAGGATTTGACGCAAACGCGTACCATCGGTAATAACTTTGTAGGGTATTGGTGGTGTTGGTTCCATAACAAACGTGAGTCCCTTTTGCTGGGCTTGAAGGCCAGACAGGTTCTCAAGTTCCGCAAGAAAGCTGGTGAAGTCTATCGGTTGATTGTCCAGCTGCACTTTATGCCGTTCAAGCTTATCCATATCGATAATATCGTTAAAAATATTACCCAGCGTAATAGCAGAAACATGGATAGTTTTTAAATAGTTGGTCTGCTCGGTTGTCAGTTCCGTATCCAGCAAAATGCGGCTCAGGCCGACGATCCCATTCAGTGGGGTACGCAATTCATGACTGATAGTCGAAATAAAGGTCGTTTTATCCCGACTGGCTCGTTCCAGTGCATCCTGATAGCGTTTACGCTCAGTAATATCACGCCCGAATCCCATCAGGCCATGGCGTTTTCCCACACGGTCATAATAGGGTACTTTACGAATTTCAAAGCAGGCTTTACGCCCATCAGGGTACTCAAGCCACTGTTCATAGGTCAGAGAAACATTGTGATGGAAGACTTTCTCGTCCGTCTCATTCACTTTTAGCGCGGCATCCTGGGAGTAAACATCCTCAGGCTTAAGTTGCACCAGTTGCTTCTCACTTTTACCCGTCAGCAACTCCATTGCCCGGTTACAGCCAGAAAATTCTTTATTTTCATTACGATAAAAAACTAAATCAGGGGATGCATCAAGAAAAGATCGTAAAAAAGAAGATTGCTGCTCCAGTCTGATTTGCGTGACTTCACGCTCTTCCATTTCGATCTTGAGCTGTTCCAGCATGCTCTGGCGTTCTTGCTCTGCCTTAACACGTTCGGCAATTTCCAGGTTGAGCTGGTTAATATTGTCTTTGAGTTGCACATTAAGGTTTAAGTCTCGCTTGCGCATCTCTTCTAGCTTATCGACCATATTCGATAACCGCTGCCTGGACTCCTCAAGTTGCTCAACCACCACAGATAAGAAGTAAACAGCCCATGGTGTTATCAACAAACCAAAGAAAATAGAGCGTACGACATCAATACTTTCAACCTGCCCGCGCAGCACCAGCGTCACCGCCATCTGTACCACCATTGCCGTCAGGACTAAAGCTGAGGCTAACAGCAAGGAGAAGCGAACCAGCCCGAGCTTTACCATTAAATCAACGTAATACTGCGCTAATCTTCTGAGTTGTTTCATGGAAGTTTTCCTTCACCATAGAGACATTAAATATACCGCAAAATTTACGATGGCTCAGGCTTAAACCCATATTCGCGTTTACCCCTCACATTCTGAGCCTGCAATATCTAACCTCATTTAACAGATATATAGATTAGCTAATAAATTTATTGACTAATTTATTGAAGAGAATAACCTGATAGACCGCCTCTGATAAATGAGGCCCATTTTCCATTTCTGCATGACCTTTGACGATGACGTAGATCAAGCGTCGTGGCGGAGCTTTACCCTCCTCGCATATAAATGCAAATAATTCGCATTTTTAACCACACCAGGCGTAATAACTTTTTCTTATATCTGAACTTTTAACTGGTTAAAATATTATAAAACCCTAAAAAACAGCCAATTAATTCACAATTAATATCGTCAGCAGTCTTTTATATCGAAAAAAACAAATATCTCAGCGTAATAATTAGATAAACCCGGCCGTACACAGTGAGCCTGATCACATTATCCTATGTGTTAACCTAACCCAACACACGTTAAAAAAAACAAAAAATCATTTACTTTCATTGCATTAAAAGAAAACTGGTCATTCACCTAACAAAGACATGCCATTTGACGTGTATGCGCTTTCCCGATAACGTGATTATCCGCTGGAAGCTTTCTGGATGAGTCATCCACTCATCATCTTTATGCAGTAATTGAGATTCCCTCTGAAGCAAGTTTACCCCTTGCTAAACCGGATAGGTTGGCCAATAAGAGGGCGACACACGAGGCAGGTATCCAGACCCCCACCCCGTCGCCCCACCCTTGCTGTGCCTAAGCACTACCCAACAGAGAGATCACGCAGAGCCTGGGGAGGTTCACTGAAATGTTGTACGATAAATCCCTTGAGAAGGATAACTGTGGTTTTGGTCTGATTGCCCATATAGAAGGCGAACCAAGCCATAAAGTCGTGCGTACTGCGATTCATGCACTCGCGCGTATGCAGCACCGTGGTGCTATTCTTGCCGACGGTAAAACCGGTGACGGTTGCGGCCTGTTGCTGCAAAAACCAGACCGTTTCTTCCGTATTGTTGCTGAAGAACGTGGCTGGCGCCTGGCGAAAAATTATGCCGTGGGTATGCTCTTCCTGAATCAAGACCCTGTTCTGGCCACTGCCGCTCGCCATGTGGTTGAGGAAGAACTGCAAAATGAGACCCTGTCGATTGTTGGCTGGCGTGAAGTGCCAACTAATGAAGGCGTACTGGGTGAAATCGCCCTCTCCTCTCTGCCGCGTATCGAACAAATTTTTGTTAATGCTCCTGCTGGATGGAGCCCGCGTGATATGGAACGACGTCTTTTTATCGCACGCCGCCGTATCGAAAAACGCCTGCTGGATGATAAAGACTTCTATGTCTGCAGCCTGTCCAATGTAGTGAATATCTATAAAGGTCTGTGTATGCCGGCTGACTTGCCGCGCTTCTATCTGGATCTTGCTGATTTGCGTCTGGAGTCAGCCATCTGCCTGTTCCACCAACGCTTCTCAACCAACACAGTACCACGCTGGCCATTAGCCCAGCCGTTCCGCTACCTGGCACATAATGGCGAAATCAACACCATTACCGGCAACCGCCAGTGGGCCAAAGCACGTACTTATAAGTTCCAGACGCCATTAATTCCTGACCTGCAGGCTGCTGCCCCGTTCGTCAACGAAACAGGTTCAGACTCCAGCTCGCTGGATAATATGCTGGAGTTACTGCTGGCTGGCGGGATGGATATTGTCCGTGCCATGCGTTTACTGGTACCACCAGCCTGGCAGAATAACCCGAATATGGACCCGGAGCTACGCGCCTTCTTTGACTTCAACTCCATGCATATGGAACCCTGGGATGGCCCAGCGGGTATTGTCATGTCAGATGGTCGTTTTGCAGCCTGTAACCTCGACAGAAACGGTCTGCGCCCGGCTCGCTATGTGATAACCAAAGATAAACTCATTACCTGTGCATCTGAAGTAGGTATCTGGGACTATCAGCCAGATGAAGTGGTAGAAAAGGGACGTGTCGGCCCAGGTGAACTGATGGTGATTGACACCCGTGCGGGCCGCATTCTCCATTCAGCCGAAACGGATGACGATTTGAAGAGCCGCCATCCTTATCAAGCCTGGATGGATAAAAATGTTCGCCGTCTGGTATCGCTGGAAGACCTGCCTGACGATCAGGTCGGTGCTCGTTCACTGGATGATGACACCCTGGCAAGCTACCAGAAACAGTTTAACTACAGCAATGAAGAGCTGGATACTATTATTCGTGTTCTGGGTGAGAATGGCCAGGAGGCCGTTGGTTCAATGGGGGATGACACTCCATTTGCCGTACTCTCCAGCCAGCCGCGGATTATTTACGACTACTTCCGTCAGCAGTTTGCCCAAGTCACCAATCCACCCATTGACCCATTGCGTGAAGCCCATGTCATGTCACTGGCAACCAGTATTGGCCGTGAGATGAATGTGTTTTGCGAAGCCGAAGGCCAGGCTCATCGCCTGAGTTTTAAATCGCCAATTCTACTGTGGTCTGATTTCCAGCAATTAACATCATTAGAAGAACAATATTATCAGGCCAGTACCCTTGATATTACCTACAACCCTGACGAACGCTCCCTCGAAGAAACAGTGAAAGCGCTGTGTGATGACGCGGAAAATATGGTACGTAATGGTACCGTTTTGCTGGTGTTATCTGATCGGGGTATTGCTAAACATAGGCTACCAGTTCCGGCCCCAATGGCAGTCGGTGCCATCCAGACGCGTCTGGTAGAACGCAGCCTGCGTTGTGACGCCAATATTATCGTTGAAACCGCCAGTGCACGTGACCCCCATCACTTTGCCGTACTGCTTGGTTTTGGGGCGACCGCTATCTACCCTTACCTGGCCTACGAAACATTGGGCAAACTGGTTGATAACGGCACCATCGATAAAAGCTACCGGGCGGTGATGCAGAATTACCGTAATGGTATCAATAAAGGGTTGTACAAGATAATGTCCAAAATGGGCATTTCTACCATCGCCTCTTACCGTTGCTCAAAACTGTTTGAAGCGGTCGGCCTGCACGATAGCGTGGTCGATCTTTGCTTCCAGGGCGTGGTCAGCCGTATTGGTGGTGCCAGTTTTGCCGACTTCCAGCAAGATTTGCTGAACCTCTCTAAACGAGCCTGGCTGGTTCGTAAACCACTGGAACAAGGCGGACTGCTGAAGTTCGTCCATGGCGGGGAGTACCATGCCTACAACCCTGATGTAGTTCAGACCCTGCAAAAAGCAGTACAAAGTGCTGACTACAGTGACTATCAAGCTTACGCCAGACTGGTTAACGAACGTCCTGTGGCAACATTACGTGATATGTTCGCCCTCAACCCGCAGGATGCCCCAGTAGCCATTGAAGAGGTTGAGCCAGCAACGGAGCTGTTCAAACGCTTTGATAGCGCAGCGATGTCCATTGGTGCTCTAAGCCCGGAAGCCCACGAGTCGCTGGCCGAAGCCATGAACGGAATTGGTGGAAACTCTAACTCTGGTGAAGGGGGTGAAGACCCGGCTCGCTACGGTACCAATAAAGTTTCCCGTATCAAACAGGTGGCATCAGGGCGTTTCGGTGTGACCCCCGCTTATCTGATGAGTGCCGATGTCATCCAAATTAAAGTGGCTCAGGGGGCAAAACCCGGGGAAGGAGGTCAGCTTCCTGGTGATAAAGTCACACCTTATATCGCTAAACTGCGTTACTCCGTACCTGGTGTTACTTTAATATCACCGCCACCACATCATGATATCTATTCGATTGAAGACTTAGCTCAGTTGATTTTTGACCTCAAACAGGTCAATCCAACAGCAATGATCTCGGTAAAACTGGTTTCTGAGCCAGGTGTTGGGACCATCGCGACAGGTGTGGCCAAAGCTTATGCTGACCTGATTACTATCGCCGGTTATGACGGCGGTACCGGGGCAAGCCCGCTCTCCTCAGTAAAATATGCAGGCTGTCCTTGGGAATTGGGGCTCGCTGAGACACAGCAAGCCTTAGTCGCTAAT
Organism: Citrobacter sp. JGM124; assembly: GCF_018257795.1. GTDB lineage: Bacteria > Pseudomonadota > Gammaproteobacteria > Enterobacterales > Enterobacteriaceae > JGM124. Next base: position 52,642 of record NZ_JAERJD010000010.1, on the reverse strand, counting down.
GGGTTACGTCATAAAATTCGCCTGCAAGTTGATGGCGGCTTAAAAACAGGGCTGGACATCATCAAAGCGGCGATCCTTGGGGCTGAAAGCTTCGGCTTTGGTACTGGGCCAATGGTTGCTCTGGGCTGTAAATATCTGCGTATTTGTCACCTGAACAACTGTGCCACTGGGGTGGCAACTCAGGACGATAAACTGCGCAAGAACCATTACCATGGCCTGCCTTTCAAAGTAACCAACTACTTTGAATTTATCGCCCGTGAGACTCGTGAGCTGATGGCGAAGTTAGGTGTAAAACGTCTGGTAGATTTGATCGGTCGCACTGACTTGTTAAAAGAGCTGGAAGGATTTACCGCTAAACAGCAACGTTTAGATTTGTCCGCGCTGTTAGAAACAGCGACACCGGCACCGGGTAAAGCCGTCTATTGTACAGAGCATAACCCTCCCTTCGATAAGGGTGAGCTGAACCAGCGACTGTTAAGCCAGGCTAAACCCTATATAGATGAAAAACAAAGCAAAACATTTTGGTTTGATATCCGTAATACCGACCGTTCTGTAGGTGCATCCCTGTCTGGCTATATTGCTCAACGACATGGTGACCAAGGACTGGCGGCTGACCCGATTAAAGCACACTTTAACGGTACTGCGGGCCAGAGCTTTGGCGTATGGAATGCTGGCGGTGTTGAACTGTACCTGACCGGCGATGCCAACGACTACGTGGGTAAAGGCATGGCGGGGGGCTTACTTTCCCTGCGTCCACCGGTGGGTTCGGCTTTCCGGGCCCATGAAGCAACCATCATCGGTAACACCTGTCTGTATGGTGCGACCGGGGGTAAATTATTTGCTGCAGGTCGTGCGGGTGAACGCTTCGCTGTACGTAATTCAGGTGCTATCACTGTCGTTGAAGGCATTGGCGATAACGGTTGTGAGTACATGACGGGTGGCATCGTCTGCATACTGGGACACACCGGGGTGAACTTTGGTGCCGGGATGACCGGGGGCTTTGCCTATGTTCTGGATGAAGACGGTGAGTTCGCTAAACGGGTTAACCCAGAGCTGGTCGAGCTGTTACAGGTAGAGGATTTAGCTATTCATGAAGAACACTTGCGCGGTCTGATAACTGAACATGTTCAGTTAACCGGATCTTTGCGTGGTGAAGAAATCCTGGCTAACTGGCCTGATTTTGCTACTAAATTTACCTTAGTCAAACCAAAGTCCAGTGATGTTAAAGCATTATTGGGTCACCGTAGTCGTTCCGCAGCTGAGCTGCGGGTGCAGGCGCAGTAAGGGGTCAAGATGAGTCAGAACGTATATCAATTTATCGACTTACAACGTGTTGATCCGCCAAAGAAAGCGTTAAAGATTCGTAAAATTGAATTTGTTGAAATTTACGAGCCTTTCTCAGAAGGTCAGGCTAAGGCACAGGCGGATCGCTGCCTGTCCTGTGGTAACCCATACTGTGAATGGAAATGCCCGGTTCATAACTACATTCCGAACTGGTTAAAACTGGCGAATGAAGGCCGTATCATTGAGGCGGCTGAATTATCACACCAAACTAACAGCTTGCCAGAAGTGTGTGGGCGTGTTTGCCCACAAGATCGTCTGTGTGAAGGTTCCTGTACCCTGAATGACGAGTTCGGTGCGGTCACCATTGGTAATATAGAACGTTATATCAACGATAAAGCCATTGAGATGGGCTGGAAGCCTGACTTAACCGGTGTTAAGTCAGTCGGTAAGCGCGTGGCGATTATCGGTGCTGGCCCAGCAGGACTGGCTTGTGCCGATGTTCTGACCCGTAATGGCGTTAAAGCCGTAGTCTATGACCGCCACCCTGAAATCGGTGGTCTGCTGACCTTCGGTATTCCCGCTTTCAAGCTGGAAAAAGAAGTCATGAGCAAACGCCGTGAAATCTTTAGCGGTATGGGCATTGAGTTTATGCTCAATACCGAAGTGGGCCGTGATGTACAGATTGAAACACTACTGAATGACTTCGATGCGGTCTTCCTTGGCGTTGGTACATACCAGTCAATGCGCGGTGGGCTGGACAACGAAGACGCCCCGGGAGTGTATGAAGCGCTGCCATTTCTTATCGCCAATACTCGTCAGATTATGGGCTTTGGTGAAGCAGATGGCTCCCCTTACGTGAATATGGCGGGTAAACGTGTGGTCGTCCTGGGGGGTGGAGACACCGCCATGGACTGTGTTCGCACCTCAATTCGCCAGGGAGCAACCCACGTCACTTGTGCTTATCGCCGTGATGAAGAGAACATGCCCGGCTCACGTCGTGAAGTCAAAAATGCCCGAGAAGAGGGCGTTGAGTTCCAATTTAACCTGCAGCCATTAGGTGTTGAGGTGAATGGTAACGGTAATGTCTGTGGCGTGAGAGTCGCCCGTACCGAACTGAGTGCGCCAGATGCTCATGGTCGACGTCGCCCGGAAATCATCCCAGGCTCAGAGCATATTCTGCCCGCAGATGCCGTCGTCACTGCTTTTGGTTTCCGTCCACATAGTATGAGCTGGCTTGAAGCTCACAGCGTTGAGCTGGATAACCAGGGCCGTATTATTGCTCCTGAAGGGAGTGATAATGCCTTCCAGACGAGCAATCCAAAAATCTTTGCTGGCGGGGATGCAGTTCGCGGTTCTGATTTGGTCGTCACAGCTATTGCGGAGGGGCGTAAAGCAGCAGATGGTATCCTGAACTACCTCGAAGTCTAAGTCGAAAAAAGGCCTGATAACACCGTTATCAGGCCTTTTCTATTCGCTGTCTGACTCATTCACAACGGCTATTTAACGACTCGCAGGGTCGGACGACCACCACGTGGTGGCGGTTCATCATCAGGGCCATTATCTGAATCATCCTGATCATCCCGAGCACCATCAATAACTTGCATCACTGGTTCAGAGCCCACTGATACATCATCATCGTTATCGCTTTCCACGTCATCTTCGTAACCGGCTTCGGGTTCAAACATCGTCCCCGCACCATTTTCACGGGCATAAATAGCCATGACAGCAGCCATAGGTACGTACACCTGACGTGGAACACCACCGAAGCGTGCACTAAACTGCACGGCGTCATTGGTTAACTCAAGATTACCCACTGCACGAGGGGCAATATTAAGAACGATTTGCCCGTCACGTGCAAATTCCATTGGAACCTGTACGTCTGGTAACGTGATATCCACAACGACGTGTGGTGTTAACTCGTTATCGAGCAACCATTCATAAAAAGCCCTTAACAGATAAGGACGACGCGGAGACAGTTGCGACATTTCCATCCATTAACCTCGGGTTTGTAGACGCATTTCACGCTCAGGTTCGGTCAATGAAGCCAGGAAAGAATCACGCTCGAAGACGCGTGTCATATACCCTTTCATCTCTTTCGAACCAACACCTGTGAGCTCAATCCCCATCTGCGGTAAACGCCACAGTAACGGAGCCAGATAGCAGTCAACCAAACTGAATTCATCGCTCAGGAAGAAAGGTTTTTGAGTGAATACCGGGGCAATAGCCAGTAACTCTTCCCGCAGCTGTTTACGTGCAACATCGGCATCATGAGCAGAACCGTTCATGACAACGTTCATCAGGGTATACCAGTCTTTCTCAATACGATGCATATACAGACGGCTTTCACCACGAGCAACCGGATAAACGGGCATCAGCGGAGGGTGTGGGAAACGCTCATCAAGATATTCCATAATGATACGTGATTCCCACAAAGTCAGCTCACGATCGACCAGGGTCGGTACGCTATGATTCGGGTTGAGATCGATGAGATCCTGAGGCAGGTTATCCGCTTCCACGTGCTCAATTTCAACGCTAACACCTTTTTCCGCCAGTACAATGCGTACCTGGTGGCTGTAGATATCAGTCGGGCCGGAAAACAGCGTCATCACCGAACGTTTGTTGGCAGCGACAGCCATGAAAACCTCCAAGTTTATCCAGAAAATTACTTCGTATAGTCACCGATGGTGACTAACCTGATCGTTTATTGCCCAACATTCGACGAAACATCACCATCACTGAAGAGCAAGCGTGCGACAGATCTCAACATTTGGGCAGAAAATTGTCCGTTAGTTTACCAGATTTTACTGACCTTGTGGGGGCTACACTCTCAATTTACGGAAAAACACATTAATTTCATTACGTTAGAAGCGATAATATAAATTAGTAGCACAAAAATCTGCGGAGTAGCAGATTCATCACAATATGATGCGGTTCTTGCCGCTGTGGTTTAAAGGCGAATAAATACTCATATCACTTTGAATAAAAAGGCATTTAGTATTTTTCCCACCGTTGCAGACGACAAACCTCAACGTGACAGGGGAATTAGAGAAATGACGGGTTCAGAATAATCGAAAGAATAAAACAATGAGGATAAGGCCGCAGGGTTGGCAGATAAAAAAAACACCGAAGAGAAGCTCTTCGGTGTTTGTTTGCTGTCCATTGTTGTTCTGCAAATATTGCAGAGAACAATTAACGCTTGGAGAACTGAGGACGACGACGTGCTTTACGCAGACCGACTTTCTTACGTTCAACCTGACGAGCATCACGGGTAACGAAACCAGCTTTACGCAGTTCAGAACGCAGAGACTCATCATATTCCATCAGCGCACGGGTGATACCGTGACGGATAGCACCAGCTTGACCAGAGATACCACCACCTTTAACAGTGATGTACAGATCCAGCTTCTCAACCATCTCAACCAATTCCAGTGGCTGACGAACTACCATGCGGGCAGTTTCACGACCAAAGTATTGCTCTAAAGAACGTTGGTTGATAACGATTTTACCACTGCCCGGTTTGATAAAAACACGAGCTGCGGAACTTTTGCGGCGACCAGTGCCGTAGTATTGATTTTCAGCCATTGCCTATAATCCCGATTAAATGTCAAGAACTTGCGGTTGCTGTGCCGCGTGGTTGTGCTCGGTGCCTGCGTAAACTTTCAGTTTACGGAACATAGCACGGCCCAGCGGGCCCTTTGGCAACATGCCTTTAACCGCGATCTCAATCACACGCTCAGGACGGCGAGCAATCATTTCTTCGAAGGTCGCTTGTTTGATACCACCGATGTGGCCAGTGTGATGGTAATACACTTTGTCGTTACGCTTGTTACCAGTTACAGCAACTTTTTCTGCGTTCAGAACGATGATGTAATCACCAGTATCAACGTGCGGAGTGTATTCCGCTTTGTGCTTACCGCGCAGACGGCGAGCCAGTTCAGTAGCCAGACGACCTAAGGTCTTACCTTCAGCGTCAACAACATACCAGTCGCGCTGTACAGTTTCTGGTTTAGCTGTAAAAGTTTTCATTAAAAGCTTACCCAATATATAGTTACACGTTGGTGAACACCCAAACGCTTAAAATCAGTTGAGGTTCACGCGACATTGTCCAGCAAACCTACCCCTTCGAATAGCCTATGCCGGCACGACAAAAGTTTTGGGAAAAAAACTTTGGTTGTAACGTGGGGTCGCAAGATTATAGAGAAGTCACTCTCAAAAATCGACCCTAATTTCTCTTTTACCCACGAAATAAAGATTTAAGGCAAATGTTCCCGTCGTAAATACGCTTCACTTTGCATTTCTTGCAAGCGTGACAAGCAACGCTGAAATTCAAAAGAGAGTCTTTCACCTTGATAAATATATGGAAGATCTGTTTCAGCAGAAACCAGAAGTTTGACATGGCGTTCATAAAACTCATCCACTAACGCAATAAAGCGCCGGGCTTCATTTTCGTTGCTGGTTTTCATCACCGGGACATGCAGTAACATCACCGTATGAAACTGCCGCGATAACGCTATATAGTCATGCTGGCTACGGGCATCAACGCAGAGTGTCACATAATCCACCGCCAGGACTTGGTTAGCAACACCGAGAGTCGCCAATGGCCGATGATTAATGTCGAGTACCGGTCCGGACCCAAGCGCGATACCACTTAACGCGGTATAGAGCGTCGCCATCTTCTGGGTCGTATCTTGATTTAGGGGCGACAGCCAGACATGGGCCTGAGTCAGCGTCCGCAGACGGTAATCAATACCCGCATCCACATTCATCACATCACAGTACTGCTTAATTGCCTCAATGGCAGGCAGGAAACGTGCACGCTGTAAACCGTTACGATAAAGTTCATCCGGAGGAATATTGGAGGTTGCGACCAGTGTGATCCCTCGGGCAAAAAGCGCCTTCATCAATGCCCCTAACAACATGGCATCAGTAATATCTGAGACAAAAAATTCATCAAAGCATAAAATATCAGTCTCAGCTTTAAAGCTGTCTGCCACTTTTTCCAGTGGATCACTGTGCCCTTGTAGCTGGGTTAACGCGTCATGCACTCGCAACATAAAACGGTGAAAATGCAGTCTTAGCTTACGATCGCCAGGCAAACTCTGAAAAAACATATCCATTAACCAAGTTTTACCACGTCCTACCCCTCCCCACATGTATAAACCTCTGATGGGCTCCTGGGGCGCTAAAGGGGGTTTCTTGCCAAGCAACTTGCCAAGCCTTTCACGCATGCTCAGAGAAGATGGCACTGACTTCTGTGAGATAAACTGCCGCCATATTGTATCCAGTCTGGTGATCGCATCGAGCTGGACATCATCAGGCTGATAGTCCTCTTTTGACAGGGTTTGCTGGTAGCATAATAGGGGAGAGATATTTTGCATGGTATCCTAGTTTTTCCTTTAAAATCGTATGGCTGTTTACTACAGTTGTCGAAAAAAGGCCGTTCTACCCTAAGCGAAGCTGCGGCAAGATTCCACTTCTCTTAAATTAACGGTTATAGTGGCAAGACTACCCTATGGAATCACAAGACAACGGGAGATGTTCATGACTTGGGAATATGCGCTTATTGGATTAGTTGTAGGCCTGATTATTGGCGCCATTGCGATGCGTTTTGGTAATCGTAAATTGCGTCAACAACAAACCCTGCAGTATGAACTGGAAGCAAGTAAAAAAGAGCTTGAAGAGTATCGCGAAGAGCTGGTCAGCCATTTCGCCCATAGTGCTGAATTGTTAGATAAAATGGCTAATGACTATCGTCAGCTTTACCAGCATATGGCGAAAAGCTCGAGTAGCTTGTTGCCGGGTATGTCTGCGGATGCTAACCCATTTCGCACGCGCCTGACGGAGTCAGAAGCCAACAATGATCAAGCCCCGGTTCAGATGCCGCGTGATTATTCAGAAGGCGCTTCAGGTTTGCTACGTGGTGGCGCAAAACGAGACTGATCGATACCGCTCTGTTTCTCCGGGGTATTATTGGTATATCCCGGATATTTTTGCTGAGAACGTTCTGATTATTTGTCTGGTCATTATGCATACAAATATTGTGAACAGGTCAATATGCAAACACCACCACAATAAACGTTGTGTCCCCTTTTCTTATCTTATGAGAGCCTGCATCTAATGAACAAACAAGTACGGCTATTAAGTGTATTAGCATTAAGCATCGGTGTGACACTCAGTGCGTCGTCTCTAGCCAAAGCCTCAACATCAACGGATATCCCTGCGCAACAGCACGTATTGCCGAGCCTCGCGCCCATGCTTGAAAAAGTACTGCCTGCCGTGGTCAGTGTTCAAGTGGAACGCAGTGCCTCAGCCGCTGCCTCTGACATTCCTAAAGGCAATTCACCACGTGCCACTGGGGGACTCGGGTCAGGTGTCATCATTGATGCGAAGAATGGTTACATTCTGACGAATAATCACGTCATCGACCAAGCTGATAAAATCAAAATCAAACTCAATGATGGGCGAGAGTTTGATGCCAAAGTCATTGGCAGTGATAAACAAACGGATATTGCTTTACTGCAACTTCATGATGCCAAAAATTTAAACGAAATTAAGATTGCAGACTCTGACGCTTTGCGAGTGGGTGATTTCACTGTTGCTGTCGGTAATCCGTTTGGTTTAGGGCAAACAGCCACTTCCGGTATTATCTCCGCCCTTGGTCGTAGTGGTTTGAATCTGGAAGGGCTGGAAAACTTTATTCAGACAGATGCCTCCATCAATCAGGGAAACTCAGGTGGAGCACTGGTTAACCTTAATGGTGAACTGATTGGGATCAATACTGCCATGCTGGCAACGGGAGGGGGGAACGTTGGTATCGGTTTTGCCATCCCGAGCAATATGGCACAAACCCTGGTTAAACAGTTTATCCAGTACGGAGAGGCCAAACGAGGCCTGCTCGGCATTAAAGGAACCGAGCTGAATGCAGATATCGCTAATGCGCTGAATCTCAATACTCAGCGAGGCGCGTTTATTAGTGAGGTGATTCCTGACTCGGCCTCTGCAAAAGCAGGCGTTAAAGCCGGCGATGTCATCACCAGCCTGAATGATAAAGCAATCCAAAGCTTTGCAGAATTACGTAGTAAAATTGCCACCACGGAACCAGGCACCATCGTCAAACTGGGTCTGCTACGTGATGGAAAATCAATCAGTACCAACGTTACGCTGGATAAAAGCCCGGAAACCACGGCGAATATGACCTCCATTCTGCCAGCATTGCAAGGGGCATCATTCATTGATAGCCAGACAAAAGAAGGCACCAAAGGGATTTTACTGGAGAATGTAGAGAAAGGCTCACCCGCTGCGCTGACAGGCTTACAGAAAGATGATGTTATCATCGCGGTGAACCGCTCCCCAGTGCAAAACCTGGCTGATATGCGTAAAATCATGGACACCAAACCTGCGATTGTTGCATTACAGGTTGTACGTGGCGATAACAGCCTCTATATATTAGTGCGTTAAGTTAGTCAAAAAACGGGCATACCAGTCACTGGCTGCCCGTTTTATAAACGCGCCTCTATTATCCACTTTCACGAAATAATAAAACGACCTAATAAAACGCTATGCTTCTAAAGATACTTCGTTCAGTGGTGATAGGGATCGTCGTTGCTGGGATATTATTACTTGCAGTCCCCTCTTTACGGCAGACCATTCTGCCACTGACCCCGTCAAAATTTGATGGCGCTGATGACACACCACTCAGTTTTAACTCAGCAGTACGCCGTGCTGCTCCGGCTGTCGTCAACGTTTACAACCGCAGTGCCGGAACCAATGGCCAGTCGCAATTACAGATAAAAACCCTCGGTTCCGGCGTTATTATGGACAGCCGCGGTTACATCATTACCAATAAGCATGTTATCAACAATGCCGAGCAGATCATTGTAGCCCTTCAGGATGGGCGAATCTTTGAAGCACTGCTAATTGGTTCTGACAGCCTGACAGACCTTGCGGTATTAAAAATCAGTGCAACTAACCTGCCAATCATCCCAATCAATACCAAACGGGCCCCGCATATTGGTGATGTGGTACTGGCAATAGGGAATCCTTATAACCTCGGTCAGACCGTCACCCAGGGGATAATCAGTGCAACAGGCCGAATCGGTTTAAGCCCATCCGGTAGGCAATCCTTTTTACAAACTGATGCCTCAATTAACCGTGGTAATTCCGGTGGTGCGCTGGTCAACTCACTGGGAGAGCTCATAGGGATTAACACGTTGTCATTTGATAAGAGTAACGACGGTGAAACACCTGAAGGAATTGGTTTTGCGATTCCCACCCCTCTTTCTACCAAAATAATGGAAAAACTCATTCGTGATGGTCGGGTGATTCGTGGTTATATCGGTATTGGTGGCCGGGATATCATGCCAGCGAATGGCACATCAGCGGGTATTGAGCAGCTGCAAGGTATTGTTGTTAATGAAGTATCCCCTAACGGGCCAGCTGCTGCTGCGGGTATTCAGGTTAATGATGTAATTCTGTCAGTCAACCATAAACCGGCTATTTCAGCGCTGGAGACCATGGACCAGGTAGCAGAAATTCGCCCGGGTTCAGTGGTGGATGTTGAGGTAATGCGTGAAGATAAGAAACTCAGCTTGCCTGTTACCATCCAGGAGTACCCCGCTGTTGAATAGTGTCAGGATCATTACCCCCTCTGTCTGATTAATCAGCCATGAGGGGGCGAACAGCCAGGATAACCAAGGGCGTCGGCTAGATTAAGTATAAGTCGCCCAGTTTTGTAAAGGGCCGATACTCGCTTCGGCATATGCCTATAGACAGTAGAAAAATTTTGTTCATCCCGCATTTTTTGTATAGTATGCCTGTACCTTGTTTAGTCTTTGCCCAGTAAAAAAATTTTCAATATACTCGTGCCATCTATCCCCTTTCCAAAAATAATAGCGTCTTCAAGACTTAGGAGTCATAATGTATTTGAAATCTCTCTTCATAGTTTCTGTTCTTTTTCTGACCGCGTGTTCATCCAACACCGTTACCCGCACAGCAGACAAACCCGTAGTTCAATACGCGAGAGAAAATAGTACTATTGTTCCTGTAAATTCAATTGAATCGACCAGTAATTCTTGTGTTGATAATTTTAACTTCTTGCGTCGTGCCGGCGATTCTCAATATGAAAGACTTTCAAGTAATTATATAAAAGTTAATGATGGATTCCATTTCTTGAGAGTCAATAAAAATATTATGGGCGAAGATGCAAAGCGTATCTACACCATGAATTTAAACATGAAACTTGATACCATTTGTTCAGAAGTAAATTATGCAAGCTATCAGTTGATTCAGAAGAAAATCAAAGATCTTAGCAATATCTAGAATCAATTAATTATAGAGTGGAGGGATCTTCACTCTATAATCGCATCACCGTAAAAAATAAATTCAATACCTTCATATTACAAAAAATTTTTCACGATTTATCTGCGTGTTAGTGATTAACCGGCATGCTTCTGGAATCACACGACTTAAAGATTTTGACCTCACGTACTGTGATATCCGCCAGCCAGTAATCAGTCTCCCCGGTACTGACTCCACTTTCTTAAGACAGAAAAAAAGCAGCCTTTTATCCTGTGCTCAGGATTAAAAACTCAACAAGCGCGTTCAGTGTCGGTCTTATATGGGTATCACCATATGTAAGAGAAACGGTAATGCGTGGCCAGAAAGGCCAACAGGAAATTAACAGTTAATTATTCCAGTTAAAGCAAGAACGTCTGAAAAGAGATAATGGTCACAAAAATATTCACATTATCTCTTGTCATTCCAGCCAGGTGTTTAAAGCTAGATATTGCTCAGTGCACTGATTTTTTGTTGGATCACTTGGAACCCAGCATAGTTTACTTCAGAGCACAGTGTATCCATCTTCATTTCCAGTGTATTGGTATAAACACGCCTGGCGTCGCTGTTCATAATGTTTTTATTGGTATTAAGGAAGTTATAGCCATCTCCAATCCGAGTATAGTCGTTAGAGTATTTTTGGTATTTCTCATTGCCTGCCAGACGCAGGAAATTAAAGCGGTCCACACATGGATTATTGCTTGATACCACAGAATTGACCGGCACAATACGGCTATTATTTTGAGCGTAGTTGGTGGCAGGAGCAGCAGAAACTGGCTTAGTCGTAGTATTCTTCACCACATTGGAGGAGCAACCAGCTAAAAAAATGACAGATAAAAGAGCAACCGAACGTAACATTATAACCATCCCATTATAGAACATCGAAAGAACATCATACATTAAAAATAATATTTTGATTTATATGAAAACTATTCGCTATAAATCATTCACAATAAATTTATCGAATATTATTTACATAGCAATAATTTCAATATATTTAATAACCCATCGAGCTGATTAAAACATATACGTTATTAATGCTTTTATTTAATATAATTATATCCTTTAACATAGAATACCCATCCGTGAGACCCGATAAAATACTGTTGTGCCCCGTAAATTAACACATATTTCGCCATGTATCGATCATTACAGGCCAGAATGTCCCAGCCTTTAAATTACAATGGGCAAGGCTCTGGTGAACGACAGCCAGGATTTATGGTTGGTGAATACTGCCAGGAAGGTGAGGATGTCAGTATGTATCAAGTGATATACAGGGGGGAAGATAGCATCAAGAATGCTTACTCATTAATACCGCTATGTCGGCAACAGATAAACATTCCGGATCACTTTTGTTTTACACATGGTCGTGCTTTCTGCCATCTAAAGGGGAACGACTGTTTCCCTTTAGATGGCCATCAGGCTACTTAACGAACTCTTCACCCAGTTTGATATCAGCCTTCAGGGTATCAAGCATACTCGTCAACGCTTGCTGCTCATAAGCGCTCAAAGCACCAATCGATTTGTACTCAGCAATACCTTCTTTGCCTAACAACAGTGGCTGAGAGAAGAAGCGGGCATATTTGCCATCACCTTCAACATAAGCACATTCAACCACATTATCGTCACCCTGCAATGCACGGACCAGAGATAAGCCAAAGCGTGCAGCCGCTTGTCCCATAGAGAGCGTTGCAGACCCGCCACCTGCTTTCGCTTCAACTACTTCAGTACCTGCATTCTGGATACGTTTAGTCAGGTCAGAAATTTCCTGCTCCGTAAAGGTAATGCCCGGGATTTGAGACAGTAAAGGCAGAATGGTCACACCTGAGTGACCACCAATGACGGGAACGTCTATCTCAGCAGGTTTCTTACCTTTCAACTCAGCAACAAAAGTATTGGAGCGAATGATATCCAGGGTGGTTACGCCAAACAGTTTACGTTTGTCATATACACCCGCATTTTTCAGTACTTCGGCAGCAATCGCTACCGTCGTGTTGACCGGGTTGGTGATAATACCGATGCAGGCTTTTGGGCAAGTTTTGGCGACTTGCTGAATCAGATTTCTTACAATACCCGCATTCACGTTAAACAAGTCTGAACGATCCATACCTGGCTTACGCGCAACACCTGCAGAAATCAGGACGACATCAGCGCCGACTAAAGCTGGGGTAGCATCTTCACCAGAGAATCCCTGGATTTTTACATCAGTGGGAATATGGCTCAGATCAACCGCCACCCCAGGGGTGACTGGTGCAATATCATACAGAGAGAGTTCTGAACCTGAAGGCAGCTGGGTCTTGAGTAGAAGGGCAAGCGCCTGGCCAATACCACCTGCCGCGCCGAGGACTGCAACTTTCATCCTGAAACTCCTTATTATAGGTAGCTAAATCATGCCGTAACTTCATGCGTTGGCGACCATAGTCCTGAGATACGATTATTATAATCGTTGCATTGCAATATACAGCATTGGCTTACCAGGTGGTACAACACCAAAACGACAGGTAATGACATGATGTGGTTTACATCAACCGCGGTTACATTACCCGTCTGGAGTCATCAAAACAACATCAATTTAATAACATTTCATTTACTTTAATGCTTATTTTGAAGTCGTGAGCTGTGCATGTTCGTCAATAATAAAATCTGATATTATTACCCGTTCCTGAAAGAGTATTTCAGCCCGTTCCCGCACAGTCCATTTGCATAAAAATTCATTGAAGTGCATAATAATCTCCCACATCACCCTTTGATAGGTGAATAATGCGTATTCCTTCAAAACAAGAAGAACTCGTTAAAGCTTTCAAGGCATTGCTGAAAGAAGAGAAGTTTAGTTCTCAGGGAGAGATAGTTCAGGCCCTGCAGAATGATGGCTTTGAAAATATCAACCAGTCAAAAGTGTCACGTATGCTGACCAAGTTTGGTGCAGTACGGACACGTAACGCCAAAATGGAGATGGTTTACTGTTTACCCGCGGAATTAGGGGTGCCAACGACCTCCAGTCCACTGAAGAATCTGGTGCTGGATATAGACTATAACAATGCCGTTGTCGTCATTCATACAAGCCCTGGAGCCGCTCAACTCATCGCACGGTTGCTGGATTCTTTGGGTAAATCCGAAGGGATTCTCGGCACCATTGCCGGGGATGATACTATCTTTACGACACCAACCCGCAGTTTCACGGTTAAACAACTTTACGAAGCGATTCTGGCACTCTTTGAACAAGAGCTATAATCACATTGCTGTTCCCGTCATCTTCCATGACGGGAAGCATCGTATTCATCGCCCCTGTCCCCTGTCATCATCCTACGCATTAATGAGTGTGTGTTTATATTTATGCAGTATTTCAGCCAGCCGCTTTACCGACTCGACAGTCTGTGGAGATGCCGACCATCGCTGTAATTTGTCCTGGTAGACTTCCAGTTCAGCCAGTAACTGTAAATACTCGCGCTGTCGTTTACTGTCGTTACTTTCTGAAAGTACGCGATTCGCCGTTTTACGTAACTGGCGGTGGAAAGCCGATAGTTCCTCATTCACCGGAATGGGAGCATCTCGCAGACGTTGGTGCAATATAATCAATGTCAGAGCCAGGCGGTAACGATCTATATCTCCCGGAAAACGGTTCAGTAACAAAAACAACTGTTGATATAGTGCAGGCAAGTGGTTCTCTTTGCGACGGGTTTTATTCGTCGTCAATGCAGAGACCGCAGCAGAAACAAATTGATGGAGCAGCGTGCGTCCAGTTCTCTCTTTCGAGTTGTCACGAACCAGCAAGATAACCATTAACGCCAGGAAACAGCCAATAATCTGCCCCAGCGCACTGTCGAGGAAGACATTAAAATGGAAAGTCATAGGATTATCCAGCACGATAATATTGATAGTTCCCGCTAATGTACCCAGTGATCCAAGACGACGTTTTTGCACCTCAATACCGATAAAGAACCCAAGTAGCGCCAGACTGATACAGAGCAACAGGAAACTTTGCTGGGTCGATGGCATAATAACCAGGAAATAAAATGCGCCTATCGGCAAAGCCATCAACATCCCATAAAGAAAGTCCAGCGCAACCATGCGCGGGTTTGGCAGACGCATAGCCAGTGAAGTAACCACCGCTATCATCACCATAGCCCCACTGCCGGAAAGCCAGCCCGTCCATAACCAAAAAAGACTCCCCAGCATGCAGGAAATAGTGGTACGCCAAAAGTTAATCATCGCGTGATGCCCTTCGGCAGACTCGACTTTAATCACCACTTCGTCCTGTAAAATCTCCTCTTCTACTGCACTGATCGGGGCATGTGTAATCACTCCCTGTTTCAGTAATAGATAACGGGTCGATGCCCCCACCCAGCGGCTGATGGATACAGGGGTCGATTTTTCCCCCAGTGCTGAAATAACACGACGGAGCTTTTTCAGCTGCTTATGCACATCTGCTGGAGTTTCGGCATTGGTCGCCAGAATCTGCCTGATAATCGGGTGAATATAGGGCGGGCGAGAGTTCTGCATCAAAAAGGTTTCACAGGCCTGGGTTATTTGCGTCAATAAAAGCGTGTTAATCGCCTTCAGGCGACGGTTAGCACGTTCCCAGCGGGAAGACTCCATATTCAGATTGTTACGCATACCGTTTAAAGCGGTGACGCGGCGCACCAAATTACCCCAGGTTTTATCTACTTCGTTTTTATCTTCATGGGCAAGACAAACCTGCATCAGTCGATACTGTTCCACCAACAGGCTATCCAGCTCTTTATCGATCTCTTGTTTAATTGATCGTGGTGAAAATAACAGATCCGCGACAATGGCACAGACAATACCGATAATAATTTCACTGCAGCGTTCAATGGCAAACTGCGGTGTGGTTAATGGCGCCGCCTGGATGGCAATAACAATAATTAATGCCGTGTATCCCGACAATCCCCAGGCATAGGAGTTTTCCACTCGAACCAGGGAGGACATCCAGGTACAAAAACCCGCCCATAAGCAGCATACCAGTAACATCACCACAGGGGCTCTGATAAAGGAAATGATGATCATCAACGCTGCGGCACACCCAATAAAGGTGCCGATAATACGCAGCATTCCCCGATAGCGAATAGCGCCTGAATAAGGCTCACCGCCTGCGGCAAAAGCAGGCCCCGCCGCTACGATAGCGGCAGTCAGAACAGCCCAACGAGGGGTTTCCAGGTTGAAATGGAAACCGATGAAAAGTGCCAGCACGATGGCAAAAGCCAGCTTAATGGCAAAACGAACATGCAGCCTAGATATATGATACATAAACGCCTAACTCAGCCGATCTCACGGATACGGTGCATCAGCTTCATAAACAGAGAATCTTTTTCTGCACTGCGATCTTGTTCCCCAGTGACCACGACCGTCGCTGTTGTTCCTGCCGGGTAGATGATACCTGGCTGCTCATCCAGGTGAATACGCACTGGCACGCGTTGGGCTAAACGCACCCATTCCAGATTAGAGTCAATGCTGGCAATGCCTTTAGCGTCATTGGTGCTGCTTGGATTAGCAACCCCGGCGGAAATACTGTCCACCGTACCGTGCAAAATTTGGTTACTCCCAAGCGGGGTGATTTGCACCCGATACCCCGGGCGAATACCTTCCAGTTTGGTCTCTTCCATATAGGCCTGAATATAAAAAGAGTCCTGTTTAACCAAGGCGACTGCAGTAGAACCACGGGTAATAAACTCCCCCGTATGGACATTAAGATTCGTGACCCAACCATCAGCAGGAGCCCGGATAACTGTTCGCTGCAGATCCAAATCGGCAACATCCCGTAACGCTTCAGATTTGGATAATTGATGAACAGCCGTTTGTAATACGTTATTGGATTGGTCTATCTCTTCACGGGATATTGCATTGCTACCAAGGCTATTACGACGTCCTGCTTCTCGACGTTTTTCTGACACCAGAGCCTGGTAGTAGTCCACATCAGCCTGAGCCTCTGTTAACGCTTTTTGATAGCGTTCCCTGTCAATGATGAAGAGTACCTGATCTTTCTTCACCAGCTGATTATCACGAACATTCACTTCGCTAATTAAGCCTGATACATCCGGGGCAATGGCGACAATATCTGCGGAAAAACGGGCATCCCGCGTCCAGGGCGATTCGGTATAAAACGCCCATGCTCGAAAGATAGCGATACATGCCAGAATGACCAGCACAACAGTTATCGCAGGACGAGTGATATTTTTTACCAGTATTTTCACAGCAACCTCAAACGAACAAACGCGAAATCAAATAAAAAAGGCAGCAATACAACGCAGTATTAAATAATGCCGGATGCCAGACGAAATCATAGATCCCCGTTGGAGCCAGTAATCGACGAACCAGCCAAAACAGAGCCATGGACAAAACTAACTCGAAAAATATTGGCGGAAAAGAGAGGCCAAATATCACGATGACAGGAAACAGACTCATTTTAATCCTGAAATATAGAACTAAAGACGGAGCATCAGACAGCATTTAACAGCAAAAAAAAACTTAAAACAGGGTCAATATTCTGCATGAAGTGTTGATGCCAATATAGTAGCGTAACTGCAAGCGAGTTATCCAGAGGGTAGATTCAAAATCGCTTTTTATGCCACTTGTAGACAGAAAACGGGAACAGCAGGTCAAAGACAATGAAAACAGTTTAACGCTGCCGTCATCAAGAAACTTAAGGGCAGTTTTTATTCTTCATCATCTACAAACGGGGTAGGAATTATCCCGCCCCGTTTGCCTCAAGTCAGGCGGTACCACCAATAGTCAGATTATCGACCTTAAGGGTTGGCTGCCCGACACCTACGGGCAAACTTTGCCCTTCTTTACCACAAACCCCAACCCCATGATCCAGAGCCAGGTCATTACCCACCATGGAGATCTGTTGCATAGCTTCGATGCCTGATCCTATCAAGGTGGCCCCTTTCACAGGGCTTGTCACTTTACCGTTTTCAATTAAATACGCTTCGGAGGTTGAGAAGACAAACTTCCCGGAAGTGATATCAACCTGGCCACCACCGAAATTTGGAGCATAGAGACCATATTCCACTGACTCGATTATCTCTTGCGGTGTTGACTGCCCTGGCAACATATAGGTGTTAGTCATACGTGGCATCGGCAGGTGGGCATAGGACTCACGACGGCCATTGCCTGTTGGTGGGACACCCATCAGGCGAGCATTTAGCTTGTCCTGCATGTAGTTTTTCAGAATACCATTTTCAATCAGTACATTGTACTGTCCTGGCACGCCCTCGTCGTCAATGGCAATAGAGCCACGACGATTAGGTATCGAACCATCA
Organism: Citrobacter sp. JGM124; assembly: GCF_018257795.1. GTDB lineage: Bacteria > Pseudomonadota > Gammaproteobacteria > Enterobacterales > Enterobacteriaceae > JGM124. Next base: position 34,745 of record NZ_JAERJD010000010.1, on the reverse strand, counting down.
TCAACAATAGTACAGAGCTCTGATGCTACCAGTTGCCCCATTTGTCCACTGAACACGGATGTTCCACGACGGTTAAAATCACCTTCCAGACCATGGCCAACAGCTTCATGCAGTAACACCCCAGGCCAGCCCGCACCTAATACTACTGGTAACATACCCGCGGGTGCTGCTACAGCTGACAGGTTAACCAGGGCCATACGCACAGCTTCTTTGGCCCAGGCATCGGCACGGACTTCACCATTGACGTCTTCCAGGAAGTATTCATAACCAAACCGACCACCTCCTCCCGTCGAACCACGTTCACGTTTACCTTCATGCTCAACCTGAACACTGACAGATAAACGCACTAATGGTCGAATATCCGCAGCTAAAGTGCCATCAGTTGCCGCAACCAGGATTAGTTCGTACACCCCAGTCAGACTCGCGGTCACTTCCTGGACACGACTATCAGTGGCACGTACCACACTGTCCACACGCTTAAGAATATCGAGCTTCTCTTCGCGGGTCATACTGGTTAAGGGGTCAACATGGGTATACAACGCACTCTGCTGAATTGCACCCAGTGTTTTCGTACGTCCAGTGCCCTGCTCACTCACAATGCTGCGTGCCGCATGGCTACTCTGTTCAAGCGCCAGCAAACTAATTTGGTCAGCATAAGCAAACCCTGTTTTTTCACCGTTTATGGCCCGGACACCAACCCCCTGGTCGATATTATAGGAGCCATCTTTAATGATACGGTCTTCCAGGACCCAGGATTCATGATAGCTGGACTGAAAATAAAGGTCGCCATAGTCAAGACGACGCTCGGATAACTGTCCAAGAATGGAAAACAGATCTTGATGGGTTAAGCCATTTGCAGACAGCAACTGCTCACTTACCAGGTTCAGACTCATCGCTTCGCTACTCTTATTACTTCTCGCCTGAGGCGAAAAAAGGTGGAACTCTAGATAATTCAACTCGCAGATAGCCAGGATAAACGACTCTGACGTCCCTGATACGCTAAAGGGACTCAGCCGTTAAGAACGGACCTGTCTGTTTGAAATATAATAAATACAGGTGCTCAATGATCAAACTTCAGAAAGGCCGCAACGCAAAAACCACCTTGCAGACTCATGTCAGCCCCTAAGGTGATGCGAAAATGACTAACATGCCTGAAGTTCAAACGATAATCTCGTGACGGCATCCACCAGCATTACTTCACTTCACTGGCTGCCGCCTGACGCAATACTTCATTAACCTGCGGTTTATCCACTGGGCCTGTGATGCTGTAACGCAGGATAGAAACCTTACTCCACAGCGGACTCAGCACTTTGCTCGCCGCGAATACCGCAGCCCCAATAATAGGATTCACCACAAAAGCGGTCGCTACACTCACAGTTGCAGAGATCTCAGGTGCAACAATAGCTTCCAGATTAAGTTCACGCCGTACCAAATTCATTTCGCCTTTGATGGCAATATCCGCTTCCAGGCCATCAACCAAGGTATCATCTGTATGGAAGATACCCTCTTTTATCCAGGCAGTACTATTAATACTATCGTAGTAGAAACCACTGCCGAAAGTATCCCTGAAGTCAAAGCGTAATTTTCGCAACAGGGCATCAAAGCTTACCAGACGTAATAACTGCCCTGCACGCCCCGTCCCCACTGACTCGATTTTTCCTCGGCCCAGGTGTGTTTTCAAAATACCACTCAGCGAGCTTTCATCAGGTAACCAGGGCACATTACGCCAATGCAGGTCGTAGTTTACATCAAAAGGGGACTCTTGTAGCGGAATGCTGAAACCAAAGAAATTAGCCGCCTCACCAATATTTTTACCTGTTAACTGCCCTTTTAGCGCAGTACGGACACCGCCCGGCTTATTCACCCACTCACCTGCCGCCGTTAAACGAGCAAATCCTGCATCTATCAATCCATTATCCAGTTCAAGGACATCCCCTTTGACAATAAAATCACCGTCAATACGGCCATATTTTTGCCCCAGTAACCAGCACTCAGCACAGCGCAGACTCAAACTTGGCCAGTCACGGAAGTTGAGCTCAGACGTTGAAAACAGCCCACTATCCTCATGGTGTTGATCCCCCTTTGCAGCCCAGTCAGGATTGAAATAGAGATAACTAATAGCCGCTTGCCAGGGCGCATTCTTGTGTATATCAAGGGTGGCATTAATCTCACGCCCTTTGGCAACCAACTGTGCACCATTTAAAGTGGATTGCGTCATCAGCATCAAATCATGCCACTGTTGCCCACCTAATGATAAAACCGGGGTATGTAGTGTTACAGTAGTCGGTAATACTAATAAATTATTGTCCGCATGTGCGCTATTTTGCCCCCCCAGCCCCAGCCATTGCTCCCCAGCGATAGCCGGTAAATGGAGCTCAACACTGTTCGATGGCGGTAATGCTGGCACATTTTTGCTATTAGTGGCCCAAATGGCCCTGTCCAGCGTCAGTTTTTTATGCAACAACCAGCGGCTGGCAAAATGATCGGTTGCCCCCAGATTACCGCTCAAAGTAAATTCTTTTAATGACCCCTTCACCGCCACATTTAAGGGTAATGCTTCTCCGGCGGTTTTATTCAGCGGCGCAGGTAAGTGACTGCTCACATTCTTCAAATTGCCTGACAGACTGACCTCATAATGGGGGGTTCCACTATAGGGTAATGAGATTCCAGCCTGACCTGTCCAGCCCATACTGCCACTGAGCATCTTATTTATACTATCGGGAAAGATATCCATCTTATTCGGCTGCCAGTCACCATTAAGACTGACGTCAATTTGATAATCTTTTGGCCCCGTTTGTGTGGAAAAATTGAGCGCAACAGGCTGACTGAACCACGTTGCCTGCAAGGGTTCACTGCGTAAGTCACCGTTCATGAAGCTGAACTTGCCACTTAAATGGTGCAGAGTACTCTCCAGGGGTTTAATCAACAGTGTGTTGTTATCGAGGGTCACCTCACCAGAAGCAAGGGTCTGCTGGCCATTTAACGGAATATCGAGATGTAAGCGGGCATTCACATCGCCGCTGATCTGCAGGTCATCGAGTGCTGCGGCAAGAGAGTTATCAAGTGGGGTATCTTTAAAATAAGGCCCCACCGCTGCACCAGGGCCATTGATATCGGCATCAATGAGTAATTTCTCTTTTTCATAATCTGGAATAGATGCAGCTAAATGGTGGGCGGTTACACCACCTAACGCGACAGCATCCGATTTCATCCATAATCCCTGATTAATGAAATCGAGTGTGATATCAAAGTTTTTCAGCGCTGGCCAGTCTGGCTGAAAAGCAAAAACAGCATGATGTAATGGAACGTAGACCTGGAATTGACCTTCATTATGGGTAAAGGGGAATAAATCAGGATTACCACCAAAAGTCAGCGTCGCATTATCTGCCTGCCCTCCCTGAATGGCAGCACTCAGGTAATCTGTCAGATCTTTCCCCATTAAATTTTCCGGAAGATAACGCCAGGCTTCGCCGCCATTACTCGCCTTAATCCCTGCCAGAATCCCTAACCAGGGCTCACCCTGCGCCGGTTGCAGATAACGAAAATCTCCGCGAGCCCAGACACCGATAGCCTGGACATCGATATTTTTTCCTTCTAGTTCAAACCCTTTTTCATCTTTTTTCCACCCCAGGCTAGCGCTGCCTTTTGCTATTTCCAAGGGTGCACGGAAAACCTTTTCATAAGGCATTCTGCCATCAGCAACCTGAACACTCAGCTTACCATCAGGCAGGCTACCTTCAATACTTCCAGACAGATGCTCCACCCCCGGCAATAGTTTCCACTGTTGCCAGCTGACATTATCCCAGCGTGCCTGCATACGTGTTTTATCTGGGTGGTCGAGGGGAATATCCAGCGCAACTGAATCAATATGCCCCTGTGGCTGCATGGTTTTCCATATGTCACTTAACTCAGGGGAAAAACGTGCAGCAATAGGCAACAAACCATTAAAGTTCACCAGCTCCATATTGCTGGCACGCACACGGACTTCATCACCGAGTGCTTCGCCGGAGGCATTTAACCAGGCAAGCTCCAGGCGCCCTTTAGGCCATGCATGGTCATCGAGTGTAATGCGGGTATCAGGGATAATCAGCTGCCAGCCCGACGGTTCTCGACTTATCTGAGCCATCAGGTTATCAACAGAAAGATGATGTGCAGTGCTCCCGTCACTTGCCCAGCTAGCTCCCCCCTGCTTCAGCCAGACGTTGCCACCCAGGATCCCCCCTGCTTTAATGTCCATCCAGCCTTCAAGACTGAAACGCGCGCTCTGTAAATCGAGGTTGTCAGTCATCCAACGACTGAACCAAGGCTTCACATCAACATCATCCGCTTGTAACCAGATTTTACCGCTATCCAGCAGACCATTTTCATCCCGCAGGTCCAGTCGCACATTCGCGACGCCGTGCTGCCCATTAAAACTCGACAGGCTTACCGTCCCTTCAGCGCGGTGGCGACTTTGATTATTCAGCCAGGTTAGCTGCGGAATCGACAGTTCAGCACGTTGTCCTGAAAGTGTCAGGAAACTAAAAACGCTATCGCGGAGATCAAAATGATCAAACTGGCGTAAAAAAAGATCACTGACCTGACTGGCTTCCAGCCCATCACCGCCACCAGCAGTACTGATCGGCGTATTGATGTGCATTTGCAGTTGATAAAAGGTTAAATCGCGGAACTGCCAGCGGGCATGCAATATGCTTTGCCAGACGTCAAGGGCTAACGTCACACGCTTGATACTTAATGATCCCTCCTCTTTCAGGGATGCATGGATATCTTCCACATTCAGAGTCGGCCCAAAGCTTTGCCAGCTGGCTTCAATATGGCTCGCCTCAACAGGAACGCCGGTGACCCTCTCTAATTTTTCTAATAGCGCCGGACGCCACGCATTAAGATGCGGCAGCACTAGCCGTAGGCCGCTCACAAGTAGTGCGACAATCACGATCAGTCCCACACCCGTGAGCAACAATATGCCTGGCAGTCGCCTCACATCTTTCTCCTTGCTAGTTCTGTGGTGAATGAGATAAATCTCGCCAAGAGATTTACATCATCACCACATCAAACTGCTCCTGGTTATAGAGCGGTTCTATCTGTACTTTCACCTGTTTACCGACAAAGATTTCGACCTCAGCTAAAGCATGAGATTCATCACTTTTTAACGCCTCACCAACTGAAGGTGAAGCATAAACCAGGAAACGGTCTGAATCGTAGGCATGGTGCACACGTACGACTTCACGCATGATTTCATAACAGACGGTTTCAACACTTTTTACCGTCCCCCGTCCATGACAACTTGGGCATTCATTGCACAGTACATGCTCAACACTTTCGCGTGTTCGTTTACGGGTCATCTCGACCAAACCAAGCTGAGAAAAACCACTAATTCCGGTTTTCACCCTATCTTTACTCAGGGCCTGCTCAAGTGAGTGCAAAACTCGGCGTCGATGATCTTCATTACTCATATCAATGAAATCAATAATGATAATTCCGCCAAGATTTCTCAAACGTAGCTGACGGGCGATAGCCTGAGTCGCTTCAATATTGGTATTAAAAATGGTGTCGTCAAGATTGCGGTGCCCAACAAAGGCTCCGGTATTGATATCTACCGTGGTCATTGCTTCCGTTTGATCGATAACCAGGTAGCCACCAGACTTCAGCTCCACTTTGCGTTCCAACGCCCGCTGGATTTCATTTTCCACATCATAAAGATCGAATATGGGCTGACGGCCGCCGTAATGCTCAATTTTACTGGTCATTTCCGGCATATACTCCGCAGTAAATTCCAGTAAAAGGTCATACGTTAAACGGGAGTCAACACGTATTCTGTCCAGCGCGGCATCTGCAAAATCACGTAATACACGTTGAGCCAATGCCAGTTCGCCGTAGAGCTGGCAGCGGGTTTTATTCCGTTTTTTACGCTCGCAGACCTTAGTCCATACACGTTTCAGATAAGCAGCATCAGAGGATAAATCACTTTCACAAACCCCTTCAGCAGCGGTACGAATGATAAAGCCACCAAGTTCATCACAGTATTCGCTGACAATATGCTTTAAACGTTCGCGTTCTTGTTCGCTTTCAATTCGCTGGGAAACACCAACATGGGACGACCCCGGCATAAATACCAGATAGCGCGAAGGCAGCGTAATATCTGTCGTCAGCCGCGCACCTTTGGTACCCAGTGGATCTTTTACCACCTGGACAATCAGATCCTGTCCCTGACGTACCAGCTCGGCAATATCACGAACACTAAAGTTTTTTTGCTCTTCTCCCGCCACGCATTCCGTGTGTGGCATAATATCGGATGCATGGAGAAAAGCGGCCTTATCCAGGCCAATATCTACAAATGCCGCCTGCATACCCGGCAATACCCGGCTTACGCGACCTTTGTAGATATTTCCGACGATACCACGACGTGATTCACGTTCAATATGGATCTCCTGCAGTATTCCGCCGTCAATATATGCGACCCGTGTTTCTGAAGGGGTCACATTGACTAATAATTCAGCCGTCATCTTTTCCTCGTCGATCCCGTAACGTGTGAAAATCACTCAGCAATTCATTTGTTTCCACCAGGGGTAACCCCACCACGGCGTGATAACTGCCATTAATTTTTCGGACAAAACCCCCACCGAGCCCCTGAATGCCATAAGCCCCGGCTTTATCCATCGGCTCACCAGTCGCGATATAATCGGCAATATCCTGTTCCGATAAAGAACGAAACAGCACGTCAGTGACGACCAGGGTATCAAGCCATTGCTTACTGTCAGCAACAGCGACCGCGGTCATGACGCTATGCTGCCGCCCTGATAGCCGACGCAGCATATCAGCGGCCTGCTCGCAGCTCTGTGGTTTTTCTAATATTTCACCGTCGAGCACAACGATAGTATCGGCACCCAGTACTGGCAAATCCTGCTCAGTCAGCTGCACGCCTGCACGGGCTTTTTCACCCGCCAAACGTCGCACATACCGCTCTGCATTTTCATCGGGTTGTCGTTTTTCTTCGACATCTGGAATTAACTGTTCAAAAGTAATTCCCAGCTGAGTCAGGAGCTCCCGACGACGGGGTGAACCAGAGGCTAAATATAACGTAACCATAATTACCTTTATTGCACAGCGAATTGTTGGCGAACTTTACGCATCAGAAGGAAAATCCACGGCCACAGGATGCCATTCACTACACTGCTCCACAAAACTTCTGGCTGAAAAGCGACATTGGCATTTAAAAATGCTGACCAAAATATGATTATATTGGCAATCAGTGAAAGCAGCATCACCACTAATGCTTGTTGCCACAGGGCAAGGTTACGGAAAAGCTGGTATTTCAATGTGACCAGATAGGCGATAATACTTAGTGCTAACGCACGCACTCCCAGTGTGGAGCCACTGATTAAATCCATGACGGCGCCCATCACAAACACCGTCCCGACATTGACGCGATGCGGCAGTGCCAGGATCCAGTATAGCAATATCAGTAAGACCCAATCAGGCCGGTATAACTTTAAATCATCCGGCCAGGGCATCACTTCCAAAAGCAAAGCAATGAGAAAAGAGATCCAAATAACCCAACGCCCCTGGTTGCGATAACGTCCCACTAGTGTTCCCCTGCTGTTCGGGGCTGACTTCCCCCATTCACAGGGGCGGGTGTCGGTGCGGGTAAAGCGACGGGGGCCGGTGGTCCCATGGCATCAGCAGAGGGTAATACCTGTGGCATCATCTGCATTAAACGTTCATTTGCCACCCGATGTACTTCAGGCGCCGGCATTGGGGTCAGGCCTTCTTTGTCGGCTCCCCACAGTAATAACAGATAACGCAGACGCTGTAATCCAGCCGTTGGACGAGCCTGAATGACGGTATAAGCACGTTGGGTATCAAGCTTAACGGAAGAAACGACCCCAACCGGATAACCCTCAGGGAAGCGTCCCCCCAGGCCAGAAGTGACCAGCACATCACCGACACGAATATCAGTATTCGCAGGAAGGTGCTCAAGCTGTAGATCATCAGTACAGCCATTACCAGAGGCGATGACACGAATGTCATTACGCAAAACTTGGATCGGTAGCGAATGCGTTGCATCACAAATCAATAGAACGCGACTCGTCAGTTTTGCCACAGCCACGACCTGGCCAACAACGCCTTTATCACTGATAACGGGCTGTCCTTCGTAAACGCCATTGACACTGCCTTTATCAATGACCACCTGATCACTATAAGGATCATTCACTGTCGAGATGACCTGGGTGACCATTTTTTGTTCGTCCTGCCGCAGGGGGGAACCGAGCAACTCACGCAGGCGAGAGTTCTCCTGCTTATACTGGCCTAACATCAGCAGTTCGCTATTCTTCAGGATCAATTCCTGACGCAAAACCCGATTCTCACGTTCCAGCTGGTTACGTGAAGTGATGGTCTGAGACACATTATCGAGCAGTTCACGAGGACCGTTAGAGATAAAATAGAAAGGGCTAACCGCAGTATCCATGTATGCTCTGATTTGACTGAACATACCCAGACGGCTGTCGGCGATGATGACACCAATCGCCACTAAGATTGCCAAAATAAGGCGAATCTGTAGCGACGGTCCACGGCTAAAAATGGGCTTCATAGGCTATGCGTATTCCCAAACCAACAAGCAAGGGAAGCCCACTGGCTTCCCTGTACCGGAGACGGTTACTCTTCGCTAAACAAGTCGCCACCGTGCATGTCGATCATTTCCAGAGCCTTGCCGCCACCTCGGGCTACACAGGTCAATGGATCTTCTGCAACTACTACTGGGATCCCCGTTTCTTCCATTAACAAACGATCGAGGTTACGCAGTAACGCACCACCACCTGTTAACACCATTCCGCGCTCAGAGATATCAGAGGCCAGTTCTGGCGGACATTGTTCCAGGGCTACCATGACGGCACTCACGATACCGGTCAAAGGCTCTTGTAATGCTTCCAGGATCTCGTTTGAATTCAGGGTAAAACCTCGCGGTACACCTTCTGCCAGGTTACGGCCACGAACTTCTATCTCCAGAACTTCATCACCAGGATAGGCAGAACCAATACCATGTTTAATACGTTCTGCAGTGGCTTCACCAATTAAAGATCCATAGTTACGACGGACATAATTGATAATCGCTTCATCAAAGCGATCACCGCCAATACGTACCGATGAAGAGTACACCACGCCATTCAAAGAGATAACCGCAACTTCAGTTGTTCCCCCACCGATATCCACAACCATCGAACCAGTTGCTTCAGAAACGGGTAAACCTGCACCGATAGCCGCTGCCATAGGCTCTTCAATCAGAAAGACTTCTCGCGCACCTGCGCCCTGGGCTGATTCGCGAATAGCACGGCGTTCAACCTGAGTTGCCCCGACAGGAACACACACCAGCACACGTGGACTTGGACGCATGAAACTGTTGCTATGAACCTGCTTAATAAAGTGCTGGAGCATTTTTTCGGTCACAAAAAAGTCAGCAATAACGCCATCTTTCATTGGACGGATCGCCGCAATATTACCCGGCGTACGACCCAGCATCTGCTTGGCTTCATGACCAACAGCTGCCACACTTTTTGGGGAACCACCGCGGTCCTGACGAATCGCCACGACGGATGGTTCATTCAATACAATGCCCTGTCCTTTAACATAAATAAGGGTATTCGCGGTACCCAAGTCAATGGACAAGTCATTAGAAAACATGCCACGAAATTTTTTCAACATACTAAGGGATAATCCTGAAAGCTGGGGCGGATAAAAACCCGCTTACTTTACCAACCACTCGTTGTAGCGACAAGGCGGAAAAATGTTCTACAACGGTGAAAAATAGTGCAGTTCACTACAGTTGTTACACATCTGAAACATCTCTACAAGATGTGCACAAAAATGCAGCAAACATGATGGGATAAACGTTTCGCTCACAGTAACAAACCGATTTACAACGGCTGCGATAATCTGATCGGCAAACATGCATGTCCCCTTAAGATGCAGCGGGCGTTATTCTACGTGAAATAATGGCAAACAGCAGGTTAAACCGAATATCTTTTCGAATATTTTTTCACGTCATTATCCAGCAACTGGGCGGCAGCAATAAAATCACCCTGCGCACCGGCTACACCATTATCAATCAACGTTCGCCATTCACTGAGCGATCTCACGCCAGAGGCAAAGACTTGAGCACGAGTTCCATTACATGCTTCAACTAAGCTCTGAAGGAACAACTGATTCTTAGCCTGCTTACCGATATTTCTCACTACTGCCGGATGCAGTTTAACCAAATTAATGTCCAGCGCCTTAATATAAGGGGTGCTGACGACCGTAAGCCCGGCATTAATCACGGCAATCTGCCCATCCAGGGCAACGATGAGTCTCACAACAGAAGACAACGAACTGATGTGTTGACACACATCTTCCTCTGCAAGTTCAAAAATAATCCGTGAACGCAGTGATTTTTCACATTGCATTAACGTATTTTGTAACCAGAGCTGAAAAGTTCGACAGAGTAAGGAGGTCACCGTAATCGGAATCGCAAATGTTTCGTCCGGCCATAAACGCAGCAATGGCAGTAAACGTGAGATCACAAGCTGGTCATATTGTTCAGACAGGCCAAACTGCTCCACTAACAACATGTACTCCGCAGGAAGTATCTCCTGGTCACCATCTAAAATACGGCACTGGATATCACGATGCAGTACCACACCCCGGAAGTTTACCGCCGGCTTCTGATAAAACCTGAGTCCCCCATGTTTTAACGTATGCTCCAATAAAGTACGCCACTTCACGCTTCCACGCCCAGTATCAGGCAAGTTTTCGTCATAAACGCACCAATTGTTCCCCCCCTGAAGTACCGCATTCCTGGTAGCAATTTCCGCTTGTTCGATCACCTGCTCTTTAGTTTGTCCGTTCCTCCAGGCACAGATGCCAATATGCAGCATATTCTCTTTATCTACCATACGCGTCGATGGCAGGGCATCAATCCCATTAAGTAGCTGACTGGCAAACCCATTAGCCTCCTTCAAGCTGCGATATGGGAGGAGTACTGCGAAATCATTACGAACGTAGCGTGCCAGTATTGCGCCGGGATATCGCAAAACAAAAGTAGAGAGCAGATTAATTAAGGTAAACTGATAGTCTTCAACCAGCTCACTGCTCCACAGATCTCGCAACTGTTCAAAATCAGGTAGACGAATAATCATCACCATGCCATAGACACCGGCTTGGGTATGTTCATCCAGTAAGGTAGATAATTGATTTTCAAAAAACTGCCGATTACTGAGTCCTGTTTTTGCATCCTGTGCAGCAAAAGCACGAATTAATGTATCCAGGCGATTTCGTTGTTCATTGGCTATTTGTAAATCGCTGAGTAATATATCCAGAGCCCTACCGGTGGCCGTTGGATGCTCCTGCACAGAACCTTTCATTTCGCTGCCACGCTCACCGATAACAATTTTACGAGCGCGGTTCTCAAGTAATTCTTGCCCCATCAAAAACGCTTTCAACCGATACAGAAGCAGGAACAACAGTAGAATTAAAATGACAAGTCCACCGCCCACGGAAAGAGGAATAATAGGAAGCATTGATTTGTAGTAACTACCAATAATGTTCTGATAAGTCAGAGTGACATATGCGCCCGGATGATGGATTAAACTCACCGTTATCTGACTCAGATGATCTTGTGATGGGTCAGATAAAGCATTGCCATGTAGTGTATATTTGAAAACATCACCATTGTCGCTGATCAGGCTAATCCCTTTAATATCAGACAAAACCATCATCTCACGCAGCCAGGGCCTTAACATTTCAGGTGACGATGAAACCAAGTGAATATCAATCATCGATGCGATGGTAATAACGCGCTGCTCCACTTTTTGCTGAGTAAAATAGAGAAAGCTTAATGAACAACCAACCAGGATAACAATAAGTGTTAATCCGGTTAATAAAGTCATTAAAACAGAAAGCTTTGCTGTTAATTTCGTCCTCATATTAACTCCAGCCAGTCAACATAAATCTCATTATCATCCTTCATAATCTCAGATACATCACGACACTAAACGCCAAAAGTTTACAAATATAACGATAACAATCGACACATTCATTGAGATTAATCGCTTTTATGCAACGGCGTTAAGTATAGTTTGCTAAGTTAATTTAAACGTAAGTACTCGAGGATTTGTCATGCAAGCATTAGTTCTGGAACAGGATGAAGGTCAAACCCACGCAGCGGTGAAAGTATTAGAGACGTCAGCTCTCCCCGCCGATACTGTCACGGTCGAAATTGAATACTCCGGATTAAATTACAAAGATGCACTCGCCATCACAGGAAAAGGGAAAATCATCCGGCAGTTCCCAATGATTCCAGGAATCGACTTTGCGGGTAAAGTTCATAGCAGTGAAGATGGTCGCTATCACATCGGGCAATCCGTATTGCTAACAGGATGGGGAGTCGGTGAAAACCACTGGGGTGGACTGGCGGAACTGGCGCAGGTCAATGCAGACTGGCTAGTCCCCATGCCAGAAGGGCTGAATGCACGTAAAGCCATGATCATTGGTACCGCCGGTTTTACTGCTATGTTGTGTGTTATGGCACTAGAAGAAGCGGGCGTCACACCACAAAGCGGTGAAGTCGTCGTCACAGGTGCTAGTGGTGGTGTCGGCAGTACGGCTGTCGCGTTGTTACACCAACGAGGCTATCAGGTTGTTGCTGTCTCAGGCAGAACCAGTACTCACGACTATCTGAAAAAATTAGGTGCCACTCGCATTCTGGACAGACAGGCATTTACCGAATCCCGAGCGCTGGAGAAGCAGACTTGGGCCGGTGCTATTGATACTGTTGGCGGTCAGATACTGGCAACAGTGCTGGCACAAATGAACTACGGGGGTTGTGTTGCTGCTTGTGGTTTAGCCAGCGGCGCTTCCCTGCCAACCACGGTAATGCCCTTTATTCTGCGTAACGTCCGTCTGCAAGGCATTGATTCGGTGATGACTCCAGCATCCCGCCGTTTTGCCGCCTGGGCCAGACTTGCCCGGGAACTACCAGAGAGCTTCTATCAACAAGCGGCAACTGAAATAACCCTCGCTCAGGCCCCTGAATACGCCAGCGCTATTATGGAAAATAAGAGCCATGGCAGGACACTGGTAAGAATCAACTAATACTTTCCGTCAGACTCGAGATAATTCTGTCTCGGGTCTAAATTTCAATTTTTTGTGACATATTCGCGAATCAGCGTCATCTCATTCATGCTGTCACTCTCGTATAAAGGAGAGCGCTATGAAAAAGGTCCCCCATCTTACTGAGGCTGATGTTACAGCTGAATCTGTGTTTATCATGAAGCGCCGTCAGGTACTAAAAGCACTGGGTATTAGTGCTGCAGCCTTAGCCCTGCCTCAACCAGCTCGGGCAAATATTCTGTCCTGGTTTAAAGGTAACGACAGACCACCCGCCCCCTCAGGAAAACCTCTGACTTTTAGCCAGCCACAGCAATGGCAGTCCACTATAAGTCTGACGCCCGAAGATAAAGTCACGGGATACAATAACTTCTATGAATTTGGTCTGGATAAAGCAGATCCTGCGGCCAATGCAGGGGAACTTCAGACCGATCCTTGGCAACTGACTATCAGTGGAGAAGTGGCTAAACCCCTCACGCTGGATCTCGACGCACTGCACCAACGTTTTCCACTGGAAGAGCGTATCTATCGTATGCGTTGTGTTGAAGCCTGGTCGATGGTTGTGCCATGGATCGGTTTTCCTCTGAGCAAATTACTCTCATTGGTCGAACCCACCAGCAACGCTAAGTATGTCGCTTTTGAAACGCTGTATGATCCGGAACAAATGCCAGGGCAAAAAGATCGCTTTATCGGTGGTGGGCTGACATACCCCTATGTGGAAGGATTACGTCTGGATGAAGCCATGCATCCCCTGACACTAATAACAGTCGGTGTTTATGGCAAAGCTCTCCCACCGCAGAATGGGGCACCAGTACGGCTGATCGTACCGTGGAAATATGGCTTTAAAGGGATTAAATCGATCGTGAGTATTCGACTCGTTTCTGAACTTCCGCCAACAACCTGGAACATGGCTGCCCCCAACGAATATGGTTTCTATGCCAACGTGAACCCACACGTTGATCACCCTCGCTGGTCCCAAGCCTCAGAAAGAGTTATTGGCTCCGGTGGCATACTTGATGTGAAACGTCAGCCAACATTGCTGTTTAATGGCTATGCGAGTCAGGTTGCCTCTCTCTATCGAGGTATGAATCTTAAGGAGAACTTCTGAATGCGTCTAACCTCTCACCGGATCTTATGGCTAAAAGCGTTGCTACACTTGGCCGCTTTTTTACCACTGGTATGGTTAATTTTTGCCATTATCCAGGGGAAACTCAGCGCCGATCCAGTGAAAGATATTCAGCATTTTACCGGCCTGATGGCGCTAAAATTGCTACTGATAACCTTAGTTGTTGCCCCCCTTGCTCGCTATATCAGGCAACCATTACTCATCCGTACCCGACGCCTGCTCGGTGTTTGGTGTTTCACTTGGGCTACGTTACACTTACTCAGCTATTCGGTACTGGAACTGGGAATAAGTAACCTCAGTCTGCTGGGGCAAGAGTTAGTCACTCGCCCCTATCTGACCCTTGGGATGATAAGCTGGGTCATGTTATTTGCTCTGACCCTGACATCAACCCGCTCCGCGATGAAATATTTAGGTTCCCGTTGGCAAAAACTGCATAATAGCGTCTACTTGATACTGATTCTGGTATCAATTCACTTTATCTGGTCGGTTAAAATACTGTCTCCCCAACCTCTGCTGTATGCTTTGGTGGCACTCGTATTACTGGCCCTGCGATATAAGAAATTCTGCTGCAAGACGAACTAGTTACACCACATTCACCACATTCCAGCCAGGATTCAACCCATCGGCTATTTTAGGGTAGTGGTTGATAATCTTCCCAGATAAGGCCAGTATTTAGCTGCCAAAAGCCACGAAATAGTTATAATATGCGACTTCTGTTTTTTCTGGGTCGCATTTTTTGGCTTAAGAGATGACAATCAGACAACTTAAGTATATTTTGTCTGCTACTGGCAACATTGCAGGAGATGGTGGCACGATGTCGTG
Organism: Citrobacter sp. JGM124; assembly: GCF_018257795.1. GTDB lineage: Bacteria > Pseudomonadota > Gammaproteobacteria > Enterobacterales > Enterobacteriaceae > JGM124. The sequence continues at coordinate 19,657 of NZ_JAERJD010000010.1, read as the reverse complement.
TAAATTTAACATTTTACTATTGAATGGTCCTAATCTAAATATGTTAGGAACCCGGGAGCCAGATACGTATGGCAGTCGGACGTTATCAGAAATTGTTAATACACTTGAGACAGAGGCCAATGCTTTAGAGGTTGGATTTGACCACCTGCAGTCAAATGCTGAACATGTGTTAATTGACCGAATTCATCAGGCTAAAGGTACTGTGGACTTCATCCTGATTAATCCGGCCGCTTTTACACATACCAGCGTCGCGTTGCGTGATGCTTTGTTGGCTGTCGACATCCCGTTTATCGAGATTCACCTCAGCAATGTTCATGCACGTGAACCTTTTCGCCACCATTCATACCTATCTGATAAAGCCGTTGGGGTAATCTGTGGATTAGGCGCCGATGGCTATTCATATGCACTTCAGACAGCGGTAAAACGCTTGTCAAAATCTATCTAAACAAGAGTACGGAACTCACTCATGGATATTCGTAAGATTAAAAAACTGATTGAACTGGTTGAAGAGTCTGGCATCTCTGAACTGGAAATTTCTGAAGGTGAAGAGTCTGTGCGCATCAGTCGTGCGCCAGTTAACGCTGGAAACCCAGTGATGCAACAAGCTTATGCGGCACCAATGTACGCACCACAACCAGGTCTGTCTCAGGCTATCGCACCGACAGCAGCGCCCGTAGCTAAAGAAGCACCCGCTGCTGCGGAAATGAGTGGTCATATTGTACGTTCTCCAATGGTAGGAACTTTCTATCGCACCCCAACACCGGAGGCAAAACCTTTCATTGAGGTTGGCCAGCAAGTGAATGTGGGCGATACTCTGTTCATCGTTGAAGCAATGAAAATGATGAACCAGATCGAAGCGGACAAGGCAGGAGTGGTGAAAGCCATTCTGGCTGAAAATGGTCAGCCGGTAGAGTTTGACGAGCCGTTAGTTGTTATCGAATAACGAGGCGAACATGCTGGAAAAAATTGTCATTGCCAACCGTGGTGAGATTGCACTGCGTATTCTGCGTGCCTGTAAAGAGCTGGGCATCAAGACTGTTGCTGTCCACTCAACTGCGGATCGCGACTTGAAACACGTATTACTGGCAGATGAGACGGTCTGTATCGGCCCGGCTCCTTCGGTAAAAAGCTATTTAAATATCCCGGCTATCATCTCTGCAGCAGAAATTACTGGCGCAGTGGCCATTCACCCGGGTTATGGTTTTTTATCCGAGAACGCCAACTTCGCTGAACAAGTTGAACGTTCAGGCTTTATCTTCATAGGCCCTCGTGCTGAAACTATCCGCCTGATGGGCGATAAAGTTTCAGCTATCGAAGCCATGAAAAAAGCCGGTGTTCCCTGTGTACCAGGTTCTGATGGCCCACTGGGCGACGATATGGACAAGAACCGTGCCCATGCAAAACGCATAGGCTACCCGGTCATTATCAAAGCCTCTGGCGGCGGCGGTGGTCGTGGTATGCGTGTAGTACGCAGCGACAGTGAACTGGAACAATCCATTAATATGACCCGTGCGGAAGCAAAAGCAGCTTTCAACAACGATATGGTCTATATGGAAAAGTATCTTGAGAACCCGCGTCATATCGAAATCCAGGTTCTGGCTGATGGTCAGGGTAATGCGATTTACCTGGCTGAACGTGACTGTTCAATGCAGCGTCGTCACCAGAAAGTGGTTGAAGAAGCTCCAGCACCAGGCATCACGCCAGAATTGCGTCGTGCTATCGGTGAGCGTTGTGCCAAAGCCTGCGTAGATATTAACTACCGTGGCGCAGGTACTTTTGAGTTCCTGTTTGAAAACGGCGAGTTCTATTTCATTGAAATGAACACCCGTATTCAAGTAGAGCACCCGGTGACCGAAATGATCACTGGCGTAGACCTGATTAAAGAACAGCTGCTGATTGCTTCTGGCAAGAAACTGTCCATTAAGCAAAAAGATGTGCATGTTAAGGGCCACGCAATTGAGTGCCGTATCAACGCAGAAGATCCTAATACCTTCCTGCCAAGCCCCGGGAAAATCACGCGTTTCCATTCTCCTGGTGGCTTTGGGGTTCGTTGGGAGTCACATATCTATGCTGGCTACACCGTTCCTCCTTACTATGACTCAATGATTGGTAAACTGATTTGCTACGGAGAGACACGCGAAATCGCTATCTCACGCATGAAAAATGCCCTGGCTGAACTGATTATCGATGGTATAAAAACCAACATTGAACTACAGACCAAGATCATGAACGATGAACACTTCCAGAAAGGTGGGGCTAATATCCACTATTTGGAAAAGAAACTGGGTCTCCAGGACTAAGTTTACATAGAACATGAATGGTGTGACAAAAGGGCCGGATGCTTCCGGCCCTTTCCTTTCTAATGATCCATCTAAAGCGGTACATAAGTGTCGCTCTGTGCTCAACCCACGAGGCTATCATGGACAAGCGATTTGTTCAGGCCAGTAAAGAAGCGCGCTGGGCGCTATGGCTAACATTGTTGTACTTGGCTGCCTGGCTGCTGGCTGCCTATATACCCGATAATACACAGGGCCCGACTGGCCTACCCCATTGGTTTGAAATGGCATGTCTGCTTATCCCACTCCTGTTCATTTTACTGTGCTGGTTAATGGTCAGAGTCATCTATCGCAATATGCCTCTGGAGGATGATCATGCATCATGACGTGATTTGGCCTTTAATCATCTATTTGTTCCTGGTGTTTGGGATATCAGTGTATGCCATGCGTCGTAACCGTACAGGGAACTTCCTGAATGAGTACTTTCTCGGCAATCGTTCCATGGGCGGATTTGTCCTGGCAATGACGCTGACTGCGACTTATATCAGCGCCAGTTCATTTATCGGTGGCCCTGGTGCGGCTTATAAGTACGGGCTGGGGTGGGTATTACTCGCAATGATTCAGCTACCGGCGGTCTGGTTGTCATTGGGTGTATTAGGGAAAAAGTTTGCTATTCTTGCGCGCCGTTACAATGCAGTCACATTGAACGATATGCTGTATGCCCGCTATCGTAGTCGTTTGCTCGTTTGGCTGGCGAGTTTTAGCCTGCTGGTCGCTTTCATTGGCGCTATGACGGTTCAGTTTATTGGCGGGGCGCGCTTGCTGGAAACAGCCGCAGGTATCCCTTATGAAACAGGATTACTGATATTTGGTGTCAGCATCGCACTTTATACCGCTTTCGGCGGTTTCCGCGCCAGTGTACTGAACGACACAATGCAAGGGATGGTGATGCTGATTGGTACCATCCTGCTACTGATAGCGATTGTGCACGCTGCTGGTGGTTTGCATAACGCCGTAGAAACACTGCAGCATATTGATCCAAAACTGGTCTCTCCCCAGGGCGCTGATGATATTCTGTCCCCGGCGTTTATGACCTCCTTCTGGGTTCTGGTCTGTTTCGGCGTGATTGGGCTTCCTCACACTGCGGTTCGCTGCATCTCTTACAAAGACAGTAAAGCCATGCATAGTGGAATCGTTCTTGGCACCATTGTCGTCGCGATCTTAATGTTCGGCATGCACCTGGCGGGCGCATTGGGGCGTGCGATTATTCCTGACCTTAATGTTCCTGATTTGGTCATTCCCACATTGATGATTACCGTGTTACCTCCCGTTGCCGCAGGGATCTTCCTCGCCGCACCGATGGCGGCGATCATGTCGACAATCAACGCCCAGTTGCTGCAGTCTTCCGCAACCATAGTCAAAGATCTCTACCTTAATTTTCGTCCTGATCAGGTAAACAATGAGAGACGGCTTAAACTCCTTTCTTCCGCCAGCACCTTAATCCTCGGAGCGTTGCTCCTGCTGGCGGCCTGGCGTCCTCCTGAAATGATAATTTGGCTTAATCTGCTGGCCTTTGGTGGGCTTGAAGCGGTATTCCTATGGCCACTCGTGTTGGGCCTGTATTGGGAACGAGCCAATGCAGCAGGGGCGTTGAGCGGAATGATCGTCGGGGCGCTGCTGTATGCTGTGCTGGCCAGTTTTAATATTCAATTTTTCGGCTTCCACCCGATAATACCGTCCTTACTACTCAGTTTACTGGCATTCGTAGTCGGTAACCGTTTTGGTCAGGATGTCGCTGAATATCCTATTGTTTCACCTACTGATAAATAAAGAGTTTTTCTATGCCATGGATCCAACTAAAAATAAACACCACGGGTGAAAATGCCGAAGAACTCGGTGATGCACTGATCGAGAGCGGTGCTGTTTCGGTGACCTTTCAGGATACCCATGACACCCCTGTATTTGAGCCCTTACCAGGTGAAACACGCCTGTGGGGAGACACGGATGTGATAGGCCTGTATGACGCAGAAACCGAGATGAAAGCAGTGGTGGCAATGCTTGAATACTGCCCGCTGTTACGCCCTGGCTTCACGCATAAAATTGAACAACTGGAAGATAAAGACTGGGAACGTGAGTGGATGGATAATTTCCACCCCATGCGCTTTGGCCAGCGGTTATGGATTTGCCCAAGCTGGCGCGACGTCCCGGACAAAGATGCGGTTAACGTCATGCTAGACCCGGGCCTGGCGTTTGGTACCGGCACCCACCCAACGACCTCCCTGTGTCTTGAGTGGCTGGACAGCATCAATCTGACGGGTAAAACAATTATCGATTTTGGCTGCGGTTCCGGTATCCTGGCCATTGCTGCGCTTAAGCTTGGTGCAGAGAAGGCAATTGGTATCGATATCGATCCACAGGCTATTCAGGCAAGCAGGGATAATGCAGAACGTAACGGCGTATCCGACAGACTGGCGCTTTATTTACCACAGGATCAACCTGCTGATATGCAGGCAGATGTCGTCGTCGCCAATATCCTCGCAGGCCCGCTGCGTGAACTTGCCCCTTTGATTAGTGTCCTTCCCGTGCAAGGCGGTCTGCTTGGGCTTTCTGGCGTACTGGCATCCCAGGCTGCTGGAGTCTGTGAAGCCTATGAGGGGGTATTCACTCTTGACCCCGTTGCAGAAAAAGAGGAATGGTGTCGCATTACCGGCTATAAGACTGGGGTGTAATCACGATAAGCGCAGCAATAAACGAGCTCAAAAATATGAGAGCTCGTTTACATAAAAAGAAAAAGTGTTCATTAATACAGCAAGTTACCTTACATGTGCCTGCTTCAGAGAGGCAGAGATGTGCTAATTATAATGAAAATTCAATAGATCATAAAACAACCTTTTAATGGTAATCTTTTGATTTTTAAGTGTAATTTAGCTTAACCTTGGACAAGCACATGTATCATTTACATGTTTTAAACGCATTGCTCAAAGTTTGTCCTTTCATCTCAGGCAAAAAATGCGTAATATACGCCGCCTTGCAGGCACAGTATGGTCATTTCTTAACTCATGCGCATCGGACATTACCAGCTCAGAAATCGGCTAATTGCAGCACCTATGGCGGGTATTACAGACAGACCCTTCAGAACGCTGTGTTACGAGATGGGGGCCGGTTTAACTGTTTCCGAGATGATGTCTTCTAATCCAGAAGTATGGGTCAGTGACAAATCCCGTTTACGGATGGTTCATGTGGATGAACCGGGTATTCGTACCGTGCAAATTGCAGGTAGCTGCCCGAATGAAATGGCTGCAGCAGCATGTATTAACGTGTCTAATGGTGCCCAAATTATTGATATCAATATGGGTTGCCCAGCTAAAAAAGTGAATCGAAAATTGGCAGGTTCCGCCCTGCTGCAACACCCAAGCCTGGTCAAGGATATCCTGGCAACGGTGGTCAATGCAGTGGATGTGCCGGTCACATTGAAAATTCGCACAGGCTGGGATCCTGAGCACCGTAACTGTGTACAAATTGCCCAACTGGCTGAAGACTGTGGCATTCAGGCACTGACAATTCATGGACGCACCCGCGCCTGTTTATTTCAGGGCAATGCTGAATACGACAGTATTCGGGAAGTTAAGCAGAAGGTTTCCATTCCGGTAATCGCGAATGGTGACATTACTGACCCGCTTAAAGCCAGAGCTGTGCTCGACTACACTGGAGCTGATGCTCTAATGATAGGACGTGCAGCTCAGGGAAGACCCTGGATCTTTCGGGAAATCCAGCACTATCTGGACACTGGAGAGTTGCTACCGTCTTTGCCTATGGCGGAGGTTAAGCGCTTACTCTGTGCTCATATTCGTGACCTGCATGACTTTTATGGTCAGGTTAAAGGTTATCGAATTGCACGAAAACATGTTTCCTGGTATCTCCAGGAACATGCTCCAAATGACCAGTTTCGGCGCACATTCAACGCCATTGAGGATGCCAGCGAACAGCTGGAGGCGTTGGAGGCATACTTCGAAAATTTTGCCTAAACAGAAATAAAGAGCTGACAGAACTATGTTCGAACAACGCGTAAATTCTGACGTACTGACCGTTTCTACCGTGAACTCTCAGGATCAAGTAACCCAAAAACCCCTGCGTGACTCCGTAAAACAGGCACTGAAGAACTATTTTGCTCAACTGAACGGTCAAGATGTTAACGATCTGTACGAGCTGGTTTTGGCTGAAGTAGAGCAGCCATTGTTGGACATGGTGATGCAATACACCCGCGGTAACCAGACCCGTGCTGCGTTAATGATGGGTATCAACCGCGGTACACTTCGCAAGAAACTGAAAAAATATGGCATGAACTGATACTAGTCAGTTAATCCATTGATAAAAAAGGCGCAACTCGCTATGGGGTTGCGCCTTTTTTCACATCGGGTTGCAGTCAGTCATGGCTTGCTACTCCCGGTATCACACTCATGTGAAAGCCCAGTCCCCTGCCACTGACATCCTCCACCAGGATAACCACGCTCAGTTAAGCTCTTTGGCCGCTACTTATTGTGCATACTGAAGGATAACCTGTAATAGCACATTCGCACCAGCAGCCACATGCTCAGGCGAGGCATACTCACTTTCATTATGGCTGATGCCATCTTTGCAAGGGATAAAAATCATACCACTAGGGGCTTTGTTGATCATAAAGACGGCGTCATGCCCGGCGCCGGAGACAATTGACTGAAAAGGGAAATGAAGCTGTTCTGCTGCCGAAGCAATCGCAGCCTGACACCCTTCATCAAAGCGACTGGCAGAATAATGGCTTACTTGTGTCAGAGCAATATTAAGGCCTGTCTGTTGTTGTAGACGCGCAATACACTGTCTCAGTAATGTATCCATTTCATCGACTTTCTCATCGTCTGTATTCCGAAAATCGATGGAGAATTTAACTTCACCTGGCACCACATTACGGCTGTTCGGATGCACGTAGACGCTGCCCACGGTTCCCCGCCCTTCAGGTGTTTTACGCGCAATCTCAATCACAGCCTGCATAATAACGGTAGCAACCTGTAAGGCATCTTTGCGTAATGACATCGGTGTTGGCCCGGCATGAGAATCCTGCCCGGTGACGGTACAGTCATACCAGCGAACCCCCAGCGCACCGCTCACAACACCGATAGTGTTGTTTTCGGCCTCCAGAATAGGTCCCTGTTCAATGTGGGCTTCAAAATAGGCCCTGACCGGGTGAACTCCGGGTTCTTCTTCTCCAAGATACCCTATTTTTTTTAGTTCATTTCCAACGCTTTTACCCTCGGTATCCGTCGTCATGTAAATATCATCCAACGAAAACATCCCGGTAAAAACACCAGATCCCATCATGACAGGAGTAAAACGTGACCCTTCCTCATTGGTCCAGAATACCACTTCGACAGGTGCCTCTGTCTCAATATTGAAATCGTTTAACGTCCGGATGACCTCAAGAGCAGCCAGTACACCATAGTTGCCGTCATATTTCCCCCCTGTCGGCTGCGTGTCGATATGACTGCCTGCAAGCACTGGAGGTAAACGTGGATTCTTACCCGGGCGACGCATGAATACATTACCTATTTTATCTACGGTAATGCTCAACCCCGCAGCCTGACCCCAGCTTACCACTAAGTCCCGCCCCAGCTTATCCTCTTCTGACAATGCCAGTCTGCGACAGCCCCCTTTCGCCGTTGCACCTATTTCAGCCAGCGTCATTAAAGAGTCCCAAAGACGCTGACCATTAATACGATAATCAGTTATAGTCGCGACACCTGATGATAACACTTCAGTATTCACACTTTTCTCCTCATATGACTGGGAGCATAAGTCGCCCACCAGCCATGCTAAAAATGACCGCGAATATCACGTAAAAAAATTTAATAATAATGTCAAACTACGCCACACTATCGGACTATTAAAAAATAAAAACTTACTGCCTCAGAAACATTTATTTTCAAAATCCATTCAGAGCATAGCCTGAATAAAAAACACACTGACAGTGGTAATATAATAAAATTCTTACCCTGTACTATCGCTTGATCTCATACACTATCAGCAATGGTAATTACAAAATAAAAACGATGGATAATAATAAATTCTTATATCTGATTGCATTATAATGATGCATGTTTTACCAGAAATGAACACTCTCATTCATTTGCACTATATTAGAGCGCAAATGCCTTATTCCATGCAGACACATACTATTATCACACTCATACGGCTGTAATTCAGAGAATAGACTTCTGTCGATAAAAACCAGAAAACAGGCATTAGCACTCATAACAATAAACCATTGACATTACATAGCATTAGCATCTCATTATCGTTGTATCATGGGAAAAATATCCTCAAAACACCCCTCAAAAGATAACGCATTTTTTCAAAAAAAATACGCGTTGGCACGATCCGTGCAATATTCAAAAAAATACAATTTCATTTAACTAATAGGCAGAGCTGGTATGAGTAATTCGCAACGTGTTGAAACCTCCAGTCCCCTGGAGATAAATCAATTAAGCCACCATTTTGTACTTGAGAATGGTGAGGAGCTGCGGCTTTTTCAGTTTCTCAATTTTGTGGTGGAAAAAGGTGAAATTGTAGCAGTGGTCGGCAGAAGTGGTGCGGGGAAAAGTACGCTGTTCAATCTCATTTCAGGCCTGTTAAAACCATCAGCAGGACAGGTGATATTAGGTGATGCTCATAATGGTGCTCCCGGACGCATTGCTTATATGCTCCAAAAAGATTTGTTATTGCCCTGGCGAACTATTTTAGACAATGCTCTGTTGGGAGTGGAATTATACCGTAAGACAACAGAAGATGACCGTCAAAGAGCTGTCAAAATGCTTGCGCGATATGGACTTTCTTCCGTTGAAAATGCATATCCTGCCTCACTGTCAGGGGGGATGAAACAGAGGGTGGCACTCACCAGAACCCTGCTATGTGACCCGACGGTTATCCTGCTCGATGAACCCTTCTCTGCCCTGGATTATGAAACACGTTTAATGCTTGAAGACGACGTGATGAATCTCACCAAAACAGGGGATACCAGCGTCATTCTGGTCACCCATGATATTGATGAAGCTATCGCGATGAGTAACCGGGTCGTGCTACTGGGCGGGCGGCCAGCAAAAATAGTGATGAATCAAACAATCACCCTGACAACACAAGGAGAAAGGACGGCGGTTTCCGCAAGGGGGGCACCGGAATTCCATGATTACCACACACAAATATGGAATGGATTAAGAATGAATAATGTTACTCATGGTAAATAGGAGTTGTGAAATTGAAGAAAAATCAAGATAGCCGCAACGCCTCAATTATTGTTGCTTTTATTCTATTTATACTGGGTTGCTTATGGTGGCTAGCTGCCCAGCAACAGTGGATTAATAGTCAGCTACTGGGCTCACCAGCCGGTATTTATAATGCTGCCGTTATCAGTGTCGAGCAGGGTACAATATTTTATGACACATGGATTACATTTTATGAAACCGTCATGGGGCTTATTATTGGTAGCGGGCTGGGGATTATATTAGGACTCGGATTATGGTTTTATCCAAAAATATCACAAATTGGTGAACAGCTTTCCGTAATTTTAAACAGCATTCCTAAGATTGCATTGGGGCCATTAATTGTCATCTGGTTCGGTTCTGAAACGTCATCAAAGATATGGTTATCTGCTATTTCTTGTTTTGCTGTGGCAATGATCTCTGCCTGTGCTGTTGCGAAAGACATTGATCGTGACCTGATGAATTTATTCAAATCATTTAAAGCATCAAATGCACAGATATTCAAAAAATTGATTATTCCATCATCTATCCCATGGATATTTTCAATTCTCAAAATTAATGTCGGGTTTGCACTCATTGGTGCTGTCGTGGGTGAGTATATTTCATCAAACAGTGGGTTAGGTCATTTAATATTCGTCGCAGGTTCACTATTCGATCTGAATACGGTCTGGTTGGGCATTATTATCTTAACTATCATGGCTGCATTATTGACAGCACTTATTCAACACATTGAGAAAAAAGTCGTTAAATGGAGAGCATAAAATGAAACTTTTACCTTCGTTACTTTCTGTTGTCGTCCTGTTTGGTGCATCTGGCATCACCGCCAGCTATGCACAAAAAAATGAGCCCGCTGTTATTTATGAAGCATTTCACTCAATTCAATATTTACCCTTATATGTGGGTATTGATCAGGGTATTTTTGCCAAACACGGCGTTGACGTAAAACTGATGACCGCAGGCAGTGGATCCCAGGGCGTTGCTGCCGTGATTGGGGGACACAGTGATTTCTCACTCCAGGATCCAATGACCGCAGTACTGGCTTATCTGAAAGGTGCTCCAATAACCACTATTGGTATGGTCGTTTCAGGCGTGCCTGTATGGGTGATTGCACCACCGAAGAACAACATTAAATCGGTTGAGGACTTACAGAAAAAAACCGTTTCCACGGCCATGCCACCCAGTACCAGTACTTACTTATTTCAGCAATTAATCAAAGATAAAGCCATTCCTGATGTCGGGCTGACTACCGTGCAAATAGGAACCGAACTTTCACCACTCAGTGTCGGTCGTGCTGATGCCGCGGCGGTGTATGAACCTCAGGTATCCCAGGGGCTTGCCAGTGGCAATGAAGTAGTTTACGGGTTTAACGACAAGTATAAGGGGGATTTTATGTTCTCCACTATCAATACCTTAAAATCTACGATTACCGATAAACCCGAAATGGTTAAAAACTTCATTGCCGGACTGGCAGAAGCTGAAAGTGTGGTGCATAACTCCCCGGATATTGCCCGCCAGGTCGCGATTAAAGAGTTCCCGACCCTGGACCCTAAAGTTGTCACTGATGCCGTTAACCGGCTGTCTGCCAATAATATTTATGCAGTGAATCCATATATATCAGAAGCTGCATTCAATAATGCCCTCAGTGTTCAGGAATATATCGGCAACATTAAGCCTGGTCAGGTTACCTATGCCGATGTCGTGGATAACATTTATCAAAAATAGCCGACAGATTCAGGAATAAACCGGAGGAATAATGAAAGAAATAAGCCGACTGGAACGAGCCATTGAAATGGTAAAACAACGAGAGCCACAGATACAGGCTTTTACCTTTCTTCCAGAAAGTTATCAGACTGTATCGCCTGATCTGCCACTGTCGGGATTGCCTGTCGCGGTCAAGGATCTCATTGATACTGAAGATATGCCTACCAGTTATGGCTGTCCTTTATTTGCGACATATCTTCCGAGTCAGGATGCCTGGATTGTGCAGCAGCTAAAAAAGATGGGGGCCATCGTTCTTGGCAAAACAGCGACCACGGAATTTGCATGGCGTCATGCTACGGGAACAAAGAACCCCTGGAACCAGAAACACACTCCCGGGGGTTCATCCAGTGGTTCAGCTGCTGCTGTAGCTGCGGGTATGGTTGATATCGCCTTAGGAACACAAACCGTCGGCTCGATTATTCGTCCAGCCGCCTATTGTGGCGTCGTAGGCTTCAAACCCACCTATGGACTACTACCGACGACCGGTATTCACCCCCTGGCACACTCGCTGGACCACTTAGGCTTTATCGTGACAAACTGCCAATATGCCAGTCTTTGCCATCAGCTCTTTATCGAGCAGCGTACTGAAATCACGGCACCTGTTGCCACGATGCCACGGAAAGTCAGCCTGTATCTTCCTGCACAGTGGAAAGAGGTTGAGCCTGAACTAAAAGCCCATTACTTCGAGATAGTGACCCTGCTGGAATCACACGGAATTGAATGCCAGCGGCTGGAATCCTCTCATTTATCTGAAAAATGGTTAGCTGCGCTGGAAATCATTCTGGCATATGAAGCTAACCAGTGTCTTTCATCTGATGTCGGAGAACAACTGGAGAGTGTAGGCAAAGAAACTGCTGACTTAATCCTACGGGGGCGTAGCATCCCTGAAGAAAAATATCAGCAAGCCATTACGTTACTGACAGATTCGCGTGAGCAGCGAGATGACTATTTCCCTGACAGCGATGTCATACTCTCGCTGGCTGCGCCAGGAGTCGCCCCGATGGGACAGGCATATACTGGCGATGCCTCTTTTTGTGCCCCCTGGACATTTTTAGGTTTGCCTGCCATTACCTTACCCATAGGCTATTCCAGCAGATATCTGCCAATAGGCATTCAGTTTATTGGGCACGCATTCTGTGAAGCTGAACTGCTCTCATTCAGTCTGTGGCTGGAATCTCAACTCCCTTGTATCAGTGCGCCCATCAACAAAAGGGATCTGTTCATTGAGTATTCAACAAAATGAATTAAAGCCAGATATACAGCACGCTGACGGTGACTCTACTTGATAACGATAAAGTCATTGGTTTTTATTGACCGTCAGGTAGTGATACTGACGGTAAGGAAAAGACCAGTCGCTCTGGTTTTTTGATCCCTTCTCGTTTTACTCATAGCGCAAAAAAACAAAAATATGCCGGATGACTGGACTATGATCAAAAGGTCTATTTTTTCTGGCAAGGAGATAAATATGAGCAAAGAACCCCTGACTACTGATGTCAATGAAGGGCTGGCAAAAATGCATGAAGCCGGTGAACAGGTCACAGAACAAGAAGCCGAAGCGCTGGCAGAAAAAGCCAAAAAAGAGGCCGAGCAGTCAAGAAAGCAGTACCTCAAAAAGCATGGCGAATAAGGTTACGACATACCGGGGCAGGCAAAGAATAGAGCCCCGGTAATAGCGGCAGGGAGACTTAACTGGGTATTGCTCTGATACGTTATGTCTGTCGTCTAAAATAATCGGAATAAATATCGGAACGGCGGTAATCAGATGAGTGGGAACAAACATGGGGGATATGGAGAGTATCCGTAGATTATCGTACTGGCTGATGAAAACATCTGCCAGTTATTAACGCGTAAAAATCAATAATGACACAATTCCTGCGGCAATAAGTGGCCCGACGGGTACACCGCGGAACAATGCCACACCTATCACCGTACCGACGATCAATCCCCCCGTCATTCCTGGCTGTGTCGTCATCATCGCCACACCACGCCCCCCTAACCATGAAACCAGTATCCCGACAATAATCGCCACTAACATGCGCCAGTCAGTCAGCGATTTCAACAAGGCATTGACAGGAAAGGAGCCGCTCACCAACGGGGAAAGTACTGCTACCGTCAAAATAAGTATACCCAGAGAGAGGCCTTGCCTTTCCAGATAAGGAAAGTAAATACGCAGGGGTGTCGCTTTCATTATCAAAAGAAAAGCAATGGAAATAGCCATTGTTTTGTTATTAATGAAATAACAGAAAATACCCAGGACACCCAACGTAACGTAGAGGAGTGCAGTCAAAACAGGGATCCTTTTATCTCAATGAATCATAGTGCAAATGGCGCCAGGCCATGAAACTGGCCCAGCGCGATGAGGTCAGGATACTTTTTGATCCAGGGCGAGAAATGCCTGATGGAAGAAATCCTCAGTGCCAAAATTACCGGATTTTAACGCCAGAACCATTGAACTTCCCCCGCGATCCGCCCGTAAAGAAGGGATTCCGGTGCTGATTTCTGCGCCAATCACGACAGAGTTTAATGATAATCCTTTCACTACAGCCCCTGAGGTTTCGCCGCCACCGACTACCAGCCGTGTGATGCCCTCATCGGCTAAACGAACAGCCAGAGTAGCAAAAAAATCCTCAATGGCTGACGCGACTTTCTGCCGCCCATAATGCGCCTGTAGCTGACTGACCTTACCCGCATCATCTGATGTTGTCACCAGAGGAATACGGCTCTGCTGCGTGAAGACAAAATCAACAACCGACTGTAATGATACCTTACCTGCCAGCAAATCCTCGGCAGCAATGTGCAGAACAGCGTATTCTTGCTCATGCCTGGATATTTGACGCAAGGTCATTCGCGAGCAGCTCCCCACTAATACCGCTCCCGGCCCACTGAGGCTAAGATCTTCAGGAAAACTTCCAGTGATATCACCGTGGGCAATAAAATTATGCGGCAAAGCCTGAGCGACGGCAGATCCCCCTGTCACTAACTTAGCACCCATACAAGCGGAACCGATCGTGATCAAATCACCATTAGTAATAGCATCGACCACCACCAACGTATGTCCGGCCGCAGCTTGCTGCTCTAAAGCTTCCACCAGAGATTGACTACCTTTCTGCACGGTCTGCCACGCAATGAAACCTTGTGATCCCTTAATCTGTTGCGATAACAAGCGACGAACATCAGGATCAGTCATCGGTGTTAATGGGTGGTGCTCCATGCCAGACTCATGTAACAGCTTTTCTCCTACAAAGAGATGCCCTTGATATAAGGTACGTCCCATATCAGGAAACGCCGGACAGACTACAACGCCACGGGCATTGAGTCGCTCCGCCAGTGCTTCAGCAACAGGCCCGATGTTACCATCGGGCGTAGAATCAAAGGTTGAGCAATATTTGAAAACAATTTGCTGACACCCTTGATCAATTAACCAGTCACAGGCCGCTAAAGAAGTAGCAACAGCTTCCTCTACAGGTAGCGAACGGCTTTTTAATGCAATGACGCCTGCGCCAATATGATCCGCGGCCGGGCTATCTGGAACCCCCATATATAAGGCGGTATTTAATCCCCCTTCGTTTAATAATCCCTTAGCCAGGGTCACACCTATATCACTGGCTCCGGTAAAATCATCAGCAATGACGCCTATAAGCATGTCGGTTCTCCTCCCTGTTTCTGCACCAGGATTTTCATTCGTTCTACCGCTGCCTGGGGGGCCGCCAGCACGGGTATGGAAACTACCTCCGTAACATCATTCAGTGCACGTGAGGTAGAAAAATGTGCCAGCACAATGGCATCATAGTCAGCCAGCTGACTGGCACATTCGGCAACTCGCTGGTTATGCCCCTTATCGTTCCCAGCGCGAAGTTGTTCCAAAGCCCCTTCCGCACAAAGGGTCGTCAGTGTTGCTGTCCGACCATATGCCGCGGCCATAGCGTAAAATTCTTGCTCCATCCCTGCGATTGCTGGACTGAAGGTCGCCACCATAGCAATGCGATTTCCAGTCTCAAGCGCCTGGGCGAACATGGCCTCGTTTGGCTTTAATACTGGGATCGACACCTTCTCTGCAAGAACATCCAGCGCTTCGCCAAAAGCGGAACAAGTCGCTAAAATCCCATCAGCCCCCATATCTCTGGCATAGAGGCCAAATCGAACAAAGCGGTCAAGTAATGCCGGGGTCAATGCCGGAGATTTGGCCCTCTCCAGGGACAGCCCCTCATCAAGGAGGTGTATCGCTGTAGCATCTGGCCAGCGTTCCGCCATTGCTGCTGCGATAGGCTGCATAGCGACTTGGGTCGCATGTAACAGTACTATTTTCTTTGTCATTTCATTTTCCGTCAGAAGCGACTGGTCAGGCCAAAGCGTTCATACTCAGCCTTGGCTGTTTGGGCTGTGACGATATCAATCAATGCCTGGCCCTGTGCTTTACATGGCGAATTTCTAAAAAGAGCAATAGAAAAGGATGTTATTTTTTGCACTTCCTCAGGCAGGCTACCGACAATTTCAATACCCGGCACGACCAGTAATTCACTGATCTGCTGAACAGCAAGACTCGCTTCGCCAGTGATCAGTTTCTCCGCCGTAAACCCTTCAGGTATAGGGCAAGCCTTTGCATCGACCTGCTCCTCAATACCCAACTGACGGATGACATTTTTGAAGTGGATCCCACTTGCTCCACCGATGGAATAACATACCGAACGAGTATTCAGTAAAGTTTCACGCAAAGTATCAGGCGTCGTAATAGTGGGGTGTTCTTCGCCTTTTTTCACAGCAAACCCGATACTGGAGATCACGAGTGGTCGACGTGTGGCAGCATCTACAATGCCATCAGTAATCAGTTTGTCCATGGCGCTATCGGTTACAATAACCACATCACAAGCAAGGCCGCTTTCAATATTTTTCATTAAGACCGTTGTCGGTGTCCAGGTCGCCTCCACGCTGCCATGATCTTGCCGATAGGCATCCAGCAATGATGCGTCAAAAGGTGAACGGACAACCAGTGCGCTATGCACATTTAATTTTGTGGAATTTGACATCATCAACTCCCTCAGTGTTAAGTAAAGTTAGATAGCGAATGCGATGGTTAATGGCACGGTAATGATAGCCAGAATGGTACTCACCATAATGGCGAATGCGGCTTTTTCTGGGTGGACATCCAAGTTTGCAGCAACCGCGGCCATATTTGCAGCAAGAGGGTTACAGGCTAACATGACCATCACAACATATTCTGAAGAATTCAAGTTGAAGGTACGGAATATTGCGATAATAACTACCGGGTAAAGTAATTGTTTCCACAGAATAGAAGAGGTAACAAATTTCCAGTCTGGAACCAGTTTATCAAATCGAGCCAATGACATACCGATAATCATCATACCCAGTGTACTATATCCACCAACAAAGCCATCAACGCTGCTTTTTACTACATTAGGTAATTCAAAGTTAAAATACTTGAGGATCAACGCCAGCAATGCCGCATGCAACGTTGGCATCTTAATGACCATCATCAGACTATGTTTTATTGAGTAACGGCCACGTGCAGTAATGTAATATGCGGCGGTAAATTCATAAATACTGGATGCAACTTTAGCAAATACAACAATACTGATAGCCGCAGCACCTTCACTGCTACCACCTAATAACCCTATTGCTAAAGGTAAAACAAAATAACCAACATTACCTTGTCCACCTGCGGCACCAAAGAGGTTTGCACGATTATCTTTCCACAGTAAACGCCCTACGAATAATGCAATAAATGCGGCAATACACGATACAACATAAAATACTACAGAGTACATTGCATAGTTAATTTGCGCCGGAGAATTCAAAATAAGAACGAAACAAACTATTGGTGAAAATATGTAAATAAGTAATTTAGAAATATCCTGAGAGCTTATTTTGAATTTTTTAGATGTATACCAGCCAAGCATTGCGACCGCGATCAAATACGCTACGCGCGGCATAATTTCATATGCAGACATATTGTTACCTTTTTTATATATTAGGGTTAGAGGGGACTACCACTGGCAATTAAATGTATTACATAATTCATTAACCGCTTCATCAGAGAGTGGAGGAATATTGGCTCCAGAGTTAAGCCAAAGTTTAGCCGTTTCCTCCAGCTCCTCAAGGATGAAGCTGGCTTGAGAAACAGATGCACCCCATACTACTGGCCCAAGCCGCTCCAGCATGACACCTTTGACACTTGTCGCTAATTCGGTAACACGCTCTGCAACCTGTTGTGCACCAGGCTTTGCATAATCAATTAGCGGGATTCGCCCCACTTTCATCACTTGATAAGGAACAATCGGCGGTAATATTGCCTCATTTGACCAGACACCTGTCAGCGTCAGTAATACTAACCACGTAGAATGGGTATGTAGAACACAGTTAACGCTATCATTGTTTTTATATATTCCCTGATGCAGGCGTAATGTTTTTGAAGGTTTATCACCACTGATCCATTCTCCCTGTAAATTAACTTTGGCAATATTCTCTGGAATCAAATTTCCCAAGCATGCATCCGTTGGTGTAATTAGCCAACCATCATTTAATTTAGCACTAATATTCCCAGCGGTGCCCACAGTGTATCCTCGGCGGAACAAACTTTCTCCCACTCGACAAATTTCTTCACGTACTTTATTTTCAGTGTTCATTCACCGTTCCATATTTAGAATATATCAACAAAGGTTATTCTGGGTGAGTCGATATCTTTCAAACTCTTTTTGCATTCACCAGAAATACTGTCAGTAATAATTTCATCGACACTACTTAGTGGGCAAGCGGTATAAAAACCATATTTTCCGTATTTACTGCTATCTGAAACTAATATATTCCTATTTGCCACAGAAATAACGGTTTGCTTCACGATCGCTTTCCCTTCATAGGGTGTTGATATACCATGTTTCAGATCCCATGAACTGGTACTCAAAAAAGCCAAATCTATATTTTGCGCTTTAATAAAATTTGCAGCACTTAATCCTACGCAAGAATAATTACGTTTATCTACTTTCCCACCAACATGAAACAAATCAACACCAGGTTTATTCATCAAGACTCTGCTGATTGAAAAATCATTAGTGACAACAGTTACACTGAAATTATCAGGAATCGAACAAGCGATCTCAAATGTTGTCGTGCCAGCATCTAAATAAACAATGGTACCCTCACTAATACGTGAGAAAGCAAATTTCCCAAGCTCTTTTTTAATTTTATGATTGAGATAGGATTTATCTTGCCACGGTAATTCCTGGCTTAATAATGCGCTTAACTGAATCCCTCCGTTGACACGTATTATCTTCCCTTCACGCTCCAGTATTTGCACATCACGACGGATAGTCATGTGAGAAACATTGGTCAGTTCAGCAAGATCGTTATAGCTGGCCAGCTGATTCTCATGAACATATCGATAGATAAAATCCCGACGCTCATTGGCACTTAGCATACGGCCCTCCGCCTACTGCTTCTCTGTGGTTAAATAGTCTACTCATAACAATTTCACATTAAAAGTTGAGTCATCACAAATTCAGCGTATTGAATAAATACAAGAATGATTTATATCAATATGTTTTTTATGATAAAAATAGCCATTTTCTTATAAAAGTAATTTCACATCTCAGTGTTAAATTGTTATGAAAGAGGAATAAAACAAGAATACAGGACATTCTCAGCGATTCACTCGCCCTTATGGACAGGATGACAGCCAGGTGAATAATGACGTATTTCATCAAACCAGCCCTGTCATTTTCAGACGCCTGATTTCATGTGTATCGAACAGTGAAACCTGACTGAATGACGTTCAGAGTGAGTCATCCATTATTTCATTCCAGATGTAAAAACTATCTTGTGACCGGGGTTCTGCTTAATCTGATGCATGATGTCCTCTGGTTCTGTGCTGGCTTCGTATACTGATGCTGAATATATTTCCCGGTAACGGGTATCAGCACAGCCATCTGGAGCATTCTATGTCTTCATAACGCAAAAAACCCCGGTCTTTCGACCGGGGTTCTTACTTATATAATGCCAGATTGTTCGCTGTTCTCACATGGGGAGACCCTACT
The DNA here is from genome assembly GCF_018257795.1 of Citrobacter sp. JGM124. GTDB lineage: Bacteria > Pseudomonadota > Gammaproteobacteria > Enterobacterales > Enterobacteriaceae > JGM124. The sequence continues at coordinate 289 of NZ_JAERJD010000010.1, read as the reverse complement.
CTGCCCTTCGTCGGGGCGTTTCACTTCTGGGTACAGCATGGCGCTGCGGGACTATCGCACTACCGCCATTCTTCCTGTCTTTTGTCCTGATACCTACTGGCTGCATCCGCCCCAGCAAAAATACTGCATAGCTGGTATTAACCAGCTTTCAGGGGCCATAACGCAAAAAACCCCAGTCGTCAGACTGGGGTTCTTGCTTATTTGATGCCTGACAGTTCCCTACTCTCGCATGGGGAGACCCCACACTACCATCGGCGCTACGGCGTTTCACTTCTGAGTTCGGCATGGG